>NZ_WWEN01000011.1 GCF_009857745.1 Thalassovita mangrovi
AGCATCGCTCCGTCGTTCCGCTTGGCGTCCCGTCCAGCGCCTCAGCGCCGCCGGTGAAGGGGGTTCTAAGGTTATCCGCACACCTCCGCAAGCGGTTTTTTCTAAAAAAACGAATTTTTGGGCAACACTATTTAAAACCAAACCTTTTCAATAACTTAATCAGCCACAAACCCCTTAACATCTCAACGAAAAAAGCCCTGAACACGCGTCTTCTAGGTGAAACGGCGAGTCAGGGCTTGGAATCGGGGGTGGGAGGGGGAGAATCCGGGGTTCAGCGGGGTGAATCGCCCTGCCCTCCCCGGCAAAGGCCATGGTGCCCGCGGCCCCGTCCTTAAAGACAGGGCCGCAGGCGAAGGTGATCAGCCGCGCACCACGTAGACCGAAACCGGCGCGTGGCGCACCACCTTGGCGGCGTTGGTGCCCAGCAGGTAGTCGCGCGCAGAAGGCCGGTGCGATCCGATCACGATCAGGTCGCTGCCCGCCACCTCCGCCGCGTGCAGCACTTCCTGATAGACCTTGCCGGTCGCCACCTCGTGACGGACCTTCGCATCGGCCTCATCGCCCAGCACCTTCTTCACGAAGGCCTTCAGCCGCTCCGACGTCTCGGCCAGGGCATGCTTGTGATAATCCTTCGGGAAGAAGTCCGGCACCTCGCCCGCCCCGAAACTGGGCACCACGGTGATCACGTCGAGCTGGGCGCCATCCAGCGCGGCCAGCTTGGCCGCCACTTTCAGGACCTCTGCATCGGGTTCGTGCTGGCTCATGTCGACGGCGCAAAGAATACAGGTGCTCATGCCGGGATCTCCTGACGGTTGGCGCGGGCGCGTTGAAGGAAGGCGATCAGCCCCAGCAGCAACAGCGCCGGGATGAAGATCAGTTCTTTCGGCATCTGGTCGGCCGGCGCCTTGACGCTGGTTACCTGCACCGGTTCGTCGCCGTAGAAATCGAAGCTCGACAGCGTGTCGAAGAAGGGCGTGCCCGGGAAGGGTTCGTCGAGCTTCATCACTCCGCCTTCGTCGAAGGCGGCCAATCCCGCCGCCGCCAGACGCGCATCGCCATCGGGCGCGCCGGTGACGGTCAGAACGATGGTGGTCTCCTTCAGATCGCCGGTGTCGAAATCGGGGCCATTCAGGATCAGCCTGACCTCGTCCCCCTCGGACGCAGCACCCAGAACCTCGGTCAGCTGCGACGGCTGCGAGACATGGAAGGGCGGCTGGATCTGATCCATCACCAGGCCGGGACGGAACAGCACCACGGCGATCGCCACCAATGCCACGCTTTCAACGATGGTGTTGCGGGTGATGAACCATCCCATCGTGCCTGCGGTGAAGATCAATATCGCGATCGAGGCGACGACGAAGACGACGATCCCTTCGATCAGCGTCACGTCGATCAGCAGCAGATCGGTGTTGAAGATGAAGAAGAAGGGCAGCACCACGGTGCGCAGGCTGTAGAAGAAGGCGGTGAAGCCGGTGCGGATCGCATCGCCCCCCGACACGGCCGCGGCGGCGAAACTGGCCAATCCGACCGGCGGGGTCACATCGGCCATGATGCCGAAGTAGAACACGAAGAGGTGCACCGCGATCAGCGGCACGATCAGCCCGGAATTGGCGCCGAGTTCCACCACGACCCCCGCCATCAGCGACGACACCACGATGTAGTTCGCCGTGGTCGGCAGGCCCATGCCCAGAACCAGGCTCAGCAGCCCCACCATGATCAGCATCATGATCAGGTTGCCGCCCGACAGGAATTCGACCAGATCGGCCATCACCTGCCCGACCCCGGTCAGGGTCACGGTGCCGACGATGACGCCCGCCGTGGCGGTAGCCAGGCCGATCCCGATCATGTTGCGCGCCCCGTCGATCAGCCCCTGGCCCAGATCGATCACGCCGAAGCGGAAGGCCCCGGCCATGTCGCCATGGCTGCGCATCATCGCCTTGAGCGGTCTTTGGGTCAGCAGGATCACGAACAGAAGCGCGGTCGCCCAGAAGGCCGACAGGCCCGGCGATTTCTGCTCGATCATCAGGAAATAGACCAGGACGATGATCGGCAGCAGGTAATAAAGCCCGGATTTGTAGATCTCGGACACCTCGGGCAGTTCGACCTGTTCGGCGTTGGGATCGTCCGGTTCCAGGTCATCGACCTGCGCCGCCAGCCACAGCAGCGCGACATAGGCCAGCACCACCAGTGCCGACAGGATCCACCCTGCCCCTTCGGGCACCAGCGCCACGATCGCCTTGACCGGGAATTGCACGCCGTAACACAGGGCGGCGAAGCCGGCGAAGAACAGGAACATGCCGAAGATCGTGCGGGCAAGCGAGGTCACCTTGTTGCCGAGCGTCGGCAGGTTCCGCTTCACCGCTTCGAGATGCACGATGTAGACCAGCGCCATGTAGGAAATGACGGCGGGCAGGAAGGCGTGGGTGATCACCTCGACATAGGAAATGCCGACATATTCCACCATCAGGAAGGCGGCGGCACCCATCACCGGTGGCATGATCTGCCCGTTCACCGATGAGGCGACTTCGACCGCACCGGCCTTTTCGCTGCTGAATCCCACCCGCTTCATCAGCGGGATGGTGAAGGTACCGGTGGTGACCACGTTGGCGATGGACGAGCCCGAAATCAGCCCGGTCGCGGCTGATCCGACGACGGCGGCCTTGGCCGGGCCGCCGCGCAGGTGGCCAAGCGCGCCGAAAGCCATCTTGATGAAGTAATTCCCCGCGCCCGCCTTTTCCAACAGCGCGCCGAACAGCACGAAGAGGAAGACGAACTTGGTCGATACGCCCAAAGCGATGCCGAACACCCCTTCGGAGGTGATCCACATGTGGCTCATCGCCTTTTTCAGGCTGGCGCCCTTCCAGCGGATCACTTCGGGGATCCATTCGGACGACCCGAAGAACACGTAAGCCAGGAAAATCGTGGCGATGATCGCCATCGCCGGGCCAAGCGCCCGGCGCGCCGCTTCGAACAGCAGGATCAGCCCCAGCAACGCGAACCATTTGTCCACGTCATCGGCCAAGCCGCCCGAGTCGACGATCTTCTGGTAAAACACATAACCGTAAAGCGCGATGAAGGCCGCGACAGCGGCCATCACCCAATCCTGCACCGGGATGTAACGGCGCGGACTGGTCGACAGCGCCGGATAGGCGAGGAAGGCCAGGAAGACCGCGAAGGCCAGGTGGATCTGGCGCGAATTGTTGATGATGTCGCCGGGCAGGATCACATTCGCCAGCGGCGAGGCAAGCACCACCTGGAACAGCGACCAAAGCAGCGCCACCGCAGCTAGGAACGTGGCAACCGCCCCCGTGGGCGAACGCCCGCCGGCATCCGAGGCCGCGACGAGTTCTTGAAGTTCCGCTTCGCTGAGCTGACGGCCCGCGCTTTCGGATTTGGCCATGACATGTCCCCCTGTCACCCGCGGCTATGTATGGCTGCCGCTTCTGGCATGATCGTACTGAATGGTTTTTAAAACAACACCGGCGGCCAGATCGTTCTGGCCGCCGGTCAAGGGCGTGAGCGGATCGCTTATTCGATCCAGCCCTGTTCCTTGTAGTACTTGGCGGCACCGGCATGCAGCGGCGCCGACAAGCCAGCGGTTGCCATTTCCTTGGGATCAAGGTTGGCGAAGGCCGGGTGCAGCTTCTTGAAGTCGTCGAAGTTTTCGAACACCGACTTCACCACGGTATAGACCGCTTCTTCCGACACCGCGGTCGAGGTCACGAAGGTCGCGCCGACGCCGAAGGTTTTCACATCATCGGGGTTGCCGCGATACATGCCGCCGGGGATGACTGCGGTACGGTAGAACGAATTTTCCTCAACCAGCTTGTCCACCGCCGGGCCGTTGACCGACACCAGCACGGAATCGCAGGCGGTGGTGGCTTCCTGGATGGACCCGGACGGGTGGCCGACGGTGTAGACCATCGCGTCGATCTGGTTGTCGCACAGCGCCGCCGACTGTTCGGCTGCCTTCAGCTCGGTCGCCAGGGCGAAATCGTCGGTGGTCCAGCCCTTGGCTTCCAGCAGCACTTCCATGGTGCCGCGCTGGCCCGATCCCGGGTTGCCGATATTGACGCGCTTGCCCTTCAGGTCGTCGAAAGTGGTGACGCCGGCATCGGCGCGGGCCACGACGGTGAAGGGTTCGGGATGGACCGAGAACACCGCGCGCAGCTCGGTGAACGGGCCCTGGTCTGCGAATTTCGAGGTGCCGTTATAGGCATGGTACTGCCAGTCCGACTGCGCCACGCCGAATTCCAGCTCGCCTTCGCGGATGGTGTTGATGTTGTAGACCGAACCGCCGGTCGATTCGACCGAACAGCGGATGCCGTGTTCCTTGCGCCCCTTGTTGACCAGACGGCAGATCGCGCCGCCGGTCGGGTAATAAACTCCGGTCACGCCGCCGGTGCCGATGGTGATGAATTCCTCGGCGCTGGCCAGCGGTGCGGCCATGACGGAGGCGGCCAGAACCGCGCCGCCCAGTTTCAATTTGTTGAACATCATTAATCTCCCTGATTGATGTTACGGGTTAACTCACTCGGACCAGAATTCCCCCAGTCCGCTGTTGCGGGTTTCGACGTCGCGAATCCGCAGGCTGGTGCCCTTCGGGTCGCAGGCCACCAGCATCGCCATCAGGCTTTCGAGCAAAGCCAGGGTGGCGGTATAGGATGAAAAGAATTGCGGGCTTTCCGACGGCACGATGAAGGGCACGTCGGCATATTTCAGCGCCGGGCAGGAATGGCTGTCGGTGATGATGATCGTGGTCGCGCCCAAGTCCTGCGCCATCTGCGCGGCGATGATTGCGCGGCGGGCATAGGGCGACTTGGTCACGATGAACAGCACGTCCTTGTCGTTCATCACCGACAGCGCCGACCCCAATGATGCCCCCATGCGCCCGGCCAATGTCCAGTTCGAGGTGCAGTAATTGGCCAGATAGGCCAGGTATTCGACGATGCCGGTCGACCCGAAGGCGCCGAAAAGCACCACGTTGCGCGCCCGGGCCAGCGCCTCGACCGCGCGGGTCAACTTGTCCTCGGTCACCTGCGCCTGCAGGGTGGCGATATTGGCGATGCAGGCCTCGGTCTGGCGCTGGAACACCGATTTGCCGGTGCCGCCGTCATCGCCCAGCCGTTCGGCCTTTTCCGAAAAGCTCGGCACGTGCTGGCCGACCGCTTCGCGGCACAGCTCGCGCATCTCCTCGTAAGTGTCGAACCCAAGCGCCCGGGCCAGCCGCGAATAGGTCGCCGGCGACAGCCCGCTGCCCGACGATACCGCACGCAAAGAACGCGACGCCACATCCATCGGATTGGCCGCCACGTAATCGGCAGCCTTCTGCAGCTGCCCGCTCAAGTCGCTGTAACGCGCCGCGATCCTGTCCTCGATCGACGAAAGCTCCGTCACGAATCCCTCCCTGTTACAGGAGTCATCTTTCATTTGTATTTTTTCTTGTCAATGATTGAAACATATGTTTCATGAATAGCGTTTCGGCGCCCGCGGATGGGGTCGAATCGCGATGCAGGCTGCTGCAGGCACAGGTTTAAGGACGACACCGATGTCCCATGTCTTTCCCCGCCACACCAAATCCATTCCCCCCCGCGCCACCCGTGGCGACGGCTGTTATCTGATCGACGAGACCGGAAAACGATATTTCGACGGATCGGGGGGCGCGGCAGTATCCTGCCTCGGTCATTCCGACCCCGACGTGATCGCCGCGCTGCAGGACCAGGCGGGCAAGCTGGCCTTCGCCCATACCGGCTTCTTCACCTCCGAACCGGCCGAGGATCTGGCCGATCTTCTGATCGAACACGCGCCCGGCGCGCTGGACCGGGTCTATTTCGTCTCCGGCGGGTCCGAGGCGATGGAATCGGCTCTGAAACTGGCGCGGCAGTATTACCTGGAAATCGGCGAACCGCAGCGCCGCCACGTGATCGCGCGGCGGCAAAGCTATCACGGCAACACGCTGGGCGTGCTGGCGGTGGGCGGCAACATGTGGCGGCGCGAACCGTTTTCGCCGCTGCTGATGGATGTCAGCCACATTTCCCCCTGCTACGAATATCGCGGCCGGGCCGAGGGCGAGAGCGCCTTCGATTACGGCCAGCGGGTGGCGAATGAGCTGGAGGCGGAAATCCTGCGGCTGGGGCCGGACAGCGTGATGGCCTTCGTCGCCGAACCGGTCGTCGGCGCCACCGCCGGTGCCGTGCCGCCGGTCGAGGGCTATTTCAAACGCGTCCGCGAGATTTGCGATCAATACGGCGTGCTGCTGATCCTTGATGAGGTGATGTGCGGCATGGGTCGGACCGGCACCCTGTTCGCCTGCGAACAGGACGGGATCGCCCCCGACATCACCGCCATCGCCAAGGGTCTGGGCGCGGGATACCAACCGATCGGCGCGATGCTGTGCACCGACAAGATCTATAGCGCGATCGAAAACGGATCGGGCTTCTTCCAGCACGGTCACACCTATATCGGCCACCCGGTGGCCGCCGCCGCCGCCCATGCGGTGGTGACCAAGCTGACGGGCGGCGGGATGGCCGCGCGGGCGATGGACATGGGCGGCCGGCTGCAAGCGGCGCTGGAGGACCGGTTCGGCCAGCACCCCCATATCGGCGACATCCGCGGCCGCGGGTTGTTCCGCGGGCTGGAACTGGTGCAGAACCGCGAAACCAAGGCGCCGTTCGCGCCCGAACTGAAGCTGCACGCCAATGTCAAGGCGGCGGCGTTCCAGGCCGGGCTGATCTGTTACCCGATGGGCGGCACCGTCGACGGCATCCAGGGCGATCACGTGCTGCTGGCCCCGCCCTTCATCCTGAGCGACAACCAGATCGGCGAAGTGGTGGATAAACTGTCCGGCGCCATCGACACGGTGCTGGCAGGCGTTCCGGCGTAACAAGGCGTTTCGAAACGCCTTGGAAAGCGCCTTCGAAGGCGCTTTCCACGCGATTGTTCAAATCGCGTGCAAGCCCGTTCGAACGGGCTTGCTGCTTTTCAGCCTTTCACCGGCGGCGTGCCGTGGGTGTGGAAGCTCTCGATGGTCTTCAACCCCCAGGCCTGACCCTTCTTGCGGTCGGCCTCGGTCCATTTCACCGGCTGCCAGTCGGGATCGAGGATCAGCCGCGCCCCGGCATTGGCCAGTTCCACCCGGTTGCCCGCAGGTTCCCAGACATACAGGAAGAAGGTGTTCTGGATCGCGTGCTTGTGCGGCCCGGTTTCGATATGCACCCCGTTTTCCAGGAAGATATCGGCGGCGCGCAGGATGTCCTCGCGCTGATCGCTGGCATAGGTGACATGATGCAGCCGCGCATTGCCGCCGCCATGTTCCTCGGTGCAGGCCAGGTCGTAGGTCTTGTTGTTCACCGTGAACCAGCAACCGCCCAGGCGGCCGTTATCCAGTTCGATATATTCGGTGACGCGGCTGCCCAGGCAGGTCTGCATGAATTCCTTGAACAGGGTCACGTCCTCGGACAGCAGGTTCAGGTGATCCAGCCGGCGCGGGCAGGCGCCGGTGGCGTGGAACCTGCTGGCGTTGTTCTTCAGCGCCGGCTTGTCGGCCTCGCCGTGCTGGTACTTGTTGGTGTCCCAGTAAAGCTCGAACACATGGCCGAACGGGTCTTCGAACCGGTAGGCGCGGCCATGCCCCAGATCGCCCTCGACCCAGCCGAGGCTCTTGAATTTCGACGCCTCGATCGCCGCCACCCGGCGTTCCAACGCCTCGGGCGAGGACACGCGGTAACCGATATGCCCCACCCCCGTGGTATCGCTCCGGGTCAGTTTCAGGCTGTGGAATTCGTAATCATCCCAGGCCCGCAGATAGGCGCTGTTTTCGTCCTGCCCGGAAACGGTCAGGCCGAAAATGCGGGTGAAGAAATCCAGGCTTTCCTCGAACTTGTCGGTGTACATCTCGACATGGCCCAGATGCGCCACATCGAAGCAAGGTTCGGTCATTTCTGCTCTCCCTTATCGCCGGTTTTCCGGCTCATTCCGTAAAGGCCACGCCGTCCATCAGCTTGCGCGCGGTGCGCAGGATCGCGGCGCTGTCCACCGTGCCGTCCGCCCCCAGATTGGCGACCACCGTCATTTCGCCGGTGGGATGTTCCACCGACAGATCCCGGGTCGCGCCGGTCCCCGTCTGCGCCAGCGCATGGGCGGGCGCGCCGTCCAGCAGGCAGGCGGTTGCGACGCTGACCGCGCCCAGAACTCCGATCGTCTTGTGGCAGCGATGCGGGATGAAGGTGCGGGTGCCGATGGCGCCGCCCTGACGCGGCGCGCTGACCATGGTCATCTTGGGCACCGATTTTTCCGTGACGTCGCCCAGGTTCATCATCGGCCCGCAGGCCAGCCGGATCTTTTCCAGCTTGGCGCGCAGTTCCGCGTTGGCTTCCAGTTCCTCGGGCGTCTCGGTGCCTGCGATCCCCATGTCGGCGGCACGCATCACCACGCAGGGCATGCCGTTGTCGATCATGGTCAGTTCGATCCCTTCGACCACGTCGCAGACATTGCCGGTGGGCAGCAAAGCGCCGCAGCTCGACCCGGCGGTGTCCTTGAATTCGATCGGCACCGGGGCCGATGTGCCGGGCACGCCATCGATGCGCGCCTCGCCCTGATAGCTCACCTGCCCGCCCGGGGTCTGCACCTGCGCCACGGCGACCTGGCCGGTGTTTTCCATATAGATGGTGACCGGGGTCACGCCGTCCTTCGCCGCGACCAGCCCACGCTCGATGGCGAAGGGCCCGACACCGGCAAGGATATTGCCGCAATTCTGCGCGTCGGTGACGATGGGCTGATCGACGAAGACCTGCAGGAACAGGTAATCGACATCGACGCCGTCACGATCCGACTTGCGCACCACCGCGACCTTTGAGGTCAGCGGATCGGCCCCGCCCATGCCGTCGATCTGGCGCGGATCGGGCGACCCCATGATCCGCAGCAGCGCCGCGTCGCGCTCACCGGTATCGGTGGGCAGGTCGGATGCCAGGAAATAGCCCCCCTTAGAGGTGCCCCCGCGCATCCACATCACCGGGATTCCGTTGCTCATGATTTTCCCCCGCTGTTGCCCGGCCTTGCGCCGGGCAGCGCCCGTCCCGTTGCCCGGGCGGGCGCTGCTGTTCTTGGTCCGACCCGAAACGGGTCAGACGTATTTCAGACCCTTTTCGGCCAGGCGCCCACGCATGTCGTAGATGTCCAGCCCCAGCTCGCCGGCCTTCAGCCGGGCGCGCTTGGTCTCTTCGTTGGCTTCGCGGGCGCGGGATTTTTCCAGCACCTCTACGGCCTCTTCGCGGCGCACCACGCAGACGCCGTCATCGTCGGCGACGATGATGTCGCCGGGATTGATCAGCTCGTCGGCGCAGACCACCGGCACGTTGACCGATCCCAGCACTTCCTTGACCGTGCCCTGGGCGAAGACCGCCTTGGACCAGACCGGGAAATTCATCTCGGTCAGGTCGCGCACGTCGCGCACGCCCGCGTCGATGATCAGCCCGCGGCAACCGCGCACCTGCGCCGAGGTCGCCAGCAGGTCACCGAAGTAACCGGCATTCGACGGCGAGGTCGGCGCGAGGACGATGATATCGCCCTCTTTCAGCTGTTCGATGGCGACATGGACCATCCAGTTGTCGCAGGGCGGGGCGGAAATCGTCACCGCCGACCCGGCGATGCGGGCGCCTGCATAGATCGGCCGCATGTAATCGGCCAGCAGCCCCTTGCGGCCCTGCGCTTCGTGCACCGTGGCGACGCCGCACTGGGCCAGGCCGTCGATCACCGATTGATCGGCGCGTTCGATATTCTGGACGACGACGCCCTGGGTTCCGACAGGATAGCCGCTCATGACAGTTCATCCACGCAGGTCGGGAAGATCGATTCGAAACCTTCGGCATATTGGCAATCGCGCCCACCGGCCATACCGCCGGAATTGCGCTTGAAGTGATTGGCGCGCTGCTGCGCCACGCGGGTATAGAAATCCCACAGATGGACCTGGCCGTTCATGCATTCCATCGCGGCACGCTTCTTGTCCCAGACATCGGTGATGTCGAGGAAGACGTTCGGTTTCCACCCCATCTGTTCGGTCTGGTGCGGCTCAAACAGGTACAACTGCGGCGCGCCCAGAACCTTTTCGCCCGGGTTGTGGCCCCAGGCCTGCGCGATCATGCGGCAGGTCAGGGCGAAATCGGTCGTTTTCATGTGGTCGGTGTTATAGGGGTCCCACTTGGAGTGCGAGAACATGAAGTTCGGCTGTACCTTGCGGATGATGTCGACCACCTTTTCCTCGGCTTCCTGGCCGAAGCGCAGCGGGTAATCGCCCATGTCGAGGAACTCGATGTCATGCACGTCCAGCGCCTTGGCGGCGTCTTCGGCTTCCTTCTTGCGGATCGATTTGACCTCGTCCAGCGTCTTGCCTTCTTTCCACAGGCGGGCGCTTTCGCCGCGTTCGCCGTAGGACAGGCAGACGACGGTCACGTCGTAGCCCAGTTTCTGATGCTTGGCGATGGCGCCACCACAGCGCCAGACGAAATCAGCAGCATGGGCGCTGATGACAAGAGCGGTTTTCTGATCAGACATGTCAAACCCCGTAAATTTCAGTTCCGCGGCACTATGGCGCTTCGCTTCACAACTTGCCATTTCGTTTCGCCGCAGCCACTATTTGTTTTAGCTATAGCTATCATGGGCGATGGGGAATGAACGGGCAGGATTTCAATCTGCGGCACCTGCGGGCCTTCGTCCTGGTCTGCCGGCTCGGCGGTATCACGGCGGCGGCGGAAGCGGTGCACATGTCACAACCGGCAATCACCCAAGCCATTGCCAAGCTCGAAGCGTCGCTGGACGAAAAGCTGCTGGTGCGCAGCAGCCGCGGCATGTACCCGACCGCCGCGGGCGAGATATTCATGCGCCGCAGCAAACGGGCGCTCAACATCCTGAAACAGGGCTGCATCGAGGCCGCTGCGCGGCAGAAAGGCACCGCCCCGTCGCGGTTTGACACCAAGATATCCTCGACCCAGCTGCGGGCGCTGATCGCGGTGGCCGCCTATGGCAATTTTTCCGTCGCCGCCCGCGCCATCGGAATCTCGCAGCCCTCGCTCTACCGCACCGCGCGCGATCTGGAAAAGGTGTCGGGGCTGGTGCTCTACCGCAAATCGGAAAGCGGCTATGACCCGACCGCCGCCGCCCGCATCCTGATCCGCTCCGCCAAGCTGGCGTTTTACGAACTCGACCAGGCGCTGGACGAACTGTCCTCCTGGGGCGGGATGCATGGCGGCCGGATCGTCATCGGCGCGCTACCGCTGTCGCGCAGCGTGCTGCTGCCGCGGGCGATCAACATGATGACGCAGGCCTATCCCGATATCGACCTGCACGTGATCGACGGGCCCTATGACGACCTGCTGAACGGGCTGCGCTACGGCGAGATTGACCTGATGCTGGGCGCCCTGCGCGACCCGCCCCCGGCCGAGGACGTGGAACAGGCCCCACTGTTCGACGACCGGCTTGGCATTTTCTGCCACCCGGCCCACCCCTTGGCGAAACGCAGCGACATCCCGCTGGAGGAGCTGACCGAATATCCCTGGATCCTGCCGCGCAAGGGCACGCCCACCCGCGATCAGGCGGCGGCGTTTTTCCGCACCCACGGATTGCCGGAACCGACCCGGGTGATCGAAACCAGCGCCATCATCCTGGTCCGCAGCCTGCTGGAAAGCGCCGGCCGGCTGACGATGATTTCGCAGACCCAGGTCAGCGACGAAATCAAACTGGGGGTGATGGTGCAGCTGCCGGTGGAGATCGACGATACGCCGCGCACAATCGGCGTCACCCAGCGGGCCGACTGGCACCCGACCCAGATGCAGGAACATTTCCTGAAGCTGCTGCGGGAAGTGTCTGAAACGCTGGACTAAACCCGGCCCGGAACAAGGCCGAAGGCCGCCGGGCCAGCGTCAGCCCGCCCCGACGGGCTGGCGCTTTGGAGAGGCTTGTCCTGTCATTGACAACGAGCGCGGACGAGGCTGGCATAAACTGCCATGTTCAAAGGTTTCAGCGCCACCCCGCAACTGACGCTGGCTCGGCTCATCGCCCCTCAATGCGGCTTGGACATCTGGCGTTCGATTTCCTCGACCGCCTCCTCGATATCCTCGGGATCGTCCGAGGGGATCGCGTATTTGCCGCTCATCCAGCGGCCCAGATCGATATCGGCGCAGCGCTTGGAACAGAAGGGGCGGAATTTCGGATCGCTCTTTTCGCCACAGATCGGGCAGCTCATGGCAGGAGCTCCGACAGCGGCAGGCGGTCGCGTTTGCGTTGCAGTTCGAAATGGCCCAGCGGCGTCCACCCAGCCAGCATGGTTTCGATCAGGTCGGCCTTGAAGGCGGCGCGCAGCGACAGCTCGAAGGTCTTGCGATCCTTCTTGGGCATCGGCGCCAGGTCGATGGTGATCTGCCCGCCCAAGCCGCGCAGCCGCAACTGGCGCGGCAAGTCCTTCACGGCGGCGATATTGGCCTTCAGCCCCGCCGCGGGCGAGGTATCGTTGCCGGTGTTCACGTCCACCGCCACCAGCGCGCGGGTGGGTTCGACATACATGAAGGCGCCGCCCGACAGACGGACCAGCGGCTGGCGCGCCTCGTCGATCAGGTCCAGCACGCCGTGGCGTTCGAACCCGCCCGCTTCGGTCACGATATCGGCCGGGTCGGTCCATTCGCGCCAGGCCATCGCATGCGGCCCGTCGCCTTCGGTCAGAACCTCCGCATCGCCGTCGCGGTCGGCGGTGACGCGGGCGGCCATATCGACCATTTCGGCGATATCCTCGGCGATCTCGCCCGCCTCGCCATCGGCGCAGGACGAGCGCAGGATCAGCCCCATATCGTTGTCTTCCATCACCTCGCGGGCGATGCCCAGCAGCACGTCGCGGGTGTCGTCGTCGCGGATCCGGCGGCTGATGTTGATCCCCGGCGCATCGGGCGTCACGATGGCGTAGCGGCTTTTGAACAGGACTTTCTGGCTGACGGGAAGCGCCTTGCCGTCCTCGGCATAGCCGGTGACCTGCACCAGCATCCTCTCACCCGGAGCGATACCCTTGACCTGGCGCAGAAACGCGCTGCCGTCGGGGGTTTTCAGGAACAATCCGCCCTGCCCCTTCATCGGCCGTTCGGCGACGGCGCGGTAGATCGTGCCGACGCGCGGCAGATCGGAATCGATCAGGATGTCGTGCAGCTTGCCATCGACGATCAAGGCGGCGGCTTCGCGCCCGTCGAGATGGTCGAGGATGATCTGACGGCCTTTCATGCCTGCCTCCATAGCGGGTAGCCCGCGGCCTGCAAAAGCCCGGCGGTTTCGGTCAGCGGCAATCCGACGACGGCGGTGAACGATCCCGAAATCCACGGGATCAGCGCCCCGGCGGGGCCCTGGATACCGTAACCGCCCGCCTTGCCCTGCCAATCGTTGGTGGCCAGGTAGGCGTTCAGTTCCTCATCCGACAGGTTCTTCATCCGCACGTTGGTGACCACGTCCTTTTCCCAGACCTTGTCACCCCGGCGCACCGCGACGGCAGTGATCACCCGGTGACGCCGCCCCGACATGGCCAGCAGGAATTGTGCCGCCTCGCCCGCATTTTCCGGCTTGCCCAGGATACGGCGGCCAAGCGCGACGGTGGTATCGGCACACAGCACGATATCGTTGTCATCGGCCTGCACCGCGCGCACCTTTTCGATCGCCATGCGGGCGCAATAGGGCCGCGGCAGTTCGTTTTTCAGGGGGGTCTCGTCGATATCGGGCGGGCGGATGTCATCCGCCACAACCCCGATTTGCGCCAGCAGCTCCTTGCGCCGCGGGCTGCCCGATCCGAGGATCAGACGCACTTACTTGAAGCGGTAGTTGATCCGACCCTTGGTCAGATCGTAGGGGGTCATTTCGACCTGAACCCGGTCGCCAGCCAGAACGCGGATGCGGTTCTTGCGCATCTTACCTGCCGTATGTGCGATGATCTCATGGCCATTCTCAAGCTCGACCCGAAACGTCGCATTGGGCAGGAGTTCCTTCACGACACCGGGAAATTCGAGCATTTCTTCCTTGGCCATGTTATCTCCTTGCTTTTTCGCCCCGCCCAGTGCGGGACGCGCGTTAAATGAGCCTATTTTGCGCGATTTTCAAGCCCCAATCGCGCTATAGCAGGGTGTCCAGCGGTTTTCCGATGCGGCCCTGCTGGTCATCCCAGTGGGTTTTGTTCAGCACGTGACCGTCCGCGCGCACCGCGTGGATGCGGGCCAGGTCGATATCGGCATAGGTCCAGCCGGGCGCGCCCAGGGTGCCTTCGGCGATCACGCCGGAGGGCGGGAACCCCTCGTCGGGCGGGCCGAAAACGCCGCCCATGCCGGTGTTTTCCTCGACCGCGTAGATGTCGGGCCGGTCGCCCACCAGCGATGCCATCACCGTCACGCATTGGCCTTCCAGCGCGCGCGCCATCGCACCGATCCGCACCCGCCAGTAGCCTTCCGTCGCCTCGGTGCACGACGGCACCAGGATCAACTCCGACCCCGCCTCGGCCAGCGCACGGGCCAGCAACGGGAATTCGCTGTCATAGCAGATCAGCACGCCGATCCGGCCCAAGGCGGTTTCGAAAATCTTCAGCGGCCCGCCGCCCGCGACGCCCCAGTCTTCGCGCTCGAACCGGGTCATGATCTGCTTGTCCTGGTGATCCATCGCGCCCGACGGGGCAAAGAACGGCGCCCGGTTCACCACCTTGTCGACATCCTGCACCGGGGCCGATCCGCCAAGGATGTAAACGCCGAATTCCTGCGCCAGTGCGGACATGACAGCGTTAGACCGCGCCACCCGGTTCGACACCGCCCGGATCGATCCGGCCAGGTCTGCGGCGATTTCCTTGCCCGCCAAGGAAGCCAGTTCCATCCCCGCGTATTCCGGGAAGACCAGCAGATCGGCCCCCTGCCCGGCGGCCTCGGACACCCAGGCCCGCATCTTGTCCTCATAGCCCGACCAGTCGTGAAACCAGTCCAGCGGGTAGGCTGCTGTCGCCACTTTCATGACCGGCCCCCATTCTGCACAAAAATATATCGCTGTTGCAGCTTTACAGAGAGCGCATCCAGAATTGCAACGGCTTTTCGCTCGACTCGGTCTCGCCCACATCCTTCCAGCGGAAGCACGCGATCACACCGGGAAGCTTGGCATAGCCCCGCTTTTTCCAGAAGTCGTCCAGCGGCCGGTACCCGGCGGGGCGCATCGGATGATCCTCGGGCCGCATCACCGCGCAGAAGGCGCATTTCGCCCGCCCCAGCCTGCGCGCGTGGTCTTCGCGCAGGTCGAAAAACCGGTGCCCTATGCCGCGGCCGCGATAGTCCGGCAGCAGCACCGATTCGGCGCAGTAGAAGATGTCTTCCAGCCGTTCGCCCGTGCCCTCGAAGGCGGCTGCGAAATCGTCGGCGTGATCCTCCATCGGGGTGCCGGTCGCCGCCCCGACCAAACGGTCGCCGTCGAAGGCGCCCACCACCACCGCGCCCGCGCTGTCGCGGTAGCTTTGCAGGTAGCGCTTTTCGTATTCCAGATCGCCGTCATAGAGATAGGGCCAGTCGCGGAACACCGCGATGCGCAGCCGCGCGACATCTTCAAGCGCCGCTTCCAGCGCCGCGCCGGTCAGGACCTCGACCCGGATCACTTGGAAACCTGTGCGATCCAGTCGGCCAGGTTGTAATAGGTCACCACCCGGGTGATCTTGCCGTCGCGCAGCGAAAAGAACGACCCGGCAGGCAGGCGGTAGGTCTGCCCCTTCGCCTCCGGCAGGCCCTCGTCGGTTTCCAGATAGGTGCCGTTGACGATATATTCCGCCGCCGCCCGGTTGCCGTTTTCGGCCTCGAAAATGACCATGTCGGTCAGGTTTTCGCGGTAGCAGCGGTTCATATGGGCGCAGAACTCGGCAAAGGCCGGTTTGCCGGTGCGCACCTGGCCTTCGTTCACGTGATGCGCCACGTCCTCGGCCAGGCAGGACAGCATGGTGTCCACGTCGCCGGCATTGAAGGCGTCGAAATAGGTCTTGATCGTATCGTTCATGCGTTTTCCCTCGGGGCGCCCCAGCGGTCGATCAACCGCTCGACGATCTGGTCGCGGCTCTTGCGATAGGCGTCGAGCTTGGCCTCGCGGGTTTCGCCCTGGCCGCTGGGGTCGGAGATCGGCCAGTATTCCACGTCGAGGTGATAGATCCGGGTCAGTTCCTCGGCCTGGTGCTTGCTGGCCGGGGTCAGCGCCACGATCAGGTCGAAGGAGGACAGATCCTCGCCATATTCGTTCAGATCGTCGAACCCGCGCACCTTGTGGCGCGACAGTTCCACCCCGATTTCCTGGCACACAGCGATGGCGAAACCGTCGATTTCCGCGTCGCCCTTGACCCCCACCGACTGCACATAGGTGCCGGCCCCGTAGAATTTCTTCATGATCCCCTCGGCCATGGGCGAGCGGACGGAGTTGTGGTCGCAGCAGAACAGGACCGATTGTGGCAGGGTGTCGGGCACGCGCCTCAGCCTCCGAAATGCAGCACGCAGATCAGCGTGAACAGCCGCCGCGCGGTGTCGCTGTCGACCACGGCCTTGCCTTCCAGCCGTTCCTGCAGGATGCGGGCGCCTTCGTTGTGGATGCCGCGCCGGGCCATGTCGATGGTTTCGATCTGGCTCGGCGGCATGTTCTTGACCGCGTCGTAATAGCTTTCGCAGATCGCCCAGTAATCCTTGACCACCTGGCGGAACGGCGACAGCGACAGGTGGAATTCGGCGGCCTTCTGCGCGTCCTCGGTGGCGATATCGAAGACCAGACGCTTTTCCTTGATCGACAGCCCGACCCGGTAGGGTCCGTCGGGCACCACCCGGTCATCGCGCTTGGGCAGGTCGAAGCTGTTGTCTTCCAGCAGATCGAACATCGCCACCTTGCGTTCCTGCTCGATCTCGGGCGTCGGCGGCGGCAGGTTGCGGTCATCCAGTTCGATGTGACTGATACGGGACATGGCTTCGATCTCGCTATGCTTTGGACATAACCCTGTTAGCCTGCGTCCCCTTCCGGCGCAATACGCGCGCAAAGGACGTCGCGGCACGGGACCCGCAATCGCGTCCGCGCGGGGACAGCGCCCCGCGCAAAGCCTCAGTCTTCGTTCAGCTGATCCAGCCGCGCGCGCACCGACAACCCATGCGCCTGCAGGCTTTCCGAATTCGCCAGCGTCTCGGCCGCCGGGCCGATGGCGCGCAGCGCCGCGGGCGTCATCTTGGCCAGCGTGGTGCGCTTGACGAAATCCATCACCGACAGACCCGAGGAGAACCGCGCGGATCGCGCGGTGGGCAGCACGTGATTGGGCCCGCCGACGTAATCGCCTATCGCCTCGGGCGTCCAGCCTCCAAGGAAAATCGCGCCCGCATGGGTGATCTTTTCGGCCAGCGCGTCGGGATCGGCGACGCAAAGCTCCAGGTGTTCCGGCGCCACCCGGTTCGACAATTCGGCGGCCCGGTCGAGGTCGTCGACCACGATCACCGCGCCGAAATCGCGCCAGCTCGCCCCGGCGATGGCGCGCCGTTCCAGGGTTTCAAGGTTGCGTTCCACCGCCGCCGTGACGGCCTTGGCGAAATCGGCGCTGTCGGTGATCAGGATCGACTGCGCGCTTTCGTCATGCTCGGCCTGGCTCAACAGGTCCAGCGCGACCCAGTCAGGGTTCGCATCGCCATCGGCGATGACCAGGATTTCCGACGGCCCCGCGATCATGTCGATGCCCACCTTGCCGAACACCCGCCGCTTGGCCGCGGCGACGAAGGCGTTGCCCGGCCCGGTGATCTTGTCCACCGGCTGCACGGTTTCGGTGCCATAGGCCAGCGCCGCCACCGCCTGCGCCCCGCCGATGCGGTAAATCTCGTCCACCCCGGCGATCTGCGCCGCCAGCAGCACCAGCGGATTGGCCGCCCCGTCCGGGGTCGGCACCACGATGGCCAAGCGTTCCACCCCGGCCACCTTGGCGGGAATCGCGTTCATCAGAACCGAGGACGGGTAAGAGGCCAGCCCGCCCGGCACGTAAAGCCCCGCCGCCGACACCGGCGTCCAGCGCCAGCCCAGCCCGGCGCCGGCCTCGTCGGTCCAATAGGCATCCTCGGGCAGCTGCTTTTCGTGATAGGCACGGATGCGCGCGGCGGCCAGTTCCAGCGCCTCGCGTTCCTCTGCGGGGACCTGCGCCACCAGTTCCGCGATCTCGTCCGGCGAGAAGCGCAAAGTCTGAGGGGTAAGCTCCAGCC
Source organism: Thalassovita mangrovi (assembly GCF_009857745.1). Taxonomy (GTDB): domain Bacteria; phylum Pseudomonadota; class Alphaproteobacteria; order Rhodobacterales; family Rhodobacteraceae; genus Thalassobius; species Thalassobius mangrovi. The sequence continues at coordinate 18,240 of NZ_WWEN01000011.1, forward strand.
GGTCGAACTTCGCCGTCAGCTCGATCAGCGCCGCATCGCCGCGGGTACGCACATCGGCAATGATGCCGGCCACGACATCGTCCACATCGGGACTGTCCTCACGCTTGGCGCCCAGCAAAGCGGTGAAGGCGGTTTCGAAATCGGCATCGGTTGCGTTCAGGAATACAGGCATGGTCCCTCCGGGTGATGCGCCCTGACATACAAGCCCCGTGCGCGGGTCTCAAGCATTCCTGTGAAGGGAAATGAGGGGCCCTGCCCCTCTTGGCCTGCGGCCAATTCACCCCGGGATATTTCTGAACAGAAGAAGCAAGGGCGCAACAGCCCTTCTCCTGTTTCCAAATATTCCCGCCGGAGGCAAAGCCCGAGCGAATTTGGCGCAGACAAATTCGTGAGATATCAAGCGCGCGCTGCAAGCGCGCACAATCTGGTCACGCCTCGTCCGGGTGTCCCGGCGCCTTGCCCGACGGTGCCCGATAGGGGCGGGTCACGTCCTTCAGCACCGCTTCCAGCGCTTCGACCTGCAGCCGGATCGCGCCGTCGCCGGCAAGGGTCAGTTCCACCGTGCCGCCCGGCGCTTCGCCCGGCTGCCAGTCGATCGACAGCAGCGACAGCACCATGTCCTTGTCGCCCTTTTCCACGCCCTGCGAGGCGACCTTCAGCACGTTGTCGAACGCCAGCAGCGATTGCACCCGCTCGGCGCCGTGGCGGTCGCGGCCGCGGTCTTCCCAGCGGAACCGGTTCAACAGCAGCGCAAAGCGGCGTTCGCGCGGGCGCCAGGTCATTTCGGCCGCCGGAAACACCGCATCTTGCACCAGCGCCGAGATCACCTCGAGGTCGCCTTCTTCCAGCGCCCCGAGATTCAGCGGCGCCTCGCGCCCGTCTTCGAACCGTGCGTCTTCGCTCATTCCGCGTTCACCCGTTCTATCCGTGCGCCGACATTGCGCAGCTTTTCCTCGACCCGTTCATAGCCGCGATCCAGGTGATAGACCCGGTTCACGATGGTTTCGCCTTCCGCCGCCAGCCCGGCGAGGATCAGCGAAACAGACGCGCGCAGGTCGGTCGCCATCACCGGCGCGCCCTTGAGTTTTTCCACCCCGGTCACCGTCGCGGTGCCGCCATGCACCTCGATCTCGGCGCCCATGCGCGTCAGTTCGGGCGCATGCATGAAGCGATTCTCGAAGATGCGTTCTTCCAGCACCGATTTGCCCTCGGCGGTGCACATCAGCGCCATCATCTGCGCCTGCAGGTCGGTGGGGAAGCCCGGGAAAGGCTCGGTGACAACGTCGACCGCGCGGACCCGGCCGTTCTTGCGCGCCACTTTCAGACCCTTGTCGGTTTGCTCCACCGAAATCCCGGCGGCGTCGAGCTTTTCGCAGAAGGCGCCGACCAGGTCGATCCGGCCGCCCAGCAATTCCACCTCGCCGCCGCAGATCGCCGGGGCCAGCATATAGGTGCCCAGCTCGATCCGGTCGGTCACCACCGGGTGGGTGGCGCCATTCAGGCGATCGACGCCCTGGATGGTGATGGTCGATGTGCCCTCGCCTTCGATCTGGGCGCCCATCTTGCGCAGGCATTCCACCAGGTCGACGATTTCGGGTTCGCGGGCGGCGTTTTTCAGCACCGTGGTGCCCTTGGCCAGCGTCGCCGCCATCACCACGTTTTCGGTCGCCCCCACGGACGCGAAGCGCAGCTCGTGCACCGCGCCCTTCAGACCGCCCGGCGCCTTGGCGTGCAGGTAGCCGTCCTTCAGCTCGATCTCGGCCCCCATCGCTTCCAGCGCGGAGATATGCAGATCCATCGGCCGCGCGCCGATGGCGCAACCGCCGGGCAGCGATACTTCGGCATGATGTTCGCGCGCCAGCAGCGGCCCCAGCACCAGGTTCGAGGCGCGCATCTTGCGCACGATATCGTAATCGGCCCGGGTGGTGGTCAGGTTGTGGCTCGACATCGCCTGCACCTGGCCGTCCTGCATCGAGGTCACCTCGGCCCCCAGCGATTGCAGCAGCTGGGTCATCGTCTTGATGTCGCTCAGCCTGGGCGCATTGGTCAGGGTCAGCGGTTCCTCGGACAGCAAAGTCGCCGGCATCAGGGTCAGGCAGGCGTTCTTGGCCCCGGCGATCGGGATCTGCCCGCTCAGCGGGCCGTTGCCCGTCACGATAATCGAATCCATCAGTCCTGCCCCTTGCCGTTATTATCAGACCCGTCCGCCGCCCGGGCGCGCGCCTGGGCCTTGCGTTTGGCCATATTGGCCTTCAGCGCGGCCTTCAATCGGTCCTCGCGCGTATCGGTCTTTTTCGGTTGTTTTTTGCCGTTATGCTTCTGCTCCATGGCACTGTCATACATGAGGGTGAAAAAACCGTCCAGATAACGCTTGCACCCGGAATCAAATCCCGTTAATCAGCCCCCCACGGTCGGACAGGACATGATCCGACGACCGGAAAACGGCGCTGCTGTAGCTCAGTGGTAGAGCACTCCCTTGGTAAGGGAGAGGTCGACAGTTCAATCCTGTCCAGCAGCACCATCTTCCCCATAGTCTTAGCGATCGGACAGCCGCAAAAGCGGACCTCACCCCTTGCCGCCGAGCTTTTCCAAGCCTTCGATCAGCGCATCGCTCATGCCGCTTTGCACCATGTGCTCGCGCAGGCGCTGATTGTAACCGCCCGGCGTATCCAGCGCCCTGAGCAGCGTGGCGCAGTCGGAGCCTTCCAGGCTGGAGCCCACCAGATGGCGCAGGAAGGATTCGCCCTGATCGGGATCGGCCACATGTTCGCCCAGCCACCCTGCTGCATCGGCGACCAGCTTCACCGCAGGCGACAGCACCGCCTGCGCGGCCAGATAGGCGGCCATTTCCCCGGCATCCTGCAGCTCATAAACCGTATTGCGCGCGCCAAAGAGCGCGTTCAGCAAGCCCATATCGCCCTGCGCCATGATCGGTGATCCGCCCCGGGCGATGCCCGGGAACGGCATCACGATCGCGCTGGCGCGGGCCGGGGCGACCCAATCCGCGACCTGTTCCAACGTCGCGCCCGCCATCAGGGTGATCACCTGCTGGTCGGCGCGGAAGGACAGACCGGGCAGGAGATCGGCTGCGACCTCGGCCATCAGGCCGAGAATCACTACCTCGCTTGCCTCGACCACCTGCCGGTTATCCGCCACGGAGACATTGCCGAACATGCCCGACAGCCGCGCCGCATGGGATTCGCCGCGCCGCGACACGGTGATGTCATGCCCGTCGCCCGCGATTCCCTCGACCACCGCCGAGGCGATGGTGCCCAGTCCCAACACGCCGATTCTCATGCCATCCGCCTTTCCCCGTTCCCCCATCTGCCTCAGATTTCCCGCACCAGTCGCAGCGCGTCATGGATCGCCGCATGGGTGTTGCGCGGGCTGACCGCGTCGCCGATGCGGTAGAGACGGAACCGCCCCTCCAGGTTGCGGTTGACCTGCTGCGGGCGACCGTCGATCAGCGCATCGTAATCGACCGCGCCCAGGTTGGTGCTGAGCGGTTTCAGATCGAAATAGAGATCGTCCAAGGGCCGGGTGCCGTAATTCACCACCACCTGATCATACAGCGCCTCGCTCACATGATCGCTGTAATCGGTGCCGATCCGCGCCTGCAACTGGTTGCCCTCGCGGGCCACGCCCAACAGGCGACGGGCGACGGTGAAAGTGACATCCCTGCCCTGCAGCGCCGCCATGTAGGGGGTCAGGTTCATCCCCATGATATCAGGGGCGAAGGTCCGGTCGGGGGTCATCACCTCAACCCTTGCCCCGGCCTCCGCCGCGACCTCCGCCGCCATCAGCGCCGGGTGATCGCCGCTTTCGTCATAGATCAGCACGTTGCGCCCGGGCTTCGCGTCGCCCGAAATCAGGTCCCAGGCGGAAACCGCCAGGTCCTGATCGCCGTCGGTTTCGAACAGTTCCGCATTGGGCAAACCGCCGGTGGCGACGATCACCACGTCGGGGGTCAGCGCGGTGACGTCCTCGGCCTCGGCCCATGTGTTGAAGCGGAACTCCACGTCGCGCGCGGCGCATTGGGACATGCGCCAGTCGATGATGCCGATCATTTCGCGCCGGCGCGGGTTCAGCGCGGTCAGCCGCACCTGCCCGCCCGGATCGGGCTGCGCCTCGAACACGGTCACCTGATGCCCCCGCTCCGCCGCTACCCGCGCGGCTTCCAGCCCGCCGGGACCGGCGCCGACCACCACCACCCGTTTGCGCTCGGGTGCAGGCGCGATCGCATGCGGCTGGGTCAGTTCGCGCCCCGTGGAGGCGTTGTGGATGCACAAGGCCGCGCCGCCCTGGTAGATCCGGTCGAGGCAATAGGTGGCGCCGACGCAGGGGCGGATATCGTCCTCTCGCCCCTCTTTGATCTTCTGCACGATATGCGGATCGGCCATATGCGCCCGGGTCATCCCCACCATGTCGAGCAATCCCTCGGACACCGCATGGCGCGCCGTCGCCACGTCGGGGATGCGCGCGGCGTGGAAGGTGGGCATGCCGGTGGCCGCCCGCACCGATCCGGCAAAATCCAGATGCGGCGCGCTTTTCATCCCCTGCAAGGGAATCACGCCCGTGAGCGCCGGGTCGGTATGGATACGGCCGCGGATCACGTTGAGGAAATCCACCTGCCCGGTCGCTTTCAGCCGCTCGGCGATCTGCAATCCCATTTCAGGGTCGATGCCGCCCGCCGCCGCCTCATCGGCGGTGAAACGGACGCCGAGGATGAAATCCTCGCCCACCCGTTCGCGGATCGCCTTGATCACGTCGAGCCCGAAACGCATCCGGTCGTCCAGCGACCCGGCGCCGTAAGGACCGGAGAGCGTGTTGGTCAAGGGCGACCAGAACTGGTCGATCAGGTGGCCGTAGGCTTCCAGCTCGATCCCGTCCATGCCGCCCGCCTTCATCCGCTCGGCGGCATCGGCGAAATCGGCAATGACGCGCTCGATATCCCAATCCTCCATCAGCTTGGGAAACGCCCTATGCGCCGGTTCGCGGTGCGGGCCCGGCGACAGCGTGGGCAGCCAATCACCCTTGTCCCACCCGGTGCGGCGGCCCAGATGGGTCAGCTGGATCATCACCGCCGCGCCGTGTTCGAGACAGGCATCGGTCAGCTCGCGAATCCACGGCACCACCTCGTCCTTGTAGGCCAGGATATTGCCGAAGGACGGCGGGCTGTCGCGCGAGACCGAGGCCGATCCGGCCGTCATCGTCAGCGCCACCCCGGCCCGCGCCCGTTCCGCGTGATAGGCGCGGTAGCGTTCCTTCGGCATCCCGTCCTCGGCATAGGCGGGTTCGTGGCTGGTGGTCATGATCCGGTTGCGCAGGGTCAGGTGTTTCAGCCGATAGGGCTGCAGCAGCGGGTCCTTGGACATTCGCGGTCTTTCCTGTGTCGTGAGTTTCAGTACCACGCATCCAGCATGGATGCTTTTTTGCGCGCGATGAAGTCTTTCAGCGCCTCATCGGTGCCCGCATCCATCGCGGGCGGCTGATAATCGGCGAGATGCTGCTTCCAGCGCCGGTTGGCGCGGCTGGCGTAATCGGCCCCGCCCTGGTCCAACCAGGTTTCGAACGGCTGGTCGTCGTTCAGCGCGCTGTCCCAATAGGCGGTCTTGTAATGGCGCAGCGTGTGGGCGGTGCCGAACAGGTGTTCGCCCGGCCCCTGTTCCGCCAGCGCCTCGATGCCCAGCGTGTCGTCATCCACCGCCATCCCGTTCAGATAGGCGTGCAGCGCCCCGCACATGTCGCAATCCATCACGAATTTCTCGTAAGACATCGACAAAAGCCCATCGAGGAACCCGGCCGAATGCAGGATGAAATTGGCCCCGCCCTGCACCGCCGACATCATCGACATCATCGCCTGCTGCATCGCCTGCCCGTCGGGCAGCTTGGAGGTGGCGAAATTCCCCGCGCAGCGCAGTGGCAACCTGAACCGCCGCGCCATCTGCCCCATCACCAGCGAGGCCAGCGCCGGTTCCGGCGTGCCGAAGGTGGGCGATCCGCTACGCAACGCCATCGAGCTGAGGAACCCGCCCAGCACCACCGGCGCGCCGGGGCGCACCAGCTGGGTCAGCGCGCAGGCGGTCATCGATTCGGCCAGGCATTGCGCGACGGCCCCGGCCATGGTCAGCGGCGCCACAGCCCCGCCCAGCAGGAAGGGCACGTGGACCGATCCCTGCCCGGCGCGCGCATAGGCGGTGATCCCTTGCGTCGTCACCCCATCCAGCACCAAGGGCGAGGTGGTGTTAAAATTGCCCATGATCACGCAATGGTCGTCGACGAAATCCGTCCCGAACAGGATGCGGCACATTTCGATCGAATCCTCGGCCCGTTCCGGTGCAGTGATCGACCCCAGGAAGGCCCGGTCGGAATAGCACATATGGGCGTAAACCATATCCAGGTGCCGCTTGTTCACCGCCACGTCGGTCGGTTCGCAGATGGTGCCGCCGGAATGGTGCAGCCAGGGCGAAGACTGGCTCAGCTTCACCAGGTTTTTGAAATCCTCGATCGTGCCGTAGCGCCGCCCGTTATCCAGATCCATCACGAAGGGCGACCCGTAGGAGGGCGCAAACACCATCGCGTCGCCGCCGATTTCCACCGAATTGGCCGGGTTGCGGGCGTGCTGGGTGAACCGTTCGGGGGCGGTTTTCACCAACTCGCGGATCATTCCCGGCGCGAAACGGATGTTCCAGACATCGCGGCTGACCTCGCGCACCGTGCCGCCCGCCGCGCGGAACAATTCGACCGTGGCCGGGTCGTCGCGGAACTCGATGCCGATTTCGGACAGGATGCGATCCATCGCCGCTTCGATCCGGTCCAGCGCGTCCTCGGACAGCAAGTCATAGGTGGGGATGCCCCGGGTGATATAGGGCACCCGAAGATGCGGGTTCTGCCCCGGCCCATTCGCCCGGTCCGTCCCGCGCCCCGATCTGCGCCCCGTCCGCCGTCCGGCCCGGGCCGGTTTGCGTTCCTCTGCCAGCATCGCCTTCGCCTTCCCTGTCTCGCCTCGGATGGCAAATCCTGCGAAGGGCGGGACGCGTTGACAACGGCAATTAGACTAACCAAGGATTAGCTGAACTAAGCCAGAACGCCGATTCCGGCAGGCCTGACAGCCCCTTTCACCCGGCACGGGACAATCCGCCTATGGCACAGCGCCCCTACAACCTGCCCCCGATGAGCGCCCTTGTCAGTTTCGAGGCCGCCGCGCGCAATGTCAGCTTCAAGGCCGCCGCGCAGGAATTGAACGTCACCCCGGCGGCGGTCAGCCACCAGGTCAAGGCGCTGGAAACCGAGCTGCGCCAGCAGCTGTTCCGCCGCAATCATCGCGGGGTGGAGCTGACCGAAACCGGGGCCTACCTGCTGGTCGCACTGCAACGGGGGTTCGAAGGGATTTCCGACGCCGTGGCGCAGCTGCGCTCGGACGCGGCCAGCGCCACGGTCACCATCCGCGCCTCGACCGCTGTCAGCTCGCTCTGGCTGGCGCCGAAACTGGCGGAATTCTGGCAAACCCACCCGCACATCCCGGTGTCGCAGAACGTCACCGATTTCCCCGATCACGCGCCCGCCTGCGATCTCAGCATCAATTACGGGCGGATCGAGCAGGACAGCGGCGATGTGCGGCTGCTGTTCCGCGACCGGATCGCGGCGCTTGGCAGCCCGCATTTCGCCGCCAAGCACCGGATCGAAACCATCGGGGATTTCGCCCGCACGCCGCTTATCCACATGGACATGCCGGGGATCGAATGGACCCATTGGGCCGACTGGTGCCGCGACCTGGGCTATGACGGGCCGCTGGGCGGCGGATACCGTGTGAACAATTACGTCATCGCGCTGCAGGCGGCGCAGGATGCGGTGGGCGCGGTGCTGGGCTGGGGCGGGCTGACCGGGCCGCTTGTGGCGTCGGGGGCTTTGGTGAAGCTCTGGCCCGAGGAACTGGCCTCGCCGCGCGATTTCTACATCAAGCTGCATCCCGGCGCGTCGCCCAAGGCGGCGATGGTGCGCGACTGGCTGCTGGGCTTTGCCGACCGGGACGCCGCGCAAACCGCCCCGAACTGAAACGCGGCCCCGAAGGGCCGCGCTGTCATCGCTCGATCAGGTCAGGATCAGACCCATTCCCAGGGCCGGGTGAAGGCGCCCAGTACATGACCCACCTCGTCGTCATGCACCACGCCGGTGCGTTCGACCCGGGCGACAAGGCCGCGTTTCTTGTCGTCGATCACCTCGACCACCTTCACGTTCAGCTTCGCCTCGTCCAGCGCGGCGTTGTAGACGCGGGTGATCGCGCGCTTGCGCAGGTCGGGCTTGAACACCTTGCCGACGGCGGTTTTCGGCAGCTCGTCCAGCACCTCGACGTGTTTGGGCTGGGCGGCGCGTTCGTGCACGTGGACCTTGCAATGCTCCATCAGCTCGGCCCCGGTCACGCTGGCCCCTTCGACCAGTTCGACATAGGCGCAGGGGATTTCACCGGCATGGGCGTCGGGCTGCCCGATAGCGCCGGCGAAGGCGACGTCGTGATGCGCCAGCAGCGCCTCTTCGATCTCGGCCGGGTCGATATTGTGACCGCCGCGGATGATCAGATCCTTCGCGCGCCCGGTGATCCAGATGTAATTGTCGCCGTCGATCCGGCCCAGGTCGCCGGTGCGCAGGTATTTGCCGTGGTGGTAGAGGTCCCTGTTCTTCGCTTCCTCGGTATAGGTGTTGCCGGCCCAGACGCCGGGGTTGGACACGCAGATCTCGCCCACCTCGTCGGTACCGCATTCGACCGGTTCGCCGTCCACGACCTTGAAAATACGCACATCCGAATGCGGGAAGCGGATGCCGACCGATCCGACCTTCTTCTGCCCGTCGACCGGGTTGCAGGACACCAGGCAGGTCGCCTCGGTCAGGCCGTAGCCTTCGACGATGGTGACGCCGGTGGCTTTCTCGAACCGGTTGAACAGTTCCTGCGGCAGCGGCGCCGAGCCCGAGAACGAGGTCTTCACCGAGCTGACATCGGCATCCACCGGGCGCTGCATCAGCGCCGAAATGGCGGTGGGCACGGTGATGATGAAGCTGATCTTCCAGCGTTCGACCAGTTTCCAGAAATTGTCGAACACGCCGTCGCCGCGATAGCCGGCCGGGGTCGGGAATACGATATGCGCGCCCGAGAAGACCCCCGCCATCAGGATCACGTGGCAGGCGAAAACGTGGAACAGCGGCAGCGGGCAGATCACGTTGTCTTCGGGGCTGAACAGCAGGCTGCCGCCCAGCCAGCCGTTAAAGACGATGCCGGAATAGCGGTGCTGCGCCACTTTCGGCATGCCGGTGGTGCCGCCGGTGTGGAAATAGGCCGCCACCCGGTCGCCTGTCGCGTCGGCGAAGGACAGCGCGCGGGGGTATTTCGCCAGCGTCTTGTTGAAATCCAGAACGTCGGCATGGTGTTTGCCGCCCTCGCCCTTGGGGCGCACCAGCGGCACGATCCAGCTTTTCGGCGGGGTCAGGTAGCGGTTCAGGTCGATTTCCAGAACCGTGTGCACATGCGGCGCGTGACGCACCGCCTCGGCGGTCTTCTGCGACACGTCGGTTTTCGGGAAGGTTTTCAGCGTCACCACCACCTTGGCGTTGGTTTCGCGCAGGATCGCGCCGATCTGTTCGGGTTCCAGCAGCGGGTTGATCGGGTTGATGATCCCGGCGATGGCGCCGCCCAGGATGGTCAGGACGGTTTCGTTGCAGTTGGGCAGGATGCAGGCGATCACGTCCTGTTCGCCGATGCCGAGATCGCGGAACATGTTGGCGGCCTGGCAGGTGCGGGCGTGCAATTCGTTCCAGCTCAGGGTTTCGGCCTTGTCCTTGGGGCCGCTCAGCAATTGGAAGGTCACCGCGTTGCGGTCGCCATGCATGTCCTTGGTCCGCGTCAGCATCTGATACAGCGTCTTGGGCGTATCGCGGTCTTCCCAGGCCATTTCCTGTTCAATGGCAATGGTGTCATCGATCGACGCGAATGTCATGGCGTTCTCCCTCCGTCGGCCCGGTGGGCCGTTATCCCTCGGCCGTCAATTTGTAAGGGTTTTCAGGGAGAGACAAGATGCGCGACCGAATGCTTGCGCAACGTCAAATCGAAAAAAGGGCGCAAACAGCGCCCTTTTCCGGTATAATTCTGCCTGACCTCGCGTCAGCTCAGGCGGCGTCGGCGGCCCCGTCGGTGAACTGCAGCCGCGCCAGCCGGGCGTAAAGCCCGCCCTCGGCCACCAGTTCGTCATGGGTGCCCTGCGCCACGATCCGGCCGTCTTCCATCACCACGATGCGGTCGGCCTTCTTCACCGTCGCCAGCCGGTGCGCCACGATGATCGTGGTGCGGGTTTTCGCCAGCTCGTCCACCGCCGCCTGCACCGCACGTTCGCTTTCGGCGTCCAGCGCGCTGGTCGCTTCGTCCAGCAGCAGCACCGGCGCGTCGCGCAGGATCGCGCGGGCGATGGCGATGCGCTGTTTCTGGCCACCCGACAGCATCACGCCGCGTTCGCCAACCTGGGCTTCATAGCCTTCGGGCAGCTTCATGATGAACTCGTGCGCGGCGGCGGCCTTGGCGGCGGCCTCGACCTCGGCATCACTGGCGCCGGGGCGGCCGAAGCGGATGTTTTCGCGCGCGCTGGTGGCGAAGATCACCGGGTCCTGCGGCACCAAGGCCAGGTGCTTGCGGAACTCGGCCCGCGCCATGTCCTTCAGGTCGGTCCCGTCCAGCAGGATGCGCCCTGATTGCGGATCGTAGAACCGCAGGATGGTCTGAATGATCGTGGTCTTGCCCGCCCCCGACGGACCGACCAGCGCCACGGTTTCGCCCGGACGGATATCCAGATCGACCCCGTCGAGCGCCGACACATCGGGCCGCGTCGGATAGCGGAAGCCCACGTTTTCGAAGCGGATATGGCCGCTGACCGGCGTCGGCACCTGCGCGGGATCGGCGGGGTCGGCGACGCTGTCCTCGGCCCGCAGCAATTCGACCAACCGTTCGGTCGCCCCCGCCGCGCGCTGCAATTCGCCCCAGATTTCCGACAGCGCGGCGACCGACCCGGCGACCATCACCGAATAGATCACGAACTGCACCAGCGCGCCTGCGCTCATGTTGCCCGCGCGCACGTCGTTGGCCCCGATCCACAGCACGCCGACAACGCCCGCGAAGACCAGGAAGATCACGATCACGGTCATGATCGCGCGGGTGGTGATCCGCCGCTTGGCCGATCCAAAGCTGGCTTCGGTCACCTGGGCAAAATCGCCCCGCGCGCTGGATTCGTTGGTGAAGGCCTGCACCGTCTGCACGCTCAGCAGCGCCTCGGAGGCGTTGCCGGAACTCGCCGCGATCCAGTCCTGGTTTTCCCGGCTCAGCGTCCGCAGCTTGCGGCCCAGCGTCAGGATCGGCACGATCACCAGCGGCACGATCAGCAGCACCAGCCCGGTCAGCTTGGCCGAGGTGAACAGCATCAACCCCAGCCCGCCAATCCCGATCAGCATGTTGCGCAGGGCCACCGAAATCGACGACCCGATCACCGACAGGATCAGTGTCGTGTCGGTGGTGATCCGGCTCAGCACCTCGCCCGTCATGATGTTTTCGAAGAAGGCTGGGCTCATGCCGATGATGCGGTCAAACACCGCCTTGCGGATATCGGCGACCACCCGTTCGCCCAGCCGGGTGACCAGCGCGTAGCGCAGCCCGGTCCCCACCGCCAGCAGCGCCGCCAGCGCCATCGCCGCCCCGAAATACTGATCCAGCAGAACGCCATCCGCGCCGCTGAAATTGTCCACCACCCGGCGCACCGCCAAGGGCAGGGTCAGCGACACGCTGGCGGTCAGCACCAGCGCTAGACCGGCGCCGAAGACCATCCATTTATAGGGGTTCAGAAACGGCCAGAGCTCGCGAAGCGCCCCGACTTTCTTGGATTTCTCGCGCTCTTCATTGACCGTGATCGGGCTCCGGGCCATCGGCGTTCCTTTCCTGTCCTGCGCGACCGGGTTTATGCGACACGCGCCCCCGGGGCAAGCAGCGCGACTGTCGCGGCCCTGCGGCACCGGACGCCCCGGCCGATTTGCGGCACGACGGGGGGATCGCCGCAAGCCTTGCGGCAGCGGACGGGCCACGCGGGAATTGGGCTTGATTAATCACAGAGAATCAGCAAATAGTATCGCACAAATCACGTTTCACCGGAATTGATCCCATGTTTGATGCCATCGACCGCAAAATCTGCGCCCTGCTGCAGGAAAACGCCCGCGCCTCCAGTACCGAGGTCGCGCAGGCCGTGTCGCTGTCGGTTTCGGCGGCGAATGAACGTATCCGGCGGCTGTCGACGAACGGCGCGATCCGGGGCTGGCACGCGGCGCTGTCGCCCGAATTGTTCGGCGCCGATCTGTGTGCCTTCGTGCTGATCGACATGGATTTCGAGGGCGAATCCGACGCGGTGGCGGCGCTCACCGCGCGCGACGAGGTGCAGGAACTGCACCATATCAGTGGCCCGCATTCCTATCTGATGAAACTGCGGCTGGCCGATACCCGCGCCCTGCAGAGCTTCCTGTCGGATGTGGTGAAACCGCTGCCCGCCGTGTCGCGCACCGAAAGCATCATCACGCTGGACACCGCCAAGGAAACCCCCGCCATCGCGTTGAAGGAGATCCCCGATGCTTGAGGTATTTCTGAAAGGTCTGGGCATCGGCCTGGCCATCGCTGCACCGGTCGGTCCCATCGGATTGCTGTGCATCCGGCGCAGCGTCGCCCAGGGCCGCGCGGCGGGGCTGGCCACCGGCTTCGGCGCGGCGGCGGCGGACGGCACCTATGGTTTGCTGGTGGCGGCCGGGGTGTCGGCGACCGGTCTGCTGACCCGCTACGCCACGCCGATGCAGCTGTTCGGCGGGCTGCTGATCGCCTGGCTGGGGCTGATGACGCTGCGCGGCTTCTTCGCCGACCGGCCCGAGGAGGCCGCCGCCCCGCCCGCCAAATCGGTGCTCGGCGCCTTCGGGTCGACCTATCTGCTGACCCTGTCCAACCCGGCCACGATCCTCGCCTTCACCGGCATGATCGCGGCGCTTGGCGCGGCGGCCGGAAACGCGCCGCATGCGGCCTATTGGCTGGTGATCGGGGTGTTTCTGGGATCGGCGCTGTGGTGGCTGATCCTGGTCCATGCCGCGCTTTGGGCGCGGGCCAAGATCGCGGCGGACACGCTGCGATGGCTCGACCTGATCGCGGGCACGATCCTGATCGTCTGGGGGCTCGGCTTGGCCATCGGTGCGATTTTCGGGGGGTAAGAAACTGGAGCGGGCGGCGGGAATCGAACCCGCGTCATTAGCTTGGAAGGCTAAGGTCTTACCACTACACAACGCCCGCTCAACAGGGCCTCTTCCTATGCCATCGGAATTTTGAGGTCAAGGCCGCTCGGGGGCCAATTCTGCCGATTGCGCCCCCGGCTTTGCGCCGCCCTGCCCCGGTGGCGATCAGGCGCCCGGCACCCGGATCACCGCCCCGTCGAGTTCTGCCGACACCGTCACCTGGCAGGACAAGCGGCTGCAGCTCTCCCGCCCGGATTCGGCGAAATCCAGCATGTCGTCCTCGTGATCCTCGGGCAGGCCCAGCTTGGCGAACAGTTCCGGCGGCAGGACCACGTGGCAGGTGGCGCAGGCCAGCGACCCGTTGCATTCGGCGGTGACGCCCTCGACGCCGTTGTTCACCGCCGTTTCCATCAGGCTCAGCCCGTCCGTGGCCTCGACCTGCTTTTCGCTGCCATCGGGTTGAATAAAGGTGATCTTGGTCATGTGTCCTCCGTTCATGCCGCCCCCTTTGGGGATCGCGTCGGAACATAGGCAAACAAGGGCATTCAACAATGCGATGGATTGCATAATCTGGATCGAGAAATTCGATGTTACCTCACAACCCCTTCAACCCAAACGAAAACGGGGCCCGCCGGGCCCCGTTCCATGTCTCGCTCAGGTGCCGTTCAGGCCTGCAGCAGCCCCGGACGCGCCTTTTGCAGCGCCTGGGTGATCAGCCCGGCCAGAACGCATTTCAACAAATCGCCCGGCACGAAGGGCAGCGCCAGCACCGTCGCCTCGGCCAGCGTCTTGTCCAGCTTCCACGCCATGCCGATAATGCCGAGGATATTCATCACCACCACGCCGCCGACCAGCGCCGCCACCGACGGCAGGATCCAACCGCCCCGGCCGCGCCACATCTGCGCCAGAAGCCCGGTGACGAAGGCCCCGGCGACGAAGCCGGCCAGGTATCCCACGGTCACGCCGCTGAACACGCCCAGGCCCCCGCGCCCGCCCGCCAGCAGCGGCAGGCCAAGCGCCACCAGGCCCAGGAACAGCAGAACAGCCAGCGTGCCGCGCTTGGCGCCCAGCACCGTGCCGCACAGCATGATGCCCAGCGATTGCGCCGAAATCGGCACGCCGCTCGCCAGGCTGAATTTCGGGATCAGCCCAAGCGCCGCGATCAGCGCGGCGAACAGGGCGATCTGGGTCAGGTTGCGTTCCATCTATGGTCCTCCTCGGTATTCCGTCAGTCTATCACAATCCGCCGCTGCGCGCCTTCAGCGCCTCGGCCACCCGGTCGGCATCGTCCACCGCCAGCAGGGCCAGCGGCAGCAGCAACCGCCATCCGGGCCGTTTCACGCTGCGCGCGCGCCAGGCTTCGATCAGCCGCGCGCCCTTCTGCGCCAGCACCGGGGTGAAGCGGATCACCAAGGCCACCGACAGCGCCAGCCGCCGCCGCGCCCTTTCTGACACGCCGATCCGCGCCAGCCCGCGTTCGACCACCGCCAGCATATCGTCAAGCCGCGTCGTCATCGTCACCAGGTTGGCCAGCCCCACAGCCGCGATCAGCCGCAGCACGATCACCAGCCCCCCGGCCCATTCGCCGATCGCCAGGTGGTAGGCAAGGATGATCAGCGCCATCCAGAATACCGGCCGCATCATCCGCAGCCCCTGCCGCGCGAAGCGCCCGCCGCCGATGCCATAGGCCAGCGCCACCGCCCCGGTCACCGCCAGCGCCACGCCGACGCTGTCGAGGTAGAAGACCGCGAAGGTGAACAGGCACAAAGCCAGCAGCTTCGCCGCGGCGGGAAGCGCGTGATAGGGCGTGCGGTATTCAGAGGTCAGCGAAATCATCGCGGCCTCCCCTGTCGCGCATCTCGGCCTCGTAAGCCGGCAGCACATCGCCCGGCACACCATCCATGCGGACCTCGCCCTGATCGAGCCAGATCACCCGGTCGTATCCGCCGATACTGTGCAGATCGTGGGTGATATGGATCAGCCCCGGGTCGAGCGCATCGAGGTAACGGCCCAGCCGCACCGTCGTCGCCAGGTCGAGCCCGGAATAGGGTTCGTCCAGCACGATGAGCTTCGGCGCCATCACCAGCACCGCCATCAGGCAGACCAGGTGCCGCTGGCCCTGGCTCAGCGCATAGACAGGCCGGTCATACCAGCCGGGGCGGTTGAACCGCGCCAGGATGTCCTGCGCCTTGTCCCGCGCCGCCGCCTTGTCCAATCCCTGCGAGGTCAGGCCGAAGCCAAGTTCCTCGCCCACGGTGGGGAAAATGATCTGATGGTCGGGGTTCTGGAACAGGATGCCCACGGTCGACAGCGCCGCCTTGCGGTCCTTGGCGACCTCGACCCCGCCCACCGTAACCGCGCCCGCATCCGGTGCGGCAAGCCCCGCGATCAGCCGCGCCATCTGCGTCTTGCCCGACCCGTTGCGCCCGATGATGCCGACGCGGTGATCCGCCAGGTCCAGGTTCAGCCCGGAAAACACCTGATGCCCGTCCCGGGCATAGGACAGGTCGCGCATACATACGCTGCATTTTTCCGATGCTGGCTGCTGCATGGCGGCGCGCCCCGTCCGTTTCATTGGCCGAGGGGCATACAGCCAAAACCCCCGGCAAACAAGCGATGCGATAGGACCCGCACCGCGGCGCCTAAACAAAAGCGCATTTTGTCCGTATGATTAAAATACAGATGATTGATCCCTCAAGCACAAGCTTGCCGCGGTGGTTTATCCTCCTCCCTGGCCGCGGCGGGATCGGTATCTCCCCGTAGACTGGCCGCGCGTTTCATCGCGCGGTCTTTTTTTGATCCGGCCGGGGGCTGTGGTCAGCGGTAGGCTTTGCGCGCGATGTCGATCTTCGCTTCCATCATCGACATTTCCTTCAGGATGTCGTGACGGCGGCTGCGATCGCCGGTTTCGCGCAATTCCTCGCGCAGCTTTTGCAATTCGCGCGACAGGCTGACGAATTCCGGCACCCCGCCCGCTTCCTTCACCAGCCGGTTCAACAGCGCGTTTTCCGGGTCGTCGCATTCGGGCAAGGGTTTTCCTGCCCCTTCGAGATTGTCGAAGGCGCCCTCGGCCTCGGCCTTGGCGATCTTGGCATTTATCAGGTCGATCAGCGGGTGGTCCATGGATTCAGTGTAACCTGCCTTTTCGCAGTGGCAAAGAGGATCGGACCCCATACGTCGCCCCCTGGGGCGGGAATCCCCCAACGCGCCCGAAGTCAATGCCCCAGATCAAATACGGCCCCTTTTCCCGTTGCTAGCTTGGCGCACCATTTTTTCCTCAGCGAGAGGTGTTCCAAAATGACTTTTCTTCCTTCACTCAAAACTCGAATGGGCGCTTTTCTTGTCGCGCTCCTGACCCTCAGCGCCTTATCGGCGGCAGCGGAAACACCTGTCGGATCGAATATAG
The DNA here is from genome assembly GCF_009857745.1 of Thalassovita mangrovi. GTDB lineage: Bacteria > Pseudomonadota > Alphaproteobacteria > Rhodobacterales > Rhodobacteraceae > Thalassobius > Thalassobius mangrovi. The sequence goes on from NZ_WWEN01000011.1 coordinate 34,933, forward strand.
ACAGCCGGGTTCTGATCGGGCTGTCGGCCAATAGCGACGGGATAAACGCCCTGATGCCGGAAGGTTGGACGTCGATCCCCTTCCCCAACGGGCCGATGAAAGGCGCCAACCTGATGGTCGGGTTGATCGATCAACACCTCGCCCGCGATCCCGACGGCAAACCAACCGATCCTGCCACCCGCCTGGCTGCTGCTGTCGTCGGCCTTGGCAAGGAAACCGAAGGCAACAACGTGCGCATGTATGTTCTCAGCCTCGTGACGACAAATCCCGCGTCCGACCCCTACAGCAATGCCGTCGCGGCCGATATATCGCGCACGCGCGTTCTGGAGGGCACCGGCGCACCGGGACGCAAGCATTCCGAAAACTGGGTCATACGTCCCGAAGGCGGCGGTGAAATCGCTTTTTCGCTGAATTATACCACCGGTACGCCGAACTGGGCCCCGGGGGAACTCAACCCCTATTCCGCCGCCAAACCGGATTTTTCGCGTATCTACCGCTACCAGCAACTGGTCGATCTTGCCTTGAGCGAGGGGCTTGGCAAACCGTTGAACGGTGACGTGAGTTTTTCGTCTTCGTCCGAGCGTTTCTCGGCCATATTCGATGGGTCCGAAAAGGTCATGGCGGTGATGACCGTCCCGGTCTACATCCGCGAAATCTCCCTGCCCTGACCCGGAAAGCCCCCGCCGCGGCGGGGGCTGCCCGTTAGCCTTCCTCCACCATGTTCGACAACCCGAAACGGCGCCGGTAATCGCCTGCTGGCAGGCCCGTCACCGCTTTGAACACGCGGGCAAAGGCCGACGGATCTGCATAGCCGACGTCCCAGGCGATCTGCGACACCGGCAGGCGGCTGCGTTCCAGCAACCCGCGCGCCTTTTCCACCCGCAGCTGCTGCAGATAGGCCGAGGGCGCCAGCCCGGTCGCCGACTGGAACCGGCGCAGGAAGGTGCGCGTGCTCAGCCCCGCCCGCCGGGCCATGTCGTCGACCGTCACCGCCTCGCCGGCCTGCGTTTCCAGCCAGGTCTGGACCTGCAGCACCGCGGCGTCGCCATGCTGCCGCCGGGGCCGGAAGCTGCGGTAATTGCGCTGCTCGCGGCCCGACGGATCGACCAGCAGATGCCGCGCCACCCGCGACACCATATGCGGCCCGCCCCACAGCCCGACCAGGAACAGCCCCAGGTCGAGCCAGGCCATCAACCCACCCGCCGTCACGATGTCGTGGTCGTCGACCAGGATCGATTCGGGGATCAGCCGGACACCGGGAAAGGCGGCGCGGAATTCTTCTTCCAGCGCCCAATGCGTCGTGGCGGGGCGGCCTTCCAGCAATCCGGCATGGCCCAGCCAGAACGCCCCGGCGCAGACCGAACAGGCCCGCGCGCCGCGCCGGTGCTGATCCGCCGCCCACAGCGCCAGCGGGTGATCGGCGGCGCCGCGCGCGCCTTCCAGGCTAGGCGGGAACACAATCGCGTCGAAGCGTTGTTCGACCGGGTCGGCGAGTGTCGTCACCGCGATCCGGCCCTGCCCCTCGGCATAGCGGTTGGCGACGGCGAACAGGTCGCCCAGCCCATAAAGCGCAGCGGCCTGCGCGCCGGGATAATTCACCAGCGCGATACTGTGATCGGAATTTGGCGGATTCTGCATAGCATTGGTCATATTCGCCAATCGGCCCGCAGGTCAAGCGGGGGCATAAAACCTGCAGAATTTGGTAAGGAGCCGACAATGAGCAAAACCGCCCTGATCCTCGTGGATATCCAGAACGATTACTTCGCCGCCGGGGCATGGCCCGTGGCGCTGATGAACGAGGTCGCCGAAAACGCCGCGCTGCTGCTGGCCCACGCCCGCGCCTCGGGCCTGGGCGTCGTTCATATCCGCCACGAAACCCCGCTCGGTGCGCCGTTTTTCCAGCCCGGAACCGAAGGCGCCGAAATTCATCCCCGCGTCGCCCCGATCGGCAACGAACCCGTGCTGACCAAGCACCGGCCCAACAGTTTCTTCGAAACCGGGCTGCTGGACCTGCTGCGCGAGGCCGGGATCGACACGCTGATCATCTGCGGCGCGCAAAGTCAGATGTGCATCGACGCCACCACCCGGGCGGCGGTGGATCACGGCTTCAAGGTGATCCTGCCGCATGACGCCTGCGGCGCGAAAGAGGCCGCTTTCGGCGGCGTCACCGTGCCGCCCGAAATGGTGCAGGCCGCCTTCATGGCGCCGCTGGCGGCGTCCTATGCCAAGGTGATGACGACGCAGGATGTGCTGGCGCTGGTCTGACGCCCGCCCCCTACCGGCAATGAAAAACGCGCGCGGAACCCCGCGCGCGTTCTGTTTTCGGGATGATCCCGCTCTTATTTCGCCTTGATGCGACCGTCCGTATAGGGCGCATAGGCGCCGTTCTTGGCTAGGAACTCGGCGGTGACATCGGCCAGGTCGGGGCCGTAGTCATAGGCGTTCGACGCGTCGCGGAACATCTTGTAGCCGTCGCCGCCGTTGCGCACGTAGTTGTTCGACACCGCGCCATAGACCTTGTCCATGACCAGCGGCTCGCCACCGACCATCACGTCGGAAATCCGGCTGCCCGCGGGCTGCGATGCGTCGAAGGTGAAGGTCATGCCCGCCACCTGCGGGAAGCGGCCTGCGCCCTCTTCGATCTGGCTGACGCCGTTTTCAAGCGCCTCCTTGATCGTCGCGCCGGTGACCTCGAAGGTGGACAGCGTGTTCTGGAACGGCAGCACGGTCAGAACCTCGCCCATGGTGACCGGGCCGGCGTCGATCGACGCGCGCAGACCACCGCCGTTCTGGATCGCGATCTGGATGCCCTGATCCTTCACCCGGTCCAGCATCGCATCGGCCACCAGGTTGCCCATCGGGCATTCCATCGCGCGGCAAACGTCGCGGCTGCCGACGATTTCTGCCGAGGATTCCGCCACCACGCGGGTCTTCATTTCCTCGATCGGGCCGGCCAGTTCGGCCACCCGCGCCACGATGGCCGGGTCTTCGGCGACCGACCCGTCCAGCACGATCGTGTCGCCGCTGGCCGATTTCAACGTGCCCGCGTCATCGAAGGTCAGCACCAGGTGGCCGACATATTTCGAATAGGCATAGGCCTGCACCACCGGCACGTCGCCGACCATGGTCGGGTAGGCCATCGCGCCCTCTTCGGTATTGGAAAACAGCGTATGCGAATGGCCGCCGACGATGGCGTCCAGACCGTCGACCTTTTCAGCGATGGACAAATCCTTGGTCACGCCGACATGGGTCAGCGCGATGATCTTGTTCACGCCCTGGTCGGTCAGCGTGGCGACATCGTGCTGCAGGCTTTCGACCTCGTCGGTGAAAATGACCGCGTCCGAGGGGCTGGCGGTTTCGGCGGTATCGGTGGCCAGCGCCGAGATGATGCCGATCTTTTCGCCGCCCACCTCAAGAACGGTGTGATTGGCGACCTTGCCCACCAGCAGCTTGGTGCTGCTGACGTCGATATTGCCGGAAATCACCGGGAAGGACACGTTTTCGATCAGCTTCAGCAGACCGGCATCGCCATCGTCGAATTCGTGGTTGCCCACTGCCATGACGTCGAACCCGATCTTGTTCATGAATTCGGCTTCCACGTCGCCCTTGTAGGTCGTGTACATCAGCGACCCCTGATACTGGTCGCCGGCATCCAGAACGATGACGTTTTCGCCCGCCAGGTCCTTGCGCAGCTGACCGATCATGGTGGCCAGACGCGCCACGCCGCCGAAACATTTGCCCTCGGCATTGTCCTCGGTGCTGCAGGTCGAATCGTATTTGCTGATCGGTTCGATCCGGCTGTGCATATCGTTGATGTGGATCACGTGCAGCGTGTAATCCGCCATCGCCATCCCCGAGGTCAGCGCCAATGCGGCGGCCCCGGTCAGAATTCGAACAAACATGGGAAACCCTCCTAATGATCGAAATATGACGATGCTGATTGCAATGGCATGGCTTTGTCAAACTTCGCGTGAAGGTTCTGGCGCTTGACCAGAGGTCAGGTTGAGGGCACAGAGCGCATATGCTGATTTTCAAGATATTCCGCGCCGATGAATGGCAGGACCTGGTCGACCATGGCGAAACCGACGGCGCCCCCGTCGATGTCGCCGATGGATTCGTGCATTTTTCCACCGGCGAACAGGTGGCCGAAACGGCGGCGAAGCATTTCGAGGGCGAGGACGATCTGGTGCTGCTGGCGCTGGAAAGCGAGGCCCTGGGCGCGGCGCTGAAATGGGAAGTGTCGCGCGGCGGCGCGCCGTTCCCGCATCTTTACCGCAAGCTGCGCTTCGAGGATGTGCTGTGGTCGAAACCGCTGCCGCTGTTCGAGGGCGAACACCAGTTTCCCGAGGGGGTGCTATGAAGCTGATCGAAAAGATCGGGCTGGCCGCGCTGCACCGGATCGACCCGGAAACCGGGCATGGATTGGCGATCAAGGCGCTGCAACTGGGGGCCGCGCCGCTGCCCGGCCTGGTCACCTCGCCCCGGCTGCGCACCAGGGTCGCGGGGCTGAACATGGCCAACCCGGTCGGGCTGGCCGCCGGGTTCGACAAGAATGCCAGCGCGCTGCTGCCGCTGTCGCGGGCCGGTTTCGGTTTCGTCGAGGTCGGCGCCGCCACCCCCCGGCCGCAGCCGGGCAACCCGAAACCCCGCCTGTTCCGCCTGTCCGAAGACCGCGCCGCGATCAACCGGTTCGGCTTCAACAATGACGGCATGGAGGCGATCGGCGCGCGGCTGGCCAAGCGCCCGCGCGACATGGTGCTGGGGCTGAACCTCGGCGCCAACAAGGACAGCGACGACCGCGCCGGAGATTTCGCCCGCGTCCTCGCCCATTGCGGCGCGCATCTGGACTTCGCCACCGTCAACGTGTCCTCGCCCAATACCGAAAAACTGCGCGACCTGCAGGGCGCGGCGGCGCTGACCGGGCTGTTGTCGGGTGTGATCGAGGCGCGCAACGCGCTGGAACGACCGATCCCCGTGTTCCTGAAAATCGCCCCCGATCTGTCTGAGGCGGAAATCGGCGACATCGCCGAGGTGGCGCTGTCCACCGGCATCGATGCCGTCATCGCCACCAACACCACGCTGGACCGGATTGGGCTGCACGGGCCGCACGCGAATGAGGCCGGCGGGTTGTCCGGCGCGCCGCTGTTCGAAAAATCCACCCGGGTTCTGGCGCAGCTGTCGCAGCGGCTCGACGGGCGGCTGCCGCTGATCGGCGTCGGCGGCATTTCCAGCGCCGAGGACGCCTATGCCAAGATCCGCGCAGGCGCCTCGGCGGTGCAGCTTTACACCGCGCTGATCTATCACGGGCTGAGTCTGGGGGCGGAGATCGCCCGCGGGCTGGACCGGCTGCTGGACCGCGACGGTTTCAGCACCGTGGCCGAAGCCGTGGGCACCAAACGGGAGGACTGGCTGTGATCACCATCTGGCACAATCCGCGCTGTTCGAAATCGCGTCAGACCCTGGCGCTGATCGAGGATCGCGGCGTCACCATCCGCAAATACCTCGAAGACGCGCCGAGCGCGGATGAAATCCGCGCCGCCCGCGACATGCTGGGGGTGAAAGCCATCGACATGATGCGGGTGAAAGAGGCGCATTTCAAGGAACTCGGCTTGTCCAAAAGCGATGATGACGAGGCTTTGATCGCCGCGATGGCGGAAAATCCTGTCCTGATCGAACGTCCCATCGTTTTTTCGGATGGCAAGGCCGCCATCGGCCGCCCGCCCGAGGCGGTGCTGGAGATTCTCTGACAGAAACGGCGTCCAGACGCCGTTTTCCACAACTTATCCACAGGCCGAAACCTGTGGAAATCAGCCCCCCACAGCCATCGCCCGGCGTTCCAGCGAAGGGTAGCGCAGGCCCAGCGTCACGCCCCGTGCGACGAAGGATATCAACAGGGATATCCACAGGCCATGATTTCCGAAGATCGGCAAAAGCACAGCCAGCGCAATCAGATAGACGACGAAGCTGACCACCATCATGTTGCGCATGTCGCGCCCGCCGGTGGCGCCGATGAAGATCCCGTCCAACATCCAGGCGGCAACACCGGTGAGCGGCGCCAGCACCATGTAGACCAGGAACACCCGCGCTTCGGCCCGGACCGGTTCGGCGGTGGTCATGATGTCGATTATCGTACCGCCCGCGACAGCGAACACCGCCATCATCAGCAGCCCCACCATCAGCCCCCAGAAACTGCACAGCAGCGCGGCGCGACGCATCCGCGCGGGATCGCGCGCGCCCATGTATTGGCCGACCAGAGCCTCGACCGCGAAGGCGAACCCGTCCATCCCGTAGGCGGTGATATAGAGGAACTGCAGCAGAACCTGGTTCGCCGCCAGCGTCACATCGCCGAAATCGGACCCCAGCATCACGAAGGACAGGAACATCACCTGCAACAGCGCCGAGCGGATCAGGATATTGCCGTTCAGAGCCATCATGTGGCGCAGCCGTTCGCCGTCGAACACCCGTGGCCAGTCGCGCCAGGCCGGCACGTTGAAGGCGCCGCGGCACAGCCACAGGCCGAGGCCGAAGGCGCTCCATTCCGACAGGAAGGTGGCCCAGGCCACCCCCTGCACGCCCCAATCGAACCCCAGCACGAAAACCAGGTCCAGAACGATGTTCATGCCGTTCATCCAGAGCTGGATCGCGAACATCGAACGCGCCCGTTCCTGCGCGATCAGCCAGCCGGTGATCCCGTAGATCGAAATCGCCGCCGGAGCGCTGAACACGCGGATCTGCATGTAATCGCGCGCCATCGCCTCGACCTCCGCCGTGGCGGGCGACACCCAGAAGGCAAAGCCGAAGATCGGCAGCTGCAGCGCGATGATGGCCAAACCCGCCGTCCAGGCGATCAGCAGGGCCCGGGTCAGCAGCGCCGCGACCTCGCCGGTCTGCCCGGCGCCATGGGCCTGGCTGACCAACCCGGTCGTGCCCATGCGCAGGAACCCGAACATCCAGTAGATCGCGGTCAGCATGATGGCGCCCACCCCCACCGCGCCGATCGGCGCGGCTTGCCCCATCTGCCCCACCACGCCGGTATCGACCGCGCCCAGCAAGGGCACGGTGGCGTTCGACAACACGATGGGCAGGGCGATCTTCAGCACCCTTTTATGCGTGACCTGGCGCGGCGCGGCGGCCTCAGCCATCGCTTTGCGGCATCAGGAAATGCCCGGTCGCCTGGGCGAAGGGGCGGCCGCGATTGTCCTGCCAGGCCTCGACGTGAACGCTTGCGTAGCGCCGCCCCGACCGGTTCACCCGCGCCCGCGCATAGGCGTCGCGCGGCAAGCCCGAGCGCAGGTAATCGACGGTGAAATCGATGGTCTTCGGCAAGCTGGGCATGTTGCCCGCAACCAGGGTATCGGCATCGATTTCGCCGCTTTCGATCTTTTCCCACAGGATCGACCAGCTCAGCCCGATGATCGAGGTCATTTCCAGGAACGCCGCCGTCGCGCCGCCGTGGATCGCCGGCAGCATCGGGTTGCCGATCAGCATTTCCTTGAATGGCATCACCGCGGTCAGCTCGTCACCGCGGCGGTCGAATTGGATGCCGAGGAACTGGATATAAGGCACGCCATTGACCAGCGCGTTAAGCGCGGCATCGCGGCGCTGCTTGACCACCTGCACGGGTTCCATCGGTTTGCGGCCCATCAGTTGCCCCCCACGGTAAAGGTCCCGGTGGCGCTGGCGACCGGATTTTCGTCGTTGTCGTCCAGCGCCTCGGCCCGCACGAAGGCGACCGAACGGGTCATCCGATAACAGGTGGCGCGGGTGCGGATGGTCTGGCCGGGGGTGGCGGGGCGCATGTAATCGATGCGCAGGTCGATCGTGGCGGTATGGCCCTTCATCTTGGGGTGGCTCATCACCGCCGCACCGCAAGTGGTATCGAGCAGGGCAAAGACAGCGCCGCCGTGAATCACCCCGGTCTGCGGGTCGCCGATGAAGCGGGTGTCATATGGCATCTGCATCGCGGCAAAGCCTTCGCCCACCTCGGTATATTGCATCCCCAGTTCCTTGGAATGGGGAATGGCGGCAATGAATTGCTGCGCCATTTTCGTCTGATCGACCGACATCAACCGCTCCTGATTTTTCACGTAACGTTTATGGGCTCCATTGGGTCGAAACCGCAAGAGCCCCGGTTGCCCTCGTCAAATCTTGATCCTACCCTAGGCGCCAAGGGAGCGAGCTAATGCCTGATACACGACTGTCATTCAAGGAAATGTGCGCCAAGTTCGATGTGACCCCGCGCACCCTGAGATATTACGAATATATTGAACTGCTGCAGCCCGACCGCGAAGGCAGGGCACGGTTTTACGGCCCGCGCGAAGTTGCCCGGATGACGCTGATCCTGCGCGGCCGCAAATGGGGCTATTCGCTGGAAGGGATGCGCCAGTGGCTGCTGATCTATGATCAGGAAGGATCGAAAGCGCAGATGGAAGCCTGGGTCGAAAGCTCGACACGGCAACTGGCGGAACTGACCGAACAGCGCCGCCAGCTGGACGAGTCGATCGCAGAACTGACCCAGTCGCGCGACGAAACCCTCGCCGCGCTGAAGTCCATGGCATGACAATCATGTGATTTTGCCGAAAAATCAGCATGAAAAGGCCGGGTTTTCCCGGCCTTTCGTTTTTTTGACCAAATAATCGAAATTTTCGCTCGAAAAGAATTTTCGCTTTGCTAAGGTGACCTAAGTTGATCTTACGTCAAGCATAGAAGTGACGTGACGTACCACTTACGTAAACGTAAACCACTGTAGTAACCACCGGCCAGAGGTCGAAACTTTGATCGGTGATGCAATCCGCGAGCGATAATATGACCGAAGAAACCATGACGATCCGTGAAATGTGCGATGCATTTCAGGTAACCCCGCGCACCTTGCGCTTCTACGAGGCCAAGGAATTGCTGTTTCCGATCCGCGAGGGTCAGAAACGCCTGTTCACCCGCAGCGACCGGGCGCGGCTGAAACTGATTTTGCGGGGCAAGCGGTTCGGCTTCAGCCTCGAAGAGATCCGCCAGTTGCTGGACCTCTACAACATGGGTGACGCGCAGCTGACCCAGCTGAGCCGCACCTTTGACGTCGCCCAGGACCGCCTGCGCGACATGGAGGAACAGCGCGATGAGCTGAACAAAGCCATCGAGGATCTCAAGGAACAGATGAAATGGGGCGAAAAGATGATCGATTCGCTCCGCCTGCAGAAAAAAGCCGCCGAATGACGGTGGCCTGAGAGGAAGAAAGACATGCCCAGCTATACCGCCCCCACCAAGGACATGCAGTTCGTGCTGCACGATCTTCTGAAGATCAGCGAGTCGGATATTCCCGGCTATTCCGATCTTGAGGCCGATTTCACCTCGGCGGTTCTGGAGGAAGCGGGCAAGATCACGTCTGAAGTGCTGGCGCCGCTGAACGTGGTCGGCGACACCGAGGGCTGCGTGCTGGAAAACGGCGTGGTGCGCACGCCGACCGGGTTCAAGGAAGCCTTCGACCAGGTCCGCGAAGGCGGCTGGACCGGGCTCGACATGCCGGAAGATTTCGGCGGTCAGGGCCTTCCTTACGTGGTGGCCACCGCGACCGGCGAAATGTTCAGCGCGGCCAACCAGGCTTTCACCATGTATCAGGGCCTGACCCACGGCGCGGCCTCGGCCATCCTGGCGCATGGCAGCGACGAGCAGAAGAACACCTACCTGCCCAACATGGTCAGCTGCGAATGGACCGGCACCATGAACCTGACCGAACCGCATTGCGGCACCGACCTGGGCCTGATGCGCACCAAGGCGGTCCCGCAGGGTGACGGCAGCTACAAAATTTCCGGCCAGAAGATCTTCATCTCGGCGGGCGAACACGAAATGTCGTCCAACATCATCCACCTGGTGCTGGCCAAGATCCCCGGCGGCCCCGACGGCATCAAGGGTGTGTCGCTGTTCATCGTGCCCAAGTTCATGGTGAACGAAGACGGCACCCCCGGCGCGCGCAACGGCGTGAGCTGCGGCAAGATCGAAGAAAAGATGGGCATCCACGGCAATTCCACCTGCGTCATGAACTATGACGAGGCGACCGGTTTCCTGCTGGGCGAGGAACACAAGGGCATGCGCGCCATGTTCACCATGATGAACGAAGCGCGTATCGGCGTCGGCATGCAGGGCCTGGCCCAGGCCGAAGCCGCCTATCAGAACGCGCTGATCTATGCCAAGGACCGGCTGCAGGGCCGCGACGTGACCGGCGTCAAGAACCCCGACGGGCCGGCCGATCCGCTGATCGTGCACCCCGACATCCGCCGCAACCTGATGGATCAGAAAAGCTTCATCGAGGGCGCCCGCGCCTTCATGCTGTGGGGCGCGATGATGATCGACCGGTCGCACCGTCTGGGCGACAAGGATGCCGACGGGCTGATCAGCCTGCTGACCCCGGTGGTCAAGGGCTTCCTCACCGACGAAGGCTACCAGGCCACGGTGCAGGCGCAGCAGGTCTATGGCGGTCACGGCTACATCGAGGAATGGGGCATGTCGCAGTTCACCCGCGACGCCCGTATCGCGATGATCTACGAGGGCGCCAACGGCGTTCAGGCGCTCGACCTGGTGGGCCGGAAACTGGCCCAGGACGGCGGCAAGCACGTGATGGCCTTCTTCGACCTGGTGAAAAACTTCATCAAGGACAATTCCGAGAACGAAGCGCTGAAAGCCGATTTCCTCGAGCCGCTGAAACAGGCGTCCAAGGATCTGCAGGCCGCCGGCATGTTCTTCATGCAGAATGGCATGAAGAACCCCAACGCGGCGCTGTCGGGGTCCTATGACTTCATGCACCTGTTCGGTCATGTCTGCCTCGGCCTGATGTGGGCGCAGATGGCCAAGGCGGCGCAGGAAGCGCTGGATGCGGGCGCGTCGGACAAGGCGTTCTATGAAACCAAGCTGGCAACCGGGCGCTATTACATGGCGCGCCGCCTGCCCGCGACCGGGATGCACCTGGCCCGCATCAACAGCGGCGCCGATCCGGTAATGGCGCTGGACGCCGACCAGTTCTGAGCGCGGGGGACAACCCGCGCCTTACCAGCCGACAGGGGGTTATGCCCCACTCGCGGCGCCGGCGCGCAGGGGATGCGCGCCGGTTGACCCCGGCAAGGAGGACAACATGCCCAAACGTTTCCGACTGACCCGGCGCATGCCGATCGCGATGACCGAAGACGCCTATCGGCGGCTGAAGAAATTCGCGGCGGAGGCCGGTCTGGACGAGGGCGAGGCGATTTCCTTCATCTTCGAGAATTTCGACGGGATCATCGATCACGAGAATTTCGGCCACAAGCTGCGGCTGTTCAATTCGACGCTGGACGCGCGCAAGCGCTGACCGGAACGGAGGGCCGGAGTTGACGCAACGATCACCGGAATTTGCACCGAAAGGGTCGTAGCGGAACTGTGGACGCACCCAGACGATGCGCACATCTTTTGGGGGAAGACCGCGCCGGGATTGGCCCCGGGACGGACAAACTGAGGAGGACCCCGACATGACGATCAAACTCTACTGCTTCGGCGAAAGCGGCAATTCCTACAAGGCAGCGCTGGCGCTGCAGCTTTCCGGGCTGGACTGGGAACCGGTGTTCGTAGATTTCTTCGGCGGCGCGGCGCGCAGCCCCGAATACCTGGCAATCAACGAAATGGGCGAAGCGCCGGTGATGGTGGACGGCGATGTGAAACTCAGCCAGTCGGGCGTGATCCAGCAATATGTCACCGACAAGTCCGGCAAGTTCGGCGGCACCAGCCAGGACGAAAAATACGAAGTCCTGCGGTGGGTGCTGTGGGACAATCACAAGCTCAGCTCGCAAGCAGGCATGACCCGTTTCCTCATGAACTTCCTGCCCGAGGACAAGCGCCCGGCCGAAGTGATCCCCTTCATGCAGGGCCGCCTGAAAGCCGCCTACAAGACGCTGGAAAAGCACCTTGAGGGCCGCGACTGGATCGTGGGCGACGGCATCACCAATGCCGACATTTCCTGCTGTGGCTACCTCTATTACCCCGAACCCTTCGGGTTCGACCGCGCCCAATGGCCCAATATCGACCGCTGGCTGAGCAACATCAGCGACCAGCCCGGTTGGAAACACCCCTATGACCTGATGCCCGGCTCGCCAGCCGACCGGGCCTGAAACGAAAAGGAAGGCATGAGATGACCGACGCCTATATTTATGACGCCGTGCGCACCCCGCGTGGCAAGGGCCGCCCCGACGGCAGCCTGCACGAAGTGACCTCGGTGCGGATGTCCGCAACCGTGCTGAACGCGCTGAAGGACCGCAACGGCCTGGACGGCCACGCGGTCGAGGACGTGATCTGGGGCAACGTCACCCAGGTGATGGAACAGGGCGCCTGCCTGGCGCGCACCGCCGTTCTGGCCTCGGACCTCGATGAATCGATCCCGGGCCTGGCGATCAACCGGTTCTGCGCCTCGGGCATGGAAGCGGTGAACCTGGCCGCCAACCAGGTCAAGGGCGGGGCCGGTGAGGCCTATATCGCCGGCGGCGTGGAAATGATGAGCCGCGTGCCGATGGGCAGCGACGGCGCCGCCATGGCCGTCGATCCCACCGTCGCACTGGATCAGTATTTCGTGCCGCAGGGCATTTCCGCCGACATCATCGCCACCGAATACGGCTTCAGCCGTGATCAGGTCGACGCGCTGGCGGTGGAAAGCCAGAAACGCGCCAAGGCCGCCTGGGATGCCAACCGGTTCGAAAAGTCGATCATCCCGGTGACCGACGTGAACGGGCTGACCATCCTGGATCACGACGAATTCCTCCGCCCCGGCACCGACATGCAGACGCTTGGCGCGCTGAAGGCGTCGTTCAAGGACATGGGCGAAGTGATGCCGGGCTTCGACAAGGTGGCGATGCTGAAATACCCGCATCTGGACAAGATCAACCACGTCCACCATGCCGGGAACTCCTCGGGCATCGTCGACGGATCGGCCGGTGTTCTGGTCGGCAACGCGGAATTCGGCAAGAAATACGGCCTGAAACCGCGCGCCCGCATCCGCGCCACCGCCAAGATCGGCACCGATCCGACCATCATGCTGACCGGCCCGGTTCCGGCAACGCAGAAGATCCTGGCCGAAAGCGGCCTGACCGTCGGCGATATCGACCTGTTCGAGGTGAACGAAGCCTTCGCCGCCGTCGTCCTGCGCTTCCAGCAGGCCTTCGACGTCGATCCCGCGCGGGTCAACGTCAACGGCGGCTCGATCGCCATGGGCCACCCGCTGGGGGCCACCGGCGCGATCATCATCGGCACGCTCTTGGACGAGCTGGAGCGGACCGACAAGGAACTGGGTCTGGCCACGCTGTGCATCGCGTCCGGCATGGGCGCCGCAACCATCATCGAACGTGTGTAACCCGGGGGAGTGAGAGACATGACTGATTTCACCATGGAAAAAGACGCCGACGGCGTCGCCGTCGTCACCTGGGACTGCCCCGGCAAATCGATGAACGTGATGAGCGGCGAAGCTCTGATCGAACTGAGCGATCTGATCGACGCGGCGCTGGCGGACGAGACCGTCAAGGGCATCGTGATCACGTCGGGCAAGAAGGACTTCGCCGGCGGCATGGACCTGAACGTGCTGGCCGACATGAAATCCGCGGCCGGTGACAACCCGGCGCAGGGCCTGTTCGACGGCATCATGCAGATGCACGCGCTGCTGCGGAAAATCGAACTGGCGGGGATGGATTTCAAGACCAAGAAAGGCGGCAAGCCGATCGCGGCCGCCCTGCCCGGCACCGCCGTCGGCATCGGTCTGGAACTGCCGCTGTCGACCCACCGCATCTTTGCCGCCGACAATCCCAAGGCCAAGATCGGCCTGCCGGAAATCATGGTCGGCATCTTCCCCGGCGCGGGCGGCACCACCCGCCTGGTGCGCAAGCTGGGCGCGATGGCGGCGTCGCCCTTCCTGTTGCAGGGCAAGCTGGTCGATCCGAAGAAAGCCAAGGGCGCGGGCATCATCGACGAAGTGGCCGACGATCCGGTCGCCGCGGCCAAGGAATGGGTGCTGAACGCCAAGGATGCCGATCTGGTGAAGCCGTGGGATGCCAAGGGCTACAAGATGCCCGGCGGCGCGCCCTATCACCCGGCCGGTTTCCAGACCTTCGTCGGCGCCTCGGCCATGGTCAACGCCAACACCAACGGCGCCTTCCCGGCGGCCAAGGCCCTGCTTTCGGCGGTCTATGAAGGCGCGATGGTGCCGTTCGACACCGCGCTGAAGGTCGAAGCGCGCTGGTTCACCCATATCCTGATGAACCCGTCGTCCTCGGCGATGATCCGGTCGCTGTTCCTCAACAAGGAAGCGCTGGAAAAAGGCGCGGTGCGCCCGCAGGGCATTGCGGACCAGTCGGTCAAGAAAGTCGGCGTTCTGGGCGCGGGCATGATGGGCGCGGGCATCGCGCTTGTTTCCGCCATGGCCGGGATCGAGGTGGTGCTGATCGACCAGAAACAGGAAGCCGCCGACAAGGGCAAGGCCTATACCGAGACCTACATGGACAAGGGTATCAAGCGCGGCAAGGCGACGGCGGAGAAGAAGGAACAGATCCTGTCCCTGATCACCGCCACCACCGATTACGACGCGCTGAAAGACGCCGACCTGATCATCGAGGCGGTGTTCGAAGACCCGGGCATCAAGGCCGAGGTGACCAAGAATGTCGAAGCGGTGATCCCCGAGGACTGCATCTTCGCCTCCAATACCTCGACCCTGCCGATCACCGGCCTGGCCAAGGCATCGTCCCGTCCCGAGCAGTTCATCGGCATCCACTTCTTCTCGCCGGTCGAGAAGATGCTGCTGGTGGAAATCATTAAGGGCAAGGAAACCGGCGACCGGGCCGTGGCCAAGGCGCTCGATTACGTGCGCCAGATCCGCAAGACCCCGATCGTGGTCAACGACGCGCGGTTCTTCTACGCCAACCGTTGCATCATCCCCTACCTGAACGAAGGCGCGCGGATGGTGGCCGAAGGCGTCGCACCGGCGCTGATCGAAAACGCGGCGAAACAGCTCGGCATGCCGCTGGGTCCGCTGCAGCTGGTCGATGAAACCTCGCTCGATCTCGGCGTGAAGATCGCCAAGGCGACCAAGGCGGCGATGGGCGATGCCTATCCGGCCGACATGAAGCCGGTGGACGACCTGATGTTCTCGATGGTCGACGAAGGCCGCTTGGGCCGCAAGTCGCAGGCGGGTTTCTATAACTACGACGAAAAGGGCAAGCGTCAGGGCTTCTGGGAAGGCCTGGCCGAAAAATGCCCGGTCGCCGAGGAACAGCCCGACCTGATCGAGGTGCAGCACCGCCTGATGTTCTCGCAGGTGCTCGAAGCGGTGCGCGCGCTGGAAGAAGGCGTGCTGGAAGACATCCGCGAAGGCGATGTCGGCGCGATCCTGGGCTGGGGCTTCGCGCCGTGGTCGGGCGGCCCGTTCAGCTGGCTCGACATCCTCGGCACGCCCTACGCCGCCGAACGCTGCGATCAGCTGACCGAGGCCTATGGCGAGCGGTTCGCCTGCCCGGCGCTGCTGCGCGAAATGGGCGAGAAGGGTCAGACCTTCTATGGCCGCTTCGGCAAGCAGGAAAAGGCGGCGGCGTAAGCCAGCGCCCAGCGGAAAAGTTCAGCGCGTCCCTTCGGGGGCGCGCTTTTCTTTTGGGGGTACAGAGGAACGGAGGGCAGCGCCCGGCCGCGGGTGGGCGCGCAAACGGGAGTGACTGGCAGTTTATCAGGCCGCCACTTCCAACGTTCCTAGATTGTGCAGACAGTGAAAAAGCGCCCGCCCGGGGGGCGGTCGGGCGCTGCCCGGGCGGCGCGAGCGCCGCTGTTCCGGGTTTTGTGCGATTATTAGAAGAGGTGGTTTGCCCCCCTGTTCAAATCACGGCGCGCATATCCACCGGATCAAACGAATACCCGAACCGCGCGATATCCTCGGCACAGATATCGGCCAGAAACGCCGCGTCGGTGTCGCTGTAATAGCGGCGATAATCCACCTGCCGCGCCGACGCATTCACCCGCGGCAAATCCAGCTCGAACCCCAGGTGATCCACCAGCGGCGCCGCGTCCTCCTCGGCCCGTTCCAGCCGGATATAAAGGTCGCACACCTCGTTGCCGCGCGCATCGGTCATGTAGGACCGCGCCGGGCTTTCCTGCAGCGACCGCCAGGTTTGCGGGTGGCTCAGGAAGCCGCTGAAATCCTCGCCCCGCGCCAGCGTCACCGCCGGGTGATCGAAGCTCTGATCGCGCAGCCAGTGATAATAGCTCACTACCCGGTCCCAGGGATTGCGCACCATGGTGAAGGTGAAATAGCGCTCGACCTCGTCGGCGCCGACCAGCCCTTCGATATCGGCCAGGGTGGAATGTTTCCACAACCGCCCGCGCGTATCCGCCTCCCGGAACCTCCGCCGCCGTTTCGCCGCCTTGGGCGTATCGCCGATCAATATATCGTCCTTCTTCGCGCGCTCCTCCAGCGCCAGCGCCATCGAGGTGCCACCGGTCTTGGGGATGTGGATGAAGATGTATTGCCGCCCGTGGGAAATGAACATGGCGCGACGCTAACCCAAAGCGCGGCGCGGGAAAAGTCCCCTGCGATCCGCATTCCGATTGGTAATCATACGGACTTTTCATCGCCGCCCAAGCCGCGCAATATGCGCCCGAACGAAGGAGGATATTTCATGGGTTGGATGGCTGACGAAACCGGTCTGGGCAAGACGGACGCGAATTATGTACCGCTGACGCCGCTGTCCTGGCTGACCCGCGCGGCGGCGGTGTTCCCCGATCACCTGGCGGTGGCCTATGGGACGCATCGCAAGAATTACGTGGAATACCACGAACGGGTGACGCGGCTGGCATCGGCGCTGGTCAAGCTGGGGGTGGAACCGGGCGACGTGGTGGCCACCATCCTGCCCAACATCCCCGCCCAGGCCGAGGCGCATTTCGGCGTGCCCGCATGCGGTGGCGTATTGAACACGATCAACACCCGGCTGGAACCCGACACCGTCGCCTATATCCTCGATCACGGGCAGGCCAAGGTGGTGCTGTGCGACCCGCAATTCCTGCCCATGCTGGCCGAGGCGGTCGAGATCATGGACGGCGCCGCCCCGATCGTGATCGAGGTGGCCGACGATCAGGCCGGTGTCCACGCGCTGAGCGATCACATGGAATACGAGGCGCTGCTGCAAACCGGCGATCCCGCGTTCGAATGGATCATGCCCGAGGATGAATGGGAATCCATCGCGCTCAACTACACCTCCGGCACCACCGGGCGGCCCAAAGGCGTGGTTTACCATCATCGCGGGGCGTACCTGAACGCGATGGGACAGGTGATCAGCTGGCGGATGACGCTTCACCCGCGCTACCTGACCATCGTGCCGCTGTTTCACTGCAACGGCTGGTGCCACACCTGGATGATGCCGGTTCTGGGCGGCACCGTGGTGTGCTGCCGCGACATCACCGCCAAGGCGATCTTCGACGCCATCGCGGATGAAAAGGTGACCCATTTCGGCGGCGCGCCGATCGTGCTGAACACGCTGGTCAATTCGCCCGAAGCGGACCGGCGCGCCTTCGACCACGTGGTCGAGGTGTTCACCGCCGGCGCCCCGCCCGCGCCTGCGACCCTGGCCAAGATCGAACCGATGGGGTTCAACGTCACCCAGGTCTACGGTCTGACCGAGGTCTACGGCCCGGCCACCGAATGCACCTGGAAATCCGACTGGGACCCGCTGCAGGGCGACGACCGCGCCGCGATCAAGGCGCGCCAGGGCGTGGCGATGCCGATCTACGAACACATCACCGTGGTCGACGAAAAGATGCAGCAGATCCCGATGGACGGGACAACGCAGGGCGAAATCGTCATGCGCGGCAACGGCGTGATGAAGGGTTACCTGAAGAATCCCGACGCCACCGCCGAAGCCTTCGCCGGCGGCTATTTCCATACCGGCGACATCGCGGTGCAGCATCCCGACACTTACGTGCAGATCGCCGACCGGGCCAAGGACATCATCATTTCGGGCGGCGAAAACATTTCCTCGGTCGAGGTCGAGGGCGTGCTGATGGGCCACCCCGACGTGTTGCTGTGCGCGGTGGTGGCGAAGCCGGACGAAAAATGGGGCGAGGTGCCCTGCGCCTTCGTCGAGCTGAAGGACGGCCATTCGGCGGAGGAGGCCGAGCTGATCGCCTTTGCCCGCCAAAGGCTGGCCGGGTTCAAGACGCCGAAGAAGGTGGTATTCCAGGAACTGCCCAAGACCTCGACCGGCAAGATCCAGAAATTCGAACTGAGGACGCTGGCCAAGGGGCTTTGACCGGCGCGCTCGCCGGTCTTTTCAGACCGTCTCGCATCGCCTGCAGGCAATCTGCTGGTGGAGATCGGCGAGCGTCCTTCCACGGTTTGCGGCAGCACGCCTCTTGCATTGCGCAAAATATTCCATATATGGAATATCAATACACGCACCGGGGCCGCGCAAAACGCCGCTTTGCGGTTTCTTCGCCCGATGCGCCCACACAAGAGGATATCGAAATGACCGTCAATCAAGCCGTCACCGCCTTTGCGGGCTTCATGGTTCTGCTGTCGCTGGTGCTGACCTACTTCGTTCACCCGGGCTTCGTCTGGTTCACCGCCTTCATCGGCGCCAACCTGTTCCAGTCGGCCTTCACCGGGATGTGCCCGGCCGCGTCCATCTTCCGCATGATCGGCCTGAAAAACGCCTGATCCGCGCAGGGCAGGTGTCACGTCACCTGCCCTAGCCGATGGACGCCCCACCCCACGCCATGTTATTCAGGGACCAAAGCACTAGGCAGAGCAGCCCCTGAATGACAGCCCTGACGAAATACCAGCGGATCGAGGCATCCGGGCTCTGGCGCGCGTCGCCCGAGGATCAGCGCCGCGAGGTGATCGTGTCGATCGGCGACGCGACGCTGATGATTTCCGACCTGCGCGACCGGGCGCTGACCCATTGGTCGCTGCCCGCGCTGGTGCGGGTCAATCCCGGCGACTGGCCGGCGATCTATCACCCCGACGGCGATCCCGGCGAAACGCTGGAACTTCCTGAAAACGAAGGCGAAATGGTCGCAGCGATCGAAAAGCTGCGGCACGCGATCGAACGGCGGCGGCCCAAACCGGGGCGGCTCCGGGCGGTGATGATGGCGGCCTCGATTACCTCGGTACTGGCGGTGGGAGTGTTCTGGCTGCCCGGCGCGATGATCGATCACGCGCTGTCGGTGGTGCCGTCCGTCACCCGGAAGGATATCGGCAACAAGCTTCTGGCCCATGTCGAACGGGTCGCCGGCCCCGCCTGCAACGCGCCCGGCGCGCGCCCGGCGCTGGACCGGCTGGCGAAACGGCTGACCCAGGACGGGCTGCGGCTGAGCGTGGTGCAGACCTCGGTGTTCGACGCCGCGATGCTGCCCGGCAACCTGATGGTGCTCAGCAGCAGCCTGTTCGAGGATCACGAGGTCCCCGATGTCGCCGCCGGCCATATCATCGCCGAAATGCTGCGCGCCCGCGATACCGATCCGCTGGGCCGGGTGCTGAGCGACAGCGGCATGTTCAGCAGCCTGAAGCTGCTGACCACCGGCAACCTGTCCGACGAGGCGCTGAAGGCCTATGCCGAAACCCTGCTGACCCGCCCGCTGGCCGATCTGCCCGCCGATATCTTGCTGGAAGGGTTCCGCGCGGCCGGGGTGAAATCCACCCCCTATGCCTATGCGCGGGACGTGTCGGGCGAAACCACCCTGCCGCTGATCGAGGCCGATCCCTTCCCCGGCGAAGCCCCAAGCCCGGTGCTGTCCGACGGCGACTGGATCCGGCTGCAGGCGATCTGCGAAGGCTGACGCCCGCGCCGCGAAAACCGGCGGTAATGGCATCTTAAGACTCCCTGCCGAACATGGGGCGATTGCCATCGCAGCGCCCCCTTCCGCCACCCTTGCGGATCGGGGTTGGAGAGTCTGATACCCGATGCCCGTTGATCTTTTTCACATCCCGAAATCCCCTGTCAGCGTGCGGGCAACGCGGGCCGGGAACGGCGCTGGCGTGGTGGTGCGCTGACATGCGGGTTCTGGTGACCGGCGGGGCGGGCTATATCGGATCGCATACCCTGATCGACCTGCACGGCCAGGGCCACGACATCTGCGCCCTCGACACGTTCGACAATTCATCGCCCGAAGTCCTCAACCGCGTGTCGGAACAGATCGGCGCGCCGCTGCAACACCACGCGGTGGATATCCGCGACGGGCCGGGGCTCGACCGGGTGATGGCCGGGTTCCGCCCCGACGCGGTGATTCATTTCGCCGGGCTGAAGGCGGTGGGAGAATCCGCGCAAATCCCGCTGGATTACTATTCGGTCAACGTGTCCGGCACCGGCACGCTTCTGGCCGCGATGCAACGCGCGGGGTGCGGGCGGATCGTGTTTTCCTCCTCGGCGACGGTGTATGGCGAACCGGCCTATCTGCCCTTCGACGAAACCCATGCCTGCGCGCCGGTGAACGTCTACGGGCACAGCAAATACATGGCCGAACAGATCCTGAAGGACTGGCAACGCGCCACGCCGGGCGCCTCGGTCGTGGTGCTGCGCTATTTCAACCCGGTGGGCGCGCATGGCTCGGCCCGGATCGGCGAGGACCCGCGCGGCCAGCCCAACAACCTGGTCCCTTTCGTGGCGCAGGTCGCGGTCGGACGGCGCGACAAGGTTCGGGTGTTCGGGGCCGATTACGACACGCCCGACGGCACCGGGATGCGCGACTACATCCATGTCGAAGACCTGGCCCGCGCCCACAGCGCCGCCCTGAATTTCGCCGCAAGGCACAGCGGGTTCGAGGTCTTCAATATCGGCACCGGCCGGTGCTATTCGGTGCTGGAGGTGATCGATGCCTTTGCCCGCGCGTCGGGTCATGACATCCCCTATGAAATCAGCCCGCGGCGGCCCGGCGACATCGCGCGTTCGGTCGCCGATACGTCAAAGGCGCAAGCTCTGCTCGACTGGCGGGCCCGGCACGATCTGCGGCAGATGTGTCAAAGCAGCTGGAACTGGCAATCGGGCAATCCCAACGGCTATGATGCGGGATAATCCCGTCACGCCCCCGCCCCGTCCCAGATCCGGCACAGCTGATCGTAAAGGGTCATCGGGTCGAACGGTTTCGGGATCACTGCCGCCGCGCCGAGGTCGAGATAGCTGTCGCATTCCTGCCTCTGCGCCTTTGCGGTCATGAAAACCACCGGGATCACCGCGCAACCGGGCATCTCGCGCAGGCGGCGGAACACCTCGGGCCCGTGCATCCCCGGCATCATCACATCGAGAAGGATCAGATCGGGGCCAAAGGCGGGGATGCGCCGCAGCGCCTCGGCCCCGTCGGTGCTGACGTCAAGTTCGACCCCGCCAAGCGTGGTCAGCACCAGTTCCACCACCGCGCGGATATCGGGTTCGTCCTCGACATAGGCGATGCGCTTCAGCTCACGTGCCATGATGGGTCCTTTCCCCGTTATCCGCCCCTGCGCCATCCCCCGCCAGCCGGACTAGCGCGCCGGACAGATGCCGCGCGGGATAGCTGCCCCGGTCGAGGATCGAATAGATCAAGATGGGCGGCAGCGGCTGCCGAGCCTCCGCCGCCGCCGACGCGCTAGCGGCCGCATGGTCGCGCAGGGTCAGGTCCAGCGCGGCAAGGTCGTAGGCGTTATTGGCCAGCATCGTGCGAGCAGCCGCGCAGCCGAGGGCCATGTCGACCGCCATCTCGCCGCCGACCGCTTCGGCCGCGGCGGCGCCATCGGTGCCCTCGCCCGCCACATAGAGAAGCCGCAGCGCGCCGGGTTCCCTGTCCGACACGGCCCGCAACAGCGTATCGCGAAGCCCCTGCGCCCCGGATTGTGTTTGCAGCCATTGCGCGGCAGTGATCGCCGCGCCCGCTGCCGCCGCATCCGGGGCACCGGCCCGATCCCGCAATTCCGCGATCAGAGCGGTCAGGTCAAGCCCGGGCATATCGAGATTCAAAAACAGCTCCGCCTGGTCCGCCCACCGCAGCCGCGCCCTGATCTCGGCTTCGGACGGGCAAAGCAGTGTTTCGAATCCCAGTTCGCCCAATACCTGCCGCAGCCCGGTCCCGTCCCGGCGGATCAAAACCTTCGGAGCTGCGCCGGGGGACTGCGGCGCGGCCGACCGCCGCCGGGGAAGTTCGAACCAGAAGCAGGTTCCGGCGCCGGGTTCGGTGTCGAACCCGATGCAGCCGCCGTGCGCGTCGACGATGGATTTCGCGATCGCCAGCCCCAGCCCGGTGCCGCCTTTTTGGCGCGCATCCGAACTGTCGGCCTGGGAAAACTTGTCGAAAATCCGGCCCTGGAACGCGGCGTCGATCCCCGGACCGTTATCCAAGACGCTGATCCGCACCCGGCCGCCCGCCGCCGGCGCGGCGGCAAGCGTGACGGTCCCGCCCTCGGGCGAAAACTTCACCGCGTTGGCCACCAGGTTGGTCAGCACCTGCGACAGCCGATCGCGATCCGCCTCGACCCAGATGTCATCCGCGATATCGTCGGCGGCAACCGTCACGCCGCTGTCGACGGCAAAGCCGGAAATCTCCTTCAGCACCTGGTCGATCTTCGCTGCGACATTGACCGGTTCGAAATCGAACACCAGCTTGCCAGCTTCGATCTTTTCGATGTCCAGAATGTCGTTGATCAAACGGATCAGCCGGTCGCTGTTCCGGCTGGCGATCCGGATCAGCGATCTTGCCTTGTCGGAAACCTCGCCCGCCAGAGCATCGGCCAGCAACACCCCCAGCGACCCCTTGATCGAGGTCAGCGGCGTACGCAATTCGTGGCTGACGGTGGACACGAATTCGCTCTTCATCCGCTCCATCCGCTTGGTTTCGGTCAGGTCGGTGATGATCGCGGTGAACACCATCCGGTCGCGCAGCGACACCCGGCCCAGCGACAGATGCGCCGGGAATGCGCCGCCATCCAGCCGCCGGGCGCTGATGCCACCCTCGGGCAGGATGTCGGCCGCGGAGTGCCCGGCGCCAATGGCTTCGAGAACCGAAACACCGCTGTCGCCCACCCGCGGCAGATCCAGCAGATCGGCAAGCGTCCGGCCGACAAGCCCATCCTCGCCCGCGCCGAACAGGATTCCAGCCGCCGGGTTGGCGGATTCGATCCGCCCCGCCGCGTCGGTGGACAGGATCGCGCTGCCCGCGGCCTCGACGATGGACCGCATCCGCGCCTCGCTGTCGCGCAGGGTTTCCTCGCGCTGGCCGATCGCCGCCACCATGTCGCGGAAATGTGCGCTCAGCCTGCCGATTTCGTCGCCGCTGGCGGCAGGCAGGCGCAGCGTTGCGGCGTTCCCCCCCGAGGACAGAACCCGGGTCGCCCGGCTCAGCGACCGCAACCGGCCCAGGATGATGTTGCTCATGGCGAAGATGACCGCCCCGCCCGCCAGCGCCAGGAAGGCCGCCAGCGCGATCAGGTCCTTGCGGAGGCCCGGCAGGTCGGCCAACACCTTCTCGGCCGGGACCAGCGACCCGATCATCATCCCCCGCCCGGCAGCGGCGGCGCCGGGGTCCAGTTCGGTCAGATAGGCGATGCTGGCCTGCCCGGGTTGCCCGACGATGCCGTGAAAGCGTGCGCCCGCGCCGAACAGGGTTTGCAGTTCGGGGTCCCCGGCGACGGTCGAGAGATCGCCGACAATGGTGACGCCATCGCCCGACCGAATGCCCGCCCCACGGTCGAGATCGACCAGGAAACTGTCCTGCTGGTCCGGCATGGTGCCGGCGAATTGCGCGAAGGCCCAGGAAAAATCCAGCGACAGAAGGATGACCGCGAAAGGGGCGCCGGTCGGGCTCTGCACGATCCGCGCCGCCTGGATCAGCGAAAGCTGCTCGGCGCTGGCGCCGGTGTCTTGCTCCCGCAGCAGCAGGCCAGAATGCAGATCGCCGCGCACCGCCCCGCCCGCCGCCGCGCCAAGATCGAGCCACGGCACCGGCCTGCCCGCCGGGCCGGGATCTTCCGCCCCCCGGGGCCGCAGGGAAATATCGACGATATGCTCGGGCGCGGGGCCGAGCGTGATGAATTCGACCCGGACATATTTGGGGTTGGCGCGCAGCACCCCGTGAAAGGACCGGTTGAGCCGGGCGCGCCACTGCGCCTCGGTCGACTGGTCCAGCGGGTCGGTCCCGTTATTGAGCTGTGCGCGCATCACGCCATAGACGGCGGGGAAATCGGCCAGCAGGGCCGCGTCGCGGTCGAGCTCTGCGATATTGCTGCTGACCTGGTCGCGCAGCCGCTTGACGCTGGCCATTAGCCGGTCGCTTTCGCGCAGGGCCAGGTGACGGATGTTGGACTGGTACTGAAACCCCGAGATGATGAATATCGCGGTCACGAGCAGCGAGGTCGTGGCGATGGCGACCCTGTTGGCAATGCCGATCTTCACCTGACATCCCCCCTTCACTGCCCGGCGGCGGCAAGGGCGTCATCGCCCGGCAACGGGCGATGCCCCCGCAGCCAGGCCAAGCCCGCGTCGGCAACGCGCTGCAGCCGGAAGTCCTGGGTCACGCGGATGTCGGAAAACAGCGGGAAGGAATGCGGCCTGCTCAGCCGGATGCGGGCAAGCTGGCGGCGGTCGCCGGGTTTGAACGCGGTGCGGAACGCATCGGGCAGGGTGTCCGATATGGTCAGGATTTCCACGATCTCGCCACTGGCGGTCAGCCGTCCGTCCGACATCCGCACCCGCATGCCCTCATTGATCGGCAACAGGTATCTGCTGGGCAGATAGGCCAGCACGTATTCCTGCCCCGAATGGATCGACAGAAGCGGGGTCGCGGCGGCAAACACCTCGCCCACCGCGGGCACCTGGGCGCTGATCGTGCCGGACACGCCGGCGCGGATTTCCCCGGCCGCATAATGATGCTCCAATCCCTTCAGCGCCTCGGCCGCCGCCGCCCGGGCCGAGGTCAGCGTTGCGATCTCGGCTTCCAGAGCGGTGCTTTCGGCGCTCAGCTGCGCCTGTTCCGCCTCGGCGTCGTATTCGTCGTCCAGCGCCCGGGCCAGCCGGTCGGCGGTGACCAGCGATTTCGCCGTCGGATCGGCCAGCCGCGCTGCCGCCTCGGACATCCGCAGCGCCCGGCGCCGGGCCAGCGGCAACAGTGCATCGGCGCGGCGGACCCGGCTGCGCAGCGCCGCTTCCTCGCGGGCCAGTTCGGCGATGCGCAGGGTCTGTTCGGCGATGGCGTCGAGGATTTCGGCGGAACTGACCCGCAATAGCAGATCGCCGGCCTCGACCGACTGCCCCCGGGTGACGAAGACCTCCTCGACACGAACCACCGATGTGGCAGCAATATCCACCCGCCGGCACAGGATGATGCCGTCGGCGCGAAACAGCAGCAGATCGCCCCAGACGTAATTGCCCAGCCCCATGGCCAGCGCCAGAAGCAGCACGAGGTAAACCCGCCTGGCCCAGTTGCCCCCGGCCTTGCGCAGCTGGTTGGCATGGGTGTCCGGGCGGGGTCGATTGCGAAGTCTGCGTACCATGATCAAAGGCGCTCCCGATGGACTTTGTTGGGGACGTAGGGGTCGGAATAGGACCGGTCGAACGCCCATTCCTGGGCATAGGCAGCAAGCCGGATGAACCGCATGAAAAAACCGTTGAACACGGTGTATCCGGGCAGGAACCACAGCAGCCCCATCGCCCGCGCGCGCGGCGTGGCATGGGCGGCCAGAAGGAAGCTCGCCAGGTCGAGCAGTAAAAGCCCCGCCTGCGCCGCCGCCAGCACGATCAGGGCGAAGCCGCCATAAGAGGCAAACAGTCCCAGCAGGTAGAAGGGCAGCGCCGCGGCGGCGATCACGTTGAAGCCCAGGAATTCGACCTCATGCAGCAATTCGCGCGGCCGGAACCGGTGCGAAAACGGGTTCATCATCTCGCCATGCTTGCGGTAGCGCAGCCGCACCGCGTCGCGTTCCCAGCGAAACCTCTGCCGGATCAGCGCGATCAGCGTCGCGGGCACATCGGTGTAGCAGATCGCGTCGGCGGCGAAGCGTACCTCCCAGCCCTCGCGTCGCAGCCGCAGGGTGAAATCCAAGTCCTCGCCGCCGCCCGCATCCATGCCGCCGACCGCCTCGAAAGCTTCGTGGCGGAAGGCGCCGAACGCGCCCGAGACGCAGGCGACCTGGCCAAGCGCATCGGCCGCCTGTTTGCCCAGCGAAATACTGATCATGTATTCGATCGCCTGGAAGGCCGCGACCAGGCTTTCACCGGGATTGCGCACCAGGATATTGCCCGACACCGCCCCCACCGCCGGGTTCTGGAACGGGGTCAGGATATTTCGCAACGCGTGGCGGTCGAAGGAACAGTCGCAATCGACCTTCATCAGGATATCGCCGGTGGCCCAACGCGCCGCCAGGTTCACCCCCGACGAGGTGCCGCCGCGCAGATCGGTGGCATGGGCCTGCTGGATCAGCCCCTGGCGCAACAGCCGCGCGATCACCGCCGACATCCGGTCGGTCGATCCATCGCTCACAACGATGATTTCGTCCGGCGGCCGGCTTTGTTCGTGCAGCGCCAGAACGCAGCGTTCGATCGCCTCTTCCTCGTTATGGCCGGCGATGATGGCGCTCAGCCGCCCCACCCCATCGGCCGCCCCCGCCCCCGGCGGCGCGGGTCGGAACAGGGCTGCAACGAGGAAGGACACCCCGTAGCGCGGAATTTCAAACAGGGCGATATACCAATACAGCGCCAGCAGCGACGCGAAGCTCTGCGCCTTGAGGAAATCGAGAGCGTCGGGCAGCAGCGTTCCCATCATCCCAGATCCTCGGGTCCGAAAACGGAAATCTCCGCCCCCGGGTCAAAACGCAGCTCCGCCGCGATACGCTTGCCCAGATCGCCGATCCGCCCGCTGACCGCTTCCGGCCCGGTGCCGGGCAGCAGCGCGTAATCGAAGGCACCGCCGGAGATGACCTTGGCCCCGCCGTCCAGCCGCTGGCCGAGAAGTTCGGTGAAAAGCCGCCGGGTCGCGGCGAATTGCCGGGCGCCGTGATCCTGCGCGATCGGCCTTTCGTTGCGATAGGCGATGCTGAGCAGCGTGAAGGCCGCGCCGGTTTCGTTATAGCGCCGCGCCTCGCCGTTCAGCGCGACCACCAGATCGAGCGGCAGATCGGTGAAGCGCAGCACCTGCTGCGCCATGCCGAGAAACGCCGCCCCCGCCTCGAGATAGCCGATACCGTCCCGGGTAAGCCGGTAGAGGTGCACGTCGCGGGTCGCCACCGCCTCGCCCTCGCTGCGGGTGCCGCAATCTGCACAGACGAAGCCGACCGCCGGTTCGGCGGCGGCATGGCCGCAGGACTGGCAGACCAGCATCGTTCCGGGCCGGTCGTAATCGCGCCCGAAATGGCGCAGCTCGACCCGGCATTTGGGGCAAATCAGGTCGTCGCCGGTGCGGAAATCCGCCTCCGGCCCCTGATAGGCGCAGCGGAAATGATGCAGGTAAGAGGTTTCCTCGATCTGGGCGGAGCGACAGCTGGGGCATTCTTCGCGCACGATCATCCGGGCCGAGCGGCAATTGCCGCAGACATGCAGCCGCTCGAAGAAATCGGCCGCCAGCAGGCCCCGCCCGACCAGTTTCCCCGCCGCCGCGCGGACGGTTTCGGGGGCCAGTGTCAGGTTGTAGCCGACCAGCCCCTTGCGGTTGCCGTCGAGCCGCGGGATCAGATCGGCGCCCGACACATGGATGCGCGCCAGCAGCTTATCCCCGATATCCTCCGACCGGGCGACATCGCGGTGCAAGGCCGCGCGGCGGTCCCCGAACCCGTCGATTAGCCGGGTGACGTGTTCCGCCACGTCGCCGCCCACCCCGCTGGCATCGAAATCGGCACCGGCGCCAAGCCGCCCGGTCAGGTCGATCACCGGCAGCAGGTTCAGCCCCCGCCCCTGCCAGAGCGGCGCCAGATCATCGGGCGTGTCGGCCTCATAGACCAGAACCGCATCATAGCCCTCCGCCCCGGCTGTGAGCCTGCGGCGGTCGGCATCGTACGGCCAGCGCAGGAAACGATAGCCGACATCCTCGATCGGTGAACGGCTGGGCGCCCCGCCCGCGGCGGGACGAACGGGCCTGATCCCCGGCGCTTCGGGCCGGGCGCGGCCCAGCTCGCCGATCACCGACAAAACCTCGTTGATGTCCAGCGGCTTGGCCATGACCCGGTCGAAATGTTCGCAATTGTCCTGACTTTCCAACAGTCCCTGCACGTCGCCGGTGATCGCGACGAAATGCGGGCACGGCCCCTTGGCCGGGTCTTCGAGATACTTGGCCACCACTTCGAGCCCGGTCATTTCCGGCATGTTGAAATCGAGCAGCGCGATGTCGTAGCCCTGCGTCCGGATCGCGTCGAGCGCCTGTTTGCCGTCTTCGACGATGTCGACGCTGAGACCGCGCTGCGTCAGGATCAGCTGCAGCAGGTCCTGGATCGCCGAACTGTCCTCCGCCACCAGAATGCGTTTGGCATCACCGCTTTGTGCGGCTTCAGTGCCGTCCTCTGCTGGCGTCGTGTCGGGCATGTAACGCTCTCCAATAAGGGCCGTTCGGGGCGAAATTTCCCCGGTCCGAAGCACAATGAGTCAAGGGCGTTAAAAACCCATAAAAGCCGAATTTTTGTGAACTCACACTCGGTTAGGTTGTCCCCCCCTTCCTCCGCTAACGCCGCATTAACCCGGTCTGTGATTCGATCCTCCGGGGGAAGCGATCAGGAGCGAGGCAAAACCGATGACGGCATTTCAGGACAAACTGCGCGGTCTGATCGCCCTCCATTGCGCCTCGCTGCGCGAAGAGGTCCAGGATTTGCGCGAGGTGCTGGCGCGGCTGCGCCCCCCGGCGGGCGAAGCGGGCGGGGCGATTTCCGAAGGCGCCGGACTGGTGCACAAGATCAAGGGAAGCAGCGGCAGCATCGGCTTTCACGAGGTCGGCGCCGTCGCGCAGGAGCTGGAAACGCTGTTGCGCGGGTTGGAGCGCGCGGGCGGCACACCGGATGCGGGCGGGATTGCCCGCGCACTGGCGCTTGTCTCCGAGCTCGATGCGCTGGTTGCGGAGCTCAGACCGGAACAGTCGGCGCTTTATCATGCCGGGTGAAGCGGGCGGAAGAATTCCGGGGTGGGGAAAGGCGGATGGCTGCGCGGAAAAAGGGGCGCTGCCCCTCTTGGCCCAAGGGTCAATTCACCCCGGGATATTTGTGAAAAGAAGAAGGGCGGGATGAGCCGCCCTTTCCCCGTGCTTCGGATTTCGCAGGCTCAGCGGCGCAGGAAGGCGTCGCGGAACCCGGCCTTGCGCACGGTGCCAAGCGCCGTCTGCGCCCCGGGACCGGCGAAGGGACCGGCGAGCACGATCTGATAGGCCTTGCCCTTGCGCGTGGTGTTCAGCACCCGCACCGGCAGCCCCGCCTGCTGCAGACGCTGCGCGGTGTTGTGGGCATTGTCGGGCACCCCGAAGGTGCCCACCTGCACATAGGTCTGGCCGCTGGCCTGCTGTGCCGGGGCGGACTTGGCCGGGGCCTTCGATTTGGTCGACACCACCCCGGAGGATTGCGCCGAGGCGGCGGCCATGGCGGCCTGAGCGTCGGTCTGCACCTGGGTGGTCAGGTCGGTGAACGGATAGCGCAGGTTCGGGTGCAGCCGGGTCACGTCGCGGCCACTGGCCCGTTCGATCAGCTGGCGCGGCACCGTCTGGGTCCAGACCAGATCCATCTGCGCCCGGCCATCCGCGGTGCGGTTGCCGCGATAGGGGTTCAGCCGGTCGTCCTGCCAGATCGGGCGATAGCCCTCGGGGATCGGGGCGACGGTCCGGGCCACCGGCGGATTGTCAAAGGCGCGCCCGAACAGGGGCTGGGGCTTGGCGGGCGCAGCGGCGGCTTGGACCCGACGGGGGGCCGGTGCGGCCGCCGGAACCGGAACAGAGGTCGGAGCCATCGCGGCGACACGGCGCTGACCATTGCCGCGGATGGCGGCGCCGACCGGCGATTCCGCCTGCGGGCCGCAGCGCAGCCCGGTGCCGGTCATATGCTTGCGGCCGATCATGGAAATGCCGTCACAGCTGGGCCCAGCTGCGGCCTGGACCGGGGCCGGTTTCGCTGCCGGGCGGGCCTGCGGGGCGGGCCGCACCGGTTTGACCATCTTGGGCGGCGTGAAGAGCGAAGCGATGGTTTTCATCGGCGCGCGGTTGGTGGCGGGCTTGGGCGCGGGGGCGGGTTTCCGCACCACCGTCACCGGCTTGGGCGCGGCTGTCACCGGCTTGGGCGCGGCTGTCACCGGCTTGGGCGCGGCGGTCGCCGTTTTCACCGGCTTCGGCGCGGCGGCGGGTTTCGCCGGGGCGGCGGCCGCGGGCGCATCGGCGATCACCGGCAGGTCATGCGCGGCGGATTTGGCGAAGGTCGGCTGCGCACCGCACACCTGCTTGCGCCCGCGCGTGACCCGCGGCACCCAGGTGACGTTTCCGTCGATCCCGGCGCGGATATAGACGCAGCCACGGCTATCGACATATTGCATGCCCTTGTAGCTCGCCGGCGGGAATTCCGCCGGCTCATCGGCATTGCGCAAGGTGGCGGCCTGACCGGCCCCCGCAGCAGCAAGAGAAAGGATCGCAGCGCTGGCGAAAACTCTGGCAAACTTCATTTGTGCCCCCACACGAAATGTAGAGGCACTGTGCACGAATTGTTTCCACGAGTAAAGCTAATGACAGCCTATTTTGTGCCGAACATGCGGTCGCCCGCATCCCCTAGTCCCGGAACAATATAGCCCTTGTCATTGAGCTTTTCGTCCAGGGCGGCGGTGATGATCGGCACATCGGGGTGCGCTTGCTTCATCCGCTCCACCCCTTCGGGGGCCGCCAGCAGGCACATGAAACGGAGATTGGTGGCGCCCGCCTGCTTCAGCAGGTCGATGGCGGCGACGGAGGAATTGCCGGTCGCCAGCATCGGGTCGACCACGATGACCAGCCGATCTTCGAGCCCTTCGGGCACCTTGAAGTAATACTGCACCGGTTTCAGCGTTTCCTCGTCGCGGTAGAGCCCGACGAAGCCGACCCGGGCCGAGGGGATCAGTTCCATCACCCCGTCCAGCAGCCCGTTGCCCGCGCGCAGGATCGAAATCAGCGCCAGTTTCTTGCCCTTCAGCACCGGGGCTTCCATTTCCATCATCGGGGTTTCGATGCCGCGGGTGGTCAGTTCCAGCTCGCGGGTGACCTCATAAGCCAGCAGCAGGCTGATTTCGCGCAGCAGGTGACGGAATTCCCCGGTCGAGGTGTTCTTTTCGCGCATCAGGGTCAGCTTGTGCTGTACCAGCGGGTGCTCAACGATGGTCAGGTGCTCGGTCATGCTTGTTCCAGTCTTTGCTTGATGCGCTTGCGGGTCCCTTCGTCGCAGAAGGCGGCCTCGATGGCAATTCGATTCAGCTCGGCGAAATCCTCGGCGCCCCAGCCGAAAGCGCGTTCCAGTTCTTCGTATTCGCGGGTCATGGTGGTGTTGAAGAAGGGCGGATCGTCGGTCGAAACGGTCACCTTCACGCCCGCCTCGCGCAGCTTGGCGATGGGATGGGCGGCAAAGCGGGGGTAGAGCCCCAGCACCACGTTCGATCCCGGGCAGACCTCCAGCACGATTTCGCGTTCGGCCAGGATATCGACCAGCGCGGGATCTTCGATCGCGCGCACGCCGTGGCCGATCCGTTCCACCTTCAGGTCCTCGATCGCCTGGCGCACCGACTCCGGCCCGCCGAATTCCCCCGC
The DNA here is from genome assembly GCF_009857745.1 of Thalassovita mangrovi. Taxonomy (GTDB): domain Bacteria; phylum Pseudomonadota; class Alphaproteobacteria; order Rhodobacterales; family Rhodobacteraceae; genus Thalassobius; species Thalassobius mangrovi. The sequence goes on from NZ_WWEN01000011.1 coordinate 66,640, forward strand.
ATGGGTAGTCAGCCGCAGCCCCGCCTCGCGGGCGCAGTCGAAGGCCCAGGCGAAATCGCCCTGCCTGCCCATGCCCTCATCGCCGCCCATGCCGAACCCGGTGATCCAATCGCCGGCGGTCTCAGCCGCACACAGGGCGGTTTCGCGCGCCTTTTCGGGGCCGAAATGGCGGATGCAGGTGACGATGCCGCGCAGGGTGATGCCCATCTGCGCCTCGGCCTGATCGGCGGCTTCCTGCATCGCGTGCAGGTATTCCTTCCAGGCAGTCACGTCGCGGCCGCCGCAGAAATCGGGGCTGAGGAAGCTTTCGGCATAGATGACGCCGTTTTCGGCGCATTGTTCCAGCACCGCCAAGGTCAGGCGGCCGTAATCCTCAGGCGTTTTCAGCACCTGGGTGGCGGCCTCGTAAACCTGCAGGAAATGGACGAAATCGCGGAAGGTGTAATTGCCGCGCTCGTCGAACACGCCCGTCAGGTCGATATTCTTTTCCTGCGCCAGCCCGCGCACGAAGGCGGGCGGCGCCGCGCCTTCGAGGTGCATGTGCAGCTCGACCTTGGGAAAATCCTTCCAACTCATAAAAAGCTCCGTCCCGGCCCTCGCGCGGGCACATTCAAATGATCGGCCACGCTGGCCGCGACATCGACATATTGGACCAACCCGCAGCTGCCCGCGCCCCGGCCCGCAATCAGCACCGGCACCCGTTCGCGGGTGTGGTCGGTGCCGCTCCAGCTGGGGTCATTACCGTGATCGGCGGTGATCAGCAACATGTCGTCGGGGCGCAATTTCGGCAGCACCTTGGCCAGTTCCGCGTCGAACCATTCCAGCGCGCGGGCATAGCCCGAAATGTCGCGCCGGTGGCCGTAAAGGCTGTCGAATTCGACGAAATTGGCGAAGGTCAGGGAACCGTCCTCGGCCGCGTCCACGAGGTCGTTCAGATGTCCCATCAGCTGCGCGTCGGTCCCTTTGCGCACCTCGTCGATGCCGTGCATCGAAAAGATGTCGCCGATCTTACCGATGGCATAGACGCGGCGCCCCTGCCCCTGCACCCAGTCGCACAGCGTCGGCTCGGGGGGCGCGATGGCGTAATCGTGGCGGTTGGTGGTGCGGGTGAAACCGTCTTCGACTGTGCCGATAAAGGGACGCGCGATGACGCGGCCCACCTTCATCTCGTGCACGATGGGGGCAACGTCCTGGCAAAGCTTCAGCAGGCGGTCGAGCCCGAAATGCTCCTCATGCGCGGCGATCTGGAACACGCTGTCGGCAGAGGTATAGCAGATCGGCCAGCCGCTTCGGATATGTTCGGCGCCAAGATCGGCGATGATCCTGGTCCCCGAAGCATGGCAATCGCCCAGGATGCCGTCGGTGCCCGCCAGCTCGGCCACCTTGGCCGACAGATCGGGCGGGAAGCTGGGCTTGGTATCGGGGAAGTAATGCCAGTCCCAGGGCACCGGCACGCCCGCCAGTTCCCAATGGCCCGACGGCGTATCCTTGCCCGGGCTGACCTCCGACGCCGCGCCCCAGAACCCGGTGGGCTCATCCGCCCCCAGACCCGGGGCGGCCTCGCCCGAGGCCAGTTCGACCGCGCGGCCCAGCCCAAGCGCGTCGAGCGTCGGCAGATGCAGCGGCCCGCTGCGGCCCTCTTCGGCCCGGCCTTCGGCGCAGGCACGGGCGATATGGCCCACCGTGTTGGCGCCGGTATCGGGACGGTCGCCGTTGAAGAACCTGTCGGCATCCGGCGCACCGCCGATGCCGACGCTGTCGATCACGATCAGGAAGGCGCGCGCCATCAGCCGATCCTTTCATGCACCAGCGGCGGCAGATCCGGCGCCTTGGAGGCAATCGTCACCGCCGACAGGACCGAGGCGCAGGCAACGTCCGCCGCCCCTTCGCGCGCGGCGTGGATGCGCGCCAGCGGCTGGCCCTTCGCCACCTTGGTGCCGCGCGGCAGGACGTCGGAAATGCCCACCGCCGGGTCGACCACGTCGCTTTCCACCTGGCGGCCGCCGCCCAGTTCCACCACGGCAAGGCCCAATGCCTGCCCGTCCATCGCCGAGACATAACCCGCCTTGGGCGCCAGTACTTCGCGGATCACCGGTGCTTCGGGCAGGAACCGCTGCCAGTTGTCGACGAATTGCACCGGCCCGCCCTGCGCCGCCACCATGCGGCCGAAACATTCCGCCGCGCGGCCGTCGGCGATCGCGGCGGCGATCTTCTCCGCGCCCTCCTCGGCATCCTTGGCAAGCCCGGCATTGGCCAAGGCCACGCCGCCCAGTTCATTGGTCAGTTCCAGTAGCGGCCCCTGCGCCAACCCGGTCAGCACCCGCATGGAACTTGCCACTTCCAGCGCGTTGCCCAGTTCCGGCGCCAGCGGCTGGTTCATGTCGGTGATCAGTGCCGAGGTCTGGCATCCGGCGGCATTGGCGGTGGTGACCAGCGCCTGCGCCAGCGCGCGGGCGTCTTCGGCACTTTTCATGAAGGCCCCGGTGCCGACCTTCACGTCCAGCACCAGCCCTTCCAACCCGGCCGCCAGTTTCTTGGACAGGATCGAGGCGGTGATCAGGTCGAGGCTTTCCACCGTCGCGCTGACGTCGCGGATCGCGTAAAGCCGCTTGTCGGCGGGGGCGATATCGCCGCTCGCCGACACGATGGAGCAGCCGACCTTGCCCACCACGTCGCGAAACTGCGCCTCGCTCAGATCGGTGCGATAGCCGGGGATCGCTTCGAGCTTGTCGAGCGTACCGCCGGTATGGCCAAGGCCGCGGCCCGAAATCATCGGAACGTAAGCGCCGCAGACCGCCAAGGCCGGGGCCAGCACCAGGCTGACGCAATCGCCGACGCCGCCGGTGGAATGCTTGTCCAGCACCGGGCGATCCATGTCCCATTTCAGAACGTCGCCGGAATCGCGCATCGCGAGCGTCAGCCCGACCCGGCCTTCTTCGTCCAGCCCATTGAGCAGCGCGGCCATGGCAAAGGCCCCCGCCTGCGCGTCGCTGACGGCGCGATCGGCCAGGCCCTGCGCGAACCAGTTCAGTTCGTCGCGGCTGACCGGTTGCCTGTCGCGGACCTTGGCGATGATGGCACGGGCATCCATCGCGGATCAGCTCCGGTCCATCTGGGATTTCTGGAACGCCCCGGGCAGCAGTTCGGCCAGGGTCATGGTCATTTCCTCGCCGTCGGTGGTCGCCATGCGGACCTGCACGTCGTCGCGACCGAATTCGACCAGCTTCTGACGGCAGCCGCCGCAAGGGGTGACCGGGACCGGCGAGTCGGCGATCACGCAGACCTCGACCAGTTCGGTTTCGCCCGCCGCCACCATCGCCGCGATGGCGCCGGCTTCGGCGCAGGTGCCTTCGGGATAGGCGGCGTTCTCAACGTTGCAGCCCTGATAGATCGCGCCCGATTTGCCGCGGATGGCGGCGCCGACCTTGAATTTCGAATAAGGCGCATAGGCCCTTTCACGCACATCGCGCGCTGCATCCAGCATTGACATATCGATACCTCCTGACCGGATCGCGGACCCGTATCGCGCCCGCCGCCGCTTTTGACCTTTTGGAAAACAGTGGCCTGACCCGCCCGCATTTGCAAGCTTGGCCCTGACGTCAACGGTAAAACAGCGACTTTCATCTCCTGAAAATGTAGTTTAACGCTAAACTAACCGGAGCGGAGGACCAGATGAGCGACGACCAGACTGAATCTCAGAATGAAACCCTGCGCCAGGCGGCGCTGTTTTATCACGAGCATCCCAAGCCCGGTAAGCTTGAGGTCCGCGCCACCAAGCCGCTGGCCAATGGCCGCGACCTGAGCCGCGCCTACAGCCCCGGCGTCGCCGAGGCCTGTCTTGAGATCAAGGCGGACGAAGCCAATGCCAGCCGCTACACCGCGCGCGGCAACCTGGTGGGGGTGGTATCGAACGGCACCGCCGTGCTGGGGCTGGGCAATATCGGCGCGCTGGCGTCGAAACCGGTGATGGAAGGCAAGGCCGTCCTGTTCAAGAAATTCGCCAATATCGACTGCTTCGATATCGAGGTGGATGAAAAAGACCCGGAAAAGCTGGCCGATATCGTCTGCGCTTTGGGCCCGACCTTCGGGGCGATCAACCTCGAAGACATCAAGGCGCCCGATTGCTTCATCGTCGAAAAGATCTGCCGCGAGCGGATGAACATCCCCGTCTTCCATGACGACCAGCACGGCACCGCCATCGTGGTCGGCGCTGCGGCCACCAACGCGATGCGGGTGGCAGGCAAGAAATTCGAGGACATCAAGATCGTGTCGACGGGCGGCGGGGCTGCCGGCATCGCCTGCCTCAACATGCTGCTGAAACTGGGGGTGAAACGCGAAAACGTCTGGCTCTGCGACATTCACGGGCTGGTCTATGAAGGCCGGGCCGAAGACATGAACCCGCAGAAGGCGAAATTTGCGCAAAAGACCGACAAGCGGAACCTCGACGAGGTGATCGACGGCGCCGACATGTTCCTTGGCCTGTCCGGCCCCGGCGTGCTGAAGCCCGAAATGGTGGCAAAGATGACCAAGCGACCGATCATCTTCGCTCTGGCCAACCCGACGCCGGAAATCATGCCCGACGCGGCGCGCGCGGTCGCCCCCGACGCGATCATCGCAACGGGACGGTCGGATTTCCCCAACCAGGTCAACAACGTGCTGTGCTTCCCCTTCATCTTCCGCGGCGCGCTGGATGTCGGCGCAACCGAGATCAACGACGACATGTCGCTGGCCTGCGTCGCGGGCATCGCGGAACTGGCCCGCACCACCACCAGCGCCGAGGCGGCGGCGGCCTACAAGGGCGAACAGCTGACCTTCGGCGCCGATTACCTGATCCCGAAACCCTTCGACCCGCGGCTTGTGGGCGTGGTGTCAGCATCGGTCGCCAAGGCGGCGATGGACAGCGGCGTCGCGACACGGCCGATCGAGGACCTGGACGCCTATAAGCACAAGCTGCACCAGTCGGTGTTCAAATCCGCCCTGCTGATGAAACCGGTGTTCGAGGCCGCCCGCGCCGCGTCGCGCCGCATCATCTTTGCCGAGGGCGAGGACGAACGCGTGTTGCGCACCGCGCAGGCGGTGCTGGAGGAAACCACCGAAACCCCGATCCTGATCGGCCGCCCGGACGTGATCGCGGCCCGCTGCGAACGCGCCGGGCTGACCGTGCGCCCCGACCGCGATTTCGAGGTGATCAATCCCGAAAGCGATTCCCGCTACCGCGATTACTGGCAGTCCTATCACGAAATCATGCAGCGCCGCGGCGTCACCCCGGACATCGCCAAGGCGATCATGCGTACCAACACCACCGCCATCGGCGCGGTGGCGGTGCATCGCGGCGATGCCGACAGCCTGATCTGCGGCACCTTCGGCGAATACCGCTGGCACCTGAATTACATCACCCAGATCCTGGGCAGCGACACGCTGTCGCCGCATGGCGCGCTGTCGCTGATGATCCTCGAAGACGGGCCGCTGTTCATCGCCGATACCGGGGTGCATGAACTGCCCAGCCCGGAAAACATCGCCCGGATCACCGAAGGCGCCGCGCGCCACGTGCGCCGCTTCGGGCTGGAACCGCGGATCGCTTTGTGTTCGCAATCGCAATTCGGCAATCACCGCGAAGGATCGGGCAAGCGGCTGCGCGAGGCGCTGGCGATCCTCGACAGCAAGCCGTGCGATTTCACCTATGAGGGCGAAATGAACATCGAGACCGCGCTGGACCCGGAACTGTGCCACCGCATCTTCCCCAACTCGCGGCTGCGCGAGGCGGCGAATGTGCTGGTCTTCGCCCATGCCGATGCGGCTTCGGGCGTGCGCAACATCCTGAAGATGCGGGCCGACGGGCTGGAGGTCGGGCCGATCCTGATGGGCATGGGCAACCGCGCCCATATCGTCCTGCCCTCGATCACCGCGCGGGGATTGTTGAATATGGCGGCGATTGCCGGCACGCCGGTGGCGCATTACGGTTGATCCTGCCCGCCCCCTCGCAGGGCGGAACAGGGAGGCTCGAATGCTGAAGGGTCATTGTCATTGCGGCGCGGTCCGCTGGGTCAGCGACGGGCCGGTCGCCTGGAGCTCTTATTGCCATTGCTCCGACTGCCGCCGGATTTGCGGATCGCCCGTCACGGCGTTTTTCGGCGTGTCGCACGGGTCTGTCCGCTGGCTTGGCCAGCCGCCGCGCATCTACCATTCGTCGGAAGGTGTCGAGCGGCTGTTCTGCGGCGATTGCGGCACGCCTATGGCCTATCGCCACACCGGGGACGCCGACAACATCCACCTTCACATCGCCACGCTGGAAGACCCCGAACAGGTCGCGCCGGAATTCCACGAATTTCATTCCGAGCGGCTGAGCTGGCTGTCCATCCAGGATGATCTGCCGCGCCACCCGAAAACCGCCGACTGACCCGTCCGGCCGCGCCGAATTTGCAAAGCCCGCGAATTTTCCAACATTTCCGGATAATTTCCGGCGGATTTGCAAAACATTCCCCGCCGTATTTCGCGAATTCTGCAAATTTCCGCGCGATTCCGTCGCTGTGACCGGTAACGCGCTTGCGGGAAAACTCGCCGACCCGATACACCTGTTGCAAGCTATGCAGGAGGAGGCAGGCGATGGCCTATCAAGATATTTACCAGGGCTGGCAGAACGATCCCGAAGGTTTCTGGCTGGAAGCGGCGACGGCAATCGACTGGGTCGAGGCGCCGAAAAAGGCGCTGTCGGACGACGACGCGCCGCTTTACGAATGGTTCAAGGACGCCAAGGTCAACACCTGCTGGAACGCCGTCGACCGCCATGTGGAAAACGGGCGCGGCGATCAGGTCGCCATCATCCATGACAGCCCGGTGACGGGTTCCAAGAAATGGATCACCTATGTCGAGCTGCGCAACCGCGTCGCCATGCTGGCCGGTGCGCTGCGCGCCAAGGGTGTGGAAAAGGGCGACCGCGTCATCATCTACATGCCGATGATCCCCGAGGCGCTGGAAGCGATGCTGGCCTGTTCCCGACTGGGCGCGATCCATTCGGTGGTGTTCGGCGGTTTCGCCAGCAACGAACTGGCGGTGCGGATCGACGACGCGAAACCCAAATGCATCATCGCCGCCTCCTGCGGGATCGAACCGGGCCGGGTGGTGCATTACAAGCCGCTGCTGGACGGGGCGATCGACCTGGCCGATCACAAGCCCGATTTCACTGTCATCTTCCAGCGTGAAAACGAGGTCGCGCATCTGGAAGAGGGCCGCGATTACAACTGGCACGGCTTCCAGTTCGGCGTCGAACCGGCGGAATGCGTCCCCGTAGAGGGCGATCACCCCGCCTATATCCTCTACACCTCCGGCACCACCGGCCAGCCTAAGGGCGTCGTCCGCCCGACCGCGGGTCACCTGGTGGCGCTGAACTGGACGATGAAGAACCTCTATAACGTCGATCCGGGCGATGTGTTCTGGGCGGCCTCCGACGTCGGCTGGGTCGTCGGGCACAGCTACATCTGTTACGCCCCGCTGGTGCACGGCAACACCACCATCGTGTTCGAGGGCAAACCGGTCGGCACCCCCGATGCGGGCACCTTCTGGCGGGTGATTTCCGAACATAAGGTGAAAAGCTTCTTCACCGCCCCCACCGCCTTCCGCGCGGTGAAGCGCGAGGACCCGAAGGGCGAATTCGTCGGGAAATACGACCTGTCCTGCCTGAAACAGGTCTACCTGGCCGGCGAACGCGCCGATCCCGACACCATCCTCTGGGCGCAGGATCAGCTGGGCGTGCCGGTGATCGACCACTGGTGGCAGACCGAAACCGGCTGGGCCATCGCCGCCAACCCGGTGGGGATCGAGGAATTGCCGATCAAGCTGGGGTCGCCGTCGGTGCCGATGCCGGGCTATGACGTGCAGATCCTCGACGAGGGTGGTCATCCGGTGAAGGACGGCGAACTGGGCGCCATCGCGATCAAGCTGCCGCTGCCGCCGGGCACCCTGCCGACCCTGTGGAACGCCGAGGACCGGTTCCGTAAATCCTACCTGAACACCTTCCCGGGTTATTATGAAACCGGCGATGCGGGGATGAAGGACGAAGACGGCTACCTCTACATCATGGCGCGCACCGATGACGTGATCAACGTCGCCGGTCACCGCCTGTCCACCGGCGGCATGGAGGAAGTTCTGGCCGGTCACCCCGACGTCGCCGAATGCGCGGTGATCGGGGTCAGCGACGACCTGAAGGGGCAATTGCCGGTTGGGTTCCTGTGCCTCAACGCCGGGACGAACCGACCGCACGAAGAGGTGGTCAAGGAAGTGGTGAAACTGGTGCGCGAAAAGATCGGCCCGGTGGCGGCGTTCAAGCTGGCCGTGGTGGTGGATCGCTTACCGAAAACCCGCTCGGGCAAGATCCTGCGCGGCACCATGGTGTCGATCGCCGACGGCAAGGACTTCAAGATGCCCGCGACCATCGACGACCCGGCGATCCTGGATGAAATCAAGGACGCGCTGCAGACCATCGGTTACGCCACGGCATGAGCGCTTCCCCGCGCCCGACCTGATTTGAATCAAGCCCAGGCCCCGCCCGTTAGGGTAGTCTGGGCTTGTTTCTGTCAGACAGAGGGTACGGAGATGACCGAAGAAACGACCGAAGACACCACCGAACAATCCCAAGACAAAAAGACCTGGAAAGAAGAGATCGAGATTTCCAGCGACGCCCTGATCGCCAAGATCAAGGAACTGGCCGCCGAGGCGCAGGTACGCCGGGTGCGGATTCTCGAACCCGACGGCGATATCGCGGTCGATATCCCGCTGACGGTGGGCGCGATTGCCGGCGGCGTTGTGGTCCTGGCCGCGCCGGTGCTGGCGATCATCGGCGCCATCGCGGCCTTTGCCACCAAGGTGAAGATCGAAGTCGTCCGCGAGGAAACCGACGAGGGCGAAGACACCGGCGCCTGAGGCACAGCCTGAAACGATCCGGCCCGGGTCACCCCGGGCCGTTTCATCGCTAGTCCGCCAGCTTGTAACGCCGCGCCATATCGCCCTGCCCCATGCCTTCCAGGTGGCTGCGGAATTCGTCGCGCAGCGCCGCCGCCCCCGGTTCGATGTCGAGCGCGCGCAGATAGGCCGTGATCGCCTCTTCCCCCTCGCCCTCATGCGCAGCGATGCGGGCCAGCAACCGCCAGGCGTACCAATGGGTATGCTGCAGCGCGACCACCTGCTGCGCCTGTTGCCGCGCCTGATCCATCCGCTTGGTGCCGAAATAGAACAGCGCCAGGTCATAGCGCGCATGGGTATAATCGGGATGATCCGCCACCAGGGTTTCGGTTTCGGCAATCGCCCGGTCGTGCTGCCCCAGGGCGAACAGCGCCGCCGCCCGTTGCAGCCTGAGCTGGGCGATATCGGGGGCCAGCGCCAATCCCTGTTCCGCCGCCTCCACGGCTTTGCCATACGCCTTCTGCTGGAAATAGGCGCGCGACAGGTCGAGCCAGGGTTCATAATGCGCCACCTCGCCCGTGGCCATGACCCCGGCCATCGCCTCGGCGGCGTAATCGGCGTTGTAGCCCTGGTTGGCCAGCACCCCGTGTGCCTTGGCCAGCAGCTTTTCGGCAGCACTGAGCGGGGTGTCGGGGTACAGCAGGCTGACCTCGGCCACCTCGGCCGGGACCTTGCTGATCGGCCGGGTCAGCGCCTGCAGGGGGCCGGGATCGCGCACGATCCGGTGGTCGGTCATGGTCACGTGGATCACGTCCTGGGTGCGCCGCGCGGGCATGTGGCAGGTGGTGCAATCGGCATCGGCGGCGATGTCGGGATGGGGCGCGCCGCCCTGCATCACCGGCAGGCCGCGACCGTCGGTGTCGTGGCAGCTCAGGCAGGCGGTGCGGTAATGCGCGGCGCGGTCCTGCGGCTTCACCTTCACATGCGGGTCGTGGCAGCTCAGGCAGCCCAATTGCCCGTCGCTTTCGGTGAAGCAACGGCTTTGTTCCATGCGGAACGGGTGGTGGTTGATGTCGAACCGGTCCTCGCGCATCCGCAGCGCATCGTCGATATCGAGGAAAATCTTGTAATCCGACAGGTCCTGCCCCGGGCGGAAGGAATAGACCGAGCGGCCCAGCCGGAGTTCCGGCGTCACCGCCACGCTGGGCTGCATGTGGCAGCCATAGCAGATGCCGTAGAGCTTATCCTTGGGCAGCTTGCCGGGATGCACGATGGCGGCGCGGATGTCGTCCAACTCGCCCTCGCCCGACAGCACCTTTTCGACGTGATCCGCCCCCGGGCCGTGGCAGCGCTGGCAGCCGATCCCTTCGGGCAGGTCGGCCGGGAACACCTCGGGCATGCCGGGGCGGTCGCTGCCCTCGGGCACCTCGGGGAAGGCGTTGTGGCAGGCCATGCAGCGCTGGCGCACTGCCCGGTTCACCCCCATCTGATCGGCGAATTCGAAACCCGGCGCCATTTCCCATTTGCCGCCCTCCTGGCTGTACCAGGCCAGCGGCAGCTGAAACAGCGCGCCGTCCTGCGTCTGGTACAGGTAGACCCGGCTGTGATGGCCGGAGCCGAGAATCCAGTCGACCTTCTGTTCGAAGTCATGGATGCGGTCGCCATCGGCGTTCAATTGATAGCGGGTGAACCAATACTCGCCGCCGCGCAGCTGCATCTCGTAATGCCTCTTGGACGGTTCGTGATAGAAATGAGCGTTGTCGAAATCCTCGATCACCTTGTCGGGCGACGGCCGGTAGAAGCTTTTCGCCATCCCCATTTCGCTGAAGCTTTCCGCCTTGTCCTGGTGGCAGTCCGCGCAGGTTGCGTCGGGGACATATCCGGCGGCAGCGCCAGTGGTGACCGGGATGCCGTAATCCGTCAGGGCCTCGAACGCCCGGGCGGGGGCCGCGACATGCAGGGCCAGGCCAAAGAGGGCGAAGAAGACCAGAACGGGCTTGAAAATCATGGCAGCGCCTTGAAATGGATCAACGAATTGCCGCCATGCTAGGCGAGCGCCGCTCGGCGGACAAGCAGCCCGCGCCGAAAGCCCGCTCAGACGAATTGTTCGCGGATCAGCCGTTCTTCCAACCCGTGACCCGGGTCGAACAGGATGCGGTGTTCGATCCCCGGTTCGGAACGGATTTCGACGCTGATCACATCGGCGACAAGATTGCTGTCGGCCTCGGCCATCACCGGGCGCTTGTCAGCCTCGATCACGTCGAAACGCACCTGCGCCGTTTTCGGCAACAGCGCCCCACGCCAGCGGCGCGGCCGGAACGGCGCGATCGCGGTCAGCGCCAGAACATCCGACCCGATCGGCAGGATCGGCCCGTGGGCGGAATAGTTATAGGCGGTCGACCCCGCAGGCGTCGCCAGCAGCGCGCCATCGCAGACCAGTTCGTCCATCCTGAGCCGCCCGTCCACGGTGATCTTCAGCTTGGCCGCCTGCGGCCCGCTGCGCAGCACCGACACCTCGTTGAGCGCCAGCGCCTCGTGCACCGTGCCGTCGGCGCAGGTGGCGCGCATCGACAGCGGGTTGATGACTTCCTCCTGGGCCGCCTTCAGCCGTTCCATCAGGTCGGTTTCGGAATATTCGTTCATCAGGAACCCGACGGTGCCGCGGTTCATGCCGTAGACGGGGATATCCAACCGCTGGGTCCGGTGCAGCGTGCTCAGCATGAAACCGTCGCCGCCCAGGGCCACGATCACGTCGGCCTCTTCCTCGGCCACCTGGCCGTACCGCCCGACCAGGGTGGCGCGGGCGGTTTGGGCCGTCGGGCTGTCGCTGGCGACGAAGGCGATACGGAGAGACATGCGGCGGCCCTGTTTCCGATTGGGGTCAATTCGCGCCAATCGAACCACAAGTTGCGGGGAGGCGCCACCCCTGCCGCACCTGTTCGCCGTTGCGTCGCAATAGCCCCTTCCCCATTTGTCGTATTTCCTTTACCTAGCGGCCAATCCAACTTCCCATGACGGAGTCCCCGATGTCCGATACCGGTTTCTTCACCGAAGCACTGTCTTCCCGCGATCCCGAGCTGTTCAAGTCGATCACCGACGAGCTGGGCCGCCAGCGCAACGAGATCGAGCTGATCGCATCCGAAAACATCGTTTCCGCGGCGGTGATGGAGGCCCAGGGCTCCGTCATGACCAACAAATACGCCGAGGGCTATCCCGGCCGCCGCTATTACGGCGGCTGCCAATATGTCGACGTGGCCGAAAACCTGGCCATCGAGCGCGCCAAAGAGCTGTTCGGCTGCGGTTTCGCCAACGTGCAGCCCAATTCCGGCAGCCAGGCCAACCAGGGCGCCTTCATGGCGCTGATCCAGCCCGGAGACACCATCCTGGGCATGAACCTGGCCTCGGGCGGCCACCTGACCCACGGCGCGGCCCCGAACCAGTCGGGCAAGTGGTTCAACGCGGTCCAGTACGGCGTGCGCAAGCAAGACAGCCTGATCGATTATGACGAGGTCGCGGCGCTGGCCCAGGAACACCAGCCGAAACTGATCATCGCCGGCGGCTCCGCCATCCCGCGCCAGATCGATTTCGCCAAGTTCCGCGAGATTGCCGATTCCGTTGGCGCCTACCTGATGGTCGACATGGCGCACTTTGCCGGTCTGGTCGCGGCGGGCGAACATCCCTCGCCCTTCCCCTATGCGGACATCGCCACCACCACCACCCACAAGACCCTGCGCGGCCCGCGCGGCGGCATGATCCTGACCAATGACGAAGCGATCGCCAAGAAGGTCAATTCGGCCATCTTCCCTGGCATCCAGGGCGGCCCCTTGATGCACGTGATCGCTGCCAAGGCGGTGGCCTTCGGCGAAGCGCTGCGCCCCGAATTCAAGACCTATCAGAAGCAGGTGCGCGCCAACGCCGTGGCGCTGGCCGATCAGCTGATGAAGGGCGGTCTGGACATGGTCACCGGCGGCACCGACACCCACGTGATGCTGGTCGACCTGCGTCCCAAAGGGGTGAAGGGCAACGCCACCGAAAAGGCCCTGGGCCGCGCGCATATCACCTGCAACAAGAACGGCATCCCGTTCGACCCGGAAAAGCCGATGGTGACCAGCGGCATCCGCCTGGGCACCCCGGCCGGCACCACCCGCGGCTTCGGCGAGGCCGAGTTCCGCCAGATCGCCGACTGGATCGTCGAAGTGATCGACGGTCTGGCCGCCAATGGCGAAGAGGGCAACGGTGAGGTCGAGGCCAAGGTGAAGGCCGAGGTCGAGGCGCTCTGCGCGAAGTTCCCGCTCTATCCCGAGCTGTAAGGCCGGGGTGATGAAACAGCCGCGTGCCCCCAAGATCCTGATCCTTGGGGGCACCGGCGTTTTCGGGTCGAAACTGGCCCAAATGCTATTGCAGGACGGCTGGGACGTTTCCGTCACCAGCCGTTCTTTTTCCAAGGCGCAGAAATTCACTGACGCCCATGGCGGCACCCCGGTCGCATGGGACCGCGCGCAAGACCCGACACCTCTTTTCAAAGACCACCAGATCGTCGTCGATGCCGCCGGTCCGTTTCAGGACTATGGCGAGGATCGGTATCGCATTGCGCTGCAGGCGATCGAGGCCGGTCTGCAGTACCTGGACCTGTCCGACGATGGCGCCTTCACCGCTGGCATCTCTGCATTGGACGAACTTTCCCGCAGCAAGGGCGTGACAGCCCTGTCCGGCGTGTCCTCTGTTCCCGCGCTGTCCTCGGCGGCGGTAGAGGCATTGGCGCGGGATCTGGACGGGATCGATCATATCGAGGCCGCGATCCTTCCCGGGAACCGTGCACCACGCGGCCTGTCCGTGATGCACGGCCATTCTGGGGCAGGTTGGCGCGCCAATTCGATTGTGGCGTGACGGGACCTGGCAAACGGCGCGCGGTTGGTCGGGGTCGAAAACCTATGAGCTGACACCGGGGCTGTCGCGCCGCGCCGCGCTGATCGGCGCTCCGGACCTGCTGCTGTTTCCCGACCATTTCGGCGCGCGAACCGTTGAATTCCGGGCCGGGCTGGAACTGGGCTGGATGCAGTCCTCCCTGGCGCTGCTGTCCTGGTTCCGCGCGCGGGGGCTGATGCCCTCGGTCGCGCGCTTCACCCCCCTGTTCCACCGCGTCGCGACCTGGTTCGAAGCGGCCGGCACCGACCGGGGCGGAATGGTGGTCGAAATCCGGGGCGAAGTTGACGGGTCTCCGGCGACCCGCCGCTGGACATTGCTCGCCGAAGCGGGCGATGGGCCTTTCATCCCGGCCATTCCCGCCCTCATCGCGATCAACAAGCTTGCCGCGGGGGAATATGCCCCGGGGGCGCGCCCCGCCCTGGAAATCTTTTCACTGGAGAAGGCGGAGAACGCCCTTTCCCGCCTGAAGGTCACTACGCGCAGAGATACGCAGAGTTCGTAAACGGGGCAGCAGCCCCTACAACAGCCCCCGCCACATCAGCACACCCAGCAGCAGCGCCAGCACCAGCAGCAGGTTGAAAGACACCCCGCCCAGCACGCTCAGAACCGCGCCCTTGCGCCGGTCGGCCACGTCGATGGTTTTCAGGTGGCTGCGGATGGTGGCATGGGCCCGGTTCACCGCTTTTCCATCGACGAAAAACCGCAGTTTCGGATGGCCCGCCTGCAACTGCGCCCCGGCGATCACCCCGGCGGCATCGCGCACCCGTTTCGGCACCCGCCGCCCGACCCTGCGCATCCGCGCCTGCAGATCGCCCGAGGAGGCGCCGAATTTCTCCTCCAGCAGCTGTTCGAGCTCTGCCTGTTTGCGGTCGAGTTGCCTCTGGTCGATCACCGGTTTCTCCCTGCAGTCTCAAGGCGCTGGCCTAATCCGTGCCCCTGTTCTATTGAGACACCATGCTGAACCAGATTGTCCACGGTGAAAAAACCGACCAGCCTTCGCTTCTGATCGTGCACGGCCTTTACGGGTCGGGGCGCAATTGGGGGGTGATCGCGAAACGGCTGTCCGACCGGCGCCAGGTGGTGGCGGTCGATCAGCGCAATCACGGCTTCAGCCCGTGGTGCGACAGCCACAGCTATGAGGATATGGCCGACGACCTGGCCGAGGTGATCCGCGCGCAGGGCGCCCCGATGGACGTGCTGGGCCATTCGATGGGCGGCAAGGCGGCGATGGTGCTGGCGCTAAAATATCCCAGTCTTGTCAATCGCTTGGTCGTGGCCGACATCGCGCCAGTGGCCTACGGCCATACGCAGATTCAATACATCGAGGCGATGCGGGCGGTGGACCTGAGCAAGGTCGAGAAACGTTCGGATGCCGAGGCGCAGCTGCGCGAGATCGTGGACGACCCGGTGTTGCCGACGTTTTTCACCCAATCGCTGGACGTGGCGGGAAAACGCTGGCGGCTGAACCTCGATGCGCTGGAACGCGATATGGATAAAATCCTGAGTTTTCCGGAGGTTGAGGGGAAATTCGACGGCGCCACGCTGTTCCTGTCTGGGGGCGCTTCCGATTACGTCAAGCGCGAGCATCGTGATGTAATCAAAGGGTTTTTCCCGAATGCCAAGTTCGCCAAGATCCCCGGCGCGGGGCATTGGCTGCATGCGGAGAAACCGCGCGAATTCGAAGCGGCGGTGCACGCCTTCCTGGGCTGAAAATGCGGCGGCGACGACCTTGCCAGAGACCCCTCCCGGCTTGGCCGCCGCCGACCTATACCCGCTAAATACGGGTATTCCGTCAATCGTTGTACAGCGCCTTGGTCACGTAGTAAGACACTGGAAACGCTGCGATAAATCCGGCAACCGCCGAGATCAGGATCGGCTGCAACGTGTCGAACCCCATCACCAGCGCGGCGATCATGGCCGAGCCCGACAGGGTCGAGCCGATGAACAGATGCAGAATGAAACCAAGCCGTAACATGTGACCCTCGTGAACCGGTGCCGTGTGCGTGTAGCTAGCAATCCCGGCAATTGATGACTTTGATGTGCATCAATTATGCCGCTTCCCCGGGGTGCGACAAATTTTCATCCACATTTGCGCAATTTGTACGGCCAAACACTACGCATCCCCCGCCCGTCAGCGCGCGGTGCCGCAGGGCGCCGTTAACCGGGCCGCGCGACAGTGACCCGTGAAAGGATCGCCCATGGCCCAGCTGTCGCCCTACCGCATCATCCCCGTCACCGAATTCCGCCGCGACGCCACCCGGCTGACCAACTGGGTGCTGCAAAGCGGCGGGCGGGTCTGGATCACCAAGCACGGCCACGCCAGCTGCGCCGTGGTGCCGATGTTCCAATGCGAGATGCTGGAGAAATGGGAAGGCAGAAGCCTGGCCGAGGAACGCCGGAGGCTGGACCGGATCTATGCGCAGTGGAAGGCGGTGAAGGCGCGCGAACCGGGGACCGAGATACCGCTGCCCTGGGATTGGCAACAGGAGTGGTGAAAGATTGGGCGGCGCGGCCGCGCCCCGGCTGGCGGGGCTTGACCGGCGCAGGCGGCCGGGGGGAGGATGGGGGCATTCCCTGACACATTCCCAACCCGGAGTTGATTCCATGCTTGGCCCGTTTTCCTTCTGGTCCCCGACCTTCCGCTTTCCCCTGTCCGGCGACGTGACGCAGGATATCGACCCCGAGATTCAGATCGCCGGCGTGCCGGAGATCGAGGCGCGTGTGGTCAGGGAGGTCGCCAGCTACGGCGCGCAGCTGGGCAAGGTGCTGGAGGCGCTGCAGGCCCTAGGCGCGGCGACGGGGACGGAGCTGGGCGAGATCGACGCGCTGGTGGGACAGGTCGAGGCGGTCAAGGCCGACAGCCGCGACGCGATCCGGGCGCGGGCCGAGGCGGCGCTCAAGCGGCTGCGAGAGGTGGACGAGGATGGCTGGCGGGAAGTTGTGGGGAAGTGAGGGGTGGGGTGGAAGCCACGGCTTACCCTCACTCGCACAGGTCAGGATTGAACATGGCACAATCGGGTGTTTCAGATACCTGGCTTCAGGTACGATCGCAGCCCTGCAACCACACCACCAACTGATCCCGTATGTTTTATATTCTTCCGCCTTTCGTGAACCTGATCTGCCTGTTGGCGCCAATCCTGATATGGCGGCTGCTTGATTACCTGCGTTTCAAAAGCAGCCCGGAGTATAAGGATATTCGGGACGAATACGGCTCGTACTGGTGGTATCGCAGCAGAGGGCCCAAAAATCCCGGGGCAAAGATTTATGTTTTGCAGGCGGTTTGGGCGGCAATGCTGTTGGTTCCGCTCGGGTAATTTTTTCGAGGGCGGCAGTTCTTGTCCCTTCAATGCGCAACGTGCAGGCGATGCCGGGGGCGGTTTCAGTGCATCATCACTGTGGGGATTGGTGGGGTGAAACCCCACCCTACCGCGTTAGGCCGTGGTTAATTGCAGGTGGTTTAGGGTGGTGGCATGTCCACCTATCTTCGTCCCAATATCACCGGCGCGACCGTGTTCTTCACGGTGAAACTTGCGGAGCGCGGCAGCGATCTTCTGCTGCGCGAGATCGGGGCGTTGCGCGAGGCGGTGCGGGTGACCCGGGCCGAGCGGCCCTTCGGGATAGATGCCTGGGTGGTGTTACCGGATCATATCCATTGCATTTGGCAGATGCCTGTCGGGGATCGCGACTACGGAACTCGGTGGCGATTGATTAAAGCCCGTTTTTCACGTGCCTTACCGAAGGCCCAGACGCGGCGAAGTCATCAAACCCGAAATGAACGAGGAATTTGGCAAAGGCGATTCTGGGAACACCACATCCGGGATGAGGCCGATTTATACGCCCATCTGCGCTATTGCTGGATGAACCCGGTGAAACATGGATTGGTCGCACGACCCGAGGAGTGGCCATTTTCCTCGGCGCATCGCGATCCGCGTTTTTCACCCAACATGCATTTGATGATGTAGGGTGCGTGATTTCACGCACCATTTTTGCGGCGATGTGGGGCATTTGGTGCGTGCAAGCACGCACCCTACGGATTTCTGGATGAACCCGGTGAAACACGGGTTCGTGGCACGGCCCGAGGAGTGGCCGTTTTCATCGGTGCATCGGGATGGGCGGTTTTCACCCGACATGGATTTGACAATGTAGGGTGCGGTTTCACCGCACCATCGGTGTCAGGGTTTGGTGGGGTAAAACCCCACCCTACGGCTTGCTTGCGCCCCATACAATTCAACCATAGAGTAAAAAAGCAGACGCCTATCCAGAACATGGCATGCATTACAAATTCGACTGATAATATTAATATGCGAATAGAATCATTGGCTAGACTGTCTCCCGAAAAAGTAAGCACCCACTTCATTATTCTGATCGCGATATTCATCGGATCATTTTTCTACAAGTGGGTTTTCTCCACTGAAGTTGAGATGTTCAGAATATTTTTAGATTCTACCTATTTTGCCATTTTTTTCACCTGCCTTCCGTTTTTGGTATTATTATTCATATGGAAAATAAAGTTTTTCTGGACTATATTTTCCACTTACCTCATTTCAACATTCGCCTTACTTTTCCTACTCTTCACAATTTATGCCGGCGAGACCGTATCGACCAACCATGTCATTGACGTAATTTGGGATACCTACACAAGAAAAATATTCGAATTAGTATTGGTATTTGCGCTACTGAGCCTTTTCAGGATTCCCGCCATAAAATAGATGTAGGGTGCGTGATTTCACGCACCGTTTTCGCGGCGAGGTGGGGGCAAGTGGTGCGTGCAAGCACGCACCCTACGGCATTTCTAGGCCGCATTGACCTGAACCCACAAACAAAAAGCCCGCCATCCGGCGGGCTTTTGTTCAATCGTCCATTTTCAACGCGGAAATGAACGCTTCCTGCGGGATCTCGACCTTGCCGAACTGACGCATCTTCTTCTTGCCCGCCTTCTGCTTTTCCAAGAGCTTCTTCTTCCGCGTGGCGTCGCCGCCGTAGCATTTCGCGGTCACGTCCTTGCGCAGCGCCGACAGGGTTTCGCGGGCGATCACCTTGCCGCCGATGGCGGCCTGGATCGGGATCTTGAACATGTGGCGCGGGATCAGGTCCTTCAATTTCTCGCACATGGCGCGGCCGCGCTGCTCGGCCCGGTCACGGTGGACCATCATCGACAGCGCATCCACCGGTTCGTCGTTCACCAGGATCTGCATCTTCACCAGGTTGTCCTGGCGATAGCCGATCATCTGGTAATCGAACGACGCATAGCCCTTGGTCACCGATTTCAGCCGGTCGTAGAAGTCGAACACCACCTCGTTCAGCGGCAGGTCATAGACCACCATGGCGCGGGTGCCGGCATAGGTCAGGTCCATCTGGATGCCGCGGCGGTCCTGGCAGAGCTTGAGCACGTCGCCCAAGTATTCGTCGGGCACCATGATCGTGGCCTTGATGCGCGGTTCCTCGACGTGATCCACATAGGTCAGGTCGGGCATGTCGGCGGGGTTGTGCAGCTCCGTCATGGAGCCGTCCTTCATGTGCAGGTGATAGACCACCGAGGGCGCGGTGGTGATCAGGTCCAGATTGTATTCGCGCTCCAGCCGGTCGCGGATCACCTCGAGGTGCAACAGGCCGAGGAAGCCGCAGCGGAAGCCGAAGCCGAGCGCGGCCGAGGTTTCCATCTCGGACGAGAAGGAGGCGTCGTTCAACTGCAGCTTTTCGATCGCGTCGCGCAGATCCTCGAAATCGTTCGCATCCACCGGGAACAGCCCGCAGAACACCACTGGGATCGACGGCTTGAAGCCCGGCAGCGGCGCCGCACAGGGCTTCTTGTCATGGGTGATGGTGTCGCCGACCTTGGTGTCGCGCACCTGCTTGATCTGCGCGGTGAAGACGCCGATCTCGCCCGGCCCCAGTTCGGGGAAATCGACCATCTGCGGCTTCAGCACGGCCAGCTTGTCGATCTTGTAGGTGGCGCCGGTGCGCATCATCTTGATCTGGTCGCCCTTCCTGATCACGCCGTCGATGACGCGGATCAGGACCACCACGCCCAGATAAGGGTCGTACCAGCTGTCCACCAGCATCGCCTTCAGCGGCGCGTCGCGCTCGCCCTTCGGCGCGGGCAGACGGTGGACGATGGCCTCCAGAACGTCGGGAATGCCCAGGCCGCTCTTGGCGGAGATCGGGATCGCGTCCTGCGCGTCGATGCCGATCACGTCCTCAATGTTTTCCTTCACCCGCTCGGGATCGGCGGCGGGCAGGTCGATCTTGTTCAGAACCGGCACGATCTCGTGATCCGCCTCGATCGCCTGATAGACATTGGCGAGCGTCTGCGCCTCGACCCCTTGCGAGGCGTCCACCACCAGCAGCGATCCCTCGACCGCCTGCATCGACCGGCTGACCTCATAGGCGAAGTCCACATGGCCGGGGGTGTCGATCAGGTTCAGCACATAGGTTTCGCCATCCTTGGCGACATACTCGATCCGCACCGAGTTGGCCTTGATGGTGATGCCGCGCTCGCGTTCGATATCCATCGCGTCAAGCATCTGGGCCTTCATGTCCCGTTCCGCCACCGTATTGGTGGACTGGATCAGCCGGTCGGCCAAGGTGGATTTGCCGTGGTCGATATGGGCCACGATGGAGAAATTGCGGATATGATCAAGGTCGGTCATGGATCGGGATATGCTGTGGAAATGCGAATTGGTCAATGGGGTCCGTGCGGGCGGAAGGGGCGGATTTGGGCCGGTTTGGCGGGTTTCGACGCCCGAGGGGGAAAAATCCGCATGGGTCCCCCGTTCACACCCTTGCCCGAAAGGCCGATCTGGCGTCATTCTGGCCGTATGACACGTGTGTTCGGGTTTGCTGTTCTTTGGCTTTTCGCGCTCTGCGCCGGGGTATCGGCGCAGCCGGGGATCGCCCTGCCCGGCGATTGCCTGTCCCCAAGCGCTGCACCGCGCAGCGAGAGGCAGGACCGGGTGGCGCAGCTGCTGGGGCGGCTGGCGCCGGTGCTGGAGGTTCTGCCATCGCTGCAAGCGGCACTGAGCGATCGCCGCCCCGACATCTGCCTGTCGGAACACCTGCATGAAGAACACGGCTATATGGAGGCCGATGGCAGCCGGATCGTGCTGAATGCCCGGCTGGAGGACGATATCCTGCTGGCGATCCTGCTGCATGAATTGCGGCATCTCGATCAGCTTGCCACTTCGGTCTGCCCGTCGCCCGATCTGTCGATGCAGGAAACCGCGCGGGCGGTTCTGGGGCTGGAGGCCGATGCCTCGGCGGTGATGCTGCTGGGGGCGTGGTGGCTGCGGCAGAATGGCGATCCCGGACCCTGGGCGGCGATCGAGGACTGGCCCTCGTCGCGGGACATCGCGGCGCGATTTGCCGGGGAAATGGCGCAAGGCGACGCGCCCGACAAGGCGGCGAGCGCCGCCTTCGATCAATGGTACCGGTCGCCGGAGCGGGTGGAACAGTATTACCAGAGCATCTGCGGCGGTTACCTAGCGCAGCTGGAGGACAGCAAGGCCCTGCCCCGCTATCAGCTGGTGCCGCCGGATTACTTCACCCAATTGTGCCGGTTACCCGACGGGACGCCCTATGACTGTTCCGAGCCGGACGGGACGTTTCCGAGATAGGGCGAAGCGAAGCCTTGCGGCTTGATGCGAAGCCGGGCCGGAGTGTTCCCGAAGGGCTGCCCATAAAAAAGGCCCGCCACATGGGCAGGCCCTTCGCATATCAAGTCGCGCGGGGATCAGCGCAGCACATGCACCGCGCATTTGGCGTGACGCACCACCTGGGTGGCGGTGCTGCCCAGCAGCAGGTTCTGCATGCCCGGCCGGTGCGAGGCGATCACGATGCAGTCGACGCCGTTATCTTCGGCGTAATCGACGATGGTCCGGCCCGAATGGCCGTCGACCACGCGAATTTCGGTGTTCTTCATGTCGCCCGCGATCTTCGCCAGTTCCTCGGCGATGGATTTCTGCGCGTTGTCGTGGAAATCCTTCGGGATATAGGTCAGGGCATAGCCCGGCACCTCTTCCATCACGTGCAGCAGGGTAATCTTGCCGGTTTCCGAGCGGATCGCCTCGGCGATCTGCAGCGCGCCGGTCGAATCGCGGCCCTCATCGAACGATACCGGGACCAGGACATTTTCATACATCAGGTTTCCTCCTTTGCTGGGCCCACTGTGGCACAGCGGGATTCGCCCGACTTTGATACAGGTCAGGATCGCAGCGCAAAGCTTTTGCAAAAAATCCCTTAAATTAATCCCCTGCCCGCCGTTTCTATCAGTAACCGCCCGGAAACAGCGAAAAATTTCTGTGTTTTTAAGTGTATACCTGTTCTTGAAGAAAGGTTTCCGATGACCATGAACCGAGCCTTGATCGGTTGGGGCGCGGCCCTGTCCTGCCTGACCGCCGCTATTGTTCTGCGTCATGAAATCGGGGATCTGATGGCCCCTCCGCCGGAACGGATCCAGGCCGAGATCCGGCTCGACAATCATTGCAAACTGCAGGAGCGCAGCTTCGTCGTGCGCGACCTGGACACCGGCAATTACGCGATTTTCCGGCAAGGCGTGGCCAAGCTGCGCACGATGGAGCGCAACCGGGTCAGGATCGAATTCGCGCCGCGCTATACGGCGACGGGGGCGGAATTGTCGATGCCGTCCTATCCGGCGGAACCCAAGATGACGATGGCCGCCTATTGCTACAGCCGGGGCAACTGGCTCAAGGATCTGTTCACCCGGCATTGAGCGCGGCCGGGACTGGCCGGGGGGCGGTTCAGCCGCCGGTTTCCTCGGCGACCCAGGCTTCGTAATCGGCATTGGCCTGCAGCAGGTGGCGCAGGATCGGCGGCATGTCATAGGGATGCAGCGCCAGGATGGCGGTTTCGACCTGGGTTTCCAGGTCGGGCCGGGTGATCAGGGAAAGCGGGATTTCTTCGCTGTAATCGACGCCGTCCTCGGCCCGGTAATGGGTTTCGACCGGTTGGTGGATGGTGGCGCGGGCGACCAACCCGCGCACGATCAGGTCGTCGGCGATATCGGTGGCGGCGTCCAGGTTGGGGCAGTTGACGGTAAATCTGAGGATGGGCAAGGGCGGCTCCGGAAATTTGGGTCGGGGCGCAGTTTGGCAGCGCCGGGGGCGCGGTCAAGCCCCTGCCGTCAGTCGCCGAAATGCAGCCGGCGCAGGGCGCGCTTGCCGTCGCCTTGCAGCGTGACCACGAAGAGATCGCCGTATTCCAGCGGCGGATCGCCCGGCGCATCGAGATCCTGCCACAGGGTTTTCAGGTTCGCCTTGTTGCCGACCCAGACGACGGTGCCGCCAGGATGGGCCGAGGTCATCCGCCCGGCGGCGGTTTCGACGGCGATGGTGCGGACCCGCAGCCCGGTGGCGCGGGCCAGCGGCGCGGCGGTATCGAGGTTGCGCTTGATATCGGGGGCATAGATCGCGTCGATGTCGTATCCGGCAAGCGCGGCGGGCAGCGCCGCGGCGCGTTTTTGCCCCTTGTCCGACAGGTCGTTGCCGAACCGGTCGGCGTGGCGCAGGGCGATCACGGTGGTCGTGGCGCCCGGCGGCACCGCGCGCGGCGCGCAGGCGGACAGCAGCAGGGCGATGGCGGTCAGGATGAAGCGGTGCCGGGTCATTGGGGCCTCCCTCGTGGCTCGGGAGCAGTGTGGACGGTTGTGCAGGGATCTGTCCAGGGGGGCGGAGAGCGGCGCATTTCTCACATTTTTCGGATTTTCACCGTTGCAGGGTTAAGCGCCGGTATCAACGCCGGTCGAGCAGAGGGAACGAAACAGCATGAAAGCCGCCCTTATCGGGCTTGCCCTGGTTTGCGTGATCACCCTGGCCGGGTATGGCCTGCGCGATGACATCGGCGGGGTCCTGGGGATCAAACACGATCCGATCCAGGCCCGCATCACCCTGCGCAACCATTGCAACGTGACCGACCGGGCCTTCGTGGTGCGGGACCTGAAAACCGGCCATTACGCGTCGTTCCGCGGCGGCGTGGCCACGTTGCGGACGGTCGAGCGCAACCGGCTGCGGATCGAGATATCGCCGCGCTTCACCGATGTGAACCTGACCACGCAATCGGCCCCGGCGCGGGAACGGATGACGATGACCGCCAAATGCACCAGCAAGAACTGGGACAAGGGGTATTTCGCGAAGGATTGAGGGGAGCCGGGGTGAGGCTCGGCCTGCGGTGGGGTGGTGGGGTGAAACCCCACCCTACGGATTTCGGCGAGGGGTTCGCGTGGGGCGGAAATCCGGCAAGGATGGGAAATCCAGCCAAATCTTCGATTTGGCAGCGTCTGAGCCGCCCCCGTCAAACCGGAGGTTTACCAAAGGACAAAGCGGCGGGCCTTTTACGCCCCTCCTCGGTTCGGTCGCTACCTAGCCGGATGGCAATGGGCCCCAAAAAAAGGCGGCCCGGAGGCCGCCTTCTGTTCACCGCGTGAACTTCTTGTACTTGAGCCGTTTCGGCTCCAGCGCGTCCGGGCCGAGGCGGCGCTTCTTGTCTTCCTCGTATTCCTCGAAGTTGCCTTCGAACCATTCGACATGGGCGTCGCCCTCGAAGGCGAGGATGTGGGTACAGATCCGGTCGAGGAAGAAGCGGTCGTGCGAGATGACCACGGCGCAGCCGGCGAAATCGACCAGAGCGTCTTCCAGCGCGCGGAGGGTTTCGACGTCCAAATCGTTGGTCGGTTCGTCGAGCAGCAGCACGTTGCCGCCTTCCTTCAGCAGCCGGGCCATGTGGACGCGGTTGCGTTCACCGCCCGACAGCAGCGACAGTTTCTTCTGCTGGTCGCCGCCCTTGAAGTTGAACGACGAGCAATAGGCGCGGGAATTGACCTGGGCGTCGCCCAGTTCGATGAGTTCCGCGCCGCCGGAGATCGCTTCCCACACGGTGTCGTTGTCGTTCAGGTCGTCGCGGGATTGGTCGACGTAGCTGAGCTTCACCGTGTCGCCGTATTCCACCGTACCCTCGTCGGGCTGTTCCTGGCCGGTCAGCATGCGGAACAGCGTGGTCTTACCGGCGCCGTTGGGGCCGATGACGCCGACGATGCCGCCGGGGGGCAGGTCGAAGGACAGGCCCTCGATCAGGAGCTTGTCGCCCATGTGTTTCTTCAGCCCGTTGACCTCGATCACCTTCGAGCCGAGGCGCGGGCCGTTGGGGATGACGATCTGGGCGCGGGTGATCTTTTCGCGCTCGGACTGGTTTGCCAGGTCGTTATAGGCCGCGATCCGGGCCTTGGATTTCGACTGGCGCGCCTTGGCGCCCTGGCGAATCCAGTCCAATTCGCGTTCCAGCGTCTTCTGCCGCGCCTTGTCTTCCTTGGCCTCGTGCTGCAGCCGCTTGGCCTTCTGTTCCAGCCAGTTGGAATAGTTGCCCTCGTAGGGGATGCCGCGGCCGCGGTCGAGTTCGAGAATCCAGCCGGTGATGTCGTCGAGGAAATAGCGGTCGTGGGTGACGATCAGAATCGTGCCCTTGTAATCGATCAGGTGCTGCTGCAGCCAGGCGATGGTTTCCGCGTCGAGGTGGTTGGTCGGTTCATCGAGCAGCAGCATGTCGGGCGATTCCAGCAGCAGCTTGCACAGCGCCACCCGGCGCTTTTCACCGCCCGAGAGCGAGGTCACGTCGGCATCGTCGGGCGGGCAGCGCAGCGCCTCCATCGAGATGTCGACCTGGCTGTCGAGATCCCACAGGTTCTGCGCGTCGATTTCATCCTGCAGCTTGGCCATTTCGTCGGCGGTCTCGTCCGAATAGTTCATCGCCAGGTCGTTGTAGCGATCCAGGATGGCCTTCTTTTCGGCCACGCCCAGCATGACGTTGCCGCGCACGTCGAGATTGGGGTCGAGTTCGGGTTCCTGCGGCAGGTAGCCCACCTTGGCGCCCTCGGCGGCCCAGGCTTCGCCGGTGTAATCCTTGTCCATCCCGGCCATGATGCGCATCAGGGTCGATTTACCGGCGCCGTTGACGCCGACGACGCCGATTTTCACCCCGGGCAGGAAGTTCAGGTTGATGTTATCGAAACATTTCTTGCCGCCCGGATAGGTCTTGGACACTCCGGACATGTGGTAGACATACTGGTAAGAGGCCATCAGGATCGCTCCGTTGCAGGGAATTCACGTTGGACGGTGTGATAGCGGAGTGCAGGGGTGGGGGCAATCGTTGAAGGTGAGAGGAACAGGTAGCCCCCGAGAGTGCCACTAGCATACGCCGCAGAGCCACCACCTATGATTTACTTGAATATACAGAAAAAGCTTGAGATTGTTCGAGCGATTGATTTCAGGAAACATGTATGCAGATCCGGATTTTCGCAGTCATCGCAACCCTTATGGCCGCCCCAGCATTGGCGGACATCAACATCAAAAACATCGAAGCCGAGGGCAATCTCGCTCCAACACAAAATGCGGGGTGCATCGCGATGACGAGCGCAGCGGCTGATCTGTCACCCGCCGATTTATCGCTGAGTATCATGGCATGCTATCGGAAAGGACAAGACAAGCGCGCTGCGAAGTTGCTGGCCCTGCTATATGCGCGCGGGCGGTTTGATGCAGCCCGCGTTACGGACAAGACGGCACATCAGGCAATAGAGGTTTTGGTAATCAACCTTACCAATGAAGGAGGGCCGGATTGGCAAGGCCGGATGAATACGGCCTTCACTCCGATGACCGAAACCGGCTCTTCCGCGCATCGCGCGCTGTGCCGTGACCTTGCGAAACTGCAGGCGCCGCAGCATTCGCCACGCTACATGATCCAGCACGGGATCAAGGCGATCACCGGAAAGGGCCCGAACCCACTGGTGGCCAATTTCGACGCTGAGGAAACTTGGAGCTGGGTTGTGAACAGCTACATGCGCTGCGCCGATAGCGGGTCGTGATCCTCTGCACATCGTCGGTAACGCAACAAGTTGAGTGAGTGTTTTTTCTATAGAGATTTGCGCCCGGTCCCGGGAGTGGGCGCAAACCAGAAGCACCGGGTGCAGCTTTAGTTGCGCAGTGCCCGCAGCAATTTCTGAAGCATCGAAGGTTCGGTGATTTGAATCCTTTCGCGTTCGATCCGATCTGCGATCCGATCTCCAGCGGCCCTCGCTGCCTTCTGCCCCGCGATTGCGCCTTGCTTGGCACTGAATTCCATAAGTTCGGGTGTCTTCTTTAGAAGAGCTCTGCCGGGCGAGCTTTCATAGAAGCTGCGGATACCTGTGAGATCATCGGAAGAAAAGTTTGTAAGATAATAATCGACCATCGCCTTTTGCATATCCAACGTAATTTCCGCTAACATTTCCTCGATAACGATTTTCGTGAAAGCCTCAGGATCGGATATTTGAATTCCGATGTTGCGCAGTTGGTTTTCCATAGCATTTGCAATTATGGGGCCCTGCACCCGGAAAGCAGCCTGAAATAATTCATCCGTGACCGTGACCTCGGCAATCCGGGTCGCGTCTTCTGTTGCATCAGATAGAACTACGGTCGGTGCGCTGAAAGCCGTGAAAGCAGCGAGCAGAAGATATTTATGGGTCAAAGAGGAGCTCCAGATTGAACGACCTATAAATTCTACTATCTGGAGATAGGCGGCCGGAAAATCAATCTCCACCTTTAAATTGATTTCTCGAAGAAATGATCCGGGTAGGGGTCGTCGTTGAAGCGGTCGATCTCGGTCCAGCCGGAATTGCGGTAGAGCGCGACCGCCTCGGGCAGGGCCGAGTTGGTGTCGAGCCGCAGCAGCGCGATGCCGAGGTCGCGGGCGGCGGTTTCGGCGGCGTCCATCAACCGGCGTGCCATGCCGAGGCCGCGGGCGGCGGGGGAGACCCAGAGGCGCTTGATTTCGGCATAGCCCTTATCGGTGCCCTTCAGCCCGACGCAGCCCAGCGGCAACCCGTCGGAGCGGGCGATCAGGAAGGTGCCGCGCGGGGGCATCATGTCGGTGACTTCGGGATCGCGGCTGAGATTGACGTCGAAGCCGGTCTCAAAACGGCGGCCCAGTTCGGCGTAATATTCGGAGAGGCAGTAAACGGCGTCGGTGCTGCGCGGATCGGCCTCGGTCAGGTCCACCCGGTCGCGGCCAAGGGCCGAGGCGACCAGGTCCATCGCGGCCAGCAAAGCCTCGGGGCGCGGGTGGCGGTCCAAAAGGGCACGGGCGCGGTCGTCGGACAGCGCGTTATAGGCGGCCTGTTCCGCCCTGCCCTGTTCGGTCAGCACCGCGATGCGGCGGCGGCCATCGGCGGGGTCCTTTTCCAGCGCGATCAGCCCGTCGTCCTGCAGGGTCTTCAGGAAGCGGCTGAGCAGCGCCTTTTCCAGGTCGAGGTAATCGCGGATCTTTTCCAGATCGGTGCCGTCCGGGCCGATGGCGTGCAGCACCCGCGCCGGTCCCAGAGGGCGGCCCCGGCCGAGGAAGGACTGGTCCAGCGCACCGGTTTCACGGGTGACGGCGCGGTTGAAGCGGCGGATGCGGGCGACGGGGTCTTGCGGCATGATCGTTTACCTTTGTAAACCTTTTTGATTTACCTAAGACAACCTTTTTGCGGCGTCAAGCGGTGCCTTGCCCATTGACAGCGCAAGCCGCGAAAGGCCAAGGAAACGCAATGCGTTACGAATTGCCATATGCACGTGCCGGACAGGTGATCGGGCTGCTGGGCGGGTCCTTCGATCCGGCCCATGAAGGCCATGCCCATATCACCCGCGAGGCGCTGAAACGGTTCGGGCTGGATCAGGTCTGGTGGCTGGTCAGCCCCGGCAACCCGTTGAAAGCAAAGGGGCCTGCCGATCTGACCCGGCGGATGGAACAGGCACGTCAGGTGATGGATCATCCGCGCGTGAAGATCAGCGATTTCGAGGCGCAGACCGGCACCCGCTACACCGCGCAGACGATCGCCAAGCTGCAGCAGCAGCGGCCCGACCTGAATTTCGTCTGGCTGATGGGGGCCGACAACCTGGTGCAGTTCGACCAGTGGCAGGACTGGCAGGAAATCATGACCCGGGTGCCGGTCGGCGTGCTGGCGCGGCCCCGGCGGCGGATATCGGCGCGGTCGTCGAAAACGGCGCGGGTGTTCCGCAAATACCGGCTGGATGCGTCGGACAGCCAGCTGCTGGGCCATTGCCCGCCGCCCTGCTGGTGCTTCCTCAACGTGCCGCTTGTTGCGCTGTCTTCAACAATGATCCGTGAGCGCGGCGATTGGGACTGATGCGGCAACGGCGCGCGGTTGGTTCCGCTTGCCGCTGAGGCGCGTCGCGGGTTAGGATTCCCGCATGGTTCAGACGGTTTCACGACGCAGTTTTTTCACCCTTCTCGCCGCGTTTTCGGCGGGGCCCGCATTGGCCGCGCCGCCCGCGGTGTCGCTGCGGCCGCAGCTGCGGCCCGGGGGGCTGCACAAGCAGGCGGTTCCGGGGGTCGAGGCGCTGCTGCGCGGATCGGGGCTGAGCGGGCAGATCGGGTTCGCGGTGGCCGACACCAAAACCGGCAAGGTGCTGGAAACCCATGTCGAAACCCTGGGCCTGCCGCCTGCAAGCGTGACCAAGTCGATCACCGCCATGTATGCGCTGGAAAAGCTGGGGCCGGAGCACCGGTTCCAGACCCGGCTGATCGCCACCGGGCCGGTGGTAAACGGCGTACTGAAGGGGGATCTGGTGCTGGCGGGCGGCGGCGATCCGAGCTTGGACACCGACGGATTGGCCGACATGGCGCGGCAGTTGAAGGCGGCGGGCGTGCACGAGGTGAGCGGCACCTTCAAGGTCTGGGCGGGCGCCCTGCCCTATACCAAGATGATCGACAGCGATCAGCCCGATCATGCCGGGTACAACCCGGCGATTTGCGGCGTGGCGCTGAATTACAACCGGGTGCATTTCGAATGGCGCCGGGCAGGCAGCGGCTGGGGCGTGACGATGGATGCGCGCAGCGCCCGCTACCGCCCCGAAGTGGCGGTGGCGAAGATGGCGGTGAAGAACCGCCAGCTGCCGGTCTATACCTATGAACAGCGCGGCGGCACCGATCTGTGGACCGTGGCGAGCGGCGCCCTGGGCAATGGCGGCGCGCGCTGGCTGCCGGTGCGGCGGCCGGAAAAATATGCCGGCGACGTGTTCCGCACCCTGGCCCGTGCCCATGGCATCGTGTTGAAGCGCGAAACCGTGGCGGCGACGCTGCCGGCGGGGAACACGCTGGTCAGCCATGACAGCCCGGCGCTGCGCGACATCCTGCGCGAGATGCTGAAATATTCCACCAACCTGACCGCCGAAATGGTCGGCATGGCGGCGACCGGGGCGGCGGGCGGCAAGCCCGCGACGCTGCAGGCCTCGGCCGGTGCGATGAGCCGCTGGGCCAAGACGCGGCTGGGCATGGCCAGTTCCGATTTCGTCGATCATTCCGGGCTTGGCGGCACCTCGCGGATGAGCGCCGCCGACATGGTGGCGGCGCTGAACACGCCGCTGGCGAAGCAACAGCTGAAACCGCTGCTGAAACAGATCACCCTGCGCCATGACGACGGCAAGCCGAACAAGGCGCATCCGCTGCACGTGGTGGCCAAGACCGGGACGCTAAATTTCGCCAGCTGCCTGGCCGGGTATGTCACCGACAAGAACGGGACCGAGCTGGCCTTTGCCATCCTCACCGCCGACCAGCCGCGGCGCAACAAGCTGAGCAAGAGCGAACGCGAACGGCCCGAGGGCGGGCGCAGCTGGAACCGCAAATCCAAGCGGCTGCAGCAGAAGCTGCTGGAACGCTGGGGCGCGATGTACGGGGTCTGAGCCGGGGCAGCACCAGTCCGCGGGGGGACGCTGGCCCGTTCATCGGGCTTTCGCCGCGCCACTGGCGCGACGGTCCATCTTCACCCTGACGGCCTTGTTCCGGGCCGGGTGCGATAAATAACTGTAGCTTTTAGATTTGAGCGGTGGGCCCGAGCGCGCGCTCGGGCGCGGCCCGGCGGGGCCGGGCCTTTGGCACCTGAAAATCAGGCGCTCAGGTGCCGGGCACGGGCGCCGCGTTCGATCGCGGCGGCGTGCAGCCGGTCGATATCGAGCTCGTAGCGAATTTCCTCCAGCAGGCGCAGTTCCGGTTCCGGGATCAGCCCATCGGCGGCGGCCACGTCGCAAGCCAGCGCATAGCCGGTTTCATAGAGGTGCTCGGGCAGGTTGTCGCGAATCAAGCCGAACAGCGCATCGAGCCCGTCTTCTTCGGAAAACAGGTCGAATACGGTCTGCGCCATCTGCTGCATCCGGTCGATATCGTAGGAGGCGAAGATCGGCAGGTGGTTGACCTGGTTCTGGATCTTCATCAGCTCGGCGGTGCGCATCTGCTCATCCGAGGCCGACATCGCGATCATCAAGGCGACGAGGCAATCCTGCGGGCTGAGCGGATGGGCGATCGGTTCGGTTTTCATGGTCTGCGCCTTCCAGGGACATCATGTTGCAGCGGCAGAATATTGACTGTGCAGCACAGCCGCAATAGGAAGCGGCGTCTGCCGCGCATGGGGCGCGGGCGGACCCTGACCTGTTGGAGAAAACCGATGTCCGAATTTCGTGACGCCGCCCTGAAATCGAAAGCCTGGCCCTTCGAGGAAGCCCGGAAGCTGGTGAAGCGTTACGAGAAACAGGCGCCCGCGAAGGGTCACGTTCTGTTCGAGACCGGCTATGGCCCGTCGGGCCTGCCGCATATCGGCACCTTCGGCGAGGTCGCGCGCACCACGATGATCCGCCGCGCGTTCGAATTGATCAGCGATATCCCGACCCGGCTGATCTGCTTTTCCGACGACATGGACGGGATGCGCAAGGTGCCGGAAAACGTGCCCAATCAGGACATGCTGCACGCCAACATCCAGAAACCGCTGACCGCCGTGCCCGATCCGTTCGGCGAATATGACAGCTTCGGTGACCACAACAACGCGATGCTGCGCCGGTTTCTCGACACGTTCGGGTTCGAATATGAATTCTATTCGGCCACCGAATTCTACAAGTCGGGCCAGTTCGACGAGGTGCTGAAACGCGCCGTCGAACGCTATGACGACGTGATGAAGGTGATGCTGAAATCCCTGCGCGAAGAGCGTCAGCAGACCTATTCGATCTTCCTGCCGATCCACCCCGAAACCGGCCGCGTGCTTTACGTGCCGATGAAGGAGGTGAACGCGACCGATTACACCATCACCTTCGACGACGAAGACGGCCGCGAATGGACCCTGCCGGTGACCGGCGGCAATGTGAAGCTGCAATGGAAGCCCGATTTCGGCGCCCGCTGGGCGGCGCTGGACGTGGATTTCGAAATGTACGGTAAGGATCACAGCACCAACACGCCGATCTATGACCGGATCTGCGAGATCCTGGGCGGCAAGAAGCCTGAACACTTCACCTACGAGCTGTTCCTGGATGAAAACGGCGAGAAGATTTCCAAGTCGAAAGGCAACGGGCTGACCATCGACGAATGGCTGACCTATGCCTCGACCGAGTCGCTGTCCTATTTCATGTACCAGAAGCCGAAGACCGCCAAGCGGATGCATTTCGACGTGATCCCCAAGGCGGTGGATGAATATCACCAGCAGCTGCGCGCCTTCGAGGATCAGGACGCGGCGCAGAAGGTCAACAACCCGGTCTGGCACATCCACAACGGCAACCCGCCGGCATCGACCATGGTGGTGCCGTTCTCGATGCTGCTGAACCTGGCGTCGGTGTCCGGCGCCGAGGACACCGAAACCATGTGGGGCTTCATCCGCCGCTACGCGCCCGAGGCCAGCCCCGAAACCAATGCCGACATGGATCAGGCGGCCGGGTTCGCGGTGCGCTATTACAACGACTTCGTCAAACCCACAAAGGTGTTCCGCGCGCCGAGCGAGCTGGAACGCGAGGCGCTGAGCGAGCTGCGCGACAAGCTGGCCGTCTGGGACGGCGGGCTGGATGCCGAGGAACTGCAGGGGCTGGTGTTCTCGGTCGGCCGCGAACGGTTCGACCCGATGCGCGACTGGTTCAAGGCGCTTTACGAGGTGCTGCTGGGCGCCTCTCAGGGCCCGCGCTTCGGCGGCTTCATCGCGCTTTACGGCGTGACCGAGACCATCGCGCTGATCGACAAGGCGCTGGCGGGCGAGTTGGGCTGAGGCCCGGCGACCGACATCTTCTGTCCCGGACACAAGCGGTGCGCCCTTTCAGGGCGCGCCGTTTTTGCTTCGCCCCTGGGCGAAGCGGGTTGGGGGCCAGCCCCCAAACCCCCGAGGTATTTTCACCAAGATGAAACGGCAGAGCACCCTTATGTTTCTTCTTGGCCCAAATACTCCCGCCGGAGGCGTCCCGAAGAAAAATGCTGAAAGCGTTTTTCTGAGATATAAAGCGTGCGCCAAAGGCGCACTCCATTCGGACAGACGGCGCTGCCGGGCCTAGCCTTCGCGGCTGATCTTCCACCAGGCGACCCAGCGTCTGGCCAGGTCTTCGGGACTGTCGGCCAGGAAGCGGCGGCCGAGATCGAAGGCGCGCCTTTCCAGCTTCTTCTGCCGCCTGGCCGCGCGGGCGTCGAGCGCGTCGCGATCCGTGGCCGACTGCCCGTGCAGCCTGTCGCGATAGACCGCCAGGTCGTGGTGATCTCCCAGGGCCTCGGCCAGCGCCTGTGCCTCGGCACGGCGGGCGCGGATCGGGTGGGGCCAGGCCGCCTGCATCAGACGGGCGTGATACCAGTGATACTTGGCCCATTTGCGCCATTCGTGCAGGTTTGCCGGCGACGGGTCCTTCAGCGCCTGTTTGCAGGCCGCGTTCATCCGGCCCGCCACATGGGTCAGCCCGGCGGCGAGGATCGCCGTGTCCTTGCCCCTGAGTTTCCAATGCGCCGCGCGGGTGCGCAGGGCGTGAAATCCGTCTTCGACGCCCTCGGGCAGGGCGTCCTGCGACGCCTGGGCCGCGCCGCCGCCGAGGCTTGCGTGGGTGTCCGACAGCACCGCCGCGTCGCGATGGCCGGCCAGCAGCCGGGCCAGGTCGCGGATCGCGTGGTCTTCGGCCTTGGCCTCGGCCATGCCGTCATGGACCAGCCAGATCAGCCCGCGCAGCTTCTTGCAGCGCTTGCGCAGGTTATGCACCAGCGCCTTGCGGTCCATGCCGGGATCGGCGATTTCCGCAAGCCCCGCGTCGATCTGTTCCAGCGCGATGCGGCGCAGGGCGGATTGCAGCGATTTGTCGGTGCGCAGGATGCGATAGGTCATTGGGATCGGTCCCTGTCGGGGTTTCTTCTTAACTATGATCTGGCCCTGCCTGCTGCAACTGGCGACCTCGGAAACAGAGGGGGAAGCCGGGGCGAGGGCCCGCACGGTCGTCTCAGCCGCCATTAACCCCTGCCCTGCTATGCCGCTTTCCGCGTGACGGGCCAGGGGAAAGGATCAAGGATGAACAAGGCGATTACCGAGGGCGTGGTGTTCATGCCCACCGCATTCGAATTCGGGCTGGATGTGTGGTCGAGCGGCGACGGCACGCCGGGATCGGATACCTATCAAAACGCGGCCAATGCCGCCTATGTCCCCGCCGATGCAGACTTCGCCGGCTGCCTGGAGCTGCAGAAAACCGCGACGACACAGAAGCTGCGCTACATGGGGCAGACGCCGCTGTTCCCCGGCTGTTACCTGCGGATCAGCGCCAAGGTGAAGGCGATCAGCGGCAACCTGCCCTCGGTGCGGATCGCCGGGTGGGCCGGCAATGGCAGCGAAGCCCATGTGACCGGGCTGACCGAGACCGGGCCCAGCGTGGCGCTGAGCAGCTACGGCCAGGTGGTGGAGGTCAGCGCCATCGTCGGATCGGGCAATCGCGGTGGGGTCGACATGGTCTGGGGCGACGTGCCGGTCTTTGGCCATTTCGGGCTGGACCTGACCGGGGCCAACGGCGGCGTGGTGCGGATCGACGATATCGTGATCGAGGACATCACCCATGTGTTCCACCGCAAGCTGATGAACTGGGTCGATGTGCGCGATTACGGCGCGGTGGGCGACGGGGCGACCGACGACAGTGCCGCCTTCGCCGCCGCCGACGATGCCGCGCAGGGCCGCCGGGTGCTGGTGTCGGCGGGGAGCTATTACCTCGGCTCCAGCGTGACGCTGTCCAACCCGGTGCAGTTCGAGGGCACGCTGGTGATGCCCGACAGCGCCATCCTGTCGCTGACCAAGAGCTTCGACCTGCCCACCTACATCGACGCCTTCGGCGACGAGATGCAGGCGTTCCGCAAGGCGTTCCAGTCGCTGCTGAACAATTCCGATCATGAATCGCTGGACCTCGGCGGGCGGCGGATCAGCGTGACCGGGCCGATCGACATGCAGGCGGCGGTGCCCAACCGCAGCGAATTCGCCCAACGCCGCCATATCCGCAACGGCCAGTTCTATTGTGAGGCCTCGACCGACTGGGACAGCGAAAGCTTCACCTCCTCGGCCAGCTATTCGGCGTCTTCCCCCTACCGGCTGAGCAATGTCGCCAATGTCGCCAATATCCCGATCGGATCGCTGGTCACCGGCAACGGGGTCGGGCGCGAGGTCTATGTCCGCGACAAGAACGTGGCGACGCAGGACATCACCCTGTCGGCGCCGCTGTTCGACGCGGTGGGGACGCAGAACTATACCTTCACCCGGTTCAAATACATCCTGGATTTCAGCGGTTTCGCAAAGCTGTCCAAGTTTTCCATGTCGGATATCGAGTTTCAGTGCAACGGCCGCGCCAGCGGCATCGTCCTGGCGCCGGCGGGGCTGATTTTCCACCTGCGCGACTGTTTCTTCACCTCGCCCAAGGATCGCGGCGTGTCCTCGATCGGGGAAGGCTGCCAGGGGATGCTGATCGACCGTTGCCAATTCCTGTCGAACGAGACCGGGATGCGGGCGCAGGACCGCACATCGGTGGCGATCAGCGCCAATGCCAACGACGTCAAGCTGCGCAACAACCGGGTGACGCAGTTCCGGCATTTCGCGGTTCTGGGCGGCACCAGTTCGATCATCACCGGCAATCACTGGTTCCAGGGAGATGATGAGGACGAGGGCGTGAGAACCGCGGGGCTGGTGCTGACCAGTACGCATAACCGCGCCACGATCAACGGCAATTACATCGACAACTGTTCGATCGAATGGGCCAACGAACACGATCACGAACCCGGTTTCAGCAACGAATATTCCTTCAGCGCGCTGAGCATCACCGACAATATCTTCCAGTCGATCGGCGCCGCGCCGTGGTCCCGCTTCATCGTGGTCAAGCCGCACGGGGCGGGGCATTTTATCAGCGGGCTGAACGTCACCGGCAATATCTTCCGCTCGATCCAGGGCACGCTGGACCGGGTCGATTACATCGACACCAGCTATGCCGACCTGGATTACAGCCGGATGCGCAACATCACCGTGCAGGGCAACATGTTCAACGCCATCAGCCAGGACATTTCCAACCCGGTGGTGCTGCAGCACGCGCAGAACAGCGCCGCCAGCAGCTGGAGCGTGGATTGCGCCGGGCCCCTGC
Source organism: Thalassovita mangrovi (assembly GCF_009857745.1). GTDB lineage: Bacteria > Pseudomonadota > Alphaproteobacteria > Rhodobacterales > Rhodobacteraceae > Thalassobius > Thalassobius mangrovi. Next base: position 102,879 of record NZ_WWEN01000011.1, read on the forward strand.
CCTTCGGCGGCTATGCGCAGAACGTGCAGGCGGTGGTGAGCCGGTCGAAGATCAAGAACGCCAACAACGTGGCGGTTTACGATCAGCCTTACCTGGCGGTGGAACAGGGCGCGGGCCGCGACCATGTCACGCTGAACTGGTCGCAAGCGGTGACCGGCGATGTCGCGGTGACGGTGCGGATGGATAATGCCTGAACGGGACCGAGCCAGGCCCGGCCGCGCCTTATCGGGCGCTCAGGCCCAGGTCGTCCGGCGTCAGCGTGAAGGCCTTGCCGAAGCCGCCATTCAGATAGGCGCGGGTGACGTCGAACAGCACGAAGGAAAAATCGGCGAACCCGATATAGAGCTTGGCCTTGGGATGGTCGCGCAAGTAATGCGCGGCCAGTTCCTTGTGTCCGGCCTGCCCGTGGCGCAGGAAGCGGGCGCTGGCCTGCAGCGTCAGGCGCGGATGGGTCAGCGGGTCGCCTTTCTGGCCCGGTTCCCCCAGCAGCAGCGAACAGGCCGGGTTGGCCTGCAGCGCGCGGGTGTGATGGGCCAGGTCCGACACCAGGCTGAGCGGCTGGCCGTCGGGCGCGGTGCCCACCGCCACGCGCGCCACCAGCGGCAGGCCGGTTTCGGCCTCGGCCACGCCGAGCGCGCCGAAACGGGCGCTGTCGATCAGGGAGCGCGCCACGGCGCGGGCTTCGTCATCGGTGGGGCGGATCAGGTCGGGCATGGGGGCAAGCTAGGCCGGGAGGCGGAAAGGGGCAAGCGGGCGGGAGGTCAAAACTCCCGCCACAGGCCCAACTTCAGCCCGCTGGCGTGGCCGCCGATCACTTCCCTTGTCAGCCCCAGTTCGACCTGCCAGCCCTTGCCGATGTCGCGGGTCACCGAGGGCACGAGGCGCAGGAAGGCCGGATCGCCCGCCGCCTTGCCCGATTGCAATTGCAGCAGCAGCTTGTGGCGCGGGCGGTTCAAGCCGAGGGTCAGGTCGGCCTTGTAGTCGATGCAGCCCGCCCGCAGGTTGCGTTCCGCCGCGGTTTCCAGCGACAGCCAGCCCGATCCAAGCGGCCCGTCGAAACCGGTGCCATAAAACAGGCCGGGCCGTAGCGTCGGGTTGCCGGCGATTTCGCCGATACCGAGATCGAGCGCGACCCGGTGCCGCCCGGTCCCGACCAGCGGCCAGCGCAGGAAGGCGATGGATTTGGTGTTCCCCGACACGCCGCGCCCCAGATCGAGCCCGAAGGTCAGCCGCCTGTTCAGCCCGTATTCCAGGTAAATCCCGGCGTAATGCTGCCCGCCCGAGCCGGGTTCGAGCAGGTAGGTCGTGGCGGAGAAGAAGCCGTGCCCGGGCTCGCGCAGCCAGGCACCTGCCTGGGCGGCGGCGGGCAACAAGCTGAAGACAAAGGCAAGGACACGGACCATGGGACTCCCCCGGACCTCAGATTGTGTAAATTTTCGTAAAATCCGAGTTAACGGCCGGCCGGGATCGATCAGACTGTCGAACGGATTTTGGATTGGCCGCAACCGGTGCTAGGCTGGAGGTTCCAAGGGGGAGGACCCGACATGCCCAGGATTTCGCAGGACAATGACTTCCAGACGGTGATCACCACGTTCGAAATGACGCCCGGCACCTGCCAGGACCTGCTGGAGGCGCTGACCGACGCTTACGAGAGCTTCATTTCGAAACAGCCCGGGTTCATCGCCGCCGGGCTGCATGTGAACGACGCGCAGACCCGGATCGCCAATTATTCGCAATGGCGGCGGCGCGAGGATTTCCAGGCGATGCTGCGCAGCGACGAAATGCGCCGCCGCAACCGCGAGATTTCAGAGCTGTGCAAGAGTTTCGAGCCGGTGATGTATGACGTGGCGCGCAGCTTCGGGTGAGCAGGGTTTCGGTCCGATGAACGGAGGGCCGCGCCCTCCCTCGGGGGGGCGCTCAGTCGGCTTGAGGGCTGTGCTTTATCGTGAGGCCCCGGAAGACACCCGAGCCGGTCGCGGCATCTCCTAAGCGCCCTCCCAAGGGGGGAGGGAGGGCGCGGCCCGGCAGCGCAGAGCGCCGCTGTTCGGGCCGATCAATTCCAGAGGTGTCAGACCGCCTTGCGGACCCAATCGACGATGGCCGGGGCCGGCATCGCGCCGGATTGCCGCGCCCGTTCGCGCCCGCCTGCAAAGGCCGCCATGGTGGGAATGCCGCGGATGTTGTAGACCGCGCCGGCCTTGGGGTTATCTTCGGTATTCAGCTTGACCAGGCGGGCCTGACCGTTCAGCGTGCCCGCCGCCTTGGAAAATTCCGGCGCCATCATCCGGCACGGGCCGCACCAGGGCGCCCAGAAATCCACCACCAGCGGCAGATCGTCGTTGCGCGCGGCCTTTTGCAGGGTGGCGAAGTCGACCTCGACCGCCTTGCCCGGGATCAATTTGGCGCCGCAGGTGCCGCATTTGGGACCGGCGGACAGCTTGTCATCGGGGACGCGGTTGACCTGGCCGCAGTCCAGACAGGTGATTTTCTTCGACGCCATGACGGGCTCCCTCAAACACATCTTGTCCTGCGCATATAAGAGGCAACAACCTCGAAACAAGAGCAAATCTCAACATCACTCTTGCCATGAATCAGATGTCGCCCCATATTTTCAACTGCGACGTTACTCTCTATCGACCACGGCCCTTTACCGGCTCAGTTATTCGATCTTGTACTGACGAGCCGGGCTGCCGCACTTCCGCGGGCAGCAAAACAAAGGAGACTGCGGCATGCCCACTGGCACCGTAAAGTGGTTCAACACCACCAAAGGCTACGGCTTCATCGCCCCCGATGCGGGTGGCAAAGACGTATTCGTTCACATCTCGGCGGTCGAGCGTTCCGGCCTGACCGGCCTGGCCGACGACCAGAAAGTCAGCTACGAGCTGCAATCGGGTCGTGACGGCCGCGAAAGCGCCGTGGATCTCGCGCTGCTGTAACGCTCTGGCGTTATCAGCGGAGACCGAAGCCGCCCCCTGGGGCGGCTTTTTTATTGGCAGAGGCATTCGGGGGACCGGGTGGCGCCCGTCTCGCCAGAGGCGAGCCGACGATAAACGGCGCACCTCCGGTGCGACCGGGCGGTCCGGCGGGTGAAGCCAAACGGGATCAGTCCAGCCGCTCGATCAGTTCCAGCACCTTCGGGCCCAGACCTTCGACGATCAGCCGCACGCCTTCGCCATTGGGGTGGATGCCGTCGGGCTGGAACAGATCGCCCAGCTCGGCCGGGTCGGTTTCTCCCAACCCCTCGAAGAAGCTTTCGGCGTAAAGCGTGCCGAATTCTTCCGACAGTTCGGGCCAGATCGCATTGAACTCGGCCTGATACTCGGGGCCGAAATTGCCCGGCGCCCGCAGCCCGACCAGCAGCACCTCGACCCCCTTGTCCTGCGCCACCTGCAACATGGCGCGGACATTGGCGCGGGTGACGCCCGGATCGGTGCCGCGCAGCGCGTCATTGCCGCCGAGCGCCAGGATCATCCCCTGCACGTCCCAGGTCAGCGACCAGTCGAGCCGCGCCAGCCCGCCGGCGGTTGTGTCGCCCGACACGCCCGCGTTGATCACCCGCACGTCGGCCCCCTGCCCGGCCAGCCAGGCGCGCAGCTGCGGCACGAAGCCTTCCTGCTCGATTAGCCCGTACCCCTGGGTCAGGCTGTCGCCGAAGGCGATCAGCGTGGCGGGCGCGGCCATCGCGGGCCCCGCCGAAATCAGCATCAAGCCGGCAAGCACCTTGCCCCGCAAGCACCCGGCCCCATATGACAAAAGAGATTTCAACGAATTGCGGAACCGCATGTCTGACCCCGTACTTTCCCTTACAGATGCAACCCTTGCGCTGGACGGCAATGCCGGCCGCGTCGAGATACTTCACGGCATCACCCTGGATGTCCAGAGCGGCGAAAGCGTCGGGTTGGTGGGGCCGTCCGGGTCCGGCAAATCTTCGCTGCTGATGCTGATGGGCGGGCTGGAACAAGCCACGTCGGGGCATGTCACGGCGCTTGGCCAGGACCTGACCGCGATGGACGAGGACCAGCTGGCGCGGTTTCGCCGCGACACGATGGGAATCGTGTTCCAGTCCTTCCACCTGATCCCGACCATGACCGCGCTGGAAAACGTCGCAACGCCGCTGGAACTGGCGGGGCACCGCGATGCGTTCGACCGCGCGCTGGAGGAATTGAAGACGGTGGGGCTGGAAGCGCGGGCCGATCATTACCCGTCGCAGATGTCGGGCGGCGAACAGCAGCGGGTGGCGCTGGCGCGCGCCAGCGCCCCGCGCCCCAAGATCCTGCTGGCGGATGAACCAACCGGCAACCTGGACGAAGCCAATGGCGCCGCGATCATCGAGATGCTGTTCGGGTTGCGCGACCGCCACGGTTCGACGCTGGTGCTGGTCACCCACGCGCCGGAGCTGGCGCAGCGCTGCGACCGGGTGGTGCGGCTGCGCGACGGGCGGATCGACGGCGGGGATATGGCATGAGCCTGGGCGTCGCGGCGCGGCTGGCCCGGCGCGAATTGCGCGGCGGGCTGAAGGGGTTTCGCATCTTCCTCGCCTGCCTGTCGCTGGGCGTGGCGGCGATCGCCGGGGTCGGCAGCGTCCGGTCCGGCATCGAGGCCGGGCTGGCACGCGAAGGCGCGGCGCTGCTGGGCGGCGATGCGGAGATGGAATTCACCTATCGCTTTGCCAGCGATTCCGAACGGGACTGGATGGCCGAACAGGCGCTGGCGGTGTCCGAGGTGGCCGATTTCCGGTCGATGGCGGTGGCGGGTGACACCCGCGCGCTGACGCAGGTGAAGGCGGTCGACGGGGCCTATCCGCTGGTGGGCGCGGTGGTGCTCGACCCGGCGATGCCTTTGCAGGAGGCCCTTGCCGGTCGGCAGGGCCTTCCCGGCGCGGTGCTGGACCCGCTGCTGATCGCACAGCTGGGGATCGGGGTGGGCGACACGTTCCGGCTGGGCACGCAGGATTTCGTGCTGTCGGCGGCGCTGACCGGCGAACCGGACGGGGCGGCGGACGGGTTCATGCTGGGGCCGCGATCGCTGGTGCGGACCGAGGACCTGGCCAAGTCCGGCCTGCTGGCGCCGGGGACGCTTTATTCCACCAAGTACCGGCTGGACCTGCCCGAGGGCGCCGATCTGGCGATGCTGGCGGGCGAGGCCAAGCGGCAATTCGAAGACAGCGGGCTGCGCTGGCGGGACGCGCGCAACGGCGCCCCGGGGATCGTGACCTTCGTGGAACGGCTGGGCGCTTTCTTGATCCTTGTCGGCCTGTCGGGGCTGGCGGTGGGCGGCGTCGGCGTGTCCTCGGCGGTGCGGGCCTACCTGGCGGGCAAGACTCAGGTGATCGCCACATTGCGCAGCCTTGGCGCCGATCAACGGCTGATTTTCCAGACCTATTTCCTGCAGATCGGGGCCTTGTCGGCGGTGGGGATCGGGCTGGGCCTGCTGCTGGGCGGCGGGGTTCCGGTGCTGCTTGGCCCGGTGATCGGGGCGCAATTGCCGGTGCCGGCGGATTTCGCGCTCTATCCCGCGCCGCTGGCCGAGGCGGCGGTGTACGGGGGCCTGACCGCGCTGATCTTCACCCTGTGGCCCTTGGCGCGCACCGGCGAGGTGCGCGCGGCGACGCTGTTTCGCGATGCGATGGCGGGGGCGCGGGCGCTGCCGCCGTGGCGGTATGTGCTGATCACCGCCGGGCTGACCGGGGTGCTGATCGCCGTGGCGGTGGCGTTTTCCGGCACCTGGCGGCTGACGGTCTGGACCGCGGGCGGCGTGATGCTGGCGCTGTTCGCGCTGGCGCTGGCGGCTTTGGGTCTGCGGCGGCTGGCCCGCGCGCTGGCCCCGCTGGCGCGGGGACGCGCGGCGTGGCGGTGGGCGCTGTCGGCCATCGGATCGGCGCGGGACGAGGCGACGCCGGTGGTGTTGTCGCTGGGGCTGGGGTTGAGCGTTCTGGCCGCGGTGGGCCAGATCGACGGCAACCTGCGCGGCGCCATCGCCCAGGACCTGCCAGGCAAGGCGCCGTCGTTCTTCTTCGTCGATATCCAGAAAGACCAGATCGACGGGTTCCTGACCCGCCTGCGCGGTGACGATCAGGTCAGCCGGATCGAACACGCGCCGATGCTGCGCGGGGTGATCACCAAGATCAACGGGCAACCGGCCCGGGACGTGGCGGGCGATCACTGGGTGCTGCGCGGCGACCGGGGCGTGACCTATGCCGGGGCCAAGCCGGAAAACACCAAGGTCACGGCGGGCGAATGGTGGCCCGAGGATTACGACGGCCCGCCGCTGATCAGTTTCGCCGCCGAAGAAGGCGCCGAGATGGGGCTGGAACTGGGTGACGAGATCACCATCAACATCCTGGGCCGCGACATCACCGGTACGCTGGCGAGCTTCCGCGAGGTGGATTTTTCCACCGCCGGGATGGGGTTCATCCTGGCGATGAACGAGGCCGCGCTGGCAGGCGCGCCGCATTCGTTCATCGCCACGGTCTATGCCTCGGAGGAAGCGGAACCGGCGATCCTGAACGACCTGACATCGGCCTATCCCAACATCACCGCGATCCGGGTGCGCGACGCCATCGACCGGGTGTCGGGGCTGCTGTCGGGGATCGCGGCGGCGACCTCATGGGGCGCGGCGGCGACGCTGCTGACCGGGTTCCTGGTGCTGATCGGCGCGGCGGCGGCGGGGGCACCGGCGCGGCGCTACGAGGCGGCGGTGCTGAAGACGCTGGGGGCGACGCGGGGCAAGATCCTGGCAAGCTTCGCCCTGCGCGCGGCATTCCTTGGCGCGGGGGCGGCATTGGTGGCGCTGGCGGCGGGGATCGCGGGCGGCTGGGCGGTGATGCATTTCGTGATGGAAACCGGGTTCGGCGTGATCTGGCCCTCGGCACTTGGCATCGTGGCGGGGGGCGTGATGGCGACGCTGCTAGCCGGGATCGGGTTCGCCTGGGCGGCGCTGAACGCGCGGCCAGTGGCGACGCTCAGGGGACGGGAATAGGCGGCGGACCGGGAGTGAGGCGACCGTTCGGATTTCAAGCCTGAGAGATGCCTTTCCGCCTGCAGCGGACTTTCATTCGCGGCACAGCGAATGACCGTTTCAAGCCCGCCCCATCTTGATGAGAACGACCCCAGGTGATCACACTCTTATATTGAAAACCGATGGGGAAATGGATGATGTCAGGGAGCACGGTATCGCCGTCAAACAGGTTGAAACGGCTCGTGGCCACGGCGGTCATCTCCATATGTTTCACCCCCTCGGCCCATGCCCAATCGGCCGATGCTTTGCCCATTGAGATCATCAAGGGTTTCCGGAACGATTTGTACGTAATGGCCGAACGCACGGGCGGCAGTGTCGAGGAATGGAACAGTCTCGAACAACGGGCGATCGAAGCCCTGAACGCATCGCTGGAAAATGCGGGGCAAGATGCAGTATTGTCCAACGAGCGTGGGAGAAACGCGCTGCACCTGGCCGCGGCGGACGGTTTCCTTTTCTTGCTTGATCCTCTGTTGAACGATGATCGCCTGCGCGCCGAGATCAATGTGACCGACGCGGACGGGCTGACGCCATATGATTATGCCGTTCTGGCGCTGCCCCTGACGCTTCAGGCCTGCCATCCGGAAAGCGAAAATCCCTTCCTGCTGGTGCCTTACATGGTCAAGCTGCCCTACTATCTGGACCGCCAGCCATTTGAGGCAATACTGGCCTCCCTTGAACGGGCGGGAGCGGACACGGACCTGAGCCGCGCGCGGCATTGGTGGCTCAGCAAGTGTTCGAATGCGGACCCTGCCGCGCGAAAGGGTGTCGAAACTTCGCAAGACCTGCATGGGTCGCTTCTGGATCTCACGGAAAAAGTGCTGGTTCAAAAGAAACGGCAAGACGTGGACGAGAAGGTCGAACTCTACAAAGAGCTGGTGGAAATGATGCCCGACAGAACGAAACCGAGCCCGGAAGAGATCAAGGACCAGATACGTCAGTTCTACCTCGAAGCGGGCATGTCCCCGCCGAGCTGAGCACCCTATCCTTCAGGCGGGCCGGGCAACCCGAGTTTCGCAAGATTTGCGAAGCGCTTTTGCCGATCCGAGGCGGCCGCTTCAATCAGCGCTCGCGCCGCCATCCACCGGGATCAGTGTCCCGGTCATGTATCTTGCCGCGTCCGAGACCAGAAAGGCGGCGACGCCCGCGATGTCTTCGGGGGTGCCGATGCGCCCCATCGGGATCGCGGCGCCGTATTCCGCCACCCGTTGCGCCCGTGCGGCCCCGGTCAGCCCGGCGGCCAGCATCGGGGTGTCGGTATCGCCCGGGCAGACCGCGTTGACGCGGATGCCTTCATGGGCGTGATCCAGCGCCATGCAGCGGGTCAGCTGCGCGACGGCGGCCTTCGATACCGCATAGGCGAGCGCGCCCTTCGCCCCGACCAGCGCCCAGTCCGAGGCGATGTTGACGATCGCGCCGCCCCCTTGCGCCCGCAGCGCGGGAAGGACCGCGCGCGAAAGGCGGAAGACGGAATTGAGATTGATGTCCATCACCCGGTTCCAGTCCGCGTCCGTCGTGTCCTCCGCCGTGCCCTGAATCAGAATGCCGGCATTGTTGATCAGCACATCGACACGGCCGAAGGCCGCGTTCGCGGCCTGGACGACCGCCTCTGGCGCCGTGGTGTCGGACAGGTCGGCGGCGTGGAAGGCGGCTTCGACGCCCTGCGCGCGAAACTTGTCCGCCATCGCTTGTCCCGCCGCTTCGCGACGCCCGACCAGAAGCAGCGCATAGCCCTCTGCCGCGAGGGCGCTGGCGATGGCCGCCCCTATCCCAGAGGTCGCGCCCGTGACGATCGCACAAGGGGTACCGTTTGCAGCCGTAGTTTCCGTCATTTGAACCCTCGCCGAAGATGGTCGTAAACGGCTAGCTTTTTGCGATCACGGTTGTCAATCGAAGCGGCTTTCCGGCCGATCGATCGCGGCAAGAGGCGACGATGCCGGGCTCAATCTTGCGGCACTTGCGCTTCAGGCGAAGCCGTCTTCGAGAGCCATCCGAAATTCAACCGCATCGCAGCTTCGCGAAGAACAGCCTCGTATCCGAAAAGCTTGCCAGCGATCCTCCCGCCCGCACCGCCATATCAAGCGACCGGTCATAACCGAGCCATTGGCAACTTCCCTGCGCCTTCACGGCCATCTGAGACAGGTGAATCAGCTTGTCCAACGAAGGCGGCGCAGGCCTGGGAGCAGGCGGCGGGGCCGGCGGCAGCTTGGCCATCTTGGCGCGGCACTCTTCGTATCTTTTCCTCTTGTTTGCTTCTATTTCTTCCTTGTTTTTCTTATATTTTCTTGTGGCCATTTCTCTGCTGGACACAAACAAGATAATATCACAGGACTTGATATCCCCGTAGACAGTGCTGCCGTCAGACAGTGTCACCGACGGACGATTGTCGGGCGCATTGAGCGCATCGGGTTTGTAGGCGGTAAACAGGTAAACGCTTTCATTATCAGCCAACCCGGCAACGATTTGCGGATGAATCTCGCGCAGCATTTTACTCGCGAATATGTCGTTCCATGCAACATCGTATTCGCCCAGTCGCGCGGATCTTTTTTCGTTTCCATAATTTGATGAGCTGCAGGCTGCTGCCATCAAAAGGGCCAGCATCAAGCCGAAAAATTTCTGGGGCATCTATTCTCCAAATTTTATGGGGAGAGCATTCGGACACCTCGGTTGTCTTGGCGAGGTGGCGATGCTTTCACCGGGCAGTCATCGCACCCTACCGTCATGGCATTGGATCGTCGATATCTGAAACACCTAAGGGATGAATGGGCACGCGGATGTCACCCGCGAAGGTGAGCGCAAAGGGGTGAGCCCCCCGCGTCCTCCGCGCCGCCGGTCTTGCTGAAAACCGCAGCGAAAATCGGCTCCCCTCCTGGCCCTCCAGGCCCAGCGGCAAAGACTCGTCACTATCGTGCGCCGTGCGGCGCGGGCGGAAATCCCGCCGCGGTTCCGCAATTCCAGCGCCGTATGACCTGGTGAGCGAGACCGGGCAGGTGATCGCGCATGGTACCGCGGCGGGGGGCGTGATGGCGACGCTCAGATGTGGGATAAAAGGGGAAAGTTGGCCTTGCGCGCGGGTGCAGGGACTGTAATGTCCGATTTTATTTTTCAGCTCGGAGATAGCGCCATGGTTGAATTATCCACCCTCCTGATATTCTCCTTGGCTGCGCTTGCTTTGACCGCGACGCCGGGCCCGGACATGTTGCTGCTTGCATCTCGAAGCGCGACACAGGGCCGTGTTGCGGGGCTTGCGACATGGGCAGGTATCGCGGTCGGAACATATTGCCATGCTCTTGCTGCGGCCTTCGGGTTGTCGCAGCTTTTTCTGGCGGTGCCGGTGGCATATGACCTGGTCCGCTTCGCGGGCGCGGCATACCTGCTGTTCCTGGCATGGAAAGCTTTCGCATCCGGATCGCAGGCCGATCCGGTTCTGATGCCCAAACGCCGCGATCATTCCACGCAGGTCATGTTCCGGCAGGGTCTTCTGACCAATCTTCTGAACCCCAAGATGGCGATCTTCGTCCTGGCCCTGTTTCCACAGTTCCTCGCACCTGGAGCCGGATCCATCGCACTCCAGATCATGACCCTTGCGACGGTTTTGAACGTCGTTGGCTTCTTCGTGAATGGTGCCGTCATACTTGCCGCAAGCCGTGCCAGCGCCATGCTGGCCGGGAACAACAGGTTCAAGAACCTGTCGCAATATGTCCTGGGCACCGTCTTTGCGGGCCTCGCCGCGAGGCTGGCTTTTGATACGCAGCGATAACCCGCTATTATAAAAGAAGGACCGGCCGTTCAATTTGCCCCGGCACGGCCCGAACGCTTGCGACTCGCCGCCCGACCTGTCACCCATGCCCCACCTGTCCGTTCCCCCACCGGAGACCGATCCGATGACCGACCACAGCACCCTTCCCCTGCCCCTCACCGCGCTCAGCCAGGCCCAGCAGCAAAGCCTCGTCAATATCGTGCGCCGCGCGGCGAAGGCGGAAATCCTGCCGCGGTTCCGCAACCTGAGCGCCGGGCAGATCAGCACCAAGTCGGGGCCCGATGACCTGGTGACCGAGGCCGATACGCAGGCCGAGAAGATGATCGCGCGCGGCATCCTGCGGATGTTCCCCAACGCGATGGTGATCGGCGAGGAAGCCGCCCATGCCCGCCCCGAGCTGCGCGACGAGGCGGCCAAGGCGGAACTGGCCTTCATCATCGATCCGGTGGACGGGACCTGGAATTTCGCCCACGGGCTGCCGGTTTTCGGGGTGATCCTGGCCGCCACGCGGTTCGGGCGGCCGGTGTTCGGGATGCTGTATGACGCGATCATGGACGACTGGATCACCGCCGACAGCGAAACCGGCGCGATGATGTTCGGCGCGCGCGGGCCGCACCGGCGGATGCGCACCTCGGAAGGCGGGGCGTTGGGCGATCTGTCGGGCTACCTGCATTTCTACCTGATGGACAAGGATGTGCAGCCGAAGCTGGCGGAAACCCTGCCCGATTTCGGCCGCACCGGCGCTTTGCGCTGTTCGTGCCACGAATACCGGATGCTGGCGCAGGGCAGCGTCGATTTCTGCCTGTCGGGGGTGCTGAACCCCTGGGACCACGCGGCGGGCGTTCTGATCTGCCAGCGCGCGGGCGGCTTCGTGCGGATGCTGGACGGGCAGGATTACGACATCTCGATCAAGCAAGGCTATCTGCTGGCCGCCGCGAACGAGGACGTGTGGAACACGGTGGCGGAGCGGTTGCGGTTTCTGAAAGAAGCGTCAAGTTGAGCCGGGCCGCGCCCGACCGCGGGTGGGCGCATGAACCTGTCGGGTTGGCAGTTTATCCATCCACCACTTCCTTCGTTTCAGTATCGCGCAGACAGTGAAGAAGCGCCCGCCCGGGGGGCGGTCGGGCGCGGCCCGGCGGCGCGGGACGCGCCGCTGTTCGGGCATGGTTTCTTATCGCTATGCTATCGTCGTTCCGTAGGCCGGGTTTCAGCCCGGCATGTGGCGTGTAGCGGATGACGGAATTGCCGGACTGGAAGCCCGGCCTACCACGTGCCGACACAGGAAGGCCCCCAACGCCCCCAACAAAAAGCCCCGCCGAAGCGGGGCTTTTCTTTTATTCCGCGGCGTCCGCGTAGTCTTCCATCGGCGGGCAGGTGCAGACCAGGTGACGGTCGCCATAGACGTTGTCGACCCGGTTCACCGGCGCCCAGTACTTGTCGACGCGGAACGCGCCCGGCGGGTAGCAGCCCTGTTCGCGGCCATAGGGACGGTCCCAGTCGCCGACCAGATCCTCGACCGTGTGCGGCGCGTTCTTCAGCGGGTTGTTTTCCGCATCGATCCGGCCTTCCTCGACGTCGCGGATTTCCTCGCGGATCGCCAGCATGGCGTCGCAGAACCGGTCCAGCTCGGCCTTGGTTTCGGATTCGGTGGGTTCCACCATCAGGGTGCCGGCGACAGGCCAGCTCATCGTCGGTGCGTGGAAACCGCAATCCATCAGCCGCTTGGCGATGTCGTCGACGGTGATCCCGGCGCTGTCGGCGAAGGGGCGGGTGTCGATGATGCATTCATGCGCCACCCGGCCCGACGGGCCCTTGAACAGCACGTCGTAAGCGCCTTCCAGCCGCTTGGCGATGTAGTTGCCCGACAGGATCGCGACGCGGGTGGCCTGGGTCAGCCCTTCGCCGCCCATCATCAGGCAATAGGCCCAGCTGATCGCCAGGATCGAGGCCGACCCGTAAGGCGCGGCCGAGACCGGGCCCTGTTCGCCGCCGGTTTCCGGATGGCCCGGCAGGTGCGGCACCAGGTGCGATTTGACCCCGATCGGCCCCATGCCGGGGCCGCCGCCGCCATGCGGGATGGCGAAGGTCTTGTGCAGGTTCAGGTGGCTGACGTCGCCGCCCAGATCGCCGGGGCGCGACAGACCCACCATCGCGTTCAGGTTGGCGCCGTCGATATAGACCTGGCCGCCATGTTCATGGGTGATGGCGCAGACTTCCTTCACCGATTCCTCGAACACGCCGTGGGTCGAGGGATAGGTGATCATGCAGCCGGCGAGGTTCGCGCTGTGCTCGGTCGCCTTGGCGAGGAAATCGTTCAGGTCGATATCGCCGTTTTCCATCGATTTCACCGGCACGACCTTCCAGCCGACCATGTTGGCGCTGGCCGGGTTGGTGCCGTGGGCGGAGGTCGGGATCAGGCAGACATTGCGGTGCCCCTGCCCGTTGGCGCGGTGATAGGCGGCGATGGTCAGCAGACCGGCATATTCCCCCTGCGCGCCCGAATTGGGCTGCATCGAGAAATCGTCATAGCCGGTGATGTCGCAGAGCTTGGAGCTCAGATCGGCGATCATCTCGTGATACCCTTCCGCCTGATCGGAGGGCACGAAGGGGTGGATATCGGTGAATTCCGGCCAGCTGATCGGGTTCATTTCGGCCGCCGCGTTCAGCTTCATGGTGCAGGACCCCAGCGGGATCATCGCCCGGTCCAGCGCCAGGTCGCGGTCGGCCAGACGACGCATGTAGCGCATCATCTCGGTTTCCGCCCGGTTCATGTGGAAAATCTTGTGATCCAGGATGGTGGTTTCGCGCAGCGCGTTGTCGGGCAGGCGCCAGTCGCCGGGCCGGTCGTCGGCGCGGGTGATGCCGAAGGCGCGCCAGACCGCTTCGATGGTTTCGGGCACGGCCGCTTCATCCAGCGTGATGCCGACCTTGGTGGTGCCGACCGGGCGCAGGTTGATGCCCTCGTCCACGGCGGATTTCAGCACCGCCTGCTGCAGCGGGCCGACCTCGACCGTGACGGTGTCGAAGAAGGTTTCCGGCTCGATCTTGAACCCGGCCTCTTCCAGCCCCTGCACCAGGCGTACCGCCTTGCGATGGATACGCTGCGCAATGGCCTTCAACCCGTTCGGGCCGTGGAACACGGCATACATCGAGGCCATGACGGCCAGCAGCGCCTGCGCGGTGCAGACGTTCGAGGTCGCCTTTTCGCGGCGGATATGCTGTTCGCGGGTCTGCAGCGCCAACCGGTAAGCGCGGTTGCCGCGCGCATCGACCGACACGCCGACGATCCGGCCCGGCATCGCCCGCTTGAAGGAATCGCGGCACGCCATGTAGGCGGCGTGCGGGCCGCCGTAGCCCAGCGGCACGCCGAAACGCTGGGTCGAACCCACGGCGATATCGGCGCCCATCGCGCCCGGTTCCTTCAGCAGCACCAGCGCCATCGGATCGGCGATGACGATGCCCGCCGCTTTCGCTTCGTGCAGCGCGTCCATCTGGGCGGTGAAATCGCGCACATGACCGTAGGTGCCGGGATACTGGAAGATCGCGCCGAACACCTTGTCGGCCTCCAGGTCCTCGGGCGCGCCGACGATCACCTCGATGCCCAGCGGCGCCGCGCGGGTCTGCATCACGGCGATGTTCTGCGGATGGCAGTTTTCATCGACGAAGAAGGCCGTGGCCTTCGATTTCGCCACCCGCTGCGCCATGGTCATGGCTTCGGCCGCCGCGGTCGCTTCGTCCAGCAGCGATGCGTTGGCGATTTCCAGCCCGGTCAGGTCGCTGACCATGGTCTGGTAGTTCAACAGCGCCTCGAGACGGCCCTGCGAGATTTCCGGCTGATAGGGCGTGTAGGCGGTGTACCAGGCGGGGTTTTCCAGGATGTTGCGCTGGATCGCCGGCGGCGTGACGGTGCCGTGATAGCCCATGCCGATCAGGCTGGTCAGGACCTTGTTCTTGTCGGCCACTTCGCGCATCCGGCGCAGCATCTGGCGTTCCGACAGCGCCTTGCCGAAGCTCAGCGGCGCCTGCTGGCGGATCGCTTCGGGCATGGTTTCGCCGATCAGTTGATCAAGGCTGTCGACGCCGACCACGTTCAGCATATCGGCCATCTCGTCGGGCGACGGGCCGATATGGCGGCGGTTGGCGAAATCATAAGGCAGATAATCGGTGGGCTGGAACGGCATCCCGGAGCTCCTTGTCACGGCGCGTCTGTGTCATCTTTTTCGTGGCGGAAAATACCCCCGCCGGAGGCTGGTGCTGCGCCCCCCTCCGCGGGGGGCGCAGTGCCATCATCTTTGCAAGGCAGGTGTTACTCGACCATTGCCTTGTATTCGTCCTCGGTCATGAAATCGTCGAGCACGGCGGCGTCGTCGATCTTCATCTTGAAGAACCAGGCCTCGCCCAGCGGGTCTTCGTTGACCTTGCCCGGCTCGTCGACGATGGCCTCGTTGACCTCGACGATTTCGCCGTCGACCGGCGCGACGATGTCGCTGGCGGCCTTGACGCTTTCGATCACCACGATTTCATCGCCCTTGGCGACCTTGGTGCCGACCTCGGGCAGTTCGACGAAAACGACGTCGCCCAGCGAGGTGCTGGCGTGTTCGGTGATGCCGACGACGACCACATCGCCATCGAGCTGCAGCCATTCATGATCTTCGGTAAATTTCATTGGCCTGGTCCCTTTTCCTTGAAGCCTGTTCTTATCTCTTGAAACGCGCCGGTACGAAGGGCAGCGACACGACCTCGACAGGGAGTCGCTTGCCCCGCACCTCGCCATAGATAACCGTACCGGGGGTGGCCAGATCAATGGGAACATAGCCCATCGCCACCGGTCCTTCGACCGAGGGGCCGAATCCGCCCGAGGTGATCGTGCCGATCGGGGTTTCCTTTTCCTCGCCCGCGAACAGCTCGACGCCTTCGCGCATCGGCGCGCGGCCCTGCGGTTTCAGACCGACGCGGGCGCGTTCCGCGCCGTTGTGCAGTTCCGACAGGATGCGGTCGGCACCGGGGAAGCCGCCTTCGCGGTCGCCGCCCGAGCGGCGGATTTTCTGGATCGCCCAGTTCAGGCCGGCCTCGACCGGGCTGGTGCTGGTGTCGATGTCGTGGCCGTAAAGGCAAAGCCCGCCTTCCAGCCGCAGGCTGTCGCGCGCGCCCAGACCGATCGGCATCACCCGTTCGTCGGCCAGCAGCTTGCGCGCCAGCGCCTCGGCCCCCGCGACGGGGACCGAAATTTCATAACCGTCTTCGCCGGTATAGCCCGAGCGCGACACCCAGCATTCGGCGCCGTCCAGGGTGACCGTGGCCACATCCATGAATTTCATCACCGCGACCATCGGGTTCAGTTCGGCCAGCACCGCCTCGGCCTCGGGACCCTGCAGCGCCAGGAGCGCGCGGTCCTCGATCACCTCGAGCGTCACATCGGCGGGCAGGTTCGCGCGCATGTGCGCGATATCGGCGTCCTTGCAGGCGGCGTTCACGACCATGAAGATGTGATCGCCGCGATTGGCGAACATCAGGTCGTCGAGGATGCCGCCTTCATCATTAGTGAAGAAGCCATAGCGCTGGCGATTCTCGCCCAGCCCCGCCGCGTTGACCGGCACCAGGGCTTCCAGCGCCAGCGCGGCGGTTTCAAAGTCGGCGCCGCGCAGAATCACCTGGCCCATGTGGCTGACGTCGAACAGCCCGGCATGGGCGCGCGTGTGCAGGTGTTCCTTCATCACGCCGGCGGGGTATTGCACCGGCATGTCGTAGCCCGCGAAGGGCACCATCTTGCCGCCCAATTCGCGGTGCAGCGCGTCCAGTGGCAGGGAAAGCAAATCGCTCATGGCCGTTCCGATCCTTTTATCTTCCGGTCCGGCGATGAAAGCCCCGTTCCGGCATCAATCCTGCGCGGGGCGGGCCCTCGCGCGTTTCGATGCCCCCTCTGTCCTTATTGCCTGAGATCGCTATCCCTTCGGCGGACGCCTTTGCGGCGTCACTCTCCAGAGTCTGTCGGTCCGATCGGTCCCTTGGGCCTGAGAGTTTCCGGGGCGGTTGCTCCTTCGGCACCGGCAAAGCCGGTTCTCCCGATCGGTGATCCGTGATTAGCCCAGACGTTTTATTTCGGCAAGAGGTCGTTTTTGGACGGGTCCGTATTTATGCGGGCCGGTCAGGCGCATCGGACCGCGCCGCACAGAAACCGCGCAGCGGGCAAAGGCAAGGTATCTGTCAGTGACTCGGACGGCTGCGCGATTGGTTCAGCGTTCGCAGCGGATCGAGGACATGATGTCGAGCAGCTGATCATTGCCGCAGACCAGCGAATCCAGCGTGATCTTGTCCAGGTGCTGATAAAACGCCTCGGCCGCGTCGGCGATGGCCAGCTTCAGCCGGCAGGCATCGACCAGCGGGCAGGTATTGTCGACATCGGCGAAGCATTCGGCCAGCGGCACCGAGGCTTCCAGCGCCCGGAACACGTCGCCGACAAAGATGTCATCGGATTTGCGGGCCAGGGTGATGCCGCCATTGCGGCCCCGCTGGGTGTGCAGATAGCCCATCTGACCGAGCTGATTGATCACCTGCGCCAGATGGTTTTCCGAGGCGTTGCAGCACTTCGCGATTTCCGATTTGGTCACGAGCCGGTCGGCATTTGCCGCACAAAACATTAGAACCCGAACCGCGATATTCGTGCGTTTGGTAATACGCAAGCCTTCTCTCCCCCTCTGGCACGTCGCCGCCAGAGCCGTTATTGTTTATTTCGATCGTGTCAGGATCATTTTCCCCGCCGACACTATGCGGGGACAGATTGAATATGATCAATAAATGATTAGCTATATCCTATGACAAACGCGTTTTTCTTTGGCTACGGGTCGCTCGTTAACCGTAAAACACACGCCTACGGAGAGGCGCATCCGGCGCGCGCTACCGGATGGAGAAGAACCTGGCGCCACACCGCGTTGCGCCCGGTCGCCTTCCTGACCGCGATTCCCGATCCCGGCACCGTCATCGAGGGGCTGATCGCCGGGGTGCCCAACGGCGACTGGCGGGCGCTGGACGCGCGCGAACATGCCTATGACCGGGTCGAGCTGAGCGACCTGGACGACCATCCCCTGCCCTTCACGCCGCGCGCCGCGATCTATGCGATTCCCGAGGGCAAGCACGGCGCGCCGTCGATGGCGCATCCGATCCTGCTGAGCTATCTCGACGTGGTGATTCAGGGCTATCACCAGGAATTCGGCGCCGAGGGCGTGGACCGGTTCTTCGCCACCACCGACGGCTGGGACGCGCCGATCCTCGACGACCGCAGGGCGCCGCAATATCCCCGCCACCAGACCCTGACGGCTGGCGAAACCCGGCTGGTCGACCGGCTGCTGGACGATGTGGGCGCGCGGCGGGTGTCGCTGACCCCCGCCCATTCCGAGGCGCTGCGCGCAACCCGCGGCGACTGACCGCGACGTCTGACCAAGGCGGCGGCGCACGCCGCCGCATCCCCGCGCCGCGCGGCGCGGGCCCCTTCACCGGCGGCCGGGCGGCAAGAGTTTGCGGCGCGGCGTGACTGCAAATCCGACGCCAATCCGGCCCCGCCACCCCATTTCCCATACTTTTTCCCGTCATCCCCATACCAATGAAGGTATCAAGTGCAGGCTCCGCGTGCCGTTGTAACTAGTGGGAAAGCGGGTGCCCGTTGCCGATCTTCAAAACCCCGCATGGCTTAGATGCTTGAAGAGAGACCCGTCGCGACAGCTGCCCGAAACAGCGGCGGGAATTCCGAAGGGGGAAGAATGACCAAGTCGAACATGAAGACCGTGCAGCAGGTGATCCGCAAGCGCCGCCTGTTTGCCGTGCATCCCGACGATATGGTGCGCCAGGCCTGCAAGGTGATGAACAACCGCGAACTCGGCGGGCTGCCGGTGATCGATGCGGATCAGCGCCTGCTGGGCATGATCAGCGAACGCGAAGTGGTCCGCGGCTGCATCGGCGAACACCGCCGCGCCGCCACCACCACGGTGGGCGAGGTGATGGAAACCAACCCCGCCTTCGCCGAACCCGATGACAGCATCATGATCGCCATGGCCAAGATGATGCAGAACAACGTCCGCTATCTTCCGGTGGTGCGCGGCGGCATCGTGACCGGCTGCATCGGCATCCGCGAACTGGTGGACGAGTTGAGCTATATCGCGATGCAGAACGTGGGCATCATCGACAAGGCCCTGCCCCGTCTGCACGAAGAACTGGTCTGATCCGGGCGGGTTGCCCCGCCCCGTTATTCGTTATTCACGGTTCGGCCTGGACCGCAGCAAGGGCCACAGCCCCCGTTTGGCCCCGCTGCATTTCCACCCAGTGCCGAAAAAAGGAAAGCCCCGTATCCTCCCAGGGATGCGGGGCTTCTCCCTCTTGATGCTGTCGCGGATCAGCCGCGGGCGCGCACCACCTGCAGCAGCGGCATCACGTCGGACATGTCGGGCCCGTGGCTCTTGCCGGTCAGCGCCTTGCGCAGCGGCATGAACAGGCCCTTGCCCTTGCGCCCGGTCGCTTCCTTCACCTGCGCCGTCCAGTTGCCCCAGGTGTCGCCGTCGAACGGGCCTTCGGGCAGCAGCGCCATCGCCTGGGCGATGAAGTCGCGATCCTCGTCCTCGATCACCGGCTCGGCGCCGTCGCGGAACAACTCCCACCAGCCCTTCAGGTCGGCGCGGGTGGTGATGTTTTCGCGGGTCACCGACCAGAACCGTTCGGCCTGATCGCCCGGCACGCCAAGCGCCGCGATCTCGTCCGCCACCGCCGCCAGCGGCAGGGCCTGCAGGTAATGGGCGGTCAGCGGGAACAGGTCCTTTTCGTCGAACTTGGTCGGCGCCGCGCCGAAGCGGGAAATGTCGAAGCCCTCGATCAGTTCGTCCATCGAGCCGCGCAGTTCGACCGGATCGGCCGAGCCCAGCCGCGCCATCAGGCTCAGCAGCGCCATCGGTTCGACCCCCTGTTCGCGCAGGTCCTTGATCGCCAGGACGCCCAGGCGCTTCGACAGCGCCTCGCCCTGCGGGCCGGTCAGCAGCGAATGGTGGGCGAAGTCCGGCACGTTGCCGCCAAGCGCGCGGATGATCTGGATCTGGGTGCCGGTATTGGTCACGTGGTCGGATCCGCGCACCACGTTTGTCACGCCCATTTCGGTGTCGTCGACGACCGAGGCCAGCGTGTACAGCACCTGCCCGTCGGCACGGATCAGCACCGGGTCGGAGACGCTGGCCGCATCGATGGAAATATCGCCCAGGATGCCGTCATGCCATTCGATCCGTTCGTGATCGAGCTTGAAGCGCCAGTAGCCGCCGCGTTCCTCGCGCAGCTTGGCTTTCTCGTCTTCGCTGAGCTCCAGCGCGGCGCGGTCATAGACCGGCGGCTTGCCCATGTTGAGCTGCTTCTTGCGCTTCAGGTCCAGTTCGGTCGGGGTTTCGAAACACTCGTAGAACCGGCCCATGTCGCGCAGCTTGTCGGCGGCCTCGGCATAGCGGTCGAGCCGCTCGGACTGGCGTTCCATCCGGTCCCAAGTCAGGCCCAGCCATTCCAGGTCGCGCTGGATCTGGTCGACATATTCCTGTTTCGACCGCACCGGGTCGGTGTCGTCGATGCGCAGGATGAAGGTGCCGCCGGCCTTGCGGGCGATCAGGTAGTTCATCAGCGCGGTGCGCAGGTTGCCGACATGGATGTAACCGGTCGGCGACGGGGCGAAACGGGTGGTGGTCATGGCATACTCCTGTTGTCCGGTCCCATGTCACAGGCGCACGGATTTGTCCAGAATGGCGCGCGCGGCGGATCGCGTTTCACGTTTGCGTGATAGGCGCGGGCAAAGGCGCGATCGGCGCTATGCTATCGCCCACGGGAGATTTTCAGGGAGATATCACCATGACGACCAGTTTGACCCGCCGCCGCCTTCTGACCGGGGCCGCTGCCCTGCCGCTGGCCGCCGCCAGCGCCGGGCCGCTTTCCGCCGCTGCCGAGATGCTGGGCGCCGCACCGGCGCGCTTCAACCGCTTCAAGATGGGGGATTTCGAAGTCACCTCCCTGCTGGCCGGAACCCGCACCGTGCCCGAGCCGCAGAAGATCTTCGGCCTGAACGTCAGCGAAGAGGAATTCGCGCAGGTGTCCGCCGCCAACATGATCCCCACCGATGCGGCGCAGTTCTTCTTCACCCCCACCGTGGTCAATACCGGGGCCGAGCTGATCCTGTTCGACACCGGGCTGAACCCCGAGGGCATCACGCAGGCGCTGCAGGCCGCGGGCTACAGCGCCGATCAGGTCGACAAGGTGGTGATCACCCATATGCATGGCGATCATATCGGCGGCCTGTCGGACGATATGGGCGAAACCTTCACCAATGCAACTTACGTCACCGGATCGACCGAATTCGACGCCTGGGCGGCGATGGAAAACGAAGGGTTCGACGCCAAGGTGCGGCCGCTGGCGGAAAAGACCAGCTTCCTCGATGACGGCGGCAGCGTCGCGGGCGGCATCACCGCGATGGCCGCCCCGGGCCACACGCCGGGCCACATGACCTATATGCTGGAAAGCGGCGGCAAGCAGCTGCTGCTGGGGGCCGATTTCGCCAATCACTATGTCTGGTCGCTGGCCTATCCCGACTGGGAAGTGCGCTTCGACCGCGACAAGGCGCAGGCCGCCGCGACCCGGCGCCAGTTGCTGGGCATGCTGGCCGCCGACCAGACCCCGTTCATAGGCTATCACATGCCCTTCCCCGGCATGGGTTATGTCGAGGCGCGCGGCGACGGGTTCAAATACCTCGCCGCCAGCTACCAGCACATGCTCTGAACGGCGCGCGCCCCGCTGGCCTGACACGGGCAGGCGGGGCGTCCCGCGGGGAAATCGCCGCTTGGCGGCGCGGGCCCGCGATGCCATTCTCCCCGTAACAAGGGGGACAGATGCACGACATCCTGACCATCACGCTCAATCCGGCGGTGGACATGTCCACCGCCACCGACTGCCTGAAACCGGGGCAGAAGCTGCGCTGCGACGCGCCCAGCAGCGATCCCGGCGGCGGCGGCATCAACGTGTCGCGGGTGATCGCGACGCTGGGCGGGCACAGCCGGGCGCTGGTGGCGATGGGCGGGCTGGCGGGCCAGGCGCTCAAGACCCTGCTGGAACAGGAAGACCTCGACGTGCTGCCGTTCCACGCGCCGGGCGATACAAGGGCCAGCTTCGCGGTGCGCGACCGCGCGACCGGACAGCAATACCGTTTCGTCCTGCCGGGGCCGCAATGGGGCGAAACCCGGCTGGCCGATATCCTGCGGCTGTCCGCCGAGGCCGCCCCGATCGGCGGCTACGTGGTGCTCAGCGGCAGCCTGCCGCCCGGCATCCCCGACGATTTCCCGCTGCAACTGGCCCGTGCCATCGCGCCGCGCCGCGCCGAACTGATCGCCGATATCTCCGGTGCCGCGCTCGCCACGCTCTGCGCCCGCCCTGCCAAGATTGCCGCCGATCCCATCGCGCTTCTGCGAATGAACCGGTCCGAGGCGCGCTCGGTCGCAGGCCGCCCGCTGGCCAAGCGCGAAGACAGCGCCGGCTTCGCCTCGGCGCTGGTCCACAAGGGCGTGGCGAGGCTGGTGGTGGTCGCGCGCGGCGCCGACGGGTCGGTTCTGGCCACGCCCGACGGCTGCTTTCACTGCGCCCCGCCCGAGGTCGAGGTGGTCAGCAAGATCGGCGCCGGCGACAGTTTCGTCGGCGCCTTCACCCTGGCGCTGGCCCACGGCCTGCCGCCGCAGGAAGCATTGCGCCGGGGCACCGCCGCCTCCTCGGCCGCGGTGCTGACCGAAGCGACCGAGCTGTGCACCCGCGCCGATGCCGACCGGCTGCTGCCGCTGTGCCGGGTCGAACCGCTGATGGCGCATACCGCCTGAGCGCTTCTTCTTTTCACAAATATCCCGGGGGAGTCGGTGAAAATCCCGCGGAATTTTCACCGACGGGGGCAGCGCCCCCTCTGCCCGGGGGAACTGCCCCTGCCCTGGGGGGCATGGCGTCACTGTTCGCGGAAGGCGCGTGACATGCTGTCTCGGACCGGCTTGATCAGATATTCGAAGAAGGTCCTTTCTTCGGTGGTGATCATGACCTCGGCCGGCATCCCGGGCAGCGGCGTGAAGGACGACACGCGGCCGTATTCCGACGGCGGCAGGTCGATATTGGCGACATAGACCTCGCGCGCCACGCCCAGTGACGTATCGGTGATCGCATCCGCCGACAGGTAGCTGACGAACCCGCTGAGCACCGGCGTGGTGCGCTTGTTCAGCCCCGACAGCCGGACCGCGGCGGCCTGGCCCAGCCGCACATTGTCGATATCCTTGCGCGGCACCAGCGCCTCGATCAGCAGCGGCGCGTCGGCGGGCAGGATTTCGGCGATCGGCTTGCCGCTTTCGATCACGCCGCCGGCGCTGTGGTAATACATCCGCACCACGGTGCCGCCGACCGGCGCCACCACGGCCGAACGCGACAACACGTCCTCGGCCTTGCGGGCCTTTTCGCGGATCGAATCCAGCTCGGCCTGCACCGCCTGCAATTCGTCCAGCGCGCGGCGGCGGCGTTCGGTCGTCAGCTTTTGGATTTCCAGGTCGAATTTCAGCCGCGAGCGTTCGATTTCCTCGATCTCGGATTCGAGCCGGGCGATATGGCCGGTGGTTTCCAGCACCGCGCGGCGCACGGCGTTGTATTCGGGGCGCCGGATCAGGCCCTTGTCCAGCAGGCCCTCCTTGTCGGCCAGTTCCTCCTCCAGGCTGAGCCCACGTTCGCGGTAGGCGTCGAGTTGCGCCTTGTAGCCGGTGCTGCGGATATTCAGCGCTTCAATCCCGTTGCGCAGGATCGCCAGTTCCTGGTCCTCCACGCTGCGCGAGGATTCGAAGGCGAGCCGCTGATCGGCGATGATCTGCGACGCTTCCTCGTTCGTGTCTGCCATCTGCACCAGGTTCGGCGGGAATTCGATCCGGTCGGCTTCTTCGTATTCGGCGCGCACCCGCGCCTCGTTCGCTTCGAGCCGCGCCTTGCGGAACTCCAGTTCGCGCAGGTCGGCCTGGGCCGCCGTCTGCTTGAGCTGGATCAGCACGTCGCCCTTTTCGACCCGGTCGCCCTCCGACACCACCAGCGCCTCGATGATGCCGCCTTCGAGGTGCTGGACGATCTTGTTGCGCCCGGTGGCGACGAAGCTGCCCTGCGAAATCACCGCCGAGGCCAGCGGCGCGTAGAAGGCCCAGGACCCGAAGCCGCCGAAGGCGACCACGAACAGGAAGATGCCGAAGATCGCCTGCTTGCGGATCGAGCGCGGCACCTCGTGGTGCCATTCGAGGATTTCAACGCTCTGTGTCATTGCCCGGTTCCCCCCGTGATCGACCCGCCGCCAGCATCGGTGCCGCCCTGCTTGAACTGCGTCAGTTGCTGCAACACCTCGTTGCGCTGGCCCATCAGGGCGACGTTGCCGCCGGCCAGCAGCATGATCTTGTCGACGACGCTCAGCAGGGTCGGTTTCTGGGTGATCACCACCACCGTGATCTGGTTCGCCTTGGCGTGTTCGATGGCGCGCGACAGCGCCTGGTCCCCGGCGACGTCGAGGTTGGAATTGGGTTCATCCAGCACCAGAAGCTGCGGATCGCCGAAGAAGGCCCGCGCCAGGGCGATGCGCTGTTTCTGCCCACCCGACAAGGGCGATCCGTCCGCCGCCACCATGGTTTCATAGCCCTGCGGCAGCGAGGCGATCATGTCATGCACATCGGCCAGCACCGCGGCGCGGTGTATCTGGTCGTCGGTCGCCTCGTCGCGCATCCTTGCGATATTCTGCTTGATGGTGCCGGGGAACAGCTGCACGTCCTGCGGCAGATAGCCGATGTTTTCGCCCAGCTGCCGCGGTTCCCAGTTGCGCAGGTCCATCAGGTCCAGCCGCACATTGCCCGAGGTCGGCAGGATCGATCCCACCAGCATCTTGCCCAGCGTCGTCTTGCCCGCCCCGGAATTGCCGATCACCGCCAGCGTGTCGCCCGGTTCGAGCGAGAAGCTGATCGCGTTCAGCACCACCTGCTTGGTGCCGCCCGGCACATAAAGCAGCCGTTCCACGTCCAGCCGCCCCTGCGGGTCGGGCAGCCGCAGCCGTTCGAACCGGTGCGCCGAGCGGGTCAGCAGGTTGGCGATCCTGCCATAGGCCGCGCGCGACAGCAGGAACGCGTTCCAGCCCTCGATCGCGCCTTCGACCGGGGCCAATGCCCGGCCCGCGATGATCGACGCGGCGATCACCATGCCGCCGGTGATTTCGCCGCCGATCGCCAGGTAGGCGCCCCAGCCCAGCATCCCCACCTGCGTCAGCAGGCGCACACCGCGCGACACGGTGGCGGATATCACGTTGCGGTCCTGCGCCCGCACCTGCGCGGTCAGCGAGGCGGCGGTGTCGCGGCCCCAGATGGTCACCGCTTCGGGAATCATGGCCAGCGCGTTGATGATCTGGCTGTTGCGGGTCATCGAATCGAGATGCAGGTTGGCCCGCGACTGCGCCTGGTTGGCCTCGGCGAAGGGCTTGGCGGTCATCCTTTGGTTGATATTGGCGATCACGAACAACAGGATCGCCGTGCCCAGGACGATGAAGCCCAGATGCGGATGCACCAGGAAGATCGCCACCATGAAGATCGGTGCGAAGGGCACGTCGAGGAAGGACATCAGCGTGCCGGAGGTCATGAAGCTGCGGACCTGCTGCAGATCGCCCAGGGCCTGGTATTCGCGCCCCGATCCATGCAGCGAGGCATGCGCCGCCGCGCTGAGGATCGGCGCGCCCAGCCTTGCGGCCACTTCCACCGCCGTGCGCATCAGCATGAAGCGGCGCACCGCGTCGAACACCGCCTGCAGGATCACCGCAAAGGCGATGATCACCGTCAGCATGATCAGCGTATCCACCGAGCGGCTAGTGTAAACGCGGTCCGAGAGCTGGAAGAGATAAAGCGGGATGGCCAGCACCAGAACATTGGTGGCGCAGGTCATCAACATGACGAAGAGCAGGTTGCGCCGGACCGCCGCAACGCCTTCGCGCAGGCTTTTTTCATAGTTCTGCGGCCCCATCCGGCGGTGGAACCGCGCATTGCCGCCGCCCCCGCCGCCGCCATGACGTGGAAACCAGCCTCGCGGGCCCGTTCGATCAGCGCTTGCAACAGCGCCCG
>NZ_WWEN01000012.1 GCF_009857745.1 Thalassovita mangrovi
CCCCGCCGCCGCCATGACCGCCGCCGCCCCGGCTGGGCGGCACCGCCGCGCCGTCCCGCCCCGGCGTGGCGCGGGTGTTGATCCGGCCTTCCAGCGTCGGCCCGCCCAATCCCTTGATCGCCGGATCGACGCGGGCCTCTTCGCGGTCTTGTTCCGGCGCCTTCGCCTCAGGGGTGGCGACATTGCCTTCGCCGTCCTGATCCACCTCCACCGGGTCCTTCAGCATGAAGGGTGTGCCGGGGATTTTGCCGTCTTCGGCTTCGCGGGCGGCATGGAACGCCTTGAGGATATTGAGCATCCTTTCCTGCCGGTCCGGATCGGGGGCCTGCGCGCCCCGGTCGATCCCCTGCCGCGGCGCCAAGGACGCCGCTGCGCGGGCCTTGAAATGCCGGAATTCGACGGCGCGGTCTTCTTGCCCGGGGCCGAGCGGATCGCTGTCCGTGGTGTCCTTCATTTTCGGTCTCTCCTCCAGTCTCAAGCCAGCATCGTCTGCATCACGTCCAGGTGCGGCGGCCCGTCGTCGGCGGCCAGGGCCGCGGTCGGGTCGTTCAGCGTATCGCCCCCTTGGGTTTCCAGCATCCCGTCGGCCAGGAAGGCGACCGCCTCGCTGGCGAGGGTCGCGTCCGGGTTGGCCGCCAGCATCACGTTGGCGGGCGGTGCGTCGTCGGAAATCAGGTTGGCCTGATACAGGACGGCATCGGAAAACACCGCCCCGTCGGTCATCACATGCGACGGCAGGTTCAGATCGGCCAGCACCGCGACATTCACCGCGGCGTTGTCGCCCGAGCTCACGGCCTGCCCGGCCTCGGCGTCTTCGCCTGCGGGCAGTTCGATCAGATCGCTGTCGGACAGGACATTCACCTGGGTGACTTCGCGGATATTCAGCAGATCGCCGGTGATGTGCAGCACGCTGAACACCTCCTGCGGCGCGAAAAGGCCGCTCAGCAGGACCGAGGACACATCCGGGATATTGCCCTCGATCCCGTCGAACAGATCGCGGAATTCATCGGTCAGGGCGCTGATATGGTCGGAGGCGCTATGGGTGATCGACGCGCTGTTGACCAGCGCGTTGCCGGAGCCCGAAAGCACGGAGTCGCCCGCCTGATCCTGCCACGGGGTCAGAACCTCGTCCTGATCGAGCAGGATATTGATCTGCGACACCGCGTTGGTCGATATGAAATCGCCGTCGACCACGATCAGGTCATAGGCCTGGCCATAGCTGGTCCAGACAGCGCTGTTGATGGCCTGGTTTTCGCCGAGCGAGATATAGCTTTGACTGCCGGACACGGTGACCGAAACCGCGTCTTCGTCGCCGATCCTGTTGAACTGGTGCACCCAGTCGTAATTGATCAGGTCGCCCTCGATCGTCGCCATCGTCACCATGTCGGGCAGGAAGCTCGGGCCGGTCATGGCCGGGGCCTCGCCCACCGTCGGCTGGCCGGAAAACTGCGCCGCGTTGGTCAGCTCGTTGTCGGCTTCGGGCTGTGCCGCCTCGTCGCGCAGGACGTTGATTTGCGAAATCGCGTCGAAGCTGACCACGTCGCCGCCCACCGCGATGACCGGCGCGTCGACGCCGCCGCCGACGCTCACCACTTCGTTCAGGGCAAGGTTGCCGCCGGTGGCGAGCGAAACATGACCCTGCCCCGTGCCGTCGCCTTGAACCTGTTGCAACGGTTCGGGCAGGGCTTCCTGCCAGAGCGGCATGTCCGTCGCCGCCCCCCCGTTCACCGTCCCCCCCGCGACGCCCGCGCCGGTGGCCAGGTGGACTTCGGCCTCCGGCACCGCCGCGCTGGCGCTCGCCGCCCGCGCGACCACCGCGTCGAACACGGCGGCGGCCTTTGCGGCCGCCATGCCGTCCTCGGGGTCGTTGACGAACCCGGCGGGCATCGGCCCCAGCACCTGAAGCTGCGCCGCCTGCCCCTGCAGATCGGCCAGCACCACGCCCTGCGCCTGCACGAAGGCCTGCGCGGTCTCGGCCGGCAGGTCGAGGGTGTCGCGATCGGTCAGCGTGTTGTCCTGTTGGGTAACCCGCATATTCGACCCGGGGGGCGGCGCCTGGACCAGCTGCGGCATGTCGTTGCCGGGGATTTGATAGGGCGCGGCAGAGGGCTGCGCGAGCAGAAGATGCCCGGGACCTGCGACATGGGCATAGCCGGGCCCGTCATAGCCCGCCGGGCCGGTGACGGCGGGACCGACGCCGGGACCCGCGCCCGGATAGGGATCGCCGGCCTGGGGATCGTAGCCCTCGGGCCCGTAGATCACGTCGCGCGAGACGGAGGCATCGTTCAGAGGATCGAGAGATTGTTTCTTATGAAAATACTTGAAGCTGGAATATTCGGTTCGCGACGCCGCAGTTTCACTGGCGAGATGAAAAAGCCCGATGAAATAAGCAATGGATTCTGTGGTCTTGTCCATGAACATGGCCGGCACCACCTGCAAAGATTAGTTTAGGCCCGCGCGGGGAAGCTCCCGCGCGAACCGGTTTTTCAGGGGCTTGTCAGACACAGCTGGCTTGCCCGGACGGGCAGGATCAGCCGTCTTCACCCGTCAGGGTGTAGGTCGAGTCCAGATCGTTACCCACGGTGGTCATGTCGACCGTGTTGCCCAGGACGTTGGCGCCCATGGTGATCGACTGGTTGAACGCGGTGGTGTCCAGAACCGCGTCGGCCGAGGCGTAGGATTCACCCATCACATAGCCGTCGTCGCCGTTGTTCGACCCCCAGACGCCGCCGCTGCCGCCGGCGGCACCGTCGCCACCATAGGCATCGCCCGCGTCACCGCCGTTCACCGACGAGGTCGCCGCGCCCGCCATGGTGGTGCCGCCATAGGCCGCCCCCGCGCCGCCGCCTGCGCCACCTTGCGAGCTGGCCAGACCGCCGGCCCCGGAAGTCGCGCCGCTTGCCGCACCTGCGGCGATCCCGATGCCACCGGCCTGGGCCGAAGACCCGGCCGCCGCGATCGCGGCCGCGGCATCGCCGCCTTCCAGGAAGTCGAGCAGGCCCAGATCGATGCCGCCCTCGGCCGCCAGCGCACCCGCGGCCGCGCCGCTTGCGGCTGCGCCGAGACCGACACCCACGTTCACGCTGGTCGCGTCAGCCGCACCGCTGGCGCCGCCGACCGCGCCGGAACCGCCGCCGGCACCGCCGTCGCCGCCTTCGACATCATCGGATTGCGACCAGCCGCCGAAGGCCGCGCCCAGGGCGTCGCCGCCGGTCGAGTAGGCATCGTCGCCGTCGCCGCCGGAGCCGCCTTCGGAGTTGATGCCCTCATCGGCGTCGGCCGACCCGCCATAGGCGCTGCCGTTCTGGGTGAAACCCGCGCCGTCATTGGAGACGTCCGGATCGGACAGCGTGTCGTTGTCGTTGAGATGGTTGCTCATGACGTTGACGGTGCCGCTATCGTTCCCCGGTCCGTTCAGCGCGTGGTTCAGGATGCCTTCCAGGTTCAGGTCGTCGCCGATGTCATAGTGGATATCGCCGCCATTGGACATCACCACGTCATCGATCGATGCGCCCCCCGACAGGTCGATATCGGCGAAGTCGTCATCGGTGGGCATGTAACCTTCCATGTCCAGACCGATATCAACATTCACGTCGACATCGGTATCGGTCGTGTGGTTGCTGCTGGCCGACGTATTGCTGATGTTGGTGTCGCTGCTGTTGGTCGTGGTGTTGTTATTGTTGTTGTTGGTGTTCGTGTCGGTATCGGTGTTTTCGTCATAGTTCCAGTTGCCGTTGGCGTTGCCGTTACCGTTCAGGCTGGCATTGCCGTTCAGGTTCAGGTTGCCGTTGCCATTGCCGTTCAGGTTCAGGCTTTCCTGGCTCTGGCCTTGTCCCTGGCCCTGGCCTTGCCCCTGACCCTGGCCTTGACCCTGGTCCTGGCTCTGCTCCTGTTCCTGGTCGCCGTTTTCATTGTAGGTGACCGGACTGTTGTTGAAGAAGCCGATCGCGGTTTGGTTGTTCTTGATAGACATCTCTTTGAGTCCTTCTCGTCTGCCCGTCGAGACCGCGACTCATCTCTCATGCGGCCAACCTTCGGGCGGTTGCATCAAGCCGGGCGTCCTGTCCCGACCGTTTTCCCGCACCGACGCGGCGCTTGGGCCATGCCGTTTCGGGGCGCCTGATTGGGCGCAGGTCAAGACTGGCTTCGGGAAGGGGGCAAAGGTAGCTGGCCATAGTATTACAAAACGGCGAATCCCCGAAGGCGTTGATTTCGAATAAAAAACCGGAATACACGGCATGATTCCCTGCAACCGGACGCAATTCGGGAGGCGATTCGATCTACTTTTGATGGAGATTCACAGCCAGACGCCGGCACAGAGCAAAAGGCGAAATGAAAATTTCAAATCAATTTACAGGTGAGTTCAAATTAATAACAAATCCTTACCACCTGAATTCTGCAAGAGCCCCCCCGGCTGCAATGCTATGGCGAATGGGCAAAATGATTAATAAAAAGTAATATTAAATGATGTGGATAATTAGTGTATAGTTTCGTCAGGACAGCCAGATCGATCTTGTTGAAATTGGACAAGCTCCAACCCTCTCAGGACCGCAAGCCATCCTTCAAGAACGGCAAAGAGGGCATCGTCGCTTCAGAAACAAAAATCGAAGAAAACATTCAAAAACATTCATTCATTTTTTAATTCATTTTGATTGTCCGACAGGTCGTTCTGTACCGACACCGGTTACGGAGTGAAAAAATGACGACGCATTACATCGCAATTTATGGCGAAGGCGTAACGCTGACCCAGAGATGTGAAAACATTATAAAAGAAGAGTTTCCGGCTGCCAGCCTGATCCGGCTGAAAAGCATTGGAGACTCTGCAAATGGGAGGATAAAACAACCGATTAGCCTGGCCCTTGTCGAGCAGGAATTGCTTGAAAAAGACATGGCGAAAGATATCGAAACTCTCAAACAGATCGGCGCGAAACGGTTCGCCCTGGCCTATCACAGTAAGGAATTCGCGACCCAATTCTACGACCACATCCGGTCGGACGAAAACCTGGCGGATTTCGGCTTCCTGCCGATGAACCTGCAGCTCGACTGCTGGTTGTCCATGCTGAGGCTGCTGCTGCTGGATCAGGTCTGCGTGCCGCAGGCGCTGCTGGACAGGTCGCAGCCCGCTGACAGCGCAGTGAAAGGTGTCCGGCCCGAAGAGTTCGACAACCTGACCCGGCGCGAACATGAAATCCTGCACCTGGTCGCGCAGGGCAAGCAGAACAAGCTGATCGCCGCCGACCTTTCGGTGTCGGAACACACGGTGAAGCTGCATATGCACCATATCATGCGCAAGCTCGGCGTCAGGAACCGGACCCAGGCCGCCCGGATCTACATCAACGACGCCCGGGAAATGGCAAGGGCATGACCCCCACGGCGATCGACCAGAACTTTTCGCAACTGCTGATGCTGGTCGGTCGCCTCAACTACACCTGGACCAATACCGAAAGCCTGCTGATCCACCTGATCGCGGGGCTTGCGCGGACGGATACCGAAACCGGGCTGATCATCTTCCTGACACTCAACACGACGCGCGCGCGGGTCGAACTGGTCGAACGGCTGGCCAAGAGGGACCACACCGACCCCGAACTGCAGCGCCGCATCCTTGAGGCGATGCGGGCGATGATGCGGCAGTCATCGCTGCGCAACCGCTACAATCACTGCATCTATTCCTTCGACAAGGACCAGGGCACCGCACGCACGATCCTGATGCGGATTTCCGACCGCAAGGACCGGCTCAAGATCGGCCAGACCGCCGAGATCGACGACCAGGCGATCGGGGAAATCGAACAGGCGATCGAGGCGATGCAGGGCGTCAACACCACGATCTGGAAGATCGTGCAGGATTACGGTTTCCCGACCTGACAGGGGTCGGGCAGGCGCCCACCCGGTCCGGTCACGCGCCGCTTTGATCGCGCCAGCGGTTGACGATCGGGTAGCGCCGGTCGAGCCAGAACGCCCGCGGGCTGAGCCTTGTGCCCGGCGCCGACTGGAAACGCTTGTATTCGCTGATATAGAGCAGGTGTTCGATCCGCTTGACCGTGTCGCGGTCGAAACCTGCGCGCACACAATCCTCGACCGAGGCTTCGGCATCGACCAGCAGCATCAGGATCGCGTCCAGCACCTCGTAGGGCGGCAGGCTGTCCTCGTCCTTCTGGTCGGGGCGCAGTTCGGCACTGGGGGGCTTTTCGATGATCGAAACCGGGATCACCTCGCCCGCAGGGCCCTGCATCCAGTCGCGATGGTTGTCGTTGCGCCAGCGGCAGCAGTCGAAAACGCGGGTCTTGTACATGTCCTTGATCGGGTTGTAGCCGCCGTTCATGTCGCCATAGATCGTGGCATAGCCGACCGCGACCTCGGATTTGTTGCCGGTGGTCAGAAGCATTTCGCCGAACTTGTTGGACAAGGCCATCAGCAGCAGCCCGCGCAGGCGCGACTGGATGTTTTCCTCGGTGATGTCCTCGCCCCGGCCCTCGAACAGCGGCGCCAGCGTGTTGGTCACCGCGTCGCGGCTTTCCGTGATCGGCACGTAGTCGTAGCGGCAGCCCAGGTTTTCCGCCAAATCCTTGGCGTCGTCGAGCGAGCCTTGCGAGGTGTATTCCGACGGCAGCATCACGCAGCGCACGTTTTCCGCACCCAGCGCGTCGACCGCGATGGTCGCCACGATGGCACTGTCGATGCCGCCCGACAGGCCCAGCAGCACCTTACCGAAGCCGGTCTTGCCGCAATAGTCGCGCAGGGCGATCACCATGGCGCGGTAATCCTGTTCCATGTCGCCCGGGATATGCGCCTTGGGTCCCTGCTCGATCCGCCAGCTATCGTCGCCGCGCAGCAGGTCGATATGGGCGATGTCTTCGTCGAACAGCGGCATCTGCAGCGCCAGATCCCCGCCCGGGTTCAAAGCGAAAGTGCCGCCGTCGAAGACCTGATCGTCCTGCCCGCCGGCGAGGTTGAGGTAAACCAGCGGCAGGTCGGTTTCGACCACGCGGGCCACCATCAGATTCTGCCGCACTTCCAGCTTGTTGCGGAAATAGGGCGATCCGTTCGGGATCAGCAGGATTTCCGCCCCGGTTTCGGCCAGAGTTTCGGCCACGTCTTCGTACCAGGCGTCTTCGCAGATCGGGCTGCCGATACGCAGGCCGTTCACCACATAAGGGCCGCTGATCGAGCCGCTGTCGAAGATGCGAACCTCGTCGAACACGGTCTCATTGGGCAGGTGATGCTTCAGCACCCTATGCGCCACCTTGCCGCCCTGCAGGATGAAATAGGCGTTATAAAGCTTGCCGTCTTCCACATAGGGCCCGCCGATACCGATCGCGGGGCCGTCGGCGCAGTCCTGCGCCAGCCGGTCCACCTCGTCCATCGCGGCGCGGTGGAAGGCGGGTTTCATCGCCAGGTCCTGGGTGTTGTAGCCGGTGATGAACATTTCCGGGAAAGCCACCATGTCGGCGCCCGCCGCCTTGCCGGTTGCCCAGGCGTCGCGTGCCTTGGCCGCGTTTCCGGCCAGATCGCCCATCGTCGGGTTCAACTGCGCCAGCGTGATGCGAAATCTGTCTGCCAATGTCCCGTTCCCTTGCGGCCTTTCCTCCGATTTACCAGATCGGTGAGCGAGGGAAAGCCGATTTGCGCCGAAACCCGTTGCCCCCTCCGGGGCTGTCCTCTAGTTTCTCAACTGTTTCAACGAGAAACGGGCAGCGCGTCGGGAACGGAACATGACCAAGAAGCGGATCGTATTTGCAACCATCCTGAGCGGCGCGGCACTGCTGGCCGCCCCGGCCTTCGCGCAGCAGGCCGATCAGGTGCTGACCAAGCAATATGACGATGGCGGCGTCTATGAGGGCACCTTCCGCAACGGGCTGCAGCATGGCACCGGCACGTACCGGTTGCCCAACGGATACGAATATACCGGCGCCTGGGTCGATGGCGAAATCAAGGGCAAGGGCGTGGCGCGTTTCCCCAACGGGTCGGTCTATGAGGGCGATTTCGAAAAGGGCAAGCCGCAGGGCTTCGGCAAGATCGTGTTTGCCGATGGCGGCACCTATGAGGGCGAATGGCTGGCCGGCAAGATCACTGGACAGGGCATCGCCGTCTATGCCAACGGCGTGCGCTACGAGGGCGGGTTCCGCAACGCGATGCATCACGGCCGCGGCACGATGCAATCGCCCGGCGGCTATGTCTATGAGGGAGACTGGGTCAACGGCGTCAAGGAGGGCCTTGGCCGGATCACCTATCCCGACGGGGCGGTCTATGACGGCCAGGTCCGGCGCGGCACCCGCGAGGGCCAGGGCACGCTGACCATGCCCGACGGGTTGGTCTACACGGGCCTGTGGAAGGACGGCCAGATCAACGGCAAGGGCAAGCTGACCCAGCCCAATGGCGACGTTTACGAGGGCATGCTGTCCGGCGGCCGCCGCGAGGGCGAGGGCAAGGTCACCTATGCCAATGGCGACACATACGTTGGCGCCTTTGCGGCCGACAAGCGGCATGGGCTGGGCGTGTTCACCGGCGCCGATGGATACCGCTATGAGGGCAACTGGACCGCCGGTCAGATCGAAGGCGAAGGCACCGTGACCTATCCCGACGGGTCGATCTATACCGGCCAGTTCCGTGACGGGCTGGCCGACGGGGCGGGCAAGATCATCTATCCCGACGGCGCCACCTATGAGGGCGACTGGAAGGCCGGGGTGATCGACGGTCAGGGCAACGCCACCTATCCCAACGGGATGAGCTATGAGGGCGGTTTCGCCAACGCGCGCAACGAGGGTTTCGGCATCATGATGCGCGCCGACGGCTATCGCTACGAGGGCAACTGGAAGGACGGCCAGCGCCACGGCGAAGGCGCCGCGACCTATCCCGACGGCACCGTCTACAAGGGCCAGTTCGCTGGCGGCAAGCGCGACGGCAGGGGCACGCTGACCATGACCGGCGGTTTCCGTTACGAGGGCGAATGGAAGGACGGCGAAATCTCGGGCCGTGGCATCGCCACCTATTCCAACGGCGACGTCTACGAGGGCACCTTCCTGAACGGCAAGCGCCAGGGCGCGGGCACGATGCGCTATGCCTCGGGGCAGGAAGCCAGCGGCAATTGGCAGAACGGCGCGTTGCAGGCGGAAGGGACGGCAGCGGAGCCTGAAACGACGCCGGAAGCCACGCCGGAGCCTGAGACGCAGGCGACGGAATAAGATCGAGGTCGGAGACGCCGGGCAGCGCCCAACCGCAGGTGGGCGCTCAACCCTGTGCGATTGGCACCTTATCCCTCCGGCTACATCGAACATTTATATCGCGCGCAAACCTCACCAAAGCGCCCGCCCGGGGGGCGGTCGGGCGCTGCCCGGCGGCGCGGAGCGCCGCTGTTCGGGCGGGGTTTCACACTTGCTGGTCTGTCCTCCGATACCTGGCACCCGCGCGGGCGGTCAGCCCGCGCGCGCCCGGGCCTGCATCGGCGTCATCCCGGTCCAGCCCTGGAAGGCACGATAGAAGGAATTCGGATCGCGATAGGCCAGCAGGTAGGAAATTTCCTCGACGCTCATGTCGCCCTGCGACAGGTAGCGCAGCGACAGTTCCGACCGGGTCGCGTCAAGCAGCGCCTGGAAGGTCTCGCCCTCGGCCTTCAGGTAACGCTGCAGGCTGCGCTTACTCAGGTTCAGCCGGGCGCTGACCGCCTCGACCGAGGCTTCGCCGCCAGGCAGCAGATCGACCAGCGTCGCGCGCACCCGATCAGCGATCGAGGCGGGCGCGTCGCGTTCGGCCAGTTGCCGGCGCAGGTCGACCTCCAGCATCGCCCAGAAATCGTCGTTGCGCGAAATCAGCGGCCGTTCGGCATCCGCCGCACGCAGCACCATCCGCGCCACGCCGCCCGGCTGCGGCGCCACGCCGAAGAAATCGGCGAACCCGTCCTGCGGCCCGCCGTGATCGGGCATCTGGATGGCCAGCGGCACGATCTGTTCGGCGGTGAAACGTCGCGCGCATTCCAGGAAATAGACCAGTTCGAACGCCGCCACCCCCGGCGGCATCGGCGCATCCGGATCGGACGATCCGATACCCAGCGTCACCGTATCGCCCGCCCGCCGCACATCCAGCCGCACCGGTGCGACCAGCGGCTTGAACAGCGCCAGCCGGGTCAGGCCGATCTCGATCGTCGGGCTGCAGGAAAACGCCAGGATCGCGGGCACGAAAGTGGCTTCGGCGAATTGCCGCCCCAGGCTCAGCGCCAGATCGTCCTGCCCGACCTCGTCAAAGGCGGCCTGCCACAGCGCATAGAATTCCCGCGCCGTCACGCCCTTGCCTTCGTGATCGAAGAAATCGGGCGCCAACCCGATGCGCTGCAGCACGCGGGCCTCGTCGATCTTCATCATGGCGCTGAACTGGCGCGCGATCTTGGCGACGGGATAGCGTTTTCTTTGGCTCATCTGCATAAAACCTTCCTCAATACCGGGGCAGGATAGGCAATGGTGCCCGCCGCGATCCAGTTCGCGCCCGCGCCGTGGCGCCTTGGGTTATAACTTTGGCACGATCTGCGAGTTTTACAATCCGCCCGGCGCGCTATCTTGACCCTAAAGGCAGCAACACGCGGGAGGAACGCGGATGAGACTGGTGGTGAACGGAACCTCGCACGAGGTCGATGTCGAGGCAGACATGCCTCTGCTCTGGGTGCTGCGCGACGAAATCGGGCTGACCGGCACCAAATACGGCTGCGGCGTCGCCGCCTGCGGTGCCTGCACGGTGCATGTGGGCGGGGTCGCGGTGCGGTCCTGCCAGATGGCCGTCGGCGATGTGGATGGAGAGATCACCACCATCGAAGGCTTGGGCAATCCGCAAGCGCTGCACGCGGTGCAGGCGGCCTGGGCCGAACACCAGGTGGCGCAATGCGGCTACTGCCAGTCGGGCCAGATCATGCAGGCGGCCGATCTGCTGTCGAACATCCCCGATCCCTCTGATGCCGATATCGACGAGGCGATGTCGGGCAACCTGTGCCGCTGCGGCACCTATCCGCGCATCCGCGCCGCGGTGAAGACCGCCGCCGCCAAGCTGCAGGAGGCGTGACATGAGCCGTGCCGGAAAAATCGCCCGCCGTAGCTTCCTGATCGGGTCGGCCGCCATCCTTGGCGGCGTGGCCTTCGGCGTCTACCGGGTCAAGACGCCCTATGCCAACCCGCTTGAGGACGGGCTGGCCGACGGATCGGCCACCTTCAATCCCTGGGTGCTGATCGATGCCGAAAAGGTCACGCTGATCACGCCCCATGCCGACAAGGGTCAGGGCGTCGCCTCGGCCCAGGCGGCGCTGATCGCGGAGGAGCTGGATATCGACTTCGGCCAGTTCGAGATCGATTTCGGCGCACCGGACAAGGCCTATTGGAACACCGCGATGGGCAGCGAAGGCGCCCCCTTCATGTCCAGCGACGAAAGCTTCATGGCCGAGGCCACGCGCGGCGTGATGGGTGGCGCGATCAAGCTGCTGGGAATGCAGATGACCGGCGGGTCCAGCGCCATGCCCGACAGTTTCGTCAAACTGCGCGAAGCGGGGGCGATGGCGCGCGAGACGCTGAAACTAGCGGCCTCGCAGAAAACCGGCGTGCCGGTGGCGCAGCTGAAGACGGCGGGCGGCGCGGTGCAGCTGCCCGACGGGACGGAGCTGAAATATACCGAATTGGCCGGGATCGCCGCCGGGCTGGACCCGGTGCGCGATGTCGCCTTGCGCGATCCGTCCGAATGGCGGCTGATCGGTCACCCGATGCAGCGGCTGGACATGCTGGCGAAGGTGACTGGCACCCAGAGCTACGGCATCGATTTGCAGATCGACGGCATGGTCCATGCCACGGTGCGGATGAACCCGCGACAGGGCGGCGCGCTCAATGGCTATGACGACAGTGGTGCCAAGGCCATGCCCGGGGTCAAGGCAGTGCTGCCGATCACCGGCGGCGTCGCGGTGGTGGCCGACAACACCTGGCGCGCCTTCCAGGCGGCCGATGCGATTGAAATCGACTGGGGCCCCGCCCCCTACCCCGCCGAACAGGACGATCACTGGGCGGAAGTCGCGGCGTCCTTTACCAAGGATCGGCTCGACAAGACTTGGCGGGACGAAGGCGATGCGGCGGCGGCCACGCAAAACGGGATCGAGGCCGAATACCGCTCGCCCTACGTGGCGCATCAACCGCTGGAGCCGCTGAACGCCATCGTCCGGGTGACCGACGAGGCGGTCGATGTCTGGTCCGGCCAGCAGGTGCCGCGCATGTTGCAGCAGATCGTGGCCAAGGTGACCGGCCACAAGCCGGGTCAGGTGCGGTTCCACAACCAGTTCATCGGCGGCAGTTTCGGCCACCGGCTGGAATTCGAATACCTCAAGCAAACTGCCGAAATCGCCAAGCAGATGCCCGGCACGCCGGTGAAGCTGACCTACAAGCGCGAAGAAGACTTCGCCCACGATTTCCCCCGCCACATTGCCATGGCGCGCGGCAAGGGCGCGGTGGCCGACGGCAAGGTGGTGGCGATGGATCTGGAAATCGCCGCGCCCTCGGTGATGTCGTCGCAGATGGGCCGGGCCGGGGTGCCGGTGCCGGGGCCCGACATGCAGATCGTCGCGGGGGCGTGGAACAATGCCTATGCGCTGCCGAACCTGCGGGTGCGGGGCTACCGGGTGCCGGAACTGGCGCCGGTGTCGTCCTGGCGGTCGGTCGGCGCGGCGGGGGCCGGGTTCTTCTTCGATTCATTCCTCGACGAGCTGATCCATCAGGCCGGGGCCGACCCGATGGAGGAACGCATCCGGCTGATGGGGCACGAGTTGTCGCGCAAGGTGCTGGAAACGGTGGCCGAGATGTCATCCTGGGGCGGCGAACTGGCCCCCGGGAAGGGCCGCGGCGTGGCCTTCGTGGAAAGCTTCGGCGTGCCGACGGCGGAGGTGGTCGAGGTCACCGCGACCGAAGACGGCATCCGCATCGACAAGGTGTGGGTCGCCGCCGAGGTGGGCCAGGTGATCGACCCGGTGAATTTCGAAAACCTGGTGCAGGGCGGCGTCATCTTCGGGCTGGGGCACGCGATGAACAGCCGGATCACTTATGCCGACGGGATGGCGGAACAGGCCAATTACTGGGATGCCGAGGGGATGCGGAATTACCAGTGCCCCGAAATCGTGGTGAAGGCGCTGGAAAACGGGCCCAAGATACGCGGCATCGGCGAACCGCCCGTGCCGCCCGCCGCCCCGGCGCTGGCCAACGCGATCTTCGCGGCGACCGGCAAGCGGCTGCGCGAAATGCCGTTCAACCAGTTTGTCGATTTCGTGTGATCCGGTAGGGGGCAGCGCCCCCTACCCCCAATATCCCGAGGCACGGCAGCGGCTGCGGTCTTCGCCCAGGCTGGTCCTGAAATACTCCCGTATGTCGCGCGCCTCGGATTTCGAGGCGGCGAACCACAGGTAACTGTCGTCGCGCTCGGGCAGCGCCACCGCCCGCACCGCCGCGCTCAGATCGTCGCCCCGGTCGCGGTAGAGCCAGCGCAGCCGGATGCCGGTGCGGTTGACCACCTCGCCTTCGCGCCCCGGCGCCCCGGCCAGGATCAGCGCCTCGCCCTCGGTCTCGGGCGGCAGGGTTTCCAGCATCCGCAGGATCGCCGGTTGCGCGGTTTCATCGCCTGCCAGCAGCATCCACCCGCCCGGGGGAATCCCGCCGCCGACGGGGCCGATCAGGCCGATCCGTTCCCCCACCGGATTGGACAGCGCCCAGTCCGACGTCGGCCCGCCCGCATGGCGGTAGATATCCACGGTGATCCGGTTGCGGTCGGCATCCACCTGGCGGCCGGTATAGACGCGGTGGACCAGCTGGGCGTCATTGTCCGGCCAGAGCGGTTTTCCGCCCTCGCCCCGACGCGGCCAGACCGCCGGGCGGTCGGCGTGGCGCTGGCGCAGCAGGCGGAAATGCAGCGCGCCCTCGGCGAAGCGGGCCAGGTCGTCGCCCTGCAATTCCAGCCGCAGGAAATCCTCGGACAGGATATGCATCGCGGTGACGCGGGCGAAGCTGAGATTGGCGGCCAGATCGCCCGATTGCATGGATTTGCGCAGACCCTTGGCGACGCCCTGCCTGAGGTTCGGGATTTGCGAAAACGGCCTGTCATTCACGAGATGGTTCAACAGATATCCCCCGGTTGGCAAAAGGAAATTCATCTGCTGGATATGCCGACCCTATCGGACGGGCGGCATCGTCTGGCGGCCCGCATCCGGGCGCTTACGTCATAGCAAGCGCCCGGACCGGATGACAATATGCGATTGCCGTCGCCGTCAGCGACCTGTCGTCACGCCTTGGGGCGTTCGGACTTGGGATCGTAAAGCGGGGCGAGGCTTGCCTCGGCCTCGACGATCCGGCCCGCGATGTCGATCTGGTAGGTGGAGCCGAGCAGGTCTTCGGCCTTTTCGCCCGGGGTGCGGCAGGGCACGTAGCCCATGCCGATCGCGCCGCCAAGCGCGTGGCCGTAATTGCCCGAGGTGACGAAGCTGACGATCTTGCCGTCGCGCAGGATCGGTTCGTTATGGAACAGCAGCGGCTCGGGATCTTTCAGCCGGAACTGCAGCAACCGGCGGTTCAGCCCCTCTTCGCGCTTGCGCAGCACCGCGTCGCGGCCGATGAATTCGCCCTTGCCGGTCTTCACCGCGAAACCCAGCCCGGCTTCCAGCACGTGGTCTTCGTCGGTGATGTCATGGCCGAAATGGCGGTATGCCTTTTCGATCCGGCAACTGTCCATCGCGTGCAACCCGCAAAGCTTCAGCCCCAGCGGTTCGCCCGCTTCCATCAGGCTTTCCCAGACATGGGCGGCCTGATCGGAACTGGCATAGATTTCCCAGCCCAGTTCGCCGACATAGGTCACGCGGTGGGCGCGGGCGATCCCCATGCCGATCTCGATCTCGCGCGCCATGCCGAAGGGGTGGGCGTCGTTGGAAAAATCGTTGGGCGACACCTGCGCCAGCACCTCGCGCGCTTTCGGGCCCATCAGCGGCAGCACCACTTCCGACGCGGTCACGTCGAGGATGGTCACCGATGCGTCGCCGACATGGCGGCGCAGCCAGGCCAGATCGCGCTGCAGGGTGGCACCGGGCACCACGAGGAAGAAGGAATCTTCGCCCAGCCGGGTCACGGTCAGATCGCATTCGATGCCGCCGCGCGCGTTCAGCATCTGGGTATAGACGATGCGGCCCGGATCGACATCCATCTGGTTGGCGCAGACATTCTGCAGGAAGGCCAGCGCGTCGCGCCCGTCCACCCGGATCTTGCCGAAGGAGGTCATGTCGAGCATGCCCACCCCTTCCCGCAGCGCCATATGTTCGGCGCGCTGGTTGTCGAACCAGTTCTGCCGCTTCCAGCTGTAGCGGTAGTCGCGTTCCTGGCCGTCATTGGCGAACCAGTTGGCGCGTTCCCACCCGGCGGTTTCGCCGAACACCGCGCCCTTGGCCTTCAGCTGTTCATGCAGCGGCGAGCGGCGCACGCCGCGCGCGGTTTCCGGCTGCCGGTAGGGGAAGTGATCGGCATAAAGCAGGCCCAGCGTTTCGCTGACCCGTTCGCGCAGGTAGCGCCGGTTTTTCTGGAACGGCTGGGCGCGGCGGATATCGACCTCCCAGACGTCAAACGGCGGCTCGCCGTCGTTCATCCATTGCGCCACGGCCATGCCCGCCCCACCCGAGGACACGATGCCGATGGAATTGTACCCGGCGGCGACCCAGTAGCCTTTCAGCTCGGGCGCTTCGCCGAGGTAATATCGGTCGTCGGGGGTGAAGCTTTCGGGGCCGTTGAAGAAGGTGTGGATGCCCGCCTCGGCCAGCATCGGCATCCGGTTGACGCCCATTTCGAGGATCGGTTCGAAATGGTCGAAATCTTCCGGCAGCTGGTCGAAGCAGAAATCTTCGCTGATGCCATTCATGCCCCAGGGCTTGGCACGGGGCTCGAACGCGCCCAGCAGGATCTTGCCCGCATCTTCCTTGTAATAGGCGCATTCATCCGGCACCCGCAGCACCGGCATCTGGGTCAGATCGGGGATGTTTTCGGTCACGATGTAGAAATGTTCGCAGGCATGCAGCGGCAGGGTCACGCCGTTCTGCGCCGCCAGGTCGCGGCCCCACATGCCGCCGCAATTGACCACCATGTCGGCGGCGATATGGCCCTGCGCTTCACCGCTTTGCCAGTTGACGCCGGTCACCCGGCCATTCGCCTCGGTCACGCCAGTGACCTTGACCTGTTCGACGATCTTGGCGCCGCGCGCCCGCGCGCCCTTGGCCAGCGCCAGCGCGATATTGGCCGGGTCCGCCTGGCCGTCCTTGGGCAGATGCACGCCCGCGACCACGCCGTCGGTGTTCAGATGCGGGTAAAGCGCCTTCACCTCGTCGGGGGAAAGTTCGTTCACCTCGACGTCGAAGGCGCGGGCCATGGCGGCCTGGCGCAGGATTTCTTCCTTGCGTTCCTCAGTCAACGCGACGGTGATCGACCCGCATTGGCGGAACCCGGTGGCCAGCCCGGTCTCGGCCTCCAGCCTCGTGTAGAGATCGGCGGAATATTTCGCCAGCCGGGTCATGTTCTGGCTCGCGCGCAATTGCCCGACCAGGCCTGCGGCGTGCCAAGTGGTGCCCGAGGTCAGCTGCTTGCGTTCCAGCAGAACGATATCGGTCCAGCCCAGTTCGGCCAGATGGTAGGCCACGGAACAGCCGGAAATGCCGCCGCCGATGATGACGACGCGGGCTTTGGAGGGAAGGTCAACCATTGGGATCACCCGTATTCCGGCGCAAGGCCGGGTCTGTTGGAGGTTTCAGGACGCGGCGCGCCGGGGCAAGGATCACCCGCCCGGGGCAGAGCTGTCTAGATGCATTCCCCGCCATCGACGACCAGCGCGTGACCGGTCACGAAGGTCGACATGTCCGAGGCCAGGAACACGATGGCGTCGGCGATTTCGCCGGTGGTGCCCCAGCGGCCCATCGGGATGGTGTCGGCGATATAGCTTTCCAGCGCCTTGCGGCCGCCCATCTGCACTTCGAACCCGGCGTTGAACGGGGTATCGACGAAGCCCGGGCACAGCGTGTTGAAACGGATATTGTCGCGGGCGTAATCGGCCGCCATCTGCCGGGTCATCGCCACGGCGGCGTGTTTGGTGGTGGCATAGGCGATCATTTCGCGGTCGTATTGCACGCCGGAATTCGAGGCGGTGATGATGATGCTGCCGCCGCCCTGCTGCTTCATCGGGCCGATGGCGGC
Source organism: Thalassovita mangrovi (assembly GCF_009857745.1). Taxonomy (GTDB): domain Bacteria; phylum Pseudomonadota; class Alphaproteobacteria; order Rhodobacterales; family Rhodobacteraceae; genus Thalassobius; species Thalassobius mangrovi. The sequence continues at coordinate 17,217 of NZ_WWEN01000012.1, forward strand.
GCGGGCGGCGATGAAATGGGCCCGCACGTTCAGATCCCAGCTGGCATCCATGTCCTCGACCAGCACCTGGTCCAGCTTGCCCTCGATCTGGATCCCGGCATGGGAATGCAGGATGTCGAGCCGCCCATGGCGTTCCGCCGTTTGCAGGATCGCCTTTTCCAGCAGTGCGGAATCGGTCACGTCGATGGCCAGCGCCTTGGCCGAATTGCCCGCTTCGGTGATGGCGTCGGCAGTGGCGACGGCCAGCGCGCCGTCGCGGTCGGTCACCACCACATGGGCGCCGCATTGCGCCATGGCGATGGCCCCGGCGCGGCCGATCCCGGACCCGGCGCCGGTGACGAAGGCGACGCGGCCTTCCAGCGAAACCATCTCGGCGGGGGTTTTCACTCTTTCAACAACGGTCATGACTTTCTCTTTTCTCCACGCCGCAGCAGGATCTGCGCGGTAATCAACATGATCAGCGACGCCGCCAGCACCATGGTGCCGATGGCGTTGATTTCGGGCGTCACGCCGCGCCGGATCGACGAGAACACGTAGATCGGCAGCGTGGTTTCGGACCCGGCGACGAAAAAGGCGATGATGAAATCATCGAAACTGAAGGTGAAGCTGAGCAGGAACCCGGCCAGAACGCCCGGCAGGATCATCGGCAGCGTCACCTGCCGGAAGGTGCCCATCGGCGTGGCGTAGAGGTCCGAGGACGCTTCGGTCAGCGACCGGTCCATGCCCGCCAGACGCGCCCGCACGATGATGACGACCAGCGCCATGGTGAACATGGTATGCGCCGCGATCAGCGATCCCATCCCCATATGCAGCTGCGGCGGTTTCGCGCCTTCGGGCCAGATTGCCGCGATGGCCGGGTTGACCAGGTCGAACAGCGTCACCAGCCCGATCAGCGTGGCGATGCCGATGACGATGCCCGGGATCATCACCGCGATATAGATCAGCCCGTCGAACAGGGTGCGCACCGGCCCCTTGATGCCCTGCAGCGCCACCGCCGCCATGGTGCCGAACAGGCTGGCGCAGAGCGCCGAAAAGAACGCCACGGTCAGGCTGGTCTGCAGCGCGTCCATCACGAATGGATTGTTCAGCGCCTTGCCGTACCACTGGGTCGAAAAGCCCTGGAACTGGCTGGCATGGCGGCCGGCGTTGAAGCTGAACACCGCGATCACGCCGATCGGGATATAGAGGAACAGGTAGACGAATATCGAATAGAGCCGCATCTTTCAGTCCCTCACATCAATGACACGTCTTCGCGCTGCGCGCCGAGCTTGCTGATCAGCCGCATGTAGAGCGTCACGCTGATCAGCATGATGATCACCAGCGTCGCCGCCACCGCAGACCCGAAGGCCCAGTTGCGCGATTGCAGGAAGAGATCGACCAGGGCGTTACCGACGAAGAACACCTTGCCGCCGCCCAGCAGAGCGGGGATCAGGTATTCGCCCATCAGCAGGATGAAGACCAGCAGGCTGCCGGTGGCGATGCCGGGCAGCGACAGCGGCAGCGTCACCTGCAGGAAGGTGCGGATGCGCGTCGCGCCGAGATCCGAAGACGCCTCCAACAGCCGCTTGTCGAGCCGATCAAGGCTGACGAAGATCGGGAACACCATCAGCGGCAGGTAGCCGTAGACGATGCCGACCAACACCGCGAAGGGGGTGTTGATCAGGCGCACGCCCTCGATCCCGATCAGTTCCAGAAGCGCGGGGATGCCGCGGCCGCCCAGCAGGAAGATCCAGGCATAGGAACGGATCAGGATCGAAGTCCAGAATGGCACGATGACCAGCACCAGAAGCATGGTTTTCCACTTCGGGCTGGCCAGCACGGCCAGATAATAAGCCAGCGGATAAGCGATCACGAGCGCCGCAAAGGTGCCGATCGGCGCCAGCATCAGGGTATTCTTGAACGCCGCCCACCGCGCGGGAAGGTTGGCGTATTGTTCCAAGGTGAACGCGGGGACATATCCACCGGAAGCCCCGCGTTCGCCGAAGCTGAAAACGAGAACGACCGTCAGCGGCACGATCAGCATGACCAGAAACCAGGTTCCGGCAGGTGCCAGTAGCAGAAGATTGCGGGTGCGTTGCGTCATGTCGTTCTCGTCGTGTTCAGATCAGGCCGATTTGAAGCGGGCCATCAGTTCGGCCCGGTTCGGGTCGGTCAGGGTGGCCGCTGCGCCGAATTCCAGCGCGCTCAGCAATTCCTGCGCCGGGTAGAGGATCGGGTCGTTCAGCAGCTCCGCGGGCAGCAGCGCGTTGGTATGCGCGTCCGCCGACGGATACCCGTGGGCCAGCACTTCCTTGGCGTTGACCTGCGGGTCGAGCAGGAAGTTGATCAGCGCATAGGCGGCATCCATATGCGGCGCGCCTTTCGGGATCGCGTAGTAATCGCTCCACAGCTCGCCGCCTTCCTTGCCGAGAACGAACTCGATTTCCGGCATGTCGGTGTTCATCTGCTTGCCGTCGCCGGTCCAGCACATGGTCAGCCAGGCGTCGCCGTTGCGCATCGCGGGCTGGTAGTCGGACGAGATCGCGAACAGGTGCGGCTTGACTTCCAGCAGCAGCTTTTCGGCATCGGCCAGTTCCGCCGGATCGACCGAGTTGAAGGAATAGCCGAAATATTTCAGCGCGTTGCCGATGGTGGTCAGCTGGTAGTCATGCACCATGGTGCGGCCCGAGAAGCTTTCCTTCGTGATGTCGAAGAACTGCTTCCAGCTGTCCAGCTTCACGCCGTCGGTGTGCTTGCTGTTATAAGCGAGACCGGTGGTGCCCCAGTTCTTCGGCACCGCGTAGAGCGTGCCGTCGACCGAACCGGCCTCTGCGAAGCGCGGGTCATAGGCGGTGGCGTCGTAATTGGGCAGCCGCGAGGTGTCGAGAGGTTCGATCAGGTCCTCGGCCACATAGGTGCTGATGGTGTAGTTGGTGGGAACATAGACGTCCCAGCCGCTGCCGCCAGCCTGCAGCTTGGCCAGCATTTCTTCGTTCGAACCGAAGACGTTGACCTGCACATGGGCGCCGGTGGCTTCGGTGAAGGCATCGAAGTTGGCCGGGTCGTGGTAGTTCGGCCAGGTGGCCAGGATCACCCGGTCGCCGATATCGCCGGCGGCGAAGGCCGGAAGCGGGCGCAGGCCGGGCACGGCGGCGCCCATCACGGCACTGGCCATGCCGAGACCGGTCACGCCAAGAAAGTGACGGCGGCTGACCGACCCCTTCTTGTAGCGGTAAAGTTCTTCCATGAACTTTTTCTTGCTGATTGGTGTGTCGTCGCGTTGCATTTGGATACTCCCTGTGAAGAGTTTTCGTAGGCTTTAGTTATTTTCCAGAACGAGCGCCGCGCCTGCATCCCAGGATGCCTGCAGCACATCGCCCGTATTGAACGGCCCTTCGTTCAATTCCGCGAGCCTGGGCGCCAGCACCAGGAAATCTCCAAGGCTGTCATGGCGCACCAGGTATTCCGTATGTTCGCCCAGGAAGATCCGGTTCAGCACCGTCACCGGCAGGCTGCCATCGCTGGCCTTGGTGCTGAGGCTGATCTGTTCGGGGCGGACGCTGACCGTGACGTCCTGGCCGGGGTGCAGATCGTGCACCGCCTCGCCGGTTACGTCTTGGCCGTTGCCCAGGGTGACGTTCGCGACCGATCCGGACACGTTCGCCACCTTGCCGTCAAAGAAGTTGGTCGACCCCACGAAGCCCGCCACATAGCGGTTGCGCGGCCGGTCGTAGAGGTCCTGCGGCGATCCGATCTGTTCGATCTTGCCCGCCCGCATGATGCAGACCCGGTCGCTCATCGACAGGGCTTCTTCCTGATCGTGGGTGACCAGGATGAAGGTGATTCCAAGACTGCGCTGGATGTTCTGCAGTTCGATCTGCATGTCCTTGCGCAGCTTGCGGTCCAGCGCCGCCAGCGGTTCGTCAAGCAGCAGAAGCTTGGGTTCGTTCACCACCGCGCGGGCCAGGGCGACGCGCTGCTGCTGGCCGCCCGACATTTCCCAGATACGGCGATCCTCGAACCCCTTCAGCTGCACCAGATCCAGCGCCTTGGCGACCTTGTCGGCGATTTCGGCCTTGGACGGGCGCGGGCGGCGTTGCTTCAGCCCGTAGCCGATATTCTGCGCCACGGTCAGGTGCGGGAACAGCGCATAGTGCTGGAACACCATGTTCACCGGCCGCAGATGCGCGTCCAGCTTGTTCACCACGTCGCCGTCGAGCAGCACCTCACCATCGGTCGGCGCCTCGAACCCCGCCAGCATCCGCAGCGCTGTGGTCTTGCCGCAGCCCGAGGGGCCGAGGAAGGACAGGAACTCGCCCTCCTCGATCGCCAGGTTCAGATCGTCCGCCGCCAGAACGTCGCCGAATCGCTTCGACACGGCGCGCAGTTCGGCGATGATTTTCTTGCCGCCGCCTTCGCGGCCCGGGGTATATTCACCCTTGTTCATTTTCTTGATTGTTTCCCTGTTGGGTGGCATATCATCTGTTTTGAAAAAATCGTAAGAAAATCCCGATTCATTGTATATACCACGAATTAGGTAGTCCAAATTTGATAAGCGGGATATTGGGAGGATAAACTGTGACAAATTGGGCCGAGGCGACAGGCGAGCTGATCGCGGCGATCGACACCGACGATTTTGCGTCGAAACTTTCCAATGCTTTTAAAAGGATAGCGCCGTTCGACTATACGGTCGTCTTCGGCTATCTCGGCTCCGCCCGGCCGCTGGACCTGTATGACGACTTCCCGAGCGGCAAGCGCAGGGTCTTCGTCGAGGACTACCAGGAAGGCCCCTATCTTCTCGATCCGTTCTACCTGGCCAGCACGACTCCGGTAGAATCGGGCCTGTACCGGCTGCGCGACCTGGCGCCGGACCGGTTCTATCAGGGCGAATATTTCCGCAACTATTACGTCCAGACCGGGCTGGCCGAGGAAATCGGGTTCTTCATCAACCTGCCCGGCGGCGTGGTCGTGGTGGTGTCGCTGATGCGGGCGGAAAAGGCGTTCACGGCCAAGGAAATCCGCGAATTGCGGGCCTATTGGCCGGTGGTGGAGGCCGCCTGCTGCAAGCATTGGCGCGATCTGGCGACGCAATTCGGCGCCGAGGCTGGCACGACGACGGAAAACGGGTTGTACAAGAGCCTAGAACTGGCGTTCCAGACCTTCGGCAAGGGCGTGCTGACCCCGCGCGAACGCGAAGTGGTCGAATTCACCCTGAAGGGCCATTCCGCCGAAGCCGTCGGCCGCATCCTTGAAATCGCCCCCGGCACGGTGCGGATTCACCGGCGCAACATCTATTCCAAGCTGCAGATCCGGTCGCAGGGCGAATTGTTTTCAGAATTCATCGACACGCTGCTGCAAAGCCCGGCCTGATCCGCGCCGGGCAGCGGGGAATGCCCCCTGCCCGACGCGCTATCGTCAGGTCTTGGCGATGCGATAGATCGCCGGGATCACCAGCACGGTGAAGGCGGTGGAAGACGCCAGCCCGAACAGCAGCGAAATCGCCAGCCCCTGGAAGATCGGGTCGAACAGGATCACCGCCGCCCCGATCATCGCCGCGATGGCGGTCAGCAGGATCGGCTTGAACCGGGTCGCCCCCGCCTCGATCAGGATATCCACGGTGACCTTTTGGTCGGGATCGGCATGGCGGATGAAATCCACCAGCAGGATCGAGTTGCGCACGATGATCCCGGCCAGCGCGATGAAGCCGATCATCGAGGTGGCCGAAAACGGCGCCCCGAACAGCCAGTGGCCCAGCATGATGCCGAGGAAGGTCAGCGGCACCGGCGTCAGGATCACCAGCGGCAGACGGAAGCTGCCGAACTGCGCCACGACGAGGATGTAGATCCCCAGCAGCGCCACGCCGAAGGCCGCGCCCATGTCGCGGAAGGTCACCCAGGTGACTTCCCATTCGCCGTCCCACAGCAGCACCGGCTGATCGGTGGTTTCCGGCTGGCCGTTCATCCGGATCACCGGCTTGTAGCCTTCGGGCCAGTCGATCGCGTCCAGCCGGTTGGCGACTTCCAGCATGCCGTAAAGCGGCGCCTCGAAATCGCCGGCCAGTTCGCCGGTGACCATGATGACGTCATAGCCGTTATGCCGGAACACCGGGAAGGACGCGCGTTCCTCGACGATATCCACCACGTCGCCCAGTTCGACCACGCCGCGTCCGCCCGGCAGGGCGTTGGCGGGCACCGGGGTCGACAGCGCCTCGGCATCCATCACCCGGTCGGATTTGGCCCGCGACATGACGATGGGGATCGGCCGGCGGCCGTCGCCGCGATGCGAATAGCCCACCGTGGTTTCCCCGTTCAGCATGCGCAGCGTATCGAGAGCATCGCTTTCCTGCACCAGGTAGAAATCCATGTCGGTCGGCCGCAGTTCGGCCCGCAACCGGCGCGACCGTTCGCCATAGCTGTCGTCGACATCCACCACGAAGGGGATATCCTCGAACGCCTTGCGCACCTGCGCGGCCACCTCGCGCCGGACCTCGGCGTCGGGACCATAGATTTCCGCCAGCAGGGTGGAAATCACCGGCGGACCGGGCGGCGGTTCGACCACCTTGACCACCGTGCCCTCGGGCACCTCGACCTGATCGGCCAGCCGTTGGCGCAGTTCCAGCGCGATTTCATGGCTCACCCGGTCACGGTCGCCCTTGGGCAGCAGGTTGAGCTGCACATCGCCCTGTTCCGGCAGCCCGCGCAGATAGTAATGCCGCACCAGACCGTTGAAGTTGAACGGCGCCGCCGTCCCGGCATGAAGCTGGGCCGAGATCACCTCGGGCAGGTCCATCGCGACACGCGCCGCCTGCTGCAGCACCGCATCGGTCGCCTCGACGCTGGCGCCTTCGGGCAGGTCGACGACGATGGCCAGTTCCGACTTGTTGTCGAAGGGCAGCAACTTCACCGTCACGTCCTTGGTGTAGAGCGCGGTGAGCGACCCGAAGGACAGCGCAATCACCACCAGCAAGAACAGGCCCGAGCGCCCCTTGCTGGAAATCACCGGCCTTGCGATGGAGGCATAGAACCGCCCCAGACGCCCGCCGGGGAACCCGCCCTCTTCATGATGCAGCGGCGCGCGGCCCGCGATCTTCAGCATCAGCCAAGGCGTGATCATCACCGCCACGAAGAACGAGAAGATCATCGCGGCCGAAGCATTGGCCGGGATCGGCGACATGTAGGGCCCCATCAGCCCCGACACGAACAGCATCGGCAGCAGCGCCACAACCACGGTCAGCGTGGCGACGATGGTGGGGTTGCCCACCTCGGCCACGGCGGCCACGGCGGCTTCCATCCGGCTTTGGCCCTCGCGCTTCATGCCCCAGTGGCGGGCGATGTTTTCGATCACCACGATGGCGTCATCGACAAGGATACCGATGGAGAAGATCAGCGCGAACAGCGACACCCGGTTCAGCGTGTAGCCCATGATATAGGCCGCAAACAGCGTCAGCAGGATGGTGACCGGGATCACGATCGCCACCACGATGGCTTCACGCCAACCGATCGCCAGCAGCACCAGGATCACGATGGACACGGTGGCCAGCGCCAGGTGAAACAGCAGTTCGTTGGCCTTTTCATCCGCCGTTTCGCCGTAATCGCGGGTGATTTCCATTGCCACGCTGTCGGGGATCAGCTCGCCCTGCATTTCCTCCACCCGGTGCAGGATTTCCTCGGCCACGGTCACCGCGTTGGCGCCGGCCCGCTTGGCCACCGCCAGCGTCACCGCCGGTTCGCGGGTGATGGTGCCGTCCTCGGCCCGTTCCAGGGTGGTGACGTATTGTTCCTCCATCCCGGTGACGAAGGAAATATCGGCCACGTCGCGGACATAGACGGTGCGCCCGTCTCGCGCGGTCAGTTCCAGGTTGCCGATTTCGGACGGGGTTTTCAGCGTCTTGCCGATCACCAGCGGGATCTGGTCGCCGCCGTCGCGCAACCGGCCCGCCGGGGCGGCGGAATTGGCGCCCTGCACCTTGCCCGCCAGCTGCTGCAGGGTGATGCCGTGCAGCGCCAGCTTTTCGGGATCGGGCGCGACGCGCAGCACCTCGTCGGTGGCGCCGGTCAGGTAGGTCAGGCCGACGTTTTCGATCTGCGCCAGCTTCACCTCGACCTCGCGGGCGATCCGCGTGAGCTGCGCCGCATCCACCGCGCCCGCGCCGGGGGCGGCGGAAAAGGTCAGCGACACGATGGGCACGTCATTGATGCCGCGCCCGACCACCAGCGGCTGCGGGATGCCGACCGGGATACGATCCATATTGGCAAGGATCTTGTCGCGCACCCGCAGGATCGCGGTATCGGCGGACACGCCGACCACGAAACGCGCGGTCACCATGACCTGATCGTCCCGGGTGTCGGAATAGACATGTTCGACCTGGTCGATGCCCTTGACGATGGTTTCCAGAGGTTCGGTCACCAGCTTGACCGCATCCTCGGCGCGCAGCCCGTCGGCCTGCACGTGGATGTCGACCAAGGGCACCGAGATTTGCGGTTCCTCCTCGCGCGGCAGGCTGATCAGGGCGATCATCCCCACCGCCAGCGAGGCCAGCAGCAGAAGCGGCGTGAGAGGCGAAAGGATGAAGGAGCGCGTCAGGCGCCCGGCAATCCCCAAGGCGCCCGAAGGGGCCTGACCCGACGGTTCACTCATGAGCGTCCACCACTACCTTGTCGCCGGCGGAAAGGCCGGTCAGAATTTCACGCCAGTCGGCACCGTCACGGGTGATCAGCTCGCCGGGCACCACCGCCCGCGACAGCACCCCCTGCGCGGTTTCGACCCGCACCAGGTCGATGCCGCCGACCCGTTCCAGCGCCGCGTCGGGCACCAGCAGCGCCTCGCGCTCGGCCACCGGCAGGCGCACCGGCACCCGCCGACCGACAAACCGGGTATCCAGGCCCTCGACCTCGACATCGGCCTCGACCCGGCCTCCCTGCACCAGCGGGTAGAGCTTGACCAGCTCCCCTTGGCGTCGTTCGCCGTCCTGGCCGATCTCGATCGTGTCGCCTTCGGCCAGCGCCCCGGCGAAACGTTCCGGCACCGCAAGGCGCAGGAACGCGCCGCCGCCGCCGATTTCCGCCAGCGCTTCGCCCGCGTTGACCACCGATCCGCGCGCCACCGGCACGCTCAGCACCACGCCGGTATCGGGCGCCAGCACCGCGCCTTCGGTGATCTGCTGTTCGATCACCAGCCGTTCCGAGGACAGGCTGGAAATCTGACCGTCCAGCACCTGCACCTGGGTGCGCAGCTGATCCATTCTCTGCGAGGTGATCACGCCGCGTTCCAGCAGTTGTTCGCCGCGATCCAGATCGGACTGCGCGGTGGCAAGCTGCGCCCGCGCCGCGTCGAGCTGGGCGTCGATCGAGTCGATCCGGAAGGCCAGCTTGTCATCCTCGATCACCGCGACCCGCGTGCCCGCTTCGACCCGATCGCCTTCGGTCACCAGCAATTCGCTGATGGTGCCGCCGATGCGCGCCCGCGCCGGCACCCGGTCGCGGGTTTCGATCTGTCCGTAGACGGGTTTCCATTCGGTCACGGTCTGCGGCACCACCTCGATCGTTTCGGCGGTAACCGGCGCCGCAAACAGACAGAACAGAACGAAAAATCGTTTCATCAGACTTCCCCTGATAGCCGGTGTGAATTTCGCTGCACGCTAGTGCGCGCCCCGACATATTTCTTTGACATAACGCAAACTTAGGTCGCACCAAATCCGGTCCATATTAACCCCGGATGGCGCTGGCGCCGACGGGTTTCAAGGCCAAAACCGATGCAAACGGATCAGTCCGCTCTCCGCCACCGTCTGCAAGACCGGTGTGGAAAGCAAGGGTTGAAAGCGTCTGATCGGGGAAACGAAGGGCGGGCGGCGGCGGGGATATCGCGCCCGGATCTGCTGTCGCGGGACGCCGTTCGCGGCGGATGAAATGGATTTTTACGAATAAGAAACAGAAGCTTATCCAGGAACAGCAACTGGACTCCGCCCTTCGGATCGCCGCGATGGCGGGTCGACCGGGCCGCGAACGGCCCGGCCGGTCGGGGATACGCCCCGAAATCAGAAGCTGCGGTTCAGTGTCACCGTGATGGTGCGGCCTTCGCCCTTGGAACAGCCGTAGCTGTCATAGCAGTTCCCGTAATAATCCCGATCGAAGAGATTGGTCACGTTGAGATCCAGCGTGAAGTCGGACACCTCATAGCTCACCGCCAGATCGGCCAGGGTATAGGACGGCGTGACGCGCCCGTTGCTTTGGGTGGCGTAGAAGGACGACACGTAACGCAGCCCGCCGCCGATGGTCAGCCCCTCGGCAATCGCCGCGGCGTCGTAATCGAGCCAGATCGCGGCCTGGTGGTTCGGCGACATCGAATTTTCGTTGCCGACGATCGAGGCGTCGGTGGACTTGGTGACTTCGCTGTCCAGATAGCTGTAGCTGAACACGCCCTGCAACACGCTGTTGATCGCCCCGCGCGCTTCAAGCTCCAGCCCGCGAGACCGCACTTCGCCCGCCTGGGTGAAGCTCGACCAGGTCGGGTCGTTCAGGTCGTATTCCTTCACGTTGGTCTTGCGCAGGTCGAAGATCGCGGCGCTCAGCATCAGGGCGCTGTTGGGCTGATAGCGCAGGCCCGCTTCCCATTGCTTGCTTTCCGACGGTTTCAGCGGATCGCCGGCAAGGGTGGTGCCGACATTCTGGATGAAGCCTTCGGTATAGCTGGCATAGGGGGTCAACCCGTTGGCGAAGTCATGCGTCAGCCCGATCATGCCGGTGGTGGCATCGTTTTCCTGCCACTGGGTGCCGCCGCCGGACAGGTCTTCAACCTCGATTTCGAACCAGCTGTGGCGCAACCCGCCGGTCAACGTGGTGCCGTTGGCGAATTTCACATGGTCCTGAACGTACAGCCCCTTTTCGGTATAGGTCGAGCGGGTCATCGACGACAGCGCCGGGTCGGCGACCGCGAAATCGAGGCTCGGGTCGGCATAGGGCACCGTGTAGATCGTGTAGTCGAGATACTGCGTCACGTCTGAGCGGCTGCGCTGGTAATCGGCCCCGATAATGAGGCTGTTATCGGCGCTGCCGATCACGCTTTTCCATTCCAGGGTATTGTCGATCCCCAGCGTTTTCGCATCTTCGTCGTTGCGGAAGGCATAATAGTTCAGCCCGGTCGCATCGGCCCAGCCGAAATCGAGCTGCGCGTAATCCGTCGTCTGATGGGCATAGCGCAGGCGCTGATTGAAGGTCAGGTCGGGCGTGAATTCATGGGTGAGTTCCCAGCCGACCGATTGCTGTTCGGTGTCGAAATGGTTGTAGGCCGATTGCCGATAGGCAAAGGACCCCGGCAACCCTGCCCGACAGCCACAGGCGGGTATTCCTGGACCACCGGCTGAACGCGCGGCGGCAGAACCAAATCGCGCGCGACATGGACCTGTCCCCGGCGCGCATCCATGCGATCATCCGGCGCACGCAGGAAAAGCTGTCGGAAAAGATGCGCGCCTTTGACTGAGGCGCGGAGCGACCTGCCGCCCCGTCCGGTCAGCGGAATTCGATCGGAAGCCGGAAATTGAAGGTTTTATCCGGCAATCCCTTGGGGGCGGGCCGGAATTTCCGGGCGCGTTTCACCGCCTCGATCGCGGCGGCATCGAGCGCGGAATTGCCGGAACTGCGGATCAGCGACACGCCGCGCAGCGATCCGTCCGCGGCCACCGCAACCGCGACCGTCACTCTGCCCGAACCTGCCCCCCGGGGCGGGCGTTTGGCGCGGTCGATACGGGTGCGGATGGTCGCGCCCCATTGCGCCATCAGCGTCTGGCGCTGCGATTTCGACAGGGTCGCGGCTTGCGCGTTGCGACGCTCGCCCGCCTGTTTTCCGCCGCCCGACCCGGCGGCCTTCTGCTGCACCGACGGAACCGATTGCACGGTTTGCGGCTGCGGTTGCGGCGGGGCCTTTTGCGGCTCGGGTGTCTTGACGGGTTCTGGTTTGGGCTGTGGCTTGGGTTCGGGTTCAGGTTGCGGTTCCGGCACGGGTTCCGGTTCTGGTTGGGGCTCCGGCTTCGGTTCCAATTTCGGCTCCGGTTCGGGTTCCGGCTCGGGCGGCGGCGGCGGGGCGTCGTCGAGCTGCGGCAACTGCGGCAGGTCGGGCGCATTGGCCGCCGGTTGCGGCAACTGCGGCATTTCGGGGCTGGATTGGGTGGCGGCCTCCGCCACCGGCGGCGCCATATCGGCAGCCTCTGGCGCGGCCAGTTCCGGCGGCGGCGCTTCGCTCAGCTCGGGCGGGGTTTCCCACTGTGCGACCATATCGGCATAGGAATCGGGCGCCGCCGCGATGGCGACCAGATCCTCACCGCCATCCCCGGCGGACTGGGCCGAACCGTCCTGTGGGCGCAGGGCGAAGACCGCGAGGTGCAGCGCGACGGCCAGGGTGCCGAACAGGACGATATTGACGACGGCTTTCATTGCTCGGCTTCGATGCTCTCGCGGGTGGCCAGTTGGATTCGTGTCATGTCCCGGGCCGCCAATTGCCGCAACAGCGCCGGCAGCCGCGTCGCGTCAAGCTGCCCGTCGGCGCGGATGATCACCACGGGGCGGCTTTCGGGATCGTCGCACAGGCCCCCGGCGCAGCTTTCCCGCACCGCCTGTTCCAGCGCCTCCAGCGCAGCGTCTTCGCCAAGCGCGTCGCGAAACCCGACCTCGCCCTCGGCGCTGACATACAAGGTGAACGTGCCCTCCGCCGGGGAGACGGAGGAGGAGGCGGGCGGCGCCACCTCGAACGGTTCGGGCGGCGCGATCTGCGCGGTCATCAGGAAAAAGATCAGCAGCAGAAAGACCACGTTGATCATCGGGATCACGTTTTCTTCGCGTTTCCTGCGGCGCTGGCCCGAGATGTCCATCGCCCTACTCCACCAGCACCAGGTTGCTCAGCCCCGCATCGCCAAGCGTGCCCATCACCTCGACCAGCCGCTGCAGCGGCGTGCCTTCGCCCGCGCGCAGGATCACCGTGTCGGTTTTAGCTTCCATCAGCGGCGCGAGTTCGCCCGCCAGGGCCTCTTCGCTAACAGAGATGCCGTTGAGCGTGACCCCTTCCGCCGTGACCTGCACCAGCCGGGGCGGCCCCTGATAGGCGCCGCCCGATCCGGCGGCGGCCAGAGGCAGCTGCATGTCCATGCCGAAGCGCGAGGCCAGCATGAAGAAGACCAGCAGCAGGAACACCACGTCGATCATCGGGGTCAGTGACGGCCTGCGGCGTGGCCGCGGCTCGGACAGGTCCATTGCCTTACTCCGCCGAAAAGCGCCGCGGCGCTGCCGCCTCGGCAGTCGCCAGATGCACCGGTTCGGGGGCGTTGCTGCGCTGGAACACGCGGGTGCCGGCATCTTCCATTTCCAGCCGCAGCCGGTCGATTATGCTTTCGAACCAGGTCAGCGCGATCGAGGCGGGGATCGCCACGGCCATGCCCGCGGCGGTGGTCAGCAGTGCTTCCCAGATGCCGCCCGCCAGCATCGCCGGGTCTGCCCGCGCGCCGGATTCCTGCAGCGCCTGGAAGGCCGAGATCATGCCCAGAACCGTACCCAGCAGCCCCAGCAGCGGCGCGATGGTGGCGATCAGTTCCAGCGGCCGCAGCCCGCCGCCCGCCCGCGCCAGCAGCAGTTTCGCCACCCGCACGGCTTCTTCCTTGCCTGCCTCCCGGTCCAGGTGCGAATGCTGCTCGGCCTCCATCGCCGCGATCACCAGCTTGGCGCGCACGGTGCGCCGCCCCGACAGCAGCGCCTTGGCCTCGCCGTCCTGATGCGCCCGCCACAATTCGAGCGCGCGGTTCACATGCCGCCCGCCGGACCACGCACCGAGCCAGATCAGATCCCAGGTCTTCCACAGGATCAGCGCCACGGTGATGACGGACAGCGCCGCAATGACCCAGATCGACGGGCCGCCCGCGGCAAGGAAATCGGCAGCGGTGGCGACGATGGCCGACAGGTCCGGGAAGCTGTTCATGCGATGGGAATCCTTCGGGAAAGTGTCTTGTTGGCTTGGCTGTTTTGCGCCCGGATAGCAAATGCGGCGAAAACGATCAATTTTTTAAGGCTCTCATTTGCCGCGGCAGGGATGGCCCTGTCTATCACCTCGCCCGCTTCATGCCGATGGTTTCCTTGGCCCAAGCACCCGGCCAATGGTCGCAGTCTCGTCGGACCGGACATTGCCCCCAGACATGCGAAAGGCCCCCGCAACCGGGGGCCTTTCGTTTTTCAATGCGGGTTTCAGGCGACTTCGGCCAGCCGGTGGAACCCCGACCGGGCGTAGATCAGCGCCTCGCCGTCGGCGAAGGCCACGTCTTCCATCCGGCCGATGAACACCATGTGGCTGCCCGCTTCGGTCGCTGTGATCACCTCGCAGGAAATGCTGGCAAGCGCATCGCTCAGCCGAGGCTGCCCGTTCGGGCAAGCGCCCCAGTCCCCGACGGTGAACTTTTCCTCGCCGCTCTGTCCCTTTGCGCCTGCAAACGCCATGGCGACATCGGCATGATCCTGCCCCAGCAGCTGGACCGAAAACCGCCCCGAGCGGGCGATTTCCTTGCAGGTGCCGGTCTTGCGGTTGACGCAGACCAGCAGGCTCGGCGGCGTATCGGACACCGAACAGACGGCGGTGGCGGTGATGCCCCGGCGCAGATCGCCCTGACCGGTGGTGATCAGGGTGACCGCGCCGGGAAACAGGCCCATCGTCTGGCGAAAGGTCTGAAGGTCGATCATCTCAGGCGGCCTGCAGGCTGGTGAGATAATCTTCGGCCGCCGAGGGATCGGCGAACCACGGGAAGAAATCGCGCGGATCGTCGAAGCCGTTGGCGATGCGGCTTGCCAGCCCCGGCAGCACCTGCGCCGATCCCATGATGTTCAACACGAAGGGCGGCGGCGGTAGCAGCATCATGTTGGTCCATTGCACCACCCATTGCGCGTAGTCCCAGAACCGTTCGAACGTCGTGGTCATCCAGGCCTCGTCGAACGCCGCATCGCCCCGCGCCACGATCGCATCGAGATAGACCGCCGCCGCCTTGGCGGCATTGTTGGCGCCCTGCCCGGTGATTGGGTCGTTCAGGCACACCGCATCGCCCAGCCCCATCACCTTGGCGCCCGAGGGCAGCGTGCCCACCGGTTTGCGCACGGTCGGGGGGAAACGCCCGGCAAGGATTCCGTTGTCATCGGTCAGTTCGATAGTGCGGCAGCGGTCGGCTTCCCACGGCACGAAGGTGTCGAGGATCTCTTTCGACTTGGCCAGGTGCTCGGCGGGGGTTTTCACGTCGCGCCAGCAATCCATCGGGCCGTTCGGCACGCCTTCGAACACCATGATTTCGCAGGGGCCGGATTTGGTCAGCGCCGGGAAGACGAAATATTCGCCGACGCCGGGGATCAGGTTGAAATTCACCGCCGAATGGTTTTCGCGCGGGGTCATGCCGTGCACATAGGTCAGCGCCAGCGCCCGCTGCGGCGCATCGAAGGGCGAGCGGGCGGCGTCGCGTTCGAACAGCTTGCCGATATCGCCCTTGCCCGAGGCCACGATCACCAGGTCGGCGGTGCGGGCCTCGGTTTCCAGCATCGGGATATCGGCCAGCGCGATATCGAGCCTGCCGCCGAGCCGTTCGAATTCCGCCAACCAGCGCGGCATCTTCACCCGCTGGTCGACCGACTGCGCCTTGGCGTCGAGCTTTGCCGCCCAGTCCACAGCCTTGCCCGGCCCCTCGGGGTTCGGGACGGAAAAGGAAATCCCTTCGACCGGCGGGCAGTCTTCTTCCCAGTAATTGAGGCCAAGCGCGCGTTCGTGATCGAGCGCCGCGTCGAACTGGCATTGCGACGACAACACCCGCCCCTCGGCGATCTGATCGGGCGTGCGGTCCTGGATGACCTTGACGTCATAGCCCTTCTGCAGAAGCCCGATGCCCAGTTGCAGCCCGGACTGGCCGCCGCCCACGATGGTAATGCGTTTCATTTTTTCTCTCCTGTTGGTGTCTTGCTGGCGGATTTCCCGCCTGATTTTTCTGGTGTCAGTCCATCAGCCGCGGGATCGCCGGGGTCATCCCCTCGGGGCCCATCGCGGTGTAGCCGCCATCGACCCGGATATCGGTGCCGGTGACGAAGCTGGCATTGTCGGAGCACAGGAACATGATCGCCTCGGCGACCTCCTCGGGGTCGCCCACGCGCGGCAGCAGGTGGAAATCGGCGCCCACCTTGTCGGTCTTTTCCCGGTCGCCATTGGTCAGGCTGTCCATGATGTTGGACCAGGTCCAGCCCGGCGACACCGCATTGACCCGGATGCCGTCGGGGGCCAGATCCATCGCCTGGTTGCGGGTCAGCTGCAGGATCGCGGCCTTCGACACCGGGTAGAGCCAGCGGCCGGTCTGCGCCACCCGTGCCGAGATCGATCCGAAATTGACGATCGCGCCCTTGTTCTTCTTCAGCTCCTCGCGCGCCGCCTGCATCAGCATCGCCGATCCGACAAGGTTCACATCCAAAGCTTCCAGCCATTCCGCCCGGGTGCTTTCCGCGCCGTTGTCGAGATAGGTCGCCGCGACGTTCACCAGGAAATCGATCCGCCCGTAAGTATCCTTGGCTTCCTTGACGATCCGCGCGATGTCATCGTCCGAGCGCAGGTCGGCATGGATGAAATGCACCCCGTCACCTTCAAGCTTCGCCCCGTTCTCCGCATCGATATCGGCAACGATCACCTTGGTTCCGCGGGCGCGAAACGCCTCGACTACGGCGACGCCGATTTTGGTGGCTCCGCCGGGAACAATCGCCACTTTGTCTGTCAATCCACGCATTCTGCGCTCCCTGTTTGTCATTTTTCTGTAATGAAAGCTTGCCGAGCGAGGGGGAGAACGGGCTATCCTATTTCCGCAGCCCCTATCCGGTTTGCGCAAATAATTGCTTTAGGCGTGAAGCATGGTGGGAAAGGAGAGCGGAAATGGAGATGTTTCAGACCGCGCAAGGCGGAGACAGCCTGCCCCTGGCGGGGCATCCCCTTTTCCACAGCGCCGACCTGGACGAGGCGCGCGATGCGGTGGCCCAGGTCTATTGCGATCATCATCTGGACGTGATGGGCAAACACGGCTTCGCCGCGCGGCACAACCGGTTGCCGGGCAGCGCGCTATCGATCAACGTCATGACCTATAGTGCAAAAACCATGATCGCCCCGGGCGCGCTGGAACGGTTCTACCTGTTCCAGCTGCCCATTCGCGGCCATGCCTCGATCAGCAATGGCGATGCCCGCTACGTCATCGGCGGTGGGTCCAGCGGCGTTCTCAACCCCGATGCCGACACCTGCATGATCTGGAGCGAAGACTGCGTGCAGGTCATGCTGCAGATCGAGAAACGCGCGCTGATGGAAACCGCCCGTGCGGAGCTTGGATTGCCCTCCGGCACGCCGTTGCGATTCTCCGGGGCGAACGATATGCGCGGCGCCGAGGGGCGATCCTTCCTCGGATTGCTGCACTACGTGATGGCCGAGGCCGAACGCGGCGGCGTCGTTCTGGGCGGCGACACGTTGCTGGGCAAACAACTGGAACGCACCCTGATGGTGGGGCTATTGCAAACCCAGGCGCACGGGCTGCCCGCCGCATGCGGCGAACGCGGCCCGATGCCGCGCAGCGTGCGGCGAGCCGAAGGCTTCATGCGGGAAAACCTGCGCAGCCCGATCATGATCGAAGACATCGCCCGTGCCGCCGGAACCAGTACCCGCGCGCTGCAATCCGCGTTCCGCGACCGTCATGGCCGGTCGCCGATGGCCTTCCTGCGCGAAATGCGGTTGGAACGGGCCTGGGAAGAACTGTCAAACCCGTCACGACACACCAGCGTCACCGAGGTGGCCACCGATCTGGGGTTCTTTCACCTGGGCCGGTTTGCCGAACAGTATCGCAAGAAATTCGGCTGCACCCCGGTCGAAACCCTGCGCGCCGCGCTCGACTGAGGCGGTACGGACGGGATCGCGTAAGGATGCCCGAGCAGGCGGAAACATCGCCTCGGCGAATGGACGTCTTCCAGCCGCCCGGCAGCCGCAAGGATGATTCGTCTATCCGCTGTCTCATCCGTTTTCGCGCCACACTCGGCGAAAGGGTTGCGCCCGGTTCCCGCCAGGATTGCGGCCCCGGCACATTCGGATGCCCCCCGAACCGATGAAATGCCCCCAGCCTATGCCCCTCAGCGCCGATGAGTTGCCGCCACCCGGGCGGCCTCCTCGTAAATCCCGGACAGGATATTGAGCGTGCGCGAAACCTCCTGCATCCGCTCCACGAAATCCGGGATGTCGTCGATCTTCTCGACCAGCAGCCGGCGCCGGATCGAGGCATAGAAATCGGTGATCTCGCGCCCCTTCTCGGTGGCCTCGTAGGTCACGCCCGTCCGGCTGGTCCCCTGCTTCGAAATCAACCCTTCCGACAGCATTTTCCTGAGCGAATACTGGATGTTGGGAATGTCGTCTCGGTTCGTCAGCCGGGCCAGCTCCTTGATCGACTTGGCCCGGTCGTTCATCCGGATGATGTGCAGCAGCGCGTTTTCAGGCCCGCTCATCGTCAGCCCGGACGCGGCGATCAGGCATTCCACCTGCCAGCGCCCGAAGCTTTCGAACGTGCGCATCAGGGAAAATTCCATCTCCGTGGTCGCGATCTCGGGATCGTCGGAGGACAGGTGCCACTTGAAATCCATCTCGCCGCTTTTTGCCGGACCGTCGCTCACCTTCCGCCTCCTTTTTGACCACTTCGGTGCGGGTCCGATGATCGCGTTCAATCTTTCTTGACACAAGCAAGAAAGTTTCTTTAGGTTTTAAATAAAAATTCAATCTAAAACTCTATCCAATGGGAGATAATCACGTGACACAGAACAAGATGCTCAAGAAAGAAGGGTTCAAGCTCGGGACCTTCTCGTCCAACTGCTCCTCCGGCATGACGGTCAGCAAGCTGCCCGAACGCTGGGTAAACAGCTGGGACAACAACCTCAAGCTCGGCAAGATGCTGGACGAGGCCGGCATCGACTTCATGCTGCCCATCGCGCGCTGGATCGGCTATGGCGGCGAAACCGATTTCCATGGCGGGGTGCTTGAAACCATCACCTGGGCCACGGCGCTTCTGGCCAATACCAAGGACATTTCGGTCTTCGCGACCATCCACACCGCCGCCAACCACCCGGCCGTGATCGCCAAGCAGATCGCGACCATGGACCAGATCGGCCAGGGCCGCGCCGGGCTCAACATCGTGGCGGGCTGGAACAAGCCGGAATACGAAGCCCTGGGGCTGACCCTGCCCGAAGACCACGAAACCCGCTACGGCTATGCCCAGGAATGGTTCGACATCGTCCAGAAGCTCTGGGACAGCAAGGAGCATTTCGATTGGGACGGCAAGTACTTCAATCTTAAAGGGATCAAGGGCGACCCCTGGCCGGTCAACGGCGAGGTGCCGATCCTGAACGCCGCCGGGTCCGGGCTGGGCCGCGAATTCGCCACCCAGAACGCCAACTACCTGTTCACCCCGGCGATCGACCTGTCGCGCTCCGTCGACGAAATCAAGGAACTGCGCGAACAGGCCGCGGGCAAGGGCCGCGATGTCGGCGTGCTGACCTTCAGCCACGTGATCTGCCGCCCGACCGAGGAAGAGGCGCAAGCCTATCACGATCACATCATGAGCCAGATCGACTGGGACGCGGTGGACAACCTGGTGAACCTGCAATTCGCCCATGCGCAATCCTTCCCGCATGACCTGCTGGCGCAGATCCGCAACCTGATGGCGCTTGGCCATGGTGGCTTCCCGCTGGTTGGCACACCGCGGCAGGTGGCCGACGGCATCATCAAGCTGCACGAAACCGGCTTTGCCGGCACCACCCTGTCCTTCGTCGATTACGTCGAGGAATTCCCCTATTTCCGCGACGAGGTTCTGCCGCTGCTGGCAGAGGCCGGGATTCGCTGAGATGGGCATGGCCGATCCTACCGAGGCCTTCACCCGCGCAATGCGCCAGCAGATCGGCCATTGCACGGTGATCACCGCCGGCCAGGGGGCGGAACGCTCGGGGCTGGTGGTGACCTCGGGCGTGTCGCTCAGCGCGGAACCGCCGCAGGTACTGTTCTGCCTGAACCGCGACTCCTCGACCTGGCCGCTGATCGACAAGCACCGCTGTTTCGGCTGGTCGTCTCTCGGGGCGGCGCATCAGGACACGGCGGAACGCTTCGCGGGCTTCGGCGGCATCGCCGGGGCGGACCGCTACCAGGGGGCCGAGTGGTTCACCGCCGAAACCGGCGCACCCCTGCTGGTCGGGGCCGCCGTGGCGCTGGATTGCGAAGTGGTCGAAATGATCGACCGCGCCAGCCACTCGATCGTCATCGGGCGGGTCTGCCAGGTTATTGAGACGGCTCAGGCCGGGGCGCTGACCTACTGGAACCGGCGGTTCCAAGCGCTGCCGCAGCAGGGAAGCTTGGCCCACCCCTGAGCGGTCGCGTCGCCGCAGCAGAACACGACCCAATGGGGCGTCCTATCCGGGGCGCCCTTTTTCAACATGAGGGCGTGAAGCACCCACGTGATCAGCACCACCTGAGTGGTCCGGATGATCCCGGACGCCGACGCGTCTGGCAGCCGTCATATTGAGCTTACGGGAGAACTGGCGGCACCCTGGCATTGGGGAGGCCAAAACGACAAAGCCCCCGCTGTTTGCGAGGGCCGGGTCGGAAACGTTGGTTGCGGGGCAGGATTTGGACACTGTTTGATCCCTGCAGGACGCAGACAAGATTAGGGGGCTTGATGCGGGATATTAAGCCCCTCCGTTGCCGGACATCCCCCCCTTTGAGAATTGGCATGATCGCGCTCGTCTGCCTGCGCAAGTGGGGTTCCACTTTCGGCCTGAGCAGCAGGAAGGCAGCGCCCCCCTACGAGGTCAGTGACTTGAAGAGCTTGGCGAGATCCTCGTTGCGCGGGCGGTCATCGAACCGGGAAAGCGACTTTGTATAGAGCGCGTATTGCCGCTCGATGGCTTCGCGGCGGCCTTGCGCGGCGAAGGTCCGCATCGCTTCCTCATGGGCGAATTCCGCCAGCGGGTCGATCTTGAGCGCCTCCTGGCAATGGCTCAGCGCCGCCGAATAATCCGCCCGTCCGCGGCAGATACGCGCGGCGTCGCGCTGCACCTTCAGATACATGTCGCGCAGCCAATAACGGCGGGTCCAGCACCAGTCGCGTTCCTGATCGTCGACATATTCCGACGGGATGTCTTCAAACAGATCGCCGGTATAAAGCCGGTCGGCCGCACGCAGGCAGACCAGCGCCTCGTCAAGGTCGCCCGCCTTGATATGGCTCTGAGACTGCCGGCAAAGCTGCTCGAAGGCCGAGATGTCGAGCCAGCTGCGCTCGGGCGGCACCAGGACATAGCTGGACCCGTCGCGCAAAATATATCCGCCGGCCTTGCCGTGGCGCGCGCCCTCCAGCGCCTGCCGCAGCGACCGCACGGTGTGATAAAGACGGTTGCGCGCCGCCTCGGCGCTTTCGGCATCGGGCCAGAGCAGATCGCCCAGATCGTCCGCCCGCGCGCCCTTGCCGCCCTGCTGCAACAGATAGGCAAACAGGGTCTTGGTCTTCATCGTGGCACCGCCGGGGACCGCCCATTCGACCTGGCTGCCATCGGCCCGGTAAACGCGCAGCCGCCCGAAGCAGCGGATTTTCCAGCGCTCGCGGGTGTTTTCGCCGGGGATTGTCGGTTCCTCGGCGCGCCGGTTCAGCAGCCACATCGGATCGGCCCCTTCGGCGGCGTGGCGATCGGCATTGGGGTTTTCGCGCACCAGGCTCGGGGCGATGCCGCCGAGCCAGAAATTCACCTGCTCGCGCAGCGTGCCCTTGTCGTTCAGCTGTGGCGGCAACCAGTGCGGGTTCGCCATGACGCCTTCGGGCGCCAGCACCGCCGGGTGGCCGCGCAGGGCCGCCAGCAGGTGTTCGTCGATCAGAAGGCTGCGATTATAAAGCGATACGATGTGGCAGCCGCGCATCGCGGCCAGATCCTGCGCCACCGCCATCCAGCCCTCGAAATTGGCCGTGGCCGAGGCCGTCTGCAGCCCCCAGCCCATATCGACGGTCAGGACCGTTCCCTTCGACGTCGCCGCCAGCCTTTCGGCAAGGTCCTTCTCGACCTGAGAAAACGAGATCGGCACCCTCTCGAACCCCAGTTCCTCTGCCGACATCTGCTCTGGCTGCAAACCGTCGATCCTGGCCTTCCGGCCGCTGCGCGTCTGCGCGACCGGCCCCACGTGCAGAATGCCCGTTGCCCCCAGATGCGCCTTCGCCAGACGCACGGAATTGCGTAACAGCTCGCTCTGCTTCGCGCCGAAAAAGGCGACGCTCTGAAAGGGTGAGGTGGGTATTTTTTCTCCTGCCATACAGCATCAAATCAATCAAAGAGGGGCCGCACAAGAAGGATTTCAGGTTTGTGGCCGAATTCGGCCCAGCCGTGAAGGCCGGGCCAATGCGATCAGAAACGACGGGTCCAGCCCGCGTGCAGGATCAGCGGGTTGAGGTCGATCTTCGCCTCGACCGGCGCGCCGCCAAGCGCGACCGCGTTGCCAGTGGCCGTTGTGTTGACGAAAACCTTGTTGGCCGAGAAGAAGAAACCGTCCCGGTCGTCCACCATATAGTCGAACCCGACCCGCAGCACCCCGCCGAAGGCATTGTCGGCCTTCAGGTCGGTAATCCCGCTATCCTCGGTATCGAAGACCATCGTGTAATTGATGCCCGCGCCGACGAAGGGCTGGAATTTTCCTTTTGTCGGGATGTGGTAATTGGCCGCCACGATCAGCGGGCCATAGGTCACCTTGCCCACGGTCACGCCGCTCAGCGGGCCGGTGCCCCGGATCGTCGTGGTCGGGGGAAGACCGCCAATCGCGATGACCGAAAACGTTTCGGAAAACCGGTATCCAAGCCCGACCCCGAGGGTGACATTATCCGACAACGTGGCACTTGCCCCCGCGATCGTGCTGCCGCCCGCCGCGATGCTGGCGCCCTCGTCAAAGCCGACATGCGCCAGCCCCGCCTGAAGATACCAGCCATTTGGCCTGGCCCCGTCGGCTGTGGCAGGGGCGGCCATGGCCAGCCCTGCCGACACAAGGGTCATTGCAACCCGTTTCTGCATTTGTCTTTCCTCCCTTTGTTATAGATTTTGCCTCAGGCCACAGGCTTGGCCGGCTTTGCCCGGCCGCGCCGGAAACCGGCCCGCGCGCCCGGTGGATAGGCGCGGGCAAGCTGGTTCAGGCCGATCCGGTGCTGGGTCATTTCGCGGCGGGTTTCGTGGATGTCCTGCGTCAGGACCAGATCGGAAAGCGGCCGGGCCGAGCACAGCAGCACGAACCCCGCCTGCGCATCCTCGGGGTAATTGGTAAGAGCGGCGGAGCAATCCACCTCGCCCTCGACCAGTTTCGCGGCGCAGGCCAGGCACCAGCCCTGTTCGCAGATCAGCGGGCTTTCGATACCGGCATCCTGCATCGCGTAAAGCAGGAATTCATCCGCAGGCGCGTCAAAGCTAAAGCTGCCGTCGGGCCGGTGCAGGGTCACCCGGAAGCTGCGGCGGGCGGGATCTGTCGCCATGACGTTCACCAGCGGGTGTCAGGCAGGATCAGATCGCCGATCCGCCCCATCGCATAGGAATGTGCGGCGGCGGCGATACGGATGGCCACGGCCAGTTCCCTGCGGTCGCGCGGGGCGTAGACGACAAGGCTCTGCGGCGGCACCGCCCCGGCCATGTAGCGGGCGAAGGGATGCACCGTGGCCCAGCCATGGTTCACCACCTTCTGGGCCCATTCCGGCCGCAGGCTCAGATGCATCGCGCCGCCGGGTTGCAGCACCAGCCAGCACGTGCCGTTGACAAAGGCCTCGGGCTGGCCGCGGGCCAGGTCGTCGATCAGGGCGAAACCGGTGCCGGGCGCGTCGAAGGGCGGCTGACAGGCCGAGACGCCTTCGAATTCCAGGATCGCCTGCACAAGCGCATCGCGCAGCGCCTTTCGGGATGTGTCCCCGGTCTGCAGGCAGGGCCATTTCGGCTCGAACCGGGGGCGGTCACCCTGCCGCTGCGCCAGACGTTTCAGCCCCGGCGGCATCGGCACCCCGGCCCCCGCGCCCGCCGGGCGCTTAACCGAAACTGTCATAATGCACCCGGGTGATCGACACCCCGGCCTCCTTGAGCTGGGCCTTGACGGCGTTGACCATCACCGGCGGCCCGGCGACGTAGAATTCGGTTGCGCCGGGATCGTAATCGGTCGCGGCGATCGCATCGGTGGCGCGGCCGGTCGCCAGCGCCGGATCGCCCCGGTTGTCCTCGACATGCGGCCGGTAACGCGCATTGGGCACCCCCGCCACCGCCTCGGCCAGCTCATCGCCCGCGGCAAGGTCTTCGGGGCGGCGGGCGCAATAGATCACGTCCACCGGGGCCTCGAAATCGACCCCGTCCTGCGCGGCCTGGCGCAGAAGCGCGAGGATCGGCGAGATGCCGGTGCCGCCGGCGACGAAAACCTTGCGCCCGGGGCGCGGATTGAGCGTGCAGGTGCCGAAGGGCGATTCCAGCGCCAGCGTGTCGCCCGGCGCCAGATCGGCAAGCGCGTTCGACCCCGCCCCGCACGGGTAGCGTTTGGAGATGAATTGCAGGGTCCGGTCCCCCGACAGGTTGCACATCGAATAGGCCCGCCGCAGCCCCGGCCCGAGATGCAGGATCGCGTATTGCCCGGGCAGGAAATCGGCCTCCGCCTCGGTGCGGAAGGTGAAGCGTCGGGTTTCCGGCGCCAGCTCCTCCACCGCGATCAGCTCGGCCAGATGGGCCCGGTCGGGCACCGGCAGCGGCGGCGGTGCTGCGGGCGACAGCTGAAGCTCGACGTCGCTCAGCGCCATCGACTGGCAGGCGACGATCCGCCCTCTCCGGGCGTCGCGCGGATTGACCGCGGGGGCGTCGGGGAACAGCAGCTCGGTCTCGCCCGAAACGAGCGTCACCTTGCAACTGCCGCAGCTGCCCCAACCGCATTCATGCGGCAAGGCGACACCGGCGCGGCGGGCGGCTTCGAGCAGCGTTTCCCCGGCACGGGCGGCAAAGCGCGGCCCGTCCGGCACGATGGTGACGGTGAAACTCATCGGATCTGTCCAGTTATTTCGGGGGCCGGCGGGGGGAGATCCGCCGGCCCGGCCTCTCACAGCCCGCAGCCGGCGACCAGCGCGCGCTGCGCCTCGAGCGTGCGGCCGACGATGGCCTCGGCGCTGTCGGCGCCGGGGGCGCGGGCGAAGCCTTCGGCGATGCCGCGCGCGGCCTTTTCGCCCAGCGGCAGCCAGCGCGCCGTAAGATCGCGCAGAAGCGCATCGTTGCCTTCGCCGCGATCCACCGCGTAGCGCACGAAGCCTTCGGTGTTTTCCACCGCATAGACCTCGTCATAGGTTCGGAAGTCGTCGTGCAGCATCGCCAGCAAACCGTCGCCATTGGCATCGGCGATGCGGGCGAATTCGGTGTTGAACAGGTGATCGAAAATCGGCCGCAGCACCAGCTGGCGCGACGCGAAGGCTTCGCCGAAATCATAGGCGCAAAGCTGTTTTTCGACCAGTTCGCGCAGCCCCTGCCAGGTTTCCCCGCCGGTCCAGGTGGCGCGGGTGCGGTCGCTGTCGGCCAGTTCCGGCCGGCCGGTATCCATCGCCATCACCTGGGCCAGATAGGCCTGGCGCTGCACCCGGCGCATTTCGTTGGCCATCTGGAAATAGAACGTGTTGGTCACGAAGGCCGAGGGCGCCATCTGGCCGATATAGACCGAGCTCATCTGCGCGCCATGGCCGGGGAAACGCACCGGCAGGTAATAGTCGCCGATGAAGTCGAGCCAGGCCGGGGCAAGCCCCGCGTAATGGTTCCGGCTTTCGAATTCGTCGATCAGGTTGTCGCAATAGACCTCGCGGTCCTTCTGGTCCTCGACATAGCGGCGATAGGTATAGGCGCGCGTGTCGCGGTAGCCTTCCCAGTCCTCCACCGCCGCGACCAGCGCGGATTGCTCGCGGTTGGTCTTGTAGAAAACGTTGATGGCCCAGTCTTCCGACAATTCGAACGGCGCCGGTTCGTTGCGGAAGTGGTTGTGGAACTTGTAGGTCACGGCTTCGTATTCCGAAGGTACCCGGCGCTCGGTCCACAGGCTCCACGGCTGCTTGCGCTTGCGCGATTTCGTAGTGGCGATCATGTTGTTATTCCTCCCTTGCCCGTACCGGGCGTCTTAGTGCAGGGCCCATTCCCAGCGGTCGTCCATCGTGTTGAGCCGGCCCGAGAAGGACACCAGGCTCGGTTCGAGTTCCGACAGCCGGAACGGCCGGCCGAGCATTTCGACCATGCTGTCCTCGGTGAGCACCATCGCGTGTTCGGTCTGCACCCGGACATAGCCCGAGCGGTCATCGATGATGATCTCGCGGCCCGGGTTGTCCTGTTCGGCCGCACCGATCACCGCGTCGATGATATCGTCGTCCATGCCGCGGATGACCGGCCCGACGAGTTTCTTGCTTTGCTGTTCCGCCATGGGTTCCTCCTCAGGCATCTTCGGCTTCGTGGCGCAGGCGACGCAGGCGGCCATCGGTGGGCACACCGACCAGCACATCGTCGCCGTCGAGTTTGACGTCGTATTGGAACAGCCGGCAGCCGCTCGGGTTGATGCCCTGGCCGGTTTCCATGCTGAATTCCCATTCATGAGCCGGACAGGTGATGGTGCCGGTATCGAAATCGACATCCCCGTCGGCCAGCAGAATTTCCTGATGCGGGCACATGCCCTGGAACGCACGCAGTTCGCCGCCCACCCGGTGCAGGATGATCACCACCTCGCCCTCGATCTCGACGTCGATGAAATCGCCCTCCCACAGGTCGTCGAGCGTGGTTGCCTTCACCCAGTTCAGTTCACTCGACATAGCCGGCCTCGATATAATCCATCACGCCGATGCCGCTGTCGGCGAAGGCCATGTCGGCGGGCAGTTGTTCGTCGTTGAACCAGACCGCCATCGGCGCCTGGCGTTCGGGCACCCGCAGCCCCACCGCGTGATGGGCCACCTTGGCGGCCACCGCCGCCATGTCGTCACCATCATCGACGGGCACGAGCTGGGTCAGGAAATCGCCCCGGAAGGCCGCCATCAAAGGGATCATTGCCATGTTGTCCTCCAAATCGTCTGTTGTCCGGCAGGCGCCCCGCAGCGCGCGGCGGCGCGAGCGCCTGCCAAAGCTGTTCTTGCGTCTTGCGACGGTTTACTCGGCCGCCTGGCGCATCTGGTGCGCCCAGGCGTAGTTGTCGGCATCGTTGCCCGCGACCTCGGGGGTGATGCCCATATATTGCAGCGCGCCTTCCAGGTTCGGCGGCTGGATATGCCCGGCGAGGAAGCGGTCCACCACCGACAGGTGGGTGTCGTAACGCTCGGGCTGGCTTTCCCAGACCCATTGGCAGACCTCGCTACAGAAGGTCAGCTTGCGGCCGTTATGCATAGTGGTGAACGGCTTCTTGCCCACCGCGGTGCCGGTCACCGGCAGCTGGCAGCAGTTGCACACCATCGGCAGGGTTTCGGGATAGGTCTTGTCGATCCGCCCGGCGCGGACGTTTTCGGTGATCACGTCCCAGTATTTGCCGAAACGGTCGTTCCAGCCGGGATACTTCGCTTCCAGCCAGTCGCGTTCGTCGGGCGAAACGCCGGCATCGGGGTTCCACCACACGGTGGGCCGCCAGAACCAGACGCCAAGATGCTGGGCGTGGTGATACCAGTCGAGCTCGGGCAGGAAATGTTCCTCCCAGTACCAGGGCAGGTCCATACCGAGGTCCTTGAACTGGTCGACGAACTGGCGGACGATCCATTCGGTCATGAATTCCTTGAAGCTCATGGTCCGGTGTTCGAGCGGCGTGTAATAATCCATCGAGAAGCCGGTCAGCAGGCCGAAGATGCGCCAGGACCGCCAGAACATCTGATCGACCAGTTTCTGCGCTTCCTTTTCGCGGCCGTTTTCGACCAGGATCTTCAGCGTCGGTTCACCCTGCTGCGAATGGCGCGCCTCGTCGGTCTGGATCGACGAAATCAGCGCCCCGAATTCGATATCGCCCACATGCAACGCGTCGGCCGACATGCCCAGGAACTGCAGGTTGGTGAAACCGGTTTCAAAGGTGAAGGTCAGCTGGATCGCCGTCGACACCGCGTCGTTGGCGGTGAACATGTCGTCGAACAGGCTGCGCGCCGCGATTGCCGCCCATTCATTGGTGTGCACGGTCTTGTGCGCCCAATCCATCTGCGGGTCCTTGTCGGTCAGGCAGTAGGGGAAATAGATCTGGGCCTGACCGTGGCGGCATTCGTCCAGCGTGCCGAAGCTCGCCATGTTGCGCCAGGCGGCGGCGCGGCCAAAGCGCGCCATCCGCGCCTCGCCGATCGAGGCCAGGTATTCGGGCACCGGGATCGCGCCGTAATGCGCCTTCACCGCCGATTTCCAGCCCTCGTCGAGCTTGTCGTACATGTTCGAGCGCGCGATGGTCGAGCGTATCGAATAGATGCCCGCGTCCTTGCCCGCCTGGTTATGGACATATTCCCGATAGGTCAGCTTGTAGGGTTCGTCCCAGCCCCACCACTTTTCGTTCTCGATGCCGAAGCTCTTGGAAAGCGCATCGGGAAAGGCCTCCTCCTCGGGCACATAGGTGAAGGACCAGTTCATGTCCCTCGCGGTGTCATAGTAATCGTGGCGTTGCAGCTTCGGCATGAACAAATCCTCCCAGTTCGCGCCCGGATCGGCCCCTGCTGCGACGTTGATCCGACAGCAGGGAAAAATTGCTATTGGGAGGCGGATTCCACTTGATAAACCGGCCGCGTTTACGCACAAAGCGGCCAGCAGAAGCCCGACCTTGCGCCCCTCCTCCCTTTGGACGCCCTGTCAGATTTCCTCGCGTTTTTCATCGCTTCGAGAATCAGGTTAGTGAGTGCGTCTTTGGTTTTCCTTTGGCCCAAAGAAAACGATTTACTTGTTTTATTTCAAATCACTACGTGCGCCACACAACCCAAACCGCCGCAGACAACACGTCAATTCAAACCGTATTGGATGGCCCGTGGAGAGCGTTCAGATTTCCCGGTGCCTGTCATCCAGGCACCGTTTCGATCCCTCCCCAAACGCAGTTCGGCCGCGCGGCCCCGAGGGGTGCGCGGCCGTGGGAAAACATCCGGGACCATAGGCTGAAAATCCGTGCCGGACGGGGCTGATAGGCCAGATCAGGCGGTCGCGGTCAGATCCTGCCAGGCGGCCTTGATCCGGGCGGCATCGCCGGTGGCCAGCACGTCGCGCGGCGGCGTCACGCCGTCGGTCAGCAACCGACGGGCAAGCATGTGTTCGCCAGCGCTGTTCAGCGTCTCCACCGCCACCAGACGGCCCGCCGCGAGGTGGTAAACCGACTTGAGCCTGCCGTCGGCCCCGTGGGTCGTGATGGCCTCGTCGGCGGCACCGATCAGCCCCGCGATCTGCAGCTTCATTGGCCCGATATCGGACCAGAACCACGGCACCGCGCCATAGGCGGTCGGCTTACCGGCCAGGGTCGCGGCCAGCGCGCGGGCCTGGTCGGTGGCGTTCTGCACCGATTCAAGCCGCATGTGCCGACCGTTGCCCGGCGCGGGGAAACTGGCGCAATCGCCAAGCGCAAAGATATGCGGGTCTGAGGTGGCGAGATGGGCATCGACCACGACGCCGTTTTCCACGGTGAGGTCTGCAGCGCGGGCAAGCCCGTCGACCGGCACCGCGCCGATACCGACGATGACCAGATCGGCCGCCAGAACCTCGGTACCAAGCCGCACCGCCGCCACCCTGCCCTCGCCCTCGATCGCCTCGACCGAAACGCCGGTCAGCACCCGCACGCCCAGCGCTTCGAGCTCATGGGCCACCGCCTGCGCCACCTCGGCGCTGGCGGCGCGGCCAAGCAGCCGCGGGGCGAGTTCGGCCACCGTCACGGCGATGCCGCGCCCGGCCAGCATCGCCGCCGCTTCCAGCCCGATGAAACCGCCGCCGATCACCACCACGCGCGCCACCCCAGGCAGGGCGCCGCGCAGGGCGCGGGCGTCGCTGGCGGTGCGCAGGGTATGAACCCCGGGCAGGTCGTGTCCTGGCAAGGTCAGCCGCCGCGCCTCGGTCCCGGTGGCAAGCACCAGCGCCGCATAGGGCAGCGTGGCGCCATCGGCCAAAGTCACCGTCTTTGCCGCCCGGTCGATGCCAGTCGCGGTCTGGCCGAGATGCAGCCGGATATCCTTGTCGGCAAAGAACACCGGCGCGCGCAGCGGTTGCAGCGGTGCATCTTCGGCCTTCATGAAGGATTTCGACAGCGGCGGCTTGTGATAGGGATGGTCCGGATCGGCCGAGATGAGGTCGATCGTGCCCGCATAGCCCTCGTCCCGCAGGCCGGCCGCAAGCTGCGTGCCGCCATGCCCCGCGCCGATGATCACCACCCCGGCCATATCAGTGCCCCACCACCTGGAACACGGCGCCGTCCAGCGCCGGGGTCACCTCGACCTGGCAGGTCAGGCGGCTGTTGTCCTGCATCGCGTCAGAGGTGAATTCCAGCGTGTCGCGTTCGGTGTCTTCCATTTCGGGCAGGTCCTGCGGCGCGTCGATCACAAGGCAATGGCAGGTGGCGCAGATGCAGGAGCCGCCGCATTCGGCAGAGATGCCGTCGATACCGGCGCCGGTCGCGGCGAGCATCACGCTCTGGCCGTCGGCGGCCTCGATCTCGCGCCGGGTGCCGTTGGGTTCGATGAAGGTGATTTTGGTCATGGCTATCCTCAGATGAATTGGCGGCCGCCGTCGATGATGAGCGTCTGGCCGGTGACGAAACCGGCAAGGTCGGAGGCGAGGTAAAGCGCGCCGCCCACCATGTCGGCGGGTTCGGACGCGCGTTTCAGCGCCCCGCGGCTGACGCCGTAGCTGGCGGCATCCTCCATCAGCCCGAGGCTCGCCTCGGTCAGGGTGAAGCCGGGGGCGATCACGTTGACGCGGATCTTGTCGTCGCCCAGTTCGCGTGCCATCGAACGGGTCATGGCGATCACCGCGCCCTTGGAGGCGACGTAGTGCATCCATTGCGGCGAGCCGGAAAACACGGTGGCCGAGGCGACGTTGACGATCGCCCCGCCGCCCGCCTGACGCATCAGCGGGGTCAGCGCGCGCGACATCTGCCAGACGCCCTTGACGTTCACCGCCATCACCTTGTCGAACACCGCCTCGTCGATATCCTCGAAGGACCGCCGTTCCAGCCCGGCATAGATCGCGGCGTTGTTGACGAGGATGTCGATCCCGCCGAATGCCCCTGCCGCCGCTTCGGCCAGCGCCGTGCAGGACGCGGCCGAGGTCACATCGACGGTAACCGGTTCCGCCACCCCACCCGCGTCGCGGATCATCTGCGCGGTTTCGGCGATGCCGTCGGGGTTGATGTCGGCGACGATCACCCGGGCGCCCGCCTCGGCGAAGCCCAGTGCGAAGCCGCGCCCAAGGCCGCCCGCCGCGCCGGTCACCACCACGCGTTTTCCCTGAAGTCCAAGATCAGTCATCTGACGCCTTTCCCATGTATTTCGCGATTTGCGCCTCGGCCCGGACGGCGGCGCACATGCCTTCGGCAAAGGCCCGCCCGGCCGGGGTCAGCAGATAGGGGTTCGACACTTTTTCGAGCGTCTCGACATGTTCGAGCAGATTGGTGTCGTACCAGCCGCAAATCGTCCGCATCCCATGCGGCGAAGCGCGCCAGCCCTTGTCGGCATCCTTCACCACCGCGTCGTTGATCGAACGCGCCTCTTTTGTGGTGTCGTGGCCGTCGATGATCGCCAGAACCGCCTCGATATCGACGCCCGCGGGGCGGTGACGTTCGAGGATTTCGCGCGCGATGGCGACGCCATGCACCTCGTGATCGCGCACCAGGTCCTTGCGGGTCGGGTTGCGGCCGATGGCCAGCAGCAAAAGGTCGGGGTCGATGCGTTTCCAACCCACGTCATGCAGCAGGATCGCGGGCAGGACCACGCTTTCCTCGGCTTCCGGCGTCTGCTCCAGCAGCATCCGCGCCAGCCCATAGGCGACGATCGTGTGTCCGTCGTTGTTGCGCACGTCGAGATACGGCCGCGCGTCCTGCCAAAGCGGCAGGTCGCGGGGCAGAATGACGTCTTCGCCGGTCATTCCGGCACCTCGTAGCTGAGATACATGGTCTTGTATTCAAGGTAGCTTTCGACGCCGTAGCGGCCCTTTTCGCGGCCCAGCCCGCTTTCCTTCATGCCGCCGAAGGGCACGTAATGGGACGAGCGGTGAATGTCGTTGAGCCAGACCGATCCCGCCTCCAGCCCCTCGGCCAGCGTCAGGCCACGGGCCAGATCGCCGGAGAACACGAAGCCCGCCAGCCCGTAGCGCGAGGCATTGGCCAGCGCCAGCGCCTCGGCCGCACTGTCGACCGGGGCGATGCCCAGCACCGGGCCGAAGGTTTCCTCGGTCATCACAGCCATATCCTGGGTGGCGTCGGCGATGATGGTCGGCGGGAAGTAGAAACCGCCGTCATAGCCCGGGCCGGTCACCCGCGCCCCGCCCAGCAGGATGCGCGCGCCCCTGGCGCGGGCGTCGTCGGATTGCAGCGCGGAATTGGCGAAGATCTTCTCGTTCACCAGCGGGCCCAGGTCGCCGCTGCCGCCCTCGGGCTGCAGCGTCAGCTTGCCGGCCTTTTCGGTGAGCCGGACGAGGAAATCTTCGTAAACCGGGCGTTCGACGAAGACCCGGTTCACGCGGTAACAGAACTGCCCGGTATTGGCGAAACCGTGGCGGGCGATGGCGGTGGTCGCCTTGTCCAGATCGGCATCGGCGCAGACGATGGCAGCCGATTGCCCGCCCAGTTCCAGCGTCAGCCGCTTCAGCGTGCCGGTCGCCGCGGCGGCGATGGCCTTGCCCGCCGCGGTGCCGCCGGTGAAAGCCACCTTGCGCGGCACGGGATGTTCGATCAGCGCCGCGCCGATGCCGCGCCCGTCGCCGGTCACCACGTTGAACACGCCCGCAGGCAGGCCCGCCGCATGGAAAATCTCGGCCAGCATCAGGGTGGACAGCGGGGTATCCTCGGCCGGTTTGGCGACCACGGTGCAGCCGGCGATCAGCGCCGCGCCGAGTTTGAACATCAGAAGCGTGATCGGATAGTTGAACGGGGTGATCGCCACCACCACGCCCACCGGGTCGCGGGTGACGATGGTCTTTTCCCCCGCCCCCTGCCCCAGCGACATCGTGGCCTGCAGCCGCAGCCCCTCTTCGGCATAGACATCCAGCAGGTCGGCGGAGCGGCTGATTTCGCCGATACAGGCGGCCAGCGGCCGTCCGAGTTCGGCGTTCAGCACCTTGCCCACGGCGTCGGCATTGTCGCGCATCGCCTGGGCGAGCTTCTTTTGCAGCGCCACGCGTTCGGCCATCGGCAGGCGCTTCCAGCTTTCCATCGCCCGCGCGGCGCTTGCCACCGCCACGTCGGCGTCGGCGGCATCGCCCAGCGGCACGGTATCGACCACGGCGCCGGTCACCGGCGAAAATATCTCCATCCGCGCGCCGGATTGCCCCGCGCGCCAGCTGCCATCGATGAACATTTCCATTGGGTCTTCCTCAGATCACGTGCAGCATCAGCGCCGCCCGGGTCCCGGCCAGGGTTTCCGCCGCCATCCGGCGCCCGGCCTCGGTCTCAAGCTGGTCTTTCTGCGTCTCCAGCCGGTCGGCATAGCCGTGCGGCGTGGTCTTGAACCACTCGCAGGCAATCGCCACCCCGGTCACCTCGAAGCGCCAGAGCTTGTCGGCATCGCGCACGATCCGGTCGTTCAGGTGGCGCGGATCGGGGCGGGTGTCGTGGCCGTCGACGATTTCGTTCACCGCGGCGATCACCTCTTCGTTCCAGCCGGTGGCGCGCATCGCCTCGGTGCCCAGGCGGACGCTTTCGGCCTCATGCAGGTAGCGCACGTCGGATTGCAGCATATTGGGGCCGGAAAATCCCTTTTCGATGATGTCGTCGTGGTCGATCGAATACCAGCCGATGTCATGCAGCAGGATGGCGAGCGAACAGATATCGCGGTCGGCCTCGGGGTATTCGTCAAGCAGACGCTGCGCCCAGGCAAAGGAAAGCGGGATATGCACGTCGTTCTTGCGCGCCCGCATATAGGGTTCGCAGGCCCGCCAAACCGGGTCGAAGCGGGCAAGATCGGCATGTTTGTCGAGCATCGGGGGTCTCCGGCTGTTTTGGTCGGGGACCACGCCGGAACGCGGCCCCCGGGGGAGTGTTTGGGTTTAGTCGAGAACGGTCACCTTGCCGGTGTTGCCGTCGACGCGGATCATCTGCCCGGTCTGGATCTTCGACGATCCGTTGCCGGTGCCGGTCACCGCAGGAAGACCGTATTCGCGGCAGACGATGGCGGCGTGGCTCATCA
Source organism: Thalassovita mangrovi (assembly GCF_009857745.1). Taxonomy (GTDB): domain Bacteria; phylum Pseudomonadota; class Alphaproteobacteria; order Rhodobacterales; family Rhodobacteraceae; genus Thalassobius; species Thalassobius mangrovi. The sequence goes on from NZ_WWEN01000012.1 coordinate 51,574, forward strand.
TCCCGCCGATATCGGTGACGGTCGCCTTGATCTTGCCGAACACCGGCGCCCAGCTCGGAGCGGTGACCGGCGCGACGAGGATTTCGCCGACCTGGATCTCGCTCAGCTGGTCGGGGCTGCGGATCACCCGTGCGATGCCTTCCACCGCGCCGGGGCTGGCCGCCATGCCGGACAGCGCGCCTTCGACCTCATCGGCGCCGATCCAGTTCTGGATCGATTCCGAGGTGATGCCCCAAAGCATGATGGTGAAGGGTTCGGTGATGACCGCGGGCGGGTTGTTCAGCGCCGGTTGCGGCGGCTGGGTGGCCAGCGCGTCGATGATGCCGCGGCGGCGTTCGATCTCCTGCGGCCAGTAGCTTGGCCCGATCCAGTCGCCGCCGGTCGCCCAGGCGTTGCCATAATCGAACAGCGCGTCGCGCACTTCCTGCCGGCTGAGGTAGAACATGCCGTCGTCGGTCGGCCAGAAGCCTTCTTCCTTCAGCATGGTGGAAAGCTCGCGCATCTTGCGCCAGAACACGCTCATCGACCAATGCTCGATGTAGAAATTATGGTTCTCCACATAGGGGAAGACCACCCGGGCGAGGCCCAGCTTGCCCTGGAACGCCTCACGCGACGCTTCGTCCATCATCGCCTCGTATTCCGAGGTGATGCGGTCGCGCTCGGCGATCAGCTCGGCGGTGGGTCGTTCGATGGTCTCGCCCGCCTCGGCGCGCAGGATGTAATCGCGCAGATAGCCCATCGGGATATCGAGGTGATCGATCCAGTATTTGTCGGTCGAATAGAAACCGTTACCCGAGGTGAAGTTGAACCACGGGTCCTTCGCGCCTTCCCAGGCGTCGATCCAGGCCGGACCGTGCGGCAGCTTCGCCACCGCCGCCAGCGCCTCGTCGACGCTGCCGGATTTCAGCGCGTCGCCCACGCCCAGTTCGATCGCCAGGCGGGCGAGCTTCTTCAGCTCGTCATCGGGGCGGAACAGGTCGCTGTCGACGCCTTGCACCATCTTGGCGATGGCCTGATCGGGGATGGTCGGGAATTCGCCCTTCATGAAGCCGAAGAAATCGAGATAGGCCGCATAACCGAGGTTCAGGAACTCGAAGTGATACTGCCAGGTCTTGTAGAGCAGCTGGATCGCCGCGTCGTAATTGCCCATGATGTCGAGATGCGGATCGACGCCGCGGCCTTCGGTGATCCAGTCGATCGGCACCACCTCGGGCAGCTTTTCGAAGCTCAGCGCCTCCATCTCGGCGATGTTGGCCTTCACCTTCTTGTGCCAGTTGTCGAGCAGGCTGTCCCAGTTCTGGAAGTAATGCCCGGCCCGTTCGAGGAATTGCGGAATGCGGCCCTCGATCAGCTCCGGCGCCACCGCGATGGGCGACATGTAGCAATAGCCGTTATGGATGCGGTAATCGACACCGTTGGCCGGCGGCACCAGGTAATGGCGGGTGTTGTACTGCCCCAGGCAGCGCACCGCATATTCCACCGTCACCGCGTCGAACGGTTTGAACGGGTTCGGCCAGTGCTGGCTGTCGCAGAACCAGAATTTGGCATCTTCCTTTTCCCGCAGATTGGGCTGGAAGGTCAGGTAATAAGGGTAAAGGTCTTCCCAGCCCTCGGCGCCAGCGGGCGCCTTGAGGTCATAAGCACTGGGAAACAGCGGCGTTTGCGCGTCCATGTCGGTTTTCCTCCCTGAAGACCGTGTTTCGCTTTTTATTATCTTGAAGGGTCAGCGCGACCCGATCGGGTTGTTCAGCGCGCCGACGATCCCCATCATGCCGAGAGCATAGCTCGCCTTCGGCTTCTCCTTGGGTTTCTGCGACCAGACCGTTTCCGGCCGGGCCTGCAGGGCCAGCAGGTTTTCTCCCTCGGGCAGATCGGCGTCGATCGCCCATTCCACGTCCTGCGGGCATCCGTTCTGGCGTTCGAGTTCCTTGGCCAGGCGGGCAACGGCGAGGATTTCGGCGTCGGACAGGCATTGCGCCTGGCGCCTTGCCTCGTCGACCTCGCGCTCCACCGTGGTGGCGGCCTCGGCGTCGGGCACCAGTTCCAGGTGCTTTTCGGAAATCCGGCGGTCGATCACTTCCATCAGCACCTTTTCCACCCGGTAATTGTCGGGCGTGACGATGCCCGAAACCACCAGTTCGCCCAGCCCGTAAGAGGCGTCGATGACGATCTTGGTGCGGTCGCCGTTGAGCGGATCAAGCGTCATCGCCACCCCGGCGGCGCGGGCGTTGACCATTTTCTGCACCGCGACCGACATCAGCACCTCGATCTGACCGAGCTTGTTGTCGTGGCGGTATTTCATCGCCCGCGCGGTGAACAGCGAGGCCCAGCAATCGCGCACATGTTCGATCACGTCGTCCGACCCCATCACCCACAGATAGGTGTCCTGCTGGCCAGCGAAGCTCGCATCCGGCAGGTCCTCGGCGGTGGCCGAGGAGCGTACCGCGACCGGGGTGCCCTCGCCGATCTCGGCATAACCCGCGCGGATCGCCGCCTCCACTTCCGCGGGCAGGTGATGCGAACGGAAACGGATCTGGATCGCCTGCGCGGCGCGGTCGAGTTCCGCGACGTCGTCGAAGTCCAGCCGGGCAAGATGCGCCTCGATCTCCTCGCGCAGATGGGTCGCGTCGAGCATGGCGAGATAGGCGTCGGTGGTGACCGCGAAACCGGGCGGCACCGACACTCCGGCGCGTGTCATTTCGCCCAGCGAGGCACATTTGCCGCCGACGCGGCCGTGATCGGCCCGGCCAATTTCGCCGAAGCGCAGGGTATAGGCGGTGGTGCTCATGCCTTGGCCCCCCATTCGACGTCGACCTGCGCGGGAACGCGGAAGGAAATGTTGTGCAGATAGGTGATGTTCTGCCCTTCGCTCAGCCGCATGTCGGGGAACCGTTCGGTCAGCTGGCGCAGCATGATGCCGAATTCCAGCTTGGCAAGCTGCGAGCCGAGGCAGAAATGGATGCCATAGCCCATGGACAGGTGGTTGCGGGCGTTGTCGCGACGGATGTCGAAGCTTTCGCCCTGCGCGAACACCGCGTCGTCGCGATTGCCCGAGCCCATGATCAGCAGGATGTCGGTGCCCTCCGGCACTTTGACCCCGCCGATTTCGGTATCCACCTTGGCCTTGCGCCGCCAGGCCACGATCGACGGCGTGTAGCGCAGGATTTCCTCGGTCGCCTTGGGGATCAGCGTCGGGTCGGCGGCGATGGCATCCCAGGCGTCGCGATGGGTCAGCAGGGTGATGATGGCATTGGCCATCAGCGTGGTGGTGGTTTCGTGCCCGGCGAACAGCACCGAATACATCACGCCGGCGATTTCCTCGTCGGTGATCTCGGCGCCCTCGGCCTGCAGCCGCACCAGGTCCGACGGCAGATCGTCGCCGGGGACTTCCTTGCGCGCCGCGACCAGCCCGCGGCAATAGGCCCAGTACTCGACCATCTTGTGGGCATGCGGGATCTGTTCCTCGTCGGACAGATCGCCCCAGGTCAGCAGCGCGCGGCTGGCCGCCCAGTCCTTCACCTTCGGCACATCCGCATCCGGGATGCCCATCAGGGTGAACAACACGAAGGCCGGCACCTCATAGGCGACGTCGCGGAAAAAATCCGCCTTGCCCTTCGGTGCGATCCCGTCAAGCTGGCGCGCCACGATCTTTTCGATCTGCGGCTCGATCGACTTGAACCGGCGCGGCCCGAAGGCGCCCTGCACGATCTTGCGGATACGGGTGTGGTCGGGCGGCACCCGGGCGGACAGGCCCGAATAGGCGGTGAAGCCGCCCTCTTTCATGATGCGCTTGCCCTCGTCGCACATCGGCCGCATCGGCGCCTGGGCGTTTTCCGACGAAAAGGTCTGCCAGTCGTCGAACACCGCCTTGATGTCGGCGTGCCGGGTGACCACGCAATAGCCGGTCGGTTCATGGAAAAATACCGGGCTCTCGGCACGCAACGAGTTCCAGATCGCGTGCGGCGCGTTGAGATCGAACGGATCGAACTCCCTCACGGCATCATAGGCTTCGGCAACGCTCATACGATCTCCTCCTATCGGTGTGCGCTTGTTGGGAATCACCCTAGCAGGCACTCTTTGGTTTTTCTTTGGCTAAAGTTGAGGCCTGTCATTTTGCTTATTTACGGTTCCCCGTAGACCTTTCCCGGATGTGGTGGTGCTTCACCCGTCGATGGTTGACGCCGAACGTGTGATAGCGCATCGCTGCTGAACCGGGGCCTGGGAACGGAGGAGGATGTGAAAGAGGCCCAGGAGGCTTTGAGGGCTGAGGTGCCCCTAGATTTGTAGACGCTTTGCCCCCTAATTTTGAGGCAAGGAGGTCGACATGGGGACAAGCAACTACAGTGACGATTTCAAGCGCGATGCGGTGCATCAGATTACGGTGCGGGGCTATCCGGTTCGAGAGGTCTCGACGCGTTTGGGTGTTAGTACACATTCTCTGTACAAATGGATGAAGCTGTTCGCTGAATCGGCTTCGAAAGCGGGCAGCGTGGATCACAAAGCTGAGAACCGCCGATTGAAGCGCGAACTGGCCCGGGTGACCGAGGAACGGGACATCCTAAAAAAGGCAACGGCGTACTTCGCGCGCGAGTCCAAATGAAGTACGCCTTCATCCGGGCGCATCGCGATGAGTTCGGTGTCCGGGTCATGTGCCGGGTGCTGAAGGTGCATTTCAGCGGATTCTACGCATGGCTTAAGGAACCGTTAAGTCACCGTGCGCAGGAAGATGCGCGCCAGACCGAGCTGATCCGGCAGGCCTGGGCAGACAGCGGTAAGGTCTACGGCTATCGCAAGCTCGCTGATGATCTGCGCGACCAGGGCGAACGGATCTCCGAGAACCGGGTGGCCCGACTGGCGTCCCTGGCCGGGATCGCGGCGCAGATCGGATACAAGCGCCGTCCCGGCCGCTATGGCGGCAAACCGACCATCGTGGCCGAGAACAGGCTGGAGCAGCGGTTTCAAACCTCTACCCCGGATCAGGTCTGGGTGACCGACATCACCTATATCAGAACCCATGAGGGCTGGCTGTATTTCTGCGTCGTGATCGATCTGTTCTCGCGCCGCGTTGTCGGCTGGAACGCCCAGTCCCGCATGACGACCGACTTGGCCTTGCAAGCCCTGCTGATGGCGATCTGGCGACGAAAGCCAAACGGATCGGTCACGGTGCATTCCGATCAGGGTTCGCGATTCACCAGCCGGGAATGGCAGTCTTTTCTGGCGCTGCACAATCTGGAACCCAGCATGAGCCGACGCGGCAACTGCCATGATAACGCCGTTGCTGAGAGCTTCTTTCAACTGCTGAAACGGGAACGGATCAGGCGGCGCACATACTCGACGCGCAACGCCGCAAGACAGGACGTGTTCGAGTACATCGAAATGTTCTACAATCCGAAACGCAAGAACACGAACAACGGCATGCTGTCGCCCGTTGATTTCGAAGAAAGACAGCTCGATCTGAACAAGGCAGGTGTCTAGGAAACTAGGGGCACCTCAGTCCAAATGTCGGCTGCACGGATTGTAAAAAGCCTCTTTCCAGCTGGGGAAGCGCTCGACCGTGAATGGGCACCATGCTTTGGTCACTCACGATATGCAATTTTTGAGTGTCATTCTATTGGCGCATGCGCGCCATAATTTTTCCAAACCAGTCCTCTTTAAGTCGGATCGATTTCAAGAGGACGTTTCCAATGCACCGATTTTTCACGAGGCTTCTTGCTATTGTGGCCTTTGCTTGGGCTGCCCCCGCGATGGCCAACATATCCACGGATTCCGTTCGCGGCGCCCTTGCCAGTGAAAATTTCGCTTATCTGGAAACCGAATTCGACAAGGCATATCAGCAAGCCCTCAAACAGCAGGATTTCGAAGCCCTGCGAGATGTGTACAGGATACTCTTCCTGACCGCCAATGATGCGCGTCTGGACCGCACACAACGATGGTTGGCCGCCTATCCGGACTCCTTCTATGCGGCTACGGGGTTGGCCTGGTCGCACCTCTACCGCGCCTATCAGGTCCGAGGCGATCTGAGTTGGGGTTGGACAACCGAAGAGTTGCAAAACGGCTATCTCGAAGAATTGGCCAGATCAAAAGAAATGGCCGATTTAGCCTTCGGCAAGGAACAGGCCTTTGTTCCAGCAATCGATATCACCATTCATTTGATGGGAACCGCACCCTATAAGGGGGACGTGCGGCCGTTTGTCGATCTGTCGCTTCGGTATGCGCCAAACCGGCATACGTTGGAAACCGGGCTCGACGCTCTGACGCTCGACAATCGGGACGATATCGAAAACACCATAACCTTGTGTACGCTGATGGCCCATCGCGTTGCTGGTTATGATGCAGAACTGTGCCTGATAGAAGCTGCTTTCAAGAATAAAGCTACAGGTTATCTCAGAGAGGTCGCGCTACAGGCTCTTGCCCGTCGCGACGAACCTTTCCTGGATTACGCGCGGCTCGATGCCTACTTGTCGGAATGGAGCGGCACGGAAAACGCTGCCACCGAAGCCAAGCGCATCCACAGTGAAACGCTGGAGAAGCGCCCCAACGTTCATCAATACCTCAGGCTTCTCGACGAGATCGAAATGGTGTTCGACGCGCCTCTGTACGCGGCTGAAATGCGCGCCGCACTTATCGACAAGATGTATGTGCGTCTGGCCGACAATCCGCAAAGCCACAACATTCTCGATTTTCTGATCAAGGATATCCTTGCAAGGTCTCAGCGCAAGGACCCCCGTGCGGATATCTCTCTGGCCGAAAAACTGTGGCAGGATATGCTGCCGCTCGGTGCTTACCGGGCCGATACATGGGATATCGGATTGGATGTCTATCTGGCTGCGCACCCTACGTTTTCACCGACGCCGCGCATCGAATTCGCCACCAACCAGATTTACTATTCCCGCCACTTCCCAAGTTATATCCGCGGATTGATGAGCTCGCTCGACAATCTCTACAACCTTGCCCGGGATGAACACCAAACGGTGATAGGAAAGGCGGAGCAACAGGCCCTGCTGGCCGAGGTCGAATGCCCGATGTTCCGCTCGGCACGTGTATTCCGCATGGTCTGCAATCAGGTTCCGGACGCCTATGGCTGCAATATCGGCGGCTACAACGCGGACCTTGCCGACAGGATAGAACGCATGGCGCCCAAGGCCGAAGGGTGCGTATGGGCCGGCAACATCGCCCCCGAACTTCTTTACTATACCCCTGTTCCCGTTAAAAAAATTCAGAAAGGCCTATCGCAGTGAGACGATATATTTTCCCCGCAATTCTTTGCCTGATTGCAGCCCCCGGTTCAGCTATTTCCGATACAGCTCCGGCCATTGGGCAAAACAGCTGGCCAATGCCTTTCGGGTTGGTTTCCACGGGCAGCGGATCCTCTCAGTGCAAACAGGTACAGTTGGCGCGGATCGGCATTTTCAACTTGTGCCAATGTCAATTCACGATCCCCGCACAACAATCCCAGCCCCTCGCCGACAAGAACACCGTTCAGGCATCCTACCTCGCCGATACATGCGGAGGGCCCAAATCATGATCCGGATTCTGACCGTTTTGGCCGCGCTGACCCTGACAGCACCAGCGTCCACCGCGCAAACCGCGACGGACAAAATCCGGATTCTTCTGGATCAAGGCGATATTGCAGCGCTGGACCGGGCAATTGCGGGGATGCACGAACAGGCCGCCGAACAAAAAGACGCGGCGGCGTTGCGAGACGTCTACGACCGATTGTTCAACAGCACCCATCCCGCACGCTTAGCCGTGGTTGAGGAATGGCGGAATGAGATGCCCGGATCGCCATATGCGCTGGCCGCCGAAACCTGGGGAGCGATCAAGACTGTCGAAATGCTGGGCTCAGTAAACTATGCGTCGCCTGGCGCCCCGCAAAACCGATTGAAGCTCTATATATCGGCCAAGCAAAGGGCGGATGAACTGGTTGAGAAATCGCTCAGGCGATCACCGGATTTCGTGCCGACACTCGATGCCTGGCTGGTGTCGAGAAAGTTCTATCTAAAAAAGGTGAAGTCCACTGATCTCAATGCGATCATCTATGCGGAACTGATGAAGGCGTCTCCGGACAGGGCCAGCATGTTGAAGATCGTTGAAACGATTGATGCGTCTTTTGCTCATCCGACGCGGGAAATCCTTGGTGCCTGCCTGACATATGCCGATCAGATTGAGAACTACGATAGCGACCTTTGTGTCATCGAAGCAGTCCTGCGGCATCATGTCGATGAGGGCATAGCAAATCAAGCAAAGGCGGCCCTTGAAACGAGGGATGAACCCTTTCTGGATGACCTGAAGCTCGACAAGATCCTCTATGCAGACGGCTTCCACATGCGCGAACGCAGTGATGAATTGCGCGAGACCTTGGCAAGATTACACGAAAACACCCTCAACACCCCGGCGCAGATCGGGAATTTCGCACAACATAGCAGGCGGATCGCCTGGTTTCTGAAAACCCCGTCCTATCTCGAATCCAGCAATGACCGGCTAGTCGAATTCATCGATGAGCGATTGGCCGATGATCCCTACAACCGTTTCCTGATCAAACGAAAAATCGATGCCCTACTCGCCGGCTACCAGCGTTTCGGACACCTCGACGACCTCGAACGCGCCCGCGCGCTCTGGCCCGATGCAATGGTGTACGGGCAATATCGAGGCGAGTTTTGGAACCTCGGAATTGCCTTGGCCGCTGCGGATCGCGCCCCGTATGATATCGTCGATCAAATAGAATGGGCTGAAAACGCCGTGGCCTATTCCCTGCTAAAGCTGGGTGCGGTCAAATATGCGCTGGAATGGATGATCCGGGCACAAGACTCGGCTCGCGAAAACCTGAACCTGGACCGTCCCGATGGTTCTTCTGATCCATCCGCCACGCTTGAGGCGCTCAAATGTCCGATGCTGCGGGCCGCTCGTATGGTGTCGGCGCTTTGCCAATCACACTCAGCAGATCCCATTCTTTGCGAGCCAAGCGCAGCCGCTAATGAACGGGTGCATGATATTCTACAAGAGGGAGGCGCGGGATCTTGCCCTTCGGTTTCTGAAGCGAGGTTGACTGACCTGGAATATTCAGCCGTGCCTTTTGAGAGTGTCAGTCTTCCGTGGGCCGCAACATCTTCTGAATGATCCTGGATATTACAATCGGCAGAACCAGCTGACTATTCGAAGGAGGCATTCACCTTACCTGACACAAATGTCCGCTTTCGGGACATGGCTTAGGCTTTGCAAAGGGTGCTTCCTGCGCAAAGCCGCTGTTGGTCCAGACCGTCGCGAATGGCCTCTCCCAGCCCGAAGCGGACCTTCGCCCCAGGCGCAGCGCAGCAATGATCCACTGGCCGTATTCAGGGGGATTATCTCATGAGTGGGCCAAGGCTCAATCACCAACACGCCGAAGCACTGTCAACCAAGTCGTCTTTCAGAATGAAGTATCCGTTTTCCGCAGCGATCAGAAGTTCGGCCCAATCGGCCAAGTATACCGCATTCGTCGATGGGAAATACTTGGGGACGTCGACCCGAGCGCCGGCCATACCGAGTTCATCACCGGAAGAGATGTCGAAAGCCTTTATCTGGCCGTTCCCAATTGAAATGTAGGCATCAGACGCGGGGAAATAGATCGCGACGGAAAAGCCATGCTGGAGCTTCGTTTGCCCTGGGCCCGGAACCAATGGTCCGAGTTGAGCACCAAGACCAGCAAGTCCCGCGAGCCGGTCCGGTTCTACTCCGGTGAAGCCAACGTCCGCAACCTCATCGAAATCATGAAAGACATTCCGAAAGTCCTGTTCCCGCGTGGGAACCCAGACCTCGTCATGCTGTTCTAGCCGCACCAGGAAGCGCCCCTTGAATGAACCCAATGCTTCCTTCATGTCGATCAACCGACGATACAGATTGCCGCCCACTTTTCTACTTTCCAGGCTAGATTCTCACGCAGCTAGGCCTTAAAAGTAGCACCGCCGTAGCACCGGCTTTCCTGGCGCAAACGCAAGAAACCTCCCGAGGGAGTCCATCATGTTGTTTTGTATAGTAATTTTTTGGTTGCGGGGGCAGGATTTGAACCTGCGACCTTCAGGTTATGAGCCTGACGAGCTACCGGGCTGCTC
>NZ_WWEN01000013.1 GCF_009857745.1 Thalassovita mangrovi
GAGCAGCCCGGTAGCTCGTCAGGCTCATAACCTGAAGGTCGCAGGTTCAAATCCTGCCCCCGCAACCAAAACTGTCGAACAAGCCGCCCCCGGGCGGCTTTCGTCGTTTTTAGAACCACTTAGCGCCAGCAGACCGGCTAATTCCCCAAACAGCTCAATCGCCAGATCACCATTCTCGGGGATCAGCCTGATCTCCGACAACAGGCTGCGAATGATCGAGGTCGCTTCGTTCTTGATTGCCGGATCGTTCAAGACAGTGGAGAGGTTTGTCGCCTTGTCCTGATAGATATAACCATCACAATAGATATAACCATCACCGTGCCCATACGAGCCTCGAGGGGTTCGCTCCGTGTGAATATCATCGACGGTCGAAAAAAGACCAAAACCTGCACAGAACTGACTTATAAGCGAGGACACTCAGGCGAGCAGGTTAATGGCGACGAACCGACTTCGGTTGGTTTCGTCCGCGCTGTTGCTGTCGCGCTGAAGACCGCCGGTCGCCAAATCGCCCCGTGCTTCCTGAAACGATCTCAAGGTGTACCACGTGAAGCGAAATATAGGGCCCCAACTGTGTCCGTACCAGTGCAGCTTGCGGCGCTACCGGGCCGTCGCCTATGTTTGCCCGGGATCCCAACGGGATCGGTTCATACGAGGTATTTGACATGATCCCATCCGCACAGGACGGCTGGAGAGCCGGTGTGCTTTTCTCGCGCAGCGGCACCACCGCCGTCACCGAGACCGAACATTACAACGGCACGATCCTGGCGATCGACGAAATCAATGCGGCGGGCGGCGTTTTGGGACGGCCGATCATCCCCATCTGCCGGGACCCGGGATCGGACAGCGACACCTATCGCACGCTGGCGCGCCAGATGCTGTCCGAGGACGAACTGGATGTCATTTTCGGCTGCTCTATGTCGGCCAGCCGCAAGACCGTTCTGCCGGTGGTGGAACGCCATAATGGGCTGTTGTTCTATCCCTCCATGTACGAGGGTTTCGAATACTGCGAGAACCTTGTCTATAGCGGTGCCACGCCGAACCAACTGTGTCTGCCGTTGGCCGATTACCTGCTGCAGAGCTTCGGTGACCGGATCGTGTTCGTCGGATCGGATTACATCTATCCCCGGGAATCCAACCGCATCATGCGCGACCTGATCGAAGCAAGGGGCGGGGAAACTGTCGCCGAACACTATCTGCCGTTGGGGGCCGGCGCGGCTGAGCAAATGGCCCTGATCCGCGAAATCGAACAGATGCGCCCCGACGCGGTGTTTTCCACTCTGGTGGGGACGTCGGCCCAAGCATTCTATACGCTGTACGACGCAGCCGGGATCGACCGCGACACCTGTCCAATCGCGAGCCTGACCATGGCCGAAGGCGAGATTGCACGTATCGGGCCGGAGAAATGCACCGGCCATATCCTTGCGGCAAGCTACTTCCAAACCCTTGATACCGAGGTCAATCGCGCCTTCGTCGATGCCTACAAGGCGCGGTTTGGAGCCACGGCCGTGACCAGCGTCTGGTCCGAACCCGCCTATAACCAGGTTCACCTTTTCGCACGTGCTCTGGAACGGGTCGGTGCGATGGACACTCATCGCATCGGGCAAGAGGTTCTGGGCCTGGAATTCGAAGCGCCGGGGGGGCGGATCCATGTCGACCCGGAAACCCGGCATACTTGGCTAACACCTCGGATCGGGGTGGCGCGGCAGGATGGGCTTTTCGACGTCGTATGGGAAGGCGGAGCTCCGGTTCATCCTGACCCGTACCTGGCCACCACCCGGTTCGAGGAGCCGTCTTTGCGGGAATGGGCATGAAGGGACAACCGCGTCGCATACTCGACGATCTGCGCCGGGCGCGGGTGTTGGTGATCCATCCGCGAGACGAGGATGGTACCGTGTTGATCGGTCAGCTGCGTCGGCTGGGCTGTGAGGTGAACGCGGCTTGGCCGATGCCGGCGGCGCTGCCCGAAGGCACCGACACCGTGTTTATCAGCGTCGAGGATACCGCGACTGATCAGGCCGTGCAGGTCTTCGAAGGTCATGACCCGGCGATCATCGCGGTCGTCACCTACGAAAGCCCGACCTCGCTGCGCGCGATCTACGATCTCAATGCGCACGGGGTGATGAGCAAGCCATTGCGTCCGCTGGGCATCCTGACCCAGTTCACCCTTGCGCGCTATCGCCATAGCTACGAGGCGCGTCTGGCCGCGAAGGTGCGCAAGCTGGAGGAAACCCTGAAGGGTCGCCGGTTGGTGGATCGGGCGATCCGGTTGCTGGTTGACGAACAGGGGTTAGACGAGGATGCCGCCTATCGCCTGTTGCGCGATCAGGCCACTTCGGAACGGGTCACGATGGCTGCAATCTCCGAAGATCTGATCGCGGCGCATGAGACGATGCGCCGGCTTGGCCTGAAGCGCTGATTCAAATACGCCGAAAAAAGCAGCTCAAAAAACGATCAGTTGCCTAAATATTGTAATTGAACCGTATCGCCTTGCGTGACAGCATCAGGGTAACGAGCAAGATTGCTCCGCGGCAAGGTTGCCGCTTCACATCCCGGCTATGTAGCCCCCGACACTGCGGTTTTCGACCGTAGCCGGGGGCTTTTTGCGTTTTGGAGACTGACGTGCCCCTTGAGACTGCCCAATCGAACCCCGTAACTATCGCCTGTATTCAGTTCGAACCGAAGATCGGCGAAGTCGCCGCCAACCTGGACGCAATTGAAGAGCGGGTGCGCACGGCGCATGCCAAGGGGGCGCAGCTGATCGTGCTGCCCGAACTGGCCGATAGCGGCTATGTCTTCGACAGTGCTGAGGAACTGGCGAAACTGGCCCGGCCGATCCCGGACGGTGAAAGCGCGCAGCGTCTGATCACGCTGGCAGCCGAACTCGACGTCTACATCGTATCGGGGCTGGCCGAGGTCGCCGGCGACACCTTCTACAACTCGGCCATGCTGTGCGGGCCGGAAGGATACATCGGCACCTATCGCAAGATGCACCTGTGGTATCGGGAAAACCTGTTCTTCGAAAAGGGCGACCTTGGCCTGCCGGTCTTTGATACCCCGCTGGGAAAAATCGGTATCGCGATCTGCTATGACGGCTGGTTTCCCGAAACCTTCCGCCAGCTGGCGATGAAGGGGGCCGAGGTGATCTGCGTGCCGACCAATTGGGTGCCGATGCCCGATCAGGACCCGGAGGCCGAGGCGATGTCGAACATCCTGCACAAGGCTGCGGCGCATTCCAACGGGTTGTTCATCGCCTGTGCCGACCGGGTCGGTACCGAACGCGGCCAGCCCTTCATCGGTCAGAGCCTGATCCTCGACGCCACCGGCTGGCCGCTGGCCGGACCCGCCAGCCGCGAAGAGGAAGACATCCTCTATGCCGTGATTACCCCGTCAGCGGTCCCTGCCAAGCGTAAGCTCAACGAATTCAACGATATTTTCGGCGACCGGCGCTCCGACGTCTACGGCTGAACCCGTTTCTTTCTCCCCAAACCTCCAACCCACTCAAACCAAACAGGGAATAAAACAATGAAAATACCTTCTCTCCTTGCAACCATGACCAGCGTCATGCTGGCAGGCGGCGCCTTTGCCGCTGATGATGCGATCCGTATCGGCGTGCCCGTCGGCCTGTCGGGCGCCAACAGCGTCGTTGCGCCTTCGGTGGTGCAGTCGGCCGAACTGGCCGTCGAGGAAATCAACGCCGCGGGTGGCGTGCTTGGCCGCCCGCTGGAGCTGGTGATCGCCGATGACGCCTCGGGCGCGGCTGGCGCGCAGAAGGCCTTCGACTCGCTGGTGTTCCAGAAAGAGGTCGACGTGCTGATTTCGATGGAAACCAGCGCCGCGCGAAACGCCGGCCTGCCGATCGTTTCCAAGGGCAAGGTGCCCTATATCTACACCTCGTTCTACGAAGGACGTTCGTGCAATCCGTACCTCTTTGTTGACGCCTGGGTGCCGGAACAGCAGGTGCCGCCGATCGTCGACTACCTGAAGGCCGAGGGCGCCAAGAAATACTTCCTGATCGGCAGCGACTACGCTTTCGGCCGCGGGATGTTGGAATTCGCCCGCAGCTATGTCGAAAGCACCGGCGGCGAAGTCGTGGGTGAAGAATACCTGCCGATGGACGGTACCGATTGGACCGCGATCATCTCCAAGCTGAAAGCCTCCGGCGCCGAAGCGATGATCACCTCGACCGCAGGCGGTGCGCCGAACGTCACCCTGACCAAGCAGCTGCGTGGCGCGGGCGTCGATCTGCCCTATGCAAACCTCGCCGTGGATGAAGGCACCGCGAAAAGCATGGGCGCGGACGCGGCCGGCATCCTGATCTCGGCCTCTTATGTCACCGGTATCGACAGCGCCGAAAACAAGGCCTTCCTGGACGCGATGACCGCCAAGTTCGGTGACGAATTGCGCACCCCCAACGATCTGTCGGTGCCGCAGTACGAGGCCGTCTACCTCTATAAGGCCGCCGTCGAAAAGGCCGGCTCCACCGATGCCAAGGCCGTTCTGGACGTTCTGGACGAAGTGTCCTTCACCGGCCCGCGCGGCTCCATCCAGATGAGCAAGCAGCACCATGCGCCGCTGACCATGTATCTGGGCCAGGTGCAGGAAGACGGTTCGGTCGTCGTGGTCGAGACCTTCAAGGATGTCGATCCGGGCGAACAGTGCCCCAAGCTCTGATCTGACAGCGTGACCGGGGTCCCCTTGCCCCGGTCACTAATTCTTATTGCAAAAGGAGAACCTGGCCTGATGACGCTTCTGTTGGACATCGTGACGACCGCAGCCATCCTGTTCATCGTCTCGGCGGGGCTTCTCGCTATCTTCGGCGTTCTGGAAATCGTGAATTTCGCCCACGGGGCCTGGCTCACCGTGGGGGCCTATTGCGCCGTGGTGACCGGCGGGCTGGGGCTGAACCCATGGCTGGCGCTGCCGCTGGCCTTCGTCACCGGGGCCGTGCTGGGGGGCGTGACCGAACGCCTGATCGTACGGCCGCTCTATGCCCGGCCGCTGGACGCGATCCTTGCCACATGGGGGCTGGGCATCGTCATCGGCCAGTTGATCACGCTGTGGTTCGGGCGCGACGTGCAGTTCACTGAAAACCTGCTGTCCGGGACTTTCCATATGTTCGGCACCAGCTATTCGATCTACCGCATTTTCGCGCTGGCGGCGGCAGTTGCGATCGGGCTTGGCTTTGCCTTTCTGCTCGAAGGCACCCGGCTTGGCCTGTCGGCCCGCGCGATCATCATGAATGAAGCGCTGGCCCGCGCCCTGGGGTTGGACACCACGCGCGTCCGGCTCGTGACCTTCATGATCGGCACCGGTTTGACCGCGCTGGCCGGCGTTCTGCTGACGCCGCTGACCAGCGTCGACCCCACCATGGGCGTGTCCTGGCTGATCGGGTCCTTCATGCTGGTGATGGTGGCCGGTTCCTCTTTCGGCGCCTTGGCCGTCGCCTGCCTTGTTTTCGGAGGAGCGCAGGTCCTCGTCTCCACCTTCATCAGCCCTATTCTCGGGGGAATCACGGTCGCCGTTCTGTGCGCACTGGTCCTCCGCATCAGTTCGAAAGGGTTTGCCCGTGTCTGACACGCTTGCCACATCTCTTCCCCGCAGTGCCGCTGTCCGGCGCCGGGCCGCAATTCTGGGCGTTCTCGCAGTAGCAGCGTTGGCGCTGGTGATCTTCGGCCCGATGTTCCTGGACCGGTTCAGCGTCAATGTTCTGACCCGATCGATGATTTACGCCATCCTGGCGATCACCGTTGACCTGCTTTGGGGCTTCACCGGCATTCTGACCTTCGGTCAGGCGGCCTTCTTCGGGATCGGCGCCTATGCTACGGCGATGTTGCTGACCCATATCGGCAGTTCTCCCACCCTGATCGGGGTGGCGTTGGTGCTGGCGATCCTGGTGCCGGTCGTGCTGGGCGTGATCGTGGGCTGGCTGTCGTTCTATTACGGCTCGACGCCGATCTACGCGACGGTGATTTCGCTGGTCTTTCCCATCGTTGTGACACAACTGATCTACTCCGGCGGCACCCTGACCGGGTCGAGCAGCGGCATGGTCGGCTATTTCGGCCTTCCCTTCGGATTGGAGGGGTTCTTCCGGCTGTCGGGCATCAGCCTGGTGATTGTCGCGGTGGGGGCGCTGATCTTCGTGCGCTCGGACAGCGGGCGTATTCTTACCGCGATCCGGGATAACGAAACCCGCTGCGCCTATCTTGGTCTGAATACCCAGCGGATCAAGATCCTGCTGACCGCCGTGCTGGCAGGCGTGGCGGGATTGGCGGGCTTCCTCTATGCCAACGCCTCGGGCGTTGTTGCGCCGGAAAACACCAGCTTCGTTTTCGGCACCGAATTGGTGGTCTGGACCGCACTGGGCGGGCGGGGCACCGTTCTGGGCCCGGTTCTGGGCACTATCGGCATCGATTACCTTAGTGCCAACCTGTCAGGTGAGCTGCCCTTCCTGTGGCAGTTGATCATCGGCGCGCTGTTCGTCGTGATGATCATCTTCCTGCCCAACGGCCTGGCCGCACTGGTCTCCCGCCTGACCCGGCGCGGTCGCGGCGAGGTGGTGGCCGAGGCCGGTCCCGTACTGGTCCCCGAGGCGCCGCTGCATCACATGACGGCGGTCGATGGTCCGCTGTTGAGCATCGACAAGCTGGAAAAATCCTATGGCAGCCAGAAGGTGCTGGAGGACATCACGCTGGATGTCGCGCCGGGCGAACTGGTCAGCCTTGTCGGCCCTAACGGCGCGGGCAAGACCACGATGATGCGCTGCCTGACCGACGGCAAGGAAAGCTCGGGCGGCGTGATCCGCATCGCGGGCCAGAATATCGCCGGCATGGTTCCGAACCAGATCGTGGCCCTGGGCGTTGGCCGTAAATTCCAGGTCGCCAGCGTATTCGAAAGCCTGACCGTGTCCGAATGCCTGCGCATGGCGCGCGCCGCGTTGGAAGCGCCCAGCTTCGTATCGGCATCAGACAAGTTGCGCTTACCTTCTGCAGCGATTGAAATCCTGCAACTGACCGGTCTGGACAAGCTGTTGTCGACCGAGGTTTCGCTGCTGTCGCATGGCCAAAAGCAGAGCCTTGAACTGGCCATGGTGGTCGCATTGGAACCGCGGATGATCCTGCTGGACGAACCCACCGCCGGGTTGACCAAGGCCGAACGCACGACCATCGGCACGATCCTGAAAAAACTGACCAATGAACTCGGCTTCGCCGCGATCCTCGTCGAACACGACCTCGACTTCGTTCGCGATATTTCCAGCCGGATCGTGGTGCTACATCAGGGCCGTCTGGTTCTGGACGGGTCGGTCGACGAGGTGGTGAATTCCGACATCGTCAAAACGATTTATTCGGGGGGTGAACATGTTTGACGCCGTTGAAACAGATACCAAGCTGACCCTTGACGGCGTGACCAGCGGCTACGGCCCGGTGGCCATCATCAAGGATCTGTCGCTGTCGATACGCAAGGGTGAAATCTTTGCCCTGATGGGCAAGAACGGCATGGGCAAGACGACCTTGCTCAAGACCATCCTTGGACTGGTGCCTTCGCGTGAGGGCGAGATTCGGCTGGACGGCCGGTCAATCACCGGGGCCGCCCCGAAGGTCCTGATCAAGTCGGGCGTTGGCTATGCCCCGCAAGAACAACCGTTGTTCACCGATCTTAGCATCCGCGACAACCTGCGCCTGGCAGTCCGTTCTGACCGGGAACTGGATGCCGCATTGGAGCATGTGTTTACCCATTTTCCTTTCCTGCGCGATCGGTTGGCGCAAAAGGCTGGCACTCTGTCGGGGGGAGAGCAAAAGATGCTGATCCTGAGCCGCGCTTTGATGCTGAAGCCTGACCTCATCCTGATCGACGAGATATCAGAAGGCCTGCAGCCAACGGTGATCGCGCAGATCGCCAAGGCGCTGCAAGCCGAACGTGCCGAAAGCGGTACGACCATCCTGCTGGTCGAACAGAACCTTAATTTCGCACTGGAAGTGGCCGACCGCTGGGCGGTTCTGAAATTGGGTGAAATCGACGATTCCGGCATCGCTGGCCCGGACAGCCGGGAACGGGTGCTGGAGCATCTGAAGATCTGATCGGTTCGGGCTGATTCCCCGAGAAGTCAAATGGAGCCAGCATATGATTGTACGGGGTAACGTGTTTTGGGCGTCGCATATTTCGGCGGGCTTGGTGCTGCCGCGTGCACCGTGAAAGGACTGCTATGACCACACCTTCTGAAACTTCCCTGCCTCCACTTGGCGATTTGACCGTTGCCGCGATCCGCGAGGGGCTTGCCGCAGGCACTTTCACTGCCGAGGATCTGGCCAATGCCGCGATCGCGCAGGTCAAGGCGATGAACGGCACTTATAACGCGATCATCTTCGAAAACGAGGCCGCGCTGGAGACCGCGCGTGACATCGACCGCCGCATCGCCGCGGGCGAACCGGTGGGGGCGCTGGCCGGCGTTCCGATCGTGGTCAAGGATCCGATGGACATGAAGGGGTTCCCCTCGACCGCTGGCTGGAGGCTGCTCTATTCGGGCACCGGAGGTGTCGATCTGATGCCGGAGCGCGACAGCCCAGTCGTGGCGCGGATGCGTGCGGCAGATGCGGTGATCCTGGGCAAGACCAATGTGCCGATCCTCAGTGGGACCGGCACACATGCCAACAACAGCTGGGCCGGCCCCACGATCAACCCCGCCGCGCCGGACCGCGCGCCGGGCGGTTCCAGCGCCGGGACGGCGGCGGCGGTGGCATCGCATATGGCGGTGGTTGGCCTGGCCGAGGAAACCGGCGGTTCGATCCAGAACCCGGCCGCGGCGCAGGGGCTGGTGGGGATCAAGCCGACCATCGGTCTGGTGCCCAATGCGGGCGTGGTGCCGCTGTCTTCGAACCGCGACGTGGTGGGCCCGATCGCGCGCACCGTGGCGGATGCGGCGGAATGCCTGACCGCGCTGGCAGGTTTCACCACCGAGGACCCGAAAACGCTGGCCTCGGTTGGCAAAATCCCTGTCGCAGGCTATGCCGCGGGCCTCAGCAAGGACGGTCTCAAGGGTAAACGGCTGGGTCTCTACGGGCCGGGGTGGCGGCCGGATCAGTTGTCGGAGGAGACGGCGGCGCTCTACGCCCGCGCGCAGAAGGAACTGGAGGCGGCCGGCGCAATCCTTGTGGGGGACCCCTTCGCCGGAACCGATTTCGCCTCGCTTCGGCAGGTGACTCCGGGCGCGCCCTTCTTCGACGGGCACGGGCTGGAATCACTGCCCTTTGACATCACCAACTATCTGCGCCGTCTCGGGCCGAATGCCGCGTTGAAAAGCTGGGCGGAGTTCGTGGAGGCAACCAAGGAAGAGGATGTGCTCGCCGAGGGAGGGATCATGGGGTACCTGCATGCGTTGCCGGATTTTGCGCCCTGTCTCGCCGACCCCGAAACGCCCCCTGCGCTGCCGGCCTTCATCGAACTGAAGCGGCGTTACCTGGAACTGCTGGACGCGGTCTTCGAAGGTCACGCTTTGGACGGGCTGGTCTATCCGCAGATGATACAGGAACTGCCCGGGCTGCATTCCGAGGACGTGATCCGCGAGACCACGGTTGGTGAACTGAACATCGCCGGCATCCCGGGGATAACGGTGCCTGCGGGCTACTATGCCTCGGGGGCACCATTCGAACTGATCTTCCTCGGCAAGCAGTGGAGTGAAGCGGATCTGATCAGGATGGCTTATGCCTATGAGCAGGCGACGCTACACCGTAAACCGGCAGTGTAGCGGCGGGGAGAACGCACGCGCGAAGAATGTCCGAGCGAATGGAAGTGCGGGGTGCTCGATTGAGAAGCTGCTTCATGTCTTGTCTGCGTCGATGACAGTTGCGGCAATGGTCTCATCCGCGGTTTTTCAGCGGATACTTCGGCACCGAAGGCTCCCATTGCTTGTCGTCTTCGACTCCGTCGACGGGGTGTGGTTTTTGTTTGCCATGTCAGACCTGCCGTTTGACCATGCAAAAAGGGGTGGACGGTGGCTTCTACCCCTCAGGTCTCGATTGTCACAACCTCAACAAGGGCTGTATGCGCACTGCAACCCTGGCCTAATCGGGAAGTGCCTACGTCCCTCGTCAGTACATTCGGATTTCCGTGAAGATCGATGTTGCCGCCAGGATCGCCATACCAGGCACCGGTGGGTAAGGCCACCACGCCTGGACGTATGTTCTCAGAGACCATGGCCCGTGCGCGGCAGGCACCTCGGGAATTAAATACTCGGACGAGATCACCGGTATGGATTCCCCGGGTTATTGCGTCTTCGGGGTGGATCACCAGTTTTTCGGGCCTTTCACCTTCCTTATCGGCGAGCGCACTTTCAAGCTGGCTGTGAAGTTTGTCACCCGGCTGCGGTGATACAAGGTGAAGAGGGGCGGCCACCGTTGCCGTTCCCAGCCATTCCGAGGGTGGGAGCCAGATCGGGTGACCTGGGCAGTCGTCGTAGCCAAAGCTTTCGATCGTCTCAGAAAAGATTTCAATCCTTCCCGACGGGGTCCCGAGCGGTGTGGCCTCTGGATCCTCGCGGAAGGGGGCAAAGAAAGTGCGATTGGGACCCTCCGCACGAATGGGTAGGCGAACCCAGTTCCGGGCCTTCAAGGTCTCCAGATCGGGCACCTCGATTTGCCCCTTGGCCGCGAGGTTGCGGTATTCTTCGTAGAGAAGTGATATCCAATCCGCCGCAGTGCGGTCCTCAGTGAATGTGTCGCCCGAACCGAGGCGCTCGGCCAATCCGCTGAAGATTGCATAATCATCACGGGCTTCACCTACAGGCGGGATCAATTGAGGCATGTAAAACAGGTAGTCGTCGAGGTTCGATCGCCCGATGTCTTCACGTTCATAAGGGGTCGTCGCCGGAAACACGATGTCGGCGCGTTTGGCGGTCGCGGTCCACCAGGGTTCGTTCACGATGATCGTCTCGGGACCTTTCCATGCTTCGTGCAGGGCATTCAGATCCTGATGGTGGTGATAGGGATTGCCGCCGGCCCAGTAGATCAGGCGGATGTCAGGATAGGGTTCGCGTCGTCCGTTAAAATCGTAGGGCTGGCCGGGATTGCGCAGCATGTCACCGATCCGCGCGACCGGGATCACTTTTTTGATCGGGTTCTCAAGCTGCGAGAAGGTCATGCCTCGAAGCCCGATGAGTGACTTGCCAACCCCTCCTATGGCGCCGTAGCCGTAGCCTACTCCACCACCGGGGAGGCCGATCTGGCCGAGCATCGCAGCGAGAACGGCCGACATCCAGTATGGCTGCTCGCCATGCTCCCCCCTCTGCAACGACCAGGCGACGGTGATAAACGTGCGGGTCGTCGCCATCCGTCGCGCAAGCTCATCGATCGCCCCGGGATCTACGCCGCAGAGCGACGCTGCCCATTCTGGGGTCTTGGGCTGGCCGTCGGTTTCACCCATCAGGTAGGGGCGAAAGCGCTCGAAGCCGACGGTGTAGCGGGCAAGGAAATCGTGGTTGGTCAGCCCCTCGCTTTCCAGAACATATGCAAGCGCGAGCATTATCGCTGTATCAGAGGCCGGCCGACTGGGAAGCCAATCGCAGCCTTCCGGCGCGTCCGTGCGCTGTGGGCCGATATTGGTACAGCGAATGCCTTTGGCGGCGAAGCGGTCGAACCACCCCGCCGTTTCATGCTCTGTGATCCCGCCCATGCTGACTTGCGAATTCTTGGGATTGATACCCCCGAACATCACCAGCGTCTCTGTGTGGTCGTGGATGGTCTGCCAGCCATCCTGATGTTCGTAGAGTAGTTTGAGAAAATCCACACCGAAGACGTGCGGCATGATCGACTGTGCGCAGCCCGTAGAGTAGCTGCCGAACGACGCGACGTAGCCGCCGATACAGTTCAGAAAACGGTGAACCTGGCTTTGCGCATGGTGAAAGCGTCCAGCCGAACCCCAGCCATAGGATCCACCGAAGATCGCCTCGTTGCCATAGGTGCGACGCACCCGACCGATCTCTTCGGCCGCGATATCGAGCGCCTCGTCCCAAGGTAGTTCAATGAAGTCCTCATGACCTCTCCCATCGCGTTCGCGTTTCGCTAGCCATCCACGGCGGATGGAGGGGCGCGAGACCCGCGTTCGGTGATGGACGGCGGCGGGCAAGATGTCGGGGATATGGGGCGGGTTAGGGTCACTTTGAAATGGCCGTGTGGCGACGATCCGGTCGCCCTCGACATCCACTTCGAACGCGCCCCAGTGGCTTGACGTAACCTTCGTCTGCTTCGCAAAACTGTTGGCCAAATGCGCCTCCCGAGAAATGGCTGAAATGTGTCTCTAGCGACAAGACTATACCAAAACCATTGTTTCGATAAATCGTGTTCCCATGGGTGCCTTATCGGATAAACGCTGTCTAAATTGGTTCCGCTACAGACGTTTGGAGGATTAACGAATTTCGGCTTCGAGCCCCAGCGGGCTTTGGGGTGATAAGCACCAATTGGCTTGTCCAATTTGATTGTTAGAGCATAACCGAATGGCGCTCACCCTATTTCTGGTCCAATAGGCTGATCGATGTTCACACTCGACATCGCAATTCCGTTCGACAACGGCGGTTGCGGGCCCCCGTAACCAATCTTTCCAATAAATATCAATGTGTCACCAGTCGCCTCCTGAGGCGGATGGTTGCGTTGCGATCCCCGCGATGGAAGCACTGTGGAAGCAAATGATACCGGTTCCCTGCATCGCGCCCGGGCGGTTGCGTTTCGGCCGGGGTGTCAGGTCTTTTCCGGGAAAACCTCTTCCGACAGCCAGTGCCTGAAGTCCGCGAGCAGGGGATCGCGGCCGCGCTGTGGAGAAGAGACCATGTAATAGTCGAACGGGGAATCCATCGCATGGGGCGTAGGCGCGACAAGCCGTCCGCTGGAAATGCCACGTCGCACCAGCTGCGACCGGCCAAGCGCCACACCGGCGCCATCAAGGGCCGCCTGAACCGCCAAGGAACTTTCGGACACGTTCAGCACTTCGGGCAGCACCGTCTGCGCGGCGCCGAAATGGTCCAGCCATTCGATCCAACTGACCGGTCCCAGGTCATGCACCAGCGGGTAGTTTGCAAGATCGGACAGGTCCAGCGACCGCCGCGATGGTTCCAGAAGTGCCGGCGCGCACACCGGTGTCAGCGTTTCTCCGGCCAGATGATCGGCGATCACCCCTGGCCATTTCCCCGGTCCATACCTGATAGCGCAGTCAAAGCCGGCCTCGGCCGGGTCCACCAGGGCCGAGGCGGTTTCGATCTTCAGCGACACGTCGGGAAAGGCGCTGCGGAAGCTGGCGAAATGCGGCATCAGGCACAGAAGCGCAATCGACTGGGTGGTGCTGACGGCAAGCACCCGGTCCGCTTTTGACGACGGTAAAGAACTGCGGAATGCGGCGCGGCGGGTCGCGGCACGCAGCCTCTGGATGGCGGGGCGGATATCGAGCAGATAAGATTGCCCGGCTTCGGTCAGGCGCAGCCCGTTCGGCCGCCTTTCGAAAAGCTTCACGCCCAGGGCCGCCTCCAGCGCCTTGATGCGCTGGCTGACCGCGGATTGCGTGACATTGAGCTCAAGCGCGGCGGCGGTGAAGCCCAGATGCCGCGCGGCCGCCTCGAAGATCCGGATCGATTCCAGCGGCACACCGGCTTCCACACCGCCGCCACCATTAGCAGTGCTTGGCCTTATGCTTAGATTATTTCGTTTGTCAGGCATGAGTTGAGCTGTTTTCACATTAGCAAACATCAACCTAATGCGAATTCTCCAACATGCCAATTCCACACCTTCTTCTCGGGCTTCTCGTGGCCTTGTTCTGGGCCGCGAACTTCATTGCCGTGCGCCTTGGCCTCGACGCCGGCCTGTCGCCCGCCTTGCTCACCGCGCTGCGCTTTCTGGCCGTCGCGATGCTGGCACCCTTCGTCCCGCGCCCCTTCGGATGGCCGACCATTCTGGCGCTAGGCGCGGCGATCGGGATTGGTCAGCTCGGGCTTTCCACGCTGGCCATTGCGGTGGGTCTGTCCCCTGGCATCGCGTCGCTGGCGATGCAGACGCAGGCCTTCTTCACGGTGGTGCTTGCCGCCGTGTTCCTTGGTGAGGCGCCGAAGATCAATCAGGTTCTGGGGATGCTGATCGCCGGGGCCGGTATCGCCGCCTTGGGGTTTGGCCAAGACGCCACCGGCGGCGCGCCGTGGCTTGGCATCGTGTTGATCCTTTGCGCGGCGCTGTCCTGGGCGGCGTCGAATATCCTGCTGCGGCGCCAGCGCAACGCGGCATCCCCAATCGCGATTGCCGTCTGGGTCGCCACCATATCGGCACTGCCTCTCCTGCTGCTGTCCTGGTCGCTCGAGGGGCCGCCTCTCGACGTTCTGTCCTCGGTGAAGGCCCCCGCATGGGCCTTGGGCGTGGTGATCTATTCCGCCGTTTTTTCCACTCTGGCGGCAACCAGCATCTGGTCCTGGCTGCTGGGCCGTCACCCGGCCAACCAGGTGGCGCCGCTTTCGCTTCTGGTGCCTGTTTTTGGCCTTTCGCTGTCCGCCTTGGTTCTCGGGGAACGGTTTTCGGCGCTGGACATGATCGCGGCGGCGCTGGTGATGGTGGGGCTGGTTCTGTTTCTGTTGCCAAAACGCGTGCGCAATGAACCGGCCCCGGCGCGGGGCCGCTGATCCAAATCGCAAAGAGATGAGGTGAAAATGAATTGGGTCATGTTTGTCGTCGCCGGTCTGCTTGGCCTTCTTGCCCTTATGTTGCTGCTGATCTGCGCCATGGTGTTCTGGCCCCGGACGCATCCGTTCCTTGCGGGCGGGCGCACGGCCGAGGAATACCGGGCCATCGAGATCGCCAACGGGGTGGTTTTCGATCAGGTCTTCCGGTTCCGGTCCGAGCAGTACGATATCGACGACGGCGGGGTTATCGCAGCCCGGCTATTCGGTGACGGCGCGGCGCGGGATGTCATCGTTCTGATCCACGGGATCGGCGCGGCGGGGGAGCGGTGGAACAATCCGGCCGGGCTGCTGGCCGGGGCAACGGGTGCGCAGGTGGTCGTGCTGGACTTGCGCGGCCACAACCGGTCGAGCGGCCGGCGTTACGACCTCAACCGGATCGGCCAGTATGAGGATGATCTGGCGCAGGTCATTGCGGCGATCCGGTCCGAAAACCCGGGCGCGCGCGTTTGGCTGGCGGGGCATTCCATGGGCGGGGGCGTTGTGCTTCGGTTCGCGTTGAAGGCGGACCGGCCGCAGGTTGCGGGCTACCTTCTGTTCGCGCCGGTGTTCGGCCCGGGGCCGACGGCGCCGCGTTCGCCCCCGGCCGATCCCGTGCTTCGCATCGACCGCGCGCGGATGACGGGGCTGATCCTTCTGAATCTGGCGGGCATTCGGCGTTTCAACCATCTGCCGGTCGCCTACCTGAATGCGCCGCCGGATTTCCCGGCCTATTCCTTTGCCGCGATGGCATCGTCTCTGCCTTTGCCGCCGCAAACGGCAGGGGACGGGCTGAGCGCAATGGAAGCTCCGTTCCTGATCGTCGCCGGGGCCGAGGATATGGCGGTGTATGCCGAAGGGTATCGTGACGTCGTGGCGGCGCATGACAAGGGGCGGGTGGAGATCATACCCGGTCTTGGGCATGACAGCTTGCTGAACGAACGCGGAACTTATGCAGTGATCACGCAGTGGTTCCGGCAGCAGTGAACCGGCGGCGGCGTGAGCACCTGAGGCGATGCCTGTGTATTCGACCGCTTTCCGAGCGAAGTACCGGCTTCGGAGATGCTCTGCTCGCATACGTGCGTCTCCTCGAGACCGACGGCGCCGCAAGCTGTATTTTTGAGTAAACATCTCCTTCGGGCTGGGAACCGTCATTAGCTGCTTGGGATATGGCGGTCAGCTTTGGGCCGGGCGTAGCGGATCGGATATTCTGCCCACGCAGAATGCTGTGGCCCGGCACACGGCAAGTAGGGTCAAAGCTTGTTTTCTCTGCGGTTGCGCCGCCCTTAATTGCCAACGTCGGGTTGGCGCTGTAGCGGACCGAGGCGGATCGGAAGCACCATCATGCCGCCGCTAATGGAAATCCCGGCTGGGAAACAGCCGCTTGGCCTGCTCCCTGGGATGCCGGGCGCGGGGCGGGGGGCTGGAACGCCGGGGGGCGTCGTCGGCCTGCGGTTGGGTGATGCCGATGGCATCGTCCAGCGGGTGACCCAGCTCGCTCAGCTGGTGTGACATGTCCTCGATCTGCTGCGCGATCAGGTGCACGACGATGCCTTCGCGTTGTAAATGCCCGCTCACCCGCAACAGCCGCCCGCCCATGACGGCGCGCCGGAACTGCTGGTAAACCTTGGGCCAGACGATCACGTTGGCGACGCCGGTTTCATCCTCCAGCGTCAGGAAGATCACCCCCGACGCCGTGCCCGGGCGCTGGCGGGTGATGACGAGGCCGCAAACCGTCGTGGGTTTCAGCGGCGCCGTGGGCAGCTTGTCATGGCACGTCAGGCCGGGGAGCGAGGGGCGCAGCAACTCCATCGGATGGGCCCGCAGGGTCAGCCGCATCGACACGTAATCCTCGACCACCTCCTCGCCCAGATGCATGGCGGGCAGCTCGACGCCCGGTTCGCGGATGCCTTCGCCGTCGATGGGATCGTTGAACAGCGGCAGCGGGGTCTTGCCGCGAATGGCCTTCACCTGCCACAGCGCATCGCGCCGTGTCAGGCCGAGATCGGCAAAGGCATCCGCCTCGGCCAGCTTTTCCAGCACCGCGGGCGCTACCCCGGCGCGCAGCCAGACCGCTTCGGGATCGCGATAGCCATTGCCGCGCGCCGCGACGATCCAGCCGGCGTCTTCTTCCCGGAACCCCTTGATCTGGCGAAACCCCAGCCGCAGGGCCAGCGCCCCATCGGCGCGGCGTTCCAGCCTGTTGTCCCAGCCGCTGCCGTTGACGCAGACCGGGCGCAGTTCGACCCCGTGTTCGCGCGCATCGCGGACGATCTGGGCCGGGGCGTAGAACCCCATCGGCTGCGAATTCAGCAGGGCGCAGGCGAAAATGGCGGGGTGGTGGCATTTCAACCAGGACGACACATAGGTCAGCAGCGCGAAGGCCGCCGCGTGGCTTTCGGGGAAGCCGTATTCGCCGAAGCCCTCGATCTGGGAAAAGCAGCGGTCGGCGAATTCGGGGGAATAGCCGCGTTCCAGCATGCCGCGGGTGAAGCGGTCGCGGAAGGTGCCGATGGTGCCCATCTTGCGGAACGTGGCCAGCGAACGGCGCAGCCGGTCTGCCTCTTCCGGGGTGAAGCCGGCGGCGACCACGGCGATCTGCATCGCCTGTTCCTGGAACAGCGGCACGCCCAGCGTCTTGCCCAGCACCGCCTTCAGTTCCTCCGAAGGGTATTCGACCGCTTCGCGGCCCTGGCGGCGGTTGATATAGGGATGCACCATGCCGCCCTGGATCGGGCCGGGGCGCACGATGGCGACCTCGATGACCAGATCGTAGAACCGGCGCGGCCGCATCCGCGGCAGGAAATTCATCTGCGCCCGGCTTTCCACCTGGAACACCCCCACCGCATCGGCGCGGCACAGCATGTCATAGGTCGCTTCGTCCTCCTGCGGGACCGTGGCGATGCTCAGGTCCCGGCGCTCATGCTGCGCGATCAGGTCGAAGGCCTTGCGGATGCAGGTCAGCATGCCGAGGCTCAGGATATCGACCTTGAGGATGCCCAGGGCGTCGATGTCATCCTTGTCCCATTCGATGATCGTGCGATCCTCCATCGCGGCGTTTTCGATCGGGCAGAGTTCATCAAGCCGCCCCCGGGTGATGATGAAGCCGCCGACATGCTGCGACAGGTGCCGGGGAAAGCCGATGATGTCCTCGATCAGCCGGATGGTCCGGGCCAGGCGGCGGTCGTCCGGGTTCAGCCCCAGTTCGCGCATCCGCCCGGGATCGGCGCCGCGATTGGACATGCCCCAGATCTGGCCGGACAGGGCGGCGGTCACGTCCTGGCTCAGCCCCATGACCTTGCCGACCTCGCGGATCGCGGCGCGGGCGCGGAAATGGATGACCGTCGCGCACAGCCCGGCCCGGTGGCGGCCGTAGCGCTGGTAAATCCACTGGATCACCTCTTCGCGCCTCTCGTGTTCGAAATCCACGTCGATATCCGGCGGCTCGCCCCGGTATTTCGACACGAAGCGTTCGAACACCATGGTGATCTGATCGGGGCCGACATCGGTGATGCCCAGCAGGTAGCACAGGATGGAATTGGCCGCCGATCCGCGCCCCTGGCACAGGATGCCGATCGAGCGGGCGTATTGAACGATGTCATGGACGGTGAGGAAATAGGCCGGGAAGCCCAGCTCGGCGACGAGGCCCAGTTCCTTGTCCATCAGCGCGTGAACCCTTGGCGGCGCGCCGTCCGGGTAGCGCCGCTTCAGCCCCTCGTGCGCCAGCCGTTCCAGCCGTTTTTGCGGGGTTTCGTCCCCGGCGACCTCGTCGGGGTATTCGTAGCTGAGTTCGCTCAGGCAGAACGAACAGCGCGCCGCGATCTCCAGCGTCCGGCGCAGGGCGGCGGGGTGGGCGTGAAACACCCGCATCATGTCGTAATGCCCCTTCAGGCGGCGTTCGCCATTGGCCAGCGCTTTGGTGCCGATCTCGTCGATGGTGATATGTTCGCGCATGCAGGTCAGAACGTCGGCCAGTTCCTTGCGCCCGCCCCGGTGCATCAGCACATCGCCCACCGCGACCATCGGCGCAGACACGCGGTAGGCCAGCCCGGCGCAGGCGGCGAGATGGGCCTGATCGGACCCGTCATAGCGTGGTGCGGCGCCGAGGAAGACATGGCCGGGAAAGCGGCGCTGGACGCGCCGGATATCGGCGGCCAGCGCGCCCAGATCCCCCCGGGCCAGCGCGATCAGGATCATGCCGGTGCCGTTTTCCAGCAGGTCCTGCAGGTCCAGCAGGCAGCCGCCCTTTTCCGCCCGACGCTTGCCCAGGGTCAGCAGCCGGGTCAGCCGCTGATAGGCGGCCCGGTCGCGCGGCAGCGCCAGCCATTCGACCGCGCTGTCGTGCAGCACCAGGCGGCAACCGGTGATCAGCTTGGGCAGGGGGGCGTTTTCAGGGGCCTCGCGGCGCAGTTCCTTCAGCGCCGAATAGGCCCGCACGACACCGGCCAGCGAATTGCGGTCGGTGATGGCGATGGCCGCCAGCCCGAGTTCCGCCGCGCGGGTCACCATTTCCTCGGGGTGCGACGCGCCGGTGAGGAAGGTGAAATTGGTGGTCACGCAAAGCTCGGCATAGCTCATGCGAATTCCCCCTGCACGAACCAGCCCGGGTCCTGCGGCGTGTAATACAGCCAGAGCCGCCGGCCCTGCCGGGTTTCCACCTGCCAGTAATCGCGCAGCCCCGAACGCCAGTTGTCATCGTCCAGCCACCATTCCGGCGCGATCCGTTCCGGCCCGGTGGCGCGGGCGGTGGTCAGCGACATCCGCCGCCAGCGGAATTGCCCTGGCGGCCGCGCCCCCGCCGCCGCGATCGGTTCCGGCGGGAACAGCCGCAGCGGCCGCGGCCGCAGGGCGACCCAAGGCCCGGCCGGTTCGCAATAGGCCGCCGGGGCGATCAGGAAACTGCGTTCGGGGATATGGCTGTCGGCGGGCAGGAAGCGCTGGATATTGTCGATCCCGATCCGGGTGCCGAGGCGGGAAATCAGGTCGTCCAGCCGGTCCTTGCCGTCGGAGGACACATGGCTGATCTGGCGCACCGGCAGGGGTTCGACCCGGGTGGCTTCCAGCCGGACCTGATCGATGCCGAAACCGGCCCCCACCTCGCGCAGGCCGGTTTCGAACAGCGGCAGGATACGCTGCGGGTCGCGCAGCGGGCGGGCAAGGCGCAGTTCCACTTCCTGCGGTTCCTGATCGACCCGGCGCAGGGTCAGGCACAGGCTGCGCGCGCCGGCCTCCTGCGCCTTCAGCTTGCCGCAAAGCTGATCGAGAAGCCGCGCCGCCGCCGCCATCACGTCGCCCTGCAGGCCGATCGGTTCGGGCAGGGTGATCCGCACGCCGTAATGCGGCGGATCGGCCAGCGGGGTGATTTGCTCGGGCTGCCGGCCAAGCGCCTGATCCAGCCGCATCAGCAACCCCGGCCCGAATCGGCGGGTCAGCGGCGCGCGCGCCGCCGCCGCCAGATCGGAAATCCGGCGCAGCCCCAGCCGTTGCAGCGCGGTGAGCGTCTTGTCGTCGAGCCGCAGCGCGGCCACCGGCAGCGGCCCCAACGTCTCAAGAGGCTGGCCCGGCGCGGCCACCCCTTCGCCGAAACGGGCCAGCGCCCAGGCCGCCCCGCGCGTGTCGCCCAGCCCGATCCGCACCGCGAACCCGGCCCGGGTCAGCCGCTGGCGCATATCGGCAAGCATCAGCGCCTCGCCACCGAACAGATGCGCCGCCCCGCTGATGTCCAGAACCAGCCCATCATCGCCCTCAAGCCCGACCCAGGGGCAATAGCGCGTGGCCCAGCGGCGCAGCACCTGCAGGAACTGCTGATCCCCCTGCGGGTCGGCGGCGCGGCTTTGCAGGTCGGGGCAGAAGATGCGCGCCTCGGACAGCGACATGCCGCGCTGCAGGCCCTGCCGTTCGGCCGCCGCGTTGAGGCAGTGAATCCGGTTTGCGTTGTTTTGTCTGAGCGTCACCGCGCAGGGCCCGGCCAGCGGCTGCGCGCGCAGCATCCGGTCACTTGCCAGCCGGGGAAACCATGCGGAGACGACGCGACGCTGTATCCCATCGAACATGCCAGGCCCCCAATGTTCCCGATTTGTTCTTTATAAGGTCCCAGCGTTGCAGAGTCGAGTCGCCCGGATCGAAGACGGGATCAAAAACCGGCGCGCACTGCCAGCGGGTTTCCGCCGCGTTGCTGCCCATCCCGTCGGAAATCAGGCACAGCCCGGTCGACTGCCCCGCCTGCGCCGCCAGCTGCAACCGCCGCCCCGGCGTCAGGCCAAGCGGCTGGCCCAGTTCGATCACGACCAGCGGCAGGGCGCCGTCGCGCAGGGCTTCTTCCATCACGGCAAGCCCGTCGGCCTGGGTCTTCACCTGCGCCACCAGCAGCGTCGAGGGATCGAAATACGGGCTCAGCCCGACGGGGTTCGGCATCTCGCCGCGCCACCCCTCGCGCACCCATAACAGCCCCGCCCCCGCCTGCGCGGCGGTCACGGCGGCGAAACTGACCGCGGCGGGTCCAAGGACCTCATGCACACGGGCCTTGCGCAGGGGGAAGGATGAGAACAGATCGGCAGACATGGTTGAGAACATACGGCGAACACCATGTGCGGTTCAATCGTTGCTGTTGTTTGCTGTCGGTTTGATCTGGCGAGGGGCTGGGAGCGGTCATTCGCTGCCAGTCAAAGGAAAGGCAGCTATAGGGCCGTTCTTCACATTCAGAAATGTCAGGCGGTCCTAGCTTTGCAAATGTAGCTATTTGAACGTCGCGGTCATTTCCGTTGGAGGTGACGACGGTCTTTTCGCCGTCTTTCATACTGCCGCGACAAGCTTAGGTAGGAAACGGCGGTTGGGGTCCTGCAACCAACTCTCATTCTTCCGAAATATCGAGGACATGAGAAAATCCGCCCGGGGCTTTCGACGTGTTTGGGCAGGCCGAAGGCCACGTGGAAAAGAAACAGCCCGCGCGGTGGAGATCACCGCGCGGGCTGCAATCGTTTCGGGGCAGGGCGGGTCAGCCCAGTTTCAGACCCGAAGCCGGGTCGGTGACCTGCTGCAGCTCGACGAAATTGCCGTCGGGGTCCTGGCAGAACACCACGCGGGTCGGGCCCGCGTCGAGCGGGGTGCCGACAAAGGGAACGCCGGCGGCCGACAGTGTATCAAAGGCGCCTTGCACATCGGCGACGTCGAAACAGATATGGGCGATGCCCTTGTCCGCCAGGGTGGGCGTGCCGTCGCGTTTCGGTTCCGGCTTGGAATATTCGAAGATTTCCAGGAACGCATTGCCCGCCTTCAGCGTCATGGCGCGGGCACTCGATCCCTTGATGCCGGTGATGCCGGAGGCGAAGTCGGACATCTCCGACCCTGCTTCCCAACCCATTTCCGACACGGCTTCAAGGCCCAGCAGGTCGCGGTAGAAGCCAAGCGCCCGGTCCATGTCGCCGGTCACCAGAGAGGGGTGATGGATGCCGTTGATCATGCCGTCACTCCGCCGCGGTGGCTTCGATTTCGACCATCAGGTCGGGGTGGAACAGCGCGGTGGTGCCCACCAGGGTGGAGGCCGGGCGGCAATCGGCGGCGTTGATACGGCCGAGCACTTCACCCCAGTTGACCAGCGCGGCGTTCACGTCGGTGGCGAATACGCGGATGCGCACGATGTTCGACAGGTCCATGCCTGCCTTTTTCAGGACGGCTTCGATATTGTCTATGGCTTGGGTGATCTGGGTGCCCATGTCGCCGGGTGCCTGCGGCGCACCGTCGGGGCCGGTGGCGCATTGGCCGGACACTTCGATGATGCGTTTCGGGGCGGTCACTTCGATACCGTGCGAAAAGCCGAAGTCGTCCTGCCAGTTCCAGGGATTGATTGCGTTCGTGGTCATTTGATCTGCTTTCTGTAAGAGGGGTTAGAAAAAAGGCGGCCCCGGGGGCCGCCTTTCTGTCTGGATCAGTTGCGCGACTGGCCGAGCTCTTCGGCCACCGCGTCCAGTTCCGCGCGGTAGAAGTCCAGCGCGGCCTGGGCATCGACGCCCTTGGTGCCGGCCTTTGCGACCCATTCCTGCGCCAGCGGTTCCAGCTTCGCATGCAGCTGCGCCAGGCTTTCGCCTTCGATCATGTGCTGGGTCAGCCCGGCCTCGCGCAGTTTCGCAAGGCTGGCGGTGTTGCGGTCGGCCCAGATCTGGGCAAAGCGCTTGACCATGGCCTCGCCGCTCAGCGCGTCGATGGCGGCCTTGTCTGCGTCGCTGATCTTGTTCCAGGCGCGGTCGGAGATGACGAGGAACTGGCTCGACGCCGAGAACCCGCCCGGCGCGGTGAAGAAGTTCGGCATATGCTCGGTCATGTTGAAGTCGATCACCGTGCTGTAGTCCTGGAACATGCCGTCGATGATGCCGCGCGAAATCTGGTCATAGGCTTCGGTCAGCGGCGAGGAAATCGACACCATGCCGAGCTTGGTGGAAATCTCTTCGACCAGGGTGCCGGGGATGCGGATGCGCAGCCCGTCCAGGTCGTCGAGGGTTTCCGGCCCGGTCTTGGTGAACAGCTGGTAGGACCCGGGCACCCACAGGCCCAGCAGATGCGTGCCCTTGTGTTCGTTGGCCCCAGCCATGAACTTTTCATAGGTGCGCCAGTAGGCGACCGAGTTCACCACCGCGTTTTCGGCGGTGAAGGGAAGTTCCACGAATTCGGTCAGCGGGAACCGGTCGGGGGAATAGGAATGCACCGCGAAGGCCATGTCGGCGACGCCATTGCGGACCAGGTCGAAATGCGCGGCGGGGGCGCCGAGGGCCGGCAGGAACTGAATCTTGACGCGGCCTTCGGTGGCTTCTTCGACATCCTTGGCCCAGGGCTGGAACATGTCGACGGTCAGGGTGTGGGTCGGCGGCACCCAGTTGGAAAAGCGCAGGGTGACGTTTTCGGCCAGGGCCTGACCGCAGGACGCGATCAGCGCCGCGCCCGCCACGAGGCTTTTCATGCGCAAAGAGAGGGACATAGGGTTCTCCTGTTGGTTGGTCTTATTGGTTGTTGGGTGGAACGGGATCACATGAGCCCGGGAAGCCAGAGCACCAGCCCGGGCAGCAGCAGCAGCAGGGCGATGCGGATGATGTCGGCCAGCACGAAATAACCGACCCCTGCGAACATGCGCTTCAGCGGCACGCCGGGCAGGACGCCCTGCAGGATATAGACATTCATCCCCACCGGCGGCGTGATCAGGGCGATCTCGATCAGGGTGACCACGATGATGCCGAACCAGATCGGATCAAAACCGAGGCTCAGGACCAGCGGATAGATGATCGGGATGGTCAGCAGCAGCATCGACATGCTTTCCAGCACGCAGCCGAGCACCACGTAGAGCAGGATGATCAGCATCATCATCGCCCAGGCCGGCAGGTCCAGCCCGGCGACCAGCGATTGCAGCGCCGCGGTGAAACCCGCCACGTTGATGAAATTGCCGAAGATCTGCGCGCCGACCAGGATGAAGAAGATGGTCGCGCTCATCACCGCGGTTTCGCCCAGGGTTTCGAAGAAGCTGCGCAGGGTCAGCTTGCGCCGCCACAGGGTGATCGCCAGCGCGCCCACCGATCCGACGCCTGCCGCTTCGGTCGGGGTGAACAGGTTGCCGTAGATGCCGCCGATGACGATGCCGAACAGCACCACCACCGCGCCCACCGATTTCAGCGCGTTGAAACGTTCGCCCCAGCTGCTGCGTTCGCCCGCCGGGCCGGAATTCGGATGCACCCGGGTGGAAAACATCACCGCCCCGATATAGAGCAGCGCGCCCAGGATGCCGGGCACCACACCGGCGATGAACAGCTTGCCGATATCGGTCTGGGTCAGCACGCCATAGACGATCAGCGCGACGCTCGGCGGCACCATGATGCCCAGCGTACCGGCGGCCGCGATGGAGCCCGAGGCCAGCCCGTCGTCATAGCCGTAGCGCTTCATCGACGGATAGGCGATCCGGCCCATGGTGGCGGCGGTGGCAAGGCTCGACCCGCAGACGGCCGAGAACATGCCGCCCGAAATCACCGTCGCGATGGCCAGCCCGCCGCGCAGGTGGCCGACGAAGCGATAGGCGAAATCGAACAGTTCCTTGGAAATCTCCGCCCGGTTGATCAGGTTGCCCATCAGGATGAACAGCGGGATCACCGACAGGTTGTAGCTGTGCACCGTGCGATAGGCGCTGTCGGCGGCCATGTAGCCCGCGGCGGGTAACCCGACGATCGAGGCAAAGCCCCCGATCCCCACGGCCAGCATGGCGATGGCGATCGGCACTTCGAGCAGCAGAAGCAGGAACAGGATGGCGAGAGCGATGAGAGCGATGGTCATATCAGATATCCTGCTGCTGGTGGTGTTCCGGGGCGGCGATCAGCCCGGCGACGGCGCTGAGCCAGCACATCACGCCTGCGAACCACGCAAACGGGGCGAGCGGGAAATCCGCAAAGATCGCCGCCGCGCCGGTGGCGTTGAATTCGTTGCCCAGCAGCCAGAGCCGGTAGCCCAGATAGGCGAAGACAATCGCGGTGATGCCGCGGCTGACGATCAGCACGCACCAGCGCAGCCAGGTGATCCGGGCGGTCAGTGCCGACAGCAGCGTCACCGATACATGTTCGTTCTTCAGCGTCACGATCGGCAGCGCGGCGAAGACCATGGCGCCCACCGCGATCTCTGTCACCTCATAGGCGCCGGGGATCGGCTTGGCGAAGGTGCGCATGGTCACGTCGCCGAAGGACACGAACATGATCAGAAGAATGAAAGCAGAGGTCAGCAGCCAGAGAGCTGTGCGCAGGTTTGCGGCGACTGAACGTATCATGTGGCGTTTCCCCGTAGTTTTGGACACCGGTGTTTTGGCGTTTGAAGGACTATTCAGTGCGGGGTTGTCGGCATCAATGATAACGAAATCGCAAATGCGTTGCGTTTTTCGCAACGTTGGGCGAGGATTGTTCCGCCCGAACACAGGGTCTCTTCTGGAAGTCAGCCGATGCAGATCAACGATAACCGCACCCGTTTCCTTTACATCTCATGGCGTTGCGGCTCAATGCGGGCTGCCGCCGATGAACTTGACGTGGCGCCGTCTTCGGTCAGCCGGCAGATTTCGGTGCTGGAAAGCGAACTGGGCACGGAACTGATCGAACATGGCCGCCGCGACATCCGCCTGACCGAGGCCGGAGAGCGAGTCATCGAATACTACCGCGAGATCGAATCGATCCGCGAACGGCTGCGCGACGATCTCAGCGACCTGGCGGGCAATACCACCGGCCATGTGCGGATCGGCATCGGCGAGGGGTTCCTGGGCGAGGCGCTGTTTCGCAGCTTCGACGATCTGGGCGAGGCCTTCCCGGGTATCGCCATGTCGGTGCGGATCACCGATACGGTCGAAATGCTGCGGATGATCGGCGATGATGATCTGCATTTCGGCATGGCGTTCCACCCGACCAACGAACCGCGCATTGCGTCGCGGTTCAGCGCGCGGGTGCCGCTTTGCGTGATCATGCCCGCCGATCACCCTTTGGCGCGGCATAAACAGCTGACGCTGGCGCAGCTGAACGGCCAGGCGCTGGCGCTGCTCGACAACCGGTTCCGGATGCGACAGCTGATCGACCTTGCCGCGATCGAAAGCGGGGCGCATATGAACTGCGCGCTGGAAACCAATTCCATCGCGCTGTTGATCGAATGGGTGCGCTCGGGCCGGGCGCTGACCATCCTGCCGCAATTTTCGGTCCGCAACGATATCGGCGCAGGGTCGATGGTGGCGGTGCCCTTGTCGGAATCCGTGCTGCAATCGCTTTATGTCCATCTGATCACCCGCGCCGGGCGCAGCTTTTCCAAGCCGACGCAGCTGCTGATGAACAGCCTGCGCAAACGGCTGGGCGCGGTGGCCCAGATGGAAGGCTGATTGCGTCAAACGCAACGAAGTTCTTGAATGGGCTTCATTGAGCGCAGTCAGCGCTGTCCCGATACTGTCCCGGACCGCTCCGATCCCCGGAGCCAATAACGTTAGAGGACAGTATGGATCGCCACGACGTCGACTGGAAAGGGTATATTCCCGCGATTACCACCCCGTTTGATGCCTCCGGTGCCTATGACCAGGAAGCCCAGGCGGCATTGCTGGAATGGCTGCATGGCGAACGGCTGCACGGGCTTGTCGTGGCGGGGACCACCGGCGAATGGTTTTCCATGACCCGGGCCGAGCGCGAGGCGCAGATCCGCCTGACCGGTGCGCAGCTCAAGGGCAAGATGACGCTGCTGTGCGGCTGCAACGCCTATACCGCGCAGGATTCGCTGAGCTATGCCGAGGTCGCGGCGGAAGCAGGCTTCGACGGCATCCTGGTCTGCCCGCCGCCCTATGTGGTGCCGACCGAGGACGAAACCTTCGCCTTCTACAAGGAAATCAGCGACAACAGCCCGCTGCCGATCTGCATCTATAACTGGACGCGCGGCACCAATGTCGACCTGTCGCTGCCGCTGATCGAACGGCTCGCGGACCTCGAAAAGGTGGTGGCGCTGAAGAACTCCACCCCGTCGCTGCGCAATTTCCTGAAAACCTTCTTCGCAATGCGCGACCGTTTGCGTATCTTCGGCTTCGGCATGGACCCGATCGGCACCTCGATGGTGAAGAACGAAGGCGGCGACGGGCTGATGGGCGCGGGGGCCGTGCTGGGCTCGGACCAGCCGGATTTCTTCAACGCGATCTGGGCCGGGGACATGGAAAAGGCCCGCGAACTCGGAGACAAGGACATGATCCTGATGCGCGAATGGTTCGCGGCGGATTACGGCGGCAAATTCGGCGCCGCGCAGGCGATCTTCAAGACCGCCCTGAACCTGCAGGGGCTGCCCGGCGGCCATGTCCGCGCGCCGCTGCTGCCGCTGAACGAGGAACAGACCGACATCGTGCGTGACACGCTGACCCGTCTGGGCAGGAAACTGGTGTGAACCTCGATGTCGTCATCATAGGCGGGGGATTGGTCGGGGTCGCCTCGGCCCATTTCCTTGCGCGTGGTGGCGCCCGGGTCTGCCTGATCGAAAAGGGCGACCTGAACCGCGGCGCTTCCGGCCAGAACGCCGGCAGCCTGCATTTCCAGATGGAACACCGGCTCGTCGAACATGGCGAGGCGATGACCGCCCTGGCGGCCTCGATGCTGCCGCTCTCCCTCGACGCCATTGACCGCTGGGGCGGGATTACCAGTGAGCTGGGCGAAGACGATCTTGACGTGGTGATGCATGGCGGGCTGATGCTGGCCGAAACGCCCGAACAGGTCGCCAAGCTCGAACGCAAGCGCGCGCACGAGGAAAAATGGGGCCTGCCGACGCGGATGCTGGACCAGGCCGAAGTGCGGGAGATGGCGCCCTATCTGACCGATACGGTGCTTGCCGCCTCCTTCTGCCCGGTCGAAGGACACGGCAATCCGCGGCTGATCACCTCGGCCCTGGCGCGCAGCGCGCTGGCGCAGGGGGTGGAAATCCGCAGCGGCACCGGCGTGACCGCGATGCGCCGCAGGGACGGGCGCTGGGAGGTCGATGTCACCGGGCCGGATGGCGAAGGCGACCGGATCGAGGCCGATATGGTGCTCAATGCCGGCGGCGCCTGGGCCGGGCGGATCGCCACGCTGGCGGGGCTGCATATCCCGGTGCTGCCGGTGGCCCTGACGATGAACGCGACCACGCCCGCGCGGCCGCTGATCGGTCATCTGATTCAGCATGTCGGCAAGCGGATTTCGATGAAACAACTGCGCGAAGGCAATGTGCTGATCGGCGGCGGCTGGTCGGCGCGGATGCACCGCAAGGGCGATCAGTTCGACCTGTCGCGCCGACCGGCCTCGGACCTGGACTCGATCCAGGGCAACGTAACCATCGCGCTCGACCTGGTGCCGGAACTCGAACAGATGCACCTGATGCGCAGCTGGACCGGCACCGTGGGGGTGACCTCCGACAGCCTGCCGATCCTGGGCGAGGTGCCGCAGGCGCCGGGCTATTACGTCGCCACCGGTGGCTCGGGCTTCACCCTGGGGCTGACCTATGGCGCGCTGATGGCCGAACATATGCTGACCCGCAAGACCGAGCTCGATATCGATCTGTTTTCCCCGGCGCGGTTCAACCACGTCAACATGTTCATGGGGCCGAAATGAGAGGCGAAATCACGATCAGTTTCGAAGGTCGCAGCCTGTGCGCCCGCGCGGGCGAAAGCGTCGCCGCGGCACTGCTGCGCCACGGCATCCGCCGGTTCCGGATGTCGCCCACCGGCCCGCGCGGCCCGGTTTGCGGCATGGGGGTGTGTTTTGAATGCTCGGTCGAGGTGACGCGGGCGGGCGAAAGCCCCATCGTGCTGCGCGCCTGCGTGACCCCGGTCGAGGACGGGATGAAGATCGCCGCCGCGCCCAACACATTGCCGGAGGGCCTGGTATGACCGATATCACCGATCTGGTCATCGTCGGCGGTGGCCCCGGCGGGCAGGCCGCCGCGCGGGCGGCGATCCGGCACGGGCTGCGGGTGACGGTACTGGACGAACAGGCGCGGCCGGGCGGGCAGATTTTCCGCCAGCCCTTCGCCGACGGAATTTACCCCAAGGACCGGTTCGGCGCCAAACACGCTGCCGCCGGGCGCGCGGGCGCGGCGCTGTGCGCCGAACCGCTGATCGACTGGCAGGGCAACCGCATGGTTTGGGGCCTGACCCCCGGGGGCGAGGACGGGTTCGAGCTGTTCCATTCCGGCCCCGATGGCGCGGCGGCACTCAAGGCGCGGCGCGTGCTGATCGCGGCGGGCTGTCACGACATGGCGGTGCCGTTCCCCGGCTGGACCTTGTCCGGCGTGATGGGCGCGGGCGGCATCCAGGCGATGCTGAAAGGGCAGGGGGTGGCCCCCGGCGCGTCGATCCTGCTGGGTGGATCGCATCCGCTGATGCTGGTCATCGCGGCGCAGCTGCTGGATTTCGGCGTCACCCCGGTGGGGGTGGTGTTCAGCCAGAGCTTCGGCCGGATCAAGGAAATGCTCGGCGCGCCACTGGTGGCATCGCGATCGCTGCCGGTCTTTGCCCAAGGCGCGCGCGCCTATCTGAAACTGCACCGCGCCGGGGTGCCGGTGCATTTCGGCAAGGTGGTGGTCCGCGCCGAGGGCGATGACACGCTGCAACAGGTGCGGATCGCGCCCAGCGACCGTCTCGATGCGACGGGTGAAACCATCGCCTGCGACGCGTTCGGCTTCTGCTATGGCTTCACCAGCTCGGCCGAACTGCCGCGTCAGATCGGCGTCGACCCGGTGTGGTCGGAAACCGGCGGCGGCTGGATCATCCCGCATGATGCGCGGATGCAGACCTCCCAACCCGGGCTTTACGTCGCCGGAGAAACCGCCGGGATCGGCGGCGAACCCTGCGCCGTGGCCGAGGGCGTGCTGGCCGGGCTGACCATCGCCGAAAGCCTGGGAAAATCGGTTTCCGAGACCGAAATCGCGCGGGCGCAGACGCAGCGCCGCCATCGCCGCGATTTCGCCACGCTGCTGCAACGGCTGGCCGATCCGGGCGCCGCGCTGCTGCAGGGGCTGCGCGATGACGACACCGCGATCTGCCGCTGCGAAAGCGTCAAGACCGGCGCCTTCCGCGCCTTGCTGCGGGACAACCCGACGATCCATTCGGCGGATGCCGCGAAACTGTTGGCGCGCACCGGCATGGGGCCGTGCCAGGGCCGTTTCTGCCATCGTGCCGTGCAGGAAGAAATCGCCGCAGCCCGGGGTGGTTCGACCGCCGACGCGAAACCCTTCGCGGCGCGGATGCCCGCCCGGCCGGTTCCCCTGCGCGATCTGCGCAGCCTGTCGCGCGACGGCAATGAGTAGAGCGACGAACGAAGTTCTTCGGAATACTGTGCAGATCGCGCCCTGTTGTCGTGCCTCAGCGAAAATCGATGGGTGCTGTTCGGCTTTCCTTCCAATTCGACCGGAAAGCCGCAGGGGGCAAACAGTGTCCAAATTCTACCCCCGAAACCAATAAATTCCAAAACATAACAATATGTTAAAAGCCGCCGCAGGGCGGCTGTTTGCGTCTGGTTCCAACGGGGGAGCACACCGCTCCTCTCGGCCGCCGATGTGAAGTGCGTCACAGCTATAACAAATCGGCATATCTGGTTGATTTTCGCAACTCGGCGAAACCGCGATAAGTTCCGAAAGTCGCCATCACAGGCGTAGCTCAACAACGATCGGCGGTCCGGCCCGAATTGCCAGGATAAAAAACGCCGCCATACCGTCACCAGGGAGAATACCGACATGAAACCTCAATCCACGCTGACCGGAATCGGCGCCGCTCTGGCGATCGCAACGGTCGCCGCAACCGCAAGCCACGCCGAAATTCAGAGCGTCGAAATGAACGTCCTGGGTTCGGTCTCCTTCCTGTCGTCCTACGAAAACTACGAACAGGCTTTCTGGGACCGGCACCTGCCCGAAGCTTCGGGCGGCCGGATCACCGCCAATGTGCGCGGCTTCGACCAGATGGGCCTGAAAGGGGGCGAAATCCTGCGCCTGACCGGCCAGGGCGTGGTGGATATCAGCACCACCGTCCTTGGCTATACCGCATCGGACGATGCCCGCAACGAAGCCGCCGATCTGGCCGGGCTGGCCCCGACCGTGGACACCGCCCATGCGATCGCGGAAGCCTATGAGCCGGTGCTGGATTCCTATTTCACCGACAAATACGGCGTGAAGGTTCTGGCCACCTGGCCCTATCCGGCGCAGGTTCTCTACTGCAATACCGAGATCAAGGACCTCGGCGATCTGTCCGGCAAGAAGGTGCGCACCGGCAACCGCACCCTGTCCGAATTCGTATCGGCCCTGGGCGGAACCGGGGTGACGATGGCCTTTGCCGATGTGATCCCCGCCCTGCAAACCGGCGTGGTGGACTGCGCCATCACCGGCACCCTGTCGGGCAATTCGGCCAAGTGGTTCGAGGTGTCCACCCATCTCTATGCGCTTCCCGTCGGCTGGAGCACGATGGTGACCACCGCGAACCTCGCCTTCTGGAACCGGCTCAATCCCGAAACCCAATCCTTCCTGCAGCAGGAACTGAACGTGCTGGAAAAAGACATCTGGGAAGGCGCGGGCAAGGAAACCCAGGACGGCATCAATTGCAACGTGGGCGCCGAACCCTGCGAGGTCGGGACCAAGGCCCACATGACCCTCGTTTCCGTCACCGACGAAGATTACAAGCTGCTGGACAAGATCACCCGGGACGTCATCCTGCCGAAATGGGCCGAGCGCTGCGGCAAGGATTGCGTCGACGAGTTCAACCGGACGATCGGCCCGATTGTCGGAATGACCGTGGAAGTGAACTGAGATGTCGCGTCACAAGACGAAACACCAACAGAGTCCAGAGGCGGCAACGCCTCTGGACCGGGCGCTGAACGGCGCGCGCGGTCTGAGCCGCGTCGCCACCTGGATTTCCGGTCTTGCGCTGATCGTCATCTGCTTTCTGGTCATGGTCGAGGTGCTGCTGCGGAAATTCTTCGGGGTGACCCTTGGCGGCATGAACGAAATCACCGGATATGTCCTGGCGGTAACGGTATCCTGGACGATGTCTTTCGCCTTGCTGGAACACGCCCATATCCGCATCGACGTGCTGTACAATATCGCCAACCGGCAGCTGCGCGCGCTGCTTGACCTTCTCAGCCTCGCGGCGATGACCGGTTTCCTGCTGCTGATCACCTATTGGGCGGGGCAGCTTCTGAAAAACAGCATCGATTTCGGGTCGCGATCCAATTCCGCCCTGCAAGTGCCGCTCTGGCTGCCGCAATCGCTCTGGGTGGCCGGGCTGGGGTTTTTCGTCCTCACGCTGCTGCTGCTGTGCCTTCGGTCGATCGGGTATCTCTGGCGCGGCGACGCCGCGGGCATCACCCGGATCGCAGGTATCAAACCCGTGGATGACGAGGTCGAGGAACACGCCGTGCTGACCGACCTAAACCACGCGAGACAAGGATAACGGCCATGCTCGCCACTGCTCTTACCACATTGATCGTCCTGATCCTGCTCAGCCTGCCGGTGGCCGCGGTCATGGGTGTCCTTGGCCTGATCCTGGCCGAGCTTTATTCACCGATGCCGCTGGTGCGCACGCTAGGCGATATCGCCTGGTCAACCAGCACCAACAATCTTCTGGTCGCCATTCCGATGTTCGTTCTGCTGGGCGAAATCCTGCTGCGCACCGGGGTGTCGTCGCGGATGTATATGGCACTGTCGCAATGGCTTGGCTGGCTGCCCGGGGGCTTGATGCATTCCAATATCGGTACCTCCGCCATGTTCGCCGCCACCTCGGGGTCCTCGGTGGCCACCGCCGCCACGGTCGGCACCGTCGCGCTGCCCGAAGTCCCGGTCTACGGCTACAGCGAACGGCTGTTTCTCGGCACGCTGGCGGCCGGCGGGACGCTTGGCATCCTGATCCCGCCGTCGATCAACATGATCATCTACGCGGTGATGACCAACACCTCGCTGCCGAACCTTTATCTGGCGGGTATCCTGCCGGGGCTGTTACTGGCCGGCCTGTTCATGGCTCTGATCGCGGCGGCCTGCATGCTCAATCCCAAATGGGGCGGGAAACCCATCGTCACCAGCTGGGGCGCGCGGCTGAAAAGCCTACCGCATCTCCTGCCTCCGGCGGCGATTTTCGCCGTGGTCGTCGGATCGATCTATGCCGGGTTCGCCACCCCGACCGAGGCGGCGGCGCTGGGTGTGATCGCCGCCCTGATCCTGGCGGCGGCCTTCGGCGCGCTTTCGCTGCCGGTGCTGCTGACCGCCTTCGAGGGCACCATGCGCACCACCGCGATGATCATCCTGATCATCATCGCCGCCTATTTCCTGAACCTGGTGTTCTCGGCGATCGGCCTGGCCGCGGCGATGGAACATTTCGTCAGCACCCTGGGCCTTGGCCCCTACCAGACAATCCTGGTCATCGCCGCCTTCTACATCGTGCTCGGCTGTTTCATGGAAACGCTGTCGATGATGATCGCCACCGTGCCCGTCGTCACGCCGATCGTGGTGTCGCTGGGCTTCGATCCGGTCTGGTTCGGCATCATCCTGATGCTTCTGCTGGAAACCGCGTTGGTGACGCCGCCGATCGGGCTGAACCTGTTCGTGGTGCAAAGCACCCGGCCCAATGGCGGGCCGATGAACGACGTGATGTCCGGCACCCTGCCGTTCGTGGGCATGCTGCTGGTGATGATCGGGCTGGTGATCGCTTTCCCGCAAATCGCATTGTGGCTGCCGGCCATGATGAAATAACCCGGACGCCGCGCCGCACAGGAAGGACTTCTCCATGGATGCAATCGCCACCATCGCCGATCACGTCATCGCAACCCGCTACGATGGTTTGTCCGGCCAGACGCGGGGGGCGGCGCGGCGGCTGATCCTGGATTCGGTCGGGGTCGGGCTTGCCGGCAGCACCGGCCAATGGGCCCGCGATCTTTTCTCATCGAACGACGGCTGGGGGCAGGGTGGTGTTGCGCATGTCTTTGGCCGTAGCGGGCGCTACCCCGCGGGTCTGGCCGCGCTCTACAACGCCTATTGCATCCACAACTCGGAATTCGACTGTCTGCACGAGGACGCGGTCGTTCATGCGCTGACGGCGGTTCTGCCGGCCGCCCTGGCCGTGGCCGAGGTGCGCGGCGGCGTCAGCGGGCAGGCCCTGATCGAAGCGGTGGTGGCGGGCGTCGATGTGGCCGCGACGCTGGGGCTGGCCGGGACCGCGCCGATGAAATTCTTCCGCCCCGCCGTTCTGGGCGGTTTCGGCGCGGCGGCGGCGGCGGGCAAGATCGCGGGGCTGGATCGTGCCCAGCTGATCAACGCTTTCGGCGCGCAATACGCACAATCCTGCGGATCGATGCAGGCGCATGAAGAGGGCACCATGCTGCTGGCCCTGCAGATCGGGTTTAATGCCCGCGCTGCGGTCGAATCCGCCGATCTGGCCCGCGCGGGGCTGCACGCCACGCAGAACACGCTGGAAGGGCGTTTCGGATATTTCAACCTGTTCGAGGACGGCGCGGACCTGCCCCCGGCCCTGGCGGCGATGTC
Organism: Thalassovita mangrovi; assembly: GCF_009857745.1. Lineage (GTDB taxonomy): Bacteria > Pseudomonadota > Alphaproteobacteria > Rhodobacterales > Rhodobacteraceae > Thalassobius > Thalassobius mangrovi. Next base: position 34,685 of record NZ_WWEN01000013.1, read on the forward strand.
GCGCGGCCGACGGATCGAGGAGGTGGTCGAAAAACCCTTCCCGACCGGCCGGGCCACCCACGGCGCGATCGAGGCGGTGCTGCGCCTGCAGCAGCGTCGCGCTTGCAGCGAGGCCGATCTGCGCCGCGTGACGGTCACCGTATCGCCGGTGGCCCATTCCCTGGTCGGCCGTCCGGCACGGCCGGACATGCCCGCGAATTATGCCCGCCTTTGCCTGTCCTATTGCGTGGCGCGCTGCCTTCTGGACGGCCATGTTGGCGGCGGGCATTTCACATCGGAGGCCCTGTGCGATCCGCAGGCGCTGGCGCTGGCCGGAAGAATCGAGGTCGAAACCTTCGACATGGCCGAACCCAGTGCCTTCGGTCCCAGCCGCGTCGCCATCGTCTATGCCGACGGCAGCGAAGCGGAAGAAACCATCGGCCAGGCGCTTGGTCACCCGTCGAACCCGGTTTCGGACGCGCAGCGGGCGGACAAGTTTCGCGCCAATTGCCGCGCCGCCCTGCACCCGCTGGACGATGCGCAGATCACGTCGCTGCAGGATTGCATCGCCGATCTGGACAACCTTCCGGACGTGCGGCAGCTGATGGGGTTGGCCTGCCCCGGGGAATGACCCGCGCCTAGCCGGCCTGCCGCTTTGACAGGATGCCCTGCCATTCACCGCTGGCCGCCATGTCGTGCACGATATCGGCGCAGAGCTGGGCGACGATCCGCATCGGGGCCCGTACCGGGTGGTGGGTCGTGGTGGCCAGAACCAAAGTCCGCCGCAGGTGCATCGGATCGATCTGGGTGGCTATGATGCGGCCCTCGGCGATCTCGCGCTGCACCGCGTTGAAGGGCAGGATCGTGGCGACATTGCCGGTTTCCACCATGCGCACGATGGTCATCAGGGAATCGACCTCGTGTTCCACCGTCAACGATCCGCCCATTTCGCTGCAGACCTGGTCGAGAAGCGCGCGCAGGCCATGGCGGCGGCTGGGCAGAACCATCGGGTAATCCACCAGGTCGGTGATCTGCAGCGGCGCGTCTTGCGGCGGTGGTGTGCCGCCCTGCTGCAGCAGGTAAAGGCTTTCGTGCAGCAGCTCATCGGCGACGTAGTGCTTGGTGCGCGGCGCCTTGTAGAACAGGGCAACATCGATATGGCCGGTGGTCAGCAATTCGCTCACGTCGCCGCTGAACGCCTCGACGATGCGCAAGTCGACACCGGGATGTTCGCGGCGCAGCGTATCCAGCAGCCGTGGCAGCAGAATGTGGCTTTCGGTCGGCGGCACGCCGAGCGTGACCTTGCCCTCGACAACGCCTTTCAGGGCGCGGACATCGTGTTCCAGTTCGCCGATATCGGTCAGGATCTTGCGCACGCGGCCGTCGAAGACGCGCCCCGCGCTGGTCAGTTTCATGCCGCGCCCGGTGCGATGGAACAGGGGCACGCCCAGTTCCTCTTCCAGCAGCCGCAACTGACGGCTGATCGCCGGTTGCGCCACCGACAGCTTGACGGCGGCGCGTGACACGCTCGCTTCGTCCGCAAGCGCGACGAAATAGTGCAATTGGCGCATTTCCATGAAAAAATGTCCGGCGGTTCGTGATGTTCCGTTGCGATCTGGCGGCCGGACCGACGCCCGGGGCAGGCATAGTCTAGACCAGAAAAATCGCGGTGCAAAACGAAACCGCCGGACGGGGGGATCAGCCGTTCACCAGATCCAGGAGGACGCGCGCACTGGGCTGGGTTTCGATCGACCAGATCGTATCCAGCACCTCGCGGGTCTGCGCGTCGGACAGGATTCCGGACACGCAATCCATGAACTTGCCTTCCAGTTCCGCGTCGGACAGCGGGTTGTCCGGCCCGCCGCGATAGCGGTCGTCCGAGAACCGGTGGATGGTCTCGCCCGCTTTCGTCACGACCTCGATCCGCGACAGGATCTTTTCATGCCCCATCGCGGCGATGTCGGGATCGAACTGCGTCTCGACGCGCAGCTGCATGGCCTGGCATTCAGGGCTTTGCACGAAGGCATCGGTGAATTCCGCCTTGCCCGCCCGGCCGGTCAGGATGATCGCCGACAGCAGGAAGGCCATGCAGAACTTGCCTTCCAACTCGGTCTGGGCAACGCGGAAACGGATCGGATGCAGGATGTTGTTGGACGCGAACAGCGTGACGCTTTCGATATCGTCGGGCGTCAGCGCGTGTTCTTCCATCAGCGCCTTCATGGCGTCCATCGAGGGATGGGTCAGAACCCCGCAGGGATAGGGTTTGATGCTGACGCCCGGTTCGCTCAGCGAAAACGGCGCGCCGAACCGGCCCATGACAAGATCCGGCTCGCCGCCGCGACCGGCCACCGACAGGTAGCCCCATTTGCCGTCCAGCGCTTCGTCGTTGAAGGTGAAGCCTTCTTGCGCCAGCAGCGCGCTGGTGACGCCGTTTTCCGACGACCGCCCCACATGCATCGGTTTGCCCATGCTGCCGAAATTGGCGCGGATCCCCGCCGCCATCGACGCCGCCCCGCCCAGTGCCTGCGCGGTGCGATCCGCGTTCAGCCCGATCATCCGCGACGCGGCCGCCGCCGACCCGAAGGTGCCGATCGTGCCGCTGGTGTGAAAGCCCAGGTTATAGTGGTCGGGATTGATCGCCTCGGCGATCTTGCATTCCACCTCGACCCCGGCCACGAAGCTGGTGATCAGGTCCTTGCCGCTTACCGTGTGATCGGTGTCGGCCAGCGCCAGCGCTGCGGCCAGCGGCGGCACGGTCGGATGGGTCAGCAACCCGTAGGGCCGGTTCGGCCCCTCGGCGACCTGGGTGTCGTCCCAATCCATCGCATGACCGGCCAGCCCGTTCCAGAACGCCGCCTGCTGCGCCGAAAGCCGCAGGTTAGGATTGCCGACCGGCCGGGCGACCGGCCGCGCGCCGGCGTCGCGCAGATAGCGGTCCGCCACATGCAGGGCTTCCTGCTCGGTCCCGGCCAGCATGACGCCGAGCCCGTCGATGATGCAGCGCTTGGCGATATGCAGCGTGTCCGCGGGAATATCCTCATAGGCCAGGCCCGAGGCAAAACTGGCCGCTTCGGCGGTCAGGGAATCGTGTTTGGTCATCGCGTCTTTCATTGGGGTTCTCCTTTCCAGGCTCGGATCAGGTCGGCGCTGTCGCAGACCAGTCCAAAGCGGGCGTTGGCGGTTTTCAAGGTTGCCTCGTGCAGCCCCTGGTCCCACGACGCGCAGGTGTCGCGGGGCAAAGCGGTGTAATGGCCGGTCTCGAAGGCGTCGCGCAGCGTGCTTTCGACACAGACATTGGTCGACACTCCGGTCGGCACCACCGACCGGATCCCCCGGGCGCGCAGCACGGTATCCAGGTTGGTGCCCTTGAAGGCGCTGTAGCGGTGCTTGCGGATCACCGGCTCGCCCTCTTGCGGGGCCAGTTGCGGGATGAAGTCCGCGCCTTCGCTGCCCTCCATCGCGATCCGGTCCGAGGCATAGGTGGCGCGCCGGCGCTGCGCCAGCCAGGGCGCGGTGTCGCTGCGGTGCCGCTCAAGCGTCCAGAACCCGACATGACACACCAGAACGCCGGCCTCGCGCGCCGCTGCCAGAAGGGTCTGCACGCTGGGTATGATGGCGCGCGCGGCATCCAAGGGCCGCCCGGCCCGGCTGGTGGCATAGCCGTCGAGGCAGAAATCCTTCTGCATGTCGATGATCAGCAGCGCGGTATGGCCCGGTGCGAACCGCGTGGCGAAATCGTCCAGGATATCCGGTTCATCGCTTCTCATCGGGCGGTCTCCTGCATGTACCAGTCGGCGATCTGGGATCCGGTCATGAAGATGACGTCGTCGCGCCCCTGCAGCAGGTCGATCATCTGCACCAGGTAGGGGAACCGGTGCGGCACGCCGATCAGGTGCGGATGCAGCCCGATCCCCAGCACTCGCGCGCCTTCGGGTTCCTCGGGGCTGTCGAAACAGGCCAGCGTCGCCTGCAGGCGCTGCAGCATTTCGGGCGAGCTGTGTTTTTCCACCGCGTAGACGACCGAGTCGTTGATCTCCAGCGTGTAGGGCATGGCGATCAGCGGGGTTGGGGCGGCCTGCAACCGGTGCGGCACGTCGTCGACGCTCCAGTCGCACAGGTATTCCACGCCTTGCGCGGCCAGAATATCCGGGGTGTCCGCCGTTTCGCGCAATCCCGGGCTCAGCCATCCGCGCACGGGTGTGCCGGTGAACTGCTGCAGCTTGTGCAACGTGTCGCGGATGACCTCCGCTTCGCTGGCGCCGCCCTGCAGGCTGGTTTGGTGCATGCCGTGGCCGATGAATTCCCAACCCGCGTCGCGGATCTGTTCGGCGCAGTCGGGATAGGCGTCGATGACGGTGGCGTTGATGCTGGCCGAAACCGGCAGCCGCCGCGCGGTGAGCAGCGACAGCAGCCGCGCCATCCCGGCCCGCATGCCGTAATCCGCCCAGCAGAAATTGGGCACATCCGGCACCTGTTCGCGCCCGTGCGGCGCGGTCAGCACCTTGCGGGGCATTTCCTGGTCGAAGGGCCAGTATTCGATATTCACCACCAGGTTGACGATCAGGCGTTTTCCTTCGGGACCCCGCAAGGGGGGCTGCTGGTGCGCCAGCCGGTAGGGAATGCGGGGATTGGCCTGAAGCGCGCCTCGAAGCGCCCCAGGCGGTGACAAGACGTCGTCCATGTTCCATCCTGAATTAATTCGACGATTGCGTCGGAGATTTCCGGTGACCCGTGTTGAAAGCGGATCATGCGGCACCCTTGCGCGGATGCCTCCATCAGCATGTCAGCCGGGCGGAACGGTTACCAATCCCATTGGGTGCAAGCGGTTATAACGAAACGCGATGGCTGCCTTGGGAGGGCCGCCTGAAGCGCTTTCGGCAAAAGCAACGCCCCGGCCATGATCCGGCCGGGGCGTTGCGTGTCCGGATTGTCATCCGTCGTGCCGATTGGCGGTCTCTCGGGGCCTGCCGGCGCGGGCAGGCCCCCTTTGTTTCATTCGAACTCGATCAGCAGGTCTTTTGCGTCGATCTGGGTTCCGGGCTGGA
>NZ_WWEN01000015.1 GCF_009857745.1 Thalassovita mangrovi
CCGTGGTCAACGTGGCCGATCGTGCCGATGTTAACGTGCGGTTTAGAACGCTCAAACTTTTCCTTTGCCATCTTTAAAAGGCGCCTCGTGTTTGGGGGCCCCTGCGGCCCGGGTTGGTCATCGCGGGCCGTTTATTGGTTTTGGAAAGGAAAATCAAGCGCTGCATTGTCGCCGCCCCCCCGCCAAACGCCATATTTCAGCGGCTTTGGGCGGGTTTCACTCCGCAACTGCCCCCTGCGGGGCAAACCAGCCCTCTTCTTCCTGTTTTTTCACCAGATAGTTTTGAATCACCTTGGCCGCGTTGCGGCTGAGATTTTGCATCTGAACCTCTTTCGACTGGGTCAGCCCCGAACCCAGCACGGTCTCTCCCGACAGGGCTTCCATGATGGTGAACTGTTCGGGGGTTTCGTTCAGCTTGGCGCGCTTGGAATCGTCCCAGACGGTGAAATTGATGATCAGCACCGATTTCGGCGATGCCACCACCGGAATCCCGGGCTGCGCCAGCACATAGCCTTCGACCGAGGTGGCGAAATGATACAGCCGCTCGCCCTCGTAGCGGCCGAACCTCTCACCGATCGCCGCGGTCAGCGCCGCCTGCCATTCCTCTTCGCTGGCGTCGCGCGACAGCGGCCCCTTCACCACCTTGGGCGCGATGACGATATCGTGGCCCAGCCGGAAATCGCCCAGCCCGACCGGCGCCTCGTCCAGGTCGTTGGCATTGGTGCAGGCGGTGACCAGCAAAAGCGCGATCAGCGCGGCGAAACGGGACAGCATGGGCAACTCCTTCTTCTGCCGTTGACATGGCATAGACCGCCGCGCCGCGCCGCGCAATCCGCGCGCGCCGCTTTGCCGCCGGGCCCAGGGCCACCTATATTGACACTCACAGGAGGCCCGCCATGCATCAGACCCCGCCGATCCCTGTCCGCGTCCCGCTGGTGCGCGAACCGATGAGCATCCTGCAAAGCCTCAACGCCGCGCGGCGCAACGTGCTGTCGATCATCCCCGACATCGCAACGAAACAACCGATGGTCAGCGGCAGGACCGGCAAGCGCTGGCACATGGTGATGGACCCCGACGCGATTCGCCGCGTGCTGCTGGACCGGCTGGACGATTACCCGAAATCGCTGGTCACCAAGAACCTGCTGCGCCCGGCGATCGGCGAATCCCTGTTCGTCGCCGAAGGGGCGCATTGGCGCTGGCAGCGGCGCGCCGCCGCCCCGGTGTTTTCCCATCGCAACGTGACCAACCTGGCCCCGATCATGACCGCCGCGGCGGAACGCGCCTGCGCGCGGGTGGCGCAAAGCGGCCCCAGGGCGGTCAACATGGCCGACGAAATGGTCCGCGCCACATTCGACGTGATCGGCGACGTCACCTTTTCCGGCAGCGGCGGTTTTGACCGCGATGCGGTGCACCGCGCCATCGACAGCTATATCGCGGCGGCGGGGCGGGTTTCGCTGTTCGACATCCTCGGCCTGCCCGACTGGGTGCCGCGCCCGGCGCGGCTGGTCTCGGGCCGCTACCTGGCCGAGATGAAGCGCTTCGCCGATGCCAGCATAGAGGCGCGCCGCAGCGAGGGCCACGCGGGCGTGCCCGACCTACTGGACCTTCTGTTGCAGGGCGAAGACCCTGAAACCAAGCGCCGGATGTCCACCGGCGAATTGCGCGACAACCTGCTGACCTTCATCGTGGCGGGGCACGAAACCACGGCGCTGACGCTGTCCTGGGCGCTCTACCTCGCCGCCTTCGACCAGCAGGCGCAGGACAAGGCCCGGGCAGAGGCGCAATCGGTGCTGGGCTCCCGCGCCGCCAATGCCGACGACCTGGCGGAGCTGTACTATACCAGGATGATCGTCGAGGAAGCGCTGCGACTTTATCCACCTGCCGGAATGGTGTCGCGCACCGCGCTGAAACCCGACACGCTGGGCGGGCGCGAGGTGCGCCCCGGCGACACGGTGATCCTGCCGATCTACGCGCTGCATCGCAGCCACCTGCACTGGGACGATCCCGATGCCTTCCACCCCGACCGCTTCGCCGACCGCAAGGCGATCCGGCGCTACAGCTACCTGCCCTTCGGCGACGGGCCGCGCATCTGCATCGGCGCCAGCTTCGCGCTGCAGGAGGCGGTGATCATCCTGTCCACCCTGCTGGCCCGGTTCCGCTTCACCCCGGTGCCCGGGCGCGATCCGGACCCGGTGATGATCCTCACCCTGCGCCCCGAAGGCGGGGTCTGGCTGCAGGCGGAAGCGGTCTAGGGGCCCCCTTAGCTTCTCCTGTTTTCAAATATCCCCGCCGGAGGCAGCCCCGAGGCGGAGGCCGCAGGCCGGAGACGAGACAAACATGCGCGCCGAAGGCGCACAATTTCGCAACGCTTAGCTGAACTTGAAGCTGCGCGGGAAGCCGTAGGGCGGCTTCTTGCCGACGCCGGCGCGCTTGCCCAGCCAGTCGGACATGTCGGGTTCGTGCCGCGTCTTGCCGCCGCCCATTTCCCAGCTCAGCCCCTCGTCCCAAGTGAAGGTGGTGATGTCCGACAACCCGCCATCGAGTTCCAGCGTGCCCTGGCGGCCGCGCGCCATGTTGTATTTCTGCAGCCGCACACCCTTGCCGCGGGTCATTTCCGGCAGCTCGGCAACCGGGAAGACCAGGAACTTGCCGTTCTGGCTGACGATGGCGACGTGATCGCCCTCCACCGGGCGCACGATCTGCGCCTTCACCTCGTCCTTGACGTTCAGCACCTGTTTGCCGGTGCGGGTCTGGGCCAGAACATCGTCCTCGGTCACCATGAAACCATTGCCGTCGGTTGCCGCGACCAGCAGCTTGCGACCGGGACGGTGGATGAAGATGTCGATGATCTCGGCCTCGTTGGGCAGATCGACCATCAGCCTTAAAGGCTCGCCCATGCCGCGCCCGCCGGGCAGGTTGGAAGCCTGGATCGTGTAGAACCGCCCGTTGGAAGCAAAGACCAGCAGCTTGTCGGTGGTTTCCGCGTGGAAGATGAAGCGCGGCCCGTCGCCATCCTTGAACTTCAACTCGCGGGTCAGGTCGATATGGCCGGTCATCGCGCGCACCCAGCCCATCGTTGAGCAGACCACGGTAATCGGTTCACGGTCGATCATCGCCTCCAGCGGCACCTCTGCGACCTCGACGGCCTCGGCGAACTGGCTGCGCCGGGCGCCGCCCGGGTAATCGCGGCCGAACTGCTTGCGGGTTTCCTTCAGCTCTTCGCTGATCTTCGCCCATTGCAGTTCTTCGCTGCCCAGCAGCGCCAGCAGCCCTTCGCGTTCCGCCAGCAGCGCGTCGCGTTCGCGGTTGAGCTCGATCTCCTCCAGCCGGCGCAAGCTGCGCAGACGCATATTGAGGATCGCCTCGGCCTGGACCTCGGACAGCTCGCCCTCGCCCGAACTGGGCAGCGGCGAAACGTAGTCGGCCTCTGACGTGGCGCGGGCGCGCTTGAGGCCCCAGTTTTCCGCCATCAGCGCGTCTTTCGGCGCGTCGTCATAACGGATGATGTCGATCACCCGGTCGAGGTTCAGGAAGGCGATGATCAAGCCTTCCAGCACTTCCAGCCGGTGATCGATCTTTTCCAGCCGGTGCGTCGAGCGGCGCTGCAGCACGTCGCGGCGGTGATCGAGGAAGGCGCGCAGCACTTCCTTCAGCGAACATACCTTCGGCGTCACGCCGTCGATCAGCACGTTCATGTTCAGCGAGAAGCGGATTTCCAGGTCCGAGCTGCGGAACATCATGTTCATCAGAACCTGCGGATCGACGTTTTTCGACCGCGGTTCCAGCACCAGGCGGATATCGTCGGCCGATTCGTCGCGTACATCGGCGAGGATCGGCACCTTCTTGGTCTGGATCAGCTCGGCGATTTTTTCGATCAGCTTGGATTTCTGCACCTGGTAGGGGATTTCGGTCACGATGATCTGCCAGGTGCCGCGCCCCAGATCCTCGACCTCCCACTTGGCGCGCAGGCGGAACGATCCGCGCCCGGTGCGATAGGCCTGAGCGATGTTTTCGCGTGGCTCGACGATCACGCCGCCGGTGGGGAAATCGGGGCCGGGCACGTAATTCAGCAGGGTCTCGTCGCGCGCATCGGGCGTCTTGATCAGGTGCAGGCAGGCGCCGATCAGTTCCTCGATATTATGCGGCGGGATATTCGTGGCCATGCCCACCGCGATCCCCGCCGCGCCATTGGCCAGCAGGTTAGGGAAGGCGGCCGGCAGCACAACCGGTTCGCTGAGCGTGCCGTCATAGTTTTCGCGGAAATCGACCGCGTCTTCGTTCAGCCCGTCCAGCAGCGCCTCGGCGGCGGCGGTCATCCGCGCTTCGGTGTATCGGCTGGCCGCCGGGTTGTCGCCGTCGATATTGCCGAAGTTGCCCTGGCCGTCGACCAGCGGGTAGCGGACGTTGAAATCCTGCGCCAGGCGCGCCATCGCGTCATAGATGGCGGCGTCGCCATGCGGGTGATAATTGCCCATCACGTCGCCGGAAATCTTGGCCGATTTCCGGAAGCCCCCGTTGGAGGACAGCCGCAATTCGCGCATCGCGTAGAGAATGCGCCGGTGCACCGGCTTCAGCCCGTCACGCGCATCGGGCAGTGCCCGGTGCATGATCGTACTCAGCGCATAGGTCAGATAGCGTTCGCCAATGGCGCGGCGCAGAGGCTCGGCCACTTCCAGCGGGTCCATGTTGGGGTCTTCGGTCAGATCGCTCATAGATGCTGTGTACCCCTGCCGCGCAGGCGCGACAAGAGCATGGCGTCGCCAATTCGCCGCATATGCGGCCCTTCCGCAACCGCGGCGATTGAACCCACGGGGCAAATCGCCTAGCTCTTGTCCGGCAACGGAACGAGGGCGGGACCTTGGCGAAATCCATTCTGATCACGGGCTGTTCCTCGGGCATCGGCTATGACGCGGCGCATGGGCTGAAGGCGCATGGCTGGCGCGTCTTCGCCGGCTGCCGCAAGCAGGAAGATTGCGACCGGCTGGCGGCCGAAGGGCTGGAAACGGTGCAGCTGGATTACGCGGATGAGGCCAGCATCGAACAGGCGCTGGCGCAGGTGCTGGCGGCCACCGGCGGCACGCTGGACGCGCTTTACAACAACGGCGCCTTCGCCTGCCCCGGCGCCGCCGAGGACCTGCCGCGCGGCGCGTTGCGCGCGATTTTCGAGGTCAACGTCTTCGGCGTGCACGACCTGACCCGGCGTGTAATCCCGGTAATGCGGGCGCAGGGGCACGGGCATATCATCAACTGCTCCTCGATCCTCGGGCTGGTGGTGGCGCCGTGGCGGGCCGCTTACAATACCACCAAGTTCGCGCTGGAGGGGCTGACCGACACGCTCAGGGTCGAAATGCGCGACACCAATATCAAGGTGGTGCTGATCGAACCGGGGCCGGTGACGTCGAAGATCCGCAAGAACTCGGTCCCGCATTTCGAGAAATGGATCGACTGGGAAAACAGCCCCCGCGCGGATCAGTACCGCGACAAGCTGCTCAAGCGGCTCTATGACGACAGCGGCAAGACCGATTTCTTCGAATTGCCCGCCTCTGCCGTCACCGCCAAGCTGATCCGCATCCTGGAAAGCGACAATCCCCGGCCGCGCTATTACGTGACCACACCGACCTATCTGATGGGCGGGCTGCGGCGGATCCTGCCGGCCCGCGCGCTGGACTGGCTGCTGGCCAAGGGCTGAGGATCATCGCGCCGGGTCCGGCGCGCCTCGCGCGGCCGGCCGTCAGGCCAGAGGTCAATCGTGCTGGGCGCCGCGACCAAATTAACCGTTCGCTTTTGCCGCCCATGCCATTACATGAGGGGGAGCAATCAAAAGGACCATGCCGGATGAAGGACGATCCGCTTTTCTACGTTGTCGCTGCCGCCTGCCTGGGCGTGGTGGTGATCCTGATGATCGGGATTGGCGGTTTCGCCAAGGGTGGCGATTTCAATCGCAAATACGCCAACAAGATCATGCGGCTGCGAATCGCGGCGCAATTCGTGGCGGTACTGCTGATCCTTCTGTTCGTCTGGCTGCGGCGCGGGGGCTGATACGATGGTTGTGCTGAACAAGATCTATACCCGGACCGGCGACAAGGGCGACACCGCTCTGGGCAACGGCACCCGGGTGCCGAAACATTCTCCGCGCGTCGCCGCCTATGGCACGGTGGACGAACTGAACGCCACGCTGGGCCTGGCGCGGCTGCATGCCGAGGGCGACATCGACGAGGCCCTGGGCCGGATGCAGAACGACCTGTTCGATCTGGGCGCCGACCTGTGCCGCCCGGAGATGGAGAAAGACAAGGACGCCGAATACCCGCCGCTGCGCATGGTCGAAGCCCAAGTGGTCCGGCTGGAATCCGAAATCGACGTGATGAACAAGAACCTCGAACCGCTGCGCAGCTTCATCCTGCCGGGCGGGTCGCCGCTGTCGGCGCACCTGCACCTGTGCCGCACAGTGGCGCGCCGGGCCGAAAGGCTGTCGGTGGAACTGGCCAGCATCGAGGATGTGAACCCGGCGGCGGTGAAATACCTCAACCGGCTGTCCGACTGGTTCTTCGTCGCGGCACGGCTGGCCAACGATTACGGCCGCGCCGATATCCTGTGGGTGCCGGGCGCCAACCGCTGATCCGCGCGCCCCGCCCCGCTCAGGTCTTTTCCGTCACCGGCAGCCAGACCTCGAACACCGGCAGGGATTTTTCGCTAAGCTTGTAACCCGGATAGCATTCGACGACTTCGCGGTCGTCCAGCTGCCAATCGCTTTGCGGCAGCCAGTTCAGGATCGCCGCGTCGAAGGCCTGCGTCATTTCGGAATAGGACCCGGTGAAGCGGAACACCGCATAGCGCCCGCCTTTCAGGGTCACCGCATGAAACGGCGGCCGTTCCGATTCGTCTGGCTCGGCGGCCAGGCCCGCGATGTAGAAGAACCGGTCGTAATAGGAAAACGTCGCGCCCGGCGGAACGGTTTGGAAAACGCCGTAGGTCGTCGCCCTGACGCCCTGGTGAATCGGCTGCCGTTCGGTTTGCAGCAGCCACCACAGCTTGGGAATTTCGCCCCGGGTATCAAGGCAATACTCCCCGCCAAGGCCAATGATGGCCAGCTCCGGCATGTCGACGATTTCAGGCGGCGGAACAATGAACATCATGGTCTTCTCTTTTAACCGGATACGACCCCGGCCCACCCTTTTCTAGCTTTGTTCTGTCCCTGACCTGATTTTTTCCATGAACTTCGGCCCCGAAACCGAAGAACGCGACGTCGGTTGGCGCTAACGTGACGATTTTGCCCTGTTTCCGCGCCGCGCAAGATTATAACAAAGGGCGGATAGTATTCGGGGGAGTCGTTTCGCGCCCCCTAAACACCTGAAGGGAGACCACGCAAATGAAGGTGCTTGTACCTGTCAAACGTGTGATCGACTACAACGTGAAAGTCCGCGTTAAGGCGGATGGCAGCGGTGTCGATCTGGCCAA
>NZ_WWEN01000016.1:2500-6623 GCF_009857745.1 Thalassovita mangrovi
CAGAAAGTGAGTTGCCGGTCGAACCAGCCCGGCGACATGAGGCGCAAGCCTTGCTCTTTCTGGATCAAATCAAGCGCGAGAAGGGCGTTTGGTGAATGCCTTGGCAGTAAGAGGCGATGAAGGACGTGATACTCTGCGATAAGTCCTGGTGAGCTGAGAATAAGCTTTGATCCAGGAATTTCCGAATGGGGCAACCCACCTGACAGTTCTCTATTGTTACCTTCGGGTACTCAATAGAAAGCTGAAACAGGTACTTAAGACCTGAATACATAGGGTTTTAAGAGCGAACCCGGGGAACTGAAACATCTAAGTACCCGGAGGAAAGGACATCAACAGATACTCCCCTAGTAGCGGCGAGCGAACGGGGACCAGCCGAGCCATGAGTGTGACTAGAATGGTCTGGAAAGGCCAACCAAAGTGGGTGACAGTCCCGTATAGGAAGCATGATTGGACGTATTAAGTAGGGCGGGACACGTGAAATCCTGTCTGAAGATCGGGGGACCACCCTCGAAGGCTAAGTACTCCTTACTGACCGATAGCGAACCAGTACCGTGAGGGAAAGGTGAAAAGCACCCCGACGAGGGGAGTGAAACAGTACCTGAAACCGAACGCCTACAATCAGTCGGAGGCTCCTTGCGAGCTGACGGCGTACCTTTTGTATAATGGGTCATCGACTTGGTCTCACGAGCAAGCTTAAGCCGATAGGTGTAGGCGCAGCGAAAGCGAGTCTTAATAGGGCGTCGAGTTCGTGGGATCAGACCCGAAACCGAGTGATCTAGGCATGACCAGGCTGAAGGTAAGGTAACACTTACTGGAGGGCCGAACCCACACCTGTTGAAAAAGGTCGGGATGAGTTGTGCCTAGGGGTGAAAGGCCAATCAAACTCGGAGATAGCTGGTTCTCCGCGAAATCTATTTAGGTAGAGCGTCATCCGAATACCCCGGGGGGTAGAGCACTGGATGGGTAATGGGGCCCCACAGGCTTACTGATCCTAACCAAACTCCGAATACCCGGGAGTACTAGATGGCAGACACACGGCGGATGCTAACGTCCGTCGTGGAGAGGGAAACAACCCTGACCTCCAGCTAAGGCCCCCAATTCATGGCTAAGTGGGAAAGCAGGTGGGACGACCAAAACAACCAGGAGGTTGGCTTAGAAGCAGCCATCCTTTAAAGATAGCGTAACAGCTCACTGGTCTAAATAAGTTGTCCTGCGGCGAAGATGTAACGGGGCTCAAGCCATGAGCCGAAGCTGAGGATGCACATAGTGCATGGTAGCGGAGCGTAGTGTGACATAGTTCCTATCCTCTTTAGACTTCTTCGGAAGTCCTTGGAGGATCATGGAGCTTTCTGTGAAGCCGGCCTGTGAGGGATCCGGTGGAGAGATCACTAGCGAGAATGATGACATGAGTAGCGACAAACAGGGTGAGAGACCCTGTCGCCGAAAGTCCAAGGGTTCCTGCTTAAAGCTAATCTGAGCAGGGTAAGCCGGCCCCTAAGGCGAGGCCGAAAGGCGTAGTCGATGGGAACCAGGTTAATATTCCTGGGCCGTGAGGTGGTGACGGATCGTGAGGGTAGTTCAGGCTTATCGGATTGTCTGGGCTGCTGATCGGTTCCTGGAAATAGCCCCTCTTTAAGACCGTACCCTAAACCGACACAGGTGGACTGGTAGAGAATACCAAGGCGCTTGAGAGAACGATGTTGAAGGAACTCGGCAAAATACCTCCGTAAGTTCGCGAGAAGGAGGCCCAGTTTCTAGGCAACTAGTGGCTGGGGGCACAAACCAGGGGGTGGCGACTGTTTACTAAAAACACAGGGCTCTGCGAAGTCGCAAGACGACGTATAGGGTCTGACGCCTGCCCGGTGCCGGAAGGTTAAAAGGAGATGTGAGAGCGTCGAATTGAAGCCCCGGTAAACGGCGGCCGTAACTATAACGGTCCTAAGGTAGCGAAATTCCTTGTCGGGTAAGTTCCGACCTGCACGAATGGCGTAACGACTTCCCCGCTGTCTCCAACATCGACTCAGCGAAATTGAATTGCCTGTCAAGATGCAGGCTTCCCGCGGTTAGACGGAAAGACCCCGTGCACCTTTACTACAGCTTCGCACTGGCATCAGGATTGTGATGTGCAGGATAGGTGGTAGGCTTTGAACCCGGGACGCCAGTCTCGGTGGAGCCTCCCTTGAGATACCACCCTTCGCACTCTTGATGTCTAACCGCGGTCCGTTATCCGGATCCGGGACCCTGCGTGGCGGGTAGTTTGACTGGGGCGGTCGCCTCCTAAAGAGTAACGGAGGCGCGCGAAGGTTGGCTCAGAGCGGTCGGAAATCGCTCGTTGAGTGCAATGGCAGAAGCCAGCCTGACTGCGAGACTGACAAGTCGAGCAGAGTCGAAAGACGGCCATAGTGATCCGGTGGTCCCGCGTGGAAGGGCCATCGCTCAACGGATAAAAGGTACGCCGGGGATAACAGGCTGATACTGCCCAAGAGTCCATATCGACGGCAGTGTTTGGCACCTCGATGTCGGCTCATCTCATCCTGGGGCTGGAGCAGGTCCCAAGGGTACGGCTGTTCGCCGTTTAAAGAGGTACGTGAGCTGGGTTTAGAACGTCGTGAGACAGTTCGGTCCCTATCTGCCGTGGGTGTAGGATACTTGAGAGGAGTTGCCCCTAGTACGAGAGGACCGGGGTGAACGTTCCACTGGTGGACCAGTTGTCGTGCCAACGGCAGTGCTGGGTAGCTATGAACGGACAGGATAACCGCTGAAGGCATCTAAGCGGGAAGCCCCCCTCAAAACAAGGTATCCCTGAGGACCGTGGTAGACCACCACGTCGATAGGCCGGAGATGTAAGCGCAGCAATGCGTTCAGTTGACCGGTACTAATTGTCCGATAGGCTTGATTTGATCCAGTAACAGCAAGGCTGTACGGATCGAAAGCATACACACATACTTGACTTGGTTACGCCGCCCGAAAGGGCGGCCATAGGTTCCTTATTCGGTTTGGTGGTCATAGCACGAGTGAAACACCCGATCCCTTCCCGAACTCGGCCGTTAAGCACCGTCGCGCCAATGGTACTGCGTCTTAAGACGTGGGAGAGTAGGTCACCGCCAAACCTAATAAGGAACCTTTAAATCTCTCTATTACGATGAAACCAGCCCTGAGACACAGCCGTTCCTGACACCGCACGCAGCCCTGCGCGCGGTGTAAATCTGTGCGAAAAACCCGGGCGCATTGGCGGCCTGCACAAACATCTTGTGGCGAATGGGCGTCTCGCTACACTGCCTTAAATAGTATCGAGCATTTGCAGGACATTTTATGCGCCCGAACACCTCCCCCGATCCCCGACCGCTCCCTACGCGGGCCGCAATGGCGGCGGCCCTGGGCCTGGCGCTGCTGGCGGGCTGCGCCGAAACCTATGGCCCCTCGCTGCCCGCTCAGCCCGGCAAGTCCTTCCTGGCCGCGCGCGACGCGGTGCAGACCTGCCTGCCCGAAGCCCCCGAAGCCGGACGCCAGGCCGTCGTCGCGGGATATATCGCCGGCGCGGTGCTGGGCGGGGTGATCCTGGGGCCAGGCGTCGTCGCGGTGCGCCAGGAACATATCCGCTACAGCGGTGAAGCCTCGGGCGTCGATCAGTGCCTGGCCCGCGCCGGCTATACCCGCCGGGATCTGACGCCGGAGGAAATGATCGCCCTCAACCAGAGCTATGGCAGCGACCGCCTGCACCTGTTGGATCATCTGGTGTCGGGCGGAACCCTGGACAACTTGCCCCAGAAAGCCGGCAGCTGAGCGGGGACCAATTGCCAAGGCCGAGCCGCTGAGGCGCCCCCCGCGGGCGCAGCCCTGCACCAAACCGTGGCCCCGCGTCCGCAGCCAAGATCCAACCGCGCACCGTACCCGGAAAAGCTCAATGCCGACTTCGAAACGGGCAGCCGATCCCTGCGACCCAGCACGCCACTGTAAATAAAAAATGACCATACGCCGCCCAACAACGCGGAATCGCCCTTGAAATTCCAAACCCCATCCCATAAGTCACCCAAACAAATTGGCGCGGGGTGGAGCAGCCCGGTAGCTCGTCAGGCTCATAACCTGAAGGTCGCAGGTTCAAATCCTGCCCCCGCAACCAAAA
>NZ_WWEN01000017.1 GCF_009857745.1 Thalassovita mangrovi
GGCCTGTCGGAATGGGTCGAGGACAAGGTCGCGGCCAGCGACCGTCCGGAACTGACCTCTGCGGGCATCGTCGTGTCGGGCGGCCGTGGCGTGGGGTCCGAAGAAGACTTCAAGATCATCGAAGCGCTGGCCGACAAGCTGGGCGCCGCCGTCGGCGCATCCCGCGCCGCGGTCGATTCGGGCTTCGCGCCGAACGACTGGCAGGTGGGCCAGACCGGCAAGGTCGTGGCGCCGGAGCTTTACATCGCCTGCGGCATCTCGGGGGCGATCCAGCACCTGGCGGGGATGAAGGATTCCAAGATCATCGTCGCGATCAACAAGGACGAAGAGGCGCCGATCTTCCAGGTCGCCGACTTCGGCCTGGTCGCCGACCTGTTCGAGGCCGTGCCGGAACTGACCGAGAAACTGCGCTGAGCCCGGTTCGGAAACAACACGCGAAAGGCCCGCCAATCGGCGGGCCTTTCTGCGGCAAATTTTGCATCCGCTTTCGGGCTAACTGACTTCAGGCCATGAGATCATAGGTGGTGTCCTGGATCGTCAGGAGGATTTCGTTCTGCCCGGCCCCATGCCCCGCCACGCCCAGATGATAGAACTGATCGGCCCCGTCGCCGCCGTTCATCCGGTCGTAGCCAAAACCGCCATTGATGAAATCGTCGCCATTGCCGCCGAATAGCAGATCGCCCCAGGTCTGCCCGGTCAGCACGTCGTCGTCGTCGCCGCCGACCTTCCTGCGCCGTCATATTCGTCGGCCCCGATGAACTGGTAGGAGCCGTCGCCTGCCGTTGCATTGCCAAGGCGGATCGCCCCGTCGCTGTTGCCACCGACCGCGTCGGTGTTTGCCAAGGCTGCGCCGGAAATCAGGTAGGCCTCGCCGGAGAGGTTCCCGCCGCTATCGGCAAGGCTGGCCCCGATGATCAGGTCATCCAGCCCGTCGCCATTCACATCCCCGGCCGAGGCCACAGTAGAACCGGCGCTATCAAGCGTTGCGTTGCCGATGAACCGATATCCCATTATTGCGTCCTGCTCTGGTACTGTGCGTGTTTGTTCCGATGGCCGGTCGACCCGATCCGCGCGAAACGCCGCCGCCGCCGCGGTGACCCATCATCCGGCCGCTGCCGGTACGGTGCTTGCTGCCGCTGAACCTGTGTGCTCCGATCGGTATCGGTCGTATCCGCGATGCGCTCCGTCATATCTTCTGCACGGCCAAAGCAGGCGAGGGGGCGGAGCTTTCCGGGAATTTCGATAGCAGTGTTGACGGAGTCTTGGATCAAAGGAAATTTACCGAAATATCGCCTGTGGAATGCAACCTGAATACAATTCGACTGAGCAGTGATCAATCAAGGGTTAGGGCGCGAAAGTGAGCACATATCGTTGCAAGGCGCGAAGTGGATCCTCGTCCATCCCAAAATAGCAGGGGGGGCGGTCCGAAGACCAACAGGGATGGCAACAAGTTGCATCGCCCAAATCATGAGGTCTTTCGCCTGGTGCTGACACATCGGCCGCTTCGGGGCGTGCCGCTATTTGAGCAGGGGTTTCAGATGGATTTTCCAATCCTCTGAAAAACAAAAAATGTCGATTGGGTGGTGCCCCCACACGGACTCGAACCGCGGACCCACTGATTACAAATCAGTTGCTCTACCAGCTGAGCTATAGGGGCATCCAGCGCGAGTTAGCATCGCGCCGGGAAAATCTCAAGCGAGCAATTGCAAAAAACACCTGCCGCCGGATCGGTTCAGGCGGGCAGGGTGTGGATCAGCGAGGCGCCGAATTCGTACCACGCCCCCTTGGCGGCGGTGAACCGTTCGGCATAGCCGTCGAGCACCGGGATCGGCAGGGCGTCGGGGCGGTTGTCGAGCAGGGCCTCGGCCGCGGCGGTGCCGAAAACGGTGCCGGGCGAAATGCCCCGGCCGGAATAGCCGAAAGTGGCATAGGCCGAGGGGCCGAATGCCACCACCTTGGGGATGTGATCGCCGGTCATCGCGATCCGGCCGCTCCAGCCGTGCTCAAAGGGAATATCGGCCAGCTCGGGGAACAGGCGGCGCAGCTTGCGCCGGCCCCAGCTGCGGTGCAGCGGCGCGTAGGGCCCGGTGCTGTCGCCCATGCCGCCGACGATCAGCCGCCCGGCCTTATCGATCCGGACCGACGACATCACCAGCGCGGTGTCCCAGCAGCCTTCGCCGCCCGGCAGAATCTTGTCGCGCAGCGCGGCGGGCAGCGGGGCAGTGGCGAACTGGCTGTAATGCACCGGCACGAAACGCGGCGCGAAGGGGGCGGTGATGTCGCGGTGATAGCCGCCGGTCGCCAGCAGCAGCGCCTTGGCGCGCACGGCATGTCCATGGGCGGCGATCTGCCAGTGATCGCCCTGCCAGGCGATCGCGGCGACCGGGGTGTTTTCGAAAAGCTGCGCGCCGGCGCCCTGCGCGGCGCGCGCCAACCCGCGGCAATAGGCCAGCGGCTGCACCGTGCCCGCGCGCGGGTCCAGAAGCGCGCCGTGGAAGGCCTCCGATCCGGTGCGGGCGACGGTTTCGGCCCGGTCGAGCAGGGTGATCGGCGCGCCCAATCTCTGGCCCTGGTCGCAGCGCGATTGCAGGTCGGCGACGCCCTTGGGCGCATGGGCCAGGTGCAGGGTGCCGTTGCGGGTCGCTTCGCAGTCGATGCCTTCGCTATCGATCAGGCCGAACACCTTTGCGGGGCCTTCGGCCAGCGCCGCGATCAGCCGGCGCCCGGGTGCCTCGCCCATTTCGGCGATCACGTCGTCGGGGGGCAGCCACAACCCGGCATTGACCAGCCCCACATTGCGCCCCGATCCGCCGTGACCGATGGTTTCTCCCTCCAGCAGCGCCACCGATGCGCCGCGCCGCGCCGCCTCGAGCGCCGCCGAGGAGCCGGTGAAGCCGCCGCCGATCACCGCCAGGTCGACGTCGATATCGCGGTCCAGCGGCTGACTGTCGACCCGTTCGGCGCTGCTGGCGCGCCAGAGGTTGTCATGTGCGGTGGCTGAGCGGTCCATGGGCAATACCTGTGAGTCTGTCCGGGGGCGGCCGTGTCGGGCCGTTTCCCTGTCTGGACCGGATACAGATATCAGATTTGAGCAAACAGCAATATCGGATCGTCACGCCGCAGCGGAACCCGCGTCAGACGAGGGCGGAACGATGACTGCAAAGGCAGACGATCAGGTCGGATCTGGAGAAAGATTGGAGCGGGCGATGAGATTCGAACTCACGACATCAACCTTGGCAAGGTTGCGCTCTACCCCTGAGCTACGCCCGCATCCGGCTTTGACAGGTGGGTCCCGGTATTCCGGCCTGTCTGGGTCCCAATTGGAGCGGGCGAGGCGATTCGAACGCCCGACCCTAACCTTGGCAAGGTTATGCTCTACCCCTGAGCTACGCCCGCTTCCTTGGGTGAGGCGTGAGATATAAACTCTGGCCCGGGGCTGCAAGAGGAAAATGCGCCGATCCGGCAAAAAAAATCCGGCCCCGGGCGCGGTGCTGTCAGAACAGCGCGTGGCCCAGATTGCCCAGGGCGGCGAGGAGGATCATCGCCATGGTCAGGACGAAGCCCAGCCCCCGCAGCGGCTTGATCTGCGGTTCGCGACCGAAGCCGATCGCGTGCATCGCCCGGCCGCCAAACAGCATCAGGCCCAGCACATGCAGCACCCAGGCCGGCGCGCCCTGCAGTTCCGAAATCGCCAGCAGCGCGATCCCGATCGGGACGTATTCGGAAAAATTGGAATGGCAGCGGATCGAGCGGGCCAGCCTGCTGTCGCCGCCATCGCCGACCGACACCTGGGCCTTGATGCGCCAGCGGATGACGCCGAAGCTGAGCAGGACATAAAGAAGCGCCAGCAGGCTGGCGTAAATGGCGGTAATGGTGAGCATGAGCGACCCCTTGTTGCGTTATCCTACGCAATTTGAGGGTACGGCCGGCGTTTTCAACAGCTTATGGGGCTGACGTCAGGGCAGGGGGAGGGGCCTGCCGGCGTGGGCAGGCCCCCTTTGTTTCATTCGAACTCGATCAGCAGGTCTTTTGCGTCGATCTGGGTTCCGGGCTGGA
>NZ_WWEN01000018.1 GCF_009857745.1 Thalassovita mangrovi
CTGATAGCGAACCGAGGCGAGATCGCGATCCGCATCATGCGGGCCGCGAACGAGCTGGGCAAGAAGACCGTCGCGATCTATGCCGAGGAGGACAAGCTGGGGCTGCACCGGTTCAAGGCGGACGAGGCGTACCGGATCGGCGAAGGCATGGGGCCGGTGGCGGCTTACCTGTCGATCAGCGAGATCATCCGGGTGGCCAAGCTGTCGGGCGCCGACGCGATCCATCCCGGCTATGGCCTGCTGTCGGAAAACCCCGATTTCGTCGATGCCTGCGAAGCGGCCGGCATCGCCTTCATCGGGCCCAAGGCGGCGACGATGCGGGCGCTCGGCGACAAGGCCAGCGCGCGCAAGGTAGCGATCGCGGCCGGCGTGCCGGTGATCCCGGCCACCGAGGTGCTGGGCGACGACATGGCGGCGATCAAACGCGAGGCCGCCGAGATCGGCTATCCGCTGATGCTGAAAGCCAGCTGGGGCGGCGGCGGCCGCGGCATGCGGCCGATCCTGGGCGAGGACGAGCTGGAAGAGAAGGTGCTGGAAGGCCGACGCGAGGCGGAAGCGGCGTTTGGCAATGGCGAAGGGTATCTGGAAAAGATGATCACCCGCGCGCGCCATGTCGAGGTGCAGATCCTCGGCGACCAGCACGGCGAGATCTATCACCTGTGGGAACGCGACTGCTCGGTGCAGCGGCGTAACCAGAAAGTGGTCGAACGCGCCCCCGCGCCCTACCTGAGCCAGGACCAGCGCGAGGAGTTGTGCGAGCTGGGCCGCCGCATCTGCGCCCATGTGAATTACGAATGCGCCGGCACCGTCGAATTCCTGATGGATATGGAAAGCGGCAAGTTCTACTTCATCGAGGTCAACCCGCGGGTGCAGGTGGAACACACGGTGACCGAGGAAGTCACCGGCATCGACATCGTGCAGGCGCAGATCAAGATCGCCGAGGGCAAGCCGCTGGCCGAGGCCACCGGCAAGACCGGCCAGGACCAGATCACCCTGAACGGCCACGCGCTGCAGACCCGGATCACCACCGAGGACCCGCAGAACAACTTCATCCCCGATTACGGCCGCATCACCGCCTACCGTTCGGCCACCGGCATGGGCATCCGGCTCGACGGCGGCACCGCTTACGCGGGCGGGGTGATCACCCGTTATTATGACAGCCTCTTGGTGAAGGTCACCGCCTGGGCGCCGACCCCGGACGCGGCGATCCACCGGATGGACCGGGCGCTGCGCGAATTCCGCATCCGCGGCGTGTCCACCAACATCGCCTTCGTGGAAAACCTGCTGAAGCACCCGACCTTCCTCAACAACACCTACACCACCAAGTTCATCGACGAGACGCCGGAACTGTTCGAGTTCGAGCAGCGCCGCGACCGCGGCACCAAGGTTCTGACCTACATCGCCGACATCACCGTCAACGGGCATCCCGAAACCGAAGGCCGCGCCGAACCGCCCGCCGATATCAGGCTGCCCAAACCGCCGGTTTCCATCGGCGAGGTGCAGCCCGGAACCAAGACCCTGCTGGAGGAAAAGGGCGCCAAGGCGGTGGCCGACTGGATGCTGGAACAAAAACAGCTGCTGCTGACCGACACCACCATGCGCGACGGGCACCAGTCCTTGCTGGCGACCCGGATGCGCTCGATCGACATGATCAAGGTGGCGCCGGCCTATGCCGCCAACCTGCCGCAGCTGTTCTCGGTCGAATGCTGGGGCGGCGCGACCTTCGACGTGGCTTACCGCTTCTTGCAGGAATGCCCGTGGCAGCGGCTGCGCGACCTGCGTTGGGCGATGCCGAACGTGCTGACCCAGATGCTGCTGCGCGCCTCCAACGGCGTGGGCTACACCAACTATCCCGACAACGTGGTGCGCGAATTCGTCCGCCAGGCGGCGGTGACCGGCGTCGACGTGTTCCGCGTCTTCGACAGTCTGAACTGGGTCGAAAACATGCGCGTGGCGATGGACGCGGTGATCGAGAGCGGCAAGATCTGCGAAGGCACGATCTGCTATACCGGCGACATCCTCGACCCGAACCGGGCCAAGTACGACCTGAAATATTACGTCGACATGGCCAAGGAGCTGGAAGCGGCCGGCGCCCATATCATCGGGCTGAAGGACATGGCGGGGCTGCTGAAACCCGCCGCCGCGCGGGTGCTGGTCAAGGCGCTGAAGGACGAACTGACCATCCCGGTGCATTTCCACACCCATGACACCAGCGGCATCGCCGGGGCCACCATCCTGGCGGCAAGTGACGCGGGCGTCGATGCGGCGGACGCGGCGATGGACGCGTTCTCGGGCGGCACCTCGCAGGCCTGCCTCGGCTCGATCGTCGAGGCGCTGCGCAACACCGACCGCGACACCGGCATCGACATCGCGCGGATCCGCGAGATCTCCAACTACTGGGAACAGGTGCGGGCGCAATACGTGGCGTTCGAATCCGGCCTGCAGGCCCCGGCGTCGGAGGTCTACCTGCACGAAATGCCCGGCGGTCAGTTCACCAACCTCAAGGCGCAGGCGCGCTCGCTGGGGCTGGAGGAACGCTGGCACGAGGTCGCCCAGACCTATGCCGACGTCAACCGGATGTTCGGCGATATCGTCAAGGTGACGCCGTCGTCGAAAGTGGTGGGCGACATGGCGCTGATGATGGTGTCCCAGGGCCTGAGCCGCGCCGATGTGGAAGACCCCGAGAAGGAGGTCGCCTTCCCCGATTCCGTGATCGACATGATGCGCGGCAACCTCGGCCAGCCGCCGAACGGCTTCCCCGAGGGCATCGTCAAGAAAGTGCTGAAGGACGAGGCGCCCAACCTTGAGCGGCCCGGCAAGCACCTCGACCCGGTCGACCTGGACGCCGCGCGGCAGCAGGCCGTTGAGGCCTGCGACGGGATCGAGATCGACGACGAGGACCTGAACGGCTACCTGATGTATCCCAAGGTGTTCACCGATTACATGGCGCGCCACGCGCTGTACGGCCCGGTGCGGTCGCTGCCGACGCGCACCTTCTTCTACGGCATGGAGCCGGGCGAGGAGATCGAGGCCGAGATCGACCCCGGCAAGACGCTGGAAATCCGGCTGCAGGCGGTGGGCGAGACCAGCGAGGACGGCGAGGTGAAGGTGTTCTTCGAACTCAACGGCCAGCCCCGCGTGATCCGGGTGCCGAACCGGCTGGTGAAATCCACCACCGCGGCCCGGCCCAAGGCCGAAGCCGGCAACCCCGCCCATATCGGCGCGCCGATGCCCGGCGTGGTGGCGAGCGTGGGCGTCAGCGCCGGTCAGAAGGTCTCCGAGGGCGACCTGCTGCTGACCATCGAGGCGATGAAGATGGAAACCGGCATCCACGCCGAACGCGACGCCGTGATCAAGGCCGTCCACGTCCAGCCCGGAACCCAGATCGACGCAAAAGACCTGCTGATCGAGTTCGAATGAAACAAAGGGGGCCTGCCC
>NZ_WWEN01000019.1 GCF_009857745.1 Thalassovita mangrovi
CATAATATGTACATTTATATTGGCTCATGTCCAATATGACCGCCATGTTGGCATTGATTATTGACTAGTTATTAATAGTAATCAATTACGGGGTCATTAGTTCATAGCCCATATATGGAGTTCCGCGTTACATAACTTACGGTAAATGGCCCGCCTGGCTGACCGCCCAACGACCCCCGCCCATTGACGTCAATAATGACGTATGTTCCCATAGTAACGCCAATAGGGACTTTCCATTGACGTCAATGGGTGGAGTATTTACGGTAAACTGCCCACTTGGCAGTACATCAAGTGTATCATATGCCAAGTCCGCCCCCTATTGACGTCAATGACGGTAAATGGCCCGCCTGGCATTATGCCCAGTACATGACCTTACGGGACTTTCCTACTTGGCAGTACATCTACGTATTAGTCATCGCTATTACCATGGTGATGCGGTTTTGGCAGTACACCAATGGGCGTGGATAGCGGTTTGACTCACGGGGATTTCCAAGTCTCCACCCCATTGACGTCAATGGGAGTTTGTTTTGGCACCAAAATCAACGGGACTTTCCAAAATGTCGTAATAACCCCGCCCCGTTGACGCAAATGGGCGGTAGGCGTGTACGGTGGGAGGTCTATATAAGCAGAGCTCGTTTAGTGAACCGTCAGATCACTAGAAGCTTTATTGCGGTAGTTTATCACAGTTAAATTGCTAACGCAGTCAGTGCTTCTGACACA
Source organism: Thalassovita mangrovi (assembly GCF_009857745.1). Classification (GTDB taxonomy): domain Bacteria; phylum Pseudomonadota; class Alphaproteobacteria; order Rhodobacterales; family Rhodobacteraceae; genus Thalassobius; species Thalassobius mangrovi. Next base: position 721 of record NZ_WWEN01000019.1, read on the forward strand.
ACAGTCTCGAACTTAAGCTGCAGAAGTTGGTCGTGAGGCACTGGGCAGGTAAGTATCAAGGTTACAAGACAGGTTTAAGGAGACCAATAGAAACTGGGCTTGTCGAGACAGAGAAGACTCTTGCGTTTCTGATAGGCACCTATTGGTCTTACTGACATCCACTTTGCCTTTCTCTCCACAGGTGTCCACTCCCAGTTCAATTACAGCTCTTAAGGCTAGAGTACTTAATACGACTCACTATAGGCTAGCCTCGAGAATTCACGCGCACGGCAAGAGGCGAGGGGCGGCGACTGGTGAGTACGCCAGGATCCGCGGATCCATGGGCGCCCGCGCCAGCGTGCTGTCCGGCGGCGAGCTGGATAAATGGGAAAAAATTCGGTTAAGGCCAGGGGGAAAGAAACAATATAAACTAAAACATATAGTATGGGCAAGCAGGGAGCTAGAACGATTCGCAGTTAATCCTGGCCTTTTAGAGACATCAGAAGGCTGTAGACAAATACTGGGACAGCTACAACCATCCCTTCAGACAGGATCAGAAGAACTTAGATCATTATATAATACAATAGCAGTCCTCTATTGTGTGCATCAAAGGATAGATGTAAAAGACACCAAGGAAGCCTTAGATAAGATAGAGGAAGAGCAAAACAAAAGTAAGAAAAAGGCACAGCAAGCAGCAGCTGACACAGGAAACAACAGCCAGGTCAGCCAAAATTACCCTATAGTGCAGAACCTCCAGGGGCAAATGGTACATCAGGCCATATCACCTAGAACTTTAAATGCATGGGTAAAAGTAGTAGAAGAGAAGGCTTTCAGCCCAGAAGTAATACCCATGTTTTCAGCATTATCAGAAGGAGCCACCCCACAAGATTTAAATACCATGCTAAACACAGTGGGGGGACATCAAGCAGCCATGCAAATGTTAAAAGAGACCATCAATGAGGAAGCTGCAGAATGGGATAGATTGCATCCAGTGCATGCAGGGCCTATTGCACCAGGCCAGATGAGAGAACCAAGGGGAAGTGACATAGCAGGAACTACTAGTACCCTTCAGGAACAAATAGGATGGATGACACATAATCCACCTATCCCAGTAGGAGAAATCTATAAAAGATGGATAATCCTGGGATTAAATAAAATAGTAAGAATGTATAGCCCTACCAGCATTCTGGACATAAGACAAGGACCAAAGGAACCCTTTAGAGACTATGTAGACCGATTCTATAAAACTCTAAGAGCCGAGCAAGCTTCACAAGAGGTAAAAAATTGGATGACAGAAACCTTGTTGGTCCAAAATGCGAACCCAGATTGTAAGACTATTTTAAAAGCATTGGGACCAGGAGCGACACTAGAAGAAATGATGACAGCATGTCAGGGAGTGGGGGGACCCGGCCATAAAGCAAGAGTTTTGGCTGAAGCAATGAGCCAAGTAACAAATCCAGCTACCATAATGATACAGAAAGGCAATTTTAGGAACCAAAGAAAGACTGTTAAGTGTTTCAATTGTGGCAAAGAAGGGCACATAGCCAAAAATTGCAGGGCCCCTAGGAAAAAGGGCTGTTGGAAATGTGGAAAGGAAGGACACCAAATGAAAGATTGTACTGAGAGACAGGCTAATTTTTTAGGGAAGATCTGGCCTTCCCACAAGGGAAGGCCAGGGAATTTTCTTCAGAGCAGACCAGAGCCAACAGCCCCACCAGAAGAGAGCTTCAGGTTTGGGGAAGAGACAACAACTCCCTCTCAGAAGCAGGAGCCGATAGACAAGGAACTGTATCCTTTAGCTTCCCTCAGATCACTCTTTGGCAGCGACCCCTCGTCACAATAAAGATAGGGGGGCAATTAAAGGAAGCTCTATTAGATACAGGAGCAGATGATACAGTATTAGAAGAAATGAATTTGCCAGGAAGATGGAAACCAAAAATGATAGGGGGAATTGGAGGTTTTATCAAAGTAAGACAGTATGATCAGATACTCATAGAAATCTGCGGACATAAAGCTATAGGTACAGTATTAGTAGGACCTACACCTGTCAACATAATTGGAAGAAATCTGTTGACTCAGATTGGCTGCACTTTAAATTTTCCCATTAGTCCTATTGAGACTGTACCAGTAAAATTAAAGCCAGGAATGGATGGCCCACAAGTTAAACAATGGCCATTGACAGAAGAAAAAATAAAAGCATT
>NZ_WWEN01000001.1 GCF_009857745.1 Thalassovita mangrovi
CGCCCGGCGCGCGCCGGGCGGGTCCCGGGGCGCGCGCCCCGGGGTGTGCCCGGACCTGCCGGTCAGCCCCGGCCGCGATAGGGCGGCACGCCCTGATCGGGGATCCAGACCCCTTCGGGAATTGCGCCGGTTTGCCAGAACACGTCGATCGGGATGCCGCCGCGCGGATACCAGTAACCGCCGATGCGCAGCCATTTCGGGTCGAGGAAATCGACCAGCCGCCGGCCGATCGACACGGTGCAGTCTTCGTGGAACGCGCCGTGATTGCGGAACGAGCCGAGGAACAGTTTCAGCGACTTGCTTTCCACCAGCCAGTCGCCCGGCACGTAATCGATCACCAGGTGGGCGAAATCGGGTTGCCCGGTCATCGGGCAGAGCGAGGTGAATTCCGGCGCGGTGAAGCGCACGTTGTAAAGCACATCGGCCTGCGGGTTCTGCACCCGTTCCAGTTCCGCCTGATCCGGGCTTTGCGGCATGACGGTCGCGCCGCCCAGTTGCTTGAGGTTGCTGTAGATGGTTTCGTCGCTCATCTTTTGTCTCCAATCCGGCGGCTCAGACGCCGCGCTTGTTGCCCCAGACCAGAACGTGCAGTTGCGGCAGCACGCGGGGGGCGAACCATTTGTCTTCGGTCACTTTCTCGATCAGCCAGAGCAGCCGGTCGGTGGTTTGCTGCAGGTCGACCGGCAGGTCCGGGTCGACCTCGGGATTGCCGGGCTGCAGGTAGAGCGGCAGATGCGGATAGCGCGCCGCCGCGTCCTTGGCCCATTGGTAATCGGCATCGTCGAAGATGACGATCTTCATCACGGTTTGGGGCGCGTTGCCCGCAGCCTTCAGGCAGGCGTCGAAGGCGTCCCAATCGGTGACCTCGCCGCTCGACGGCGGTTTCGGGCTCAGCACCAGCGTGTCGAGATCGCCAAACCACGGTTTCGCGACCGACCCTTGGGTTTCGCAGGCAAAGCGGTAGCCCTCTAGCTTGCCCAGTGCGATCAGCGGCGCGAAGTCCTGGATCGCCGGGTTGCCGCCGGATATCGACACGGTAAGCGGCTGCCCGCCCGACAGTTCGCGCACCTCGTCCCAGACCTGCGCCGGGTCCATCGCCGCCCAGTCGTGCCGGTACTTGCTGTCCACCGCGTGCATGGAATCGCACCACGCGCAGCGGTAATCGCAGCCGCCCGCACGCACAAACACGGTGGGTTCGCCGATCAGCGCCCCTTCGCCCTGGATGGTGGGGCCGAAGATTTCCGCGATCCGCAGGGTCATGGCCGGTACTCGGCCCAGGTCTTGGGCGTTTCGCTGACTTTTACCGCGGCGGTTTCCGGCCAGCGCTGCTTGCACCAGTCGAAGAAATACTTCGCCATGTTTTCGGCGGTCGGATGGGCATCCATCACGTCGTTCAGGTGCCGGTGGTCGAAATCATCGTCGATATGGGTCTTCAGCGGCTTCAGCTCGTGATAGTCGCGCACGAACCCGTCGGCGTTCAGCTCTTTCGCGGCCAGTTCCACCACCACGATGTAATTGTGCCCGTGCAGCCGGTGGCACTGGTGATCCTCGGGCAGGTGTTCCAACCGGTGCGAGGCGGAGAAATGGAATTCCTTGGTGATCCGGAACATCAGCGCGCCTCCGCCGCCTTGACGGCGGCCTTCCAGAAATCGGGATCTTCGTAGGTGGTCGGGTCCGCGATCCCGGCCAGGTCGAAGGCTTCGCGCCGTTCCACGCAAGTGCCGCAGCGGCCGCAATGGTGCTGCCCGCCCTTGTAGCAGGACCAGGTGTCGGCGAAGGGCGTGTCCACCTTGGCGCCCTCGGTCACGATATCGGCCTTGGAGCGGTGCACGAAGGGCGTCGACAGCCGCACATCGGCATAGCCGTCCAGCGCCGCGCGCTGCATCGTGTCGAAGCTTTCGGTGAAGGCGGGGCGGCAGTCGGGATAGATGAAGTGATCGCCGCCATGCACCGCCGTCGCCACCGCTTCATCACCATTGGCCGCCGCGATACCATAGGCGATGGTCAGCATGATCGCGTTGCGGTTGGGCACCACGGTGATCTTCATCGTCTCTTCGGCGTAATGCCCGTCGGGCACGTCGATATCGTCGGTCAGCGCCGATCCGGTCAGCGCCGCGCCGATATTGCGCATGTCGATGACGTGATGCGGCACATTGAGCCGCGCGGCGCAGCGAGCGGCGAAATCCAGCTCCTTGCGGTGGCGCTGGCCGTAATCGAAGGAAACGAGCCGGGTGAGGGTCTGCTGATCGGCGATCATATGGGCAAGCGACACGGAATCGAGCCCGCCCGAGCAGATAACGAGAGTTTTCATTTTGTCAGTCCTTGTTTTGATAACCGGGTAGGCTGCGACCGGTAGGCGGGCGATATAGCGTTCGGGGGCAGGGGGTTCAAGGGGCGACAGGAGAAAGGCGCCCGCAGGGGCGCCTTTCGGGACATTTGAAACGCTCGGGGGGGCTTTATCCGGCCTGTTTCGGCTTTTGCAGCGGCGCGCGGCTCAATTCGTTGCCCGCATCGGTCACCTTCTGCATCAGCCGCAGCATCTCGGCACGCTCGGCCTCGTCGAGACCGGCCAGGATATCGGTCTGCAGCGCCCAGACGATGGGGGTGACCCGCTCCAGCAATGCGGCGCCCTTTGCGGTCAGTTTCAGCACCTTGGCGCGGCGGTCCCGCGGGCTGGTGCGCCGTTCGATCAGCCCCTTGTTCTGCAGCCGGTCCAGCACCGCCCCCATGGTCACCCGGTCATGGGCGATCAGCCCGGCCAGCGTCGCCTGATCGATATCGGGATTGCCTGACAGCGCCAGAAGCGCGCCGAACTGCACCTGGGTCAGGTCGATCCCCGCCTCCTTCATCCGGTCGGCGAAGACCGACACCGAAATCTGGTTGAGACGCCGGATCAGGTGCCCGGCCATGCTGTAGAGGTCCTGCAAGTGTCCATCCCTCGTGTCTTTGCCCGATATCTGCGCGGTTTTATCTTGGCATGCAAGCCGGGGCTGGGCCAGCAGCTTGCAACCGGGATGATCGGCCTTCCATGTCGGGATGCGACGCGGTAGCACTTGGGCAACTGTCGGCGACCGGGGGCATCCCGCCGCCGCCGATATGGTTTCTGTTAGGAAGGCGCGACATGACCAGCTACCTGTTCGATCCCCCCAAGGTCCATTCCGTTCCGGTCAAGGGCGAGGCGGGCGAATACCCGATCAACCGGATCTTCTGCGTCGGGCGCAACTACGCAGCCCATGCCGCCGAGATGGGCGGCGAGGTCGACCGCGAGGCACCCTGGTATTTCCTGAAATCGGCCAGCGCCCATGTCGCCAGCGGCGCCACCGTGCCCTATCCGCCCGGCACCGAGAATTTTCATTACGAAATGGAACTGGCGCTGGTGCTGGGCGCGCCGGTGTTCCGCGCGGATCAGGACGCGGCGATGGCGGCGATCTATGCCTATGGCTGCGCGCTCGACATGACGCGGCGCGACCGGCAGCAGGACGGCAAGGATCACCGCCGGCCTTGGGATCTGGGCAAGGATATCGAAAACGGCGCCGTGATGGCGCCGTTGACCCGCGCCGCCGACTGGCATCCGGCGGGGCAGCGCATCCACCTGGAGGTCGATGCCGAGGTCAAGCAGGACGCGACGCTGGACGACATGGTCTGGAACGTGGCCGAGATCGTGTCGCACCTGTCGCAATACTATCACCTTGTGCCGGGCGACGTGATCCTGACCGGCACCCCCGCGGGCGTCGGCCCTGTCGTGGCGGGCGATACGATCACCGGCGGGATCGACGGGCTGGACCCGATCGAGTTGACGCTGAGCGATCCCGAGTAAGGGGATTTCGGGAAAGGGGCCTGTGGGCCCTTTTTTCTTTTCCTGGCGGTGCTTTCGGGTCACCCTTGCCGGGGGAGCCTATTGTTGAGGGCAGAGGGGGCGCTGCCCCCGCCGTTGAAAATCGTTGATTTTCAACGACTCCCCCGAGGTATTTGGGCCAAGATGAAATGAGGGGATTGCTTTGGCGGCAGGGCGGCGCATCCGGGTGCGGGGGCAGGTGCAGGGGGTCGGGTTTCGGCCCTTCATCTGGCATCTGGCGCGGCGGATGGGGCTGCGGGGCTGGGTGCTGAACGATCCCGAAGGGGTGCTGATTTGCGTCTCGGGCGGCGATCTGGACGGGTTCGAGGCGGCGATCGGGGCGGAGGCGCCGGGCCTGGCGCGGGTCGATGCGGTGGAGAGCGAGGCTTTTACCTTCGACCCGCCCGATGGGTTCGAGATCGCGGCCTCGACCGGGCAGGGGGCGCAGACCGGCGTGGTGCCCGACGCGGCGACCTGTCCCGATTGCTTGGCCGAAATCCGTGACCCGAGCGACCGGCGCTTCGGCTATGCCTTTGCCAATTGCACCCGCTGCGGGCCGCGGTTTTCCATCCTCAAGGGGCTGCCCTATGACCGGGCGCAGACCACCATGGCGGATTTCGGCATGTGCCCCGATTGCGCCGCCGAATATGCCGATCCGACCGACCGGCGTTTCCATGCGCAGCCGGTGGCTTGTCCCGCCTGCGGGCCGCGGCTGTGGCTGGAAGAGGACGGGCGCGAGGTGCCGGGCGATCCGGTGGCGCTGGCGGCGGAACGTTTGGCGCGGGGGGCGGTTCTGGCGATCAAGGGGCTGGGCGGGTTTCACCTTTGCGTCGATGCGCGCCAGTCGCTGGCGGTGGCGCTGCTGCGGCAGCGTAAGCGGCGGCCGGGCAAGCCCTTTGCGTTGATGGGGGGCGAGGACACGATTGCGCGTCATGCCAAGGTGTCGGCGGCGGAATGGGAGTTGTTGCGCGATCCGACGGCGCCCATCGTGTTGTTGGAGAAAGCCGGGGAGGCGCTGCCCAACGCGCTGGCGCCGGGGTTGGACCGGCTGGGCTGGATGTTGCCCCATACGCCGCTGCATCACCTGCTGATCGACGCCACCGGCGCGCCCCTGGTGATGACCAGCGGCAATCTGTCGGGCGAACCGCAGGCGATCGGCAATGAGGACGCGCGGGGCAAGCTGTCGGGCTTCGCCGATGCGTTCGTGATGCATGATCGTGATATCGCGCGGCGGCTGGATGACGGGGTGGAACGGGTGACCGCGCAGGGGTCGATGGTGCTGCGCCGGGGACGCGGGCGCGTGCCGGGCGCCTTGCCCTTGCCCGAGGGTTTCGGGGACGCGCCACAGGTCGTGGCCTATGGCGGGCAGATGAAGGGGGCGATCTGCCTGTTGAAGAACGGCCAGGCGGTGCTGGGCCATCACTTGGGCGATCTGGACAGTGAGCTGAGCTGGGAGGCGTTTCTGCAGGCCGACCGCGACTATGCGGGCCTGTTCGATCATGACCCCGCGCGGATAGCCTGCGACATGCATCCCGATTTCCGCGCCGCGCGCCATGCGGAGGAACGGGCGGCGGCGCAGCGCCTGGCGCTGATCAAGGTACAGCATCACCACGCGCATCTGGCATCCTGTCTGGGCGACAACCTCTGGCCGCAGGATGGCGGCAAGGTGGCGGGGATCGTGCTGGACGGGTTGGGGCTGGGGGCCGACGGCACCCTGTGGGGCGGCGAGGTGTTGCTGGGCGATTATCACAGCTTCGAGCGGCGGGTCTGGCTGAAACCCGCGCCGCTGATCGGTGGCGACAGGGCGCAGGTGGAGCCCTGGCGCAACGGAATGGCGCGGCTGGATCAGGCGGGCTTGTCCGGCTGGGCCGATGATCTGTTTCCCGATGCGCCGCTGGAATTGGCGCGGCAGGCGGCGCGGGCAGGGATCAACGCGCCGCTGTCGTCCAGCGCCGGGCGGTTGTTCGATGCGGTGGCGGCGGTTCTGGGGATTTGCCCGATGGGGCATGGATATGAGGGCGAGGCGGCGATGCGGCTGGAGGCGCTGGCGAACCGTGGCGCCGGGGCGGGCTTCGCGTTTGCCCGCGAAGGTGGCGAGATCGATCCGGCGCCGATCTGGGCGGAGATTTCGGAACAGCTGGGCGCCGGTGCACCGGTCGAAAACATCGCCTGGCGGTTCCATGCGGGGCTGGCCCGGGCCTTTGCCGGGGCCGCCCGCACGATGGTCAAAAGCGGCGAGGCGGAGGCGGTGGCGTTGTCGGGGGGCTGTTTCCAGAATGCGCTGCTGCTTGAGCTGGTGCTAAGGGAGTTGGGCGATCTGCCGGTACTGGTCCATCGCCGGGTCCCGGCGAATGACGGTGGCTTGGCCTTCGGTCAGGCGCTGATCGCGGCGGCGGGGGCGATGCGGTGATCCCGGGCTTGCCCTCAGCGGCCGCCTGACGCAACCTTGGGGCAAAGCAACCGCCGGTCGTGCCACGGGAGGGCGCGCAATGCATGAGATGTCGCTTTGCCAGTCGATCCGCGAGGTGATCGAGGATCGCGCCCGCGCCGACGGGTTCGCGGCGGTCAAAACGGTGCGGCTGGAAATCGGCCGGTTTTCCTGCGTCGAAAAGCAGGCGCTGGAATTCGCCTTCGACGCGGCGATGCGCGGATCGGTGGCGGATGGGGCGCGGCTGGAAATCCGCGACCTGCCGGGGCGCGCGATGTGCTATGACTGCATGAAAGAGGTGGAAATCGACGAGCGGTTTTCCCCCTGTCCGCTCTGCGGCGGCACCATGCTGATGCCGGTCGCGGGGGACGAGATGCGGATCAAGAACCTGGAGGTGATCTGATGTGTACGGTGTGCGGATGCGGGACCAGTCATGACCATGATCACGGGCATGATCACGCCCATGGCCATTCCCATGGCGAGCTTCATTTCGGCCACGGCCCCGCCGGGGCGCAGGTCGCGGGGATGAGCCAGGCGCGGCTGATCGAGATCGAAACCGATATCCTGTCGAAGAACGACCGTTTCGCGGCGGCCAACCGGCAGGTTCTGCAGGCCAGGGGCGCCTTTGCGGTCAACCTGGTGTCCTCGCCGGGGTCGGGCAAGACGACGCTGCTGTGCAAGACGATCGAGGCCCTGGGCGATCAGCCGCTGGCGGTGATCGAGGGCGATCAGCAGACCGCCAACGACGCCGAACGCATCCGCGCCACCGGGGCGCAGGCGGTGCAGATCAATACCGGCAAGGGCTGCCACCTGGACGCGCATATGGTCGGCCATGCGATGGAACATCTCGATATCGCGCCCGGCTCTGTCTTGTTCATCGAAAATGTCGGCAATCTGGTCTGTCCCGCCGGCTTCGATCTGGGCGAGGATTGCAAGGTGGCGGTGCTCAGCGTCACCGAGGGTGAGGACAAGCCGCTGAAATATCCCGACATGTTCACCGTGTCGAAGCTGGCGCTGCTGAACAAGACCGACCTGGCGCCGCATTGCGACGTCGATCTGGACCTTTACGAGGCCAACCTGCGGCGGGTGAACCCGGGGATCGAGGTGCTGCGCCTGAGTGCGCGCACCGGCGAGGGGATGCGGGAGTGGATCGCGTGGCTGCGCGGGAACCTGGGCCGCAAGGTGCCGCAGGCGGCGGAGTGAGGAGTGGAGTGTATCACTTTGAAATATCGGCGTGAATGTGCGGTCTTTTTGGACGGAGAGGTCTGACATGTGCCTGGGCATTCCCGGCCAGATCGTGGCGCTGACCGACCCCGAGCGGATGCTGGCGCTGGCCGAAATCTCGGGCGTGCGGCGCGAGGTCAACGTCGCCCCGGTCGCCTCCGGCCCGCTGGAGGACCTGGTCGGCAAGTGGATCCTGATCCATGTCGGTTTCGCCATGGCGCTGATCGATGAAGACGAGGCGGCGGCGACGCTGCAGGCGTTGCGCGAACTGGGCGAGGCGCAGGCGGAACTGGACGCGATGGCGGCCGGGGACGCCGCGCTGGAGGGCGGGCAATGAGGTTCGCCGAGGAATTCCGCGATCCGAAAGCGGCAAGGGCGCTGCTGGCGCAGATCGCCGGGGTTGCCGACGAGATCGGGGCGACACGCGAGGCGCCGGTGCGGATCATGGAGATTTGCGGCGGCCATACCCATGCGATTTTCCGCTACGGGCTCGACAAGCTGGTGCATGAGGGGATCGAGTTCATCCACGGCCCCGGTTGCCCGGTCTGCGTGTTGCCGATGAAGCGCGTCGACGAATGTATTGAAATCGCTGAAAAAGACGGGGTGATCTTCACCACTTTCGGCGATGCGATGCGGGTGCCGGGGACGCGCGGGTCGCTGATGCAGGCCAAGGCGGCGGGGGCCGATATCCGCATGGTCTATTCGCCGCTCGACGCGCTGGAACTGGCGCGGCGCAACCCGGATCGCGAGGTGGTGTTCTTCGGGCTGGGATTCGAGACCACGACGCCCTCGACCGCGCTGTCGATCCAGGCCGCGGCGCGCGAGGGATTGGCGAATTTCAGCGTCTTTTGCACCCATATCACCGTGCCGCCGCCGATCCGGGCGCTGCTGGACGACCCCCATATGGTGCTGGACGGGTTCGTCGGGCCGGGTCATGTCAGCATGGTGATCGGCACCCATCCGTTCGATTTCATTGCCGACGATTACGGTAAGCCGGTGGTGGTGGCGGGGTTCGAACCGCTGGACCTGCTGCAATCGGTGCTGATGGTGCTGCGGCAGATCGGCGAGGGGCGGGCAGAGGTGGAAAACCAATACGCCCGGGTGGTGCCCGAGCACGGCAACCCGGTGTCGCTGGCCGCGATCACGGATGTCTATGAGACGCGGCCCAGCTTCGAATGGCGGGGCCTGGGTGAGATCGAGGAAAGCGGGCTGCGGATCAGGGATCGTTACAGGGCGTTCGACGCGGAGGCCAAATTCGGCATTGGATACGGGGCCGTGGCGGCGGAGGAGCTGGCCGAGGGCTGTGCCTGCGGTGCGGTGATGGCGGGGCGGGCGAAGCCTGTAGAGTGCCCGCATTTCGGGCGCGGCTGCACGCCCGACGATCCGTTGGGCGCGCTGATGGTCAGTTCCGAAGGGGCCTGCGCGGCCTATTACCGCTATGGCGGGGCGCGGGCGGCGGCGGAATAGGGGGCGCTGCCCCCTCCGGTTCAAAATGGGATTTTGAACCGACACCCCCGGGATATTTGTGAACAGAAGAAGGTGAGATGGCGCTGAAGGACGAAAGGGTGACACTGGCCCATGGCGGCGGCGGCAGGGCGATGCGGGATCTGATCGAGGATGTGTTCACCTCCGTGTTCCGCCCCGACGGCATGGAGGACCAGGCGCGGCTGCAGGCGGCGGCGCTGGCCGAGCCGGGGGCGCGGCTGGCCTTCACCACCGACAGTTTCGTGGTCGACCCGGTGGAGTTTCCCGGCGGCGATATCGGCACTTTGGCGGTCTGCGGCACGGTGAACGACCTGGCGGTGGGGGGCGCGAAACCGCTGTGGATTTCGGCCGCCTTCATCATCGAGGAAGGGGTGGAGGTAGCGCTGCTGCGCCGGATCGTTGCGTCGATGGCGGCGGAGGCGGACAAGGCCGGGGTGAAGATCGTCACCGGCGACACCAAGGTGGTGGAACGCGGCGGCGCCGACGGGGTTTTCGTTACCACCTCCGGCGTCGGGGTGATCCCGCCGGGGCGCGATCTGCGGGCAATGAACATCCGGCCCGGCGACGTGGCGATCGTCAACGGGGTGCTGGGCGATCATGGCGCGGCGATCCTGGCGGCGCGGGGCGAGATGGCGCTGAGTGCCGAGATCGCATCGGATTGCCAGGGATTGGGGCATCTGATGGAGGCGGTTCTGGTCACGGCCCCGGGCGCGCGCGCGGCGCGCGATGCGACGCGGGGCGGGGTGGCGGCGGTGCTGAACGAAATGGCCGAGGCGGCAGGCGTCGCCATCGAGATCGAGGAAGACGCGCTGCCGATCCGGGCGGAGGTGCGGGGCATGTGCGAAATCCTCGGGCTGGATCCGCTTTACCTGGCCAATGAGGGCACGCTGGTTCTGTTCGTCCCCGAAGCGCAGGCCGAGGCGGCCTTGCAGGCGATGCGGGGCACCGAGGCGGGGCGCGGCGCGGTGGCGATCGGCCGGGCGGTTGCGGGCGCGCCGGGGCGGGTCAGCCTGCGCAGCGCCTTCGGCGGCAGTCGGATCGTCGACATGCTGGTCGGCGAACAATTGCCGAGGATTTGCTGATTCCGCGCGACTTTCGCGCGGTGCTACCGTTTAAGGGGATCGAGCGCTAAGGGATTTCCCGCATAGGCAGATCGAGGCGACGCTGTCATACATACTTTAGTTCAAATACACGACAATTTGCGCGCCTCGATTGTCCCTAAGCGACGTGGAAACGAAAAATGAGTAGTGCAAATATGGTGCCAAGCGGTCGAAAGCCGCTGAAGAACAAACGCTTCGCACTGAGGATCACAGAAAGGAAGGTCGCTATGTCGTTCCAGTTCAAACCCTCCGATTTGGCTGACAGCACTCTTGTCCCTGTTCCATCTTCCCCCCAGAAGAAGGAATTCGAGCTGAGTTCGGGATGGTGGATGCTTCCCCTTCTGTCCAGCGGCGCGTTGTTCTGGTTCTGGTTCGTCCCTACGGTTGCCCAGAACCTGTCCTGACGCGTAGGGGCAGGGTCTCGTCCCCAACAAGTTCTGCCCCTGCGCAACTCTCTCTCGTCCTTTCTCGCGTAAACAGGGTGTGCCGATGGCATGCCCTGTTTCGTTTTTCAGGATCGGGGTTTGCGGCCGGGGGGCGTTTCGGGGCGATTGTCGGGCTCTACGTGGTCTGCGTCAGGCCGGGCGAAACCAGCCCGCCACCGTCGCGATCTGAAAGCGCAGCGCGCCCGACAAGGACAGGATGGCGCAGCTGACCAGCACGAAGACCCGCAGCGGATCGCCTTCGGTCATTGCGGCTTCGGCGATCAGCCACAGGCCGACGCCCAGAAAACAGAGCGTCGAAATCATCTGTCCGACGGAACCGGTGCGCTTGTTTCTCATCTTTGCGGTCTCCTTTCCGGATCACCCTGCAGTATTTATGCCATTCTCGTCGAAGCGGAAATCCTGCGGCAGGTCGATCACCGGCATGTTGGCGCTGATGCCGCGGTCGAGCTGGTAGATATAGGCCAGGATCATCGCCACCGCCGAATAGAGCTCGGGGTGAATTTCGCTGCCAAGGTCGCTGGTGAAGTAGATCGCACGCGCCAGCGGCGGGACTTCCAGGATCGGCACGTTGTGCAGGGCGGCGCGTTCGCGGATCTGGAACGCCATCGACCCTTCGCCAAGGGCCAGCACCACCGGCGCCTTGGTTTCGCCCGGCACATAGCGCAAAGCGACCGAGAAGTGTTTCGGGTTGGTGATGATCGCATTGGCGTCGAACACGTTTTCCAGCGCCGCGCGCCGCGCCGCGCCCTGTTGCGAGGCTTCCATCTGCCTGCGCCGGATCGCGCCTTTGACCTCGGGCGACCCTTCGGTCTGTTTCGCCTCGTCCTTCATTTCCTGCTTGGTCATCTTCAGGCTCTTGTTCATGCTGAAGGCCTGATAGAACAGGTCGACCGCGCCGATCACCGCCAGCCCCAGCACCAGCGCGACCAGCACCCGGTAGGTGACCCGCGACAGGGTCGCCATCGATTCACCCACGGTCATGAAGGCGGTGGTGTCGAGCACCGGCAGCCATTGCCACAGCACGATCCCGGCCAGCCCGCCAAGCAGGAACACCTTGAGCAGCGCCTTGCCCAGTTCGACCAGCGCCTTCATCGACACCATCTTGGCGACACCCTTGAGGATGTTGAATTTTTCCAGCTTGGGCTGCATGTTCTTGCCGGAAAAGATCAGCCCGCCCATCGCCGCCTGAATTGCCAGCGTCGCGATCAGCAGCGGCAGGCCGACGGCCAGCGAAATGATCCCGACATATTTCATCCCCTCCAGCAGCCGGACCACCATCAGCGAATCCAGCGTTTCGGCCGATCCGAAGCGGAAGAAGGTGCTCCAGGCGGTGGCCATGGTGGGGCCGTAGAGCCCGGCCGCCATCAGGATCACGATCGCCCCCAGCATCGAGGCGAAGACGAACATTTCCTTGGAAGTAACGACCTTGCCGTCGTTTTTCGCGTCCTGTTTCTTTTTCGGCGTCGGTTCTTCTGTCTTTTCCTGGCCGTCGTCGCTCTCAGCCATTGGCGGCCTCCGTCATCATCTGCATCAACGCGTCGATGGACGCCTCGATCAGCCGGTCGAACGCGGTTCCCAGGATCGGCGCGCCGAGATAGAGCAGCACGATGGTGACCGTCATGGTCAGCGGGAAACCGAAGGAAAAGATGTTGAGCTGCGGCGCCGAGCGGGTGATCACGCCGATGCCCATGTTGACCAGCAGCAGCACGGTCACCACCGGCATCATCAGCCGTGCGGCGAAGGTGAACATTTCGCCAGCTGCCGCGACGCCCGACTGGATCAGGATGCCGGGGTCGAAGACGCTGCCGGGCGGGATATAGGTATAGCTGTCAAGCAGGATGCGCAGCGCCACCAGGTGGTTGTCGGAGGCGACGAAGAACACCATCAGCGCCAGGCTGAACAATTGCCCCACCACCGGTGCCTGCGCGCCCGAGGCCGGGTCGACCTGCGCGGCAAAGCCCAGACCCGCGGTGGCGGCGATCCGGTCGCCCGCCATCACCGCGGCGGAAAAGAAGATCATCAGCAACAGCCCCGCCGACAGCCCGATCGCCAGCTCGCCCAGGATCAGCCCCACGGCGGCGGTATCCATCAGGGTTTCGGGATCGGGCAGGTCGGCAAAGCTCATCACCGGGATGGTCAGCATGACCGAGGTGACGATGCGCACCTGCAGCGGAATGAAGCGGGCGCCGAACACCGGGGCGGCGATGATGAAGCCGCCGATCCGCAGCATGGCGAACAGGAACAGCACCGACATCTCGACGGCCTGGCCCATTTCCACGCCGGGCACGCCGGAATCGTATGAAATAAAGTCTTCCACGGATCAGTGCATATTGGCGACCATGTCGAAGACATGGGTGAAATAGTCGGTCAGCGTTGTCATCATGAACCCCGCCGCCAGCGCCATGGTCAGCAGAACCACCGCCAGTTTCGGCACGAAGCTGAGCGTGGATTCGTTGATCGAGGTGGCGGCCTGGATGATGCCGACCAGCAGACCCACCGCCAGCGCGATGGCCAGCACCGGGCCTGCGGTCAGCAGGATGTTCCAGTAGGCCAGCTTCAGCTGTTCGATATTCGCGTCGAAATCCATCGCTTATCCTCCGACCCCGCTGGCGAAACTGTTGACCAGCGATCCCATGGTCAGCGCCCAGCCGTCGACCAGCACGAAGAGCAGCAGCTTGAACGGCAGCGATACCAGCATCGGCGACAGCATCATCATCCCCAAAGCCATCAGGATCGAGGCGATCACCATGTCGATCACCAGGAAGGGCAGGAACAGCAGGAAGCCGATCTGGAACGCGGTTTTCAGCTCCGAGGTAATGAAGGCGGGCAACATCACCGACAGGGGCACGTCGGCTTCGTTTTCATAGGGCCCGTCGCCGGCCAGGTCGGCGAACATCATCAGGTCGTTCTTGCGGGTGTTTTCCACCAGGAAACCGCTGATCAGAGTGCGCGCCTTGTCGAAGGCTTCCATCGGAGCAAGCTGACCGTCCAGATAGGGCGCGATGGAGCTGTCATAGACCTCTGTCAGCACCGGCTGCATGATGAAGAAGCTCAGGAACAGCGCGATGGCGATCAGTACCTGGTTCGGTGGCGTCTGCTGGGTGCCGAGCGCCTGGCGCAGGATCGACAGCACGATGATGATGCGGGTGAAGGCGCTCATCCCCAGCACGATCGAGGGCAGCACGGTCAGCGCCGTCATCAGCGCCAGGATCTGCAGCGACAGCGAATATTGCGTCTGGGTGTCGCCGCCGGGGGCGGTGATTTCCAGCGCCGGCAGGCCTTGCGACAGGGCCGGCGTGGCGCCAAGCCCCAAGATCACGAGCAGCGGAACAAGGCGCCTCATGCCGCCACCTTGACGATTTCGGGCTTGGCCGCGCCCTTGGGCAATGCGGTGACCACCGGGGCCTGCCGCTTGGTGGTGACCACCAGGAATTCATCCCCGTCCACGGCAAGCAGCATCGCGCGGGCATCGGGGCCGAGGGCGGTGACCTCGGCGATTTGCATCCGGCGGCCCTTGGCCATGCGGCCGGACAATTTAGAACGATTGGCCTGAACCAGCAAAAGTGCAGCAACCAGAACGGCCAGGAACCCGCCGACCGTCAGTATCTGGTCGATTTGCAGGACATCGGTAACCATAACACGCCTCTCCTAAACGGCTATACTGACCGTTTAGGGGCATGTTTCATGCCAAGCAGGCGTGGGCTGGAAAATATTGGAAAGGCGGCGGCAGGGTCAGATCTGCATCCGGTCCTTGGGGTCGACGATATCGCCGAAACGGATGCCGAAGCGTTCGCCGACCACGACCACTTCGCCCTTGGCGATGGTGGTGCCGTTGATCTGGATATCCAGCGGATCGCCCGCCATCCGGTCCAGTTCGACCACCGATCCCTCGTTGAGTTTCAAAAGGTCCTGGATGGTGATTTCGGTCCGGCCCACTTCGACGGTCAGCTTCACCTTGACGGTTTCCAGCACGCCCAGCCCGTTGAGCAGCTGGCTGGTTTGTTCAGGGGCGGGGGTGGTGGCGGGAACAGAAGGGTCTTGCACGGCGGTGTCTTCACTCATGACTTTGGTCCTTTCGACTCATAGGGCCGGGTTAGTCTGCAATTCGGCGGGTCAGGTTCAGGGCGGATTTGCCCGAGGCTTCGCCGAGATCGGCTTCGAACAGCGGCCGGCCTTCGACCAGCAGGCGCGGGGCAGGGGTCATCTGCACCGGCACCACTTCGCCCGGTGCGACATTGCCGATGCGGCCCAGCGGCACCGAGGGTTCGGCCAGGATGGCGGTGATGTTCAGCGGCACGTTCAGCACCGCGCGTTCCATCTTCTCGCGCCAGCTGAGGTCTTCCTCCAGCAGGTCCGAATGCATCCGCGAGCGCAGCTGGGCGGCGATCGGTTTCAGCGTCTGCAGCGGATAGATGATGTCGAAATTGGCCGGGTCGGCTTCGGGCAGCTGCACCATGAAGGAACAGTTCACCACCATGTCCTCGGCATCGGCGAAACTGGCGAAGCTGAGGTTTTCCTCGCGGTTCTGCACGTCGAAGGTGATCGGCATCAGGTCGCGCCAGGCCAGCGCCATCGCTTCGTTCAGCCCGTCCGACACCAGTTCGATCACCCGCTGTTCGGTCGGGGTGAATTCCGTCCTGCTGTTGCTGGGCGTGTTGCGGATCGACCCGCCGTAATAGGCATCGGTCAGCATCGACACGAAATCGCGCGGGATCACCATCATCTGACTGCCGCGCAGCGCCTCGACCCGGCTGGTGGTCAGGCTGACGAAATTTTCCACCTCGTCGCTGTAATCGGCGAAGCTTTTGACCTCGGGCGGGAAGGCGGAAATCCTCGGCTGCAGCCGCAGCATCGGCAGGAACACGGTCCGGGCCAGGCGGCAGAACCGTTCATTGATCATCCGCAACCCGTAATAATCGCCCATCAGCGACAGGTTGTTTTCGCCGAACTTGTACGGCTTGTAGGATATCTCGCCGTCCTGGAATTCGTTCTCGGCGGTATCGAGATCCATCAGGCCGCCAACGAGTGCGGCGAGTTCCCCGGAGGAAAGCTTGTGCGTCCCTGACATGTTGCCTGCCATTTGCGTGCCTCACTGCATCACGAAGACGGGGAAGAACACGCTTTCGATGCCGCCGAAGCCTTCCAGCTGTTCCAGCCGGGCGTTGATGGCGTCGCGCAAAGCGGCGGACAGGGCGTCGCGCCCCTCGGTGCCTTCGACATCCGCTTCGGTGAAGGTGCTCAGCACCGCCAGCATGTCCGAGCGCAGCGCCATTTCATGGGTCTGCACATTGCCCAGCACCGCCTGATCGTATTGCGTCGCCAGCCCGATGCCCAGCTGCAGGAACCGGGTGGACCCTTTCAGGTTGGTGGTCAGCGGGTCGGGGAATTCGTAATACTGCGTCTCGAACAGCGGCGCATCGGGCAGTTCGCGCGGGATGCGCTGCGGTTCGTCTTCGTTCATATGGGTGCCGTCCGGACCGGTTTCCTCGATCAGGCGCAGCACTTCGTCTGCCGGGCTCATCGTCGACTGGGTCACATATTGACCGGCGAAGAAACCGCCCGCCGCCAAGCCGCCGCCCAGAATGAGCAGGAACAGGTTTTTCAGCATTCCGCCGCCCTTCCTTTGTACCGATCCATCAACCGTTGCATTAGCCATAACCTTTTACCTCAGGCGATAATATCAATGCCCTTGTCGGGGGCTGCTTGCATGGATTGTGCCGAAAGCTCCTCATCCGACGAATTTTGCCACGCATCGGTTCCGGAACCGGAATTCCCGCTCATCTGACCGCCCTGGCCGCCTTGGTCCTGGAAGCTCTGGCCGCTGCTGGCGTGGTGCTGGGTCAGGTCCAGACCCGCCTTTTGCATCATGTCGGCCAGCCGCGACTGGTTGTCGTTCAGCATCCGGGCGGCGGCATCGGTTTCGGTGACGATATTGACCGCCACGTTGCTGCTGTCGCGCATGTCCAGCTTGATCGTCATCTTGCCAAGCTTTTCCGGTTGCAGGGCGATTTCGATCTCGCTTTGGCCCATTTCCTGCGCCGCGCGGATCATCGAGGTCAGGTTCACCGGCCAATCCGGATCGACCATCTGCAGGTTGCGGGCGGCGGCGTTCGCGTTCGAGGCGCTCGAGGTGGCGGTGGCGACGGTTTCGCCCATTTCACCGGCCTGCACGGTGACGACGCCCGCCTGCGGTGCGCTGGCCGAGGCCTGGGCCTCTGCCTGCTGCGCGGCGCTGATCGCTGCCGCTGCGGCGGTGGCGACGGTTTGCTGCATGAAATCGGGCTCAAGCGTATCGGAGGCGGCACCGTCCAGGCTCAGCGCCTCGTCGATCACGCTGTCGAGGGCAGGGGCGGTGGTGTCGGTGCCGGTTTCGACATGATCCGTCGCTGCGGCCTGCGCATCGCCGCCATTCAGCGGCGCGGGCTGGCCATTGGCGGCCTGGCCACGTCCGGCATCGGCAAGCGCGGCCTGCACTGCGGCCTTGACCGCCTGAGTGTCGGGGGCGGTGGCTTCAACGGCGGTTTCCGCGCCCGCCTCGCCGGTTTCGGACAGGCTGCCATTGGCCATCCGGGCGGCGGCCGCAACGGCGGCGCCGGGGGCCTCACTGGCTTTGCCCGCGGCTTTACCGGCGTCCGAATTCTCGATCTTCTGGCCGGGGGCGAACTGTTCGGCGAGTTCCTTGGCCCGGGCGGCGGCCTCGGATTCCGTCAGTTGCAGCGCGGGCTTGGTCTCTGCGTCGGGCGCAAGCTGTTGCCCGGCGATGGCTTCCGTCACGGCCTGCCCTGCGCCGGGCAGAGCGGTCTTGCCGGCATCGCTTTGGCCCTCGGCCTGGGACAGGGCGGTGTCGCCGGTCAGCGCCGTGGCTGCGGTCTTGGCGGCATTGGCCGTTGCGTCGGTCACGGCGTCCGCCGCGCCTGCAACCGCTGCGGCGCCGTCGGCCTTCTGAGCGGTTCCGGCCAAAGCGGATGCGGTCGCCGCCTTGCCCTTGAGCAGCAGCGAGGTCGCAGTTTCGATCTCACCCTGCGATGCGTCGGGCAGGGGGATCGCGGTTTCAACCTGACCTTCTGCCGCGACGGCCGCCGCGACCGCTGCCGGATCGGGTTTCGCCGCCACCACCGGGGTCAGTTGGTCGATGGTGCTGGGCAGGCCGGTCGGGGCCGTCGCGTCATCGCCGGTTTCCCCGGACAGGACGGAAAGCGGCAGCAGCGCCTCGCTTTCACCCTCACCGGCCTCGGCGGTTTCGCCATCGCCAGGTTCGCCGTTTTCATTGTCGGAATAGAAGGTGATGCCGGACCCGTTCGAAGCGGCCTCGGCGGTGTCGTCCGCGGCGGGCTTGCCCTTCGCTTCGGCAACGTTGCCGGGGACGGCATTGATATTCTGCGACCCTTTCAGCAGCTCGGCAAAATCGGCTGCCCCTTCGGTGCCGGGCTTCGCTTTTCCGGACATGCTGGCCGGGAAAATGGAAGGCGCTCCGGAGGCGGTGACAGGCGTAACGGTTTGCGGCATCGTTATTCCATGGAGTTCGTGGCGTTATTCAGCAGATGCGTTGCAGGTTTCGTGCCAGTCCGAAGGGCCTAGTCGTTTTCTGCCTGCTGATCCGCGATCCGCGCCCTGTCGGTCAGGATTTCCAGCTTGTGCCCCGATTGCGCCAGCGCGGTGCGGGCGCGGTTGACCCGGTGTTCGGTCTGCTTCATCTGCGCGGTCAGGGTGCGGCGGTGGCTTTCCAGCTGCTGGCCGACCCGCAAGGTGTTGGCCAGCTGCGCGGTGGTCTGTGCGTTCGGGGTGGCGATGCGGTGTTCGTCCAGCAGCCGTTCCAGCGATCCCGCCTGCGCCTCGATCCGGTCCTTTTCGTCCTGCACCAGACGCAGCTTGCGGGCCAGGTCGGCCTGCTTGATCGTTTCGGCCTTCGCCATCATGCGCAGAAGATCGCCCTTATGCTTGCTCATTCAGGCCCCCGACCAGGTCGAACAGTTGTTGCGCGCTTTGCTCGAAGGTCACCTTTTCGCTTTTCAGCTGGCAGATGAAGGCTTCGATCCGGGGCCACAGCGCGATGGCCTGATCCAGATCCTTGTCCTGACCGGCGCTGTAGCCGCCCATCAGCATCAGGTCGCGGTTGTCCATATACAGCGAAATCATCCGCCGCAGCCGCTGGCTCGCCACCACGTGTTCGGGGCTGACGATGTCGTTCATCACCCGGCTGATCGAGGCGGGCAGGTCGATGGCGGGATAGATGCCGCGCTGCGCCTGGCTGCGCGACAGAACCATGTGACCGTCGAGGATGGCGCGGGCGCTGTCCACCACCGGATCGTTGGTGGTGTCGTCGCCATCGGCCAGAACGGTGTAAAGCGCGGTGATGGTGCCCTGACCGGGCAGGCCGGGTCCGCAGCGTTCAATCAGCGCCGGGATCAGCGAGATGACGGACGGGGTATAGCCCTTGGCGGTGGGCTGTTCGCCCAAGGCCAGCCCGGCTTCGCGCTTGGCATGGGCGACGCGGGTCAGTGAATCCATGATCATCAGCACGTCCTTGCCCTGCGACCGGAAATATTCGGCGATGGCGGTGGTGCGGTTGGCGGCGCGCAGGCGCAACAGCGGCGAGCGGTCGGCGGGCACCGCGACGACGCAGATCCGCTTGGCCGCCTCGCCGGTCATCACGCGGGATACGAAATCGCCCACCTCTCGGGCGCGTTCGCCGATCAGACCCACCACGATCACGTCGGCGGTGGTGTTGTGGGTCATCATCTCGATCAGCACCGATTTGCCGACGCCGGAGCCTGCCATGATGCCGACGCGCTGACCGCGGCCGATGGTCATGGCGGAATTCAGGATGCGCACGCCGACGTCCAGCACTTCGCGCACCGGGGTGCGGGCCAGCGGGTTCAGCGGTTTGCCGGCCAGCGGCCAGCGGTCCGAGGGGCGCGGGGCGGGGCGGCCATCGAGCGGCGCGCCGCTGGCGTCGATCACCCGGCCCAGCAATTCCTCGCCGACCTCGCACATCCGCCCGGCGCGGCGCAGCACGATGGGATCGCCCAGCGTGATCTGGGCGCCTGCGGTGTCGAGAAACAACAGGTTCTTGCCGTTGGAAAAGCCGATCACCTCGGCCTCGATCGGATCGGCGCCCGGCGCGGCGTGGCGCGGGAAGATCTGGCACAGATCGCCGGGGCTGGCCGGGAAGCCGGAACTTTCCACCACCAGCCCGTCATAGCGCAGCACCTCGCCGCTGATCTGCGGCGCGCAGCGGTCGGGCAGGGTGGCAAGGTCGTGTTCCAGCCGTTCCAGCAGCACGGTCATTCTTCGTCTGCCCCGGGAATGGCATCATCGGTTTCGCCCAGCACCGTCTGCACCCGGTTGGGGCCGGATTTGATATCGACCGCGCCGCGGGTCAGCCGCGGGTCGGGCTGCAGGGTGCAGGCCGACAACACGTCGCTGCCGTCCAGGCAGGGCGCGATCGCCTGCAGGTCGTCGGGGTTGAGCGAAATCACGGTGCTTTCCACCGCCTTGCCGACGCGGCCGGCGAGGTCTTCGATCTTGGCGACATAGGCCTGGGGCAGGGCGTCGATCCGGCTGCCGGCCAGTTCGCCGGCCAGCGCGATCAGGGTGCGTTCCATCGCCTGGCGCAGCGAGGTGTGATGCGCCTCGGTGTGATCGACCAGCGCGCGCGACAATTCGACGAAGACCGCGCGGGCCTCTTCCATCTGCTCGGCGCTGGCCAAGAGGGCGGGATCGGGTTCCGGGGCCGGTTCGGGTTCGGCGGCGGAGGCTTCGGCCAGGCCCTGCTGATAGCCCTGGGCGAAGCCTTCGGTGAAACCGGTCTTATGCGCCTTGGCGCGGGCTTCCTCCAGCTCGGGGGCCGGGGCGGCGGGGGCGCTGGCTTGCGGCTGCAGCGGCGCCTCGGGCAGGGGATCGGGTTTCACGGTGGCGAATTCGCGCGGCCGGAAGGCGCTGTCGCGGTTGTTGCGCAGCAGCGACGACAAGGCGTCGAGGTCGAGCTTCTGTACCGGAATGTCGGAATGGTATCCCATCGCGCCCGTCTTTCGTTAAACCATGACTTCGCCGCCGCGTCCGGCCAGCATGATCGTGCCGTCGTCCGACAGCCGCCGCGCGACCGCGATGACCTCTTTCTGCGCCGTCTGCACCTCGGTCAGGCGCACCGGGCCGAGCGCATCCATTTCGTCGACGATATTGGCGGCGGCGCGGCTCGACATGCAGCTGAGCAGCTTTTCCTGCAGCGCATCGTCGGCGCCGCGCAGGGCGATGACCAGGGTCTGGTTGTCCACTTCGCGCAGCAGGGTCTGCAGCGCGCGGTCGCTCGACTTGATCAGGTTGTCGAACACGAACATGTTGTCCTGCAGCGCCACCACCAGGTCCTTGTTGTCCTTGTTGATGGTCTTCAGGATGCGCTGTTCCATGTCCTGCTTGGTGAAGTTCATGATCCGCGCGGCCGCCTTCACCCCGCCCATCTGCGAGGCGCGCAGGCTGGCATTGGTCTGGAACTTGCGCTGGATCACCTCTTCGAGATTGCGTAGCGCGTCGGGCTGCACGGTGCTGAGTTCGGAAATCCGGTTGATGATGTCGGGCTGCAGGTCCTCGGGCAGCAGCTTCAGCACATCGGCCGCAACCGCATAATCCAGCGCCGCCACGATCAGCGCGACGATCTGCGGATGTTCGTCGACGATCAGTTCGGCCACCGCCGGCGCGTCCATCCATTCCAGGATCTGGATCGGGTGGTCGTTGCTGCTGGGCGGGATGCGCCCCATAACCGATTGCGCCTTGTCCTGGCCAAGCGCGCGGGTCAGCACTTCGCGGATATATTCGTTCGCCCCGACGCCAAGACCGGTATGTTCACGCAATTCATTGAGGAATTCGTTCAGCACCTCGTTGACCGTCGAATGGTCCACGTTGCGCACCCCGTACATCGCGGTGCCCAGCTGCTGCACCTCCTGCGGGCTCAGCAGTTTGAGGATGCTCGAAGCGGCTTCTTCGCCGAACAGCATCATCAGGACTGCGGCTTTCTTGGTGCCGCCGAGATCTGCGAAGGTGTTTGCGCTGGCCATGGGATCACTTCAACTCTTTATTGTCATCTTCGATCATCGCCTTGAACGCGGTGGCGATGCGGTCGCTGTCGGTGCGGGTCAGTTCGCGGATCAGCGAAAGCTTTTCGTCATAGGACACATGCGCCCAGGGGTTGCCGGCCGGTTCGAACCCGTCGAGCCGCGCCCGAACCTCGGCCAGGGTTTCGCCGGGGCCCACTTCGATCGCGTCGCCGGGCAGGCCGGCGACGCCTTGCGCCGCGATCGGCGCGCCCAGCATGCCGGAGCTTCCGGCCGCCGCGGTGGGCGAGAACAGCAGCTTGTCGATGATCGGGCGCACCAGCCCCAGCACGATGATCGCCAGAACAACGATCTGCGCCAGGTAGCGGCCGGTGGTGCCGACCCAGGCTTCCTTGTACCAGGGGTTGGCGACCTCTTCGAACGGGTTGACGAAGGGCTGAGAGGACAGGGTTACGCTGTCGCCGCGTTCTTCCTGGAAGCCGATGGCGCTGCGCACCAGCGCATTGGCATCCTGCAGCACCGAGGCGGGCAGTTCGCCGGGCGTCAGCGAGCCGTCTTCGCCCATCTTGCCCGGCGGGCTGCGCAGCACGACGGCGGCGTGGATGCGGGTGATCTGCGCCAGGGCGGGGGTGGTGGTTTCGACCCGGCGGCTGACTTCGTAGTTGCGGGTCGAATTGCTGGTGGTGTTCTTTTCGGTGCCCTGCTTTTCAACGGTCGAGGAGGGTCCGTCTGCGGCCAACTCGGTTTCCTGCGGCGGGGTGTTGGACACCGCGCCGGGAATGCCCTTGGCCTGTTGCGCGGTGGTCGACTGGATCATTTCCTGTTCCGAGCGGATCACCGACCCGTTGGGCATATACTGTTCGTTGGTGATTTCCGACCGGGTGAAATCCATGTCCACGGTCACCTCGGCGGCGACGTTGCCGGGGCCGACGATCGGGCTCAGCAGAGTTTCGATCCGCTTGCGGTAATGGTCTTCCATCCGCTTGCGATGGGCCAGTTGCTGATCGGTCAGTTCGCTCAGCGGATCGGTGCCTTCCTTCGACAGCAGACGTCCGTTCTGATCGACCACCGACACGTTCGAGCGCGCCATGCCGGGAACGCTGGTCGACACCAGGCTGATGATCGCGGAAACCTGGCCGTCATCCATCGCGCGGCCGGGCACCAGCTGCACGAAGACCGAGGCGCGCGGCGGCTTGGTGTCGCGGATGAAGGCGGTCTGTTCCGGCAGCGCCAGGTGGACCCGCGCGTTGCTGACATTCTGGAATTCGGTGATCGAGCGGGCCAGGTCGAGTTCCTGCATCCGGCGCAGCCGGGCGGCTTCGACCGAGCGGCTGGCGCCCATCGGCATTTCCGACAGGGTGGTCATGCCGTCGGGGGTGCCAGCGGGCAGGCCCTCGGTGGCCAGTACCATGCGGGCGCGGTGGTAATCGGCCTCGGTCACGCTCAGCGCGCCGGAGGCGCGGTCGAGATTGGCGTCGATACCGTTAGACATCAGCACTTCGACCGCGCGGGCCTTGTCGGCCTCGGGCAGGTCGGAATAAAGCGTCAGCCGCTTGGGCTGGCTCAGCAGCGCATAGGCGGCGAGACCCAGAACCGCCGCGGTGACCAGGATGATCGCGGGCAGGGCGCGGCGCACCGCCGGCTGGCTGGTGATCGTCTGGAACTGCGCAAGGTAAGCCTTGCCGCGGGCGGCGACGGCGTTTCCTCCGGTCGTGGCGAGGGGGTTGGTCGAGCTATCCATGCAAACTCTCTACTTGCGCGCCGTGCAGGGCAGGCGGGTTAAACCGGCATATTCATGATGTCGCGATAGGCGGACAGCGCCTTGTTGCGGACGTTCAGGGTCATCTGGAAACCGAGCGAGGCGACCTGTTGTTCGACCATGACGCCCGCAAGGTTGTCGGTCCGGCCGGTTTCATAGGCCTTGGCCGCGTCGGCCGCCTTGTTCTGCGATTGCGCCACCTGTTCCAGCGCCCCGCCCAGACGGTCGGAAAACGACGTGGTCTGCTTGGTGGGATTGGCGGAATTGCCTTGCTGCACCGGCGTGGTGCCGCGCGAGGTCAGCGCCGCGAGAGTGGATTGTCCGGAAAGGCCGTTGATCGACATCGTTCAGGTCTCCGATCAGGCCGCCTGGGCCGCCATGGCCGCCGGGTCGAACATCCCCGGGATCAGCGCGGTGTGGGTGGTCAGCATGATGTCGGCGGCGACGACCTTGTTGCCGGTGCGCAGCACCAGGGCGCGCTGCACCACGTTTTCCAGCTCGCGCACATTGCCCGGCCACTGGTAGTCGCGCAGCACCGTCATCGCCTCGTCGGTCAGCAGTGGCAGCGGCGCGGTTTCGCCGACATGGCGGCGGATCATCGCGACGGCCAGCGCCGGCACGTCATCGGGGCGGGTGGCCAGCGCCTGGGTGGCCAGCGGGAACACGTTCAGGCGGTAATACAGGTCTTCGCGGAAGTTGCCGGCCACCACTTCGCCCAGCATGTCGCGGTTCGAGGTGGCGATGACGCGGATGTCGACGCTTTCCTCTTTCTGCGATCCCAGCGGGGTGACTTTCTTTTCCTGCAGCACGCGCAGCAGCTTGGCTTGCAGGCTGAGCGGCATTTCCGAGATTTCGTCGAGCAGCAGCGTGCCACCGTCGGCGGCGCGGAAGATGCCGCGATTGGCGGTCGACGCGCCGGTGAAGGCGCCCTTTTCATGGCCGAACAGCATCGCTTCGAGCATGTTTTCCGGGATTGCGGCGCAGTTGACGGCGACGAAGGGCTTGCCGGCGCGGGGCGAACGGTCATGGATCAGGCGCGACAGCACTTCCTTGCCGCTGCCGGTCGGGCCGTTGATGAAGACGGTGACGTCGGTCTGGGCGACGCGGGCAGCAAGATCGATCAGCGCGCTGGTGGTTTCGGCCGCGGCCACCATGCCGCCATGCGGGGTGGCGATCAGATCGGCCAGCGCCAGCAGCGAGGGGGTATAGAGCGGCGGGCGCGCTTCGCCGCGCAGGGGCAGGGTGACGCGCTGCATCCGGCCGCCCAGTTCCGCCACGGTCGAGAACTCCTCGCCCGGCTGCACGATGACCAGTAGCGACACGCCCAGGTGACGGGCGCCGGTCACCAGGCCCGATTGACCGCCCGCGGCAGTTTCTGCGGCGGCGCTGCAGACCAGGGTGTTGCCCTTGCCGGGGTTGGTGTCCGGGGCACCAAGACCGTCGATCACCAGGCTGTCGATACGACGACGGGTCAGTAGATCGGCGAGTGCCGCCGCGTCGTCAAAATCTTGTCCGATGATAAAAACCTTGGCCATGGTACGCTCCTGCGAATTGCTGTCGGAACTGAAGAAGCAGGGACCGTACCAAGTCCTTAATTTTTTACTAAAATGATTTTAAGTAATTGAAAATCAACGAAACAATTTTCTAAAATATCGAAAGTATATATCGGTGGAATACCCTTCGGATATGTCGGTTTGGCGGCATTTTGCTGAGTGTCGGAGAATTGACGATTTCCTGACATAGGCGAATTTGCGCCGCCCCATACTTAGGGATGTATTATTTTTCAAATGACAGGGGTCAACTTTTTCCGGGCGCCGCCGTTTTCCAATGCAGACGTAAAACCAAACTGCAGGCCGTGTCTTATGTTGTCAAAAACGTACCATCTTAAATTCCCTAGCCTCGACGCCGCTCAGATCGCCGCACCGTTCGTCACCGAGACGCTCGGCAATGCGATTCCTGAATGCCGCCTGTCGGGGCTGACAGTTCTTATCAGTAAGGAAGGCGACATTTCGGTAAACCTCTTTTTCCCCACCGTGGCAGATCTGAAGAATTTCGAGAAGAAACATGGCGGCTTTGTCGACATGATGAAGAAAACCTTCCTGTTCAAATCCACCGGATTCGACGGGGTGTGCATCTTCAGCTTCGACGGGAACGAAAACGCGGCTTAGGCCCGCTCCTTCTCTTGGAATGCTTTGAATAGTGAAGAGTTGAGTAACAGGAAGGATCAGGGTCAAAATGTCGGCTGAGGTAGAAACCGTTGCAGACAAGCAAGCCACCGCTGGCGCCCTTTTGCGGGTTTCTTCGCAAAAGATCAGCCGGTTGATGGATCTTGTCGGCGAATTGTCTCTGAGCGTTACGGAGACCGTGAATTCCCCCGACCTTGACCATACCGGGGACCGCACCCAGTTCGAAGCGGCCGCCCACCGGCTGAACATGATCGTGCGCGAAGTCCAGGATGCCGCCACCGAATTGCGCCTCGTGCCGGTGGACGAGGTGTTCAAGCGGCTCAAGCGGATGATCCGCGAAATGGAACGCCAGACCGGCAAGCGTATCTCGCTTGAGGTCATTGGCGCCGATACCGCGATCGACAAGATGGTGGCGGACCGCCTTTACGACCCTTTGCTGCACGTGCTGCGCAATTCCGCCGACCACGGGTTGGAACAGACCGACGAACGCATCGCCGCGGGCAAGCCGGAAAAGGGTGTCATCACCCTGTCGGCGGCCCAGGTCGGCAGCGAGGTCCAGATCGTCGTCGGCGATGACGGCCGCGGGCTGAACCGCGACAAGATCCTCAATATCGCGCGCAAGCGGGGTCTGTATGGTCCCGATGAAGAGCCGGAGAATTCAAAGCTTTGGAAGGTGATCTTCGAGCCCGGTTTCTCGACCGCGGAAAAGGTGTCGAACCTGTCCGGGCGCGGCGTCGGCATGGACGTTCTGAACACCACCATGCGCGATCTGCGCGGCCGGATCGCGGTGGACAGCACCGAAGGCGTCGGCACCCAGGTGTCGCTGCATATCCCGGTATCGCTGGCCTTCCTCGACTGCATCCTGCTGCGCCAGGGCACCCATCTGTTCGCGGTGCCGGTCGAAGACATCTTCGAAATCGTCAAGCCGGGGCCGGAATCCTGCATGTCGATTTCCGCCGGCAGCCGGGCCGAAATGCTGCGGCTGCGCGAAAGCCATGTGCCGGTGTGTCGCCTGGAAACCTTCTATGGCGACAGCCTGCCCGATCTGGTGCCGCTGTCGGACACGGTGGTGATCGTGCTGAAGGCCGGAAGCCGCCTGATCGCGGTGCCGGTGGACGAAGTTCTGGACCGTCAGCAGGTGGTGATGAAGCCGCTTTCGGGCGTTTTGGCGCAGGTGCGTGCCAGCTGGGGCTGCGCCTTGTTGGGTACTGGTGAAGTCGCTCTCGTGCTGGATGCCGAGCGCTTGGCGGCGGGAGAAAACTAATGTCTGTGATGGATCATGGCGCTTATCAGGATCACGCCGGGTACGAGCGTATCCGGTCCTGGCTGGGCGATCGCTGCGGCATTTCCTATCCCGATCACAAGGCCGACCTGCTGCGCCAGCGTCTGGCGCGGGTGACCCGCAGCTTCAGCCTGACCGACCTGGACGAACTGGCCGGCACCATCATCAAGGGCGACCGTCACGATGTCGAACTGGCGGTGATGCACGCGGCCTCGACCAACCACACCTATTTCTTTCGCGAACCGGAAGTGCTGGATACTTTCGCCAAGAACATCCTGCCGCAGCTGAACCAGCGCGAACAGATGCGGATCTGGTCCGCCGCCGCTTCGACCGGCGACGAAGCCTATACCATCGCCATGCTGGTGGCCGAACATCTGGGCATGCACGCACTGAACAAGCTGATGATCCTGGGCACCGATATCAGCGCCCCGGTGCTGGAACGGGCCGAACTGGGCGTGTTTTCCAGCCGCCAGATCGCCCAGATGGATCCGGGCATCCGGCAGAAATACATGATCCCCACCGGGATCGAACAGCACCGGGTCAAGGAAGAGCTGCGCAACACCTGCACCTTCCGCCGCCTGAACCTGAAGGCCACGCCTTACCCCTTTGCCAAGCAGTTCCAGGTCGTGTTCTGCCGCAACATCCTCTACTACTTCGAACCCGAAGATCAGGCCGCGACGCTGCGCGCGCTCTATGACGCCACCGAACCCGGTGGCTGGCTGATCACCAGTGTCACCGAAGCGGTGCGCGACCTCTGCCCGGGTTGGATCCCGGTCACCACCGGGATTTACCGGAGGGCGGGTTGATGCAGGAGCAACGCAAGATCCGCACCCTGATCGTCGACGATTCCGCGATGGTGCGCAAAATCCTGTCGATCGGTCTGGGCCAGGACCCGGAAATCGAAATCATCGGCACCGCCGCCGACGCCAATATGGCGATGCAATACCTGGCGCGCAAAAAGCCCGACGTGATCACGCTGGACCTGGAAATGCCCAATATGGACGGGCTGACCTTCCTGCGCAGCTTCATGAAGACCGACCCGATCCCCACCGTGGTGATTTCGTCGCAAACCCAACGCAGCGCGCAGGCCACGGTCGATGCGCTGGCTGCCGGTGCTGTCGACGTGATCGCCAAGCCGCGGATGGAACTGGGCGGTGGCCTGGGCGACATGATGGCCAGCATCGCCCAGCGGGTGAAGGTGGCCGCGGGCGCGCAGGTGCGCATGTCGGCGGCGCGTCAGCCCGCCGCGCAACCGATGCGCCCCAAACCGGTGGCGCCCTCGTCGCTGGCCAAGGTACCCGACTGGATGATCGCCATCGGCGCCTCGACCGGCGGGGTGCAGGCGCTGACCCGGGTGCTGGAAACGCTGCCCGCCGATTGCCCGCCGGTGGTGATCGTGCAGCACATGCCGGAAGGTTTTACCGCCTCTTTCGCCAAGCGCCTGAACCAGATGGGGCCGCTGCGGGTGAAGGAAGCCGAAGACGGCGACGTTTTGGAAAACGGCCTGGTTCTGCTGGCGCCGGGCGGTCCGAAACACATGACCGTCATCAAGCATATGGGCCGCCACCAGGTGCGGCTGATCGACGGGCCCGAAGTCTGCTTCTCGCGCCCCTCGGTCGATGTCTTGTTCCATTCCGTCGCCCAGGTGGCGGGTGGGAAAGTGTCCTCGGCCATCCTGACCGGGATGGGCAAGGACGGCGCCGAAGGCCAGCTGGCCATTCGGAAATCCGGCGGTCGTACCGCCGCGCAGGACGAGGCGAGCTGCGTCGTGTTCGGGATGCCGAACGCCGCGCACCAGATCGGGGCGCCCGAAACGCTGCTTCCCCTCGACGACGTGTCTTCGTGGTTGATGAATTCCTGTGCCCGCGCGACCGCGGGCGACAGGCTCGAAAGTTACAAGGTTTGAAAGGATCCTGAGGATGACCGATATGACCAAGGACCAAACCGTCCCGGCAGAGGCAGAAACCCTGCTGCATGACGATGACAATATCGACAACATGTACCTGACCTTCGCCATCGGCAAGGAAACCTACGGGGTTCCGATCGCGGTGGTGACGGAAATCGTGGGCATGCAGCGGATCATGACCGTTCCCGACGTGCCGCGTTACATCAAGGGCGTGATCAACCTGCGCGGCAAGGTGATCCCGCTGATGGATGTGCGGCTGCGCTTCAACCTCGAAGAACGCGCCTATGACGACCGCACCGTGATCATCGTGCTGGAACTGAGCGGATCGCCCGTCGGCCTGATCGTCGACCGCGTCAGCGAGGTTCTGGAAATCGCCGACGATCATATCGACAGCGCCCGCGGCATGGGCGGCGGCGAAGGCCAGGGCCTGGTCGAAGGCCTGGGTCGCGTCGGCGAAAACGTCGCCATCATCCTCAACAGCGCGATGCTGGTTTCGGATGTGGAACTGAGCATGCCCGAAGCGGTCTCCGCCTGATCAAGGCCAGACGTAACTGTGACGATACCGAAGGCCGGAGCGACGGCCTTCGGCGGGGCCCCACGGCCTGAAACCGAAGGAATACAGGTTCGCCGCAGGGGTGAGCTTTGATTGGTAACGATTTGAAATTTCAGAGGTAACCACATGACTGAGCGTAAGCCGCAAGCCCAGAGCCGGCGCCGGGTTCAGCCAAAGCCGAGATTGCTGAAAACCGATAGCGAACCACCGAAGATTGAAAACGAAAAACCGACAGAGGCGCAGGCCGCAGAGCCTAAAGAAAATCTGAAACCTGCCGCTAATAAGAGAAATACGAGAACAGCCCGCCCCCAGGAAAGGACTACTCCGATGACCAATGCAAATGAAGAGGCCCAGCAGGCTAGCGAACTGAAGACGCTTCTGGCGCGGATCAAGGCCATGTGCGACGCGCAGGAAAGCGGCGATATCGGCCACTTCATCGAGCATGACGATCTGAGCTGCGATGAAGTGAAGGAAGCCGCCGAGGCGATCAACACGATGACCCGCGGCCATGTCGGGCCGATCCTCGAAGGCATCAACGTTTTCGAAAAGTTCAGCCAGGGCGATTTTTCCGCGGATATGGCGCAGCTGCCGGGCGACAAGGCGCAGCTGAACCGCACCATCGACAGCACCCGCAAGCGGTTCACCGACGTGACCGAGGAAATCAAGCGCCTGTCCAACGCGATCATGGAAGGCAACCTGGACGTCAAGGCGGATACCGACAAATTCAGCGGCGAATACCGCGAAGTCGTCGAAGCCTTTGAAGCCGCCTTCACCAGCCTGAACGGGTCGTTCCACGCGCTGAAATCGCAGGTCGATCAGGTCGCCCAGACCGTCGGCCAGATGTCCAGCGCCAGCCAGGAACTGGCCACCAATTCGCAGATCGCGTCCTCCTCGGTGGATGAGGTTTCGGCCTCGACCGAAGAAACCGATGTTCAGGTCAAGGCCAATGCCGAGGCCGCCAAGAACGCGGCGCACCTGGTCAACGTGAACGCCGAAGTGGCGCAGGAAGGCCAGGGCAAGATCAACGAAATGGTCGAAGCGATGGAAGGCATCGACGCCTCGTCGCAGGATATCGCCAAGATCATCAAGGTGATCGACGAAATCGCCTTCCAGACCAACCTGCTGGCGCTGAACGCCGCGGTGGAAGCGGCGCGGGCCGGTCAACATGGCCGCGGTTTCGCGGTGGTGGCGCAGGAAGTGCGCAACCTGGCCGGACGTTCGGCCAAGGCGGCGCGCGAAACCTCGGACCTGATCGAAGGGGCCGCCAACCGCGTGACCGCCGGTGTGCGTCTGGCCGCCGAAACCAGCGAAAGCTTCGAAAAGATCGCCGTCAACATCGCCGAGGTGAAAGACCTGGTGGAAACCATCAACCGCGCCTCGGAAGAACAGTCGCGCGGCGTGGCCCAGATCAACACCGCCATCGGCGAAGTCGCCCGCACCGCGCTGTCGACCAGCCAGCAGGCCGACGAACTGGCCGCGACCTCGGCCGAAATGACCGCCGCCACCGAACATATGGCGAAGGAAATCGGCCGCTTCCGGCTCAGCGAAACCGCCGTCAATGCCGGCCAGTGGGATGCCATCGCAGGGCTGGACAACCTGCCGCCCGAAATGATGGCCAAGCTGCAGGAAATGATGGATGCGGGCCACGCGGTTCCGCCGGTCGCCGCCGCCGCCGTGATGAAGGGCAACGGCCGCAGCAATGGCCACGCCAACGGCCACGGCGATTACGACGAACGCGGGTTCAGCAACTTCTGACGCTTCATGCCTCCTGCCGCGGGGCAGGGGGCAAACCTTTCCTCAAGGAGAAACCACAATGTCTTATAAAGTGATGATCGTGGACGACGCTGCGATGATGCGGCTTTATATTTCCAGCTTTCTGAATTCCCTGCCGGAATTCAAGATGGTGGCCCAGGCCGCCAACGGCCAGGAAGCGCTGGACAAACTGTCCGATCATCCCGATCTCGACCTGATCCTGCTGGATATCGAAATGCCGGTGATGGACGGGCTGGAATTCCTGCGTCACGCCAAGCTGAAGACCCGGGCCAAGATCTGCATGCTGTCTTCGGTCACCGTGCAGGGGTCGCCGCACGCCGCCAAGGCGCGCGAACTGGGCGCCGACGGCGTCGTCGCCAAACCCTCGGGTACCGTGTCGCACGACCTGGAAGAAAAGACCGGGGACGAATTGCGCGACACCATGCGCAGGCTGGTCGCGGCATAAGGTCGATAGGGTCGATAAGGTCGGCGGGATCGGTAGCAAGTAACAATTGTAGGAACGGGTGAGCCATGTCGGAAATGGATGAAATCTGGGAACTCTTTGCCGATGACGGCGCACAGTCCCTGGACGCGATGGAAGCGGCGCTGGACGCGTTGTCCGACGGCGCCGATGATCAGGTGCCGCATATTTCAGCCCTGTTCCGCGCGGTTCACACGTTCAAAGGTAATTCCCGGGTCCTGGGCCTGTCGGTCGTCGAAAGCCGGGCCCACCTGGCCGAGGATCTGATCGGTCTGGTGCGCGATTCCGGCGTGCCGCTGAGCCAGGAAATCCTCGACCTGATGTTCCTCGCCGGCGACACGCTGCGCGAGATGCTGGAAGACGTGGCCGCGACGCGTGCCGATGTCGATCCCGGACCCTCCGAAGACCTGCTGCGCCAGCTGAAGGAAATGATCGCCAAATGCGATCCCGACGCGGCCCCGGCAGAACCCGCCGCCGAGGCGGAAGCCCCGGCAGAAGAGCCCGCCGAGGAACCCGTTGCGGAAGCTGAAACCCCGGCCGCAGCCCCGGCAGCGGTCGGCGGCATGGACATGTCGGCGCTGTTCGACGAAATGTCCGACGGCGAAGAGTCCGGGTCCTCGGACGATGATGATTTCTGGGAATTCGACGAAGATCTCGACCCCGACGCGCTGGCCGCCAAGAAGGCCGCGGCCGAGGCCGATATGGAAGCGCACGAGGCCGAAGGCCCGGTACGCAATGGCAGCGACGCGGCGGCGAAACTGGCAGCGCAGGAAGCGGCATCGGCCGCCCCCGCCGCCGCCCCGGCGGCCCCGGTGGAATCTTCGGTCCCGGTCGATGACGGCCCGCCGCTGAACACGCTGGCGGACGACCCGACCTATCGCAAGATTTACGACGAAATGACCGAGGAGATGATCGAGAAGATCGGCACGATCATCCGTTCGGACGACGATTTCGAAGAACGCCGAAAGGCGGCCGAACGCCAGGTCGACGGCTTGCTGCACGCCGCCCAGCAGATGCAATACGGCAACTGGGTGTCGTTGCTTGAAGATTTCGCCTTCGATTGCCCGGCGCTGGAAACCGCCGATGCGTTGGTCGCTGGCCTGCAGGGCTTCCTTGGCAAGGTCGAGGCGCTGAAGAATGGCGGCGAGGTGGTTGCGGCCCCCGCAGCTGAACCGGCGCCCGCCGCAGCCCCGGTGGAACCGGCAGCCGCCGCAGTCCCGGCCGAAGCGGCGCCTGCCACTGAGGAAGGCAAGGCGAAGCTGTCGGACGACCCGACCTATCGCAAGATCTACGCCGATATGACCGAGGATCTGGTCGGGCGGCTGAAAACCATCCGCGATGCCGATGACGATCTCGAAGAGCGTCGCGACAACGTCGTCAAACATGTCGGTGGCCTGCTGCACGCGGCCAAGCAGATGGAATTCGACAACTGGATTTCGGTTCTCGAAGGGTTCGAGGCGAGCGCTGCCAGTTTCGCCATGGAATCCGATCTGAAGGGCGGGATCGACACCTTCCTGGGTCAGGTCGAGACGCTGCAGAACGGCGGCGAAGTGGCCGCCGTCCCGGCCGCCGCGCCTGCACCGGCCCCCGCGCCGGAACCGGAACCTGCACCCGTCGCCCAGGCCGCACCGGCCCCGGCTCCTGAACCGGCGCCCGCACCGGCCCCGGCCCCCGTGGCCGAAGCGCCCGCTGCCGAACCTGCCGCCGCGCCAGACGCGGCGGGCGGGAAGAAATCCCTGGCCGACGACCCGACCTATCGCGCCATCTATGCCGATATGACCGAGGACCTGGTCAAGAAGCTGAAAGGCATCCGCAAATCCTCCGACAGCGTCGAAGAGCGCCGCGACAGCATCGTCAAGCAGGTCGGCAACCTGCTGCACGCGGCCAAGCAGATGGGCTTCGACAACTGGATCGTGCTGCTGGAAGCGTTCGAAAACAACGCCGCCAAGCTGAGCAGCGACGCGGCGATCCAGGAAGGTATCGACGGCTTCCTCGCCAATGCCGAGGCGCTGCAGAAGGGCGGGGCGATCGCCCAGCCCAGATCGGGCAGCGACGAGGCCGACGATCTGTTCCGCCAGCTGGAACCCTATTACAGCAAGATCGCCGAGGCGGTGCTGAAGCTGGACGACGATCTCGAAGGCTCGCAGGCCACCCTGAACGACCTGGCCGAGGAAGTCGTTTCCAAGGTCGACCCCTTCGGCCTGGTCCGCGCCGAGGATGCGGTGCGCCGCATCGCCAAGGCCGAAACCGTCAAGGCGGCCCGGATTCAGCAGCTGTCCTTCTATGAGGAACTGATCAGCTACGAACACGTGATGCCGATCGAAAGCAGCGTGTCGGGCGATCTGACCGTGCGGCCGTCGCATCTGGTGCAGCTTTGGGCCACCGATCAGATTTTCGACACCCTGGGCGCACTGCGCAACATGATGGAACGGGTGTCGCTGACCGGCGAGGGCGACGACTGGTTCGCCTCGTTCAACCATCACATGCGGCTGGTGTACCATGCCTGCAGCCATTACCGGATGGATACCGCCGGTCAGCTGACCATGGCGCTGGTCGATCTGTTCGGCCGGGTGAACGACACCAATTCGGTCGCCGATGCGCTGATGCTGCATATGGCGCGCGGTTTCCTGGAAACCATCGAGCTGGTGTTCGACGCGCTGGACCAGGGCGACGATCCCGACCTGTCCAAGATCGACGACCTGTTCGAGGAAGCCACCAATATTTCCTTCCAGCAGGGCGGCGTCGTGTCGGCCCGCACCATCGAACGCAAGCTGGGCCTGCCCGAGGAATTCCACCGCGTGCTGTCGCCCGACAGCGTCAAGGCGGCGCATCAGGCGCTGCTGGACCGCAAGCATTTCTACGTGATCCGGGCCGATCTGAACGAAGACGAAGCCCTGGCAGAGAAGTTCCTGGAATGGATCGGCGCGGGCAACGCGCAGATGATCACCAACGTGACGGTGTTCCAGGACGACAAGACGCTGTTCGATTTCCTGCTGGCCACCGAGCTGGAACAGGATGCCATCGTCGGCGACATGACCGCGATGGACCCGTCGGCGACCAAGCTGTTCGTCGAACTGGTGCTGGAACCCGATTACAGTTCGGAAGAAGACCAGGACGACCACGAAGAGGACGACCATATCGCCGAGGGCGGCCATGCCGGCCCGTCGATCAGCCTGCCGCTGATGGAAGCGATCGGCGAGATTTCGGCCGGTCAGGCGATGGTGCACCACATCCTGGACGATCTGTCCTCCAGCGACCTGATGCAGGCGGTCGATCACGTGCTGCGCCGCCGCGGTTCCGATGCCGGGCCGGCGATCGAGGGCGACACCTATAACGCGCTGCGCGATCTGATCGAAACCTATACCCACAAGGTCGCCCGCGCCGCCGAGGCCGAAACCCAGCTGAACACCCAGATGGGCCGGCTGCAGGAAGAAACCGCCAAGCTGCGCGAACGTCCCGCGGGCATCCTGCTGCGCACCCTCGCGGCCTTTGTCGAGGCGCGGTCGCGCCAGGCCGGCAAGGAAGCGCGGATGTCGCATAACGGCGAAAACGAAGTGATCGACCAGACCATGTTGGATTCGCTGGCCAAGCTGCTGAAGAAGCTGATCCGCAGCCGCCTGACCGGCGCCGAGGGCCCGGCCCAGTTCCACCTGTCGCTGTCGCGCAACGACAACCGGATTTCGGTCCAGCTCGAAGACGACGGCAAATCCGATCCCGATCAGGAAGTGCTGCAGGAACTGCACCAGGTGGCGGTGCGCGAAGGCGGCGAATTCCGCCCCGTGCAGATGCCGTCGGGCGGCATGCGGTTCCACCTGTCGCTGCCGGTGCATATGGCGCTGCTGGACGGGATGGTCGTGCGGGTCGGCGATGTCTGCTATGTCATGCCGGTCAATTCGATCGAGCGGATCCAGCTGGGCGCCTCGGACGCTTTGCTGCCGATCGCGGCGTCGCAGAACAACGCCATGCTGCGCACCGATACCGGCGAACTGGCGCCGATCCGGCCGCTGGACGCCACCGGCCTGCAGGGCGGCGTTCTGTCCAAGTTGAACGCGGCCAACGACGGCGGCGCGGCGAACCTCTATGTGGTGCTGCGCAGCGATGACACCCGCATCGCGGTGCCGGTCGATGAAATGCTGGGTCAGCAGCTGGTTCTGCTGCGCCCGCTGCAGGGGCCGCTGGTGGGAATTCGCAATATGATGGGGCTTGCACTGCTGTCGGGCGGCGAAGTCGGCATGGTTGTTGCTGTAGATCGTTTGGCCGACGCGGCCTGAACGCATCACACAGCGACAACGAGGCGATGAAATCACTACGACAACACCTGGCATTCGCCCTTTTCATCGGAGCCGGCGCCTTGCGGCGGCTCCTTTTTGCCGGCCTGAGCAGGGCCGCGCGTTTCACCGGCAGGCTGATCCGGCCGCCGGTGCGTGCCGGGGCAGGGCGCCCGGCGCAGCCGGCCGCGATCCGGCGCCCCGCCGATGTCGGCAGCGCGCCGCGACGGGCGCAACAGGCCGCATCAGACCCCCGCAGGGCGCTGCGCCCGGACTGGGTCTGATCGAAAATACGATCCCGAAAAAACAGCTAAATAAAGCGGCCCGCCGTGCCGTTTTCATTAGGGACAGACAGATGGATGTTACCAGAGGAACCGCCCGATGACATTTGCTCTCGCTCGTAACAAGTACCGCCAGACCGGCACATCGGGTGTGAACATTCCCGACGATCCCTATCAGATCATTCGCGTGATCCTGAGTGAGCTCGAGCAGTCGCTGAGTGTTCTCAAAGCGGCCGATGCAAGCAACAGCACCTATCCGCAGGATCACGTCAACAAATCCCTGCGCGCGATCTACCTGCTGCAATCCAGCCTCGATTTCGAACAGGGCGGCGACATCGCCACCAGCCTGTTCGAACTGTACGAATATTGCCGCCAGACCGTGCTGCAGGCGTTCCGCCGAGAAGAGGGCGCGGATATCGCCAGCGCCGCGGATGCGATTACCGGCATCCTGGATGCCTGGACCGAAATCGGGCCGCAGGTGGAAAGGCAAGCCGGATGAGCGACGTTCCGCAGAGCGGCGAACCCGAAACGGATCTGCTGGAGGAGTTCGACACCCTTCTTGAGCAATTCGAAAAGGCCGCCCGCGACGGTGACCTGAACGAATTCCGCCGCCTCGATCATGTGCTGCGCAGCAAGGCGCTGGCACTGATCGGCGGGATGCCCGATATGGAACCCTCGGACGATCGCTATGTCGATGCGTTGCGGGATGCGGTGGCCCGTCTGGGTACCGCGGCAGGCGAGATTCAGCAGGAACGCCAGATGCTCAAGGCACGGCGTGAGGCGGACCAGAAGGTCAGGTTGGCCTATTCTCGCAAATAAGGAGTTGTGGTGATGAGTAAGCGAAACACATGCCAGCGGTGCCAGTGGCTCAGGGCCTTTCTGGGGGCCGGTTTCGCCCTCATCGTCCTGATCGGAATGAAACCGCAAGCCGCCCAGGTCGTTGCCGCGATGATGCCTGACCCCCTGTCATTG
The DNA here is from genome assembly GCF_009857745.1 of Thalassovita mangrovi. Taxonomy (GTDB): domain Bacteria; phylum Pseudomonadota; class Alphaproteobacteria; order Rhodobacterales; family Rhodobacteraceae; genus Thalassobius; species Thalassobius mangrovi. The sequence goes on from NZ_WWEN01000001.1 coordinate 37,007, forward strand.
GCAGTCGGCGGCATGGTCCTGGGCGCTGTGGCTTTCGTGTTTCGTCTTTGGCTTTGGGCCCGCCTGGTCAAGCAGGAAGGCTGAGCAGGAAACTTGAGGCGAGGGGGCTGATCCTCAGCCCCGTCCGCTGCCCCGCGACAGTTGCTCCGCGTCGAGCGGCGACAACAGGTGCTCCATCGACATCACGCTGCGCTTGGCGGGGATGTCATTGGCGTCGAAATGCACAACTTCAACTCCCATTTTGACGGCATCGCCCTCGGTCTGAGAGAAAAGGGTCTTCAGGCTTTGATTAAGCATGGCAGTTCCTTTGCTTTGTCCTGCCATACGGGTTGCAAGTTCCTTGCCAACTGCGGGCGCAATCGGGTCAGGAGGCGGCAATCAGCTTCAAAATCAGCACTTCCAGCACCGGGTCCGGCAATTCGTCGGTCTTCAGCGACCGGTTCAGGACATCGCGGGCATAGATGGGGAATTCCTGCTGGAAGGCTTCGACATCGGTCACGGTCGGGTCTTCCAGCAACAGCCGGATCGCTTCGGTGATCGAGGGCACGATCTGTTCGGAATTGACCCGGATCATGCTTTCCATTTCCAGCGAAATCTCGTTGCGCACCGCCAGCCCGATCTCAAGATGCAGCGTCACGCCCAGACGCGGCGCGTTGGTGGTGATGTCGATCGGGAAGGTCACGTAGTGACGGTTGCGGTTGGGATCGTTTTCCGCGGCCTCGGCCTGGATCTCGGCCAGCGATACGGTGATCGGGTTGGCAAAGATGAACATCCCGCCGGTAAAGGTCAGCGTCACCGCGAGAAAGGCGGCGGGGCCGATCAGGTTGTTGGTGGAAAAGGGTAGGGAAATCATAACATACTCCGGTCCGGCGGTTAAAGCAGCGCCAGGGCAAGACGGGTTTCTTCAAGCAGGGTTTCGGTCGCGTCCAGCAGCTGGGGCAGGTCGTCCAGCCGTCCGGTCTGCGCCCGTTCCTCGATCTCGAGGAAGCTTTGGTTCAGGGCGGTGGCGCCGACGGTGGTGACCGTCACGCTGGCCTTGCGCGCCATCGCCACGATGTCGTCGCTGGCCGAAGCGGCAAGAGCGTTACGCAGGTGGTCCAGCGTGGTCAGGCATTCCTTTTGCAGCTGGTGCACGAAGACCGACCAGTTTTCACCGGCGATCTTGGCGATCTGCCGCGACACGGATTTGTCCAGCAGGTCAGGCATCTGCGCCGCCTGCCGCGGCGCGGGCATTGCACCGCCAGCGCTGCGGACGCGCTGGATGATTTCGTATAGCTGCGGCCGGCGCAGCGGTTTGACATAGACCTTGTCCATCCCGGCGATACCGGCGCGTTCGGTGGTCTCGGGGTCGCTGAACCCGGTCAGGCCGAAAACCTTCATCCCGGCATGTCCCGATTGCGTCAGCAGCCGCCGGGTCGCTTCCAGCCCGTCGATCCCGGGCAGGCCGATATCCATCAGCACCGCGTCCACCGCATCGGTTTCGACCGCTTTCAGCGCCGCCTCGCCGCTTTCGGCGCAGGTGGTGATGCAGCCTTCGCTGGTCAGCAGCTTGACCATCAGGTCGCGGTTCAGCGGATTGTCGTCGACCACCAGAACCCGGAACCCGTTGGCGTCCGGTTCTTGGATTTCGGGTTCGTCGCTGGCGGGAAGCAAGCCCGCGTCGGGCAGGGCGAAGCTCAGCGACACGCGGAATTCGGTGCCGATCCCGGGGGTGGAGCTGACCCGGATCGACCCGCCCATCGCATCCACCGCGCGCTTGACGATGCTCAGCCCCAGGCCGGCACTTTGCGCCAGGCTGTTATAGTCGGAACTGCCGGTTTCGAACGGATCGAACAGACGGTCGACCTCTTCGGCGGCGATGCCCCTGCCGGTGTCGGCGACGCTCATCTCGATGCCCAGCATCCGTTTCTGCCCGCCGCGCTTGCCGATTTGTTCGCAGCGCGCCGACAGGGTGATGCTGCCCGCATCGGTATATTTCACCGCGTTGCCCATCAGGTTCTGCACCACGCGCTGGAACAGGTGGTGATAGCCCGCGACCTGCTGGTCGGCCTGGCAATCCAGCGCCAGCTTGATCTCAAGCCCCTTCGCCTCGGCGGCGATGCGGCTTTGTTCGGCAAGACGTGTCAGCACCTGGTTGGGGGTGAACAGCGAAACCGGGTGATCCTTGATCGGGCGCATGTCCATACGCACATGTTCCAGCGTGTTGTTGATCTGTTCCAGCGCGGTGTCGGACGATCCGCGGATCAGTTCCATCAGCTGCCGCTGTTCCGGTTTCAGGTCGTCGCCCTGCAGCAACAGGTCCGCCGCCGTCGCGATCGCCCCCAGCGGGGTGCGCATTTCGTGGCTGACCGTGGCCAGGAACTGGGTCTTGGACTGTTCGTTGGCCCGGGCGATATCGCGCGCCGCTTCCAGGTATTGCGACCGGTCCAGCGCGTCGCGATATTCGGTGCGCGCGGTGATGTCGCGCATCACCACCACGAATTGCCGAGACCCGGGTTCGTCGGTGGGGGTGAAGGTGACCTCGACCGGATAGCGGTCGTGTTCGACGCTTTCGATATAGACTTCCAGCGGCGTGCCGGAAACTTTTTCCAGGAAACTGCCGGGGTCGGTCGGCGCTTCGAACGGCGCGGCCGATCCGTGCAGAACGGCGCCCATATCGACATAGCTGAACAGCGATTTACCGATCAGGTCGGCCACCCCCAGCATCTGCAGCAGCGCCTTGTTGGCCATGGTGAAGCGGCCGTTGGCGGCCACCGCGCCGATCCCGTCCACCGCGCTGTCGAGGAATTGCCGGAACCGCTTGTCGCTGCGCTTGCGGGCGCGGATGGCACGCTGCAGCTGGGAACTTTCCGACCGCAGCTTCTGGTACTGATCCTCGACATCGCCGGGATCGAGACGCGCCAGCAGCAGCGGGATCGCGGTGCGGGCGGGCAGGCGGGCCATGCGGCCGCGAATACCGAACGTGCCGCCGTGATCGTGCTGCAGCAGCAACCGGCCGATCTTGGGATTGGTGGATTTCGCGCAGCGGATCAGGAAGTCGGCATTCTGCGGCTGTGTCTGCAGCGCGGTTTCGAACTGATCCGCCGGGCACAGCCGTTCGGCGGCGGCGTTGCTGAACACGACCTTGCCGTCGACCGTCAGCAGATAACAGGGATACACGTCCAGCGCTATGATATCGGCATAGCGCGCCAGGCTGTCATCATGCGTCAGGGTCACCAGCTCAGTCATTGGAAAAATACTCGAGCCCCGGCCTGTCGTTTTCGTCCAGCGACACGTTCACCCGGCACATCCGGTCGCCGCGCGCGATGGTCTTTTCCAGGTGGATCTTGGCGTATCCGGTGTCTTTCGACGCCAGGTGCCCTAGCAGGTTCGCCGTCACCATGCAGACCGACCGGGTGCCGTCGATCTGCTGGCCGAACGGGCAGCTGTGGTTTTCCAGAACGATCAGGTTCTCGTCCTGTTCGACCAACTCGAACGCCGCCCCGATCCCGGTTTCGACGCCGATGAGCCGCTGCGACAGCGCTTGGGAGGCGGAGGGCTCCTCTCCCGGTTGTGCATTTTGACCGTCTGAGAGCTCCTGCGCCAGCTCTGCGCCGACGGTGCTGAGGAAGGCTTCTGCCTCTTCGACACCGGCAACGGTTTCCAGCGTATGCGCTAGATGATGGATGGTGCTGGCTAAAAATCTTTCTTTAGTCATCACTTAGTGCTTTCTTCCGTCATCCCGGCGGTTTTCTGCTGTTTGCTAGAAGCCCGGCTGCCTGAGTGGCTGGCTGACCGGGCGCGCATTTCTCCCACAGATTGATCAACACCCGCATTGCGTGTCAAGCCCTGACTGTTCACAGCAAGGACCGTGCCAAACAAAGCGGCAAAGCGGAGTTTTATGGCTGAAATGTGACCGGTCGCTAAGATAGATGCCGGGCGCGACGTTTTACTGTGTGAACCTTCAGGGCGAGATTCCAAAAGGACTGAGTGAATGTCTTCGAAAAAGGTGCGATCGCTGACGCGCAATCTGGGCCAATACCGCATGGTGAATGCGCGCAATGACGAGGATAATCAGGGTTTCCAGCTGGTACGGCAGGAAACCCACCTGTCGAACGTGTCGCAAGTCGAACGCTTCCTGCCTGACATTCTGGGCCGGGCGCTGGCGCGTTGCTGGATCGATAAAATGTTCCGTCAAAGCTTCTATATGGCGCCCAAGGATACGCTGGCCGACTACCATGTCTTCCTTCCCGAAGACATCACCGTGTCGGTCGAAACCGACCCCGGAGAGCGCTCCAAGGTCGTGGTCTACGAACATCGCCCCGGCGAATTGCCCAAGCGTGTGATGTATTTGCAACTGGTGATGATGGCCGGAAGATGAAGTGGCGGGGCGCGCATATCCTGGTTTTGGGCGCGGCCTTGTCGGCTGCGGGCCAGCCGGCGCAGCCCAATGCGTTTTCCGAGGCGATTCAGGCCGCGCGCGACGGGCAGGCGGCGCAGGCGGTCAGGATGTTCCGCACCCTGGCGCAGGATCGCAACGGCGAGGCGCAGTATAACCTGGCGGTACTCTACGCCCGCGGCATCGGCGTGCCGCAAAGCGACGAAATGGCGCTTTACTGGGCCTGGCGCGCCCGATTCACCGGGGTGAAGCGGGCCAAGCCGCTGACAAAATACCTCAGCCGCAGCGCCACGCCCGACCTGATGGAAAAGGTCCAGACGCGGCTGCGCGACGACCTGACCCAGAACATCAACGAGGGTCAGAAGGAAGCGATGCTCGCCCTCGGCCGGGTGTACCTGGAACTGACCGATCCGTCGGAACCGGAACTGGCGCTGGTCTGGTTCACCATCGCGGCGGCGCTGCAGCAGCCGCATGCCAGCACCTGGCGCGACGTGACGGCGCGCCAGCTCGACCAGGAACAGCGCCTGACCGCGCAGGAACGCGCCGCCAGCATCTATCAGCAATGGTGCGACGGCCACGGGCTCGATCACCCCGACCTGTGCAGCTACAACAGCTGACGGATGCGCGCGCCGCGTCACTGATCCGCCTTCGGAAATAGATTATACAGGTCGTCGAGCGTGGCCTTCTTCTTTCCTGCCGCGAAAGAGGCCGCGGTCGTGTCGGTCGCGGCCGGTTGCGTCGCGGGGGCATCCGGTACGGCGTGCGGTTCGGCAGGTTCGGGTGCATCGTCCAGCTCCTGAAGTGCCGACAGGTCGAAGGGTGCTTTCTGGTCGGTGACTTCTGGCTGTGGCGCGTCGTCCTCGGGCGTGTCCTCCAGCTCATCCAATACCGACAGGTCGGGGAAGGGGTGGGCAGGGGCGTCCGGCGCATCCGGCGCCTCGGTGACCTCGGGGCCGTCATCCAACTCGTCCAGTACTGACAAGTCGGCGGAAGGCTGTTCGGAAGTTTCCGTTGCAGCCTGTGTTTCAGCGGGTTCGGATATGTCGTCCGGTTCGTTCAGTTCGTCCGGGGCCGACAGATCGACGGGCTCGGGCTGGGCGGAAGATTCCTGTGCGTCCAGTGGGGCAATCGCTTCAGGCGCGTCCTCGGGGTCGGTTGCCTCGTGCGCGTCGTCCAGCTCCGCCAGTGCCGACAGGTCGGGCAGGTCGGATGCGGGGAACGGCTCCGCTTCCTCTGCCGGGGTTTCTGTCTCGCCAACGGCATCGGTATCCACGATCTCACCTTCTAGCGCATCGAGCGCCGAAAGCTCCGGGGTTTCGGGGGCATCTGCGTCGGCCGCCGCAAGGGCGTCGGCCGAGCCGTCCTCCGACATCGCCTGGCTGCTTGCCGCGGCCATCAGGGCCTCGAATTCCGAAAAATCCGGCTCCGCGGCCGGTTCGGGAATATCCGCCGACGGGTCTGTCAGGGCCGCTTCCGCATCGGCCGTGGGAGTTTCTTGCAGGTCAGGTTCATCCCGAGGTTCCGTGACCTCGACCTCGACCCCTGCTTCTGCCACGGCTTCGTTCTCAACGGTTTCCGCCTCCCCAGCCGGGGCCTGATCGCTTTCCAGCGCGACATTTCCCATCAGGGCTTCGAATTCGGAATAGTCCGGTTCGGCCCCTGCATCGCCAGCCGTCGCGGTGTCGTCTTGAACAGCGGCAACTGTGTCCTGAGCCGCATGATCCGTCTGGGCATCATCGAGAACCGGCTCGGCAACTGCCCCACTGTCCGCCAGGTCATCCGCCACGTCGCCATGCGGATCCGTGGCGGTTTTGCTCGTAACCGATCCCATCAGCGCTTCGAACTCGGAATAATCCGGTTCGACGGTATCTCCAGCCGGATCTTCCGTTTGCGCCTGCTCCGTCCTGTCTTCCTCGGGGGCATCGTCCAGGGCGTCGAGGGCGGAGAGGTCAGGGATGGCGGTGTCCGCCGGTGCCTCCTCGGCGGAGGCATCAGCGCTGTTCTCTTTCGACAGGGCGCCCATCAAAGCGGAGAGGTCGTCCTCTGCCGTGTCTTCTTCAGACGCGTCAGACGCGTCGTCCAATGCGTCGAGTGCGGAGAGATCAAGGGCGTCGGTTGCCTTCGGTGCCTCTTCGGCGGCGGTTTCCACGCCGTCCTCATCCGACAGGGCATCCATCAGGGCTGAGAGATCGTCCTCTACCGTGTCCTCCTCGGCTGCGTCGTCCAATGCATCTAGCGCGGAGAAGTCGGGGGTGGCGGTTGTCTCCGGTGCGTCCTCGGCGGTGGTTTCCGCGCCGTCCTCTTCCGACAAGGCGTCCATCAGTGCGGAGAGTTCATCCTCTGTCGTGTTCTCGTCGGCGGTATCATCCAATGCATCGAGTGCAGAGAGATCGGAGGCGATGGTTGCCTCCGGCGCATCTTCGGTCGCAGCTTCCTCGCCGTCCTCATCCGACAGGGCGTTCATCAGGGCGGAGAGATCGTCCTCTGCCGTGTCCTCTTCGGCGGCATCATCCAGAGCGTCGAGCGCGGAGAGATCGGGGGCGTTGGTTGCCTCCGGTGCCTCTTCGGTCGCAGTTACCGTGCCGTCCTCTTCCGACAGGGCGTTCATCAGGGCGGAGAGGTCGTCCTCTGCCGTGTTCTCGTCGGCGTCATCCAGGGCGTCGAGGGCGGAGAGATCGGGGGCGTTGGTTGCCTCCGGTGCCTCTTCGGTAGCGGCTTCTTCGCTGTCCTCTTCCGACAGGGCCCCCATCAGGACGGAGAGATCGTCTTCCGCCGTGTCTTCTTCGGGGGCTTCATCCAATGCGTCGAGCGCGGAGAGGTCCGGGGCGTTGGTTGCCTCTGGCGCTTCCCCGGTGGCGGCTTCTGCGCCGTCCTCAACCGACAGGGCGCTCATGAGGGCGGAAAGGTCATCCTCCTCCGTGTCCTCATCTGCATCGTCCAAGGCGGCGAGGGCGGAGAGGTCGGGGAGATTTGCTGTTGTCGGGGCGGTGGGTTTCTCCGCTTGGGCGGGGGATGACGTGTTGCCGGTGCTCATCGCCGCCATCAGCGCGGTGAGGTCGTCGGAGCCGTCGTCGTCCGCATCCGCATCGTCGCTGCCCAGGTCGTTCAGCGCCGACAGGTCGGGCATTTCGATCGCACCGCCGGGTTTGGCCGGGGCGGCAAGCTCGGCCAGGGCCGACAGGTCGATATCCGCCGCAGAGCCGCTTTCATCGTCATCGTCGTCATCGGCCATCAGATCGTTCAGCCCGCCGAAGTCGATCTCGGCGGCGGGGGCGCGCTTGGGGGTGTCCTCCGGGGCGTCGTCATCATCGTCATCATCGTCATCATCGTAATCGTCGTCATCGACGGCCAGCAGCGCATCGAGATCGCCGAAATCCACCTTGCCGGGCGTATCGGGCTTGGCCGGTTTCGCGGGGGCGTCGAGTTCGGCGGCGCTGCTTTCCACCGCGCCGAACAGCGCCCCGAGGCTGTCGAGATCGATCGAGGTGACCGTGCCCTGGTTCTCTGCCTTTTCGGGCGCGGGGGCGGGCTCGACGGGTTTTTCGACCTTGGGGGCCTTGCGCTTGCGCTTGCGGGTGGGGCGTTTGGGTTTCTGGCTGTCCTGCAGCAGCTTGATCCGCGCCTGCAGCAGCAACACGCGGTTGTCGACCGTGCCTTCGAACCGCGCCGCTTCCTGCAGGGCCTCGGCGGCGTCGACGGTCGACATCTCTTCGACCGCCTTCAGAATTTTCGTGATGACCGCCGGTACACGTTTCGTTGGCCTGGCCATTCTGGGTCCTCGCTTCGCTCGGTTGGCATTGTCCTTGCATGGATCGCTTCGAGTGGCGCCCCGCCGGACAGAGCGAAGATTGCAAGTATCGCACCAACCGGGCCGGGGCCTGAAAAAAACAGGAAGAAAGAGGACCAAAGATGTCTGCCATCCGCGATCACCTGAACGTCCATGCCCAGGCGTTGCAGTTGCGTGAACAGCGCAACGGCATCCTGGCATCCAATATCGCCAACGCGGCGACGCCGGGCTTCAAGGCCCGCGACATCGATTTCCAGTCGGCGCTGACCCAGGCGATCGACGACAGCCAGATGTCGACGACGAATTCCGGCCATATCCCGCTGGGCGGCCAAGGCGGCGCACAGATGCTGTATCGCGATCCGACCATGACCTCGCTCGACGGCAACACGGTCGAACTGGCGGTGGAGCAAATGGAATTCGCCGAAAACACCTATCGCTACCAGTCCAGCCTGGAATTCCTGAACAGCAAGATCCGCGGCCTGCACCAGGCGATGAGAGGAGAATAACCATGGCAATGAATGTCTTTGACATCTCCGCGCGCGCGATGTCGTCGCAGATGCTGCGGCTGAACACGGTGGCGAGCAACCTCGCCAACGCCAACACGGTCAGTTCCAGCGAGGAAGACGCCTATCGCGCGATGCGCCCGGTGTTCGAGACCGAATTCGCCGACCAGATGAAGCAATCGGGCCTGGCCACCGTCAACGTGACCGACGTGGTGTCGCTGGACCGGGAGGTGAGCCGCAGCTTCCAGCCCGATCACCCGCTCGCCGATGAGGAAGGCTATGTCTACGAGGCGGCGGTCAACACCGATGAGGAAATGGTCGAGATGATGGAAGCCAGCCGCCAGTACCAGAACACGCTGGAGGCGGTGTCGACGATCCGCAACCTGATGGCAAAAACGATGAGGATGGGTCAATGAGCGTGACCTCGATTGATTACAGCAGCCTGCGCAGCGCCAGCGATATCTCCACGACGGCTGCGACCTCGACCGTCACCGATGCCAGCGACATGGGCAGCACCGATTTCCTGACCCTGCTGACGACGCAGCTGCAGAACCAGGACCCGTTCCAGCCGATGGAAAACGGCGAATTCCTGGGCCAGCTGGCGCAGATGTCGACGGTGGGCGGGATCGACGATCTGAATGAAACCCTGTCGAGCATGGCGTCCCAGATGAGCGGATCGCTGATCAGCCAGGCGTCGAGCATGCTGGGGCAGAGCGCGCTGGTCACCGGTTCGGTGGCGCGGCCCGATGAAACCGGCCTCGTGGCCGGCCGCGTCGAGCTGGACGATTTCGCCGATACGATGGTGATCGAATACGCCGATGCAGAATCCGGCGAGGTGCTGCACAGCGAAACGCTGACCAACCAATATGCTGGCGGGATTGACTTTTCCTGGGATGAAGCCCCCACCGACGGGCGCCAGATCAGGATAAATGTGAACGCGACCTACGAAGATGGCACGGTTGATGCATCGACCCAGGTATATGCCGAGATCGAAGGCGTCGAAGTGGATTCCTCATCGGGGGGAATGACGCTGCAGGTTAAGGATTACGGGGCCTTCCTTGGCTCGGAAATTACCGCTCTGCGCTAAGCGCTGAAATCAGAGTTCGCAACCTAAGAGGACGCACATGACCAGTTCTATCTCTTTGTCGGGTCTTAACGCCGCGCAAGCGGACCTGAGAACGACGTCGAACAACATCGCCAACGCCAACACTTACGGTTTCCATGCCAGCCGGACCGAATTCGCGGACCTGTTCACGCGTTCGGCCTTTTCGGCCTCGGGCACCGAAAGCGGCTCCGGCGTCCGGGTCCATACCGTGCGTCAGAGCTTTTCGCAGGGTCCGGTGAACCAGACCTCCAACACGCTTGACCTGGCGCTGCAGGGGCAGGGGTTCTTCGCGGTCAGCGACGCCGTGACCGACGGCAACCTGACCTATACCCGCGCCGGCGCCTTTGGCGTCGATGCAGAAGGCTATATCGTGAACGCCTCGGGCGGCTACCTGCAAGGGTACCCGACCAACGCCGACGGCAGCATCGCGACCTCGCTGGAACTGCAGCAGATGCGGATCCCGTCGACCGTCGGCGATCCGCAGGCCACCACCGCTGTCGATCTGTCGGTGAACCTGCCCTTCGGCGCGGAAGGGGTCGGCAACCAGGACGCGGTGCCGCCGACCAACGCTTTCGACCCGGCTGACGATACCAGCTATGCGTTTTCGGCCGATGTGAACGTCTGGAACAATGACGGCGAAGCGATGCCGGCGAAGGTGTTCTTCATCCAGGTGCAGGAACCCACTGCGGGCGATCCCTCGACCACCTATGAAATGCGTATGGAAGTGGATGGCGAGGTTCTGACCACCACCCCGGCGACCGCCGCGCAGATCAACTTCGACGAATACGGCACCCCCACCTCGACCATCGCGCCGATGGATTTTTCCAGCACCAGCTGGAACCTCAGCCTCGATCTGACCGATACCGAGATGAGCGACGACACCTACCAGGTGCTGAGCAGCGCGCATGACGGCGAACGCCCGCGCGGCCTGTCGGGTCTGGAAGTCGGCGATGACGGCGTGGTCTGGGCCTCTTATGCGGGCAACCAGGCGATTTCGCTGGGCCAGCTGGCGATTGCCAACTTCCCCAACTCGCAGGGTCTGAAACAGCTGGGTGAATCCAGCTACGCCCAGACGGTTGAATCCGGCGATGCGCTGATGGGGCAGGCCGGCAGCGACGGTTTCGGCAAGGTCGATTCCGGTGCTCTGGAAATGTCGAACGTGGACCTGACCTCGGAACTGGTGAACCTGATCACCGCGCAGCGGAACTATCAGGCATCGGCCAAGGCTCTGGAAACCTCGAATTCGGTGACCCAGACCATCATGAACATCCGGGGCTGATCCGGACCAAGCTAGGCTGAACCCATGGACCGCATGATCTATACCGCGCTGAATGCCCTCTCCAACCAGAGGGACCAGCGCGTGACCCAGGCGCAAAACCTGGCCAACCAGAACGTGCCGGGGTTCCGCCGCGACCTCAACAACGAGGGCGAGGCTTGGTTTGCGGGGGCGCTGAACACCGAAATGGTGCGCGCCTTCCAGACAGAAACGGGGCCGGCCGGATTTTCCGAAGAATCCGGCCCGCTGCAACAGACCGGGTCCGATCTCGATATCGCGGTGATCGACGAAGGCTATTTCTATGTCCGCCCCGACGGGATCGGCGATCCCGCGCTGTCGCGGCGCGGCGACCTGCGCCGGACGGTGGACGGCACGCTGGCCAACGGGGCGGGCGACACCATCCTCGACACCAACATGCAGCCGGTCCAGGTGCCGGAATACCGTGAAATCCAGATCACCGATATCGGCGAGATCTGGGTTGATCCGATCGACGCCAATCCCAACGATCCGCCAATTCTTGTCGGCACGCTGGCCACGGTCATTCCCGATCCCAATCAGCAGCTGCTGAAGGGCGGTGACGGCCAGATCCGCAATGCCGACGGCACCGTGCCGCCGCCCAACCAGCTGGCCAGCCTGTCGCAGGGCGTGCTGGAAGGCAGCAACGTGAACACGGTCGAGGAACTGGTCAATTCGATCGAGATGCAACGCAGTTTCGAACTGGGCATCCGCATGGTGTCCACCGCCAGCAAGCTGGACGAGGCGGGCGAACGCCTGCTGCGCGCGCCTGACGCGTGATAATTTCCCGATAAAACGCCCGTAATCCTGCTTGGCACGGCACTTGCACCTGTAATCGCAACACAGGTGAGAAAGCCGCTCTAAGGAGGATTGGCATGTCAACCAATGCAATGCACGTGGCCAAAACCGGCCTCAACGCCCAGCAGTCGCGGATCCAGGTGATTTCCAACAACCTGGCCAACGTGAACACGACCGGGTTCAAGCGCGACCGCGCGAATTTCGAGACGCTGCTGTATCAGACCGTCCGGCCGGCCGGGGCGCAGACCTCGGAAACCACCGAACTGACCGCAGGGTCGGAAATCGGCACCGGCGTGCGCATGGTGAACACCGAAAAGATCTTCCAGCAGGGCAGCCTGACCGAAACCGGCAACGCGCTGGATCTCGCCATCAACGGCGAAGGCTTCTTCCAGGTGCTGCTGCCGGACGGGCAGATGGGCTATACCCGCAACGGCACCTTCGGGATGAATTCCGAAGGCTTGCTGACCACCGCCAGCGGCTATGCGGTGCAGCCCGAAATCTACATCCCCGAGAATGTCGTCGACATCAACATTTCCAGCGACGGTATCGTCAGCGTGATGCAGCCCGGCGATACCCAGGCGCAGGAAATCGGTCAGCTGACCGTGGCGCGTTTCGTCAACCCGCGCGGGCTGAGCCCGATCGGCGAAAACTTCTCGGTCGAAACCACGGCCAGCGGCGCCCCGGTGGTTACGACCCCGATGGAGGACGGATCCGGCAAGCTGATCCAGGGTTCGCTGGAAGCCTCCAACGTGAACGTGGTGCAGGAACTGGTGGAAATGATCGAGGCGCAGCGCGCCTATGAGGTGAACTCGAAATCGATCTCGGCCACCGACGAAATGCTGCGCTTCCTGTCCAACAAGCTGTAAGGAGAGACAGCTATGAATTTCAATAAGGCATTGGTTTTGCTTGCTGTTCCCGCCGCGATGGCACTGTCGGGCTGCAGCACGGAAATGGAAGCGGCAGCCTCGGCGGATTGGGAACCGATCTACCAGGAACCGATGCCGCAGGCGACCAGCCGGATGGCCAGCGGCGCGATCTTCTCGGGCGGCCAGATGGGCCTGTTCGCCACCGACCGCCGTGCGGCGCAGGTGGGCGACATCCTGACCGTTGAGCTGAAGGAAAAATTTGCCGCCAGCAAGGCGCAGGGCGCGTCTTCGTCGAAGTCCGACAGTTTCTCGGTGACCCTGCCGACGGCGCTGACCGGCAGTTTCGACAGCAGCGGGCTGAGCGCCGGGACCTCGCGGTCCTTCGACGGCGACGGCCGCGCCACCCAGTCGAATTCGCTGACCGGCCGGATGTCGGTCACCGTCGTTCGGGTGATGCCCAGCGGCAACCTGGAAGTGATGGGGCAGAAGAAGCTGACCCTGAACAACGGCGATGAATATGTCCGGCTGCGCGGCATTGTGCGCCAGGCCGATATCAGCGCCGACAACACGGTGGATTCCGACCGCCTGGCCAATGCCGAGATCAAGTATATCGGCGCCGGCGACGTCGCCGACAGCGCCAAGAAGGGCTGGCTGCGGCGCGGCTTCGACGCCGTTTCCCCGTTCTGATCGTAAGAGGTATCCGCGATGATGAGCCACCTGATGATGCGCAAGCTGATCGCCGCCCTGATGACCCTGGTCTGCATCTTCGCGGGTGCGGCCATGGCCCAGGCCGACCGGATCAAGGATATGGCCTCGGTCGCGGGGGTGCGCAGCAATGCGCTGGTGGGTTACGGGCTGGTGATGGGTCTGGCCGGGACCGGCGATGGCGGCTCACGGCTGACCCAGCAATCGATGCAATCGCTGATCTCGCGCCTGGGTCTGGATACCGATCCGGGCGACCTGGATACCAAGAACGTGGCGGCGGTGATGGTCACCGCCGACATGCCGCCCTTCATGAAGCCGGGCCAGGTGCTGGACGTGACCGTGTCCACCGCCGGCAAGGCCAAGTCGCTGAAAGGCGGCACGCTTCTGATGACGCCGCTGATGGGCGCCGACGGCGAGGTCTACGCCATCGCCCAGGGCAACCTGGTGGTCGGCGGGCTGGGGGTCGAGGCCGGGGACGGATCGTCGTTGGTGGTCAATGTGCCCACCGTGGGCCGGGTGCCGGGCGGGGCGACCATCGAACGTCTGGTCGAAACCCCGTTCCTGGAATCCGAATACCTGGTGCTGAACCTGCATCGCGGCGATTTCAGCACCGCCTCGGCGGTGGTCGACGCGATCGACGGCATGTTCGGCAAGGGCGTGGCGGTGGCGCTGGACGGCACTTCGGTGCGGGTGCGCGCCCCGGCCGACCCGGCGCAGCGCGTGTCCTTCATGGGGCTGCTGGAAAATATCGAGGTGGTGCCGGCCGAAGCGGCGGCGCAGGTGATCGTCAACGCCCGCACCGGCACCGTGGTGATCGGCGGGTCGGTCCGGGTGACGCCCTCGGCGGTTAGCCACGGATCGCTGACCGTGCGGGTGAACGAAGATTTCAACGTCGATCAGGGCGGCGCCACCGTGGTCGGCGGCAACGGCGCGGTGGTGGTCGCCCCGGGCGATCCGGTGGTGACCCCGGATTCCCAGATCGACGTGACTCAGGAAAACAACCCCGCCTTCGTGTTCGATCCCGGCGTGTCGCTGTCGTCTCTGGTCGACGCGATCAATGCGGTGGGTGCCAGCCCGGCCGACCTGGTGGCGATCCTCGAGGCGCTGCACCGCGCCGGATCGCTGCGCGCAGAACTGATCATTATCTGAGGAACCGGCGCCATGACGCAGTCCATTTCGAACAACGCGACCTTCCTGGCGACGCAGAAAGCGGCCCAGAGCAGCGTGAAACCGGCTGAGCCGAACCGCGACATGGACCGGATGCAGCAGGCCGCCGAAGGCTTCGAGGGCCTGTTCCTGCAGCAGATGATGAAAGCGGGCCGCGCCGCGTCGCTGGGCGACGACCTGCTGGGCGGCACCGGGACCGAACGGATGCAGGACATGCTCGACACCACGCTGACCGAAACCGCGTCCGGCCAAGCCGGGCTGGGGCTGGCGGATGCGATCGTGCGCCAGTTCACTCCCTTCGTGACCAACAAGGCGGAATAACGCATGGCCGATTTTCTCAGCATCGCAAAATCCGGCATGGCCGCCAGCAGCGCGGCCTTGGCCACCACCAGCGAAAACGTCGCCAACGCCAATACCGATGGCTATTCCCGCCGCGAGGTGATCACCAGCGAAGTGTCGGGGGCCTCGGCCAACCCGCTGTTCAGCGCGCTGAACGGTCACGGCGTGATGATCACCGATGTGCGCCGCGCCTTCGACGAACTGATCGCGGGCGAGGTGCTGCGAACTTCTTCGGCGCTGGCCTCCTCGGAAACCCAGGAACCGGTGCTGGAACAGCTGGAAAACCGGCTGCTGCCCGAAGCGGGCGGGGTCAAGGAAACCCTGGCCGATTTCTTCGATGCGATCGAAGGCCTGGCCGGGACCCCGGACGACAGCGGTCTGCGCAGCGTGTTCATGAACGCCGCCGAATCCTTCGCCGGGGCGGTGGCCGACATGGCCGACGACATCAACGAACTGGGCGACTACCTGCAGGGGCAGGGCGAACAGGTGGTCGAGCGGGTCAACGACATCATCCAGGAAATCAGCCGGCTGCAGGAAAAGATCGGTGTTTCTTCGGTGCCGGGGACCAACAACACCATCCTGGACCAGCGCGACCAACTGCTGAAGGACCTGTCCAAGCTGGTCGAGATCCAGGTGGATTACGACAATATGGGCGTGGCCAGCGTCACCCTGGGCGACGGGCCCGGCGGCCCGGTTCTGGTCGACAGAAGCGGCGCGGCGCGGGTATCGATCAACAGCGATCTGGCGCTGGTCATCCGCCCGGCGGCGGCGGGCAGCGCGGCGTCGGAAACCCAGACCCGCGCGGCTTCGGGCGGCAGCCTGCACGGGTTGTCCAGCGTCCTGAGCGCGATCAACGCCACGATGGACGACCTGAACGACTGGGCCGGGGCGGTGGTCGAGGAAATGAACGCGGTGCACATGGCGTCGCGCGACGAAGACGGCAACCCGGGCGGGCGGCTGTTTTCGCTGGTCGGCTGGGAAGCGGAACCGGCCCCGGCCAATCGCGGCACCACCATCGTGACCACCACCGAGATTCCCGACGAAACCCCGCCCGCTGGCGACATCCGGTTGGTGCGGGACGAAACCCTGGGCCTGTGGCAGGCCTATGACGATACCGGCACCCTGCTGGGATCGGGCACCAACCAGGTGGTTCTGCCCGGCATGATCATCGATCTCGAAGGCAGCGCCGCCGAGGCCGATGTGATCAACCTGGTCGCCACCCACGGCCAGGCGCAGAACATGCGCTACCTGCTGGACGATATCGATCAGATCGCCGCCGGTGGCGGCATGACCGTGGTGGCCGATGCAACGAATGCAGGGGATGCGGAATTGACGGTGGGGACCACCGATGTCGGCAGCACCGGATTGCCTCAGATGTCCGATATCCTGCCCGCCGATGGCAGCTCCACCACGCTGCTGAGCGCCGGGGTGGTGGGCGTGGTGCCCGCCAACGCCAGCGCGGTGACCCTGGCCAGCCTCAACACCGGCGGGTCGATTTCCGACATCATGGTGTTCACCCGCGAAGGCACCCAGATCGCCGGTCCGGCGCTGAGCGCTGCTGCAGCCTCGGCCTTGATGACCACCGCCAACGGCTTTGCCGACGGCGCGATCTATGACGGCAGCCTGACCGATCAGGCCGACAATTACCTGGGCACCCAGCTGTCCACCGACGGCAGCGGCGCCAGCGCGCAATGGCTGCAACTGACCGATCTGCCCTATGAGGACCTGATTATCGTCGCGGGTGCGGGGGATCTGGAAATCGGCGGCAATATCACCATCGGCAACGGCACCGAACCCGACGACCGCTCGGTCCGGGTGGAAGTGATCGACGCAGGCACCGGCGAGGTCGAACTGACCGACCAGGCCACCGGCCACCGGCTGGGCGGCGGCATTCTGGATGCCGACGGCAATGTCGAAATCGCAGGCTTCAGCCTGAACCTGGCGGGCACGATCCAGACCGGCGATGTCTATGATGTCGAAGCCAGCAGCAGCGGCAGCGGCGATGCGCGCGGGCTCAATGAACTGGTTGGGCTGCGGCTGCGCGATACCGATACCGGGGTCGGCGGATACGATGCAATGTTCACCGATATGAGGACCGAAGTCGGTGGTATGCTGGCCACGGTGCAGACCAAGGTCGAGGTCGACCGGGCCCGCTATGAGGCCGCCGAAATCGCGCAATCCTCTACCGCCGGTGTCGACCTGGATACCGAAGCCGCGGCGTTGATCAAGTATCAGCAGGCCTATCAGGCCAACGCGCGGGTGATGTCGGTGGCGCGGGAAATCTTCTCGACCCTTCTCAATAGCCTCTGAGGTGTAACATGACGATCGGGACTGCTTTACATCACACCCTTGCGCAGAAGCACTTCACGCGCCTGGATACTGAGATTTCCAGCCTGCAGGCGCAGATCGCCTCGGGCGAAGCGGACCCGCGCGCCTCGGTCGATCCGGTGCGGGCGCTGAACATGTCGGCGGCGCAGGACCAGCAGGCGCTGCTGGAACAGTTCAGCCTGAACCTGGAAACCATCGACCGGCGGCTGAGCCTGTCGGACACGACGCTGGAAGAGGTCGGCAATATCCTGGAACGGTTTTCCGAAATCGCCATTCGCGGCGCATCCGCTTCGGTGAGCGGAGACGAACGCGCGGCCCTGCTGATCGAAGCGAACGAACTGCGCGACAACCTGGTGCAGCTGGCGCAGTCGCGCGACGATAACGGCAGGGCGCTGTTCGGCGGCTATCAGACCAAGGGCGATGCCTTTTCCGACGACGGCACCAATGTGGAATTCATCGGCGATACCGGGCGCCATTCGCTGCGGGTGTCGGAAAACACCATGCTGGCGACCTCGCTGCACGGGCAGGAAATCTTCATGGAGGTCGAGGTCCCAGGCGCCGATGGCAGCACCGAGACCGTCGATATCTTCTCGATCGTCGAGGACACGCTGAATGCGCTGAGCACCGGCGGCGGATCGCGTCTGGACAGCGTCAGCGCCGAGGACGAGATGCGCTTCTTGCCGAACGGCGCGGCCGGTGAAATCACCATGACCATCGAAGGCCCGTCGGGGACCGCGACCATCACCGCGCCCTATATGGCCAGTTCCCCCGAGGCGCTGCGCGACGCGATCAACGCGGTCAGCGCCACCACCGGGATCAGCGCGGTGATCGATCCCTCCGTCCCGGCGGCGCTGCGGCTCAGCGGCGGGGAAATGACCCTGTCGGATCTGCAGATGGAAGGCGGCGGCGACCGCAGCACCAAGCGGGTGACCGTCACCCCGATCACCGGCGGGGTCGAGGGCGACAACCAGGTGTTCATCCCCGAAAGCCTGTCGGCCGATGCGCAGATCGACGCGATGGCCGCCGCGATCAACCACATCGCCGACAAGCGCGCCGAAATCGGTGCGATCCAGCAGGTCGGCGAGCGCCAGAGCAGCGCGCTCGACAACCGGTTGGAAATGGTGGAACGCGCGCTGGCCGGCTACGAGGGCATCGATATCGCCGCCGCGATCACCGAGCTGCAGGCGCTGATGCTGAACCGCGAAGCGGCGCAGCAGACCTATACCAAGATTTCGACCCAGACGCTGTTCGATTTCATCGGCTGATGAAGGGTCAAGGCGACATGTACGGTACTGTGGCTGCATCGTTGCGCAGAATTGGCCTCGCAATCGTCCTGGCGCTTGTCGCCCTGGCCGGGCCGCCCACCTGGGCCAGCACGGTCGATTGCGAGGCCATAGCCGCCAAGACCGGCGCCCGGCACGGGGTGCCGCGCGACCTGATGCCGGCGATTTCCCGGGTCGAAACCGGGTTGAAGCAGGGCGACAAGGGCGTGCGCGCCTGGCCCTGGACGCTGAACGTGCAAGGCAAGGGGTACTATTTCCCGACCCGCGCCGCGGCGCTGAAGAAGCTGCGCGAGGTGCTCGACAGCGGCGTGCGCAATGTCGATGTCGGCTGCATGCAGATCAATTACCGCTGGCACAGCGAAAACTTCGCCTCGATCGAGGAAATGATGTCGCCCGAGGCCAATACCGAATATGCCGCGCGGTTCCTGACGCAACTGAAGGACCGTCACGGCAGCTGGGAAAAGGCGACGCAGAATTACCATTCCGCCGACGGCGAACGCGGCGAGGCCTATCTTGGCCGGGTCAACCGGGTGATCGCGAAACTGCCGCAGCAGCAGCCTTCCTTCGTCGCCTCCACTGCAAGCCGGCTGGTGCAGCCCGAGGGGCAGGCCGTGGCGCAACAGCCGCGCCGCCAGGCGGTGGTCGCCGCGCGCCACGGGGTTCTGGCGCTGGCCAGCACCCCGTTGATCGACGTCGCCGGGATGGCCGGGCAGGGGGGCGCAGTGGTTCTGCCCGAAAGCCCGTTGCCCAAGCTTGCCTCTGTTCAGCAGCAACGCCAGCCGCGGCTGCCGCGCCGGTCGGGCCGCGCCACGGCGGATCGCGGCGATCTCATCGCTCAGCTGCGGGCCGAATTCGCGAATTGAGGCGATGACCTGAAACGCGAAACATAGCCAAAAGTATATCCATCCCTTCGTAAGAGAGTCGGCGATCAACCTCCGATAGATGGTGTCGATGTCGGGTTTTTGACTACGCTGTTTGTAAAGATGACGCGTCGGAAAACCGATCATTTGCGCGTCAATATTACAACGAGGGATTATAATGACGAATGTAGTATCGAATCTCTTTTTCGATGCCGAAGCACCGGTTCTGTATGAGATCGACACGCATATCGTCGGATCGTCGCCCGCCACCCGCCGGATGAAGCAGATGCTGACCGCGGTCGCCCCCAGCGGCGCGCCGGTGATGCTGAGCGGCGACACCGGGGCGGGCAAGGAACGCGCCGCAACCGCCATTCACCACGCCTCGGGCCGCGACGGTCAGCTGGTGGCGGTGAACTGTGCCGCGATCCCTGGCGAATTGCTGGAATCGGAACTGTTCGGTTATGAAAAGGGCGCCTTCACCGGGGCCGATGAACGCCGGATCGGACTGATCGAAATGGCTGATGGCGGCACGCTATTCCTGGATGAAATCGGCGATATGCCATTGGAATTGCAGTCGAAACTGCTGCGCGTTCTGGAAAGCCGCGAAATCCAGCGGGTCGGCGGGCGCGAAAGTATCGCGGTGGATTTCCGGCTGGTGACGGCGACCCACCGTCGGCTGACCGATGCAGTGGCCGAGGGCAAATTCCGCGCCGACCTGTTTTACCGCATCAACGTGCTGCCGGTGCCGGTGCCGTCGCTGGCCAACCGGCTGGAAGAAATCCCCGAACTGATCGACCGGATGCTGCGCGATCACTCCGATCAGCATCCGCATGCCAACCTGCCGCATTTCGCCATGGACGCGATCGAACGGCTGCAGGCGCATGGCTGGCCGGGCAATGTGCGCGAATTGCGCAACGTGGTCGACCGCGCCATCGTGATGTTCCCCGGCCGCATGCTGCACGCCGCCGAGGTCGACAACTTTCTACTGCTGAGCGAAACCGACGGCGCCGCGACGAACAACGCGCCGGGCACCGGTTTCGCGGTGGGCGATCAGGAAGGCGTGCTGAAAATGCTGCGCGAAAAGGGATCGATCGATATCCGCCTGATCCTGCGCGACATGGAAATCGGCATGATCGAGGGCGCGTTGCAAGTCTGCGACGGCAATGTCACCGGCGCCGCCCAAGCGCTTGGGCTGCAGCGCACCACGCTGATCGAGAAGATCAAGAAATACGGGATCAAGAAACCCCACTAAGCGAATTACCAATCCCTGTCAGACTGAAAAGGCCGCTTCGCAGGAAGCGGCCTCTTTTTCGTTTCGGGGCAGGGGGCGCAGATGCCCGCGCCGGGTATTACCGCTCGGTTCGGCCGGATCAGGCCGTTTCCGCGGCCCAGGCATCCAGCAGGCTGGTGATATAATCGCCGGTGTTGTTCAGCTGGGTGATCATGGTTTCCATCGCGGTGAACCGTTCGAGATAGCGGGCTTCGATCGTGCCGTATTTGGTGTCCAGCACGTCGAGCTCTTCCTCGTTCGAGGTCAGGTCGGATTGCAGCGCGGTTTCGCGGGACGCCATCGCGTTGCTGCCGCTCAGCGCGTCCTGGATCCGGCCCAGCAGCGTGTCGCTCCAGCTGCGGCCATGGGTGACGTCGAATGCATTCACGTCATCGGGAACCGTCAGCGAAATCCCCGACATTTCGCCCGAGGCCGCCAGGTAGAAGGTCATCCCGACGCCGGGGAACAGGGAGGTCAGTTCGGTCTGCCCCAGATAGGCCGCGCCGGTGACGGGGTCGCGGCGGAACGACTGGGTCATGGTGTCCGCGCCGGAAGGCGGGCTGCCGGCGATCGTGATCGAGGGATCCGACGCCACGGTCTGGGATTCGAACAGCGCCATCACCTTTTCGGGGGATTCCGTCATCACCTTTTCGAACGCGTCCTCATCCAGTTCCAGAGTACCGTCGAGTTTTTGCGAAATGCCGAAATCGCTGAGGTAATAGGTTTCGTTGCCGAAGCCGGTGATCCCGGTGCGCAACATGGAGCGGATGCCGCTTTTGACCGCCTCGATGGTGGATTCACCGGCCAGATCACCCGGTTCCGCCCCGTCGAGAATGCCGCGGCTGGTCTTTTCGTTCAGGAACTCCATCGTTTCGTTGATCTTGGCGACCAGCACCTGCGCCCGGGCGAGGGCTTCTTCGTATTCGATCTCGGTGGTGATCGCGACGTCGCCGCCGGTGACGTCGTTCAGTTCCAGGGTGACGCCGTCGATCAGGTCGTTGATTTCGTTCGACGAGCGGTAGACCGTGATGCCGTTATATTCCACTACCGCGTCCGAGGCGCCGCGGACCTGGTGGTCTGCGATCGTGCCGGTCAGATCGAAGGCGGACAGATTGATATCCGCCCCGGTGACGGCTTCCTCGGTGGAGGCATTCGATGCGGCGCTGAAGAACGAGGTAGACCCCGTCACGCTATCGGCAACCGAGAAGCTGCCGGTGGTCGAGGTCATCTGAACCTGGCCGGTGACAAAGGCCGAATTGACCGGTCCGGTGGTGTCGAGAAGCGTGGCGGTGAGACCGGTCGCGGTCCCGTCCGCATTCAGCGACTCGATGGTCAGGCCGGTGTCGTCGACGCTGGTGTCGAAACCGGTCAGTTCGATGTCGTTGCCGGCGCTGTCGGTCAGGATGATTTCGCCGTTGGTATCGCCGAAGGCGGCGGATATGCCGGTCAGGCCCGTTTGCGCATTGATCGCGTCGCGCAGGCCCGTCAGGTCGGTGGTGTCCGCGATGGTGACGGGGCCGATGGCGGTCCCGTTGAGCGAGAAGGACACGTCGGTCGCGGCGGTCAGCCCCGACAGTTTGGCATTGGTCACGGCGGTCGCGTCGACGCCGGTGGTGGCGGTGTTGGCGTTGATCGCAGCGGCCAGATCCTTGGCCGACATGCCCGCCGTGGTGGTGATCGTGGCCGCCCCGGACGGGCCGGTGATATCCAGCGAGGTGCCCGCCGCGATCTGGGTATCGGTCAGCGAATCCCCGGCGGTCAGACCGGCAACCGTCGACAGCGAACTGGTGCCGCTGGTGGCGGGGACCACGGTGAAGTTCAGCCCGTTCGCGCCGCCGGTTTCGCTGAGGATACCCATGGTAAAGGTGCCGTCGCCGACATCGATGATGCTGGCTTCGATCCCGTCGATATTGTCGAACTGGGTCACGAGTTCGCGCAGCGTCGTGCCCTCGGCCACGTTCATGTTCACCTGCGGCCGGTCGCCGGCATAGAACACCGGCGGATCGTCGGTGGTCCAGACGCCGAAATCGATGTTGATCGTCCCGGCCTGCACCACGGCGTCTTCGCCGCTGAAGCCCTGGAACTGCAGCACCTGTTCCTTGGCCAGGGCGACGACCGAAATATTGGTGCTGCCGGTTTCGACCTTGCTGGCATCGGTGACCGTCGCGGTGATGGCCGAACTGGCGCTGTTGGTCTGGATCAGCGATTCATTGGTGATCACCTTCATCGAGTTTTCCAGGTCCTCGAGGACCGCGCGGGCCTCGGCCATGGCCGAGATCGACACTTCGATATCCTCGATCCGCCCCTCGACGATTTCCCGCCGCGGTTCGGTTTCGGCCTTGGCCAGGCTGCTGGCGAGCTCGGTAATATTCAGCCCACTGCCGTTGGTGTTCAGCGCACTTAATAGGTCAGACATGTCGATCACCCCTTTCCCGCATTAACGTCCGCTGGGTGCTATTGTTTAGGTTGCGCTTCCGGCCCGGGCAGGGCCTAGAAGCTGATCTCGATCTCGATCCGGCGGTTCAACTCGCGCCCTTCGGGGGTGGCGTTGTCGGCGATAGGGTTGCTTTCGCCTTCGCTGGTCGCGGTCAGGCGGGTCGGGTCCAGCAATCCGGTGGCCGCCAGTTCGCGCACCACGCTGGCTGAACGCGCCGCCGCCAGGCCCCAGTTGTCGCGGAACGGCGAAGAGGGGTTCAGCGGCACGTCGTCGGTATGGCCGGTCACGGTGATGGTGCTGGCATCGCTCATCGCGGCAAAGGCGATGCGGTCCATGATGCCGCGCGCCTCGGCGGTCAGTTCGGCCCGGCCCGACGGGAAGGCGCCGCCGGCGCCGACGGTGACATAGACCTTGCCGTCGCGCCGTTCGACCGCCACCAGCCCCGCGCCCAGTTCGCGGCGCAGCGCGACCCGCAGCTTGTCGCTGGCAATCGCGGCCTTGCCCTCGCCGGGTTCGCCGGTCGGGTCGTCGGCCTGGCCAAGCGGGGCGGAATCGCCGTCCAGTTCGGTTTCCATCGCCTGTTCCGCCGCGGCGATCTGGGCCATGGTGTTGAGCTCCTGCACCACTTCGGCCAGCAATCGTTCGGTGCCAGCCGCGCCCAGTGCTTGGGCCGGGCCGGTCTGGTCCTGTTCGCTCTGGTCCAGCTCGCTTTGATTGCGGTCGGGGGCGGTCTGGGTCTGCGGGTCGGTCTGGTCGAAGGCGTTGGTGCCGGGCTGGTAATCCAGAACCACCTGGTCATTTTCGATACGGGCCAGCAATTCGCCGTTCTCCAGCGCGTTTTTCAGCAACTCGGCGATCTGGCGTTTCTGTTCCGACTCCGACATCTTGTTGTCCACGTCGGCGCGTTTCTGGCGTTCGTCCTGATCGGAGCGGATCTTGGGCTGTTCGGTGGTGGTGGTGTCCTGGGTCAGGGTCTGGGTGATGGAAGGTTCGGGCGAGGGGCTGAACTTCATTTCCAAAACGGTGGTGCCGCGCGGCTGTTCCATCACCGGAATTTCACGCTGAACGCCGAAAGATTCCCGCAGCGAGCCGGAAATCATCTTGAACTTGGGCTGGTTGAATTCGGCAAAGGACAGGATCAGCACGAAAAACGCCATCAGCAGGATGGCGATATCCGAAAAGGTCGCCATCCAGGCGGGGGCGCCGACCGGGGGGCATTTCGGGCAATCGTCCTGCGGCGATTGTTCGATCGGCTGGACCGGAAGAGGGATCGGTTTCTTCGCCATGTTCTGTCCTTATATATAGAGATCAGGCCGCCAGCATCTTTTCGGCGATCTTCGGCGGCAGCGAGGCGACCATCTGATCCTGAACGTTGCGGCTGGATTCGCCCCTTGCGATATTGCGCAAGCCCTCGACCACCAATTCGCGGTAGATCACTTCGTCGGCGCTATAGGTTTCCAGCTTGGCCAGGATCGGGCCGAAAATCACGTTGGCGATGAACGCCCCATAGAGAGTCGTCAGCAGCGCCACCGCCATCGCGGGGCCGATCGCCTTGGGGTCTTCCATATTGCCCAGCATCTGGACCAGGCCGATCAGCGTCCCGATCATCCCCATCGCCGGCGCGATGTCGATCCAGGACTTCACCACGCCCTGGGTGCCCTCGTGGCGTTTCTTCATCGACTGGATCTCTTTCTGAAGCTGTCTGACGATCTTCATTTCATCGGCCCCGTCGACGAGCATCTGCAGGCCCTTTTCGAAGAACTTGTCGGACACTTCCTTCTTCTCCAGCGCCATCATGCCCTCGCGGCGGGCGATGTTGGACAGGTCGACCATGGTTTCCACCAGTTCGGTATGTTTGGGCAGCTTGGGCATGAAGGCCTTGGCCATCGATCCGAAACTGCCCAGGAAGGTTCCCATCGGTGCGGTGAACATGACGGCGAAGAATGTGCCGCCGAAGACGATCAGAATCGATGGGACATCTATGAAGGGGCCGAGCCCGCCGGCGACGATCATCGAGCCGATGATCATGCCGACCGCACCGATAAGCCCAACAAGGGACGCGATATCCATGTGAATGCTCCATTCTCTATACGCGATAGATGTGAGCAAGAAGCGTACCAAGCCCCGAAGAATGGGGGTCAAACAAAGTGCAAGAGAAATAAAATGAGCAAAAACAAATAGATAGTATGTTTGTGTGTATTTTTTTTTAAACTTTTTTGCCCCTCGTCGTTGGTCTTTTCAAGCGCAGGGCAGCGCTAGCCAACTCTAGGAGACTACCCATGACTACTATCAACACCAACATCGGCGCGCTTTCGGCACAAGCAACCATGTCGCGCGTCAACATGGAACAACAGACCTCGATGGAACGCCTGTCCTCGGGTCTGCGCATCAACGCAGCGTCGGACGACGCAGCCGGCATGGCGATCGCGGAAAAGATGACCGCGCAGATCAAGGGCCTGGGCCAAGCGGTCCGTAACGCAACCGACGGTAAGAACCTGGTGGACACCACCGAAGGTGCACACGTCGAAATCTCGAACATGCTGCAGCGTCTTCGCGAACTGGCCGTTCAGTCTTCGAACGACACGAACACCGCTTCGGACCGGAACAACCTGGCGTCGGAAGGCACGCAGCTGATCAGCGAGATCAACCGCGTCGCCAAGGACACCACCTTCAACGGTATGAACATCCTCGACGGTTCGTTCACCGGCAAGCAGCTGCAAATCGGCGCTGACTCGGGCCAGACCCTGAGCATCGACGTCGACAGCGCCGCCGCAACCGACATCGGCGCCCACACCGTGAACACCGCCGTGTCGCTGGCATCGGGTTCGACCGACACCGGTATCGCCGCAGGTACCACGCTGGACATCACCGGTTACGCGGGTTCCACTTCGATCACCACCTCTGCGGGCCAGTCGGCCAAGTCGCTGGCGGATGAAATCAACGCCAGCTCGGCGTCGACCGGTGTGGAAGCGACCGCCGTTTCCAAGGCGAAACTGTCGGGCTTCTCGGCCGCATCGACCGTGACCTTCGAAGTGAACGGCACCACCATCGGCAACGTGAACATCTCGGACACCAACGACCTGCGTGGTCTGCGTGACGCTATCAACACCCAGTCGGGCCAGACCGGCGTGACCGCCACCATGGGCGACAACAACGGCGAGATCATCCTGACCGACAAGGACGGGAACGACATCGAGCTGACCAACTACGATACCGGCGTCAACGACACCACCCTGACCGTGACCGCGCTGAACGCAGACGGTACCGCAGCAGGTTCGACCGCCGACGTGCACACCACCACGCTGATCGACACCACCGGTGCAGTCACCTCGTCGCACATCTCGGGCCAGGTTTCGATGACCTCGACCAAGGGCTTCTCGGTCGGTTCCGACGTGATCGCCGCGGGTACCAGCTTCTTCGAAGCCACCGCCAACTCCTCGACCCTGGACGACGTGGCCTCGATCGACCTGACCACCGCGCAGGGCGCATCGGACGCGATCAAGGTGATCGACGTTGCTCTGAACACCGTCAACAACGCACGGTCCAAGCTCGGTGCGGTTTCCAACCGCCTGGACAGCACGATTTCGAACCTGACCAACATCTCGGTCAACGTCGAAGCGGCCCGTTCGGGGATCAAGGACGCCGACTTCGCCAAGGAATCGACCAACCTGGCACGCGGCAAGATCCTGAGCCAGGCGTCGACCGCCATGCTGGCCCAGGCCAACTCCTCGAAGCAGAACGTGATGCAGCTGCTGCAAGGCTAATCGCGATCCCTGACGGGAATTTGACACACCTGACAAGATTTCGGCGCTTCGGCGCCGAAATTCTTTTTTAACAATAGGTTAACTACCCATACTTTCGGGTGGGATACCTTCTGAAGGCTAAGTCAAACGTTTTACGTTGTTTGGGGCTAAAATGGGCCGCATCCTTGCAGTCAAGGAGAAGCCTTATGCAAATTTCAACGGTTCAGAGTATCGGGCAGCGTCAGTCGGTCGTCATGACCGCGCAGCTTCAGAAAGCGATCTGCCTTCTTCAGTATAGTAATGTCGATCTGCATTCGGTCATCGAAAGCGAATCCGAAGACAATCCCTTTATCGAAGTGAAATCCGGTGCGGCGGGCGACAGCCAGTCGATGCGCGGCGTCGGCAGCACATCGCGCGGCGGCGGGATGGATCAGGCCGACATGCTGGCGCGGATCCAGGAACACGACCAGTCGCTTTACAGCCACGTGTCGGTGCAGTTCGACATGCTGTTCCCCAATCCGGCGGACCGGATCACGGCGGATGTCTTCCTTGAAGCACTGGAACCCAGCGGCTGGCTTGGCGAACCCCTGGACATGCTGGCGCAGCGCATCGGCATCTCGATGGAAGAGGCCGAAGACTGGCTACAGCGCGTGCAGCAGGTCGAACCCTCGGGCCTGTTCGCCCGATCGCTGGCCGAATGCCTGGCGCTGCAGGCCGAGGACAAGGGCGTGATGACGCCGCTGTTCCGCACGCTTCTCGACAACCTGCCGAAACTGGCGCAGGCCGACCTGAAAGGGCTGATGCGCGCCTGCAACTGCGACATGGACGAATTGCGCCCGGCGCTGAAGCTGCTGCGCAGCCTGAACCCGAAACCCGGCGCCGATTTCAACGGTCCGGTGGCGCCGCAGCGTGCCCCCGACCTGATCGTGTCCCGTTCTGACGAGGGCTGGAAGGTCGATCTGAACAAATCGACCCTGCCCAGCGTCGTGGTCAATGAGAAGAAGGCGGCGACCCTGAAGGCGGCGCATGGCGAATATGTCAACGACACGCTGTCGGTGGCGTTGTGGCTGCGCCGCGCGGTGGCGCATCGCAATCAGACTACGCTGGCGGTGGGTGCCGAAATCCTGCGCCGGCAGTCGCAATTCATGGAAAAAGGGCCCGCGGGCCTGGTGCCGATGACCCTGAAGGACGTGGCCGAGGAAATCGGCGTGCACGAAAGCACCGTCAGCCGGGTCACCACCGACCTGCTGATGCAGACGCCGCAGGGGACCTTTCCGCTGAAATACCTGTTCTCGGCCGCGCTGCGCAAGGACGAGGGCGAGGGCGGTGAATCCGCCGCCGCCGTGCGTCACCGCATTCAGCAGCTGGTCCGCGACGAAGATCCCACCAACCCGCTGAGCGACGAAGCCATCGCCAAGATCATCACCACTGAAGGCACCCATCTGGCCCGCCGTACGGTGGCGAAATACCGCGACATCCTGAAAATCCCTTCGTCTTTCCAGCGCCGCCGCAACGCGCTGCTGCAGGCGGATTAAGGCCGAATTCCACTCCGGGACGAGAAAAGACAGCGGAAGGCGACGGCGTCGTTTTCCGCTGTCTTTTTATTGGGTTAACATCAAAGAGGGCAGGGCGGTCCGGCGCTCACGCTTCGGCATTGCTGTGCTTGCCGGCGGGGCTGGACGCCGCGATGGTGGCCGATCCGAAGGCAAACCGGTCATCGGGTTCCATATTGGTATAGGCCGCATGGGCCGCCGCTTCGGTTTCCGCCGCGACCACCGCATAGGGGGCCAGCCCGCGGGCCAGCCGGTCGGCCCGGATCAGTTGCGCGTAGTTGCGCCGCACATAGGCCGCGGCCAGCGCGTAAAGCAGCACCGAGGCCCACCATCCGGCGGGCCAGCCCAGCAGTACCAGCGCGCTGATCCCCCCCAGATGCGGCCACAAGCGCATATTCGCCAGCCAGATCGGCGTCGCCATCCAGGCCAGGGGCGATACCCGGTGGCGGAACAGATCATACTGCCCGTCCGGCGCGCGCAGAACTTCCCAGTTTTCGATCCGGTTGGCGTCGACCTGCGGCAGCTTGGGATTTCCCACGGCCGGGCAGGGGCGCCAGCGCCCCAGTTTCGGGGTGGTGCTGATCACCGTCAGGTCCAGGTCGGCGCGCTGGAAATGCATCGCCACCTTCTTGGTTTCCATCGGTGAAAAGTGGTGCCGCAATTCGCGGGCGCCGTCGGTATAGGGTACACCGTCCAGCCCCACCAGTTTGTCGCCCGGGCGCAGGCCCAGCGATGTCCCGGCGGCGCCGACCTTGGCCAGTTCAAGATGGACCTCGGTAGGTTGTTCGGGGGGCTTGGGGTGCATTACGGGTAACTGAACGGGTTCGACGCGGATTTGGACGCGGTTTTACGCGTCGTGTCCTGCGTGGGTTTGCTGCGCGGCTTGATCTCGGTGCTGGTCTGGGTCTGCAGCCGCGGCTTGGGGGCCGGGGCGGCCGCGGCCGAAAAGCGGTTGCTCGGCTCGGTCGCCGGGCCGTTGGCGATGATCTGATTGGCCAGCGCCGACAGTTTCTGCGACAGCGCCAGCTGAAGATCGGAAATCCCGGCCATCACGTCGTCGCGGGCGGCATCGATCTGCGGCTCGATCAGGGTCTGGAGATGCGCCGACAGGCCCTCAGAACCCTGGCCCATGACCGCGTTGTTCAGCGCGTTGGTTTCGGCCAGCTGCGCTTCGAGAGACGCCATCTTGAGGTTCATTTCCTCCAGTGCCGCGGCCACGGCCTGCTTTTCGGCGACCTGGTCGTCGATCATCGTATTGGCGGTTTCGACCGCCATTTTCAGCTGGTTGACGTTCTGGGTGAACAGGTGCAGCGCCTCGACATGGGTGTCGCGCGCGGTGCGCAGATCGCCCAGGGTGCGGTAATAGACCATCGCGCTGAGCGCGGAACAGACGAGAATGCCGACCATGCCGCCGACCCCGGCCGGGATCAGCTTGCGGTCGACCCATTCGGCCTTGGCGCTCAGCTTCCTCGAGGTGCCCTCCGCCAAGTACGCGGCATCGTTGGCAGTTTCCGCCGATGCGAGCGCGATCTTGATCGCTTCGCTCGTATCTGGTTGTTCCGTGCTCATTGCACACTCCGTATCTATCCGGGAACCTGACTGCATCTTTCGTGCCAACGGGGCGCTGAAACGGGGCGATAATTTGAACCGGCGGTGGTAAAAAAACGCCCCGGCGCGCCGTTTGTAAGTTCAGACGATTATGCTACCCCGTGAAGGAGGCACTGATGACGGTACACCAACCGACCTTTGATGAAGCCGGGTCCCATGCCGCACTAGGAGATGCAAGTGCCGCGCCTGATCCGGATCTTGAGGTCGCGCCCTTTGCCAGGCTGACCATTGGCGATACCGTCTTTGAGGTCGGAACGGTGCTGACCGATATCGTCGCCGCCGGGGAAGCGCATGACATCCTGGCTTTCCGTCCCAATGCCGACACGCCGTGGAAACAGCTGCGCGCGACCCTGGAAGAGGGCTGGCGCCCGGTTGCGGCCGAGGTGGTGCGCAACACCCGCGACGCTTTGCACGATTACGTCGGCATGCACATGATCCGCCGCAGCGGGTCGTTCCGTGCCGGCGGGCGGGTGTCGCTGACCCTGTTCGGCTTCGACTGGGAAGTGCGGCTGTCCTCGGACGGCAAGCGCGCCCAGGTGCGCCTGCCCGACATGAGCTGGGAAGAGGTCGACCCGAACCTGGTCGCGGAACATCAGGATTTCAAGGAACTGGCGATCGCGTCGCTGATCAAGTCGCGGCCGTCGATCCACAAGGTGTTCGAAGACGATGTCGAGGCCTGGGCCCTGCGCCTGGCCGCCGGCGCCTCGGTGGTTCCGATCATGTGATCGCTGCCGACAAGTTCGTTCGAGACGTAAACCGGGCCCTGGCCCGGTTTTCTTTTGTCTGGCTGTTTGGAACACCGAAACGGGCAGGGCAGGCGGCAGCCCGGAAAACCGATCCCCGCAGCAGGCAAAGAAAAAGGCCGGCAAAGCCGGCCTTTCGCATTCAGATATTTCCCGGTCTCAGTTCTGCCGGTAGCGGTGCAGCGTGCGCGCCTCATCCAGCGTCAGCCCGACCGAGGTGCTGATATGTTCCGGGTCGCCGCCCATGCGCGCGATGGAAATCGCCTGCTCCACCAGGCGCTCATCGGCGAGGGTCGTGACCTGGCTTGCGATCTTGGCCATCGTCTTGTTCTGGTCGCCGATCAGGGCGTTTTGCGCCTTGAACTGGCCTTCCAGGCGGCGTTCCAGCGCATCCAGGAGCTCGGCCGTGGACAGGTCGCGCGCTTCATAGGCGCGCCGCAGCTTGTAGCGGTAGCCCAGAACCACGAACGCAGCCACAAGAAGAACCGCGCTGGCCCCGAGATGGATCAGTTGAACAGTCGTCATTTTCCCGCCCTTACCGCTTAGCCTGCCAGTTCCATGTAGCCCTGGAACAAACTGTCAGTGATTTTGTCCACGTCGACAGGGTAGTTCCCTTCGGCGAGTTGGTTTTTAATTTTGTTCACCGCTTCGGTGTTAAACGGCGGCCCGGCCTTCAGCTCGTTCGGCAACGTGCTGGCGGTTGCGCTCAGCGAAACTGCATCGGTATTTGCCCCCGCAACCGACCCAGCTTTCTGAGGAGCAGCCGGCGCGGCTTTCGCCTGCGATGCGCCAGATGTTACAGACCGTGTTGCTGAGGCATTGGGCGATATCTTGATCGGATCGACCATAGCTCTCTCTCCTGTCCGAAAGTTGTCATTTCTCGAGTAGACTAACGACGCGGTTTCACTGGGTTTTAGCATTTATTTGCACTTTTTGTGGTCCGGCGACGATGGCGCGTAAAATTCTGCCGCTGGAGGTGTTTCTGACTTCGATAAGTTCGCCCAACTGCCCGTTTTCCAAGGCAATTCCCGGCATGCTGACGGAAACGGCGGAATCACGGAAACCGATTTCCACCGGGATGTCGCGGGTGATCAGCCAATTTTGTTCCAGCTGGCGGGCCAATAAAATGCGGCCTTCGCCGACATTGGCGGTCAGGGTGCGGCCGATCACGTCGGACGGGTCGCTGAAGGCGCCCAGTCCGTCGCTGCCGCCCGAGGAAGCAGCCAGTTCGATATCGGCCCCGGTGATCACCGCGCCGCGTTTCAGGCTGCGCGACAGCGTGACCACCTGCGGTCCGCTTGGCTGCATCCTGGTGGCGGTCGAGGCGATATGACGGGGGCCGCGCGCGGTGCTGCGCAGGTGGCGCACCCAGGGGCGCGGCGCGTCGCAGCTCATCCGGATCAGCGACCAGTCGCTGTTGGCGGGGTGCATCTCGGGCAGGTGATCGCAGGGCGGAAAGCTGCGGTTCGCGGCGATCTGGGGGCCGCCGGCCATGCCGCGCGCCTGCATGGCCTCGGCCACGATCCGATTCAGATCGGTCCCGCTGATGCCGTTCGGAAATGCGCGCTCGGCCGCGCCGTCCTGCGCAAGGGCAGGGGCGGCGGTCAGTATCAGGGCAAGGGCGGCGGCCAGCTTCATTGGCCCGCCTCGACGAAACGCACCATCCGGCCGTCGAAGGCCGACAGCGGCATGGCCGGGTCGAGCGGGCGCAGGGTGGCGCGGTCGCCGCTCAGCTTGACGATTTCTAGCGCCTCGAAATCCGAGGCCGGGTTTTCGGTGAAGGCCAGCGCGGCGCGGCTCAGCCCCTGGCGGCTGCCGACCGGAACCGACAGCGTGTTGCCCGCGCGGCGCACGTGGGCCGCGACCGGGGTGCAGGTGGCCATGTCGACCAGCCCTTCGAGTATTTCGACGAAGCCTTCGGACAGTTTCGCCTTCAGCTTCGGACGCCGGGGCCCGAGCGCGGTGGTGATCGGCCCGCTGCCGGGCAGGCTGACCGCGTTGGACAGGGTGCGTTGGGTCACCTGGCCGGTGCCTTCGATCAGCTGGATCTGCACCCGCATGACGACCTGCCGCCCGGTGACGCCGCCATAGTCGGTGTCGATTTCGAACCAGGTCGCCAGCTGGGTGTCGCCGCCCTGCAGGCGGATATCGCCCTGGGT
Source organism: Thalassovita mangrovi (assembly GCF_009857745.1). Classification (GTDB taxonomy): domain Bacteria; phylum Pseudomonadota; class Alphaproteobacteria; order Rhodobacterales; family Rhodobacteraceae; genus Thalassobius; species Thalassobius mangrovi. The sequence continues at coordinate 69,930 of NZ_WWEN01000001.1, forward strand.
CAGCGAGGTATAGCTCATCGAGGTGTTCTTGGTCTTCGAAATCGGCTGCTGTCCCGGGGCCAGCACCTTGTCGAGCGTGATCGAGCGCTTGCGTTCCAGCCGGGCCAGCGCGTCGTTGAAAAGTTCGTTGCCCAGTTGCGCCGCCCAGGCGGGCGCGTTGGGCGAGGTGCGGATATTGGGGGCAAGGGCGACCAGGACGATGTGACGGCGCGGTCCGCAGGCGGGTCCTTCCAGCGGCGCGACCAGCGCGCGCAGGCGGATCTGGATCGTGTTGCCGGCCCAGGCTTCGCCCAGGTTGTTATAGCGCAGCACCCGTCCGGCGGCGCGCATCATGGTCAGGTCACGCACCACGCGGCCCTTGTCGAGCACCGTGTGCCCCTTCATGCTGACCCCGCCGGCCATCCCGGCCGAGATCAGCGCATCGGCCAATGCGCGGCGGCGCGCGGCGGGCTTGTCCTTGGCATTGCTGGCGACGGCATGGCCGATCACCTCGACCCACACCGCTTGGGCCGATGCCGCGAGCGGCAGGCCCAGCAGGTAGACCACCGCCAGTATCAGGACCCGCAGGCGCAGCATGGCTTACACCTGGCCGCGTGCGGCGCGCAGGATATAGGCGACGGTGTCGGGGTCCAGCGCCATGATGACCTGGAAACTGTCATTGCCCTTGGGGATGATGCGCAGCGTCTTGGCGCCGCGGATTTCACCGTCGACCACGCCGCGCAGGGAATCGTTGCGGATCACCGAATCCCGGATCGTGGTGTCCGAGGTCAGCTGCATCCCGTGGATCTGTTCGGTCAGGTCGCGCATCGCTTCCAGCCGCGCCGCGCGCATCGCCATCAGGCGGCGTTCGTTCAGCGTCTTGCCGGGCTGCGCGCCGATCTGGGAATAGCCGACGCCGGTGATCTGCGCCACCTGCGGGGCGGGTTTGAACATTCCGCCCAGGGCGGCCATCGGTTTGACCTGTTTGCCCGACAGCGCATCCAGATTGTCCTTGGTGACGGCCAGGGCCTCGGTCGATTCCGATGCCTTGGACGGCAGCGCCTCGACCGCGCTTTGCGGGCCGGAACAGCCGGTAATCGTCATGCCAAGGGTCAGCGCGGTGCCGATCAGGGGCAGGGCGGGGGATTTGCGGAACATCGGGTTTACTCCTCGAATGCGAAAGGACCGTTGCCGCGGTGTCTGCAAGCCCTGTGCCAAGGGTGCGCCGCCGCCCCGCCCGAAAAGTAAAAAACTTATGCGCAGGCTGGCACGGGAATTGCAGTTTCAGTCCTGAAATCCCCGTCCGAGGCGGGTCCATCAGAAGGTTCGACAGCATATGGCAGAATTCAGCGCCAATATGGGACAAGGCGGTTCGCAGAAGGTCATGGGCCGGTTCGCCGGCATGACGCTGCCGTTCGGTATCCTGGCCGTGGTGGCGATGATGGTGCTGCCGCTGCCGGTGATTTTGCTGGATACGTTCTTCGTCTTTAACATCCTGCTGGCGCTGCTGGTCCTGATGGTATCGCTGCATTCCTACCGGCCGATGGACTTTTCGAGCTTCCCCAGCGTTCTGCTGATCGCCACCGTGCTGCGGCTGGCGCTGAACGTGGCCTCGACCCGGATCGTTCTGACCTCGGGCCACAGCGGGTCCGGTGCGGCGGGCAAGGTGATCGAGGCCTTCGGCGCTTTCGTGATCGGCGGCAATTTCGCGGTGGGCCTGGTGGTCTTCGTCATCCTGATGGTGATCAACCTGATGGTGATCACCAAGGGCGCGGGCCGGGTGTCGGAAGTGTCGGCGCGTTTCACCCTGGACGCGATGCCGGGCAAGCAGATGGCGATCGACGCCGACCTGAACGCCGGTATCCTGACCTCGGAAGAGGCCCGCGTGCGCCGCGCCGATGTCGCCACCGAGGCCGATTTCTACGGCGCGATGGACGGTGCGTCGAAATTCGTCAAGGGCGACGCGGTCGCCGGTATCATCATCCTGGCCGCCAATATCATCGGCGGCATCATCATCGGCACCGCCCAGCACGGCATGGGGATCGCGGATGCCGCGCAAAACTATGTGCTGCTGTCGATCGGCGACGGGCTGGTCGCGCAGATTCCGTCGCTGCTGCTGTCGATCGCCACCGCGATCATCGTGACCCGGGTTTCGTCCTCGGCCGATATGGCGGCGCATATCGGGTCGCAGATGAACATTTCGCGCGCCTGGGTTCCGGTGGCGGCGGTGCTGGGCATCCTGGGCCTGGTGCCCGGCATGCCGAACCTGATGTTCCTGACCGCCGCCGGACTGGCGGGGGCGATGGCCTGGTACGCCAAGAACCGCGACGCCCAGAAGGCCGAAGAGGCCGAACAGGAACTGGCGGTGGCCGATCAGCAGAAACTGGCGGAGGAATCCAAGCCCACCGCGACGATCACCGCCAAGGACGTGACCGATTACGCGCCGATCTCGATCCAGATCGGGTACGGGCTGATCCCGCTGATCGACGGCGGCGACACCAGCCCGCTGGTGGCCTCGGTCACCGGGGTGCGGCGCGATGCATCCAAGGCGATGGGCTTCGTGGTGCCCGGCGTGCGCATCCGCGACGACCTGAACCTGCAGTCGAACCAGTACCGTCTGAAAATCGGCCAGGCCATCGTCGGCGAAGACAGCGTCTATCCCGACCGCAAGCTGGCGCTGCCCGGCGGCATGTCGCGGCGCAAGCTGAAGGGCATCGAATGCAAGGACCCGAGCTTCGGCATGGATGCGGTGTGGATCATGCCGCACCAGCAGGCCGAGGCCGAGGCCGACGATCACGTCGTGGTCGAACCCGAATCCGTGGTCGCCACCCATCTGAGCCAGCTGATTTACCAGCACGCCGACAAGCTGATCGGCCCCGACGACGTGCAGACCCTGCTGGGTATCCTGAAACGTTCCAGCCCGACCCTGGTCGATACCGTGGTGGACAAGCTGGTGCCGCTGCACACGCTGACCTCGGTGCTGCGCCACCTGCTGACCGAACGCATTCCGGTGGGCGACCTGCGACGCATCCTGGAGGGGCTGGCGGATATTTCGGGCATGGGCCTGTCGCCGATGGAAATGGCCGAACGGCTGCGCCCGGCGCTGGTGCCGCAGATGCTGCAGCAGATCGTGCCGGTCAACCAGCCGCTGCCGCTGATCACGCTGAGCCCGGACCTGGAACAGCTGCTGCTGCGCTCGATCCCGCAGGGCGGGACCGCCCTGATGGTGGATAACGCGCTGGCGGAACGCATTGTCACCGGCCTGTCGGAGATGAGCGAAAAGCTCGCCGCCGAGGGCCGCCACCCGATCGTCATCGTGGCCAGCGCCCTGCGCCGGCCGCTGGCTGCCTTCACCCGGATGCACGCGCTCGATTGTGTCGTGCTGGGTCTCGACGAGCTGCCCGAAGGCCGCCGTATCGAAGTCGTGTCCACCATCGGTGGCCGTGACGCCGTAGCGAACATGGATCAATAGGAGAGGATCTCATGAGCAAAACCATCACCGTTCGTGCTGCTGACAGCGGTCTGGCTATGGATGAAGTTGTCCGGCAACTCGGTCCCGAGGCGCTGATCCTGTCGACCTCGCGCCGGGGTGGCTTGGTCGAAATCAAGGCCACGCTGGAAGCCGACGAAGCGGTTCCCGCCCGCCGCAAGGATGCAGCTGCAGTATCCGTGGCGCAAGAGAACCCGATCCTGGAAACCTCGCCCTCGACCTTCGAGGCGCTGCTGAAGCGGCGGCTGGAAGAAGACCGGGTGGAGGCCGTCGTCGAAGCTGCAAGGACGGCGATCGAGGAAACCAAGGTCCCCGAGCCCGAGGCAGTGGTGGTGCCGATGGTGGCGCCGGAACGCCGCAATGGCCAACCGCGCGTGACCGGTCTTGGCGCCTTCGACATCCCGATCCCGGAACTGCCCGAACATGTGATCGACGCGGTGCGCGAGGATCTGGATTATTTCGACCGCAGCCATCAGCTGATCGGGCTGTCCAAGGCCATCGTGTCCAGCATCATCCCGGTGCGCGTCACCGAAGCTTTGGGGGCAGGGCGGTTCTGGCTGGCCGGTCCCGACATGCGCCAGAAGGCGCTGGCGGCGATCCGCCTTGCCATGCGCAAGATGGATGCGGGCGAGGCGAAACCGTCGTTCTACGTGATGGGGTCGGAAGCGCGCGCCGATGCGGCCTTCCTGGCGTCCAAGGCGGAATTGCTGGGGCTGACCGTGTCGTTGGTCGACGAAAGCGTCGGCCGCAACCTGCCCGACAACGTGCCCGGGTCGCAGATCGTTCTGCTGCCCGACGACGCCGACAAGGCGCGCGAATACGCCACCAAGTTTCAGCATGACGGCGACAAGGGGCTGCTGGTGCTGCCCAGCGTCTATGGCCGCCGCCGTCTGGAACAGGTGCTGAACGGCTGGTCGGGCATGGATGTGCAGCTGATGCTGTGCAACCCGGAAAAGGAACCGGTGCCGGCGGAACTGGTGGCATGTCTTTTGCAATTTAACTGGCAAGTGGCCTGGATCAGCCAAGGGGACGCAATCCTCGACAACCTGGACCAGGTGAATGCCGAAACGGTGACCGGATGGATGCGCGGCTGGATTGACGCGCCGGAGGAGGACAGCGTCGTGCCGCAGGCCGCGCCGCTGTTCCACAGCCGCCAGTCGAAGCCCCGGCAAGAGTTTGAGTGAGGACGGTTATGATAGCGCAGAAGGGGTATACCCAAACGACCACAGACCCGGACACTCTTGTCAAAGAGCACATGCCGCTGGTCCGTAAGCTGGCCTGGCATTTCATGGGCCGGGTCGGGCAGTTTGCCGAAATCGACGATCTTTTGCAGGCCGGCTACCTGGGCCTGATCGACGCCAGCCGGCGCTATACGGTGCAGGAAGGCGTCAGCTTTTCCGCCTATGCGGCGATCCGCGTGCGCGGCGCCATCGTCGACTTGCTGCGGCGCAATTCCAACCTGTGCCGGTCGACCATTTCGATGCAGCAGAAGGCCCGCGCCGCCGAACGCGACCTGGCGCAGAAGCTCAGCCGCGATCCGACGCCGGAGGAAATGGCGACCGAGATGGACATGCCGCTGTCGGAGTACCTGAGCTGGGAAGCGCGGTTCCAGGCCAACAAGACCCAGTCGCTGGACGAGGTCTATTCGGATCATTCGGCGCTGTTCGAAGACAACAGCGTCAATCCCGAGGACGCCACCCAGCACCAGCAGATCCGCGCCATCATGAAAAAGGCGGTGGCCGAACTGCCCGAACGCGAGGCGCTGGTTCTGCAGCTCTATTACGTGGAAGAAATGAACATCTACGAAGTCGCCGCCATTATGGGCGTGACGACCGGGCGGGTATCGCAGATCAAGAAGGCCGCGATCGGCCGTTTGCGGGACCGGATGAAAGGCGCCTTCTGAGGCGCTGAAGTCAGCCGGGTATCGATGCTGTCCGCAAGAAGGGGCAGGGCAAGCTGTTTCTCAACGGCTTGTTTCAAGCGGGGCAGGCCCGCTTTTTTTGTGTGATGACGCCATCGCGGCCGGCGCGCCCAAAGCGGCGCTTACCAAGGATTTTCAGAAATCCCTGGTGCGTCACAGGTCCGGCAAAATGTCTGACAGGGAAGAAAGGCGGGCCTTACAGCAGGCCCTGATCGCGCGCGGTGATCACCGCGTGGGTGCGGTTGTTCGCGCCCAGCTTCTTGCAGATCGATTTCACATGCATCTTGATCGTCGCTTCCGACAGCTGCAGCGAATTGGCGATTTCCTTGTTCTGCTTGCCTTCGCCGAGGCATTCCAGAACCGTCTTTTCGCGCGCGCTCAGCTTGCCGACGCCTTCGCCCGCTTCGGACGTGTCTTCGCGCATCAGGTCCAGCGGCACATAGGTTTCGCCGACATGCATGAAGCGGATCGCGATGGCGAGGCTTTTCGCCGGCATCGTCTTGGGCACCAGGCCCGCGGCGCCCTTGGCCAGCGATTCATCCAGGATACGGCGGGTCGGCGTTCCGGTCAGGATCGCGACGGGCCGGTTCTTGTTCATCTTGATCGCGCGGATCAGCCCCTGGGTGCCGTTCATGCCGGGCATGTTGTAATCCAGCAGGACAACGTCGTAACCGCCGTTTTCGGTGATCGCCGAAAGCGCCCCGTCAAGATCGGTGGTCGTCGTCACATCCATGTCCGGCTGGGTAGCAAGGAACATCGACAAAACGTCCAGGATCATGCCGTGGTCGTCTGCGATTAGAACACGGATCTTGTTACTGGTGTCGTTCATTGGGACCTCTTTTACCTTCAGCCATAAGGACTAGTCACTCGTGTATACAGACGGCCAAACAGAAGGATGTTTTAAAACTTCTTTTTGATTAGATCATCTGTTCAGGAAACCACAAGCAGCAATTCGCAAAATAACATACTAAAGTATGTATGAGTAGACGGAAGACTAGATTGTCAGCCGGAAAGGTGGGCCTTACCAATTTTCCCAGATTTAATAGGACTCTAATCAATGTACCCGATGTTTTTGCGCATTGTATTGGTGCTTGCTGCGGTTGTGGTCTTGGTGGGGGAAGGCTCTGCCGATACGGGATTTAGCGGTATCGATGGAACTTCTGTCCAGACCGCGCCGGTCGGGCGCCTTGGGGCGCTCAGTGTCAATTTCGGCACCGGTGCCCGCTTTTTGAACGGTGCAGATGTAAAAACAGCGGGGGCCATGTCGCACTGAGGCTCATCGGGCCGTTTACGCGATTTGGCCTGCATTTAAACAAATGATGTTTGAACAGTTACAGTAAAACTCCGGCGTCCGCTCAGCGCCAAATTCATTAAGGGTGGCAGGTTTTCAAAACGGGACAAAGACTGCCAGGGACAGCCTGTCCATGCGGTTGCGGCGGCGTCTTCCAAGCGAAGGCTGCGGCGCAACACGGGGGCAAGCTGCGGGGGGCTGGCAAGTCCGAACCGGATAACAGCATTACAAGCCGGCGTTTTGCCGGCATGAAGCGAGGATTAACATGTTCGGGGAAACCCTTGCCCTTGAGCGAAAGAATAAGACATGGATTTGGGTCGCCATTGCCGGGCTGACCTGTTCCGTACTGTTGGCGGCTTTCTTTCTGGGCCAGTCGCTGATGCGCTTTTCGGATGTTCTGCAATATCGCCAGGAACGGGTGCATTATTTCCACTGGGTTTCCTCCGAGCTGACCTTCAATCAGTCGGAGCTGCATCTGGCGATCGATCGGGCCGAAAGCGCCGCACCGGGCGATCCGGCTTTCGGCGAGCTGCGCCGCGAATTTCAGAATACCCAGGCCAGGATCGTTCAGTTGAACCGGATGCGGGACGACCGTCCCGGCCTGCTGACCGAAGAGATGCAGGCGCTGGTCGCCTCCCAGATCGCCTTCGTCGAGGACACCCTGCCGATCATGGCGCTGCCCGACGCGCAGTTGCAGTCGCGGCTGCAAGAGGTCGAGAAAGCAGTCAACGACCTGAACCTGGCCCGCAAAGCGGCATTGGCCGGCTATCTGGACCGGATGCAGGCGCTGTTCGGCGAAAACGACGATGCGTTCCTCAAGGTGCTCAAGGAATTCGCCATCTCCGGCGCCGCAATCCTGCTTTTCCTGCTGGCGGTGATCGTTCTCGACGGCATGCTTCTGCTGAAGCTGCGGCAGAAGAACGGGATGATTTCGCGCGCCAACGACAATCTCAGGGCGGTGGTCGAAACTTCGCGCGACGCGGCAGTGACGATGGATGCCGAGGGCCGGATGGTGGCGTTCAGCCGGGCGGCGGAACAGATGTTCGGCCTGAGCGAGGACCAGGCGGTTGGAATGCTGTTCACCGATATCGTCGTCAGCGAATTGCCGGCCGAGGAAATGCGGGCGCGGATCGGCCGCTGGCTGCGGGAAAAGGCGCAGTGGTTCCGCGACGGCCGGCGGCTGGACCTGAACGGCAGGAAGCCCGACGGCACGACCTTTCCGATCGAGGTGGGATTCGGCGTGCTGCATGACGCGGCGGGCGAGGAATTGCTGATCGCGTCGATCCGCAACGTGTCGGATCAGACCGAACGGGAAATGAGCCTGATGAAGGCCCGCAACGAGGCGCTGCAGGCCGAACGCGCCAAGTCGCGGTTCCTGTCCGCGATGAGCCATGAAATGCGCACGCCGCTGAACGGGGTTCTGGCCAGCCTCGATCTGATGCGCGAAACCACCCAGATGAACGAACGGCAGCTGGAACTGGCCGAGATCATCGAACGCTGCGGCGACGATGCGCTGGAACAGGTCGAAAACGTGCTGGAGCTGACCCGGCTGGACAAGCTCAACAGCGTCGCGGTCGGCGCCGCGCCCTTCACCCCGGTGACGATCCTGCGCGACCTGGTGGACCGGCTTGCCTCGCAGGCGCGGCTCAATCGCAATCGGCTGGTGCTGGAAACCGAGCTGCCCGATACCTTTGCCGTGGTCGGGGCCGAACGCCTGTTCCAGCAGATCATGCGCAACCTGATTTCAAATGCGCTGAAATTCACCCATGACGGCAAGGTCAAGGTCACGCTGTCCGCGCGGGAGGGCGATGACGGCAAGCTGGATATACGCGCCGCCGTCACCGATACCGGCATCGGCATCCGCGCCGATCACCTGGACCGGATTTTCGGCGATTTCGAAACCATCCGCGAATCCTATTCCCGGTTCAAGTCGGGCACCGGTCTGGGCCTGAGCATCGTGAAGCATTCCGCGGAATTGATGAACGGCAGGATCGCAGTTGACAGCACCCCGGGCGAAGGAAGCGAATTTGCCTTCGAAGTTTCCTTGCCAAGGGTAGCGGAGGGGGATGAAAACTGTTTAATGTCGCCCAGCGAAAGCGTCAGAGAGTCAGAGAAATCGACGAGAATGAACATCCTTGTTGTGGAAGACAACCAGATCAACCGGCGCATGCTGGTGGATATGCTGAATGCCAAGGGGCATACGGTGGCCGAAGCGGCGGACGGGCTGGAAGGCGTGTCGCTGGGGCGGGCGCAGGCGTATGACCTGATTCTGATGGATATCAGCATGCCCAAGCTGGACGGCGTCGGGGCCACGCGGATGTTGCGCGAATTCGGCAAGTGCCAGAATGTTCCGATCGTCGCGGTGACCGCCCATGCGCAGCCGGAAAACATGAAAGAGTTTCTCGATGCGGGCATGGATCAGGTCCTGACCAAGCCGTTGCGGATGCATATGCTGGACCAGCTTTTCCTGGATCTGGTGAAGTCGGCGGCAGCATCCGATGACGCAGGGCAGCAGGCGCGCGACGAAACAGAGACAGAGGAAGTTTCAGCAACCATGATTGACAAGGACGTATTCGACGGTCTGCTCGACATGCTCGATGTCGACACCCTGGGCGGGTATATCGACCAGTTCGAGCAGGACGCGGCACAGGTTTTGCCGGTCTATCTGGACGCCGTCGAGAAGAGCGATTTCTCCACCGCCCGCGCCGAGGCGCATCGCTGCGCCGGTGGCGCCGCGGTGATCGGCGCCTCCGATGTGCATGGCATCTTGCAGGGCATGACCGCCGCGGCGGATGCCAGCGACGCACAGAAATGCCGCGACCTGGCGAACCAGCTGCCCGGCCTGACCGCAGCCACGATGAAAGCGATGCGCGCGTCGCTGGCCGTCGCCGGCTGATTTCGCACGGCCCTTTCGGGATGACCCGCGCCCGGGCCGATCTGGCCGCCGGGGGCGTTCTGCTGTTTTGACGGGGCAGGCGGGCCGGATCAGCGGCCGATCACGATATCGGCCTGCAACCCGCCCAGTTTTTCGCTGTCGCCCAGCCGCAGCACGCCGCCATGGGCGCGGGCGATGTCGTTGGCGATGGCCAGGCCCAACCCGACGCCGCTGGCCCGGTTCTGGTTGCGGGCGCTGTCGAGCCGGGTGAAGGGCTTCACCGCATCTTCGCGTTTTTCCGGCGCGATTCCGGGGCCGTCATCCTCGATCCGGATGCGCAGCGATTTTTCCGTCAGCAGCACCGACACCTCGGCCCGGTTGCCGTAGCGCACCGCGTTTTCGATCAGGTTGCTGACGGCGCGCCGGATCGCCAGCGGGCGCAGCATCACCTTGCCCAGGTCGCGGCCCTGGGCGCGGATCAGCGTCACCGGGATTTCGGCGCGCTGGCTGTCCTCGATGATCCGCTCGACCAGGTCGAAGGGATCGACCTCTTCCGCTTCGACCTCGCCGGTGCCGCGGGTGAAGGACAGGAAACCGTCCAGCATCTTCTGCATGTCGTCGACATCGCGCTCCATCGCTTCGCGGTCGTCGCTGTCCAGCAGCGACAGGCTCAGCTTCAGCCGGGTCAGCGGCGTGCGCAGATCGTGGCTGACCCCGGACAGGAGCAGAGTGCGCTGTTCGATCTGCCGCTCGATCCGTGCCCGCATGTCCAGGAAGGCACCGCCCGCCGCTCGCACTTCCAGCGCGCCGGAGGGCCGGTAGGGCACCGTGCGCCCCTTGCCGAAAGCCTCGGCCGCCTCGGCCAGCCGCTTGATCGGGCGCAGCTGGTTGCGCAGGTAGATGAAGGCGATCACCGTCATCAGCACACCGAACACCACCATGTTGACGAACAGCTGATGCGGCTGCGAAGCCGACACCCGCCTGCGGTCGAAATGGAAATCCATCACCCCCGCCGGCGTAGTTACATAGACATGGACGTTGTAATCGTCGGGCAGGGCGATCCCTTCGACGCCCTGCAATTCTTCGCGGAACGAGGTCGAAACGATCGCCCCGGTCAGATCGTACCAGCGCCTTTGGTTTTGCACCGGGCCCTCCTCGGCAGGGATCGCCGCGATGTCCATCTCCAGCGCCTTCGCCAGATCGGTCAGGGCAGGCGGCAGCGGACCCGGCGCATCGGGCAGGCGGTCGATCAGCAACTGGATTTCGCGCGCGGTCGATCCGGTCATCTGCTGCGTGACGCCTTCGAAATGGCGCTGGATAAACACGACCGAGACCACCAGTTGCAGGGTTACAACCGGCAGGACCAGGATCAGGGCGGCCCTTGAATAGAGCCCGCGCGGGACATAGCGTTTGAGCCAGTGAAATGCCATGCGCAGACCCTAGCGGCGTGCGCCACAGGAAGGAAGCCAAATGCAAGCCCCCGACGATTTCGATCCCCCCATCGGGGTGCCCGAGGAAATGGCCGACGGGCTGCGCCGGATCGTGGCGCCGAATCCGTCGCCGATGACCTATCGCGGCACCAATACCTATCTGCTGGGGGCACGCGACATCGCGGTGATCGACCCGGGGCCGGATTCGGAAACGCATCTGGAGGCGATTCTGGCGGCCCTAGAGCCGGGGCAGCGGATCAGCCATATCCTCGTCACCCATACCCATCTGGATCATTCGCCGCTGTCGCGGGCGCTGGCGGCGCGCACCGGCGCACCGATCCATGGATTCGGCGACACCCGCGCCGGGCGCAGCGCGGTGATGCAGAAACTGGCCGCCGGGGGCATGATCGGCGGCGGCGAAAGCCCCGACCTGGATTTTGTCCCCGACGTGGTGCTGGGCGATGGCGACGTGATCCGCGGCGACGGTTGGGAACTGACGGCGCTGTGGACGCCGGGCCATTACGGCAATCACCTGTGTTTTCAGTGGGGCGACGCGGTGCTGACCGGCGACCTGGTGATGGGCTGGGCCACCTCGCTGGTGTCGCCGCCCGACGGCGACCTGACCGATTTCATGGAATCGTGCGAAAAGCTGCTGCGGCTGGACCCGAAGGTGCTGCATCCCGGCCACGGCGCGCCGGTGACGGCGCCGCGGCAACGGCTGGAATGGCTGCTGGCGCACCGGCGCGAACGCGAAGCGCAGATCCTCGCCGCGCTGGAACAGGGCGCCGACACCGCCCAGGGGCTGGCCCGGCGCATCTATACCGAGGTGCAGCCGGCGCTGCTGCCCGCCGCGACCCGCAACGTGTTGGCGCATCTCATTGACCTGATGGGGAAAAACCGCGTTTCTCCGGTCGGGGAACTGGCCGAGGACACTGTTTTTGAACGGCTTCCGACGGGGTGAAAATTTTTTCGCAAAAATGTGACAAAAGCCTCTGGACGCCGGGAAATCACATGGCTATACACCGCCACATGTTCCGGCGTAGCTCAGCGGTAGAGCAGTTGACTGTTAATCAATTGGTCGTAGGTTCGATCCCTACCGCCGGAGCCATAAAAAGCCCTTAAGTCATAGAGACTTAAGGGCTTTTTTTGTTTTTGGGTATTGTTGGAAGTACGCCGGAATCGCCACGGAGTCGCCACCGTGCACAAATTTCAGAGGATAATAGCCGGGTTCTGCCAATACTGTTCTAAGGGTGAAGAAACTTCTTCTACCCACACAAATGGGATCGCCTCGACCGCAGCTCTTCGCCGTCAGCTAGGCTTCGCTGTTTGAAGGTACTCCAATAGGTTCTTCAACATCTCCAAGACTTCATCAAACGTCACGATGCGTACCCCGTGAGAGTTCTTTCGATAAAGCTGGAATGACCGGCGTTGATCCTTATCCGTGGGCATCGTGCCAACGATCAGAACACAATCAATCTCATAGTCCGCGACTTCATTTTCGCCGTGCCAATCGTTATCGGACTGATGCAACGGGAACCTGCGGGCGAAGTGATACCGCTGATCAAGAACCTGCGTCACGCCACCTGACAGCTCATCATGCGGGCCATAGACGCCATCCCTGTATTTCTTCACTAGGGGCGACTGGGGCTTTTTGATCTCGATAAGAGCAGCATTGTTGTTGATGCTGTTCTTATACAGAAAGTCGCCAATCTTCTCACCTTTGCCGTCGATGCGACGACCGCCGACATAGGATTGCCCGTTGACGCAAATGACCGGATACCCAAACGCGAAGGATAACAGGAACGGATCAACCTCGAAGAACTTCTGCCACTTGTTTTCGTTGTGGTTCTTGGCCATCAGCTCTTCGAACTCTTTACTCGCAAGTTCCAACCGGGTCAGTTCTAGCTCTGAAATCAACTTCTCTGTGGCTTCGGGGGCTTGCTGTGCAAAGGTACGGGCTGAGCGACCAAGCTCAGTGACCAATTCCGTCTGCGCATCGAGGTCACGGTAGTCTGGATCGGCGGCATACTTTTGGATCAGCTGACGTATCTCGTTGCGACCCAAGCGGAACGGTCGAGATTCAGCCCCCACAACTTCTGCAACCACATTGTAAGAGGTCGTCGCCTTAACCTCGTTCTCTGCCACTTGAGCGCGGCGATCAATGCGGTCAATCTCGGTGATCAAATCACCGAAGGCATCTAGGGACAGCTTGAACTCGTCATCCATCGGGTCGCCATCACCGATGTACAGAACATCCTTGTCCGAGTGCTCAGCCACAGCATCCAAGACGAAGCGATACTCCTTCTTGATGCCAAGCCCAAAGTTTGGATCGCGGGTCAGGCCATCAGGCTGGAAATCCAAAGCCATATCTGCGGCGGTCTCATCCGGATTGGGGTCAGCGTCGAACCAATCAAACGATATCGCCGTAATTTTCTTGTGCTTGGGGGTGAACGATCCGTCCGGTTCTGGCCGCGTATACACCGGATAGAGCCGGACCCGCTCATTGGTTTCATCCAGCGTATAGAGAACGACCGGTTCGACCTTGTCGGTGTCCGGGTCAAGCCCTCCGTCCTTGATGCGCTCCTCGGACGGCTTCACATACACATCCCAGCTACCCGGCACATTGCCCGGTTTCACCGTGATCTCTGGTGCACCCTCAATTCTCTGTCCGGGTATGCGTCGTGCCATTGCTTACGCCTCTGCCTTCTTCTTGCGGCCGCGTTTGGGTTTGGGGGCGGCGGCGCGGGCCTCGCGGATGCGGGCGAGGAGTTCGGTGGCGGGTTCGTCCGTGGGGTCTTGGGGGACCAGCTCGCCTGCGAAGGCTTTGGCGAGGATGCGCTGATCCAGCCGGTCGGTGAGTTTCAGGGCCTTCTCGGCCTCGGCAGCGAGGCGGTCGATCTTGGCGAAGGCGGTTTCAATCTTTATCAAAGTCGCTTTTCTAACCTCTGGCGTTGCCCAAGGGATCGACAACTTCTTCGCTTGTCCCAGAGAGAAATTGGCGCGAGCTACATCCACAGCGTTTTCAGTGATCTGCGATTGAGCCGCTGGCGAAATTAGCCACTGCGAAAGGTAGGAGGCATCTTCAAAACTTGGTTCGCGCAAACGTATAACAGCCACAGCCTGATTACAGTTGGCACCCACCAACTCGCTTGGCACTACTGCTGACCGTCCAATGGATGCTCCAACGATGTTCAGCAGGACGTCATCCTTCTCCATCACCGAGTTACGTTGCTTTTCGTTGAACTCAATGGGAAGACGTGTGACATCCGCGAGGTTTAGTCTCCCCCAAAGAACGTTTTGGCTCCTTACAAAAATCGCTCCTTCGTCTGAATACTCAAACCCCTGCCATTTGGGCGAAGAACCTTTGGTAATTCGATCACAAACTAATCCGAGTTCGATCTCACCAAACTGCTCTGACAATCCTTCGAACAAAGCACTGACGAAACCAGCCTTGTGTTTCTCCACCAGCTTTGCGATGGCGGTGAGGTGGGTGCGGGCGGTGGTGGTGCGGGTGCTGAGGGTGTCGAGCTTCGTCACAATCCGCCGTTGCTCGGGGAGTGGGGGGAGCGGGAACGCATAGTCGCTCACGTTCTCGAATTTCACGCGAGGACGATCTCCTGTGCTCCTTTGATCAGCCAAAGCGCGATATTCGGTACTACGCAGCAAGCTTTGCAGGAAACGCTGTTCAATTGCCTCCGAGGTAGGGAACACGATAAATTCGGCAGACGCTGTCCCATCAAACTGCGCAAGGTGCACCTTGTTCAGGTAAGGTCGTAAGCGGCCATACAAGATGTCACCGTTTTTGAAGATCACGACCGCGCTTTTCAGCTCGCTGACCGGCTGGCTACCGAGCAGTTTGGCCGTGTGGGCTTCGATGTGATCCATCCCGAGGAACGGCATTTCGCCCAACGTCGCTGGGTCGGCCTTTTCGCCGCGTGGAGCCGTTACATCGGCCAACGTTGTCAGCGCCCACCCTTTAGGAAGCTCGCTCATTCCGCCACCTCCTGCTTCGCGGCCTGCGCCTGCTGCCAGTCATGATAGCTCTGCTTGGAGCCTTTCACCTTCCATTCTGTTCGCCCATTGCTGTTGCGGTCCAGCACAACCGCCGCCGCTGCCGAGGGGCTGTTGAACGGCCATGGCTTTGCAAAGCGCAGCTTGTCCGCACCGTGCGGGATCAGCACGGCATCGGCGATCAGCTTCTCTTTCAGCCCGCCATAGCTTTGCTGGACATAGCCCGTGCCAGTCAGCGCCTCGGACCCTTCCAGCACGATGAATTCACCGTCTTCCTCCACTGCCGTGGCCTGCACCCCGCTTTTGTGCCGGATTTCGAACTGCACATCGCCCGTGGTGCGCTCTTCCACCGGTTTAGCGGTTTGCGTCACGGCGCGGGGCTGTGGCTTGAGCATGTCCAACCCGATCACGGGCAGGATGATCCGTAGGTTGGCCAGAAACTGCTCCATATTCGCCACGTCCGCCTCGGGCAGTCTGCGACGGCTGGTGTCGGGTTGGGTGCCGTTGTCGAGCGTCACGCGGCCCGCCTGCGCTGTCAGTTCGATCAGCCGCGCCTCAAGGTATTCGGCGTGACCCTTGGACAGGTCGTCATCGCTGGTGGTTACGGCGATGGCGGTTTCCCAGAACTCGCGCTTTTCGGCGCTTTGCTTGATCCGCTCGCGCACCGAATTGGCCGAGCCGATATATACGCGGGTCATGCCCTGTTTGTCAGGGTCGGGGCCGGTGAGGACGTAGACGCCGGTGCGGTCCACCTCTTCGCGGCTGGTGAGGCTGGCGAATGTGGATTGGCTGGAGACAAGGACAACGCCCGTCCAGCCGTGGATTGTCGCCTTGCGTAGGCCGGTGGGTTTGCCATCGACAAGGAAGAGCTGGATGGTGCGCCCGAAGGTCTCTCCCGTGCTCATTCTGCGGCCTCGACGGCTGGGGTGTCTTCCAGCTCTTCGCTGAGCGCTTCGATCTCGTCCAGCGCGGCGCGCAGGTGGCCCATGATCGCGGCGGCAATTTCATCGGGCTCGGTCATGTCGTCTTCGGGATCGCCGCTTTCATCGCGCAGCCATGTCCAGTCGAGGTTGTCGCCACGTTCGGTGATCTGTTCGCGGGTGAGCTTGCGCCAGCGGCTGTCTTCTCCCTCTTCATTGCGGTCTGAGCTGCCAAGTGGATCGGGGCCGAAGAGGCGTTCGAATTCCTCGAAGTGGCTTGGCGTCAGCGGATTGGTCTTGCCGAAGGACGGCATGTTGGTGCGCAGGTCGTAGAACCAGACATCGCTGGTGGCCTGTTGTCCGTGGTTGGCCGGATAGACCTTATCCGTCACGCGGGTGAAGAACAGCACGTTGGTCTTGACGCCTTGGGCATAGAAGATGCCCGTGGGCAGGCGCAGGATGGTGTGAAGATTGCAGTTCACCATCAGGAAGCGGCGCAGCTCAGTCCCCGTGCCGTCGCCAAAGAGGATGTTGTCGGGCATCACGATTGCACAGCGCCCGCCCTTCTTAAGGTTGCGCACAGCGTGTTCGAGGAAGGGCATGGGGCCGACACGTTCACCCGCCGTCAGGGTGAAGTCAGGACGGTTCACATTGCCCGACATCTTGTTGAACGGCGGATTGGTGAGGATCACATCGGCTTTGCCAAGCGTTTCGCCCTGCGGCGCGCAACTGTCTTCGCATCCCACAAGGCTTTCGATCCCGTGCAAGAGCATGTTCATGACGCACAGGCGGTGCGTATCCGGCACCCATTCGTGTCCGCGAAAGGCAAGGCGGCGCTGGAAGTTTCCCTGCTCTTCGGTCAGCGTGAACAGATCGTCGGTGGTGTCCTTGATCGCGCGATCTGCGGCAATGAGGAACCCGCCCGTACCAGCGGCAGGGTCTTGGATGAACTCGCCGGGTTGCGGTTTGACTAGGCGGATGATGCTATCAATCAGAGCACGGGGCGTGAAATATTGGCCAGCCTTGGACTTGGTGGCCGAGGTCGTTTTCTCCAGAAGCCCTTCGTAGAGATCACCCAAGCCGTCCTCACGGGCCGTGAACCAGTCGAGCTTGTCGATATTGGTCGTCAGCGTCTTGAGGTCTTTAGGCAGACGGATGTGGGTCATGGCGTCGGTGAAGATCGCCAGCGTGACCGGGTCTGTCGTTTTCTTCGGGTTGCCCAGCTCCAGCAACATCGCCTTGTAGTATTCGAGTTGATCCCCGCCCTCTATCGAGGCCAGTTTGCGCCAAGAATGCCCGTTTGGCAGACGGGCCTCCTGTCCGGTTTCCTCCAGCATTTTCAAAAACAGAAGGTAGGTCAGTTCGTTGACGTAGTTGGAATACGATACGCCCGCCGATTGGAGGGTTTTGCATTCGCGCCAGAGCTTGGCGACGATTTCAGCGGTGTTAGGGTTCATGCGCTCACTTTCCAGAGTTCTTCGTTAAAGTCGTGGAGGATGGTTTCCAGCTGACCGTTGAACACCCGATTGAGGCGGTTAAAGCCCCCCTGCGCGGCAAAGGTGCCTTGGTCGATGCTGTCGCGATCCACGACGATTTCTTTTGTGATTTGCTCGGCAATACGCCGCAACCAAGTCTTTTGCGGGTCGGTCCATTTGGCCTTGGCTAGGATCGCCTTTGTAGCGGATTGCACGCGGGTTTCAAACGGGATCAATGGGTCTCCCAAAGCTGCCTGTCGGACAAAACCAATGATTGAAGCGGCAATGTCTTCGTTCGACGCATCATTCCACGCGCGACGTAGGCTTGTTTCAGAGAAGCCCATTTTGTCTAATTCAAGCCGCAGGTTCCGCAACTCTGCACGGGTAAGCTCCCTAGGGCGTTGGACCACAACCGAAAGCGCCGCGATCTTGTTTTGGTTGTTCTTTACGAATGACGTGAAGGTGTCCAAGAAGTCCTCGGGCTTCTCATACTCGCCATAGCCGGTTGTCACGGCTTCCATGCTGTCTTCATGGTGTGAGATCGGCACAAGGTTCGGCCCTGATCCATCCGGGTCCCAATCCAGTATCTTGCCCAAACCAGCGAACCGCTTAGCATATGCAGCGGCCTGCTCTGGGGTATGGTTCTTCAAACGGTCCCGCAACTCCTCTGCGGTTTCTCCCGTTAGGTCCCTTATTGCTTCTGCCACCTTACTTGGCAGCTTTCTGAGTTTGCGATGCAGCTTTGCCAGCACCTGATCGCGCACAAGCTCTCGCTGATCATCCTCGTCAACCGATGCAAGCTCATCAAAAAGCTGCTCGAAGGTCAGCTTGGGGTTGCTGGCAACGGGTTTCATCTGTGTCAGGTCTTGCAAAGACGCGTAGAGGTCCACGGCATCAAAAATGCGAAAGACTTCTTTCCCGATATCGTCACACCGGCGGGTGGCTCGTCCCAGCATTTGCTCGTAGAGAATACGACTATTCACCCGTCGGATGAAAACAAGGTTGGTGATCTTCGGAACGTCAATGCCGGTGGTCAGAAGATCAACGGTGACAGCGATCTGCGGGAAGGCGTCGTTTCTGAACGAGCGGATCAGCGCCCCAACTTTGTCGACACTGCCCGTGATTTTTCGGATGGCGGCATCCTCGATTGAACCATATTGCGCTGCGAATGCCTTTTTCAGCTCATGCACGACGATATCCGCGTGGGCATCAGTGGCCGCGAACACCAGTGTCTTTCCGTCCAAACTTGGGTCGATGTGCTTTGCCAGTTCTTCTGCAACCACCTGATTGAACGGCTGCGTGATCACCCGTTTGTTGAAGGCTTCAACTTGAAAGTTCAGCTCATCCGGGGTCGTGACATTGTCGATTTCTCCCGTTTGGCTGTCCATGACTTCGACATCTTCGCCAGCTGCAAAGGTAATCCCTGCTTTGCTGAGGGCGGTCTGGAACCGAACTGGCGGTTCATGGTCGATCAACCATCCATCCACAACGGCTTCCCGGTAAGTATAGGTGTAAATTGGATCGCCAAAAATCTGCGCGGTGTGCAGTGCTGGCGTGGCCGTTAGGCCGATCTTCACCGCGTCAAAATACTCCAGAACCCGGCGATACTTCGAGACATAGTCGTCTTGGCTTCTGAAACTCAGCTCTGCATCCGACATCTCGCGGTCAAGCAAATAACCACGGTGGCACTCGTCAATCACCATCAGGTCATATTGACCAATCGGCGGAACATCTGCGGGATCGCTGTTATAGAGAACGCGCTTCACCAACCCTTGAATGGTGCAAATGTGCACGCGTGTTTCAGGATCGGGCTTAACATCCTCAAGTCCCTTCATGCCAAACAGCTGCCCGAAGGTCTTCGGTCCCTCAATCGCAGTGCTCATGAACTCGTCACTGGTCTGAGTGCCAAGCGCTGACCTATCCACGACAAAGCAGATGCGACGGAAACGCTTCGTGGCCAACAACCGGTACAGCATGGCAATGGCAAGTTTGGTCTTACCGGTCCCAGTCGCCATCGCCACCAGCATTTCGCGCTTTTCCGAACCAAGAGTTTTCTCGACCTCTTGGATCGCGGCCTTCTGGTAGGGGCGAAGCTGAAAGCCAAAGTCAAAAGATCGGGCTTCCAAGGCAGCCTGAGCCTTTTCCTTTTCAACCTCCAGCATAGAGACCAATTCATCGGGCGAGAACCAACCCATGAGCGCGCGCCGTAGGTTCTGCAGCAACCTCACATCTCGAAACCAAATACCACTCTCGGTTTCAACCTGTTTTAGGTAGGGCCGCCCATTCGTAGAAAAAACAAATGGCACATTGAATTCATCATTCCATTTTTCCTTATTTCCCGCGCCCTGAATTCCTTTTGAATACCTTTCAGCCTGATCAATCGCCGCTGATACGTTTTTTCGGTATCGCTTGGCTTCAACAATACCGACGCAGGTCTCGCCAACAAAAAGGGCATAATCGGCGGGGCCAGATTGAGTTGGCCATTCAGAGATTGCCAGATTTTTACCTTTGGCGGGTCTAACGCCCTTGCTGTGTCGCAACTCCGAACTGTCGGCCTCCCACCCACGATCCCGGAGTTGCTGGTCTATGAGTTCTCGCGTCGATTGTTCGTCTAGGTCGATTGCCCCGACGGCAGCATTGGAGGCCTGAACAAACTCCATCTTCTGTGTAGCAGTTTGCACCTGAACCTGTGCAGCCAGCTCTTGCAGTTGTTTGTCGGCATCCTGTGCCAATGCCTCCCATGTTTGGCGCTCGGAAAGTTCACGTTGATGCCTCGCAGCGGCGCTTTCAGCGTCCAAAAGAGCTTGTTTTCTTTGTTCTTCTGCCTTTTGTACAGCGGTCAGCGCGTCGTCCCTTTCACGGCGTAACCGTTCAAGCTCTTTGGTCAGTTCCTCCGTCGATGATTGGGGGGCACGCGGAGGAACAAAGGGACCGGGTGAGAATTCGCGGTCATTGGTGCTCGCTCGAAGATGCCAAACCCCAAGCTGAACCGACATCTTCAAACATGCCAGAGCTTGACGATGATCTCCTTGGCCAGCGTGAACTGCGGCGTTGCCCAGCTTTCTGATGTGGTGGAGCACATCGAGCACGCGGTCCGGCGCCGCGCGGTCATACTTCAACCTGCGCAACAGATCGACTTGTGTATCGGCATCGACCAAATCGACACCCATCAATACGGCGTGTCGCCGGGAAAGTCGTTCACTGAATTGCCTGAGCTTTATCAGACTTGTACTGGGGTCTTCTTGAAAGTAGCTCTCCGCGAGCCTGCCTAAATTGGCAAGCTCACCGTCCAGCTGATCCAAAAACTCGAAATTACTTTGCAGATGATCCATTGCACAATTTTTGCGATAGCTGCCTCAAATAGACAAGCCATATTTGACTATGCAAAGAGCTACCGTGGCAAACAAACCGTGCTGGCTTCTTAGTCGCTTGGGTCCTTCCTAGGGGGGACCCCTATCCCACGGGGTGCGCTGAGCCCCGGGGCGCAACTGTCTCCGGCAGATCGGGCATTCCCTACGATGTTTTTGCCACCATGGGCTAAAAGCTACTGCCATAATGGAGCCACCGGAGGTAAATTGAGTTTTCGATTCAAAATTTTCGGCAGAGACTGAAAGTCTAGGACTTTCGCCGACGGAAGGACCCAAGCCCGGCCAACGCGCCGCCGTGGTCACGCTTGATCCGCTGACCCATGCGAGGGTCAGGCGAAAGGCATTGATACAAAGGGACAAAAAGGCAATCCTGACCCTACTGACCCATAAAAGCCCTATGTTACGCATCCAGCCCCTGTGCTGCCCTCTCCACAGGTGGGCCGTGGCCTGTTCCTGTTCCCCAGAACTCTTTTTGTTCTGATAAGGGTCAGTAGGGTCAGCCAAGGGATTCACCCAAAGCAAACAGGGCTTTACGGATGCCCCATAAGGGTCAGTCCAAGGGTCAGGAAGGGTCAGCCGCCCGCGATATGTTGCTGCCGTGGTTATTACACTCGCGCCCACCGCTTGCCATGCTCCGTATGAATTTTGATCCAGCCAAGGGTGCGCAGGATGTCGGCCACACGTTTCTGGTTCGCCCGGTTGTGCTGGCCGCTATTCAGGCCAAGCGCGCCGCTCAATACTTCGGAAATCTTCACCTTGGTCTTCACCTCGCCAGCGTCGTCAAAATCGTCTGCCGGTTTGTCCAGCCAATCGGCCACGTCATCCGCCCAGCTATCGGACTCGCGTGCTGCCTCTTGCATGGGGCGCGCGTGTTCCGCTTCAAAGTCCCGATCCAAACACCACGCTTCCCCGGCCTCATATGCTGCGAAGGATTCCGCAAAAAGCTGGTCCCGTTCGGTGGCGAGGGCTTCAAGGTCCATCTGGTGAACGGTCACGGGCCAGAAGCGCCGCCCGCCCGTCGTATCCCGCAAGAACTGATCTTCATTGGTCGTGCCGACGAAAACGCATTGGCGTGGAAACGACTCGTCAAAGCGGGCATAGGGCAACCGCACCCGGTCCACCGCACCCGACAGGAAGGCTTTCAGGTCTTCGGCCTCGCTCTTGCGGGACGGGGCGAGTTCGGCCAGTTCCACCAGCCATTTGCCCTGAAGGTGGCGAATAGCGTCCGTCTTGTCCCCGGTGATGCTGGGCAAGGTGTCGCTGAAATACTCCGCCCCGGCGAGGATACGGCAGGCGGTCGATTTGCCGATACCTTGCGGGCCGGACAGAACAAGCGTGTGGTCCGCCTTGCATCCGGGTTCCATCACGCGGGCCACCATCTGAATCAGGAACTTGCGCCCCACCGCTCGGACATAGGGGGAGTCCGCCGCTCCGGCATGACGGACCAGCCACGAGTCCAGCCGCTCACGCCCGTCATGGTGAAGTCTCCGCAACTGGTCCCGGATCGGGTGATATTGCAAATGCCGCGCGACGATCAGGGTGGCGTCGGCCACCAGTTCCTTCCCAACGGTGCGCAAGCCCCGCCGTTCCAGCCCCGTCCGCGCTAGTGCAAGTGCTGCGTCATTCAACGGCCCGTCGCACCATTCATCCCGCCGGGTCATAAGGTTGTGCCGAAGACCGGGCAGGATCGAGTCGAGGTTCCGCCCCAGATACACAATCGCGTTGTTCAGGTTGTTCACGGGCTTGCCCCGTTCCCGGATCACGCTGCCCCAATCCGGACCTTCGGTGGTCGCGGGCAAGCCGATCAGGTCTTCAATCTCCGCCAGTTCATCGGCGGGGATCACGTCATCAAAGGCGGACAGGTCAATCCAGCCCCGGCGCTCCGCTTCCGCCCGGATCGTGGCGAAGGTGCGAGGGTTCTTCCCGCCGCCCCCGAAGGAATGCCAAACGGTTTCGGTTTCGTCAGGGCCATAGCTGGGGTGCCGTTGGCTCCACTCATGGAACAGGGCCAGCCCGTCTTCGCTGCCGCCCGTCGCGTGATGCAGCGCCATGCCCATGTGCAGCCACCAGAGGCGTTCCGCCGCGTCCGGGTTGCTGGAGTCATTGGGGATCGTCAGAAGGGCTTCCCGGACGTGCTGAAGGGCCAGCCCCTCACCTTCGCCAGAAGCTGCCCGGCGCTCACGCTTCACACTGCCGCCGTCCTTGTAGATTGCGGGCAGGCCCTCCATCCGATCAATCGCTTCGCCGTCCACACGGAAGGTTTCGACAGGAGTCCCGTCTTCCACGTTGCCCGCGTAATAGGATTGCGAAAGGCTGAAGCTGGCCGGGTCCAGAGCGCCGCCCAGAATGCCGTTCAGCCGCGCCATGAGGTCTTCGCGGGCCTCGGGCGGCAACGGGCCGCTGAACGGTGTGAGAACGCGCCAGCGGGGCGCGTCGGGGCTATGGCTGGGGGTGGTATAGACAAGCCCGGCCACGCCTGCCCTCTCCAAGGCATCGCGGGCCGCCTCGGGCGTCATGGTGCCTGCGTCATAGTCCGCTTCCAGCCCGGTCACGGTGCGCACATTGGCATTGTGGCGAAGGCTTTTCTTCGGCGTCTTGTCGGGGCCGAAGGTCGCCAGCTTGATCCACGGCAGCCCGTCCTTGCTCTCCGCTCGCTGGCCCTTGATCCAAGCCGCCAGATCGGCCAGCGAAAGGGTCAGTTCCTTCTTCTGGAAAGCGCTGCGCGTCGGGAAGCGAGTCAGCGTCACTCGGCCGTGGTCCAACGCATCTTGATCGGCCCGCGCGCAGGCGGTATTCTTCTTGTGCATTAGGAAGTTCCAAATTTCGCGCTCGGGCGGTGCAACGCCCGGGCGTGTTTTGTTTTTCGAGTTGAAGACAGGGCTGATAAGTCAGGTTTTCGTGGTGGCAAGTATCTCACAGCAACAAGATTGCCCCCTGCAAGCTGGCTATAGCTCTCACTACATCATCGGAAGCCACCTCCGGTTCAAACTGATCGCCCAAAATAAGATGCGATCTGGCACGAACTCCGTCAGATAGTTTTTGGACGAGAGTGAAATGCGTTTGACCGCGTTGCACGACCGGAAAATTCGACTTGGCTTCAGCGACAAGAGCGGCGGATTCCAACATCGCTTCGGCAAGCGATTGCCCCTTCTTCGGTTTCGGCGGGTCGTTCGGATCAGGAAAAAACTCGTCTGAGATCATCCGGCGAATACGGAGCTTACGCCCCGGGTGAGCGGCGAACCAAGCACGGTCATTTTCAAAGAGTTCACCGGTCATCGCGCAACCCCCCGCCCGTGCTGGACGGTGCGTTCCTGCGCCCATTCAAGAAGGCTCGGGGTATGATAGCGGATCGCCGAGCGCCCAAAAACGACGTAGGGAGGGCCATCCTCATTGCGGAAATGACGATACTTCTCCAGCGAAGAACGCGAGAGGCCGAGGAGCGCGGCCGCACCCTCGGTGTCGACGTAGAGAGGAAGAGAATCGGTTTGCATTGGTGCCTCCGAGGTTTGATTGACTCGGACACCGGAGCACGAAATTTCAAAATAGAAAAACAAGTGCAAGCACTTAGAAAAAAGCACAAGCACTAGGAATCCTAGTTGCTTCCCTTGCGCGACTTAATTTGGGCACACCATCCGTAGAAGGTGCTTTGCGGCGGGGCGTCATCTTCCATCTCAAGCTCGGCGAGAATTTCAGAACGCTTCCGACCCTCGGCCAGACGCTTTTCTACCACGGGGAGCCACTTCGCGCGCTGGAGGTCCTTGTCTCGCTTTGCCTGCCCCCCGAGCGAGGCGACTTCGGGCGCAGTCCGCGTGACGCGCGGCGCATCCTCCGAGTCGTCTAGTGCCTCGGGCGGCAGGTATTTCAGGCACTCCGGATCAGCCCGGGCAACCTCAAGCCACGGAATCGGTACCCCGGCCGCAACCGCCTTCGCTATAGCCTTCATAGGCTTCATCGTGATCAGGCGCAGCTCGCCAATAAAGCCGTGTTGTGCCTCAAGTCCGGCGTCCAGTTCCTTAAGGTCTTCAGGCTCGCGCGCACCAAACGGGACCCCGTAGAAATCATCCGCGCCCGGGAGGAAAGACATATCGGCGGCGCAGCTGTTGCGCCCCACTTCGGGATCGTAGCCGCATAGCACGGCTATTGCTTGCGCGGGCTTCCAAGAAGGCGCGGCAAGCCAATCCCGCAGCCGCCGCATCCTCGCCCATTCCTTGGGCGGAAGGTGCGCTAGGTCATCGTGACCGCAAACCGGGCCCAGCGGGTGTTCCTCGGTCATGCCTGCCCCCGTTTCTTCGTATCAATCGGCACGACGTTAGCCCCCAGCCCAAGTGCCGCCGCCACTTCATTACCGATAAGGTCAGCCGCACGGCGCTGCGGATCGGCGGCGAGGTGGGCATAGCGTTTCGTTGTCGCGGCTTGAGAGTGCCCGAGGAGCGTGCCGATTTGGTGCAGGCTCAACCCGGCCCCGGCGCCCACGGCCGCGTTGGAGTGCCGCAGATCATGCAGTCTCGTTCCCTCGATTCCAGCTTCGCGGCGGACTGCCCGCCAGAGCCGGTTCACATCTGCGCGGGGCTTCTCATCTTTCGTCCCCGCCGAGGTGCTGGCAATGACGTAGCGCCCGACCCGGGGCAACCCGTCCAGCAAGGACAACGCCGCGCCTCCGAGCACGATAACCTTGGCGCCGGTCTTGGAATCCGGCAAACGGAGCATCCCGCGTTGGAAATCGACATGCTGCCACTCTAGGTCCAAGATTTCCCGCACCCTCGCGCCGGTCAAGAGGAGGAGTCGGATTGCAGCCACGGAATGCAAATCAAAGTGGGCGCGGCGTTTTTCGGGCGCGGGCAGGTGTTTCGCGCCCGGCTTACTTTCGTCAACGTGCCACGGCAGCCCCTCGGTCTCGGCCAAGGTCAGGGCAACCCCGAGGCGCTGCATTTCATCCAAAGACAGAAAGCGTTCGCGGCCCCGCTCTTTGAAAGCTTCTACACCCGAAGCCGGATTCTGCGAACCCTCGGGAAGCAAGCCTAGATCAATCGCCCAAGTGAACATCGCTTTCAGAACGGCAAGTGCCCGGTTGGCGATGATCGGGCCGCCCCGCGTCTTCTGGGCAGCCGTTCGCTTGGCTCCAGCCTTCTTGGCTCCCGTAGCCTTGCGGGCAATCGACCCGTGCAGCTTGGCAACGTCGCTGCGAGTGAGTGTCACGGCCTTTCGGTTGCCAATGGCGGGAAGAATGTGCGTGTCAAGGACCGCTCGGTAGAGCTGCGCGGTGGCCTCTTTTCGCTTGGGCTCAACGTGCCGCGAAAGCCACTCGGTTGCGATCTCGGAAATCGTGTCTGCCGCCCGGGCCTCGGCGCGCTCGGCGGCAGGATCGGCACCGAGGCGCACCTTGGCGAGAAGGTCTTTCGCCATGTCTCGGGCCTGTTCCGGCGTGACGGTCTCGGGTTTGCCCAGCACGACGCGTTTCTTGGCCGTGCCCCGGCCCCCGGCACCCGGGCGATATTCGAGAATCCACGAGCGCGATCCCGAGGGGCGCACGAGGAGCCCGAAGCCCTTTAGCGCGTCATCGTAATAGGTGACGGGCTTCTTAGGGGGCTCGATTGCTGCGATGGTGCGGCGGGCGATTTTTATGACGGGCATTCCGGCCTCCGGGCTTTCGGTGGCGACTTGAAGGCGGAATCGCCACCGAGTCGCCACTGATTGTTGAAACGACAAGATAGGCAGTCCGGTCAAAAATACAATTAAGAAAGCCAGAACAATGCTTTATTGAAGGAATGTGAAATGGCATGAAAATCTGTGAAACCGGATTTCCATAACTGTTAATCAATTGGTCGTAGGTTCGATCCCTACCGCCGGAGCCATAAAAAGCCCCTAAGGTTAAGCCCTTAGGGGCTTTTTTGGTTCTTGAGGCTGGTCTTTTTGGCGCCGATCTTGCCATCGTTTTGGCAATCGATTGAGCGGCCTCCGCGACGGCCGCTTCCGGATCTCAGCAGTCCTTCCTGTCCATAATCACACCGATCCCGGCGCGGCCGGATCAGCTGCGGCTTGCACCGGGGGAAATGGCGTTGGCGGTGTCCTGCAGCGCGGGCAGGATGTTCCGGCGGATTTTGTCGGCGGTCCAGCTATGGGCCGAGACCGAGCACTGCACCGCCGCGAAGGCGCGCCCGTCGGGGCCGCATATCGGCGCCGCGATGGCCATTTCGTTGAGGATCATCTGGTCGCGCGAAACGGCATATCCCTGCTGCACGGCCTCTTCGATGGCGGCGGCGATTTCTGACCGGTCCATCGTCGTGTGCGGCGTGTGCCGGGCAAGCATCCACTGCTCCACCGCCGCGGCCCGTTCGTCGGCGGGAAAGGTCGACAGGATGGCGCGCCCGGCCGAGGTCGACAGCGCGGGCAGCCGCCGCCCCACCACCGAGGCCGCGAAATGGGTGCGTTTGCAGGGCAGGCGGCTGACATAGATGATGTGATCGCCC
This sequence comes from Thalassovita mangrovi, assembly GCF_009857745.1. Classification (GTDB taxonomy): domain Bacteria; phylum Pseudomonadota; class Alphaproteobacteria; order Rhodobacterales; family Rhodobacteraceae; genus Thalassobius; species Thalassobius mangrovi. Next base: position 97,157 of record NZ_WWEN01000001.1, read on the forward strand.
GACAGTTCGGCCATGTTCACGGTTTCGCCAAGCTGCTGCGACAGTTCGATCAGCCGGGGCATGGCGCGCGCCACCAGAGGATCGGACCAGTAATAGACATAGGCCATCTGCAGCCAGGCATGCGACGGCCGGAACCGCCGCGTCGCCGGGTCCTTGTCCAGCATTCCCTCGAGATGCAGCGTGTTCGCCAGCCGCTGCACCGCGCTTTTGTCCAGCCCGGTGCGCGCGGCGAGTTCGGTCAGCGACAGTTCGGTATGGGTTTCGTCGAAAGCCCGCAGGACCCGAAGACCTTTGGCCAGCGCCCCGACGAAGAGTGTGTTTTGTCGTTTTTCTGTGCTCATGGCTGTTCCGGGCGGGGGCCTTTCAAATTTTGGTTGACGGAATCGCCAATGTGCCAGTTACTGAATTATATAACAAAAACAAGTATCATAATATAATACTTCGCCACAACAGGAAATCGCGCGCAAAGCGCATGATGACAGGGAGAGGTCATGAAACATTCCATTCTCAAAACAACCGTCGCCGCCTTGGCGCTGGCCGTATCGGCGGGCGCGGCACTGGCCGATAAGGCCGAAGGCCAGTTGAATGTCGCCTTCACCAAGGAGCTGGAAAACGTCGACAGCTATTTCAATTCGTCGCGCGAAGGCGTGGTGATGCAGCGCGCCGTCTGGGACGGGCTGATCTACCGCGATCCGGCGACCAACGAATACAAGGGCAACCTGGCCACCAGTTGGGAATGGATCGACGACACCACGCTGGAATTCAAGCTGCGCGAAGGCGTGACCTTCCACAACGGCGAGGCGTTCAACGCCGATGACGTGGTCTACACGGTCAATTTCGTCGCCGACGAAGCCAACGGGGTGAAGACCCAACGCAACGTGAACTGGATGAAATCGGCCGAAAAGATCGACGATTACACCGTGCGGATCTACCTCAAGGACAAATTCCCGGCGGCGATCGAATTCCTGTCCGGCCCGGTATCGATCTATCCCAACGAATATTATGCCGAAGCCGGCCCGACCGGCATGGGGTTGAAACCCGTCGGCACCGGCCCCTACAAGGTGGTCAGCGTCGTTCCGGGGCAGCATTTCGTGCTGGAAAAGAACGAAGATTATCACGACAGCCCCAAGGGCCAACCGGCCATCGACAAGGTCGACATCCGCACCATCCCCGACGTGAACACCCAGATCGCCGAGATGTTCTCGGGCTCGCTCGACCTGATCTGGCAGGTTCCGGCGGACCAGGCCGAAAAGCTGGGGCAGATGGGGCAGTTCACCGTCGCCAATGAATCGACCATGCGGGTGGGCTATCTGAACATGGACGCGGCGGGGCGCTCGAAGATGGACCCGAACCCGTTCACCGATGTCCGCGTGCGCCAAGCGGTCAACCACGCCATCGACCGCAAGACCATCGTGGCGGCGCTGCTGAAAGGTCAGTCCAAGGTGGTGAGCACCCCCTGTTTCCCCAGCCAGTTCGGCTGCGTCCAGGATGTGACCGTCTATGACTACGATCCCGAGAAAGCCAAGGCGCTGCTGGCCGAGGCGGGCTATCCGGACGGGTTTGAAACCGAATTCTACGCCTATCGCAACCGCGAATATGCCGAAGCCATCGCGTCCTACCTGAACGCGGTCGGGATCAAGACCGACTTCAAGATGCTGAAATACTCGGCCCTGCGCGAACTCAACATGAAGGGCGAGGTGCCGCTGTCCTTCCTGACCTGGGGCAGCTATTCGATCAACGACGCCTCGGCGATGGTGAGCCAGTTCTTCAAGCATGGCAGCCTCGACGATGCGCGCGACGATCAGGTGCTGGCCGATCTCAACGTGGCGGACAGCGCCACCGACCCGGACACGCGGATCGAATATTACGACAAGGCGCTGAAGCGGATCACCGCACAGGCCTATTGGGCGCCGCTGTTCAGCTACAACACGAATTACGTGTTCAAGACCTCGGTCAACTATACGCCGACGGCGGATGAGGTCCTGCGTTTCACCACCATGTCGTGGAACTGATCCGGCAACAGCCCACGGTCCCGGGCGCGGCACCTGCCGCCGCCCGGGATACGCGGGGATGATTTCGACGACAATCGCGCGGGGGCGACGCTAAGGTGCTGCAATTCATCCTGAAGCGGCTGGGATTGGCCATTCTCGTGGCCTTCACGGTCTCGTTCATCAGCTTTTCACTGCTTTTCCTGTCGGGCGATCCGGCGGCGGCGCTGGCCGGCGAAACGGCAAGCGGCGAGGATATCGAGGCGATCCGCCGGGTCTATGGCTTCGACCGGCCGATGATGGTGCAATATGCCGACTGGCTTCTGTCCGCGCTGCGCGGTGATTTCGGCGAAAGCTATTATTTCAAACTGCCGGTGGCCGGGCTGATCGCCGACCGGTTGTCGGTGACGATGACGCTTGGGGTTTGCGGCATCAGCTTCGCGCTTCTGACCGCGGTGCCCCTGGGCGTGGCGGCGGCGGTGCGGCCGAATTCGCTGATCGACCGCTTCGCGCTGTTCATGTCGGTGGCGGGGCAGGCATTGCCGAGCTTCTGGTTCGGGCTGATCCTGATCGTGGTCTTCGCGATCAAGCTGGGATGGCTGCCGCCCTCGGGCGCTGCGACCTGGCGCCATTTCGTCATGCCGACCATCGTATTGGGCTATTACGCCATGCCCGCGATCATGCGGCTGACCCGGGCGGGGATGCTCGAAGTGCTGTCGTCGGATTACATCCGCACCGCGCGGGCCAAGGGCGCATCCGAGACGCGGGTGATGTTCAAGCACGCGCTGCGCAACGCGATCATCCCGGTGGTGTCGCTGGCGGCGGTGCAGATGGGGTTCATGCTGGGTGGGTCGATCGTGGTGGAATCGATCTTCGCGCTGTACGGGGCGGGGTATCTGGCCTGGGAAAGCATCGGCCGCAACGATCTGCCCACGGTGCAGGCGCTGATCCTGATCTTTTCGATGTTCTACATCGTCTTCACCTTCCTGGCCGACGTGCTGAATGCCTGGCTCGACCCGCGGATGAGGAGCAGCTGATATGGCCGAGAGCATGACGAACACCGCAACGGACAAGCTCGATCCGCTGCTGGAGGAAATCACCGGCCCGACCCCGGGGCAATTGCTGTGGCGGCGCGTCTTCGGTCATCGCGGGCTGATGATCGGCGCGGTGGTGGTGGGCATCCTGACGGTGATCGCCATCCTGGCGCCGCTACTGGCCCCGCACGATCCCTATGCGCAAAGCCTGCTGGCGCGGATGAAGCCGCCGGTCTTCCTGGGGGGCACCTGGGAACATCCGCTGGGCACCGACCACCTGGGCCGGGATTACCTGTCGCGGCTGATCTACGGCGCGCGGGTGTCGCTGCTGATCGGGGTGGTCGCGGCGGCGATTTCGGGGCTGATCGGCACCGCGATGGGGGTGGCCGCGGGCTATTTCGGCGGCCGTGTCGATGCGGTGGTGACCTTCCTGATCAACGTGCGCTTGGCGATGCCGGTGGTGCTGGTGGCGCTGGCGGTGGTGGCGATCCTGGGCGGATCGCTGACCGTGGTGATCTGCGTGCTGGGGCTGTTGCTGTGGGACCGGTTCGCGGTGGTCATGCGCGCATCGACCCTGCAGGTGCGGCAGCGCGAATACGTGGCGGCGGCCGAGGCCATCGGCGCCTCTGTCCCGCGTATCCTGCTGACCGAAATCATGCCCAATATCGCCAATAACCTGATCGTGGTGGTCACGCTGGAAATGGCCCATGCGATCCTGCTCGAAGCGGCGCTTTCCTTCCTCGGGCTCGGCGTACAGCCGCCGACGCCAAGCTGGGGCCTGATGGTGAGCGAGGGCAAGAACATGATGCTGTTCGAACCCTGGCTGGTGCTGATCCCCGGCGCGGTTCTGTTCGCGCTGGTGCTGGCGATCAACCTGATGGGCGACGGTCTGCGCGACGTGACCGCCTCGGAAAACAGGAGCTGAGCCGATGGAAAAGACGTTACTGAACGTGCGCAACCTGACCATCGACATCCCCGTCGGTGGCGGCACACTGCACGCGGTGCGGGGGATCGATTTCAGCCTGAACCGGGGCGAGGTGCTGTGCATCGTCGGCGAAAGCGGGTCGGGCAAATCGCTGACCTCGCTGGCGCTGATGGGGCTTTTGGGCAAGAAGATCACGCCCCGCGCCGACGAGATGAGCTTCGACGGGATCAACCTGCTCAAAGCCGGGTCGCGGCAGATGCGGGCGCTGCGCGGGGCGCGGATGTCGATGATCTTCCAGGAACCGATGACCTCGCTCAATCCGGCCTACACGATCGGCGATCAGCTGATCGAGGCGCGGATGCTGCATGGCGGGGCGTCCCGGGCCGAGGCCCGCGCCCGCGCCATCGAATTGCTGGAAAAGGTCGGGATCACCGCGGCGGCCAGCCGGTTGTCGCAATATCCGCACCAGCTGTCGGGCGGGCTGCGCCAGCGGGTGATGATCGCGATGGCGCTGATGTGCGGCCCGGAACTGATCATCGCCGACGAACCCACAACGGCGCTCGACGTGACGATCCAGGCGCAGATCCTGCGGCTGCTGGTCGATCTGGTGCGCGAAATGGGTATGGCGATGATCCTGATCACCCACGATCTGGGCGTGGTGGCGCGCGTCGCCGACAAGGTGGCGGTGATGTATGCCGGCGGGCTGGTCGAAACCGGGCCTGCGGCGGATGTGTTCGGACAGCCGCGCCACCCCTACACGCGGGGGCTGCTGGCCTGCATCCCGCTGCCCGGCAAGACCGAACGCGGCGCGCCCCTGGGTACCATCCCGGGTATCGTGCCCTCGCTGGTGGGCGAGGTGAGCGGCTGCACCTTCCGCACCCGCTGTGCCGAGGCCGGGCCGGACTGCCGCGGCACCATCCCGCTGCGCGGCGAGGGGGCGCATGAATTCCGCTGCGTCCATGCCGAGGGACGACGGGTATCAGAACAGGAGGGTGCGTGATGTTGGACCGGGCAGGGGCGGCGCATCCGACGCTGGAAATCCGCAACGTGACCAAGACCTATTCGGTCAAGCAGGGGCTGATGGCGAAACCCAAACCGCTGACCGCTTTGCGCGACGTGTCGCTGTCGCTGCGCAAGGGCGAAGTCCTTGGGCTGGTGGGTGAATCGGGCTGCGGCAAGTCCACCCTGGCCAAGATCCTGCTGGGGTTGGAGGCGCCGACGGAGGGCGAGGTTCTGGTCGACGGTCAGGCCCTGGGCAGCCACGACCGGCTGGCGCTGGCGCGGCGTATCCAGCCGATTTTCCAGGACCCCTACAGCAGCCTCAACCCGCGCAAATCAATCGCCGATATCGTGTCGTTGCCGCTGCGCATCCACGGGATCGGCGACGCGGCCAGCCAGAAACAGGCGGTGCGCGACATGCTCGACGTGGTGGGGCTGCCCGCACGGGTGATGAACAGCTATCCCAGCCAGATGTCGGGCGGCCAGCGCCAGCGCGTCGCCATCGCGCGGGCGCTGATCATCAAGCCCGAGGTGGTGATCTGCGACGAACCCACCTCGGCGCTCGACGTGTCGGTGCAAAGCCAGATCCTCAACCTGCTGGGCGATCTGCGCCGCGAATTCGGGCTGACCTATCTGTTCATCTCGCACAACCTCGCGGTGGTCGAACACCTCGCCACCCGGGTGGCGGTGATGTATCTGGGCCGGATCGTGGAGGAAGCGGAGGCGGGCGATCTGTTCGACGCCCCGGCGCATCCCTATACCCAGGCGCTGCTGAAATCGGTGCTGACGCCCGAACCGGGGCTGGGCGTGCCCGACACCCAGCTGGGCATGGCCTATCCCAACCCGATCGATCCGCCATCGGGCTGTGCCTTCCACCCGCGCTGCCCCAAGGCGGGGCCGGTCTGCAGCGCCACCGCGCCGGTGCCGGTACCGATGCGCGAGGGCCATGTGGAATGCCACCTGTTCGACCCAAAATCCCCCCTCTATGAGGATACCAGCCGATGAGTTCTTCGTTGTCGCGCACCCAGGTCGTGCGCAAGACCGTAATCGAAACAGAAGGCGGCGTCGTCGCCGCCCAGCACAGCCTGGCCGCCCAGGTCGGGGCCGAGGTTCTGGCGGCGGGCGGCGACGCGGTGGATGCCGCCGTCGCCACCTCCTTCGTCATGGGCGTTTTGGAACCGTGGATGAGCGGCCCGGCGGGCGGTGGCGCGATGATGCTGTGGCGCGCGGACAGCGGCGAGGCGATCGCGCTCAATCACGGGATGCGGGCGCCGGCGGCGCTCGACCCGGCCGATTACCCGCTATCGGGGCGCGGCGTGGCGGGCGATTTGTTCCCTTGGGAAGAGGTGGTGGAGAACCGCAACGTCCAGGGCGCGACGGCCATCGCGGTGCCGGGCGTGGTCGACGGGCTGGGCCGTGCGCATGAGCGTTACGGCAAGATGCCCTGGGCCGAGCTGCTGCAACCCGCGATCGGTCATGCCCGCAAGGGGATGCTGGTCGACTGGTACGCGGCGCTTTGCATTGCCTCGGTGGCGCGGGAACTGGCCAAGGATGCGGATGCGGCGGCGCTGTTTCTCGATGACGGGCAATGGCCCAAGATCGGCGCCTGGACGGCGCTGGCAGAAACCCGGCTGGATCAGTCGCGCATGGCCGACAGCCTGGACCAGATCGCGCGCTACGGTGCGCGGGCGCTGTACGACGGCGATCTGGGCGCGGCGATGGCGGGTGATGTGCAGGCCAAGGGCGGATGCCTGTCGCAGGACGACCTGCGCGTCTATGAGGCGACTTTCCACGCGCCGCTGAGTTTCGGCTATCGCGGCGGGCAGGTCCACGCGCTGCCGGGGCTGACCGCCGGGCCGACGCTGCAACATGCCTTGGGCGTTGCAGAAGCGGCGGCGCTGGCGGGCGATGGCCCCGATGGCGCGGCCTATGCCGCCTATGCGCGCGGGCTGAAATCGGCCTATGAAACCCGGCTCAGCGATATGGGTGACGATGGCGAACACCCCGACGCGCCGGGCTGCACCACGCATTTTTCGGTGGTCGACCGGCACGGCAACATGGTGGCGCAGACCCAGACGCTGCTGTCGATCTTCGGGTCGCGGGTGGTGTCGCCCTCGACCGGGTTCCTGATGAATAACGGGATCATGTGGTTCGACCCGGTGCAGGGGCGGCCGAATTCTCTGGGCGCTGGAAAGCGCTGCCTGATGAATGTCTGCCCGACGATTGGCGAAACGGGGCAGGGCGCGCGTTACGCCATCGGGGCAAGCGGCGGGCGCAAGATCGTGTCGGCGGTGGCGCAGCTGGCCGGGTTCATGTCCGATTTCGGCATGGATATCGGCGCGGCCTTCCATCATCCGCGCATCGACGTCTCGGGCGGGGCGACGGTGATTGCCGACGACACGTTGCCGCCTGCGGTGATCGACGCGCTGTCGCGCGAAAACGATGTCAGGATGACCCGCCGGACCCTGTTCCCCTTCGCCTTTGCTTGCCCGGCGGGGGTGATGCGGCGCGATGGGATCAATTCGGGATGCACGGAAATCATGTCGCCCTGGGGCGACGCGATCTGCGAAGACAAGGAGTTAACCGCATGAGCCGAGCCGCAGCAATCGACGCCGTCACGGGGTATTTCGACGACGGGCGTTTTCAGGATGACCTCGCCGCGCTGGTCGCCATTCCGAGTGAAAGCCAGAACCCCGACGCCGCACCCGAGCTGCGCCGCTATCTCGACGAGGCGATGGTGCCGCGGCTTGAACGGCTGGGCTTCGACTGGGAGATTTTCGAAAACCCGGTGCCGGGCGGCGGCCCGCTTCTGATCGGCGAGAGGCGCGAAGGCGACGGGGTGCCCACCGTGCTGACCTATGGCCACGGCGACGTGATCCGCGGCCAGGAAGGGATGTGGCGCGACGGGCTGGAACCCTTCCGCCTGATCGAAGAGGGTGAGCGGCTTTATGGCCGGGGCAGCGCCGACAATAAGGGCCAGCACCTGATCAACCTCTCCGCGCTCGAGGCGGTGATCGAGGTCGAGGGACGGCTGGGCTTCAACACCCGCATCGTCATCGAGATGAGCGAGGAAACCGGATCGCCCGGCCTGTCCGAATTCTTCGCCGCGCAGAAGGACCGGTTGGTCGCCGATGTTCTGATCGCCTCGGACGGGCCGCGGCTGCAGCCGGAAACGCCCACCATGTTCATGGGATCGCGCGGCGGCATCACCTTCGATCTGGTGGTCGACCTGCGAGAGGGCGCGCATCATTCGGGCAACTGGGGCGGGCTCTTGGCCGATCCGGCGATGATCCTGGCGCAGGCGCTGTCGACGATCACCGACGCGCGCGGCCAGATCCGCATCCCCGAATGGCGCCCCGACAGCCTGACCGACAGCGTGCGCGCCGCGCTCGACGGGCTGCCGATCGAACCGGGCACCGACGGGCCGCAGATCGATCCCGACTGGGGCGAAGAGGGGCTGACCCCGGCCGAACGCGCCTATGGCTGGAACAGCTTCGCGATTCTGGCGATGAAAAGCGGCGTGCCCGAGGCACCGGTCAACGCCATCTCGGCCTCGGCCCGGGCGACCTGCCAATTGCGCTATGTCGTGGGCACCGACCCGAAAGAGGTGCTGCCGTCGCTGCGACGCCATCTCGACGCGCACGGGTTCGAAAAGGTGAAGATCGTCGAGATGGAGCGCGGCTTCTTCGCTGCGACCCGGCTTGATCCCGGCCACCCCTGGGTGCGCTTCGTGCAGGCGTCGCTGGAAGACACGTCGGGCAAGCCGCCGCATGTGCTGCCCAACCTGGCCGGATCCTTGCCCAACGATGCCTTTGCCGACATCCTGGGCCTGCCCACGGTCTGGGTGCCGCATTCCTATCGCGGCTGTTCGCAGCACGCGCCGAACGAACATGTGCTGAAATCCGTCAGCCGCGATGCGCTGCGGGTGATGGCGGGGCTGTTTTGGGATATCGGCAACCGGACGGACCTGCCCTGATCTTCCCCCGCGCGGGGAACGGATTTCACGTGAAAAAGGGCGCCCCCGCAAAGGGGCGCCCTTGATTATGGCTGTGCGGTGCGGGGGCGTTATTCGGCGGCGAACTTGTTCGCGGCCGGGGCCTTGGCCAGGTAGGCCCGCAACTGTTCGGCCATTTCGGGCGGCAATCCGTTCAGGTTGGGCATGCCGCCGCCGGCCTGTTTGCTGCGCAGCTTGAACCGGCCCAGCTGGCTCAGCATGTGATTGGCGCTCGACGACAATTCCTCGGCCCCTGCGGCCAGCGAGGTGGATTCGCTGTCCACCGTCGACGCGCTGGAGGAAATTTCCGACACCGCGATATTGATATGCGCGATGGCCGAGCTTTGTTCGTCGGTCGCCTTGCTGATCTCGCTCACCAGCGACTGCACTTCCTCGAAGGAGTCCGCCAGCGTGTTCAGCGAATTGTCCATCGAGTCGGTGATCGCGACGCCCTCGGCGATGGCCTGGGTCGACTGGTCGATCAGGTCGGTGGTTTCCTTCGCTGCCTTGGCCGACCGCTGCGCCAGGGTGCGCACTTCCTGCGCCACCACGGCGAAGCCGCGGCCGTGGGTGCCCGCGCGGGCCGCCTCGACGGCGGCGTTCAGCGCCAGCAGGTTGGTCTGGAAGGCGATTTCGTCGATCACCTTGTTGATCGAGCTGATCGAACGGGCCGAGGTGTCGATCCCTTCCATCGCCTGTTTCATGCTCGACATGGTGCTTCGGCTTTCCGAAACGGTCTGGTTGGCGCCGACCGCCACCGTTTTCGCCCGGCCCGCGGCCGAGGAAGTGGCGCGCACCTGGCTTTCGGTCTCATCGAAGCTCGACGAAATCTGGTCGATCGCGCTGGAGCTCTGCTGCGCCCCGGTGGACAGGGTCGAGGAAGTCCTGGAAACTGCCTCTGCGGCTTTGGTGATTTCGTTGATCTGGGTCTTCAGATCGCCCACCAGGTCGCTCAGATCGCCGAACGTATGGTCGAAGGACGTCATGACGTCGCGATATTCGCCGTCGAAATCATCCAGGTTGATGGTCAGCGATAGATCGCCCTGCTGGATCGCCTGCGAGGCGCGCAGGATTTCCCCGTTCATCTTGCGGAACGCGGTGCGCACCTGTTCGATGCTGTCGTTCACAAATACCTTTTCGCCCGGAAAGCGTTCAAGCTCATAGTCGAATTCGCCCTTGGCAAAGGCCTGAACCGCCGCAATGGCGCGTTTCTTCACATGGATGTGGTCGCGCACCATATCATTGACCGCCTTGGCGACTTCCTGCAAATCGCTGGGGAATTGGTTGGCATCGACGAAGACGCTGATCTCGCCGGCATCATGGGCCTGACCCATCGCCTTGATTTCGGCCAGGAAGCGTTCCAGGTCGCTTTTGGCCTGCAATTCGCTGGTGCGGTCGCGCCATTGGACGACGATCGCGTCCAGGGCACCGCCCTCTTCGAATTTGGCGATGGCGTGGAAGCCCAGATAGGTCTGGCCGATCTTGAAATTGCCGTCATGCGACGACGTCAGGCGGCTGATGATGTCGCGCTGATAGGCCGGGTTCTTGTGAAACACGTCGATGGTTTGGCCGACGATGTTGCGGGCTTCGAAATGCGGCAGGTCCGACTGGATATCCTGTTCCAGCCGTTCGAACATATTATACCCTTCGGAGTTGACGTAGCGGATGACCAGATCCTTGTCGCACACCATAATCGGGCAGCTGAGATACTCATAAGCGGTGTAGATGGATTGCTCGGACAGATCGTCGTTATCCTGAGCAAGCGATAAATCTTTGGAAGTGTTTGCAGCCATACTCGCATTTCTCGTTTATCTAATTTCACAAGATCACCCGGGAGGGCGGTCTGATACGTCAAACGGCGCTGTCAGGGCTGTTTTTAACCCCCAAAAAGTCGCACCTGGGTTGAATTCGGTGAATGGAATGTGAGTAAGCTGCGGTAGTGGAAGATGCCGGCATTCTACCACCGATTAAAAAATACATCTGGCACTGCTTTTTTTTAAGGGCGCGGGAGTCTCGGGGCCGATTTGTGCGTCGGTGATGTGCTTGAAAACCTTTGAAGTTAGACACAAATTCTACCGCCGAATGACATTCGCCCGATGCCGACGAAAGAGAGGTGTCTGGCCGAAAGATATTTCATGCCTGTAATTTCTTGCAGCGTCGCGAAAGGTGACGCTACGGCAGGGTTCGGAAAAGAAAAACGCCGGTATTTGGCGCCGCTTTACGTCGGGGCGTGGACTTAGCGCGGCCGATGGTCTATCGGGGGCGCAAATTCACCGGGGATAGTCACATGAGCCAAGGTAAGAACGGCCTGACCTATGCGGATGCGGGCGTTGATATCGATGCAGGAAACGAACTGGTCGAGCGGATCAAGCCCGCCGCCAAGCGCACGTCGCGATCGGGCGTGATGGCGGGGCTGGGCGGCTTCGGCGCGCTGTTCGATCTGAAGGATGCGGGCTACAGCGACCCGATCCTGGTCGGCGCCACCGACGGGGTGGGCACCAAGCTGCGCATCGCCATCGATACCGGCAATGTCGATACGATCGGCATCGACCTGGTCGCCATGTGCGTCAACGATCTGGTCTGCCAAGGGGCGGAACCGCTGTTCTTCCTCGACTACTTCGCGACCGGCAAGCTGGAACTCGACAGCGCCGCGCGGATCATCGAAGGCATCGCCGAAGGCTGCGCCCAATCGGGTTGCGCGCTGATCGGTGGCGAAACCGCCGAGATGCCGGGCATGTACAGCGAAGGCGATTTCGACCTGGCCGGTTTCGCGGTCGGTGCGATGGAACGTGGGCAGGACCTGCCCAAGGGCGTGAAAACCGGCGACGTGCTGCTGGGTCTGGGATCGAACGGGGTGCATTCGAACGGCTATTCGCTGGTGCGCAAGCTGGTCGAGGTGTCCGGGCTGGGCTGGGACGCCGATTGCCCGTGGAACGCCGACATTACCCTGGGCGAGGCGCTGCTGGCGCCGACCCGGCTTTACGTCAAGCAGGTGCTGGAAGCGGTCCGCGCGGGCGGCGTGCATGCGCTGGCCCACATCACCGGCGGCGGCCTGACCGAAAACCTGCCGCGGGTTCTGCCCGAAGGCGCCGGCGCGACCATCGACCTGGATGCCTGGGATCTGCCGCCGGTGTTCAAATGGCTGGCCGAAACCGGCGGCATGGAACAGGGCGAACTGCTGAAGACCTTCAACTGCGGCATCGGCATGATCGTCGTCTGCGACGCCGCCGAAGCCGATGCGGTGACCGCGCTGCTGACGGCGGCGGGCGAAACCGTGTCCCGCCTGGGCGAGATCGAGGCGGGCGAGGGCGTGCGTTACACCGGGGCGCTGCTGTGACCAAGAAGGTCGCGATCCTGATCTCGGGCGGCGGTTCGAACATGGTGAAGCTGGTCGAAAGCATGGTGGGCGATCACCCGGCGCGGCCGGTGCTGGTCGGATCGAACGATCCGCAGGCGGGCGGGCTGAAAAAGGCGGCCGAGATGGGCGTGCCCACCTTCGCCGTCGATCACCGCCCCTTCAAGGGCGACCGCGAAGGCTTCGAGGCGGAACTGAACGCCAAGCTGGAAGCGGCCGACCCCGACATCATCTGCCTTGCGGGCTTCATGCGGGTGCTGACCGAAAGCTTCGTGCGCAAATGGGAAGGGCGGATGCTGAACATCCACCCCTCGCTTTTGCCCAAATACAAGGGGCTGCACACCCATCAGCGCGCGCTTGAGGCGGGCGACAAAGAGGCCGGCTGCACCGTGCACATGGTGACGCCGGCGCTGGACGACGGGCCGATCCTGGGCCAGGCGCGGGTTCCGGTACAGCCGGACGACACGCCCGAAACCCTGGCCGCGCGGGTCCTGGTGCAGGAACACAGGCTCTACCCGGCGGTGCTGGAACGCTTCGCCCAGGGCAAAACCGACCCGGTCTATCTAGATTGACGGCAATGCAGGCCGGGTATGCTTTGCATCCCCGGCGCAATCGCGTATGTCTGGGCGACAGGCCGCATACCGTGCCACACCGAAACAAGATCACGAATCCAAGGCGCCGATGAAGACACTCACCACGACCGAAGAGCTCGCCCGTTTCTGCGAAGAAGCACGCAAACACGATTACGTCACGGTCGATACCGAGTTCCTGCGCGAACGAACCTATTATTCCAAGCTCTGCCTGGTGCAGCTGGCAATGCCCGGCGATACCGACGACACCGCCGTTCTGGTCGATCCGCTGGCCAAGGACATGTCGCTGGACCCGATGATGGACCTGTTCCGCGACACTTCGGTGGTCAAGGTGTTCCACGCGGCGCGGCAGGATTTGGAAATCTTCTTCGTCGAAAATCAGGTGTTTCCCGAACCGCTGTTCGACACCCAGGTGGCGGCGATGGTCTGCGGCTTCGGCGAACAGGTCGGCTATGAGACGCTGGTGCGCAAGGTGGCCAAGCAAAGCCTCGACAAGACCTCGCGCTTCACCGACTGGTCGCGCCGCCCGCTGACCGAGGCGCAGAAGAAATACGCGCTGGCCGACGTGACCCATCTGCGGGAGATTTATGAATATCTTGCCGCCCAGCTGGACAAGACCGGGCGGGCCAAATGGGTGCAGGAAGAACTGCGCATCCTGACCGATCCCGAGACCTATATCATTCAGCCCTCGGAAGCCTGGAAGCGGGTCAAGACCCGTACCAACAGCGGCAAGTTCCTGGCGGTGGTGCGCGAACTGGCGCGGTTCCGCGAAGGCTATGCGCAATCGCGCAACGTGCCGCGAAGCCGCGTGTTCAAGGACGACGCGCTGGTCGAGCTGGCCTCGACCAAGCCCACCTCGATGACCGATCTGGGCCGCTCGCGGCTGCTGCTGCGCGAGGCTCGCAAGGGCGAGATCGCCGACGGTATCCTGGCGGCGGTCCAGGCCGGGACCGAATGCCCGCCCGAGGATTACCCGAAGCCGGACCTCAGCCGCGACAAGCTGCAGGTGAACCCGGCGCTGGCCGACCTGCTGCGGGTGCTGCTGAAGGCCAAGACCGAAAGCGCCGGCGTGGCGTCGAAGCTGATCGCGCCGGCGGCCGATCTGGATGCGATCGCGGCCGGGTTGCGCGACGTGCCGGCGCTGAGCGGCTGGCGCCGGGAAGTGTTCGGCGAAGACGCGCTACGCCTGTGCAACGGCGACATCGCGCTGGCGGCGAAGGGCAAATCGGTAAAGATCGTCGAATTGTGAGAGCGCGCCGTGCTCAGCGGCGGCTCGACCGGGCGTTGCGGGCACCCAGCACCCTGATTTCGCGCACCCCGGCCAGATCCTGATCGGTCACGAAGACGGCAGCGGTCAGCGTGCGGCTTCTTTCCGTTCCCACCGCGTTGTAGGGCACGCTCAGCGCGCGCAGCTCGTAGCTCAGAACCCCGCCCACCGGCGCGCCGTCGTTCAGCGGCATCAGCCTGACCTCATAGGGGCCTTGCTGATCGGCCAACCCGGTCACCCGCGCGATCGCGCCGCCGGGCACCCGTTCGATGGTCAGATCGCGAATCTCGCCGACCAGGGTGCCCTGATAGCTGGTGTCGCGCTTCAACAGGCGGTTTTTTCTCGGGATCAGCGGGTTCGCGTCCGTGGCGCTGGCGACAGGCACCGCCTGGCTGCGTCCGAACCAGTTCTTCGGATTGAGACGGGAAGTACCGCAGCCGCTCAGAACGACCGCCGAGATCAAAAGGACCGAAAGGGATTTCTGCATCGTCTCGCCTCATCTGCTTTGCCAACGGGTTACCTCATCCGGGCGGGCTTGAAAAGACGCTTGCGGGGCTGGACCTTTGCCAGCGGCGCGCATAACTGAAAAGGACGCAAGGAAAGGACCCCGAAATGGCCCGTGACGCCTTTGAAGAGATTGTCGAGGATTTCGAATTCCTGGAAGACTGGGAAGACCGCTATCGCCACGTGATCGAACTGGGCAAGGCGATGGAGCCGCTCGACGAGGCGCTGAAAGTCCCCGCCACCAAGGTCGAGGGCTGCGCCAGCCAGGTCTGGCTGCATCCGAAGATCGCGGGCGGCATCCTGGAATTCGACGGCGACAGCGACGCGATGATCGTGCGCGGGCTGATCGCCGTGCTGCGGGCGCTTTACAACGGCACCCCGGTGGGTGAGGTGGCGTCGATCGACGCACAGGCCGAGTTGGCGCGGCTGGGGCTGCACGATCACCTGTCGGCGCAGCGTTCGAACGGGGTGCGCGCGATGATCGAGCGGATTCGCCTGGTGGCGGCTGAGGCGGCGGCGTGACCTGATTGTGTGGCTGCGCCACGCAGGTTTAGCTTCGCCCAAGGGCGAAGCGGTGTGGGGGCGCTGCCCCCGACGTTGAAAATCTTTGGATTTTCAACGCCTCCCCCGGGATATTTGGGAACAGAAGAAGATTAGGCGCGTTTCGCGAGTTCCGCGGCCAGATCGCCGTAGCCGGTGAAGCGGCGCTCGTAGGCGAGGCCAAGGCGGGCGGCGCAGGTTTCGGCCTTGGCGCTGAGCGCGGGGTCGTCGGTCTGGGCCAGGTAGACCAGTTTGGTGTAATGGCCGAAATACATGTCGCGCAGATCGGGGTGGCGGTCGAGCCCGAGCGGGTGCCAGACGAAAGCGTCGAATTGCCGGGTCAGGAAATCGGTGAGGAAGAAGGCGGTGAGATCGTCCTCGGCGCGTTCCGCGAAGGCGGCGTTGCCGGTGAAGAAGCTGTAGCAATGGGGGCCGGGGATCATGTCGATCCCTTCCTCCGCGCAGAGCCGTTCCAGCGCGCCGCCGGTGCCGCAATCGGCATAGACCAGGAACAGGCGGTCGTAATTTTCGCGGTGCTTTTCGATCGCGGCGCGGGCGGCGGCGGGGATTTTTTCGGGGTGGTTGTGCAGGATGGCGGGCAGGCAGGCCAGGTCCATGTGATCCCAGCCGTTGAGCGCCTTCAGCGCCAGGATTTCGCGCGCCAGTGCACCGCAGGCGATCAAGAGCACGCGGCCGCGCCCCTGCGGGGCGAGGCCGGTTTCGGTCAGGGTATCGTCGTCGGGCTGTGCCATCGCGGGGCGCGGGGGCAGGTCAGGCGCTGAGCTGGTTGTGCTTGCGCGCCACGAATTGCTTGGCGGTTTCCACCGCGACCGCGGCGTCGCGGCAATAGGCATCGGCGCCAATCGCCTTGCCGAATTCCTCGTTCAGCGGCGCGCCGCCGACCAACACGATGTAATCTTCGCGCAGTCCCTGTTCGACCATCGTGTCGATCACCACCTTCATGTAAGGCATGGTGGTGGTCAGCAGCGCCGACATTCCCAGGATGTCGGGCTGTTCGGCCTCCAGTGCTTCGAGATAGGCCTCGACCGCGTTGTTGATGCCCAGATCAACCACTTCGAATCCGGCGCCTTCCATCATCATGGAAACGAGGTTCTTGCCGATATCGTGGATGTCGCCCTTGACCGTGCCGATCACCATCTTGCCCATACGCGGCGCGCCGGTTTCAGCCAAGAGCGGTTTCAGGATCGACATGCCGCCCTTCATCGCGTTGGCCGCCAGCAGCACCTCGGGCACGAACAGGATGCCGTCGCGGAAATCGTGGCCGACGATGGTCATGCCGCCGACCAGAGCCTCGGTCAGGATGTCGTAGGGCGCCCAGCCGCGTTCCAGCAGGATGTTGACGGATTCCTCGATTTCTTCCTTCAGACCGTCATAGAGGTCGTCGAACATTTGCTGGACGAGTTCCTCGTCATCCAGTTCGGACAGGATGATGTCGTCTTCTTGATCGGACATGGCGCGTTTCCTTGGGTTGGTTCGGCCGTTCTTGTCGCGGGCCGAAACTGTCATTCCTCTGTCAGCTTTGGGAAAAAACCGGTTTGGCGACTAGGCGGATTGCGACAGGACGCAGACCGCAACCGACCTGAGCGGTGAATTCGGCGTGAAAATCGCGCGCGTCTTGCCTGATGTTCCTGAAATGTTCTATATTGAGCCATGCCCCATTCCGCCAAGATCCCCGTCGATTCAGAACGCCGCCGCGGTCGCGGCGCGGCCAGCAACGATGTGGGCCGGTTCGAGCGGTTCGAGCGCGAACCCTTCGACGATGGCTGGGACGCGGACGACCCTTTGCCGGTGCTGAAGACCGAGGTGAGGATCGAGCAGCCGCGCAGCATGATCACCTATAACCGCTCGCCCGATCTGCCCTTCGACCGCTCGATCAACCCTTACCGGGGCTGCGAACATGGATGCATCTATTGTTTCGCCCGGCCGAGCCACGCCTATCTGGGCCTGTCGCCGGGGCTGGATTTCGAAACCCGTCTGGTGGCGCGGCCCGATGCGGCGGCGGTGCTGGCGCGGGAATTGCGGCGCAAGTCCTACAAGGTGGCGCCGCTGGCGATCGGCACCAACACCGATCCCTATCAGCCGGTGGAACGGGATATGGGGATCACGCGCGCCTGCCTGCAGGTGCTGCGCGACTTCCGCCATCCGGTGGCCATCGTCACCAAGGGCACGCTGATCGAGCGCGACCTCGATATCCTTGGCGACATGGCGCGCGACGGGCTGGTGCGGGTGGGGGTGTCGGTGACGACGCTGGATGCGGGGCTGTCGCGGCGGATGGAACCGCGGGTGCCGAGCCCGAAACGGCGGCTGGCGGTGATCCGGCGGCTGGCGGATGCCGGGGTTCCGGTGCGGCTTATGGCGTCGCCCATCGTGCCGGGGTTGAGCGATCACGAGATCGAGGCGTTGTTGCAGGCGGGCAGGGAGGCCGGGGCGGAGGCGGCGAGCTGGATCATGCTGCGGCTGCCGCGCGAGGTGTCGCCCTTGTTCCAGCAATGGCTGGCCGAGCATTACCCGGACCGGGCGGCGCGGGTGATGGCGCGGCTGCGCGAGATGCATGGCGGCAAGGACTATGATGCGGCCTGGGGGCGGCGGATGCGGGGCGAGGGGGTCTATGCCAGGATGATCGCCAAGCGCTTCGAGATAGCGGCGAAGCGTCTGGGGCTGGACCGCAGGCAGCCGAAGCTACGCTGCGATCTGTTCCGGGTGCCGCTTGGCCCAGGGGACCAGATGGAGCTGTTCGGGTGAGAGCCGGGCAGGGGGCTCGCCTCTCCCTGTCGGGCGAGGCTCGCCTCAGCCGCGTCGCCGCCTGCTGCGCCGGGCCGGGGCGGGGGCGTCGCCGGTGCCGTCGCTGGCCGAGGAAAACGCGCCCAGCGTTTCGGTGATCTGTTCCAGCGTCGGGCGCGGCCCGCGCGGGCGGGTGGTGAGCGCCTCGTGCATCGCGGCCAGGTGTTCGGGCATGGTGCCGCAGCAGCCGCCGATGATGGTGGCGCCGGCGTCGCGCGCCAGAACGGCGTATTCGGCCATCAGTTCGGGCGTGCCGTCGTAATGGATGTGGCCGTCATGATATTTCGGGATGCCGGCATTGCCCTTGGCGATGATCGGCCGCTCGGTGCCTTGGGCGGCGAAGCCCAGCACCGTGCGCAACAGGTCGGATGCGCCGACGCCGCAATTGGCGCCGAAGGCGATCGGCGGGTTGGGCAGGTTTTCCACCATGTCGACCATCTGGGCCGAGGTCACGCCCATCATGGTGCGCCCGGCGGTATCGAAACTCATCGTGCCGCACCAAGGCATGCCGGCCAGGGCGAAGGCTTCGGCGGCGGCCTTGTATTCCTCGGGGGCGGAAATCGTTTCCAGCCACAGCACGTCGGCGCCGCCTTCCTTCAGACCCTCGGCCTGTTCGTGGAAGATCTCCACCGCCGCTGCGTGGGTGAGCGGACCCATCGGCGCGAAAATCTCGCCGGTCGGGCCGACCGATCCGGCCACCACCACCGGCCGCCCGGCGGCATCGGCCACTTCGCGGCCCAGCTCGGCGCTGATCCGGGACAGTTCGCGGGCACGGTTTTCCGCCCCGTGCAGTTTCAGCCGCGACGCGTTGCCGCCAAAGGAATTGGTCAGGAAGATGTCGCTGCCCGCATCGACGGCGTATTGATACAGCTTCTTGATCCGGTCGGGATGGTCAACATTCCAGAATTCCGGCGCGTTGCCCGATTCCAACCCCATGTTGAACAGGTTGGTGCCGGTCGCGCCGTCGGCCATCAGCCAGTCGCGGGTTTCCAGAAGGCGGGAAAGGGCGTCGGTCATAGCTTGTGTCCAATCGAATTGGCATGTCGGGCGGTGAGCCCTGTCAAATGCGGCACCGGGCGCACCCATTATGGCCGCACGGCGATGAAATGAATGGTCCCGAAACGACAAAACGCGGCGCTGGAGCGCCGCGTTTGCCTGAGACTTGAAGCGTTGCGGCCCGAAGCTTAGTCGGTGTCCTTCATCAGATCGGCCTTGGCGGCGACCAGCAGTTCGGCGCGCTTGGCGCGGATCGCGTCGGCGTCTGCCTTGCCTTCCAGATCGGCGGCAACCTTGCGCACCACGTCTTCGTGGCCGGCTTCTTCGAAATCGGCCTTGATCACGGTCAGGGCATAGGCATCGGCTTCGTCGCCCGAAATGCCCTGCTGTTCGGCCGCCCACAGGCCCAGCATCTTGTTGGCGCGGGCTTCGGCCTTGAAGACCATTTCTTCGTCATGGGCGTATTTGGCTTCGAATGCGGATTCGCGATCGTCAAAGGTGGTCATTTTAGATCCTCGGGTGACGTTGGTGTTGGTCCCCATATGCCCGTAGTCAGCGCGTGGCGCAAGGGTTCTGGTCTTTTCAGTCGTTCCGGTGTCGCCTCTGCGTCGTCCCCGGGGCGCGGCGCGGGGCGAAACGGGGCCGTTTTGGGCCGCTTTCACCGATTTTACCGCAGTTGCGGGCTGGGCTGCGCAACCGGGCCCTATTGCGGCATTGGCCCCATTGCACTAAGAGGTCGCCATTGCCGGGGACTCATCCCCGCAGGATTGACGGAGTGGTCATGGCACGGCGCAAGAAAATCTACGAAGGCAAGGCGAAGACACTGTATGAAGGTCCCGAACCGGGCACCATCGTGCAGTATTTCAAGGACGACGCCACCGCTTTCAACGCCGAGAAGAAGGATGTGATCGAGGGCAAGGGGGTTCTGAACAACCTTCTGTCCGAATATTTCATGCTCGGCCTGACCAATATCGGCGTGCCGAACCACTTCCTGAAGCGGCTGAACATGCGCGAACAGCTGGTGCGGTCGTGCGAAATCATCCCGCTTGAAGTGATCGTGCGCAACTATGCCGCCGGATCGATGTCGAAGCGCCTTGGCATCGAGGAAGGCACGCAACTGCCGCGCCCGATCATCGAATACTGCTACAAGGACGACAAGCTGGGCGACCCGCTGGTCACCGAGGAACATATCGCCGCCTTCGGCTGGGCCAGCCAGCAGGACATGGACGACATCCTCAGCCTGGCGCTGCGGGTCAACGATTTCCTGGCCGGGGTGATGTATGGCGTCGGCATCAAGCTGATCGATTTCAAGATCGAGATCGGCCGCGTATTCGAGGGCGATTACCAGCGCCTGATCGTCGCCGATGAAATCAGCCCCGACAGCTGCCGCCTGTGGGATATCGAAACCGGCCGCCACCTAGACAAGGACGTGTTCCGCCGCGACCTGGGCAGCCTGACCGATGCCTATACCGAAGTGGCCAAGCGCCTGGGCGTGATGCCCAAAAGCTCGGCCCCGCAGGGCAAACCGACCCTGATCAATTGAAAGGCTGGCCCGTATACAGGGCCTTACGCCATTGACTGACCATTCCCGCCGCCCTTGGCGCGGCAACAGACCGGAGAAGCGCAAATGAAAGCTCGCGTTCACGTCATGCTGAAAAACGGTGTTCTGGACCCGCAGGGCGAGGCTGTGCGCCACGCGCTCGGTTCGCTGGGCTTTGACGGCGTCGAGGGCGTGCGCCAGGGCAAGGTGATCGAACTGGACCTGGCCGAGGGCACCACCGAGGACACGGTGAAGGACATGTGCGAGAAGCTTCTCGCCAACACCGTGATCGAAAGCTACACGATCGACATGGGCTGATTGGCCGGGGCGTTTTGAAACGCCTTCAGCCGCAGTCTTATAAGCATGAAACGGATCGCCGGTGGCGGTCCGTTTTGCGTATGCCCGTCCCATAGCGAAACGCGAAAGGACGGACATGATTTTTCAGGGATTGAGCAGCGACGTGGCGCGGGGGCTGCGGGCTGGCGGGCCGGATGCCAACCGGATGGCGGCCGAACGGGCGCAAAGCGACGGTGCGGGCAACCCCTGCCGCCATTGCCTGAACCACGTGCCCGAGGGCGCCGGGATGCTGATCTGCGCCCATCGGCCATTCCGGGCGCTGCAGCCCTATGCCGAACTGGGGCCGATTTTCCTGTGCGCCGACGACTGCGCGCCCTATCGGGGCAGCGCCCTGCCGCCGGTTCTGACCACGTCGCCGGATTACCTGGTCAAGGGCTACGACGCCCGCGAACGCATCGTCTATGGCACCGGGCAGGTCACGCCGCGGGCCGAAATCGAAACCTATATCGCGCAGTTGCTGGCGCGCGATGACATCGCCTTTGTCGATATCCGCTCGGCGCGCAACAATTGCTGGATGGCCCGGGCCACGCGGGACTGAGTGCCGCGCCGGTTTCTGCGGGCTTGATAAGGGCGGCGCACCATCGTATCAGGCGGACGAACCGCTGCGATGCGCGCGACGCGCCCGCAGCCCGGGCCCCGACCGCCCGGACCCTGAGCCAAGGAGTGCGCCCGATGAAAGCCGCCGTCATCGTTTTCCCCGGATCCAACTGCGACCGTGACCTTGCCGTAGCCTTCGAAAAGGCAGGCGCAGACGTCACCATGGTCTGGCACAAGGATACCGAGCTGCCGCAAGGCATCGACATCGTCGGCATCCCCGGAGGGTTTTCCTTCGGCGATTACCTGCGCTGCGGCGCCATCGCGGCGAATTCGCCGATCTGCCGTTCGGTTGTGGCCCATGCCGAAAAGGGCGGTTATGCCCTGGGCATCTGCAACGGCTTCCAGATCCTGACCGAAACCGGGTTGCTGCCCGGCGCGCTGCGCCGCAACGCCAACCTGAAATACATCTGCCGGCCGGTCGGTCTGCGGGTCGAAACCACCGATACGATCTATACCGGCGGCTATGACAAGGGGCAGGAAATCCTGATTCCGATCGCCCACCATGACGGCAATTACTATGTCGACGACGCCAAGCTGGCCGAACTGAAGGGCGAGGAGCGCATCGCCTTCACCTATCTCGACAACCCGAACGGGTCGGTCGCCGATATCGCAGGCGTGGTCAGCCGCAACCGCCGGGTGCTTGGCATGATGCCGCACCCCGAACGGATGGCCGAACCCGAACATGGCGGCACCGACGGATCGGCAATGTTCCGCAACCTGATGGATATGCTGGCCACGGCGTGACTTGCCCCGGCGGGTGCCAGTGACATATCCTGAGGCATGTCCCGGTTGCGTCGATCCCTGTTATCCATGAAAGGCCCCCGCACGATTTCGTGGCGGGTGCGGCTGGCGCTTGTCGGGCTGATGCTGCTGGCGGTGGGCACGGTGGTGACCACCAACGCGCTGCTGACCGACCGGTTCACCGAAAACACCCGCAACCGGGCCGAGCTGCGGCTGGCGCTTTACAGCGGCAACCTGTTGTCGGAACTGCGCCGCAACGCCATCGTGCCGCAGCTTCTGTCGCGCGACCCGACGCTGATCGGGGCGCTGAATTCGTCCGATTACACCAATTCGACCCAGCGGCTGATTTCCTTTGTCGAGGAAATCGGCGCCGCGTCGCTGATGCTGCTGGATTCCGACGGCCGCGCGGTGGCGGCCACCGACCGCAACCGGCTGGGCAGCCAGCACCGCAACGAGCCCTATTTCATCAACGCGATCCGGGCCAGCGAAACGCTGTTCACCGTGCTGCGGCGGGAATCGGGCGGGTATCTTTTCGCCTATACCAGGCGGATCGAGGATCAGGGTCAGACCCTGGGCGTGATCCTGGTCGAGGTCGATCTGCACAAGTTCGAACGCGCCTGGGCGGGGATTTCCGACGCGGTTCTGGTCACCGACAGCGAAGGCACGATCATCCTGGCCACCGAACCGCGCTGGCGTGGCCAGACCGAGGCGGAGGCGCTGGCCGTCGCGCCGCCGGATACGGCGATCGAACGCGCGATCAAGGTCACCGCGGATTGGACGATGGACCCGGCCGACGCCTATGTCGAAGGCCAGCCGGTGATCCGGATGGAAAGCCGCATCCCGTTCCGCGGCTGGCGCATCGCCAGCTTCACCACCTATGAAAGCGTGCGCGAGAAGGTGAACGGGGTGCTGGCGCTGGAAATCATGGGATTCGCCATTTTCCTGGCGCTGGCCTTCTATGCGCTGAGCCGGAAAACGGCGCTGCGGATGATGCTGTTCCAGCGTGAATCGGCAGAACTCCGCGAATTGAACGCGCGGCTGCAGCGGGAAATCGCCGAACGCGAGAGGGTGCAAAAATCGCTCGACGTGGCCGAACAGACGCTGGCGCAAAGCTCGAAATTGGCGGCGCTTGGCGAAATGTCGGCCGCCGTCAGCCACGAACTGAACCAGCCTCTGGCGGCGATGAAAACCTATCTGGCGGGCGCGCGGCTGCTGCTGCGCCGCAACCGGGGCGAAGAGGCGCTGTCGAGCTTCCAGCGCATCGACGACCTGATCGAACGGATGGGCGCGATCACGAGGCAGCTGAAAAGCTATGCCCGCAAGGGCGGCGACACGTTTTCGCCGGTCGATCTGGGCGAGGCGCTGGCCTCGGCCCTGTCGATGATGGAACCGCAGTTGAAAAGCCGCCAGGTGCGCATCACCCGGGCGATGCCGTCCGACCGGGTGCGGGTGATGGGCGACCGGGTGCGGATCGAACAGGTGATGGTCAACCTGCTGCGCAACGCGCTTGACGCCACCCAGTCGGTCGAGGATCCGGAAATCGAGATCATCCTGGCGGGCGGGGAGACCGCCACCTTGACGGTGCGCGACAACGGTCACGGGATTGAAGATCTCGATGAATTGTTCGAACCTTTCTATACAACCAAGAAACCCGGCGAAGGCGTCGGGCTGGGTCTGGCGATCTCTTCGGGGATCGTCAGCGACCTCGGCGGGCGGCTTCTGGCGCGCAACGCCGAGGGCGGGGGGGCTGTATTTGAAATGCAACTTCCTATCTTAACTGGGGAAAGCGATATCGCAGCAGCGGAATGAGTAGCATGTCGAAAGCAATGAAAATCGCCATCGTCGACGACGAACAGGATATGCGGCAGTCGATCAGCCAGTGGCTGGCCCTGTCGGGGTACGACACCGAAACCTTCGCCAGCGCCGAGGATGCGCTGAAGGGGATCGGGCCGGATTACCCGGGCATCGTGATCACCGATATCAAGATGCCGGGCATGGACGGGATGCGGTTCCTGAAGAAACTGATGGGATCGGACAGCGCGCTGCCGGTGATCATGATCACCGGCCACGGCGACGTGCCGATGGCGGTCGAGGCGATGCGCGTCGGCGCCTTCGATTTCCTCGAAAAGCCGTTCAACCCCGACCGGATGACCGAGTTGGCCAAGAAGGCCACCAACAACCGCCGCCTGACGCTGGACAACCGCGCCTTGCGCCGGGAACTGTCCGACGGCAGCCAGATCATGAAGAAGCTGATCGGCACCTCGCCGGTGATGGAACGGCTGCGCGAAGACATCCTGGACCTGGGCCAGGCCGATGGTCACGTGCTGATCGACGGCGAAACCGGCACCGGCAAGACGCTGGTGGCGCACGCGCTGCACGCGGTGGGGGCCCGTGCGGGCAAGAAATTCGTCCTGCTGTCCTGCGCCGCCTGGGATGAAGACGCGCTGGCCAAGCGCCTGTTCGGCCCGATGCAGCCCGAGGACACGCAATTGCCCGCGGTGGAAGAAGCCCGCGGCGGTACGCTTGTCCTGGAAGATATCGAGGCGCTGTCGGACAGCCTGCAGGCGCGCCTGCTGAGCTTCATCAACGATCAGGGCACGCCCGCGGAAACCCGCATCGTGGCGATCTGCAACATGCAGGAACAGGACCGCACCTGCGAAGACGCGATGCGCTCCGACCTGTTCTATCGCCTGGCCGCCCTGCGCATCACCCTGCCGCCGCTGCGCCAGCGCGGCGAGGACATCCTGACGCTGTTTTCCAACCTGGTGGAACAGTTCGCCGAGGAATATGGCTGCGAGGCGCCGCAAGTGTCGGCGCAGGAAGCCGCGCAACTGCTGCAGGCGCCCTGGCCGGGCAATGTGCGCCAGCTGATCAACCTGGCCGAACGCGCAGTGCTGCAATCGCGCCGGGGCAGCGGCACCATCGCCTCGCTGTTGATGTCGGATCATGAAGACATGCAGCCGGTGATGACCACCGAGGGCAAGCCACTGAAGGAATATGTCGAGGCGTTCGAGCGGATGCTGATCGACAACACGATGCGCCGCCACAAGGGATCGATCGTCAACGTGATGGAAGAGCTCTGCCTGCCGCGCCGGACGCTGAACGAAAAGATGGCCAAGTATGGCCTGCAGCGGTCGGATTATCTGTGATCAAAGCATCCCGCGCGTGCGATCGTCCGCGCGGGACAGCCGGGATGGGCCGGTTTCTTGTCCCGGTCCGCAGCGGCCGGACGTCGTGGATCTGATCGGATTATATTTCCGCAATCCGGGTGTCGGTTCCGTTATTTCCCCATATAATACGCGCTATCCGGGTAATGCTCCGGTGTCGGGGCGCCTGTGACGGGACGGGGCTGATCGGGCCCGGTTCCGTCTCCTTGTGGATAAACTTGCATTTTCCTTATTGTAATTTCGCCCTTGCAGGCTTTATGGTCATAAAACGGCGACAGGCGTGAACCGCCCGCCGCATGAGTTTCGCTGATCCAGCACCCCGAGGATTTCAATTCCCGCCGTCCTGGACAGACCGATTGAGCCCTGACCGATTCAAAACGACAGGGTTATTGAGACCGCCGACCGGTTGCCCAAGGGCGCTGGCGGCCATGAACGGGCGCACCGGGACAGGCCACAAGCCGTCAGATGCGTCGGAGAAGAAACGCGATGAGGCGCGCAAGACCTACGAGTTGCAGTGCAGGGGCTGAGAACAGCCACGCCTGCCGCGCGTCCGCATTCGCCCCTAACAGACATCTGCCGCAACACCCCCGCCCACCGGGTCAGGGGGCTTTGCCGCGATGCAAACGGACACAATGGCAAAGAAAATGCTCATCGACGCCACCCACGCGGAAGAAACCCGCGTCGTGGTGGTTGACGGAAACAAGGTCGAGGAATTCGATTTTGAATCCGAAAACAAGCGCCAGCTCGCTGGCAACATCTATCTTGCAAAGGTAACCCGGGTCGAACCGTCGCTTCAGGCGGCCTTCGTGGACTATGGCGGAAACCGCCATGGCTTCCTTGCCTTCTCGGAAATCCATCCCGACTACTATCAGATTCCGATCGCCGACCGCGAAGCGCTGATGGAAGAGGAACGCGCCTATGCCGAGGCCCAGAAGGCCGAGGAAGAGGAGCAGGAAAAGAAGCCCCGGCGCCGTTCGCGGTCCCGGTCCAAGGCGGCTGCGACCAAGTCGAATGACGCCACCGCGGTGAAGGAGGTCGAAAAGACCGAGGCCGGCAAGGCCGAAATCGCCGGGATGGAAACCATCGATCTTGACGAAGATCAGGTGCCCGAGGGCACTTCGCCGATGGAAACCGTGGCCGAAACCCCGGTCGAGGAACCGGTGGACGAGGCGCAGGAAGCCGCGCCCGAGGCCGCAGAGGCCGAGGCGGGTGAACAGCCCGAGGTGACCGAATCCGCAGCCGAGGCGGTCGAAGAAGCCCCGGCTGAGGCGGAAGAAAAAGCCGCTGAGGACACCGAAGCGGAAACCGCCGAGGCCGCTTCTGAAGAAGAGGCCACTGAAGCTAAGGAAGACAACGGCGAAAACGGCGCCGAGGAAGACACCGAGGACGACGCGCTCGACGCGGCGGCCAAGGATGAAACCATCGAATCCGTTGCCGAGGAAGACGACAGCGAAGACATCCGCCCGCGCCGCAAACCGCGTCCGCGCCGGTACAAGATCCAGGAAGTCATCAAGGTCCGTCAGATCCTGCTGGTGCAGGTCGTCAAGGAAGAACGCGGCAACAAGGGCGCCGCGCTGACCACCTACCTGTCGCTGGCCGGGCGCTACTGCGTGCTGATGCCCAACACCGCCCGTGGCGGCGGCATCTCGCGCAAGATCACCAACGCCCCCGACCGCAAGAAGCTGAAGGAAATCGCCGCCGAACTGGACGTGCCGCAGGGCGCGGGCCTGATCATCCGCACCGCGGGCGCCAAGCGCACCAAGTCGGAGATCAAGCGCGATTACGAATATCTGCAACGGCTGTGGGAACAGATCCGCGAGCTGACGCTGAAATCCATCGCGCCGGCCAAGATCTATGAAGAAGGCGACCTGATCAAACGCTCGATCCGCGACCTCTACAGCCGCGACATCGACGAGGTTCTGGTCGAGGGCGACCGCGGCTACCGCATCGCCAAGGACTTCATGAAAATGATCATGCCGTCCCACGCCAAGAACGTGAAGCAATATGCCGACCCGATGCCGCTGTTCGCGCGCTATCAGGTGGAAAGCTACCTGTCTTCGATGTTCAACCCGGTGGTTCAGCTGCGCTCGGGCGGTTACATCGTCATCGGCGTGACCGAAGCTCTGGTTGCGATCGACGTGAACTCGGGCCGGGCCACCAAGGAAGGCTCGATCGAGGAAACCGCGCTCAAGACCAACCTGGAAGCGGCCGAGGAAGTCGCCCGCCAGCTGCGCCTGCGCGACCTGGCCGGTCTGATCGTGATCGACTTCATCGACATGGACGAACGCCGCAACAACAACGCGGTGGAAAAGCGGATGAAGGATTCTCTGAAATCCGACCGCGCCCGCATCCAGGTCGGCCGGATTTCCGGCTTCGGCCTGATGGAGATGAGCCGCCAGCGCCTGCGCCCCGGCATGATCGAGGCGACGACCCAGCCTTGCCCGCATTGCCACGGCACCGGTCTGATCCGCTCGGACGACAACCTCGCGCTGTCGATCCTGCGCCAGATCGAGGAAGAAGGCGTGCGCCGCCGGTCGCGCGAAGTTCTGGTGAAATGCCCGATCAGCGTGGCCAATTACATCATGAACCAGAAGCGCGAACACGTCGCCCAGATCGAGGCCCGTTACGGCCTGTCGGTCCGGGTCGAAGGCGATCCGCATCTGATCAGCCCCGATTTCTCGCTCGAGAAGTTCAAGACCGCGACCCGCGTCGTGGCCGAACCGGAAACCCCGGTGGTGTCGGTCGACACCTCGCTGATGGACAATATCGACGAGGAAGCCGAGGCCGAACTGGAGATCGAAGAAACCGAGACCGGCGAGGACGAGAAGAAGCCCAAGAAGCGCCGCCGTCGTCGGCGTCGTCGCAAGCCGAATGGCGAGAACGGCGACAATGGCGATAAGGCCGAACAGGGCGAGGCAGAAGAAGACGACGAGGCCGAGGCACAGCCCGCCGAGGAGACCGCCGAAGCCGAGGCAGAGGTGAAAGCCGAACCCGCCGAAGCCGAAGAACCGGCCGAGGAAGAGAAGCCCAAGCGCAGCCGCAGCCGGTCGCGCCGCAAGAAGACCGACGAGACCGAGGTAGAGGCCGAAGAGCCCGCCGAGGAAACCGCCGAGGCCGAAGCGGCCCCGCAGGCCGAAGAAGCGCCCGCCGAGGCCGCGGAACAGCCCGCCGCCGAGGAAGCGCCTGAGGCCGAGGAACCCGTCGCCGAAGCGGTCGAGGAAGCCCCGGCGGAAGCTGCGGAAGAACCCGCCGCGACCGAGGAGCCGCAAGGCGAAGCCGCAGCGGAGACGACGGCAGAACCCGAAGCGGCGCCGGAGCCCGAGAAGGCACCGGAACCGGTGGGCGCGGAACCCGCCGCCGAGGCCGAGGAGGAAGCGGCCAAGCCGAAGAAACGCGGTTGGTGGTCGCTGGGCTGATCCGCCCGGGATACGTAAAACGGACAAACGCCGCGCTGAAAACAGCGCGGCGTTTTCCTTTTGGACCGGGGCAGGGCGAAACATTTCAATCACTCCACGCGGTTGTGACAAACCGTCAGGTGACGCCGCCAATTCAATTGCCTATGTGTTGAGCCATGTTCGGAATCGAAATCATAGACGCGGGATTGTTGCCCGCACTCTTCGTGGCGCTGACGGCAGGAATCATTTCCTTCCTCAGCCCCTGCGTGTTGCCCATCGTGCCGCCCTACCTGGCCTATATGAGCGGGGTTTCCTTGAGCGAATTGACCGAGGGCGGTGCCAGCCGATCCAAGGCCTTGCTGCCAGCGGTGTTCTTCGTGCTGGGCCTGTCGACGGTGTTCCTGTTCCTGGGCTTCACCGCCTCGGCCATCGGGGCGCTGTTTCTCAGCTACCAGGACTGGTTCAACACCATCGCCGGCATCCTGGTTATGATCTTCGGCGCGCATTTCATCGGCATCTACCGGATCGGTTTCCTCGACCGAGAGGCGCGGATCGATGCGGGGGATCGCGGCGGGTCGTCCTTCGGCGCCTATGTGCTGGGCTTGGCCTTCGCCTTCGGCTGGACGCCCTGCATCGGGCCGCAGCTGGGCGCGATCCTGTCGCTGGCGGCCTCCGAGGCCTCGGTGGCGCGCGGCACGGTGCTGCTGGCGGTTTACGCCATCGGTCTGGGTTTGCCCTTCCTGCTGGTCGCGGCCTTCCTGCCGCGGCTGACCGGGGTGATGGGCTGGATGAAGCGGCATATGGAACAGATCGAACGGATCATGGGCCTGCTGCTGTGGACCATCGGGCTTTTGATGCTGACGGGCGGTTTCTCGGCCTTTTCCTACTGGCTGCTGGAACACTTCCCGGCGCTGGCGCTGCTTGGATAAAACCCTGTTCCTGCCTCAAATCTGCGCTAATCTGCACCGTAGATGACAGGCATGAGCAGTACAGCAGCGACATATGTGAAACGGCGCCGGGTATTTTACATTCCCGGCTACGACCCGATTCATCCGCGCCGCTATCGCGAGCTGTACCGCAAGGAATCCACCGAGCAGGCAAAGATTTCCGGCTATGAGATCGGGCTGAAGCCGAAAACCACCAAGGGCCCCTATGGCTGGCACGTCGCCGCGCAAATGGACGGGCAGGCGGTGGAAAGCGATATCGAGGTGCTCTACTGGGCCGATATCGTGCGCGACAGCATGGAGCAGGGGATCGTGTCCACCTATCTGCAGCTTCTGCGCACCGCCTGGGCCTATATCGGGTCCGGCGCGCTGTGGCGTCTGATGCGGCTGCGCAAGGGGCCGGTGATCGCGGCGCTTTACCCGGTACTGTTCCTGCTGGCGCAGCTCGGCCTGGCTTTGCTGCTGGCCTGGGGGACGGGTCAGGCGCTGGCGCTGATCCACCCTTGGGCGGCCTGGGCCGGGCTGGCGGTGGTGCCTTTCGTGCTGAACTGGTTTCGCAAGAAGGACGGCAAGTTCTTCGCCTATTACCTGATGCACGATTACGCCTATTCGGCGCGCTCCAAGGGCGCCAACCCGCCCGAGCTTGAGGCGCGGATGGCCGAATTCACCGACATCATCGCCGAGGCGCTGCAGGGCGACGCGGACGAGGTTCTGGTCGTCGGCCATAGCTCGGGCGCGCATCTGGCGGTGTCGATCCTGTCTGACCTGATCCGGCAGGGCAGGGTGCCCAGCAATGGCCCGGCGCTGAATTTCCTTTCGCTCGGGCAGGTGGTGCCGATGGTGTCCTTCCTGCCCAAGGCGGACCGCCTGCGCACCGACCTGCGATTCCTGTCGGAACGGGACGAGCTGTTCTGGCTCGACGTCACCGCTCCGGGCGACGGCTGCGCCTTCGCGCTTTGCGATCCGGTGCATGTGTCGGGCGTGGCGACGGACAAATCGCGCTGGCCGCTGGTCATTTCGGCGGCCTTCACCCAGACGCTCAGCCCCGAGCGCTGGAAAGAACTGCGCTGGCGCTTCTTCCGGCTGCATTTCCAGTATCTCTGCGCCTTCGACAGGCCGAATGATTACGACTATTTCCGGATCACCGTCGGGCCGCTGACCCTGTCGGAGCGTTTCAAAGGCCGTCAGTCGTCGAAATCGCGGATCGAAGCGCCGGTCAACAAGTTCCGATCCGTGACGCCATGACGCCGCCGAAGCCTCCTTCGCGCCCCGACCGGGTGTCGCTGCTGCGCTACCTGCGCCTGTTCCGGCAGGACATCCTGTCGGCGCAGCCCGCGCGGCTTTACCGCGCCTGGATGGCCGAATTCCGTACGCCGTTTTTCCGCTCCTACATGTGCAACGATCCCAGGCTGGTCGACCTGGTGCTGAAGGAACGGCCCGACGACTTCCCCAAATCCGACCGGGTGGGCGAGGGGCTGCGGCCGCTTCTGGGCAATTCCGTCTTCGTCACCAATGGCGACACCTGGAAGCGGCAGCGCCGCATCATCGACCCGGCCTTCGAGGGCGGCCGCCTGCGCGACACCTTCCCGGCGATGTGGGATGCGGGGCTGGCAGCGGTGGCGCGGCTCGACCCGCTGGTCACTGGCGCGCCGGTGGAGATCGAAGCCGAAACCAGCCACGCGGCGGCGGACGTGATATTCCGTACCCTGTTTTCGATCCCCATCGAACACGAGGTCGCAGGCCAGGTGTTTCGCGAATTCCGCGATCATCAGCGCAGCCAGCCGGTGCTGAACCTGGGCGCCTTCCTGCCGCTGCCGCGCTGGATGCCGCGGTTTCACCGCCGCAGGACCAAGGCGACGGCAAAGGTGATCCGGGCGCTGATCACCCAGCTGACGGCAGAGCGGATGCGGGAGATCGAGGCGGGGACTGCGCCGGACGACCTGGCGAGCAAGATCATGACCACCGCCGACCCGGTGACCGGCGATCGCTTCGATACCGAAGAAATGGTCGATCAGGTTGCGATCTTCTTCCTCGCGGGCCATGAAACCAGCGCCTCGGCGCTGGCCTGGTCGCTATACCTGCTGGCGACCCATCCCGATTGGCAGGACCGCGTCGCACAGGAGGCGCTAACCGCGATCGACCCGGACAAGCCCGATTTCGCCACCCTGTCGAAGCTGCGCACCACCCGCGACGTGTTCCGCGAGGCGCTCAGGCTCTACCCGCCGGTGCCGATGATGGTGCGCGAAACCACCTGTCCGGAACATTTCCGCGACCGCGACGTGCCCAGGGGCAGCCAGATCGTGCTGAGCCCCTGGCACCTGCACCGGCACGAACGGCTGTGGGAAAACCCCGACGGTTTCGACCCGGGCCGGTTTGGCACCGAGAACGGCAGAGAGTGCTTGCGCAACGCCTATATCCCGTTTTCCGCCGGGCAACGGGTCTGCACCGGGGCGGGGTTCGCGATGGCCGAGGGGGTGATCCTGCTGGCGATGCTCGCGCGCGCCTACCGGTTCGAAGCGGTGGCGGAGCGCCCACCGATGCCGGTGGCGCATCTGACCGTGCGCGGGCGCGACGGGATCTGGCTGAAACTGACCCGGCGCTAGGGGCCTTCACCTGTCGCGGTAATAGCGCAGCACGAACAGCCGGATTTCCGACGCCAACCCGCTGTCGAGGTCGCGCGCCGCATCGATTTCGGCCGCCAAGGCATTGATCGGCTTGCCTTGTTCGGCGGCGATGTGGCGGAAGGCCTGCCAGAATTCATCCTCCAGCGATACGCTGGTGCGATGGCCGCGCAGGGTCAGCGAGCGTTTGACCGGGGCGCTCATTCGCGTTTCTTGCCTTCCAGATCGCGGGCGGCCTTGTCGGCACGGGCTTTCTCCAGCGACTTCTCGGCCTTGGTGCGGCCGAATTTCACCGCGTTCTCGTCGGCGCGGGCGCGTTTTTCGGCGCGCGCCTTCTGCTTGCGGAACTGGTTGAGGTTGACCGGTGTGCTCATGCCCTGACTATGAAACGCGAGGCCGCAAAAGAAAAGGGCGGCCGCGACGGGCCGCCCTTCGAAACGTATCGGAACAGATCAGTCCTTCGGGCCGATCATGTCTTCCGGGCGCACGATGCGGTCGAAGGTTTCCTCGTCGACGAAGCCGAGCGCGATCGCCTCTTCCTTCAGCGTGGTGCCGTTCTTGTGCGCGGTCTTGGCGACCTTGGTGGCGTTGTCGTAGCCGATGGTCGGCGCCAGCGCCGTCACCAGCATCAGCGATTCCTTCATCAGCTTTTCGATCCGCGCCTCGTTGGCCTTGGTGCCCACCACCATGTTGTCGGTGAAGGCCGAGGCCGAGTCGCCCAGCAGCTGCATCGATTGCAGCACGTTGTAGGACATCATCGGGTTATAGACGTTGAGTTCGAAATGCCCCTGCGACCCGGCGAAACCCACCGCCGCGTCATTGCCCATCACATGGGCGCAGACCATGGTCAGCGCCTCGGCCTGGGTCGGGTTCACCTTGCCCGGCATGATCGAGCTTCCGGGTTCGTTTTCCGGCAGGATCAGTTCGCCCAGGCCCGAACGCGGGCCCGATCCCAGCAGGCGCATGTCGTTGGCGATCTTGAACAGCGACGCGGCCACGGTCTTCAAAGCGCCCGAGAACATCACCATCGCGTCATGCGCCGCCAGCGCCTCGAACTTGTTGGGCGCGGTAACGAAGGGCAGGCCGGTGATATCGGCCATGTTGGCGGCGACCATTTCGGCCCAGCCCTTTTTCGTGTTCAGACCGGTGCCCACGGCGGTGCCGCCCTGCGCCAGCTCATAGATTGCGGGCAGGCACATCACCACGCGGCCGATGCCCATGCGGACCTGGTGCGCATAGCCGGAAAATTCCTGGCCCAGGGTCAGCGGCGTCGCGTCCTGGGTGTGGGTGCGGCCGATCTTGATGATGTCCTTGAACTCTTCCGACTTGGCTTCCAGCGCCGCAGCCAGCTTGTTCAGCCCCGGCAGCAGCACGTCGCGCGCCTGCATGGCGATGCCCACATGCATCGCGGTGGGGAAAGTGTCGTTGGACGATTGCCCCATGTTGCAGTGATCGTTGGGGTGGACCGGGGTCTTAGACCCCATTTCGCCGCCCATCATCTCGATGGCGCGGTTGGAAATCACCTCGTTGGCGTTCATGTTCGACTGGGTGCCCGATCCGGTCTGCCAGACCACCAGCGGGAAGTTGTCGTCGAACTTGCCGTCGATCACCTCGCCGGCGGCGGCGATGATCGCCTCGGCGATTTCCGGCTTCAGGTTGCCCAGTTCCAGGTTGGCCTGGGCGCAGGCCTTCTTGACCACGCCAAGCGCGCGGATGATCGGCACCGGCTGGCGTTCCCAGCCGATCGGGAAATTCATGATAGACCGCTGGGTCTGAGCGCCCCAATACTTGTCTGCGGGGACCTCCAGCGGGCCAAAGCTGTCGGTTTCGGTGCGGGTATGAGCCATCGTGACCTCTCCGGTAAATCGTGTCAGGAGTTGTCATAACGCATGGCGCGCAAACTGCAACACTGCATACCGTTGGATACCGCTAACGGGCGCCGCATCCGCCTCCGGCGGGAGTATTTGCGCCAAGCAGAAGCCGGGAAGCCCTTCGCGTTTCATCTTGGTAAAAATACCTCGGGGGTTTGGGGGCTGGCCCCCAATTCCCCGCTCAAGATCAGTGATGTCTGAACTTAATGCCCGGCCCGGTAGAAGGAAAACACCCGTGCGGGCGGCAAGTTGGCCCAGACGGTGGCGCGTTTTTCCGCCCGCAGCCCCAGTTCGGCCTGCATGTCGGACGAAATCGGCGCGTTGGAGCTATAGGTGATCTGGGTGAAGAACCCGTCCTTGGCCATCACCCGGAAGGCCCGGCCGACCACGTCGCGCTGGATCTGCGGCCGCGCCAGTACCGGCACGCCGGAAATCACCGCGCCGATATCGCGCAGGCCGATCTTTTCGATTTCCTGCGCCGGGCGGTTCAGAACCGTCACGCCGGGGAATTTTTCCCGCAGGGTTTCGCAGAAGCGCGGGTTCATTTCCATCAGGGTCAGACGTTCCGGCGCGACGCCGCGCTCCAGGATCGCCTTGGTGAAGCTGCCGGTGCCCGGGCCGATTTCCACGATCGGGCCCTTCACCTGTTCCAACCCGTCGGTCATCCGCCGCGCAACCGCGGCCGAGGAGGGCGCGATGGCCACCACCTCGGTCGGTCGGCGCATCATTTCCCCGATGAAAATGGCGAAGTCGCTTGCCATAGTCCTGTTCCCTTCGTCGTCGTATGGTCGGGGAAAAACTGGCAGCACCATGTAACCGTTGGATTACGGTTTCATGTCGTCATGAAAACTTCATGTCGCGGGGCAGGCCGCCGTCACTTGCGGAAACTGTCGAGGCTGACGACTTCGGCGTCGTGGCTTTCGCCGGTCTCGCTCGAGCCGCCTTCGTCCTCGGGCGGCTGCGGTTCGTCGTCGCCGTCCTCGGTGCTCTCGAAGCGCAGGCCGAATTCGACCGAGGGGTCGACGAAGGTCTTGATCGCGTCGAAGGGCACATAAAGGTGTTCCGGCTGATCGCCGAAATTCAGCGTGACGTGGAACCCGTCCTCTTCGACGCTGAGGTTGTCATACCAGTGCTGCATCACCACGGTCATTTCCTGCGGATAGCGGTCGCGCAGCCAATCGGCCAGCTCCGCCGCCGGGTGGGTGGTGTCGAAGGTGATGAAGAAATGATGCGCCCCCGGCAAGCCGTTATCGGCGACATCCTGAAGCACCTGCTGGATCAGGCCCCGCATGGCCTGATGCATGAGATTGCCATAATCGATACTGCGCGACATGAGTTAACCCTTCGTGATCGTGATCCGAGCATAGGCCATTCAGGACAAAACGAAAGGGGGGGCGGAAAAATTCTGTTCTGTCTCGGCGCAGGGGCAGCGTCACGGCCGCAAGGGCGCGGCAAGGGCGATGCAAACGACTGACAAAGAAGGGGGAAATGCAGGTTTCTGTTGCCAGGTACCTGCGAACCCCGCCTTACGCTGCTAGGCGCAAGGACTTAAGTTTCGGTTACTCCGACTGCTTACGCAGCCATTGCGACCGGAGCACGATTGTCGTTTGCAATTGTACTGTTTTCGCCGGTAACGGTGGCAGACAGCCGAGACAAAGCTAACCCCTTTAGACGTTCGTCGATCCTGTTTCGGCCCCATGATCCCCAAACGAAGGATTTTTGGTGGAGCCGCCGGGTACCGCCCCCGGGTCCGATCCGCTTATTACGAGCGCGTTTATGTCCATAGTCCCCGAGGGGACAGGAGATATATAGGGGTGATAAGCGGGGCTGAAAAGGGGGTGCCGCGAAATCTGGCACAGATTTCGCGGCACCTTCCAGATCGGAAAACGCGGGGCCTCAGCCGTTGCGGGCGCTGCGGGCGACGATCACCTGCTGGCCGAGCTGCAGGGTATAGGTTTCCAGCGCGCTCAGCGCCTCGGTGACGGCATCGGCGTCGTGCCGCTCCAAAGCGTCGGTAATTTCGATGTGCAGCCGCAGGATGTTTTCGCGCGACCGCGCGGTGAAGGTGATCATGTTCATCAGCGGCAGCATCCCCTCGACCGCGCCGGCCAGTTGATAGGACAGCACCGGATTGCCCGCCGCGTCGACCAGCGCCCGGTGGAAGGCCACGTCGGAATCGCAAAACGCCTCGTCCGACAGGTCGGGCTGCTGCTGGCGGGCGATCTCGGCGCGCATCCGGGCCAGGTGATCGGGGCCGCGCCGCTCGGCCGCCAACGGTGCGCAGGCCCGTTCCATCGCGAAACGCGCCTCGCAGGCGACGTCGAAACTTACCTCGTTCATCGACAGAAGCAGCGTCGAGGTGGTGATCTGCTGGCCATAGGCGTCTTCGAACCGCAGCCGGTTCACGAAGGCACCGCCGGTCGCGCCCCGCTGGGTGCGGATCAGCGATTGCGCCGCCAGCCGCTTCAGCGCCTCGCGCACGGTGGAGCGGGAGACGTTGAACTGGTTGGCGAGTTCGGCCTCCGACGGCAGCCGTTCGTCCACGATCAGCCGCCCCGCGACGATGGCATCGCGGATTTCCCCGGCAATGCGGGCGGACAGGTCGGCGGCGTTCTCGCTGGATTTTTTCATTTGTCTGACATTTGGGCTTGCCGGAGGAGGATGTATTTGTCAGACATTTAGCAGGCGAGGCGGGAATCTGGCAAGGGCAGGCGGTGGAATTGCCGCGTGATACCGGCGCAAAACCTGTGCTAGCGTGGTCGCGACACGAGAGGTTTGAACGAGGTCTGACAGATGATCGAACCCGGCTATTGCCTGACCATGGCGCGCTACAACGCCTGGCAGAACGGATTGATGAAAACGGCGCTGCAGGAACTGGACGAGGACGCGCTGCGCGCCGACCGGGGCGCGTTTTTCGGATCGATCATGAATACGGCGAATCATATCTTGTGGGGCGATACCTTGTGGATGGGGCGCTTCGACAAGGGGCCGGGGCCCGAGCTTGGCGCCGATGCGAGCATCGCGATGACGCCCAACCTGCCGGCTTGGACCGGCGAAAGGTTCCGCATGGACGGGCGCATCCTGCGATGGGCGGAACAGGTCGGCGCGCTGGAGCTGAAGGGCGATCTGAGCTGGGAGTCGGTGGCGTCGAAAACGGCGTTTCGCAAGCCCCTGGCGCTTTGCGCAATGCATATGTTCAACCACCAGACCCATCACCGTGGCCAGATCCACGCGATGGTGACGGCGGCGGGCGGCGAGGGTTGGCGGACCGAT
Organism: Thalassovita mangrovi; assembly: GCF_009857745.1. GTDB lineage: Bacteria > Pseudomonadota > Alphaproteobacteria > Rhodobacterales > Rhodobacteraceae > Thalassobius > Thalassobius mangrovi. Next base: position 134,657 of record NZ_WWEN01000001.1, read on the forward strand.
CTGCCCTACCTGCCCGAAGAAGGCCCCTGGCTCTGACCACAGGGCCGATGAATTTCGACAGGCGGCAACCCGTCTGCGCAAGCGGAGGAAAGAGACCATGTTCAATGCATTGATCGTCGACAAGGACGAAGACGGCAACACCCATGCGGGCGTCAAGCAGATCGGCCTGGACGATCTGCCCCATGCCGAGGTGACCGTCGCCATCGATTATTCCACGGTGAATTACAAGGACGGGCTGTGCATCGGTCCGGGCGGCGGTTTGGTGCGTCATTACCCGCATGTGCCGGGTATCGATTTCGCCGGCACCGTCGAGGCGTCCGAGGACGACCGCTACAAGCCCGGCGACAAGGTGGTGCTGACCGGCTGGCGCGTGGGCGAAGCGCATTGGGGCGGCTATGCCCAGAAGGCGCGGGTCAAGGCCGATTGGCTGGTGCCGTTGCCCGAGGGGCTGAACACCCGCCAGGCGATGGCGGTGGGCACCGCGGGATTGACCGCGATGCTGGCGGTGATGGCGCTGGAAGATCACGGGATGGAAAAGGAACACGGGCCGGTTCTGGTCACCGGGGCCGCGGGCGGCGTCGGATCGGTGGCAACCGCGATCCTGGCCCATCTGGGATACGAGGTGGCGGCGGTCACCGGGCGGCCGGAACAGGCCGATTACCTGAAAGGTCTGGGCGCCACCACCATCGTGCCGCGCGAGGAATTCGCCGAAGTCACCCGCAAGCCGCTGGAAAGCGAACAATGGGCCGGCTGCGTCGACGCGGTGGGCGGGGTCATGCTGGGCCGGGTTCTGAAGCAGATGAAATACGGCACCTCGGTCGCGGCCATCGGGCTGGCCGGCGGCGCGGCGATCGAGGGCGCGCTGATCACGCCCTTCATTCTGCGCGGGGTGAACCTGCTGGGCATCGATTCCGTGATGCAGCGCTATGACAACCGGGTGCGCGCCTGGAACCGCATCGTCACCGACCTGCCGATGGACAAGCTGGAAGCGATGGTGCAGCCCGCGACGCTGTCCGATCTGCCGAAACTGGGGGCGGAAATCCTCAAGGGCCAGGTCAAGGGCCGTATCGTGGTCGATGTGAACGGCTGACCCGTCATCATGGGCGGAAGCGTTATTAAATTGTGCGCTTCCGCGCGCCTATTTTCATTCTTTGGAGAGGCGACGCGGACCGCAGGCCGGGCGCTGTTGGGCGCGGGCGGCGGAATTTGCTGAGAAGCGGTTCAGGGGCAGGTCTGCCCTGAACGCGCCTTGTCCAGGGTTTGGGCGATTCCCCGCCGCGTCAAGGACGGGCCGCCCGTTCCGGGCGGTCGCCTGCGGCGATCCTTGACCCGTCGCGGAATCACCGGCAAATCTAAGCGCATGACATTAGACATCGATTTTGTGCGGGCGCAGTTTCCCGCTTTTGCCGAACCCGCGCTGCAAGGCCAGGCGTTTTTCGAAAACGCCGGCGGGTCCTATACCTGCGCGCCGGTGATCGACCGGCTGACCCGGTTTTACCATCAGCGCAAGGTGCAGCCCTATGGCGCTTTCGAGGCCAGTCGCCTGGGCGGGGAAGAAATGGACGAGGCGCGAAGCCGCCTCGCCGCGATCATGGGGGTGGAGACGGACGAGCTGAGCTTCGGCCCCTCGACCACGCAGAACACCTATGTTCTGGCGCAGGCGTTCCGGCAATGGATGCAGCCGGGCGAGGCGATCGTGGTCACCAACCAGGATCACGAGGCCAATACCGGCCCCTGGCGGCGGCTGGCCGATGAGGGGATCGAAATCCGCGAATGGCAGATCGATCCGGCGACCGGGCATCTGGACCCGGCCGATCTTGAAAATCTGCTGGACGAAAAGGTGCGGCTGGTCTGTTTTCCGCATTGTTCCAACGTGGTGGGCGAAATCAATCCGGTGGTGGAAATCACCGCCATGGCTCATGCCGCCGGCGCCTTCGTCTGTGTCGACGGGGTCAGTTACGCGCCGCACGGGCTGCCCGATGTCGGGCTGCTGGGGCCCGATATCTACCTGTTTTCGTCCTACAAAACCTATGGGCCGCATCAGGGCATCATGGTGATCCGCCGCGCCCTGGGCGAGGTGCTGCCGAACCAGGGGCATTATTTCAACGGCGGCGTTCTGTACAAACGCTTCACCCCGGCAGGGCCGGATCACGCGCAGGTGGCCGCCTGTGCCGGGATCGCGGATTATTACGATCTGCTGGCCGATCACCACGGCATCGGCGGCAGCGACGAGGACAAGGGCAGGGCGCTGCATGACCTGATGCGCGATCACGAAACCGCGCTGCTGCAGCCGCTGCTGGATTTCCTGAAATCGCGCAACGATCTGCGGCTGTTGGGCCCGTCCGACGCCGCCACGCGCGCGCCCACCGTGGCGATCGACGCGGGCCGCGCGGCCAAACCGCTGGCCGAGGCGCTGGCGCAGCGCGGGATCATGGCGGGGGGCGACGATTTCTATGCCGTGCGGGCGCTGCAGGCGATGGGCGTGGACTCGCAACGGGGCGTGCTGCGGCTGAGCTTCGTGCATTACACCAAAAGCGCGGAAATCGACCAGTTGATCGGGGCGCTGGACAGCGTGCTCTGACCGCCTAGATACCGGGGATGGCCGTGCAAGATATGACCGCCCGAAAACCCGTTATCGTCTGGATCCGCCGCGATTTGCGACTGGCGGACAATCCCGCGCTATTGGAGGCCGCCCGGACCGGGCGGTCGGTGATCCCGGTGTTCATCGCCGACGGGACGCTTGCCGGGCTGGGCGCCGCGCCGGAGTGGCGGCTGAAACTGGGGGTGCAGCATTTCGCCGAAACCCTGCGGCGGACGGGCAGCCGATTGCTGTTCCGCCAGGGCGAGGCCCTGCCGGTTTTGCGCGCGCTGGTGGCGGAAACCGGGGCGACAGATGTTTACTGGAACCGCGCCTATCACCCCGATGAGATCGCCCGCGATAGCGAGGTGAAATCCGAGCTGAAAGCGATTGAAATCACGGCGAAAAGTTTCCCCGGAAACCTGATATTCGAACCCTGGCAGGTACAGACGGGCGCGGGCGGATTTTATCGCGTCTTCACGCCGTTTTGGAAAAACGCGCGCGGGCTGCCGGTGTCCGACGTGATGCCCGCGCCGCAAACCCTGCGGGTGCCGGATCACTGGCCGGCATCGGACAATCTGGCGGCCTGGGCCTCACGGCATCGGATGAACCGCGGCGCGGCGATCGTGGCGCCTTACCTGTTGTTGGGGGAACAGGCGGCGCAGCACCGGTTGCAGGCGTTTTGCGACGAACGGCTGCAGGATTACGCGCGCGACCGGGATTTCCCCGCCAAGCCCGCCACCTCGGGGCTGAGCGAACCGCTGGCCTATGGCGAAATCAGCCCGCGCCAGATCTGGCAGCGGGCGAAGGTGCTGTGGGAACAGGGCGTCGGCGGGGCCGAGACCTTCCTCAAGGAACTGGTCTGGCGCGAATTCGCCTATCACCTGATGTATCACACGCCGCATATCCTGACCCGAAACTGGCGTGCGGAATGGGATGCATTCCCTTGGAATACCGACGAAAATCACCCGCATGTCATTGCCTGGAAACAGGGGCGCACCGGCATGCCCTTCGTCGATGCGGCGATGCGGGAACTGTACGTGACGGGGCGGATGCATAATCGCGGCCGGATGATCGTGGCCTCCTACCTGACCAAGCACCTGATGACAGACTGGCGGATCGGCCAGCGCTGGTTCTCCGACTGCTTGACCGATTGGGATCCGGCGTCGAACGCGATGGGCTGGCAATGGGCGGCGGGATGCGGCCCCGACGCCGCACCCTATTTCCGCGTGTTCAATCCCGAAACCCAGTTGCAGAAATTCGACCCTGGCGGAACCTACCGCCACGCCTGGATCGCCGAGGGCGATTTATGCGCGAGTGAAACTGCTCAATATTACTTTAAGGCGATTCCCCGAAGCTGGCACTTGCAGGCCGGGAATACCTATCCGGCCCCCGTCGTGACGGTCAAGGACGGGCGGGAAAGGGCGCTTTCGGCCTATGAAACGCGTTCATTCTAGCGAAATGTAACGAAATTCTTGCCCGAAAAGGATTTTCTTGCCAGCCTGTACTCGGAGTACCGAGGGGGAATTGCCGATGATCCTGACGACGACCGAGAACCAAAGTGATTTGCCGCGCTATTTCGCGAAAGTATTTGAAATCGCGAACCGGATGGCCAAGGGGCGGCTGGACTTCGTGATGCCCGACGGGCGCATTTTCCGCGCCGAGGGGAAACAGCCGGGCTATGTCGCGGAATTGCGGGTCAAGAACGCAGACACGTTCGCGCGGCTGATCCGCGAGGGCGACCTTGGATTTTGCGACGCCTATCTCGAAGGCTGGTGGGACACGCCGGACCTGCAGGCATTTTTGGACCTGATGCATGGCGGCAATGACGAGGTCTATGAAGGTTTCCCCGGCATGTTCCTGGTGCGCGCCTATGAACGGATGCGCCATTGGATGAATTCCAACACCCGTAAACAGGCGCGCAAGAACATCAGTTATCACTACGACCTGGGCAACGATTTCTATGCGCTGTGGCTGGACGACACGATGACCTATTCCAGCGCGCTGTTCAAAACCGGGCAGGAAAGCCTGGAGGCGGCGCAGACGGCGAAATATGCCTCTATGGTGGATCGGATGGGGGCGCGCCCCGGCGATCACGTGCTGGAAATCGGCTGCGGCTGGGGCGGGTTCGCCGAATATGCCGCCAAGGAACGCGGGCTGAAGGTCACCGGGCTGACCATTTCCGAAGAACAGTTGAAGTACGCACGGGAACGTATTGAAAAGGCAGGGCTATCTGACCGTGTCGACCTGCGGCTGCAGGATTACCGCGATGAAAAGGGCCAGTATGACGGCATCGCAAGTATCGAAATGTTCGAAGCGGTGGGCGAAAAATACTGGCCGGTCTATTTCGACACGGTGCGCGAGCGTCTCAAACCGGGCAAGAACGCCACTCTGCAGATCATCACCTTGCAGGAAAAGCGTTTTGAAACATACCGTAAAGGCGTGGACTTCATTCAAAAATACATCTTTCCCGGCGGCATGTTGCCAAGCCCGTCGGCACTGCGGAGCGAGATTTCCAAGGCGGGACTGACCGAGGTCGGATCGTTCGAATTCGGCGACAGCTACAGCCAGACGCTGCGGCGCTGGCACGACCGGTTCAACGCCCGCTGGGATGAGGTCGCCGCACTTGGCTTCGACGACCGGTTCCGCCGGATGTGGAATTTCTATCTGACCTCTTGCGCCGGGGCCTTTCATGGCGGCAACTGTGACGTGACGCAGATCACAATCCAGAGGCCCGAAAACGGATGATCCGGTTCATGCCCACCGCCGCCAAGCTGACCTCGGCGATCCTGATGGCCGCGCTGGCATGGTTCGTATCCGACCTGATCCGCCCCTTGATGCCAGATTCAACGCAATTCGGCTGGTTCAACTACGTCAACGCCGCGCTTGGGGCGATTGTCGGCTGGCGCAGCATCGGCGCCAAGGTCGGCGAGGGGCTGTTCATGGCGATCAGCAACGGCATCACCGGCATCGCGGTGCTGATCTTCTTCGGGCTGTTTTTCCATTCGCTCTACGAAATGCTGCACCTGTCGATGCGCCGGATGTATTCCAACCCGCTGGCCGGGATCGAAGACATGTTCCGCATCGGCGCCGAATTCGGCGCGGTGCTGATCGACCCGCTGGTCGTCGGGGTCTTGATCGCGGGGGGAATCGCGGTTGCCATTATCGCCGAACTGATCAATAGCATTTGGCGATAAACCTGCTGATTTCCGGGACCGAACCGTCATGAATGCCGTTTTCGTCTATGGCACGCTGCGCCATCTACCGTTGCTCGAATCCGTGCTGGGCCATGCCGTCCCGGACTTGCGCCGCATCCCGGCGAAACTGCCCGATCACCGTGTTTGCCTGGTCCGCGGCCAGGCTTTCCCGATGATTTTCAACGCCCCGGGCGACGCGGCCGAGGGGCTGCTGCTGCACGGGCTGAGCGCGGCAGATGTCGCGCGGCTGGATTTCTATGAACAGGTCTTCGGGTATACTCTGCACCCGGTCGAGGTGGACAGCGACACCGGCCCGGTCGAGGCGCTGATCTGGACTCCGCCGGACAATACCTATGAACCGGGCGACGCTTTCGACCTGGCGCAATGGGCAGATCAGTGGGGCCGGATCAATTGCCGCGCGGCGCAGGAAGTCGTGAGCTATCATGGCCAGAAGCTGCCCGAGGAAGTGGGCCGCATCTACGCCATGATCCATGCCCGCGCCTCCAGCTGGGTCTATGCCCGTGACGAGGCGCCGACGGAAACCCCAAGCGGGCTGGGTGAGGAGGACGTGATCAGCCATGACACATCGCGCCCCTATGCCAATTATTTCGCGGTCGAGGAACAGCAGCTGCAATTCCGCAAATTCGGCGGCGGGATGAGCGCGGAGGTGCAGCGCGCCTCCTTCGTGTCCACAGACGCCGCGCTGGTGCTGCCCTATGATCCGAAACGCGACCGGGTGCTGCTGCTGGAACAGTTCCGCATGGGCCCCTGGGCGCGCGGCGATCGCAGCCCCTGGCAATTGGAGCCGGTGGCGGGCCGGGTCGATCCCGGCGAGAGCCCTGAAGACTGCGCAAGGCGCGAGGCGCTGGAAGAGGCCGGGCTGGATTTGCAGGGTCTGGAGCTGATCCATCGCGGTTATCCCTCGCCGGGCTGTTCGTCGGAATTCTTCCATGTTTACCTTGCCTTGGCTGACCTTCCTGATCATGCGCAGGGCACCGGCGGGGTCGATGGGGAACACGAAGATATCCGCAGCCATGTGTTGTCCTTCGACGCCGCTATGGAGATGCTGGACAGGGGGCAGTTGCGGGTGATGCCGCTGGCGATGGCGCTTTTGTGGCTCGCACGGAACCGTGATCGTTTGCGCGCCGAAGCTTGAGGTCCGGCCCAAGCGGGCCTAAACCATGTCAGGAACGACAAGGGAATTTACGAAATGCGCATTGCACATGACCTGGCCGAAGCCGTTGGCAACACGCCGCTGATCCGCCTGAAACGGGCGAGCGAGGAAACCGGCTGTGATATTTACGGCAAGGCCGAGTTCATGAACCCGGGCCAGTCGGTCAAGGATCGCGCGGCGCTGTTCATCATCCGCGATGCCATCGCCAAGGGGCAGCTGAAACCGGGCGGCACCATTGTCGAGGGCACGGCCGGAAACACCGGCATCGGCCTGGCGCTGGTCGGCGCGTCGATGGGGTTCAAGACCGTGATCGTGATCCCCGAAACCCAGAGCCAGGAAAAGAAGGACATGATCCGTCTGGCCGGCGCGCAACTGGTCGAGGTGCCGGCGGCGCCCTACAAGAACCCCAACAACTACGTGCGCTATTCCGAACGTCTGGCCAAGGAACTGGCCAAGACGGAACCGAATGGCGTGATCTGGGCCAACCAGTTCGATAACGTCGCCAACCGGCAGGCCCATATCGAAACGACGGGTCCCGAAATCTGGGAACAGACCGGCGGCAAGGTCGACGGGTTCATCTGCGCGGTGGGATCGGGCGGCACGCTGGCGGGGACCGGCATGGCGCTGCAGCCCAAGGGCGTGAAGATCGGCATCGCCGACCCGATGGGTGCGGCGCTCTACAGCTATTACAAGACCGGTGAATTCAAATCCGAGGGCAGCTCGATCACCGAAGGGATCGGGCAGGGGCGGATCACTGCCAACCTCGAAGGCTTCACCCCCGATTTCGCCTATCAGATCCCCGATGACGAGGCGCTGCCGGTCGTCTTCCGCCTGCTGGAGGAAGAGGGGCTGTGCATGGGCGGATCGACCGCGGTCAATATCGCCGGCGCCATGCGGATGGCCAAGGAGATGGGGCCGGGCCACACCATCGTGACGATGCTGTGCGATTTCGGCAGCCGCTATCAGTCGAAACTGTTCAACCCGCAATTCCTGGCCGAAAAGAGCCTGCCGCAGCCCGGATGGCTGGTCCGCGACATGCCGACCCCGCCGTCGGTCTTCGAGACACCGTAAGATCATGGCGGGCGCGGGGATGAAGCGATGGGTCTGGGCGCTGTGGCTGGCGATCGGCCTCGCCTTGTCCGCCGCTGCCGGTGCCACAGCCCAGCAGGCGGCCCTGTCGAGTTCCGCCGAGACGCTGGATTACGCGGCCTGGGACAGCACCGCGCAGCGTGCCGAGGCGGCGGTCGAGGCGGGCAAGGCTTCGAACAAGGCGCTGGAAGGCCTGCGCGCCGAGATCGTGACCTGGCGCGAACAGTTCCTACAGGCTCAGGACACCCACGGCGAACGCATCACCACGGTGCAAAGCCAGCTCGACGTGTTGGGCCCGGCGCCCGAAGACGGCACGGAAAGCAGTGAAATCGCAACCCGGCGCGCCGAGCTGAACGCCGAACTGGCGCGGCTGCAGGCGCCGGTGCTGGCCGCCGCCGAAGCCTATTCCCGCGCCAACGGGATCGTCAGCGAAATCGACGACATCATCCGCACCCGCCAGGCCGAGGCCTGGGTGTCGCTGGGGCCGTCGCCGCTCAACCCGCTGCACTGGCAACCGGCGCTGTCGGAAATGTTCGACGGGCTGAGCCTGATCGGCAGCGAGTTCCGCGGCAACTGGGACAATGAACTGCGCCGGTTCCAGTTCCGCGATCAACTGCTGGTGATCGTGCCGCTGGCGCTGATCGGGCTGGTGCTTTTGCTGCGTGGCCGCAGTTGGTCCGCGCGCGCCCTGCGCCATTTGCAGACCCGCCCCAGACGGGGAAGCGATGTCTGGAACTTCGTGTTGTCGCTGGGGCAGGTAGTCGTGCCTTTCGTCGGGTTGAACCTGCTGGTGACGGCGGCGCTGCAAACCGGTTTTGCCGGGCTGCGGCTGGAACGGCTGCTGAGCGCGGTGCCCTTCTTCGGCGCGGTGCTGCTGATCGTGGGCTGGATGAGCGACCGATTGTTCCACGGATTGCCGCAGCAGACCGCCCCTCTCGACGTTCCCGACGAGCTCAAACCGGCGGCGCGGCATCAATGCATGGGGCTGGCGCTGCTGCTGGTTCTGGCGCTGGCACTGCGGATGTTCTGCGACGTGTCCGGCATCAGCGAAGAAACCGCCGCCGTGCTGGCCTTCCCGATCACCCTGCTGACCGGGCTGGCGCTTCTGCGGATGTCGCGGTTCCTGCGCCGCCGCCTGGTGCCGCCGCCCGGCGAGGATGCCGAACCCGGGCGCTACCGGGTGCGGGCCCTGCGGATGCTGGCGCAGGCCGCCGCCGTGGTCGGGACGATCAGCCCGGTGCTGGCCGCCATCGGCTATCGCGGTGCGGCCGAAGGGTTGCTTTACCCGTCGGTGATGACCATCGGGGTGCTGGCGCTGGTGCTGGTCCTGCAGCATTTCGTCGAAGACCTTTACGCGCTGCTGTCCCGCGGCAACGGCGAACGCGGCGAAGCCCTGGCGCCGGTGCTGATCGGGTTCCTTCTGGCGCTTGCCGCGCTGCCGGTCCTGGCTCTGGTCTGGGGCGCGCGGGTGGCCGACCTGACCGAATTGTGGAGCCGGTTCCTCGAAGGGGTGCAACTGGGCGGTACCCGGATTTCCCCCGCCGATTTCCTGACCTTCGCGCTGATCTTCGCCATCGGCTATGTCTCGACCCGCATCCTGCAGGGGGCGCTGCGCTCCACCGTGCTGCCCAAGACGCGGATCGATGCGGGCGGACAGAATGCCATCGTGGCGGGCACCGGTTACGTGGGCGTGACCATCGCGGCGCTGGTGGCGATCACCGGGGCGGGGATCGACCTGAGCTCCATCGCCATCGTCGCCGGTGCGCTGTCGGTCGGTATCGGTTTCGGGCTGCAGAATATCGTGTCGAATTTCGTGTCGGGCATCATCCTGCTGATCGAACGCCCGGTCTCCGAGGGCGACTGGATCGAGGTCGGCGGCGAAATGGGCTATGTGCGCGATATCTCGGTCCGTTCGACCCGGATCGAAACCTTCGACCGCACCGATGTGATCGTGCCCAATTCCGACCTGATCAGCGGCCGGGTGACCAATTACACCCGCGGCAACACGGTGGGGCGGGTGATCGTGCCGGTTGGGGTGGCCTATGGCACCGACACCCGGAAGGTCGAAGCGATCCTGCGCGACATCGCCAATGCCCATCCGATGATCCTGGCCAATCCCGAACCGTCGATCCTGTTCCGCGGCTTCGGCGCGGATTCGCTGGATTTCGAAATCCGCGCCATCCTGCGCGACGTGAACTGGAGCCTGTCGGTCAAATCCGACCTGAACCACGAAATCGCCCGCCGCTTTACCGAGGAAGGGATCGAAATTCCCTTCGCGCAGCGCGATATCTGGCTGCGCAACCCCGAGGCGCTGCGCGGTACCCCGCCCGAAGACGAAGATCAAGGAGACACCTGATGACCCGCCCGTTGTTCCGCGAAGATGCCTATATGCGTTCGGCCAAGGGGGTGGTGACGTCGCACACGCCCGAAGGCGGGATCGTGCTGGACCAGACGGTGTTCTATGCCACCGGCGGCGGCCAGCCGGGCGACAGCGGCCGGATCAGCTGGCCGGGCGGTTCGATGTCCATCGCCACCACGGTGAAGGGCGAGGGCGACGATATCGTACTGGTGCCCGCCGAACCGGGCGCGATGCCGCCGGTCGGTACGCAGGTGAATCAGGAACTCGACTGGGACCGGCGTCACCGCCACATGCGGGTGCATACCGCGCTGCATCTTCTGTCGGTGGTGCTGCCTTTCCCGGTCTCGGGCGGCAGCATCGGCGCGGAAAAGGGGCGGCTCGACTTCGACATGCCCGAGGCGCCGGAGGACCGCGACGCGGTGGCGGAGGCGCTGAACGATCTGGTCGACCGCGACCTGCCGGTGACCGAGGACTGGATCACCGATGACGAATTGCGCGCCAATCCCGGCCTGGTCAAGACCATGTCGGTGATGCCGCCGATGGGCCAGGGCAAGGTGCGGCTGGTGCGGATCGGGCAGGGCGAAGATCAGATCGACCTGCAGCCCTGCGGCGGCACCCATGTGGCGCGCACCGGCGAAATCGGCCGCCTGGTTCTGGGCAAGATCGAAAAGAAGGGGCGGCAGAACCGCCGGGTGTCGGTGCTGCTCGACGGCTGAGGCTTACTTTTCGTCTTTGGGCGCGGGGGCCTGCGACGGCGCGGCGGCGTCGTCTTCCGGCAGGCCCTGGCGCGACAGCAGGATCGCGATCGGCCGCAATTCGGGCACCTGGCTGCAGATGATCATCATCGCCACCATGATCGGCACCGACAGGAACATCCCCGGCACGCCCCAGACCGCGCCCCAGAAGGCCAGGTTGATGATGATCCCGAAGGAGCTGAGCCGCAAAGCGCGCCCCATCAGCATCGGGTCGATGATGCTGCCGTTGACGAACTGGATCACCCCCACGACCACGAAGATCGCCGCGGTCGGCGCCGGCTGGCCGGTCTGCACATAGGTGACCAGCGCCACCAGGACGGTGGCCACGATCGACCCGATATTGGGGATGTAGTTCAAAACGAAGGTCAGGATGCCAAGCGCGGCCGCGAGGTCGAGATTGAACGCCTTGGCCACCACGAAGACCATGCCGCCGGTCGCCACGCTGACCAGGGTCTTGACCAGCAGGTAATAGTTCACCCGGTGGATGATCGTGCTCATCACCTTTCCGACCCGTTCGGCCTGATCCTCGTCGCCGAAGAAATTCACCAGCTTGGTGGAAAACCAGATCCGTTCGGCGAACAGGAAGCCGACGAAGAGGATCACCAGCACCGTCGCCGACATCAGGTTGCCGGCCTGGCTCGCCCCGGTGCGCAGGTAAGACGTGATGTCGACCGAACTGACCGAATTGAACACCGCCTGTTCCACGTCATGGCCGAGCCAGGCGAACATCGCCGCCACCGCCTTGGGCGCGCTTTCGGCATAGGACAGGGTGGTGGTCAGCACCGTGTTGATCTGGCTCAGGATGATCGAGGTCGAGGTCAGCAAAGCCGCCGAGATCAGCACCAAAGCGGTCACCGAGGCGACCAGGTTGGGAATGCGGATCGGCCCGATCTTCTGGCGCGCGATGAAGTTGATCGCGTCGCTGGTCAGCGAAAACAGCACGATGGCGGTGGCCAGCGAAATCAGCAGGAACCGCGCCTGCACCAGCAGGAACAGCACCACCGCGAAGGCGATGATGATCAGCGCCCCGGTCTGCACCCGCTGCAGCTGCGTGCGGCCCTGATCCTGAATCGGAATCTGGCGCGGGCGCAGGCTGTGTCGGGGGTTTGGCGTCATGTTTTGGGACCTTGGTGAGGGGATTTCCGTCTTGGTCGAATATGTGCCATGCAGAAAGCAGATACAACGGCCAGAAAGCGGGCCGTTACGGGCTTGCAATCCCCCCGTTTGTGACGGTATAGCACCCCCTACGGAGAGGTGGCCGAGTGGTCGAAGGCGCACGCCTGGAAAGTGTGTAGGCGGGAAACCGTCTCCAGGGTTCGAATCCCTGTCTCTCCGCCATCATCCTTGCTTCTATTTGTTAATTTTCCGCGACTGGCGGTTTGGTGACGGTTTTGGCGCCCGTGCCACTATTTCGCGCAGATCGCGAACAGCCCCGCGCGTGAGGTGATGCCGAGCTTGGCATAGGCGCGCTTGCGATAGGTGACGACGGTCGAGGCCGCGATGCCCAGATCGGCGGCGATCGCCTCGGCCTTCTGGCCCGACAACACGCCAAGGCAGACCGCGCATTCGCGTTCGCTCAGCACCGCCAGCGGCGGCGGCGGGCCGTCTTCGCTCATCCGTTCGAAATGCATCAAGGCCAGCCGCCCGGCCAGCCGGGCCAGATCGGCGTCGCAATGCGCCTTTGTACCCTCCGACTGATACAGGCTGACGAAAAGGCGCAGGCGGTCGCCGGCGGCGATCAGTGTCGTCTTGGCCTTTAACCCCGGCTCGTCGAAGAAGATGCGGCGATAGTCATCACCCATCTCGGCCCCGATTCCGTCGAGGCGGTGCAGCGTCACCGTGCCCGGTGCGGCCTGGCGCAGCTCGGGCAGCAGCGGGTCCTGCAAGAACCAACCGTCGAGATAGCTCGCCGCCAGCTTCCCGGCCAGCACCGAATGGCTGAAATGGCGCGACAGCAGGCAGCGCGCGTGGTCGCCGTCGATGGCGAAGACCATGATCTGATCGACGCCCATGGTTTCGACGAAATCGGCGAAGGCGGCGGCGAATTCCCCGGTGCCGATCCGGGCGAGGCAGGTGTCAACGTGATGGGCGAGCGAAGTCATGGCTTCCCTTACCATGTCCCCCTGTGAAGGGGACAGACAATGCGCGGGGATTTCCGTTACATACCGGGTCAAGCCAAGAGGGAGGACAAAGATGAGGCCAGCCGGACGCAGCGAGACGCAATCGCTCTATTTCACCTATCCGCATTTCGACCCGCCGCAGGATCGCGCCGGGCTGTCCGATGCCGCGCCGGTCGCCATCGTGGGCGCCGGGCCGGTCGGGATGACGGCGGCGCTGGCGCTGGCCAAGCATGGTGTGCGCTCGGTCCTATTCGACGCCAAGGACACGTTCAACGACGGCAGCCGCGCGATCTGCGTCGCAAGGCAGAGCTATCACATCCTGGAAGACATCGGAGCGGTGGACCCGTTCCTGGAAAAATCGCTGCCCTGGACCACCGGGCGGACGTTTTATCGCGGGCGGCAGATTCTGGAATTCGACATGCCCGACAGCGCGCGGGAAAAATACCGCCCGATGTACAATATCGAGCAGCAATATATCGAGGAATATCTGTGGGAGGCGGTTGTCCGCGAGCCGCTGATCGACATGCGCTGGCAAAGCCGGGTGAGCGGGGTGGAGGATGCCGACGGTGCGGTCATCCTGACAATCGAGGACCCGCTGGGGACGTATCGGATGCAAGCCGACTGGCTGCTGGCCGCCGACGGGGCGCGCAGCGCGATCCGGCAGATGCGCGGGCTGCGGCTGCGCGGGGAAAATTACGAAGGCCGCTATGTCATCGCCGATGTGCAGATGGATCACGATTACCCGACCATCCGCCGGGCGCTGTTCGATCCCGATTGCAGGCGCGGCGGCACCATCCTGGTGCACAAGCAGCCCGACAATATCTGGCGCATCGATTACCAGCTGCACGACGACGAGGACGATGCCGAGGCGATCCGCGAGGAAAACGTGCGCCAGACGGTGGCGTCGGTTTTGCAGGAAATCGGCCATACCGGCGACTGGGACCTGGAATGGTGGAGCATCTATTCCGCCAACACGCTGGCGCTGGACGATTACCGCGACGGGCGGGTGTTCTTCATCGGCGACAGCGCCCATATCGTGCCGATTTTCGGGGTGCGGGGGCTGAACAATGGCTTGGCCGATGCCCATAACATCGCGTGGAAACTGGCCTTCGTGATGCAGGGCAGGGCGGGGGCGCCCCTGCTGGACAGCTACACGCCCGAACGGCGCGGCGCGACGCTGGATGTGTTCGCCAACGCGTCGAAATCGGCGCGCTTCATGACGCCGCCCAGCCCCGGCTGGCAATTGATGCGCGACGCGGCGCTGAACCTGGCGCTGAGCCATCCCTTCGCCGGGGAACTGGCCAATCCGCGCCAGATGACGCCCTATACCTATGCCGACAGCCCCGCCGTGTCTGCCGATGATCCCGGTTTCAGCGGCGGCCCGGTGCCCGGTGCCGTTTTGCCCGAGGCGCGGGTGCGTGACGGGTTCCTGACCGATCTGCTGGGCGGCGGCTTCACGCTGCTGAGTTTCGACGAAGGGCTGGCGCAGGGCGTTGCCGACCTCGATCTGGACGTGGTTGTGCTGGACCCGGGGTCGGAAGCGGCGCAGGTCTTGGCCGCCGGTCCGCACAGCGCCTATCTGGTCCGTCCCGACCTGCATATCGCCGCCCGCTGGATGCGGGCCACGCCGGAAACCCTGCGCGCGGCCTACGTCCGCGCCACCGCGGGAGAGAGCAAATGACACCTACCGAGGTCGAAACCATCTATGAGGCGCTGGCCAACCGGCTGGATGAACTGGGGGCGGAGAAGCGCGAGCTGTACCTCGCCAAGCTTGCCCTGCTCATGGCGCATGAACTGGGCGATGCGCCACGCGCGCTTGCGCTGATTGCCGAGGCCGCCGAGAACCTCGACGTGTGAAACGAAAAGAAACGGCGCCGAGGCGCCGTTTCCTTCTTTCCTGCAAGGCAGGTCAGCCCATTTCCGTGAGTGGGGGGCGGACCGGCTCAACCTTTGAGGTTGAGCGCGATATTGCACAGGATTTCGAACATGATCGACACGCCGAGGAACGCGGTCGCGCCGCTGTCGTCGAAGGGCGGCGAGACCTCGACCAGGTCGGCGCCAACGATATCAACCCCGTTCAGCATCCGCGCTACCTGCAGCGCCTGGTAGGAATTCGGCCCGCCCACTTCCGGCGTGCCGGTGCCCGGCGCGAAGGCGGGATCGACGAAATCGATGTCGTAGGAAATGTAGGTGGGCGCGCTGCCCACGATTTCCTTGGCTTCCACCATCACGTCCTCGGGGCCGCGGGCGTGGAATTCCTCGATCGGGATGATGCGGATGCCGACGGAATCGGCGAAATCGCGGTCCTCGCTGTCATAGGTGGAACCGCGAATACCGATCTGCACCACGCGCTTGGGGTCCAGCAGGCCTTCTTCCACCGCGCGGCGGAACGGGGTGCCGTGGGTGTATTGCGTGCCGCCGAAGTAATCCTTGAACAGGTCGGTGTGGCTGTCGAAATGGATCATGCCCAAGGGCGCCGCCTTGCCCAGCGAGCGCAGGATCGGCAGCGAGGAGAGGTGGTCGCCACCGGCGGTCAGCGGGATCATCCCCGCCGACAGGACCTGGTCGTAGAAGGTGGTGATCCGGTTCATGCTGTCCATCAGGTCGGCCGGGTTCGGCGGCACGTCGCCCAGATCGGCGCAGTTGATCATCTCGAACGGGCGCACCCCGGTGGCGCCGTTCTGCGCGCGGATCATGGTGGACATGTCGCGCAGCTGGCGCGGGCCGTGGCGCGGGCCGGGGCGGTTGGTGGTGCCGCTGTCCCACGGCACCCCGATGATGCCGACCTGAACGTCGGCGATGCGGGGATCGTCCAGCGTCAGATGCGGCAGGCGCATGAAGCTCGGCACCCCGGCGAAGCGGGGCAGGTCGAACCCGGAAACCGGGTGAAAAAACGGGTCGCTCATCTTGGCATCCTTTGTCATGTCATCACGCTTCCACCGTTCACGCCAAGGCATTGACCGGTGATGAAATTTCCCCCCGCGCCGCACAGGAACACGGCCATCGCGGCGATGTCTTCGGGCTGGCCGAAGCGCGCCAGCGGCGTCGCCATGTCCTTGGCGATTTGTTCGGGCGTCATGCTGGCGGGACTGGTCATGTCGGTTTCGATCGATCCCGGCGCAATCGCGTTGACCAGGATGTTCGGGGCCAGTTCGCGGGCCAGGCTGCGGGTCATCGCGATCACCCCGCCCTTGGAGGCGCTGTAGGCCACCAGGTCTTCGCGGCCCAGAAGGCCCAGGTCGCTGGCGATGTTGACGATCCGCCCGGTATTGGTGCGGCGCACGAATTCGCGGCTGCACAGGAAGCCGCCGCGCAGGTTCACCGCGATCACCCGGTCGAAATCTTCTGCCGTCGTGTCGGCCAAAGGGGCTTCGCGCAGGATGCCCGCATTGTTGATCAGGATATCGGGGGGGCCGAGGGTTTCGCAGACGGTGTCGAACATGTCGATGACCTGCGCCTCGTCGGAGACGTCGGCCTTGATGGCAATCGCCTCGGTCTTTTCGGAAAGCTCGGCCAGCACCTGATCGGCCTGCGCATCGCCGGGATGGCAGATGGCCACCTTGGCCCCGGCCTCGGCCAGCGCGCACGCAATCGCCCGGCCGATTCCGCGCGATGCGCCGGTGACCAGCGCGGTTTTGCCCTGCAGCGTCATGCCATCACCTCGCCGCGGTCGATATTGATCGCCTGCCCGGTGATGTTGGCGCCGCCCATCGAGGCGAGGAACAGGTAGAACCCGGCAATGTCCTGCGGTTCCATCAGCCCGTCGATGGCCTGCGCCGACATGATTTCGGCGGCGACTTCATCCTCGCTGCGGCCGCTGGATTGGGCCAGTTCGCGCAGCGAATTCATCGCAGGCCCGGTCTTGACCCAGCCGGGGCAGACCGCGTTGACGCAGATGCGTCGGGGCCCCAGTTCCTGCGCCCAGGTCCGCACCAGGCCAAGATTGGCGTGTTTGCTGGCGACGTAAGCCGAAAACCCCGGCACCGCGGTGCGCGACCAGATCGAGGCGGTCAGGATGATCCGGCCGCCATCGGCGATGCGGTTCACCAGAGTGTCGGTGACGTTGCGGGTGCCGGTGACGTTGATCGCCATGATCCGCTCGAAGGTCTCATCGCCCTCGGGGTTCTGCCCCGAAAGCGGGGTCGGGCGTTCCAACCCGGCATTGTTCACCAGCACGTCCAGCCGGTCGATATCGGCCAGCGCCCGGGTCACCATGGCCGCATCGGCGATATCGCAGCGGATCGCGCGCACATTGCCGGGAAGGCTGGCTGCGGCGTCATGGATGGCGTCGGTTTCCGACAGGATGGTCAGGTCGGCGCCCGCTTCGGCGAAGGCGGTGGCGACGCCATAACCGATGCCGCTGCTGGCGCCGGTCACCAGAACCGATTTGCCGGTGAAATCGTAGCTGACCGTTCCCGTCATTCCACGCCGCGCCCTTCTTCGCGCATCAGGTGCATCAGGTGGGCTTCCAGATCGCTGTAGCCGTCCAGCTTGACGACCTTTTCCTTGTCGGAAATGCGCTTGCCCTGCTTGAAGCCCGGCACGATCTCTTCCTTCAGCCGCCCCGGGTGGCTCGACAGGAACACGATCTTGTCGGCGAGGAAAATCGCCTCTTCCAGGTCGTGGGTCACGATCACCATGGTGGTGTTGGTTTCCTCGGCGACGTTGACCATCAGTTCCTGCATCAGCCAGCGGGTTTCGGCATCCAGCGCGCCGAAGGGTTCGTCCATCAGCAGAACCTCGGGGCCGTTGGCCAGGGTGCGGGCGATCGCCACCCGCTGGCGCATCCCGCCCGACAGCTGCGACGGGTAGGCATCGGCGAATTTGCCAAGCCCCACCAGGTCGATGAAGCGCTGCGCCCGCTCGGCCCGTTCGGGCGCCGGGACGCCGTTGATCTTCATGCCGAATTCCACGTTCTTGCGGACTGACATCCAGTCGAAGGAGGTATAGGCTTGGAACACCATGCCCCGGTCGCGGCCGGGGCCGTCGACGCTGTGGCCGCCGATCACGATGTCGCCTTCGGTGGGGGTTTCCAGCCCGGCCATCATCCGCAGCACGGTGGACTTGCCACAGCCCGACGGACCCAGCAGGACGCAGATCGAATTCTGTTCGACCTCGAAACTGATGTCCTGCACCGCCTGCACGGTCCGGCCGCGGCCCAGGTCGAACACCTTGGACAGGTTGCGGATTTGAAGCGCGCTCTGCTCGCTCATGTCAGTTTTTCCTCAGATAGGGGAAGGCCCAGCGATGCAGCATCGCGAACAGCATATCGAACAGCAGGCCCAGCACGCCGATCACGATGATGCCGGACAGGATTTCGTCGGTTTTCAGGAACCGCCGCGCCCGCATCATCATCGCGCCGATCCCGGTGGTGGAGGCGACGATTTCCGCGATCACCAGATAGGTCCAGGCCATCGCCAGCATCTGACGCATCGCGACCGTGATATCGGGCAGCACGGCGGGGAAGACGACCTTCAGCACCACGGTCGGGCGCGACGCGCCCAGCGTCAGCGCGGTTTCGACCAATTCCTGGCGGACATTCTTGGTGTGGTCCATCACCAGCGTGATCAGGAAGAAGATCACCCCGATGAACAGCAGCGCCAGCTTGGGCGCCTCGCCGGTGCCGAACCACATCAGCAGGATCGGGATGAAGGACGGCGCCGGCAGATAGCGCCAGGCCGATACGAAGGGGGCGAAGATCGCCTCGATGCTGGGAAAGACGCCCATCATCACGCCCAGCGGCACCGCGACGGCGCAGGCCATGGCGAAGGCGCCGATCACGCGGCTGATCGAGATCAGCACGTCGCTGGCAAAGCCGCGCGAGGCGAACAGGTCCCAGGTGGTGGCGAAAACATCCTGCGGGGCAGGGACCAGCAATGCGTTCACCATCCCGGCGGAGGTCGCGGCGACCCAGATGCCGAAGAAGACCGCCCATATGCCGAGGGCGGAGACGATACGCTGCCGGCTTCCTACCGGTTTGCGCAGCTCGAAAAACCTTTGTGCAGCCACAACGGCCCCTTTCGTGATCTTAAAAGGATTGGCAGGGGCGCGCCGGAAAGCGCGCCCCGAACCGGATTAATCGTGTGCGGTAAGGGCTTGGCGATAGCCGGATTTCACCAGGTCGCCCATCAGCGAACAATCGATGCCCGCGGACGCGTCGACCTTGTTTTCCATCAGGCCCAGCTTGATCCACCAGTCATTGGTCAGCGTGATCGAGTCCGCCATCGAACCGTTGGCCATGCCGAACGGGCCGTCGCCGTCCAGCACGCCGCAGATACGGGCGGATTCATCGAAGTCCATCATGTAGATGCCGCCTTCGAAGCTCTTGCCGTCGGTGCCGATGACGTAACCGATATCTTCTTCCGGCCATTGCAGGAACTCGGCCAGCAGCTTGTTGGTTTCAGCGGTGTGCTGGTTCCAGTAACCCAGACCTTCCCAGCGTGCCTTCAGCACGTCGAGGGCGACATCGCGCTTCTCGGCGATGAAGTTCTTGTTCATGTAAAGTGCGTCCATGAAGATCCCGGTCTTCAGGATCTCCGGCTCGGCGGTGTTGGCGATGCTTTTCGCGCCGGGCTTGGCTTCGAGAACCTTGGAAATCCACGGCTCGTACATGTAGGCGGCGGCCAGGTCATCCGACATCATCGGGCCCACGGCCTCGTCTGCGTTCAGGTTCACCCATTCGACCTGATCGGGGGTGATGCCGACCGAATCCAGCCAGATCCCCATCAGCAGTTGACCGATATAGGCCTGCGGCGCGGCGACTTTCTTGCCCGGCAGGTCGGCCGGTTCGATACCGGGCGACAGGATCACGTGGTCGACGCCGTAGGACGGGTTCAGGAAGGCCACGTTCACCACGTCGGTGCCGCGATCCACGGTCAGGGGGGTGTAATCGGCGGTGCAGCCGTAGACGTCCAACTGACCGGCGGCCAGCGCGGCATGGCCGCCCAGCGGGTCTTCGAAAATGGTGATGTTCAGGTCGTGACCCGGGATCAGGTCCTTCTGGCGGGCGACTTCGAGCATCGCGTAGCCCGGCCAGGATACACAGACGCCGACATTCACGGTGTCGGCCGAGGCGACGCTTGTACCGCCTCCCAGGAGCAGGGCCGCGCCTGCTGCAAGCTTCACGATGGGTCGCATGTTCATTCCTCTCTGATTGGCAATTTGGCTCATTAGATGAATAAAACTGTATCTCGCAAAAATTTTTATTCAATAAAAAAATTTATTGCGCTAAGGTTGTGCCGAAATGAATTGCACTTGAAAAAGGAGGCGAGGTTTGTCGACCCTGCGCGCACGCCAGAAAGAAGATCGCCGGAAACGGATCGTGTCCTCGGCAAAAGCTCTTTTCAAAGAAAAGGGTTACGAGAAGACGACCATCGAAAACATCGCCGAAGCGACGGGGGTTTCCGGTGTCACGGTGCATAATTATTACGGCACCAAGGCGGGGGTCCTGCTGGCTCTGGTGGTGGAAAACGACGAGGCGCTGATCGCGCGTCTGAACGAATCATTGCCCACCGAGGACATCGATCTGGTCGAGTTGGTGGTCTCGTTCGCGCATGTGATCATGGATCACGCGATCACCCATCTGGACAAGGAAATCTGGCGCCAGGTCATCGCGGCGGTCACCACCGAAGCCGGAACGCGGCTGAGCGAGGCCTATTTCAGGCTCGATCAGCAACTGGCCTATGTGCTGGTCAACCGGATCGAGGCGGCGCAGGCGGCGGGCGCGATCCCGGCCAAGGTCGACCCGGTGCATCTGGGCAAGGCGCTGTTCCACCTGCAGAACGCCCGCTTCGTACAGTTCATTTCATCCGACGCGATGTCCCGCGAAGAAATCGAAACCCGTTTGCGCAACGACATGTCCGCGCTGTTTTCCGTGTGTCTCGGGTGAGTCTTGATCCCCGAAAATAGGAGGTACCGATGTTCCTGAACCCGATCCGCTGGCCCGAAGGCAAGGGCTGCGCCGCCTGCGTGACCTTCGATATCGACGCCGATTCCCTGATCCGCGAAGCGCGCCCCGACGATGCCGAGCTGCGGCTGCAGCCGATTTCGATGGGGCGCTACGGGCCGACGGTCGCGGTGCCGCGCATCCTTGACACCTATCGCCGCCTTGGGCTGACCCAGACCTTTTTCATGCCGGCCTGGGTGATGCAGAACTACCCCGACACGGTCGAGGCGATCCTGAAGGACGGGCATGAGATCGGGCATCATTCCTGGATGCACGAGGACCCGATGCAGCATTCGGACGAACGCGAGGCGGAACTGTTCGAACGCGCCTTGGAGGTGCATGTGAAGATGACCGGCCGCAAACCGCGCGGCTATCGCGCGCCGGTCTATTCGATCACGCCGCCGATGCTGGACCGGCTGATCGCGCATGAATTTTTGTACGACAGTTCGATGATGGCCGACGATTTGCCCTACCTGGTCGAACGGCCCGCTGGCGACCTGATCGAAATCCCCGGCCACTGGGGCACCGACGACTGGCCGCCCTTCGCCCATTTCGGAGAAATCGATTACCTGATGCCGGTGCGCGCGCCATCGGACGGCATCCGCGCCTTTGCCGAGGAATTCGACGCCATGCTCGAGGCGGGCGGGTTCTGGATGCCGATCCTGCACCCGTTCCTGACCGGGCGGCTGGCGCGCTGGCGGCATATGGAAAAGCTGCTGGAACGGGCGCTGGACACCGGCGACGTCTGGTTCGCGCCGATGGAAGACATCGCGCGCCACGCTGCTGCCAACCGCGACACCCTGCGGCGCGAGGTGATCGCGCCCTGATCGGGGCTCAAGCGCCGCGCTTGCCCAGTGTGGCGCAGGCGCGGGCGATGACGAGTTCCTCGTTGGTGGGAATGACCATCACCTTCACCGGCGCGTTTTGGCGGCTGATCACCGGCGCGTTGGCGGCGTTGGCGTCATCGTCGATTTCGATCCCGATCCAGTGCAGCCCGTCACAGATGCGTTCGCGGATCAGGCGGGAATTTTCCCCGATCCCGCCGCAGAACACCACGCCGTCCAGTCCCTCCAGCGCCGCCGCCAGCCCGCCCAGTTCGCGCCGGGCGCGGAAGGTGTAATAGGCGATCGCCTGTTGCGCGGCTTCGCTGTCGCTGGCTTCCAGCGTGCGCATGTCGTGACTAATCCCCGACAGGCCAAGCAGGCCGGATTTCTTGTAAAGCAGGGTGATGATCTGCTCGACGCTCAACCCTTCCTGCTGCAGCAGGTAAAGAAGGACGCCAGGGTCGAGCTGTCCGGTACGGGTGCCCATCGGCAACCCGTCCAGCGCCGAAAACCCCATCGAGGACGCCACCGAGCGACCGCCGCGCATCCCGCACATCGACGCGCCATTGCCCAGATGCGCCACCACCACGCGGCCCGCATGCAGGTCGGGCGCGATGCGGGCCAGTTCGCCCGAGATGTAATCGTAGCTCAGCCCATGGAACCCGTAGCGCCGCACGCCCTTGTCGTAATATTCGCGGGGCAGGGCGAAGACGTCGTTGACGAAGGGATGGTGGCGGTGAAAGGCGGTGTCGAAACAGGCCACCTGCACCGCCTTCGGGAAGGCCGCCATCGCCGCACGGACCCCGGCCAGGTTATGCGGCTGGTGCAGCGGGGCGAAGGGCGACAGCTGGGACAGCTTGTCGATGATCCCGGGGGTCAGTACGGCCGGGCCGCTGTGATCCAATCCACCATGCACGACCCGGTGCCCGACCGTGTTGATCTGCGCCACGGGGAAATGATCCAGCAGTGCCTTCAGTGCTGCGGCCAAGGCTTCGTGGTGATCCACCACGCCCTCTGCCGGGATCGCTGCTGCGTCGATCAGCTTTGCCCCCGCCGCATCCTTCAGCGTCAGCGTCGCGTCGCCGCCGACCCGGTCGGCCTTGCCGCTGGCGATCAGCGCGGGATCGTCCGCGCCCAGTTCGAACAGTCCGAATTTCAGCGACGACGACCCGGCGTTCAGCGTCAGCGCATGGGTCATCCCTTGCCCCCGCTCAGCCTCTGGTGATGCAGCGCCGCCACCGCGCAAGACGCAAGCCGCGCCATGTCGTCATCGGCGCGGCTGTTGAGGATGATCGGCACCCGCGCGCCCAGCACCAGCCCGGCGCCCTCGGCATGGCTGATATAGGTCAGCTGCTTGGCCAGCATGTTGCCTGCATCCAGGTTGGGGACCACCAGAACCTCGGCCCGGCCCGCGACCGGCGATTTGATCCCCTTGGTGCGCGCGGCGGCCAGATCGACGGCGTTGTCCATCGCCAGCGGCCCTTCGACCAATCCGCCGGTGATCTGGCCCCGGTCGGCCATTTTCGACAACAGCGCCGCATCGACCGAGGACGGCATGTCGGGGTTCACCGTTTCCACCGCCGACAGCACGCCGACCTTCGGTTCCTCGATCCCCAGTGACAGGGCCAGGTCGATGGCGTTCTGGCAGATATCCATCTTGGTCTTCAGGTCCGGCGCGATGTTGATCGCCGCATCGGTGACCAGCAAGGGATGCGACAGCCCTGGCACATCCATCACGAAGACATGGGTGAACCGGCGCCCGGCGCGCAATCCCGTTTCCTTGTCCAGGGCCGGGCGCAGCAGGTCATCGGTATGCAGATGCCCCTTCATCAGCGCCTGCGCGCGGCCCTCGTTGACAAGTTGCACGCACAGCCGCGCGGCGTCGCGGTGGTTCGGGGCGTCGATCACCTCGACCCCGTCCAGCAACCGGCCCATTTCCGCCGCAACGGCGCGGATCTTTTCCGCGTCGCCCACCAGGATCGGGTCGATGATCGTGTGCTGATGCGCCAACAAAGCGCCACCCAGCGAATTGGGCTCGTCGGGGCAGACCACGGCGGTTTTCAGCGCCGGCAAGGGTTCGGCCCGCGCCAGCAGCTTTTCGAAGTGGCGGTGGCGCTGCACGATCAGCCCGGGCAGGTCGTGGGTGTCGTAATGCAGCTTGTGATCGGGGGCTTCGATGCAGGCGGTGCCCTCGACCAGCTTCGCGCCGTCGGCGATCCGTTCGATGGTGGTGTCCATCACCACCCGCCGGGTCGCCGGATCGGCGGATTTCACCGTCACCCGGGCGCAAAGTTCTTCGCCCGCATGGGCGTGACCGAGGAATTTCAGGTCCTGGCTGTGATAGAGCGATCCCGCTCCGGGCAGGATATTGCCTAAAACGGCGGAAATCAGAGATCCCAGGAACATCCCCGGCGCCAGCGCTTCGTTCTGACCGTCGCCATCGCCATCCTGATCGAACAGGTGCATTGGGTTGTGATTGCCCGACACGTTGGCAAAGACGATCAGGTCGTCCTGGGTGACCAGGCGGCGAATCTCGGCACTGTCGCCGGGCGAGAGTTCTTCGAATGTCTTGTTTTCAATACGCATCTGTTTCGGCTCATTGTTTCCGTACCGAACTGGCACAGGCGGTTATCAGGACTATGACAGGCGCGCCGGAGGCAGGCAAAGCCTGTCTGATATGAGAGAGCGAAAAGATGCGACATAAACCTTTTAAACCTTATGTATGGTATACCGTGGGATACCCAGTCCTGTCCGCTGATATACGCATCGCGAATGATCATCCGGAAGGGGCAAATAGGAATATGTAATATGTCAATTAAAATAATGTTTTACAGACAAACTCTGTTTTGCGTATGGTTCTAAAAAAGCGGTGCCTACTCGGTTGGGTTGAGCGCCTAAAAGGGCAGTGTTGCGTGAAAGCGCGTAAGCGGGAGACAGCGATATCAGTTTAGATTGCTTCTTTTTAAAGGATTCCGATCTGACCTTTGTCGCTGGCAATTCGCCATTTGCCAAACTGATCGGACTGAGGACAGCAGGGCAGATTGCCGGGCTGAGTAACGGTGACATTCCGCGGCGGGATATCGCGGAATTCGAAGCAGAACACGATCGCCGGGTCGTCGACACCCGGCAGCCGGTCAGGAATGTCGATTTCGAACTGACCGTGACGCAGGGAATCCATGCGATCTTCAAGGTCAGCAAGGTTCCGATCTTCGACGCAGACGGAAATTTCGACGGGATTCTGACCAATTACAAGGATATCTCGGCCGAAAAGGGCTATCGCAGCAAATTCTACCGTGTGTTGCGGGAATTGCAGATCATCGAAACGGTGGCCAGCATCGCCAACAGCGCCGATAATTCGGACGAGGCATTCGAAAAATCCATCACGATCATGGCCAAGTATATGAATTGGCCGATCGGGTCTTTGGTGCGGGTGCGCAAGGATGGCGAAAAGGTTTCGCTGGTGCCGACCGGGCATATCTATATCTCGGACGAGGAAAAGTTCGGCTATTTCCGCGAATTGACCCAGGGGAAGGTTTTCGAACAAGACGCCGGATTGCTGGGCATGTGCTATGACCGCGGCGTGCCGCAATGGTTCGAAAACATCTATGAACTCGGCGATCTGGTCATCCAGCGCGATATGGGAAAGCGGGTCCTGTTTTCGGCGCTCATCGTGCCGGTCTATGTCGGAACCGAAATCGTCGCCATGCTGGAATTCTATTCCGACCAGATCGAACCGCGCGATATTTACAAATTCGACCTGATGCACCGGCTGGGGGTGCAGCTGGGCCGCGTCGCCGAACGCGAAAAGACCGCCGAGGCGCTGTTGCAAAAACGCGCCGCCGAGGCGGCGAATGCCGCGAAATCGGTGTTCCTGGCCAATATGAGCCACGAAATCCGAACTCCGATGAACGGCGTTCTGGGGATGATCGAATTGCTGGGCCGCAGCGATCTGAACGATCAGCAGATGCGGATGCTCGACACGATCCGGGATTCTTCTTTCTTCCTGCTGGGGATCATCGACGACATCCTAGACGCCGCCAAGATCGAGGCGGGGCAGCTGAAGATCGAAAAGACCGATTTCGTGCTGCTTGAAGCGATCGAAAACACCGCCGAAACGCTGGCGGTGCAGGCGCAGAACAGCAATGTCAAATTCGTCATCGGGGTGGAGCCGGGCCTGCCGGAACTGGTGCGCAGCGATCCGATCCGGCTGCGGCAGATCCTGCTGAACCTGCTCAGCAACGCGATCAAGTTTTCCAAGCGCGAAGAGGGCGCCCAGGGCTTTGTCGAGCTCAATATCGCCCCGGTCAAAGGGCGCGACGAGGTCTGCCTGCGGGTGCGCGACGACGGCATCGGTATGTCCGCGGAAACGCTGGAGCGGATTTTCAAACCCTTCCAGCAGGGCGAGGATTCGACCACCCGCCGCTTCGGCGGCACCGGGCTGGGCCTGGTGATCGTGCAAAGCCTGGTCAAGCTCCTGGGCGGCACGATGGAGGTGGAAAGCGCGCCGGGGCAGGGATCGACCTTCACCGTCACCCTGCCGATGGAACCGGTCAAAGGGGCCGGATCGCTGTCGCTGAGCCCGATCGATGGCGTCCACCTGGTGATGATGGATACCCTGCTGAATGCCAGCAGCAGCACGCGGAATTTCCTGGAACAGCGCGCCGGAAGCCTGAAAATGGTGCCGGATCAGGCCGAATTGGCCAGGATCGCCGAAACGGCGACGAAGGACACGGTGATCTTCCTGTCCTTCCCGACCCAGGAAGAAAGTGCCGCGGTGGAAGGGACGCTGCGCCAGGTCAATCCCGACTGCAAGGTGATCCTGCTCGACGCGACCCGCGAACGGACCAAGGGGCTGGTCAACGACTCGCTTTACGTGTCCTACCGCTTTCCGATCCATGTCAGCGACATCCTGCGCGGGGCGGCGCTGCTGACCGGGCGGATCGAAAAACCGCGCCGCCCCGCGGATCAGGTTACCAACCCGCTGCTGGCGGCAGAAGGCAACGGCGCGCCGGTTCTGATCGTGGACGATAACGAACTGAACCTGGTCGTGCTGTCGAAACAGATGGAATTGCTGGGCTATAGCTGCGAAACGGCGGTGAACGGGATTGATGCCTTCGAGAAATGGAAATCCGGCCAGCATCGCATGGTGCTGACCGATTGCCAGATGCCCGAGGCGGACGGGTTCGAACTGGCCCGCAACATCCGCGCCTTCGAGGCGCAGAATGGCCTGCCGCCGGTGCCGGTGATAGCGATTTCCGCCAGCGCCCTGGTGGAAGAGGCCAAGCGCAGCGTCGAGGTGGGAATGAACGATTACCTGACCAAGCCGGTGCAGCTGCAGGATCTCAAGCGGGTTCTGGACAAGTGGGGCATGAATTTCACGCCCCAACAGGAAAGGGCCCTGTAATGCGGCTGGCTTTCGTCACCATGGTCTGGCGCGATTACTGGCTGCTGGACAAATGGGTGCAGCACAACGCGCAATATGTCGACCGAAGCAGCCTTTACGTGATCAATCACGGCGGCGATCCGAAGATCCACGACATCGCCCAGGGCTGCAACGTGATCGACATCCCGCGCGACGAGGTGACGATGGATCTGACCCGGCGCCGGTGGGACCTGCTGGGCGGGATCACCAACGGGTTGCTGGCCTTCTACGACCGGGTGGTCTGCACCGATGTGGACGAATTGATCGTCTGCCTGGGGCAGGGCGGTTTGCTGGATCACCTGGAAAAAAGCACCGCCGACACCCTGGCGCTGTCGCCGATCGGGTTGAACCTGATGCCTGTGGGCGAGGGCGACGTGAAGGACGGCGTGCTGAAGGTCTATCCGCAAGCCCGGCTCAGCGCGAAATACACCAAGCCCTGCATCGTGCGCGACCGCGCGATCTGGACCGTGGGTGGGCATGGGCTGCAGCGGGGCAGGTTCACCATCGATCCCGAGTTGCTGCTGTTCCACCTGCATTACGTGACGCCCGATTACACCGAACGGATGGAGGAGCGGCGCCAGATCGTGGAACAGTCGCGGGCGCATCAGGCCGAAACCCAGGATGGGCCGGAACCGGGCAAGCGCTATTGGATCAACTGGTCGCAATCGGAAATGATCCGCGACAAGGAACTGGGCCTTTTTGAGCAATCGCAGGAGCTGCCGGTCGAGGGCGGCTTCGGGAAGGCCGCCGAATTGCTGCGCGCCGCGATCCGAACCGAAGGCAAGAAGACGGTGGTCGATCACGCGGCGATGAACAATCCGCCCTACAAGATCACGGTGCCCGAAACCCTGCGCCATCTGCTGTGACGCGGGGCGCGCGCCCGCGGCCAAGCCCCCGAAATACCCTGTTTGCGCTGCGAAAGCGGTGAAAATCGGCCATATTTGAATGCGATCCTGCCCGTTGGCAAAGACGAGGCACAAGATGCATTTCCATCCGCAAGACCCGCTGCAGGCCCGCCATGGCCGGTTGTTCGAACTGATCCGACAGGAAAACCTGTCCAGCAAGAACCGCCGAAGACATGGCGAGGCGCCGCTTCACATTCCCCAGGCAATGGCGCTGTGCCGTGCGGCAGGTCAAAGCCTGCGCCCGGTGACATCAGCGGGGATTGGGCGGGAAAAGGCGCTTCGAAGCGCCTTGTGAAAGCGCCTTCGAAGGCGGTTGGGACGCGATTCCGAAATCGCGTCAAACCCGTTGCAATGGGTTTGTGCCGATCACTCTTCCTCGTCGTCCTTCCGGCCGCCCCGGAACCCGGTGGCGATGACGAATTTTTCCGAACTGTCCGACCGCGATGCGGGCGGCTTCATGTTCACCACCTTGGTGAATTTCTGCTTCAGCAGCTTCTGCAGCTCGCCCTCGGCGCCACCGGCCAGGACCTTGGCCACGAAAGTGCCGCCTTCTTCCAGCACGTCGAAGGCGAAATAGGCCGCCGCCTCGCACAAAGCGATGATGCGCAAATGGTCGGTCTGCTTGTGCCCAGAAGAGGCCGCCGCCATGTCCGACATCACCACGTCGGCCTTGCCTCCCAGCCATTCCTTGACCTTGATGTCGGCGTCGTCTTCCATGAAATCCAGCTGGTGGGTTTCCGCCCCGGCGATCGGTTCGACCTCCTGCAGGTCGACGCCGAGGATGGTGCCGATCTTCTTGCCCTTCTTTTCGCCAAGCGCGTTGACGCGCTTTACCGCCACCTGGCACCAGCCGCCGGGGGCGCAGCCCAAGTCGACCACCCGCGCGCCGGGCACGAGGAAGCGGAACTTGTCGTCGATCTCAAGGATCTTGAAGGCGGCGCGGCCGCGATAGCCTTCGGCCTGGGCGCGTTTCACATAGGGGTCGTTGAGCTGGCGCTGCAGCCACAGCGTCGAGCTGAGCTTGCGCCCGCGCGCGGTCTTTACCTTGACCGTCAGATCGCGCTGTCCGCGCCCCGATGTGTTCTTCTTGCCTGGTTTCTTCGCCATTGCAGTATCTCCGTCACCCCGGGTTTCCGATAAATCCGGGGCGGTAAAATCGCGGTCTCAGATAGTCTCAGAACGGCCCGTCTTCAAGCACGCCGTCGGCGCTCATCTGGGCATAAAGCAGTCCTTCGCGCAGGCCGCGGTCGGCCACCGACAGCCGGTCGGTCGGCCAGCAGCGCAGCAAGGCCTGCAGAATCGCCGCGCCCGACATGATCAGCGCCTGCCGGTCCTGGCCGATGCGCGGGTCGCGCCGGCGCCCCTGCGGGCCCAGCATCAGGTAGTTGCGGATCACCTTGTCGATCTGGTCCGAGGTCATCCGCAGCCCGTCCACCTTGGTCCGGTCATAGCGTTTCAGCCCCAGGTGCGACGCGGCCACCGTGGTGACGGTGCCGCTGGTGCCGACGATCTGGAACCCTTCGCGGGCCTGATCCTTGGCGTAGGGGGCGAATTCCGACAGGTTTTCCTCGAAGAACCAGCTCATCAGCGCGAAGCGGGCGGAATCGTCGGTCACGTCGCGGAACTGATCGCGCAGCGTCGCCACACCCAGCGGCACGCTGATCCAGTCCACCACCTTGGCGGCGGGGAAGGGGCTGTCGCTGGGGTGGAACCCGGCATGCAGCCGCATGATCGCGCGCGGCCGGTCACGCATCGGCACCGAGGTCAGGTCGATCCAGACCAGTTCGGTCGACCCGCCGCCGATATCCACGACCAGCAACTGTTCGGTCTTGGTCGACACCAGCGGCGCGCAGGAAATAACCGCCAGCCGGGCTTCTTCCTCGGGTTGGATGATTTCCAGCTGCAGCCCGGTTTCGCGTTTCACACGGCGGATGAAGTCGCGCGAATTCTTCGCCCTCCGACAGGCTTCGGTCGCCACCAGCCGCATATGCTTGACCTTGTGGCGTTTCAGCTTCTGCTGGCAGATGCGCAGGGCCTGGATGGTGCGCGTCATCGACGCCCGGCTCAACCGGCCGGTCGATTCCAATCCCGCGCCAAGCTGGACGGATTTGGAAAAACTGTCGACGACATGGAACTGGCTGCCCTTTGGCTGGGCAATCAGCATGCGGCAACTATTTGTCCCCAGATCCAGCGCGGCATAAAGCTCGGCGGTATCTGGCGGTTTCGGCGCGGGGCTCTCAACCGGTTTCGGGAATGCGCCCGCACCTCTGGGACGCTTGGGCGCCATGACTACACGCCCTCCATTTCGAGTTACCCCTAAGGTAGTGACATCTTTGCCGCTGCGCAAGCGCCGCTGTCGGGAATCTGCGTTTGGCCCCGGGCCCGGGCCCATTTGGTCGTTCCCCGCTGCGGGAATGTCGAAATCCGTCCTCTTGTCGCAAATCGCCCGGTTTAAGCATGGGACAGGAGAACAGAGGAATCAGACCGACCATGCCCGATGTGACCATAGTTTACTGGCGCGATATCCCGGCGCAGGTGATCGTCGGGAAGGGCCGCCGCGGCGCCAAGAAACCGCTGGCCGAACGGTTCGAACAGGCCATCGACCGCGCCGCGATGAAGGTTGGGGCGTCGGATACCGACGCTTACCTCGCCGAATGGCGCAAGGCCGCGCCTTACGCGGTCGAAGGCGATCCGGTTGAGGTGGCCGAGGCTGAGGCGGCGCGGTTGGAGGCCGAATTCGACGCCGCCCGACTGAAGGCGCTGATCGACAACGAAGGATGGGACCGGGCGTGAGCCTGAGTGACAAGGTAAAGGAGGCCGTGATGGCATTGCTGAATTTCCGCAGACGCGACGAGGAGCAGGCGCCGGTGAATGCCCAGGTGGAAGCCTTCCTGCAGGGTTATTCGATCGAGGTGATGCCGCGCACGGCCGCCAAGGTCGACGATTTCCGCGATCTGCTGCCCGAGGGCACCCGCGTCTACATCGCCCATATCGACGGCACCCCGATCGAGGAAATGGTCACGACCGCCGCGCGCTTGGCGCGGGACGGGTTCAACGTGATGCCGCATTTTCCGGCCCGGATCATCAAGGACGCCTCGACCTTGCACGACTGGATCGCCCGCTATCAGGGCGAAGCGGGGGTTAAACAGGGGCTCCTGCTGGCCGGTGGCGTGGCTGAACCGGTCGGCGATTTCCACTGCTCGATGCAGCTGCTGGAAACCGGGTTGTTCGACAAGGCCGGGTTCGACCGGCTGCACGTGGCGGGGCATCCCGAGGGCAATCGCGACATTGACCCCAATGGCGGCGACGAACAGGTGATGCAGGCGCTGCGCTGGAAACAGGCGTTCAACGAACGCACCGACGCGCAAATGGCGTTGGCGACGCAATTCTGTTTCGAAGCGCAACCGATCATCGACTGGGCCAACCGTCTGAGCGCCGAGGGCATCCACCTGCCGATCCATATCGGCATCGCCGGTCCTGCAAAACTGCAGACCCTGATCAAATTCGCCGTGGCCTGCGGCGTCGGTCCCTCGCTGAAGGTTTTGCAAAAACGCGCGATGGACGTGACCAAACTGGTGCTGCCCTACGAGCCGACCGAGGTGGTGGCGGAACTGGCCGCGCACAAGGCGGCGAACCCGGATTTCAACATCGAACATGTCCATTTCTTCCCGTTGGGCGGCATCAAGGCCAACGCCAACTGGGCCATCGAACAGGGCGGCGCCGCGGCGCGTCCCGCCAGCCAGCAAGGATAACCAAATGACCCGCACCATCGTTGAATCGAAAACCAAGACCGCCGTGATCGGCTTCGATCAGCCCTTCTGCGTGATCGGCGAGCGGATCAATCCCACCGGCCGCAAGAAACTGGCCGCCGAGTTGGAAGCGGGCGATTATTCCACCGTCGAAAAGGACGCGCTGGCGCAGGTCGCCGCCGGGGCCAATATCCTCGATATCAACGCGGGCGTGGTCTACAACTCCAACCCCAACCCGAATGAAACCGAACCGCCGCTGATGCGCAGCATCATCGAGCTGGTGCAGGGGCTGGTCGACGTGCCGCTGTGCATCGACAGTTCGGTCCCCGCCGCGCTGGAGGCCGGTCTGGAAGCCTGCGAAGGGCGGCCCTTGCTGAATTCGGTCACCGGCGAGGAGGAGCGGCTGGAATTCGTGCTGCCGCTGGTGAAGAAATACAACGTGCCGGTGGTGGCGATTTCCAACGACGATACCGGCATTTCCGAAGACCCCGACGTGCGCTTTGCGGTGGCGAAGAAGATCGTCGAACGCGCCGCCGATTTCGGCATCCCGGCACATGACATCGTGGTCGATCCTTTGGTGATGCCCATCGGCGCGATGGCGACGGCGGGCAACCAGGTGTTTGCACTGGTCCGGCGGTTGCGCGAGGAGCTGGGCGTCAACACCACCTGCGGCGCGTCGAACATTTCCTTCGGCCTGCCCAATCGGCACGGCATCAACAACGCCTTCCTGCCGATGGCGATGGGGGCGGGGATGACCAGCGCGATCATGAACCCTGTCGCCTTGCCGGTGACCCAGACCAAGATCGCCGAGAAGAAGGCTTTGGTGGAAGCGGCCGGGATCATCCTGCCCGCCGATATGGACGACGAAAGCTTCGTGCAGATGTTCGGCCTTGGATCGACCTTGCCACGCGCCGGGTCGGAGATGGAAGCGATCCGCGCAGCCAACCTGCTGACCGACAACGATCCGCACGGTGCCGACTGGATCAGGACGAACAAAGCGCCCGACGCCGCAGGCGCCGAAGGTCGCGGCCGCCGCGCCGGGGGCCGTCGCCGCCGCGCTTGAGGCAAATCGGGAGCGATGCTAAGCCCCTTCGCAGAGCGAGGGGGCTTTCACATATGAAGAGCCCGGAACAAGGGGGCGGGCCATGCAAATGCTGGTGGGCGATCTGGGGGCAAGCAACAGCCGCTTTGCGCTGGTGCAGGGCGGGAAACTGGACCCGTCGAGTTTTCGCAGCTTCCCCAACAGCGGTTACGACGATCCGGCGGACCTGTTGCAGCTCTATCTGGACCAGAGCGGCGCAACGCCTCCCGAGGCTATCTGTCTTGGCGTTGCGGGCCCGGTGATCGACGGTGCCGCGCGGTTCACCAATCGCGATTGGCAGCTATCGGAACAAGCGCTGAAACAGCGTTTCGGGTTCCGTACCGCGATCCTGCTGAACGATCTGCAGGCGATGGGTTATGCGCTGGCCGATCTGCCGCCCGGTTGCCTCACGCCGGTCCTGCCGGGCGAGGGCAGGCCCGACGCGGCGCGCATGGTGGTCGCGCCCGGCACCGGGTTGAACATCGCGGTGTTGCGCCCGGGAATGCCGGTCGCGCCGTCGGAAAGCGGCCATGTCGCCCTGTCGGCGACCACGGGGCGGGAACTCGAGTTCCTGGATGCCCTAAGCGGCGATTTCCCCATCGTTCCGGTCGAGGCGGCGCTGTCGGGGCCGGGCATCGCGCGGCTCTATCGCTTTGCCGGCGGCAACCCGGATGTGCCGCCCGCCGAAATCCTGACACGCGCCGGGGCAGGGGGCGATGATGCCGCGACCCAGGCCATCGGCATGTTCGGCCGCTTCCTGGGCCGCTATTGCGCCGATATGGCGCTGACGCATATGCCGATGGGTGGGCTGTTTCTGACCGGAAGCGTCGGGGTGGCGATTGCGCCTTACCTGGCCGCGACCGAATTCGCCGGGCAATTCCATCGCGCCGGGCCGTATCGTGCGATCCTCGAAAGCATCCCGGTTTCTGCGGTCGACGATCCGATGATCGGCCTGCGCGGCTGCGCGGTGCGGTTGCGAACCTAGGATCAGACCAGGTTCAGGTCCCGCGCGATCATCGCGGCATGGGTGCGGTTGCGGGCGTTCAGCTTGCGGCTCAGCGTCTTGACATGCAGCTTGACCGTCACTTCCTGCACATCAAGGTCGCGGGCGATTTCCTTGTTCGCCTTGCCCTCGCAGATGCCGCGCAGCACGTCCATTTCGCGCGGGGTCAGGTGCGGGCTGTCGCTTTCGTCCTGATCCGATTCGAGGAAATGCTGCGGCGCATAAATGCCGCCGCCCAGCAGATGGCGCACCGCCGAGATCAGGGTTTCCGGCGCGATCGTCTTGGGCAAGAACCCTTTCGCCCCCGAGGCCAGCGCACGGCGCGCCACATCGGGGCTGGCGGTGCCGGAAATCAGCGCCACCGGGCGGCCGTCATTGGCCTCGATCGTGCGCAGCAATCCCTCGGGCAGGGTCATCCCCGGCATGGTGAAATCCAGCAAAACAAGATCATAAGCGCCGTTTTTCACGATCAGGGACAGCGTTTCATCCAGATCGGCGGCCTGATCCACGCGGATTTCCCCGGCGTCGCGGATATAGGCGGCAAGCGTTTCCCGAACGAGATCGTGGTCGTCCGCGATCAGAATTTTGTTCATCAGGAAAGGCTCCACCGGATTCTGCTTGGGTGCTTTTTTAATCGTTTTGGTTGTGCGTCGGGATCACGCATTCGGGCGTGACAAAATCACTATATAAT
This sequence comes from Thalassovita mangrovi, assembly GCF_009857745.1. Lineage (GTDB taxonomy): Bacteria > Pseudomonadota > Alphaproteobacteria > Rhodobacterales > Rhodobacteraceae > Thalassobius > Thalassobius mangrovi. The sequence goes on from NZ_WWEN01000001.1 coordinate 169,549, forward strand.
AAAACCTATACAGCAGGATAGGGCAGTGGACGACTTTCCTCAATTTAGCCAGATTGCGCCGCGAGGCCGGAGGGGAAATCGCCATGAAACGTATCTTTTCAACTGTTTTGGTTCTGGGACTGGCAGGAATCGGCACGGGGCAATTCGCCCGTGCGGAAACCGCGACCGAAAACAGCCCGGTCACGGCGCAGCTGCAGCAAACCGTGCTGGAAGCGCAGTTTGGCGAAGACACCGACCAGGCCCCTGTTCAGCTTTCGCTGGCCGATCTGCAGAACCTGCCGCGCTCCGGGTTCCGTACCACGACGATCTGGACCGAGGGGGAACAGCATTTCGAAGGTGTCTGGTTGAAGGACCTCATCGATCACCTGGGGTTCGAGGATGGCATCGTCGAGCTGAGCGCCCTGAACGAATACATGATCGAAATCGACACCGCCGAGATCGCAGACAGCGAGGCGCTGGTCGCCTATATGCGCAATGGCGAACTGATGTCGGTGCGTGACAAGGGGCCGCTTTGGCTGGTCTTCCCCTATGACAGCGATCCGAAATTCCGGACCGAAACCACTTATGCCCACAGCATTTGGCAGTTGGATCGCATCGTCCATTTGAAATAACCTGGGAGACGGGTTATTCCGGAATCCGTGGCGACGCGGAGCCCGGAAACAAATGGGATAGGGGGCGATGCGCGCGAGCTGGAAGGAAACTCGCCCGGTACGGTTGGTCCAGATCGTTCTGCTGTGCCTGGGGATCACGGTTGCCCTGATCCTGTCGCTGCAACTTTGGACCTTGTCGGCGCGCAAGATCCAGGAGCTGCAAAGTTCGCGCATCGACAATATCGTCTGGACCACCAGTCAGCTTGAAGTCGAATATCTGCAGCTCGAACTCAGCCTGAAGGACGCTCGGTTCGGCACCGGCGACCCGGCCGCGGCCGCAGACAGCGTAAGGCGACGTTTCAACGTCTATTACACCCGGATCGAAACGCTGCTTGCCAGCCCGCTGTACCGCTCGGCGTTCGAGGAAACCAATGGGCTGGAGATGCTTGGCGCGCTGAAGGAGCGCAACGACAGGCTCGCGCCGATGATCGACGCCCCAGACGCCGAACTGATCGCCAATGCCGGCCCCCTGTTGGAGGCGCTGACGGGTATCGCAAGGGACGTCCGCCACGTGTCGTCGCAGGGCGCGATCGTCGGGTCGGTCAAGGGCGAAAAGGCGCGCGAGGAAGTCGGCGACATCATGCTGCGGCTGTCGGTTGTGACGGCGGTGCTGATGGTGCTTCTGACGATGCTGGCGGGGCTGTTTTTCCGGCTCAGCCAGCAAAACGCGCGGCGCGCCCGCAAACACCGCTCCACCTCTGTCCGGCTGGCCGAGGTGTTGGGCACCACGCCCGATGCGCTGATCGTCACCGATGGCGACGGCCGGATCGACGATTGCAATGCCGCGGCGGCGCATCTGCTGAAGCTAGACGGCGAAAAGGTCATCGGCCGGACCTTCCTGACGAACCTGCTGGATCAGGCCGGCAATGTGGTGCCGTTGCCCTTCGTCACGACCGGGCGGGTGTCGGCGCTGGAACTCGATCTCAGCGCCGCCGATGGAACCATCGTGCCGGTCGAGGTGTCGCAAGGCGTGGCCGAGGTCGGAACCGACCGGTTCTATGTCTATTTCCTGCGCGATATCAGCGAACGGCAGAAGGCCGCGCGCGCGCTAGAGGAATCGCGCGACAAGGCGCTGGCCGGGCAGCGGGCGAAATCGCGCTTCCTCGCGGTGATGAGCCACGAGATGCGCACGCCGCTGAACGGCATCCTCGGCCTGGTCGAACTGCTGCGCGGCAACGGGACGCGCAGCCAGAAGGATACCGATCATTACCTCGACCTGCTGCAGCATTCCGGCCAGACCCTGCTGAACCACGTCAACGACGTTCTCGATATCGCCCATCTGGAGGCGGACGGGGTCACCCTGTCCGAAGCCCCGTTCGACTTCGAGGCGATGATGGAACGGCTGATGGCGCCGATGCAGGTCGCGGCGGAAAGGCGCGGCAACCGGTTGAACCTTGAAACCGTGCCCGACCGGCTGGGCTGGTTCATCGGCGATGAACAGCGGCTGTATCAGGTGCTGATGAACCTCGTCGGCAACGCGGTGAAATACACCGAAAACGGCGAGGTCAACGTCACCGTCACCACGACGGACCGGCCGGGCGGCGAAAAGGTCAGCCTGGAAGTGCAGGTGCAGGATACCGGCGTCGGCATCGCCGAAGAGGAACGCGACCGGATCTTCGAGGATTTCATCCGCATCGAGGATAACAGCCGCGCCCGCAAGGAAGGCACCGGACTGGGCCTGGGGATCGCGCAGCGCATCGTCGAGGCGATGGGCGGCGAGATCGGTGTCGAAAGCATCCCCGGCGAGGGCAGCATCTTCTGGTTCCATGTCGATCTGATTCCGGCGCAAATGACGGCGCCGGTGCGCAAGGAGGAAGACCCCGGCCTGGAGCGTCCGGTGAAGGGGCTGTCGGTCCTGGTGGTCGAGGATATCGCGACCAACCGTTTCGTGCTGCGCGAATTGCTGGAACGCGACGGCAACACCGTGACCGAGGCGGTCAATGGCGAAAAGGGGGTCGCGGCGGCGCAGGGCACCCGGTTCGACGTGATCCTGATGGATATCAACATGCCGGTGATGGGCGGGATCGAGGCGACCCGGCTGATCCGGCAGGGCGGCGCGTCGCGCGACAGCCGAATCGTCGCCGTCACCGCCCATGTGTTCGAACAGGACAAGGCGCTGTTTCGCGAAGCGGGCATGGATGCGGTGGTGTCGAAACCGGTCAGCCGCAAAAGCATCCGCGCGGTGCTGAACGGCGATGGCGAGGTGGTGGCCGAACCGCGCAAGACTGAACTGCTGGACAAGGTCCACCTGTCGCAGCTGCTGCGCAACCTGAGCCCGGACCGGGCCGACAGGCTGGTTTCGGGCTTTCTCGACGAGGCGCCGGAGGTTCTGACCGCGCTTGAGGATGCCGATTGGGACGACGCGGGCAACATTTCCCAACGCGTCCACGCGCTGTCCGGGGCGGCGGCGATCATCGGCGCGCATCGATTCCGCAACGCGCTGGTAAGGTTGGAAGACAGCCTGAACAACGAACAGCCGCAGGATCTCAGGGGCTGGGCCCAGTTGCTGGAAGCGCTGTGGCAGGAAACCCGCGGCGCGCTGCAGGATTTCCTCTGGGCGCACGAGCAGGGCAAGGAAGGCTAGACGCAACCGCCTGGGCGGCGTCCAGCAACCGCCTGGGGGCGGTTGAATGGGCTCATTCTTGGGAAAGAATGGCGGAGAGACAGGGATTCGAACCCTGGGTGGGCTTGCACCCACAACGGTTTTCGAGACCGCCCCGTTCGACCACTCCGGCACCTCTCCGCGGGGGTCTGTGGGAGGTGCGTTTAATGGGTCTTTTGACGGGTGGCAAGGGCGTTTCATACGAATTGTGAAACTTTTTCAGAGAGCTGCCGGCAGGGCCGGGAAACACGCCCTTATATGCCCGCGCTTGAGCCGTACCGGCAGCTGCGCTAGATAGTATTACCTGATTTGTTATTTTGTCGAATTTGCCCGGTTTCCGGATGGCGCGCATCCGGCCACTGCGCATCGGGCCCAGATTGTTGGGAGGTTGTATGCGCCATTTCCTGTTCACACTCGGTTTGCTGGTTCTCACCGTGCAATCGGCCGCGGCGGCGACGCGGGCGGAAATCGACAACCTGTTCGGCCTGCTGCGGATCGACGAGATGCTGCAGGTGATGCGCGACGAGGGCATCGACTATGGCGACAACCTGGCCGACGACATGCTGCCCGGCGGCACCGGGCCCGGCTGGCAGGCCATCGTCCAGCGCATCCATGACACCGAAAAGATGGGCGCGGTGTTGCGCGCCAGCTTCGACGACAGTTTCACCGGCGCCGATGCGGCGCCGCTGCTGGAATTCTTCGGCAGCGACAGCGGCCAGCGCATCGTCGGGCTGGAGCTGGAGGCGCGGCGCGCCTTCCTGGATGCCGATTTCAGCGACGCCGCGCTGGAAAACTTCCGGACACAGGAAGAACCCTATGAACCGCACCTAGCCGCCATCGATCGCTTCATCGCGGTCAACGACCTGATCGAATACAACGTGTCAGGGGCGCTGAACGCCAATTACATGTTCTTTCTGGGCCTCGCCGAGGGCGGCGCGATCAATCTGAGCGAAGAGGACATGCTGCGCGAGGTCTGGGCGACCGAGGAGGGCACCCGCACCGATACCCGCGAATGGATCTACGCCTATCTGATGACCGCCTATGACCCGCTGAGCGTGGCCGAGATCGACGCCTATGCGGCGCTGTCGGAAACCGGTCCGGGACAGGCGCTGAACCAGGCGCTGTTCGCCGGGTTCGATGAGATGTACAAGATGATTTCGCTGTCGCTGGGCCTGGCGCTGGCGCGGCAGATGCAGGGGGAATCGCTGTGATCCCGGAAAATGCCGGGATTTCCAGTGAAATGCCTTGACTTATGGGCACGATCCGACAATAAGCGCGCATCTCGGGCAGGGTTTTCTCTGCCCGTTGTTATTGTAATGACAGTCTGACAAGACGCGCAGTTCGCGGTGGCCTCGGCCTCTAACGCCCCGGAAGGGGGACCACAGAACGCGGTAAAACGAAGGAAAAGCAAATGTTTGCGGTCCTCAAAACCGGCGGCAAGCAGTACAAGGTTCAGGCGGGCGATGTGCTCCGCGTTGAAAAGCTGGCTGCCGACGCAGGTGAAAAAATCCAATTCAACGAAGTTCTGATGCTGGGCGGCGACACTCTGGTCGTTGGTGCTCCGCTGGTCGAAGACGCTGCCGTTCAGGCCGAAGTCGTCGATCAGATCAAGGGCGAAAAGCTGATCCACTTCGTCAAGCGCCGTCGTAAGCACAGCTCGAAGCGCACCAAGGGTCACCGTCAGCAGCTGACGCTGATCAAGATCACCGACATCCTGGCCTCGGGCGCAGGCAAGTCGGGCGTCAAGGCAGCCGCCGGCGCAGGTTCGGTCGCAGCAGCTCCGGCAGCCGCAGCCAAGCCCGCAGCGAAGGCAGCAGCCCCCGCAGCCGCGGCAGGCGACGATCTGACCGCCATCACCGGTGTCGGCCCCGCCGCCGCCAAGAAGCTGGTCGAAGCCGGCATCACCACTTACGCACAGCTGGCCGCTGTTGACGTCGATTCCGCTGACGTCAAAGTGAAACCCGAATGGGTTGAACAGGCCAAAGAACTGGCTAAGTAACGCAGGTAAAGGAGACACCAGATGGCACACAAGAAAGCTGGCGGTTCATCCCGTAACGGTCGCGACTCAGCCGGTCGCCGCCTTGGCGTGAAACTCTATGGTGGCCAAGCGGCCATCCCGGGCAACATCATCGTGCGTCAGCGCGGCACCAAGTGGTGGCCGGGCGAAAACGTTGGCATGGGCAAAGATCACACCATCTTTGCGACCGTCGAAGGCAAGGTAACTTTCCACAAGGGCCTCAAGGGCCGTACCTTCATTTCGGTCCTGCCAGTCGCGGAGGCAGCCGAGTAAGCCGATCGTTTCACGAAACGAAATAGGGGGATCGGCTGAAAAGCCGGTCCCTTTTTCCGTTTTAGGTTCCTATGGCTGAAAGGTTTTCCGCTTGGGTCGCGTGTTTTCGCCGATCCTGCAGCCCATTTTGTTTTGTTCGCACTATTGCCATCAGATTGACATCCCGCAGGTCTATCCTGCCGGTCCACCCGCAGGAGGAGACGGGTTTCGGTCGGAATTCTTCGGGAAAATATTCGGAGGAGTATGTTCATGATGCTCGAGACTGTGCCGCAGCAAGCGGCGATTGAAACGGACCGGTTCGATCTGCGCCCACTGCGCAAATCGGACAAGGGAATGATCGAACTGCACGGCGGCGATCTGCGCGTGTCGCGCTTCACCCGCTCGATCCCGCACCCGCTGCCGCCGGGCGCCGCCGAGGCGTTCATCGCCCGCGCGCTCACAGAGGACCGCAACGAAGACGTCTGGGCAATCGACGGCACCAAGTCGCAGGGCAGCGAACTGATGGGAATCGTGTCGCTGGAACACATGGACCGCGACCAGTCGCAGATCGGCTACTGGGTGGCGCCGCCGCATTGGAATACCGGCATCGCGTCCGAGGCGGTCACCGCCCTGATCGAGGCCAATCCGCAAGGCAACAAGACGCTGTTCGCCGAAGTGTTCCAGGACAACGCGGCCTCGGCCCGGGTGCTGACCAATTGCGGCTTCGAATATCTGGGGGATGCGGAAACCTTTTCCGTGGCGCGCAACGCAACGGTTGCGACCTGGACCTATAGCAAACGTCTGTAACGGGCGCGCCGTCGCGCCCGTACTTTGCCTTCGGGCGCGACAAGGGGCGAAGGATATGACTATTCGACTGAGACAGATTCGCGACGCAGACTTCCAGTCCATGCAGGACATGATGTCCGACTATGACACCGTGAAGATGACGTCGACATGGCCCTGGCCCGCCGATCCCGAATTCACCCGGATGCGGATGAATGCGCCGGAGATGCGCGACGGCCGGGTCCAGGTGATCGAGGTCGACGGGCATTTCGCTGGCACGATCGGGCTGAAAGACGGCGATCTGGCCTATACGCTGCGCAAGGATTTCTGGGGCCGCGGGATCATGACCAAAGCGGTGTCGATGATGATCGAACGCGGCTTTCAGGACGAAACCCGCGACCGGATCACCGCCTCGGCCTGGGACGACAACCCCGGCTCGATGCGGGTGATGGTCAAATGCGGCATGCGCGAACTGGGCCGCAGCGAGGGGTTCTGCAAGGCGCGCAACGCCGATCTGGGCGCGGTGGATTTCGCCATCGGCCGGGGCGATTGGTTGTCGGGGCGGCAAATCCCATGAAACAGCCCATGACGATGCCACGACCATAAAGCCGGTCGTGCTGAAAGACTGACGCGGCCGGTGGCCCCTGTGGCCCGTCCGCGCAACCGATACTCACCCTATGGAATTTTGGCGGAACGCCGGCGCAGCTTGAGAAGCGCCAAGGAATAGCGTATCCGCTAGCCGAACCGATCAGAAAGCAAACAGATGAAATTTCTCGATCTCGCAAAGGTCTATATTCGCTCCGGCTCCGGCGGGAATGGCTGTGTCAGCTTCCGCCGCGAGAAGTATATCGAATATGGCGGCCCCGATGGCGGCGACGGCGGCACCGGCGGCTCGGTCTGGGCCGAGGCAGTGGATGGGCTGAACACGCTTATCGACTTCCGCTATCAGCAGCATTTCTTCGCCGGTAACGGCAAACCGGGCCGCGGCCAGCAACGCACCGGCGCCGATGGCGACGACATCGTGCTGCGGGTGCCGGTGGGGACCGAAATCCTCGACGAGGATGAAGAAACTCTGATCGCCGACATGACCGAGGTTGGTCAGCGCGTGCTGCTGGCCAAGGGCGGCAATGGCGGCTGGGGCAACCTGCATTTCAAATCCGCCACCAACCAGGCGCCGCGCCGGGCCAATCCGGGGCAGGATTGCGTCGAACGCACGCTGTGGCTGCGGTTGAAGCTGATCGCGGATGTGGGCCTGCTGGGCCTGCCCAACGCGGGCAAGTCGACCTTCCTGGCAGCGACGTCGAACGCGCGGCCGAAGATCGCCGATTACCCGTTCACCACCCTGCACCCGAACCTGGGCGTGGTGGGCATCGACGGGGTGGAATTCGTCGTCGCCGACATTCCCGGCCTGATCGAGGGCGCCAGCGAAGGCCGCGGCCTGGGCGATCTGTTCCTGGGCCATGTCGAACGTTGCGCGGTGCTGTTGCACCTGGTGGACGGCAGCTCCGGCACGCTGATCGAGGATTACCACACCATCATCGGCGAACTGGAAGCCTATGGCGGCGATCTGGCCGAAAAGCCGCGCGTCACCGTGCTGAACAAGATCGACACGCTGGACGACGAGGAACGCGAATTCCTGAAATCCGAGCTGGAAGAGGCTTGCGGCGAAAAGGTTCTGCTGATGTCGGGCGTGTCGGGCGAAGGCACCGACAACGTGCTGCGCGCGCTGCGGGCGCAGATCGACGAAGACCGGCTGCGCCGCAACGCCCCCGAAGAGGAAGACGACTCGTGGCAACCCTGACCGAGGCCCGGCGGATCGTCGTCAAGATCGGGTCGGCGCTTCTGGTCGATCGCAAAACCGGCGATCTGCGCGCCGATTGGCTGAAGGGACTGGCCGAGGACGTGGCGTGGCTCAAGGGGCAGGGGGCGGATGTGATCCTGGTCTCTTCTGGCTCCATCGCTTTGGGCCGCGGTGTGCTGCATCTGCCCGCCACCGAACTGGCGCTGGAACAATCGCAGGCCGCCGCCGCCGTCGGGCAGATCCGCCTGGCCCGCGCCTATGAGGAGGTGCTGGCCCCGCATGGCATCACCACCGCGCAGGTTCTGGTCACGCTGGAAGACAGCGCCGACCGCCGCCGCTATCTCAACAGCCGCGCCACGCTGGAAACGCTGGTGACGCTGGGCGCGGTGCCGATCGTCAACGAAAACGATACCATCGCCACAGATGAAATCCGCTATGGCGACAATGACAGGCTGGCCGCGCAGGTCGCCGTCACCGTGGGCGCCGATCAGCTGATCCTGCTGTCGGATGTCGACGGGTTCTATTCCGCCAACCCCAACGACGATCCGAACGCCCACCGCTATGACGTGATCGACGACATCACCCCCGAGATCGAGGCGATGGCGGGCGATGCCGGGTCGGGCCTGTCCAAGGGCGGCATGAAGACCAAGCTGATGGCGGCCAAGACCGCCACCGGCGCGGGTTGCGCGATGGCGATCACCGAAGGATCGGTGATGCGTCCGCTGAAGGCGCTCGACGAAGGCGCCAACGCCACCTGGTTCAGCGCCCAGGGCGACCCGCAACAAGCGCGCAAGGGCTGGATCGCGGCGATGAAGCCCAAGGGCGAGGTCGTGGTGGATGCGGGCGCCGTCAAGGCGCTGCAAAGCGGCAAGAGCCTGCTTCCGGCGGGCGTGTCGGGGATCACCGGCGTCTTCGGGCGCGGCGATCCGGTGGCGATCCTGGGGCCGGACGGGCACAAGCTGGGGCAGGGGCTGACACGCTATACCGCGAAGGAAGCCTTCACCATCAAGGGCCACCGGTCGGACGAGATCGAGGACCTGCTGGGCTATCCGGGCCGTGCGGCCCTGATCCACCGGGACGATATGGCGCTGTGACGGCGCCGTGATAGAATAGACGAAACTTCGAGGGCCGAGACATGAAAGACACCGACAGCATCACCGCCCTGATGACCGATCTGGGCAAACGCGCCAAGGCCGCCTCGGCCGAGCTGGCCTATGCCCCGGCCGAGGTCAAGCGCAAGGCGCTGGACGCGGCGGCCGACGCGGTCTGGGCCAACCGGGCCGAAATCATCGCCGCCAATGAAAAGGACATGCAATTCGGCATCGACAAGGGGCTGAGCCCGGCGATGCTTGACCGCCTGCTGCTGAACGAGGACCGCATCGAGGGCATCGTGAACGGCCTGCGCGCCGTCGCAGCCCAGGACGATCCGGTGGGCGAGGTGATGGCGGAATGGGACATGCCCACGGGACTGCATATCCGCCGCGTCCGCACGCCCCTGGGCGTGGTCGGCGTGATCTATGAAAGCCGCCCCAACGTGACCGCCGATGCCGGCGCGCTGTGCCTGAAATCGGGCAACGCGGTGATCCTGCGCGGCGGCTCGGAAAGTTTCCATTCCTCGCAGGCGATCCATGCCTGCCTGGTCGAGGGGCTGAAGGCCGCAGGCCTTCCGCAAGACGCGATCCAGCTGGTGCCGACCCGCGACCGCGCGGCGGTGCAGGCGCTGCTGACCATGACCGATTACGTCGACGTGATCGTGCCGCGCGGCGGCAAGGGATTGGTCGGGCTGGTACAGCGCGAAGCGCGGGTGCCGGTGTTCGCCCACCTGGAAGGCATCGTGCATATCTTCGTCGACAAGGCGGCCGACCCCGAAAAGGCGCTGCGCGTGGTGATGAACGCCAAGACCCGCCGCACCGGCATCTGTGGCGCCGCCGAATGCCTGCTGATCCACAAGGACATCGCCGAAACCCTGGGCGCCGACCTGATCCGCGCGCTGATCGACGGCGGCGTGGAAGTGCGTGCCGAAGGGATCGCGCTGGAGGGCACCGTTCCGGCCACGCAAGAGGACTGGGGCAAGGAATTCCTCGACAGCATCATCGCGGCCAAGGTGGTCGACGATCTGGACGGGGCGATCGATCACATCCGAACTTACAGTTCCAGCCACACCGATTGCATCATCACCGAGGATGACGCGGCCGCCGACAAGTTCTTCGAACGGCTCGACAGCGCGATCCTGATGCGCAACGCCTCGACCCAGTTCGCCGATGGCGGCGAATTCGGCATGGGGGCGGAAATCGGTATCGCGACCGGCAAGATGCACGCGCGCGGCCCGGTGGGGGCGACCCAGCTGACCAGTTTCAAATACCTGGTCGAAGGCGACGGCACCACGCGGGCCTGATCCGGGGCAGCGCCCCCCGCGTCAGAATGAAATGAGGGCCGAAGTGTCACCAACCTCGGTCGTCAAATCGCGCCCTTGCTGCTGCAACTCGTCCAACAGTAGGGCGAATTGCACCCGGTCGGCGCCGATTTCCCCTGCTGTATTAATGACATCGCCGCTCCATGCGCCGTCTTCCCACCTGATCCGGTCGCCCGCGCCGCGCAGCTGCCAGCGCCCGTCATACGAGGTGATGGCGATGCCGCCGCCCAGCGGCAAGGCGGTTTCCAGGCACAGCAGCCCGAGGAAAACCAGCCGCAATTCGCTACGCGCGCAGCCTTCGCCGCCCTGCCAGTCATAGGACACCCGCCCGTCGCGGGTCATGTCGGCCAGGATCGAGCTGATTTCGCCGACGCCCAGCTGCTGCGTGTCCGAGGCCAGGCCGAAGGCGATCCGGTAAAACCGGATCCGCGCGCTGGCGTGATGCAGGCTTTGCGCGATCAGCGCCAGTTCCGGGCTGTCCGTCCATTGCGATTGCATCTGGATTAGTTCCAACCCGTTGCCGATCGCGCCGATCGGGCTGATCAGGTCGTGACAGATGCGCGACCCTACCAGTTGGGTCAGACTTTGATTAGAATGCCTCAAAAGAATCCTCCCTCCCTAGGCGGCCAAGATCATGACCAATCTTACATCCTTCTTCGAACCCGGCATGCTGGTGCGCCATCCGACACAGCCCGATTGGGGCATCGGACAGGTGCAATCCAATATCGGCGGCAAGGTCACGGTGAATTTCCGCGAAGCGGGCAAAGTGGTCATTGATGGAACCCGCGTCGAATTGGTGCCGGTCTTTGATGAATAGGATTAGTTAGTAAATCGCTAACACCACCATAGGGGGAGTTTCGATCGCGTCAAACGCGAAAGAATCCGCTAGGTTGCCAATTGGCAATCGCTTGCCTAAAACCCCTGAAAAACGAGGGATTGGAAAGACCTGATGGCCAAGAGCACGCCGCAATTTTCTGTGAAGCTGGCGGAGAACGAGGCCGAATTGCAGGGAGCGCAACGGCTGCGCTACGCCGTCTTTGTCGAGGAACTCGGCGCCGGCGGGGCGATGGTAGACCACGAAAACCGGCTGGAGAAGGACCGTTTCGATCCCTATTTCGACCACCTGATCCTGATCGATCACGCCCGCGAGGGCGATGCGATGGAGCAGGTGGTGGGCGTCTACCGTCTGCTGCGCGACGATCAGGCCCGCGCGGTGGGGCAGTTCTATTCCGAGGACGAATACGATCTGAGCGTGCTGAAGGACAGCGGCCGCAAGCTGCTGGAACTGGGCCGGTCCTGCCTGCATCCCGACTATCGCGGCGGGGCGGCGATGTATCACCTGTGGAACGCGCTGGCGGCCTATGTGTTCGAACATGAGATCGAGGTGCTGTTCGGCGTGGCGAGCTTTCACGGCACCGACCTGCAGGCGCTGGCGCAGCCGCTGTCGATGCTCTATCACAACCACCTGGCGCCGCCCGACCTGCGGGTGCGCGCGCAGCCCGATCACTATGCCGACATGAATATCGTGCCCAAGGATCAGCTCGACCGGCGCGCGGCGATGGTGCAGGTGCCGGCGCTGATCAAGGCCTATCTGCGGCTCGGCGGGTTCGTCGGCGACGGCGCTTTCATCGACCATGATTTCAACACCACCGACGTGTGCCTGATCATGGATACCGAGCGCCTGAACGAAAAGCAGAAAAGCATTTATACCAAAGAGGTTGCGCGGTGAACGCAAGCTGGGACATGCCGCCGGAACCGATCCCTGAGCCGATCCCGTTCACCGGCTGGATCAGAGTGGCGCTGCGCGGCGTGACGCTGGCGCTGCTGGTCTTCGGCGGGTTGTTGATCCTGCTGCTGCTGCGTCTGGTGGAACGGCCGATCTACGGCCTGCACCGCCCCGTAACGCCGCATATCACCCAATTCGTCTGCCGCAAGGCCTTCCGCATCCTCGGCATGGAGTTCAAGACCCACGGCCAGCGGATGGAACTGCGCGGCGCGGTGGTGGCGAACCATTCGTCCTGGCTCGACATCTTCACGCTGAACGCGCGCAAGCGGATCTATTTCGTGTCGAAATCCGAGGTCGCGGGCTGGCCCGGCATCGGCTGGCTGGCGCGCGCCACCGGCACCGTGTTCATCAACCGCGACCGCAAAGAGGCGAAGGTCCAGCAGCAGGTCTTCGAGGATCGTTTGCTGGCCGGTCACAAGCTGCTGTTCTTCCCGGAAGGCACATCGACCGACGGGATGGTGGTTTTGCCATTTAAATCAACGCTTTTTCAGGCGTTCTTCAGCGATCACCTGCGCCATGAAATGCATATCCAGCCGGTCACCGTGATCTATCGCGCGCCCGAGGGCGCGGATGACAGGTTCTATGGCTGGTGGGGCGAAATGGATTTCGGAGGGCATCTGCTGAAGGTGCTGGCGGCGCCGAAACAGGGATCGGTCGAGGTCGTTTACCACGAACCCATCCGGGTCGACGATTTCCCCAACCGCAAGACGCTGGCCGCCCATGTCGAAGAGGTGGTGCGCTCGGGCATGCCGCCCGAGCGGCGCGGCTAGGCGTTTTCCGGAACAGAAAACGCCCGCGCAATCCGTGCCGGATTTCGCCCGCCTCAGCCCTTCCAGATCCAGCCGCCGCCGAAGATGCGGCTGCTGTCGGGATCGTAGAACACGCAGGCCTGGCCCGGACTCACGCCTTCCTCTGGCGTCAGCAGGTCCACCTCGGCGGTAGTGGGCGACAACGGCCGGACGATTGCTTCGCGCGGCGGCCGGGTGGAGCGGACCTTGACCTTGAGGTGCCATTCGGGGCGCGAATCGAACGGCTCGTCCCCGAGCCAGTTGATTTCGCGCACCGGCACCGTGCGGGTCGCCAGCATTTCCTTCGGGCCGACCACGACCTGTTTCTTGTCGACGTCGAGCTTGACCACGTAAAGCGGTTCGTCCAGCCCGCCGATGCCAAGGCCGCGGCGCTGGCCGATCGTGTAATGGATCACGCCCTTGTGGCTGCCCAGGACCCGACCGTCCACATGCACGATTTCGCCCGGTTCCGCCGCGCCGGGGCGCAGTTTTTCGATCACGCTTGCGTAGTTGCCGTTCGGTACGAAGCAGATATCCTGGCTGTCGGGCTTGTCCGCCACCGCCAGCCCGTATTTCGCCGCCAGCGCGCGGGTGGCGTCCTTCGACGGCAGGTGCCCCAGCGGGAAACGCAGGAAAGCAAGCTGTTCCGGCGTGGTCGAGAACAGGAAATAGCTCTGGTCGCGGTTGGCGTCTTCGGCGCAGTGCAACTCGGGGCCGTTTTCACCCATCTTGCGCTGGATGTAATGGCCGGTGGCCATGCAATCGGCCTCCAGGTCCTTGGCGGTTTCCAGCAGGTCCTTGAACTTCACCCGCTCGTTGCAGCGGATGCAGGGAACGGGCGTGGCCCCGGCCAGGTAGCTGTCGGCGAATTCGTCGATCACCGCGTCCTGGAAGATGTTTTCGTAATCCAGCACGTAATGGGGGAAACCCATTTCCTCGGCCACCCGGCGGGCGTCGTGGATGTCGATGCCGGCGCAGCAGGCGCCCTTCTTGGCCAGTGCCGCGCCGTGATCGTACAGCTGCAGCGTCACGCCCACCACGTCATAGCCTTCCTCGGCCAGTTGCGCGGCGACCACGGAACTGTCCACGCCGCCGGACATGGCGACGACCACCCGGGTTTCCGACGGGGGTTTGGCAAAGCCAAGCGAATTCAGTTTTGTGCTGTCGTCCAACATACGCGCGGTTCCTCTGGAAAGCCTGCAATATAGGTAAATTGAAGATACTCTCAAGGGCCGCTTTCACTTCCCGTTAAACCTCCACCGCAACACTGCTTTGCATCTCTTGAAGGAGCAGGGCGATGTATTTGAAGAAAGTGGAAGGGCCGCGCGCCGTTAAACTTCCCGACGGAACGGTGATGACTCAGGCGGATCTGCCGCCGCCGAATACGCGCCGATGGGTGGCCAGCCGCAAGGCTGCGGTGGTGCGCGGCGTGATGTTCGGGCTGATTTCAAAGGAAGAGGCGCTGAAACGCTATGCGCTGAGCGAAGAGGAGTTCCAGGATTGGAAGGCAGCGCTGGCGACCCATGGCGAAAAGGCGCTCAAGGTCACCTCCTTGCAGGAATTCCGACACCCATAGGAGGAAACTCGCCCATAGGTAATTTTCATTATCGGATGGTCTATGATAACGTGTGGTTAACCTTTTTTGTTCACGGTTAATTCTATCAAGACCCGTATCACTGCCGATAATGGAGAATCGTAATGCGTATTTTGTTGGTGGAAGACGACCCGTCCACGTCGAAAAGCATCGAAATGATGCTGACCCACGCCAGTCTGAACGTCTACACGACCAGCCTCGGCGAAGAGGGCATCGACCTTGCCAAGCTCTATGACTACGATCTCATCCTTCTCGACCTGGGCCTGCCGGATATGGACGGGCATGACGTGCTCAAACAGCTGCGCCGGGCGCGGGTGGAAACGCCGATCCTGATCCTGTCGGGCGCCGACGACATGCAAAGCAAGCTCAAGGGGTTCGGATTCGGCGCCGACGATTACCTGACCAAACCGTTCCACCGCGAAGAACTGGTGGCGCGCATCCATGCCATCATCCGCCGCTCCAAGGGCCATTCGCAATCGGTGATCCGCACCGGCAAGATCCTGGTCAACCTCGACGCCAAGACGGTGGAAGTCGACGGCAAGACGGTGCATCTGACCGGCAAGGAATACCAGATGCTGGAGTTGCTGTCGCTGCGCAAGGGCACCACGCTGACCAAGGAAATGTTCCTTAACCACCTTTACGGCGGCATGGATGAACCGGAGCTGAAGATCATCGACGTCTTCATCTGCAAGCTGCGCAAGAAGCTCAGCACCGCCACCGGCGGCGAAAATTACATCGAAACCGTCTGGGGCCGCGGCTATGTTCTGCGCGATCCCGAACCGCTCAGCGCCGAGGCAGAGGCCGGGCAAGAATACGTCGCCGTCAGCGCCTGAAATCTGACGCTCCGCTCTGGACCTCGCCCCTTCGCACCCCTATCACTTTCAGCGATTGAACAGGGGGCGCAGCAGGGTGTCGGACAAGGCCATCGAAGAATTGAGTGAAGCGGAAGCCAAGGCGGAACTGGAGCGTCTGTCGGGGCTGCTGTCGCAGGCCAATATCGCCTATCACGGCAAGGATGCGCCCGAAATTTCCGATGCCGAATATGACGCGCTGAAACTGCGCAACGCGGCGATCGAGGATCGCTTTCCCCATCTCAAACGCGCTGACAGCCCGACCGATCAGGTCGGCGCCGCCCCGGCGGAGGGATTCGGCAAGATCACCCACGCGGTGCGGATGATGTCGCTGGGTAACGCCTTCGAAGACGAAGACGTTCAGGAATTCGATGATTTCATCCGTAAATATCTGGGCCGGGGCGATCCGGTTTCCTATACGGCCGAACCCAAGATCGACGGGCTGAGCCTGTCGCTGCGCTACGAGGGCGGGCGGCTGATCCAGGCGGCGACGCGCGGCGATGGCGAGGTGGGGGAAAACGTCACCGAAAACGCCCGCACCATCGCCGATATCCCGCAGGTGCTGACCGGCGCGCCCGAGGTTCTGGAAGTGCGCGGCGAAGTTTACATGGGTCACGAAGATTTCGAGGCGCTGAACGCACGGCAGGCCGATAAGGGCGACAAGCCCTTTGCCAACCCGCGTAACGCCGCCGCCGGATCGTTGCGCCAGCTGAACCCGGAAATCACCCGCGAACGGCCGCTGAAATTCTTCGCCTATGGCTGGGGCGAATTGTCGGAACCCTTGGCCGAGACCCAGAAGGGCGCGATCGACCGTCTGGCGACGCTCGGGTTCCAGACCAACGACCTGACCCGGCTGTGCGACGGGATCGGCGACATGATCGACCATTACCGGATGATCGAACAGAAACGCGCCACGCTGGGCTATGACATCGATGGCGTGGTCTACAAGGTCAACGACCTGTCGCTGCAGGGTCGGCTTGGCTTCCGGTCGACCACGCCGCGTTGGGCCATCGCGCATAAATTCCCGGCCGAACTGGCCTGGACCCGGCTGGAAGCGATCGACATCCAGGTCGGCCGCACCGGCGCGCTGAGCCCGGTGGCGCGGCTGACCCCGGTGACGGTGGGCGGCGTGGTTGTCAGCAACGCCACCCTGCATAACGAGGATTACATCGCCGGGCGCGATGCCAAGGGCGGGGAAATCCGCGGCGGCAAGGATATCCGGGTGGGCGACTGGGTGCAGGTGTACCGCGCCGGCGACGTGATCCCGAAAGTGGCCGATGTGGATTTGTCGAAACGGCCCGAAGACGCGGTGGCCTATGTGTTCCCGCACAAATGCCCCGAATGCGGGTCCGAAGCGGTGCGCGAAGAGGGCGACGCGGTGCGCCGCTGCACCGGCGGCATCATCTGCCCGGCGCAGGCGACTGAGAAGCTGAAACATTTCGTATCGCGTGCGGCCTTCGACATCGAAGGGCTGGGCGCCAAGCAGGTGGAATATTTCTATTACACCTGCCGGATCACCGAACCGGCCGACATTTTCCAATTGCAGGCGCGCGACGGCGATCCCGAACAGCTGACCGCCGATCCGCGCGACCGCATCCTCCAGCAGATGAGCGACCCCGAACGCCGGGCCGAGCTGTTGGAAAAACTGGCCGAGATGCTGCGCGCCTCGGGCGTGCCGGTGGACGATCAGGATGTCGATCATGTGATCGCGGGCGTCCGCCACCTGGCGGGCAAACCGCTGGCGCAGGTGAAGGGCTGGGGCGAAAAATCGGCGCAGAACCTGTTCGCCGCGATCGATGAGAAACGGGTGATCCCACTCAACCGGGTGATCTTCGCGCTTGGCATCCGCCATGTGGGCGAAGTCGTGGCCTCGGACCTCGCCAAGCATTATTCGACCTGGGAGGCGATGATCGGCGCGCTCGATGTCGCGCGCCCGGCGCTCGACCGGCATCTGAAGGCTGAAGAGGCGGTTGTCGCCGAGCGCGCCGAGGCCGCCCGCGATGGCCGCCGCGCCCGTATCACCGATACCCGCGCCAAGGTCTGGGCCGAAGACCCCGCGCCTTCGCGCGAGGCGCGCGCGGCCTGGGACGATCTGGTCGGTGTCGACGGCATCGGCATGACCGTCGCCGTGGCGCTGGTCACCGCCTTCACGCAAGCCGCCGAACGTGCTTCAATTGACCGGCTAGTGGATGAACTGAACATCCAGGCGGTGGAAGCGCCGGAAACCGCAGGCAGCCCGGTGGCGGGCAAGACCGTGGTGTTCACCGGCACGCTGGAGAAAATGACTCGGGCCGAGGCCAAGGCGCGCGCCGAGGCGCTTGGCGCCAAGGTGTCGGGTTCGGTGAGCAAGAAAACCGACCTGCTGGTCGCGGGGCCCGGCGCGGGATCGAAGGCGAAGAAGGCGGCGGAACTGGGGGTCGAGACCATCGACGAAGACGCCTGGCTGGAATTGATCGAGGGGCTATGAGCGGACGGCCGGAACAGCTTTTCCCGCTTTTCGCGGATCTGGAAACGCTTGAGGGCGTCGGCCCCAAGACGGCGCAGAACCTTGCCCAGCTCGATATTTCGCGGCCGCGCGACCTGATCTTCACCCTGCCGCATTCGGGCATCGACCGGGCCCGGCGCGACACGGTGCGCGGTGCGGTTCTGCCCGATGTGATCACCGTCGAGGTCACGGTGGGCGCCCATCGCCCGCCACGCTCGCGCGGCGGCGCCTACCGGGTGACGGTTGAGGATGCCGAAACCTCGTTCCAGCTGGTGTTCTTCCACGCCCGCGACCAGTACCTGAATTCCGTGCTGCCGGTGGGATCGCGCCGGGTGGTGTCGGGCAAGGTCGAAATGTTCGACGGCATCGCGCAGATGGTGCATCCCGATCACATGCTGCCGGTCGAGGAAGCGGGCGAAATCCCGGCCTTTGAACCGGTCTATCCGCTGACCGCCGGGGTCAGCCTGAAACAGATGAGCAAGGCGGTGCGCTCGGCCGTGGCGCGCGCACCGGACCTGCCCGAATGGATCGATGCGGAACAGAAGCGGCAGGCCGGTTGGCCCGACTGGGCCGACGCGATCCGCGCCGCGCATTCCCCCGAACGGCCCGAAGACATCGCCGCGACGGCCCCTGCGCGCGAACGGCTGGCCTATGACGAATTGATGGCGCATCAGCTGACCCTGGCGCTGGCGCGCAGCAACCTGCGCCGCGCCAAGGGGCACCGGACCAAGGGCACCGGCGCGTTGCAGGCCCGGGTGTTGACCGCGCTGCCCTATAAGCCCACCGGCGCGCAAAGCCGCGCGATCGAGGAAATCCAGGCCGACATGGCCGCGCCTTTGCGGATGAACCGGCTGCTGCAGGGCGATGTGGGCGCGGGCAAGACGCTGGTGGCCTTCATGGCGCTGCTGTTCGCGGTCGAAGCGGGCGGGCAGGGCGTGCTGATGGCACCCACCGAAATCTTGGCCCGGCAGCACCTGGAAGGTCTGCGGCCGCTGGCCGAAGACGCGGGTGTGGTGGTGGAAATCCTGACCGGGCGCGACAAGGGATCGGAAAGGAAGGCCAAGCTGGCGGCGCTGGCGCGCGGCGACATCCACATGCTGGTGGGCACCCATGCGGTGTTCCAGAAAGACGTCGAATTCCACGATCTGCGGCTGGCGGTGATCGACGAACAGCACCGCTTCGGCGTGCGCCAAAGGCTGGAGCTGGGCAAGAAGGGCGAGGGCGCCGACGTGCTGGTGATGACCGCCACGCCGATCCCGCGATCGCTGGCGCTGGCGCAATATGGCGATATGGACGTGTCGGTGCTGGACGAAAAGCCGCCGGGCCGGAAGCCGATCAAGACCGTGCTGATTTCGGCGGGCCGGATGGAGGAACTGGTCGACCACCTGCGCCGCGCGGTGGCCGAGGGGCGGCAGGCCTATTGGGTCTGCCCGCTGGTGGACGAAAGCGAAGTCAGCGACCTGACGGCGGCCGAGGAACGGTTCAAGCACCTGCGCGCAGCCTTGGGCGAAGGCGTCGTGGGGTTGGTTCACGGGCAGATGGCGCCGGCCGAAAAGGACGCGGCGATGGCACGGTTCGTTGCCGGCGAAACCTCCGTCCTGGTCGCCACCACGGTGATCGAGGTCGGCGTCAACGTGCCCAACGCCACCATCATGGTGATCGAGCGGGCGGAAAATTTCGGCCTGGCGCAACTGCACCAGCTGCGCGGACGGGTCGGGCGCGGCAGTGCCGAATCCACCTGCCTGTTGATGTATCAGCCGCCACTGACCGAGGGCGGAGAAAAGCGACTGACCACGTTGCGCGATACCGAGGACGGGTTCCGCATTTCCGAGGTCGATCTGGAAATGCGCGGGGCGGGCGACCTGATCGGCACCGCGCAATCGGGCCTGCCGCGATTCCGGGTGGCCGATCTGGAACGGCAATCGGCGCTGATGGCGGTGGCGCAATCGGATGCGCGCAAGCTTTTAGCCGAGGACCCGAAGCTGGAAGGAGAACGCGGCCGCGCCGCGCGCATCCTGCTGTGGCTGATGGAGCAGGACCAGGCGATCCGTTTAATTTCAGTGGGTTAACGCTCGCCTCTTCCTGCCGGTCGCGGCTCGCGGCGGGGATGTTCCACCTTTCTGTTCTCCTATGTTCGCAAATGTTCTCAAAAAGTTCTTTACTCGACTCGGGTGATATGAGAACAAAGTGGCAACAAAAGATTTGCAGCAGGAGAGACGCCGATGTTTCGCGAAATCAAATCCATCATCGACCGGTCGCAGGATACGCTTTTAGCCGATGTCATTGGCGCGGCGGCCCTGATCACCATGTTCATGATCGGCCTCTACCTGCCGCTTCTGGCCTGATTGAGAGTTTCTGCCTGCACGGGCTCCGGCCGGCCCCGTCCGCGTTCTTCCCCAGAATGCTCAATGTGACACTGCCTGTCCCACGTCACCGGGAATGCCTCTTCCCCCTTTGACGGGATGCCGGACCGCAGCGGAACCCGTGCGACCTTGCCGCCGCCGCCCCAACGGGCGCGCGGCGGTTCTTTTATCTGATGGGTGTCGGGGGAAGGCGCGGCGCGATCAGGCGCAGCTGGCTTCTTCGCGCGCCTTGTCGATGGCGTCGAGCGTCGCTTCGAGCGCCAGCATGATCGAGGCGTGGCGGTTCTTGTATTCCCGCGCCGGGCGCAGCACTTCGAGCCCGTCGAACGGCGCCTGCGGGGCGGGGCCGTCGGATTTCAGCATCGCCTTGAGCTCATCGCGCGCGCGTTCGATCTGGTCGCGGGTGCAGCCGATGATATTGGCACCAACCACCGAGGCCGCGGCCTGGCCTAGGGCGCAGGCTTTCACGTCCTGGCCGAAATCGACGACATGGCCGTCCTTCAGCGCCACGTCCACCGTCACCGTCGAGCCGCAAAGCGGCGAGCGGCGCTTGGCCGTCGCATCCGGATTTTCCAGCCGCTCGGTATGCGGGATATCGGCCGCCAGTTCGAGAATCCGAGCCGAATAGAGTTTGATCAGGTCGTTGTTTTCGCCCATGGCTTTTCCTTTCGGCAGGTTCCCCATAAATAGGGTCATGACCCGCAGATGCAAAAGGTTTTTGCCATGTCCTTCGACGCCGAGACACTAAAGTATGATAACAATGGCTTGATCCCGGCCATCGCCCAGGATGCCGAAACCGGCGAGATTCTGATGATGGCCTGGATGAACCGCGAGGCGGTCGAGCGGACGCTGGACAGTGGCAAGGTCACCTATTGGAGCCGATCGCGGCAGAGTTTCTGGGTCAAGGGCGAAACCAGCGGCCACCTGCAGGAACTGGTCGATCTGCGCGTCGATTGCGACCGCGACTGCATCCTGGTGCTGGTCAATCAGACCGGCCCGGCCTGCCACACCAACCGACGCAGCTGTTTCTACACGGCGGTGCGGGGCGGTGAGGAAGTCGAGCTGATGAAGCCGATGGAATAGGGGGCGCTGCCCCCGCCGTAGAAAATCGAGACGATTTTCAACGACTCCCCCGGGATATTGTTGAACAGAAGAAGATCAGAGCCCGACCATGGCGCGGATATCCTGCGGCGTAGCGCCCTCGGCGCGGTATTTGGCGATGGCGCGGGCGTCGTCGCGCTTGGCCAGCCGTTTGCCCGCGTCGTCGCGGATCAGCCTGTGGTGGTGGTAGATGGGCGTCGGCAGCTTCAGCAGGCGTTGCAGCAGGACGTGCAGCGGCGTGGCCTCGAACAGGTCGGCGCCGCGGATCACATGGGTGATGCCCTGGGCGGCGTCGTCCAGCACCACCGACAGGTGATAGGAGGTGCCCATGCCGCGCCGCGCCAGCACGATATCGCCCACCGTGTCGATCAGCGATTTGGGGTCGATGACGACCTGTTGCGGGTGCTGGCCGGTTTCCGAGAAGCGCAAGGGATCGGGGCCGATTGCAGCCACCGCGCGGGCGAGATCGAGCCGCAGCGCCTGATCCGGCATCGGCGTTCCCGGGGCGGGCTGGCGGCGGCAGGTGCCGGGATAGACCGGGCCGTCGGGGCCGGTTGGAAGCTCGGCCCCTTCCTGCGGCGCCGACAGCGCGGCGAGGATGTCGCGACGGTTGCACGAACAGGGGTAGAGCAGGCCGCGATCCCACAGGCCCTGCAAGGCTGAGCGATAGGTGGACAGGCGGTCGGACTGGCGCATCACCGGGTCCAGCCAGCTGAGCCCGAGCCAGTGCAGATCGTCGTAAATCTGCGATTCCCATTCAGGCCGGGCGCGGCTTTGGTCGATGTCTTCGATCCTGAGCAGGAAGTCACCGCCCGCCGCGCGCGCCATGTCATGGGCCAGCATCGCCGAATAGGCGTGACCCAGATGCAAGGGCCCGGTCGGGCTGGGGGCGAACCGGGTCCTGAATTGCATCAGCTTTGCCCGTCAAGCCATTCCTGAAAAACGGCTTTTGCGCGGTCGGTGTAGCCCTTATAGCGGTCCTTGCGCCCCTTGCGGCCGCCGCGCAGACCTTCGAGCGGGCGGAACAGGCCGAAATTCACGTTCATCGGCTGGAAGGTCTTGGCCTCGGCGCCGCCGGTGATGTGGTGGATCAGCGCGCCCATGGCGCTGTCCTGCGGTGCGGTGTCCAAGGGCTTGCCGAGGATTTCCGCCGCCGCCAGTCGGCCCGCCAGCAGCCCCATCGCGGCGCTTTCCACGTAGCCCTCGACCCCGGTCACCTGACCGGCGAAACGGATGTTGGGTTTCGATTTCAGCCGCATCTGGTCGTCCAGCAGGGTGGGCGAATTCAGGAAGGTGTTGCGGTGGATGCCGCCCAACCGGGCGAAGCTGGCGTTTTCCAGCCCCGGGATCATGCGGAACACATCCGTCTGCGCGCCGTATTTCATCTTGGTCTGGAACCCGACGATATTGTAGAGCGTGCCGAGCGCGTTATCGCGGCGCAGCTGCACCACGGCATAGGCCTTTTCCTCGGGCTTGTGGGCGTTGGTCAGGCCCACCGGCTTCATCGGCCCGTGGCGCAGGGTTTCGCGGCCGCGTTCGGCCATCACCTCGATCGGCAGGCAGCCGTCGAAGTACCCGGCGGTTTCGCCTTCGTGGAATTCGGTCTTGTCGGCGGCCAGCAGCGCGTCGATGAACGCCTCGTATTGCGGCTTGGTCATCGGGCAGTTGAGATAGGCCTTTTGCTCTTCCTCGGTTTCGCCCTTGTCATAGCGCGACTGCAGCCAGGCGACGTCCATGTCGATCGTGTCGGCATAGACGATGGGGGCGATGGCATCGAAGAAAGCCAGCCGTTCGGCCCCGGTTTCCGCTTGGATCGCCGCGCCCAGGGCGGAGGAGGTCAGCGGGCCGGTGGCGATGATCCAATGGCCCTCGTCGGGCAGGTCTGTGATTTCGCCATGCTCCACCGTCACGTTGGGCAGGTCCAGCAACGCCTTGGTCACGCTTTCGGAAAATGGATCGCGGTCCACTGCCAGGGCACCACCGGCGGGCAGGCGGTGGCGGTCGGCCATCGCCATGATCAGCCCGTTCGCGGCGCGCATTTCCCAATGCAGCAGTCCGACGGCATTCTGTTCGTCATCGTCCGAGCGGAACGAATTGGAACAGACCATTTCGGCCAGGTTGCCGGTCTGGTGCGCGAAGGTTTCGACCTCGGGGCGCATTTCGTGGATCACCACGTCCACGCCCATGTTCGCGGCCTGCCAGGCCGCTTCGGAACCGGCCATGCCGCCGCCGACGATATGCAATTTCTTATCCATGCCGCGCGATGTAGGGCAAGCGGAGCGGTTTGGGAAGACCTCAGCGATCGACCGGCAGCCCCGAGGGCACGGTTTCGGGGATGCCCAGCCGCCCCTTGGCCGCCATTTCGTCGGTCAGGGAATTCAGAAAGGCCAGGATATCGTCGATCTGGGCATCGGTCATGTCGATCGGATCCACCTCGATCGCCGAGGCGATGAAGGCGACTTCCAACCCCTCGTTCATCGCCTGCCAGTCGTCGACCACATCGGCCTTGGACAGGATCGCCTGGCTGCGGTCATAGGTGACCAGCGATTTCACCGGGTCGAGGTAATGGCGCACCATCGCTTCGAGCGTCGGATAGGCGCCGGAATGGCCATAAGGCGCGGTCAGCGCGACATTGCGCAGCGACGGCGTGCGGAACCGGTAGCGGTCGTCGGGATCGTTGGTGACCTTGAAACGGCCCAGATCGACGAAGGGGCGGTCGTCCAGTTCGGCGTCGCCCTTGCCGGGGCCGAATTGCGGCATGCCGATGACGTGGAACTTATGGTCGGTCTGCAAGGTGCCGGCATGGCAGGTGACGCAACCGGCATCGCCGTAAAACAGCTCCATCCCGCGCAGCTGCGCCGCGTTCAGCGCGGTCTTGTCACCGGCGAGGTAGGAATCGAACGGGCTTTCGCAGGCCTGGAATTCGAAATTGATGAATTCGCCGATGGCGATGGCGATATCGGTGGCATGGACCGGTTTGTCGGCCCCGATCAGCGCGTCGAACTGGCGGCGGTATTCGGGGATTGCATCGACCCGCGCGGCCAGCAGAGCCCAGGCTTTCTTCTCGTTGCCCATTTCGACCGCGTCGGCGACCGGGTTTTCGCCTTCCTGCCCGGCCATTTCGTCGGCCGACAGCATGGGCAGCAGCGCCTGCACCGACAGCGATGACGGCATCATCCGGGTCAGCGGCCGGTCCCGGGGCGTCAGGAAGCCGAAGATTTCATCCTCGTCGACCTCGACCCGGCCGTCATGGAACTGCACGGTGTATTCGCGCGCGCCGACATTCCACAGGGCGGGGGCGTTGCGCGGCACCCGGTCGTCCACCGTGGCACCAACGGGCAGCACCCGGTCGGGGCCCAACCCGACGCCGCCTTCGCCGATCGCCAGCGACACGCCGTCGGCGCTGCCGAACCTGGGGTGATGGCAGGTGGCGCAGGCGATGTTCTTGTTGCCCGACAGGATGGGATCGTAAAACAGCTGCTGGCCCAGTTCGACCCGGGCCATGTCAGGTTCGGGGAAGGATTCCTGGTTCACGGGATCGGGCAGGCTGGCCGCCTGGGACAGGCCGGCCTGAAGCATGAACACACCGAGGGTCATCAAATTCCGCATGGTTAAAAATCCCATTTATAAATAATCCCGGCCGGGCTTGCCGGTGAGAGTAGCAGATCGCAGATTGCGCCGTAAGGCTACAGAATCATGATGAATCAGAAATGAATCCCTATTCGGGAGTTTGCCGAAACTCCGGGCACCGCGCCCGGATCGGGATCACTGATCCCAATCCGGCGGGCGTTTTTCCAGGAAGGCGGAAATGCCTTCTTCGGTGTCGCGATAAAGCATGTTCTGCGCCATCACGTCGCCCGCGTAATCGTAGGCCTCGGCCACCGGCATCTGAATCTGGTTGTAAAACGCCTCCTTGCCGATCTTCACCGCCGCGCCGAGCTTCGATGCGACCAGTTCGGCCAGTTCCAGCGTCGCGGCGTCTAGGTCGTCATGCGGCACGACCTTGTTGACCAGGCCAAGCGCCTCTGCCTTTTCGGCGTTGATGAATTGCCCGGTGGTCAGCATCTCGAACGCCTGCTTGCGCGGGATGTTACGCGACAGCGCCACCATCGGGGTCGAACAGAACAACCCGATATTGACGCCATTGACGCCGAAACGGGTGCCCTCGGCAGCGACGGCCATGTCGCAGGCGGCGACCAATTGGCACCCGGCTGCAGTGGCGATGCCGTGCGGCTGGGCGATCACCGGCTGCGGCAGTTTCTGGATCGTCATCATCATCCGCGCGCAGCGGTCGAACAGGTCCTTGAAATAGGCCTTGCCGCCGTCTTCGGCCTGGCGGCCCGCGGTCATTTCCTTCAGGTCGTGCCCGGCGCAGAACACCTTGCCCGCGCCGCCCAGGGTGATGGCGCGAATCGACGTGTCCCCGGCCAGCCGGTCGAATTCGTCCTGCAGCGCGGCCAGCATCGCGTCGCTCAGCGGGTTCAGCTTGTCGGGATTGTTCAGTGTCAGCCGCGCAACCGCGCCCGTGTCGTGACGTTCCAGTAATGCCATCTTGTCCTCCTCATTCCTCGCGGGCAACTCTAGGCGCAGAAATTGAGGGAGGGAAGATATGGCGGCAAAAATGACGGCGCCCGAATTGATGGAGTTCCTGGCAACGGTATTTCCGCAGGTGAAGGACGACTTCGAGATCGAGGAGATCGGCGACATGCGGGTGCGGGTACGGATGAAGATCGCGGACCGCCACCTGCGCCCGGGCGGCACCGTGTCGGGCCCGTCGATGTTCGCGCTGGCCGATTGCGCCGTCTACATGGCGGTGCTGGCGATGATCGGGCCGCAGGCGCTGGCGGTGACCACCAACTGTTCGATGGATTTCATGCGCAAACCGGCCGCCGAAACCGACCTGATCGCCGACTGCAGGCTGCTGAAACTGGGGCGCGTGTTGGCGGTGGGCGACGTGCTGATCTATTCCGAGGGGGTGGAGGCGCCGGTGGCGCGCGCCTCGATGACCTATTCGATCCCGCCGCGCTGAGATGGGCGGGCGGGATAAAACGTGCTAGGACAGCCCTGCAGGCAGTGAAAGGGATATGCCGTGACGGGAACCGACATCGCGGACAGAAACGATCGCAATGCCGCCTTTCGCGCCTTTCAGGCCTATCGCGCCACCACCCGGTTCGGCAGCCTCGATGGGCTGCGCGCCCTGTGTATCGGGGCGGTGCTGTGGCACCATTCGCCGCTGACGCCAGCCTATCTGGATCATCTGCAACTGGCCGGGCGCGGCTTTGCCGGGGTGGATTTCTTCTTCGTGCTCAGCGGTTACCTGATCACCACGCTGCTGCTGCGCGAAGAGGCGGCAACGGGCGGCTTTTCCCTGCGCGGGTTCTATAAAAGGCGCATCCTGCGGATCGTGCCGGTCTATTTCCTGGTGGTGACACTGGCGGCTGGCTATTTCATCGGCTGGAAAGGGCAGGGGCAATGGGCCGGACTGCTGCCCTATTATTACCTGTTCCTGTCGAATTTCCTGGTCGGGGACATTCCGCTGCTCGACCCGACATGGTCGCTGGCGGTGGAGGAGCAATATTACCTGATCTGGCCGCTGGTCCTGATGGTCCTGCCGCGGCGCTGGATCGTGCCGGTGCTGGTGCTGGCCATCGCGGCCAACGTGGCGGGCGGGGCCGGGGTGCTGGCGCTTGTGGGGATCGTGCCCTTCGATATCGGCATCCTGCATATCGCCCTGCCGACAGCGACTTATGCGCCGATCCTGCTGGGGTCGCTGCTGGCGGTCGTGATGCATGTGCCGCGCGGTTTCGCGGCGATCCATGCAATCTGCGGCGCCCGGCCGGCGGCGGTGCTGTGGATGCTGGCGGTCATCGTGGTGTTGCAGCTGCTGCCCTTCGACCTGAACGGATGGCCCAACCTGGCGCTGCATCTGACCATGGCGCTGGCCCTGGCCGCGCTGGTGGTGCGTGAAGATAACGGGATGCACGGATTGCTGAGCTGGCCGCCGGTCCGGCGCGTCGGGCAGGTGAGCTATGGCATCTACCTGTACCACCTCTTCGCGCTGCATTTCGCAACGCTTGCGCTTGGTGCGCTCGGGATCGGCAATGGCTGGCCGATCTTGGCCTGCTACAGCGCGTTGTCGGTGCTGATCGCCGATCTGAGCTTCAGGGGTTTCGAGAGCCGCTTCCTGGCGCTTGGCCGGGCGGAAAAAAAGCCGGGGTAAGAACCCCGGCTTCCAGTACGCCCTGGCGTGGACGGGGACGTCATGCGCGCCAGAACGGGCGACGGGCCTCCGTATAAGCCTCGTCACGTGTCATCCCGATATCGCGAAGCAGGCTGTCGGGCATATCGGCCAGCGCTTTGCGGGTGCGGTGTCGCATGTTCCATTTAGTGACAGTCACAGCAAATACAAGCGCAAAGCGTGCAACGACAGGGGCGTTCAGCCCAAGGTCGTAGTTGAGAATTTCTGCGGCGAGGATCGGCTGTTGCTGTGTCATGGAGCGACTCCTTCAAATGTATTGACACAATGTAGCGGGATTGCTACTGGTGCATGGATACAATTGGTGTAACAATCGGTCCAGAAAAACATTGTTATGGGTACAAATTGGGCGCCTGATCTGAGCGCGACTGGCAAATCGAAATACAAGGCGCTGGCCGACAATATCCGCGACGCGGTGGCCGAGGGATTGCTGAACAGCGGCGAAAGGCTGCCGCCGGTGCGCGAACTAGCCTATCAGCTGTCGGTCACCCCGGGCACGGTGGCGCGGGCCTATTCGACCCTGACCGACGAAGGCGTGCTGCAGGCCGGGGTCGGGCGCGGCACCTTCGTCGCCGAACCCCAGGCCACGACCGATCCGGCCCATTCCTGGCCGCAGATGCTGAATCTGCGCAGCCCGCAATTGCCCGATGTCGGCCAAAGCAAGATGCTGCGGGACGCGATGCGGGAAACCGCCGATTCAATCGCGGCCGAAGATCTGCTGACCTATCCGAACCGGGCGATGGACCTGCCGTTGCGGCGGGCCTTGCGGCGCTGGATGACCGACCTGCCGATCGGCAACTTCACCGCCGAGGACATGGTCCTGGCCCATGGCGCGCAAAGCGCAGTGACGCTGGTGATGCAGACCGTTCTGCGCGGCCCCGATCCGGCGGTGGCGGTGGAATGCATGACCTATCCCGGATTCCGCCGCGCCGCCGAATTGAGCCGCGCCCGGGTTGTGGGTGTCGAATGCGACGACGAGGGCCCGATCGTCGATTGCCTGGAGCAGGCGGTGCGCGATCAGGGGGTACAATTGTTTTGTACCTCTTCCGAGGTGAACAATCCCACGCTGCGCTTCACCAGCGACCGGCGCCGCCGCGAAATCGCCGCGCTGGCGCAGCGGCTTGGGCTGAACGTGCTGGATGACGATTGCTATGCGATCGGGGCGCATCGCGCCGAAAGCTACCACTCTCTGGTGCCGGATTTCGGCTGGTACGTGTCGTCGCTGTCGAAAACGCTGACGCCATCGCTCCGGGTCGGTTACGTGGTGGCGCCGCGCGACCGGGTGAACGATCTGGCCCGCACCGCCGCCTTCAACCATTTCGGCATGTCGCGGCCGCTGACCGAACTGAGCCTGAACATCATGTCCGATCCGCGATTGCTGAGCGTCGCCGCGCGGGTGCGGGCGCGGATCAACGAACTGGTGCGGATGACCGTCAATCATCTGGGCGGCTATGATGTGACCTGGAACGAAGACGTGCCGTTTCTGTGGCTGAAATTGCCGCAGGGCTGGCGGGCTTCGACCTTCCTGCGGGCTGCCGAGGAACAGAATGTCATTCTGAAAGGGGCCGAGGAATTCACCCTGCGCGATGCCCGTGCCCCCCATGCGGTGCGGATCGCGGTGAACGGCCTGGTCGACCAGGAATGCTATGAAGCCGGGATCATCCGTCTGCGCAGGCTGCTGGACAATCCGAGAGATGAGATCGGCGTTTGAGAAAATTCGGTCGAAATCGTGGGGTAAAATAATACCTATTTTATAAGTTATTGAAATGGCGTATTTATTTGCTGATTGTGCCGCTTGACGGGAAAATTCCGCCCTGTATAACCCCGCAATCGAATTCGGAATGCGGGCGTTTGCCCGTCTCCTTCACTGAACCAAGGGTAATCCCGCGATGAAAACTTTCTCTGCTACTCCGGCAGACATCGAGAAGAAATGGATCGTGATCGACGCGGAAGGCGTCGTTCTGGGCCGTCTCGCTTCGATCGTTGCCATGCGCCTGCGCGGTAAGCACAAGGCGACCTTCACCCCCCATATGGACATGGGCGACAACGTGATTGTCATCAACGCTGACAAGATCCAGCTGACCGGCAAGAAACGTTCGGACAAGAACTACTACTGGCACACCGGCCACCCGGGCGGCATCAAGAGCCGTACCGCAGGCCAGCTGCTGGAAGGTGCATACCCTGAGCGCGTCGTGACCGCAGCCGTCAAGCGCATGCTGCCGGGCAACCGCCTGAGCCGCAAGCAGATGACCAACCTGCGCGTCTATGCCGGTGCCGAGCACCCGCATGAAGCCCAGAACCCCGAAGTTCTGGACGTCAAAGTCATGAACTCGAAAAACACCCGGAGCTAATCGATGACCGATCAAATCAATTCGCTCGAAGAGCTGGGTGCCGTGGCCGGTGCAGCCGCCCCCGCCGTTGAAATCGAAATCTCCCGCGAACCCGTTCGTGACGAACTGGGCCGTTCCTATGCCACCGGCAAGCGGAAGGACGCCGTCGCACGCGTCTGGATCAAGCCGGGTTCCGGCAAGGTCACCGTCAACGGCAAGGACCAGGACACCTATTTCGCACGTCCGGTGCTGCAGCTGATCCTGCGTCAGCCGTTCCAGATTGCCGGCGTCGAAGGTGAATTCGACGTGGTCGCCACCGTCAAGGGCGGCGGTCTGACCGGTCAGGCCGGTGCTGTGAAGCACGGCATTTCCAAGGCCCTGCAGCTGTACGATCCGTCGCTGCGCGCGCCGCTGAAAGCCGCCGGTTTCCTGACCCGCGACTCGCGTGTTGTGGAACGTAAGAAATTCGGTAAGCGCAAAGCCCGCCGTTCGTTCCAGTTCTCGAAGCGTTAATCCGCTTCCTACGGAACACAGAATTGGGAAAGGCCGTCCTTGGGGCGGCCTTTTTCTTTGGCCGCTCTGCGCATCGGCCATGACGCCATGAAAAAAGGCGGGCCCGAGGGACCCGCCTGAGCTTGATCGGAACCGTGCAGGGATCAGCCGCCCAGCAGGCCGAAGTCGTAGGACACGGTCAGCGACAGGGTGCCGTCGTCGTCGTCTGCGTCTTCATACAGCAGCTCGACCGCGGCGCTGTCGGTCAGCGCGTAGCTGACGCCGATTTCGCCGAAGTTGTTGTCGTCGGCTTCGCTGTGGCCGACTTCACCGGCGATGGTGATCTTGTCGGTCAGCGCGTATTCCAGGCCCAGGGTCGTTTCGAGCGTTTCCGCGTCCGGGTCCCAGGCCAGGCCGAAGGCCGCGCCTGCGTTGTCGCTCAGCGCCGCCGCCAGTTCCACGGCGATGTCGTAGTTCTGATAGCCACCGTCATCCAGGTAATAGCCGGTCGCGGTGATGTCATAGGCGAAGGTGTCGTTGATGTCGGCGCCATAGCCCAGCGACAGTTCGTATTCGAAGTCATCGGTCGGATCGTCATAGAGCGAGCCGATCCAGATGCCGCCGTGGAAGCCGTTCAGTTCGGCTTCGATATAGCCCTCGACGGTGTTCTCGACGTGCTCCAGCCCGTCGGTGGTGTCGAAAGCGGCGGTGGCGGCGACGCCGGCGGTCAGTGCCAGCCCGTCGGCTTGAGCCGCGAACGGCAGCAATGCAAGCGCCGAAGCGGCGGCGATGGTCAGTTTTGCGTTCATTATCCTGTCCCTTTGTTCAGGCAAATATCATTCACCCGCGTCGGCCGGGGCCGCGCGGTGTTCGGTTCGTTTCTTGCTGGCAAGGAAGCTGGCTAATAAACCCGAGTGAATTTATTAGTTAAGATGCCCGGGAAGGTCCATAGCGGAACCGCCCCGGGCGTAAGAATTTGGCATCGTTGCGAAAAAAATCAGCGATCGGGTTCGATCAGGCCCAGCCCGCGCAGGTAGATCCCGATGCCGCTTTCCAGCAGCTCATCGGCGGGGAAGGGCGATTGCGTGCCCGGGGAATTGCGCAGGAACAGTTCCACCACGCCATGGCTCATCGCCCAGATATGGGCGGAAAACATGCTGGCGGGGGGGCGTTTTTCCGGCGGGATATGCTGCGACAGGTCGCTTGCCGCCCGTTCCAGCACACCGCGCGCACGATGCGCCGCCGCCGCCAGTTCCGGGGTGCGGTTGACCGATATACCGCTTTCGAACATCGCGATGTAATGGCCGGGATATTTGCGCGCGAAGGCCAGATAGGCGCGGCCCGTCGCCTCGAACGCGGCCAGGGCCGAGGGTTGTCCGGTGTCATAGGCGTATTGGATCACGTCGCCGAAAATCTCGTATCCCTGCCGCGCCGCTTCGGCGATCAGGTCTTCGCGCCCGGCGAAATGGCGGTAAACGGCCGCCGGGGTCACGCCCGCCTGTTTCGCCGCCTCGGACAGGGTGAACCCGGTGGGGCCCTTTTCCTCGATCAGCTCCAGCGCCGCGTCGACCAGCGCCTGGCGCAGGTTGCCGTGGTGATATCCGCGTTTCTTACGCATCCCAGATTTCCGGTCCGCCGCAGATCGATTTGTCCAGCTCGCCAAGTGCCTTGACGTCCTTGCGGTCGTAATCGATGGCGCGCAGAACGTGGCGCATCGCCGACAGCCGGGCGCGTTTCTTGTCATCGGACCGGATCACGGTCCAGGGCGCGTGCAGGGTATGGCTGAGCGACAGGGTTTCGCTGATCGCGGTGGAATAGTCGTGCCACCGTTTCAGCCCCTCGACATCGATCCAGCTCAGCTTCCATTGCTTCAGCGGATCGCGTTCGCGCGCCAGGAACCGCTTCAGCTGCTCGGCCCGACCGACATTGAGCCAGAACTTGAACAGCAGGATGCCTTCATCCACCAGCATCTTTTCGAATTCCGGCACCTGGCTGAAGAAATGCGCCCGCTGATCGTCGGTGCAAAACCCGAACACCTTTTCCACCACGCCGCGATTGTACCAGCTGCGGTCGAAGAACACGATTTCGCCGCCCGCGGGCAGGTGATCGACATAGCGCTGGAAATACCACTGGCTGGCTTCTTTTTCGGTGGGTTTCGGCAGCGCCACCAACCGGGCGCCACGCGGGTTGAGGTTTTCGCGGAACCGCTTGATGGTGCCGCCCTTGCCGGCGGCGTCGCGGCCTTCGAACAAAAGCGCGATGCGGGCGCCCGATTCCTTGGCCCAGCTTTGCATTTTCGCCAGTTCGATCTGCAGCGCCAGCAGGTCCTTTTCGTATTGCTTGCGCCGCATCCGTTCCAGATGGGGGTAATCGGGGTTCAGGATATCATCCTTGTCGCCGCGCTTGATGGCGTTGCGAATGTCCTTGGGCGCTTCGTGTTCGAAAAACGCGCTGATCGCTCCGTCAAAGGGCAAGTCCATCCCGCCTCTCCTTTATTCTTTAGATTCAATATGGGGGGATATGGGGATCAGCGCAATCCGGCTCTGGCCGCGGCCCGGTGGATCGCCGCGATCACCTCGTCCTGGGCGACGTGGTGGGGCATGTGGCCGACGCCGGGCAGGGCGGTCAGCCGTGCGCCGGGGATTTGCCGTGCCAGTGGGGTGGAATGGATATCAATCCCCACCGTGGTGTCGGCATCGCCATGCAGGATTTCCACCGGCACCGCGATGTCGCCGTAATGCGGGACCAGGGCGCGGATGTCTTCGTTCAGCGCCATCCGGTGCTGCGCGTTGACCCGCATCGACCCGCGCCGCAGGGTCAGCCCCGCGCCGACATGGGCGCCATACCCCTCGGGCGGCTGCTGCGGGCCGAAGATCGCGGCCATTTGCCGGTTCACCAGCCCCTCGCGCACGAAGGCGGTCAGCGCCGGGATCGTCACCGGGCCAAGCAGCGGCGAAGAGGTGACGCGGTAAAGCAGCGGCGCCTTGCCGTCCCAGGTCTGCGACGGGGCAGACACCGGCACCAGGGCGGCGACATTGCCCGGATGGCGCACCGCCCAGGCCAGCGCCACCGCGCCGCCATAGGACTGGCCCAACACGATGGGGCGCTCGGCCCCCAGCTCCGACGCCGCCCTCTGCAGCAGTTGTGCCTGCCGGTCTAGGCCGACGCCTTTGACCTCAACCGGATCGCTGTAGCCCAGGCCGGGACGGTCGAAGACGATGACCCGGTAATCGCGCGCCAGACGTCCGGCCAGAGCATGGGTGAAATCGCGGGTATTGCCCGACATGCCGTGGATCAGCACCAGGTCGGGGCCGCTGCCCCGGACCACCGCGTGCACCCGGTGCCCGTCGATCGTCAGCAGTTCCCCCTCGGGCGGATAATCGGCCTCGGCCCGCGCCTCGTTGCGCGCCGCCCGGCGCAGCACCGCGCCCCAGCCAAGCGCGGCCAGCGGCGCAAGCGTGAAGGCCAGGGCGGACATGCGCGCCCCCGGTTACTTGTTCCGCCAGTCGGTGCTGGCCTGACCGATCTGATCCATGTCGAAGGGCGTGGTCAGGTAAATCTCCGAAATCCAGTTGCCGAACAGCAGATGCGCATGGCTGCGCCAGCGGTTCTGCGGTTGCTTGCTGGGATCGTCGTCGGGGTAATAATTGGCCGGCACGTTGATCGGGGTGCCGTTAGCGACGTCGCGGTCGTATTCTTCCTTCAGCGTGTTGCTGTCATATTCGAAGTGGTTGAACACATAAAGCGCCCGGTGCTTCGGGTCCTCGACCAGCGCCGGGCCGGTTTCGTCGGAATCGATCAGGATCGGCAGGCCCGCGGCCTCGATTTCGTCTCGGCGCAGTTCGGTCCAGCGGCTGACCGGGATCACCATATCGTCGGAAAATCCGCGCAGGTAGGGCGAGGCCGGTGCGCAGTTGCGGTGCCGGATGCAGCCGAAGGCCTTGTGATCGAGGATATGTTTCGGCACGCCGTGGAAGTAATTGATCATCGCCATGCCGCCCCAGCAGACGCCGAAGGTGGAATGCACATGGGTCTGGGTCCAGTCGAAGATCCGGGTCAGCTCGTCCCAATAGGTGACCTCATCGAACTCCAGATGTTCGATCGGCGCGCCGGTGATGATCAGCCCGTCGAACTTGGTGCCTGCTTCCTCGACCTCGCTGAAGGGCTTGTAGAAGGCCTCCATATGGTCGGCGGCGGTGTTCTTGGTCTGGTGCTCGCTCATCCGGATCAGGTGAAAATCGATCTGCAGCGGCGTCGCGCCGATCAGACGGGCGAACTGGTTCTCGGTCTGGATCTTCTTCGGCATCAGGTTCAGAAGCCCGATGCGGATCGGTCGGATATCCTGCTTTTCCGCCGCGCTTTCCGGCATGACCATCACGCCCTCGCGCGAAAGCACGTCGTAGGCGGGAAGGTCGGCAGGAAGTTTGATCGGCATTTTCAGGCTCCGGTAGGGGGTTGGAAAGGGTCAGTTAGGGCGGGGTCAGCTGCGCTCAAGTGCGCTCGCAATTAAGTCATCGAAATCTTCGGCGGTCTTGACCCGGGCGATTTCGTCGGCGCTGACGGTGACGCCCCAGTTTTCCGCCATCGCCGCATAGCGCGGCTGCCGGTGCGCCAGCGCCTGGGCATAGGTCCAGCGGATGAAATCGTCGGGATCGACCTGTTCCTCGGTCTTCTTGAACAGGTCGAGGTATTCGTGCCAGACCCGGTCGAGGAAGGCGGGCTGGTAGGACATCGGTTTCGGCGCCTTGTCGAAGCGGCGGATCAGTTCCTCGGTATGGGCCTCGTCGCCCTTGATCCAGATCATCAGCGTCGCATTGGCCAGCGCTTTCAGAACCGTGTCATTGGAATCCTCGGGATCGACCCATTCGCAGATCGACCCGCCGGTATCGCAGATGAAATGCGGATAGCCGTACAGGGCTTCCGCGCGTTCGATGAAATAGGGCGTATCCATCAGCGCCTTGATCTCGGCCTGGCGGAACTGGTCCTGGCGGCGGGTGAATTCGGCGTAGGTGAGCCCGCCCTTGGCCGGATCGCCCGGCTTGCCCAGATAGGCCGCCACCGGGGTCAGGTTCTCGAAGGTGATGTTGGACCCGATATAGATCGAATCCGACATCAGCAGCTCGCGCAGGAACGGCACCTTCATCGCCTCGCGCTTGGCGTTGTCGGCGATATATTCGCCCATGTAGCGGGTGCCGATGCGGTAATCGATGGAATAATGGAACCAATCGCCGTGATCGCGCAGGATGTTGGACACATAGGTCTTGCCCAGCCCCGACATGCCGAAAAACAGCACCCGCTTCTTCGGCGCGTCCCGCCAATCTTTTGCGTTCTGATAGATCATCCCATCACCCCGTTAACCTGTCAGATGGCTTAACTTCGACGGCGGAGGGGGTCAAATCATTATGGCTTTGACCCGGGGCAAAGGAAAAGGCCCCGCCGTTGGACGGGGCCTTGCCTGTTCGCATTTCAAACCGCTCAGAACGAGTGGCTGATCTTGAACCCGGCCGCCACGGCGCTGTTGCCGGAAAAGTCGGAAAACAGCGTTTCGGTGGTGGCATCGCCGACCCAGACATAGCGCACGCCGCCGCTGATCGAGGTGCTGTCGGTGACCTGGTATTTCAGCCCCAGTGCGACAGAGGTGTACCCGTCGGTCGGGCCGAGGTTGCCGGAGAGACCGCCGCTCTGATCCTCGTAACCGACCATGACCGATCCCGACAGCTTGTCGTTGAACTTGCGCCCGATCCCGAGGCTGTAGGAAATCGTGTCGCTGTCGTAATCCACCAGCGCGCCGTTTACCGAAGAATAGACGGCGGGCGAGATGTTGAACGAGGTCCAGTCGACCCAGCGGGCCGAGAACATCAGCAGCGTATCGGCCGCGATCCCGGTCTGGAAATCGAAATTCACCGATTTCGGCATCTCGGTCGTCATCGGCGAGGCGGGCAGGGTGCCCAGGCCGGCGACGGTTTCCACCACGTTCAGATCGTGGGTCACTTCGGAATTGTAGGTCAGCGATGCGCGCAGCGCGATATCGGGGATCTCATAGGCGGCGCCGATCAGGAACCCGTAATCGGTCTGGGTGTCGGTGCTCATCGAATAGCCCGAGGCGGTCAGCCCCACCTTGCCCGAGGTCCGGATCGCACGCAGGCCGCCGTGAACGCTGAACCGATCGCTGGCCTTGTAGCGCAGCACGGCGGTGATCGAATTGCTGTCGATCGTGCCGGTCGATCCGGCCAGCGGGTAACCGGTGCCGGCGGGATAGGCGACATCGGCGCCGAAGGGCTGATCGAAGATCAGCGCCATCGACCACTGATCGTTCAGGTCGCGCTTGTAGCCCAGCCCGAACTGGCTGAACGCGTCGGTCATGTCGCCGGACCCGACGGCACCGCCGAATACGCCCGACACGCTCGGCGAGGCGTAGCCATAGGAAAAGTCGATCACGTTGGTGCCGGTTTCGAACAGGATGCCGATGCCCTGGCCGGAGCGGTCCACGCCGCCGGCACAGGCTGCCCCGGCGGTCAACGCCATCGCGCCGACCGCAGCTGTAATAGTCTTCATTGATTTTCCTCCCTTATCGTGCCGGACAGGGTATCGGCGGAAACCCACCGGTCAATGATTGACCAAACGTCAATGACCACACGTCAAGGCTGTAAATACGTGCCATTCGGGCCGGTTTTGCACCGTTTCGGTTTTTTCGGGGGGATTGGGGGCTTTCTGGCTCAGCTCCCTGCGCGTCTCAGCGCCGGGTTTCGCCCCAGATATTCAGGTAGTTGCCGGCAAAGATCACCAGTGCGCCGATGGCAACCCAGATATCGATCACCTCGCCGTAGACCAGCATCCCGACGACCGCCACGATCGGCAGCCGGGTGAAATCGATCGGCATCACCACGCTGGCGGGCGCCAGCGACAGCGCCGTGGTCAGGCAGAAATGCGCCAGCAGCCCGGCGCAGCCGATCAGCACCAGCCAGGGCGCCGATTGCATCGAGGGCAGCGCGATATCGCCGTCGTACCCGGCGCAGACCACGCCGAACACGGCCTGCATCACGGTCAGGTAGACCAGGATGCTGATGATGGATTCCCGCTTCGTCAGCTTGCGGGTGAAGATCGCGGTGCAGGCAAATCCGATCGCCGCCATCGCCGCCGCGGCCTGGCCGAATTCCAGCGGTGCGGCGCCGGGGCGGGCGACGATCAGGATGCCGATAAACCCGATCAGTGCGGCGGTGGCCCGGACCGGCGTGATCCGTTCGCCCAACAGCAGCGGCGACAGCACCACCACCCAAAGCGGCGAGGTGAATTCCAGCGCGAAGACCTGCGCCAACGGGATCACGGTGATGGCGTAGAACCACAGGTTCTGACCGGTGAAATGAAACAGGTTGCGGATCAGGTGCAGGCCCAGATTGTCGCGCCGGACCTGGCCCAGCTTGCCTGTCGCCAGCGCCACACTCATCACGATGCAGATGCCGACGAAGCTGCGATACATCATGATCTCGAAGGTATCGAGTTCGAAACTGATCGCGCGCCCGGCCACCGCCATCGATGTGAAGGACGCAATCGCGCCGCTCATCCACAGCGCCGCCTTCAAAACATCCGCCCCGGCCGTCATCTTCCCGCTCGCTTCTTCTTTTCTAAAATATCCCGGGGGAGTCGCCCAAGGGTCGACGGGGGCAGAGCCCCCTATAACGCCCCTCAGCCAAGCGTCATTCCAGCTCGATCGTGCCCGGCGGTTTCGAGGTGCAGTCGTAGAACACCCGGTTCACGCCCTTCACCTCGTTGATGATCCGCGTCGCGGTCTCGCCAAGGAATTCGTGGCTGAACGGGTAATAATCCGCGGTCATCCCGTCGACCGAGGTCACCGCCCGCAGCGCCAGCGCATAATCATAAGTGCGCCCGTCGCCCATCACGCCCACCGTGCGCATCGGCAGGATGGCCGCGAAGGCCTGCCAGATCTCGTCATAGAGCCCGTGCTTGCGGATCTGGTCGATATAAACCGCATCGGCCTCGCGCAGGATGTCGAGCTTGTCGCGGCTGATCTCGCCAGGGCAGCGGATCGCCAGGCCCGGCCCGGGGAAGGGATGCCGGCCGATGAAAGAGGCCGGAAGACCCAGCTCGTGACCAAGCGCGCGGACCTCGTCCTTGAACAGCTCGCGCAGCGGCTCGACCAGTTTCAGGCCCATCTTTTCCGGCAGCCCGCCGACGTTGTGGTGCGACTTGATGGTGACCGAGGGCCCGCCCGAGAAGGACACGGATTCGATCACGTCCGGGTACAGCGTGCCCTGGGCGAGGAATTCGGCATCCTCGATCTGGTCGGCGTATTTCTGGAACACGTCGATGAACAGCCGGCCGATGGTCTTGCGCTTGGTCTCGGGGTCGGAAACGCCTTCCAGCTCGCCCAGGAACAGCTCCGATTCATCGGCGTGAATCAGCGGGATGTTGTAGTTGTCACGGAACATCGTGACGACCTCTTCGGCCTCGTTCTTGCGCAGCAGCCCGTGATCGACGAAGACGCAGGTCAACTGATCACCGATCGCTTCGTGGATCAGAACGGCCGCGACCGAACTGTCGACGCCGCCGGACAGACCGCAGATCACTTTCTTGTCGCCCACCTGTTCGCGGATCTGCTTGATCGCTTCCTCGCGATAGGCGCCCATGGTCCAGTCGCCCTTGAACCCGGCCGCGCGCACGAAGTTCTCGTACAGCGTCTTGCCGTTCGGCGTATGGTGCACCTCGGGGTGGAACTGCACCGCGTAGAAGCGGCGGTCCAGATCGGCGGTGATCGCGAAGGGCGCCCCCGGCGAAGTGCCGTAGACTTCGAAACCCGGTGCGATTTCAGACACATGATCGCCGTGGCTCATCCAGACCTGTTCGCGGCCAGATCCGTCCAGGAACCAGCCGGTCAGCAGATCGGTGCGGTCCTCGGTCGGCGTCACATAGGCGCGGCCGAATTCGGCGGTGGCGTGTTCGCCGGCTTCCACCTTGCCGCCGAGATCGTGCATCATCACCTGCTGGCCATAGCAGATGCCCAGGATCGGCACGCCCAGGTCATAGACCGTTTTCGGCGGCCGCGGCGACCCTTCGCGCATCACGCTGTCGGGCCCGCCCGAGAAGATCACCGCTTTCGGCGCGAATTCGGCCAGGAAAGCGTCGGTGACGTTCTGATAGGGGTGGATTTCGCAATAGACGTTCAGTTCGCGCAGGCGACGCGCAATCAGCTGCGTCACCTGGCTGCCGAAGTCGATGATGAGGAGGCGGTCATGCGATGTCTGTGTCATGTTTGCCTAGTAGGGCCGAAGCCGCGCAAGGTCAATGCAGGACAGCACCGGGATGCATTCACTGCCTGCGAAACGGTCACCGGAACGAAAACGCGGGGCCCCGCAAGGCCCCGCGCTGCATCATCCGATATTCAGACGATTACCATTTCCAGGTCATCGCGACGGACAGTTCGTCCTGGCTCATCTGGGTGGAAATCGGCGTCACCCCGTCCAGCGCCATCACGCCCGACAGGGAATTGTCGAAGGCATGGCTGTAGGAGACGTGGAATTCGCGCCGGTCGTTGATCTTCATCGTGCCGCCGATCGCGACGTGCCATTGCGGCGTCGCCGGGGCCAGCGTGTTCAGCGTCACCTGCGAAGAATCGGTGAAGCTGGTGTTGTAGGACACGCCGCCACGCACCGTCCATTTGTCGCTGGCGCGGTATTCGGCGCCGATGCGGATCACATCCATGTCGTCCCAGCCGAAGCCGGGGCCGTCATCGGCGCCCAGCGGTGCTGCGGTGGGGAAGGGATTTCCCAGGGCCGCGACCTTGGAATAGAAAATCCGTTCCCATTCCGCGCTGAAGGTCCAGGCCGCGTTCGCTTGCGGGGTGTAGGACAGGCCGACCTTGGCGGTGGCCGGGATGTCGAAATCGCCGCCCTCGGCAAACAGGCCGGAATATTTCTCGAACGGTTCCATATAGATGCGCGACCGGTAGCTGGCGCCGAAGGTGAACCCGTTGCCCGCGTCGATCACCGCGCCGACCATGGCACCGGCGCCGAAGGACCAGTCGTCGCCGTTATTGGTCAGCGCCGTGGCATCCGCCGAAAAGCCGCCGAAACCGGCCAGCCCGGTGGCCGAAAACCGCTGCGCGGCGATGATCGGGGCAAAACCTAGCGACACCCCGTTGCCCATGTCCTTGGCGTAGTTCACCTGGATGAACAGCTGTTCCAGATTCACCCCCAACGGCCCGGGAATCACACCGCCGCCGAAGAAGTTGGTCTGGTATTCGGTATTCATGCCGCCGTTGCCGTACATCAGCACGCCCAGGGTCGAACCGTTTTTCAGCTCCCAGTTGGCGCCGCCGCAGGGGACGGGAAAGAATTCCTTGCCGCTCTCGAAGGTGCCCATGCCGGTGATCGTGGTCGACCGCTTGGGCGAAAACAGGCTCAGGCAGGCGCCTGCCTGATTGGGATACCGGGTGCCCATGGCGGGGTTCGCGGTCATCCCCATGACACCCGTTCCGACGGCGACGCCGGAACCGGCCATCCCCTTTGATTCAACACTTGTACCGTTGGAAAAATAGCCCGTGGTCGCCATAGCAGGGGCTGCCAACAGAACGAGCGAGGTTGTGGCCAGAACGCCCAAAGGACGCCGGCCGGCGAATTGTCTTGTCATATTTTCTCCTCCCAATGGGCATGACGCCCTGAGGCTCGTCGCCTCACTTAATTGTGAGCCTGACGTGCTTCATCAAATATAATTGTATGCAGATGTATAAATGTAAACCAAAAATGCGCTTTTCAGAATATAAGACGACCGCCGCGTGTTCCGCAATGTCGTATTTTTCCCCCGGAAGCCGCAAACCGCACAGGTTTTGGCCGCTCTGTGCCCTACACATATCGAGACCGGGGGCAGGCGCCCCGCGCAACGGACAGGATGACACGAGCGATGAGCGAAACAACAGCACGGCGGCGGGCAAGAACGGGTGGCGGCGCGGCGCGACGGGCGCAGCGTAGCGCGGTGTCTTTCGAAACCGCCCAATACATCACCCGCAATATTCCCAATTTCGAGGTGCTGACCGAAGAGGCGCTGGAGATCATCGAAACCAACGCCGAAACGATCCTGGAAGAGATCGGGGTAAATTTCGTCAACAATCCCGGTGCCTTGCAACGCTGGCGCGATGCGGGGGCGGATGTGCAGGGCGAACGGGTTCATATCCCGCGCGGGTTGGCGCGGGAGCTGTGCAAGACCGCGCCGTCGTCCTTCACCCAGCACGCCCGCAACCCCGAACGCAACGTGGAAATCGGCGGCAAATCCCTGGTGCTGGCCCCGGTCTACGGCCCGCCCTTCGTGCATGACGCCAAGGGTGGCCGCCGCTACGCGACGATGGAGGATTTCCGCAATTTCGTGAAGCTGGGCTACATGTCGAAATGGCTGCACCATTCCGGCGGCACCGTCTGCGAACCGACCGACGTGGCGGTGAACAAGCGGCACCTGGACATGTTGCACGCCCATATGACGCTGTCGGACAAACCCTTCATGGGATCGGTCACCGAACCGTCCCGGGCGCGCGACAGCGTCGAGATGTGCGAGATTCTGTTCGGCAAGGACTTCGTGCGCGATCACACGGTGATGACCTCGCTGGTCAACATCAATTCGCCGATGACCTTCGACGACGTGATGATGGGCGCTTTGGAGGTCTATGCCGAAAACAACCAGGCCTGCATCGTGTCGCCCTTCATCGTCGGTGGCGCGATGGCACCGGTATCGGTGGCCGGAACGCTGACCCAGGTTCTGGCCGAGGTTCTGGCCGGCGTCGCCTACAGCCAGCTGGTGCGCAAGGGTGCGCCGGTGATCATGGGCGCCTTCGTCACCTCGATCGACATGAATTCCGGCGCCCCCACCTTCGGAACGCCCGAGGCAAGCCAGATCACCTATGGCGCCGGGCAACTGGCGCGGCGTCTGAACCTGCCGTACCGGTCGTCGGGATCGTTCTGCGGCTCGAAACTGCCCGATGCGCAGGCCGCTTACGAGACCGCCAACAGCCTCAACATGGGGCTGCTGTCGGGGGTCAATTTCATGCTGCATGCCTGCGGCTGGCTCGAAGGCGGGCTGGTGGCGTCCTATGAGAAATTCGTGATGGATGCCGATCAGCTGGGCGCGCTGCACAAGTTCGCCGCCGGAATCCCGATGGATACGGACGCGCAGGCGATGGACGCGATCCGCGAAGTAGGGCCGGGCGGTCATTACCTGGGCTGCGCCCATACCCAATCGCATTTCAAATCGGCCTTTTGGCGTTCGGACCTGTTCGATTACAAACCGTTCGAAACCTGGGCCGAAGAAGGCAGCCGCGACACCATGGCCCTGGCTTCGGCGCGGGTGGAAAGGCTGCTGGCCGATTACCAGCAGCCGGCGATGGACCCGGCCCGGGCCGAAGCGCTGGCGGGCTATGTCGCCGACAAGAAGGCGTCGATGCCCGACGCCCTGGGTTGAACCGGCTCAGACGGCGGTCAGATCGGGGGTGGAGGCGCGCAACAGCCGCGCCTCGCCCATGATCGCGATAAGCACCT
Source organism: Thalassovita mangrovi (assembly GCF_009857745.1). Lineage (GTDB taxonomy): Bacteria > Pseudomonadota > Alphaproteobacteria > Rhodobacterales > Rhodobacteraceae > Thalassobius > Thalassobius mangrovi. The sequence continues at coordinate 212,649 of NZ_WWEN01000001.1, forward strand.
CGACATGGCGGGCGCAGGAATAGCTGCAGCGGTCGGTTCGCCGCTGCAGGTCCAGGTCCTGTTCGATCTCCATCAGCTGGATAAGGGCCGGGCCGCTGCGCGGCAGGGTTGCCACGGCCAGTAGCCGCAGAAGGTGCACGTTTCGATTGTATTGATCGACGCCGCAGCGGGCGGCGCGTATCAACAGGGCAGGGCGCTTCAAGCGGCTAAGCAGGCTGAAAATATCGGTCATATCTGAACTCCCCCGAAAAAACCCGGAAAAAGTAGCACTACCAATGAGGGTGTTGCGCACAGCGTCGGACGAGCGAACGGCCGCTTTCGGCGCTGTTTACCTTTTGGAAACTACGATTTTCGGTGAGGAAAACGTTAACCAACGATTAGCCTTTGCACGCTTCGGTTGTGGGTGTTCTGGATAAAAATCAAACAAAACCAGGACATTAGCATTGACCTGGGGGAAGAGAAATGTCCGACAGCCTGCGAATGGAATTCGGTGCGAAAGGGTTGCCCGATTGGGTGCCCGGTTCGGTCCGGCTTTATCTGGAACACACGGAAATGGGGCTGTCGATGCGGCGGCTGGCGCAACGCTCCGGCTGCCATGCCTCGACCGTGATGCGGCAGATCCGCAAGCTTGAAAACCGCCGCGACGACCGGCTGGTGGACGAGGCGCTCAAACGTCTGTGCGGTCAATATGCCAGCGCGGTGCGGGCTGGTTTTCCTCAGCGTGAAACTCAAAAGGAATGCCAGATGACTGTTCGCAAAACGACTGCCTGCACCCTGCCCAACGAGGCCCGCCTGACCGCCGAAGCGCTGCGTATCCTGCCCCGCTTGTGCGAAACGACCGCCGTTCTGGCGGTGGCGGCCGAGATGGAAAAGGCGGTGGTGGTGCGCGAAGACGATAGCGGCAACAGCACCCGCACCGCCGTGGTCGATCGCGGCATTGCCGAGGCGATGGCGCTGAAGGACTGGATCGATTGCACTGATCCGGGGCGGATTTCGCGCTATCACATCACCGCCGAGGGGCGCGCGGCGCTGACCCGGCTGATGGCGCAGGCCGAAACCCGGGCGCAGGCCGGTTTCGCCGAGGCTCCGGCGGGGTTTGCCATGGCTCCCGGTGACCGGGAAGTCTTCGATCCCGCCTCGGTCCGGTCATCGACGCGGCGCAATCGTTACAACGCGGCGGAATCGCCGATGATGCTGCTGGCGCGGCGCAAAGATCGCGAGGGCAATCCGTTTCTCAGCGCCGATCTGGTCGCGGCGGGCGAAAGGCTGCGCGAGGATTTCGAACTGTCGCGGATGGAAGCCCTGCCGGACCGGGATGGCACGGGGCAGGGGCCCGAAACCGCGCGCGAACGGGTCGCCAACGCGCTGCGCGATCTGGGGCCGGGCCTGGGCGATGTCGCGCTGCGTTGCTGTTGCTACCTCGAAGGGCTGGAAACGGCGGAAAAGCGGATGGGGTGGTCGGCCCGGTCGGGCAAGATCGTACTGCGCATCGCCCTGCAGCGGCTGAAGATGCATTACGACAGCCTGGGCGATACCGCCGCGATGATCGGTTAACCGCCCACCAGCCAGCCGACGAAAAACGCAACCGCCGCGCAGGTCGACCCGACGCCAAGCGTTTCGGTCACCGCGCGGCGCAGGCTTTCCCGCGTCGCCCAGCCACGCAAAATGCCCAGCATCGCCAGCGCCAGCAGGGTCAGGCTCAGCGACAGCCGGAAGGTGGTCTGATCCGCGGCGCGGAACAGGTAGGGCGCAATCGGCAGCAGCCCGAAACAGACGAAGGACCCGAAGGTGACCAGCCCGTTCAGCGCCGGGTTTTCGGTTTCCGGCGCCGTTCCCGCCTTTTCATGGCTCAGCAGCATGTCGGCCATCAGCGGCGGGTGTTTCGCCATCGCCTCGGCGGCCTGACGCGCCTCATCGGCCGGCAGTCCGCGCTTGCCGAAATGATCGGCCAGCCGGGTAGTGGCGTCGGTTTGGTCGCGGCGGATCGCCTCCAGCCGCTCGGTCCGGCGGCGGCGATACATCTGGTGCTGCGACCGCGCCGACAGGAATTCGCCCAACCCCATGCTGACCGCGTCGGCGAACAGGTTGGCCAGCCCGAACACCACCACCGCAAGGCCGCCGATCTGAGCCACGCCCTCGGCCCGCGCCCCGGCGAATCCGGCGACGATGGCGAAGGTGGTGACGATGCCGTCATTGCCGCCATAGACGATCTGCTTGAGGTAATCGCGCACGCGGTCGAGCGTGCCGTTGGATTTGCGGTCGGTCATGCGGGTAATTCTGCTCACTGTTCGGTCCAACTATAGGAATTGGCGGCCAAAGGAACAGGGTTTCCTGTGGTAGGGGTGCGAAAAAATCCGCCTGATAAAGGACAATCGCTATAATTCCGCTTCTCGAATGTGGCAGAATTCGATAATCATAAGTTATGAACATTACCTTCAAGCAGCTCGAATACTTCATCGCCCTGGCAGAGCAGCGCAATTTCGGCCGCGCCGCCGAGGTCGTGCATATTTCTCAACCCGCCCTGTCGGTGCAGATCCGCGAACTCGAAGCACAGCTCGGTCAGCCGCTGGTCGAACGCAAAGCGCGCGACGTGGCGCTGACCCCGTTCGGGCGCATCATCCTCGATCATGCCGAACGGGTGCTGGGCGACATGCAATCGCTGAAGGAACAGGCGCGCTGGCGCGACGGCCTGTCGGGCAAGCTGCGGCTGGGCGTGATCCCCACCATCGCGCCTTACATCCTGCCCGCCGCGCTGGCGGCATTGCGGTCGCGCGATATCCGGCTCGACGTCGAGGTGCAGGAAGGCAAGACCGACCGGCTGATCGACGGGCTGCGCTCGGGCGAATTGGACGTGGCGCTGATGGCGCTGCCGACGCTGGAACCGGGCATGACCGAATTGCCGCTGTTCGAGGACCGCTTCGTGCTGGCGGGCACCGAAAAGAGGCTGCAGGCGCTTGGGCCGATGCGCGAAGACCTGCGCCCCGACACACTTGGCGACAGTCAGCTGATGCTGCTGGAAGATGGCCATTGCCTGACCGACCAGGCGCTGGAAATCTGCGGCCGCAATCGCGGCCATGCCCAGATCAACATGGGGGCGTCGTCGCTGGCGACGCTGACGCGGCTGGTAGCGGCGGGGTTCGGGCTGACCTTGATCCCCGAAATCGCCGTCAGCGCCGAATCCGAAGCCTGCCCCGGGTTACGAATGGTCCGCTTCGCCGATCCCCAGCCGGGGCGGCAGGTCGGTCTGGTGCTTCGCAAATCCACCCAGGGCGGCCCCTGGCTGGAGGAACTGGTCGAAATCCTCAAGGAATCGGGGCTGGAGCAGATCGACGGCGCGGACCAGACGGTCGGAGAAAGCGGCGCCGCGGAGAAGCCGGCCGCGTAAAGAAAAACCCGCGGGCCAGGTGGCGCCGCGGGTTCCGTCGGATCGCTGATATCGCGCTTATTCGGCGGCCACTTCGGCGCCGGCGTTTTGCAGGTATTTCAGCAGGTTTTCCGGCGCGCTTTCGCCATAGGGGTCTTCGCCGTGGTTGTCGGCGCGGCCGGGTTCTTCGAACCAGGCTTCGACGATGCCGTTATTGACGATCGCCGCATAGCGCCAGGACCGCATCCCGAAGCCCAGATTGTCCTTGGCCACCAGCATGCCGACCTTGCGGGTGAATTCGCCCGACCCGTCCGGGATCACCTTGACGTTCTTGATGCCCTGGGCTTCGGCCCATTTGTTCATCACGAAGCTGTCGTTCACCGACATGCAGTAGATTTCGTCGATGCCCAGATCCTGGAACGCGCCGAAGTTATCTTCGAAACCGGGCAACTGGTAGGTCGAACAGGTGGGCGTGAAGGCGCCGGGCAGCGAAAACAGGATCACCCGCTTGCCGGCGAAGTAATCATCGGTGGTCATGTCCTGCCAGCGGAACGGGTTCGGGCCGCCGACGGATTCGTCACGCACACGGGTGCGGAAGGTGACGTCGGGGAGTTTCAGGCCAGCTTGCATTGGCGCATCCTTTTTGTTGGGGTCGCGGCACCTTTTAAGGGTTTCAGCCGGGGGGACAATCCCGTTTCTGCATGTGCAGCATTGCCGTTGTTGCATTATTTCAGGGGCTTGAAGGTCGAAGCGCCTTGTTTTTCAGGGAAATGTTGCACTTGCGGCATCGCCGCCGGGCGGGCGCGCATATCGGTTATGCAGCGCTGGCGGTTCCTTGAGCGGCGAATTATAGTAGAAGCAGCCAAAACAGCAGGACAGTCCCGTGCGTGATCTGAAAATCCCCGAGCAACGCCACCCGGAAAAGGCCCATCGCCCCGATAATGCCCAGCCCAAGAAACCCGACTGGATCCGGGTCAAGGCGCCGGTGTCGGAGGGCTACAAACAGACCCACAAGATCATGCGCGACCACAAGCTGGTCACCGTCTGCGAAGAAGCCGGCTGCCCCAATGCCGGCGAATGCTGGAGCCAGGGCCACGCCACCATGATGATCATGGGCGGCATCTGCACCCGTGGCTGCACCTTCTGCAACATCGCCACCGGGCGGCCCGATACGCTCGACGTGTTCGAACCGGGCCGGGTCGCCGACGCGGTGCAGAAGCTGGGGCTGAACCACGTGGTGGTGACCTCGGTCGACCGTGACGATCTGGACGACGGCGGCGCGGAACATTTCGCCCAGACCATCCGCGCCATCCGTCACCGCTCGCCCGACACCACGATCGAAATCCTGACCCCGGATTTCCTGAAATGCGACGCATCGGCGCTGGAAGTGGTGGTCGCGGCGAAACCCGACGTGTTCAACCACAACCTTGAAACCGTGCCGGGCCTCTATCCCGAAGTGCGCCCCGGCGCGCGCTATTTCCATTCGCTGCGGCTGTTGCAGCGGGTCAAGGAACTGGACCCCACGATGTTCACCAAATCTGGCATCATGGTGGGCCTGGGCGAAGACCGCCAGTCAGTGCATCAGGTGATGGACGACATGCGCGCCGCCGATATCGATTTCCTCACCATCGGCCAATACCTGCAGCCGACGCCGAAACACCACGCGGTGGACCGGTTCGTGCATCCCGATGAATTCGCGTCTTACGAAAAGGCGGCCTATGGCAAGGGATTCCTGATGGTTTCGGCGACGCCGCTGACCCGGTCGTCCTACCACGCGGGCGACGATTTCGCCCGGCTGCGCGCGGCGCGTCTGGAAAAGCTGGGCCGGGCCTGATCTCAGTGAAGGCTGGGGGCGCTGCCCCCAGACCCCCGGGATATTTTTAAACAGAAGAAGGGCAAGTGAGTTCCTTGTTTCTTCTTGGTCGAAATACTCCCGCCGGAGGCAGCCCGAAAGAAAAGGCCGCAGGCGTTTTCTTGAGATACCAAGCGCGCCTGGCACGGGCGCACAATCGGATCACTCCACCGCCGGGACCGCCTTGAGATAGGCGGCGATGGCGCGGCGATCCTCGACCGGCAGTTTTGCGAGGTTCTGCACCACCTCGGCCATCTCGCCCCCGGCGCTGTCGTAGTCCGGGGTGAAGCCGGAGGTGAAATACTCCACCAGATCGGGTTCGGACCAGGTGAGCTTGCCCGGGGTGATATTGGGGATGGTGCCGCGCCCGGCCGGGTTGGGTGCGCCGCCCAGCCAGCGGGCGTAATCGATCCCGCCCAAGGCGTTGCGCGGGCTGTGGCATTCGCCGCAATGGCCCAGCCCTTCGACGAGGGCACGGCCGCGGGCGGCTTCGGGCGGCAGATCGGCGGTGACCACTTGATCCGGCCCACTGAACAGGAATTTCCAACCGCCCAGCAGGCGGCGGATGGAGAAGGGGAAGCCGACCTCATGCGCGGTGTCGGGCAGGTCCGAAGCGGGCAGGGTTTGCAGGAAGGCCCAGAGGTCGACCATGTCCTGCAGGTCTGCGCGCGCGTAGGAGGTGTAGGGGAAGGCCGGGTAATAATGACTGCCATCCGGCGCGGTGCCGTGGCGCATCGCGTTGACCAGGTCGACCGCCTGCCAGCCGCCAATGCCGTGGGTCGGATCGGGCGAGATATTGGGCGCGTGGAACGTGCCGAAATCGCTGGCAAAACCGCGCCCGCCCGACAGCACCAGCCGCGCGTCGCCCTCGGCCCCCGGGGCGGAATGGCAAGCGGCGCAGCCGCCGGCCCAGAACACCGTTTCGCCCCGTACGGCATCGCCGGTCAGACCGGCAATGTCCGTTTCGCTGACGCGTTTGGGCGCGGTGATCCACCAGAACACCGCGCCCGCCAGAATGATCAGGAAGACGAAATACCTTGCAGCCCTGTACATCCTGCTCGCCCGGATCAGCTATCGGGCGCGCGATAGGCCTTGTGGCAGGCACCGCAGGCGCCGCCCAGCGGCCCCATCGCGCCCTGCAGCGACTCGAGGCTCTGACCGGCGGCCATTTCCATGCCGGCAGCCGCTTCGCCCAGTGCCATCGCCTTTTTCATCACGTCGTCGGGATTGTCCCAGATCGCGGGCAGGGCGCGGGTGCCCTCGGCCGACATATCATCGGACCCTTCCGGCCACAGGCGCGACGAATCGAGCTTGGTCAGGGACGCCAGGCTGGCGGCGGCAGCCCCGGCTTTGTCGGCGTCATAGGGCACGGCGCCCTTGGCCATGCCGCCCAGCAGGCCCAGGTAATGGGCATAGAGCTCCATCTGGCCCTGGCGCGCCTTGATGGCGGCCTCATTGGCGTAAGCTGCGCTGCCGACGCCGGCGGCGAGGGTGAGAGCGAGGGTGAACTTGGTAATGGCTTTCATCAGTGAAACTCCGCTTTGGCTGCTATTCAAGGGCAGCTTAACCATGGGACCACCGGAGGGAATTCACAACTTCGTCAGAACCACTTACGGGCGCAGGAAGCGGGCGCGACCGTCCAGCGTCAACCAGTCCGGCCAGCCGATCCAGCGTTCCACCGCATAGATCGCCAGGCAGATCACGATCACCGCCAGCACCAGCCTGACCCGGCCCGCCGAGGGCGGGTTGCGCGCCCATTTCGACATCCGGAACAGCCAGTGCATCGCGGGCTCACGCCTTGTCTTCGTCGGTGAAACGGACCTTGCCGATATAGGGCAGGTTGCGGTTGCGCTGCGCGAAATCGATGCCGTAGCCGACGACGAATTCGTCGGGAATCTCGAACCCGATCCAGTCGGCCTTCACATCGGTTTCCCGGCGCGACGGCTTGTCCAGCAGGGCGATGGTTCTCAGCCGCGCGGGGCTGCGCGATTTCAGCAGGCCCAGCACGTGGGTCAGGGTGTAACCGGTATCGACGATATCCTCGACCACCAGCACGTCGCGGCCTTCGATTTCGCCGCGCAGGTCCTTGAGGATACGCACCTCGCGCGAGCTTTCCATCGCGTTGCCATAGGACGAGGCTTCGAGGAAATCGACCTCCACCGGCAGGTCCAACTCGCGCACCAGATCGGCGATGAAGACGAAACTGCCGCGCAACAGCCCGACCACGACCAGTTTCCCGGTATCGGCGAATTCTTCTTCGATCTCGCGCGCCAAGGCTTCGATCCGCGCTGCGATCTGCTTGGCCGAGATCATTTCGTCGATGACATATGGACGCTCTGGCATGACACCCCCTTGCAATTTCGCGCTCAGTCTACGAAATCAGCCCCCACTGTCACGCGAAAAAGGGGCGACATGCCGACCCATTCCGAAACCCGCCGCCTGCCATATACGGCGCAGCAGATGTACGATCTGGTGGCCGATGTGGCGGCCTATCCGAAATTCCTGCCCTGGTGCGCCGCGGCGCGGATCCGCAGCGTGACGCCGGAGGGTGACGGGCGCGAGGTGATGGAGGCCGACCTGGTGATCAGCTTCAAGGTGTTCCGCGAACGGTTCGGCAGCCGGGTGATCCTCGATCCGCAAGGGCTGAAGATCGACACCGAATACCTGGACGGGCCGTTCAAATACATGAAATCGACCTGGTCCTTCGCCGATGCCGAAGGGGGCTGCGACGTGTCCTTCTTCGTCGATTTCGAATTCAAGAACGCCGTGCTGCAGGGGATCATCGGGGTGGTGTTCAACGAAGCAATGCACCGCATCGTGCGCGCCTTCGAAAACCGGGCGGCGGACCTTTACGGCGCCGCCTGAGGCGCTAACCTTCCCCCGATCAGAGGGGGAGGATTCTGTGTCAGGTATCACCAAACAGATCGCGGATTTCGCGGCAGGCACCGCAGCGGACCGGATCGACGCGGAGGCGATGGCGGTGATGCGCCTGTCGCTGCTCGACTGGCTGTCGGTGGGCATCGCCGGGCGGGACGAGCCGGTTTCCGCCATCGTGCGGGACATGGTGGCGGAGGAAGCGGGCGCGGCGCAGGCCACGGTGTTTGGCGGCGTTATGGTTCCGGTGCGGGCGGCGGCGCTGGCCAATGGCACCATCGCCCATGCGCTGGATTACGACGACACCCATTTCGCCAACATCGGCCACCCCTCGGCGCCGGTCGTCGCGGCGGCCCTGGCGGTGGCAGAAAAGACCGGGGCGGATGGCGCGGCGTTTCAGCAGGCCTGCCTGATCGGGGTGGAATGTTCCACCCGTATAGGCATCTGGCTGGGCCGCGATCATTACCAGGGCGGGTTCCATCAGACCGGCACCGCCGGAACCTTCGGCGCGGCGATGGCGGTGGCACGTTTGATGGGGCTGGATGCCGCGCAATGCGAAATGGTGCTGGGGCTGGCGGCGACCCGCGCCTCGGGGCTGAAATCGCAATTCGGCACCATGGCGAAACCCTATAACGCCGGTCTGGCCGCGTCGAACGGGGTGGAGGCCGCGACGCTGGTGGCGCGCGGCTTCGTCGCCAATCCGCTGGGGCTGGAGGCGGCGCAGGGATTTGGGCCGACCCATATGGGGCAGGCCGACATGTCTGCCTTGGACGGGCTGGGCACGACCTGGGTGTTCCCGCAGGTCAGCCACAAGTTCCACGCCTGCTGCCACGGACTGCACGCGGTGCTGGAAGCGGCACGAACGCTCGATGCCGTCGATCCGGATCGGATCGCCGCCATACGGGTGCGTACCCATCCGCGCTGGATGACTGTGTGCAATCAGCCGGAACCGATGACCGGGCTGGGGGCGAAATTCAGCTATGCCACCGTGCTGCCGATGCACTTCCTCGGCCACGATACAGGCGCGCTGGACAGCTATACCGATGCGCTTTGCGCCGATGCCGCGATCCAACGGTTGCGGAAGCTGGTCGAGGTGACCGCGGACGACAGCGTCAGCGAAACCGGCGCGGTGCTGGAGGTCGAGCTGAGCGATGGCGGCAAGATGCAGGCGACGCACGACCTGAACGCGCCGATGCCGCTGGCGGAGCGCGAGGCGAAGGTCCGGGCGAAATCGCGCAGCCTGATAGGGGAAGACCGGCCAGAGGAAGCCTGGGCTGCCATCTGCGCCGAGGCGCCTGCATCGAGTATCGCCAGCTTTCTGACCTCCTGATGCAAAACGGGCCCCGATGGGGCCCGTTTGTTTTCCGACCTGCGCCGTCCTTACGACCGGTGATCGTAGGCCCGTTCACCGTGAACGCTGAGGTCCAGACCGTTGGTTTCGGTTTCCGCATCCACCCGCAGCGGGGTGATCATGGCGACCAGCTTGGCGATGATGACCGAAGCCACCAGGGTGAAGGCCCCGACGATGGCGAGGCTGCCCAGCTGCGCCGCCCAGCTGCCCGCGCCGAACACCGCGATCATGATCGTGCCGAAGATGCCGCCGACGCCATGCACCGCGAAGACGTCCAAAGTGTCGTCGATATCGAGCTTGTTGCGGATCACGTTGACCATTTCCTGGCACAGTACACCGGCGATCGCACCGATGATCAGCGCCTCGACCGGGCCCACGAAACCGCTGGCCGGGGTGATCGAGGCCAGACCGGCGATGGTGCCGGTGACCAGACCCACCAGCGACGCCTTGCCGTATTTGATCCGTTCCCACAGCGCCCAGGTGAGCGACGCGGTGGCGGCCGAGATATGGGTCACGGTCAGCGCCATCGCGGCGCCGCCATCGGCGGCCAGTTGCGATCCGCCGTTGAAGCCGAACCAGCCGACCCACAGCATCGCCGCGCCGATCATCACGTAGCCGGGATTGTGCGGCGGGGTGGTCTTGTTGCGGCGCGCGCCCAGCATGACGGCCAGAACCAGCGCCGCGATGCCCGCGGTTTCATGCACCACGATGCCGCCCGCGAAATCCTTCACGCCGGTGTCGCCGAAGATGCCGCCATCGGCCAGAAATCCGCCGCCCCAGATCCAGTGCGTCACCGGCGCGTAGACGATCAGCATCCAAAGCGCCGAAAACAGCAGCACGAAGCCGAAACCGATCCGTTCCACGTAAGCGCCGACGATCAGCGCCGGCGTGATGATGGCGAAGGTCATCTGGAAGGCAAAGAACAGCACCTCGGGCAGGGTGCCCGACAGGGTATCGGCGGTGATGCCGTTGAGGAACAGCTTGCCCAGGCCACCCCACAGCGCGCCGCCGTCGCCGAAGGCCACCGAATAGCCAAGCGCGAACCACAGGACGCTCATCAGGCAGGCGATGGCATAGCAATGCATGAAAACGCTCAGCACGTTGCGCGCGCGAACCAGGCCGCCGTAAAACAGCGCCAGTCCGGGCAATGTCATGAACAGCACAAGGGCCGTCGCGACGATGATCCAGGCGGTATCCGCTCCGTTCATTGATCCTTCCTTCCTTTTTGGTTGGCGCGGATCAATCGTGAAACGGATGCAAAAGAAAGCAACAATAGGCCGAATGGGCGTTTAAAAAGGCGTCAGTTTGCAAAATGACTAATAGATAGGCGCTATATTGTACCTATGGCGCATTACGCATCACATCATGTCTGCTGCATATTTGAGCAAGTCGAGTGCTTTTTGAACAGAGTTGGCGCGGACATTGGCGCGCCCGAGCGGCCCGAATTCGACGGTTTCGGTATGCGTTGGCTTATTGTTCATCGCCAATCCGAAGCACACCCGGCCCTCGGGCTTGTGTTCCGACCCGCCCGGTCCGGCGATGCCGGTGATCGAAACGGTGACGTCGGCGTTGGAAAATTCCAGCGCCCCTTCGGCCATTTCGCGCGCCACTTCCTCGGACACCGCGCCGACGGCGTAAATCGTCTGTTCCTTTACGCCCAGCATTTCGACCTTGGCGGCGTTGGAATAGGTGACGAAACCGCGCTCGACCACGTCCGAGGACCCGGGCACATCGGTCAGGGCGGCCATCACCATGCCGCCGGTGCAGCTTTCGGCGGCGGCAATGCGCCACCCAAGCGCCCGGTAGCGGTCCAGGATATCGGCCGGACCGGTCACAACCCCAGCACCCCGTGCGAGATGCCGGCGCCTATCACCACCACGATGCCCGCGAAGACACCGGCGATCACGTCGTCCAGCATCACCCCCATCGGGCCTCCGCGCCGGTCGGCCCAGCCGACGGGGCCGGGCTTCCAGATGTCGAACAGCCGGAAGGCAAGGAAGGCGGTGATCCAACCGGGCCAGAGCGCCAGAACATCCGCCCCCGCATGGGCCGCGCCGATCAGCGCCGGGGCCAGCGCGATCCACTGGCCCGCGACCTCGTCGATGACGATCTCGCTGGGGTCCTTGTCGTCCTTGCCTTCGGTTTCCTTCGCGGTGGCCCACCAGCCCAGCACGAACACCGCGACGGTGGCGATCAGGAACAGCGGCACGCCGCCCAGCATGTAAAGCGCGTAAGCGACGGGCAGGGCGGCCAGCGATCCCCAGGTGCCCGGGGCCGGTTTCAGAAGGCCGACATAGAAGAAGGTCGCGATCAGTTTTGTCATGGTTTCACCAATGTTGCGGTTGCCAATGCGGCGATGCCTTCGCCGCGCCCGGTAAAGCCCAGCCGTTCGCTGGTCGTGGCCTTGACCGATACACGGTCGGGGTCCATCCCCATGATCCGGGCCATTTCCGCCTGCATCGCATCGGCATGCGGCCCAACCTTGGGGTATTCGCAGACCAGCGTGCAATCGACATTGCCGATGGTGAAGCCTTTTGACGCGGCCAGATCGACGGCGTGTTTCAGGAAGATCTCGCTCGCAGCACCCTTCCACTGCGGATCGGACGGCGGGAAGTGGCGGCCGATATCGCCCTCGGCCAGCGCGCCATAGATCGCGTCGGTGACCGCGTGCATGCCCACATCGGCATCCGAATGCCCCTGCAGCCCGCGATCATGCGGCACCTGCACGCCGCACAGGATAACGTGGTCGCCGTCACCGAACCGGTGCACGTCGTAACCATTGCCAAGACGGATATCCATCTGTCCCCCCAGAATGCGTTCGGCCCGCGCGAAATCCTCGGGCCGGGTGATTTTCAGATTGCTTTCTTCGCCCGGAACGATGGCCACTTCAACCCCGGCGGCCCGCGCCACTTCGACATCGTCCGCCGCGCCGACGGGATGGGCGCGATGGGCCGCCAGCAGCGTGGCGAAATCGAAGCCCTGCGGCGTCTGCGCCCGGTACAGCCCCTCGCGGTCCTGCACGCCCTGCACGATCCCATCCTCGCCGCACCACAGCGCATCGACCACGGCCAACCCGGGGGCCGCGCCGCGATGGGTGTCGAGAGCCGTCAGAACCGCGTCGATCAGTACCGGACCGACGCAGGGGCGCGCCACGTCATGGACCAGGACCTTGCCGATGCCGTCACCCGCCAGCGCCTCCAGCCCGTTCAGCACCGAAGCGTCGCGCGTCGCGCCGCCATGGGTGATACGGATCTTGGGGTGATCTGCCCAGTCGCCAAGAAAGTCATGATCGTCGGGGTGGATCACCAGCATCACGACATCGACCGCGGCGTGATCGGCAAAGGCCCGCAGGGTCCAGTCCGCCACCCGGTGCCCGGCCAGCGGGCGCCATTGCTTGGGCAGGCCGCCACCGGCACGGCTGCCGCGGCCTGCGGCGACGATGAGCGCGGCGGTTTTCATCTCGGGCGGCCCTTTCGGCTGATTAGGAATTGTTCGTCTTTGTGCATAGGCCCTGGGGCCGGGAAGGGCAATCCGCCGCATCTCACCGGGTTGCGTGATTAAAAAATAGGCATATGTAACGAAGCAGGTTCAAAACTGGGCGGGTTTCATTGAAGCCAGCCCTCCTCTGGGTTAGCCAGAGGCAACTGCTCAAGGATTAGGCACGTGTCCCTCACACTCGCTGACAACACCCTCACACCCCCGGTATTCCTGGCCCCTCTGGCCGGAATCACCGACCTGCCGTTCCGCGACCTGGTCGCGGGATTCGGCGCCGGGCTGGTGGTCAGCGAAATGGTGGCGAGCCAGGAAATGGTCCAGGCCAAGCCCGGCGTGCGCGAACGGGCCGAACTGGGTTTCGGCAAGGCCAACACGGCGGTGCAGCTGGCCGGGCGCGATGCCGAATGGATGCGCCGTGCGGCCCAGATGGTCCAGGACAACGGCGCGCAGATCATCGACATCAACATGGGCTGCCCGGCCAAGAAGGTGGTGAATGGCTATTCCGGCTCGGCTTTGCTGAAAGACCTCGACCACGCACTGACGCTGATCGAGGCGGTGGTCGAGGCGGTCGACCTGCCGGTGACGCTGAAGACCCGGCTGGGCTGGGACGACGATCTGCTGAACGCGGCCGACCTGGCAAAGCGGGCGGAAAATGCGGGCATCAAGATGATCACCATCCACGGCCGCACCCGGTGCCAGTTCTACAAGGGCCGCGCCGATTGGGCCGCGATCCGCGAGGTGAAAGACGCCGTGACGATCCCGGTCATCGCCAATGGCGACATCTGTTCGGCGGCAGACGCGGCCGAAGCGATGAAACTGTCGAGCGCCGACGGGGTGATGATCGGACGCGGCGCACAGGGAAAACCCTGGCTTCTGGCGCAGGTGGCGGCAGAGCTGTTTGGAAAAGAGGCACCGAAAGTGCCCGAAAATGAGGAACTCGCAGATATGGTAATCGCGCACTACGAGGCGATGCTGGACTTTTACGGCCCCGACCTGGGCCTGCGCGTGGCGCGCAAACATCTGGGCTGGTACATGGATGAAGCGGGCACCGGGCCGATCGCGCGGCGTGCCGTGCTGACCGAACGCGACCCAGCAGGGGTGATCGCGCAGCTGCCCGCGGCGCTGCTGGAACCGGAACGGGCCGCGGCATGACCGAAGATACCGACGACAAGATGATCTGGTCCTCGCTGCCGATCCCCGGCGTGATCGTCGATCCGCAGGACAAGATTTGCGACATCAACTCGGCCGCCGAAGGGTTCCTGAACACTTCCGTAAAGACCATCCGCGATGAACCGGTCTGGGACCGGATCATGATCGACGCGCCGCTGGAAGAAGCCTTCACCCGCGCCCGCGACACCAATTCGCCGCTCTTCGTCAACGATGTCGATGTCGGCACCGGCACCCGCGCGCCGCTGCATTGCAACCTGTCGATCGCGCCCTTGCAGGGCAAGCCGGGTTACATGATCTTCCTGATCTCGCCGCGCGAACTGGCGGGGCGGATGACGCAAAGCCATTCGGTGAAATCGGCGGCCAAATCGGCCATCGGCATGGCCGAAATGCTGGCCCATGAAATCAAGAACCCCTTGGCGGGCATCACCGGCGCGGCTCAGCTTCTGTCGATGAACCTCAGCGCCGAGGACATGGAAATGACCGACCTGATCGTGTCGGAAAGCCGCCGCATCGTGAAACTGCTGGAACAGGTGGAACAGTTCGGAAACTTGAGCGAACCGCACCGGGTGCCGGTCAATGTCCACGACGTGCTGGACCGCGCGCGGCGCTCGGCGCTGCTGGGTTTCGGCGCGCATATGAAGATCGTCGAGGATTACGACCCCTCGCTGCCCTTGGCGCTTGGCGACCCCGATCAGCTGCTTCAGGTCGTGCTGAACCTGATCAAGAACGCCTCGCAAGCGGCTGATAAGGAAGGCGGAACCATCCGCCTGCACACCTTCTACGAACATTCGTTCCGGCTGCGCCGGGCCGATGGCACCGGGCAATCCCTGCCGCTGCAGATCGAAATCATCGACGACGGTCCGGGGCTGCCGGACGACATCAAGGGCGATATCTTCGACCCCTTCGTGTCGGGCCGAGAAAACGGCACCGGACTGGGCCTGGCCCTGGTCAGCAAGATCATTTCCGATCACGACGGCTGGATTTCCGTCGATTCCGTCCCCGGGCGGACGGTGTTCAAGATTTCCCTACCGATGGCGCCCGATCCCAAGCGGCGAAGTAAAAAGGAGAGCAACTGATGGACGGCACGGTTCTTGTTGCTGATGACGATCGCACGATCCGCACGGTTTTGACCCAGGCCCTGACACGGGCCGGATGCAAGGTACACGCGACCTCGTCGCTGACCACGCTGATGCGGTGGGTCGGCGAAGGCAAGGGCGACGTGGTGATCACCGACGTGATGATGCCCGACGGTAACGGGTTGGAAATGCTGCCCAAGATCGCCGAGGACCGTCCCGGTCTGCCGGTGATCGTGATTTCGGCGCAGAACACCATCATGACGGCGATCCAGGCGGCCGAGGCGGAAGCCTATGATTATCTGCCCAAGCCCTTCGATCTGCCCGACCTGATGAAGCGCACCGCCAAAGCGCTGGAACAGCGCCGGCACGCCGCACCCTCGGCCCCGGCTGAGGAAGAAAAGGAACGGCCCGACGACCTGCCTCTGGTGGGGCGGACGCCTGCGATGCAATCGCTGTATCGTCTGGTGGCAAAGGTGATGAACACCGACCTGCCGGTTCTGATTGCCGGTGAATCCGGCACCGGCAAATCGCTGATCGCCCGCGCGATCCACGATTTTTCCGACCGCCGCACGCTGCCGTTCGTCACCGTCACCGCGGCCGAGCTGCAGGATCTCGAAGGCCCGGCGCGGGTGCTGGCCCGGGTCAAGGGCGGCACCGTGCTGTTCGATGAGATCGGCGATGTCGATGCCGAAATCCAGGCCCGCATCGTGCGGATGATGGACAATCCCGGCGAACATTCGCCGCGCTTCATGGCGACCAGCCAAGGCGACCTGTCCGACGCGCTGGACAAGGGCGCGATGCGCCAGGACCTCTATTACCGGCTGAGCGGTGCGACGATCCAGGTGCCCAGCTTGCGCGAACGGGTCGAGGACATTCCGCTGCTGGCGGAACATTTCCTGGTCCGCGCCGAACGCGACGGCGCGCCGTCGCGCACCCTGTCGGCCGAGGCGCTGGAACTGATGCGCGCCTATAGCTGGCCGGGCAATGTGCGGCAGCTGGAAAACGCGATCCGGCGGCTGGTGCTGACCTCGCGCGCCGAGGAAATCAGCCGCTCCGAAGTCGAATCGGTGCTGGGGAACCAGCCCGAGATGGAACCGGTGCTGGGCGGCGGCGACAGCGAAAAGCTGTCGGCCTCGGTCGGCCGCCACCTGCGCCGCTATTTCGATCTGCACGGTAACATGCTGCCGCCGCCGGGGCTCTATGCCCGTATCCTGCGCGAAGTTGAGCTGCCGCTCATTGAAATCGCGCTGGAAGCGACCGGCGGAAATCAGGCGAAATGCGCCGACCTTCTGGGCATCAACCGCAATACGCTGCGTAAGAAGATCAACGATCTGGATATTCGCGTGACACGCCGCCGCAAGTTGATGTAAAATCGCAACAATAACGTGGCAAATGTGTGTCTAGCATGCATTTGCCAACAATATTTAGCGGTAAGCCGCGCAAAGCGGCACATCAGGAAGAGGGGCAGCGGGTGGCAACCCGGGCACATAAATTGCGCAATTGGGCGAAAATCAGCCGATTGCGCCGGCTGCGCCGGGTTCAGACCACCGCCACAATGGGGCTGGTGGTTCTGGGGCCGGTTCTGGCCATGGCGACCTTCCTGATCCTCGGGCCTTTGGACAAGGGCGCGGCGGCGACCAGCCTGCGGATGATCCTGCTGGCCGATTTCGTCTATGTTCTGGTGGTGGCGGCGCTGGTGCTGCAGCGGGTCGTGGCGCTGATTTCGGCGCGGCGGGCGAAATCCGCCGGATCGCGGCTGCACCTGCGGCTGACCGGGGCCTTTGCCACCATCGCGCTGATCCCGACCGTCACGGTGGCGATCTTTGCCGCGCTGACGGTGAATATCGGGCTCGAGGGCTGGTTTTCCGACCGGGTGCGCCAGGTGGTTGGATCGTCGCTTGAGGCCGCTCAGGCCTATGAGGGCGAACACCGCCGCGACCTGACCGTCGACGTCACCGCCCTTGCCGCGCATATCAACCAGACGCGCAAGACCACGTTTTTCATGACCGACGCCGATATCCGGCAGGTGCTGACCTCCGGGCAGACGCAGATTCAGCGCGGGCTTCGCGAAGCTTACGTGATCGACGGCACCGGCGAAATCCGCGCCCGCGGCGACCGGTCCTATCTGTTTGATTTTGAACGCCCCACGGCGGAGCAGCTGGACAAGGCCGGCACCGAGGGCGTGCAGATCATCGAGGACTGGGACAACAACGAATTCCGCGCGCTGGTGCGGCTGGATGCCTTCGTCGACCGGTTCCTTTATGTCAGCCGCGAGGTGGACGGCGAATTGCTGAGCCTGCTGGACGACACCAAGGAAACCGCGCAGTTCTATCAGCAGCTGGAAAGCGAACGGGGCAGGGTGCTGTTCGAATTCGGCCTGATCTATCTGGGTTTCGCGGTGATCCTGATCCTGGCGGCGATCTGGCTGGGCCTGTGGTTCGCCGAACGTCTGTCGCGCCCGGTCGGGCGGCTGACCGGCGCGGCGCAGCGCGTGGGGTCGGGCGATCTGGACGTGCGGGTGATGGAAGACGAGGGCGACGACGAAATCGCCATGCTGGGCCGCTATTTCAACCAGATGACCCGGCAGTTGAAGGCGCAGCGCCAGACCCTGTTGCAGAATACCGATCAGATCGAACGCCGCCGCCGGTTGTTCGATTCCGTGCTCAGCTCGGTCACCTCGGGGGTTGTCGGGCTTGATCCCGACGGGCGGGTGACCTTCGTCAACCGCTCCGCCGAGCGTCTGCTGGACTGGGGCGAGGATCAGCAATCGCTGGCGCTGTCCGTCGCGGTGCCGGAATTCAGCGCGCTGTTCGACCGGCTGCAGGGCGACGGGCTGCAGACCGTGCAGGAAGAAATCAAGGTGACGCGGGCCGGGCGGCTGGAAAACCTGCTGGTGCGGATGGCGCCGCGGTTCAGCGAAGACGGCGAGTTGGAAGGCTACGTGGTCGCCTTCGACGATGTCAGCGACCTGGTGGCGGCGCAGCGGATGGCGGCCTGGGGCGACGTGGCCCGCCGCATCGCGCACGAGATCAAGAACCCGCTGACCCCGATCCAGCTGTCGGCGGAACGGATCAAGCGCAAGTTCACCCGCCACCTGGGCGAGGATGAGGCCGAAAGCCTGGAACAGCTGACCGAGGTTATTGTCCGTCAAACCAACGACTTGCGCCGCATCGTTGACGAATTTTCCAAATTCGCCCGGATGCCGGAACCCGAACGCCGCCCCGAAAGCCTGACCAAGCTGGTGCGCGACGCGGTGTTGCTGCAGCAGGCGGGCCAGCCCGATGTGGAAATCGTCAGCGATCTGAGCGAGGACCCGCTGCTGGCGGAGCTCGACGCGACGATGATCAATCAGGCGCTGACGAACCTGCTGAAGAACGCGGGCGAAGCGATTGTTTCCTATAAGGAAAAGCAGGGGCTGGATGAGTATAAGGGGATCATCCGCGTCAGCACCGAACTGGAAGGCCGCAGCGCGATCCTGCGGATCGCCGATAACGGGATCGGCCTGCCCGAGGATCGCACCCGGCTGTTCGAACCCTATGTGACGACACGCTCGGAAGGCACCGGACTGGGCCTGCCGATCGTCAAGAAGATCATCGAGGAACATGGCGGCTCTCTCAGTCTTGAGGATGCGCCGGTCTTCGATAGCGAAGCCGCCGACGCCCATGCGGGCGCGATGGCGGTGATCCGGCTGACGCTGAGCGCCGCGATCCGGGACAAGGCCGCGGAATAGCAAGATAAGATTGAGGATGACATGAGTGACATTTTGATCGTCGACGATGAACGCGACATCCGGGAACTGATTTCGGATATCCTTGAGGACGAAGGGTACACCACCCGCCTTGCCGGCAATTCCGAAGAGGCGATGAGCGAAATCAACGACGAACCGCCGGCGCTTCTGATCCTCGATATCTGGCTGAAAGACAGCAAGATGGACGGGATCGACATCCTGAAAACCGTCAAGCGCGACAATCCCGACGTGCCGGTGGTGATCATTTCCGGTCACGGCAATATCGAAATCGCCGTCGCCGCGATCAAGCAAGGCGCCTACGACTTCATCGAAAAGCCGTTCAATATCGACCAGCTGCTGGTGGTGATCCGGCGCGCGATGGAAACCTCGCGGCTGCGGCGGGAAAACCAGGAACTGCGGCGCAAGGACGTGCAGACCGCCGAAATGGTCGGCAATTCGGCGTCGTTCCGGGCGATGCTTGGTCAGCTCGACAAGGTGACGAAATCGAACGGGCGGGTGATGTTGTCGGGGCCCTCGGGCGTCGGCAAGGAAGTCGCCGCACGCTATATCCACGCGCAATCGAACCGCGCCTCGGGGCCCTTCGTCACGGTCAGCTGCGCCACCATCGAACCCGACCGGATGGAGGAGGTGCTGTTCGGCCGCGAAACCCCCGAACGGGGCATCGATCCGGGTCTTCTGGAACAGGCCCATGGCGGCGTGGTGTTCTTCGACGAGGTGGCCGACATGCCGCCCGGGTCGCAATCCAAGATCCTGCGGGTGCTGGTCGATCAGCAATTCCAGCGCGTCGGCGGCACCGACAAGGTACGGGTCGACTTGCGGGTGATTTCATCGACCAGCCGCGACTTGGACGCCGAAATCGCCGCCGGGCGGTTCCGGCAGGAACTCTATCACCGGCTGAACGTGGTGCCGGTGGCGGTGCCGTCGCTGGCCGAGCGGCGCGAAGACATTCCCGTCCTGGCATCGCATTTCATCGAGACGCTGAACAAGACCCAGGGCCTGCCGCTGCGCGAGCTGAGCGAGGACGCCGTCGCGCTGATGCAGACCATGGTGTGGCCCGGCAACGTGCGCCAGCTGCGCAACCTGATCGAACGGGTGCTGATCCTCGGCGACGGCAACGGGCCGATCGAGGCCAGGGAACTGCCCAGCAGCGAAGAGGGCACGGAAGACAGCGACGGCGCGGTGCTGAGCGGCACCCTGGCGACCCTGCCTTTGCGCGAGGCGCGCGAGGTGTTCGAACGCGAATACCTGCTGACCCAGATCAACCGCTTCGGCGGCAATATCAGCCGCACCGCCAATTTCGTCGGCATGGAACGCAGCGCGCTGCACCGCAAGCTGAAATCGCTGGGCGTGGTGACCACCAGCAAATCCGGCGCCCGGGTGGCGCGGGTCGAACAGGTCGAGGAAGACGCCGAGTAATCAGCCCGGCGTCACGATCTGCCAGCGGCCGCCGCCGCGCTGGATCGCGCAGGATTTGGGCGTCAGCGGTGGCATAACCGTGGTCACCGTCTTCGGCGCCGCCCCGGCGACCGAGGTGGGGCAGAGCGGCAGTTCGACCCATTCATAGCCCTTGGCGGTCATGCATTGCGCCTCGACCTTCTTGCGCAGCGATTTGTTGACGTCGACCGTATAGGGATCGCCGCCTTCCATTTCATAGGTGACCACGCAGTTTTTCCCGTGTGAATCGCAGATGCGAACCGGGACCATCCGCAGCGGCGTGTACCTGATCTGTTGCGAGACGGGTACTTTCTGCAGCGCGCTGACCTCGCAATCGGTCAGGTCGCTGTTCATCCGCGATACGGCGACCCCTTCGCGGTAATACAGCCCTAACGGACCACAGCCCGACAGCAAGGCGAGGGCGGCAAGCGACAACAGCTTTGATCGTGGCATGGTGGCCTCCTTTTCCGGCAGTATTCCGGGTCAGAGTTAACGCGTCTTTGATTTCTGACAAATCAATTGACCATTTAGCGGGGTCATGCGATCCAAGCCTTCTGAAACCAGGGGACCGGGGACAATGAAAGTCATCATCTGCGGCGCAGGTCAGGTCGGGTGGCAAATCGCGCGGCATCTGTCCGGCGAAAAGAACGATGTCACCGTGGTCGACAACAATCCCGAACTGGTGCGCCGTGCCACCGATACGCTGGATGTGCAGGGGATCGCAGGCTTTGCCAGCTACCCGGACGTGCTGGAACAGGCGGGTGCGCGCGACGCCGACATGATCATCGCCGCCACCTATTCAGACGAGGTCAACATGGTGACCTGCCAGGTGGCGCATTCGGTGTTTTCGATCCCGCGCAAGATCGCGCGGCTGCGCTCGCAAAGCTATCTGACCGCGATCTATTCCGACCTCTATCGCCGCGATCACCTGCCGATCGACGTGGTGATCAGCCCCGAACGCGAAGTGGCCGAGGCCGCGCTGCAGCGGATCGCCTCGCCCGCGGCCTTCGACACCGAAAAATTCCTCGGCGGGCGGGCACATCTTCTGGGCATCACAATCAATGACAGCTGCCCGATCGTGAACACGCCGCTGCGCCAGCTGACCGATCTGTTTTCGACCCTGCGCACCATCGTTGTTGGCATCCGCCGCGATGGAAGGCTGTTCGCGCCGGAACCGAGCGATCAGATCTTCCCGGGCGACGAATGCTATGTCTTCACCGTCAACGAAGACATCCCGCGCACGATGGAAATCTTCGGCAAGGTGTCGAAGAAACGCGAACGGGTGGTGATCATCGGCGGCGGCAATGTCGGCCTGTCGGTCGCCCGCGCGCTGGAGGAACAGACCAGCCGCATTCGCGCCAAGGTGATCGAACGCAATCGCAAGATCGCCGAAAAGGCCGCCGATGCGCTGGAAAAGACCATCGTGCTGCATGGTGACGGGCTCGACGCGTCTTTGCTGGCCGAGGCCAATATCGACCGTGCCGACGCGGTTCTTTGCGTCACCGACGACGACAAGACCAACATGCTGGCCGCGGTTCGTGCCAAGGCCGAAGGCTGCCCGATGGCGATCGCGCTGGTCAACGACCCGACGCTGGCGCCGATGATGGCGCCGCTGGGGATCGACGCCTTCGTCAACCCGCGCGCCACCACGGTCAGCTCGATCCTGCGCCATATCCGCCACGGCAAGGTGCGCGAAGTCTATTCCATCGGCGATGCCGAGGCCGAGATGATCGAGGCCGAGGTGCTGTCGACCTCGCCCATCGCGGGGCAGAAGGTCCGCGACATCGACTTCCCCGAAGGCGTGCTGGTCGGCGGCATCCTGAAGGGCGAGAAGGTGATCAAACCCGGCGCCGATACGCGGATCGAGGAGGGCGACGTGATCGCGCTGTTCTCGATGGCCGACGATGTGCCCGAGGTCGAACGCCTGCTTCAGGTGTCGATCGATTTCTTCTGAGCGATGACGGATCGTATCCTCAACCAACCCCTGTTCCTGCTGCTGATGGGCATCGGGTCGCTGGCGATGTTCGTGCCCGCGGCACATGCGACGCTGCTGGGCAGCCATTACGAGGCGCGGTCGTTCTTCTATGCCGGGCTGCTGGGTTTTCTGGTGGTGGTGATGGTCGGGCTTGCGATGTCGTCGCGCCAGCGCAAGCGCGGCGAGATGGGCAACCTGCTGGCGCTGTTCGCCGGGTTCAGCCTGCTGCCGCTGCTGCTGGCGCTGCCGTTCTACGAGGCGCTGCGCACCACCAGTTACCTCAACGCTTATGTCGAAATGGTCTCCAGCCTCAGCACCACCGGCGCCACGCTGTTCGAACCCGAACGGCTGAGCCCGACGCTGCACCTGTGGCGGGCGATGGTCGGCTGGCTGGGCGGGCTGCTGATGTGGGTGGCGGCGGCGGCGATCCTGGCGCCGCTGAACCTTGGCGGCTTCGAGGTGACGGCGACCGCGGCACCGGGGCAAAGCGACATCCTGCACGGCCGGTTCGAACGCGCCGATCCGCAACGGCGCATCCTGCGGGTGACGGCGAAACTGTTCCCGATCTATGCCGGGCTGACGCTGGCGCTGTGGATCATGCTGGCGGTCAGCGGCGACCGGCCGCTGGTGGCGCTGTGCCACGCGATGTCGGTGATGGCGACCAGCGGCATTTCCCCGATCGGCGGCGTGCAGGAACACGGATCGGCCATCACCGGCGAGGTGGTGATGGCGATGTTCATGCTGTTCGCCCTGTCGCGGCTGACCTTTTCCACCGACACGCTGAATTCCAAGCAACGCGGCATTCCGACCGATCCCGAATTCCGCCTGGGCATCCTGATGGTGATCGGGGTGCCGCTGTTGCTGTTCCTGCGCCACTGGCTGGGATCCTACAGCATGGACGAGGAACAGAACCTGTTGCTGGCGCTGCGGGCGCTGTGGGGCGGGGTGTTCACCACCTTGTCCTTCCTGACCACCACCGGGTTCGAAAGCGCCGAATGGGGCACTGCGCGGGATTGGTCGGGGCTGAACACGCCGGGGCTGATCTTCCTGGGGCTGGCGATGGTGGGTGGCGGCGTCGCCACCACCGCGGGCGGGGTCAAGCTGCTGCGGGTCTGGGCGCTCTACCTCAACGGCTTGCGGGAAATGGAAAAGCTGGTCCACCCGTCCTCGGTCGGGCATTCGGTCGGCAATTCGCGCCGCGTGCGCAAGCAGGGCGCCTATATCGCCTGGATCTTCTTCATGCTGTTCGCGCTGTCGCTGACCGCGTTTTCGCTGGTCTTCGCCGCCTTCGGGTCGAGTTTCGAGAACGCGCTGGTGATCTCCGTCGCGGCTCTGTCCACCACCGGGCCACTGATTTCGCTGGCGCCGGAAACCGAAATCGTGCTGACCGATCTGGCGCCGGCGGCCAAGCTGGTGTTCTGCGGCGGCATGGTGCTGGGGCGGCTGGAAATGCTCGCCATCATTGCGCTTCTCAGCAGCGACATCTGGCGGCGTTAGAATTTCTTGCGTCTAACCGCTTTAACAGGCTGATTTTTGGGCTGGAAACTCCGCAATAGCCAAGACATAGTAGGGGCAATAGCTGTACAGGGACACCGGCCGCGGCTCCGGACGCGGCACGAGAACAAGAACAAAGGTAAGATTGAATGGCTTCCGATAAGCAAAACCTGCAAGACGCGTTTTTGAATCACACACGGAAGACGAAGATTCCGGTGACCATTTTTTTGATTAACGGTGTTAAACTTCAGGGCGTCATCACCTGGTTTGACAATTTCTGCGTCCTGCTGCGCCGCGACGGTCAATCGCAGTTGGTCTATAAGCACGCGATTTCGACCATCATGCCGGCGCAACCCATCAACCTTTACGATGGCGAAGAAAGCTAAGCTTGGAAATACATGAAAGGGAACCGACCCGCGCTTGGGTCCTGCATCCCGACCTGAAATCCGATCAACACCGCCGCATGGCCGATTACGCCCTGGAAGAGGCGGTGGCGCTGGCGGCGGCCTTGCCCGATCTCGAAGTGGTCGGGGCCGAATCCGTGCGCCTGCAACGGCCGCATCCGGGGCTTCTGTTCGGCACCGGCAAGATCGCCGAGCTGAAACAGCGCATTCAGGAGGCCGAGGTCGATCTGGTTCTGATCGACGGCCCCGTCACGCCGGTGCAGCAGCGCAACCTGGAAAAGGAATGGGACGTCAAGCTGCTGGACCGAACCGGTCTGATCCTTGAAATCTTCTCCGACCGCGCGCGCACCCGCGAAGGCGTGCTGCAGGTCGAAATGGCGGCGCTGAAATATCAGCGCACCCGGCTGGTCCGGGCCTGGACCCACCTGGAACGCCAGCGTGGCGGGCTTGGCTTCGTCGGCGGCCCCGGCGAAACCCAGATCGAGGCCGACCGCCGCGCCATCGACGAACAGCTGGTGCGGCTGCGCCGGCAATTGGACAAGGTGGTCAGGACCCGCGAATTGCACCGCGCCGCCCGCGCCAAGGTGCCGTTCCCGGTGGTCGCGCTGGTGGGCTATACCAACGCGGGCAAATCGACCCTGTTCAACCGGCTGACCGGGGCCGAGGTGATGGCCAAGGACATGCTGTTCGCCACGCTGGACCCGACCATGCGGCGGGTCGAACTGCCCGAGGGCGGCGGCGAGGTGATCCTGTCCGACACGGTGGGGTTCATCAGCGATCTGCCGACCGAGCTGGTCGCGTCCTTCCGCGCCACGCTTGAAGAGGTACTGAGCGCCAACCTGATCCTGCATGTGCGCGACATTTCCCATCCCGAAACCGAAGGCCAATGCGCCAACGTGCTGGAGATCATGGACTCTCTCGGGGTGAACCGGGACACCCCGGTGCTGGAGGTCTGGAACAAGATCGACCTGCTGCCCGAGGAAGACCGCAGCGCCCTGCAGCAGCGCGCGGCGCGGGATGAAAACATCTTCGCCATCTCCGCGGTGACCGGCGAAGGCATCCCCGACCTGATGCAGGAAGTGGCCAGCAAACTGGCCTCGGAAACCCATGAAAGCCAGGTGACGCTGACCTTCGCCGAAGGGCGCAAGCGGGCCTGGCTGTTCGAACAGGACCTGGTCGAGGCGGAAACCCAGACCGAAACCGGGTTCGACCTGACGGTGCGCTGGACCGCGCGGCAGGAAAAGCGCTTCCGCGACCTGTAGGGCACAGCCCGCGCGGCTATTTCTCGAGAGAGGCGAACCAGGCCCAGCTGTCGCGCGCGATGCTGGGGCCGATTTCGTAGAACCAGTGGGTATGGCCCGGGATCATCTGAAGCGTAACGTTATGGCCGGCCGCGGCAAGCGACTTTGCCGTGTCCAACGCCTTGTCGGGCGTGAAGATGTGTTCCTGTTCGCCAAGATAGATCCGAAGCGGCTTGGCGTTTTCGACCGGCTTGAATGTTTCCGCCGGCGCAAACCCGGCATGGAGCGCGGCGGCTTTCCACGGTCCCTGAAACCGGTTGACCAGAACCGACGCGTAAATGGCCCCGGCGGAATGGCCGAACAGATAGATCCGGTCCGGGTCGACCGGTCGCTGGCTGTTGGACTCGGACAGCATCCTGTCAAGCAGGGTTTGGCTGAGATCATCCGGCTGCCAGTTCGGCTCCTTTGCCTCCAGCGCGATCAGGGCGATCTGCTTTTCCTCGGCGACGGGACGCCACATTTCGAGCATGGAAAGCCCGCTGCGTCCGGTCCCGTGGAACAACAGGACGGCGGCGGTGGGGCTTTGCCCGGGCGGCACGAAACTGTACCAGGTCCTGCCGAAGGCGTTGTGCATTACGGCCGCCCGCCGGATGTCTTCAGACGGCGCATAGTCGTATGTGTCGGGTTGCTCGGCGCTTAGGCCGGGCCGCTGCACATAGACGTAATTGCCCAGAGGATTGCCGTCCGGCTGAGGTTTCAGCACGGGCAGGGCCACGATAGCGCTGCTATCGCTTTGTTCGGAAAACAGGCTCGCGCCGATACTCAGAACAAGAACGAACAGAAGTCCGCTCAGGAATCCCGACAAGGTTTTCATTACAATCCAAGGTGGTTTGAAATTTACATCAAAACCATTGTCGGCTTTTCGCGCGGATGCAAGAGGTCTCCGTTCAGCACGCGGGCGCGAAGCTCAGGCGGTCACTGAGTTCGCTGCAGCGCGTGGGCCAGCGCCGTTTCCAGCTGTTTCTTGCGGAACGGTTTCTGCAGAACCAGCCCCGGCCCGCCATCCGGGCCCAGGATGTCGGCGGCGCCATGCGCCGTCATCAGGATCACCGGCAGTTCGGGGCGTTTCTTGCCAAGTTCGCAGCGCAGGTCGATCCCGGTCATCCTGCCGGTCAGCGAAATATCCGACAGCACCAGGTCGAAGGGGGTTTCGGCCTCGATCATCAGCATCGCTTCCTCGGCCGAGGCCGCTTCGCCGACCTGCGCGCCAAACGCCTGTACCTGTCGCCGCACCACGTCGCGCACCAGCGGGTTGTCCTCGACCAGAAGCACCTGTGCGCTGGACAGGTCCGCCGCGACGTCCTCGATGGCGTCGCATTGGTCGTGCACGTCGTCCTGCGGGTCGATCGCGGGCAGGTAGAGCGTGAAGACCGATCCTTCGTTTTCGACGCTGGACACCGCGATCGCGCCGCCCGACAGGTCGGCGAAGGCATAGACCATCGCCAGCCCCAGCCCCGATCCCTTGTCCGGCTTGCGCGAATAGAACGGATCGAAAATCCGCTGCATCACCTCTTCGCTCATCCCGTGGCCGGTATCGCCGACGCGGATACGGCAATAGCGGCCCGGATGCAGCTTCAGCGCCTTGGCCTCGGCCCGGTCCAGCGCGGTCTCGTCGCAGGAAAATCTGATCCGCCCGGGGCCGGTGATCGCTTCGCTGCCGTTCACAGCCAGGTTGATCAGCGCCATTTCCAGCTGCCCGCGGTCGACCTGTATCCAGGGCGCGCAGGGGTCTTCGGGACCTTCGAGGGTAATTTCGCTAGGCAGCGACGCGGTCAGGATCTTGAGCGTGTTGGAGATCGCGTCATAGGCACGCAGCGGGCGCACCACGGCCTTGCTTTGCTTGGTCAGGCTCAGCAGGCGGTTGGTCAGGTCGTTGCCCCGGCTGGCCGCGGCAATCGCCGGCACCAGGTATTCCTGCTTCAGCCCCTCGTTCTCCATCGCGTCTTCCAGAGGGACCAGGTTGCCCAGGATGATCGTCAGCAGATTGTTGAAATCATGCGCGATCCCCGCTGACAGCGTGCCCAGGGCTTCCATCTTCTGGGCCCGGATCAGCGCCAGGTCGGATTCCCGTTGCCGGGTGATGTTGACGGTCAGCAGGTAAAAGCCGGTCACCTCGCCCTGATCCGAAATCTCGGGACGGGCATAGCAGCGGACGAAGATATCGCCGTGATCGGGCAGGTCCGCTTCGAGGTCGAAGGCCATCGATTCACCGGCCAGCGCCCGTTTGAACCAGGGCAGGGCGGTTGTCAGCGTCGCGGGCGACAACACATCTTCGGCCTTCTTGCCAACGATCAGGTCCGAGTTCAGCCCATAGGCCATCGCGAAGCCCCGGTTGGCGTATTTGAACACCAGGTGTTTATCCAGCAGCGCGATCCCGGCCGGCACCTCATTGGCGATCAGCGTCAGCCGCGCCTGGTTGCGGCGCAATTCCTCGGTGCGGGCCTGCACCCGGTATTCGAGCTCCGCCTCGCGCTGGCGGGGCTTGGTGACATCGGTGTAGACGGTGACGAAACCGCCCTCGGGCAGCGGCGTGCCGGTGATATGAAGGATACTGCCATCGGGGCGGACCCGGTCGAAGGAATGGGCTTCGAACTTGCGCGCCTGCGCGACCCGTTCGGCCACCAGTTCCTCGATATCGCCCTCGCCATATTCGCCGTTTATCGCGTTGAAACGGGTCAATTCGGCGAAATCGGTGCCCGGTTCGCCCAATTCGGCGGGCATTCCGAGCAATTCCAGAAATCGTGCATTCAGCGCAACAAGCTTCAGATTCGCGTCGAACACGGAAATACCCTGTTCGATATGTTCCAGCGCCGATCTGACCGATGCTAGAATGTGCTGGTTGTCAGAAGATGTCACGACGCATCCTCCTTCAACCGGGTCCCGAAATTTTCGGGACCAAGCGGTCGATGGCGAAGGCCGAATTCAAGTCTGTTCAGTCTATTCAAAACGTTAACCGCGATCTTTCTCCCACGCGCCGAGACGGCAGGAATCAGGGAACACAGAAACATTGCCGCTGCCCCCCGGTGGGGGAGCGACGTCGGATACGTGTTGCCCTGTTAAGTTTGTTTTATTGGTTGGCCTGCGTCAAACGATCCGTAGCGCAGGCGACTCGTCAAAAAATTCGCGACGGGACCTAGCCGCATGCGAAACGGATTGCAAGCGACATTGAGAAATCTATTGCGGATTGAGCCGGGTGATCCCCTCGGCCGCCGCGCGGGCGAGGTCTTCGTCCAGCGACATCGGGATGTATTCGCCGCGCCGCCACAATTCGCCCAGATCGTCGTAATGGCGCGACAGGAAATGCCCCGATTGGCCGGTGGCGGTGATGAAGACCGAACTGTCGGGATCGGCGAAATCGTAAACGCCGCGATAGCCCGCGCCATGCACGTTGCGGAACGGCGCCTCGGCGCTGCCGCCAGTCAGCCCGCGCATCAGGGTCTGATCGCCGCCGGAGGTCGATTGGCGGATATTGACGAAGCTTTTCAGCACCGGCACCTCGCCCAACACCGGATGATCGTGGGTGGCCTGGTGCGCGTCGCCCCATCGCAGGCTTTCGAGCTGCTTGCCATATTCCTCGTCGATCCACAGCAGCGCGTCGTCCAGCGCCAGCCGCGCCATGTCGGTGCAGGTCTCTGTCGGCGCGCTCTGGATCACGTCGCACCAGACCGAGGCGCCGTTCACGTCGCGGAACACCCGTTCGATGAACAGCGGTTCGACATGCAGGAACTGGTCGGCCAGCGGGCCGATGTCGTCGCGGATCAGGCGATCCTGCAGCGCCCGCACCCAGGCCGCGTAAAGCAAAGGTTCGGGCAGGTGTTCGTTCATTTCGCCGTTCCAATTGGCCAGCAGCGACAGGGCGCGCTGGCGCTGGCGTTCCGGCGTGCCCTCGGGCGCGGCTTCGCCGGTGAACCACAGGTCGGCGCCAATGAGCGGCAGCAGCGTGCGCGCGGCGGGGCTGACCGTGTCAAGCTGGGTTTCGATGAAACTGTCGCGGGTATGCACCTGGCGCGACTGCATCAGCTTCTGCCAGCGCTGGATGCGCTGCGTGTCGCCCCAGTTGAAGGACAGGTGCAGCGGGAAGGGGCGGTCGACGATCTTGTTATTGGTGTTGCCGACGATGCCGCCGATCGGATTGACGAATTCGGGATTGGCGGCATAGGACAGCCGGCCCTGCCAGCGGTTGTCGTCGATCCAGCCGGGCGAGGGCAGGCGGCCCTGGCTTTGGTGATCGGCCGAGCGGCGCGGCATCGCGCCCAGCGTCTTCAGCGCGATCTGTTCGCCATCGGCCACGGTCAGGTTCAGCGACGGCGCGATCATCTTCTCGCCCTCGGCGATCGCCTGCTGCACGGTCTTGGCATACATCAGCCCGATCAGCGCGCTGATCGAGCTGTCCTCGGGGCTCAGCGCGGTCCAGGACAGGCTGGTGACGTGATCCTTGGGCGTGATCGCGGCCAGGTCGAACATTGACCCGGGCAGGACCGGGCCGTTTTCGGTCCAGCGCAGGGTCAGGGTCAACGGTTTGTCATCCGCCACGCCAACGATGGTCTTGCGCGTGACGAAGGGTTTGTAGCCGGTGGGCGTCAGGTATTCCTCGGCGTTGTCGGGGTTCAGTTTCTCGATGAACACGTCCTGATCGTCGAGATAGGAGGCGGTGATGCCCCAGCCCAGCTCGGCGGACCGGCCCGACAGGATCGCCGGGATGCCCGGGATCGTCGCGCCGATGGCGCCGCCTTCGACCAGGTCCAACCGGGCCAGATACCAGGTGCCTGGTGCGGTGAAATCCATATGCGGATCGTTGGCGATCAGCGTGCCACCCGCGGCGGACCGGCTGGCGGCGGCGGCCCAGGCGTTGGAGGCGCCGGCGAAATCGCGGTGCCGGAACGGCGACAGCGGGTGATCGGGCAGCGGTTTCGTCGCGGCAAATTTAGGCAGCGGCGCGTCGAACAGATCGGCATAGCGGGGCAGCGCGGCGATGCCCGCACCCGGCGCGTCGGGCAGAAGATCGGACAACCTTTCGGGATCGGGCAGCAGGATCGAGGCGCGGGCGCGCAGCACCTCGTTGTCGATCTGGCCGGTCATCTTCAGCGCCATCAGCTTGACCAGAGCGATCGAATCCGCCGGTTGCCAGGGTGCCACCGGCATGTTGAACAGGAACATTTCCGGCGCGCCGCGCCCCAATGCATCGCGGTTGATCTCGTCCAGCCGCGCATTGACCCCGTCGGCATAGGCCTGCAGCGCCGCGCGGGTGCGCGCGTCCTGCACCGCCAGCGATTTCTGCGCCAGCGGGTAGAGGTCGAGCCGCCGCATCATCTTGTCGCTGGCGACGGTGCGCGGGCCGAAGACTTCGGACAGGCGACCCTGCACGGTGCGGCGCTGCGTCACCATCTGCCACAGCCGGTCCTGCGCATGGGCATAGCCGAGGCCGAAAAACACGTCTGCGTCCGACTGCCCGAAGATATGCGGCACGTTGGCGTGGTCGCGCACGATTTCGACCGGCGCGCTGATCCCGGCGACCTTCAGGTCCTTGCTGTAATCGGGCAGCGACCGCGAGGCGAGGTAATAGACCGACAGCAGCGCCAGCAGCGCCAGCAAAATCATCCCGCCGGTCAGTCGCAGCAGCCATTTGAAGACGATTGCCATGCTCAATTCCCGTTCGCCCTTGCCTTTGGCCCGATAGCTAGCCACAAACTTGGCGAAAGACAAATGATTGGGAGGCTGTAATGGCTAAAGTTGCGTTTCTTGGGCTCGGTGTCATGGGCTATCCGATGGCGGGGCACTTGCAAAAGGCAGGTCACGAGGTGACGGTGTACAACCGCACCGCCGCCAAGGCGGATAAATGGGTGGCCGAATATGGCGGGTCGATGGGCGCGACGCCGCGCGAAGCGGCCGAGGGATGCGATTTCGTGATGTCCTGCGTCGGCAACGATGACGACCTGCGCGCGGTCTGCCTGGGCGACGACGGCGCATTCGCGGGCATGTCCGAGGGCGCGATCTTCGTCGATCACACCACCGTGTCGGCCAAGGTGACGGCGGAACTTTACGCGGCAGCCAAGGAAATCGGCGTCAGCTTCGTCGACGCGCCGGTATCGGGCGGCCAGGCGGGCGCGGAAAACGGCCAGCTGGTGGTGATGTGCGGCGGCGACGAAGACGCCTACGCCAAGGCCGAACCGGTAATCGGCGCCTTTTCCAAGGTCTGCCGGCGTCTGGGCGACAGCTGCGCCGGGCAAATGTGCAAGATGGTCAACCAGATCTGTATCGCGGGCCTCGTGCAGGCCCTGTCCGAGGGGCTGAACTTCGCCGAAAAAGCGGGGCTCGACGGTCGCGCGGTGATCGAGGTGATCGGCGGCGGCGCTGCGGGCAGCTGGCAGATGGTGAACCGCTACGAAACCATGATCGACGACAAGTTCGAACACGGGTTCGCGGTCGACTGGATGCGCAAGGACCTCAATATCTGCCTGTCCACCGGCGATGAGATCGGCGCGACTTTGCCGGTCACCGCGCTGATCGACCAGTTCTACAAGGACGTTCAGGCATTGGGCGGCGGCCGCTGGGATACCTCGAGCCTGATCAAGCGGCTGCGCGCGCTGTCGTAATCCAATAGGCGCGGCGCATCAGTGATGCGCCGCGTTCGAAAACAGGTTGATGACCACGATCCCGGCCAGGATCAGGCCCATGCCCAGGATCGCGGCAAGGTCCAGTTTCTGGCCGAACACGGCAAAGCCGATCAGCGCGATCAGCAGGATGCCCAGGCCCGACCACAGCGCATAGACGACGCCCACCGGCATCACCTTCAGCGTCAGCGACAACAGCCAGAAGCTCACACCATAAGCGACGATGACCAGCAGGGTCGGGCCAAGCCGGGTGAATTGCTGGCTGGCCTGCATCGCGGTGGTTCCGATGGTTTCGGCGGCCACCGCCGCCAGCAGGATCAGGTAGGTGTTGAGCATCGCATCGCTTTCCGCAGGACAGGGGATGGTCCTGTTTCCTACGGCCGTTCGGGGCGGTCAAGCCTGCCTTCGCGTCTCAGCTGACCACGTACCAGTCGCGCCGGTGGTTCACCGCGATCACGAAGTTCAGGATCAGCGCCCCCAGCAGCGACCAGACCACCAAAGGCGGCGCCAGCACCAGCAGCGACAGGGCGAACAGGCTCAGGTCCCAGCCCAGCAGGACCAGACCGGCACGGATGCCCAGCCAATCCTGCAGGATGACCGCCACGATCGACACCCCGCCCAGGCTGGCGCTGTGACGAAACAGACCCAGCAGGCCAACCCCCGCGACCACCCCGAACAGGATGGCGGACACCCAGGCCGGTACCGCGCCCAGCGGCAGCAGCGGCGGCAGGGCATCGGCCAGCAGGGACACGGCGGTGACGGTGACGAAGCTTTTCAGCGTGAAGACGAAGCCGCGCTTGAAGTAGGCGAAGAAATAGAACGGCAGGTTGACAAGGAAGAACACCGGCCCGAAGCCCCAGCCGCCCCAATAGGACAGCAGCAGCGCCAGCCCCGCCGTGCCGCCGGTCACCAGACCCGCGGCGCGCAGCACATGGATGCCAAGGGCGCATTGGACCGTGCTGAGGAACAGGCCCTGCAGGTCTTCCAATACGGTGTAATGCGGCGATGATATTTGGTCAGCTTTCATGACCTAAATTTGGCACAGGCAAGCCGATCCGTCCATATCGCTGGACGCAAAGCGGGAATGCTGCAGATGCAAAGCTCGCGGCCGATTTTCTGCCGCAGCGCAGCGACGCGGCTGGTATCAAGCGAAGCCGCGATCCTCGAGCCTGCGCATATATTGCAGCGCGCCCCAGGCAATCGCCGCCGCGACCGCGATGCCGATCGACAGCGGCAGCGGCGTGCCATTGAAGGCCAGCCCCACCGGTGCCGCGATGCCCGCGCCGATCACCGTGGCCACGCCGCCGCTGACGCTGGCCGCGGTGCCCGCGATATGGCCCAGCGGTTCCATCGTGATGGCGTTGAGGTTGCCCAAGGTCAGCCCGGTCTGGAAAAACACCGAGGTCATCCAGAACAGGAAGACATAGAACATCGGATCGCCACGCAGCCCGACCAGCCAGATCGCGGTCATCGCGAGTGACAGGCCCACCTGCACCCCGAGCGCAAGCGATGCCAGCGACCGCATGCCGAACCGCATCACCAGCGCGGCATTCAGCAGGCTGGCCGATCCCGACACCAGCGCCATCCCGGCGAACCAGTAGGGGAAGCTGTCGCCCTTGCCGAACACGTCGAAGAAGATCGGCTGGATCAGGCTGATCGCCATGAAAAGCAGCGCGAAACACAGGGTTTGCGCCATGATCGAATAGCGCACGGTGGGATGGGAAAACATTTCCTTCACCGAGGCCCAAAGCGTGCCCAGATGCAGCGGTCGGCGGGATTCGGGGGGAAGGGTTTCGGATTGCCGCAGCGCCAGCCAGCCCGACGAAAACAGCGCGAACAGGATGAAGGCGATGAAGATCCCGCGCCAGTCCGACAGCGCGATGATCCACGACCCCATCAGCGGCGCCACCGCGGGCACCAGCGTGAACACCATCATCGCGAAGGACATGATCCGCGCCATTTCGCGCCCCGAATAAAGGTCACGCACGATGGCCAGACCGACCACGCGCGGCGCCGCAGCCCCCAGCCCCTGGATCACCCGCGCCGCCAGCACCAGTTCCAGCCCCTGCGCGATATAGGCCAGGAAAGCGCCGGTGATATAAAGCCCGGTCCCCACCAGGATCACCGGCTTGCGTCCGAACCGGTCCGACAGCGGCCCGGTGAAGAAGGTGCCGACCCCCATGCCAAGAACGAAGCTGGTCAGCACCAGCTGCGCGCGGTTCACATTGTCCGGGCTGAGCTGCGCCGCGATCTCGGGCAGGGCGGGCAGCATCGAATCGATGGAAAAGGCGACGGTGGCGAACAGCATCGCCAGAAGCGCGATGAATTCGGCACGGGACAACGGGGCGGATCTTGACATGTGCAACCTGAACTGGTGACGGCTGTCAGCCGCTAACATGCGCCCCGGGGAAAGGCCAGACAGGGGAAACACGGTATACGCTGGCGCATATCCGCCATGCGCTCAGCTCAGCCCGCGGCGGGCAGATGGCCGCTCGTCAGTCTTCGGTCGCCATGATTTCGTCGATCACCTTCAGCCACAGATCGGTGGCCTGGGCGCCGGGCACAGCGTGCTGGCTGGCGACGATGAAGGTGGGCACCGAATTCACCCCCATCTGCCGCGCCGCGGCGTCGCGGTCGCGGATGTCCTGTTCATCGGCATCGGTGGCCAGCAAGCGGCGCACCATCGCGGCGTCCATGCCGCAGCTGTCGGCGATATCGGCCAGCGTGTCACGGTCGCCGATATCGCGCCCGTCCTGGAAATAGGCCCGGAACAGCGACGACACGATGGCGGTCTGCCGCCCCTCGATCCCGGCCCAGCGGATCAGCCGATGCGCGTCCAGGGTGTTGGGGGTGCGGGCGATGGCGTCGAAATTGATCTTCAGCCCGGCCTGTTCGGCGTGTTCGACCACCGGCAGATAGGCCTGAACGGCCTGTTCCTTGCCGCCGAACTTGGCCTCCAGATAGGCGCGCCGGTCGATGCCTTCGCGCGGCATGTCGGGGTTCAGCTGGAACGGATGCCATTCGATCACGAAAGGATGGTCCGGCCGCTGTTCCAGCGCCCGGTCGAGATAGGTCTTGCCGATATAGCACCAGGGGCAGATCGGGTCGGACAGGATGTCGAGCTTGACCGCTTTTTCCATCATCGGGTTCCTTTCGTTCAGCCGTCTACCTAGGGCGAAACCGGGCGGGATGGAAGGGCAAGCGGGCGCACGCCCGCTTGTGACGCGATCGTGCGATCGCGTCCCCCCTCTCGATCAGCCTGGAAACAGCGATTTGAGCGCCTTGCGCGACAGCTTGCCGTTGGGATTGGTCGGCAGATGGTCCAGCCGCACCCAGGCGCGCGGCTGCTTGTAGCGGGCCAGGTTGTCCTGTGCGAAACCGTTCAGCGCGGCCTCGTCCAGCGGCGCGTCCGAGGTGTAGAAGGCCACGATGATGTATGTGTCGGGTTTGATCTCCACATCCGTCACGCCGATTTCGCGGATGCCGGGGCAGTGATGCAGCGCGGTTTCCACCTCCAGCGGCGACACCCGGTAGCCGCCCGCGTTCATCATGTCGTCGCCGCGCCCGGCATAATCGATCTGCCCGTCTTCACGCATCACGCCATGATCGCCGGTCAGGAACCAATCGCCCTGGAACCGGGCCCTGGTTTCGTCTTCGGCGCCATAATAGCCCAGCATCAGCCCGGGATCGCGGCGGTCGATGGCGATGACGCCTTCCTCGCCGCGCGCAACCGGCCCGTCGGGGCCGAGGATGGCGATGCGGCGGCCCTGTTGCGGCTGGCCCAGCGATCCGCCCGTTGCAGGACTGGCCGGGCTGGCGGAGATGAAGGTGGAACATTCCGACATGCCGTAGGCCTCGAATATCTGCTTTCCGCCGGTGGCCTCGGCCCAGCGGCGCCGCAGCGCCTCGGATAGCTTTTCCCCGGCGGCCAGCCCGTGGCGCAGCTTGGGCAGGTCGAGCGTGTCATGGTGATTGAGAAGCTTGCGGTAAACCCCGGGGGCCGCTGCAAAAATCGTCGCGTCATGGCGTTTCAGCAGCAGCGGCAGCGCCTCGATCGGCACGTCCTTGGCGGGGATCAGCGCGGTGGCGCCGACCGACCACGGGTCCATCAGCCCGGTGCCCAGGGTGAAGGTCCAGTTGAACGCGCCCGCATGCAGCAGCCGGTCGTCGGGGCCCAGCCCGTACCAGCCCTGGTGCATCATCCGCCGGGCCCAGATCGCCCGGTGCGCATGGCAGACCGCGCGCGGGTTGCCCGAAGTGCCCGAGGTGTAGATGATATAGGCCAGCCGGTCCGGATCGCCCATGTCATACTCAGACGGCGGCAGGTCGCGCATTTTCAGCAGGTCGTCGGTGCCGATCACCGGCAACCCGGTGTCATCCGGGCAGGCCACATCCTGATCGCGCAGGATACCGGCGGGCGACAGCTGCGCCACCATCTTGGCCACTTCCGGCGCGGTCAGCATCGACGAGGTCGGCACCGGCACCATCCCGGCGGCGATCGCCGCCAGGTAGGCGATCGGGAACTCGACGGTATTGCCCAGCCGCATCAGCAGGATGTCGCCCGGTTTGAACCCCGCCTGCTTAAGCCCCGTCGCGGTGCCCAGAACGGCCGATTTCAGCTTGGCGTAGCTCCAACGATCCGACCGGGTCGGCGACAGCACCGCCAGCGCGATCTTGTCCGGCAGGGCATCGGCATGGGCCAGCACATGGGCGGCCATGTTGAACGGGGCGGGGCAGGGCGCGGGCGCGCCGTCATCGAATATCGCTTCCATGAGCATGATCTACGCAAGCCGCGCCCCCGTTGCAAGAAATCGCGGCGCTGCTATGAAGGGGCATGAACCAAAACCGCGACCCCAAATCCCTGATCCGCATCGCCCGCGAAACCGGGCCGGAGATCGCGCCGGAACCTCTCGACCTGCCCGAACGGGTGCGCGAGCTGCGCAAATCGCGCGGTCTGACGCTGGAACAGGCCGCCAATCAGGCCGGGCTGGCGCGCTCGACCCTGTCGAAGATCGAAAACGGCCAGATGTCGCCCACCTACGAGGCACTGAAGAAGTTGGCGACGGGGCTGGAAATTTCGGTGCCGCAGCTGTTCACCCCGCCGATGCGCGAAAAGGTCAACGGCCGGATGACCGTGACCCGATCCGACGAAGGCGTGGCGCAGGCCACCGCCACCTATGAGCATGAATTGCTGTCCTCCGGCCTGACCAAGAAGCAGATGCTGCCCTATCGCGCCCGGGTGCGCGCCCGCAGCATGGAGGAATTCGACGGCTGGGTGCGCCATGACGGCGAGGAGTTCCTGTATGTGCTGACCGGGGTGATCCGGCTTTACACCGAATTCTACGAACCGGTCGAGATGCGCCGCGGCGACAGCGCCTATTACGATGCCACCATGGGCCACAACGTGGTGTCGGTCAGCGAAGACGACGCCACCATCCTGTGGGTGACCTCGCTGGCGTGATCCCCGCCTAGCCGGCGAGGAACGGGATCGGGACGCCGAAGGCTTCCGCCAGCAGCACGAAATTCAGCCCCAGCACGGCGCAGGCCCCCAGGGCGGCCAGCACGCGGATCAGCGGCCCGGCGATGAAATCGCCCATGATGTCGCGCCGCGAGGAAAAGATGATCAGCGCGATCATCGGCACCGGCAGGGCGATGGACAGCACCACCTGGCTCATCACCAGCGCCTCGGTGGCGTTGACGCCCATGCCGACAACGGCAAAGGCCGGAACCATCGTCACCAGGCGGCGCAGCCAGATCGGCACCCGGACATGCAGGAAACCCTGCATGATCATCTGACCGGCCATGGTGCCGACGACGGAACTGGATATGCCCGAGGCGATCAGCGAGGTCAGGAACATCGCCGCCGCCGCCGCGCCCAGCAGCGGCGTCAGGGTGTGATAGGCGGTTTCGATCTCGGCCACCTCCGCATGGCCCTGGTGGAAGGCGCTGGCCGCCATCATCACCATCGCCATGTTGACCATCCCGGCCACCGCCAGCGCCAGCACCACCTCGACATTGGAAAAGCGCAGCACCTTGCGGCGGTCCTCGTCGTGGCGGATCTCGGCGCGCGACTGGGTCAGACCCGAATGCAGGTAGATCGCGTGCGGCATCACGGTGGCGCCGATAATGCCGACGGCGATGGTCAGCGCGGCGGCATCGGGCAGGGCGGGCTGCATCATGCCCATCCCGGCCGCGCCCCAGTCGACCGGGGCGATCAGCAGTTCGGCCAGGTAACACAGCCCGATCACCCCGACCATGGCGCCGATGATCATTTCCATCGGGCGGAACCCTTGGCGTTCGAAAATCAGGATCGCGTAGGTCACGATGGCGGTGATCACCATGCCGACCATCAGCGGCAGGTTGAACAGCAGCGCCAGCCCGATCGCACCGCCAAGGAATTCGGCCAGGTCGGTGGCCATCGCGGCCACTTCGCTGATCGCCCACATGATCCAGACCACCGGTTTGGGGAAATTGTCGCGCGACAGCTCGGCCAGGTTCTTGCCGGTGACGATGCCCAGCCGCGCAGACAGCGCCTGGAACAGCATCGCGATCAGGTTGGCCAGCAGCACCACCCACAGCAGGGTATAGCCGTAACCGGCCCCGGCCTGGATATTGGTGGCGTAATTGCCCGGGTCCATATAGGCGACCGAGGCGATGATCGCCGGTCCGGCGAACAGCAGCTTGCTGCGCCAGCCGCGGCGTTCGCCGCTGAGGACGGCGGAGATACCGCTACGGGTCTTTTGGGTGAGGTTCTGCATGGCGGATTCGGGCTTGCATTCACTTTGCGCCGATTTATAGCCATTGCTATATTTCCTGCAATCGGAAAACTGAAATTGCCTCGACTTGTCGCAGGGGATTTCCTGCTGG
Organism: Thalassovita mangrovi; assembly: GCF_009857745.1. Taxonomy (GTDB): domain Bacteria; phylum Pseudomonadota; class Alphaproteobacteria; order Rhodobacterales; family Rhodobacteraceae; genus Thalassobius; species Thalassobius mangrovi. The sequence continues at coordinate 251,665 of NZ_WWEN01000001.1, forward strand.
TGAAATTGATAAGCCATGGCTATAAAGTCTTCCCATTCCGACCAAAGGACGTCAGATCAATGCCGGACACCCCGATCCCCGCTCAGGAACAAGCCGACCGTTTCGCCCGCGCCCGCGAGGCGCAGTCGGTTGCCTTGCTGGAAGATTATGTCGAGATGATCGGCGATCTCCACACCGAGCTGGGCGAAGCGCGGGTGGCCGATATCGCCGAACGGATGGGGGTGGCGCAGCCGACGGCGACCAAGGCGGTGGCGCGGCTCAAGCGCGAGGGGTTGGCGACGTCGCGCCCCTATCGCGGCGTGTTCCTGACCGAGCAAGGGGCCGCGCTGGCCGACCGGGTGCGCGACCGGCACAGAACCGTCGTGGCCTTCCTGGTCGCGGTCGGCGTGCCCGAAGAGGTGGCCGAGATGGATGCCGAAGGGATCGAACACCACGTGTCCGAACATACCTTGGCGGCGTTCGAAACCTACCTGGCGAAGGGCTGACGCGCGGAGCGTGGCATCATTGCGAGAAAGGCTGCGCCCCAAGGGGCGCACGCATGTTTGTCTCGGCTCTGGCCTGCGGCCGCCGCCTCGGGCTTGCCTCCGGCGGGGATATTTCTGAACAGAAGAAGCTCAGAACCAGGTCTGAACCCGGCGCGCGCCGCCCGAGATATCCTGGCCGATCCCATCGACCGTGGCGCAGCTGGCCAGGGTTGCGATCAGCAAAACAAGGGTTAGTTTCTTCATCGGTTCATTCCTCGTACCACCAGACATCCGGCATCCAGGTCAGCCGTGCGCCATAGATCGGTGTGTTGGCCGGAAAATGCAACGCCTTTGAATGGGCGATGCGGTCGGGGCCGAAGCCCCAGATCGGGATTACATAACGCCCGGCCGTCAGCAACCGGTCGAGCGCGCGTGTCGCGGCGGTGAAATCATCGCTGCTGCGCGCCGTCAGCATGGTGTCGATCATCGCGTCGATGGCCGGGTTCTTGACGCCCGCCAGGTTGCGGGTGCCGTCCAGGTCGGCGCCCGCAGAGCCCCAGTAATAGCGCTGTTCGTTGCCGGGGCTGAGCGACAGATCGCGGCGGAGGCGGATCATGTCGAAATCGAGCGCGCGTTCACGGGTGGCGTATTGGGCGTTGTCGACCGTGGCGATCGACATGTCGATCCCCAGCCGTTGCAGCGCCGCCCGGTAGATTTCCATCGCCGCCTGGCCGCCGCGATCGCCCTGGCGCAGCATCACCTCGAAGCGAAAGGCGGTTCCGTCGGCATTGACCAGCTGCCCGTCGCGCACCGACCAGCCCGCCTGGTCCAGCAATTCGACCGCGCGGCGCAGGTCGCGGCGGTTGCGCGCGGCCTCGTCGCCCTTGGGCAATTCGGGGCCTTCCAGCGTGCCGGGCAGCAAATCGGCTTCGAACGGTAACAACAGATCGCGCACCTTGCCGGTCGCGGGTCCCGGACGCATGCCCAGTTCGGAATTGGCGAAATAGGAGGTGATGCGCGCCTGCCGCCCGCCGGTCAGGGTGGCGTTGATATAGGGGAAATTGAACGCCAGCAGCAGCGCTTCGCGCACCCTCCAGTCGGAAAAAAGCGCCTTGCGGGTATTCATCGCGAAGCCGGTCATGCCGGTGGGGCGGCGGTTTTCGATTTCCGATTTCACCACCGCGCCGGAAGACACAGCGGGGAAATCATATTGCGACGCCCATTTTTCCGCGTTGAATTCCCGCTGCGCGGTCAGGATGCCGGCCTTGAAGGCTTCGAACAGCACGGATTCGTCGCCGAAGAACTCCAGCCGGATTTCATCGAGATTGGCGACCCCGCGTCGCAAAGGCAGGTCCTTGCCCCAGTAATCGGGATTGCGGCGGAAGGTGACGAAGCGGCCCTGTTCATAGTCTCCCACCACATAGGGGGCCGAACCGATGGGGATGTCCTGCAGGCTGGAGTTGGCGAAATCCCGGCCTTCCCATTGCGCCTTTTTCAGGATCGGGCGCAGCCCGGCGATCAGCGCCAGTTCACGGTCTTCGACGTTGAAGCTGATCTTCAGCGATCGCGGCCCGGTCTGTTCGATCTTGTCGATCTTGTTGTGAAATCCAAGATAGCGCGGATGCCCCGAGCGCCCGAGCGTTTCATAGGACCAGATCACGTCCTCGACCGTGACCGGGCTGCCGTCGGAAAACCGCGCTTCGGGGCGCAGGGTGAATGCGACCCAGGAGCGGTCCTCTGGCACCTCGATCGATTCCGCCAGCAACCCGTAGAGCGAAAAAGGTTCGTCCCAATTCCGGCCCATAAGCGATTCGTAACTCAGGAATCTCTGTAACCAGGGAACCGTTCCCTTGCGGATGAACGGGTTCAGCGAATCGAATCCGCCCGTCGTTCCCTCGACCAGGCGGCCTCCTTTGGGCGCCTGCGGGTTGACATAGGGCAATGCGCTGAAATCAGCCGGCAGCGCCGGTTCGCCATACATCGCGATTCCGTGACTGGGACCGGCCTGCGCGTGGGACCCCAATAAAACAAGCGCCGCGGCCCCCATGACCCGTGTCAAGGATCGGAAAATCTCTGATCTCATTGCGGCAACAATCCTACTCTGCCTTTATTTTCTTTGGACTTAGCCTAGGGGGGGATTCAGGCCAATTCAATTTTTTAGCTTGGAAGGTGGCGCTTGATTGCTTATAAAGGAGTCACTGCTCGATAGGTTTCTTGCCTGTATGAAACCTGCCTCAATAACTTAACGCCGGCTTCGTGCCGGCGTTTTTTTTGCGTATTTCTCCTGACTCGCAATCCCCCCGGCATTGGATATTCTGCGCCCGCACAATCGGGCAGAGGAGAGCTCCATGACATTGCAGGGAAAAACCGCCGTGGTGACCGGGTCGAATTCCGGGATCGGGCTGGGCGTGGCGCGGGAACTGGCGCGGGCGGGCGCTAATATCGTGCTCAATTCCTTCACCGACCGGGATGAAGATCACGCGCTGGCAGAGGCGCTTGGGACCGAATTCGGCGTCACCGCGCGTTATATCGCCGCCGACATGTCGAAGGCGGCCGATTGCCGGGCGCTGATCGAAAAGGCCGGGGCCTGCGATATCCTGGTCAACAATGCCGGTATCCAGCACGTGGCGCCGATCGACGACTTTCCGGTCGAAAAATGGGACGCGATCGTCGCGATCAACATGTCCTCGGCCTTCCACACCACCGCCGCCGCCTTGCCGGTGATGCGCGCCGCGGGCTGGGGCAGGGTGGTCAATATCGCGTCCGCCCACGGGCTGACCGCTTCGCCCTTCAAATCGGCCTATGTCGCGGCCAAGCACGGCGTCGTGGGGCTGACCAAGGTGACGGCGCTGGAAACCGCGGAGGAGCCGATCACCGCCAACGCGATCTGCCCGGGCTACGTGCTGACCCCGCTGGTCGAGGCGCAGATCCCCGACACGATGGAAAAATACGGCATGGGTCGCGAAGAGGTGATCAAGAAGGTGATGCTGGAACGCCAGCCGAGCCGCGAATTCGCCACCGTGGAACAGCTGGGCGGCACCACCGTATTCCTGTGTTCGGACGCGGCGGCGCAGATCACCGGCACCACGATCAGCGTCGATGGCGGCTGGACCGCGCTTTGATCTGAATTCGACTTGAGTTCGATTTGGAAAAAGGGGAGGGGGCTTTGCCCCCTCTTGGCCTTTCAGGCCAATTCACCCCCAGGATATTTATGAACAGAAGAAGGACTGGTGGGAGAAATCCGGGCGGGCGGTCCGCGCGGGTCAGGTCGCGGGCTTGGATTTCTTGTCCGCCGCCTGGGCCGGTTTCTTGGGGTTGGGATAGACCAGCCCGGCCGAGATCACCAGCTTGGCGGCGTCTTCGACGGTCATGTCCAGCTCGATCACGTCGGCGCGCGGGAAATAGAGCAGGAAGCCCGAGGTCGGGTTCGGCGTGGTCGGCACGAAGACGCTGAGCAGATCCTCGTCATCGGGGTAACCGGCGCGGGTCGCCACCTCTCCCTTGGCTTCGGTCGAGACGAAGCCGATGGCCCAGATTCCCTTGCGCGGATATTCCACCATGCAGGCTTTCTCGAAGCTGCGTTCGGACTGGGCGAAGACGGTTTCGGCGATCTGCTTCACCCCGGAATAGATCGAGCGCACCACCGGCATCCGTTCGACCAGCGATTCCGCGAAGCGGATCAGCGAGCGGCCCATCAGCCCCTTGGCGATCCAGCCCACCAGGATGGTGAAGAACAGGAAGAAGACGATGCCGACGCCGCGCAGGTTGATGCCGATATATTGTTCCGGCTGGAACCGTTCAGGCACCAGCGGCAGCACGACACCGTCGACCCAGCCCGCGAAGCTCCACAGGAACCAGATGGTCAGGCCCACCGGCGCGATCACCACGATCCCGGTCAGGAAGCTGGAACGCAGCCGGGCGAACAGCCCCGGACGGCGGGGCGGGGTTTCTGGGGTGAACGGCGTGTTCATATCTGTCTGGTCCCGCGAAGGTTTCGTAAGCGACAGCGTCTAGATAGGCGCTTTGAGGACCCGTCACAATGACTGTGATGCGCCGCCGCGCCGGTTATTTCACCCTCAGCCCAATTCGCGGGCGATCGCGGCGGCCAGCCGGGCGTTGTTCAGCACCAGCGCGATGTTTGCGTCGAGCGATCGGCCCTCGGTCAGCTCGAAGATCCGTTGCAGCAGGAAGGGCGTCACCTGCTTGCCGGTGATGCCCTGCGCCGTGGCTTCGCCGGTGGCCTGGGCGATGATCGGGCCCATCACCGATTGCGCGATCTCTGCCTCGGCCGGGATCGGATTGGCGATCAGCTGACCGCCGGGCAGGCCCAGCTGCGCGCGCATCTTGTGCGCGGCGGCGATTTCGGAAGCGCTGTCCATCCGCAGAGGCGCGGGCAGGTCCGAGACGGCGGACCAGAAGGCCGGGAAGGCGTCCTGCCCATAGGCGATGACCGGCACGCCGTAGGTTTCCAGCACTTCCAGCGTTTTTGGCAGATCGAGGATCGCCTTGGCCCCGGCGGCCACCACGGTGACCGGGGTTTCCGACAATTCGCGCAGGTCGGCGGAGATGTCGAAACTGTCCTCGGCGCCCTTGTGCACGCCACCGATGCCGCCGGTGGCGAAGACCTTGATCCCGGCCAGGTGCGCGCCGATCATGGTCGCCGCCACGGTGGTGGCACCGGTGCCGCCCGAGGCCATGCAGGCGGCCAGGTCGGCGCGGCTGAGCTTGGCCACGCCCTGCGCCTGGGCCAGCGCTTCGAGCTGTTCATCGGTCAGACCGGCATGCAATTGCCCGCCGATCACCGCGATGGTGGCCGGTGTGGCGCCGGCGGCGCGGACCTCGTCCTCGACCCGGCGGGCGGTTTCCAGGTTCTGCGGATAGGGCATGCCATGGGTGATGATGGTGCTTTCCAGCGCCACCATCGGGCGGCCCTCGGCCTTGGCTTCGGCGACTTCGGGGGACAGGATCGGGGCGTAGGTCATTGCGGTTTTGCTCCGGAAACATAGGCGGCGGCGGCGGCGAGCGCGCGGTCCAGCGCCTGTTCGCGGGCCGCGCCTCGGGTTTCGGCGGCCATATGGGCCGCCATGAACGTATCGCCCGCGCCGGTGACGCGGGACACATGCACCGCGGGCGGCGCGGCAACCACCACGCCCTCGGCGCTGGCGTCGCAGGCGGACCTGCCGCCATCGGTGACCAGCGCCCGCGCCGCACCGTGACGCAGCAGCGCCTGCGCGGCATCGGCGGCGTTGTCGAAGGTTGTTCGGCACAGGATGCCGGCCTCTTCGAGGTTGACGTAAAGCACCGCGCGGGGATGGCGCAGGAAGGGCAGCAGCCGATCGGCCTTGCCCGGCGAGGCCGGGGCCACGCGCAGGTCGGCGCGGGCGAAGGCGGCGTGGGTGGCGATTTCTTCCAGTAGCGACACCGTCAGGTTGCCGTCCAGCGCGATCGGTCCCTCGTAGGGGCTGTCATGGCTGCCCAGCGGGCCTTCGATCAGCGGGTGCAGGATATTGATGCCCGCCGCTTCCAGCGAATGCGCGTCGGCAATCGCCGCGATCAGCCCGTTGGCGCCCTCGACCGCCAGGTAACGGTCGGTGGGTAGGTCGTGGGACCGGTAGACATGGCGCGTATCGACACCGAGCCCGGCGCAGGCTGCCAGCAATTCGTCGCCCTCGGCATCGTGGCCGATGGCGGTCAGCACCGAGGGCGTCATCCCGAACCGGCCCAGGGTGACGGCGATATTCATCGCGACGCCGCCGGGCAACCGTTCGATCCGGCCCGGCATGTCCTGGCCTTGCCGCATTTCGGTGGCCGAGCGGCCGATCACGTCCCACAGGACCGATCCGATGCATAAGATATTCGGGGAAATCGTCATGGCATCGCTTTGACACTGAAAAATGCGACGCTTCAAGAGCCTATTGCAACCATGGCTAAAGGCCCGCAAAAGGATTGCGCAGGCGACAGGCCGGGGCCATCGGGAATCCCCTAAGAGGGGGGGAAGTCACGATTTGGCGGGTATTTTGCGCGTCTAACCCCGCAATTGCGGCGCTCGGGGGTTGCCAAGGCCGCGAATATCCCTTAAACGCGCGCTCACTTCACAGGCGGGGTTGGTCCTTGCGGGGAGACATCCCGTAACGGTCCACCGGTTGGGCGAATGCCCTAAAAGCCCCGCTCAGGCGCAAACCGGAAAAGGAAAATGGACATGGCGCTTCCTGAATTCACTCTGCGTCAGCTGCTCGAAGCTGGCGTTCACTTTGGTCACCAAACCCAACGCTGGAATCCCCGCATGGGCGAGTTCATCTATGGCTCGCGCAACGGCATCCACATCCTGGACCTGACCCAGACCGTTCCGATGCTGGACCAGGCCCTGAAAGCCGTTCGTGACACCGTCGCCAAGGGCGGCCGGGTTCTGTTCGTCGGCACCAAGCGTCAGGCTTCGGCCCCGGTCGCGGAAGCCGCCGAGAAATGCGCGCAGTACTACATGAACCACCGCTGGCTGGGCGGCACCCTGACCAACTGGCAGACCGTTTCGCAGTCGATCAACCGTCTGAAGACCATCGACGAGCAGCTGCAGTCGGGCGCGGAAGGCCTGACCAAGAAAGAACGCCTGAACATGGAACGCGACCAGCAGAAGCTGCAGGCTTCGCTGGGCGGTATCCGCGACATGGGCGGCGTTCCGGACCTGCTGTTCGTGATCGACGTCAAGAAAGAATCGCTGGCAATCGCCGAAGCCAACAAGCTGGGCATCCCGGTTGTGGCCGTGGTCGATACCAACTGCTCGCCCGACGGCGTTGACTATATCATCCCCGGCAACGACGACGCATCGCGCGCGATCTCGCTGTATTGCGATCTGGTCAGCCGCGCCGCTCTGGACGGCATGTCGGCACAGATGGACGCGGCTGGCGTCGACCTGGGCGCCCTGGAAGAGGCCCCGGTCGAGGAAGCTGCTGAAGAAGCGGCCGAAGCCTAAGCTTCTGTCACGAAACTGATACCGGGCGCGGGCTATTTCCCGCCCCGGGACCTACAATACTTATTCCGAGGAGAGCCAATCATGGCGATCACTGCTGCACAGGTGAAAGAGCTGCGCGTCGCGACCGGCGCGGGCATGATGGATGCGAAAAAAGCGCTGACCGAAACCGACGGCGACATGGAAGCCGCAATCGACTGGCTGCGCACCAAGGGTCTGGCCACCGCGGCCAAGAAATCGGGCCGCACCGCGGCCGAGGGCCTGGTGGCTGTTGCCGTCGAAGGCGGCAAGGGTGTTGCGGTCGAGGTGAACTCCGAAACCGACTTCGTCGCCAAGAACGCCGAATTCCAGGAAATGGTCAAAGCCATCGCCGGTGCGGCGCTGAACGTGGCCGATGTCGAAGCTCTGGTCGCGGCCGATCTGGGCGGCAAGACCGTTGCCGACACCCTGACCGACAAGATCGCCACCATCGGCGAAAACATGGGCGTGCGCCGCATGGCGTCGGTCGAAGGTGCCAACGTGGTGTCCTATGTCCACAACGCCGTTGCCGGCGGCATGGGCAAGATCGGCGTTCTGGTCGCGCTGTCGGGTGACAACGAAGAGTTCGGCAAGCAGGTCGCGATGCACATCGCAGCCGCCAACCCGGCCGCTCTGGGCGAAGCCGACATGGACCCGGCGATCGTCGAAAAGGAACGTTCGATCCAGATCGACATCGCGCGTGAATCGGGCAAGCCCGAGCAGGTGATCGAGAAGATGATCGAAGGCCGGATGAAGAAATTCATCGCCGAAAGCACCCTGCTGGGCCAGGCTTTCGTCGTGAACCCCGACCTGACCGTCGAAGCCGCCGCCAAGGAAGCCGGCGTCGAAATCACCGGTTTCGTGCGCCTGGAAGTGGGCGAGGGGATCGAGAAGAAAGAAGAAGATTTCGCAGCTGAAGTGGCCAAGGTCGTTCAGGGCTGATCCCAGCGATCTGCGAAAGAATCGAAACGCCCTGCCATACGGCGGGGCGTTTTTTTATGCGCGCTGCCCGGAGCGTCCGGTGGTGAGGCGGCCCGCATTTCGAGGCGGCACAAAAAAGAGCGGTGCCTTTTTCAAGGCACCGCTCCAAATATCGGATGCGCCCCTCAAGATTGGGGATGAGAAGGGGCGCATCCAGTGCTGACTTACGGTCCGACTATATTGACCGCAAGCCAGCGTCCGGTAGGACCGGTCGGAAAGAAGAGCCCTGGAATCGCAAGGTTCCTATCCGATTGTTCCCTGGCTAAAGCCACCACTCACGGAACGCTTTAAGTGTGCACTTTTACCGTCGGATAAAAAAGTAAGGGATTCCCTACCTTTTCGGATAGTGTCCGGTAAATTATTGAATTTTATTATTTTTTGAGGCGTTTAGACTTCGATCACGAACATCTGGTTCTGTAACGCAGCTTTCAGAACCGCTTGTGCGGTTGTTTCCACATTCAGCGCTTCGCGCGCAAGGCGCAGATGTTTTTCGACTGTAGCGGGCGTCAGCCCCATCAGCAGCGCGATATCCTGCATGGTCTTGCCGTCGCCCACCCACTCCAGTGCCTCGCGCTGGCGCTTGGTAAGACTGCGGCCGGCTCCCGAGTAGGGCAGGGTCATGATCTTCAGATGGGCCACATTGTTCATCACGATGAGATCGTCGCCATGCCGCTCCCACAGTGCATCGACGTCATCCTGGCAGATATCGGCCTGCGCCGTCAGCGCGATCGCCCCCTTGGACCGCGGTGAGATCGATTTGAAACTGACGGTGTAGCCAGCCCGTACATCCAAAGACAGATTGAAGTCGACCACCCGGCGCTCGGCTTCGCTCAGAGTACCGCTTTCCATCATCTTCGGCAGGATGTTCCAACTGCAGGCGCCTTCGTTATCCAGAACCCATTTCACCATCGGGGCGTGAAAATACAGACCTTCCCCCATGAAGACGTCGGTATAGGCCGGGGAATGATTGGTCAGGACGATAAAGTCCTCGGGATCTCCCAGGGAGGTGCCGCTACGATAACGGGTATAGCCATAGAGCAGCCGGTCGAAACCATACTCGGCCATCTTCCGAGTATGCATATCCCAAAGCTCTTCAATGCTTTGCGCATTGGTCATCGCTTTCAGATACTTCCTGAGGCTCATCCCATCCCCATTATTCCGGCTCCACGCGCCAAAAAAGCAGGCGAGTCCGGCCATGTAAAAACAACTCTAATGCCCATTTTTAACTTTAATGAATGGGAGTGTCGATAGCGGCTAAGATATGTTTTAAAAAATGTCGTTCAGCCGCAACTTTCAGCGAAATGCCTATTTCGCTGCTGTCATCCTCGGTTGATCAGCCCGCCTGGGGCAGGGCGGATCCCCAAGCCCTGACCCTTTTCAAACGTTCGATCAAACCTCAAAGATGAACATCTGGTTCTTCAGCGCCGCCTTCAGAACCGCCTGCGCGGTCGTTTCCACGTTCAGCGCTTCGCGCGCAAGGCGCAGATGCTTTTCCACCGTTGCCGGGGTCAGCCCCATCAGCAGCGCAATATCCTGGGTGGTTTTTCCGTCGCCGACCCATTCCAGCACTTCTTTCTGCCGTTTGGTCAGGCTGCGGCCGGTGCCGATATGGGGTAGGGTCATGATCTTGAGATGCGCGATATTGTTCATCAACACGATGTCGTCGCCGTGTTCCGCCCAGAGCTTGTCGATCTCTTGCTGGCTGATATCGGCCTGGGCGGTCAGCCCGATCACCCCCTTAGAGCGCGGTGAAATGGACTTGAAGCTGATCGTGTATCCCGCCAGCACGTTCTGCGAGATGTTGAAGTCGATCACCCGGCGTTCGCTGTCGCTCAGCGTTTCGCTTGCCATCATCTTCTGCAGGATGTTCCAACTGCAGGCGCCTTCGTTTTCCAGAACCCACTTCGTCATCGGCGCCTGAAAATACAGACCTTCGCCGATGAACACATCCGTGTAGGAGGGTTTGTGATTGGTCAGCACGATGCAATCTTCGGGATCGCCGAACGACGTGTTGTGCCGGTAGCGCGTGAACCCATAGATCAGACGGTCGAACCCATATTCGGCCATTTTCCGGGTATGCATATCCCAAAGCTCGCCGATGCTTTGCGCATTGGTGATCGCTTTCAGATATTGGGTAAATGCCATCCCATCCTCTTCTTGCCGGTTCGCCCGTATTGCGCGTTCGACCTTCTGACGAGCAAATAATGCAATAAAACATACATTATCTGAAACTTTGTTATTCTGTCGACAGACGCAAAGCTATATATTTAAATCCGCAGCGGGAATGCAATCAAAAATTGAATTCAGTGATATGCATCCGTTCATCCGCATGGGCCTGCGGGCGGGCGGGTCTGCGGGGGTCAGAGCACCCGGCTCAGCCCGGTCTGCACCTTCCTGAGCGCTGGCAGATACTGCTCCACCACCTGTTGCGGATCGCCATGTGTCGCCGCCATGCCGGTGTTCAGCGCCGCCACCGTCGTGCCGCGCCCGTCGCGCAGCGGCACCGCCAGCGACCGCAGCCCGGTTTCGATTTCCTGATCGTTCAATGCATAGCCCTGGTCGCGCACCTTTGCGATTTCGGCCATGATGTCATCCGGATCGGTCAGGCTGCGCGGGCTGCGCGGCGTCAGGTCCGACGCGTCGATAATGGCGCGGGCCTGGTCGATGGGCAGGGCGGCCAGCAACACCCGCCCCATCGAGGTGCAATGCGCCGGCAGCCGCGATCCCGGCATCAGACCGATCGACATCACCCGTTTCTGCGCCGCCCGCGCCAGGTAGACGATTTCGGTACCATCGAGGATCGACACCGAAACGCTTTCGCCGATCTGTTCGGTCAGCTGATCAAGCCAGGGTTGTACGATCTGCGGCAAGGGAAGCGACGCGATCGCCCCCATGCCCAGCCGTAAAACCCGCGGCGTCAGGGTGAAATACTTGCCGTCGTAATCGGCATAACCTTCGGCATGCAGCGTCAATAGGCAGCGCCGCGCGGTGGCCCGGTCCAGCCCGGTGTCCTGCGCCACCTGCGAAATCGACAGGCGCGGGGCATCGGCGCGGAAACATTCCAGCACCCGCAGCCCCTTGGCGAGGGAATGGATGTGATCGGTGGTTTTGTTCATCATGCGCACATTTTCGGACGGGATATGAACAAAAATCACTATTCGCACAAAACCCTTAGGGCAAGCGCCATTCTGTCCTATCTAAATTGCGGAGGATACGGAGGAGTTCATGGACAAGACCATTGCAAGCCTGGCCGAGGCGGTTTCGGGCATTCCCGACGGGGCCGTTTTGATGATCGGCGGTTTCGGCGGATCGGGCGCGCCGATCGAGCTGATCCACGCGCTGATCGACCGCTACCGCGCTACCGGATCGCCCGGGAACCTGACGGTGGTGAACAACAATGCCGGTACCGGAAAGATCGGAATCTCGGCGATGATCGATGCCGGGATGGTGCGGAAAATCATCTGTTCCTATCCGCGCACCAAGGATCATGAATCCTTTGCGAACAAATACCTGTCCGGCGAACTTGAACTGGAACTGGTGCCGCAGGGCACGCTGTCGGAACGCATCCGCGCCGCCGGCGCTGGCATTCCTGCCTTCTTCACGCCGACCGGCTATGGCACCGACCTTGCCGAGGGCAAGCAGATCCAGGAATTCGACGGCAAACCTTATGTGATGGAACGCTGGCTGAAGGCCGACTTCGCCCTCATCAAGGCGGAACTGGGCGATCCGCATGGCAACCTGACGTACCGGTTGGCGGCGCGCAACTTCAACCCGACCATGTGCATGGCCGCCGACACCGCCATCGCACAGGTCAGCAGCGCGGTGCCGCTGGGCGGGATCGATCCGGTCGATGTGATCACGCCAGGCATCTTCGTCAGCGGCATCGTCGAGGTGCCCAATCCGCAACAGGAAGAAGACCTGATCCGCGCCGGGGAGGTGCATTGATGAGCTGGCAGAAACTGACCAACGCGCAGATCGCCTGGCGCGCGGCGCAGGACATCGAAGACGGTGCTTACGTCAATCTGGGCATCGGCTTCCCGGAAATGGTCGCCAAATACCCGCCCGAAGGCCGCGACGTGATCTATCACAGCGAAAACGGCATCCTCGGCTTCGGCGAAGCGCCGCCCGAGGGCGAAGAAGACTGGGACCTGATCAACGCGGGCAAGAAGGCGGTGACGCTCAATCCCGGGGCCTCGATCTTCCACCATACCGACAGTTTCGCCATGGTGCGCGGCGGCCATCTGGACGTGGCGATCCTCGGCGCCTACCAGGTGGCACAGAACGGCGACCTGGCCAACTGGCGCATCGGAACGTCGGGCATTCCGGCGGTGGGTGGCGCGATGGACCTGGTGCATGGGGCAGGGCGCGTGGCCGTGGTCACCGAACACACCACCAAGGACGGCAAGCCGAAACTGGTCGAGCGTTGTTCCTTCCCACTGACAGGCGTTGGCTGCGTGACCCGCATCTATAGCTCGCTGGCGGTGGTCGACATCGAAGACGGCCATTTCGTCCTGCGCGAAAAAATCCCCGATATTTCAATGGATAACCTGCAATCCCTGACCGGCGCGCCGCTGCATACAGACGGCGCGGTCGGGGATCTCATCACACCGGAGCTGACCTGATGAAAGACGTCTATATCTGCGATTATATCCGCACGCCCATTGGCCGTTTCGGCGGGTCTCTGGCCTCGGTGCGGGCCGACGACCTGGGCGCGATCCCACTGAGGGCGCTGGCCGAGCGCAACCCCGCAATGGACCTTGCCGCGATCGAGGAAGTGATCCTGGGCTGCGCCAACCAGGCCGGTGAAGACAATCGAAACGTGGCCCGTATGTCACTGTTATTGGCGGGTTTTCCGGATTGCGTTCCGGGCAGCACCGTGAACCGTCTGTGCGGATCGGGGATGGACGCAGTGATCACCGCCGCGCGTGCGATCAAGGCGGGCGAAGCCGACCTGATCGTCGCGGGCGGCGTTGAAAGCATGTCGCGCGCGCCCTTCGTGATGCCCAAGGCGGAAAGCGCGTTTTCACGCGCCAACGCGATCTATGACACCACCATCGGCTGGCGCTTCATCAATCCGCTGATGAAGGCGCAATATGGCGTCGACTCAATGCCGGAAACCGCTGAAAACGTGGTTGAGGAATTCAACGTAAGCCGCGAAGATCAAGACCTTTTTGCGGTCCGGTCGCAGCAGAAAGCCGGCATCGCGCAGGAAAACGGTCGTCTGAGCCGGGAAATCACGCCTGTGACCATCCCACAGCGCAAGGGCGATCCGATCGTCGTGGATACCGACGAACATCCGCGTCCCGCAACCACGATCGAGGCCTTGGGCAAGCTGCGCGCGCCGTTCCGCGATGGCGGTTCTGTCACCGCAGGCAATGCCAGCGGCGTCAATGACGGCGCCGCCGCGCTGATCATCGCCAGCGAAGACGCCATTAAGAAACATGGGCTTACGCCGATTGCACGTATTCTGGGCGGCGCCACGGCCGGCGTTCCGCCGCGGATCATGGGGATCGGTCCGGCGCCGGCCTCGAAGAAACTGATGGCGCGGCTGGGTCTGAGCCAAAGCGATTTCGACGTGATCGAGCTGAACGAGGCGTTCGCGTGCCAGGGGCTCGCCACGTTGCGCGATCTGGGCGTTGCCGATGACGATCCGCGGGTGAACCCGAACGGCGGCGCGATTTCGCTGGGCCATCCGTTGGGCATGTCGGGCGCGCGGATCACCGGAACGGCGGCGCTGGAGATGAAGCTGAATGGCGGCAAGCGGTCGCTGTCGACGATGTGCATCGGCGTGGGCCAGGGCATCGCCATCGCATTGGAAGCGGTGTAACGTGAAAAGGCCGGGCGCAAAGCCCGGCCTGAGCACTTATCGGCAGGGATTTGATAAATATTGAGGATTTATAAAATCCTCGCCCTCTCACCACAACATAATATTAACATAATACCGATTATGCGAATTACGTATCCGGGCAGCCAACGCCATTGTCTGCGCTCGCCCCGTTTCTACTGAGACCGTTATTTTGGCCACCTGCCATTCCAGTCAAGCATCGACGTGGCCGGTCAAATTGAACGTCCCTTTCACAGCCGCCTGTTTGTCGGATGAGACGAAACTGACCCAACGAAAAGACTTTGACCGCGACGAAATCCCTGAACCCGCGCGTATAATCGGCGTTAGCATATCGACATCCGCCTTCGCCGGTTGGGAAAGGAAAGATCATGACGCGGACCAATTTAAGAATTTTCTGGGGTTTTTGGATCGCGATCGGCGCGCTCTGGCTCGTCCTGAACTTCGACATATTCTCGGCCTCGGGCGTATTTGCGCTTCGCCAGTTCATCATGCAGTGGTCCGGCGTTCTTGCCATCGCCGCGATGAGCGTGGCGATGATCCTGTCGCTGCGCTCGCGCTGGCTTGAGGCCCGCCTTGACGGGCTCGACAAGATGTACCGGCTTCATAAATGGATCGGCATCGGGGCGCTTGGGCTTTCGATCTTTCACTGGCTGTGGTCAGAAGCGCCGAAATGGGCCGTCGGTGCCGGTCTGCTGGAACGGCCACAGCGCGGTCCGCGCCCGGAAATCACCGATCCGGTGCGCGCCTATCTCGGGTCGTTTCGCGGCACCGCCGAGGAACTGGGCGAAATCGCCTTCTATGCGGTGGTGATCCTGCTGGTGATCGCGCTGGTGAAATTGGTCCCCTACCGGCTGTTCCGCTATAGCCACCGCGTTCTGCCGTTGTCCTATCTCGCCCTGGTGTTTCACAGCGTGATCCTGGTCGATTATGACATGTGGGTCACGCCGCTCGGGATCGTCTTGGCACTGCTGATGATCGCGGGCAGCTATGGCGCGCTGGTTTCTCTGGTCGGCGCCATCGGTTACAAGCGCCGGGTCACCGGCGAAATCACCGCCATGCATGAATATCCCGGTGTCCGTTCTCTCGAAACCGAAATCAGGATCGGCACCGGTTGGCCCGGGCACAAGGCCGGGCAATTCGCCTTCGTGACCTCGAACCGGTTCGAGGGCGCGCATCCCTATACCATCGCCTCGGCCTGGAATCCCATCGATCCCAAGATCGCCTTCGTCACCAAGGAACTGGGCGATCATACCTCGGATCTCGCTGAAAAGCTGCAGATCGGGCAGCAGGTGAAGGTCGAAGGCCCCTATGGCTGCTTCACCTTCGATGACGGGCTGCCGCGGCAAATCTGGGTCGGCGCGGGCATCGGCATCACGCCGTTCCTGGCCCGGCTCAAGGAAATGGCGATCGCCGATCCCGATGCCCCGTGCCCGGAAATCGATCTGTTCCATTCGACGCGCGAAATCGACGAGGCTGCGCTGGAACGCATCGCCGCCGATGCGCGCGCCGCGAATGTCCGGCTGCATGTGCTGATCGATGAACGCGACGGCTTTCTTGGCGCGGAACGCATCCGCGAAGCCGTGCCGGGCTGGAGCGAGGCCAGCCTGTGGTTCTGCGGACCAAGCGGCTTCGGCAAGAGCCTGCGCGCCGATTTCGCCGCACAAGGCATGGATGTGGACAAGCGCTTCCACCAGGAACTGTTCGAAATGCGCTGACCTTGGGCCCGTTTTGACGAGCATTGGCAGGGGGCGCGGTCGCAACCGCGCCCCCTGCCCTTCATTCCTCAGAAGAACGCCTGCAGCCCGGTCTGCGCCCGGCCGAGGATCAGCGCGTGAACGTCATGCGCGCCCTCATAGGTGTTCACGGTTTCCAGGTTCACCATGTGGCGGATGACGCCGAATTCCAGGCTGATGCCGTTGCCGCCATGCATGTCACGCGACATCCGCGCGATATCCAGCGCCTTGCCGCAGTTGTTGCGCTTGACGATGCTGATCATCTCCGGCGCCGCTTCGGCCTTGTCCATCAGGCGGCCCACTTGCAGCGATGCCTGCAGGCCAAGCGCGATTTCGGTCTGCATATCGGCCAGCTTCTTCTGATACAGCTGCGTCTGCGCCAGCGGCCGCTTGAACTGGTGCCGGTCCAAACCGTATTGCCGCGCCGCATGCCAGCAGAATTCGGCCGCGCCCAGAACGCCCCAGCTGATGCCGTAGCGCGCCCGGTTCAGACAGCCGAACGGACCTTTCAGACCCTCGACAAAGGGCAGCAAAGCGTCTTCGCCGACTTCCACGTTGTCCAGCACGATTTCCCCGGTGATCGAGGCGCGCAGGCTCATCTTGTTCTGGATTTTCGGTGCGCTCAGCCCCTTCATGCCTTTTTCCAGCACGAAACCGCGGATCTTGCCGCCATGCGCATCCGACTTGGCCCAGACGACGAAAACATCGGCGATCGGGCTGTTGGAAATCCACATCTTCGACCCGGTCAGCACGTAACCGTTTTCGGTCTTGGTGGCGCGGGTTTTCATGCCCGCCGGGTCCGAACCGGCATCGGGTTCGGTCAGGCCGAAACAGCCGATCCATTCGCCGCTGGCCAGTTTCGGCAGGTATTTCTGCCGCTGTTCTTCGCTGCCATAAGCATAGATCGGGTACATCACCAGGCTCGATTGCACCGACATCATCGACCGGTAGCCGCTATCGACCCGCTCGACCTCGCGCGCGACCAAGCCGTAGGACACATAGCCCGCGCCGATGCCGCCGTATTGTTCCGGCACGGTGACGCCCAAGAGGCCCATTTCACCCATTTCGCGGAAGATCTCCGGATCGGTCTGTTCTTCCTCGAAAGCCTTCAGCACGCGCGGCTGCAGCTTTTCCTGGCAATAGGCATGGGCGCTGTCGCGGATCATCCGTTCGTCTTCGCTCAGCTGAGCGTCGAACTTGAACGGGTCGGCCCAGTCGAAGGCATTCAGGTCGGGCGCATCCTTGGCGCGCAGTTCGGGGCGATCGGTCATGACGGGGTCCTCCTCATGAGTTTTTCTTGCGTTCCATCAGGCAATACGCCAAACAGGCCTGCGAAAACAGCGAATATTTCGCATCACTTCATGAGTTAACCGCATGATCGCGCCGCAAAGACGCCTGCTCCCCTCGATCGCCTCGCTGCGCGCGCTGGAAGCGCTGGACCGTCTGGGCAGCGCCACCGCGGCCGCGGAGGAGCTGAACCAGACCCAAAGCGCGGTCAGCCGTCAGTTGCAGGCGCTGGAAAGCCAGCTGGGCACCACGCTGATCGTCCGCGAACGCAAGACCATGCGGCTGACCCCGGCGGCGGCGGAATATGCCGCGACGATCCGCGGCGCGCTGCAGGTGATCGCGCAGGCGTCGCTGAAGGTGCAGATCAACCCGCGCGGCGGCAGCCTGAACCTGGCGATCCTGCCCACCTTCGGGATGCGCTGGCTGGTGCCCCGCCTGCCCGATTTCGCGGCCCGCCACCCCGAGATCACCATCAACATGGCGACCCGGCTGAAACCCTTCGATTTCGCGTCTGAGCCTTTCGACGCGGCGATCCATTTCGGCAACGCCGAATGGCCCGGCACCGAGAACCTGAAGCTGAAGACGGAAAACCTGCTGCCGGTCTGTGCCCCCAAGGTGCTGCGCGACGTGACCATCGCCCATCCGCGCGACATGCTGGACATGCCGCTTTTACACATCGAAACCCGGCCCAAGGCCTGGGCGCAATGGTTCGAAAGCTACGGGGTGGATGCCAGCGGCATCAGCGGCACCCTGTTCGACCAGTTTTCCACCATCCTGCAGGCGGCGGTGCATGGGTTGGGCGTGGCGCTGCTGCCCGATTACCTGGTGCAGCAGGACCTGGCGGATGGCAATCTGGTGGTGGCCTATGGCGGCCCGACCCGACCCCTGGGGGCCTATTACCTGGTCTGGCCGGTGGCGAAATCCGGCGACAGCGCGCTGAAAACCTTCCGCGACTGGCTGGCGACCCGGGCAGAGGACGAAGACCCCCTGCCCCGTTGATCCGCCTCAGCCCAAGGCGTAGCCGGCGCCGCGCACGGTGCGCAGCGGATCGGAACCGCCATGGCGCGTCAGCGCCTTGCGCAGCCGGCCGATATGGACGTCCACGGTGCGGGTATCGACATAGATGTCGCGGCCCCAGACCCGGTCAAGCAGCTGTTCGCGGCTCCATACCCGGCCGGGCTTTTCCATGAAGGTCGACAGCAGCCGGAATTCGGTCGGCCCCAGCTTCAGCGCCTCGCCGTCGCGGGTTACCCGGTGGGTTTCCGCGTCCAGCACGATGTCTTCGTATTCCAGCCGCTCGCCCACCGTGGCGGGACGGGTCCGGCGCAGCTGCGCGCGTACCCGGGCCATCAGTTCGACCAGCGAATAGGGTTTCACCACGTAATCGTCGGCGCCGGTTTCCAGCCCGCGCACCCGGTCGACTTCCTCGGACCGGGCCGACAGCATGATGATCGGGATGGAACGGGTTTCCGGCCGGGTCTTCAGACGGCGGCAGACCTCGATCCCCGACACGCTGGGCAGCATCCAGTCCAGCACGATGATGTCGGGGTTTTCTTCGTCCACCATGATCAGGCCGTCTTCGCCGTTCTCGGCCTTGACGACGCGAAACCCCTCGGCTTCGAGGTTGTAGGCCAGCACTTCGCGCTGCGCCGGTTCATCCTCGACCACCAGGACGGTAGGTTGTGTAGTCGACACCTTACTCAGACCTTTCCAAGCTTCGGATCAACCGACGTCTGGTCGCCCTTCGGGCGGCTCATGTCGGGGATCTCGCCCTTGACCAGATAGATCACCTGTTCGGCGATCGAGGTGACGTGATCGCCCATCCGTTCGGTGTTCTTGGCGATGAAATGCAGGTGCATGCAGGCGGTGATGTTGCGCGGGTCTTCCATCATGAAGGTCAGGAATTCGCGGAACAGCGCGTTATACATCTGGTCGACGTCTTCATCGCGGTGGATCACGTCCATCGCAAGCTCGGCGTCGCGCTGGATATAGGCGTCAAGCGCGTCTTTCAGCATCAGCTGCACTTCGCGCGCCATCCGGCGCAGCGCCGCGTGCGACCCGTTGATCGGCGACATCTGCACCAACACGCCGGTCCGCTTGGCCATGTTTTTCGCGTAATCGCCGATCCGTTCCAGATTACCGGCGATCTTCATCACGCTCAGGATCACCCGCAGGTCCGACGCCGCCGGCGCCCGCAGCGCGATCAGCCGGGCGGTGTTTTCGTTTATCAGGGTTTCCAGCTCGTCGATCGCGTGATCGCCGTTGCGCACCCGCTCGGCCAGTTCCTCGTCGCGTTCCTCAAGCGATTGCGACGCTTTCAGGATCGCCTCCTCGACAAGCCCGCCCATCTTCATGATCTGGGCCTGCACGGCCTCCAGGTCGCGGTCGAAGGATTTTACGATATGTGATTCGGTCATAATACGGAGTCCTCAATCATGGTCCGATGCATCAACCGATGCGGCCGGTGATGTAGCTTTCGGTGCGCGGGTCCACCGGGTTGGTAAAGATCTGGCTGGTTTCGCCGAACTCCACCAGGTTGCCCAAGTGGAAGAAGGCGGTCTTCTGGCTGACCCGGGCCGCCTGCTGCATCGAGTGGGTGACGATCACCACCGAATAATCCTGGCGCAGCTCGTCGATCAGTTCCTCGACCTGGGCCGTGGCGATCGGGTCGAGCGCCGAACAGGGTTCGTCCATCAAGAGGACCTCGGGTTCGGTGGCCACCGCGCGGGCAATGCAAAGGCGCTGCTGCTGGCCGCCCGACAACCCGGTGCCGGGCTGATCCAGACGGTCCTTGACCTCGTCCCAGATGGCGCCGCGGCGCAGGGACTTTTCGACGATCACGTCCAGATCGGCCTTGTTCTTGGCTAGCCCGTGGATGCGCGGACCATAGGCGATGTTGTCATAGATCGATTTCGGGAACGGGTTCGGTTTCTGGAACACCATGCCCACCTTGGCGCGCAGCTGCACCGGATCGACCTTCTTGTCGTAGATGTCTTCGCCGTCCAGCAGGATCTTGCCCTCGACCCGGCAGATGTCAATCGTGTCGTTCATCCGGTTCAGGCAACGCAGGAAGGTGGATTTGCCGCAGCCCGACGGGCCGATGAAGGCAGTGACGGTCTTGTCCTCGATCTTGACCGAGACGTCCTTGATCGCGTGGGTGTCGCCGTAGTAAACCTGAACGTCCTCGGCGTTGATCTTGATTTCTTTCTGGTCCACGGCGTTCTCCGGAATGAGTGTATCGTACATTGGGTACTTCCCTTGTAACAGCTTACCAGCGGCGTTCGAAACGGCGGCGCAGGATAATGGCGATGGCGTTCATGATCAGCAGGAACACCAGAAGGACGATGATGGCGCCCGAGGCCCGTTCGACGAAGGCCGGGTCGGACCGCTGCGTCCAGTTATAGACCTGGACCGGCAGCGCGGCGGCGGGATCGAAGAACCCTTCCGGCGGCGCCGACGGGAAGTCGCGCACGAAGGCGACCATGCCGATCAGCAGCAGCGGCGCGGTTTCGCCCAGGGCCTGGGCCAGTCCGATGATGGTGCCGGTCAGGATGCCCGGCGCGGCCAGCGGCAGCACGTGGTGGAATACCGACTGCATTTTCGAAGCGCCGATGCCCAGGGCCGCGTCGCGGATCGACGGCGGCACCGCCTTGAGCGAGGCGCGGGTGGCGATGATGATCGTCGGCAGCGTCATCAGCGTCAGCACCAGCCCGCCCACGATCGGGGCCGATTGCGGCAGATGTGCGAAGTTGATGAAGATCGCCAGGCCAAGGATACCGAACACGATCGACGGCACCGCGGCGAGGTTCGAGATATTGACCTCGATGATGTCGGTGAACCAGTTCTTCGGCGCGAATTCCTCAAGGTAGATCGAGGCCGCCACACCGATCGGCAGCGCCAGCACCAGCACCACGATCATCATGTAGAACGATCCCAGGATCGCCACGCCCAGACCGGCGGCCTCGGGCCGGTTTTCCGACGCATCCGCGCGTGTCAGGAAGCCCCAGTTGAACTTGGTTTTCAGCAGGCCCGCCGCTTTCAGCTGGTCGGCCAGTTGCAGCTGCTCGGGCGACACGTTCTTGTCCCGCTCGGCGCTTTCCATCGTCACCCGGCCCTTGAAATAGCCGTCGATCCTGCCCCCGGCGAGGAAGTCGAACCGCACCGTTTCGCCGATCATGTCGGGGTTTTCCAGAACGTAGCGGCGCAGCTCGGCCGGGCCTTCCTTGGAAATCATCTTGGCGGCTTCGCTCGACTTCATGCCTTCCAGGCCGATTTCGGGCTTTTCGAATTCCTTATCGAAAGCGGCCTTGATCAGCGGCGCGTAGCCGAAGGTCGACACTTTGGCGATCGCTTCGGGATCGCGGGTGCCGTCCTTGTCCAGCTTCGCCGGATCAAGATAGACGTCGAGCGAGATGAAGGTCTGCCTGAAGGCCGAGGACCCGTTCGCCAGGATCGACGTCATCAGCGCGACCAGCGCCAGGATTGCGATGCCGATGGCAATCGCGCCATAGGCCTTGAAGCGAGCCTCGGAAGCGTTGCGCTTCTTGGTGCGCACATCCTGCTGCAGAAGCGAACTGGTATGTTTGCTGCTCGGCGAGGTTTCGGGCATGGACGCGTCGGTCATTCATACTGCTCCCGGTATTTGCGCACGATGTAGAGCGCGAGGACATTCAGCCCCAGAGTGACAACGAAAAGCGACAGGCCGAGCGCGAAGGCCACCAGCGTTTCAGGGCTGGCGAATTCGGTGTCGCCGGTCAGCTGGCTGACGATTTTCACGGTGATCGTCGTCATCGCCTCGAACGGGTTGAGGCTGAGCTTGGCGGCGGCCCCTGCCCCCATCACCACGATCATGGTTTCGCCGATGGCGCGGCTGGCGGCCAGCAACACGGCGCCGACGATGCCGGGCAATGCGGCGGGCAGGATCACCTGCTTGATGGTTTCGGATTTGGTCGCGCCCAGCCCGTAGGACCCGTCGCGCATCGCCTGCGGCACCGCGTTGATCACGTCATCGGACAGCGACGACACGAAGGGGATCAGCATGATGCCCAGCACCACGCCCGCGGTCAGCACCGAAGACGACGAATTGCCCAGCCCCAGCGGTTCGGCGAAATAATCGCGCAGCAGCGGACCCACGGTGATCAGCGCAAACAGACCGTAGACGATGGTCGGGATACCGGCCAGGATCTCGATCGCGGGCTTGGCGAAGGAACGCACGTGCTTGCTGGCATATTCGGACAGGTACACGGCGGCCAGAAGCCCGATCGGCACCGCGAAGATCAGCGCCACGAAGGACACGTAAAGCGTGCCCCACAGCAGCGGCAGGATGCCCAGGTCGGACCCGCCCTGGAACTGCGGGTTCCAGATCGAGCTGAAGAAGAAATCCTTCGCCGGGTAGAGCCGGAAGAAATGCAGCGTTTCGAACAGCAGCGAAAAGATGATCCCGACGGTGGTCAGGATCGCCACCGAGGACGACAGGATCAGCAGCGCCTTGATCGCGTGTTCCGAAACGTTGCGGGCGCGATAGTCGGGATTGATCCGCAGCAGCGAGAAGGCCGCGCCGGCAAGGCTGGCCCCGATCACGATCACCGCCATGGCAAGGCGCAGCTTGGCAGCGAGTTCACGATAGGTCTTGGCCGCCATGAACACGTTCTGGCGGACTTCCGAAGCGACGGCGATGCCAACCTCGCCCAGGCGGGTCCGCAGGTCGGACAGGTCGGCGCGCATGTCCTCGATACGGTCTTCGGTCAGGGTTCCGGCATCGACGGCCACGTCGAGACCGTCGGCGATGCGCCGGACATCGGTCATCACCAGGCTGAGCGAGCCGCCCTCGGGAATATCGGCCGGCGCGATCATCTCCGACACCTGGCCTTCGATATAGAGGGGCTGCAGCAACAGCCAGAGAACCGCGATCATCAGCGCCGGCGCGGCGCTGAACAGAGCGACGGTCAGACCGTAATAATTCGGGCGGGAATGCAGGTTGCGGATATCGCCGCCTGCAGTTGCGATTGCGCGAGAGCGGCCCACAAAGAAACCGGCACAAGCGATGAGTAGGACGACAAGAATAATGAGGCCGGCGCTCATGATGGCTCCATCGCGGAAAATGTTTGGGAGGTAGAGACAGGTGGCGCCGGATCGGCGCCACCTGCTGGATCAGACGCTTAGTTCAGCGCGCCCATCGGAACGCCGTTGGCGACCATTTCCTGGGTCTTGGCCAGTTCCGGGTCCGAAACCAGACCGTATTCGGCCAGCGGGCCGTCGGGGCCTGCGATTTCATCCGACACGAAGAAGTCGATGTATTCCTGCAGGCCGGGGATCACACCCAGGTGCGCTTTCTTCACGTAGAAGAACAGCGGGCGCGACACCGGGTATTCGCCGGTTGCGATCGATTCGGTCGAGGGTACGATGCCGCCCATGGTGGCAACGCGCAGCTTGTCGGTGTTGTTTTCGTAGAACGACAGACCGAAGACGCCCAGGGCCTGCGGGTTGGCTTCCAGACGGGCCAGGGTTTCGGTGTAGTCGCCGTCGATGTCGACCGAAACGCCGTCGGTGCGCAGGGTGTAGCAGGCTTTCGCAGCCTTTTTCTTGTCGCCGCCGTTGGCTTCTTTGTAGATATCATAGGCGCCGGTGGCTTTACAGCCGGCTTCCAGAACCTTCACGTCGAAGACTTCGCGGGTGCCGTGCTTGGTGCCCGGGATGAAGGCCAGGATGGCTTGGTCGGCCAGGTCGCCGTTCACGTCGGCCCAGGTTTTGTTGGTGTTGTCGACCAGCTTGCCGTCGACGACGACCTGAGCGGCCAGAGCGTTGTACCAGTCGGCCGGGGTGAAGGCGAATTCCGGGCCGTTGATGTCCGAGGCAAAGACGATGCCGTCATAGCCGATACGGACTTCCATGATTTCGTTGACGCCGTTGCTGGCGCACAGGTCGATATCCGACTGCTTGATGCGCGAGGACGAGTTGGCGATGTCGATGGTGTTTTCGCCGACACCTTCACACATTTTCTTACGGCCGGCACCCGAACCGCCACCTTCAACGACGGGGGTCGGGAAGTCGAAGTTTTCGCCGAAGGCTTCGGCGACGATGGTTGCGTAGGGCAGAACGGTCGACGAACCGGCGATCTGGATCTGATCACGGGCCGAAGCAGCGGTTGCGGAAACGGCAGCGATCGCTAGAGCCGAGGCGGTCAGTTTCACGAAGGACATAGGGAAACTCCTGATTTCGTTTTGTGCAGGATCATCCATTTTGATGATCTCAAAAGGCGGCCTATCGGGTTCACACGATGCTTTTGTGACAGCTATGTAACAGTTACATGACAACCGGCCATTAATTGCCGGCAGATCGTCACACTGAAACAAGGAATAATGCTTACCCCTTGTTTTAAATCATTTTATTTATCGGAAATGCTGCACGCAGAAAAACCCGCCGCAGGCCGCCAGATAGACAAGTGACGCCGTTAGTCTAGCGCCGGAAGAATCACGGTGAAGCGGCTGCCCTCTCCGGCGGTGCTTTCGATCTTCAGCCGGCCGCGGTGCCGGTTGACGATATGCTTGACGATGGCCAGCCCCAAACCGGTGCCGCCCATTTCGCGCGACCGGTGGCTGTCGACGCGGTAAAACCGTTCGGTCAGCCGCGGCAGATGCACTTGGTCGATGCCCGACCCGGTATCGCGCACCTCGACCCGCACCCCGGGTCCGCGCAGCGCCGGATCGCGCTGCATCTGGGTCAGCCGAACGGTCACCGTCTGATCGGTGCCGCCGTATTTGATCGCGTTCTCGATCAGGTTGGTGAAGACCTGGCGCAGCTGGTCTTCGTCGCCGGGCACCAGCACCGGGGTCGAGGGCAATTCGTCCTGCAGGGTGACCCGCGACTTTTCCGCCACCGGCGCGATGCGGCGCAGGGTCGATCCGATCAGTTCGGTCAGGTCGGTGCTTTGCGACGGGCGGATGCGTTCTTCGGATTCCACCTGGCTCAGCGACAGCAGGTCGCTGACCAGCCGGTTCATCCGCCCCGCTTCGTTCATCATGATGCCCAGGAAACGTTCCTGCGCCGCCGGGTCCTTGCTGGCCGGGCCCTGCAGGGTTTCGATGAACCCCATCAGCGCGGTCAGCGGCGTGCGCAGTTCGTGGCTGACATTGGCGACGAAATCCCGCCGCATCTGGCTGATCGCCTCGACATGGGTGATGTCTTCGAAACTGACCAGCACGCCATGCCCCTCGGCCAGGTCGATATAACCGCAATGAACCTGATAGGTCATTTCATTGCGGTCGGCGCTGGTCAGGTAGCGGGTGGTCTTGGGCTTGCGCGAGGTCGCGCAGGCCTCGATCGCGTCGAGAACCGATGGGTGGCGCAGCACGGTGACCAGGTGGCGGCCCGCCAGCCCCTGCCCCAGCAGCTTTTCCGCCCGGGCATTGGCGCCGACGATCCTGTCGCCCTGCGTGACCATCAGCGTGGGCAATGGCAGGGCGTCGATCAGCCCCTGGATGGCATCCTGCGTCATGTCGGTCTCAGTCGATCGCTTGCAGCCCCGCGCGGAAGCGGCGCATGTTGTCCTGATAGTGCCTGGCGCTCCAGCGCAGCTTTTCGATGGCGTCCTCGTCGAGCTGGCGCACCACCTTGCCCGGCGCCCCCATCACCAGCGACCCGTCGGGGATTTCCTTGCCCTCGGTGATCAAGGCATTGGCCCCGATCAGACAGTTCTTGCCGATCTTGGCGCCGTTCAGCACCGTCGCACCCATGCCGATCAGGCTGTTTTCGCCGATGGTGCAGCCATGCAGCATCGCCCGGTGGCCGATGGTGCAGCCCGCCGCGATGGTCAGCGGGAAACCCTTGTC
This sequence comes from Thalassovita mangrovi, assembly GCF_009857745.1. GTDB lineage: Bacteria > Pseudomonadota > Alphaproteobacteria > Rhodobacterales > Rhodobacteraceae > Thalassobius > Thalassobius mangrovi. The sequence goes on from NZ_WWEN01000001.1 coordinate 277,785, forward strand.
GGTATGCATCACCGTGTTTTCCTGCACGTTGCTGCCCGCGCCGATGCGGATTTCCTCGTTATCGCCGCGCAGCGTGCAGCCGAACCAGACCGAGGATGCCTCTTCCAGCACCACGTTGCCGATCACGTTGGCATCCGGCGCGACCCAGAAATCGCCGCTTTCGGGGGTGACCGGCGCTTTGCCGTCCAATGCGTAAAGGGTCATGATATGTCCTCGAATTCGCTTTGCAGGTTGCGCACATGTTCGACCAGCGCCGGTTGCTGCAGCCGCCGCAGGCGGGTCGCCTGCACGATGGTTTTCAGATCCTGCGCCGTGTTGTCCAGATCGTCGTTGATCAGCACGTAATCGTAGCTGCCCCAGTGGCTGATCTCGTCCCAGCTTTTCTGCATCCGCTTGGCGATCACTTCTGCGCTGTCCTGATCGCGGGTCACCAGACGGCGGTGCAGTTCCTTGATCGAGGGGGGCAGGATGAAGATCGACAAGGTATGCGCGGCCAAGGCCGAGTTGCGGATCTGTTCGGCACCCTGCCAGTCGATGTCGAACAGCACGTCCTGGCCGTTGTCGATGGCGGCCTGGACCGGCCCCTTGGGCGAGCCGTAGAAATTGCCGAACACATGGGCGTGTTCCAGCATCTCGCCATCGGCCACGTCGCGCTTGAACTTTTCCTCGGTCAGGAAATGGTAATCCTGCCCATCCACTTCGCCCGGGCGCGGATCGCGGGTGGTGGCCGAGACCGAGAACCGGATCGTCGGGTCCCAGTCGCGCAACCGGCGGGTCAGGGTCGATTTTCCCGCGCCCGAAGGCGAGGACAGGATGATCAGAAGGCCGCGTCGCTGGCTCATTGTCCGGGGTTACTCCACATTCTGCACTTGTTCGCGCATTTGATCGATCACGGTCTTCAGGTCCAGCCCGATCCGCGTAAGATCGGCATTTTGCGACTTGGAACACAGCGTGTTGGCTTCGCGATTGAATTCCTGCATGAGGAAATCGATTTTCCGCCCCACCGGATTGCGTTCCTGCAAAAGCCCGCGCGCCGCGCCGATATGGGCCTTCAGCCGGTCGAGTTCCTCGGTCACGTCCGATTTCACCGCGATCAGCGCCAGTTCCTGCGCGATGCGCTGTTCATCCACCGCGTCGGTGTTCTGGGTCACCCGGTCCAGCGCATTGCGCAACGCCGCCGCCATTTCCGACCGGCGCGCCGCCACCGCTTCCTCGGCCTGTGCGACCAGCGTTTCGATCTCGCCGGTCTGCCGGGTCAGCACCGCGTGCAGCGCCTCGCCCTCGGAGGCGCGCATCGCCAGGAACTGCGCCAGCAGCGGTTCGAAATCCGCGATCAGCGCCGCCGCCAGCTCCTTGGTTTCCTGCTCGGGCGAGGTCTGTTCCAAAACGCCCCTCACCGACAGCAGATCGGCCGCCGTGGTCTGGGCCAGCGACAGCCCGCGTTCCTTGGCCTTGTGTTCGACCGTCGCCAAAGCCGAGAGGACCGAAGCCAGCACCGCGTCGTTGACCGACAATTCGCTGCCCATCTCTTCGCGCTGCACCCTGAGCGTAAGGGTGACGTTGCCGCGGCCCAATGCCTTGCCCAGACGAGCGCGCAAGGCGGTTTCCAGCCCCTCGATCCAGTCGGGTACGCGCAGCCGCAGGTCCAGCCCCTTGGCGTTGACCGACCGCATTTCCCAGGTCCAGCTGAACGGCGCATGGGCGCCGGTGCCGGACGCGAACCCTGTCATCGACTGTATCAAAGGCCCCTCCCCCCGCGTGAGATTTTCCTTGGGCTTAGCCCAGTTTGCCCCGTGAGGCCAGCGCAACCGGCGGTGGGGGAATGGAGGGGCGCTGCCCCTCTTGGCCCTTGGCCAATTCACCCCGGGATATTTTTGAACAGAAGAAGTGGGGGCGGCCCGGCAAGGGCGCGCCCCGATTACTCAGCCCGCCTTGGCCTGGCTGTTTTCGCGCAGCGCCGAAAGTTCCTCGGCTACCAGGAAAGCCAGTTCCAGCGACTGGCTGGCGTTCAGGCGCGGGTCGCAGGCGGTGTGGTAGCGCGCCGACAGGTCCTCTTCGGTCACCGCGCGCACGCCGCCGGTGCATTCGGTCACGTCCTGGCCGGTCATTTCGAAATGCACGCCGCCCGGGATGGTGCCCTCGGCGCGGTGGATGGCGAAGAATTCCTGCACCTCGCGCAGCACCGATTCAAACGGCCGGGTCTTGTAGCCGGTGGCCGACTTGATCGTGTTGCCATGCATCGGGTCGCAGGTCCAAAGCACCTTGGCGCCCTCTTCCTGCACCGCCTTGATCAGCCGCGGCAGGTGATCGCCGACATTGCCGGCGCCGAAACGGGCGATCAGGGTCAGACGGCCCTCTTCGTTTTCCGGGTTCAGCTTGGCCATCAGCACCTTGAGGTCCTCGGCGGTGGTGGTGGGACCGCATTTCAGCCCGATCGGGTTCAGCACGCCGCGGCAGAATTCCACATGGGCGCCGTCGGGCTGCCGGGTGCGGTCGCCGATCCAGATCATGTGACCCGAGCCCGCCAGCCACTTGCCGGAGGTGGAATCGATCCGGCACAGCGCCTCTTCGTATTCCAGCAGCAGCGCTTCGTGGCTGGTGTAGAAATCCACCGTCTGCAGCGAGGGTTCACGGTCGCTGTCGAGCCCGGCGGCCTTCATGAAATCGAGCGTGTCGCTGATCCGGTTGGCCATGTCGCGGTATTTTGCAGCCTTTTCGCCCTCGGCAAAGCCCAGCGTCCAGGAATGCACCTGGTGCACATCGGCATAGCCGCCGGTGGAAAAGGCGCGCAGCAGGTTCAGCGTCGCCGCGGCCTGGGTATAGGCCTGCAGCATCTTGTTCGGATCGGGGATCCGCGCCTCGGGGGTGAAGGCCAGTTCGTTGATGATGTCGCCGCGATAGCTGGGCAGTTCCACCTCGCCCACGGTTTCGGTCGGCGCAGACCGGGGCTTGGCGAATTGACCGGCCATGCGGCCGACCTTCACCACCGGCACCTTGGCGCCATAGGTCAGCACCATCGCCATCTGCAGCATCACCTTGAAAGTGTCGCGGATCGCGTTGGCGCTGAATTGCTCAAAACTTTCGGCGCAGTCGCCGCCCTGCAGCAGGAAGGCTTCTCCGCGCGAGGCGGCGCCAAGGGCAGCTTTCAGCTTGCGCGCCTCACCGGCGAAGACCAGCGGCGGATATTTGGACAGCTGCGCCTCGACGGCGTTCAGCGCGGCCTGATCCGTATAATCGGGCATCTGAACCCTAGGCTTCGAACGCCAATTGGTTTTTTGCCACTCGCTCATGGTCGTAACTCCGGTTCGTCAACTAATGTCGTTTTCCTATATAGAACCCGTCGGTCCCTGACCATAACCGATTCAAAAACTTCATATATGGCATGGTCGCGGGGCCCCGGCCCTTGCGCGGCGTTCAAAAAGCTGCTGTGCTCACCCCCATTCTGGCAAAGGATCGCAGCCATGGATACATCTCGCAAGGCCGTCGAAGTGTCGGGCGTCACCAGCAGGCCCCGTCGCTTTGTCTTTGTTTTGATGGAAAATTTCACGCTGATGAGCTTCTCTGCGGCGCTCGAATGCCTGCGCCTTGCCAACCGGATGTCGGGCAAGCAGCTTTATGACTGGATCCTGATCGGTGAAGGTGGCGACAGCGTGCGCTGTTCTGCGGGAACCGAATTCAAGCTCGATGGCGGGCTGGACGAACTGACCCGCGACGACACGCTGATCCTGTGCGGCGGCGAACACGTGCAGAAGGCCACCAGCAAGAAACTGCTGTCCTGGCTGCGCCGCGAAGCGCGCAAGGGAATCATGATCGGCGGGGTTTGCACCGCCACCTATGCGCTGGCCAAGGCCGGGCTGCTGGACGGCAAGCGCGCCACGATCCACTGGGAAAACCACGACAGTTTCATCGAGGAATTCGACGAGGTGGAACTGACCAAGTCGGTCTTCGTGGTCGATGGCAACCGGATGACCGCCGCCGGCGGCACCTCGGCGATCGACATGATGCTGAACAGGATCGCCGGCGATTACGGCGCGGACCTGTCCAATGCGGTGGCCGACCAGATGATCTATTCCACCATCCGCACCGACCAGGATACGCAGCGCCTGTCGGTGCCGTCGCGCATCGGCGTGCGCCACCCCAAGCTGAGCCGGGTGATCCGCGACATGGAGGCCAATATCGAGGAACCGATCAGCCCCTCGGTTCTGGCGCAGCAGGTCGGCATGTCGACGCGGCAGCTGGAGCGGCTGTTCCGCCGGTACCTCAACCGCAGCCCGAAACGCTATTACATGGAGCTGCGTCTGCAGAAGGCGCGCAACCTGCTGATGCAGACCGACATGAGCGTGATCAACGTGGCGCTGGCCTGCGGTTTCGCCTCGCCGTCGCATTTTTCCAAATGCTACCGGGCGCATTACAACACCACGCCTTACCGCGAACGCGGCAGCCATGCCTCGCCGGCCGGGTGAGCGCCCAATAGATTCGCATCACTGGACGATTGCCCCAACGTCACCCTGTTTCGGATCGCGACGGGTCAGAGCGCAATTGCCTCCCGCTTTGCAGATCAGCTTCGGGATTGTCGGGTTGCATTGCTGGAATTTCACCATCGTAAAAGTGGCAAAACAAGCAATTATTGTCGTGAATTGGTTACAAAACGTCCTTTCGGCCATCCGCGCCGGGGCGGATGCAGCAGCGGTCCGATCACCGCGTCCCTACCGGCTATTGGGTATTCCTGAGTACTTTTCATTTCCGGAAACCGGCGATAGGGTTCGCACCGGACCTATGTTCCAACACGGGAGAAGACTTATGAAAAAAATGCTTATGGCGACCGCCGCAACCGCCCTGATGGCTGGCGGCGCGATGGCCGATGAAATCAAACTCGGTGTGATCCTGGGCTTCACCGGCCCGATCGAATCCCTGACGCCCTCGATGGCCGACGGCGCCGAGCTGGCGATGAAGGAAGTCAGCGACAGCGGCAAGCTGCTGGGCGGCGCCACCGTCGCGCCGGTGCGTGCTGACTCGACCTGCGTCGACGCAGGCGCGGCCACCGCGGCCGCCGAACGCCTGGTCACCGCCGAAGGCGTCAAGGGCATCATGGGCGCCGACTGTTCCGGCGTCACCGGTGCGATCCTGGCCAACGTCGCCGTGCCGAACGGCGTGGTCATGATTTCGCCCTCGGCCACTTCGCCCGCCCTGTCGGAAGCCGAAGACAACGGCCTGTTCTTCCGGACCGCCCCGTCGGATGCCCGCCAGGGTGTCGTGATGAGCGAAATCCTGATGGAAGAAGGCATCAAGGAAGTCGCGCTGACCTACACCAACAACGACTACGGCAAGGGTCTGGCCGACAGCTTCAAGGCTGCCTACGAAGGCATGGGCGGCACCGTGACCATCAACGCCGCGCATGAAGACGGCAAGGCCGACTACACCGCGGAAGTCGCGGCACTGGCAGCGGCCGGCGGTCAGCGTCTGGTCGTCGCGGGTTACGTCGACCAGGGCGGTGCCGGCATCGTCCGCGCGGCGCTGGACATGGGCGCATTCGACAGCTTCCACTTCCCCGACGGCATGATCGGCCAGGCGCTGGAAGACAACTTCGGTTCGGAAGTCGAAGGCTCGACCGGTCAGCACCCCGGCACCGACAGCCCGGGCGCGGCGAAATTCGTCGAACAGGTCGGCGGTGCATTCGACGCCACCTCGCCCTTCACCCCGGAATCCTACGACGCTGCCGCTCTGATCATGCTGGCGATGCAGGCGGCCGGTTCGGCAGAACCGGGCGACTACAAGTCCAAGGTCATGGACGTCGCCAACGCACCGGGTGAAAAGATCTATCCCGGCGAGCTGGGCAAGGCGCTGGACATCATCGCCGGCGGCGGTGACATCGATTACGTCGGCGCAACCGCCGTCGAACTGATCGGTCCCGGTGAATCGGCAGGCAACTACCGCCAGATCACCTTCAAGGACGGCAAGATCACCACGGTGAAGTATCGCTAAGATCCGGCCCTGAGAGATTTGAACAGCCCGGCCGCAATTGCCGGGCTGTTCTGGTATAACTGACAACGAAAAAGGCGCAAAATCGCGCCAAGACGGGGGAAGCTGATGATCGTCGTTGAAGACGTCCATAAGCATTTCGGTGGTTTTCACGCCGTGGACGGCGCGTCCCTGACCATCGAACAGGGCTCCATCACCGGGCTGATCGGCCCGAACGGGGCTGGAAAAACCACTCTTTTCAATGTCATCGCCGGCGTTCTCCCACCGACCTCCGGTCGCGTGACGATGGATGGCGAAGACATCACCGGTCTGCCGCCGCATGACCTGTTCCACAAGGGATTGCTGCGCACCTTCCAGATCGCGCATGAATTTTCCTCGATGACCTGCCGGGAAAACCTGATGATGGTGCCAGGCACGCAATCGGGCGAAACCCTTTGGAACACCTGGTTCGGGCGCAAGCGGATCGCCGACGAGGAACGCGCGCTGCGCGCCAAGGCCGACGAGGTTCTGGAATTCCTCACCATCGAACACATCGCCGACCTGAAGGCGGGCGAGGTATCGGGCGGCCAGAAGAAGCTGCTGGAACTGGGCCGCACCATGATGGTCGACGCCAAGATCGTGTTCCTCGACGAGGTCGGCGCGGGCGTGAACCGCACCCTGCTTTATACCATCGCCGACGCGATCAAGCAGCTGAACCAGGAACGTGGCTACACCTTCGTGGTGATCGAACACGACATGGATTTCATCGAAAAGCTGTGCAACCCGGTGATCTGCATGGCCGAGGGCAAGGTCCTGGCCGAGGGCACCCTGGCCGAGATCAAGGCCAACGAACAGGTGATCGAGGCCTATCTGGGCACCGGCCTGAAGAACAAGGACAAGGTGGGCGCATGACCAGCAACCCCTATCAGGACGATCGCGGCAACAAGGACCGCACGATCACCAACCCGAGCGGCAGCACGATGACCGCGGCCACCGGCACCGACCATGAAATGAACACCGGGCACGCCTTCCTGATCGGCGACAGCATGACCGGCGGCTATGGCAAGACCGGGCCGGACATCCTGCATGATTGCACCATCGCGGTGAACCGCGGCGAAATCGCCGTCATCGTCGGCCCCAACGGCGCCGGCAAGTCGACCGCGATGAAGGCGACCTTCGGCATGCTGCATCTGCGCGAGGGCTCGGTCCGGCTGGGCGGAGAAGACATCACCGACCTGACCCCGCAGGCGCGGGTGGCGAAGGGCATGGGCTTCGTGCCGCAGACCAGCAACATCTTCACCTCGATGACGGTCGAGGAAAACCTGGAAATGGGCGCCTTCATCCGCACCGACGATTTCCGCGATACCATGGCGCAGGTCTATGACCTGTTCCCGATCCTGAAGGAAAAGCGCAACCAGGCGGCGGGCGAATTGTCCGGCGGCCAGCGCCAGCAGGTGGCGGTCGGCCGGGCGCTGATGACCCAGCCCAAGGTGCTGCTGCTCGATGAACCCACCGCAGGCGTCAGCCCGATCGTGATGGACGAATTGTTCGACCGCATCATCGAGGTCGCCCGCACCGGCATCTCCATCCTGATGGTGGAACAGAACGCCCGGCAAGCGCTTGAAATCGCGGACAAAGGTTACGTTCTCGTACAAGGCGCCAACGCCCATACCGGCACCGGCAAGGAATTGCTGGCCGACCCGGAAGTGCGGCAGAGTTTCCTGGGGGGCTGAGCGATGAATACTCTAGCATTCAAATCGACCCTGCTGGCTGCCGCGCTGACCTGCGGGGCCTCCGTCGCCGCCGCGGGCACCCTGCGCTGCCTTGCGCAGGAGCAATGCCGCGGCGATGCCGAGGCGATGTGCGCGCCCTCTTCCCTCGAAATCGAGGTGAGGAAACAAAACGGCTACAACCGGCTGTGGATCGACAAGCAAGGCCCCTATTCGGCCGATTACAGCCTTGAAGGCAGCGACAAGCGTTGGCGCGTCGAAGCCTTCGGCGGACAGCACCGGCTGGACCTGAAGGCGGACGGACAGTTCGTCTATCTGGGCAACCGGGGCAAAAGATATTCCGGACAGTGTGAGGGGCAGGTCTGATGGATTTCCTGAACGCCATTGTGGCGCTTTCCAACTTCGTTCTGATCCCCGCCATCGCCTATGGCAGCCAGCTGGCTCTGGGCGCGCTCGGGGTGACCTTGATCTACGGCATCCTGCGGTTTTCCAACTTCGCCCATGGCGACACCATGGCGTTTGGCACAATGGTGGTGGTGCTGTTCACCTGGTGGTTCCAGTCGATGGGCATCACGTTCGGGCCGCTGCCCACCGCATTGCTGGCGCTGCCCTTCGGCATCATCGCCTGCGCGCTTCTGATCGTGGGCACCGACAGGGTCGTGTATAGGTTCTACCGCGAACAGAAGGCCAAGCCGATGATCCTGGTGATCGCGTCGATGGGCGTGATGTTCATCATGAACGGGCTTGTCCGCTTCATCATCGGCCCCAACGATCAGCGCTTCGCCGACGGCGAACGATTCATCATCTCGGCGCGCGATTTCAAAGAGATGACGGGATTGCGCGAAGGGCTGGCGATCAAGACCACCCAGGGCATCACCGTGGTGGTGGCCGTGATCGCGGTGGCGCTGCTGTTCTGGTTCCTCAACCGCACCCGCACCGGAAAATCGATGCGCGCCTATTCGGATAACGAAGACCTGGCGCTGCTGTCGGGCATCAACCCCGAACGGGTGGTGCTGTACACCTGGCTGATCGTGGCGGCGCTGGCCACCGTGGCGGGCACGCTGTACGGGCTCGACAAGACCTTCAAGCCGTTCACCTATTTCCAGCTGCTGCTGCCCATCTTCGCATCGGCAATCGTCGGCGGCCTCGGCAGCCCGCTGGGCGCCATCGCGGGCGGTTTCGTGATCGCCTTTTCCGAGGTCACCATCACCTATGCCTGGAAGAAGGTGCTGGGCTATCTGTTGCCCGACAGCCTGGCCCCGGACGGGTTGGTGCAGCTTCTGTCCACGGATTATAAATTCGCCGTCAGCTTCGCGATCCTGGTGATCGTGCTCCTGTTCAAGCCGACCGGCCTTTTCAAGGGGAAAGCGGTATGAACGACATGATGAAGAAAACCGGCCTGTTCGCCATCGTCGGGCTGATGATCGTGCTGACCGGGTTCATGCAAAGCTGGAACACCGCCCTGCAGATCCTCAACATGGGTCTGATCAGCGCTATCATGGCCTTGGGCGTGAACCTGCAATGGGGCTTTGCCGGGCTGTTCAACGTCGGCATCATGGGCTTTGTCGCGCTTGGCGGGCTGGCCACGGTTCTGGTGTCCACCGATCCGATCCCCGAAGCCTGGAGCGCCGGCGGCTTCCGCATCCTGCTGGCGCTGGTTCTGGGGGCGGCGACCGTGGTCGCGGCCGTGCTGGCCCATACCCGCATGGCGCCGGGCAAGGCGCGCGCGTTGGCGGTTCTGGCGATCCTGATCGCGGGCTTCTTCCTTTATCGCGGGGTCTTCGACCCGGCGGTCGGCGCGGTCGAGGCGATCAATTCCGCCTCCGCGGGCAATATCGGCGGGCTTGGCCTGCCGGTGCTGCTGGCCTGGCCGGTGGGCGGGCTGCTGGCTGCGGGCGGCGCCTGGGTGATCGGCAAGACGGCCCTCGGCCTGCGCTCCGATTACCTGGCCATCGCCACGATGGGCATCGCCGAGATCATCATCGCTGTGATGAAGAACGAAGACTGGCTGGCGCGCGGCGTGAAGAACGTGATCGGCCTGCCCCGCCCGGTGCCCTACGAGGTCGACCTGCAGGCCAGCCCGGCCTTCGTCGAGCGCGCCGCCGGCCTCGGGCTCGACGCCACCACCGCCTCGACGCTGTGGGTGAAGCTGCTTTACGCGGCGCTGTTCACCGTGGTGCTGCTGATCCTGCTGTGGATGGTGCAGCGGGCGCTGCATTCGCCCTGGGGCCGGATGATGCGCGCGATCCGCGACAACGAAGCCGCGGCCGAGGCGATGGGCAAGGATGTCACCCGCCGCCACCTGCAGGTCTTCATCCTCGGCTCCGCCATCTGCGGCATCGCCGGGGCGATGATGACCACGCTGGACGGGCAGCTGACGCCGGGCACCTACCAGCCGCTGCGCTTCACCTTCCTGATCTGGGTGATGGTGATCGTCGGCGGTTCGGGCAACAATATCGGCTCCGTGCTGGGCGGGTTCCTGATCTGGTTCCTCTGGGTCCAGGTGGAACCGCTGGGCCAGTGGTTGATGCAGCTGATCACCTTTGGCATGGCCGAGGACAGCGCACTGAAGGCGCATCTGCTGGACAGCACCGCGCATATGCGGCTGCTGACGATGGGGCTGGTGCTGCTTCTGGTGCTCAGGTTCAGCCCACGCGGCCTGATCCCGGAGAAATGAAAAAGGGCCCTTCGGGGCCCTTTCTGCTTCTTCTGTTCAAAAATATCCCGGGGGAGTCGTCTGAAAATCGCTTCGATTTTCAGGCGGCGGGGGCAGCGCCCCCTGCCCGCCCTCCGGTCTCACTTGCCCTTGAACAGCCCGCCCAGGATGCCGCGCACGATGCGCCGCCCGGTGGTGCCGCGCAATTCCTTGACCAGCGCCTTGCCAAGTGCCTCGCCCACCGTGTCGCCGCGCGTATTGCTGCGGGATGAGCGCGACGACGACCGCTTCACACGGCTGCCGGAATAGCGCCGCGCGGCCTTGAATTCGCGCTCCATCTCCTCGGCCTCTTCCTCGGCGCGTTCGGCCGCTTCGGCCTCCTTCGCGGCGTCCTGGGCGCGCTTGGTCAGGATTTCATAGGCCGAATGGCGGTCCTGCAGCACCTCGTATTTCCCGGCCACGGGCGAGGCGTCGATCAGCCGCCTGCGCGCGGCCGCATCGATCGGGCCAAGATGCGACGAGGGCGGTCGCACCAGCGTGCGTTCGACCACGCCGGGCACGCCCTTCTTGGCCAGGAACGACGTCACCGCCTCGCCGACGCCGACCTCGCGGATCGCTTCCTCGGTGTCGAAACGGGGATTGTCGCGATAGGTCTCCGCCGCCAGCCGCAATTCCTTGCGGTCGCGCGCGGTGAAAGCGCGCAGCGCGTGCTGCACCCGGTTGCCGAGCTGGCCGAGGATATCCTCGGGCACGTCGGCCGGGTTCTGGGTGATGAAATACACCCCCACGCCCTTGGACCGGATCAGCCGGGCCACCTGTTCCACCTTGTCGACCAGCGCCTTGGGCGCGTCGTCGAACAGCAGATGCGCCTCGTCGAAGAAGAAGACCAGCTTGGGCTTGTCGGGATCGCCCACCTCGGGCAGGTCCTCGAACAGTTCCGATAGCAGCCACAACAGGAAGGTCGCGTACAGCCGCGGCGATCCCATCAGCTTGTCGGCGGCCAGGATGTTGATCCGGCCGCGGCCGTCCAGGTCGGTGCGCATCAGGTCGGCCAGTTCCAGCGCCGGCTCGCCGAACAGCTTCGCGCCGCCCTGGTTTTCCAGCACCAGCAGCCGGCGCTGGATCGCGCCCACCGACTGGACCGAGATATTGCCGTAGCGCAGGCTCAGCTCGGCACGGTTTTCGCCGACCCAGACCAGCAGCGCCTGCAGGTCCTTCAGGTCCAGCAAAGGCAGCCCCTGTTCGTCGGCCAGCCGGAAGGCGATGTTCAGGATGCCTTCCTGCGCCTCGCTCAGCTCCAGCAGGCGCGAAATCAGCAGCGGGCCCATTTCGGCCACCGTGGTGCGCACCGGGTGGCCCTGTTCGCCGAACAGGTCCCAGAAGGTGACCGGGAAGGATTGGTAGCTGTAATCGTCGAAGCCGATCTTGCCGGCGCGGTCCATGAAGGCGTCATGCAGCTTGAATTCGGGCGATCCGGCAGCGGCCAGCCCCGACAGGTCTCCCTTGACGTCCGACAGGAAGACCGGAACGCCCATGGCGGAAAACCCTTCGGCCATGATTTGCAGCGTCACGGTCTTTCCGGTGCCCGTCGCCCCGGCGATCAGCCCGTGGCGATTTGCATATTTCAGCTTCAGCCCCTGTTTTTCCCCGTAATTTTCGCCGCCACCGCCGATAAAGATACTGTCCTGCACCAGAATGCCTCTTGTTTAATCACTTCCATCTGTCCCTAAAATACATTGTTAACCCCTTCGTGTCACAGTGAAAAAATTCACCATAGCCGGTGTCGGGGCGGTGAATTCCTCCTCCCTGTCGTACTGGCCGCCCCGTGTTTCGGGGCGGCGCCTCTTTTTGTAACCTTTCTCGGCAAAGCCTGTTGACGGATTGTTACAAACGTCCTAGCGTCTCGTTAATGACTAAGTCGGCCAGTCCGACGGGGAGATAAAAAACATCGGAAAAGGGACCCGTTCGCGGTCCCTTTTCTTATTTTGCCCCGACTGTCGTGCCTTGGCGGGAATTTGCCATTTCCTGTCACTGCGGTATGTTTTCCCGCCTGACACTCCGCGACGGTCATGTTAGAGCCATGACATCGCAAACCGAGCAACAGATGGGGATAACATGCCCAAATTTCTGAACATTCTTCCGGTCGTCGCGGCACTGAGCCTGGCCGGGGCCGCCTTCGCGCAGGACGCCGAACAGCAACCGGCAGCGGAGCCAGCAACTCCGGGCCTGAGCATGGGCGAACAGGCGCAGGTCGAACCCTATATCCGCGAAAGCTCGGGCGACTGGCAGCTGGAATGCCTGCGCACCGGCACCGATGACGAACCCTGCCAGCTGCTGCAGGAAATGAAGGGCGAAGACGGCGGCATGCTGGCCACCATCCGCCTGTTCAAGCTGGAAGCCGGCGGCGAGGCCGAAGCCGGCGCGGTGATCGCGGTGCCGCTGGAAACCCTGCTGACGGCGCAGCTGACCCTGGCGGTCGACGGCCAGCAGGCAAAACGCTACCCGTTCTCGGTCTGCGACCGTCTGGGCTGCTATGCCCGCATCGGTCTGCGCGCCGAAGAAATCGCCGAATTCAAGCGCGGCTCCAAGGCGACGATTTCGATCGTGCCCTTCGTTGCGCCCAATCAGCAAGTTGTCGTCGACATGTCGCTGAAGGGCTTCACCGCCGCCTATGACAAGGTGGCCCCGAACCCGGGGCAGTAAGCCGACAGGTTCCGGAAATGCGAAAGGCCGCCCCGAAGGGCGGCCTTTTCTTTTACTGCACGGCATCTGCGGCCTCGCGATCAGACCTTTTTCAGCGCCATCACCGCGTTCAGCCCGCCAAAGGCGAAGGCGTTGGACAGGGCGTAATCGACCGAGGCCTCGCGCGCCTCGTTCGGGACCACGTCCAGCGCGCATTCGGGATCGAATTCCTCGTACCCGATGGTGGGTGCGATCACCCCGTCGCGCAGCGCCATGATGCAGGCCAGCATTTCGACTGCGCCGGTGGCGCCGATCAGGTGGCCATGCATCGCCTTGGTCGACGAAATCATCAGCTTGTCGGCATGCGGCCCGAACACATCGGCCACCGCCGCGCATTCGGTTTTGTCATTGGCCGCCGTGCCGGTGCCGTGGGCGTTGATGTAGCCGACTTGATCGGCGTTGATCCTTGCATCCTGCAACGCACCGGAAATCGCTCGCGCGGCGCCCTGTTTCGACGGCATCACGATGTCGGAGGCGTCCGAGGACATGGCATAGCCCACCACTTCGCACAGGATTTCCGCCCCGCGCGCCTTGGCGTGTTCGTATTCCTCGAAGACGAAGACGCCCGCGCCTTCGCCCTGCACCATGCCGTTGCGGTTGGCGCTGAACGGGCGGCAGGCTTCCTTCGACATCACCCGCAGACCTTCCCAGGCCTTCACGCCGCCGAAGCACAGCATCGATTCCGACCCGCCGGTGACCATCGCCTTGGACATGCCCGAGCGCACGATCTGGAACGCCTGCGCCATCGCGTGGTTCGACGACGCACAGGCGGTCGACACGGTGAAGGACGGGCCCTTCAGGTTGTATTTCATGCTCAGGTGGCTGGCCGCAGCGTTGTTCATCAGCTTGGGCACGACGAAGGGGTGAACCCGGTTCTTTCCCTCTTCGTAGACGGCGCGGTAATTGTCGTCCCAGGTCGACACGCCGCCGCCCGCCGTGCCCAGCACGACACCGGCCTTTGCGGCCAGTTCACCGGTGAATTCCAGCCCGGCCTGCGCCATCGCTTCCTCGGCCGCGACCAGGGTGAACTGGGTGAAGCGGTCGTAAAGCGTCATCTGCTGGCGGTTGAATCGGCCGTCGGCCTCGAAGTCTTTGACCTGGCCGCCGATTTTGATCGCCAGCCGGTCGACATCGCGGAATTCCAGATCCCCGATGCCGCAGCGGCCTTCCTTCATGGCATCCAGCGTTTCCGCCACCGAATGCCCAAGCGCGTTGATCGTCCCTGCGCCGGTTATGACGACGCGGTTCATGCGGCTTGCTCGGACACCAGTTTTTCAATCCCGCCGATGATGGCGGCAACCGAGGAGATGTCGAAATCGCTCTGCTCGGGTTCGTTGGCGTTGAACGGCACGGTGATGTCGAAGGCTTCCTCGATGGCGAAGATGCTTTCCACCAAGCCCAGGCTGTCGATGCCCAGGTCTTCCAGCGTGCTCTCCATCGTGACGTCCGATGGCTCCAGAACCGCTTGTTCTGCAATGATTTCGATCACTTTGTCCTTGATGCTCATGATCCCGGCCTTCTCCTCGTGATTGAGGGTCATTTAGTCGGTCTTTGCCGACTTGGAAACAGCTTTCTGCAACGCCGCCACGTCCCTGAACAGGCGCGGCAGGCGGCGCAACCCTTTGTAGACCTCGATATGGGTCTCCATCTTCATTGCCGGGTAACCCAGCATGACGCGCCCGGCCGGCACATTGGCCAGAACCTTGGTCGCGCCCCCGGTGATCGCGTGATCGCCAATGAACAGGTTATCACTGACACCGGTCTGGCCGCCTAACACGACATTATGACCGATACGTGACGAACCGGCGATGCCGACCTGGGCGCAGATCAAACAGTCGTTGCCGATTTCCACGTTGTGGCCGATCTGGGCGAGGTTATCGAATTTCACCCCGTTGCCGATGCGGGTATCGCGCACGGTGCCGCGGTCGATGCAGCTGTTGGCGCCCAGTTCGACATCGTCGCCGATGCTGACGCTGCCCAGCGAATGGATGCGGGCATAGCTTTGCGACGCCAGGTCACCCTGATCGCCCAGGCTGTCGCGGACCCGTTCGATGGTGGATTCCTCGGGCGTGACGAAGGAAAACCCGTCGCCGCCCACCACTGCGCCGGGCTGGGCGATGAAGCGTGCGCCGATGGTCACCCGGGCGCCAATCTTGACCCCTTCGCGCAGATAGGCGCCTTCGCCCAGCACTGCATCGTTGCCGATGAAACATTGCGGCCCGATCACCGATCCGGCGCCGATCCGGGCGCCCGCGCCGATCACCGTCAGCGGGCCGATGGAAACGTCATCGCCAAGCTGCGCCGAAGGATCGATCACGGCCGAGGGGTGAATACCCGGCGCAAACCCCTGCCCCGGGTCCATCATCGCCGACAGCCCCGCCATGGCGAAACGCGGCCGCGGCGCGGTGATCGCCGCCTCAAGCCCCAATGCCTGCCAATCGGCCCCGGCCCAAAGCATCGCCGCGCGCGCCTGCCCCTTGGACAGGCCGGCAGCGAAATCGGGCTTCATCGCCAGCGCCAGGTCACTGGCCTGTGCCATCGCCGGTTCGGCCACGCCGGACACGATCAGATCGGTATTGCCGAACGCCTCGGCCCCCAAAGCGGCCGCGATTTCCTTGATGCTGTGGCTCATGCGATTGTCCCCGGTGATCTTCCGGGGACAGACTTAGCCGCGAACCGCGTCCAAGGCCACCCCTGCCTGTTCCAGCGCGTTCCAGATCTTGCCGTCACGGCCGTAAACGTCGCGGCGGTAATGCGCCTTGCCCTTGGCCGGAACGGTGGCGGTGCGATAGATGATGTGCACCGGGATGTTCTGCACCAGGTCGATCTTGGTCTCGCGCCCGGTCTTCAGCACGTCGTGGAAGGTCCCTTCGGGATCGTCGGTCTGCCGCGCCAGCAGCGCATAGGCGAATTCGAACGGTTTCTGCAGCCGGATGCAGCCGTGGCTGTAGGCGCGGGTTTCGCGCGAAAACAGGCTCTTGGCCGGGGTGTCGTGCAGATAAACGTTCTGCGGGTTGGGGAACATGAATTTCACCAGCCCCAGGGCGTTGCGGTTCGACGGCGGCTGCTTGATGTCGAAGGGGAAGTTGCCCTTGTCGAACTGGGTGAAATCGACCTCGCCGCGATTGACCAGTTGGCCGCGCGCATCTGTCAGCCGCAGGTGGCTGACCGCGTTCGGGTCCTTCTGCAGCATCGGCAGGTATTCCTTGACCGCGATCGACCGGGGCACGTTCCAGGTCGGGTTGACGATCATATGTTCCATCGTGTCGGAAAATTCCGGGCTGCGGCGATCATGCTGGTTCATGCCGACCACCGAGCGGGTTTCGAACGTAACCTTGCCGTCGTCGATGATCTTGGCGGTGAAATCGGTCAGGTTGACCAGAACGTGGCGCGCGCCGCGATCCTGCGGCAGCCAGCGTTCGCGTTCCATCGCGACCATCACCGAATGCAGCCGCTGTTCCACCGGCACGTTGATTTCCGACAGGGTCGAATCCCCGGCCACGCCATCGGTCGACAGCCCGTGATCGGCCTGGAACATCTGCACCGCGGATTCGATCTGCTTGTCATAGACCATCGTGGCGCTGCGCCCCAGATAGCCCATCCGCATCAGCCGGTTGCGCAGCTTGACCACCGAAGCTCCCCGGTCGCCGGGTTCGAGTTTCTTGCCGGGCACGGTTTCGCCCCAGCCGCCATGGGCCATCAGCCCCTGCAGCCGCAGCATTTCCTTCCGCAGGCGGATATATTCATGCGATTGCGGCGGCAGTTTCTGCATCACCTTGGCCGGATCGCCATTGATCAGGTCGGCCATGTTTTCCGCCCGGTCGCGGTATTTGACCGTGCGCACCATGCCTTCGTCGATATTGGACGGCTTCAGGATGCCCGACTGCACGTCGCGGGCATAGCGCAGGTAAGCCTTGGACAGCGCCACGTCGAGCATGCCGCGATCGCGCGGGGTCTTCGCCGCGCGCATCTGCGCGATCAGCCCGTCGGCGTCGTAACGCGCCACCGGCAGCCCGTGGGTCGCCGCGCCCTGCAGTGCCGAAATCAGCGCCTGGCGCCGTTGCCGGAATTCTTCGCCCTCGCCGGTCCAGACCGCGCCGAAACCGTTTTCGCGGTAAAATCGCGCCAGTTCACGATCATCGGAGGCATATTCGGCAACCGCCTGACCGAAGGCCGGCATCTGCGCCTGCACCGGCTGCGGCGCAACCGAGGACAGCACACAGGCGGTCAGGCAAGCCGCTGCGAAACGGGAAAAAGAAGAACGGGTCAAAGGCAGCACGGGAACGTCCCTTCGGTAATCAGCTGGTTTCTATATAACGACCATATCTCGCGAAATTTGCCCACTCTGTCCATTCACATTTGCTCCAACTGCGGCATCTCGACCGCGCTGGTGCAGTTGTGCAGCGGTTTGGCCGCCCCCCGATCACATTTTAGCACTTATCAGCAAAAAATCGCCGAATCCTCTTGAAATGCGCATTTCGCGCCAAAACGGCGCTTGGTGGAATGTTTCTTGTATGTAATAAAAAGCCTGCATCTGGGGATGAGATGGCAGGTTCCGCGTAACATCGCGGACAACAGGACAGCGACAGGACGGGCGCTACTATGACTATAAACAGCTCTTTGAGCTTGACGCGGCGTGGGCTGCTGGGCGCTTTTGCGGCCACCACGATCGCCGCGGCACCGACGTTTTCCAACGCAGCGGGCTTTCTTCGAGGCTCCGGCGATATCCGCCGGATCAAGATGTATTCCGGCCGGACCGGCGAAAAGCTGGACATGATCTACTGGATCGAGGGCGAATATATTCCCGACGCGTTGAAGGAAATCACCCACTTCATGCGCGACTGGCGCACCAACACCACCAAGCAGATCGACGCGCGCACCATCGATATCATGGCCGCGTCGCATAACCTGCTGGATGTGACCGAACCCTACATGCTGCTGTCGGGCTATCGCAGCCCGCAGACCAACGCCATGCTGCGGTCGAAATCGCGCGGCGTTGCCAAGAATTCGCTGCACATGCAGGGCCAGGCCGCCGACCTGCGGCTGGCGTCGCGGTCGGTCAGCCAGATGGCGCGCGCCGCCGCGGCCTGTTCGGCAGGCGGGGTCGGCCGCTATTCGCGGTCGAATTTCGTGCACATGGATTGCGGCCCGATCCGCACCTGGGGCGCGTAAGCAAACAGACGAAACCCATTCATCCCCGAATAAAAAAACCCGTCCGATCCGGACGGGTTTTTTCTTTGTCGAGTGGTGGCGGGGCGCGCCCCACTCAGCATTCCGGCTTCAGCCGCCCCGGCTCGTTGGTTTCCAGATACGCCTCTTGCTCCGGCGTCAGGTCGATATCGTCATAGCCGGTGATCATCGGCTTCACATGCTGGCGGAACCCGTGGCCCACGGTCAGCAGATAGACGTGAACGATGATGAAGACGACGATCACATAGGCGGTCAGCAAGTGCAGGTTGGACACCACCCACAGCGCCTGCGCGCCCTCTGCCCCGGTGCCCCAGAAATTATAGCTGAGATAGGCCAGGCCGGTGATCCAGATCACCGGGAAGATCACCCATTTCAGGAAGAAATAGGTCGCCGCCTGCAGCGGGTTGTGCTTGCGCCAGAAGATTTTCTTGTACGGGTGCTCTTCGCCCTTGAAGACGCCGTAAGCATAGAAACGCGCGACCTGGAACATCCCTTCGGTGGTCGGAATGAACTGCCGCCAGGTTCCGGTGGTGAACAGCCAGAAGGCGGCGAACACCCACAGCGCCATCAGCGCAAACGCGATGATCGTGTGCAGCATCACCGCCGGCCCGAAGGGGATCAACGAATGAACCCCGTTCAGCCCCATCCCGGTGAACAGCAGCGCCATGATCAGCGTCATCTGCGACCAGTGCCAGAACCGTTCGAACCTGGGATAGACCTTGACGCAGCGCTTAGTCATGCTTGTGCCCTCCTTTACCCTTGCCGGAAATCACCCTCAGCGCCGCGTGGAACAGAACGCCCGCGATCGCCGCCAGCACCATCAACCGCCCCAGCAGCCCGACGATGCCGGTGCTGTCGGTGCCGGGCAGATAGACCCCGGTCAGACCGGCCATGCGGCCGTTCTTGCTATGGCATTCCTCGCATTGCACCGCGTCGGCGGCGGGCGCGACCATGTGGGTGGTCGGCCAGTACATATAGGTGTCGACGAAATCGAACTTGCCGGAATATTCGGCGCCTGCCGCCTTCATCCCCGCGTCGATCGCCTTGGCCCAGTCGAAATTGGTCCAGAAGGCGGTGTCGGTCGTGGGGCCCCAGACATGGGTATAGACCAGGTGGTTCAGCTCGGTGTCATAGGCTTGGCGCCCCACCATCCGCTTGAACGGCCAGATCCGCGACACGCCGTCATCGGGATCGCCCTTGATCGGGTTGACCTCGACCGGCTTGCTGGGATCGATGACGCGGTCGGCGGTGGTGTATTCCACCTGGCCGTCGAACCAGGCGTAATAGGGCACCACGTCCTCTTCCCATTCGAAATCGCCCTTGGTCGACAGGTAGGTGTGCAGTTCCTTGCCGTCCGACTGGGTGAAGTTATGTTCCGCGATCGGCTTGCCTTCGGGGCTCAGCCGGCCGGCGGTGGACCAGTCCCAGAAGGTTTTGGTGGCCACGCCGCCGCGGGCGAATTCGGGAATGTGGCAGGTCTGACAGGCCAGCTTGTCGGTGTGGTCGTTCAGCTTCATGCCCTTGATATTGGCCGGGTGCGGGTCGGTGCCGTGACAGCTTTGGCAGGTCGACACGGTGCGGGCCGATCCCGGCTTGCCGGTGCCCACCATGTCCGAGGCATGGGTGGCATAGCGCGACCCGTCCCACTGGTGCTGATCGCTGACGTGGCAGGTCGAACAGGTGAAGTTCTCGCCCTCGGGCGACATGTGCACATCGACCGATTTCGCCGGGCTGTAGAGCGCCGAGGACAGATCGCCGTGTTTCACGTTATCGCCGCCGCCGCCGTAGAAGTGGCAGTTGCCGCAGTTGTCGCGCCCCGGCATCCCCACCGATTGCGCCGCCTTGGCCAAGTCCACCGGCCAGGCATCGGCGCCGGTGATGGTCTTCATGCCTTGCGGCACCGGGGCCAGCGGCGGATTCCCCGCCAGGGTGGCGGATTTGGTGTATTGGCCGGACCGGTCGTGACAGACCAGGCAATCGACCGCATTGGATTGCTGCGGCGGCGGTTGCGACATGTCTTCCCAGCCGTAACCGGCATGGCACGAGGTGCAGCGCGGCTCGTTCCCCGCGACCGAGCCGCAGAAGGAGTTGATCACGTTCGACTTGCCCAGCTGCTGGCCGGTTTCGGGATGGGTGAAATCCCATTGGAAATGGATCGAATGCATCACCTGGTCGCTGGCCTCGGTATGGCAGGACAGGCAGGCTTCGGTCACTTCGGGGCCGGATTGGAAATCCTTCTGCAGGATTTCGAACTTGGAATGGTCTGCCGTGCTGCCCGAGCCGGGGATTTGCGGCGCCGCCGTATCCTGCGCCCAGGCGCCGGTGATCCCGGCCAGTCCCAGCAGGACGGCCGCCACCGATCCGGTGAACAGGTTGTAACGCATGGCTCGGCCCCCCTGGCTGGACGTAACTCATTGCAGTCAGCATGGAAATTTGCGGCTACGTCGTTGATCCAGATCAAACATGTACCACAGCTATGGATTTTAGCGGCGGCCCCGCCGGGTTTGCGCAATGATTGATCCACGTCCCGCAACGCGCTACCCAAAAAGCGACCTGCAAGGACGTGAACCATGACCAAACCCTTCCTGATCCTGCAACTGCGCCCCGAGGCGCAAGCCGCCGACGACGAATATGACGCCTTCCTGCGCAAGGGCGGCATCGCGGCGGGGCAAACCCATCGGATCAGGCTCGATCAGCAAAGCCTGCCCGATCTCGGCCTTGCCGATTA
Organism: Thalassovita mangrovi; assembly: GCF_009857745.1. Taxonomy (GTDB): domain Bacteria; phylum Pseudomonadota; class Alphaproteobacteria; order Rhodobacterales; family Rhodobacteraceae; genus Thalassobius; species Thalassobius mangrovi. The sequence goes on from NZ_WWEN01000001.1 coordinate 298,789, forward strand.
CGCCGGGGTGATCGTCGGCGGCGGGCCGGGCTGCGTGTCCGACCCGGCAGAAACCAAGGACCCGGTCGAGGCGCGGATCGAGGACCAGATATTGTCGCTGATGCCGCGCATCACCGAAGGCGACATCCCGTTCCTGGGCTGTTGCTATGGCATCGGCATCCTGGGCCATCACCTCGGCGCCAAAGTCAGCAAGGACCGTTTCGGCGAACCGGTCAGTGCGGTCACCTGCAACCTGACCGGCGCGGGCGCGGCCGATCCCCTGCTGGCCGGTGTCGCGGACGGGTTCGGCGCCTTTGTCGGCCACAAGGAAGCCCTGCAGCACCTGCCCGACGGGGCGGTGCATCTGCTCAGCTCCGGCCCCTGCCCGTTCCAGATGATCCGTTACAAATCAAACGTCTACGCCACGCAGTTCCACCCCGAGGCCGACAGTTCGGTGTTCGAGTTGCGCATCCGGCTGTACAGGAACAAGGGCTATTTCCACCCCGACGAGGCAGACGACCTGATCGCCATGTGCCGCGCCGCCGATGTGCATCAGCCGGAAATCATCCTGCGCAATTTCGTGACGCGCTACGGCGGTTGAACCGCTGCCCGCCCATGCGAACATTAGAAATCCGGTGTCAGCGCGCCCGGTTTAAATTTCTGGTGAAAAGTGGCGCACCCATCAGGATTCGAACCTGAGGCCTCTGCCTTCGGAGGGCAGCGCTCTATCCAGCTGAGCTATGGGTGCCTGGCGCTCTGATTAGCGCAAGCGATTTCCGGGTGCAATCGGTAACCCGCCCCGGAACGGTAAAAAAATCCGGGCGGGACAGCCCGCCCGGACCGGCCTGTCAGCCGAACAGCTCGTGCGCCAGTTCCAGCGCCTCGACCAGCGTGTCGATTTCAGCCTTGGTGTTGTAGAGCCCGAACGACGCCCGGCAGGTCGCCGACACGCCCAGGTGATCCATCAAGGGCCCGGCGCAGTGATGGCCTGCGCGCACCGCGACGCCCTTCTTGTCGAGGATCGTCGAAATGTCATGGGCATGGGCCGCGCCGTTCATGGTGAAGGAAAAGATCGCCGCCTTGTGCGAAGCATTGCCCTGCACGTTGAGCCAGTTCAGCCCGGTCAGACGCTCGGTCGCATAGGCGCACAGACCGGCCTCATGCGCGGCGATGTTTTCCATCCCGAGATCCATCATGTAGTCGAGCGCCACGCCCATGCCGATGGTCTGCACGATGCCCGGGGTGCCGGCCTCGAATTTCATCGGCGGATCGGCATAGCTCACCGCGTCCTTGCTGACTTCGCGGATCATGTCGCCACCGCCGAGGAACGGACGCATTTCCGCCATCCGTTCCTTGCGCACATAGATCGCGCCGGACCCGGAGGGGCCATAAAGCTTGTGCCCGGTGATCGCGTAGAAATCGCAGCCGATCTCCTTCACGTTGACCGGCATGTGCACGGCGCCCTGCGATCCGTCGACCAGCACCGGCACGCCCTTTTCGCGCGCCGCGTCGCAGATCGCTTTGACGTCGACCACGGTGCCCAACACGTTGGAACACTGTGTGATGGCGATCAGCTTGGTCTTGGGGGTGATCGCGTCGATCACCTTCTGCGGGTCCAGCGCGCCGGTGGCGTCCACATCGACCCATTTCAGCACCACGCCTTGGCGTTCGCGCAGGAAATGCCAGGGCACGATATTGGCGTGGTGTTCCATCACCGACAGGATGATTTCGTCGCCAGCCTGCATCCGCGGCATCGCCCAGCTGTAGGCGACCATGTTGATGCCTTCGGTGGTGCCGGAATTGAACACGATCTCGTCTTCGTCCGGCGCGCCGAGGAAACGCGCGACCTTGCCGCGCACCGCCTCGTATTTGTCGGTGGCGAGGTTCGACAGGTAATGCAGCCCGCGGTGGACGTTGGCGTATTCGTGGGAATAGGCCTGGGTGATCGCGTCGATCACCACCTGCGGTTTCTGCGCCGAGGCGCCGTTGTCGAGATAGGTCAGCGGCTTGCCGTTCACCTCGCGCGCGAGGATCGGGAAATCGGCGCGGATTTTTTCAACGTCATACATCTCAGGACATCCCAACGGATGAGGCTCCGATCAGGAGCAGGAAGAAGGAAAGGCCGATCGCGATGCCCAGCATCGACGCGACCAGCACCATGATCGCCTTGAAGATCGACCCGAAGCGCTGCGCTTCGTCGATGAAGGCAACGGTGATCCAGATGCCCCACAGCCCGGCAACCAACGCCAGGATATCGCTGAGCATCGGCACCGCGAAGAACAGCAGGAACACCACCGCCTGCACCAGCAGCCGCAGCCCCTGCAGCCAGACGACCAGTGCCAGCATATCGGAAAGCTGCGCCTTGCCGCCCATCATCTGGCCGATCCAGGTCAGGATGAAAGTGCCGATGACGATACCGCCGCCCAGGATCATCGCGAACATCCAGGGCGAGGCGAAGGCGGCGGGCACCATGTCGGGCACCACCATCAGCGGCAGGGTCACCCCGTTGAGGATCGCGTTCAGCACCACGATCAGCGCCAGCGCGGTCCACAGCAGGGACGTGTCCAGCCGCAGTTCAAGAATCTGCCGCGCGGCGCTGCGCGGGTCGCGCAGCGTGTCGATCGCCAGTTGCTTCGGATCAGGCAGGTTCATCGTCGGTCCCCCATTCGATGCAGATCAGCGCCCTGATCCAGAACCAGGCGAACAGCATCAGCCACAGGATGCCGACCCCGTCCAGCGCCGGACCGCCGCCGATGAATCCGGCCACCAGCCCGTGCAGCAGCAGCACCGGCGACGAGGCCAGCAACGCCCAGAACAGCGACAGCCGCGCGCCATACCCGGTGCCCTTGCCGCCGAAGAGCCGCGCGCCGATATGGGCGATGAAGGCCATCACGTAAAGCAGCAGCGGCATGATGAAGAGCCACGCCAGCAGCGTGCCGCCCAGCAGCATGTCCAGCTCTTCCCCGGTCATGTAGGCCTGCCGCGCCAGCCGCGGCCATTGCGCGATGAAGACCATGACGCAACCGATCATCAGGATGACCAGCGCCCGGTCTTCACGCGGGCCGCGCGCGACCATCCGGGCCACGACGCGGCCCGGACCTTTGTAGGTTTCGATGATATCGCGGGTGACCGACATCAGCCGCGCCGGCGCTGCAGCCAGCCCTGCAGCCGGCCGACGATTTCGTCGCGCAGTCCCTCGTCCTCGATCTCATCGACCGCTTCGGCGAGGAAGGCCTGCACCAGCAGGTCGGTGGCCTGGTCTTCGGGCACACCGCGCGAGCGCAGGTAGAACAACGCGGTTTCGTCGATCGCGCCGCTGGTCGACCCGTGCGAACAGGCCACGTCGTCGGCGTAAATCTCCAGCTCCGGCTTGGCCAGGAACTGGCTGTCGTCGTCCAGCAGCAGCGACTGGCTGATCTGGTAGCCGTCGGTTTTCTGCGCGCCTTCCTTGACCAGGATCTTGCCCTGGAACACGCCGGTCGCACCGTTGCGCAGCACCTTCTTGAACACCTGGCGGCTTTCGCAATTCACCGCGTCATGGGTGATGAAGACGGTGTCGTCGTGGTGGAAATCGCCGTCACCCATGCAGGCGCCTGCCACATGCGCCACCGCGTCGTCACCGGTCAGTTCGATCACGCATTCGTTGCGCGTCATCACCCCGTTGGCGGTCAGCGTGAAGGATTTGAACAGGCTTTCCGCGCCAAGACGGGCAAAGATATGCGTGGCCGCGCGGCGTTCGTGGTCGCGCCCCTGGGTGCGAATGTGGTGGAAGCGCGCCTTGTCGGCGACCTCGACCTCCAGCACCTTGTTGAAGCGTGCTGCGGCGGGGCCGTTTTCCAGCAGGGTCAGCTCGGCGCCCTCTTCCAGCTTCACCACGTGGTGCAGAATGGCGTCCGAGGTTTCCGAACGGTGGAAATAGGTCAGGTTCACCGGCTTCGACACGGTGCCGGTCACCCGGATCAGCACGCCATCGGTGGCGAAGGCGCTGTTCAGCGCCGCCAACGGACGTTCCACCGGGTCCTGCCCGTTGGTTTCCAGCACGCCGTAGAGGTCCTTGGCCCAATGGATATCGGCCGCCACATCGGCAAGGCGCGAAATCTCGATGCCTTCGCCGGTCAGGTCGTCGCTGGCCGCCGCATCGAAGACGCCGTCGACGAACACGATCTGCAGCCGGTCGACTTCGCCGAAAACGCAAGCCTCCTCGGTCTCGAACAGCGCCGCCTTGGTCACCTCGGGGGCGACCAGGGTGTCGGGCCGGGTGTATTTCCAGTATTCGTCACCCCGCCCGGGCAGACCCATCGCGCGCAGACGCGCCAGCGCGCCCTCGCGCGCCTCGGTCAGCCATGCGGGACCGGCGGGCAGGCACAATCCTGCAAGCCGCGCCTCGGTCGCGTCCAGCTTGGTTTGCGTCAACGCCATTACGCCACCTCCGCCAGGATGTCGGCATAGCCGTTCTTTTCGACTTCCAGCGCCAGCTCGGGGCCGCCGGTCTTGACGATCCGGCCGTCGGCCATGATGTGCACGACGTCGGGGGTGATGTGATCCAGCAGGCGCTGGTAGTGGGTGATCACCAGGAAGGACCGGCCTTCGCTGCGCAGCGCGTTGACGCCTTCGGCAACCAGTTTCATCGCGTCCACGTCGAGCCCGGAATCGGTTTCGTCGAGGATGCACATCTTCGGTTCCAGCATCGCCATCTGCAGGATTTCGTTGCGCTTCTTCTCGCCGCCCGAGAAGCCCACGTTCACCGGGCGTTTCAGCATGTCGGCGTCGATCTTCAGGTCTTTCGCCTTGGCGCGCACCACCTTGAGGAATTCGGTCGAGGACATTTCCTCCTCGCCGCGCGCCTTGCGCTGCGCGTTCACCGCGGTGCGCAGGAAGGTCATGTTGCCGACGCCGGGGATTTCCACCGGGTACTGGAACGCCAGGAACAGGCCCGCAGCGGCGCGTTCTTCGGGTTCCATGTCGAGGATGTCTTCGCCATCCATGATCGCTTCGCCGCCGGTGACCTCATAGCCGTCCTTGCCCGACAGGACATAGGACAGGGTCGATTTGCCCGACCCGTTCGGCCCCATGATCGCGTGGACCTTGCCGGTTTCCACGGTCAGGTTCAGCCCCTTGAGGATCTGCTTGTCCTCGTCTTCCAGTTTGACCTGCAGGTTCTTGATTTCCAGCATCTCGTCTTTCCTTTTCCTGTTCGCGTGGCGGCCGGTCAGGGCCGCATCATGAGTTGAACCACCCTGAGCAGCTTGTCGCGCGGCACAGGGGTTGGTGTGATGTCGAAACGGGCCATCCGGCCGATCATCTCGTCCGGCTTGCCCAGAAAATCCTCGATCACGTGCAACCGTTTGCGGTCGCCGTAATCGTCGAAGTAAAGCGTCACCGGACGGGTGATCCGGTACGCGGTCGCCAAGGCGCAGCCGACCCGGAACCGGCCATCGACCAGCACCACGTCGGGATGGCTGAAGCCCGGCTTGTCCCAAACTGCCAGCGGGTAGCGCGGGAATTGCTTCCATTCGCTGTCATCGACCGGGTGGCCCCATTCCTTGGTCGGGCCGATATCGGCATGGACGATATGCACCTCGCCAAGCGGCGGATTGGCGGCGAAGTAATCGCGCATCATCTGCGCCCAGTCCGGATCGCTTTCCACCGACCAGACCAACTTGCCCAGCTCGGCGGCCATCACGGTGGACCCGCCGCTGCCATATTCCAGGATGCACTGCGCCCCGGCATAGGCTTTGCTCAGCGCAATCGCCTCTGCCTCGGGCAGCGTCAGCTCGGGACGGCTGGGGATATCGGGGCGTTTATCCACGCTTATTCCACCACCACGGCTGTGCCAGATGCCGCGACCATCAGCATCGACTGCCCCACCACTTCGTAATCCAGATCGACGCCGACGATCGCGTTGGCGCCAAGCGCCGCCGCGCGCTGTTCCATTTCGCGCAGGGCGGTGTCGCGTCCGTCCTGCAGCTTGCTTTCATAGGCGCCCGAACGACCGCCGATGATATCGGTGATCCCGGCAAACATGTCGCGCACCACGTTAGCGCCCATGATCGCTTCGCCCACGACGATCCCCTTGTAGGAGGTGATCTTGCGGCCCTCGATGGAATTGGTGGTGGTCACGATCATGCCGGGTACTCCTCGGGAAGATGGGGTTGAGAATACGCGCTGAACACCGCCGGTCCGGTCTTGGCCTTGTCCAAGGCTGCGCGGGCGGCGTCCTTGGGTTCGGAACCCCAGACCTCGGCAATGCGGATCGGGCGGATGGGGGCAAGCCCCTCCGCCAGATAGCTCAGCAATGTCTTGGCCAGATGCGCCATGTGTCCCCCGGTGTCCCCAGCGGGCGGGCCTTAGCCCACCGACCCTTCCAGAGAAATCGCAACCAGCTGCTGCGCTTCCATCGCGAATTCCATCGGCAGCGCCTGCAGCACGTCCTTGCAGAACCCGTTGACGACCAGCGCCACGGCCTCTTCCTCGTCCATACCGCGCTGGCGGCAGTAGAACAGCTGCTCGTCATCCACTTTCGACGTGGTCGCCTCGTGTTCCACCCGCGAGGAATTGTTCTTCACCTCGATATAGGGAACCGTGTGGGCGCCGCATTTATCGCCGATCAGCAGGCTGTCGCACTGGGTGTAGTTGCGCGAACTCTTCGCCTTCGGGTGCATCGACACCAGCCCGCGATAGGTGTTCTGCGCGCGGCCCGCGCTGATGCCTTTCGACACGATGCGCGACTTGGTGTTCTTGCCCAGGTGCACCATCTTGGTGCCGGTATCGGCCTGCTGCATGTTGTTGGCGATGGCGATGGAATAGAATTCGCCTTGGCTGTCGTCGCCGCGCAGGATGCAGGACGGGTATTTCCAGGTCACGGCCGACCCGGTTTCCACCTGGGTCCACATCACCTTGGCCCGGTCGCCACGGCAATCGGCGCGCTTGGTGACGAAGTTGTAGATACCGCCCCGGCCTTCCTCGTCGCCCGGATACCAGTTCTGCACGGTCGAGTATTTCACCTCGGCGTCTTCCTCGACGATGATCTCCACCACGGCGGCGTGCAGCTGCGCGGTGTCGCGCTGCGGCGCGGTGCAGCCTTCCAGGTAGGACACGTAGGAGCCCTTGTCGGCGATGATCAGCGTGCGTTCGAACTGTCCGGTGTTTTCCGCGTTGATGCGGAAATAGGTCGACAGTTCCATCGGGCAGCGAACGCCCGGCGGCACGTAAACGAACGACCCGTCCGAGAAGACGGCGCTGTTCAGCGTGGCATAGAAATTGTCCGACTGCGGCACGACGCTGCCGAGGTACTTCTTCACCAGCTCGGGATGTTCCTTGATCGCCTCGGAAATCGAGCAGAAGATCACGCCCGCCTTTTCCAGTTCCGCCTTGAAGGTCGTGCCGACGGAGACGGAATCGAACACCGCGTCCACCGCGACCTTGCGTTCGCCGTCTTGCCCGTCGAACGGGTTGTCGGCGGCATTCTCGACGCCCGCCAGGATCATCTGTTCCTTCAGCGGGATGCCCAGTTTCTCATAGGTGGCCAGCAGCTTGGGATCGACCTCGTCCAGCGACTTGGGCTTTTCCTCCATCGATTTCGGGCGCGCGTAATAATACTGGTCCTGGAAATCGATTTCCGGGTAGTTGACCATCGCCCATTTGGGCTCTTCCATCTGCTGCCAGCGGGCAAAGGCCTGCAGCCGCCATTCGGTCATCCATTCCGGTTCGCCGTTCTTGTCCGAAATCAGCTTCACGATATCGGGGTTCACGCCCTTGGGCGCGTATTCCATCTCGATCTCGGTTTCCCAGCCGTATTTGTATTTGCCGCCGACCTCGCGAACGGCATCGACCGTTTCCTGATCGACGCCTTCCTTCACCTTGTCTGCCCCGGTGGGGTTTTCCACAACAGTCATCATCTTCTCCAATTCGCGTCTCGGTTCACGCCGCGCGGGCGTGGAATTTCTTCTGCTTCGCCAGCCAGGTGTCGGCAAAGCGCATCACGTCGTCCTCTGTCGTTTCCAGCCCCAGCGATACCCGGATCGCGCTGGCGGCCACGTCTTCGCCATATCCCATGGCGGTCAATACCTTGCTGGCGCGCACCTTGCCCGACGAACAGGCCGATCCGGCGCTGATCGCGAACCCGGCCAGGTCCATCTGCATCACCTGCGTTTCGCCCTTCCAGCCCGGCGTGGCGAAACAGCTGGTGTTGGGAAGACGTTTCGAACCGCGCCCGATGAACACCGTCTCCGGCGCTTCCGCCGAAATCGCCGCTTCCATCTTGTCGCGCAGCTCCGCCACCCGCGCCCATTTGCCATCCGACAGATCGCGCGCCGCCGCTTCCGCCGCCGCGCCAAACCCTGCGATGCCGATCACGTTCTCGGTGCCCGCGCGCCGGCCCATTTCCTGCCCGCCGCCTTTCAGCTGCGCCGCCACATCGGTGCCGCGCCGGATCACCAGGGCGCCGACGCCCTTCGGCCCGCCCAGCTTATGCGCCGAAATCAGCGCCGCCGTGGCCCCCGACCAGTTGAAGGCCAGCGGCAGCTTGCCGAAACCCTGCGTCATGTCGCTGAGCGCCAAACCCTCGGGCAGATCCTGCAACACGCCGGTTTCCGAATTGGCCAGCTGCAATACCGCACTCCCCGGATCGGCGACCGTCACCCGCCCCGCCGCATCCACCGGCAGGTCCGGTTTAACCCAGGACGCAACTGCATCATGTTCGACCCAGGCGCCATGAAAGCCGCGCCCGGCGCAGAACAACGCCGCCGCCTCGGTCGCGGAGGAGGTAAAGACCACATCGGCCCCCTCGGCCCCCAATGCCGCAGCCACCTGGCCGCGTGCCTTCTCAACCACCGCCTTCGCCGCGCGCCCCTCGGCATGGACCGAGGACGGATTGCCGAACACGTCCATCGCCGCGATCATCGCCTCGCGCGCCTCGGCCCGCAGCGGCGTGGTGGCGTTATGATCCAGGTAAACCCGCCCCATCACGCCCCCGGTTTCATCTTGGCGAAAATACCTCGGGGGTGAATTGGCCAAAGGCCAAGAGGGGGCAGCGCCCCCTTCCCCCGCCGCGCGCGCAAAGCGATATGAGCGCGAACTCTCATTCCTCGTCCACCACGTCGAACAGGTTCGGCACCGCCGGACAGGGGGCCAGTTCATTGCCCACCACGTCGGACAGCCGCGCCTGGTGCAGGAAGACATAGACATGCGCCGACAGGCTCTGCCACAGCCGGTTGGTCACCGACTGCGCCTTCGACCCCGACGCGGCGCCGCTGGCGCCCGCGCCCTTGTGCATCGCGTCCACGGTTTCATCGACCGCCGACAGCACCTCGACCACGCGAATTTCGCTGGGCGGCCGCGCCAGCCGGTAACCGCCGCCCGGGCCGCGCACCGATTCGACCAGCCCGGCCCGGCGCAGCTTGACGAAAAGCTGTTCCAGATAGGGCAGCGATATGTCCTGGCGCTTGGAAATCTCGCCCAGAGTGACCAGCGCGCCTTCGTCCTGCAAGGCGATATCGGCCAGGGCGACCATGGCATAACGACCCTTGGTACTGAGTTTCAACGCTGTCTTCCTTTGCGAACGATTGACGATCAGGCCAGCAAGGCTTATCTCGCTAGAACCCGCCCGGCTTACCACCGGCAATTTAGAACAATTCTAAGGTGCTTGAGCGAATTCGTCAAGAATAACCGCCCACCTAGTATGCAGGAGACAGGCACGCAATGCCCGAGGTCATTTTTCCCGGTCCCGAAGGCCGCCTTGAAGGCCGCTATCACCCGCAAAAAGACCGCGACGCGCCGATTGCCATCGTCCTGCACCCGCATCCGCAATTCGGTGGCACGATGAACAACAAGGTCGTCTATAACCTGCATTACGCCTTCTACAACATGGGCTTCACCGTGCTGCGGTTCAACTTCCGCGGCGTCGGGCGCAGCCAGGGCGAATACGATCAGGGCATTGGCGAGCTGTCCGATGCGGCCTCGGCGCTCGATTACCTGCAGTCGATGAATTCCAATTCCAAGCATTGCTGGGTCGCGGGCTTCAGCTTCGGCGCCTGGATCGGCATGCAGCTCTTGATGCGGCGGCCGGAAATCACCGGCTTCATCTCGGTGGCGCCGCCGGCCAACATGTACGATTTTTCGTTCCTCGCCCCCTGCCCCAGCTCGGGCCTGATCATCAACGGCACCGCCGACCGCGTGGCGCCGCCCGCCGATACCGAGGCGCTGGTGAACAAGCTGCACGAACAAAAGGGCATCACCATCACCCACAAACAGATCGAAGGCGCGGGCCATTTCTTCGAAAAGCCCGAACACATGGACGAAATGATCGGCACGGTCACCGACTATGTGAAACGCCGGCTGACCGAAAACAGCCGCTGACACCATGAGCGTTGCCGAGGATCTCGCCGATGCGCTGGCCCGCGACACGATCGAGGCCGCCGAGGCGCTGAACGACGACCTGCTGATCGATCAAGTCGCCAAGCAGCTCGGTGCCTCGTCGCAGACCACGCAAGAGGCGTTCATGACCGCCGTCCGGGTGCGGCTGGCGGAAAAGCGTGCGCGCAAGTTCCTTGAAGGCCGCCTGAAGGGCGCGCTGGCCGCCTCGAAAGGGGCGACGGAGTGAGCCCCCGGCTCGACGCGCAGCTTGCCTTCCTGACCGAGGCCTGCCGCCTGAAACAGGTGGACCGGCAGAACATCCTGCAGGACCTGTCGCGGCCCGAAAATTCCGCCGAACACAGCTGGCACGTGGCGCTTTACGCGCTGCTGATGGATCATCCGCAATTCGGCGACTTCGATCGCGACCGCGCCATCGCGATGATCCTGCTGCACGACCTGGTCGAAATCGACGCGGGCGACCACCCGATCCACCTCGATCACGATCCCGAACAGGTGGAAGCGGCCGAACGCGCCGCCGCCGACCGACTGTTCGCGATCCTGCCGCCCGATCAGGCCACGCCGCTGCGCGCGCTGTGGGACGAATTCGAGGCGGGCGACAGCCTTGAGGCGCGTTTCGCCAAGCAGATGGACCATGTGCAGCCGATCCTGCAAGCGGTATCGCCCGAGGTTCCGCGCGACGATCAGGTCGCGGTGGTGCGCGGCAACCTGTCGGAGGGCCGCTCGCGGCATCTGCACCGGGACTGGCCCGAGATGCACGCGCAGGTGACGGCGCGGATGGCGAACGCCGATCCGGGCGCGTCCGGCCTGACGGCCGGCCTCGCCTTCCTGAACGAGGCCGACGCGCTGAAAGCGGTCTATCGCGCCACCCGCATCGCCGGCGGATCGCGGCGCGAAAACAGCGCCGAACACAGCTGGCACCTGGCGCTTTACGCGCTGGTGCTGGCCGAACATGCCGATGAAGGCGTCGATATCGCCCGGGTCATCCGCATGCTGCTGATCCACGACCTGGTGGAAATCGACGCGGGCGACGCGCCGATTTTCGGGTCCTACGACGCGGCGGCGAAAGAGGCCGAGGAACTGGAAGCGGCGCGGCGCATCTTCGGGCTGCTGCCGGGGCCGCTGGCCGAGGAATTGCTGGCCCTGTGGCTGGAATTCGAGGGCAACGAGACGCCGGATGCGCGTTTCGCCAAGGCGCTGGACCGGTTCCAGCCACCGAACCAGAACCTGGCCTCGGGCGGCGGATCGTGGATCGAATATAACGTCGATTACGACACGATCGCGGCGCGGGTCGGGGCGAAGGTCGCTCATGGCGCGCCGGTTCTGTGGGACTGGATCGCGCCAAAGATCCGGGATTTCCTGGATCAAAGGGCGTAAGGGGGCGCTGCCCCCGCCGTGGCAAGCCACGACTCCCCCGGGATATTTTTGAACAGAAGAAGGGCTGGACGGATCCGCGCTCAGCGCAGGATCGGCACGTGCGGGGCCGCAGTGGCGGGCAAGGTGCCGTCGAGGCGCGGGTCGGGGGCGATTTCGAGTTCCCGGCTGACCGGCGTGAAACCGGAACGGCGGTAGAAATCAAGCGCCGCCGGGTGATCGAGCGTGCAGGTATGCACGTGGAACCGGGCGATCGGTTCGGCCCAGGCAAGCTCGATCGCGCGGTTCATCATCCAGCGCCCGGCGCCGCCGCCGATGGCGCCCGGGGTGAGGCCGAAGAAGGCCAGCTCGCAGTCGTTTTCCTGGCGGAAGTCGAGCTCCAGCAGACCTGCCTCTTCGCCATCCTTTTCAAGCACATAGACGTGGTTTTTCGGGTCGTTCAGGATCGCCTGAAGCTCCGCTTCCGGCATGGTCAGCCGTGAAAACCACAGCCAGTCCTCGCCGACCCTTTGGTAGAGCGCGCGGTACCAGTCGGGATCGGGCGCGTCGACGCGGCGCAGGGACAGGCCCGCGTCGTGTTCAGGGCGCGGATCGGGGCGCACCGTCATTTCCAGATGGGTGACCACGGCGGCCAGATGGCCGGCGGGGATGTCGTGAAAGCCCGGCTGCATGCTCATTTGCCCTTCCGTTTCTTTTCGTCCACCACTTTCTGCGCCAGGTCGCGGGCGATGGCGAAGGCACCCTTGATCTTGTCGGCGTCAAGCTTCCAGTCGCGCCGCACCACGATCTTGTTGTCCTTGACCTTGGCCAGCCCGTTCTGCGCCTGGATATATTCGACCAAGCCCTGGGGCGAGGCGAATTTGTCGTTGTGGAACTGGATCGTCGCGCCCTTCGGCCCGCCGTCGAGCTTGGCGATCCCGGCCTTCTTGCACATCTCCTTGATCCGCACGATCAGCAGCAGCGTGTTGACCTCCCTGGGCAGCTTGCCGAAGCGGTCGATCAGTTCGGCGGCGAAGCCTTCGAGTTCAACTTTGCCGGACAAGCCACTGAGACGGCGATACAATCCAAGCCGAACATCGAGGTCGGGCACGTATTTTTCCGGGATCAGCACCGGCACGCCGAGGTTGATCTGCGGCGCCCATTGATCCTCGGCATCGGTCAGCCCTTCCAGCTCGCCCGCCTTGATCTTGGCGATCGCCTCTTCCAGCATCGACTGGTAAAGCTCGTAACCCACATCGCGCATCTGGCCCGACTGTTCCTCGCCCAAGAGGTTGCCGGCGCCGCGAATGTCGAGGTCCTGAGACGCCAGCGTGAAGCCAGCACCAAGCGTGTCGAGCGATCCCAGCACCCGCAGCCGCTTTTCCGCCGTGGCGGTCAGTTTCGCGCGCGGTTTCGTCGTCAGGTAGGCATAGGCGCGGGTTTTGCTGCGCCCCACCCGGCCGCGGATCTGGTAAAGCTGCGCTAGGCCGAACATGTCGGCGCGATGCACCACCATCGTGTTGGCGGTCGGGATGTCGAGCCCGCTTTCGACGATGGTCGTCGCCAGCAGCACGTCGTATTTGCCGTCGTAGAAGGCGTTCATCCGCTCGTCCAGATCGCCCGCCGCCATCTGGCCGTGGGCGGTGATGACGCTGACCTCGGGCACCTGTTCGCGCAGGAATTCCTCGATCTCGGGCAGGTCGGAAATGCGCGGCACCACGTAGAAGCTTTGCCCGCCGCGATAATGTTCACGCAGCAGCGCCTCGCGGATGGTGACCGCGTCGAATTCGCTGACATAGGTGCGGATGGCAAGCCGGTCGACGGGCGGCGTGCCGATGATCGACAGATCGCGCACCCCCGACAGCGACAGTTGCAGCGTGCGCGGGATCGGCGTCGCGGTCAGCGTCAGCACGTGGATGTCGGAGCGCATCTGTTTCAGCCGCTCCTTATGCGCGACGCCGAAATGCTGTTCCTCGTCGATGATCAGCAGGCCGAGGTTCTTGAACTTCACGTTCTTGGCCAGCAGAGCATGGGTGCCGACCACGATATCGGCGGTGCCGCGGGCCATCGCGTCGCGGGTGGCGCTGGCTTCCTTTGCTGTAACGAAGCGCGACAAGGGCCTGACTTCGATGGGAAATCCGCGAAAGCGTTCGGCAAACCCCTTGTAGTGCTGGCGCGCCAGAAGCGTGGTCGGCGCGATCACCGCCACCTGTACGCCGGACATGGCGGCGACGAAGGCGGCGCGCATCGCCACCTCGGTCTTGCCGAAGCCCACATCGCCGCAGATCAGACGATCCATCGGCCGGCCAGAGGTCATGTCGGACAGCACATCCTCGATCGCGCTCAGCTGGTCGTCGGTTTCCTGATAGGGGAAACGGGCGCTGAAGGCTTCCCAGGCGTGGTGCTGCGGTTCCAGCACCGGCGCGTGGCGCAATTCGCGTTCGGCGGCGACCCGGATCAGCCGGTCGGCCATTTCACGAATGCGTTCCTTCAGCTTGGCCTTTTTCGCCTGCCATGCGCCGCCGCCCAGACGATCCAGCAGCCCTTCGTCATGGCCGTATTTGGTCAGCAGCTCGATATTTTCGACCGGCAGGTAGAGCTTGGCGCCCTCGGCGTATTCCAGCTCGATACATTCATGCGCGGCGCCGGCGGCGGTGATCACCTCCAGCCCCACGTAGCGCCCGATCCCGTGGTCGAGATGCACCACCAGGTCACCGGGGCTCAGCGACTGGGTTTCGGTCAGGAAGTTTTCCGCCCGCCGCTTCTTCTGCGGCTTGCGGATCAACCGGTCGCCCAGCACATCCTGTTCGGAAATCACCGTCAGAGCGGGCGCCTCGAACCCGTGTTCCAGCGGCCAGACCGCCAGGTGCAGCCCGTGCTTGCCGACGCCCTTGATGTCGCGCACGGAAACCGCGCCGATCAGGTCCTCGTCTTCCAGCAGCCCCTCGATCCGTTCGCGCGCGCCCTCGGAATAGGACGCGACGATCACCGGCCCCTTGTCCATACGGGCGCGGATGTGTCCTGCCAGCACCTCGAACAGGTTGACGTTTTCCAGCTGCCGTTCGGGGGCGAAGTTGCGCCCGATGCGGCCGCCCGCGTCGATCACCCCGGGGCCCGACGCCTGCGCCAGCGGGTGGAACTGCACCACACGGCGGTCGGCGACCGCCGCTTCCCAGGACGCATCGTCGAGATAGAGCCGGTCCGGCGGCACCGGTTTGTACACCGTATCCATCCGCCCCTTCTGCGCCATGGCAAGGCGGCGGGTCTCATACTGGTCCTCGATCGTCTCGAACCGGCTCAGCCGCGACGGCGTGACCTGGTCGTCCAGCGTCACCGGCGCGTCGGGCAGGTAATCGAACAGCACTTCCAGTTTTTCGTGGAAAAACGGCAGCCAATGTTCGATGCCCTGATGCTTGCGCCCGGCGCTGACCGCCTCATAGAGCGGATCGTCGGTGCCCGCGGCGCCGAATTCCAGCCGGTAATTCTGCCGGAAGCGCAGGATCGCCGCCTCGTCGAGGATGACCTCGGACACCGGGGCCAGCTCGACGACCTCCAGTTTTTCGGTGGTACGCTGGCTGACCGGATCGAAGCGCCGCGCCCCGTCCAGAACGTCGCCGAACATGTCGAGCCGCACCGGCCCGCCCTCTCCGGGCGGGAAGATGTCGATGATGCCGCCACGAATGGCGTAATCGCCCGGTTCCATCACGGTGGGCGCCTGAGTGAAGCCCATCCGGACCAGGAAATTGCGCAGCGCCCCTTCATCGACCCGATGGTCGACCCGCGCGGTAAAGGCCGCCTCGGTCAGCACGCCGCGCGCGGGCACCCGCTGCATCGCGGCCGACACCGTGGTCAGCAGCACGAATTGCTTCGGCGCGCCATGCACCAGCCCGGCCAGCGTCGCCATCCGAGCGGCCGAGATATCGGCATGCGGACTGACCCGGTCATAGGGCAGGCAATCCCAGGCCGGAAAGCTGAGGATCGGCATGTCGGGGGCGAAGAATCGCAGCGCCGATTCCATCGCCGCCATGCGTTTGTCATCGCGGGCGACATGGATCACCGGGCCGTCGCACTTGCCGATCTCGTCGAGGATCAGCTTGGCGTCGAAGCCCTCAGGCGCGCCCCCCGCGGTGATGAACGGTCTGCTCTTCGTCATGGAAGATGTTGTATCCCTGAGGTTTGAAGTGGTCTTCGTTGAAGCGGTCGGACAGCGAGGAATAGATGCCCCACATCGAGGTGACGAAGATGGATATCATCCCGATCACCTGGGTCCAGAGCCGTTGCCGGGTCAGGTATTTGCGCAGAAGCTTTCCGTTTACCTGCTCGGCGCGGATGCGGCGGGCGGCCCGGAACCGGATCAGCCAGACGATCGTCATCGGAAAGCCCAGGCAGAACAACGCCTGCGCGATCTGCAGCCCATAGATGAAGCCCAGCAGCACCAGCGAGGTCAGCAGAAAGCAGACCAGCCCGGTCAGCCACAGCCCCGATACTTCGCCGATATAGAGCAGCCGATTGATCTGAACCCGGGTGATGTCTTCCAGATCGGTCTGCGCCGCGCCCCCCTTGCGGGCGGCGCGCACCACCATGTCATAGGGCACGCCCAGCACCCAGTGGCTGGCGCTGGACCACATCACCGCAAGGGCGATCCAGAACCACAGGTTCGAAAAGGATCGAAGATCCAGTACTTCGTTCAGCGTCTGATACCAGGTCAATCCCGTGTTTCCCGTCTGTTCCTGCCGGACTGCATACTTTGCCCGCG
Organism: Thalassovita mangrovi; assembly: GCF_009857745.1. Lineage (GTDB taxonomy): Bacteria > Pseudomonadota > Alphaproteobacteria > Rhodobacterales > Rhodobacteraceae > Thalassobius > Thalassobius mangrovi. The sequence goes on from NZ_WWEN01000001.1 coordinate 315,248, forward strand.
CGGCAATTCCTACCCTTGAGATGCAGGAAATTCCATGTCACCCATGTCGCACTGAGAAAGGACGCATCCCATGCCATATCAAAGTCAGGCCCCCTTCCCCCATACCCGCTTCCGCCGGACCCGCCAATCGCCGCAGATCCGCGCGCTGGTGCAGGAACACACTTTGGGGGTCGGCGATCTGATCTGGCCTGTCTTCGTGCGCGACGGCGAAGGGATCGAAGAACCGGTGGCCTCGATGCCCGGCGTGATGCGCCGTTCGGTCGACAAGATCGTCGAGGCCGCCCGCGAAGCCGCCGATCTTGGCATCCCGGTGATCTGCCTGTTCCCCTATACCGACCCGTCGCTGAAGACCTCCACCTGCGAGGAAGCCTGGAACCCCGACAACCTGTCGAACCGCGCCACCCGCGCGATCAAGGATGCGGGCATCGACATCGCGGTGATGTCGGACGTGGCGCTGGACCCGTATAATGCCGACGGTCATGACGGCTTCGTGGTCGACGGCAAGGTGATCAACGACGAAACCGTCGACGCGCTGGTCAAGCAGGCGCTGGAACAGGCCCGTGCGGGCGTCGACATCATCGGCCCCTCGGACATGATGGACGGGCGCATCGGCGCAATGCGCGCAGCATTGGAATCCGAAGGCTTCAAGGACACGATGCTGCTGTCCTATTCGGCGAAATACGCCAGCGCCTTCTATGGCCCGTTCCGCGACGCGGTGGGCGCCAGCGGCGCGCTGAAGGGCGACAAGACCACCTACCAGATGAATCCCGGCAACACCGACGAGGCGATGCGCCTGATCGAACGCGACCTCAGCGAAGGCGCCGACATGGTGATGGTCAAGCCCGGCATGCCCTACCTGGACATCTGCCGCCGGGTGAAGGAACGCTTCGCGGTGCCGACCTATGCCTATCAGGTGTCGGGCGAATACGCGATGATCCAGGCGGCGTCGCTCAATGGTTGGATCGACGGCGAAAAGGCGATGATGGAAAGCCTGCTGTGCTTCAAGCGCGCCGGCTGCGACGGCATCCTGACCTATTTCGCGCCCGCCGCGGCGAAGAAACTTCACGGCGTGCGATAAGCCGCTCATATGGGCGCGATTTGCGTGACAGCGCGCCGGTTGCGCCCTATACTTCCCTGCAACCGGCAGACATAGCCGGAAAGCAGTCAGGCAACGAACAGGCGATACCATGACACAGTTTACACGACGCAGCTTCACGCTGGCCGCCCTGGCGGGCGCCGGCATGACCGCCGCCTGCGGCAACGGCGTAGGCAGCACCGCAAGTTCCACCATCGACGCCCGCGTCGACAAGACGCTGGATTATCTCTACGGCCGCTATCCCAACACCCGCGACCTGGCCGAAAAATCCAACGGCATGCTGGTGATGCCGCTGGTGACCGAGGCCGGTTTCGGCATCGGCGGCGGATACGGGCGCGGCGCGCTCCGGGTCGAGGGCGCGACGGTGGATTACTATTCCGCCACCAAGGGCAGCATCGGGCTGCAGATCGGGGCGCAGCAATTCGCCCACGTCCTGTTCTTCATGACCGAGGACGCGCTGATGCGGTTCCGCCATTCGCCCGGCTGGGCCGCCGGGGCCGATGCGGAATACGTGCTGAAGGACCAGGGCGGCAACGTGCGCGCCGACACCACCACCGCGACCACGCCGGTTGTGGCGGTGATCTTCGGCCAGGCCGGTCTGATGGCCGGGGCAACGCTGGAAGGCGTGAAATACACCCGGATCATTCCGTAAACCGGCAGACGACTAATCGATTTACGAAAAACGCCCCGCAGCATAACCGCTGCGGGGCGTTTTTCTTTCGGGAAAGTTAGCTGACGTAACCGAAACGAAATCATATTCGGTTTGATCTAGAAATAGAGCTGCGTGATGCCGCGTCATCACAGATGGCCGAAGATCTTCATATGCGCAGCCACTCTAGCTGCCAGAATCAATTTTTAGATGTAAATATTCGCAAGCCTCTAGCACAATGCGACTTCAGAGATTTCTGAAGCTAGTTTATCGGTTTGCAAAATAGGGAATTCCAGTGAAATTTTGTCCTAAATGTAGTGACGTTAAAATTTCTTTCTCGCAGAAATGGGCGATGAAACATGGATGGATTGAATGTGAAAATTGCGGGTGTTTTTATCGCCTAAGCTCAATAGTCTATGGGCTAGTGGCTGGTGTCTTTTCTGCCATCGCAATTCCGCTTGTGATCTTGTTTGGTTTCAGTCTGTTCCGAGTATTGGCGGTTATTTTGATCGCAATTGTTCTTACGGATTTAGTTTACGTTTTGATTAGTCCCTGTGTAAGAAAAGAGAGCAAGTCTTAGAGTATCACGGCTTCCGATAGGCCCAGAATCCATTAGTTTGCATGAGTTAGCTTTAACCACTTAATTCAAGCACCTATGACGCGGCGCCACGTTCGCAGCCCTCAGCTTTCCGCCTTCTTCTCCCACCTTCCCGATTCCTCGGACCAGTATTGCGCCGAACAGCCCGCGCCGGTGAGCTGTTTCCACTGACCGCGCGCCACCTGCACCGCCTCTTCGTCGGTGCCGTCGAACAGGATGCAGACCCGTTCCAGCGCCTGCACCTCCTCAGGGCTCACCGCCGCGCCGTCGATCGCCATCAGGCAGGCCGGATCGTTGCCCGCAACCTCGCCCGCCACGGTCAGCAGCACCGGTTGCAAATCATCATGCGGCCCGCCAGACAGCCCGTGCGGCAGGAACGCGTCCTCGGGGCCCTGCCACAGCCGTTGGTCCAGCCATTCCATCCGGCCGCGATCGGGACCGCGCACCGCCACCTTCCAGCCCGCGCCAAGCGACTTGCCCGCCAGCATCGGCAGGGTCACGTCCAAAGGCGCCCGGGTCAGGTGATAGAAAAACGCGGCCCCCAAAGGATCAGCCCTCGTAGCTGTCGGACACCAGCCGGTTCAGCGCCATCACGCCCCAGCCGGTCGCGCCCTTGGGCGCATAGGAAGTGTCGGTTTTCACGCTGGCGACGCCCGCGATATCAAGGTGAATCCACGGCATGCCGTCCTTGATGAAGCGCTGCAGGAATTGCGCCGCGGTGATCGACCCGGCGGGGCGGCCGCCGGTGTTCTTGATATCGGCGATGCGCGACTTGATCATGTCGTCATAGGCCTGGCCCAGCGGCATCCGCCACGCGCCTTCATCCGCGGCCTCGGCCGCCTTGAGGAAATCCTTGCACAGGTCGTCGTCGTTGGAAAACACGCCCGCGTTTTCATGGCCCAGCCCGATGATGATCGCGCCGGTCAGGGTGGCTAGGTCGATCACGCCCGAGGGTGTGAACCGGTCCTGCGCGTACCACAGCACATCGGCCAGCACCAAGCGCCCCTCGGCATCGGTGTTGATCACCTCGATCGTGTCGCCCTTCATCGATTTCACCACGTCGCCCGGACGGGTGGCATTGCCCGAGGGCATGTTTTCCACCAGCCCGACCAGACCCACGACATTGGCCTTGGCCTTGCGCAGCGCCAGCGACCGCATCACGCCCGCGACCACGCCCGCGCCGCCCATATCCATGGTCATGTCTTCCATGCCGGCGGCCGGTTTCAGGCTGATGCCGCCGGTATCGAACACCACGCCCTTGCCCACCAGCGCCAGCGGCGCGGCATCCTTTTCACCGCCCAGCCATTGCATGACGACGACCTTCGACGGGCTGTCGCTGCCTTGGCCCACCGACAACAGGCTGCCCATGCCGAGTTTTTCGAGGTCCTTTTCTTCTAGCACCTCGACCTTCAGGCCCAGATCGGTCATCGCTTTCAGCCGCGCGGCGAATTCGGTGGTGGTCAGCACGTTGGCCGGTTCATTGACCAGATCGCGGGTGAAGAACACGCCCTCGGCCACCGCCAACAGCGGTGCTGCGGCCTCGGTTGCCTCTTCGGGCTTGGAGCAAGCGATCACAGTTTCGGCGTTTTCATCCTTGGCCTTGTCCTTGTCGGCGGTCTTGTGATCGGTGAAATCATAGCCGCGCAGCGCGATCCCCTGGGCCAGGTCTTCGACCCGGCGCAGGTTGCCCGCCAGCACCAGCTGTTCCTTGCCGCCCTTGACCTTGGCCAGCGCGGCACCGGCCTTGCGGGCTTGCGTTTCCGACGGGCGGCGCGACAGGCGCAACACGTCCAGCGCCTCGGCTTCCATCCCCACCGGGCAGGCGATCGTTGCGACCTGCCCGTCCTTCATCTTCTCGAACCGTTCGGACCCCACGAACCGCGCCAACGTGCCCTTGCTCAGCCGGTTCACCCGCCGCGCGCCGGGGTCGAGCTTGCCCTCGGCATCGACGATCACCGCCACCCGGCCGCGATGGGCGGCGATGGTATCGAGATCGGTTGCAGTGAAACGGATGGAAATCGGCGCGGTCATCTGGTGTTCTCCTAATGATTACCCCCCGATACCTAGCGCCCTGCCGCCGGTATTGCCAGATAGCAGTTTTCCCCCCCGGCGACATCTTGTAACGTCCGGCTGATAATACGCTTTGCCTTGGGGGGCCCGTGTCCAGATTCGACAGATATATGCTGTCGCAGCTGATGGTGCTGTTCGGATTTTTCGCGCTGGTTCTGGTGTCGATCTATTGGATCAACCAGGCGGTGCGGCTGTTCGATAAACTGATCGGTGACGGTCAGTCTGCTTTCGTGTTCCTGGAATTCACCGCGCTGACGCTGCCCAACGTGATCCGGCTGGTGCTGCCGATGTCGGTGTTCGCCGGGTCGGTCTATGTCACCAACCGATTGTCGAGCGAATCCGAACTGGTCGTCATGCAGGCCACCGGGTTCAGCCCCTGGCGGCTGGCGCGGCCGGTTCTGTATTACGGGCTGATCGTCGGGATCATGATGTCGGTGCTGACCCATATCCTGGTGCCGATCAGCCTGGGCCAGATGAAGCTGCGCGAGGCCGAGATCGCGCGCAACATCACCGCCCGGCTGCTGACCGAGGGCACGTTCTTGCACCCGGCCGACGGCGTCACCTTCTATATCCGCGAAATCACTCCCGAAGGCGCGCTCAGGGACGTGTTCCTGTCGGACCGGCGCAGTTCGGAACGGGCGATGACCTACAGCGCCGCCAACGCCTATCTGATCAATGACGACGGCAAAGTGAAACTGGTCATGGTGGACGGGTTGGCGCAAAGCTACCTGCGCGACGGCAACCGGCTCTTCACCACGCATTTCAACGATTTTTCATATGATATCAGCGAATTGATCGGCACACCTGACATTGATGTGCGGCAGATCCGGCACAGCCCGACCTGGGAACTGATGCGCGAACCCGCCGCCATCGCGGCGGAAACCGGCGAAAGCACCAACCGCGCCATCGAGGAACTGCATTCCCGGGTGAACCAGGCCTTCCTGTGTGTCGTGTCGGCGCTGATCGGCTTCGCCACCCTGCTGGTCGGCGGATTTTCGCGCTTCGGCGTCTGGCGCCAGATCGTGGCGGCGCTGGTGCTGCTGGTGATCGTGAAACTGGTCGAAGGGCTGGTGACCGACGCGGTGCGCGCCAATGGCGATCTGTGGCCGCTGGTCTATGCCCCGTCGGTGGTGGGCGCGGCGATGTCGGCCTTCCTGCTGCACTGGGCGGCACGGCCGCGGCGGCGGCGCAAGCGGGCCCTGACGGCGGAGGAACCGGCATGAAGCTCGACCTCTATTTCGCGCGCAAGTTCTTTACCATCTTCGCCGGGATCACCGGGGTGTTTTTCCTGCTGATGCTGCTGATCGACCTGGTCGAACAGATCAGCCGCTTTTCGGCCGAGGGCATCCCGCTTACCGATATTTTCGAACTGACGCTGCTGAACACGCCCGAAGGGATCTACAGTATCCTGCCGCTGGTGATGATCCTGGCCACGATCACCCTGTTCCTGGGTCTGGCGCGATCGTCGGAACTGGTGGTGGTGCGCGCCTCGGGGCGCTCGGCGCTGCGCAGCCTGGTGTCGCCGCTGATCGTGGCCGCGATCATCGGCACGCTGGCGGTGGCGATGTTCAATCCGATCGTGGCGGCGACCTCGAAGCGCTATCACGAATTGTACGAGGTCTATAAAAGCGGCGCCGCCAACGTGTTTTCGATCAGCGCCGAAGGCCTGTGGCTGCGCCAGGGCGGCGATAATGGCCAGACGGTGATCCGCGCCGCCCGCGCCAATCCCGAGGGCACCACCTTCTACGACGTCACCTTCGTCAGCTATGCCCCCGACGGCGGTCCGTCGCGCCGCATTCAGGCCGATTGGGCGGTGCTGGAAAAGGGCAAGTGGACGCTGACCCGCGCCAAGGTCTGGCCGCTCGACGCGACCCTGAACCCGGAAGGATCGGCGGAATTCCACGAGGAAATGACCCTGCCCTCGTCCCTGACGCAGGAACGCATTCGCGACAGTTTCGGCCTGCCCAGTTCGATTTCGATCTGGAACCTGCCCAGCTATATCGGCCAGTTGGAGGAAGCCGGGTTTTCCGCCCGCCGCCACGCGGTGTGGCTGCAGATGGAACTGGCCCGGCCGCTGTTTTTGATGGCGATGGTGCTGATCGCCTCGGCCTTCACCATGCGCCATACGCGGTTCGGCCGGACCGGCATCGCGGTGTTGACCTCGATCATGCTGGGATTTGGCCTTTATTACATCAGGAACTTCGCACAAATACTTGGTGAAAATGGACAAATTCCGATCATGCTCGCCGCCTGGGCACCCCCGGTCGCCTCGGTTCTGCTTGCGCTCGGCCTGCTTTTGCATATGGAGGACGGATGATGAACCGCCGTCTTCTGCCGCTTGTCCTCGCCGCGCTTCTGGCCCCGGCCCACGCCCTGCCCGTGCTGGCGCAGCAGGACGCGCAGGCTGGCACTCGGGCCGAAGCCGAAAAACCCAAGGACGCGGTGCTGATCGCGGACAATCTCAGGCTCATCGGCCGCAACAAGCTGATCGCCGAGGGCAATGTCGAAGCCTTCTACGACGGCATGCGGCTGAACGCGTCGCGGGTCGTCTATGACCGCAAGGCCGATACGCTGGCCATCGAGGGGCCGATCACCCTGACAGATGGCGAAGACGTGGTGATCCTGGCCGAATCCGGCGAATTGGACCTCGGCCTGCAGAACGGCCTGCTGCGCGGTGCGCGGATGATCATGAACCAGCAGCTTCAACTGGCCGCGGTGCAGATCAGCCGCGTCGCCGGGCGCTATTCGCAGCTCTACAAGGTCGCCGCGACCTCCTGCCGGGTCTGCGACAGCAAGACCCCGCCGCTGTGGCAGATCCGGGCCAAGAAGACCACGCATGACCAGGAAACCCGCCAGCTCTACTTCGAGAACGCGCAATTGCGGATCATGGACGTGCCGGTGTTCTGGCTGCCCCGGCTGCGGCTGCCCGACCCGACGGTGGAACGGGCCACCGGTTTCCTGATCCCCGAACTGCAGCAGAATACCCAGCTGGGGCTGGGGCTGAAACTGCCCTATTTCATCAAGATGGGCGACTCGCGCGACCTGACGCTGACGCCCTACCTGTCGTCCAAGACCAAGACGGTGGAATTGCGCTACCGGCAGGCGTTCCGCAACGGCCGGCTCGAATTCAACGGTGCGCTGTCGGATGACACCATCCATACCGGCACCCGCGGTTACCTGTTCGGCAACGGCCTGTTCGACCTCAAGCGCGATTACAAGCTCAGCTTCAATATCGAAGCGGTGACCGACCGCGCCTATCTGGTCGAATACGACTATTCCGACAAGGACCGGCTGGAAAGCGAAGCGGCGCTGACCCGGGTCAGACGCGACGAATATATCCGTGGCGCGCTGACGTCGTACCAGACCCTGCGCGAGGGCGAGGACAATTCGACCCTACCCACGATCATCGGCGAAGTGAGTTACGAAAAGCGTATATTCCCCAAGGCACTGGGCGGCGAAGCTCGCCTAAGCCTCGGGGCGCATTCGCATTACCGCTATTCCGATCTGGATATCGACGGGCGCGACATCAGCCGCGCCGATGCGGATCTGAGCTGGCGCAACAGCTGGACCCTGCCGGCGGGCATCCGCGCCGAATATCACGCCGGGCTGGCGGTGGACGGCTTTGCCGTGCAGCAAGACAGCACCGCGCTTGACCGCGACACCGTGGTGACGCCGCAGACCAGCCTGATCCTGCGCTGGCCCTGGATGAAATCCGCCCGCAACGGCGCCATCCACGTGATCGAACCGGTGGCGATGATCGGCTGGACCGGCGGGGACAACCCCAACCTGCCTAACGACGAAAGCACCCGGGTCGAATTCGACGAAGGCAACCTGTTGTCGCTGTCGCGCTTCCCGTCCTACGACCGGCGCGAACGCGGCAGCCAGGCGGCGCTTGGCCTCTACTGGACCCGGCTGGGCCCGCGCGGCGGCAGCTCGACCTTCGCCGTCGGCCAGGTCTACCGCGAAACGGCGGACAGCAATTTCAGCGTCACCTCGGGGCTGGCCGGTGCCAGTTCGGACCTTCTGGTCGCCGGACAGGTGCAGACGCCCCGGGGCCTGACCCTGAGCGCGCGCACGCTGCTGAGCGACCAGGCTTTCGACGTCACCAAGGCCGAGGCCCGCGCCGACTGGCAAATGCCGCGCGGCGGCTTTGGCGCCTCTTATGTCTGGCTCGGGGCCGACGCCGCCGAAGACCGCGCCTCCACCGTGTCGGAATGGTGGCTGGACGGCAGTTACCGGTTTTCGCGCCACTGGTCGGGCACCGCCGACTGGCGCTATGACATCGTGTCCGACCGCACCGCCGAGGCCGGTCTCGGGCTGATCTACCGTAACGAATGCGTGCAGCTGAACCTTTCGCTCTCGCGCCGCTTCACCTCTTCCACTATCGTCGAACCGTCGACCTCTTTGGGCTTTACTGTCAGGCTCACCGGGTTTAGCGCTGACAGCATTGACAAAAGCTATACCCGCACATGCAGGAACTAGGGACTATGAAACAGACCATGCGCCAGATCCTTTTTGCCGCCGCGGCCGTCGGATGCGTTCTGACCGCCCCCGTGACGGCGCTGGCCCAAGGGCTTTTCGATCCGGTGATCAAGGTCAACGACCGGGTCATCACGCAATATGAAATCGAACAGCGCGAATTGCTGCTGGGGGTTCTGAACGTACCGGGCAACCGTGCCCAACTGGCGCGCGAACAGCTGATCGAGGACCGGCTGAAACTGGAAGCCACCGATGCGGTCGGGCTCCAGCTCGGCCAGGAAGGCATCGACAACGCGGTCGCGGAATTCGCCAACCGCGGCAATCTCAAGCCCGATCAGCTGTTTCAACTGCTGGCAGAGGCCGGGGTCGACAGGCAGACCTTCCTGGATTTCATCGTCTCCGGGCTCGGCTGGCGCGAATTGATCCGCGCCAAGTACAATGGCCGCGTTTCGGTTTCCGAGGCCGATATCGACAAGGCGCTGGAAGCCATTTCCGGCGGCGGATCGGTGCGGGTCCTGCTGTCGGAAATCATCATCCCGGTGCCGCAGGGCCGCGAGGCAGAGGTTCAGGCCGTGGCCGAGGAAATCAGCCAGATCAAGAGCTTCGACGCGTTTTCCAACGCCGCGCGGCAATATTCCGCCGCCAATAGCCGCCAAAACGGCGGGCGCCTGGACTGGATGCCGATCACCAATCTGCCGCCGGCGCTGCGCCCGCTGCTGCTGGGCCTTGCGCCCGGCGAAGCCACCGCGCCGCTGCCGTTCCAGGACGCCGTGGCGGTGTTCCAGCTGCGCGACATCCAGGAAACCGGCTACAGGGCGCCGGACATCGCCGCCATCGAATATGCCGCCTATTACATGCCGGGCGGGCGCAGCCCCGAAACCCTGGCCAAGGCCGAAAAGCTGCGCGGGGAGGTCGACACCTGCGACGATCTCTATGGCGTCAATTACGGCCAGCCCGACGAATTGCTCGACCGGGTCAGCACCACCCCGGCGGAACTGCCGCGCGACATCGCGCTGGAACTGGCCAAGCTGGACAAGGGCGAAGTGTCGACCAACCTGACCCGCGCCGACGGGCAGCAGCTGGTCTTCCTGATGCTGTGCGGCCGCACCCCGGCCGCTGCCGGCGACACCTCGCGCGAAGAGGTGTCCATGCAGCTGCGCAACAGCCAACTGGAATCCTTCGCCAACGGCTTCCTCGAAGAATTGCGCTCCGAAGCGAGGATCACCAACCAATGACACGCCCGATGACTGGCCCGATCGCGCTCAGCTGCGGCGAACCGGCCGGGGTCGGCCCCGAGATCGCCTGCAGCGCCTGGCGCGAGCTGGGCGACAGCCTGCCGTTCTTCTTCATCGGCGATCCGCGCCACCTGCCCGAGGGCACCCCGGTGGTGGAAATCGCCGCACCCGGCGAGGCGTTAACGGCCTGCCGCAGCGGCTTGCCGGTGCTGCGCCACGACTTCCCCGCCCCGGCCACGCCCGGCCAACCCGACCCTGCAAATGCGCAAGGCGTGATCGACGTGATCGCACGCGGTGTGGACCTGGTGCAAAGCGGCGCGGCCTCGGCGCTGTGCACTCTGCCGATCCACAAGAAGGCGCTGAAGGACGGGGCGAATTTCGCCTATCCCGGCCATACCGAATACCTTGCCGCGCTGGCGGGCGTCGACCGGGTGGTGATGATGCTGGCCTGTGATGAGTTGCGGGTGGTGCCGGTGACGATCCATATCGCGCTGTCGGAAGTGCCCAAGGCGCTGACCGCCGATCTGCTGGCCGACACGATCCGCATCACCGATGCCGCCCTGCGCCGCGATTTCGGCCTGACCGATCCGCGCCTGGCGGTGGCCGGTCTGAACCCCCATGCGGGCGAAGGCGGCGCGATGGGCATGGAAGAGATCGAACTGATCATCCCGCTGCTGGACGAGCTGCGCGCCGAGGGGCTGCAGCTGGACGGGCCGAAATCGGCCGACACCATGTTCCACCCGGCGGCGCGGGCGCGCTATGACGCGGCGATCTGCATGTATCACGACCAGGCGCTGATCCCGATCAAGACGATCGATTTCGCCAGCGGCGTCAACGTCACGCTGGGCCTGCCGTTCATCCGCACCTCGCCCGATCACGGCACCGCCTTCGACATCGCGGGCAAGGGGATTGCCGACATCACCTCGACCATCGAGGCGTTGAAGCTGGCGGCGAAGATGGCCGCCAACCGGGCCGCGTCATGAGCGGCATAGACACGCTTCCCCCGCTGCGCGAGGTGATCGACAGCCACGGCATCGCGGCGAAGAAATCGCTCGGCCAGAACTTCCTGCTCGACCTGAACCTGACCGCGAAAATCGCCCGTCTGGCGGGCGATCTGAGCGAATGCGACGTGCTGGAAATCGGCCCCGGTCCGGGCGGCCTGACCCGTGGTCTGCTGGCCGAGGGCGCGCGCAAGGTGCTGGCGATTGAAAAGGACAGCCGCTGCATGCCCGCGCTGGCGGAAATCGCCGAGGCCTATCCGGGTCGGTTGCAGGTGATCAACGGCGATGCGCTGGATGTCGATCCGCTGGAACACCTGACGCCGCCGATCCGCATCGCCGCCAACCTGCCCTATAACGTGGGCACGGAATTGCTGGTGCGCTGGCTGACGCCGAAGGAATGGCCGCCGTTCTGGACCTCGCTCACGCTGATGTTCCAGAAGGAAGTCGCCGAACGCATCGTCGCCGCCCCCGGGTCCAAGGCCTATGGCCGGCTGGCGCTCCTGGCGCAATGGCGGACCGAGGCGCGGATCGTGTTGCACCTGCCGCCCGAAGCCTTCAGCCCGCCGCCCAAGGTGCATTCGGCGGTGGTCAACCTGACCGCCCTGCCCGAGCCGCGCTTTCCGGCCGATCCCAAGAAGTTGGAACAGGTGGTGGCGCGCGCCTTCAACCAGCGCCGCAAGATGCTGCGCGCGGCCCTGAAGGGCATGGCCCCCGACATCGAGGACCGGCTGATCGCATCGGGCATCAAGCCCACCGATAGGGCCGAAACCGTGGGGCTGGAACAGTTCTGCGCGCTGGCGCGGAACCTGGCCGAAAGCTGAAGCAAACCCCGGACAAGAAAAAGGCCCCTCGCGGGGCCTTTTCGATAATCCATCCTGAGCAGATCACTCCGCCGCTTCGGGGGCTTCCGGTGCGGGGGGCGTATCCTTCGGCGCCTCTGCAGCGTCCTCGGCCGCGGGTTTGCGCGGTGCGCGCGGCTTGCGCGGTTTGCTGACCCGCTTGGGCTTTTCGGCCTTCGCCTCGGGGGTTTCGACCAGCCCGCTGTCTTCTTCCACGGAATGATCGACCACGTCGGGCTGTTCGGCGCTGCCCGGGTCAATGATGGCATCCGCCGCCTGGCGTGCCGGTTGCGCGGCTTCGCGTTCCTGGCGCGCGGCGCGTTCGCGGTCGCGTTCGGCCTGGCGTTCGCGGTTTTCGCGTTCCTGCTGTTCGCGGCGCGCGTCCTGTTCGCGCTGCGCCTGGCTCAGCATGCGCAGGTAATGTTCCGCGTGCTGCTGGAAATTCTCGGCCGCCACGCGGTCGTTGCCCAGCTGCGCGTCACGCGCCAGTTGGGTGTACTTGTCGATAATCTGTTGCGGCGTCCCGCGCACCTTGCCCTCGGGGCCCGAGCTGTCGAACACCCGATTGACGATATTTCCGACGTTGCGGTTACTGTTGCGGCTCGATTTCGACCGCGAACGGGATTTGGAAGATCTCATTTTACTGCTGTCCAGCCTTCACATTTCAGCGTCGTAGGACCCGTTTCACGCCTCTTGCGCTCAATTACCAACCGGGTTCACAAACGTTTTATGGCTTGGCGTCGGGCGGGAGCGGTTGAAAGCATCCAGCGCCTCGACAATCCCTAGGTAATCGCAAGTGCCTGCGGACGCAAGGGGATTCAGGGTAAAAATCCGCCCTTTCAGGCGGCAGTCGGCAAAATCTCAACCCGCTGTTGCAAGAACGACGCGATCGCGCCCGTCCAGATCGGCGCGGATTTCCACGTCGTGAAATCCCGCATCGCGAAAAATCGCCGCCACGTCCGGCCCCTGTTTCCAGCCGATTTCGACCAGGATGCGGCCGCCCTCGGTCAGGTGATCCGCGGCCCCGGCGGCGATGATCCGATAGGGATCGAGCCCGTCGCCCCCCGGCGTCAGCGCCATGCGCGGGTCGTGGTTCAGAACTTCGGGCGACAGGTCGCGCATTTCCGCTTCGGAAATATAGGGCGGGTTGGACACGATCATGTCGAAACGCCCCTTGATGGCTGCGAACCAGTCCGACAGGATCAGCTCGGCGCGGTTAGCCACGCCCAGGCTTTCGGCATTGCGCGCGGCAACCGCCAGCGCCTTGTCGCTCAGATCGGCGCCCACGCCGGTGGCCTGCGGCCATTCGCTGAGCAAGCTGAGCAGGATGCAGCCGCTGCCGGTGCCCAGGTCGAGGATGCGTTTCGGCGCCACCCCTTCCAGCGCCGCCGCGATCAAGGTTTCGGTATCGGGGCGCGGGTCCAGCACGTCGGCGCTGACCTCGAACCGGTGGTTCCAGAAGTCGCGGTAGCCAAGGATCTTCGACACCGGTTCCCCCATCGCACGCCGATCCAGGTAACCGCGATAACGCTCCATCATCGCGTCCGAGAAATCCGCCAGCCCGAGCGAAATCAGCCCCGCCTGATCCACCCCAGCCGCATGGGCCAGCAGCAGCCGCGCCTCGCGCGCGGGATTGTCCTTGTCGGCCAGCCTGTCCTGCCCCTCCGACAAAGCGATGGACAGCGCCTGACCGGGGGTTTGCGCCTTTATCGCGCTCACCCTTCCATCTCCGCCAGCAGTTCGGCCTGATGGTGCGCGATCAGCGCGTCGATCACCTCGTCCAGGTCGCCCTGCATCACCTGATCGAGCTTGTACAAAGTCAGGTTGATGCGGTGATCGGTCATCCGGCCTTGCGGGAAATTATAGGTGCGGATGCGTTCCGACCGGTCGCCGCCGCCGACCTGCGATTTCCTGTCCGCCGCGCGTTCGCTGTCGATACGCTGGCGTTCCATGTCATAGAGACGCGTCTTCAGCACCTGCATCGCGATGGCGCGGTTCTGGTGCTGCGATTTTTCCGAAGAGGTCACCACGATGCCGGTTGGAATATGGGTGATCCGCACCGCCGAATCCGTGGTGTTCACGTGCTGGCCGCCCGCGCCGGAACTGCGCATCGTGTCGATGCGCAGATCGTTGGCATCGATCTGGATATCGACGTCCTCGGCCTCGGGCAGCACCGCCACGGTCGCGGCCGAGGTATGGATGCGCCCACCCGATTCCGTTTCCGGCACCCGCTGCACCCGGTGCACGCCGCTTTCATATTTCAGCCGGGCAAAGACGCCCTCGCCCTTCACATGGGCGGTGACTTCCTTGATCCCGCCCAGTTCGGTTTCGGCCAGGTCGACGATCTGGAACGACCAGCCCCGCGCCTCGGCATAGCGCTGATACATGCGCAGAAGGTCACCGGCGAACAGCGCAGCCTCGTCGCCGCCGGTGCCGGGGCGGATTTCGATCATCGCCGGACGCGCATCGGCGGCGTCCTTGGGCAGCAGCGCCAGTTGCAGCGCCTTTTCCGCCTCGGGCAGCTGCGCCTTGAGGCCCGGCAATTCCTCCTCGGCCAGCGCCTTCATCTCCGGATCGGTCAGCATCGCCTCGGCCTCGTCCAGGTCTGACAGCAACTGCTTATAAGATCTCACCTGCTCCACCACCGGGCGCAGTTCGGCATATTCGCGGCCAAGGGCCGCGATATCGCCGGTGCCTTCGGCCATCTGCGCCTCGATGAATTCAAAACGGCTGGTGATCTGGTGTAGTCGGTCGAGAGATATCATGCCCCTGCTCTTTCCCATTCGCGCAATTTGGTCAAGAGGCGCGGCTGTGATAGGGTGGAATTATGGTTAAACTACTTGTCTTTCTGCTGCTCGCCACGCCCGCGCTGGCCGATCAGAATATCGGCGGCAAGGTGGTGGATTGCTATTGCACCGACACGTCGGGCGGGCGGGTGGAGCTGGGCGAAACCGTCTGCCTGCAGGTGGACGGGCGGATGTTCATGGCGCAGTGCCAGATGTCGCTGAACGTGCCGATGTGGCGGGAGGTGTCCGAAGGCTGCCTCAGCTCATCGCTGCGCCAGAGCGTCGATCCAAGCCTGCACCCGCTTGCCGTTGACCCCAAGGTCTGAACGGCCGAAGCGCGCCCTTGCGTAGAGTGCGATTTGGCCGTCGCGCCGTTCTACGGTGGTGAAATCCGGAAAGCCCCAGAAAGCGGTGCGGGTGACATAGGTGATCCGCCCTTCGGCCACCGACCCGGCCAGAACCTTGGTGCGCGGCCAGCTCGAGGCGATTTTGTGCAGTTGCGCGAAATCCTCCGCCGAGCCGGGCAGCACCCGGATGACGCCGTTTTCGAAACTCTTGTCCTGATCGCCGCGCACCGGCTGATGCCAGCGCGCCGGATCGTTGGGCGACAGCCGGACATAGGCCATCGCCGCCAATAGCAACAGGATGATAACCGACAGCGTTTTCACCGCCCTGCCCCTTTCACCGTTTCCTTAGTGCCCATGCACATAGATGACCGGCCCCGGGGCCACGGCAAGCTTAACGCCGCGTCCAGCCCCAGAGGCAGATCAGTTCCATCGCCACATGGGCGCCCGCGACCGCGGTGGCGCCAGTGGTGTCATAGGGCGGCGACACCTCGACGATATCGCCGCCTTTCAGGTTGATCCCTGCCAGGTCACGCAGGATGATCGCCGCCTGGGCCGAGGTCAGACCGCCCCAGACCGGCGTGCCGGTGCCCGGCGCGAAGGCCG
Organism: Thalassovita mangrovi; assembly: GCF_009857745.1. Lineage (GTDB taxonomy): Bacteria > Pseudomonadota > Alphaproteobacteria > Rhodobacterales > Rhodobacteraceae > Thalassobius > Thalassobius mangrovi. The sequence continues at coordinate 330,951 of NZ_WWEN01000001.1, forward strand.
GGTCCAGCGCGTCGATATCGAAGGTCAGATAGGTCGGCGCGTCGCCGACGATGGCGCGCACCTTGCGGGCGATCTCGGACGGCGCGCTTTCATGCACCTCGCGCGCGTCGATCACGTTCATGCCAAGGTAGTCGTCGCATTCGGTGCGGATACCGATCTGGACCGAGCGTTTCGGATCAACCAGCCCCAGTTTCACCGCCTTGTACATGAAGGTGCCGTGGTCGATCCGCTGGTAATCGTCATCGGCCCAGAGATCGGAATGCGCGTCGAACTGGATCACGCTCATCGGCCCGTATTTTTCGGCATAGGCCTTGAGGATCGGTAAAGCGATGTAGTGATCGCCGCCCAGAGTCACCGTGCCGACATCCGCATCCAGCAGGGTGCGGTAGTGGCTTTCCAGCGTTTCGGGGAATTCCGAGGTCTTGGCGTAATCGAACGCCAGATCGCCGTAATCAACGATGGAAAACGTGCCCAGCGGATCGTAGCCCCAGCCATAGGGCGGATCGTAGGGCTGCAGGGTGCTCGCCTCGCGGATCGCGCGCGGGCCGAAACGGGTGCCGGGGCGGTTGGTCACCGCCTGATCGAAGGGCACGCCGGTGATGGCAAGGTCCACCCCGGTAAGATCCTTGGTATAGCGCCGGCGCAGGAAGGAGGTCGCGCCGGCAAAGGCGTTTTCATAGCTCAGCCCGCGCGTGTCCTCGCGGGTGAAGGCGTGGTCGATCTGCCGTTTTGCATCTTCAAGCGCCATGGGGCTGCTCCCTTCCGAATAATTTGATCAAATCATAAAGCAGAGCTCGCCCCGCCGGTCAACGCCCCTCGCCCGTCACTTGCCGACCGGCAGCGCGGTTTCCACCAGCCGAGCGAAGAAGGATGCCCCCACCGGCGCGATATCGTCGTTGAAATCGAATCCCGGCTGGTGCAGCCCCGCGCCTTCGCCCGCGCCGATATAGAGATAGGCGCCGGGCCGGGCCTGCAGCATGTAGGAAAAATCCTCTGCCCCCATGTCGCGGGTGCCGTCGGCGATCACGTTGTTTTCGCCCGCTACCTCACGCGCCACACCGGCGGCGAAGGCGGCCTTGGCCGGGTTATTCACCGTGGCGGGATACCAGACCTCGTAATTCAGCTCCGCCTCGACGCCATAGGCCGGGCCCATCCCGTCGACGATTTCCTGCATCCGCTTAATCACCAGCTTCTGCACCTCAGGGTCGAAGGTGCGCACGGTGCCGTTGATATAGGCGGTTTCGGGAATGACGTTTTCCGCCGAACCGGTATGGATCTGGGTGACCGAGATCACCAGATCGTCCAGCGCGTAATGGTTGCGGCTGGAAATCGTCTGGATCGCCTGCACGATGCCCACCGCCGCCACCACCGGGTCGCGGGTTTCATGCGGCAGCGCGCCATGGCCGCCGACGCCCTTGACGTTGATGTGGAACGTATCGACCGCCGCCATGATCGGGCCGGGCGTGGTATAGAACCCGCCCTCGGTGAAGCCCGGCAGGTTGTGCAGGGCGTAAACCTCCTCGATGCCGAACCGGTCCATGATGCCTTCCTCGACCATAACGCCGCCGCCGCCGCCGTCCTCCTCGGCCGGTTGGAAAATCAGCGCCACGGTGCCGGTGAAATTGCGCGTCTCGGCCAGGTACTTGGCCGCGCCAAGCAGCATGGTGGTATGGCCGTCATGACCGCAGGCATGCATGATGCCGGGCTTCACCGAGGCATACTCGGCACCGGTTTCTTCCCGGATCGGCAGCGCGTCCATATCGGCGCGCAGCCCGACCACGCCGCCCTCGCCCTGCCCCTTGATCAGCGCCACGATGCCGGTTTTCGCGATGCCGGTATGGATCTCGTCCACGCCGAATTCGCGCAGCTTTTCCTCGACGAAAGCCGCCGTTTCAAAGCAATCGAACTGCAATTCGGGATGCTGGTGCAGGTGCCGCCGCCAGGCGGTCATTTCCCCGGCGAACCCGGCGATGCGATTGATCACGGCCATGTACTGGACTCCTGCTTTCTGAACGGTCAGGGTCGCACCAAACCGCAAAACGAAAGAAGCCGCAATGCCCGATGACACGCTGATCCACGATCCCAACGGGGGAATGCCGCGATTGCTGGAAATCATGCGCCGGCTGCGCGATCCGCAATCCGGATGCCCCTGGGATATCGAACAGGATTTCAGCACCATCGCGCCGTATACGATTGAGGAAGCCTATGAGGTCGCCGACGCGATCGAGCGCGAAGCCTGGGACGAATTGAAGGGCGAACTGGGAGACCTGCTGTTCCAATCGGTGTTTCATGCCCAGATGGCCGAAGAGGCCGGGATGTTCAGCTTCGACGACGTCGCCAACACGATGTCGGACAAGATGGTAACGCGCCACCCGCATGTGTTCGGCGACGAGAGCCGCGATAAATCCGCCGAACAGCAGACGGTGGATTGGGAAAAGATCAAGGCGGCGGAACGCGCCGGCAAGGAACAGAAAGGCACGCTGGACGGCGTCGCTGTAGGCTTGCCGGCGCTGCTGCGCGCGGTGAAGCTGCAAAAACGCGCCGCGAGGGTGGGATTTGATTGGCCCCATGCCGATCACGTCATCGACAAGATCAAGGAAGAGGCCGAGGAACTGGTCGAGGCCCGCGATGAACTGACCCAGACCGAGGTCGAAGAGGAATTCGGCGATCTGCTGTTCGTCATGGCCAACCTGGCGCGGCATCTGGGGGTTGAGCCCGAAGCCGCCCTGCGCGCCGCCAACACCAAGTTCATCCGCCGTTTCGAGGGGATCGAGGCCAAACTGGCCGAGATGGGAAAAACGCCCGCACAATCGAACCTGGAGGAAATGGACGCGCTTTGGGACGCAGTGAAAGAGGAACAGCGCGCTGGGATTAAAAACGCCGGGGTCACAAAAAGCTGATCGTTTTAATCGGGCATTGACCTGACTGAAAGACTCGGCTTTAAACGCGGCGAAACGAGTGCTGTCTATCGGAGGTCACGCATGTTCACGGAACTCAAATCTCTCGCCTTTGCCGCGCTGGGCGTCGCCCTGGCGGCACCGGCCGTCGCCGAAGAGGTCAATCTCTATTCCTATCGCCAGCCCGAACTGCTGAAACCGCTGACCGACGCGTTCGAGGCGGAAACCGGCATCGACGTGAACGTGGCCTATCTTGCCAAGGGCATGGTCGAACGCCTGACCGCCGAAGGCAAACGTTCGCCCGCCGACCTGGTGCTGACGGTCGATATCTCGCGCCTGGCCGCGGTGGTCGAAGCCGGGCTGACCCAGCCGGTGCACAGCGACATCCTGTCGGCCAACGTGCCCGCCGCCTATCACGATCCCGACGGCCAGTGGTGGGGGCTGACCACCCGCGCCCGCGTCCTCTATGCCAGCAAGGACCGGGTGAAACCGGGCGAAGTCACCACCTACGAAGACCTGGCCGATCCCAAGTGGAAGGGCCGCATCTGCACCCGTTCCGGGACGCATGCCTATAACGTCGCGCTGACCGCCGCCGTCGTCCACCACCTGGGCGAAGACGGCGCCAAGGAATGGCTGAAAGGGCTGAAGGCCAACCTGGCGCGCAAGCCGCAGGGCAACGATCGCGCGCAGGTCAAGGCGATCTGGGCCGGCGAATGCGACATCGCCATCGGCAACACCTATTACATGGGTGAAATGCTGGAAGACCCGGAACAGAAGGAATGGGCCGAAAGCGTCAACATCGTCTTCCCCGTCTTCGAGGGCGGCGGCGCGCATGTGAACATTTCCGGCGTGGCGATGACCAAGAACGCGCCGAACCGCGAAAACGCGCTGAAGCTGATGGAATTCCTGTCTTCCTCGGAAGCGCAGCAGATCTATGCCGAGGCCAACCACGAATACCCGATCGCGCCGGGCACCGAGCCGGGCGAGCTGGTCAAAAGCTGGGGCAGCTTCACCGCCGACGACGTCAACCTGATGGAACTGGCGCGGCTGCGCCCGACCGCCCTGCGGATCATCGAAGAGGTCGATTTCGACGGCTGATCGTCAAGTGCGATTGAACCGGATCGGGGCGGTGCCGCAGGGTGCCGCCCTTTTTCGTGGCCGGGTGCGGGCGGCGGCGTTGCGCAGGTGAGTATTTGGGCCAAGAAGAAACCGGCGGGTTTACGCCACGGACCGGCAAGCGCGCCGCTAGACTTTGGTGGCCGAAGCTGAAAGGGTCGCGGCAAAACAGGAGAGGCGCATGGAAAAGCACAGGATCATCATCGACACCGACCCAGGCCAGGACGACGCGGTGGCCATCCTGCTGGCGCTGGCCAGCCCGGAGGAGATCGAGGTTCTGGGCATCACCGCGGTGGCGGGCAACGTGCCGCTGGAGCTGACCGCGCTGAACGCGCGCAAGGTCTGCGAACTGGCCGGGCGGCCCGATGTGAAGGTTTACGCGGGCTGCGACCGGCCGCTGGGCCGCGACTTGGTGACCGCCGAACATGTGCATGGCAAGACCGGGCTGGACGGGCCGGTTCTGCCCGACCCAGAAATGCCGCTGCAGGACGGCCACGCGGTGGATTTCATCATCGACACGCTGCGCGCCGAACCGGCCGGTTCGGTGACGCTGTGCCCGCTGGGGCCGCTGACCAATATCGCCATGGCGTTCGAAAAGGCCCCCGACATCATGACCCGCGTGCGCGAGATCGTGCTGATGGGCGGCGCCTATTTCGAGGTGGGCAACATCACCCCGGCCGCCGAATTCAACATCTATGTCGATCCGCAGGCGGCCAAGATCGTGTTCGGGTCGGGAGTGGAAATCACCGTGATGCCTCTGGACGTGACCCACAAGGCGCTGGTCACCAAGCCGCGCAACGATGCCTTCCGCGCCATCGGCAACCGAGCGGGCGAAGCGGTGGCCCAGATGACCGATTTCTTCGAACGCTACGACAAGGAAAAATACGGGTCAAAGGGCGCGCCTTTGCACGATCCCTGCGTCACCGCCTACCTGATCCGGCCCGAGCTGTTCACCGGCCGCCATATCAACGTGGAAATCGAAACCGCCTCGGAGCTGACCTTGGGCATGACCGTCGCCGATTGGTGGCGGGTGTCGGGGCGCGAACCGAACGCGACCTTCATGGGCGATCTGGATGCCGACGGGTTCTTCGGATTGCTGACCGAAAGGCTGGCCCGGCTATGACGATGTGGATGGTTCGCGCGGAACGTAAGGGCGTACTCTACGACACGTTCCAAGAAATGAATTTGGTCGCCATCGGATGGTCTGTCGCGGGTGACTTTACACAAAATCCTGAGAGTCATGCGATCCTGGCGGCGCTCCACAAAGCCTATCCCGATGCGTCAGAACAAACCAATCGAGTCGCAGCCGGTCAGATCGCCCGTTTCATTTCAGAAATAGAAATCGGTGATCATGTCATCACATACGATTCAAACAGGCGTGTATACGCTGTTGGCCTCATCAAAGGTCCTGCCGTCTTTGACGAGACGAAAGTGTCTCTTGGCGGCGAAACATACGCCTATATCCGGTTCGTGGAATGGCTCGGCGAAGTCGATCGTGATGCCCTCAGCCAATCGGCGCGTTACTCGCTTGGCTCTCTATTGACGTTTTTCCAGATAAAACCGTTCGTCGAAGAAGAAATCTTTGCTGCATTAGAGGGCCGTAAAGAACCGAGCCGCGCAGAAGACGAAGAGGTTCAAAACATCGAAACAGTTTCTGAAGGGGATATTGCTGAGCGAAGCATCGAGCTGATCTCAGACATGGTGGCGCGGCTGGGACCCGATGAAATGGAACATTTCGTCGCTGGTCTACTGAGAGCGATGGGTTATCACACCAAGGTTTCCGCACCTGGCCCAGATCGTGGTGAAGATATCCGGGCAACACCAGATCCTCTTGGGCTAGAGGATCCCCGAATAGTGGTGGAAGTTAAGCACCGAAAGGGGGCTATTGGCGCTCCACAGCTAAGAAGTTTTCTGGGCGGTCGCCATCCTGCGGATAAAGGACTCTATGTTTCGACCGGGGGATTTTCGAAAGATGCAAGATATGAAGCAGCCCGCGCCAGCATTCCTTTACAACTTCTCACTCTAGAAGATTTGGTTGAGCTTGTGATCGAACACTACGAGAAAATGGATATTGAGGCGCGTGCAATGGTCCCGCTCAAACAAATATATTGGCCGCTCGCATGACCGCGCTGCACCTGGCCGGACCCGACGACCTGGACCGCCTGCTGCCGCTGGTGCGGGCCTTTCACGAAGAACACGGCATCGCGCGCAGCGACGACGACCGGATCGCCGGGCTGCAGCCGATCGTCGAGGGATCGCCGCATGGCGTCGCCTATCTGATCGGGCCGCAGCGGGCGCCGATCGGCTATATCGTGATCAGCTTCGGCTGGTCGCTGGAATTCGGCGGCATGGACGGGTTCGTCGACGAGATCTACCTGCGCCCCTCGATCCGCGGGCGCGGCATCGGGTCGGAGGTGCTGACCGCGCTGCCCAAGGCGCTGGCCGGGGCCGGGCTGAAGGCGCTGCATCTGGAAGTGAAACGCGACGACGAAAAGACCCGGCGGTTCTATTCCCGGCTGCGCTTCGCGGAGCGCGAAGATTACATGCTGATGACGCTGGAATTCTGAGGCACAGCGCGCGCGATCTTGCCCGCAAGCACAGGAAATCAGGCAAGATTGCCGCGATGCGGCGCTAAAAGCCGCATCCCTGCGCAACCTGCAATGGATTTTCGCAAATTTCGCCGCGTCACGGCGACAATCTTCGACCCGACCCATTGGGAAAATGGCATTCAACGCATATGTTTAAGCCATGAACCTGCATATCCCTTTCGATAACAGCTATATCACGCTGCCGCCGCGTTTCTTCACCCGGCATTTGCCCGAACCGGTCGACCGGCCGGACCTGGTGAAGTTCAACCACGCGCTGGCCACGGAACTTGGGATCACGCCGGGAAGCGCGCTGGAAATGGCCGAGGTGTTTTCCGGCAACGCGATGCCCGAGGGCGCGGTGCCGTTGGCGCAAGTCTATGCCGGGCACCAGTTCGGCGGCTTCTCGCCTCAGCTGGGCGACGGCCGCGCGGTGCTGCTGGGCGAGGTGGTGGATCAAAACGGCATCCGCCGCGATATTCAGCTCAAGGGTTCGGGGCGCACGCCCTATTCGCGGCGCGGCGACGGGCGCGCCTGGCTGGGCCCGGTGCTGCGCGAATACGTGCTGAGCGAGGCGATGCATGCGCTTGGCGTGCCGACCACGCGGGCGCTGGCGATGGTGACCACCGGCGAACCGGTGTTCCGCGAAACCGCCCGGCCCGGCGCGGTGCTGACCCGGGTGGCAGACAGCCATATCCGGGTGGGCACGTTCCAGTATTTCGCCGCGCGCGGCGATGTCGAGGCGCTGCAGGCGCTGTTCACCTATGCCCGCGACCGCCATTATCCGCAGGCCGAAACCCCGCTGGATTTCCTGCGCGCGGTGATCGACCGGCAGGTGAAGCTGGTGGTGCAATGGCTGTCGATCGGCTTCATCCACGGGGTGATGAACACCGACAACACCTCGGTGTCCGGCGAAACCATCGATTACGGGCCGGCGGCCTTCATGGATGTCTATCACCCGGTCACGGTCTATAGCTCGATCGATCACGGCGGCCGCTATGCCTATGACAACCAGGCCAATATCATCGCCTGGAACATGGCGCAGCTGGCCTCATCGCTGGTGCCGCTGATGCCCGACAGCGACGCGGCGATCCGCGATTTCACCGTTGCCGTCAACGCGATGCCGGGGCTGATCCGGGCCGAATGGGCCGCGGCCTTCGGGCGAAAGATCGGGCTGGCGCAGGCCGGTGAGGACGACATGGACCTGATCGGCGAATTGCTGACCGGGATGGCGGAAAACAAGGCCGATTTCACCAACACGTTCCGGGCGCTGATCCAGGGCGGCGGGCGCGATCAGTTCCTCGATCCGGTGGTGTTCGACACCTGGGCGACCAAGTGGCGCGAACGGCTGCAGGACGAGGACGATCCCGAAGCGGTGATGCGAAGCGCCAACCCCGCCTTCATCCCGCGCAATCACCGGGTGGAACAGATGATCCAGGCGGCGCTGGCGGGCGATTACGCGCCGTTCGAACGGCTGCTGACCGTGCTGTCGCGCCCCTATGAGGATCAGCCCGAGGCCAAGGACCTGACCCACCCGCCGCTCGACAGCGAGGTGGTGGAGCAGACCTTCTGCGGCACTTAAGGCCCCTACCGGCCGCGCCGGTTGATCAGCACGATCCCCACCGCCACCAGCAGCAGCGCCGCGAAGACCTGCGGCCCGATCTCTTCGCCCAGCACCGCCCAGCCCAGCAACACGCTGATCACCGGCGACAGGAAGCTGAAGCTGGCCACGCCCGAGGCCGGGTAGATCTTCAGCAGGAAGAACCAGGCCAGGAACCCGAAACTCGCCACCGCGACGATCTGATAGGACAGCCCGACCAGGTGCCAGATAGACGGATCGCGCAGCAGCGGGCCGAACAGCGGCGAAAGCGCCAGCAGGATCACCGCCGAGACCGCCAATTGCCACCACAGCTGCATTTCCGGCACCTGGTCCGAAATCCGCGTCAGCCGCGCGGTCAGCGCGATGCCGCCCCAACCACAGGCCGCCCCGATTGCCGCCAGGTCGCCCAGCAGGCTCGCCTGTCCGCCGTTGCGGTCCAGCAGCACCAGCGCGATCCCCGCCATCGCCGCCAGCAGCCCCAGCCCGCGCATCGGCGTCAGCCGTTCGCCGGGCAGCAGGAAATGCGCCGCCAGCGACAGCAGCACCGGCATTGAATAGAACAGGATCGAAGCGCGCCCCACCGTGGTGTGATCCAGCGCCCAGAACAGGCAGGTGAATTCGAATCCGAACAGCGCGCCCAGCAGAATGCCCGAAGCCCAGTATTGCCGCGGCAGCCGGACCGGAATGCCCCGCGCCGCCATCCACAGCGTCAGCACGATCAGCGCCCCGACCGACCGGATACCGGCCATGAACACGGGCTGAAACCCGCCGTTCCCAAGCTTCACCACCACCTGGTTGAAGGCCAATACGGTGGCGAATGCGATCAGCATCAGCGCGCCGATCGCGTCTATCGAAGTCTTGCGTTCCATGGCGCCAAGTGATGCGAGAGCGCAGGCCGCGTCAAGATGCGGAATTTATTTTCGCCGCCCCCGGAAAAGATGCGGATTGTGGCGCACGAATTCGTCGATCACGGCGGTCAGCCCGCCATATTGCTTCGACTTGAGATAGAACCACCCGGCCCCGGCCCCGACCAGCGCGCCAATCACATCGACGATCAGGTCGCCCATCGTGTCCAGCAGCCCCGATTTCTGCATATTGAGACCAAACAGGCTGTCCATCGTGAATTCGAAGATTTCCCAGAATGCCCCCACGGCCAGCGCGAAACAGAAGGTAAACAATGCGACGGCATAGGGCGGTGCGGCGTATTTGTCGCCCTGGAACATCATGAAGATCAGCACGAACCCGATCAACCCGACACCCACCGCGCCGCTCCCGTGCATGGCGATGTCCCACCACCAGAACCGGTCATAGAAATCATAGGCCTCGCCCAGGATCAGCGCCGCGCCAGTGAACAGCACCGCCGCGGCGATGAAGCTGGGCGGAATCACCACATTCGCCCAGCGGGACAGGAACAGCGGCGACATCGACAGGAAAAGCGTCGCCAGCGCCAGGAAGCCCGGGTATAACCGCCCGGTGACCAAAGCCGCCGCCGCGAAGATGAACAGCAGCCCCCAGATGATCCGCGCCAGCCATGTCTGTTCGTTAAACACCCCGTGACTTCCCTTTCGAAACCTGTTTCCTTCTGACCATGACCTTAATCACTTGCCGTATTGCAAGCTATAACCTGCAAAAATGCGTCGGGCTGGACCTGCGACGGCGGCCTGACCGGTCGCTGCAGGTGATCGAAGCCCTGCAAGCACAGGTAGTCGTTCTGCAGGAAGCCGACAAGCGGCTGCCGCCGCGCCCGGCCGCCCTGCCCCATGACATGGTCGAAGATCACGGCTGGACCATCGTGCCCTTCGGCCAGCCGGGCGGGTCGCTTGGATGGCACGGCAACGCGATGCTGGTGCGGCCGGGCGTGGGCATCCGCAAGACCGCCCATGTCGAATTGCCCGGGCTGGAACCGCGCGGCGCAATCTGTGCCGAACTGGACACCGGGATTGGCCCGATCCGGGTGATCGGCGCGCATCTGGGGCTGGTGCGGCGTTACCGGCTGCTGCAGGTCGCCGCCATCGTGCGGCATCTGCGCGAAATGCCCGACATGCCCACCGTGCTGGCCGGGGATTTCAACGAATGGGGATCGGTCATGCCGCTGGACACGGTGGCGCAAGGGCTGCGCTTCATCCATGCCAGGCTGAGCTATCCCGCCCCCCGCCCGGTCGCCGCGCTGGACCGCATCGCCCTGTCCGATCATCTGCGCTTCACCCGCACCGGCGTGCACAAGGCGCAACCCGCGCGGGTCGCCTCGGACCACCTGCCGGTCTGGGCCGATCTGGCGCTGGCCTGACCCGGCCTGATCATTGAAAAGCTTTGGAATTCCGCCCGCTTGTGCTAGCCGGAAAACACCCTCATCTGAAACGAGTATCCCATGACCCTTTTGCAGATCACCTCGCTTCTGATCGTCCTGGCCGGTGCCTTCGGGGCGATCAATTACCTGTTTCTGAAGCTGCCCGCCGCCATCGGCATCCTGGTGGTGTCGTTGCTGGCTTCGCTCGGGGTGCTGGGGCTGGACCTGGTGCTGCCCGATCTGAACATGGCCGATACCGCGCGGCGGCTGATCCTGGGCATCGATTTTTCCGACGCCCTGCTGGAAGGGATGCTGGGCCTGCTGCTGTTCGCCGGGGCGCTGCATGTGAAACTGTCGGACCTGCGCGAACAATGGACGGTCGTGGTGCTGATGGCGACGCTGGGCGTGGGGCTGTCCACCGCCGTGGTGGGCTTCGGCTTCAGCTGGATCACCGGGATGCCGCTGATGGTGGCGCTGGTCTTCGGCGCGCTGATTTCGCCGACCGATCCGGTGGCCGTCATGGGGGTGCTGCGCCAGGCCAGCCTGCGCAAGTCGCTGGAAACCAAGATCGCGGGTGAATCGCTGTTCAATGACGGGGTCGGTTACGTTGTCTTCCTGGTGCTGGTCGCCTTGGCCTTCCCGGCCGGGGGCGGTCATGGCGGCGACCATGAAACCACCGCAATGAGCACGATCACCCTTTTCGTGCAGGAAGCCTTCGGCGGCGCGATCCTCGGTATCGTGCTGGGCTGGCTGACCTTCCGGGTGATGCGGCTGATCGACGATTATTCGCTCGAGGTGCTGATCACGCTGGGCTTGGCCTTCGGCGGTTACGAACTGGCGGTCTGGATGCACGTGTCGGCGCCGATCATGGCGGTCTGCGCCGGGCTCTTGATCGGCGATATCGGTGCCAAGTACGGCATGTCCGAGGAAACCCGCCGTTACGTAGATGCGTTCTGGAAACTGATCGATGAAATCCTCAACGCCGTGCTGTTCCTGCTGATCGGGTTCGAGGTCTTCGCGGTCACCCTGGACCTGCATTTCATGACCGCCGCGATTGCCGCCATCGTGCTGGCGCTGATCGCGCGGTTGGCCGCCGTCGCCATTCCGATCGCGATCCTGCGCCCGTTCCGCGGTTTCGGCCCCGGGGTGATCCCGATCATGACCTGGGGCGGGCTGAAGGGCGGGATTTCGGTGGCCTTGGCGCTGTCGCTGCCCGACAGCGAATGGAAATCGCTGATCCTGGCCGCGACCTATACGGTGGTTATCTTCTCCATCATCATCCAGGGTCTGACCGTGGGGCGCGTCGCAAACCGGTTCGGCCGCGAACCTGATCTGGTGTGATCGTCATGACCCGATACCTGACCCTCGACGTGTTCACCGAAACGCCCTTCGGCGGCAACCAGCTGGCCGTCATTCCCGATGCCACCGGCCTGCCCGAGGATGCGCTGCAAAAGATCACCCGCGAATTCAACTACTCGGAAACCACCTTCGTCTACCCGCCCGCGGACCCGGCACATACCGCCCGCGTGCGCATCTTCACCCCGACGATGGAGGTGCCCTTTGCCGGGCACCCCACCATCGGCACCGCCGTGGCGCTGGCGATGGCGGGGCACGGGCCGGACATGGTGCTGGAACTGGGCGTCGGGCCGCTGGCCTGTCACGCGGCGGACGGCGCCGCGCGCTTCACCACTCAGGCCAAGCTCGACATCATGGGCCATCCCGACCCCGCGCTGATCGCCAGGGCGCTTGGCCTGCCGAAGGACCGGATATCGCTGCAAACCCACGCCCCGGTGATGGCGACGCTGGGCCTGCCCTTCGTGCTGAGCGAACTGACCGACCGCGCGGCGCTGGCCGATATCACCACCGATATCGGCGCCTTCCGCGAAGGGGCGCGGCTGCATCCCGCGGCGCTGGATTTCCCGCAATTCGCCTATGTCCGCGACGGCGACGTGATCCATGCAAGGATGTTCGCGCCGCTCGACAATATCCCCGAAGACCCCGCCACCGGCAGCGCCGCCGCGACGCTGGCGGCCTTCCTGGCGCAGCGCGAAGGCCGCGACCTGACCCTGCGGCTGCATCAGGGCGACGACATGGGCCGGCCCAGCGTGATCGGCCTGCAAACCCAGGGCGAGGCTGTCACCGTGTCGGGACACGCCGTACGGGTGATGGAGGGCCAGCTGCACCTGCCCGGCTAAACCGGTTGCGGCGCTTCACAAACCCCGCTATCAGGCCGCTCCGCCGCAAAGCGGGGTGGATCAGGCCCCGCACAATCGGTATGAAAAGTTACGGAAATCCCCGGGGGGCGTCATGTCAGACACGATCATAGAGCGTTGCGAAGCCATGGGGCTGCGGATGACCGATCAGCGCCGGACGATTGCCGCCGTGCTGCAGGATTCGACCGACCACCCGGATGTCGACGAACTTTATGCCCGCGCCAGCGCCCGTGATCCCCGCATTTCCATCGCCACCGTCTACCGCACGGTGAAGCTGTTCGATGAGGCCGGCATCCTTGAAAAGCACGAATTCGGCGACGGCCGCGCGCGCTATGAGGACGCCGAACGCGATCACCACGACCACCTGATCGACATGCATTCCGGCGAGGTGATCGAATTCTGCGATCCCGAGATCGAGAAGCTGCAGGAAAAGATCGCCGAGAAGCTGGGCTATCGGCTCAAGGGCCACCGGCTGGAACTCTACGGTGTGCCGGTCCGCAAGGACTGAGCGTCCGCCGTTCCATCACAGCCGCTGATCGAAACCCCAACGGCTTTTGATGCGGCCCGGCGCGCCTGCGCTTGCATCCCGCCCGGATATGGGATTTGCCTGAACGGTCAAAGCCTTTCGGAACCGCGCCATGAACAATGTCAAAGCCAACCTGCTTTTCATCCTGTCGATGGCGCTGTTCGCGGTGCAGGACCTGTTCATCAAGCAGGTGACCGTCACGGTGCCGACCAGCGAGCTGATCTTCTTCCTCGGCGTCGGCGCCACGATTGTGTTCGGGCTGGTCGCGCTGCGGTCGGGCGAAACGCTGTTCCCGCCGCTGCGCGACAATCGCATCTTGTACCTGCGCACCGTCAGCGAAGGGTTCTGCGCCATCTTCGTGATCGTGTCCTTGTCGGCGGTGGCGCTGGCGACCTTTGCCACCATGTTCCAGGCGGTGCCGCTGGTGGTGACGATGGGCGCGGCGTTGTTCCTGCGCGAACAGGTCGGATGGCGGCGCTGGCTGGCGATCCTGATCGGGTTCGGCGGCGTGTTGCTGATCGTCCGCCCAGGGTCGAGCGGGTTCGACAGCGGCACGCTTCTGGTGCTGGGCGCGGTGCTGTCGATTTCGCTGCGCGACGTGATTTCGCGCCGCCTGCCCGCCAACGTGCCGACCAGCGTGGTGTCATTCCAGGGCTTCGTCGCGGTAATCTTTGCCGGGCCGATCCTGGGACTGATCCTGGGCCATCAGCCGGTGATCCCGACAGTCGTCGAAGCCCTGCTGATCGGCGCGGTCATCCTGCTGGGGGTCGTGGCCTATGCGGCGATGGTGGTGGCGATGCGGATCGGCGAAGTGTCGGCGCTGGCGCCGTTCCGCTATAGCCGGATGGTATTCTCGATGGGGCTTGGCATCGTCTTTTTGGCCGAACGCCCCGACCTGCTGACCTATGCCGGGGCGGCGCTGATCATCGCGACCGGGCTCTATTCCTATCTGCGCGAACGCAACCTGGCCCGAAAATTCGCGCCGCAAGCCGGGATCGACCCCGCCTAGGGCACTATTTCCGCCAGCGTTATCGCAAACGTGCGTCCTGCCCCTTTTCACCCCGCGCAAGGGGCCTTACAAGCGCGCTCAAACGGTCCTATCACAAGGGAAATGCCCCATGAGCACCATCATCGACATTCACGCCCGCGAAATCCTCGACAGCCGCGGCAACCCGACCGTCGAGGTCGACGTGATCCTGGAAGACGGCACCATGGGCCGCGCCGCCGTGCCCTCGGGCGCCTCGACCGGCGCGCATGAGGCGGTGGAAAAGCGCGATGGCGACAAGTCGCGTTATCTGGGCAAAGGCGTGTTGGAAGCGGTCGCCGCAGTGAATGGCGAGATCGCCGAGGAACTGGTCGGCATGGACGTGACCGAACAGGTCGCCATCGACCGCGCGATGATCGAACTGGACGGCACCCCGAACAAGGGCCGGCTGGGCGCCAACGCCATCCTGGGCGTGTCGCTGGCCTGCGCCAAGGCAGCCGCCGATTTCACCGCGCAGCCGCTGTACCGCTATGTCGGCGGCACCTCGGCCCGCATCCTGCCGGTGCCGATGATGAACATCATCAACGGCGGCGAACATGCCGACAACCCGATCGACATCCAGGAATTCATGATCATGCCGGTGTCGGCCGCGAACGTGAAAGAAGCGATCCGGATGGGCGCGGAAGTGTTCCACACGCTGAAAAAGGAACTGTCGGCGGCCGGTTACAACACCGGGATCGGTGACGAGGGCGGTTTCGCCCCGGCGCTGGAATCGACCCGCGTGGCGCTCGACTTCGTGCTGAAGGCAATCGAGAAAGCCGGCTACAAGGCGGGCGAAGACATCTATCTGGCGCTCGACTGCGCCTCGACCGAATATTACGAGAACGGCAAGTACGAGATGAAGGGCGAAGGCAAATCGCTCACCTCGGAAGAAAACGCCGAATACCTGGCGAAGCTGTGCAACGACTACCCGATCATCTCGATCGAGGACGGCATGGCCGAGGATGACTGGGCCGGCTGGAAACTGCTGACCGACAAGATCGGCGACAAGGTGCAGTTGGTGGGCGACGACCTGTTCGTGACCAACCCGGCGCGCTTGGCCGACGGCATCAAGCAGGGCGTCGCCAACTCGATGCTGGTCAAGGTGAACCAGATCGGGTCGCTGACCGAAACCCTGCAGGCGGTCGATATGGCGCACCGCGCGCGTTACACCAACGTGATGAGCCACCGGTCTGGCGAAACCGAAGACGCCACCATCGCCGATCTGGCCGTGGCGACCAACTGCGGTCAGATCAAGACCGGGTCGCTGTCGCGTTCGGACCGTCTGGCCAAGTACAACCAGCTGATCCGGATCGAGGAACTGCTGGGCGAAACCGCCGAATACGCGGGCCGGTCGATCCTGAAATAAGGGTCCTTCGGAGAGATTGGAAAGGCGGTCCCGCGGGGCCGCCTTTTTTCTTTGGCCCTTAGAAACAGAGGGCCTCGCCCGACCGCGGGGTGGGCGCACAGACGGTTTTGACTGATACTTTATGGTGCCGCCACTTCCTTCGTTCAAAGGTCGCGCGAACGATCAAGAAGCGCCCGCCCTGAGGGGCGGTCGGGCGCTGCCCGGGCGGCGCGAGCGCCGCTGTTCCGGGCTGGGTACTACCCTGCCTGAAACCGCCCCGGCCGATACCTTTTCAGCATCGGCGCGCTGACATCGTCCAGCAATTCCTGCGCCACGATTTCGCCGATGATCGCGGCCAACGTCGCGCCGCTATGCATCACCGCCAAATACAGCCCCTTGGGTCCCGCGCGCCCGACCGCCGGCAACCCGTCGCCGGGCACCGGGCGCATCGCCAAAACAACCTGCTCCCAATCCGCCGCCAGCTTGGGCAGCAGTCGCTTGAGCCGCGCCGCCGCCTCATCCGCCATCCCGGCCACATCCGTCACCGCCTCGGTCGTGTCGCCCTGATGCGCGGCCGAGGTCGGCACGATCAGCCGGCCTTCTTCGTCCTGGCGCAGCTCCAGATCCGGCGTCACCACCACCTGCGACACGATCGGCGGCAACGGCGCGGTGTGCATCAACGCGCCAGGGCGCGACAGCATCGGCAGCTCGACCCCGAGCGGCGCCAGCAATCCGGGGCTGCCGGTGCCCGCCGCCACGATCACCCGGTCGGCCGCGATATCGCCCTGAGCGGTGCGCAACCCGGTCACCCGGCTGCCCGACACCGTGATCCCGTCGACCGCCACGCCGGACATCACCCGCGCGCCCTGCTCGCGCGCTGCCGCCAGCAGTTGCGTCACCACCGCGCCGGTTTCGGCCACGCCTTCGGACGGGAACGCCAGCGCCTCCTCCGGCAACCCGGCGAAATCGGGCAGCCGCCGCGCCAGATCGGCCCCGCTCAGCCGTTCGACCGGATAGCCCAGGTCGCGCAACTCCCGCCGCATCCGGTCCAGCCCTTCGCCCTGTTCTTCCCACCACAGGCAGCCGGGCCAGCGCAGCCGCAGCCCCGGCAGGCCGGACTTCAGCCGCCGCCACGCCTCCATCCCCGCCAGGCGCAGCCGGTAATGATCCTCGTCGGCGAAGAACGACGCGTTGAGCCAGCCGAAACTGCGCCCCGAGGCCGCCTGCCCCGGCAGCCCCGCTTCGATCACCGTGACCGCGGCCCCGCGCCGGGCCAGCTGATGGGCGATCGACGCCCCGATCAGCCCGGCCCCGACGATTGCGATACGCTGCGCCATTCGCTACTCCTGTCCTTGTCTTCAATCAGCAGGCTAGCCGCAACGCATGGACGCGCAAGAGATAATCGAGAAACTGCAATTGCAGCCGCATCCCGAGGGCGGGCATTACCGGCAGACCTGGGTGGAGGAACGCAGCGACGGCGCGCGCGCCGCCGGGACCTGTATCTATTTCCTGCTGAAGGCGGGCGAGCGCAGCCATTGGCACCGGGTCGATGCGGTTGAGATCTGGCATTACTACGCCGGGGCGCCGCTGATCCTGTCGCTGGCCGCGACCGAGGCCGGACCGGCAAGAGATCATGTTCTGGGTCCCGACCTTGCGAGCGGTCAGGCGCCGCAACTGATCGTTCCGGAACAACATTGGCAGGCGGCGCGGACGACCGGCGATTTCACCCTGGTCGGCTGCACCGTGTCGCCGGGGTTCCGTTTCGAAGGGTTCGAACTGGCCGCGCCGGGCTTCGACATTCCGAAATAGCCGCCGAAGCGGATCAGTAGGACCGGATCACGTCGATCAGCGCGCGGGTCGATCCGTCATTGTCGGTGGCGGATTTTTCACCCTCCAGCACCGGCCGCAGCGCCAGCGCCAGTTCCTTGCCCAGCTCGACCCCCCATTGATCGAAGGAATTGATCCCGAGGATCACACCCTCGACGAACACCCGGTGTTCGTACAGCGCCACGATCTGCCCCAGCACGTAAGGGGTCAGCCGGTCATAGATCAGCGTGGTCGAGGGCCGGTTGCCCGGGAACACCCGGTGCCGCGCCTGGCGGTCCAGTTCCGCGCCCTCGAACCCCTTGTCGGTCATCCGGCGGCAGGCTTCTTCGATCGTGCGGCCCTTCATCAGCGCCTTGGACTGGGCCAGGCAATTGGACACCAGCAGCCGGTGCTGATGATCCAGCTCGGGTTCGTGGCCGCGTGCACCGACCATGAATTCGCAGGGCACGATATCGGTGCCCTGATGGATCAGCTGGTAAAAGGCGTGCTGCCCATTGGTGCCCGGTTCGCCCCAGACGATGGGCCCGGATTTACAGGTCAAAGCGGTGCCATCCATCGCCACGCGCTTGCCGTTGCTTTCCATTTCCAGCTGCTGCAGATAGGCGGGCAGCCGTTCCAGCCGCTGCTCATAGGGCAGCACCGCGCGGGTCGGGTATCCCATCCCCTGATGATGCCAGACGCCGACCAGCGCCAGCAGCACCGGCAGGTTGTCGGCAAAGGGCGCCTGGCGGAAATGGGCATCCATCGCCGCCCCGCCGGACAGGAATTCGCCGAACCGTTCCGGCCCGATGGCGATCATCAGGCTCAGCCCGATCGGCCCCCACATCGAATAGCGGCCGCCGACCCAGTCCTCGAAGCCGAACACCCGGTCGGGCGCGATGCCGAATTCGGTGGTCTTGTCCTCTGCCGTCGACAGCGCCGCGAATTGCGCGCCGGGGTCCGTCACCACCTTCGCCATCCAAGCGCGCGCGGTTTCGGCATTGGTCATGGTTTCGATCGTGGTGAAGGATTTCGACGCCACGATCACCAGCGTTGTTTCCGGGTTCAGCCCGGCCAGAACATCGGCGATCTGCGCGCCATCGACATTCGACACGAAATGCACCCGCGGCCCGTCGTGATAGGGCGCCAGCGCTTTCACCCCCATCACCGGGCCCAGGTCGGACCCGCCGATGCCGATATTGATCACGTCGGTGATCGCACCGCCCTGCCCGGTGAACCGGCCCGAACGCACCGCGTCGGCGAACCCGGCCATGCGGGCGCGGGTGTCGATCACCTCGGCCATCACGTCCTGGCCGTCCACCTCGATCACCGCACCTTCGGGCGCGCGCAGCGCGGTGTGCAGCACCGCCCGGTCTTCGGTTTCGTTGATCCGCGCGCCGGTGAACATCGCCTCGCGCCGCGACGCCACCCCGGCGCCTTCGGCCAGCGCCAGCAAAGCATTCAGCGCTTCATCGTCGATATTGGTCTTGCTGAAATCGAAATACATCCCGTCGAAGCGGCGGGAAAACCGCGACGCCCGGTCGGGATCGTCGAACAACGACAGGATGCGCCGGTTTTTCGCGCGGTCGGCCAGGTCAGCAAGGTCCGTCAAATTCATCAATTCGCCCAATGTACGGTCGCATCCCCCAGCAAGGCTTTCACCGGGGCCTCCTCGGGCGGCAAATCCGCCGCGCGCAGGACCGCTTCTTTCTTATCTTCGCCTGTAATCACAATATGAAGGTTGATCGCTTCTTTCAAAACTCGTGCGCTCAAAGTGATGCGCTGCTCCTCCAGCCCCTCGGCGCGCATCGGTAGCAGAAGCGGCGCATGCGGGTCCAGCGCTAACCGAAGGTTGTCGCCGCGCGGGAACAAGGACGCGGTATGCATGTCGCCGCCCATGCCCAGCAGAGCCACCGAAATCGGCAGGCAGGGGCGCAATTGTTCTTCCAGCGCCGGGATCGCTTCTTCGGGGTGGTCCTTGGGCAGGTAGAGCGGCAGCAGGTGCGCCGCCGCCGCGCGGCCGGTCAGCAAACGCTCGCGCAGCAGCCCCGTGTTGGAGCGCGGATGATCCGCCGGAACCCAGCGTTCATCGCTGAGCAGGATATCGACCCGGTCCCAATCCAGTTCCACATCGCACAGGTGATCGAACACCGCCCCCGGCGTGGTGCCGCCCGGCACCACCAGCGTGGCCCGGTCCTGGTGATTGAGGATCGCGTTCAGCTCCCCGGCCAGCTGGTTGGCCAGATCGATGGCAAGCATGTCGCGGTCGGCATATTCGATCAGCTTCATGACCGCACCTCGCGCCAGCGGCGGCCGTCGCGGTGCATCAGCGCCAAAGCGTCCACCGGGCCGGAACTGCCGGTATCGTAGGGCAGCGGCTTGTCGCGGCGCTCTTCCCAGCCGGCAATGATCGGGTCGGTCCAGGCCCAGGCCGCTTCGACCTCGTCGCCGCGCATGAACAGGGTCTGGTTGCCGCGCACCACGTCCATGATCAGCCGCTCATAGGCATCGGGGACGTATTCGGCCTCCGGCCCCAAGGCTTCGGTAAAGGTCATGTCGAGCGGCACATCGACCAGCCGCATCCCCCCCGGCCCCGGTTCCTTGATCGTCACGTCCAGGTCGATGCCCTCGTTCGGCTGCAACCGGATGGTCAGGATATTGCGGTGCCGCCCCGCTTCTTCGTCGAAGATCGAATGCGGCGTTTCCTTGAACACCACGGCGATTTCGCTTGAACGCGCGCGCATCCGCTTGCCGGTGCGCAGGTAGAACGGCGTGCCCGCCCATCGCCAGTTGCTCAGATGCAGTTTCAGCGCGATGAAGCTTTCGGTGGTCGAATGCGGATCCCCGACATCGGCGAGATACCCGGCGCGGTCGCCCTCGGCGCTGTACTGGCCGCGCACGATATTGTCGGGATCGACCGGGTCGAGCGCGCGGATCACCTTGAGCTTCTCGTCGCGCACCGCGTCGGGTTCGAACCGCGACGGCGGTTCCATCGCGATCAGGCACAACAGCTGCATCAGGTGATTCTGCACCATGTCGCGCATCGCCCCGGCGCGGTCGTAATAATCGCCCCGGCCCTGCACGCCGACGGTTTCGGAAACGGTGATCTGGATGTGATCGACATACTGGCTGTTCCACAGCGGTTCGAACAGCATGTTGCCGAACCGGATCGCCATCAGGTTCTGCACCGTTTCCTTGCCCAGGTAATGATCGATCCGGTAAATCTGATGTTCGTCGAAGTGATCGGCCAGCGACCGGTTCAGCGCCTTCGACGTTTCCAAATCGCGGCCGAAGGGTTTTTCCACCACGATCCGGGTGTTCATGTCGGCCATGCCATAGGTGTGCAGCCGCTCGGCCAGCGGCCCGAACAGGCTGGGCCCGACCGAGAAATAGAACACCCGCACCCGGTCCGCCTGCATCTTGGTGGCCAGTTCGGACCAGCCGCCATCGCCAAGCGCGTCGAGCGTGACGTAGAACAGGATCGACAGGAAGCCCTGCAGATCCTCGTCGCTGTATTGGAAGTTGCCGTTGAATTCCTCGACCGCCTCGGTGACGAAGGCGCGGAATTCCGCATCATTCATTTCCGAGCGGGCGGCGCCGATGACCTGCGCGCCCTCGGGCATCTGTCCGGCGCAATAGCGGCGGAACAATGCGGGCAGGATTTTCCGCCGGGCCAGATCGCCGGTCCCGCCAAAGACCACCAGGTCGAAGGCATCCACCGGAATGATTCTCGAAACCATAGGTTTATCCTCAATTCTGCCCGGGCCGGACATCCGTTCCAGGCCCCGCCGCCCCCGTCCTTTTAACGCAGAAATCCGCGCAAACCAGACAAATGACGCGGCAGGCGGCGGCAATGGCAACGGACCCTTGTGCCAAAGCCTAACAGCCCGTCGCTCATTCACAATGGTGTCAGCGACAAAACCCGCACTTCCAACGGTTTGACAGTCGCGATAGCGTCTTGCGCAGGCAAAAAGGCAGGCAAAACATGAAAGATTCGTCCCACGCCCCCGCCAATCAGGGGAAATTCACCGATCCCGCCGTGACGGCGGACGGCAGCGCGCGGGCGACGGTGGCGCTGAGCAAGCCCGAAACGCTGTGGTTCAACACCGGCACCCTGTGCAACATCACCTGCGCCAATTGCTATATCGAAAGTTCGCCCAGCAACGACGCGCTGGTCTACCTGACTTCTGCCGACATCGCGCCCTATCTCGATCAGCTGGAAGAGCGGCAATGGAAGGTGCGCGAGATCGGCTTCACCGGCGGCGAGCCGTTCATGAACCCGCAGATGATCGACATGGCGCGCGCGGCGCTGGAGCGCGGCTACGAGGTGCTGATCCTGACCAACGCGATGCTGCCGATGATGCGCCCGAAGGTTCGGGCGGGTCTGACCGCGCTGAACGCGGAATTTCCGGGTCAAATGACCCTTCGGGTGTCGATGGATCACTGGGACCGCACCCGCCACGACGCCGAACGCGGCGCGGGCAGCTTCGACAAGACACTGAAGGGCATGGATTTCCTGCGCGACGAAGGCATTCCGATGGCGGTGGCGGGCCGGGCGCTGTGGCATGAAAGCGATGCCGGCGCGCGCGAGGGATACCGGGCGCTTTTTGAACAACGCGGCTATCCGATCGACGCGTCGAACCCGGGTCAATGCGTGCTGTTCCCGGAAATGGACCTGAGCGCGGAAGTGCCGGAAATCACCACCGCCTGCTGGGGCATCCTGGACAAAGCGCCCGACAGCGTGATGTGCGCCTCATCCCGCATGGTGGTGAAACGCAAGGGGGCCGACAGGCCCGTGGTGCTGGCCTGTACCCTGCTGGCCTATGACAAGCAGTTCGAGTTGGGCGAGACGCTGGAACAGGCCGAACGCGACGTGGCGCTGAACCATCCCCATTGCGCCAAGTTCTGTGTCCTGGGCGGGGCGAGCTGTTCGGTCTGATGCGCCTGTGGCCGGCGGGTTGAGGGGGCGCTGCCCCCGTCGCCTGAAGGCGACTCCCCCGGGATATTTTTGAACAGAAGAAGATCAGGCGCCGCTGATCGTGCCGCCGCCGACCAGGGCACGCACGCCGGTGGTCGTGGGGCAGGATGTGGGCAGGCCGTTGGCGATCCGCACCGCGAGATAGGCGAAGGCCTGTGCCTCCAGCATGTCGCCGTTCAGCCCCACAGCCTCCACCGGGTCGACCGGGCAGTCGAGGCCCGCGCGCAGCATTTCCATCATCACCGGGTTGAGCCGCCCGCCCCCCGTCACCAACACCCGCGCGGGCAGCGCCGGGCAATGGACCATCGCCTGCATCACCGCCGCCGCCGCCATGCCGGTCATGGTGGCCGCCGCGTCGGCGTCGGAAAGTTCCCGCACCAGGTCGAGCATGTCGGAAAAGGCATCCCGGTCGAGCGATTTGGGCGGTATTTTCGGGAAATAGGGATCGTCGAGGAAGAGCTCCAGCGCGCCCGCCACCACTTCGCCCGTCGCCGCCAGCGCGCCGTCCTTGTCGAAGGGTTCACCGCGGCGCTGCTGCATCAGGTCGTTGAGCGGCGCGTTCGCGGGACCGGTATCGAAGGCCAGCAGCGCGCCGTCCTGTTCCGGCCGCTCCTTGGTCGGGTCGATCCAGGTGATGTTGCCGACGCCGCCGAGATTGAGGAAGGCCAGCGGTTCATCGGCCCCGATCCACTTGGCGCAGGCGAAATGGAAAAACGGCGCCAGCGGCGCGCCTTCGCCACCCAGTTCCACATCGGCGCTGCGGAAATCCCAGGCCACCGGCAGGCCCAGGGCCTCGGCCAGCTTGGCGCCGTCGCCGGCCTGGTGGGTGCCGCGGCCCTTCGGATCATGCGCAAGTGTTTGGCCGTGAAAGCCTATCAATTCGGCCCCGACAAAATCGCGCAGCAAGGCGATATGCGCCCCTTCGACCAACTCCGCCGCCTCGGCCACGCCATCCTCGCCCGGCCATTTGCCAAGCGCCGCACGCAGCAAGGCTTGGTCCTCGGCCCCGTAGGCGCGGTAGCCGGTTTGCCCGAAGTCGAAGATCGCCTGCCCGTCGGTTTTCAGCATCGCCGCATCGACCCCGTCGAGCGACGTGCCCGACATCGTGCCCAAGGCCCAAACCGCCTGCCCCTGCCGCATGTCCGAAATCCTCATCAAACGGGGAATCCCGCGTTGAAAAACGGTTTCCACTCTTTGCGATGCACTCTATACCGTGCCTCGCAAAGCTGTAAGGGACAAATGATATGACCTACCATCCCAAATCGGAATTCATGCAAGTCATGATGGCGCGCGGCTTCCTCGCCGATTGCACCGATTATCAGGGCCTCGACGAGGCGCTGTATCAAGGGGTGGTCCCGGCCTATATCGGCTTCGACGCCACGGCAAAATCTTTGCATGTGGGGTCGCTCATCCAGATCATGATGCTGCGCTGGCTGCAGAAGACCGGGCACAAGCCGATCACCCTTATGGGCGGCGGCACCACCAAGGTGGGCGACCCGTCCTTCCGCGCCGATGAACGCCCGCTGCTGACGGCCGAACAGATCGACGACAATATCGAGGGCATCAAGAAGGTCTTCGCCAAGTATATCGATTACGACACCGAAGCGCCGAACAAGGCGTTGATGCTGAACAACGACGAATGGCTGGACGGGCTGAACTACCTCGAATTCCTGCGCGATATCGGGCGGCATTTTTCCGTCAACCGGATGCTGTCGTTTGAATCGGTGAAATCTCGGCTCGACCGGGAACAGTCGCTGAGCTTCCTCGAGTTCAACTACATGATCCTGCAGGCCTACGATTTCCTGGAACTGAACCGCCGCTATGGCTGCCTGCTGCAGATGGGCGGATCGGACCAGTGGGGCAATATCGTCAACGGGATCGACCTGACCCGCCGGGTGATCGATCACGAAGTCTATGGGTTGACCTCGCCGCTCTTGACCACCTCGGACGGCAAGAAGATGGGCAAATCGGCCGATGGCGCGGTGTGGCTGAACGCCGACATGCGCTCGCCCTACGAATTCTGGCAGTTCTGGCGCAACACCACCGATGCCGATGTCGGCCGCTTCCTGAAGCTCTATACCGAGCTGCCGATCGAGGAATGCGACCGCCTGGGCGCGCTGCAAGGATCGGAGATCAACGACGCCAAGATCGTGTTGGCCAACGAGGTCACCACGCTGTGCCACGGCGCCGAGGCAGCGAAAGCGGCCGAGGCCACCGCGCGCGAAGTGTTCGAAAAGGGCGGCGTGGGCGACGACCTGCCGACGGTGGAGCTCAGCCTGGCCGATCTGGGTGACGGGGTGTCCATCGTGCAGCTCTTCGTCAAATCGGGTCTGGCGAAATCGGGCAAGGACGCCAAGCGTCTGATCGCCGAACATGGCGCGAAGCTGAACGACGAGGAACTGAGCGATGCCGGGCTGATGGTCGATGCGGCGGCGCTGGCCGCGCCGATCAAGCTTTCGGCCGGCAAGAAGCGGCACGCGCTGGTCAAGCTGGCGGAGTGATATGCTTCGGTACGCAGCGATAGTCATCATCGCCTCCGTGGTTGCCACGGGGGCGAACGCCTGCCCGCCGAAGCATTATTTCCAAGATCCGGCCAAATTCGAATTCGTCTGCGCATTGGAAAAAGACGTGCCTTTCAAGGTGTACAGCCGGCGCATATGGGACGATCACATCGCTTTTTTCCAAAAGCCCAAATTCACCGACAGCAATTATCGCACGACAACCGGCCTGGTGTTCGACGGGCAAGGGAAACCTTTCTCCTCTAACGCGGCAGCGGAAAAGATCGCGAAGAAAATTGCGGACTTGAAAAACTGCGAAGTAGAAACTTTCAAACTTCCCAAAGGCAAGCCAATGGAGCTGACGCTGCTTTGCCGCCATGACGATTAAGTTTCAGTGAGCTGACACCCCACGCGACGGAATCAGAAACGCCCGGTCATCTGGCCGGGCGTTTTTACGTTCATTGCAAAGATGTAGGGCGGGGTTTCACCCCACCAAGCCCCTACTCCGCCGCAGGCAATTTCAGCGCCTTGGCCTCTTCCCGGCTCAGCTGTTCGCCCTGCTTGCGCTTGAGCAATTCCGCGCGTGCCTTTTCATAGATCGGGTCCTGCCAGAACATCATGCAGCCGTTGCAGCCCCGGCCGCAGCAACCTTCGGTGCCGACGCGGTTGGTCTTGTGCCGCCGCTCCTGCGCGCCCTCGCCGATCGCATCGACCAGCGCGTCGCGTTGGCGGGCATAGGCCGCCGGTCGGTCCTTGCCGCTGACCTCGATCCCCTGCACGGTCTTGTCGAGCTTGATCCGCGCCCATTGATCCGGGGTCAGCGCCTTTTCCTTGCGCAGCACCGTGAAGGCGGGGAAATGCGCCTTGAGCCAATCGGTATCTTCGTGATCGAACAGGGCGAAGGGCACCCGGATGACGGTCTTGGTCGATCCGTGGATGACGTCTTTCCGCTCGCCCGTCGCCGCCACTTCGAAATCGTACAGGCGCAGCAGCACGGTGTCCTTCGCCACCGGAGACACGAAATCCAGAACCTCGCCCGCTTCCAGCTTGTTCTTCACCTCGACCAGGAACGCATCCTCGGTCACCTCGGTCACGACACCGGCATATTCCCATTGCGCGATTGAGGCCGTGTGTTCATAGCCATGTGCGTGATGGGTCAGCCTTCCTTCATGAAAAGCCAATGTATATCCACGGTTAGACACCGTTTCTAATTCTTCCATATAGGGCCGCGGGTCCCAATTTTCCGGGTCCTCGTAATACGCATCAATCGCCATCCGGTAGGCCCGCGCGACGATGGCGCAGTAATATTCCGACTTGCCGCGCCCTTCGACCTTCAGGCTGTCGACGCCGATCTTCAGGTAATCGTCCAGCTTGGGCAGCAGGCACAGGTCGCGCGAATTCATGATATAGGACCCGCGCCCGTCCTCCTCGATCGGCATCAATTCGCCCGGACGGCAGCCTTCTTCAAGCAAAAACTCAAACAGATCAGCGTTTTCCGGCGTGATATTCAGGTCCTCGACCGTGCCGTCCTTCAGCCGCATCCGCACGCCGTAATTCCAGCGGCAGGAATTGGCGCAGTTGCCCTGGTTGGCGCCCCGTTCGGCCATGAAGTTGGACAGCAGGCAACGGCCCGAATAGGTCATGCACATGGCGCCGTGGATGAAGGCCTCGAGCTGTACATCGGGACATTTTTCGCGGATCTCGGCCAGTTCCGGATAGGACACTTCGCGTGCCAGAACGACCAGCGACGCGCCCTGATCCTGCCAGAACTTCACGCTGAGCCAGGAACAGACATTGGCCTGGGTCGAGATATGCAGCGGGATTTCCGGCGCCCGTTCGCGCACGTATTGGAACACTCCGGGATCGGCGATGATCAACCCGTCTGGCGAAACTTTCCGAATGGTTTCAATATATTCGTCGAGCTTCGGAATGTCCTTGTTATGCGAAAACAGGTTCAGCGTCAGATAGGCGCGCTTGCCATGGTCATGGCAGAACTGCACGCCCTCGATCACCTCGTCGAGCGAGAATTCCGATTTCGTCCGCAGGCTCATGTCGGGCGTGCCAAGGTAAACGGCATCGGCACCATAAAGCACCGCCATCTTCAGCTTGCGCAGATTGCCCGCCGGCATCAGCAATTCGGAACGTTTCATCGGACCCATCCTTTCACAGACCGGGCCTTTTGCACGATTTCCGCCTTTTTGCAAAGGGGGATCAGCGCGCCGCCAGCGCCTCTTGCAACACCCCGCGCACAAGGTCGCGGTCGACATCCGAGGTGACGAAGGCCTGCCCGATGCCGCGCGCCAGGATGAAGTTCAGCTTGCCCGCGACGACCTTCTTGTCCTGTGCCATCAGATCCAGCAACCCGTCGGCATCCGGCAGGTCGCCGGGAATGTCCGACAGGTCCACCTTGGTGCCCATCTCGCGCAGGTGGGAGCGGATGCGGCTGGGGTCCTCCTGCGGGCACAGCCCCATACGGGCGCTGACCTCGAAGGCCAGGGCGCAGCCGATGGCGACCCCTTCGCCATGCAGCAACCGGTCGGAATAGCCGGTGGCGGCCTCCAGCGCGTGGCAGAAGGTGTGGCCCAGGTTCAAAAGCGCGCGGTCGCCCTGTTCGGTCTCGTCGCGTTCGACGATTTCGGCCTTCATTTCGACCGAGCGTTTCACCGCGTAGATGCGCGCATCCATATCGCCTGCGGCAGCGCGCGAAGCATTCTTCTCAAGCCACTGAAAGAATTCGAAATCTCCCAGCAGGCCGTATTTCACAACCTCGCCGTATCCGGCCAGGAAATCACGTTCTTTCAGGGTGCCCAGAACGGCCGTATCGGCCAGCACCAGCGAGGGCTGATGAAACGCGCCGACAAGGTTCTTGCCGTGCGGCGAATTGATCCCCGTCTTGCCGCCCACCGAACTGTCCACCTGCGCCAGAAGCGAGGTCGGGATCTGAACGAAGCGCACGCCCCGGCGCAGCACCGCCGCAGCAAAACCGACCAGATCGCCGATCACCCCGCCGCCAAGCGCCACGACGACGTCGGAACGTTCCACCTTCTGATCCAGCAGCCATTCGACTGTTTCGGTCAGATAGGGCCAGCTCTTGGTCGATTCCCCGGCAGGCAAAACCTTGGAAACCATTTCGATTCCAGCGGCTTGCAGCCCGTCCTTCAGGCCATCCAGATGCAGTGCCGCGACGTTTTCATCGCTGATCACCGCCACCCGCTGGCGCCGCAGCAAGGGCGCGATCAGCTCCCCCGACCGGGCCAGCAATCCGGGGCCGATATGGATGTCATAGGCGCGATCACCCAGGCCCACATGAACGGTTTCCTGCATCACTTCATCTCCACTACATCGGGCCGGGTTTCGATCGCGGCGATCACCCGGTCGCGGGTTTCCTCGATCGTGAAGCTCGGCTCCACCGCGACGCGCAGATCGGCCTTGGCATAGATCGGGGTGCGCTGCTGGTACAGCTCCGACAGGGTTCCGAAAGGATCAGGGGTGCGCAGCAGCGGCCGGGTCGATTTGTGCCGCACCCGCTGCCACAGCAGGTCAAGCCCGGCATCGAGCCAGACCGACACGCCCTTGTCGGAAATCGCGTCTCGATTCTGCTGCGCCAGGAAAGCACCGCCGCCGGTCGACAGGATACAGCGTTCGCTAGTCAGCAGCCGCTCGATCACCTGGCTTTCCTTCTGCCGGAAGAAGCTTTCGCCGTCGCGCGCGAAAATCTCGGCGATGCTCATATTGGCCGCCGTTTCGATTTCGGCATCCGAATCAAGAAACGGAACGCCAAGTTTTACCGCCAAGGCCTTGCCCACGGCGGTTTTTCCGGCCCCCATCATGCCCACAAGCACGACTGTTTTCTTCAATTTCCAACTCATGATGCGTCGAACTCGGCCAACCCTTGCCGTTTTTCAGATTTCACGACTGAATGACGTGATCTTGCGCAAAATGCCAGTTATAAGTTGAGGAAAATCACAGGCAAACGGGCAGAAACATAATGGGGCGACTTTTCAAATGGCTTTTCATCCTAGCAATCTTCGGTTTCATCGGGCTTGTCGCCTATGCCTATGTGGGGCCGTGGCTGGGCGCTGATTTTTCCGCACCGCAAACGGAACAGCGGCTGCAGGTGGTGCTTGATGCGGGCTAGCCTGGCGCTGCTCTTCTTCTGCCCGACGCTGGCGCTGGCGCAGGCGCCGCTTTCCGCCATCGACTGGCTGAACGATCCGGCCCCCGAACCTCTGATCCGGCCCGGCGCTCCGTCGCTTGAACCGCCCATCGCCGATACGGCTGTGATTCCCGAAATCGACACCTCGCCGCTGGACGATGTGCGCGCCGATGCGGTCGGGCTGTTGCCGCCGCAGATGACCGGCCTGCCCGCCACCCTGTGGCAAAGCAGCCGGTCCGAGGACCTGGCCGACCTGATCGCGGCGCAGAAGCTCAGCGCCCTGCCCGCGATGCAGACGCTGTTTTACACCCTGCTGCTGGCCGAGGCCGATCCGCCGGTGCCCGCCGCGACAGAAAACCTCTTTCTACAGGCACGGATCGACGCGCTGATCGACCTGGGCGCGGTGGAGGCGGTTCAGGCGCTGCTGGACCGGGCCGGCGCCGCTACGCCTGCGCTGTTCGCCCGCTGGTTCGACGCCACGCTGCTGACCGGCGACGAGGACAAGGCCTGCGCCCGGCTGGTGCAATCGCCGCACCTGTCGCCGTCCTATGCCGCGCGGGTGTTCTGCACCGCGCGCGGCGGCAACTGGGCCACCGCCGCGCTGACCTTCGACACCGCCCGCGCGCTTGGCATCCTGACCGATCAGGAAGAGGTGCTGCTGCTGCATTTCCTCGACCCAGAACTGGTCGAGGGCGAACCCTTGCCGCATCCGCCGGTGCGCCCGACGCCGCTGATTTTCCGGCTGCGCGAAGCGATCGGCGAACCGATGCCCACCGCGCCGTTGCCACGCGCCTTTTCGGTGTCCGACCTGCGCGGCACCGCCGGGTGGAAGGCGCAGATCGCCGCCGCCGAACGTTTGGCCCAGACCGGGGCGCTGGCGGAAAACCGGCTGCTGGGGATCTATTCGGAACGGCAGCCCGCGGCCTCGGGCGGGATATGGGACCGGGTCGATGCGGTCCAGCGGTTCGACATCGCCCTGCGCGCCCGCGATCCCGGCATGGTGGCGAAAACCCTGCCCAAGGCGGTCACCGCGATGAAAGTCGCTCGGCTGGAGGTGCCTTTCGCCAAGCTTTACGCCGACACGCTGCTGCAACTGCCGCTGAGCGGGGACGCGGCGGAAATGGCCTATCGCCTGGCGCTGCTGTCGCCGCAATACGAGGCCGCCGCGCAGCGCTATGGTGAAACCTTCGCCGGGACGCGGTTCCTGACCGAGCTGGCGCAGGGCAACCCGCAGCAAGCCAGCGCCTCGACCGATACCGAACGCGCCATCGCTGAAGGTTTCGCCGCTACCGAAATGCCCGCCATGTTCCGCGCCGATATCGCCGCCGGCCGCCTGGGCGAGGTGATCCTGCGCGCCATGCTGCGCTATGAACGCGCGGTGCGCGGGGAAATCGATCAGCTGCCCATCGCGCTGGCCACCTTCCGCGCCGTCGGGCTGGAAGACGCGGCACGGCGCGCGGCGCTGCATTTCCTGCTGCTGGAGCGCCGTTTGTGATGAGCGACCTGCATTGGATATCTTCGTTCCTGGAGGCGCAGGCCGCCGAACTGGGTGCAGCCGATAACACCCGGCTGGCCTATGCCCGCGACCTGAAGGATTTCGCAGGCTGGGCGGCGCGCCGTCCGGTGGAATTCGCGCGCGTCAGCCGCGATCAGATCGAATCCTACCTTGTCCATTGCGAAGCCCAGGGGCTGGCGCGATCCACCCGGGCGCGGCGGCTGTCGGCGATCCGGCAGTTGTTCCGCTTCGCCTTCGAGGAAGGACTGCGTCAGGACAACCCGGCGATCCAGATCAGCGGCCCCGGCCGCGACAAGAAACTGCCCAAGACGCTGAGCGAGGAGGAGGTCGACCGGCTGCTGGCCGCCGCCAAGACCACCGGGCGCAGCGCCGCCGACCGGCTGCGCAATTCCTGCCTGATGGAGGTGCTTTACGCCACCGGCATGCGGGTCAGCGAATTGGTGTCGCTGCCGGTGTCCGCGGCGCGCGGCGATCCGCGGGTTCTTCTGATCCTCGGCAAGGGCGGCAAGGAACGCATGGTGCCGCTGTCGCCGCCCGCCCGCGCGATGCTGGCCGAGTGGCTGCAAACCCGGGACGCGGCCGAGGAAGAGGCGCGCAAGAACGGGCAACCGGCGTCGCGCTACCTGTTTCCCAGCCGGGGCAAGTTAGGGCACCTGACCCGGCACCGGTTTTTCCAGATCGTCAAGGAACTGGCGGTCGCCGCCGGGGTGTCCCCCGACAAGGTGACGCCGCACACTTTGCGCCACGCCTTCGCCACCCACCTGCTGGCCAATGGCGCCGACCTGCGCGCGATCCAGACATTGCTGGGCCATGCCGACGTGGCGACGACCGAGATTTACACCCATGTTCTGGACGAACGGCTGAAGGAACTGGTGCTGGAACACCACCCGCTGGCGCGCGACGGCTGAGACCGGCGCGCGATCCGCCCGCACCCCCTTGATCCGCGACCCGTTGATGCCCATAACCCTTGCCATGCAAGGGGATACGCACGTCATGGAAACCACCATCGCCACGCTCGACAGCACCTTCTGGATCACCGCCCTGGCGATCCTGTTCCTGCTGGTTCTGTCGGGATTCTTTTCCGGGTCCGAAACCGCGCTGACCGCCGCGTCGCGCGGCAAGCTGCGCAGCCAGGCCGACAAGGGATCGCGCGGCGCCGAACGGGCGCTCAGGATCACCGAGGATAACGAGCGGCTGATCGGATCGGTGCTGCTGGGCAACAACCTGGTCAATATCCTCGCCGCCTCGCTGGCGACATCGCTGTTCACCCGCGCCTTCGGCGATAGCGGCGTGGCGCTGGCGACGCTGGTGATGACGCTCTTGGTGCTGATCTTCGCCGAGGTGCTGCCGAAAACCTATGCGATCACCAATGCCGAAACCGCCGCCGCGCGGGTGTCGTCGCCGATCCAGGTCATCGTCACCCTGTTTTCCCCGGTGGTCGGCGCGGTGCGCTGGTTCGTGCGCGCCATCCTGCGCATCTTCGGCGTGCGCACCGATCCCGACAGTCAGATCCTGGCGGTGCGCGAAGAAATCGCTGGCGCCCTGCAGCTGGGCCATTCCGAGGGCGTGGTGGAAAAGGAAGACCGCGACCGCATCCTCGGCGCGCTGGACCTGAGCGACCGCGCGGTCGAGGAAATCATGCTGCACCGCAGTCAGATCGAAATGATCGACGCCGATAGCGATCCGTTGCAAATCCTCGCCCAATGCGTCGAAAGCAACCACACCCGCCTGCCGCTTTACAAGGACGAGCCGGACAATATCGTCGGCGTGGTCCATGCCAAGGACCTGCTGCGCGCCATGCATAAATTGATGCTTGGCCCCGATGCGTCGCCCGAAGCCTTGCAGAATTTCAACGTCAGCGACGTCGCCATGCCGCCCTATTTCGTCCCCGACACCACCACGCTGGACGATCAGATGCGGCAATTCCTGCGCCGCAGCACCCATTTCGCGCTGGTGGTGGACGAATACGGATCGCTGGAAGGGCTGATCACGCTGGAAGACATCCTGGAAGAAATCGTCGGCGAGATCACCGACGAATTCGATCCCGATGCCGCGCTGGCGATCCAGAAAACCAAGGACGGGCAATTCCTGGTCGACGGGTCGATGACGATCCGCGACATCAACCGCGCCAAGGATTGGAACCTGCCCGATGACGAGGCCAACACCATCGCCGGGCTGGTCATCCACGAAGCGCAGATGATCCCGACCGCGGGCCAGGTGTTTTCCTTCCACGGCTTCCGTTTCGAAGTGGTCGCGCGCAAGCAGAACCAGATCACCAAGCTGAAGATCCGGCCGCTGTGACCATCGCCATCCTGATCCTCGCCGCCGGCAGTTCCTCCCGCATGGGGCCGGGGCGCGACAAGCTGCTGGAACCGGTGGGCGGGATGCCCTTGCTGTCGCTGGTGATCGAACGCGCGCAATCCACCGGCTGCCCGGTTTTTACCTGCCTGCCCTCGCCAGCCCATCCAAGGGCGGCGCTGATCGGGGACCGGGCGACGCCCATCTGGGTGCCCGATGCGGATGACGGCATGGGCGTGTCGATCCGAACCGGCATCACCGCCCTGCCCGATGACATCGACGCCGCGATGATCCTGCCCGCCGACATGCCGGAGCTGACGGCGGAGGACCTAAAGACTGTGCTGGATCAATACCAGCCGGGCGCGATCGCGCGCGGCACCGGGGCGGCGGGCAAGCCGGGTCATCCGGTGATCTTTCCGCGCTCGTGCTTCGGCATGCTGGCAAGGCTGGATGGCGATCAGGGCGCGCGCGGCTTCCTGGCGGCCCATCCCGAAAAGCTGCAGCTCATCCCCCTGCCCGCGCGACATGCGCTGACCGATCTCGACACGCCCGAGGCCTGGGCGGCCTGGCGGGCTCAGCAATCAGGCGAATAGCACCCGGGTTTCGCGTGCCGTCAGGGTCTGGCGCGCGGCGGGATAGGCGGTGTCGGCACTCTCGGAAATCAGCTGCGGGAACAGGCTGACGATCTCGTTGCGCTGGTCCTCGTCCATCCCCAGCAGGCTCAGATCGCCGGGCTGGAAGCTTTCGCTCCAGGCTCCGTCGCCCTGCACCAGCTGATGCTTTTCGAACATGAAATGCACATAGGTGACGGCCTCATTGCCCAGCTGTTCCACCCCGTCCAGGCAGGTCAGGTGGATGGCGGCGACGAACACCTCATCGCTGCCGAACCACAGCGCGGTCTTGGGGCCGGAAATCAGCATCCGATGCTGCGGCGACACGATCAGATCGCGGCAGGGCATCCCGGGGCCGAGCGCCCCCTTGCGGATGCGCACCGGGCGCAGGCCGGGCTTGGCGGCCAGTTCCTCGGCGCTCAACTCGCGGGTCCCGGCCCAGCGGACCGGCTGCAACCCGTCATCGCGCGTCAGCACCAGATCGCCGGGGCGAATGTCGCGGGCAGGCTTTTCCCCGCCCAGGGTCTTGATCATGCTGTTTTCGGTAAAGCACGGAACATGCACGACATTTTCGATGTCGCTGAAATACAGAACCGACCCGTCTTGCCATTCCACGCTGCCGGTTTCGGGATCGTTCGGATCATAGGTGATGTTGGCCGGGCCGTTGACGTAAAGCGTGTCGCCCTTGGTTTCGCCATCCGCGCCGCCGTCGATCTTGAACCGTTCGCCGTTGCGCAGGCTGTCATCGACGAAGAAGCTGTCATCGCCGTCGCCGCCCATCGCGGTATCGCCGCTGGAAATCTGGAAACTGTCGTTGCCCGCCTCGCCGAACATCGTGTCGCCGCCCAGACCGCCGATCAGCAGGTCGTCGCCCGCGCCGGCCTCGATCCAGTCGTCGCCGAATTCGGCATCGATCGTGTCATTGCCCAGCCCGGCGCGGATCGTGTCGTTGCCATATCCGGCGCGGATACTGTCATCGTCCGCCCCCGCCCCCGGATCGATGGCATCGCCGCCATCGACGCGGTCGCCATCGGGATCGCCGGTGAAGCTGTCATCGATCAGCTCGCTGCCCGATCCGCCCTCTACGATCCCGTCGCGGCTGTCCGCCGGGATTCCCATCGCCGCCAGCTGCGCCACGTCTGACACATCGGCCGGGGCCACCCCGACCAGGGTCAGCGCTTCCCCATGCGGGAAGCTCAGAACCGCGTTGCCCGATCCGTCGTCCGACACCACCACGTCGTTCACATCGACCGGGTTGCCCTCGTCGTCGGTCAGGCCGGACACGTCCAGCAGGTCCTTGCCGCTATAGCTCCCGTCGGTGTTCAGCACCGGCGCGTCGAAACCCTCGACACGGTCGGTCCCGGAAAAATCGGCCAGCACCAGCGTGTTGGTGCCGCTGCCCAGCACCAGGTGCTCGACGCCCTGGAAATTGGCGGTGGACGTGCCGTCGGACACGGTGCCCGCGCCCCGGTTGGTCGGGCTCAGATCGACGGTCAGATCGTCGGTGACCGCGGACATGTCGAGGATGTCGCCATTGACCTCCTCCTGGTCTTCCATCTCGATCGTGTCGTTGCCGAAATCGTTTTCCAGCGTGATCGTGTCGTCGCCATAGCC
>NZ_WWEN01000002.1 GCF_009857745.1 Thalassovita mangrovi
TCGCCGTCGCCGCCTTCCAGCTGGTCGTGGCCGCTGCCGCCGTCGATGTAATCGTTGCCGTCGCCGGCCAGTACCGTGTCGTCGCCGGCCCCGGCGCGGACCACGTCGTCGTTCGACCCGTCGGCGGCGTCGTTATTGTCGATGCGGTCGCCCTCGGGGTCGCCTGTGTAATAGGGATCGATGAAATCATCGCCGTCGCCGCCCTCGACTACCTGATCGCCCGCCAGCGGCGGCGCATAGGCGGTGTCGGAATAGCCGGTGTTGAACGCGCCGTTGCCGACCTCGGCCGTGCCCGCGGCGATCACGCCGTCGCCGTCCAGATCGGTGTCGGAATGATTGTCCAGCACCAGCGCGCCGTAGCTGTCATTTGCATCCGTACCCGGCGCGATGAACAGCGCGCCCAGCACCGGCGCACCGGCATCGGAGGAGACCAGCATTGAGGCGTCGAATTGCAGATAGCCATCGCCCATCCCGGCGACGGTTTCCTGCACCAAGGCGGCATCGCCCGCAACGGCCGGTTCATAGGCGTAAAGCACCGTGCCAGCGTCGAAATCGGCCTTGCTGTCATAGACGTTGATGCCGACGATCCGGGTCGCTCCGGTCAGTTCGCCATCAAGCGTGACCTGCTCCACGATGATCTCGACGATCTGGGTGTCGGTGAAGCTCTGACTGCCGTTCTGCAGCGTGACCTGCCCCGCCCCGTCCTGGCCGGTGCCGGTCAGCACGGCCAGATCGGGATCGGTCACGACGTCGATCCCATATGCGATGAAACTGGTGTTCACGCGCAGCCCCCCTCATGTCGCATGATCCCGGTATGGGCCGTACCCGTTCCGCGCGGCACCCTTAGGCGGGTGTCGCAGTGGCGGAGTGCAGCGATCAGGTCGGCCCCGTGGGTCATGTCATCCTCGGCTTCGTCGATCAGCGAGTACGGTAAGCCAGCCTGTACCCGCGATTTCCATATCAATTCGTATAATTTGCCCGACACTTTCGGCGAAATTACGTCTGAACTGAGGTCGTTCCGCCCCAAAGTAGGGGGGCGCGATCCGCATCTTTCCCGGGATCAGGGCATTGTTCGCTTTCTTTCCATCTGTGGTTACAGAAATGGAAATCGGCAGAGTTCCGGTGGCGGACGGCAGAATCCCCCCGGTATAAGTCGGAAAAGGGACAGCCCCCGGTCCCTTTTCCGGCTGCCCCCGCCGAGGCGGAGACAGTGCTGCATGACGCAGATTACTTGGTGAAGTTCAGCAGGGTCGCTTCGTGTTTCTTCAGCGACCGCCGCGCGGCCTGGTAGTTGCCGACGCCTTCACGTTCACGCAGTTCCGGGAACAGGGTGAAGATTTCTTCGCGCTGATCCTTGCCGATCCCCTTCAGCGACTGATCGCCCGGCTGGAAGCTTTCGGTCCAGGCCCCGTCCGACAGCACCACTTCGTGCTGGTCGAACATGAAGTGGATATAGGTGGTGCCCACCACGTTGACCTTGTGGATGCCTTCCAGACCGACCAGGTGCTTGGCCGCGGCCAGGACCTCGGTTTCGTTGAAGTAGAGGTTCACCTTCTCGTTGGTGATCAGCACCCGGTGGTTCGGGCTGACCATCATGTCGCGCTGCGGCAACCCGTTACCCAGGGCGCCCTTGCGGATCAGGATCGGCTGCAGCTTGGGGTCACGCGCCAGTTCGATCCCGGTCATCTTGCGGGCACCGAGCCAGCGGATTTCCTGGATCCCGTTGTCGCGGGTGATGACCTTGTCGCCTTCCTTCAGCGTCTCGACCATCCGTGCGCCCTGCGTCGTCGCGATCAGGGTGCCGGGGGTGAAGCAGGGCACGATGTTTTCGATATTGGTGAAGGCCGCGGTGCCCTTGACGCCGCCATTGCCGTCGAGGAATTCGATGGTGCCGTCGAACCCGTTGCCGTCGCTGTCGGTCACCACGTCGGTCAGGCGGAAATCGCCGATCCCGTAGAGCATCAGGGTGTCGTCGTCGTTGCCGCCCGCGCCACCATGCACGGTTTCGCCCATGGTGATGCCCATGATGGTGTCGGCATCGTCGCCGCCGTCGATTTCATCGACACCGCCGCCGCCCTGCAGCAGGTCGTCGCCGGCGCCGCCGATCAGCGTGTCGTTGCCCGAACCGCCATAGATTTCGTCGTCATCAATCTGGCCGTCCAGGTAATCGTCGCCCGAGCTGCCATAGAGCGTGTCGTCGTCATCCGCGCCATAGATCACGTCGTCGCCGGCACCGCCATGGATGTAATCCTGGCCGTTATCGGGGCGCAGATCGGTATCGTCGGGGATGTTGACCGCATCCGGGTAAGACGGATCCAGACCGCCATAGATCAGGTCGTCGCCCGAGCTGCCGAAGATCGTGTCCGACCCTTCGCCGCCGATGATGGTGTCGCCGCCCGAGCCGCCGTCGATTTCGTCGGCGTCCAGCCCGCCATCGATATAATCGGTGCCGCGGCCGCCCATGATGGTGTCGGCGTCGTCGCCGGTCATGATCGTGTCGGCACCGTCGCCGCCATCGACGAAGTCGCGGTCGTTATCGGGATCGGAATCCGAAGCGTAGAGGCCCGGATAGCCCATATCGGGCAGCGCGCCGTCCAGAGCGCCGGGGCCCGAGGTGATCACGTCCGACCCGTCGCCGCCTTCGATGGAATCGCTGCCGTCGCCGCCGTCGATCGTGTCGTCGCTGTCGCCGCCCAGGATGGTGTCGTCGCCGCCGTAGCCTTCGATGATGTCGTCGTTGGGCGACTGGCCGGGCCAGATATTGTCTTCGCTATCGACCATGTCGCCTTCGGGGTCGCCGGTATAGGAGGTGTCGATATAATCGTCGCCCTCGGTGCCTTCGACGATGCCGTCCAGCCCGTCTTCGGGGCAGTCGTTGTCGGTGGTCGAGAAATGGACGTCGCTGATATAGACCCGCTGGATGTCGTCGCCGCCATTGTGATAGCTGATTTCGATCCGCGATACCGGGCCTGCGATTTCCACCAGGGCGGTGGCCGCTTCGTCGGTCGGCTCATAGGAGCTGTCCGTGCCGCTGACATAGCTGCCGGCCAGGTCGACATCCGACCCCGGGGTGATGGTCACCGGGATGGCGTTGCCGTCGGCGTCATAGGCCAGGATTTGCAGGCAGTCATAGTGGATGCCGCCGCTGTTGTCGGGATCGGCGCCGTAATCGATATCGTTCAGCCGGAAGCTGACATCCTGCACCGCATCGCCGAATTGCTCGTCGGTGGAGGTGAAATCCATCGTCACGGTCGAGGTGTCGTCCATGCCGCCCTCGCCGCCCAGGCCGAACAGCTTGAGCGCCGATTTGGGGTCGAAGTCTTCGCCGGGGGCGACGTAGTTGTCCGAGTTGACGGTGAATGCCTCGGCGCCTTCGTCAATGGCGGTGAAGCCGACATTGACGGCGATCCCGCCGGTATCCACGGTATTCGATGCACCCAAATTGGTGCCGTAATCGCCGAACAGGGACCAATCCAGAATCAAATCAGCCATTTCAAGCCTCTTTCACCTTTTGCGATGGGGTCATCCCCATACTGCGCGTAGCAGTGGCGGTGCCGTGTCCGGTGCCGCCCGAAGCCAAATCCAACAGGCCTTATGCGTTCGGATAAACAGAGGCAAAACTTCCCCGCCCGGCGCCCGCAACGAGACGCCGATCAGGCCGCGAACCGCCGATTTTAAAAAACGTGCAGTTGCGTCGCCTCGCACCCAAACCGAATGCTTGACCTAAATTTTCGATGGCCGCCCCCGCAGCCAGCAGACGTATCCCCCCAGTAGGGCTACACCCAATACATACTTAAGAGGGGCCTACCGACAAAGGGATGATTTTAATTGTCTTGCCGATATTTCGTCTAATTTCGTCAAAATTTCGGACATTTACCAAATCCATTGGTTCCAGATTCAGCGGGAATAGGTGAAAAATTCACCGATATTTGTGGTTTATATTTCTGCTTTGCGGAATTTTTATGGTTATCAAGGTTAATTTACAACCAAAGAGGGAGTGACTGTTTCCAAAGGTCGGACAGAGGACTGCACTTTGGTCCCGTCAAATTTCTGCCGCATATCCGTGTCAAAATTTAGGAGAATGTTATCTATCCGGGGACAATAGCCGCAAAATGCGGCGGATTTTCCCCTCTCGGATTGGCGTGAAACGAATCAAGCGCCCCCCGCCTCATCGCAAATCGGGCCAAAATGAGGCCGGGATGTGCCCGCAAGACGCCGATTGAAAACCGCCCCGCCCCGGCGGGCAGGCGATACGGAAAATACCAAATCTGAAGATTGAAAAATACGGTGGTACCCAAGGCCGGACTCGAACCGGCACGGCCGTTAAGCCGGCGGATTTTGAATCCGCTGCGTCTACCATTCCGCCACTTGGGCACGCTGCGGAAGAATTACCCGTCTCTTTTGCCCGCGTCCAGAGGCAAAGCGCCGGAAATTCCGACAAACATTCGTCGCTACAAGCCTTTGTGATGGCAGGCATCCGCGCGATCACGGCGATTGCGGTTGACCAGATGACGCCAACGTGGCGTAACGGGATCAAAAAGGGCGCGCGCGGACATGATCATGCGACTGTATCACTGGACCCTGGCCTTGGCCGACCACCCAAGGGCGCTTTGGGTCCTGGCGCTGATTTCCTTCATGGAAGCCTCCGTTTTCCCGATCCCGCCCGATGTTCTGATGATCCCGATGATCCTGGCCCGGCCGTCGCGCGCCTGGCTGATCGCTTCCGTTGCGCTGGCCGCCTCTGTGCTGGGCGGGTTGCTGGGCTATGCCATCGGCGCCTTTTTCTACGACGAAATCGGCCGCCCGATCCTGGAAACCATGGGCAAGGCCGACGCGATGGCGTCGTTCAACGAACAATTCAACGCCGCCGGGTTCTGGCCGGTGCTGATCGCCGGGCTGACCCCCTTCCCGTTCAAGGTGATCACCATCATGTCGGGCTGGACCGGGCTGCCGCTGGCAACCTTCGTCGTCAGCGCCGTGGTCGCCCGCAGCCTGCGCTTCTTCATCGTCGCGGCGCTGCTGTGGAAATTCGGCACCCCGATCCGCAACTTCATCGAACGCTGGCTGGGCTTGCTCTTTACCCTTTTCGTCCTCCTCTTGCTGGGCGGCTTCTACTTGGTGAAATATCTCTGATGGCGAAACTCGACCGTAAAACACTGATCTTTCTGGCCACCCTCGGGTCTTGCGCGCTGCTGGGCGGGGCTTTCCTGTTCCAGTTCTTCGGCTTCGCGCCTTGCGAAATCTGCCTGTGGCAAAGATGGCCGCACGCCGCCGCCATCGTCATAGGCGCCGCCGCGCTGTCGCTGAATGCAGGCGCGCTGGCCTGGCTTGGCGGTCTGGCCGCGGCGACCACCGGCGGGATCGGCGTCTATCACACCGGAATCGAACGCGGCTGGTGGCCGGGCCCGGACAGCTGCACCGGATCGGGCGGCGGGCTGGACCTCAACAACCTGCTGTCCACCGACGGGCCAAGCGTGGTGATGTGCGATCAGGTCGCCTGGGAAATGTTCGGCCTGTCGATGGCGAGCTGGAACGCGATCGCGTCCTTCGTGCTGGCCGCGCTGTGGATCATGGCGGCGCTGCGCCGCGACTGACCCGGGCCCCGCGTCACACCTTATAGGCCAGCCGGATACCGCCCCAATGCACGCCGTTGACGAAGATCGGCGCCGACAGGTCCTTCATCATCACGAACTCCCCGTTGCCCATGTCGCGGCGATAGGCCTGCAGCAGGAAGGGCCGCGTGCTTTGCCCGGCGGCCAAGCCCACCCGGTCGTCGAAGATCCGGCGGTTGCGGGCATAGGCGGTGTTCCAGTCGATCTGGTCCTGCATCTGCGGCATCGAGAATTTCTTGTTATGGGTCGGCAGGTAACCGTCCTTGTTCACCGCGGCGCAGAACACGATATTGTCGGCGAAATCCAGCATCGGTTCCTGGAACGCGGGCAGAACCGCGTCGGTGAAATTGGTGCAGCGCGCCATCACCTGCACCGGATTGGTGCCCGGGATCGGGGTGTAATTGCGATCCATCAGGTCGGCCATTGAAATCCGGCCCGCATTCACCCCCTGCTCGAAGCTTTCCGACACCTGTTTGGCCAGCGCCTTGACCGCTTCGATATAGGGCGTGTCGACGGTTTCCACGCCCAGGCGCGCGCTCATCCCGGTCAGGGCCTCGGAATTTTCGGTCAGCCCCTGCATCGTGTCGATGGCGGATTTCAGGCTTTCCGACGATTCCGTCACCTCGCCCGACAGTTCGGTCACCGCGTTGCGCACGTCGCCCACCGCCTGGCTGATATCGCCGGTCGCGGCCAGGATGTCCCGCTGGGCCGAGCTAACCTCGCCCAAGGTCGCCGGTAGCGCGTCGATTTCTTCGCCGATGCCATCGGTCTGCTGGCGGATGTCGCCCGCCGACTTCACCGCCAGATCGGCGATCTTCATCAGCTCGCGCAATTCGCCCGACAGGGTGGCGATGGTTTCCTGGATCTCGCCGGTGGCCTCGCCGGTCAGGTTCGACAAGTCCTTGACCTCCTGCGCGACCACCATGAAGCCACGACCGTGCCGCCCGGCCCGCGCCGCCTCGATCGAGGCATTGAGCGACAGAAGGTTGGTCTTGCGCGAAATATTATCCACCTCGCCGGATACCTGCGACACCCGTTGCAGCGCGGTTTCCAGTGACGACAGCTGTTCGGAAATCCGCGTCACCTTGTCGGTCAGATCGGTGATCCCGCTGACCATGGTGTTGAGCCTGCCGCTGGTGGCGGCGACGCGCTGTTCGGCATTGCCGGAAATTTCCACCGCGTTATTCGCCGAGGCCAGCACCGAGCGGCTTTGCGAGGCCATTTCCTCGGTCTGCGCCGCGATTTCCTGGAACACCTCGGCCTGACGGTCGACCCGTTGCGACGTATCCGAAATTTCGCCCGACACTTCGGCAATCGAAATGCTCAGCCCCCCGATGCGGCTGGCGATTTCGGTGATGGCTTTCTGACGGTCATCGCTCTCCGCAGCGCCTGCATTCACGGGGGTCGCGCCTTCGGATTTGATCTGGCTCGCGTCCATTAGGTTCCTCCAACCTGTCAGACTTACATTTGTCGCTTAGTATCAGAACGGAGAAAAATCCCTTGGTTTTAGGACAACTACCTTGGGTAAGCCTTTGAACATACGGGCCTGAACGGACAGTTGAACGATCGGGGTGCCGTAAAAAAGAAAAGGCCCCCTCAGAGGGGGGCCAGTTTCACGGATCAGGTATCGTTGATACCGCTCGGTTTTCTGCCTGTGTCCCGATCCATGTTTTGGGGCGAGCGCACCCGCCCCGAAACTTGATTAGCTACAGCCCGACGTCGCGCCGCAGGTGTTGCACTTCATGCAGGTGCCGTTGCGCACCAGCGTGTAGTTGCCGCAATCGCCGCAGGGATCGCCCTCGTAGCCCTGCATCTTGGCCTTGACCCGCGCATCCATGCCGACCGCGCCCGAGGCAACCGCCGTGGTGGCGCTCAGGCTTTCGCCGCCGCTGATGGTTTCGGGCACCAGCGTCTGCAGCGCGATTTGCGGATCGGCGCCGTTCAGCGCGGTGCCGCCCATGGTCTGACCGCCCTGCAGCACCACCAGTTCCTGCGGCAGACGCTTGCGCAGATAGCCGGTCGAACTGATCTGCTTCAGCACTTCCAAGCTGCGGCTGGCGGCGCTTTCGCTCATCTCGGAAATGTTCGACACGCCCTCTTCCTCGCCGCGCCCGATATCGTCGAAGCTTGCGCCTTCGGGCTTCACATGGGCCAGGTCGGTCCGGTCCAGATAGGACACCGCCAGTTCGCGGAAGATGTAATCGAGGATCGAGGTCGCATTCTTGATGCTGTCATTGCCCTGCACCATGCCCGCCGGTTCGAACTTGGTGAAGGTGAAGGCGTCGACGAATTCCTCCAGCGGCACGCCGTATTGCAGGCCCACCGACACGGCGATGGCGAAGTTGTTCATCATCGCGCGGAAACCGGCGCCTTCCTTGTGCATGTCGATGAAGATCTCGCCCAAGGACCCGTCGGAATATTCGCCGGTACGCAGGTAAACCTTGTGACCGCCGACAACCGCCTTCTGGGTATAGCCCTTGCGCCGTTCCGGCATCTTTTCGCGGTGGCTGCGGACGATTTCCTTGACCATGACCTTTTCGACGATCTTCTCGGCCAGCACCTTGGCCTTTTCCTGCGTGGTGCCGGATTCCAGGATTTCCGCCGCTTCCTCGTCATCCTCGATCAGCGCTGCCGCCAAAGGCTGGCTCAGCTTCGACCCGTCGCGATAGAGCGCGTTGGCCTTGATCCCCAGCGACCAGCTCAGCTCGTACGCCGCCTTGCAATCCTCGATCGAGGCGTCGTTGGGCATGTTGATGGTCTTGGAAATCGCGCCCGAGATGAAGCTTTGCGCCGCCGCCATCATGGTGATGTGGCTGTTGACCGACAGGTAGCGCTTGCCCTTCTTGCCGCAGGGATTGGCGCAATCGAAGATGTGGTAGTGCTCTTCTTTCAGATGCGGCGCCCCTTCCAGGGTCATGGTGCCACAAACGTGGTCGTTGGCCT
This sequence comes from Thalassovita mangrovi, assembly GCF_009857745.1. GTDB lineage: Bacteria > Pseudomonadota > Alphaproteobacteria > Rhodobacterales > Rhodobacteraceae > Thalassobius > Thalassobius mangrovi. Next base: position 8,556 of record NZ_WWEN01000002.1, read on the forward strand.
GCTCGATGTCTTTCTTGCTGAAACCCAGATGGGTCAGGATGTCGAAGCTGGGATCGTTCAGCTTCTCCTTCGGGATGCCCAGGGTGCTGTGGCAGAAATCTTCGCCCAGCGTCCACTGGTTGAACACGAAGCGGATGTCGAAGGCGGTGGCCAGCGCCGCTTCGACCTTTTCGATCTCGGCATTGGTGAAGCCGTGGCCGATCAGCGAATTGTGGTTGATCCCCGGCGCGTTGCCCAGGGTGCTGTGCCCCACCGCGTAGCTGACGATTTCCTCGATCTCACTGCTGGAATAACCGAGGTTTTCCAAGGCCGCGGGGACCGAGCGGTTGATGATCTTGAAGTAACCGCCGCCGGCCAGCTTCTTGAACTTCACCAGCGCGAAGTCGGGCTCGATCCCGGTGGTGTCGCAATCCATCACCAGACCGATCGTGCCGGTCGGCGCGATCACCGAAACCTGCGCGTTGCGGTAGCCGTGCTTTTCGCCCAGCTCCAGCGCCTCGTCCCAGGATTTCATCGCCAGCTCGACCAGCCGCGCATCGGGGCAGTTGGCGTGATCCAGCGGCACCGGCTTGACCGCCAGGTCCTCATAGCCATGCCCATTGCCCTGCGCCGCGTTGCGGTGGTTGCGGATCACCCGCAGCATGTGCTTGGCGTTGCGCTCATAGCCCGCGAAGGTGCCCAGTTCGCCCGCCATTTCGGCGCTGGTGGCATAGGAAACGCCGGTCATGATCGCGGTCAGCGCGGCGCCCATGGCGCGGCCTTCGTCGCTGTCGTAACCCAGACCCATGTTCATCAGCAGCCCGCCGATATTGGCGTAGCCCAGTCCCAGAGTGCGGAAATCATAGGAAAGTTGCGCGATTTCCTTGGACGGGAACTGCGCCATCATCACCGAGATTTCCAAGGTGACGGTCCACAGACGGGTGGCGTGCACGTAATCCTCGGCCTGGAATTCGCCGTCCTTGTAGAAGGTCAGCAGGTTCATCGAGGCGAGGTTACAGGCGGTATCGTCCAGGAACATGTATTCCGAGCACGGGTTGGAACCGCGGATTTCGCCGTCTTCGGGGCAGGTATGCCAGGCGTTGACGGTGTCGTGGAACTGGATGCCCGGATCGGCGCAGGCCCAGGCGGCGTGGCCGATGTCTTCCCACAGATCGCGCGCCTTGATGGTCTTGGCGACGCCGCCGTCGGTGCGGCGCAGCAGTTCCCAGTCTTCGTCGTTTTCCACCGCCTTGAGGAAGGCGTCGGTGACGCGGACCGAGTTGTTGGAATTCTGACCCGATACGGAGGCGTATGCTTCGGAGTCCCAATCGGTGTCGTAGGTCGGGAATTCGATGCTGTCATAACCCTGACGCGCGTAATCCAGCACCCGTTTGATATAGGTTTCCGGGATCGACACTTTCTTGGCGCCGCGCACCGCGTCCTTCAGGCCCGGGTTCTTCGTCGGATCGACCGCGTCTTCGCTGCTGCCGTCCCATGCGCGGATCGCGCCGAAGATCGCGTTCAGCTTCTCTTCGTGCATCTTCGACCCGGCGACGATGCTGGCAACCTTTTGTTCTTCTTTAACTTTCCAGTTGATGAACTGCTCGATATCGGGGTGGTCGACATCGCAGATCACCATCTTGGCGGCGCGGCGCGTGGTGCCGCCCGACTTGATCGCGCCGGCCGCGCGGTCGCCGATCTTCAGGAAGCCCATCAGCCCCGAAGACTTGCCGCCGCCCGACAGCGATTCCCCCTCGGCGCGCAGCGACGAGAAGTTGGTGCCGGTGCCGGACCCGTATTTGAACAGGCGCGCCTCGCGCACCCACAGGTCCATGATGCCGCCCTCGTTCACCAGGTCGTCCGAGACCGACTGGATGAAGCAGGCATGCGGCTGCGGATGTTCATAGGCGGATTTCGATTTCACCAGCTTGCCGGTCTGGTAATCGACATAGTGGTGCCCCTGCCCCGGCCCGTCGATGCCGTAGGCCCAGTGCAGACCGGTGTTGAACCATTGCGGGCTGTTCGGCGCCGCCTTCTGGGTCGCCAGCATGAAGCGCATTTCGTCGTAATAAGCGCTGGCGTCCGCCTCGGACGAGAAATAGCCGCCCTTCCAGCCCCAATAGGCCCAGGCGCCCGCCAGACGGTCGAACACCTGCTTGGAACTGGTTTCGCCACCGAAGGTCACGTCCTTCGACGCCGGCACCGAGCGCCACAGGAATTCGGGCACGCCGTCTTCCTTGACCTTCTTCAGCTCCGACGGCACCCCGGCCTTGCGGAAATATTTCTGCGCGATGACGTCCGATGCGACCTGGCTCCAGCTGGAGGGCACTTCGAGCTCATCCAGTTTGAACACGACGCTGCCATCCGGATTCCGGATTTCGGACGTGGTGGTTACGAACTCAAGATCGGCATATGCGTCCTGCCCGGCCTTGGTGAATTTTCTTTCAATTTTCATTTCGCTGCCCCGTGTTCGGCTGTCCCAGTGTTGGGATGTCATTGCATCCTGTGCCGAATGTTGCGGGGTGCGAGGTACAGACGATCCCACCCACGGATCGCGAAGCGTCCGCGTTGGCGTCAGAGCCTTGGCTCGAAAAACTGAAACTGTCCCCTGCTGCCCAGGCGCCACTAGATGTTGTGGCGCCCTCAATCGGCCTCCACAATCTGGCGTAATCCCGCCTATCCGGTCAACGAGTTTATTTGCCTATTTTTGAAATTTTGCCGGTTGACCCGGACCGGGTTTCTTCGGCGCCGCGATTCCCTTTTCCGCTTCTGCGACGCGGCATTCTGCAGGTGCTGCACGAAGGCGTCGCGGGAAATGTTTAGGAAACAAAGAGAAATTCGAACCGTGCGTAGCAGGGTCACAAAAACTACAAAATCTAGGGTTAACCGAAAGTTTCGCACTACATATACGATGGCATCGCGAATCCGCCATAGGCATACCCGGCCCTGCCATGATGATTCTGGCGGCAATGGCGAGCATCGCCGCGGCATTTGCCGGGAAAAGAGGCAGCCTTGTTCCGGCCGCATCGGGGACCGTGGCACAATCGCATCACCGAAATCGCCGCCGCGCGTGGCGCCGATATTTTCCGCATCGGCGCCCAAACCGGCGGCACACTATATATGGTGCCCAATAGCTGTGCCCACGGCGCCCGACGGGATGCATTGCCAGAACTGTCGTTGAAATTGGTCGGGGCGAGAAGATTCGAACTTCCGACCCCCTGTACCCAAAACAGGTGCGCTACCAGACTGCGCTACGCCCCGAACCGCCGCCGGTCTAGCGTGGCGGAACCGGATTGAAAAGTCCTAATCGGCGTTTTCATTCCCGCAGGGCCAGGCGGCGCGATCGGGATCGAAGGCGGGATGGCGCAGAACCGTGCCCTCGGTGATTCCCATCGCCTCGGCCAGCCCGCCGTTGATTTCCAGCACCGCCAGGACCGCATCGCCGCCGGCAATCGCCGTCAAGTCGCCCGGCTGGGCGCGGTCGTGAATACGGGTCACCGTCCCGCTGTCGTCGATGAACAGCATGTCCAGCGGGATCAGCGTGTTTTTCATCCAGAACGACACCCGCCGCGGCGTGGGATAGAGAAACAACATGCCAGAAGAACGCGGCAGGGATTCGCGGAACATCAGCCCGCGCGACCGGTCCGCATCATTGTCGACAACTTCGACGGTAAACCGCGCCTGGCCCCAATCGCCCTGCAGGAACACCGCATCGTCGCGGCATTGCTGCGCCGCTGCCTGCGTCGCCAGCAGCGGCCAGAAAACGGCCAGCACGATCCGCACCAGCCGCATCATGATTTAGGAATCGTCCTGCTTCAGCGCGGTTTCCCAGGCCGACACTTCGGTCGCCATGCGGCCGCGCCGGCCTTCGATCACCCGCAGCCCGACCGCTTCGCCGGGTTGCAGATCGGCCAGGCCAGACCGGCGCAGAACCTCGACATGCACGAACACGTCTTCGCTGCGGCCGAACACATTGGCGAAGCCAAACCCCTTGCCCTTGTCGAACCACTTCACCCGCGCCGGTTCCAGCGGCGCCGCGCGGATCACTTCGGGGTCGATGTCCTCGAAATCGGCCAGGGCCGCCGTGCCCGATCCGGCCGGGGGTTCGATGCTGAACACCTCGGTCGCCTGAATGCCGCGATCCGTTTCCTGGATCACGATTTCTATCTTCGCACCATCTGCAACCGAGCTCTGCCCGAAATTACGCAGTACATTGGCGTGCAACAGGATATCCGGTCCGCCTTCTTCGGCGAGCACAAATCCGAACCCCTTCACAGGGTCGAACCATTTGACTTGACCAAATACCCTGCGGGCGCCGCTAACATCAGTATTCACAGCTTTGCTACCCACATGATCGTCATCCCGGTTCATTTCATGTGACAAAGACCCTTACTCTGGCAAGGCAAAAATTGAAATTTTTTCAACTATTTGCAATTCACGTCACGCGAAAATCATGGGTTCAGGCGGCTCACCACCCAATTTTTTGCAGCACTTTCGCGGCGCCAGACAAACCTGTCATGGAGCCGGAACGCACCGTCTGCCCAGAATTCAATCTCAACCGGATCGATTCTGTAACCTCCCCAAAAGGATGGGCGGGCGGGATTTGGCCCATGCTTGGCCGTGACCTTGGCGACTTCCGCCATCAGCGCCGCGCGCGATGCCAGCGGCCGCGATTGCTGCGACGCCCAGGCGCCGAGCCGGCTTTTGAGCGAGCGCGACTTGTAATATGCATCCGCCTGCGGCCCTTCTTCGCGGCTGATCGTGCCACGCACCCGGATCTGGCGGCGCAGGCTTTTCCAATGCATCACGAAGGCCGCCTTGCCGGCCTGGTCCAGTTCCCGGCCCTTCTTGCTTTCGTAATTGGTGTAGAACACGAAGGCACTGTCTTCGATTTCCTTCAGCAGCACCATGCGTACATTGGGCAAGCCGTCTTCATCGACGGTCGACAGCGCGATGGCATTGGGATCGTTGATTTCGCTTTCTTCCGCTTCCGCCAGCCAGCGCCGCGCGATTTCAAACGGGTCGTCGCCTGCGAAAATGCCTGTTCTGTCGCTCATTTCTGCCCTTCCAGAGCCGCCCGAATGATTTCCGGTCTGCCATTCATCGGGTCAAGCGGCTCTTGATGCACGACAGACGATCCCCTAAAGGGATTTAACGCAAACATTTGGTCGGAGAATACGCAATGTCAAACCAATTGATGGCGGGAAAACGCGGCGTGATCATGGGGCTTGCAAATGACAAGTCGATCGCCTGGGGGATCGCCAAGGCCTGTGCAGATGCAGGAGCCGAAATGGCCTTCACCTATATGGGGGACGCTTTCCGCAAACGGGTCGTGCCGCTGGCCGAACAGCTGGGCGTCGATACGCTGATCGATTGCGACGTGTCCGATCCTGCCTCGATCGACGCCGCTTTCGCCGAAATCGAAGCGAAATGGGGCAAGATCGACTTCCTGGTTCACGCGATCGGTTTTTCCGACAAGAACGAATTGCGCGGCCGCTATGTCGAAACCAGCCGCGACAATTTCATGATGACCATGGATATCTCGGTCTATTCCTTCACCGCCGTGATGCAGCGGGCGGAAAAACTGATGGAAGACGGCGCCAGCGCCCTGACCCTGACCTATTATGGCGCCGAACAGGTGATGCCGCATTACAACGTGATGGGCGTGGCCAAGGCGGCGCTGGAAGCATCGGTGATGTACCTGGCCGAAGACCTGGGCAAGGACGGCATTCGCGTCAACGCGATCTCCGCCGGCCCGATCAAGACCCTGGCCGCCAGCGGCATCGGCGATTTCCGCTATATCCTGAAATGGAACGAGCTGAATTCGCCGCTGCGCCGCAACGTGACCATCGAGGATGTCGGCAAATCGGCGCTCTACCTGCTGTCCGACCTGGGTTCGGGCACCACAGGTGAAACCCTGCATGTGGATGCCGGGTATCACGTGGTCGGCATGAAGGCCGTCGACGCGCCGGATATCGACGTCGTCACCGGCCGGAAGGATTGATCGATGAGCGAGACTCACCGCCTGCCCCATGAAAAGGGCTTCCATATCAGCTGGGATCAGATCCACCGCGACAGCCGGGCCCTGGCCTGGCGGCTGGACGGGCGCGGCCCGGATGACGGCGGCTGGCGCGCCATCGTGGCGATCACCCGCGGCGGCATGGCGCCCGCGATGATCATCGCGCGCGAACTGGATATCCGCACCGTCGACACGATCAGCGTGAAATCCTACAGCCACCAGGATCAGGGCGTGGCGCAGATCCTGAACCGCCCCGACCCCGAACTGATGGGCGACGGCACCGGCATCCTGATCATCGACGACCTGGTCGACAGCGGCAAGACGCTGGAACTGGTGCGTGAAATGTACCCGCAGGCGCATTTCGCCACCGTCTATGCCAAGCCCAAGGGCGAACCGATGGTGGACACGTTCATCACCGGGGTCAGCCAGGATACCTGGATCTTCTTCCCCTGGGATATGGCGCTGCAATATGTCGAACCCTACCGGGGCACCGACTAAGACAGGCCGATGAAACGCCCGTTCTCCCGTCCAGAAGGCCTGCTGCACGCCGCCTTTGAGACGACGCTCGCCTTGAAGGCGCTGGAGGCGGTGACGGAACTTCTGGCCGGCATCGGACTTTATCTGGTGCCGGGCGGCGGGATCGGGCGTTTCACCGGCTGGCTGACCCGGGCCGAACTGGCCGAGGATCCCAAGGACTGGGTCGCCAACACCCTGCTGACGATGGCGCAGAAACTGTCCATCGAAACCACCCATTTCTATGCCGCCTACATGGCCAGCCACGGTGTTTTGAAACTGGTGCTGGTGTTGCTGTTGTGGCGGCAGGTGCGGTGGGCCTACCCGGCCTCCGTCGTGATGTTCATGGGCTTCATCGCCTATCAGATCCATCGCTATGTGCTGACCCATGCGCCGATGATGATCGTGCTGACTCTGCTGGATCTGGTGATCATCTGGCTGACGCTGCGGGAATACCGGCGGCTGCGCGGCCGGAACGGCGACTAAGCGTTTCGCTTCAGAACAACGGAATCCTGCGATTGAGCATCAGCAGCAGCGGCGCCAGCGCGAAGGTCAGCGCCAGCGTCAGCCCCGCAAGCGCGCCAAAGGGCGGGTGGAAATGTTCCCGCAGCGGGATCAGCAGCAGCAGGTGCGAAAAATAGATCGCCGAGGACAGGTCGCGCACCGCCCGCCCCTGCATCTGCAACGGCAGCCGCTTGGCGAAGCGGAACAGCATCGGCGCGACCAGCAGCGCGGAAAAAATCACCTCGTAAATCCCATCCGGCGGCATGAAGCGGAAATTGAACCCGACCTCCACCGCCATCGCGGCCAGCGCCAGAGCCAACAGGCCCCAGTCGCGCGGCCCGATTTGCCCTTCGGCGAAACCGGTACGGCGGATCACCACGCCGATCGCGACGAAGGGAAACCCCATGAACAGGAAATTCCGGCTTTCCGCCTCATGCACCCGCCGGAGCGCCAGATGCGCCATGTCATAGGTCACGTCTTCGTAATATTGCAGCGCGACAGCGGCGGCGACCAGCAGCACCGCCAGCACGATCAGCCGCCGGTTGCCGATATTCCGCAGCAGGTGGAAAATCAACCCGCCCCCCAGAAGCGCCGGCAGGAACCACAGATGCGCATAGCCGAACAGCGCGTAGAAACCGAGGCGCAAAGGCGAAAAGTCCTCGTATATCAAGATGATCGGCAGATAAACTAAGGTCCAGATCAGGTAGAAGCTCAGCACCCTGCGCGCCCAGGGCCAGATGCCGTCGCGCGTCTGCGCTTCGAAGAAATAGCCGCTCATCACGAAGAAGAACGGCACGATGATCCGCGCCACGCCATTGAGGAAGACGAAATTCACCTCGGGCCCGATGGTCAGGAAGAAGGAGGCATGCGCCAGCACCACCAGGCAGGCCAGGACCAGCCGGATGATATCGAGCCCGCCATGACGTGGCCGGGCTTGTGGGATGGATGTCGTCGCTGTCGCCAACATTCTGTCTTGGATCGGTGTTTTCCGATTGAACTGCTTCGCTTGCGACTCTGCGCGATCGTTGCGCCGCGATCAACCGTACGGCCCCGTTTCGCCCTGAAATTTCCCGCATAGCGGTAAAAATACCCCTAAGTCGCATCAATCCGCCCCATCAAGCGGCCTGCAAAAGCGGCAGGACCGGGCGCCGCCCGGCGGCCGGGGCGGCAAACTGCGACCGCGGCGCATATCCCGCTTGTGCCGGTCGCGGCGGCGGCTATCCTCGCCCGAAAACAAAAGACAGGGATATCGCCATGATCCGCACCTCAACGACTTTCGCGTCCCCCGTTGTGCAGGCCAAGGGCTGGATCAGCGGGGTCAGCTTCCCGGCAGACCGACCGCTGATCGATGTCAGCCAGGCCGCGCCGGTCGATCTGCCGCCCGAAGGGCTGCGCCGGGCGATTGCCGAAGCCGCGCTGCACGATCCCGGCGCGCATCTTTACGGCCCCGTGCTGGGCATGCCCGAGTTGCGCAACGAAGTCGCGTCGCAGTTTTCCGCGCTCTATGGCGGCGAAATCGCGTCGGATCAGGTCTGCATCACCTCGGGCTGCAACCACGCATTCTGTGCCGCGATGATGTCGCTGACCGGTGAAGGGGATGAAGTCATCCTGCCAACCCCTTGGTATTTCAATCACAAAATGTGGCTCGACATGACCGGGGTGAAGGCGGTCGCGCTGCCCACCGGGTCGGGGCTGCTGCCCGATCCCGACCTCGCCAAGGCGCTTGTCACCGAGCGCACCCGCGCCATCGTTCTGGTCACGCCGAACAATCCCGGTGGGGTGGAATACCCGGTCGAGCTGATCGCCGCCTTCCGCGACATCGCCCGCGAGGCCGGCATCTCGCTGGTGATCGACGAAACCTATCGCGATTTCCATTCCGCCAGCGGCGCGCCGCATGACTTGTTCGCCGATCCCGATTGGGACGACACGGTGATCCAGCTCTATTCCTTTTCCAAGGCCTACCGGCTGACCGGGCACCGGGTCGGCGCGATGGTCGCCTCCTCCACCCGGCTCAAGCAGGTGGAAAAATTCATCGACACGGTCACCATCTGCCCCAACCAGCTGGCCCAGCGGGCGGCGCTGTGGGGGATGCAGAACCTCGGCCAGTGGCTGGCGGGCGAACGCGACGAAATCCTCGACCGCCGCGCCGCCATCGTCGAAGGCTTCCCGGCGCTGGCCGATCAGGGCTGGAAACTGTTGGGCGCGGGCGCCTATTTCGCCTATCTCGAACACCCGTTCCAGCGCCCGTCGGTGCAGCTGGCGCAGGACATGGTGCAGGCGGTGGGCGTGCTGGCCCTGCCCGGCGCGATGTTCATGCCCGATGACGATCCCGGCGGCGACCGCACCCTGCGCATCGCGTTCGCCAATGTCGACCGGGCCGGGATCGGGCAGCTCTACGAGCGTCTGTCCGGCCTGCGCCCGGCCCTGTCTGCCCTTGTGCCCAATCGGGTCTCGTCCTAAACACGGGCGAACGGACTTCAACGACCAAGGCGTAAGGGATTAGCATGGCGAGCGGTGTTACCTCGAAATCATTCATGTGGGGCCTGATGGGGCTTCTGATCCTGGGTCTTGGCGGGTTTGGCGTCAGCAACCTGTCGGGCAATATCCGCAGCGTCGGCAGCGTCGGCGATGTCGATATCGCGGTCGACGATTACGCCCGCGCCCTGCAGGAAGACATCCGCGCGGTCGAGGCGCAGACCGGCCAGTCGCTGACCTTCGACCAAGTCAAAGCCTTCGGCATCGACGGCAACGTGTTGGGCCGTCTGATCGGCCAGGCCGCGCTGGACAATGAAGCGCAGAAGATCGGCCTGTCGATCGGCGACGAAAACCTCAGCAAGCAGATCTTCGAGATCGACGCCTTCCAGGGGCCGAACGGGTTCGACCGCGAAAGCTACAAATTCGCGCTCGACCAGGCCGGTTTCACCGAGGCGAAGTTCGAAGAATCCCTGCGCGCCGACAGCGTCCGGTCGATCCTGCAAAGCGCGGTGATCAGCGGCGCTTCGATGCCGTCCTCCTATGCCGAAACGCTGGTGGCCTATGCCGCCGAGCGGCGCAATTTCACCTGGGCGCGGCTGAGCGCGGATGACCTGACCACCGCCCTGCCCGAACCGACCGAGGAAGAGCTGGCCGCCTATCACGCGGCCAACGCCGCCGACTTCACCACCCCGGCGATGAAGCGGATCACCTATGCCTGGCTGTCCCCCGACGATCTGGTCGCCGATATCCCGGTCGAGGAAGACCGCATCGTCGCGCTTTACGAAAGCCGCGGCGAGGAATTCAACACCCCCGAACGGCGCCTGGTCGAACGTCTGGTCTATCCCGACGCCACCGCCGCCGAAGCCGCCAAGCTGGCGCTGGAAAACGGCGAGAAGGATTTCGAAACCCTGGTCGCCGATCGCGGTCTGGAACTGCAGGACATCGACATGGGCGATGTCAGCAAGGCTGATCTGGACGCAGCCGGTGGCGCGGTGTTCAACGCCGGGGTCAACGACGTTGTGGGCCCGTTCGACACCGGTCTGGGCCCGGCTCTGTTCCGCGTCAACGGCGTGCTGCCCGGCCAGACCCGTTCGCTGGACGACGTGCGCGATGAGCTGCATGCCGAACTGGCCTCGGACGCCGCGCGGCGCAAGATCGAAACCGTCGCCGAAACCGTCGACGACCTGCTGGCCGGCGGCGCGACGCTGGAGGAACTGCAATCGGAAACCGGCATGAAAATCGCCAGCATCGACTGGCACCAAGACGCGACCGATCCCATCGCCGCCTATGAAGCGTTCCAGGAGGCCGCCGCCAAGGTGCAGGACGGCGATTACCCCGAAGTGATCTATCTCGACGACGGCGGCATCGTGGCGCTGCGGCTGGAACAGGAAATCCCCGCCGAGCTGCAGGACCTGGCCACCGTGCGCGACGCGGTGATCGCAGGATGGGAAGTAGAGGCCACCACCAAGGCGCTGGCCGCACAGGCGCAGGCGCTGATCGAAAAGCTGGTGGCGGGCGAAGACATGGCCGCGCTTGGGCTCACCGCGCAGGTGGAAACCGACATCACCCGCGATCAGTTCATCCCCGATACCGGCGAAGGGTTCCTTGAAACCGTCTTCGGCATGGCCCCCGGCGACATGAGCGTGATCAGCGCCGCCGACAGCGTGGCGATCGTGCGGCTGGACAAGGTGCAGGGCCCGGACAACGCCAATCCCGAAATCGGCAGCTTCCGCGATATGCTGACCCAGCAGGCCGAGGCCGGGATCACCCAGGATCTCTATGCCGCTTACGCCCGCGCGATCCAGAACGAGGCCGGCATCGCGCTGGACCAGACCGCGATTAACGCGGTCCACGCCAATTTCCGCTGAGTGAAGGACCGCCGAAGTGGAACTGATCCCCTCTTACGACGATTTCGCCCGCGCCTATGAGGCGGGCGAGAACCAGATCGTCTATACCCGCCTGGCCGCCGACCTGGACACGCCGGTTTCGCTGATGCTGAAGCTGAGTGGCGCGCAGAAAGACGCCTTCATGCTGGAATCGGTCACGGGGGGCGAAATCCGCGGCCGCTATTCGATCATCGGCATGAAGCCCGACGTGATCTGGCAGTGCCATGGCGAGCAAAGCCGCATCAACCGCGCCGCGCGGTTCGACGCGACTGCCTTCGAGGATCAGGACGGCGATCCGCTGGCCAATCTGCGCGCGCTGATCGCCGAAAGCCGCATCGACCTGCCCGCCGACCTGCCCGCCGCTTCGGCCGGGCTGTTCGGCTATCTGGGCTATGACACGATCCGCCTGGTGGAACACCTGCCCGACGTGAACCCCGACCCGCTGGGCCTGCCCGACGCGGTGATGCTGCGGCCCTCGGTGGTGGCGGTGCTGGACGGGGTCAAGGGTGACGTGACCGTGGTGTCGCCCGCCTGGGCCAGCGACGGGCAATCGGCCCGCGCCGCCTATGCGCAGGCCGCCGAACGGGTGATGGACGCGGTGCGCGACATGGAACGCGCCCTGCCGCAGCAGGCCCGCGACCTGGGCGAGGCCGAAGAATCCGCCCCGCCGCAATCGAATTTCACCAAGTCCGGCTATATGGAAGCGGTGGAGAAGGCCAAGGAATATATCCGTGCCGGCGACATCTTCCAGGTGGTGCCGAGCCAGCGCTGGACGCAGGATTTCCCGCTGCCGCCGTTTGCCCTCTACCGCTCGCTGCGGCGCACCAATCCGTCGCCCTTCATGTTCTATTTCAACTTCGGCGGTTTCCAGGTGGTGGGCGCCAGCCCCGAGATCCTGGTGCGGGTCTTCGACCGCCAGGTCACCATCCGCCCGATCGCGGGCACCCGACCGCGCGGCGCGACGCCGGAAGAGGACAAGGCGCTGGAGGCCGATCTGCTGGCCGACCAGAAGGAACTGGCGGAACACCTGATGCTGCTGGACCTGGGCCGCAACGATGTCGGCCGGGTGGCCAAGATCGGCACCGTGCATCCGACCGAGAAATTCATCATCGAACGCTATTCCCACGTGATGCATATCGTGTCCAACGTGGTGGGTGAGCTGGCCGAGGATCAGGACGCGCTGTCGGCCTTCTTCGCTGGCATGCCCGCGGGCACGGTTTCCGGCGCCCCCAAGGTGCGCGCGATGGAGATCATCGACGAGCTGGAACCGGAAAAGCGCGGCGTCTATGGTGGCGGTCTGGGCTATTTCAGCGCGGGCGGCGACATGGACATGTGCATTGCGCTCAGGACCGCCATCGTGAAGGATCGCAAGCTTTACATCCAGGCCGGTGGCGGCGTGGTCTATGACAGCGATCCGGAAGCCGAGTACATGGAAACGGTGCATAAATCCAACGCGATCCGCCGCGCGGCGGCGGATGCGGCGCGGTTCACCCGCGACGGCAACGCGTGATCAGGCCGGGTTGGGGGCGTTGCCCCCGCCGTTGAAAATCCTTGTATTTTCAACGACTCCCCCGAGGTGTTTGGACCAAGAAAAAGAGGGTTTACGATGACGCGGGTGATCCTGTTCAACAAGCCCTTCGACGTGCTGTCGCAATTCACCGACAAGGGGACCGAAGGGACCAAGCGCGCGACCCTGTCGGATTATATCGACGTGCCCAAGGTCTATCCGGCCGGGCGGCTGGACCGCGACAGCGAGGGGCTGATGGTGCTGACCGACAATGGCCGGTTGCAGGCGCGGATTTCCAACCCGAAGAACAAGATGGAAAAGACCTACTGGGTGCAGGTCGAAGGTACGGTGAGCGACGAGGCGCTGGAACAGCTGCGCCGCGGGGTTGAGCTGAAGGACGGGATGACCCGGCGGGCCAAGGCCGAGCGGCTGGACCCGCCCGATATCTGGCCGCGCAATCCGCCGGTGCGCTTTCGCAAATCGGTGCCCGACAGCTGGCTGTCGCTGACCATCAGCGAGGGGCGCAACCGCCAGGTGCGGCGGATGGCAGCCGCGGTGGGGTTTCCCACCCTGCGGCTGATCCGGGTTCGGATCGGCGATTGGAGCCTTGAGGGGCTGAAACCCGGCCAGTGGCGCGACGCTTAGTCCCGCGCCGCCTTCAGCACTGCCGAAACCGGCGCCAGCGCCACCTGCGCGGCGCGATCCTGCAAGCCCCACAGCAGCAGCGCCGAGATGGTTTCGGCGCGCAGCCGGCCCACCATGATCACCCCGTCTTCCTGCTGGCGCGCCTTGAAGGCGGCCTGATCGAGGAAGCGGCGGATCACCGGGGCCTTCTGCCCGTTGCCGTCGAAATCGCGGAACACGGTGACGGCGGGCACGCCTTCCTTCACGGCCAGTTTCTGCGCCGTGTTGAGCCCCTTGGGGAACAGCACCAGACCATGCCCGGTTTCCGCCAAAAGCGCCGCCGCCTGGTCGGACACCGCGCGGTCGGTCTGCAGGCCGGTCGCGTCGCCTTCCATCACGCCGACAACATCGGGCAATTCGCGCAGGCCCGCGCGCAGCAGCATTTCGGTATCGCCCGCGGTGGCGCCCGCCGGGATATCGGTCAGCGCCAGAACCTCAAACCCGGCGTCGCGATAGCGTTTCATCGCCGCCTGGCCGTCCGTGCTGGTGGCGTCGACCGCGAAGGTCAGCGGATAGGGGAAGCTGGCCAGCGCGTCGTAACCGATCTTGCTGTCGCCGCGATCGATCAGGATGATCGCCATCAGCGGCTTATCCTCGGCATTGTCGAACGGTTCGGAATTGGCGTCGAGCGGCGACAGGGGCGCGGCGGGGTCGAGGCTGACCACCTCCGCCTCGGCGGGCGTTTCCGCCTCCTCGGCGGTGTCGCTTTCGGTCAGGCGGCTGGCCGGGGTGCCGATGCGCGGCGTGGTGCTGTCACCGCCGACGGTCGGCAGTTTCGGGCGCGATACCGGCGTGTCGGGGTCGAGCGCGACGATTTCCGCCGGAACGCGGCCCTCATCGGTCTCGGCCATCGGCGCGGTATCGGTGGCCTCGGTGGCGGGCGTTTCGGGCTCGGCGGCGGGCTCCGCCGGGGTTTCGGCCACCCGCAGTTCCGGTTCGGCCTCTTCCTCGGGCAGCGCGGCGAGTTCGGGTTCTTCCGGCGCGGGCGGCTGCACCAGCGCGGGCACCGCTTCCGGTTCGGTTTCCGGCGCGGGCATCGCGGGCGCCTCGGCGGGAACGGTGGCGATGGGCGCGTCTTCGCCCGCGGTCGCCATCGGCGCCTCGATACTCTCGGACCCTTCGGCGGGCGGCGTCAGCGTGGCCTCGGCGCTTTCCGCCTCGGGCTGTCCTGCGGGGGCGGTGTCGACGGCGATGGCATTGTCGCTGTCGGGCTGCGGTTCCTCGGCGCGGGGTGCCTCTGTCGCGGTTTCCACCGGCGCGCTGTCACCCGGCAGCTCGGCAGCGCGGTCTTCGCGCACGCCGTCAAACCCGCTGCCGGGGGTCGGCGTCACCTCGACCGTTTCCGGCTGCGGCGCCTGTCGCATGGTGGCAAGCGACACCACGCCCGCCGTCATCGCCGACACCGCTGCCCCGACTAGAAATCCGCCCAGTGCTCCTTTGGCCAAGGTCTGCCCCCTCAAGCTTCTGTGTCTCGTATCCTGCGCGGTTTGCCCCCCTTGACGCTCCGGCGCAAGCCTGAACAAGTATAGCGCGACGAAGATGGGCCGAAAGCCCCCGAATTGCAAAGAGTGTCCAGATGCTGCTGCTGATCGATAATTACGACAGTTTCACCTATAACCTCGTCCATTACCTGGGCGAATTGGGTGCGGATATCGAGGTCTGGCGCAACGATGCGATCGACGTGCAGCAAGCGATGGCGATGAAGCCCGCGGGCATCCTGCTGTCGCCGGGGCCCTGCGATCCGGACCAGGCGGGGATCTGCCTGGACCTGACATTGGCGGCGGCGGAAACCAAGACGCCGCTTCTGGGCGTCTGCCTGGGCCATCAGACCATCGGCCAGGCCTTCGGCGGCAAGGTGGTGCGCTGTCATGAAATCGTGCACGGCAAGATGGGGCTGATCCATCACAGCGACAAGGGCGTCTTCAAGGGGCTGCCCAGCCCGTTCGAGGCGACCCGCTATCATTCGCTGGTGGTGGAGCGCGAGAGCCTGCCCGACTGCCTGGAGGTCACCGCATGGCTGGAAGACGGCACCATCATGGGGCTGCAGCATCGCGAGCTGCCAATCCACGGGGTGCAGTTCCATCCCGAATCCATCGCCTCGCAGCACGGGCATAAGCTGCTGCAGAATTTCCTCAATGAAATGAAGGTGCCGGCATGAGCGAAGCTCTGAAACCGCTGATCGGGGCTGCGGCCGAACGCCCATTGACACGGGCCGAGGCGGAAGCGGCCTTCACCATCCTGTTCGAGGGCGAAGCGACCCCGGCGCAGATCGGCGGGCTGCTGATGGCGCTGCGCACCCGCGGCGAAACGGTCGAGGAATACGCCGCCGCCGCCGCCGTGATGATCGCCAAGTGCCACAAGGTGAAGGCGCCCGAGGGCGCCATCGACATCGTCGGCACCGGCGGCGACGGCAAGCACACGCTGAACATTTCCACCGCCACCGCCTTCGTGGTGGCGGGCGCAGGCGTGCCTGTGGCCAAGCACGGCAACCGCAACCTGAGTTCGAAATCGGGCACCGCGGATGTGCAGACCCAGATGGGCATCAACGTGATGGTCGGCCCCGCCGTGGTGCAAAAGGCGCTCGATGAGATCGGCATCGCCTTCATGATGGCGCCGATGCACCATCCGGCGATGGCCCATGTCGGCCCGGCGCGGACCGAGCTGGGCACGCGCACGATCTTCAACATCCTCGGACCGCTGACCAACCCGGCAGGCGTCAAGCGCCAGCTGACCGGCGCGTTTTCGCGCGACCTGATCCGGCCGATGGCCGAAACCCTGGGTACGCTGGGCAGCGAAAAGGCATGGCTGGTGCATGGGTCGGACGGCACCGATGAGCTGACCATCACCGGCAAGAGCTGGGTCGCGGCGCTGGAAGAAGACGGGTCGGTGGTGGACAAGGAAGTCCACCCGGACGATTTCGGCCTGCCGGTGCATTCCTTCGACGCCATCGTCGGCGGTGAGCCGGAAGAAAACGCCGCCGCCTTCCGCGCGCTGCTGGACGGTCACCAATCGGCCTATCGCGACGCGGTGCTGCTGAACGCCGCCGCCGCCATTCACGTGGCGGGCAAGGTCGAGGACCTGAAGGACGGCGTGGCGCTGGCGCGCGAAAGCATCGACAGCGGCGCCGCCAAGGCCAAGCTGGAGGCGCTGGCCCGCATCACCTCGGCGGCGAAGTGACAGGGCTGCCCGATATTGGGGCCTGGCGCGATCTGGAGTTCTTCCGCAGCGACTGGCCCCGGATCGACGCGGCGCTGGCCGCAGACGACCGCCAAATCCTGCCCCCCGCCGCGCAACGCTTCGCGGCGCTGGACCTGACGCCGCCGGAAAGCACCCGGGTGGTGATCCTGGGGCAGGACCCGTACCCGACGCCGGGCCATGCCCACGGGCTGGCTTTTTCGGTGGAACCGGACGTCGCGCCCCTGCCCCGGTCCCTGCGCAATATCTACAAGGAATTGCAGGCCGATCTGGGCGTGACGCGCGACAGCGGCGATCTGCGCGGCTGGGCGCGGCAGGGCGTGTTGCTGCTCAACACCGTGCTCAGCGTGCCCGCGGGCGAGGCGCATGGCCATAAGGGGCTGGGCTGGCAGGCACTGGCGCATCAGGTGCTGGAAAGGACCTCGGAAAAGCCCACCGCCTACATCCTCTGGGGCAAGCCCGCGCAGGCGCTGGCGAAACATATCCGGCCCGGCGATCATCTGATTGTCAAATCGGCACATCCCTCGCCGCTGTCGGCGTCGCGCGGATTTTTCGGCTCGCACCCATTTTCAGCGGTCAATTCATGGCTTAAGAACCAAGGCGAGCCCGAAATCGACTGGGCAAAGTAATCGGAGGCAGCATGACCGGAACGGTTCTCGACAAGATCAAGGCTTACAAGCTGGAAGAAGTGGCCGCCGACAAGCAAGCCAAGCCGCTCGAAGCGGTCGAGGCCGAGGCCCGCGCGGCCAGCCCCGTGCGCCCCTTCGCCGAGGCGCTGCAGAAGGCCAGCCGCACCGGCTATGGCCTGATCGCCGAAATCAAGAAGGCCAGCCCGTCCAAGGGCCTGATCCGCGAAGATTTCAACCCGCCGGAACTGGCGCAGGCCTATGAGGCCGGTGGCGCGACCTGCCTGTCGGTGCTGACCGATACGCCGTCTTTCCAGGGCGCCAAGGAATACCTGGTCGCCGCGCGCGAAGCCGTGTCGCTGCCGGTTCTGCGCAAGGATTTCATGTACGACACCTACCAGGTGGCCGAGGCCCGCGCCTTGGGCGCCGATTGCATCCTGATCATCATGGCCTCTGTCAGCGACGCGCAGGCGCAAGAACTGGAAGAGGCCGCGTTCGGCTGGGGCATGGACGCGCTGATCGAGGTGCATGACGCCGCCGAACTGGACCGCGCCACGCTGCTGAAATCGCCGCTGATCGGTATCAACAACCGCAACCTGAAGACCTTCGAAACCTCTCTCGACACCACCCGCGCCCTGTCGAAACACGTCCCCGCCGACCGCACGCTGGTGTCCGAAAGCGGGCTCAACACGCCCGAGGACCTGGCCGAGATGGCGCGCTATGGCGCGCGCTGCTTCCTGATCGGCGAAAGCCTGATGCGCAACGACGATGTGGAAACCGCCACCCGCGCGCTGCTGGCCCATCCTTTGACCGCGTCGGGGATGTGATCATGGCTGAACTGACCCATTTCGACGCCAAGGGCGACGCCCATATGGTCGACGTGTCGGACAAGGCCGTAACCTCGCGCATCGCCACCGCCGCCGGCTGGGTGCGGATGGCGCAGGACACCTTCGCGATGATTTCCGAAGGCCGGGCCAAGAAGGGCGACGTCCTGGGCGTGGCGCGGCTGGCGGGGATCATGGGGGCCAAGAAGACCCCCGACCTGATCCCTTTGTGCCACCCCCTGCCCGTCACCAAGGTGTCGGTCGACCTGACCCTCGACCCCGACCTGCCCGGCGTGCAGATCGAGGCGACGGTGAAAACCACCGGTCAAACGGGCGTGGAGATGGAAGCGCTGACCGCCGTCAGCACCGCCGCTTTGACCGTCTATGACATGATCAAGGCGGTCGATAAGGCCATGGAAATCGGCGGCATCCGCGTGACGCTTAAGGATGGCGGCAAATCCGGACGGTACGAAGCGTCATGATTTCCGTCACCGAAGCCCAATCGCTGCTGTTCGGCCTGGTCAATCCGCTGGAGCATGAAACCGTGCCGCTGGTGCAGGCCGTGGGCCGGGTGCTGGCCCGGGACGTCACCGCCAAGCGCACGCAGCCGCCCTTCGCCGCCTCGGCGATGGACGGCTATGCGCTGCGCGCCGGTGAGCTGGCCAAGGGCGCCAGCTTCGAGGTGATCGGCGAATCCGCCGCCGGCGCGGGCTTTGCCGGAACGGTGGGGCCGGGACAGGCCGCGCGTATCTTCACCGGTGCGCCGGTGCCCGAAGGCGCCGATTTCGTCGTGCTGCAGGAAGACGTCACCCGCGAGGGCGACACCATCATCATCACCGGCGATACCGGCGACAGCCATAACATCCGCCCCGCTGGCGGCGATTTCAAAACCGGCCACCGCTTCGCCGCGCCGAAACGGCTGGGCCCGGCCGATATCGCGCTGCTGGCGGCGATGAACATCGCCGAGGTGCCGGTGACGCGCAAACCCGTGGTGGCGCTGATTTCCACCGGCAACGAATTGGTGATGCCCGGCGAAACGCCCGGGCCGGATCAGATCATTGCGTCGAACACTTTCGGGCTGAAGGCGATGCTGGATCGCGCCGGGGCCGAAACCCGCATCCTGCCCATCGCGCAGGATACCCCAGAGTCGCTGAAGACCGCGCTGGACTTGGCCGAGGGCGCCGATCTGGTGATCACCATCGGCGGCGCCTCGGTCGGCGATCACGACCTGGTGGCGCGGGTGGCGGCGGATATGGGGCTGGAACGGTCCTTCTACAAGGTGGCGATGCGGCCGGGAAAACCGCTGATGGCCGGGCGCTTGGGTGACGCGATGATGATCGGCCTGCCGGGCAACCCGGTTTCGGCCATGGTCTGCGGCACGCTGTTCGCCGCCCCGGTGGTCGAGGCGATGCTGGGCCTGCCCGCGCGCGCGCCGCAGCGGATGCAGGCGGAACTGGCGGTGGATGTCGCCGCCAACGGGCCTCGCGAACATTACATGCGCGCGATCCTGCAGGATGGGTTGCTGACGCCCTTGCCCAGCCAGGACAGCTCGCTCCTGTCGGTGCTGAGCGCGGCCAACGCGCTGTTGATCCGCCCGGTGCGCGATCCGGCGCAGCCGGCTGGGCATATGATCGAGTATATCCCGATCTGATCCATCCGCCCCTCGGGCGTTGACACAAAACGAGAACAAGTATAGAACAAACCCAAACCGATCATGCCGGAGGGGCGTTCATGCTGACGAAAAAACAGCTCGATCTGCTGCAATTCATCCATAAGCGGATGCAGCGCGATGGCGTGCCGCCATCCTTCGACGAAATGAAGGAGGCGCTGAACCTGCGCTCCAAATCCGGCATTCACCGGCTGATCACCGCGCTGGAAGAACGCGGCTTCATCCGTCGCCTGGCGCATCGGGCCCGCGCGATCGAAATCGTCAAACTGCCCGACAGCATGATGAGCGACAGCGGCTTCACCCCCAAGGTGATCGACGGCGGCCGCCCCGACACCACCCCGCGCGACGCGATCCCGGTCGAGGCGGTGCATGCGATGGAACTGCCGGTGATGGGCCGGATCGCCGCCGGTGTCCCGATCGAGGCGATCAGCCACGCGTCGCATCACGTGGCGGTGCCCGGGTCG
The DNA here is from genome assembly GCF_009857745.1 of Thalassovita mangrovi. Taxonomy (GTDB): domain Bacteria; phylum Pseudomonadota; class Alphaproteobacteria; order Rhodobacterales; family Rhodobacteraceae; genus Thalassobius; species Thalassobius mangrovi. The sequence continues at coordinate 28,901 of NZ_WWEN01000002.1, forward strand.
ATGCTGTCCAGCCAGGGCGAACATTACGCGCTGGAGGTCAAAGGCGATTCGATGATCAACGCGGGCATCAATGACGGCGACGTGGTGGTGATCCGCGAAACCAGCACCGCGAAGGACGGCGACATCGTTGTGGCGCTGGTCGAAGATCACGAAGCGACGCTGAAAACCTTCCGCCGCAACGGCGCCAGCATCGCGCTGGAAGCCGCCAACCCGGCCTATGAAACCCGCGTCCTGCCCGCCGACAAGGTCAAGGTGCAGGGCCGCCTGGTCGGCCTGATCCGCACCTACTGAGACTTGTAGGAGGTCCAGGGCCTGTCGCCCGCCAGTTGGCGGGCGGTGACGATCCTGGGCGCTTTCTCCTTCCCCCCGTCCCCCCCGAAATAGACCGCCACCGCGCCGGTGCCGCGCAGCTTGGCGGGATCGAAGACGCGGCAGGGCAGCTCCTTGTCGATCACTTCACTGCTGACCAGCCAGATATCCGGGCCGCAACCGGCGCTTTCGGCGGCGCGTTTGCCCGACAGGGCCTGCACCGGCGTCGCGTCCGGCCAGCGGGTGGCGGCGATGGGTTGCTGCGCCGGGTCGCCATCGTTTTCCAACCAGATTTCGGCGACGAAGCTTGATCCTTTTTCCTTGCTCAGCGCCCTGCCCTTGTCGGTCATCACCCCGGCCAGCGCACCGTTTTCCGCGATCAGCAGATCGGGCCGGTCGGTTCGCGCCCAGAGCAGCAGCGCCAGAGCCACCGGGGCAAGCCCAGCCCAGTTGAACCGCCCGCGCCACAGGATCAGCAGAAGCGCCCCAGACGCAAAGACCGGCAACACGACCCAATCGGGGCTGATCACCATCCGCACCGCATCGTCGCGCGCCGCCACAACATGCGCCACGCCCAGGATCCAATCCAACCCCAGCCCCATCAGCCACAGCACCGGCGCCTCGGCCCCGAGCGGCATCAGGAGCGCCGCCAGCACCGCCGCCGGCATCACCAGAACGCCCATCAGCGGCACCGACAACAGGTTGGCGGGCAGGCCCAGGACCGCGATCTGGTTGAAATGCGCCGCCGCGAAGGGCGCGGTGGCCGCCCCCGCCACCGCCGAGGACAGGCAAACCGCCAGCACCGGCCGCCAGAAGCCGCGCCCCGCCATCCAGCCGGCATCGCGCAACCGCCCGAACACGAAGACCAGCGCGGTGGTGGCGGCAAAAGACATCTGGAATCCGGGGCTGAGCAGGCTTTCGGGCCTGAGTAGCAGCACCACGATAGCCGCCACCGCCACCGCGCGCAGCGACAGCGCCCGGCGGTCGAACACCACCGCCAGCAGCACCACCGCCACCATGACGAAGGCCCGTTCGGTCGCCACGTTGCCGCCCGACAGCGCCAGGTATCCCGCCGCCACCGTCAGGGCGGCAAGCGCCGCGATCTTCTTGGCCGGAACCCGCAGCCCGATCGCAGGCACCAGCGCCAGCAACACGCGGATCGAGGCAAAGACGAACCCCGCCACCAGCCCCATGTGCAGCCCAGAAATCGCCAGCAGATGCGCCAGGTTGGCCCGGCGCAGATCGCGCAGCACATCCTGCCCGATGCCGGAGCGGTCACCGGTCATCAGCGCCGCGGCGAAGGCCCCGGTTTCGCCCGGCAACGCCGCCTGCACCCGCGCCGACAGGGCCAAACGCGCCGCCACCAGTGGCAGACCGGACCGGCGCGGTTCCAGAAGCAGCACCGGCGTGCGGGTATAGCCCACCCCGCCGATGCGCTGAAACCAGGCGTGGCGCTGAAAATCGAAGCCCCCCGGTTCGGCAGGGCCTGAGGGCGGCGACAGATGCGCGGTCAGGATCACCACCTCGCCCGCACCGGGGCTGTGCCAGTGCTGATCGCCATGCAGGGACACCCGAATCCGCGCCGGGGTCTCATCGCGCGCATGATCGTCCAGCACCACCCGGTCCAGCGTCAGCCGCACCGCGTCGCTGCCCGAGCGGTCGATGGCGATCACCCGGCCCTGAACCGGGCCGTAATAACGGTATTGCAAAACGGGCGCCGCCACCCAATGCGCCCGCCCCGCCGCCAACACCTCGCCGCTGGCGATCAGCGTCAGCGCCCAGAACAGCGGCGACACCGCTGGCCCTGCCCACAGCGCCAGCCCGCCAGCCACAAGCGCCAGCGCGCCGATCCCGGCCTGCAGCCCCAGCGACGGTTCCACCGACCAGCAGAAATACCCGCCGATCCCGGCCCCGAGGGCCACCGGAACCCAGGGGAACAGCGCCCCCCGCTGCGCCACAAGCGCCATTGCGATCCGCGCGAAGAGTGCCAAGTCTTGTCCTTGCATCGGCAGGTGGATAGACAGGCGGAAACGCTAACCCCGCATTGGTTATCGAAAGGTTAAATCCAGATGTCCTCACAAGTCGTGACCCGCTTCGCCCCCTCGCCCACCGGCTTCCTTCATATCGGCGGCGCGCGCACCGCGCTGTTCAACTGGCTCTATGCCCGCGGTCGCGGCGGCAAGTTCCTGCTGCGGATCGAAGACACCGACCGCGAACGGTCCACCCCCGAAGCGACCGAGGCGATCCTGAAGGGGCTCGACTGGCTGGGGCTGGACCATGACGGCGACGTGATCAGCCAGTTCGAAAACGCAGCCCGCCATACCGAGGTGGCGCAGCAACTGCTGGCCGAGGGCAAAGCGTATAAATGCTTCGCCACCCAGGACGAAATCCAGGCCTTCCGCGATGCCGCCCGGGCCGAGGGCAAATCGACCCTCTACCGCAGCCCGTGGCGCGACGCCGCCCCGGAAACCCATCCCGACGCGCCCTATGTGGTGCGGATCAAGGCGCCGCAGGGCGGCGAAACGGTGATCCGCGATCAGGTGCAGGGCGACGTGACGATCCGCAACGATCAGCTCGACGACATGGTGCTGTTACGTTCCGATGGCACCCCGGTCTACATGCTGGCCGTTGTCGTCGATGACCATGATATGGGCGTGACCCATGTGATCCGGGGGGATGACCACCTGAACAATGCCGCGCGCCAGATGATGATCTATGACGCGATGGGCTGGGACGTGCCGGTCTGGGCGCATATCCCGCTGATCCACGGGCCGGACGGCAAGAAGCTCAGCAAACGCCACGGCGCGCTTGGCGTCGACGAATACCAGAAAATGGGCTACCCGGCGGCGGGGATGCGCAATTACCTGGCCCGCCTGGGCTGGAGCCATGGCGACGACGAATTCTTCACCGACGACCAGGCGAAGGAATGGTTCGACCTGGGCGGAATCGGCAAATCCCCGGCCCGGTTCGACTTCAAGAAACTGGAAAACCTCAGCGGTCAGCACATCGCGGCTTCGGACGATGCTGCGCTGCTGCATGAGCTTCAGGCCTTCCTTGCCGCGACCGGTGAACCGGCGCTGAGCGACGACAAGGTCGTAGTTCTACGTAAGGCGATGTACTGCCTGAAAACCGGCGCCAAAACTTTCCCGCAACTGATTGAAAAGGCTGAATTTGCCCTGGCCGACCGGCCGATACAGCCGGACGAGAAAGCGGCCAAGAACCTGGACGATGTATCCCGTAGTATACTGATGGAATTGACGCCGCATTTGCAAAATGCTAGCTGGTCGCGGGATGATCTGGAAGGCGTTGCCAACCAGTTCGCGGAAGCGCGGGACATGAAGTTCGGCAAGCTGGCCGGCCCTTTGCGGGCGGCACTGGCGGGCCGCGCGGCGACGCCGAGCGTTTTCGACATGATGCTGGTCCTCGGGCGGGAGGAAACGATCGCCCGGCTGACCGACGCCGCAGGCTGAGGGGCGCCCTGCCCTGCCTGCGTAAAAAGAACATAAACGCCCGTGCCACCCGGCACAGAGGCCTCGTGATGAAGGGAATACAATGACCGAAACCACCAAAACCGCAACGCTGAGTTTTGACGGCAAGACGCTTGAATTGCCCATGTTCACCCCGACCGCGGGCCCCGATGTCATCGACATCCGCAAGCTTTACTCCCAGGGCCACGTGTTCACCTACGACCCCGGCTTCACCTCGACCGCGTCCTGCGACAGCACCATCACCTTCATCGACGGCGACGAAGGCGTGCTGCTGCATCGCGGCTACCCGATCGACCAGCTGGCGGGCAAATCGCACTTCCTCGAAGTGTGCTACCTGCTGCTGTACGGTGAACTGCCCTCGGCGGCGGAACTGGAAAAGTTCGAAACCACCATCACCCGCCACACCATGATCCACGAACAGATGCACAATTTCTTCCGTGGCTTCCGCCGCGACGCGCATCCGATGGCGGTCATGGTCGGCGTGGTCGGCGCGATGGCGGCCTTCTATCACGATTCCACCGACGTGTCGGACCCGCAGCAGCGCGAAATCGCGTCGCACCGGCTGATCGCCAAGATGCCGACCATCGCCGCGATGGCCTATAAGTATTCGATCGGTCAGCCCTTCGTGTATCCGCGCAACGATCTGGATTACGCGGCGAACTTCCTGCACATGTGCTTCAGCGTGCCGGCCGAGGAATACCACGTGAACCCGATCCTGAGCCGCGCGATGGACCGGATCTTCACCCTGCATGCCGATCACGAACAGAACGCGTCGACCTCGACCGTGCGTCTGGCATCAAGCTCGGGCGCCAACCCGTTCGCCTGTATCGCCGCCGGCATCGCCTGCCTGTGGGGTCCGGCCCATGGCGGCGCCAACCAGGCCTGCCTGGAAATGCTGCGCGAAATCGGCACCCCCGACCGCATCCCCGAATTCATCGAACGCGCCAAGGACAAGAACGATCCGTTCCGTCTGATGGGCTTCGGTCACCGCGTCTACAAGAACATGGACCCGCGCGCGACCGTGATGAAGCAATCGGCGGACGAGGTTCTGGAACTGCTGGGTGTCGAAGACAACCCGCTGCTGCAGGTCGCCAAGGAACTGGAACAGATCGCGCTGAACGATCCCTACTTCAAAGAGAAGAAGCTGTTCCCGAACGTCGATTTCTACTCGGGCATCATCCTCGAGGCGATGGGCTTCCCGACCTCGATGTTCACCCCGATCTTCGCGCTGTCGCGCACCGTCGGCTGGGTCAGCCAGTGGAAGGAAATGATCGCCGATCCTCAGAACAAGATCGGCCGTCCGCGTCAGCTGTACCTGGGCGAAACCGCCCGCGATTACGTGGACGTGGAAGACCGCTGAGCTGCCCATCTGTCGAATTGAAAACGCCCCGGTCCTGCCGGGGCGTTTTTCTTTGCGGGCCGGGCTGATCACCGATCCGGGGCCGGGTCTGAAACCGGGCTGACGCACCCTGCCCCAAAACGATGACAGCCCGCGCGGTGATTTCCACCGCGCGGGCTGTTTGTTTCGTCACCCGGCTTGCGCGCCGGACCAAAGGCTCAGTCGAACCAGGCGTCGTCGAGTTCCGGCAGCGGGATCGCGCCCAGCAGGGACTTGGTGATGTCGGATTTCGGCGCCTCGAAGACCTGTTCCACCGGCCCCTGATCGACGATTTCGCCGTGGTTCAGCACGATCACCTCGTCGCACAGATGCCGGATCACCGACAGGTCGTGACTGATGAAGGCGACGGTCAGCCCCATGTCGCGGGCCAGGTCCTTGAGCAGGGACAGCACCTGCGCCTGGCTCGACACGTCCAGCCCCGACACGATCTCATCGGCCAGGATGAAGCGTGGCTCCAGCGCGATGGCGCGTGCGATGCCGACCCGCTGACGCTGACCGCCGGACAATTCATGCGGGTAGCGGTCGCCAAAGGCGGCAGGCAGCCCTACCTTGGTCAGCGCGGTGATGGCATCTTCCTTGGTGCCGCCCCGGCCGTAGCGTTTCATCGGCTGCGCGATGATACGCCAGACCTTGTGCCGCGGGTTCAGCGACGACATCGGGTCCTGGAAAATCATCTGCAGGTCGCGGCGCAGCGGGCGCAGCGCGTCCTCGCTCAGATGGGCGATATCGGTGCCGTCGAACAGAACCTCGCCCGAATCCGGTTCCAGCAGCCGCACCAATACCCGGCCCAGCGTCGATTTCCCCGATCCGCTTTCGCCGACGATGCCGGTGATCTTGCCATCGGGAATGTCGATGCTGAACCCCTTGAGCACCTCGATCCGCGGCGCCGCCCCGATCAGCGGCTTATGCGCCCGGTCGGGAAAGGACAGGCGCAGGTTGCGCACCGAAAACAACGGCTTGTTGGGTGTTGTCGTGGTCATCTGCTGCCCCCCTGATAAAGCGCGTCATCCTGCGCGATCTGCTGATGCAGGTCGGAAATCAGCGACGCGGGCACCGGCGAGAACGGGCGTTCCAGATCGGCATAGCTCGGCGTCGCGGCGATCAGCGCGCGGGTATAGGGATGCTGCGGATTGGTGAAGACCTCCCTGGTGGTGGCGTCCTCCATCACCTTGCCGGCGAACAGCACCGTCACCTTCTGGCTGATCTTGGCGACCACGCCCATGTCATGGGTCACGAACAGGACCGCCGTGCCGGTTTCGCGCTGCAATTCGCGGATCAGCCGCAGGATCTGTTTCTGCACCGTCACGTCCAGCGCCGTCGTCGGTTCGTCCGCCACGATCAGCCGTGGCGACGGCGCGAAGGCGGCGGCGATCAGGATGCGCTGACGCATGCCGCCCGACAATTCGTGCGGATAGCTGTTCATCACCCGTTCCGGCGCCCGGATATGCACCCGGTCCAGCAGGTCGAGCGCGCGGGCCTTTGCCTTGTCGGCGCTCCAGCCGTGGATGCGGATCAGCGGATCGATGATCTGCGGCCCGATCTTGCGCACCGGGTTCAGCGCGGTCAGCGGGTCCTGCGGGATCAGCGCCGCGGTCTGCGCCACGGTACTGCGGCGGGTCCAGGGCGTCATCGCGTTGAGGTGCTGGCCCTCCAAGATGATCTCTCCCTCTGTGACCCGCAGGTTGCCAGGCAGGATGCCCAGAACCGCCTTGCCGATCATCGACTTGCCGGCGCCGGATTCCCCCACCAGCGCGCGCACTTCGCCGGGTTCCAGCGACAGCGACACGTCGCGCAGGATGCGCACGCCATTGGGCAAGGCGATGTTCAGCTTGATCACGTCAAGCGCAGTTTTGTGATTGGTTACGGTCATTGCAGCACCGGGTCGAAACGTTGTTTGAGACCCTCGCCAAGCGTCGAAAAGCTCAGCACGGTCAGGAAAAGCGCGATCAGCGGGAACAGCAGCACCCACCAGGCGAAGTGGATGGCGTTGCGCCCTTCGGCGATCATCGACCCCCAGGTCGGATCGTCCGAGGAAATCGACAGGTTCACGAAGCTCAGGATCGCCTCGACGATCACCGCGATACCCATTTCCAGCATCAAGAGCGCGATGATCGAGGGCATCACGTTGGGCAGGATTTCACTGGCCAGCGTCGCCACCCGGCGCGCGCCGCCGATACGGGAACTGTCGACGTAATCCATCCGCGACTGCACCATGGTTTCGGCCCGGATCACCCGGGCGAAGCGGGTCCAGTCGATCAGCGCGATCGCTGCGATCACCGATCCCAGCCCGGTGCCCATGACGGCGACCAGCAGCACCGCGAACAGCACCGGCGGGAAGGCCATCCAGATATCGACAAGCCGCGAAATCACCCGATCCCACCAGCCGCCGAAATATCCCGCGACAAGGCCCAGCACCGACCCGAACAGGCAGGTCACCGTCGCCGCGATCAGGCTGACGAACAAAGCGATCCGCGCGCCATAGATCATCCGCGACAGCACGTCCCGGCCCAGGCTGTCGGTGCCGAGCCAGTAGCCCGGTTCGGTGCCCGCGATGAAGAACGGCGGCAGACGTTCGAGCATGAGATCCTGTTCCAGCGGGTCATGCGGCGCCACCAGCGGCGCCAGGATCGCGGCCGCAGCGACAATCCCCAGCCACAGAAGCGGCAGCCAGAGCCGTAGGTTGAGCTTGCCCGAGCGGCGCGCGCGCGGGGCGGAAAGAGTGGTATCAGCCATGACGGAGCCTCGGGTTCAGAAGGGTGTAGGACAGATCGACGATCAGGTTGATCACGATGAACAGCGCCGCAAACAGCAGCACGATCCCCTGGATCAGCGGCAGGTCGCGGTTGATCACCGCGTCGATCGCCATGTTGCCCAGGCCCTCATAGGCGAACAACCGTTCCACGATCACCGTGCCGCCGATCAGGAAGGTGAACTGCACCCCCACCAGCGTCAGCGTCGGCAGCGCCGCGTTGCGCAGCGCCTCGCGCAGGATCACGGCGGTTTCGCCGAAACCGCGCACCCGCGCCAGCGTGGTGTAATCCTGCACCAGCACCTCCTTGAGGTTCTGCTTGAGCAGTTGCGCGATCATCGCCGCCAGCGGCAGCGCCAGCGACATCGCGGGCATCAGCATATGGGCCAGCGTCGATCCGACCACGTCGAACCGGCCGCGCAGCAGGCCCTCGAAGACATAGAAATTGGTGGTGAAATCGATATCCAGCCGCGGGTCCACCCTGCCCGAGATCGACAGCACCGGCCACAGCACGCCGAAGATCAGCACGAAGACCAGCCCCCACAGGAAATCGGGGATCGACAGCACCGCGCCGCTGACCAGGTCGACCCCGACCTCGGTCCCCGATCCGCGTTTGCGCGCGCCGATCACCGCAGCGATCCCGCCAAGCGCCACCGCGATCAGCAGCGCCATCAGCGACAGTTCCAGCGTCGCGGGCAGCCGCCCCAGCACCAGCTGATCGACCGGCTGGCGCAGCGTGATGGAGGTGCCGAAATCGCCCTGCAACACGCCACCCAGCCAGATGACGAATTGCTGCGGCAGGCTCTTGTCGAAGCCATAGAGCGCCTTGAGATTTTCGATATCCGCCTCGGTCGCGCCCGGCGGCAGCATCATGGCAATCGGGTTGCCCGGCGCGACGCGCACGAGGGTGAAGACCACGACAGCGACACCGAACAGGGTCACCGCCGTCGTGATCAGACGGATCAGAACGGTTTTGAGGAGCATGGAAGCCTCCGGTCTTCAAAAGGTGCGGGCCAGGAAAGACCCGGCCCGCACAGGTGAGCCCGACGGGGATCAGGCTTGACCAACAGCCTGCGGCAGCAGATCGCCGGAGGTGTAAGGCGTGACGGTGACATTGGACGCGAAGACGACCGGCATCACATATTGCAGCAGCGGGATCACATAGCCCTCTTCCGCGATATATTTGGACACCGCCTTGTAGCCCGCGATCCGCTTGTCTTCGTCCGGTTCGACGAACAGCGGCCCGATCTTTTCGACCAGGTCGGCGCTGTCCCACACCGCGTGCGGCGACGGGCCGAACATCGAGAACCCGGTCGAGGTCGACGGGTCGCCGATCGAATTGCCCCAGTTGTAGAAGGCCGCAGGCGCCAGCGTGTCGGCCGCGCGCAGCTCGTAGTGCTTGGCGATCTCGTAGACCTCGATCTCGGCCTCGATGCCGACCTTGCGCCACATGCCGACGACCGCCTGGATCATTTCGTAATCCTTCGGCTTGAAGCCGCGGGTGGTCTGGATGGTGAATTTCACCGGGTTGTCGGTGGAATAGCCCGACGCGGCCAGCAGGTCCTTGGCCTTTTCGGGATCATACTCGACCTGGATGCTGTCGTCATAGGCAGCATAGCCCGGCACTTCGAGCGTCGAGATCGGCACGCCGTAGCCGCGCAGCAGGCGGTCGATGATCAGCTGCTTGTTGATCGCGTGATGAGCGGCAAGGCGCACGTTCTTGTCCAGCATCACGTCGATATCGTTGAGGAAGATCATGCCGATATCGGTGACCGGCACCGCTTCGCCCGACAACCCGTCCTTGGCGATCAGGCGGTCGTATTCCTCGTAGGGGATGTTGGTGGTGATGTCGGAATTTCCCGATTCCACCTCGGCCACGCGCGACGCGGCATCGGTGACGAATTTGACGGTCACGGTTTCGAACGCCGGTGCGTCGCCCCAGTAATCGGGGAAGGCTTTCAGCCGCACATAGGCGCCCTGTTCGAACGCGTCGACCATGTAGGGGCCGGTGCCGACCGGGGCCTTTTCGAACCCTTCCGCGCCGACCTCTTCGTAGTATTTCTTCGGCAGAACGAAGGCGGTCAGGAAGGCCATCCACTTGAACAGTGCCGGCTCGAACGCCAGCACGTCGGCGGTGATGACATTGCCGTCGATCACGTAATTGCCGATCTTGCCCCAGACGAACTGCATCGGGTTGCCGGTTTCGGGATTGCCCGCGCGCTCCAGCGACCAGACGATGTCTTCGGGGGTGAAATCGTCGCCATTGTGCCATTTGACGCCCTCACGGACGGTCATGGTGATCTTGGTCTTGTCTTCGCTGAAGCCCCATTCGGTCAGCAGGCCGGGACCGAAGGACAGATCGGGGCCCTGCGCGATATAGCGGTCGAAAACGGCAAGGAAGATCGACTGCAGCGCCGGGTTGACGGCGGACGGACCGGTGGTCGGGTCCCAGCTCTGGACCGGCAGGTTATAGGCGATGGTCAGGGCCTTGCCGCCCTCGGCCAGAAGCCCGGAACCCGAGGCCAGAAGCGCGGTCAGGGCGACCGAGGCCCCCATGAACCCGCGACGGGTCAGATGTGAATTCGAAGTCATGTTTCGTCTCTCCTGTTGACGGTTGTCGGTTGACGGCCCGTTGTCCGGACTCGTTGGAAGTGGTTGTTTTTACTTTAGATATGATATTTCATATTTAAAGTTAAAAGATGTGGAGCAGCCCGCTTTTATCGTTCGACCGCCTATTTGATGTCCTGTGCCGCGAAGAATCCCGATCCTGCGCCGGTTCCGGCGCCGGGCCAGCAGGCCGCGCCGATCATCTGCAGACCGGCAATCGGGGTATGCCCGTCCGAGAAGCCGCGAACCGGGCGATAAAGGAAGTTCTGGCTCAGGTGATGGGAGCCGCAAATCTGGTCGCCACCGACAAGGTTGGGGTTGCCAGCTTCCAGATCCAGCGGCGACACGGTGGTTTGCGCAAGGATCGTATCGCGGAAGCCCGGCGCCTGTTCCTCGATCAGGTCGAGCGCCCGATCTGCCATGGCCACCTTTGCATCCTCCCAGTTTCGCGAAGAAATTTCACCCTTCGCGTCGCCCTTGATCTCGCCCGGGACCATCCGGACCTGCACCCAAAGGGTCTGTTTGCCCTCCGGCGCGCGGGACGGATCGAACAGGGTCGGCTGCCCGACCACCAGCAGCGGATTGGACGGCAACAGCCCGGCCGCGGCCTGCGCATAGGTCAGCGAGGCGGTGTCGATGGTGCGCCCGATATGGACATAGGCGTATTTGCCCAAGGCCCCCGCTGTCCACGGCACCGGCGCGTCGAGCGCGAGGTGTATCATCATCGTGCCGGGCGCGTGGCTGAAGTTTTCCATGCCCCGGTCGAACCGCGCATCGCCGGAATTCCCGCCGATCAGCCGCAGCAGGTGTTTCGGCGCCAGCGCCGCCAGAATGGTTGAAGCTTCGATTTTCTTGCCATTCACCACGACACCGGTTGCGCGGCCACCCTGATGGGTGATCTCGCTTACCTCGGCGTTGCAGGTGACGGAACCGCCATGCGCCTCGATCATGCTGACCAGCGCGCGGGTGGCGACATCCGCGCCGCCCTTGCCGATCACCATGCCCATGGCCTGACCGCCCATTGCCTCCAGATAGGGAAAGATCGCGCCGCCCGCGATGTCGGGCGCGAAATCCAGATGCATCCCCCAGGTCGACAGCGCGGTGCGCAGCCGGGGGTCCTCAAAAGTTTCATCCAGCCAGGCACGCGGCGAAGTCATCAGGAACCGCGCCACGTCGAGGCTTTTGGCGGTGCCGAGCGCGCGCCATTTCGACCACAGGAATTTTGCCAGCGGCCAGCGCTTCATCGGCGTGCCCAACAGCCCGCCGACAACGCCCGCGCGTTCCGGGAAATCCTCCATCAGCGCGCGCCAGGTCGCCTTGTCCGCCTCGGACCCGAACGTCGCCAGCGTTTCATCCAGATCGGTAGACACGCCAAGGTAATCGCCCGGTTCCATCGCCTGCGCGAAGGGGTGCGAGATGGGCACGAATTCCATCCCGTGTTTCGCCATCTCCGCCCCGTGTTTCGCCATGAAGCCCGAGCCCGCGAACATCGACAGGTTCATCGCCGCAACGTCATGGCGGAACCCCGGCAGGGTCAGTTCCTCGGTCCGCACCGCGCCGCCCGGGGTGGGCCCGCGCTCATAGACCCGTACGGATTTGCCGCGCGCGGCCAAATCCGCGGCAGCGACCAGCCCGTTGATCCCGGACCCGATGATGACGATTGGCTTGCCCATGACTTACCCCGCGAAGCTTCTGACGGTCGCCAGCGCGCCGTCCAATTTTTCACCCTCGACATCGTCGAGTGCGGCGGTGCGCAACCGGCGCATCCAGTCGGCGGCGTCTTCGCGCCCCTTGAGCATATCGAGCGCACCCATCACCCGGGCGAATTTCGACAGCCCGCGCACATGGGTATCCGAATAGCCCTTGATCAGCCGGTAATTGGCCAGCAGTTCCCCGGCCAGCGCCCGGTCGGTTTTCGCGACCTCAAGCACCTTGGCGAACCAGGCATCGACATGGGCCATTTCGCTTTCGTGGCGCAGCAACCGGCGGCGCATCGGGCGCAGCGACGACACGGTCCACAGCATCAGGAAGCCGCGCAGGCTGTCGGTGCGGATGCGGCGGCCCTTGTCGAAACGCTTGGCATACCAGGCTTCCAGCCCCTTGCGGTTCTGCAGCCATTTGCCGATCCGTTTCGGCAGCGTCGTGGTAAATTCCTCGAACCGCGGGTGGAAATATTCTGTCAGCATCAGAATCTGGTCGTCCTTGACCACGACCTCATCCTTGACCCGTTCCATCCGGCTGGCGCGGGTCTTGATATCGGCGACCCGCAGGATGTCGTCATAGCACAGCGCGCGGGCGATGTATTTCGCCGCCTCGACGCTCATTTCGAAGGGCGCGGCATCAAGTTCGACCACCTTGTCGAGCATGTCGAGATATTGCGCGCCGTAATCGATATCCTGGTAATCCACGACCTTTTTCAGGCCCAGCCCGGCCATCTCCTGTACCTCGACCGGCAAGGCGCCCAGACGGGTTTCCAGCGCCGCCCATTTACGTTTCAGCTTTGCGGGCACGTGCAGGACGGGGATCGGCTTGACCGGTTCGGCTTCGGCCTCGGGCGCGGGTTTCAGGCCGCTGGCGATATCATAGGCCTCACCGAAGGAGCGCAGCGACGCTTCGACACCGCGGCCCGATTTGCGGATCACCTCTTCGTAGCTTTCGCGTGGGAACGGCAGCGCGCCCGACCCGGCCAAAGACCCCAGCAGCGAGGACGAAATCACCGACCCGGCCTGTTTCGCCACGGTTTCCATGTCGAAGGCCACGACATGATCGGCGGCGATGCCCATCGCCTCGATCACCTCGGCCCCGTTGGCGCGGCCGTCGCCGGGGATGATCTTTTCCGACACGGCGGGAATCCGGTGGGTCGAGGCGATCAGCGTCGTGCGCCCCGGGGTCACGAAACCGCGCATGATCGCCCGGCCGCCTTCCATCAGTTCCGACGCCATCAGGATGTCGACGTCGCCGATGGCGGGCGAAAGGGCAAACACCGGCTGGCGGCCGGTATCGCGGCACATTTCGATGTAATAGATCGTGGCGCCGGTGCGCTGCGCCACCCCGGCGACGGAGGTGGATTGCGCGTTATAGCCGTTCGCCTCGGCCACATCGACGATCCAGTTGGTCAGGACGCCCCCGCCCTGCCCGCCCACGGCAAGCGCGGCGAGCGTGATGACCTTTTCGCCGTCGGGACCAGGGGAACGGCGCGCGATGACAGGTTTTGCTTGCATATTCATGTCTTTGATCCTCAGGCGAAGGCCACGCGCTTGGCGTCGCGGCGCGATTGCAGCCAGGAAATGATTTTGCGGGCGCGCGTGGCGCGGCGTTTTTCGGTTGCCGACGGGTTGGTGACGATCTCGGCCTGATAGAAGGACGGGCACAGGACGGCGGCATCGGCCACCTCACCGCAGTTGCCGCAGCCAACGCAGGTCTGGTCGATGGCGGCGACCGGATCGTCGCGCAGCGGATCGCCGGTATCCTTGACCGACAGCGACGGGCAGCCCGACAGGCGCATGCAGGCGTGATCGCCGGTGCAGACGTCTTCGTCGACGCCAAACCGGGGACGCACGACGCGCTGGCCTTCCTTCGCGGCCTTGGCCAGCTGCGGTTTCACCCGGCGCTGCTTGTTCAGCATGCATTCGGACGACGCGACGATGACCTTGGGGCCTTCTTCCTCGGTGGTCAGCGCTTCCTTCAGCGTGTCGCGCATCTTGGTCACGTCATAGGTGCGGTCGATCTGGCGCACCCATTTGACGCCCATGCCCTTGACCGCATCGACGATGGAATTCTGCGTCTGCTTGGTCTTGTTCACCGCGCGCGACGACAGGATGTCCTGACCGCCGGTCGCCGAGGAATAGAAGTTGTCGACGATGATGATCACGTTGTCCGACTTGTTGAACACCGCGTTGCCGATCGAGCTGGTCAGGCCGTTATGCCAGAACCCGCCATCGCCCACGAAGGAGATCGAGCGGCGGCCCTTCTTGTCCTCGTTATGGAAGGCGGCGGCCGAGGCCGGGCCAAGCCCGTAGCCCATGGTTGTCGCGCCCAGATCGAAGGGCGGCATGATCGAAAACAGGTGACAGCCGATATCCGACGAAATGTGGTGCGGGCCCAGTTCTTCCTCGACCAGCTTGGTAGCAGCGAAGATCGGGCGTTCCGGGCAGCCGGTGCAGAACCCCGGCGGCCGCGCCGGCAGGGTCTTCGACAGGTCCGGGATCGCGACGGGTTCTTCGTTGGTGGCGGTTTTCTGAACCGGCAGCATCGCGGGGGCATGTTCGGCCAGGAAGGCGCCGATCCCGTCGACCATCACCTGGCCGGTATATTCGCCGCCCATCGGCAGCATGCCCTTGCCTTCGAGCCTGACGGTCTTGCCCGCCTTGTAGAGCATATGCGCGATCTGCTGTTCGATGTAGTTGGGCTGACCTTCCTCGACGATCAGCACCGCGTCCTTGCCTTCGCAGAATTCCATGATCTGGCTGTCGACCAGCGGATAGACGCAGTTCAGCACCAGCATGTCCAGATCGGTATCGCCATAAAGATCGGCGATGCCCAGCCGGTTCAGCGCCCGGATCACGGTGTTGTAGGTGCCGCCCTGCAGGATCACGCCGACCTTGCCCGACGCATTACCGAAGCGTTCGTTGATCCCTTTTTCGAGGATGTAATTCTGCGCCGCCGGCAGGCGCTTGGTCAGCTTTTCTTCCTCGTGCAGATAGGTCGCCGGGGGCAGCACGATCCGGTCCAGTTTCCGCTTGGGATTTTCCAAGGCGTCGGACACGGTCATTTCGGGGCGCTTGTTGTCCCTGGCGGTGAAATGGCCATGGACGTGGCAGGACCGGATACCGACCTGCAGCATCACCGGCGTGTTCGACACTTCGGACAGCTCGAACCCGTCGCCCACCGCCTTGACGATCGAGGGCAGGTTCGGCCGCGGGTCCAGCATCCAGACCTGCGATTTCATTGCGAACGCATAGGTGCGTTCCTGCATGATCGACGACCCTTCGCCGTAATCTTCGCCGACGATGATCAGCGCGCCGCCCGTCACCCCGCCCGAAGCCAGGTTCGACAAAGCGTCCGAGGCCACGTTGGTGCCGACGACGGATTTGTAGGTCACCGCGCCCCGGATCGGGTAATGAACCGAGGCCGCCAGCATCGCCGTGGCGGTCGCCTCAGACGCCGAGGCTTCGAAATGCACGCCCAGTTCGCCGAGGATTTCCTGCGCATCGGCAAGCACGTCCATCAGGTGCGAAATCGGCGATCCCTGGTAACCGCCGACATAGCCGACGCCGTTTTCCAAAAGGGCCTTGGTGATGCCGAGAATGCCCTCACCGGTGAAGGTCTCGCCTTCCCCCTGCTTGAGTTTCTGGACTTCCTTGGCGAAGGATCTTTCGGCCATGGGTGGTCTCCTAGTTCTTGTGCAGTGCCCGCCGTTGCAGCGGCGGTGCTTTTAAAAATCGTGCTGGCGGATATCGTGGAAAATCCGCAGCAGCAGGTCGTTGAAGGTGGCGCGTTCGTCTTCGTTCAGCGCGGCCAGCATCGTGTCGCGCATGGTCAGCATCGCGGGCCAGGCGGCGTCATAGGCGGCGCGGCCCGCCTCGGTCAGGCTGATCCGGCGGAAGCGGCTGTCGCCGTCCTGCGCCTCGCGCAGGATCAGCCCGGCCTTTTCCATCGTGTCGAGCGCCCGCGACAGGGTGGATTGCTTGATCACCGTGAGAACCGACAATTCGTTGATCGTGCAGGGGCCGCTTTCATGCAGCACCGCAAGCGCGCGCATCTGGGCGACGGAAATCCCGGCCTCTTTCAGCGCCGCTTCCACGCCCTTGTTGTAACGCGCCATGATGCGGTTCATCAGGTAGGGCGTGAAGGCCTCCAGATCGTCGTGCCGGTCGGTCATGCGCCCAGCTCCTTCGCGGTCAGGAAGCCCGATCCGCCCGACAGGCCCGGCCCCGGATGGGTCGAGGCACCGATATGATACAGCCCCTTGATGCAGGTATCGTGGCGGTTGGTGTCGGCGAAGGGACGCCACAGGAAGAACTGTTCCAGCGAACAGGCCCCGCCATAGGGATCGCCGCCGACAAGGTTCATGTTGTAGCCTTCCAGCTCCGCCGGGGAAATCGCGCGGCGGGTCACGACGCTTTCCTTGAACCCGTCGATATGGGCGGCAAGGATGGCTTCGATCCGGTTGGCATAGGCTTCGCGCAGGGCTTCGGTCCATTGGCCGTCCGCGGGCACCTCGATTTCGCCCTTGGCGTCGCCTTTGACCACGCGCGGGGCTTCGGGCATCTGCAGCCACAGCACCGACTGGCCTTCGGGCGCGCGCGACGGGTCGGCGGCGGTGGGTTGGCCGACACAGATCGTCGGCACCTCGGGCAGCATGCCGCGCTCGGCCTCGTTGCCCGCCTTGGACACACCGTCGAGACCGGGGGTGATATGCAGCAGCTGCACATCCTCCAGCCCGTCGGTTTTCCATTTCACCGGCCCGTTCAGCAGGTAGTGAAGCTGGAAATTGCCCTTGCCATAGCGGTATTTGCGCAGGTCGTCCTTGCGTTCGGGCGCGGGCGCCAACTGGCCGTAAAGCTGGTTCGGCGTGACCGAGGCCAGCACCTTGCCTGCCTTCACCTCTTCGCCGCCCGACAGCTTCAGCCCCGTGGCGCGACCGCCGGAAATCATGATCTCGGACACTTCCGCATTGGTGCGGATGGTGCCGCCGTTTTCTTCGATGATGGCGATCAGCCCGCGCACCATGTTGGCAGTGCCCCCCTTGACCACCGGGGCGCCCGCGACTTCCAAAGCGAAGCCGATCACCTGCCCCATCTGGCCGGAAAACGACGCCTCGGGGCCAAGCCCCGCATGCAGGCACCACGGCGCCCAAAGCGCCCGGTTCAGGTCGCTTTCAAAAGACGTCTCAAGCCAGCCGCGCATCGATTGCAGCGCCCCGCCCATGGTCATGGCCAGCCCGCGCGGTTTGCGCTTCCACGCTTCCTTGCCCAGCAGCTTGGCGGTGGATTTCGACCACGGATCGCCGCCCATCAGCCCGAACAGCAGATCGGCATCGGCCGCGAAGCCATCGAGGTCCGCCGCCAGCTGCCCGCCATCGCCCGGGTGCCCGGCATCGAAAGCGGCGACATTGGCGGCGCGATCCATCTTGTAAGTCAGCGCGCGGCCATCGGGCAGCAGCACGCCGGTGGGTGTGCCGGTGGCGCAGAACTCGACCCCGTGCCGGGCCAGGTCGGCGCCGAGGGCAGCATGCGCCGCGCCGGTCACCCAGAGAACGAAAGTGGTGGCGAGGGGATCGTAAGTGACCCCCTCGGCCAGGGTTTCAGAGCGCATGCAGCCACCTGCAACCGCTTCGCGTTCGAACAGCGCGACCCGTTTCCCGGATTTGGCAAGCATAGCGCCTGCGGTCAGGGCGTTGATGCCGCTGCCGACGATGGCGATTTCAGGGGCTGACATGGACCGGTTTCCTTACTCGGAAACCAGCGCCAGCGCGCGGATCGGCGACCCGGTGCCGTTTTCGATCTTCAGCGGCGCGGTGACCAGGATCGCCCCTTTCGCCGGCAGCTTGTCGAGGTTGGTCAGCGAGGCCAAGCCATAACGGTTGTGCTTGTGCAGCAGGTTATGCGCCGGGAACGGCGGTTCGAACCCGCCGGCCGCACCGGCGTCGGTACCGATGCATTGGGTACCCCAGCCAAGCGCCTTCTTGTCCATCAGGTACTGGATGCATTCGGCATCCGGGCCGGGGGTGTGCGGGCCGTTTTCATCGGCGTTGAGGAACTTGTCCTCGTCGTCGTTATACTGATCCCAATCGGTGCGCATCAGCACCCATTCACCTTCCTTGATCTCGCCATGTTCCTTTTCCCAAGCGATCACGGCGTCCTTGGTCAGCAGGAAATCGGAATTGGCGGCGGCTTCCTTCGAACAGTCGATGACATTGGCCGGGGCGACGAAATTCTGCGGATTGATCGTGTCGACGGCGCCGTCGGGGTAATCCTTGCCGGTGATCCAGTGATGCGGCGCATCATAGTGGGTGCCGGAATGTTCGCCGAGCTTGAGCCAGTTCCACGCCCAGAACGGCCCGCGGTCGCCATATTCGGAAATCTTGTGAATCTCGATCGGCGGCGTGTCGTCGGCCAGCTCCGGCGGCAGCTTCAGCAGCGGGGTCTTCGGGCCCAGAACGGCGGTGCAGTCGATCACCTTGACCGAGCCATCCAGCAGGCTGGTCGCAAGTTGGGCGAGGGTTTCCTGAGAAGTCATATGTGTCTCCCTGAAGAGGTTGCTGTGTGTTCGCTTATTTTTAATATATGCAAATGCATGTTTCTTTTTTCTTCAAGAACAAAATTAAATTTCTGTCATTTTTCTTTCTGGCGCCTGTTACGGAACCCGCGACTTTTCACTATCCGATCAAAAAGAAGGCGTTGTTTTGTGCAGTTTTTGGGAATTCCCGGCAACGTTGCTCCATATGAGTGAAATCATATCCGACAATCAATCTATGCGAGAAATAGCCGAATCGCCCACATATTGCTTGAGGTTTAAAATATTTGATGGCAAGCTCCCGCCGTACCCGGTTTCCAACCGACATTCATTCCACCAGGGAGGCATTCCACATGACCGACAAAGTCGTTCCCGTCATCACCCGCGCAGGCGAACTTGACGAAACCACGCTGCAATCCGGCGAGTGCGTACGCAAATCGGGCGTCAGCCCGCAGCACACCCCGGCCACCAAGATCTGGTTCGGCCGCGTCACCAACGAACCCGGCCACCGCTCGCCGCCGCACCACCACGAGGAATGCGAAACCGGCGGTTACGTGCTCAAGGGTCACGGCCGGATCTATTTCGGCGACGACTACAAGGAATATGTCGACATGTATGAGGGCGATTTCGTCTTCGTCCCGCCCTACATGCCGCATGTCGAAGTCAACATGAGCACCACCGAGGAACTGGTCTGGCTGACCTGCCGCACCCCGGACAACCTGGTGACCAACCTCGAAGACGTGCCCGACGAAGCGCTCGAAGGCTATCGCCGCGCCTGATCCCCGATCCCCCTGCCCCCGCCGCAACCGCCGCGGGGGCGGTTTTGAAAGGACGTTTCATGAAACTTCTCCGCTATGGGCCGAAAGGCGCCGAACGCCCGGCCGTACTGGATAGTGACGGCAACATGCGCGACCTGTCCGGGGTCGTCGCCGATATCGACGGCGAAACGCTTGCCCCCGACAGCCTGGCGAAACTCGCCGCGCTCGACACAGGCTCGTTGCCGCTGGTCGAAGGCACGCCGCGGATCGGCTCCGCCATCGCGAGGCCCGGTAAATTCCTCTGCGTCGGGTTGAACTACGCCGATCACGCCCGCGAAACCGGCAAGCAGCCGCCCGAAGAACCGGTGCTGTTCGGCAAGGCCGCCAACGCCATTAGCGGCCCGAACGACGACGTCGAAATCCCCCGCGGGTCGGAAAAGACCGATTGGGAAGTCGAGCTTGGCATCGTCATCGGCAGCCGCGCCAAGTACGTGTCGGAAGCAGACGCGCTGGATCACGTGGCGGGCTATGCCCTGGTCAACGACGTGTCCGAACGCAGCTTCCAATCCGAACGCGGCGGCCAGTGGATCAAGGGCAAGAGCCACGACACATTCGGCCCCGTCGGCCCGTGGCTGGTGACCAAGGACGAAATCGCCGACGTGCAGAATATCGACCTTTGGCTCGACGTGGACGGCGAACGGCGCCAGACCGGCAACACAAGCACGATGATCTTCGGCGTGGCGCATCTGGTGCATTACATTTCGCAATTCATGACGCTCGAACCCGGCGACATCATCGCCACCGGCACACCGCCGGGCGTGGGTCTGGGGATGAAACCGCCGGTCTTCCTGAAAGCCGGACAGGTGGTCACCCTCGGCGCCGCCGGTCTGGGCGAACAACGACAAGTGATGGTGACGGCATGAGCATCGATTTCAACAAGGTGAAAAACGCCCTGACCGACCTGACGGGCAAGACCGCGATCGTCACCGGGGCCGCGCGCGGCCAGGGCGCGATCGAGGCCGAGCTGCTGGCCACCGCCGGGGCCTCGGTTCTGCTGTGCGACGTGCTTGCCGAGGACGGCATCGCACTGGCCAAGCGGCTGACCATCGAGGGCAAGAATGTCCGCTTCCTCACGCTCGACGTGACCTCCGAAGCCGGTTGGCTCGAGGCGCTGGCGATGGTGCGGGACTGGACCGGGCGGCTTGATATCCTGGTGAACAACGCCGGCATCATCAACCGCAAGATCATCCGCGACATGTCGGTCGACGAATGGAAAAAGGTGCTGGAGGTCAACGCGACCGGTGCCTTTATCGGCATCAAGCTGGCCGCCCCGATGATGGCGGAAACCGGCGGCGGCAGCATCGTCAACATTTCCTCCAACAGCGCCTTTTCCGGTCACTACGACCCGGCCTACACGTCGTCGAAATGGGCGCTGCGCGGGCTGACCCGTACGGCGGCGATGGAATTCGCCGATGACAAGATCCGAGTCAACGCGATCTGCCCCGGGCTGATCGTCACCGACCTGAACCGGAATTCGCCGCATCTGGGCCCGATGATCGACATGACCCCGGCACAGCGCGCGGGCGAGGCCGACGAGGTGGCGCAGCTGGTGCTGTTCCTGGCCTCGGACGGGTCCAGCTTCATCACCGGCGAAGACTTCGTGATCGACGGCGGTTTCACCGCCGGCGCCGGCTATCGCCGGGTGGCGAAGGACACCGGGCTGTTGTGATCCCTGCCCCGCACAAGACAAAGAAAAGCCCGCCGATTGGCGGGCTTTTTCATTTCAGGATGCAGGCCTGCGTCAGCTTTTCTGCCGGATATCCAGCATGATCGAAATGCCGCGCGCCGCGTCCGCTTCGGACACGTCCTCGAACATCTCGTCGATCCAGCGCATGTGTTCGGCCGCCATTTCATCCATCAGCTTGCGCCCCTTGTCGGTGATCCGCACCAGGAAGGCGCGCCGGTCCGTGGGCATGTTCTCCCGCTCGGCCAGACCTTCGGTGACCAGACGGTCCACCACCCCGGTCACATTGCCGTTCGACACGACGAGGTGCTGCGACAGCTCGCTCATCTTCATGCCCTCTTGCTTGGCATGCAGCGCGGCCAACACGTCGAAGCGCGGCAGCGTGGTGTCGTAGCCCGACCGCAACCGTTCGCGCAGCGTGCCTTCCACATAGCGGACCGCCTTGAGCATCTGCAGCCACAGGCGCAGACGCTGGCGCGCAAGCGCCTCGTCTTCGATGTCGTGTTTAATTTCCGTCGTCATATGTGCTTCCGCGTCGTTCAAGAATTGATTTACTTTACATATAAATATAAGCGCGTCACTTCTCAACTCTGCATATTTGAACAAAAAAGCGCACGCCCGACCCGAAAGCCCGACGCGCGCCTGTTCAATACCGAAGATTTCACAGAAGTTTTCGCGGCTTCCCGTCGTCGTCCACCGCCACCAGAAGCACGTCCGCGCTCAGAATCCGGCGGCATTCCGTATCGGGTTCAGCCCAAGCAGAAAGCGACAGGTTAAAAGAACTCGACCCGCGCCGGCTCAGATCCGCATGCATCGCGAATTCCTCGCCCGGGTGCAGGGGGGCATGGAAGCCCAGTTCCTTGATCGCCACGATCAGGGCATCGCCACCCGAAATCTTGCGCCCCGCCAGACCGGCGGCGTAATCGAGCTGGGTCAGCATCCAGCCGCCCAGCACCGCGCCGCGCGGCGTGGCCTGATCATAGGGCGCGACGGTCAGCAGGACCGGGGCGCTGTCGGGGCGCTGAACAGCCTCAGTCATGGGGAATGACGGCGGTGGCTTCGATTTCGACCTTGGCCTCGTCTTCCATCAGCGCCACGACCTGCACCACGGCCATCGCCGGGAAATGCCGCCCGATCACGTCGCGATAGGCCGCGCCGAAGCCGCGCAGGTTGTCGAGGTATTCGCGCTTGTCGGTGATGTACCAGGTCAGGCGCACCAGGTGTTCGGGCTTGGCGCCCGCCTTATCCAGCACGGCAACGATGTTTTCGAGGGTCTGGCGGAACTGGCCGACCATGTCCTCGTGTTCCCATTTCTGATCGGCGTTCCAGCCGACCAGCCCGCCGGTATAGACCGTGCGCCCTTCGGCCAGAACACCGTTGGCATAGCCTTTTGCGGGAACCCAGCCGTCGGGCTGCAGGAACATGTGGGGGCTGACAACGGTCATAGCGCCTCTTTCTTTGTGTCTTGAGAAGTCATGTAACGGGACATCCGGTCGCGCACGGCGTCGGGCCAAGGCGCGGAAGCCCCTTCGTGAGTGTTTGCGTAGACCACCGTGGAGATGCAGTCGAAACGGGTTTCCCCGCCGCTGGCACAGGTGATCTCGAAGGTGGCCGACGACCGGCCAAGCCGTTCGATTGACAGCGAAAAATCGAGCCAATCGCCAAGCCGTGACGGTTTGCGAAAGCGCACCTCGATATTGCCGGTGGGTGTGCCCATGCCACCATCCAGCGCGCCCATGTCGATCCAGCTGAAATTCACACCGTCGGCAAAGAACCGTTCGACCAGCGCCGAGATCATTTCGAAATAGCGCGGATAAAACACCATCCCCGCCGGATCGCAGTGATTGAACTCGACCTGCCGCCTTATGGTGAAAGCCTCGTTCACGTTTCACCGCCCGAAATGGAAATGCTTTGCCCGGTGATCATGTCCGATCCGTCGCGGCACAGCCAAAGCACGGCGCGCGCGACGTCTTCGGGCGGCACCAGCCGGTGCATCGGGTTGGTGGCCTCCAGCGAGGCGCGGGCCTCTTGCGGGCTGCGACCGGTCTTCTCGACGATATTGGCGATCGAGCGTTCGGTCATTTCGGTGTCGAGGAATCCCGGGCAGATCGCGTTGGCGGTGATCCCCTTGCGCGCCAGTTCCAGCGCCACGGATTTCACCATGCCGACAACCCCGTGTTTCGCCGCCGCGTAAGGCGCGACATAGGGATAGCCCTTGATCCCGGCGGTCGACGCGATGGCGATCAGGCGGCCCCAAGGCTTGCCCTGCATCGCCTTGACGCCTTCGCGCAGGGTCAGGAAGGTGCCGATCAGGTTCACCGTCATCATCCGTTCGAACGCCGCCAGCTCCGTTTTCACGAAGGGCGCGCTTTCCGACGCGCCGGCATTGGCCACGACGATATCGGGGGCCGCCGCCGCGATGGCGGCGGAAATCGCCGCTTCGTCGGTGATGTCGGCGACCACGGCCGTGATATTGGCGTGCCCACCTGCCACCGCTTCAAGCGGCGCCAAACGGCGACCGCAGATCGTGACCTCGGCGCCCGCTTCGGCCAGTTGGGTGGCGATGACGGCCCCGACCCCGGAACCGCCCCCCGTCACGAAGGCTTTCTTGCCCGCCAGCGTCATGACGCCATCGCCTTGGCGCGTTCGGCCAGCGTGTTGGCCTGACGGCGGCCGCCTTCGTACGGTGCGGGCCATGCCTGTTCGGTGTCGCCCAGATCGACCGCCGCGTGCAACGTCCAATAAGGATCGGCCAGGTGCGGACGGGCCAGCAGCACCAGATCGGCGCGCCCCGCCATCAGGATCGAATTGACGTGGTCGGGTTCATAGATATTGCCCGCGACCAGCGTCGGCAGGTCAAGCTCGTTACGCACGCGGTCGGCGAAAGGCACCTGGAACATGCGGCCATAGACCGGCTTTTCGGCCTTGTCGGTCTGTCCCGAGGAGGTGTTGATCGCATCCGCGCCCGCCGCCTTGAACATGGCCGAGATCTGCACCGCCTCTTCCGGAGTCACGCCTTCGTCGCCCATCCAGTCATGCGCCGAGATACGGACCGTCATCGGCTTTTCCTCGGGCCACTCGGCGCGCATCGCGTGGAAGATTTCCAGCGGGAAACGCATCCGGTTTTCAAGGCTGCCGCCATATTCGTCGTCGCGCGTGTTGGTCACCGGCGAGATGAACGACGCCAGCAGGTACCCGTGGGCGGCGTGCATTTCGATCATGTCGAACCCGGCCGCCTTGGCGGATTTCACCGCGTCGATGAACTGTTCCTTGACCATGTCCATATCGGTCCGGGTCATCGCCTTGGGCACCACGTTGCCCTCCATCAGCGGGATCGCCGAGGCCGACAGCAGCGGCCAGTTTTCACCCTCGGGCAGCGGCATGTCGATGCCATCCCAGGCCAGGCGGGTCGAACCCTTGCGGCCGGCATGGCCGATCTGGGCGCAGATTTTCGCAGGCGTTTCGGCATGGACGAAATCGACCAGACGCGCCCATGCGGGCACCTGTTCTTCGCCGATGCAGGGGCAACCGGGGGTGATCCGGCCTTCGTGCGACACACACAGCATTTCGGTGAACACCAACCCTGCCCCGCCCTTGGCGCGCTCGGCGTAATGCACGAAGTGCCAGTCGTTCGGCATCCCGTCCTTGGCCTTATATTGCGCCATCGGCGACACCACGACGCGGTTCACCAGTTCCATGTCGCGCAGCTTGAACGGCGCGAACATCGGACGGCGGGTGGAATTGCTGCCCGCCTGTTTCTGGAACCAGCTTTCCGCCGAGGCCAGCCATTCGGGATCGCGCAGGCGCAGGTTTTCGTGGCTGATCCGCTGCGACCGGGTCAGCAGCGCATAGTTGAACTGCATCATGTCCAGGTCGAGATAACGCTCGACCTCTTCGAACCAGGTGGTGGAATTGCGCGCGGCCGAGGTGACGCGGATCACCTGCAGCTTGCGTTCGTCCTGATAGCTTTGCAGCGCCTCCTGGACCGGCTTGCCCGAGCTCAGCTCATCGGCCAGCATGATCGCGCTTTCCATCCCGAGCTTCGATCCCGACCCGATGGAAAAATGCGCCGTGGCCGAGGCATCGCCGAGCAGCACCACATTGTCGAAATACCAGTTTTCACAGGTGACGCGCGGGAACTGGATCCAAGCCGACCCGCGGATGTGGTTGGCGTTGGTCATCAGCGCGTGACCGCCCAGATGCTTGGCGAAGATCTTTTCGCACAGCGCGATGCTTTCCTGCTGGTTCAGCGTGTCGAAGCCGAAAGCCTTGAACACCTCGGGGCCGCATTCGACGATGAAGGTCGCGGTGTCGTCATCGAACTGATAGGCATGCGCCCAGATCCAGCCATGTTCGGTTTTCTCGAAGATGAAGGTGAAGGCGTCGTCGAATTTCTGATGCGTGCCGAGCCAGACGAAGTGGTTCTTGCGCATGTCGATTTCGGGCTGGAATTCATCAGCATAGATCGCGCGGGTCTTGGAGTTCAGACCGTCGGCCGCCACCAGCAGGTCGTTGGACGCTTTCAGCGACGCGATCTTTTCCTCCGACATGTCGGATTCGAATTCCAGCTTCACACCCAGTTCGCGGGCGCGTTCCTGCAACAGCAGCAGCATCTTCTTGCGCCCGATACCGCAGAAGCCGTGGCCGCTCGAGGTCATCGCCTCGTCGCCGCGGACGGTTTTGACGTCGTCCCAATAGGCGAAGTTATCGCGGATCATCTTTTCCGAAACCGGGTCGTTGTATTCGAAATTCGACATGGTTTCGTCGGACAGCACCACGCCCCAGCCGAAGGTGTCGTCGGCGCGGTTGCGCTCGTAGACGGTGATGTCGTGGGATGCGTCCCGAAGCTTCATCGAGATGGCGAAGTAAAGTCCGGACGGTCCGCCGCCGAGAATCGCAATTTTCATGGTCTCACCCTTTGCTGGTCCGGCGGAAACTGCGCTCCGCCCCATCATTTATTTTAGACATGAAGTTAAATCGGGATTCCCGCCCTGTCAACGCCGATTGCTTTAAACTGCGTGGATTTCTTAAATTCCTGAATTTCAGGGAAAACTACAGAAATGCACTTAGACTTTGCGAGATTTCCGAAAATAATACGAAAGTTCATGCCCCCGACGATCTGCCCACTCCGGTCGAAACCGGCGTAAGGCCACTATCATTTGACTTCCGCAATACCTTTAAGCATAAACTATATGCAACAGATCAACCTCTCCGATCGGAGCCAACAAAAAGGACCGGACATGCCTTTCACGATATCCAAGCCGATGCGGTTCGGCGATTGCGACCTCACCGGGATCGCCTATCACCCCGCCTATCTTTCCATGCTCGTCGACGTGAACGAGGCGATGTTCGCCTCGTTCGGGGTGCCGTGGAAGGAACTGATGTTCGAACGCCACCTAGGCCTGCCCAGCGTCAAGATGAACATCGAATTCAAGAAACCCGCCGTCTATGGCGACACGCTGGAATTCAACGTGCATGTGCGCAAGATCGGCCGGGCGTCGCTTGATCTCTACACCGTGGTGACCGTCGACGGCGAAGTGATCTGGACCATCGAACAGCTCATCGTGATGACCTCGACCAAGGATCACAAATCGCATCCCTGGCCGGATGACTGCCGCGCGGGACTGGAACGTTACCTGCATCCGGAACTGGCCGCGTAAGCCCGTCCGCATATCTAGAAAAACGCACGGCTTCCCATCGTATGATGGGAAGCCGTGTTTCATTTCACCGCCCCGCTTCGACTGCGCGGAACCTGACCGGATGCGCCCTCAGCGCCCCTCGAATTGCGGCTTGCGCTTTTCGGTGAAGGCCAGAACGCCTTCCTTGAAATCGCGGCTCTGACCGCAGGCGCCCTGTTTGCGGCCCTCGACATCCAGCTGCTGTTCCAGCGTGTTGTCCCAGCTGCCGCGGATCGCTTCCTTGACATGGGCGTATGCCATCGTCGGACCCGCCGCCAGATGCGCGGCGCGGGATTTCCACACCGCTTCGAATTCGGCGTCCGGCACCGCTTCCCAGATCATGCCCCAGTCGTCGGCCTGGCGCGCGCTGATCTTGTCTGCGAACAGCGCCGCGCCCATCGCCTTGGCCATGCCCATGTTGCGGGTCATCCAATAGGTGCCGCCGGCGTCGGGGATCAACCCGATCCGGGTGAAGGCCTGCATGAAATAGGCGCTCTCCGACGCGATCACCACGTCGGCGGCCAGCGCCAGGTTGGCCCCTGCCCCCGCCGCCGGGCCGTTCACGGCGCAGATGGTCGGGATCGGGCAATCGTAGATCGCTTTCAGCATCGGCGCGTATTCGTCGCGCAGGGTGCGTTCCAGGTCCAGGTTGGCGGCGTTGGCCCGGTCGCTCAGGTCCTGGCCGGAACAGAACGCCCGGCCCGCGCCGGTGATCACCAGCACCCGCGCCGATTTGGCGGCTTCCCGGGCGGCATCGGCGATCTCGGCCCGCATCCGGGTGTTGAGCGCATTCATCTTGTCGGCGCGGTTCAGGGTCAGAACCGCGATATCGTTCTCGATGGCAAGGGTGATGGTTTCGTACACTGGGGTCGCCTCCTCTGTTGGCCGGAATATAACCGACCGCGCGGTAGGCTAAAACCCCAACCCGGCGTCAGTCGTCCATAATTTCGGCCAGCCGCGCCTTTTCCTCGTCGCTCAACGCCTCGACCTTCTGTTCCGGCGCGGAGCCGCGGCGGCGCAGATAGACCAGCCCAAGCCCCAACCCGGCGATCAGCATGATCGGCCCGGCCGCCCAAAGCATCCAGTTGGCGCCGCGCGCGGTGGGGTTCAGCAACACGTATTCGCCGTAGCGGTCGACGATATAGGCCACCGCCTCTTCGTTGCTGTCGCCCGCCACCAGCCGTTCACGCACCAGCAGGCGCAGGTCGCGGGCCAGTTCGGCGTTGGAATCGTCGATGTTTTCGTTGCGGCAGACCAGGCAGCGCAGGTTCTTGGAAATCTCCCGCGCGCGCGCTTCCAACGCCGGATCGTCGAGGATTTCATCGGGCTGCACCGCCCAGACCGGGGCGGCGACAAGGATCAGGGCAAGGATCAGGCGTTTCATTCGGCGGGCACCCCGATCGCGGCGGTTCTCTTGCGCGCGCCGGCGGCGACGCGGTAACGCCGGTCGGACAGGCTCAGCATCCCGCCGATCGCCATCAGGATCGATCCGCCCCAGATCCAGTTCGCCAGCGGCTTGTAATAGCTGCGTACGGCCCAGCCGCCATCGGTCTGCGGATCGCCGATCACCACGTAGATGTCGCGCAGGAACCCGTTGTCGATCGCCGCCTCGGTGGTCGGCATCTTGGCCACCGGATAGGTGCGCTTTTCCGGATGCAGGGTGGAAATCGCCTTGCCGTCCTTCGACAGGCTGAACGTGCCCATGGTCGAGAAATAGTTCGGCCCCTGCACCCGTTCGACCTTGTCCAACACCAGGGTGTAGCCCGCGATGTCGAACGGTTCGCCGGTCTGCGCCACCAGGATGTCTTCCTGTTCCCAGGCCATCAGCCCGGAAATCCCCAGCATGGTCACGCCAAGCCCGGCATGGGCCACCGATTTCCCCCAATCGGCGCGCGGCAGCCGCATCAGCCGCTTGAAGCCGGCACTGCCGGTACGGGTCCACAGGTCAACCGCCGATCCGAAGACCAGCCAGGAGCCGAGGAACATCCCCACCGGCCCCAGCAGCGACCGGCCCGACTGCACCGCCCAGGCCAGCCCGCCGATCGCCAGCGCCAGCACGAAGACCGGCAGCAGCTTCTTGAAGGTCCGGCTGAGCGAGGCCCGTTTCCACGGCAGCATCGCGCCCACCGGCAGCACCAGCCCCAGCACCACCATGAAGGGGGTGAAGGCCATGTTGAAGAACGGTGCGCCGACCGACAGTTTACGGGCGAAGGCGATTTCGGCCACCAGCGGCCAGATCGTGCCGATGAAGACGACGAAGGCGGCGACCGCCAGCAGGATATTGTTCAGCACCAGCCCGCTTTCGCGGCTGACCATGCCGAAGATGCCCTTGGCCTCCATCGCGCTGGCCCGCGCGGCATACAGCATCAGCGCGCCGCCCATGAAGAAGGCGAGGATGAACAGGATGAATACGCCGCGTTCGGGATCGTTGGCGAAGGCGTGCACCGAGGTGATCACGCCCGAGCGCACGATGAACGTGCCGATCAGCGAAAAGCCGAAGGCCATGATCGCCAGCAGGATGGTCCAGCTTTTCAGGCTTTCGCGCTTTTCCACCACGATGGCCGAATGCAACAGGGCGGCGGCGATCAGCCAGGGCATGAAGGAGGCGTTTTCGACCGGGTCCCAGAACCAGAACCCGCCCCAGCCCAGTTCGTAATAAGCCCACCAGGACCCCAGCCCGATGCCGATGGTCAGGAAAACCCAGGCCGCCAGCGTCCAGGGCCGCACCCAACGGGCCCAGGCGGCATCGACACGGCCCTCGATCAGCGCCGCGACGGCGAAGGAGAACGCCATCGAAAGCCCGACATAGCCCAGATACAGGAACGGCGGGTGGAAGGCCAAACCGGGGTCCTGCAGCAGCGGATTGAGGTCCTTGCCGTCAAACGGCGGCACCGCCAGGCGCAGGAACGGGTTCGAGGTGAACAGGATGAAGGCGAAGAAGGCCACCGAAATCGCCGATTGCACCGCCAGCACCCGCGCCTTCAGCGTCGGCGGCAGCGCCCCGCCGAACCAGGCTGCGGTGGCGCCGAACAGGGTCAGGATCAGCACCCAAAGCAGCATCGATCCTTCGTGGTTGCCCCAGACGCCGGACACTTTGTACAGCATCGGCTTCATCGAATGGGAATTCTCCACCACCAGTTTCAGCGAGAAATCCGAGGTGACGAAGGCATAGGTCAGCGCCGCGAAGGAAAAGGCGGTCAGCAGGAACTGCGCATTGGCCGCCGGTTCGGCCACGGCCATCCAGCCGGGCCAGCGTTTATGCGCGCCGATCAAGGGAACCACCGCCTGCACGCAGGCGACGAGGAAAGCGAGGACGAGGGCGAAGTGGCCGAGTTCTGTAATCATGGCCCGGTTATAGAGCTTTGAATATGATGGGCCAATGGGATTCGCACCGCCCCGCCGATCACATTGTCGCGGGGTCGGTTGACAGGGGCGAAATCCGGCGCGGATTTCGCGGCGTTTTTCGTGTCAAGAAACGCTAGCGCGCCTCGCGCCAGTCCTCCAGCGCGGGATTGCGTTCCGGGGTGATCGCCTCCAGCGCCAGCGCCGCGTCGTGGCCGGTATCGGCCGCCGGTTCCATCCGCTCAAGCGTCCTGCCCGCCTGCCCCTGCGGCGCCCGGGCCAGGGTTTCGGACAGGCGCGCCTGGAATTCCTGCCCCTTGGCCTGATGCCGCGCGCCGAAATAGAACGACACGATCGCCCCCAGCAGCCACCACAGAGGTTCGGGCACCAACGCCAGCCCCTGCATCCGCGCCGCGAACCATTCCGGGTCGGCCATCGCCGCCGCGAACAGCCCCAACGTGCCAAGCGCCAGCCCCGGCCGCGGCAGCCGGTTCACCGCATCCATCAGCCGGTCGAAGCGGCCGCGCTGCGGCAGTTGGAACTCCGCCCCGAACTGGCGCAGCGCGGCACCGCGCGCCTGCGCCGCGCGCACCGCCCGGGCCTCGGCATTTTCGCGAAACAGCTCCACCGTCCGGCGCAATTCCTGTTGCCCCGGACCGAACAGCACCTCGAACAGGCTTGCCATCAATCCCATTTCGCCACCCTCGCGCTAAACTCCGCGTCGCTCAGCCGGTAGCGCGGCGCGATGAAGTCCTCGGCCCGTTTGATCCAGCCGCCCTTGCCGCCCGCCCGGGTGCGGGCGTATTTGCGGCTGGCCGGGCGGGCATCGGCCAGCCGGAAGTAATAATTGCGCCGCGCGATGCCATAGGCATCGGCAAGGTGATCCGACGCCGCCATCGCTGCCGCCTGCGCCGCGCCCGCCGTTTGCGGCCCGATCACCCCGTCGACCGCGATGTCGTGGCCCATCTGGCGCAGCAGCCGCTGCAGGATTTTCACCGCATTGGCGCCCGCGTTCACATACATGTCGAAGACGGAGGGCTGCAAAACCTCGGGCAAGCGGTCGATCCCCGGTTTCCGGAAATAATCGGTCAGGAAAATCTCAACCGCCCGGTCCCGCCCGAGCGCCCGCACATCCGCCGCATCCACGTCGCCGTCACCATCCAGGTCCAGCCTCAGGCGGCGCATCGTGTGAAGGGTGACGCCGTGATTGGTCGCCCCACCCGGATCGGCGGGATCGTCCACGAACCCGCCTTCGCGCGCCACGATCGTTCGCGCGATCTGCCTGACATCCAACATGAAAAACCCCAGCTCTGTCCGTTGCCGGATCAGGCTGGGGCGAATGGGTTAAGCGCCGGCAAACGGCCCGCGCTCAGGATCAGCTGTTGGGGTCCTGGTAGACGCCCTGTTCCTTCAGCGCGTCCATGACTTCCTTGGGCATATAGCTTTCGTCATGTTTGGCAAGAATTTCAGAGGCTTCGAAGACACCGTTCACATATTTCCCGGTGCCGATCATGCCTTGGTTTTCCGCGAACAGGTCGGGCAGGATACCGGTGAAGACCACCGGCACGGTGGCGCCGCCATCGGTGACGCTGAAGCTGACCGTTTCGCCTTCGCCGCGCTTCAGGGTGCCTTCTTCGACCAGCCCGCCGATGCGGAAGGTTTCCGACGGGCCCGGCGGTTCTGCCATGACCTGGCTCGGCGAGCGGAAGAAATTGATCCCGTCGCGCATCGCATAGCCGATCAGCCCGGTCGACAGCGCCAGCGCGAACACGGCCACCACGATCACCTGAATACGACGCTTTTTCTTCAAGCCCTTCATGCGCTTGCTCCTCACCCCTTGGTCTTCGGACCGGCCTTTGAAACCGCCCCCGGTTCCCCAATCATACATGCAGTAGTTAGCATTGATAAGCCTCAGCGCAAGTCCCCCGGACTGCTACCTTTTGTCAGCAATGCCGGTCCCGGCCGATTCCCCTCAGGCGGCCTGGAAGGTGATCTTGCGGCGCAGGAACTGCGTGGCCCGGTCCGACACCTTGCGCGGATCGCCGGTGGTCAGGAACATCGATTCCGTGCCCGAACCAATCATGGATGGATGACGTTCGAGGTAATCTGCCAGGCTTTCCGCCACCAGGTTGGCCTGCGAATAGACCTTCACATCGGCCCCCAGGGCATCCTGGAACACGTCCTGCATCAGCGGGTAATGGGTGCAGCCCAGGATCGCGGCCTCGGGATGGGGCATCTTGCGCTTCAGCGCGTCGACATGGCTGCGCACCAGCGCCTCGGCCAGGATCAGGTCGCCCTCTTCGATCGCGTCGACCACGCCGCCGCAGGCCTGCGCCTCGACATCCACGCCGATGGCGCGGAAGGCCAGTTCGCGCTGGAACGCGCGGCTGGCGACGGTGGCGGGGGTGGCGAACAGCGCCACGTGTTTCACCTCGACCTCGCGCGGCGGGCTGTTGTCACCCCAGCTGCGTTCGGTCAGCGCTTCGATCAGCGGCACGAAGACACCCAGAACCCGCTTGTTGGGCGGGATCCAGCTTTCCTGCATCCGGCGCAGGGCGGCGGCGCTTGCGGTGTTACAGGCCAGGATCACCAGGTCGCAGCCCGCATCCCACATCCGTTGCACCGCCGCGGTGGTCAGGTTGTATACGTCATCCGCGTCGCGCACCCCGTAAGGCGCGTTGGCGTTGTCCCCGAAATAGACGATCGGCACGTCGGGCAGCCGCTTGACCACCGCGTCCAGTACCGTCAATCCACCCAGACCACTGTCGAAAATGCCTACTGCCATCTGTCTGCCACCCGATTTGCGCTTATGCGCGGTGTTTCTCTTCGAACTCATACCCGTAGGAGAGGGTTTTGAGCGGTGTTGGGGAAAGCTCATACGTCGCTTTGCGCAGGAAATCCATCAATGCTTTCGCATCGGTTTGCCGCGCGCTGATCTCTTTGCGGTCAATGGGTTGGCCGATCACGACCCGCACCGGGGTATCGATCCGCCGCCTGAATTCTTTGATCAAAAGCCCCATGCGCAGGGTGCTGTGCAGGTGACTGGCGATCTGGAACAAGCGGCTGGTATGACCGTCGAAATAGACCGGCACCACGGCAGCGTCCGATTTCGCCACCATCCGCGCGGTGAAATTGCGCCAACCCGGGTCCATCGGACGGGCAAAGGGCGTGGCGCCGGTCGACACCGTGCCGCCGGGGAACACCCCGACCGCACCGCCCTGCCCCAGATAGCTCAGGCAGTTCTTGCGGGTTTGCAGGTTCAGCTGCAGCGCCTCTTTCGTTTCGTCGAAGGAAACCGGCAGGATCGCCCGGTTCAGGTCGGGCGCCTTGCGGAACACCTGATGCGCCAGGATGCGGAAATCGCCGCGGGTGCGCGCCAGGATATGGCCCATCATCAGCCCGTCGAGGATGCCGTAGGGATGGTTGGCGATCAGGATCAGCGGGCCGGTCGTGGGGATGTTGGACAGCGATCCGCCCACCACCTCGAGCGTCAGCCCATAGCGATCCACCATCACCTGCCAGAAATCGCCGCCATTCGCGACGTCGAGGTCATAGCCCCGCGCGCGTTTGATCAAACCTATCCGCCCGGTGACGTTTTCCATCGCCCGGATCATCACGCGCCCGCCCCGGCTTTGCGCCGAATGGGCATAACTGATGTCGCGCGCGATTTGGTGTTTCGAAGCCATGGCGGGATCGTCTTCAGATAGAATCACCGCCTGATTAGGAAATCCCACGCTTTCTGAATAGAGGCAAACCGCCGATTGGCCCCGGGCGGCATCAAACCGCCCGGGACCGATGGGTTCATTCCGCCGCCGTGGCCATCGCTGCCTTGGGGTTGGCGATCTGGTCCAGCAGCGCCTCGCGCTGTTTCGCCGCCTTCGCCTCGCTCTCGGCCTTGACCGGGCCGAAGCCGCGGATTTTCAGCGGCAGTTCGGCCAGCGCGACGGCGGCGTCCATGACCTCCGGCGACAGTTTGCCCGCCAGATCGGCCATGTCGGCCTCGTACTGCTTGATCAGTGCGCGTTCCATCTGCCGCTCCGCGGTGCGCCCGAACGGGTCAAACGGCGTGCCGCGCAGCCCCTTCATCTTCGCCAGTATACGGAAGCCGCGCATCATGCCCGGGCCAAATTCGCGTTTCTCGGGCCGTCCGTTCGCGCCCATCTTGGACAGGATCGGCGGAGACATGTGGAATTTCATTTTGAAATCGCCGTCGAATTCCGCCTCGGCCTTGGCGCGGGTATCCAGCAGCAGCCGCGCCACTTCGTATTCGTCCTTGTAGGACAACAGCTTGTGATAGCCCTTCGCCACCGCTTCCTTCATCCGCGGGTCGTCGAACTTGTCGACCAGCTTGCGGTATTTCTTGGCCAGGCGCTTGCCCTGATAATCGATCAGCTTGTCGGCGCGGAAATCGATTTTCTCCTGCAGGCTCAGCGGTTTTTCGACCACTTTCGGGCTCAGCAGCGATGCCGCCTCTTCCGGGTGCAGCGCCGCCCAGCGGCCGATTTCGAAGGCGCGCAGGTTGCGTTCCACCGCAGCGCCGTTCAGCGTGATCGCCTCGATCAGCGCCTCGTGGCTCAGCGGCACCAAACCGCGCTGCCAGGCCGCGCCGAAGATCATCATGTTGGAAAAGATCGAGTCGCCAAGCGTGACCCGCGCCAGTTCCGAGGCGTCGAACAGGATCACCTTGTCCTGCAGGCGTGCCTGCAACTGCAGCTCCAACCGGTCCGAGGGCAGATGGAATTCGGTGTTG
Source organism: Thalassovita mangrovi (assembly GCF_009857745.1). GTDB lineage: Bacteria > Pseudomonadota > Alphaproteobacteria > Rhodobacterales > Rhodobacteraceae > Thalassobius > Thalassobius mangrovi. The sequence continues at coordinate 63,963 of NZ_WWEN01000002.1, forward strand.
CGGGTGAAATCGCCGGTGATGATTTCGTGGCTGTTGACCACCGCGCCGGTCTTGCCGCTGCGGGTCAGGCCCAGGGTTTTCGCCCCCGCCGACACCACCAAGTCGCCGCCGATCAGCGCGTCGGCTTCGCCCGTTGCGACCCGTACTGCGCTGATATCGTCGGGTTTTTCCGCGATCCGGCAATGGATATGCACCGCGCCGCCCTTCTGGGCGAGCCCCGCCATTTCCATCATGCCCGCGCCCTTGCCGTCGATCTGCGCCGCCTGCGCCAGAACCGCGCCGATGGTCACCACGCCGGTGCCGCCGACCCCGGTGATCACCACGTTATAGGTGCCGTCGATGCCGGGGATTTCCGGTTGCGGCAGGTGCGGCAGGTCCAGCTGCGCGGTTTCGGCCTTCTTCAGCTGCGCCCCTTCGACGGTGACGAAGCTGGGGCAGAACCCGTTGAGGCAGCTGAAATCCTTGTTGCAGCTCGATTGGTCGATAGCGCGCTTGCGGCCCAGTTCGGTTTCCACCGGCACGATCGACACGCAGTTCGATTGCACCCCGCAATCGCCGCAGCCTTCGCAGACGTCCGTGTTGATGAACACCCGGCGATCCGGGTCCGGGAACAGCCCGCGCTTGCGCCGGCGGCGTTTTTCCGCGGCACAGGTCTGGATGTAAACGATGGCCGTCACACCCTTGATTTCACGCAGTTTCTTCTGCGCTTTCATCAGGTCGGCACGTTCGTATTTTTCCACTCCGGACGGGAAGGCGTTCAGGTCGACCTCTTCCTTTTCGTCATAGACGACGGCGATATGCTTGACGCCCATCGCCTTGATCTCGTCGACGATGCGGTAGGCGTTCAGCCCGCCTTCGTTCTTCTGCCCGCCGGTCATCGCGACGGCGTCGTTATAGAGAATCTTGTAGGTGATGTTGGTGCCGGCGGCCAAAGCGGCGCGGATCGCCTGCACCCCGGAATGGTTATAGGTGCCGTCGCCCAGGTTCTGGAACACGTGGTCGCGGTTGGAAAACGGCGCCTCGCCGATCCAGTTCGCGCCCTCGCCGCCCATATGGGTGAAGCCCAGCGTGTCGCGGTCCATCCACTGCACCATGTAGTGACAGCCGATCCCGGCATAGGCGCGGCTGCCTTCGGGGATCTTGGTGGAACTGTTATGCGGGCAGCCGGAACAGAAATACGGCAGCCGCGATGCGATTTCTTCGGCATTGTCGTTGCGGCGCACTTCTTCGAGCGCCGCCAGCCCGGCCTTGATCCCGTCGGTGCCGCGGCCTTCGTCGATCAGGATCTTGCCCAGACGTTCGGCGATCATGATCGGGTCCAGCGCACCCTTGGTCTGGAACAGTTCCGGCCCGTGCATCGACCCGGCGCCGCCGCCCATGTGCCAGCCCCAGACGCGCCGCCCGCGGCGGTCGTCGAAGATCGCTTCCTTGACCTGCACCTCGATCAGCTTGCGCTTTTCCTCGACCACCACGATCAGGTCCAGCCCTTCGGCCCAGTCGTGGAAGCCCTTCATGTCCAGCGGGAAGGTCTGCCCGACCTTGTAGGTGGTGAGCCCGAGGCGTTCCGCTTCGGCCTCGTCGATGTTCAGCAGTTCCAGCGCATGCACGAGGTCGAGCCAGTTCTTGCCCGCCGCGACGAAGCCGATCTTCGCCCCCGGCTTGCCCCACATCCGCTTGTCCATCTTGTTGGCGTGGGAAAACGCCTCGGCGGCGAAGCGCTTGTAATCGATCATCCGCGCTTCCTGTTCGGTCGGATTGTCGATCAGCCGGATGTTCAGCCCGCCCGCGGGCATGTCGAATTCGGGAATGACCAGGTTCATCCGGTCGATGCGGCCATCGACGACCGCCGTGGCCTCGATCGTGTCCTTCATCGTCTTCAGACCGACCCAAAGACCGGAAAACCGGCTCAGCGCGATGCCGTAGATGCCGTAATCGAGGATTTCCTGAACCCCCGCCGGGCTGACCACCGGCATGTATGCATCGACCATCGCCCATTCGGATTGGTGCAGAACGGTGGAGGATTCGCCGGTATGGTCGTCGCCCATCGCCATCAGCACGCCGCCGTTTTTAGACGTACCCGCCATATTGGCGTGGCGCATAACGTCGCCGGTGCGGTCCACCCCCGGCCCCTTGCCGTACCAGAGCCCGAAGACGCCGTCGAACTTGCCCTCGCCGCGCAGCTCGGCCTGCTGCGCGCCCCACAGCGCGGTGGCGGCCAGGTCTTCGTTCAGCCCTTCCTGGAAGCGGATATCGGACTCAGTCAGCTGTTTTGCGGCGCGCGACATCTGCAGATCGACCGCGCCGAGCGGCGATCCGCGATAGCCCGTCACGTAACCGGCGGTGTTCAGCCCCGCCGCCTTGTCGCGGGCTTTCTGGGTCAGCATCAGGCGCACCAGCGCCTGCGTCCCGTTCAGTAGAATTGGCGATTTTTCCAGATCGAAACGATCGGTCAGAGATACCTTCTGGCGTGTCATTGCGGCGTCCTCCCCACACGGCATGCATTGCTCGAATATAGAGCAATATTAGGTCATAAAGTTTGACCTACCAAGGAAAAATTTTTACTTTTCTGTACAGATAGTGCTCCAGACCCCTTAACGTACAAACTGTTTCGTGTATGTGGGCCCGACGAATCTGAAAGTTGTGGAAATGGACTGGGATAAACTAAGAATCTTTCACGCCGTGGCCGATGCCGGCAGCCTGACTCATGCGGGCGACGTTCTGCATCTGTCGCAATCGGCGGTCAGCCGGCAGGTGCGCGCGCTGGAAGAAAGCCTGAACACCACCCTTTTCCACCGTCACGCCCGCGGACTGATTCTCACCGAACAGGGCGAATTGCTGTTCGACGCGACCCGCGCCATGGCCAAGCGGCTGGAAGCGGCCGAAGCGCGCATCCGCGACAGCGAAGAAGAAGTGTTCGGCCAGCTGCGGGTCACCACCACGATCGGCTTCGGGTCGCTGTGGCTGGCGCCGCGCCTGCCCAAATTGTACGAAAAATATCCCGACCTGAACATCGACCTGATGTTGGAAGAACGGGTGCTGGACCTGCCGATGCGCGAAGCCGACGTGGCGATCCGCATGAAGGAGCCCAGCCAGGCCGACCTGATCCGCAAGCGGCTGATGTCGGTGCGCATGCTGCTTTACGCATCGCGCGCCTATCTGGAAAAAAACGGCACCCCCGAAACCATCGAGGATATCGCCGGTCACCGGCTGATCAGCCAGAACCCGCATTCGGCCCAGGTCGGCGCCGGCGCCAACCTGGTGCAGCACCTGATGACCTATGACGTCAAATCGATGCTGACGGTGAACAACTATTTCGGCGTGCTGCAGGCGGTGATCAACGATCTGGGAATCGGCGTGCTGCCGAATTACCTGCTGTACGATTTCCCCGACCTGGTCCGCATCCTGCCGGACGTGCAATCGGTCGAGGTGCCGGTCTTCCTGGCCTATCCGGAAGAATTGCGGCACTCGAAGCGGATTTTTGCCTTCCGCGATTTCGTCCAGGACGAAATCATCGCCTATCGCAAACAGATGAAAAATCAGGCTCTTATCTGATTTATCAAGACAGCTATGCGTTGATCGCATAGCAGCCATGCTGCACCTGCGGCAAGATGGAGCTTGATCGATTCATTTCTGATGCCTATTTGAGCTTTCGACGGTGATGCTGAAGCTTTTAGCATCATCTTCATACCTCCCTGTTGGACTTTGGCCGAGCTTAGTGCTCGGCCTTTTTTTTCGCCGCTAGACTTCGCGGCGGGATTCGTCCGCCGCCGCCCTGCCCCCTCAATCCTGAAAAGCAGCCCATCTTGATGGGTGACCTTATTGTGCGCCTGCGGCGCGCAGGGGGAGCTTCGCGCGTGCCGCGCGAAGCGGATCAGGGGGCGCTGCCCCCGTCGTGGCAAGCCACGACTCCCCCGGAGTATTTGGACCAAGAAGAAGACCGTCGGCGTTTTATTAAAGATTGTCGCGGCCGCCGCTTTATACTGCCGGGCATTCTGCCCCCTTTCCCCGCGCGTTCTCATGGCGTAAAGAACGCGCAACAAGCGCCCTCGCAGAGAGACCTGACATGCAAGACCCAGCCATCACGCCGGACCTGATCGAAGCTCACGGGATCAGCCCCGATGAATATGCCACGATCCTCCAGATCCTGAACCGTGACCCGAACTTCACCGAGCTGGGGATCTTTTCGGCGATGTGGAACGAACACTGTTCCTATAAGTCGTCGAAGAAATGGCTGCGCACCCTGCCGACGGAAGGCTCGCAAGTGATCTGCGGCCCCGGCGAAAACGCCGGCATCGTCGATATCGGCGACGGCCAGGCCATCGTGTTCAAGATGGAAAGCCACAACCACCCGTCCTACATCGAACCCTACCAGGGCGCCGCGACCGGCGTGGGCGGCATCCTGCGCGACGTCTTCACCATGGGCGCGCGCCCGATCGCGGCGATGAATTCGCTGAGCTTCGGCGAGGTCGGTCACCCCAAGACCAAGCAGCTGGTGCATGGCGTGGTCGAGGGCATCGGCGGTTACGGCAACTGTTTCGGCGTCCCCACCGTGGGCGGCGAGGTCCGTTTCGACCCCGCCTATAACGGCAACTGCCTGGTCAACGCCTTTGCTGCCGGCCTGATCGATACCGACAAGATCTTCTACTCGGCGGCCTCGGGCGTCGGCATGCCGGTGGTGTACCTGGGCGCCAAGACCGGGCGCGACGGCGTCGGCGGCGCCACCATGGCGTCGGCTGAATTCGACGAAACCATCGAGGAAAAGCGCCCCACCGTTCAGGTCGGCGACCCGTTCACCGAAAAGCGACTGATGGAGGCGACGCTGGAGCTGATGCAGACCGGCGCGGTGATTTCGATCCAGGACATGGGCGCGGCGGGCCTGACCTGTTCCGCGGTCGAAATGGGCGACAAGGGCCAGCTGGGCATCAAGCTGCAGCTTGACGACGTGCCGCAGCGCGAAGTCGCGATGACCGCCTATGAGATGATGCTAAGCGAAAGCCAGGAACGCATGCTGATGGTGCTGCGCCCGGAAAAGGAAGCCGAGGCGCGCGCGGTGTTCGACAAGTGGGACCTGGATTTCGCCATCGTCGGCGAAACCATCCCCGAGGACCGTTTCCTGATCCTGCATGGCGACGAGGTGAAAGCCGACCTGCCGCTGTCGCGGCTGAGCTCCAGCGCGCCGGAATACGACCGCCCCTGGCAGCCGACCCCGGCGGCAGAGCCGCTGGCCGATGTGCCCGCGGTCGACGCCATCGACGGTCTAAAGGCGCTGATTTCCTCGCCCAACTATGCCGCCAAGCAATGGGTCTATGAACAATACGACACCATGGTGATGGCCGACACGCTGCGCACCCCGGGTCTGGGCGCCGGCATCGTGCGCATCCACGGCACCGACAAATCGGTCGCCTTCACCTCGGACGTCACCCCGCGCTACGTCAAGGCCAACCCGGTCGAGGGCGGCAAGCAGGCGGTGGCCGAAGCCTATCGCAACCTGACCGCCGTCGGCGCGACGCCGCTGGCCACCACCGACAACCTGAACTTCGGCAATCCCGAAAAGCCCGAAATCATGGGCCAGTTCGTCGGCGCGATCCAGGGCATCGGCGAAGCGGTGGCGGCGCTGGACACGCCCATCGTGTCGGGCAACGTGTCGCTTTATAACGAAACCGACGGCTCGGCGATCCTGCCGACGCCGACGATCTGCGCCGTGGGCCTGATCAAGACGCCGGAAGAGGCGATCCTGGACACCGCGCGCGACGGTCACGTGGCGCTGCTGCTCGGCGAAACGACCGGCCATCTGGGGCAGTCGGCCCTGCTGGCCGAGGTATTCAACCGTCAGGACGGCGACGCGCCGCATGTCGATCTGGCCGCCGAGAAGCGCAACGGCGATTTCATCCGCGCAAATCACGCGCTGATCAAGGCCTGCACCGACCTGTCCGATGGCGGTCTGGCGCTGGCGGCGTTCGAAATGGCCGAAGCCGCGGGCGTCGGTGTCACCATCGACGAGACCGACATGGCGCAGCTGTTTGGCGAGGACCAGGCGCGGTACCTGATCGCCTGCAACTTCGACCAGGCCGAAGCGCTGATGACCGAAGCGGGCAAGGCCGGCGTCACCATCAAGACCGTCGGCAAGTTCCACGGCGACACGGTGAAGCTGGGCGACGCCGAGGCCCCGCTGGCGGAACTCGCCGGGGTTTATCGCTCGAGCTTCGGTGCTGCTTTTGATTGAGATCATGGCAGGCATCGCAACGCCTCTCCACGCTTGAGTAAAACCGGGCCGCTGCGGCCCGGCGGGCTTGAGGGGAGAGACAAAGATGTTTGGAAAACTTGCAGCGACCGCCCGTATCCTGGCGGTCGCGGGACCGGTCTGGCTGGGGATCGCCCCCGCGCCGGTGGCCGCTGACGAGATCGCCGATCTCAATGACATGTACGAGTCGATGGTCGCGCTCGAAGCGCATCTGCTGGACGAGCAGCGCCAGGCGCAAAGCGCCCTTGCCGACAAGAACGCGATCCTGATGCGGATTGACGACGGATCGATCGTGGCGGTGCCCCGCGCCACCGTCCGCGACACCGCCGGGCAGATCTATGACTGGGCCCAGCACTGGGACATCCAGACCCTGCTGCGCCCCGTCATGCCGCCGGAAATCCAGGCGATGATGGATCACGAACTCAGCGGCATCGGCGCGCGGATCAAGGCCGCCGACGCGCTGGAAGCGGCGATGACCCGCGATCAGGCCGACCTGCGCGTCGATCTGAGCTGGCGGTTGCAGGAAATCGACCGGCTGCTGACCAAGGCCCGCACCATCGCCGCAAATGCCATCGCCCAACGCGACGCGCTGATCCGGCAGCGCGACAGCGCCGGCATCATCGATCTCAGCCTCTGCCTGGACCCGGAGGTGCCGATGGATGGCGAGGCCCAAGTCGCCACCATCGGCTATGGCGGCGGCAATTTCCCGGTCAAGGGGCAGTATATCTGTCTCGGGCCGCGAAGCTTCCTGTGGGACAGCGGCGCGACCATCCGCGAATACCGCTGCACCGGCCCGCATGACTGCTCCCTGTTCAGCGAAATGGCCTATGACACCACCCGCCGCGAGGATACCGGCAACACCGTCTATTGGCTCGAAGACCAGCGCACCCATATCACCTTCTTTTTCAAATAGCCCCGGGGGCCTGAACCGCGCCTCTTGCCTCGCTCCACGCGCCGCCCTAGATCAGGGCAGGACAGACAGGAGCGCGACACATGCCCACGCGGAACACAGCAGCCCGGCCGCCAAGCGGCGGCGGGCGGATCGGGGCCGCATGACGGCGGGGATGGCCGTGCCGCTTCCCTCGCTCGAAGCGGATTGCCAGGCCTGCGCCGCCCTGTGCTGCGTGGCTTATCCATTTGACGCGGATGAGGATTTCGCCCTCCTGAAGGAGGCCGACACCCCCTGCCCCAACCTCGGGCAGGATTTCCGCTGCACCATCCACAAGGACCTGAAACAAAAGGGCTTTGGCGGCTGCGTCGCCTATTCCTGCGCCGGTGCCGGGCAGCGCATCACGCAGGAGCTGTTCCCCGGCGAAACCTGGCGCGACGATCCCGACCTGATCTGGCACATGGCCTATGCGCTGCGGGTTCTGCGGCCGATTCACGAGGCGCTCTTGCTGTTGAAACAGGCGCAAGCGCTGGCGATCCCGGCGGAACGGGCGGCGCAGGGCCGCGCCCTGATGGAAGCGATGTGCCCCGAGGCCCCGACATCGGTCCACGATTTCGAAGAGCCGGAGGTCCAGGACGCGCTGGCCGCGGTTCCGCGCTACCTGCAATCGCTGGCGCCATATGTTTAATTTCACCAAAAGGAACTCTGCGAATTTGTTCGCCGCCGTGCCGGAATGAACTAAGATACGTGATACGCGCATCTTTTCCGCCTTGCGTGTCCGCACTCTCTTGCACCGGCCCCTAACCCACCTTAATTTCACGGTGAAAACACTTTAAGGAGACCCCAATGGCTGTCTATGCACAGGAGCTCGAAGACCTGCTCCGCGCAGCGTTCCCCAATGCCCAGATCGCTGTCGAAGGCAGCGACGGCAAGCACATGTCCGCAATGGTGGTGGATGAAAGCTTCCGCGGCATGAACCGGGTGCAGCAGCAGCGCGCCGTCTATGCCGCGCTGAAGGGCAAGATGGACGGGGCGAATGGCGAGTTGCACGCCTTGGCGCTGACCACCAAGGCGCCGGAGTGAGCTGGGGGGCGATCATAGCCCTTGGGTTGATCGCCCTGCTTTGCTTTGGCATCTGGTTGGAGCTGCGCGCGAAAAAAGGAAAACATAGGCCCTTGAGCGCAATGCAGCCTTCCGCCTTGACGGTCAGTGCAACACCCCCAGCTCCGCAACGTGTCTATGTACGCGAGAAATAGCAGGTCTGGCCGAAAGGCGTATGGAAGAAGAGGCTGAAAACCAGCGTCACCGCCACAGCCGAGCCAAACGCGCCGAACATGACGAGCGCATCGCCAGACAGAAGAAAATCCGCCCTTGGGATGATATGTAAGGGCAAGAAAAAGGAAACGCAGATGAGCGACGCACAAACCCGCATCGACGAAACCGTGAAATCGAACGACGTGGTGCTTTATATGAAAGGCACCAAGGACATGCCGCAATGCGGATTCTCGCAGCGCGTGGCCGGCGTTCTGAACTACATGGGCGTCGATTACACCGACGTGAACGTTCTGGCCGACGATGAAATCCGCCAGGGCATCAAGGAATATTCCGACTGGCCGACCATCCCGCAGCTTTACGTGAAGGGCGAATTCGTCGGCGGCTGCGACATCATCACCGAAATGACCCTGTCGGGCGAGCTGGACACGCTGTTCGACGACAACGGCGTCGGCTACGACAAGGACGCGGCGGAGAAGATCCGCGAAGCGAACGCTTAAGACAATGACGGCAAGGGGCGACAACCTTTGCCGCGAATTCCGGGGGGCGCGGCGATGAAAAGACCCGCGCCCCTTCGGATTCTGTGGGATCATCACAAACCCACGCTGGCGCTGCTGGCGCTGGCGCTGGCCGTGGCGCTGTTCTTCGCCGCCCGTTTCATGGTGCATTGGGTCTACTGGCATGATCAGCGCAGCGCGCGGCCCGATCTGGAACCGTGGATGACCGTGGGCTTCATCGCCCATGCCTGGCACAAGCCGCCCGAATCCATCGCCCTGCTGATTGGCGATCCCGACAAGCTGCACCGCAAATCGCTGGAAGACATCGCGCGCGATCAGGGCCGCCCGGTCGAAGACCTGATCGCCGAACTGACCGCCGCGCTGAGCAAGGGCCGGCCATGACCGAAACCCTGCTTGAGCTGCTGCCCGATTACGGCGCGCCCTTCCTGGGGCTGGTCACGCTGTTGAGCTGCCTGGCGCTGCCGGTTCCGGCGTCGCTGTTCATGATGGCGGCGGGCGGCTTTGCCGCCGCCGGGGACCTGTCCTTGGGGCTGACCATCCTGGCCGCGCTGATCGGCGCGGTGCTGGGCGATCAGATCGGCTTCCTGCTGGGCCGGGGCGGCTCGGGCGTGCTGCAACGGCTGGAACGGCGCGGCGGCAAACAGGCGCTGGCGCTGGCCCGCGCCACCGCGCTGACCCGCGAGCGCGGCAATATCGCGGTGTTCCTGTCACGCTGGCTGCTCAGCCCGCTGGGGCCTTACGTGAATTACGCCGCCGGGGCCGCGCGGATGCGCTGGCACCGGTTTTCACTGGCCAGCCTGAGCGGCGAAACCGTCTGGGTGGCGATCTATATCGGGCTGGGCGCCGGGGCGATGGATCAGTTCGATACGCTGTGGCCGATGATCAGCGACATGCTGGGGCTGCTGGCGGCGGTGGCGGTGGCGCTGCTGCTGGTGCTGCGGCTGGGGCACCTGGTGCAGATCCACCGGCAGGCGCACCCGCGCAGGCGGCGCGCAGACCGGGGCTAGGCCCCGGCCTTTTCCTCGACCGCATCGGCTAGTGCCTCGGCTTGGGCGGCGATTTCGGCCAGCGTGTCGGTCACAATCTGCGGGATCACCGGCACCTCGACCTTTTCGGCCTCGGGCGCGGGCGCGTTGCGCAGACGGGCCAGTTCGGCGTCCTTTTCGGCCAGTTCCGCTTCCAGCGTGCTGATGCGATCTTCGACCCCGGCGGTCTTATCCGCCAGCATCAGCCCGGCCATCAGCAGCATCCGCGCCTCGGGCAGCCGCCCGATCTGCTGCGTCAGAACCGAGGCTTCGGCATCCAGCATCGCGGCAGCGGACTGCAGGAACTGTTCCTCGCCTTCCTGGCAGGCGACTTCGAAGGACCGGCCGCCGATATTGATTTCAACTTCGGGCATCAGGCGCTCTCCTTCTCGTCAGCCGTTTCGATCAGGGTGTCCAGCGCCGCCGCGATCGCCGCCGTCTCGGCCGCTTCCGCCGCCCGTTCGGCCTTCAGCGCCTCGAGCTCGGCCTGCAGCGCGGCATCGGCTGCACCTTCCGCGCCCTCGCGCAGCGTCTCGCTGGCGCCGCGCAACTCCTCGCTGGTCGCTTTCAGCTGCACCTGCGCGGCCTCCATCGCGGCCATCGCCTGCTTCAATTCGTTGATCTGCAATTCGGCCTCGGCCTCTTGCTTGTCCAGCTTGGCGCGCAGCGCTTTCAGCCGCTCTTCCAGCTGCGCGTTGGCCAGCTTTTCGTCCTCAAGCGCCTGCTGCAGCCCGGCCACCTCGCCCGACGCATCCGCATCGGGTTCGGCCACGTCCTTTGCCGCACCCAAGCCTTCGACGCCCTTTGCGATGCGATCCATCGCGGCGGTGATGCGGCGCTCTAATTCGCTGATCTCGCTCATTCGCCTCTGCCCTCTGTTCTTAGCGGCCCGCTCGCAAGATGCGCGTCTGCGAATCAAAATGGCGGGTCTTCGCCCAAAGTTTACCCAATGGGATGGCAAAATGCGCCCCCCAAGGGAAGCCCTACCCTACCCTAGTGCTTGATCTTCAGCCAAGGGCTGTTATGAGCAGCGCCAACAAAGCCAGATCAAAGGACGTCTCCCGTGGATATTTCTGCACTGCGCACTGCGAACCCCGAACACTGGTCCAAGGCGGCCGCGATCCGCGCCCTGACGCTGGATGCGGTCCATGCGGCCAATTCGGGCCATTCCGGCATGCCGATGGGCATGGCCGATGTCGCCACCGTCTTGTTCGAAAAGCACCTGAAATTCGACGCCGCCGCGCCCTACTGGCCGGACCGCGACCGGTTCATCCTGTCGGCGGGCCACGGGTCGATGCTGCTTTATTCGCTGCTCTACCTGACCGGCAACGAAGACATCACGCTGGAGGAAATCCGCAATTTCCGCCAGTGGGGGTCGAAAACCGCAGGCCACCCGGAATACGGCCATGCCTCGGGCGTGGAAACCACCACCGGGCCGCTGGGCCAGGGCATTTCCAACGCCGTGGGCTTCGCCATGGCCGAAGAAATCCTGCGCGCGCGCTACGGCAAGAAACTGGTCGACCACCACACTTACGTGATCGCCGGCGACGGCTGCCTGATGGAAGGCGTCAGCCAGGAAGCGATCGGCCTTGCGGGCCGTCACCAGCTGTCCAAGCTGATCGTGTTCTGGGACAATAACAACATCACCATCGACGGCAGCGTCGACCTGGCCGACCGCACCGACCAGGTGCAGCGCTTCAAGGCGTCGGGCTGGCACGTGCAGGAAATCGACGGCCACGATCCGCAAGCCATCGACGAAGCCATCACCGCGGCCAAGAAGGCCGGCAAGCCCTCGATGATCGCCTGCAAGACCCATATCGCACTGGGATCGTCGGCGCAGGACACTTCGAAGGGTCACGGCGCACTGACCGACGAGAAACTGATCGCCGACGCCAAGGCCGCCTATGGCTGGACCTACGGGCCGTTCGAAGTCCCCGCCGACCTGAAGGCAGAGTGGGAAGCGATCGGATCGCGCGGCGCCGCCGACCGGGCCGAATGGGAAGCCCGCCTTGCCTCGGTTTCCGACCGCAAGCAGCAAGAATTCAACCGCGTCTTCGAACGCGGCGTGCCCAAGCGCCTGTCGGCCACCATCCGCGCGCTGAAAAAGCAGATCAGCGAAGAGGCCCCCAAGGTCGCCACCCGCAAGTCGAGCGAAATGGTGCTGGAAGTGATCAACCCGATCATGCCCGAAACCGTCGGCGGCTCGGCCGACCTGACCGGATCGAACAACACCCTGACCGGCGACATGGGCGTGTTCGACATCGACAACCGTTCGGGCCGCTACATCCACTGGGGTATCCGCGAACACGGCATGGCGGCGGCGATGAACGGCATGGCGCTGCACGGCGGTATCCGCCCCTATGGCGGCACCTTCATGGCCTTCACCGATTACGCCCGCCCGGCGATGCGTCTGGCCGCGCTGATGAAGATCCCCACCGTCTTCGTGATGACCCATGACAGCATCGGCCTGGGCGAAGACGGCCCGACCCACCAGCCGGTGGAACATGTCGCCATCAGCCGCGCCACGCCCAACACCATGGTATTCCGCCCCGCCGACACGATCGAGACGGCGGAAGCATGGGAACTGGCGCTGTCCTCCACGGAAACCCCGTCGGTTCTGTCGCTGACCCGCCAGAACGTGCCCACCGTGCGCACCAAGCACACGACCAAGAACCTGTCCGCCCAGGGCGGTTACGTGCTGGCCGAGGCCGAAGGCAAGCGCCAGGCGATCCTGATCGCCACCGGGTCGGAAGTGGAAATCGCCCTGGCCGCGCGCGATCTGCTGCAGGCCGAAGGCATCGGCACCCGCGTCGTGTCCATGCCCTGCATGGAACTGTTCGCCGAACAGGACGAAGCCTATCGCAAGCGCGTTCTGCCCGCGGGCCCTGTCCGCGTGGGCATCGAGGCCGGCGTGCGCATCGGCGGCTGGGACCGGTTGCTGCTGGGCGAACGCGGCCGCGAAGCCAAGGCCGGGTTCATCGGCATGTCCGATTTCGGCGCTTCGGCCCCGGCGGGCGTTCTGTACGAAAAATTCGGCATCACCGCCGAGGCTGCGGCGGCGAAAGTGAAAGAGCTGCTGGGCTGATCGCGCGGTGGGGTGAAACCCCACCCTACGGAAATTGACGAAGGGCCGTGCGCAAGCGCGGCCCTTTGGCGTTGTGGCGATTGGGGGGAATTGCCGCGTTGTCGAGTGCACTCTGCACGTCAGGTTCTCAATTTTCTGATGCGAACCAAAGCCTCTATCACGCGGTCCGATGCGAGCCCTGGCGCCAGGCAGTCGAGCAATCCCCGGTTTTGCGCAATCCCCAGACATCCCTTATAAGTAGTTGATCCAACAGTGTTTCGCGGTATCAGCCAGGCGGCGCGTTTCTGTGTCAGGTTGCAGAGAATTTCCGCTCATAAGCCCCGCCAGGGACCAGCCAACCTTTGCAAAACCGAGTCATTTCGTGTTAACTATTCACTAATTTTATACCAGTTGAGAAGATGGATTGGTGCGACGTCCCATCGCCGAACTTTCCGTCGAGGAGGTCGATTATGACTTCGGACGGCCCTGTTTTGCCGCATTCGGGCATACCCCTCGTTTTCATGGAGGAAGGTCATGCCCTCATCGCCCTGGATGAAGATGGGCACCTGATCCATGCGAATAAGCTCTGCGATCGCGCCCATAACATCGACATGAAACTGTCCTGCGGCAGCATCTGGACGGGAAACGCGCGGATCGACAAGACGATCGTAACCATGCTCGAGGCCTGCCGAGACTACAACGACGATGATCCCGTCCCGATGCCCGCCCCCGTCTCGGCCACGCTGAGCGACGGAAGAACCCTGCATGTGGACGTCTTCCTGGTGCCGCGCGAACTGGGCGCGGCCATCGACGGCGCCCGTTTCATGCTGGTCCTGCGGGAACTGGAGGGGCGCACGAAAACGCGCAAGCAGTGGCTGCGCAAGGATTTCGGCCTGACGGTCACCGAGGCCGACCTGGCGGACCTGCTGGTACAGGGATTGAGCCTGAAAGAGGTATCAAAGCAACTGTGCATTTCGATCTGGACCGTGCGCAGCCATCTGCGCGCGATCTTCCAGAAAACCGGCACCCACAGGCAAGGTGAACTGATCGCGATGATCAATCGCAAGACGCGGTGAGTGGCGGAAATATTGCACGCCAGCCGACCGTCGGGCTCGGCCATCGTCGGCGTGGATGTGCAACACAAGCCCGATCGGCCTGAGGGTCAAGGGAGCGGTGTCCCGCTCCCCCGATGAGCGCGATCAGTCCGGCAGGTTGGTCCAGAACTTGTCGCAGTTGGTCACCGCCGTCGGCAGCTGCTTGGAGTCGTTTTCGCTGCCGGTTTCGCTGCCGGTTTGCCCATTCGCGTTCTGCTTGATGATCACGGCGCGGCAGTTAGCCATCGCCTTTTCCTGACCATTGGCCGCATTTTCATTTGCGTTGGTCGAATAGGCGAAACCCATGCTGGACGTCGCCATCAGCGCCGACAGGGCCAGTACGATTGTCTTTTTCATCTTCTCCTCCTGTGTCTGAACAGACTTCAGATACTGAGTCGGCGCGGCGATTCCCGCATCCCTCGAATTGGTACGATCTGATGGCTCATTCGAGCGATACGCCGGCCGAAAACGAGCCTCAAATGAGGGATTTCAAATCACCCCACTCCTGTAGGTTTTTCGTACTGGTGACTCGGGTCCACCGAGGACCGGTAAGTGAGCTTTGTAGGGAGATTTATTATGAAAAAGTTAGGCCTTATTTCCGTTGCCGCGCTTCTCGCGCTGGCGCCGTTCGCGGTGTCCGCCGACGAGGGCGGAGTGCCCAACGAAAACGCATATACCCAGACCGGGAACGGTGATCCCAACGGGCGGAAAGGGACCTGCATCCCGCCCGGCAGCTTGTTCAGCCAATCCGCCAAGGAAGAAGGCCCGAACGAATACTACGGTGGCCCTCCGGGCCAGGGCGTGAAGAACGAATGCACGCCGAACGCACCGAGCTGATCGCAGCTCGCAGCGGACGGCGCCCGGCTATATAGCGCAGGGCGGAAGGAGGGCTCGCAAGAGCCCTCTTTTTACGTCAGCGCTTCGGGAACGAACCAGCCCCCGATGCGATCGCTTCATTCCGTGCGCAAACACTGGATCGGGTCTTCCGATGCCGCGCGGCGGGCCGGGTAATAGCCGAAGAAAACCCCGACCCCTGCCGAAACCAGCAGCGACAGCGCCATCGTGCCCGGCGACAGATAGACCGGCCATTGCGCGAAATGCGCCACCAGAACCGTCGCGCCAAGCCCGATCAGCAGCCCGATCACCCCGCCGAACAGGCACAATAGCACCGCCTCGATCAGGAACTGGCGCAGCACGTGGCGCTTGCGCGCGCCCAGGGCCATCCGCAGCCCGATTTCGCGCCGCCGTTCGCTGACCGACACCAGCATGATGTTCATGATGCTGATGCCGCCGACCACAAGCGACACCGATGCGATCGATGCCAGCAACCAGGCGAACACCCGCGCCGACGCATTCTGCGCCTCCATCGACGCCGCGGGCACCGTGACCGAGAAATCATCTTCCATGCCCGGTCGCAGTCCATGCCGCGCCCGCAGCAGCGCGGTGATCTCGTGGCGCGCCGGTGCGATCGCGTCTTCGGAAACGGCCTTGGCCAGAAGGTAATCCACCGCGTCGCGGTTCACCTGGTTGGCGCCCCCCAACAACCGTTGGCGCAGGGTCTGCAGCGGCATGAAGACGACGTCATCCTGATCGCTGCCGAACCCCGAAGGCCCCTTGGCGGCCAGCACCCCGATGACCGTGAAATTCGAATTCAGGATGCGGATGGTCCTGTCCAGCGCGGCGGCGGGGCTGCCGAACAGCTGCTTCGCGACCGTCTGGCCGATCAGGATGATCTTTTCCCCGGCCTGCTGTTCCTGCGCCGAAAAAGAGCGCCCCGCCTCCAGCGGCCATTCCCGAATGGCGAAATATCCCGTCTGGGTGCCGTTCACCGAGGTCCACCAGTTCCGGTTCCCGGCGATCAGCTGATAGGACCGCCGGACCGAGGACACGGAATGCGACACCGTCGCAAGCTGCGCTTCGATCGCCCGGGCATCGGCGTCGATCAGCGCCCGCTGCGACGCACCCTGCCGATGCACCCCGTCCCGCCGCGCCGCTTCTGGGTTGATCATCAGGACATTCGCCCCCAGCGACCGGATCTGATCCTGGATCTGATTGCTGGCCCCGGCGCCGACCGCGATCATCGTCACCACCGAGGCCACGCCGATGATGATACCCAGCATGGTCAGGGCCGAACGCAGCTTGTTCGCCATCAGCGACCGTATCGCGATCTTGAAGGTTTCCGAGAAGGTCATCGCTTTTTCTCGTCCCAGGTCCAGTGCTTGAAAAAGCCCGCGTTCTTCGGCGGCGCCTCGCGCGGTTCGGCCCGGGTGGCCGGCAGGGTTCCGTCGCCGGTGATCCGGCCATCGGCAAGGCGCAGCACCCTGCCCGCCTGTGCCCCGATGCCCCGGTCATGCGTCACCAGCACGATGGACACCCCCTTGGCGTTCAGCCGGTCGAACAGCTGCATGATCGCATCGCCTGTCACGCTGTCGAGAGCGCCGGTCGGTTCATCCGCCAGCACCAGCGCCGGGTCGGACACCATCGAACGGGCAATCGCCACGCGCTGCTGTTCGCCGCCCGACAATTGCGCCGGCCAATGCCCCATCCGGTGACCCAACCCGACGGCTGACAATGCCTCGCTGACCCTCTTTTCGCGCGATATGCGGTCGATCCCGGCATAAATCATCGGCAGCTCGACATTTTCATAGGCCGTCAGCCGGGGCAGCAGATTGTAGGACTGGAAGACGAAGCCGATCCGCTTGCTGCGGATTTCCGCCCGGTGGTCCGCGTCCAGTTTCGACACGTCCCGGCCTTCGAACAGAAGCTGACCGCCGCTCGGCGTATCGAGCAGCCCCAGCAGGTTCATCAGGGTCGATTTCCCCGACCCCGACGGCCCCATGATCGCGACGAATTCGCCCGGCCCGATCCGCAGGTCCACTTCCCTGAGCGCGGGGACCGGCCCAGACCCGGAAATGTAGTCCTTGGTCAATCCCTTCGCCTCAATCATCCGATGGCCGCTTCCCTTCAGAACCCGAGCTTGATGCCAAACAGGCGACGGGGCTGTTTGGTGGTGTAAGCGCTGGTGATCACCTTGTCGCCGACCGCCAGAGCATCCGATTCCACGGCGATCTGGGTGCGGTTCTGCTGCCCCACCGCAATGTCGACCGGGCGGGGCTTTTGATCCGCGCCCATGACCCAGACCCGCGGCCTGTCCTGATCGTCGGGCGCGGCCGTTTCGGGCCGGAAATCCAGCGCCGCGATGGGCACCTTGACCACCGGTTCGGTTTCCATCACCCGGATGGCGAGCCGCGCCGTCATCCCGGGCAGCAGCAGGCGCTGATCGTTACGGGTGCGGATCACCACCGTGTAGGTGACGACGTTCTGAACGATCTCGGGGGCCAGCCGGACCTGGGTGACTTCGCCCGAAAAGACGCGGGTCGGATAGGCGTCGACGGAAAAGCTGACCGGCTGGCCGATCTTCACCGCGCCGATATCGGTTTCGTCGACCCGGGCGTGCAATTCCATTTCCGACAGGTCCTCGGCAATCGTGAACATCGTCGGGGTTTCCAGGCTGGCGGCCACGGTCTGGCCCTCCGACACATTGCGCTTGATCACCACGCCGTCGATCGGGGCCAGGATCGTGGTCCGTTCCAGATCCGCCTCGGCGAGTTCGAGCAGCGCCTGCTTTTGCGGGATGAGCGCCTGCCCCGCCTGCAGATCCGCCTTCTGGCGATCCACATTGGCGCGGGCGACGTCGATCCTGAGCCGGTGCGCGGTCAGGATCGCATCGGCTTCGCGCAGGGCGGCGGCGGCGATCCGGGCGTTCATCTGGGCCGTTTCGGTTTCTTCGAGCGTGATCAGGTTGCGGCTGCCCAGATCGGCCTTGCGCTTGGCCTCGGCTGTAAGCGCCTCCTGCCGGGCCAGCGCCCCGTCCCGGCGCGCGGTCAGCACGGCCAGATTGGCCTCGGCATCCTCCAGCTCGGCCAGCGACCGGTCCAATTCCGCCTGCTTGATCTCCACCCCCACCTTGGCGATCCGCAGCGAGGCCCGAGCCTCCGAACTGCGCGCCTCGAACCGCTTGGCGTCGAGCCGGGCAATCGGCTGGCCCTTGGTGACCACATCGTTGAAATCGACCAGCAGCTGGGCAATGCGGCCGGACAATTCGCTGCCCACCTCGACGGTTACAACCGCCTGCAGCGATCCCGTTGCGGTCACGACTTCCTGTAGCGGACCCTCGGTGACATCCGCTGTGATATAATTGGGTTCGGTTTCCGGCGAAGCCGCGTCGCTGTAATAAACGGCGGCCCCGGCAAGGCCGATAAAAATCAACGCAATAAAGAGGCGCTTGCGCATTGCGAGCCTCCCTCACCTGCCCTTAACAATCCGGGCGAAGATCAGGATAAGCGCGAATATCCTTGCATGGCAACGATTAGGAGCGGTTTTAAACCTACCCGGGTCAGCCATCCGACATGACCGCGTTTGACGGGATTTTACCGCCTCTTCTCACCGACGGCCGAAACAGTCGGCCGCGATCAGGCGGCAAGCCATGCACAGCGCCCCCCGAGGCAATTTGAACGTTGAGCGTTCAGTGCGCGGCCTTCTTGCCCGACAGCGCCTTGAACAGCGGGCCGATCACCCGGGTGGCGATGGGGATCAGGACAAAGCCATAAGCCAGGCCCAGGATACCGTCGGCCAGCGCGGTCACGCTCCATTCCACCGCGCCGCGGGCGTTTTCAGACACCGAATGGCCGATGGCGACAGCGATATCATGGATATCCGCATAGGGATGATGCATCCCCAGTTCATGCAGCCCGTGGATCATGATCGACCCGCCGACCCACAGCATCGCGGCGGTGCCGACGATGGACAGGATGCGCATCAGCACCGGCATGAATTTCACCAACCCGCGCCCGAAGCCCTGGCCGAAACCGGTGCGGGCGTTCTGCGCCACGTAGAGCCCGACATCGTCCATCTTCACGATCAGCGCCACCGAGCCGTAGATCGCCATCGTCACCACGATGCCGACCAGCCCGAGCGCCGCCGCTTCGAGCCACAGCGCCCCCTCGGGGATCGCCGACAGCGCGATGGTCATGATTTCTGCCGACAGGATGAAATCGGTCTTGATCGCGCCGCTGACCTTCTGCTGTTCCAGGTGGCCGGGGTCCTGCACCGACATGTCCTGTTCGATATGCTTGTCGCCGTGCGGGAACAGCGCGTGGAAAATCTTCTCCGCGCCTTCGAAACACAGGTAGCTGCCGCCCATCATCAGCAGGGGCGTGATCAGCCAGGGCGCGAAATTCGACAGCAGCATCGCGGCGGGCAGCAGGATCACCAGCTTGTTGAAAAACGACCCCCGGGCGATTTTCCAGATGATCGGCAATTCGCGCGCCGGGGCAAACCCGTGGACGTATTTCGGCGTCACCGCCGCGTCGTCGATGATCACCCCCGCGGTCTTGCCCCCCGCCTTGGACGCGGCGGCGGCGATGTCGTCGACGCTGGTGGCCGCCACCTTGGCGATGGCCGCGACGTCATCCAATAGCGCGAGAAGACCGCTCATACCTGCACCTCATTGCTTGCTCAGGCCAACTTAGAGGATGTGGCGAAGGGGGCAAGTCAGAAGCGAGCGGAGGCGTTAGCGCAACCGCGACATGTTTTCGCTAACACGCTTTCAAATAACCGATTTCACCCTTCACGCTGGGACCGGGCGCGGCTATACGCCCCCCTGAACATTCGTTTAAGGAGCGTGACCCCCATGACCATTACTGTCGGCATCAACGGATTTGGCCGTATCGGCCGCTGCACCCTGTCGCATATCGCCGAAAGCGCGCGCGAAGACATCAAGGTGGTCAAGGTCAACGCAACCGGCCCGCTGGAAACCGCCGCCCACCTGATCCGCTATGACTCGGTACACGGCCGTTTCCCCGGCGAAGTGACCACCGGCGAGGGCTGGATGGATCTGGGCCGCGGCCGGATGGAGATGTTTTCGACCTATGACATGGACGAACTGGACTGGTCCGGCGTCGACGTGGTGCTGGAATGCACCGGTCAGTTCAACGACGGCGAGAAAGCCAAGAAGCACCTGGAACGCGGCGCAAAGTCGGTTCTGATCTCGGCCCCCGCCAAGAACGTGCAGAAAACCATCGTCATGGGCGTCAACGACGACCAGCTGACCGGCGACGACGTGATGGTGTCGAACGGGTCCTGCACCACCAACTGCCTGGCGCCGCTGGCCAAGGCGCTGAACGACAAGATCGGGATTGAATCGGGCATCATGACCACGATCCATTCCTATACCGGCGACCAGCCGACGCTGGACCGCCGCCACAAGGACCTGTACCGCGCCCGTGCCGCTGCCATGTCGATGATCCCGACCTCGACCGGTGCCGCGAAAGCCCTGGGCGAGGTTCTCCCGGCGCTGAAGGGCAAGCTCGACGGGTCCGCCGTGCGGGTGCCGACCCCGAATGTGTCTGCCGTGGACCTGACCTTCGTCGCCAGCCGCGACGTGACCGAGGAAGAGGTCAACGCCGTCGTCGCCGAAGCCGCCGCGGGCCCGATGAAGGGTATCCTGGGCTATGACATCGAGAAGAAAGTCTCGGTCGATTTCAACCACACCGAGGAAAGCTCGATCTTCGCGGCCGACCAGACCAAGGTGATCGGTGGCCGCCTGGTGCGGGTGCTGAGCTGGTACGACAACGAATGGGGTTTCTCTTGCCGGATGGCCGACGTGGCCGTCGCGATGGGCCAGCGCCTGAAGTAGGCGCTTGCCTCGGGCGGCACGGTTGGGCATGAATTGGCATAACGCCAACTTGCCCGGACCCGCCTGCAGATGACCAACCAGATCGCCATCGGACTTGGCCTTGTGATCGTCGCCTTCATCGGCGGCGATCTTGCTTTGACCGGGGGCGACAACATGCTGTTCCTGGCCCGGAAATTCGCCGACCTGCTGGAATGGCTGGCCTTCTGGCGCTAATCTGACGCGACGTTGCGCAATCGGCGCATGACAGCGCCACCCGCCCCGCCCTAGCATGGCGGCGCGAAGCGAGGGGGGAATGCCATGTCGATCGGATGGATCATCGCACTGATAATCCTGGGCCTTCTGGGGCTCAACGCCTGGATGGTGTTCAAGACCTGGCGGATCAAGCGGCGGGTCGAAAAGGCGGTGCCGCCGCGCGGCAAGTTCATCGACATCTCCAGCGGCCGTTTGCACTACGTCGATCGCGGCGAGGGCCCGGCGATCGTGATGATCCACGGGCTGGCGGCGCAACTGGGCAATTTCGACATGGGGCTGATCGACGCGCTTTCCCGCGATCACCGGGTGATCGCGCTGGACCGGCCCGGCATGGGCTGGTCCGAGCGTGGCGAGGAGGTGCCGGCCAATCCGCGGGCGCAAGCGGCGCAGGTGGTCGAGCTGATCGATGCGCTTGGCGTTGAGCGGCCGCTGGTGGTGGGCCATTCGCTGGGCGGCGCGATCGCGCTGTGCCTGGCGCTGGATTTCCCGCAGAAAACCCGTGGCCTGGCGCTGCTGGCGCCGCTGACCATGCGCGGCGGCAAGGTGGCGGCGCCGTTCCACGCGCTGAACGTGAAATCGCGCTGGATGCGTTTCGTGCTGAGCTGGACGCTGGCCAGCATCAACAGCATCCGCAACACGGCACTGGTCTTCGGCTATGTCTTCGGCCCGGAAGAGGTGCCCAAGGGTTATTCGGTGCAGGGTGGCGGTTTACTGGGGCTGCGACCCGTTTCCTACCGTAATTCCTGCCGCGATTTCCTGGCCTCGGCGCGCGATCTGAAATGGATGGCGGCGGGCTATGGCGGGCTGCAGGTTCCGGTCTCGGTGCTTTATGCGCGGGGCGACCGTATCCTCGACCCCGACCTGCAGGGCACGCAATTCGCCCAACAAAATCCCGCCGCGATCCGGCTGAGCCTGATCGAGGGCGGGCATATGTTGCCGGTGACCCAACCGGACGCCTGCGAAAGCTTCATCCGCGAGGCCGAGGCCGGTTCAGCAGGGATAGGTGAACATGACGCGGCGGATCAGGGGCGGGTTGTTTGACGCGATGCCGCGATTGCGCGATGTCGGCCGGCCTTTCGGGCTGATCACCACAATGTCGTATTTGCAGCCCGGTCGCATCCGGTCATAGATATCGGCCCGTTTCTGTCCCAGCCAGGGCCGCGGATAGCTGTGCGGCAAAGCGAAATTGCCAAGCGAGGTCCGCACCGCGCCGCAATAACCCAGATAGGCGCGCCGCGGCGGGTGGCTGCGATGCGCCCTGCTCTTGCCGAGAAGGAAATTATTGGACGCTTCCCAGCAATCGCGCGGCGCATCCATTTCCGCCACCTTGACGGTGATCACGTACCGGTCCTTGGACACGTTCCAACTGACGAAGCTCAGCATCAGGATCATCGGCGCGACGGTCAGCCAGACGATCATGCGTTTGCGAGGAATCCCCAGGATGACTTCGTCTTGCTTTTGGTCCGATGTACGCGGCATAGCCTCTACTTTTTAAGTTTGGCTTGCAGCTCCTCCTTTACCGCGGGGGTAACGAATTTGGAGATATCGCCGCCGAGCCGTGCGATTTCCTTTACCAGTTTCGAGGCAATCGCCTGATGCTTCGCTTCCGCCATCAGGAAAACCGTCTCGACCGAACTGTCCAGTGCACGGTTCATGCCAACCATCTGGAATTCGTATTCGAAATCCGCCACCGCGCGCAGGCCGCGCACGATCATCTGGGCTCCGACGTCATGGGCGCAGTCGATCAGCAGGTTTTCGAACGGGTGCACCACGATTTCGGTGCTGGTTTCTTCCTGCAGCCGGGCGGTTTCCGCCTCGATCATCGCGACCCGTTCTTCCAGGCTGAACAAGGGCCCCTTGTCGCGGTTGATCGCGACGCCGATCACCAAGCGATCCACCAGGGTGGTGGAGCGACGGATGATGTCGAGATGGCCAAGGGTGATCGGGTCGAAAGTCCCCGGATAAAGACCGATGCGCATGAATGTGCTCCCCCCTTTGGAACGCTGCGTTTCAGGTTGGGTGCACGCAATAATATTGCACTGCAGAATGCAAGGGGGAAAGCCAATTTTCGCCGCGTCAGAGCCACATGTTTCAGTGGCCCATGATCATGCCTTCCAGCGCGTTGCGTTCCATCGACAGTTCTTCGAGGCGCGCCTTGACCACGTCGCCGATGGTCACGATGCCGACCATAACGCCGTTTTCGACCACCGGCATGTGGCGGAACCGGCCGTTGGTCATCCGGGTCAGCACGTCGTCGGCATTGTCGTTGCGACTGCAGCAGACCGGGTTGCGGGTCATCATGTTGTCGACCGTCTGTTGCATGCAGGCCGGTCCCTTGACCGCCAGCGCCCGGACGATATCGCGCTCGGAAATGATGCCCTCGGGGTCCTGCCCGTCCTTGGACACCACCACGCCGCCGATCCGTCGTTCCGCCAGGATCTGCGCCACGTCGGCAACCGATGTGCCCGGTTTGACGGTGACGACGCCGTCGTCGCGTTTCGCTTTCAGGATCTGATGGACAAGCATGGCAAAACTCCTACGCAACAATATTTCGCGCCCCCAGCGTCCCCCAGCTGCGACAACCTGTCAAGCGAAAGCTGCGACATTCTGTCACGCCATCGCTTCGAGCCGCGCCACCTCGGCCCGCAAACCCTCGCTCAACAGCGCCGCGAAACGGTTCTGCCGCTCCAGCCGCCGGTCGTCGGCGTGGCGGATCAGGTAGAAGCTGCGGGTCAGGCTGATCTGGTCGGTCAGGATCTTGCGGATGCCGCGCCCGAAGGGGATTGCGAAATCGTGCACGATGCCCACGCCGCCGCCGCTGCGCACCCAGTTGAACTGCACCGAGACCGAGTTGGAGGCCAGGTTCACCTTTTCGATCCCCGCCTCGGCGAGGTAATCCAGTTCCTTGTCGAAGATCAGGTCGGGGATATAGCCGATCACCCGGTGCCCTCTGAGATCTTCGAGCGTCTCGATCTTCGGGTGCTGGATCAGGTAGGACCGCGCCCCGGCCAGGTGCAGCTTGTAATCGGTGATCTTCTGCACCGTCAGCCGCCCGGCGGTGGGCGGGCTGACCCCGATGACCATGTCGGCCTCGCGCTTGGACAGGTTCAGCACCCGCGGCAGCGCGACGATCTGGATTTCCAGGTCCGGGTTGTCCTCCATGATCTGGGAACAGACCTGCGGCAGCAGGTAATTTGCGCAGCCATCGGGCGCGCCGATGCGGATCTGCCCCGACAGGTCGCCCGCCTGCCCCGCCAGTTCC
Organism: Thalassovita mangrovi; assembly: GCF_009857745.1. Lineage (GTDB taxonomy): Bacteria > Pseudomonadota > Alphaproteobacteria > Rhodobacterales > Rhodobacteraceae > Thalassobius > Thalassobius mangrovi. The sequence goes on from NZ_WWEN01000002.1 coordinate 88,277, forward strand.
TCGACCGCGCCCGCCATCGCCTGTTCGGCATGTTCGGCATGGATCAGCAGCCGCTGGCCGGCATCGGTCATCGCATAGCCCTGCGGCGACTTCGCAAACAGCGGCGCGCCCAGTTCCTCCTCCAGCCGGGCGATCCGGCGGCCCACCGTGGCCGGATCCACCTTCAATTCGCGCCCCGCCGATGACAGGCTCTCAAATCGCGCAACTGCCAGAAAAACCTTAAGATCGTCCCAGTTCATCCCTGCCCCTATGCATAAATGCAAAACCTTTTTGGCAACTTGCACCTTTTCACGGGATTTATGCAATCCTATTGTGCCCGCAAAGTCGTAACGGAGGAACCCATGCAGGAAATTCATCACTATATCGACGGCACCGAGTCCAAAGGCACTTCGGGCCGTTTCGCCGACATCTACAACCCCGCCACCGGCGAGGTTCAGGCCAAGGTGGCGCTGGCCACCAAGGATGAACTGGACGCCGCCGTCGAAAAAGCCGCCGCCGCACAGGTCGGCTGGGCCGCCACCAACCCGCAGCGCCGCGCCCGGGTGATGATGAAATTCGCCGCCCTGATCAACGAAAACATGGACGTCCTGGCCGAGCTGGTCAGCCGTGAACACGGCAAGACCCTGCCCGACGCCCGCGGCGACGTGCAGCGTGGCCTGGAAGTGGTCGAAGTCTGCATGGGCGCCCCGAACATGCTGAAGGGCGAATACATGAACGACGGCGGCCCGGGCATCGACCTCTACTCGATGCGTCAGCCGCTGGGCGTCGTTGCCGGCATCACGCCGTTCAACTTCCCCGCCATGATCCCGCTGTGGAAAATGGCCCCCGCCCTGGCCAGCGGCAACGCGATGATCCTGAAACCGTCGGAACGCTGCCCCTCGACCTCGATGAAGCTGGCCGAACTGCTGAAGGAAGCGGGCCTGCCCGACGGCGTTCTGCAGGTCGTCAACGGCGACAAGGAAGTGGTCGACGCGATCCTCGACAACGAAACCGTTCAGGCCGTTGGCTTCGTCGGTTCGACCCCGATCGCCCAGTACATCTATGGCCGCGCCGCCACCAACGGTAAGCGCGCCCAGTGCTTCGGCGGCGCCAAGAACCACATGATCATCATGCCCGACGCCGACATGGACAAGGCCGCCGACGCGCTGGTCGGTGCCGGTTTCGGCGCGGCAGGCGAACGCTGCATGGCGATCTCGGTCGCGGTTCCGGTCGGTGACAAGACCGCCGACGCGCTGATCGAACGGCTGATCCCGCGCATCGAAGCTCTGAAGGTCGGCCCCTACACCGCCGGCGACGACGTCGATTTCGGCCCGGTCATCACCGCCCAGGCCAAGGCCCGGATCAACGGCCTGGTCGACAGCGGTGTCGAACAGGGCGCCAAGCTGGTGATCGACGGCCGGAACTTCAGCCTGCAGGGTTACGAGGACGGCTTCTTCGTCGGCCCGTCGCTGTTCGACAACGTCACCCCGGACATGGATATCTACAAGGAAGAGATCTTCGGCCCGGTTCTGAGCCAGGTGCGCGCCAAGTCCTATGACGAAGCGCTGGACCTGATCATGAAGAACAACTACGGCAACGGCACCTCGATCTTCACCGCCGATGGCGACACCGCGCGCGACTTCGCAAACAAGGTCAACGTGGGCATGGTCGGCATCAACTTCCCGATCCCGGTTCCGCTGTCCTACTTCACCTTCGGCGGCTGGAAGAAGTCGGCCTTCGGCGACCTGAACCAATACGGTCCCGACGCGTTCCGCTTCTACACCAAGACCAAGACCGTGACCGCGCGCTGGTTCTCTGGCATCAAGGAAGGCGGCGAATTCGCCTTCAAGGCGATGGACTGATTTGCAACGCCTGAAATGATTTCGAAGGGGGCATGCTTCATGCCCCCTTCATTTATTTTGAATGCGCTGTACCATTCCTCCATGTCGGTACGCTTCAATATCCTGCCGGGTCATGGGCTTGTCTATGTTCGCCTCGACGGCGACATCTGCGCCTCGGAATGTCTTGCGATCTTCAATGAATACGCCAAGCACCCCGAATGCCGCCCCGGTCAGAAACAGCTGATCGACTTTTCGCGCGCCACCGGTCTCGATACCGATTTCGTGAAACTGATCGAATTGCAGGCCCGCAAGGCGGATATCTTCCTGGCCGACGGGGCGCAGACCCTGACCGTCTATTACGCGCCCTGCCGCCACACCCGCGAACTGGCGAAGGTGATGCAGCGCAACTGGGAAGCCTTCCCCGGCGTGGTCACCGTCATCCAGGATGACGAAGCCGCCGCGCTGTCGATCCTTGGGCTGCGGATGGCGACTTTCGACCAGCTTCTCGAGCAGACATTTTGATGCGGATCAAGGAACCAGTACCGCATAGCGGGTATCAGATGACAAATTCATGACACCATCCCCCACCACACGACAGAGACGAATACCCTAAATGCCCGCCCGTTACAGGTTCTTTCCCGAACACGAATGCCTCTACCTCAGATTCGAGGACCCGTTCCTGTTCGGCCAGGCGGATGAGATGGTCAAATCCTTCACCTCGGACCCGGAATTCAAGCGCACCCGCACTCTGGTGTTCGACCTGGCCCGGCTGAGCAATATCAAGATCGACGTCACCCGCAGCGCGGAAAAGGCGATGCAGCTCGGCCCGAACTTTCCCATGAGCGGCGGGCAGATCATCGTGCTGGCCCCCACCGAAACCGGGCAATCGCTGGCGGAACTGCTGCGGGGGTTGTGGGCGAATTTCCCGCATATCGAATATCAGGTTTTCGGCGCGGAAGAGGACTTGTTCGACCATCTCGGCATCGGGCCGGAGTACTGGAACCGGATCACGGGCGAATTCGACGATACAGCCGGGTAAATCGCCCCGGCATCGAACAAATCAAAACGCCCCGGCACATTGGCCGGGGCGTTTTTCTGTTTTGGAGCGATTTTACCAGGACAGGGTTTTCATATTCGGATCGAACAGGAATTTCTCGACAACCGGCCAGCTGCCCATGGTCACGCCGTCGATGTAATCGTCCATCGTCAGCCCAGCCGCGTTCGAACAGGCCTGGCACATGATCACCTGGCCGCCATCGGCCATGAAGTCTTTCAACATGTCCTGGATCGATTTGTCGGCCTCGCGCATCAGCCCGGGCACGTTGCTGGGCCGTTTCTTGTCCGCCAGGTAGACGCCGCGCACGTTCAGCCAGATCACGACGGGTTCGTGCCCGTTCTTCAGCACTTTCTCATGGGCGAAATAGATCGCCTTTGCCGCCGCCCAGGTGTCATCGGTGGTCAGGCTGACGAACAGCCCGGGCTTGCCTTCCTCGGCAACGGCCTGCTGGGTCGGAGCGAAAACCGCCAGCGCCATCAGCGCCAGGGCCAAAACAGTCGTTGTGATTCTACGCATTGGAAATCTCCTCGTTCAATACAGGGCCAATCTCTGCCCCGCCCCTCATGAAGGCTATGACACAGATCAAAACCTTCCAGCGCAGGAAGCTTGCCTTGGTTGCACGGCACCGGGGACCGTGATCTAGTCGAAACGTCATATTCACCAAAACGAGGCCCGGTGCATGTCGATCCCCAAACCAGACTTCACAATCGGCGTGGAAGAAGAATACCTGCTGGTCGATCTGGACACGCTCGACCTCGCCAGCGCGCCGACCGAGCTGATGGAACGTTGCGGCGCCGAACTGCAAGGCCAGTTCAGCCCGGAATTCCTTGATTGTCAGGTGGAAATCGGCACCCGGGTCTGCGCCAACGTGGCCGAGGCCCGCAACGAGTTGAAGCACCTGCGCTCGACCGTCGCCCGGATCGCCAAGGATTTCAACCTCGCCCCGATCGCAGCCTCCTGCCATCCGTTTTCGGACTGGCGCGAAACCCATCACACCGACAAGGAACGCTATAACATTCTGAGCGACGACCTGGCCGGCGTCGCGCGGCGGATGCTGATCTGCGGCATGCACGTGCATGTGGGCATCCCCGAACCGGACCAGCGCATCGACCTGATGAACCAGATGCGCTATTTCCTGCCGCATCTTCTGGCGCTGAGCGGGTCCTCGCCGTTCTGGCAGGGCGAAGATACCGGACTGAACAGCTACCGGCTGACCGTGTTCGACAACCTGCCCCGCACCGGGCTGCCGCCGCGTTTCGACAGCTGGAGCCAATATGACCGCTCGGTCCGGGCGCTGGTCGATCTGGACCTGATCGAGGATGCCTCGAAAATCTGGTGGGACATGCGGCCCTCGGCGCGCTTCCCGACCATCGAGTCGCGGATCTGCGATGTGTCGCCGCGGCTGGAAACCACGCTGACGCTGGCGGCGCTGACCCAGGCGCTGACCCGGGCGCTGTGGCGGCTGTCGCTGAGCAACCAGCGCTGGCGCATCTACGACAATTTCCTGATCTCGGAAAACCGCTGGCGGGCGCAGCGCTATGGCACCGAAGCCGGGCTGATCGATTTCGGCGCGCGTGAAATCCTGCCCTTCGACCAGTTGGTCGAGGAACTGATCGAGCTGGTGACCGTGGATGCCGATATCCTTGGCTCGCTATCCGAGATCGCCAACATGCGCTGCATCCTGGAACAGGGCACCGCCGCACAGCAGCAAAGACGGATCTACGAGGATGCGATCCAGGCCGAAGACACCCCGCACAATGCGCTGAAACGGGTGGTCGAACACCTGATCGAAGAATTCCACGCCGATCTTTGAGCGCTGGCGGAGGCTGAAAAACTTCTGTAGGATTTCGGAATTAAACACACGTTCAATAACGTGACATCGCGCCATTTGGGAGGAGACGAATGGATTTCGCACTGAGCGAGGAGCAAACCGCCATTTTCGACATGGCGAAGGGTTTCGGCGAGGAAAAGATCGCCCCTTACGCCCATGAGTGGGAAAAGCAGGGCACCATCCCCAAGGAATTGTGGGCCGAGGTCGGCGCATTGGGACTGGGCGGCATCTACGTGTCCGAGGACTCGGGCGGATCGGGGCTGACCCGTCTGGACGCGGCGCTGATCTTCGAGGCGCTGTCGATGTCCTGCCCCTCGGTGGCGTCCTTCCTGTCGATCCACAACATGTGCGCCAAGATGCTCGACACCTTCGGCAGCGACGATGTGAAGGAACGTTACCTGACACCCGCCATCAGCATGGACACGGTGCTGTCTTATTGCCTGACCGAACCGGGATCGGGATCGGACGCGGCGGCGCTGAAAACCCGGGCGGAGCGCAGCAATGACGGCTACGTCCTGAACGGCACCAAGGCGTTCATATCGGGCGGCGGCTATTCGGATGCCTATGTGGTGATGTGCCGGACCGGCGATGACGGGCCCAAGGGCATTTCCACCGTGGTGGTCGAGGACGGCAGCGCCGGGCTCAGCTTCGGCGGGCTCGAGGACAAGATGGGCTGGAAAAGCCAACCCACCCGCCAGGTGCAGTTCGACGATTGCAAGGTGCCCGCGGACAACCTCGTCGGCGAGGAAGGCAAGGGCTTCAAATACGCGATGATGGGGCTCGACGGCGGCCGGCTGAACATTTCCGCCTGTAGCCTTGGCGCGGCGCAATCGGCGCTGGACAAGACGCTGCAATACATGGGCGAACGCAAGGCGTTCGGCAAAACCATCGACCAGTTCCAGGCGCTGCAATTCCGCCTGGCCGACATGGAAATCGAACTGCAGGCCGCGCGCACCTTCCTGTATCAGGCGGCGTGGAAACTGGATCAGGGCACGCCGGACGCGACCAAGTTCTGCGCCATGGCGAAACGCTTCGTCACCGAGACCGGGTCGAAGGTCGCCAACCAGTGCCTGCAGCTGCATGGCGGTTACGGTTACCTGGCCGATTACGGCATCGAAAAGATCGTGCGCGATCTGCGGGTGCATGAAATCCTGGAAGGCACCAACGAAATCATGCGGATGATCGTTGCGCGCCAAATGCTGAGCGACCGGGCATGAGCGACATCAATATCCGCATCGACGGCAAGATCGGCCACATCACCCTGACCCGGCCGAAGGCGCTGAACGCGCTGAGCTACGACATGTGCCTGGCGATCGAAAAGGCGCTGGACGACTGGCGCGAAGACGATGCCGTTTCGATGATCCTGATCGACGCCGAAGGTGATCGCGCCTTCTGCGCCGGCGGCGACATCCAGGAACTCTACGACACCGGCAAGGCGGGCGATTTTGGCTATGGCCGCAAATTCTGGCGCGACGAATACCGGATGAACGCCAAGCTGTTCGAATTCCCCAAGCCGGTGGCCAGCCTGATGCAGGGCTTCACCATGGGCGGCGGCGTCGGCATCGGCTGTCACGGATCGCACCGGGTGGTCTGCGAAAGCAGCCAGGTGGCGATGCCGGAAACCGGCATCGGGCTGGTGCCCGACGTGGGCGGATCGCTGATCCTGTCGCGCGCGCCGGGCCGTGTCGGCGAATACCTCGGCTCCACCGGCGGCCGGATCGGGGCGGCGGATGCGATCTATGCCGGGTTCGCCGATTACTTCGTACCGCAGGAAGACTGGACCGCGCTGACGGCGGAACTGGTCGAAACCGGCGACTGGACCGCCATCGACCGCGCCGCGAAACCCGCCCCGGCGGGCGATCTGGAAGCCTTGCGCCCCCAGATCGACGCGCATTTCGCGGGCGAAACCCTGCGCGATATCCTGATCACGCTGCAAGATGACGACGGCGACTTCGCCGCCAAGGCGCTGAAATCGCTGAACCGGGTGTCGCCGCTGTCGGCCGCCTGCACCATCGAGATGATCCACCGGCTGCGCGGCAGCGATGACATTCGCCAGGCGCTGGAAATGGAATACCGCTTCACCTTCCGCGCGATGGAAGCGGGTGATTTCCTTGAAGGCGTGCGCGCCCAGATCATCGACAAGGACCGCAACCCGAGCTGGAAACACGAAGGCCCCGGCGCGGTCACGGATATGGAAGTCGCGAAAATGCTGATGCCGCTTGGCGCGGACAGCCTGACATTCGAGGAGGAGGAATAATCATGAAGATCGGATTTATCGGTCTGGGCAATATGGGCGCGCCGATGGCCGCCAACCTGGTCAAGGAAGGCCACGAGGTCACCGGTTTCGACCTGGCCGCCCCGATGCCCGAGGGCGTGAGCAAAGCCGACACCGCCGCCGCGGCGGCGGCAGGCCAGGACGTGGTGATCACCATGCTGCCCAACGGCGCGATCCTGCGCGCGGTGGCGGATGAGGTGATCCCGGCGATGAAACCCGGCGCGGTGCTGTGCGACTGTTCCACCGTCGACGTGGACAGCGCCCGCGCGGTGGCAGACCAGGCCGCAGCCGCCGGTCTGGGCGCGCTGGACGCGCCTGTTTCGGGCGGCGTCGGAGGCGCGACGGCTGGCACCCTGACCTTCATGGTCGGCGGCAGCGCGGACGCGTTCAACACCGTCAAGCCGCTGTTCGACATCATGGGGCAGAAGGCGGTGCATTGCGGCGCCTCGGGCGCGGGGCAAGCCGCCAAGATCTGCAACAACATGATCCTCGGCGTCACCATGATCGCCACCTGCGAAGCCTTCGCGCTGGCCGACAAGCTGGGGCTGGACCGGCAGAAGATGTTCGACGTGGTCAGCACCTCGTCGGGTTACAGCTGGACGATGAACGCCTATTGCCCCGCCCCCGGCGTCGGCCCGCAATCGCCCGCCGACAACGATTACAAGCCGGGTTTCGCATCCGAACTGATGCTGAAGGACCTGCGCCTGTCGCAACAGGCGGCGGAATCGGCGGATGCCGACACCCCGATGGGTCAGCTGGCCAAGGCGCTGTATGAACAGTTCGTTGAAAACGAAGGCGGCAAAGGCATGGATTTCAGCGCCATGCTGCCCCGGTTCGAAAAACGCGGGCACAATTGATCCAAGTCATGTTCCGCCAACACCGGCCTCTTTTAAGCTGCATCGAATTGACATCAATGGAGCTTTAAGATGTTTGCAAAGAACGTTGGCGCAATTGACAAAGTCCTGCGCATCGTCGTCGGCGCCCTGCTGATCATCGGGGCGCTGATGGGCTATGGCGTGTGGATGTGGATCGGGGTGATCCCGCTGGTCACCGGGTTGCTGGGCACCTGCCCGATCTATTCGATCCTGGGCATCAATACCTGCCCCAAGAAATGAGCTTCCGGCGGCGGGCGCCTCAGGCGCCCCCGCCCCCGCCCTGACCGGCATTATCCAAGATCCAGTCCTTCTGCGCCGCCACGATGCGGCGGCCCTCGGCGATCGCTTCGGCGCCGCGGTGGAATTCCAGCACCGTGATATGCGACAGGTCGGCATTCAGCAGAACATGCGGCGGTTCCCCCGCCAAACGCGCCCGGCGGATCTGTTCGGTCATCACGTCGATGGCGGTCGACACCACCTCGGTATAGCCCGGCGGGGCGTTCTTATCCTCGGCCGGCATCAGCGCGTTGGACAACCAGTCCGGCAGGTCCTTCAGCTGGTGTTCCAGCGCCCGCGCCGGTCGGTTCCACATCTTGCCCCTGAGCTTGGCATTGGGATTGACCGCGATGGTCATCTCGGCTCCCATCGCCCGGGCGGTCGACACCGGCACCGGGTTGGTCAGCCCGCCATCCAGCATCCAATGCCCGTTCACCCGGTAGGGGCTGATCACCCCCGGCAAAGCGACCGAGGCGCGGACGGCATCGCTCAGGTTGCCTTCGCGCAGCCAGACCTCGCGCCCGGTTTCCATATCGGTGGCCACCGCCGCAAAGGGAATCTCAAGGTCCTCGATCCGTTCGGGCAGGCCGAGGTTCTGGATCAGGCTGACGATTTCGGTACCCGCCACGATACCGCCGCTGCCGGGGCGGATATCGATCAGCCCGACAAACCGCGCGGGCGTCAGGGCGGTCAGCCACTCTTCCAGCGCGTCGAGCTTGCCGCCGGCATAGGCCGCGCCGACCAGCGATCCCATCGAACAGCCGGCGACGACGCCGGGTTTGACGCCGATCTTTTCCAGCTCGCGCAACACGCCGATATGGCACCAGCCCCGTGCGCCGCCCGATCCCAATGCCATGCCGACCGTTGTCATCCGCCCTACTCCGCCGCGACCTTGCTGCCCGCAAGCATCGGTTTCAGATAGTGCCCGGTATGGCTGCGCGGTTCCTCGGCCACCTGTTCCGGCGTGCCTTGCGCCACGATTTCACCGCCGCCATCGCCACCTTCGGGGCCGATATCGATGATATGATCGGCGGTCTTGATCACGTCGAGATTGTGTTCGATCACCACAACCGTGTTGCCTTGATCGACCAGTTCATGCAGCACTTCCAACAGCTTGCGCACGTCTTCGAAATGCAGGCCCGTGGTGGGTTCGTCGAGGATGTAGAGCGTCCGGCCCGTTGAGCGCCGCGCCAGTTCCTTCGACAGCTTCACCCGCTGCGCCTCGCCGCCCGACAGGGTCGTCGCCTGCTGGCCGACCTTGATGTACCCCAGACCGACCCGCACCAGCGCATCCATCTTTTCGCGGATCGACGGCACCGCCTGGAAAAATTCCTGCGCGTCCTCGACCGTCATGTCCAGCACGTCCGCGATGGACTTACCCTTGAACTTGATTTCCAGCGTTTCGCGGTTGTAGCGCGCCCCATTGCAGGTTTCACAGGTGACATAGACGTCGGGCAGGAAGTGCATCTCGATCTTGATCACACCGTCGCCCTGGCAGGCCTCGCAACGGCCGCCCTTGACGTTGAAGCTGAAGCGGCCGGGCTTGTAGCCGCGCGCCTTGGCCTCGGGCAGACCGGCGAACCAGTCGCGGATCGGGGTGAAGGCGCCGGTATAGGTGGCCGGGTTCGACCGCGGCGTGCGCCCGATGGGCCGTTGGTCGATGTCGATCACCTTGTCCAGGTGTTCCAGCCCCTTGATCGTCTCACAAGGCGCGGGCGTCTGGCGCGCCCCGTTCAGCCGCATCGAGGCGGTCTTGAACAGCGTCTCGATCGTCAGGGTCGACTTGCCGCCGCCAGACACGCCCGACACGCAGACGAACTTGCCCAGCGGGAATTCGGCGGTCACGTCGCGCAGGTTGTTGCCCGACGCCTTGACCACGGTGAGTGTCTTGCCATTGCCTTCGCGCCGCTCGACCGGGACCGCGATTTCGCGCGCGCCGCTCAGGTACTGGCCGGTCAGGCTGGCCGGGTCCTTGGCGATTTCCTCGGGCGTGCCCTGCGCCACGACCGATCCGCCATGCACCCCCGCGCCGGGGCCGATGTCGAACACGTAATCGGCCTCTCGGATCGCTTCCTCGTCATGTTCGACCACGATCACCGTATTGCCCTGATCGCGCAGGTTCTTCAGCGTCCCCAACAGCCGGTCGTTGTCGCGCTGGTGCAGCCCGATGGAGGGTTCGTCGAGCACGTAAAGAACCCCGGTCAGGCCCGACCCGATCTGGCTGGCCAGCCGGATCCGCTGGCTTTCTCCGCCCGACAGGGTGCCGCTGTTGCGGCTCAGCGTCAGATATTGCAGGCCGACATTGTTGAGGAAGCCCAGGCGTTCGCGGACTTCCTTCAGGATGGCGCGGGCGATTTCGTTCTTCTGCGCGGTCAGGTGTTCCGGCACTGTCTGGCACCAGTCATAGGCCTCGCGGATCGACATCTGAACGACCTGGCCGACATGGAGGTCCGCGATCTTCACCGCCAGCGCTTCCTCGCGCAGACGGTAGCCGTGACAGGCGCCGCATGGACGGTTGTTCTGGTAGCGCTCAAACTCCTCGCGCACCCAGTTGGAATCGGTTTCGCGGTAGCGCCGTTCCATGTTGGGAATGACACCCTCGAAGACACGGCTGACCTGGTAAACCCGCCCGCCCTCGTCATAGCGGAACTGGATTTCCTCGTCGCCGGACCCGTGCAGGAACACCTGCTGCACCTTCTTCGGCAGGTCCTTCCATTTGCAGTTCTTGTCGAACTCGTAATGCTTGGCGATCGCCTCGATGGTCTGCAGGAAATAGGGCGACTTGCCCTTGCGCCAAGGCGCCAGCGCGCCGTCATAGACCTTCAGGTTCTGATCCGGCACCACCAGCCGTTCGTCGAAGAACAATTCCATCCCCAACCCGTCGCAGCTCGGGCAGGCGCCGAAGGGCGCGTTGAAGGAAAACAGCCGCGGCTCGATCTCGGGGATGGTGAAGCCGCTGACCGGGCAAGCGAAATTTTCGCTGAAGGTGATCCGTTCGGGATCGCCCTCCTTCGGCGCGGTTTCCAGCACCGCGATACCGTCGGCCAGGTCCAGCGAGGTGCGGAAACTGTCCGCCAGCCGGGTTTCCATCCCTTCGCGCACCACGATCCGGTCGACCACAACGTCGATGTCGTGGCGGTATTTTTTGTCCAGCGTCGGCGGCGTATCGAGTTCGTGGAATTCGCCGTCCACCTTGACCCGCTGGAACCCCTGCTTGCGCAGTTCCAGGAATTCCTTGCGGTATTCGCCCTTCCGATCCCGCACGATGGGGGCCAGCAGATAGGCCCGGGTGCCCTCCTCCATGCCCATCACGCGGTCGACCATGTCCTGCACCTGCTGCGCCTCGATCGGCAGACCGGTGGCGGGGCTATAGGGCGTGCCGACGCGGGCGAAAAGCAGCCGCAGGTAATCGTAGATCTCGGTCACCGTGCCGACGGTCGATCGGGGGTTTTTCGACGTGGTCTTCTGTTCGATGGAAATCGCAGGGCTCAGCCCGCTGATGTGATCGACATCGGGCTTTTCCATCATGTCGAGGAACTGGCGCGCATAGGCCGACAGGCTTTCGACATAGCGCCGCTGCCCCTCGGCATAGATCGTGTCGAAGGCGAGCGAGGATTTCCCCGACCCCGACAGGCCGGTGATCACCACCAACTCGTCGCGCGGAATATCCACGTCGATATTCTTCAGATTGTGTTCGCGCGCGCCGCGCACCTCGATTTTCTTCAGCTCAGCCATCTGTGCCCCCAGTACGTCACCGCTGTGACGGGTTAAGAGATAGTTGAGAGCGCCCGAGTCTCCAACCCAAAACTGTGAACATAGCGTGAACAAGCGCCCAGTTGCCGCAGTGGATCGGCGCGGTTTCGCCTTCACGGCCCTGTTTTTCATCCCCCGACCGGGGGCAAAGGCGCCGGTTTCGCCCGATTTGCCTAAAAATACCGCCTTTTATCGTCGAAATCGGCCTTGCTGCTGCGCAGCATATTGCATTCACGTTTTTGAATGTTATATTTGCTGCAACGCCGCATCGCCGGTCACAGCAATCGCGAAAGGGAATGACATGTTCTTTCTGAGACAACAGCGCCCCCAGGGCATGACCCCGGCAGAAGCGGTCGAACAGGCCGGTACCGGCGCGGTAACCGTGATCGACGTGCGCGAACATGGCGAAGTCGCCAGTTCCGGCAAGGCCAAGGGCGCGATCCACATCCCGCTGATGCGGCTGCGCGACATGGCCGATCCGCGCCATCCCGATTTCGTCGAGGCGCTGAAGGATGCCGGCCCGATCTGCGTTTACTGCGCCTCGGGCGCGCGCTCGCACAGCGCGTCGCAACTGTTGCAGCAACTGGGCTATGACGAAGTGCACAATATCGGCGGTCTGGGCCATTGGGTTCAGGCGGGCGGCGAAATCGAACGCGGCTGACCCCTGCCCCATCGCATGAGAAAACGGCGCGGATTTCCGCGCCGTTTCTTTTTGTCGGTTCTGACGGTTGGTCAGATGTGGATCACCCGGTCGAACGCGTCGAGCACGCTTTCATGCATCATTTCGCTGAGCGTCGGATGCGGGAAGACCGTGTTCATCAGGTCTTCCTCGGTGGTTTCCAGCTGACGGCCCACCACGTAGCCCTGGATCAGCTCGGTCACCTCGGCGCCCACCATATGCGCGCCCAGCAATTCGCCGGTCTTGGCGTCGAACACGGTCTTCACCATGCCCTCGGCCTCGCCCAGGGCGATCGCCTTGCCGTTGCCGATGAAGGGGAAGCGGCCGACCTTGACCTCGTAGCCCAGTTCCTTCGCCTTCGCCTCGGTATAGCCGACGCTTGCCACCTGCGGGTAACAGTAGGTGCAGCCTGCGATGCTTTCGGGTTTGACTGGATGGGCATGCTTGCCCGCGATCAGTTCGGCCACCATCACGCCTTCGTGGCTGGCCTTGTGCGCCAGCCAGGGCGCGCCTGCGATATCGCCGATGGCATAGAGCCCGTCGACGCCGGTGCGGCAGAATTCGTCGGTCACCACATGGGTGCGGTCGATCTTGACGCCAAGCGCTTCCAGCCCCAGCCCTTCGACATTTCCGACGATGCCGACGGCGGAAATCACCGTGTCGAATTCCATCTTCTCGACCTTGCCGCCGGTTTCGATATGGGCGGTCACCTTGCCCTGCCCCCGGTCGAGCTGCTTGACCATGGATTTTTCCATGATCTTCATGCCCTGCTTGACGAATTGCTTCTTGGCGAAGGCGCTGATTTCGGCGTCTTCCACCGGCAGCACCCGGTCCATCACCTCGACCACCGTGGTGTCGGCGCCCAGCGTGTTGTAGAAGCTGGCGAATTCGATGCCGATGGCGCCCGATCCGATCACCAAGAGCTTTTTCGGCATCCGCGGCGGGTTCAGCGCGTGCTTGTAGGTCCAGACCAGATCGCCATCGGCTTCCAGCCCCGGCAATTCGCGCGCCCGCGCGCCGGTGGCCAGGATGATATTCTTGGCGGTCAGTTCCTCGACCCCGGCGTCGGTCTTGACGCTGACCTTGCCCTTGGCGGGCAGCGTCGCCTCGCCCATGATCACGGTGATCTTGTTCTTCTTCAGTAGGCCCTTCACCCCGGCCGACAGCTGCTTCGCCACCCCGCGCGAACGTTTCACCACCGCGTCGAGGTCGTAACCGATGCCCTCGGCCGTCAGGCCGAATTCCTTGGCCCGGTGCATCAGGTGGAACACTTCCGAGGACCGCAGCAGCGCCTTGGTCGGGATGCAGCCCCAGTTCAGGCAGATGCCGCCCAGATGTTCGCGTTCCACCACCGCGGTGTTCAGACCCAGCTGGGCCGCCCGGATCGCGGCCACATATCCACCGGGACCCGCCCCGATCACGACGACGTCAAATGCTTTGGACACAGTCAGCCCTCCGATTCCAAAATTAGTTTGACATTAAACTATTCTGAAATCCGCTTCAACGACGACCGAACACCCTGCCGCGTTTTCACGCGCAGCCAGGGGTAAGCCACTGGAAACCAGCGATTTTAAATTACGGAAAACCGGCCAGGCTCAGCCGTTTTGCACTTGCCGGAGCTTGTTGCCGTAACCGCCCGCTTGCAGGAATTCGGTTTCATGCAGCGTGTCGTGACGGTGCAGCGCCCGATTCCGATACGGGAAACGGCCGAATTCGCGGATCACGTCGCGATGCGCCTTGGCATGGACAAGGCTCGCCGCCCCGCTGTCCGACATCCGTTCGCACATCAGCCGCACGCAGCGTTCCTGATCGCACAGGTTCTCCGAATGCATCAGCGGCATGTAGAAGAACTGTCGCGCCGGTTCGTCGATCTTCATGTCCCATTTGTGGTCGATCGCGTTCTTCGCCGCCGCCAGAGCCGCCGGATCGCTGGCAAAGGCCTTGGCCTCGCCGCGGAACATGTTGCGCGGGAACTGGTCCATCAGGATGATATAGGCCAGCGCGCCGGAGGGATAGGTCAGCCACAGCGCATAGGTGCCGTCGCAGGCCGCTTTCCAAGCGTCCTCGAACCGGTCCCGGATCGCGTTGTCGATCTTGTCGTCGGTCGCGTACCAGCCGGACGGCCCCACCTCGTCCAGCCAGAATGACAATATTTCTTCTGCTCGCACCATTGGCTGCCTCCTGATCGCCTTTGGCAATGTCTTACATGAAAATGTTACATACGGATTCTTGCAGATTAACAGTAAAAAATTGCAACAATCGCGTAGTATTAGCTCGCGCCGCCCTCTTCTTCGTCATCGCTAGCGCTATCAATGGCATATTCCCGCGCAATCTCCACCGCGACCGGGGTCGCGGACTGCATCACCGGGGTATAGGCGGTCATGTCTTCGGCGGGAATCGCCGGGCGCTGAGTCATCCGGTAGGCGGCATAAAGCGCCACCGCGACCAGCAGGAAGGCGATGATCACGAAATAGCCCTGCGGTCCGAACACCCCCATGATGTAGCCGGTGATCAGCGGTCCCGAAATCGCCCCCACCCCGTTGATGAAGACCAGCCCGCCCGAGGCCGCCGCCATGTCCTCGGCATCGAGGAAATCGTTGGTATAGGCCACCAGCAGCGAATAGAGCGGGTTCGAGGCGCCGCCGATCACGAAGGCCGACACCAGCAGCAGGGTGAAATTGCCGCCCAGCAGCAGGCCCAGAATGCCGCCTGCGCCGCCGATCGCCGCCACGATCAGGATCAGCAGGCGCCGGTCCATCCGATCCGAAATCAGCCCCAGCGGATATTGCAGCAACACCGCGCCGACATAGAAGGTCGCGACGAAGGTGGAAATCTCGCCCAGGCTCAGCCCGGCCTCGGTGCCGTACACGGCCGCCATGCCGAATTGCGCGGCGTATACGCCGCCCATCAGGAACATGCCGACGCAGCCCAGCGGCGAGATATCCATCAGCTGCTTCAGGCTCATCGGGGCGGTGGTATCGAAGGCGGGGGTCGGATTGACCGACAGCAAAATCGGCGCGAAGGAAATCGACACCAGCACCGACGGGATCACGAACAGAACGAAGCCCGACGGATCGGCCGTCAACAGCAATCCCTGCGCCGCGATGATGCCGATCATCTGCACGATCATGTAGAGCGACAGCGCCTTGCCCCGGTTTTCATTGGTCGCGGCATTGTTCAGCCAGCTTTCGGCGGTCACGTAGACGCCCGAGAAACAGAACCCGATCAGCACCCGCCCGGCGGTCCAGATCCACGGATCGGCAAAGGTCGGGTACAGGATCAGAACGGCGGAAATCAGCGAGGCCAGCGCCGCGAAGACCCGCACATGGCCGACCCGCCGGATCATTTCCGGCGCCATCCGCGACCCGCCAAGGAAGCCCACGAAATAGGCCGACATCACGATCGACATCTCGAAGGTGGAAAACCCCTCGATCTGGCCGCGCACACCCAGCAGCGTGCCCTGAAGGCCGTTGCCGACCATCAGAAGCATCAATCCCAGGAACAGGGGCCAGGCGTTGGACAGAATCTGAATCATATCGACCTCACGAAAACAGACCCGAGGCTTACCCGCAACTAAACCCTCGGATGTATCTCGAAAACGACAAAGATATGTCGGAATTCGCCAATCAGTCGGCGGCGTCCTGCGGGATCAGCAGCGAGGCGTCGCCATAAGAAAAGAAGCGATATCCTTCACTTACCGCGTGATCGTAGATTCGCTTGATCCGGTCCTGCCCGATCAGCGCCGACACCAGCATCATCAGCGTCGATTTGGGCAGGTGGAAATTGGTCATCAGCGCGTCGGCCACGTGGAATTTGAAGCCGGGATAGATGAAGATATCGGTCTCGCCACGCCAGGGTTCGATCCGCCCCGATCGCGCGGCGCTTTCGATCAGCCGCAGCGCGGTGGTGCCCACCGGGATCACCCGCCCGCCCGCCGCCTTGGTCGCGGCGATCTCGGCGGCGGCTTGTTCCGACACCTCGCCCCATTCGGCGTGCATCTTGTGGCTGGTGACGTCCTCGACCTTGACCGGCAGGAAGGTCCCCGCCCCCACATGCAGCGTCACATGGGTGAATTCCACGCCCTTGTCACGCAGCGACGTGAGCAGCGCCTCGTCGAAATGCAGTGATGCGGTGGGGGCTGCCACCGCGCCCAGGTTGGCGGCCCAGACGGTTTGATAATCCTGCTTGTCCTGATCGTCGGCGGCACGCTTGGCGGCGATATAGGGCGGCAGCGGCATCGCGCCCGCCTCGGCCAGCGCGGCATCGAAATCGTCGCCCGTGAGGTTGAAGCGCAGCAGGCCCTGGCCTTCTTCCTTCGCCTCCAGCCGCGCCGTGAGCGTCTCGGAAAACACGATCTCCTCGCCCTCGCGGATCTTCTTCAGCGGTTTCAGCAACGCCGCCCAGGTCCCGTCGGCGCGCGGCTCCAGCAGGGTCGCTTCCATCCGGGCGCGGGTTTCGCCCTCGGGGCCCATGCGCACCCGTTCACCCGACAGCCGCGCCGGGATCACCTTGGTGTCGTTCAGCACCAACCGGTCGCCGGGCCGCAGCCAACCCGGCAGATCAAAGACATGCGCGTCGGTGATCGCGTCGCCTTCGGCCACCAGAAGGCGGGCCGAGGAGCGCGGTTTTGCGGGCCGGGTGGCAATCAGATGCTCCGGCAGTTCGAAATCGAAATCGCTGAGTTTCATTCGCTGACCTTTGGCGGTGGGCGGCGGAATATCTCGCGGAACATGCCGGGTGTAAAGATCGACAATGGATTGACCTGCACCGAGGGTTTTTCAGGGCTGCCCCGCAGCGAGTAGTTGAACCCGATCAGCCCCTCGCCCTTGCGCGTCAGCAACGACCCGATGGCGTTGATCGCATAGATCGGCGACAGCACGCCCTGGAAATCCATCTTGTTCTGCTTGAAATCGTAAATCCCGTCCATCGACAGACCCATCGAGGCACCCACCGCGCTGCTTTCGCGCAGGATCAGTTGATCGGGGGTCAGCCGGAACCGCGCCTCGACCTCGCCGAACAGGATGCCGGTGCCGCCCATCTGTTCCAGCAGCCCCACCACGCTGATCGCGTGCAGCAGCGAGGCCAGCGCGGGGACGTCGCGGATGCGGATGTTTTCGATCTTCAGCCTGCCGTCGTAATTACCGGGATCGGATACCGGGGTCAGCCGCAGCGCCAGCGTGCCCTGGTGGCCCTTCTTCAACAGCCCCGCCGCCGCGACGGCGGCCCCGGCATCGTTGGCGCTGATGTCGATCCCTGTCCGGTCGCCCACCGGGAACACCCGGCCGGTCACCGGCGCCTGGCCGTTGATCCGCCCGGCAAAGGTCCCGGCAAAGCCGTCGCCGGCGGTGAAATCGCCGCGCACGCCGGTCAGGGCGATGGATTTCGTCACCTGCACCCGGTCCAGCGCCGCGCTGATCGGGGTCGACCCCGCGCCGCCGTCGCCGCCGCGGCCGGCGATGTCGGGCCGGCTGGGCAGGTCGATCCAGCCGCCGTTGACTTCCACCGCAGGGGCGACCCCCTTGCCGCGCCCGATCAGCGTCACCGGCGCGTTCAGCCAGGCGCCCGCCGCCACCGTGTCGAATTGCAGCCGGTCCAGCGCGCCGTCCTCGGTCAGGCTCAGCGTCCCGGCGGCGCTCAGCCCCGGGGCCTGCAGCGACATCCGCTCGACCTGCAGCGGTTGCGACAGCTGACCGTTGATTTCAAACGTCCCGCCGGTTTCCTGCCCCAGAGCCCAGCCCAGCTCGGGCACCCGCAACCCGATCCCCTTCAGGTCGCTCGACAGGGTGAACCGCGCCGCTTCGCCCTTTTGCAATGCCAGTTCGAACACGCCGTCGCCCCGCCCGGTCAGCGTGTCGCGCGGCAGGGCGATGGAAAATTCGTCGAGGAAGGCGTTGGACAGCTCCGCCACGCCATAGACGCGCGAGCGGCCCTTGTCCTCGGGGCGCAGATCGTCTTCGAACACCGCGTCGAAGGGCACCTGCCCGATCCGGCCGCTGCCCGAAATGGTCAGCAATTCGTTTTGCGCCGACAGGTCCAGCCGCGCCGCGCGCAACACTCGGCCCGGCACGATCTTGTCGCTGCGCAGGTTGCGCAGATCGGCGGTGATGTCGAAGCTGATCTCTTCCTTCAACAGCTTCTTCTTCAGCAACAGGTCCAGCGTGCCGCGCGCCTGCGCCCGCCCGTCGGCCAGATCGACCGGCCGCCCGGCCTTGGTCAGCAGGTTCAACGGATCGCTGTCGAGCAGCGACAAGGCGGCAGTGATGGTGCTGGAGGTGTTCAGGTCTACCCGCGCCGGGGTCGGTTTCAGCGTTGTGTCGGGGATGATGATGGAACTGCCCGCGATATCGATCGCGCCGCCCTGCGCCGCGCGGATATGGCCCCGGTCGGCCGCGGCGATGAAGCGCGTGCCCCGGATCTCGGCATGGCCCGACCCCGCCTCGACCGGGGGCATGTTGGGGGAAAACCGGACCTTGGCACCGTCGAATTCGAACCCGGCATAAAGGTCATGCGGCCGGTTCGGCAGCTTGCGATAGGCCAGCTGCCCGCGCGACAGGGTGACGTCGAGGATGTTTTCCGCCACCCAGCTCCGCGTCTTGGTCTTCAGGCTTTCGGGCCAAAGCGCCAGCACGACGTCGGAATCGAGCCTGTCCGCCTGCCCCTGCACCGCCAGCCGCCAGCCTTCAGGTTCCGCCGCCGCCTCGCCGCTCAGCACGATGACCTGGCCCTGTTCTTCCAGCATCAGCTCGCCCATGTGCAGAACGAAGGGATCGAGCTCCATCCGGAAACTCATTTCCGCCGCATCCAGCGACAAAGGCGCGTCCAGCAGGTCGTCGGGATTGGTCGACAGGCCGGTCAGGGTGAATTGGCCCAGCAATTCCTCGGGCAGCCCGGTTTCCAGCCCGCGCAGGATCGCCTTGCCCTCGGCCCGCGCGGTGATCCATTCGCTGCTGACCGACACCTCGTCGAACACCAGGGTCTCGGCTTCGGGGAAATAGGTGAAATAGGTCCGCGCCTCGGTGAAGGGGATCGGGCGGGTCTGATCGGTGGGCTGGATCACCCCGTCTGAGATCTGCACCGTGCCGCTGATATCGCCGATGCCGGTTTCGGTCACCGACCCGCGCAGCGCCCCCGAAATCGGCGCCCGCACCACGTCGAGCCAGGCCACCGCCGCGCTTTGCACCGCGATGTCCTGCGCCGGCATATCCTCGAAGATCATGCCGAACTGCGCCTCGGTTTCGCCGATCCTGCTTTCGAAGTTCAGCTCGACCGTGGTGGCGTAATCATATCCCGACAGCACCGCCAGGTCGCCGCTGATGCGCAGATCGTCGCCCTCGCGGGTCAGCCGCACCCGGCCGCCGTCGATGGTCCAGGCCCGGCCCGCGCGCAGGTCCTCGTAACGCACGATCAGGGCGTCGGCGTCGATCGCGGTCAGGTTGCTGAGCTGCGGGCTCAGCAACAGCCCGTCCAGCCCGTCGATCAGTTCCTGGATGCGCGCCGCCTGCCCGACCTGCGGCAGGGTCGATCCGAAGGACAGGTCGAACGATCCGTCCTTGCGCCGCGTCACATGGATCGCCGCCCCCGACAGCCGCACCCGGCCCAGCTGCGCCTTGCCCTTGAGCAGCGGTTTCAGCGCCAGCCCGGTTTCCAGGTCCGACATCGCCAGGATCACCGGCCCGTCCGGCTGCGATATTTCCACGTCGCGCAGCTGCACCCGCGGCCTGCCATTGGCGTTGACGATGACGCTGAGCGCGCCGAAGCTCACATCCATGTCGGGCAGCATCTGCGCCAGCCGCGCCTCGATCCGGCTGTGCAGCCAGGCGGGCGCCTGGATCGGCCGGCCGATGGCGGAATAGATCAGCCAGGACAGCAGCGCCAGAACCGCAACGATCCCGCCACCGCCCCACAGGGCGATCCGTCCGGCGCGGCCGGTCCGCTGCTGTTCTTGCTGCTTGTCTTGCTTGGGGGACATGCCCCGGTACTCCTGCTGCCCGGCCCGTCTGTGCGCGGTCTTTATTCCTGCGTCCGTCACGCTATACCTAGCGCATAGAATAATCCACCGAATGAGGAAATGCAGTGACCGATCGACACCCCGCCCCCGATTTCACCCTGCCGCAGGATGGCGGCGATCCCGTCACCCTTTCGGCGCTGCGCCCCGTGCCCGTCGTCCTGTTCTTCTATCCGCGCGACAATACCTCGGGCTGCACCAAGGAAGCCAAGGCGTTCACCGCGATGCAGGCGGATTTCGAAGCGGCGGGCGCAAAGGTGTTCGGCATTTCCAAGGACAGCATCGCGGATCATGAAAAATTCCGCCTGAAGCAGGAACTGGGCATCCCGCTTCTGTCCGACGCCGAGGGCACGACCTGCGAGGACTATGACGTCTGGAAGGAAAAATCCATGTACGGCAAGACCTTCTGGGGCATCGTTCGTTCGACCTTCCTGATCGACGGCGACGGCAATATCGCCCGCGAATGGCGCAAGGTGAAGGTCGACGGCCATGCCGAGGAAGTGCTGGAGGCGGTGAAGGCGCTGTGAAGACCCTGACCGAAATGGCGGTGGAGGTTCTGACCACCGCCGACGGCCGCGAAAAGACCGCGCTGTCGCACAAACACGCCGCCACATGGTTCGCCGCGCGCAAGGCGGGCGAAACCATTCCCGTCGGCACCGCCAACCCGCCGCTGCGCCCGGCACGACCCGAAAAGCCGGAACTGCTGGACCCGCGCGACGTGCCGCGCCGTCGCCCCGGCAGCCCGGCGGGCCGCATCGCCATCCTGCATGCGGTGGCGCATATCGAACTGAACGCGGTCGACCTGCATTGGGACATCATCGCGCGTTTCGGCGATGTGCCGATGCCGATGGGGTTCTACGACGACTGGGTGAAATCGGCCGACGAGGAATCAAAGCACTACAACCTGATCTGCGACTGCCTTGAAAACATGGGCAGTTTCTACGGCGCCCTGCCCGCCCATGCCGGCATGTGGCGCGCCGCCGAAGACACCGCCGAAGATTTCATGGGCCGGCTGGCCGTGGTGCCGATGGTGCTGGAAGCCCGCGGGCTGGACGTCACCCCGGGGATGATCGAGATCTTTGAGAAGGCCGGCGAAACCGACACGGTCGAGGCGCTCAAGGTGATCTATGCCGAAGAGGTCGGTCATGTCGCCTATGGCTCGAAATGGTTCCACTTCCTGTGCGGGCGCCATGAAAAGGACCCCAAGGAAGTGTTCCACGACCTGGTGCGCACCTATTTCCACGGCGCGCTGAAACCGCCCTTCAACGAGGAAAAGCGCGCCGAGGCCGGGTTGCCGCCCGATTTCTACTGGCCGCTGGCCGACCAGACGCCCCCGAAGGGTGGCTAACCCCTTCCCAAATCGGCGAGATTTCGCCTGTTAGGCGGTTTTTGACCGCCTGACGCCCCACATTTGGCTAAACTTGTTGCTCCCCGCCCACGCTTTGGTAAACATCTGCGCAAGCAGATATGACAGCAGATCATGTGCTGCATTTGGGGATGGACAACAAAAGGACGGACGGGTGAAAACACGTCTTATGGCACGTATCGACGCCATGCTGGAACCGTGGTTCCCCGAGCGTCGGCTTTTTCTGAAATCCGACAGCGAAACCCGGTTCATCCGGCTGCATCCCTCGACGCAGCTTTTCGCCTTCGCGGGCGGTGCCGTGGTGGTGGCCTGGACGATCGTGGCGACCGCGATCCTGCTGATGGACAGCATCGGGTCGGGCAATTTCCGCGAACAGGCCAAGCGCGATCAGCGCACCTATGAAAACCGTCTGAACCTGCTGGCCAGCGAACGCGACACCCGCGCCGAGGAAGCCCAGGCCGCGCAGGCCCGCTTCAACCTGGCGCTGGATCAGATTTCCGACATGCAGACCGAGCTTCTGGCTTCGGAAACCGCGCGGCGCGAGCTGGAAACCGGGATCGAGGTGATCCAGACCAACCTGCGCAAGACGATGAAACAGCGCGACGCGGCGCGGCGCGACCTGGTCGCGCTGCAGACCGAAAACGCCGATGACGCACAAGGCACCGGCCTGGCCGACGCCAGCCAGCCGGTCAGCGAAACCGTCGATTTCCTTGTCGCGGCGCTGTCCGACACCGCCGCCGAACGCGACCAGATCCTGACCGACGCGCAGCAGGCGCTGAGCGCCGCCGACGATCTTGAGTTCGAAATCAAGCTGATGCGCGACCAGAATGAACAGATCTTCAGCCAGATCGAAGACGCGATGACCATTTCGGTCGAACCGCTGGACAAGATGTTCCGCGCTGCCGGGCTGAACACCGAAAGCCTGATCAACCAGGTGCGCAAGACCTATAACGGCCAGGGCGGCCCGATGACGCCGATTTCCTTCTCGACCAAGGGCGAAGATCCCAGCACCGACGAATTGCGCGCCAACCGCATCCTGAACCAGCTCGACGCGCTGAACCTCTATCGCATCGCCGCCAGCCAGGCGCCTTTCGCCAAGCCGGTTCATGCCGCGGTGCGCTATACCAGCGGCTTCGGCTATCGCCGCGATCCCAAGACCGGCGGCCGCCGTCTGCATAAGGGATCGGATTTCGCGGGCCCCGTCGGCACCGCGATCTTTGCCACCGCCGACGGCGTGGTCACCCATGCCGGCTGGGGCAGCGGTTATGGCCGGCTGATCAAGATCAAACACGCATTCGGGATCGAAACCCGTTATGCCCATTTGTCAAAAATTCGCGTGAAGGTCGGTCAAAGGGTCTCGCGCGGGGAACGTATCGGTGATATGGGAAATTCCGGACGTTCCACTGGCACCCATTTGCATTATGAGGTGCGCGTCGACGGTCAGGCCGTCAATCCGATGATCTATATCAAGGCTGCAAACGATGTTTTCTAAAAGCAAAATCAACGAACCCGGCCCCAAGGCCGCTGACGCTGCAAAACCCGCAGCCCCTGAAACCCCGGTCGCGCCCAAGGGCGACTACAAGGCGCCCCCCGCCAAGGCCAAGCCGCCGGCATCGGTGCTGTCCTCGGACCTGCATATCACCGGCAACCTGAAGACCACCGGCGATATCCAGGTCGAGGGCACGGTCGAGGGCGACATCCGCGCCCACCTGCTGACCGTCGGCGAAAGCGCCACCATCAAGGGCGAAATCGTCGCCGATGACGTGGTGATCAACGGCCGCATCGTCGGCCGCGTGCGTGGCCTGAAGGTGCGCCTGACCTCGACCGCACGGGTCGAAGGCGACATCATCCACAAGACCATCGCGATCGAATCCGGCGCCCATTTCGAAGGCTCGGTGCAGCGCCAGGACGACCCGCTGTCGACCGGCAAGCCCGCCGCCCCCAAGCCCGCCGCGCCCGCCCCGGCACCGAAGGCCGAAGGCTGAGCAACCGCTCAAGGACCGAATTGAAAAAGCGCCCTGCGGGGCGCTTTTTTTAACGCGGAAAATCGGAGCGGCGGTTTAAACCGCTTCAGCGACATTCACTGAAATATGGGATATCAGGCTTCTGTTCCCCCAAATCGCAGACGTCATTGCGAGGCAAAGCCTTCGGGACGGAATCGGACTTTGGCCTCGGAGCCTCGCGGATCAAGCTCGTAAAGCAACGGTCGTGCGGCCAAATAGGCGCGCCAAGTTTTTTCGGGATAGGTGCTGATCTTTGCCCCATGTGCCTTGTGCATCTTAGGCCCGAGTTCAGCTACACGCATGCCCTGCCCTTTCGTGCTATGCTGGGCAATCATACTTCGGATTTTCAAGTCAAACGCCGAACAACCGCTTCCTATCGTCTCCAAGGGCCAGCGCTCGTTTCGATCACTTAATGGAATGAATTCGGTACACGCCAGTCGAAATCTATCCGGTGCTTTTGCATCACCAAGGCCCAGCACATGCAGTCCGCGTTCGAGCATGCGTTGCGCTAAATGCGTAAAGTCGCCGTCTGACGTTGCAATCACGAAGGTTCCGACACCTCCTTCGAGTGCCAGCTCCATCGCATCTATACTCAATAGAAGATCTGCAGCGTTCTTGCCCGTACCGGCATGCATCAATCGGTAACCGGGCTTGTTTAGCCAATCTGATCGTTTGTTCAAATCGGCATACACGCGTGCGATGTCCACCCGGCCCAACTTACGTGCTTCAAAAAGAACTTGATCCGAATGCTGCGCGCTTATGTTGTCGCCATCGACGAAAACTGCAATGCGTCTAGAAGACATGCCCCCGCTCCAGAACAACTCGAAATTACTAAGTCAATAATCAACACTCTGCAAAATTTTATCTTTTTAGAGAAGCTAAAAGCACCTGCCTCTACCAAAGCGCCTTTGATCACATAAAAAACTTTTTGTTTTCGCTTCGATGGCTGGTGGCCATCACGTCGCCTGGATCATGGCTGCAACGGGAGAGCCTTGTGGGACACCCGGCGAATTTCACTCTACCGCTCACGCCTCAAGCTCGGCATCCCAGTAGAGGAAATCCAGCCAGCTGTCGTGCAAGTGGTTCGGCGGGAACTTCCGCCCGGTATTGCGCAGCTCGTCCGCCGTCGGGCGACGCGGCGGTTTGCGCAGGTGCATCCCGGCGCGGCGCAGGCTTTTCGATCCCTTTTTCAGGTTGCAGGGCGAACAGGCCGCCACCACGTTTTCCCAGCTGGTGATCCCGCCGGCGGCGCGCGGCACCACGTGGTCGAAGGTCAGGTCGCCCTTGCTGCCGCAATACTGGCAGCGGAATTCGTCCCTCAGAAATAAATTAAAGCGCGTGAAGGCCACGCGCTTTTGAGGTTTGACGTAATCTTTCAGAACCACGACCGAGGGTATCTTGATCCGGGTGCTCGGGCTTCGCACCTCGAAATCGTATTCGGCGACGATATCGACCCGATCGAGCCAGACCGCCTTCACCGCCTCCTGCCAGGGCCACAGCGACAGCGGGTAATAGGACAAGGGCCGGTAATCGGCATTCAACACAAGCGCCGGATGTTGCTTCAGCACCCCGCGTTCCCTGACAAAATCGTGCCTGAAATCTCCGTCCATGGCGATCAAAGTCTCCCTGCCCTGTCTGCCCAAGAGTGGCACCAAGGCGGGACATCCCGCCCCAGCTATGACTCAACTATATATCCTGTGTGTTTTCGGGCAAGCCCCACGACATACAGTATCGTCCCCCAATGACCTAACGCAGCCAGATGACAGTATGGTGACGCATATTTACGCAAAATCCAGCCTTTTCCGCCAAATACCGCCCCTGCCGCTGTCCTTGATATCGCGCAAACCGCTTGGGCCGCAGCTGCGCTAGGCTGCCCCCAGGCGGATCGGCGCCAGAGGGAGGATCACGAGATGCAAGACAGCGACTCCAGTGCCGGGGAACGGCATCACATCGTCGGCGGCGGCATCGCCGGGCTGGCCGCGGCGGTGTTCCTGATCCGCGACGCGGGCGTGCCGGGGCCGCAGATCAGTATTTACGAACAGCTGCCGGTGCTGGGCGGATCGCTTGACGGTTCCGGCGACGGCGAGGCCGGTTACCTGGCGCGCGGCGGCCGAATGTTCGAAAAGCATTTCGCCTGCACCTTCGACCTGCTGGGCAGTATCCCCTCGGCCGACGATCCAAACGTATCGGTCAAACAGGACATCATGGATTTCAATAAAATAGTGCCGGGGTCGTCCAACTGCCGGCTGGTGCGCGACGGCAAACCGGCCGAAGACCGCTATGACCTGACCCTGACGGCGCAGGACATCGTGGATATCAACCGGCTGATCCTGCACTCCGAACACGGGCTGGACGGCCAGACCATCGAGGATTGGTTCAAGCCCTCCTTCCTCGACAGCAATTTCTGGCTGATGTGGTCGACGATGTTTTCCTTCCAGCCCTGGCATTCACTGATCGAAATGCGCCGTTACCTGCGCCGGTTCATCCACCTGTTTCCCGGCTTCACCCGCATCGCCGGCATCCTGCGCACCCGCTATAACCAATACGATTCACTGATCGCGCCGATCGTGGTCTGGCTGCGCGAACGCGGCGTCGACTTCGACACCGGGGGCGCCGTGACCGACCTGAGCATCGAGGGCGACAGCACCGCCCGCCGGATCACCGCGCTGATCCTGTCGGATGGCGAAACCGTGCCGCTTCAGGCGCAGGACCGCGCCTATGTCACGCTGGGATCGATGACCGACGGCTCGGTGCTGGGCGACATGGACACGGCCCCGCCGCTCAATGATGCCGAAGGCGGCGCCTGGCGGCTGTGGCGCAAACTGGCCGCCGCGCATGACGGCTTCGGCCGGCCCGAGGCCTTCTGCGGCGACACCGAAAAAACCGCCTGGCATTCCTTCACCGCGACGCTGGAAGGCCCCGGTTTCTTCGAATTCATGGAAGATTTCACCGGCAACCGCACCGGCACCGGCGGGCTCGTCACCTTCGCCGACTCGGGCTGGACCCTGTCCATCGTGCTGTTCCACCAGCCGCATTTCCGCACTCAGAAACCGGGGCTCTACACGCTCTGGGGCTACGGGCTGCGCGGCGACCGGCCGGGCGATTTCGTAGACAAACCGATGTGGCAGGCGACGGGACGCGAGATCCTGACCGAACTGAGCGGCCAGCTGCGCCTGAACGACCAACAGAAAGCCTGGTTCGACACCGCCAGGGTAATCCCCTGCCGCATGCCCTTCATCACCAGCCAGTTCATGCCGCGCAGCCCCGGCGACCGGCCGAAACAGCGCCCACAAGGGGCGCAGAACTTCGCGCTGCTTGGCCAGTTCGTCGAACTGCCGCGCGATTGCGTCTTCACGGTGGAATATTCGGTGCGCTCGGCGCGGCAGGCGGTGTCCGACCTCACCGGCCGCAGCGCCCCGCCGCCCCCGGTGGCCCGCACCGATCGCGACCCGCTGGTGCTGATGCGCGCCGCCAAGGTGCTGATGGGCGGCTGAAACCGCCGCCCGCTTCTTCTGTTAAAAAATATCCTGGGGTGAATTGGCCCTTGGGCCAAGAGGGGCAAAGCCCCTCCACTACCCGATAGGCGTCACAGCCCCAGCTTGTCGCGCATGAAGGCCAGCGCCACCGACAAGCCGTCGGGCGCGATGCCGTGGGCGGTGCCCTTCATGATATGGGCGTAAACGTCCTCGAACCCCGCCTGCTGCAGCGCCTCGGCTGCCTCGGGCAGCGATTGCACCGGCACCACATCGTCCTGATCGCCATGGACCAGCAGCACGGGCGGTTTCGACACCGCCTCGTCGGCCAGAAGTTCCGGCGACAGCAGCCGGCCGGAAAACGCCACGATCCCCGCCACCTCGTCTTCGCGCCGCGGCGCCACGTGCAGCGACATCATGGTGCCCTGCGAGAACCCGAACAGAACCATCTGTTCCGGCAGCAGGTCCTCGTCGATCAGCACCGCGTCCAGAAACGCGTTCAGGTCCTGGGCGGCCTGCACCATGCCGCGTTCGGCCTCTTCCTCGGACGACCCGTCGATCCAGGGGATCGGGAACCACTGGTATCCGAACGGCGCCCCGGCGCAGTTTTCCGGCGCGTCGGGCGCGATGAACAGCGTATCGGGCAGGTGATCCGACAGCGGATCGGCCAGCCCCAGCAGGTCCGCCCCGTTGGCGCCATAGCCGTGTAGAAACACCACGACAGAGCGCGTCTCACCCGATTTGGGCTCTTTCCGCCCTGCCTGCAAAACCCGTGTCATCTGATCCCTTCCCTGTCCTTTGCCACATGGTAATAGGCCCAGAGCTGCCGCGCCGCAACCGCGCGCCACGGGCTCCAGCGTTCGGCCATTTGCCGCAGGGCGCGTTCCTTGGGCCTCTCGTCCAATCCATAGAGGATGCGCGCCGCTTCCTGCAGCGCCAAATCGCCCGGCGCGAACACATCCGCGCGGCCCAGCGAAAACATCGCGTAGATTTCCGCCGTCCACACCCCGATGCCCGTCACGGCGGTCAGCACCTCGATCACTTCCTCGTTCGGCGCGGCGCGCAGCGCGTCGTAGTCGATCCCCGCCTCGGCCAGCGCCAGCGCGTAGCGCGCTTTCTGTCGGCTCAGCCCGACCTCGCGCAATTGCTCGGGCGTGTTGGCGGCGATGGCATCCGCGCTCAGCAGCCCGGCCTCTTCCAGCCGCCGCCAGATCGCATTGGCCGAAGCGACGCTGACCTGTTGCGACACGATGGCGCTCAGCAATTGGGTGAACCCGTCGGGTTTGCGGCGCAGCGGCAGCGGCCCGGTGGCGGCATGGGCCTCGGCCATTTTCGGATCATTGGCGCAGAGCCATTCGATCCCTTCGGCGACGCAGGCCTCGGTTTCGATAATCCGTCCGGTCATAAGTTATCCACCCAATTCAAAGCCTCGTCCACCATCGCCACTTTCGGCCCGTCCGGTTGCGGCGGCCGGTCGATCATCAGCACCGGGATGCCCAGCTCCCGCGACGCGAGGAGCTTTGCGTAAGACCCCGTTCCACCTGCATTTTTTGCCACAACGAAATCCACACTCAGCTCCGCCAGAAGCGCCCTTTCATCCTCCAGCCGATACGGCGGCCGTGCCACCAGATACCGCCCCTTCGGCAAGGGAAACGGCCCCGGTTGCGGATCGACCACACGCAGGGTCACGTCGCAATCCGAAAGCTGCGCAAACCGATCCAGCGATTTGCGCCCGGTGGCCAGGAACACCCGCGACCCGGCGGGAATCAGGCTTGCCGCCTCCGCCTCGTCCGCCACGTGCCGCCAATCGTCGCCCGGCCCGACTTCCCACGCGGGGCGCAGAAACTGGCAATAAGGCAGCCCCCGGTCCCGCGCCACCTGCGCCGTGCGATGGCTGATCTTGGCCGCAAAAGGATGGGTCGCGTCGAGGATCGCTGTTATGTTTTCCCGCTCCAGAAAGGTTTCGAACCCTTCACGCCCGCCGAACCCGCCAATCCGGGTCGGGATCGCCAGGGCTTCCGGCGTCCGGGTTTCGCCCGCAAGCGACGCGATGGCCGTCACGCCCCGCTCGGCCAGCCCCCGCGCCACCTGACGCGCCTCAAAGGTTCCGGCCAGCAGCAAAAGCGTCATGCCGCCCCCGCCCGGGCCAGGATCGCGCCACCGCGATCGATCACCACGATATCGGCCACAACGCTGTCGGGCAGCATGCCCCGCACCTGTTCCAACGCCTTTTTTGACACTTGACTAGCCAAACCTTCCCCTGCGATTTCATAGGCTTGCAACGCGGTATTACAGCCCTTCAGCCGCACATCGCCCATCCACTCGGCCAGCAGATCGAAATCCACCTGGCTGCGCCCCGAATGCAGATCGCGCGCGCCCTGTGCCAGCTTGGTCAGCTTGCCGATGCCGCCGCCCACGGTCACCCGCTCGACCGGGTGGCGGGCGATGTATTTCAGCATCCCGCCCGCGAAATCGCCCATGTCCAGCATCGCCCCGTCGGGCAAGCCATAAAGCCCCTGCACCACCCGTTCCGAGGTCGCCCCGGTGCAGCCCGCCACATGGGTCAAACCCTCGGCCCGCGCCACGTCCACCCCGCGATGGATCGAGGCGATCCAGGCCGCGCAGGAAAACGGCCGCACGATGCCGGTGGTGCCCAGGATCGACAGCCCACCCTTGATCCCCAGGCGCGGGTTCCAGGTCTTCTGCGCCAGCTTTTCGCCGCCGGGCACCGACACGGTGATGCGGATGTCGGGCGCCTGGCCCAGCCGTTTCGCCATCAGCTCAACCGTCTGCGCCATCATCTGGCGCGGCACCGGGTTGATCGCGGGCTCGCCCGGCGGGATCGGAAGGCCGGGCTTGGTCACCGTACCCACGCCCTCGCCGGCAGCGAACACCACCCCGCCATCTGAGGCCTCGACCCGCGCTCGGATCAGCGCGCAATGGGTCACGTCCGGATCGTCGCCCGCATCCTTGATCACCGCGGCCTCGGCCCAGCTCGCGCCCTGCGCCGCCTCGGCGATGGCAAATTCGGGGCGTTCGCCGCGCGGCAGGGTGATCCGCACCTTGTCCGGCCGCCCCTCGCCCCACAGCATCATCAGCGCCGCGCGCGTCGCGGCGGTGGCGCAGGCGCCCGTGGTCCAGCCACGGCGCAGTTCCTTTTGGGGTTTCCGGCTCATCGCCGCGAATATAGGCGCCGCGCGCGGCCGCGCCAATATGTCGTTTCCAGACTTCAACGCGCGGACGAAGCGCGGCATAAGGAGGTCATGACAGACTCGCTCCCCCTTCCCGCCGGCACTTGGCCCACTCTCGAACCCGGCTGGGTCTGGCTTTGCGGTGCCGGCCCCGGCGATCCCGGGCTGCTGACGCTGCACGCGATCAACGGTCTGCGGCAGGCCGACGTAGTGATCTACGACGCGCTGGTGCAAAAGGCGATCCTCGACTGGGCGCCGCAGGCGGAACATATCTATGCCGGCAAGCGTGGCGGCAAGCCGTCGGCGAAGCAGCGCGATATTTCGCTGCGGCTGGTCGATCTGGCGCGCGAGGGCAAGAAGGTGCTGCGTCTGAAGGGCGGCGATCCCTTCGTGTTCGGCCGCGGCGGCGAAGAGGCACAGACGCTCATCCAGCACGGCGTGCCGGTGCGGATCATCCCCGGCATCAGCGCCGGGATCGGCGGTCTGGCCTATGCCGGTATCCCGGTGACCCATCGCGACGTGAACCAGTCGGTGACCTTCGTCACCGGCCATGACCAGACCGGCGAAACGCCATCCTCGCTGAACTGGAAGGCGATCGCCGAGGGCGCCCAGGTGCTGGTGATCTACATGGGCATGAAACATGTGGAACGGATCGCAAATGCGCTGCTGGACGCGGGCCGGCCTGCGGATGAACCCTGCGCGGTGGTCTGTTCGGCCACGACCCCGGACCAGCAGGTGCTGGAAACCACACTGGGCCGTATGGCGGCGGATATCGAAGGCAGCAATCTGGAGCCGCCCGCGATCCTCTGCGTCGGGCGGTCGGTGCTGATGCGGCAGGTGCTGGACTGGCAGGCGCTGATGCAGGGCGCGCGACCGCGCAACCTCGATCCGCTGGGCCGCGGCCGCCCGGCCGAAAACGCGTGATCGGGCTGATCCTCGCCGCGCCGTCCTCCGGGGCGGGCAAGACCACGGTGACGCTGGCGCTGCTGCGGCTGTTGTCCCGCGAAGGGATCAGCGTCAGGGGCGCCAAATCCGGCCCCGATTACATCGACCCGCGCTTTCACGAAGCCGCCTGCGGCGCGCCCTGCCTGAACCTCGACGCCTGGGCGATGATGCCCGACCGGATCAGGGCGCTGGCGGCGGGCGAAGGCACATTGCTGATCGAGGGCGCGATGGGCCTGTTCGACGGCGCGCCGCCCGACGGCAAGGGGGCGGTCGCCGATCTCGCCCGCATCCTGGACCTGCCCGTGATCCTGGTGGTCGACGCAGGGCGCATGGCGCAATCGGTGGCGCCGCTGGTCGCGGGGTTTGCTGCCCATGACCCGCAGGTGCACCTCGCGGGCGTGATCCTGAACAACGTCGGCAGCGAGAGGCACGAAACGATGCTGCGCCGTGCGCTGGCGCCGCTGAACCTGCCGGTGCTGGCAGCGTTGCGGCGCGATCCCGCCCTTGCCATGCCGTCGCGTCACCTCGGGCTGGTGCAGGCCGGGGAACGCAGCGATCTCGACGCCTTTCTCGACCGCGCCGCCGATGCGCTGGCCGAAACCCTCGACCGCGACGCCCTGCTGACGCTCGCCCGCCCCTTGCCTGCGGCGACGGGGCAAACTCGCCTGCCGCCCCCGGCGCAGGTGATCGCCATCGCCCGCGACCGCGCCTTCGCCTTTTCCTACCCGCATCTGCTAGCCGATTGGCGCGCGCAGGGGGCGGAGCTGAGGTTCTTCTCGCCGCTGGCCGACGATCCGGTGCCCGAGGCCGATTTCGTCTATCTGCCCGGCGGCTATCCCGAGCTTCACGCAGGCCGCCTGGCCGGCAATCACACCTTCATCAAAAGCCTGCAAAGTGCCGCGCAACATTCTGATATATACGGGGAATGCGGCGGATACATGATCCTCGGGCAGGGCCTGACCGATGCCGAGGGCCAGCGCCACGAAATGGCCGGGCTGCTGCCGCTGGAAACCTCCTTCGCCACCCGCAAACTGCACCTGGGTTATCGCCGCCTGACCCCGCTCGGCGGTCCCTTCGCCATGCCCCTGACAGCCCATGAATTCCACTATGCCACCACGCTCAAGGCGGACGGCCCGCCGCTGTTCGCCGCCCATGATGCCGAAGGACAGGCCCTGCCCGACATGGGGCTCCGCCTGAACCGGGTCAGCGGCTCCTTCGCCCATGTCATCGACCGCGCGCCCTGACCCCGCTTCTTCTGTTCACAAATATCCCGGGGGTTCGGGGGCTGGCCCCCGATTGTTCCCGTCACAATTCCCGCCTTGCGCCAGCCGGGACAAGGCTCTAGCAATCCTCACATGACCCAAGCTGAATATGTCTCCGACGATCGCCGCGCCCGGCGCAACGTGATCATCCTGGTGCTGGCCCAGGCCATTCTGGGCGCGCAGATGCCGATGATCTTCACCATCGGCGGGCTGGCCGGACAGGCGCTGGCCACCAACCTGTGTTTCGCCACCTTGCCGATTTCGCTGATCGTGCTGGGCAGCATGGCAGCGGCGACGCCGATTTCGCATATCATGCAGAAATACGGCCGCCGCTCCGGGTTCTTCATCGGCACCGCCGCCGGGGCGATCGGCGGCGCGGTGGGGGCTTACGGGCTTTATACCGCTTCTTTCCCGGTCTACCTGCTGGGCAGCCTGATCACCGGCATCTACATGTCGGCGCAGGGGTTTTACCGCTTCGCCGCCGCCGATACCGCCAGCGACGCGTTCCGGCCCAAGGCGATTTCCTACGTGATGGCGGGCGGTCTGGCCTCGGCCATCATCGGGCCGCAGCTGGTGAAAGTCACCGCCGACGCGATGGTGGTGCCCTTCATGGGGACCTACCTGGCGGTGATCGGAGTGAATGTCATCGGGTCGTTCCTGTTCGTGCTGCTTGAAATCCCCAAACCCGTCGCCGCCCACCCCGACGCGCCGCGCGGGCGGACCCGCTGGGAACTGATCACCACCCCGCGCATCGCGGTGGCGGTGATCTGCGCCATGGTGTCCTATGCGCTGATGAACCTGGTGATGACCTCCACGCCGCTGGCGGTGGTCGGCTGCGGCTTCGAGAAGAACACCGCCGCCGACGTGGTCAGCGCCCACGTGCTGGCGATGTACATCCCGAGCTTCTTCACCGGCCACCTGATCGCCCGCTTCGGGGTGGAAAAGGTCGTCGCCATAGGGCTGGTCATCCTGGCCGGTGCCGGGGCTGTGGCGCTGCAGGGCGTGGATCTGGAAAACTTCTTCGTCGCGCTGATCCTGCTGGGTGTGGGATGGAATTTCGGCTTCATCGGTGCCACCACCATGCTGGCGGGGGCGCATGAGCCGGAAGAGCGCGGCAAGATGCAGGGGCTGAACGACCTGCTGGTCTTCGGCGGCGTGACCACGGCCTCGCTGGCCTCGGGCGGGCTGATGAACTGTTCGGGCGGCACCGCGCAGGCGGGCTGGACAAGCGTCAACCTGGCGATGGCGCCGTTCCTGATGCTGGCAGGCGGTGCGCTGATCTGGCTGATGTTCCAGCCGAAGGATGAGTGAAGGTTGGGGGCGCTGCCCCCGCCGCTGAAAATCCGTTGGATTTTCAACGACTCCCCCGGGATATTTTTGAACAGAAGAAGCTGGCTTACCAGCGCAGCGTCTGGGCGCGCCACATCAGGCTGAGCGCGTTGCGGAAGTCCGAGGTGCCCAGGGCGCCCGCCTTGACCCGTTGCGGCTGTTGCGCCGCCTGGGCCAGCACCGGCGCCGCGGCCCAGGCCGACAGCAGCGCAGGCGCGGCGGTGCGAGAGACCTGAGCGCGCCGCGCGCGGGCGCGTTTGAGCCGCTCAAGCCCGTCCCGGGCCAGCGCCGCCACGCTATCGTCCCGGCCATCGAGCAGCGGCACCCGACCGGCCTTTTCCAGCGCCGGGATGGCGCGCAGGTAATTGGCGAGCCCCAGGGCGTAGCCCAGATCGCGTACCACGTCTTCGTCCCCGTCCCCGAGCGCACGCACCGCCGCCAGCAGCAGGTTGGAGGAGGTTTTCTGCAGATAGTCTTCGAACGCCGCCTCGTCCGCGAAGGGATCGCGGTAGATGTCCCAACGGCGCGCCTCGATCAAACCGTCCAGCAGCGCCGCGCCGGCGGCATCGATCCCCCGCGCCAGCGGCGTCACCACCTCGTGCCGGCGCGGCGTCTTGCCCTGCGCGATCTCCTCCATCGCGTCGCGCCACCATTGCAGCCGCATCTCTGCGATCATCTCTTCCTGCGTCACCCAGGGGGCGCGGGCGATTTCCACATTGGCCGCGAATAGCGGGAACAGCACCGCGCGCGCTGCCACCGGCGCGGCCATCGCGGCGCGGAACCGGTCGGGATCGGCGCGCTGCACCAACCCGGCGCAGGCGATCAGGTCGGGATCGTCAAAGCTCATTCAGGAAGTCCCGGATCGCGGTCTTGGTTTCGGGCGCATCGACGATGTCGAGATGCGACACGCCCTCGACCAGCCGGTACTGCCCGTTGCCGTTCAGCGGCGCCATCAGCGGCTCAAAACGGTCGGCGAAGAACGCCTCGTCCTCGGCCCCTGCGATCAGCAGGAAGCGGGGAAGTGCTGCGATATCTTTCTCATAGGCACTGCGCGGCGCGAAGGACGTGTTGAGCCGATGGGAATAGGCCGTGGTCGCGGTATGGCCCAGCGGGCCGTCCAGCACCGTCTTCGGCATGTCGAACTGGATCACCGTCAGATGGTTCAGCGCCTTGATGCCCGCGGCGTTTAACATGGTCAGCCCGATGATCCGGCGCAGCAGAATATGCGCCCAGCCACCGGAATTGGGCCGCGTGGTGGGGGCGTTGTATTTCAGGAAGGGCGCCATCAGGACAGCGCCGTCGATCAGGTCGCGATGTTCCCCGCCGGCGAAACGCACCACCAGCCCGCCGCCGGAGCTGTGACCGGCCAGCACCACCTTCTGCCCCGGCTGCGCCGTGGCGCGGATCAGGTCGGCCAGGTCATCCTCGAACTGGCCGATATAATCGACATCGCCGCGCCGCTCCGGCTCGGCCCCGTGACCGCGCAGGTCGGGCGCCAGAACCTCGGCCACATCCGCCAGCTGCGGCGCCAGCGCGTCGAATTGCGCGCCATGCCAGCCCGATCCGTGCACCAGCACCAGAAGCGGCTTGTCGCCGCCCTGCCCGACATGGCGAACCGACAAGCCGAACCCGTCGCGCATCGCCACTTTCTCAACCGGCAGCGGATCGCCCTTGCGAACGACCTGACGGGAAAAATCCAAACCGCCCGCGCCCGCCATTTCGATGGGCCGCTGCGACGCGATCAGCCCTAGGGCGATGGCCAGCGGCACCGCCACGAAACTGGCGACAATGCGTGGAATTTTCCCGATCATCCTAGTGGTTTCCTTCGCGCAGCAGCTTCCAGTTGATCGCATCGAGCAGCGCATCGAAGGACGCGTCGACTATGTTCGGCGACACCCCCACGGTGGACCAGCGCCGCCCCTGCCCGTCTTCGCTGTCGATGATGACGCGGGTAACGGCCTCGGTGCCGCCCTGGGTGATGCGCACCTTGAAATCGACCAGCCGCATATCGGACAGCTGTTCCGAATAGCGCCCCAGATCCTTGGACAGCGCCTTGGCCAGCGCGTTCACCGGGCCGCGATCGCTGCCGGTTTCATCCAGGGATTCCGACACCGACAGTTTCTTTTCGCCGTCGACCTTCACCACCACGACCGCCTCGGACAGGCTGATCATCTTGTCGTACTTGTTCTTGCGCCGCTCAACGGTGACCTTGTAGCGCTTGACCTCGAAGAAGGTGGGGCTCAGGCCCAGTTCGCTGCGCGCCAGCAGTTCGAAACTCGCCTGCGCGCTGTCATAGGTATAACCCTCGGCCTCGCGCTGCTTGACGGTCTCCAGGATGCGGGCCAGCGCCGGGTCGCCCTTGTCGACCTGCAACCCGGCCTCGGCCAGGCGGCGGCGCAGGTTCGACTGGCCGGCCTGGTTCGACATCGGGATGATCCGCTCGTTACCGACCAGGCCTGGATCGATATGCTCGTAGGTGGATGGGTCCTTCAGGATCGCGCTCGCGTGCAGCCCCGCCTTGTGGGCAAAGGCCGAGGCCCCCACGTAAGGCGCCTGCCGGAACGGCACCCGGTTGAGGATATCGTCAAGCTGACGGCTCGCCCGCACCAGCCCGGTCAGGGCGTCGCGCGAAATTCCGGTATCGTAACGGCTGGCATAGGGTTCCTTCAGCAGCAGCGTCGGGATCAGCGTGGTCAGGTTGGCGTTGCCGCAACGCTCGCCCAGCCCGTTCAGCGTGCCCTGGATTTGCCGCGCGCCCGCATCGACGGCAGCCAGCGATCCGGCCACCGCGCTTTCGGTGTCGTTATGGGTATGGATGCCAAGGTGGCTGCCCGGGATACCCGCCGCGATCACCGCGCGGGTGATCTCGCCGATCTCGCCCGGCAGGGTGCCGCCATTGGTATCGCAAAGCACCACCCAACGCGCCCCGGCCTCATAGGCCGCCTTCACCGTTTCCAGCGCATACCCCGGGTTCGCCTTGTAGCCGTCGAAGAAATGCTCGGCATCGAACAGGGCCTCGCGCCCCTGCGCCACCAGGTATTCGACCGAACGCGCGATATTC
This sequence comes from Thalassovita mangrovi, assembly GCF_009857745.1. Classification (GTDB taxonomy): domain Bacteria; phylum Pseudomonadota; class Alphaproteobacteria; order Rhodobacterales; family Rhodobacteraceae; genus Thalassobius; species Thalassobius mangrovi. The sequence goes on from NZ_WWEN01000002.1 coordinate 125,478, forward strand.
TCGGTGTTTTCCACCAGCGAAATCCCGAGCGCCGTCTCGACATGGAAATCGTGTGTCTTGCCGACCAGGCAGACCGCTTCGGTCCCGGCATTCATTACCGCCGCCAGCACGTCGTCGTTTTCCGCCGACCGCCCGGCCCGCTTGGTCATGCCGAAGGCGGTGAAGCGCGCCTTCAGCTGCGGTTTTGCTTCGAAAAATTCGCTGTCGGTCGGGTTGGCGCCGGGCCAGCCGCCCTCGATGTAATCCACCCCCAACGCATCCAGCGTCGCGGCGATCTGCGCCTTCTCGGCGGTGGAAAACTGCACCCCTTGCGTCTGCTGCCCGTCGCGCAGGGTGGTGTCGTAGATGTAAAGACGCTCGCCGCTCATCCCCGGCCCCCATCTTCTTCTGTTCTGAAATATCCTCGGGGGGTGAATGCGTTGAAAATCGCACGATTTTCAACGGAGAGGGGGGCAGACAGCCCCCCTTTACCCGCCCGCCGCAGGCGAAACCGTGCCATCACAGCCCCTCCAGCTTGGCGGCGTCGAAGCCCGGCCCGGGCAGCAATTCGACCCCGGCCTTGCTCATCCGCACCTCGACGCCCGCGTCGAGCAGCGCCGCCTTCATCCGGTCCACCTCGGAGAAATCCTTGCTCTCCATCGCGGCCGCCCGGATCGCCGCCAGCTTATCCGCCAGCCCGCTCAGGTCCACGTCAGGCTCCGCCGCCCAATCGCCCAAGCCGTCGGTCAGCAGCCCCAACAGCCGCGCCGAGCCCTTCAGCCCCGCCGCGTCACCCGCATTCGCCAGCTTGTGCAGTTCCGTAATGGCGCCTGCGGTGTTCAGATCGTCGGCCAGCGCATTCAACACCGCCTCGTTCACCGCTCCGGGCTCCACGCCCTCGACCAGCTTGCGCCATTTGCGCAGCGTCGCCTCGGCCTCGGCGGCCTTCTTGGCGGTCCAGTCCATCGGCTTGCCGTAATGGGTCGACAAGAACACGAAGCGGATCACCTCGCCCGGCACCGGCGGCATGCCGTCATGGCCGTCCAGCAGGTCGCGCACGGTGAAGAAATTGCCCAGGGACTTGGACATCTTCTTGCCCTCGACCTGCAGCATCTCGTTGTGCAGCCAGTAATTTGCAAAATGGCCCTCGGGATGGGCGCAGCAGCTTTGCGCGATTTCGTTCTCATGGTGCGGGAACATCAGGTCGTTGCCGCCGCCATGGATGTCGAACGTGTGCGGCTGTTTCTTGGCCGCTTCCGACAGCCGTCCCTCGGCCAGCGGTTTTTCCCACAGCAGATCGTCGGACATGGCCGAGCATTCGATATGCCAGCCCGGCCGCCCGCGGCCCCAGGGGCTGTCCCACCCGGGCAGGTCGTCCGACGACGGCTTCCACAAAACGAAATCCATCGGGTTGCGCTTGTAGGGCGCGACCTCGACCCGGGCGCCGGCGATCATGTCGTCGACCGAGCGGCCCGACAGCCGCCCGTATTCCTTGTAGCTGTCCACCGCGAACAGAACATGGCCCTCGGCGGCATAGGCGTGGCCCTTGGCGATCAGGTCCTCGATCATCGCAATCATCGCGCCGATATAGGCGGTGGCGCGCGGCATATGGGTCGGTTCCAAGGCGCCGAGCGCCCCCATGTCGTCAAGATACCATTGCGTGGTCTCGGCGGTGATTTCGCCAATCGCGCGGCCGCTTTGCGCCGCCCGCGCATTGATCTTGTCATCCACGTCGGTGAAGTTGCGCACGTAGGTCACGTGATCGGGCCCATAGACATGGCGCAGCAGCCGGAACAGCGTATCGAAGACCACGACGGGCCGCGCATTGCCGATATGGGCGCGGTCATAGACGGTCGGGCCACAGACATACATCCGCACGTTGTCGGGATCGATCGGGGTAAAGACCTCTTTCTGGCGGGTCCTGGTGTTGTGCAGCTTGATGGTCGTCATAAGTCCTCGCAGGCGCAGCCGGGCTCGCGGCGGGCTTATCAACTTCGTTATATCTTTGGAAGTAAAGAACGGCCCGCCTGAGAAACTCAGCAGGTAATAATGCAGCAGATGATGCAGGTCGAAGCGTTCATGGCGGCGATGATAGACCGTGATGGCCCGGGTCACAATCGCTGAATTGACAATTCCTGAAATCACGGGCCTGCTGCGGCGGAACTTATGCGTGCAGGATGAAGATTGCCGCGCGAAAACAACGAGATGAGGTCGAATATGCGTCTGTCTTCCCGGGTGCAGAATATCAACGATGGCGGATCGGATGGCTGGGAGGTGTTCTATCGCGCCCGGGCGCTGAAGGCGGCGGGCGAAAAGGTGATCGAACTGACCATCGGCGAACACGATATCGGCACCGCGCCCGATATCCTCGACGCGATGCACCGCTCGGCGCAGGGCGGCCATACCGGCTATGCCGAGGTGCCGGGCATAAAGGCGCTGCGCGACAAGGTGGCAGACCGATTCCAGGCGCGCAGCGGGGTGGAAACCGGGCGCGACAACGTGCTGATCACCGCGGGCGGCCAGGCGGCCCTGTTCGCGACCCATCTGGCCTGCTGCGATCCGGGCGACCGGGCGCTGTTCATCGATCCCTATTACGTCACCTATCCCGGCACGATCCGGGCGGGCGGCGCGGTGCCGGTGCCGGTGCAAGCGCGGCCCGAGGCCGGGTTTCAGCCCCGGGCGGCCGATATCGATGCCGCGGCGGAAGGCGCGCGGTCCTTGCTGATCAACACGCCGAACAACCCTGCCGGGGTGGTCTATTCGCGCGACACTCTGGAAGGCATCGCCGGGGTGGTGAAAGATCACGACATGTGGCTGATCTCGGACGAGGTGTATGACAGCCAAATCTGGCAGGGCGATCACCTGAGCCCGCGCGCCCTGCCCGGCATGGCCGAGCGCACGCTGGTGATCGGGTCGATGTCGAAAAGCCACGCGATGACCGGCAGCCGCCTGGGCTGGATCATCGGCCCGGCCGAGGCGATCGCGCCGCTGGCCGATCTGGCCATCACCACCAATTACGGCGTGCCCGGCTTCATCCAGGACGCCGCGCTTTATGCGCTGAACCAGGGTGAGGCGGCCGAGGAAACCATCGCCGCCCCGTTCCGCCGCCGCCGCGAAAAGGCGCTGCAAATCCTCGCCGGGCAAAACGCGGTGAAGGCGGTGCATCCGGACGGGGCGATGTATCTGCTGCTGGATATCCGCGCGACGGGGCTGAGCGGCGACGGGTTCGCCAATGCGCTGCTGGACGCGCGCCGGATCGCGGTGATGCCGGGCGAAAGCTTCGGCCAGGCCGCGGCGGGGCATGTGCGGGTGGCGATGACGGTGGCGGACGATCTGTTCTGCGACGCGCTGGAAACGCTGGTCGGCTTCGCCGGGGAGCTGGCGCGGGAGAACATGGCCGACGCCGGGTAACGCGAGCTGGGACTATTGCCACCGCCCGAACAGCGGCGCCTTGCGCGGCCGGTCGCTGCCCGCGCCCTGCCCTGCGTTGAACCGTAAAACGCTACACCCAACGAAAAAGGCCCGGCACATCGCCGGGCCTTTCCTCTAACTCACAACGCGCCGATCACTCGGTCACGGTGACCTTTTTCATCACGTCGGGCTGGCCCATGACCTCGCCATTGCGGCCCTCGCCGCGCTTGATCTGGTCCACGACCTCCATGCCGCCGGTCACCTTGCCCACAACGGTATATTGGCCGTTCAGGAAATGCCCCGGCGCGAACATGATGAAGAATTGCGAATTGGCCGAATCCGGGTCCTGCGACCGCGCCATGCCGACGACACCGCGCTCGAACGGGATATCGGAAAATTCCGCCTTCAGGTCGGGCCGGTCAGACCCGCCGCGCCCGGCCATGCGCATGTCGCCGCCAAGCTTGCCGAACTGCACGTCGCCGGTCTGCGCCATGAAGCCGTCGATCACCCGGTGAAACACCACGTTGTCATAGGCGCCTTCAGCCGCCAGCGCGGCGATCTGCGCCGCGTGACCGGGGGCGGTATCTTCGAACAGGTCGATGGTGATGGTGCCGTTTGCGCCCTCGCCCTCGACCTCGATGCTGAGACCTGTCGCCGCAGCCGGACCCGCCAGCGCGGCCGCCAGAACCGCGCCGATCAGGGCCGATTTGTTACGCTTCGACATCGGCCGCCACCTTCATGCTGATCATCCGGTCGGGATTCGCGGGCGGCTCGCCGCGGGTGATCGCATCGACGAATTCCATGCCCGAAATCACCCGGCCATAGACGGTGTATTGGCCGTTCAGGAAATGGTTGTCCTTGAAGTTGATGAAGAACTGCGAATTGGCCGAGTTCGGGTTCATCGAACGCGCCGCGCCCAGGGTGCCCCGGTCATGCGGCAGTTTCGAAAATTCCGCAGGCAAATCAGGAAGATCGGACCCGCCGGTGCCGGCGCGGCCCGGGTTGTAATCCTTTTCCATATTGGCGTTCTGCACGTCGCCGGTTTGCGCCATGAAACCGTCGATCACACGGTGGAAGGCGACGTTGTCATACTGACCTGCGCGGGCCAGTTCCTTGATCCGCTCGCAGTGCTTGGGCGCCACGTCGGGCAGCAGTTCGATGACGACCGTCCCGTCCTTCAATTCGATCAGGATGGTGTTCTCCGGGTCTTTGATATCGGCCATGTCGGGCTCCTTCGTTTATGCGTTGATTGTTACCTAAGCTTCCCCGGCGCGATTGCCAAGCATCAGCTTGACGCAACGCCCGCTTCGGGTCATGACAGCCGTAAAAGACGCGAGGAGGAAACTGCATGGCCTGGAAAACTCTTGACGACATGGATCTGAACGGCAAGCGCGTGATGGTGCGTGTCGATATCAACGTGCCGGTCAAGGATGGCCATGTCACCGACGCCACCCGAATCGAACGCATCGTGCCGACGATCGAGGATATCCTGGCCAAGGGCGGCAAGCCGCTGCTGGTCGCTCATTTCGGCCGCCCCAAGGGCAAGGTCGTGCTGGACATGAGCCTGCGCGTCACCCTGAAGGCGCTGGAAAAGGCCCTGGGCCATTCGGTCGCCTTCGTCGAAACGCTCGACGCCGCGGAATCCCCGACCAGCGAAGTGAAGGCGGCCGAGGTCGTGCTGCTGGAAAACATCCGCTTCCACCCCGGCGAGGAAAAGAACGATCCCGAATTCGCCGCGCGGCTGGCGAAACTGGCCGATGTCTATTGCAACGATGCGTTTTCCGCCGCCCACCGGGCGCATGCCTCGACCGAGGGGGTGACGCATTTCCTGCCGTCTTGCGCCGGGCGTCTGATGCAGGCGGAGCTGGAAGCGCTGGAAAGCGCCTTGGGCAACCCGCAGCGCCCCGTCGTGGCGGTGGTCGGCGGCGCCAAGGTGTCGACCAAGCTGGAACTGCTGGGCAACCTGGTGGACAAGGTCGATCACCTGGTGATCGGCGGCGGCATGGCCAACACCTTCCTCGCGGCGCAGGGCATCGATGTGGGCAAGTCGCTGTGCGAACATGACATGACCGACACCGCGGTCGAGATCCTGGCAAAGGCCAAGGCCACGGGCTGCGATATCGTACTGCCCGCCGACGTGGTGGTGGCCTGCGAATTCAAGGCGGGCGCCAAGAACAAGGTCGTCGCTGCCGATGCCTGCCCCGCCGAGAAGATGATCCTCGACGCCGGGCCGCAGGCGGTGGACCGCATCACCGCAGTGTTCGAGGCGTCCCGGACGCTGATCTGGAACGGCCCGCTGGGCGCGTTCGAAATCGAACCCTTCGACACCGGCACCAACGCCGCCGCGAAAAAGGCGGCCGAGTTGAGCCGCGCCGGATCGCTGATTTCGGTTGCCGGCGGCGGCGACACGGTGGCCGCGCTGAACCAGGCCCATGCGGCCGACGATTTCACCTATATCTCCACCGCCGGCGGCGCTTTCCTGGAATGGATGGAAGGCAAGACCCTGCCTGGCGTCGCCGCTCTGGAAGCCAGCGCCGCCTGATACGGGGCGCATCCGGGCGCGCGCCCGGATGTCCCGCCCGCGCGCGCGGGCGGTTCCCCCTTCGGGGACGTTTTCGCTTTCCTTTTCACCACGATATCTGCCGGAACCGCAAAGCCGCGAAAAAGTTCCGCGGTGTTAGCGCAACCGAATTGTATCCCTCCGCACGGTCGCCTATTGGCTAGGCCGAACCGGGCGAAGGACGCCCAAATCGATTGCAGCAGGGTAATAATTGAACATGACCGACCAGAAACAAACCGAACAAATCCGATCGGCCGACGGCTTCATCGCCGCGCTTGACCAAAGCGGCGGTTCCACCCCGAAAGCGCTGCAGCTTTATGGCATCGAGGCAGACGCCTACAGCTCGGACGCCGAAATGTTCGACCTGATCCACCAGATGCGGGCGCGGATCATCAAGTCGAAAGGCTTCAACGGCAACCGCATCATCGGCGCGATCCTGTTCGAACGCACCATGGACGGCGATATCGACGGCAAGCCGACCGCCACCTACCTGTGGGAAGACTGCCAGGTCGTGCCCTTCCTGAAGGTCGACAAGGGGCTGGCCGACGAAGAAGACGGCGTGCGGATGCTCAAACCGATGCCCGATCTCGACGCGCTGCTGGAAAAGGCCGTGTCGAAGGGCATTTTCGGCACCAAGATGCGCTCGGTGATCGACGCCGCCTCGCCCACCGGCATCGCAGCGGTTGTCGCGCAGCAATTCGAGATCGGCAAGCAGATCCTGGGTCACGGGCTGATGCCGATCATCGAACCCGAAGTCACCATCACCATCGCCGACAAGGCTGAGGCCGAGAACATCCTGCTGGCCGAGATCACCAAGCAGCTCGACGCGCTCGAAGACGGTAAGCAGGTGATGCTGAAGCTGACCCTGCCGGAAGTGGCGAACACCTACAAACCGCTGGTCGATCACCCCAAGGTGCTGCGCGTCGTGGCGCTGTCGGGCGGCTACAGCCGGGAAGAGGCCAACACCCGCCTGTCGCAGAACACCGGCATGATCGCCAGCTTCTCGCGCGCGCTGACCGAAGGCCTGTCGGCGCAGCAGAGCGACGAAGAATTCGACGCCACGCTCGACGCCAGCGTGCAGTCGATCTACGACGCCTCGGTCGCGGGCTGATCCCTGCCCCGGAGCGCTTGGAATTGAGGGAACGGGGCGGCACTGGCCGCCCCTTTTCGTTGGAGAGATGAAGATGCAGATCAGGAACGCCACAGCCGAAGACGCGGCCGCCATCGCCGCGATCTATAACGACGCGGTGATGAATTCGACCGCGATCTGGAACGACGTGACGGTGGATGCGGCAAACCGGGCGCATTGGATCGACGACCGGCAGGCGCAGGGTTTCCCGGTGCTGGTCGCCTGCGACGGGGCCAATGTGCTGGGCTATGCCAGTTTCGGCCCGTTCCGCGCCTTCGACGGCTACAAGATGACTGTGGAACATTCGGTCTATGTCGATGCCGCGCGGCGCGGCGGCGGCATCGGGCGGGCGCTGTTGCAAGCGCTGATCGAACGGGCCCGCGAGGCTGGTTTCCACGTCATGGTGGCGGCGGTGGAAGCCGGCAATACCGGGTCGATCCGGTTGCACGAAGCCTTGGGGTTCGAGCGGACCGGGTTCATGCCGCAGGTGGGGCAGAAATTCGGCCGCTGGTTGGATCTGGCGATGCTGCAGCTGAGACTGGACGAGCGGGAAGCGCCGTAAAAGCTGCCCCCGCCCGAACAGCGGCGCTCCGCGCCGCCGGGCAGCGCCCGACCGCCCACACGGGCGGGCGCTTCTTCACTGTCCAAACGATACTGAAACGGCGGAAGAGGCGGCGAGATAAACTGCCAATCACGAAGTTTCGTGCGCCCACCCGCAGCCGGTCGCTACCCGCTTAAATCCGCGCGACAATCGCCGCCACGTCGATCCCCGAAACCGCCCCCGCCGTCGCGCCGCGCTGCCCGGCCAGCCGGGTCGCCACATAGCCATCCGCCACCGCATGGGGCGCGCCTTCGATCAGGAAGGACGCGGCCAGCAGCGACGCCAGGCTTTCGGTAAACCAACGCGCCTCGGCCTCGGAGGGTAGCGCGGGCCAGCGGTCCAGATGCGCCTTCAGCGCCGCGTCGTAGCGCGCATCCGCCCCGGCCACGCGCTGCAGCCGCGCCATCAGAACCTCGCCCGCCAGCGGCGCCCGCGCCAGGGTCCGCAGGATATCGAGGCAGATCACATTCCCCGATCCTTCCCAGATCGAATTCAGCGGCGCCTCGCGATAGAGCATCGGCATCGGCGTTTCCTCGATATAGCCCATGCCGCCCAGCGTCTCCATCGCCTCGTAGATCATGCCCGGCGCGCGCTTGTTGCTGAGGTACTTGGCCAGCGCCACCGCGATGCGGGCGAAGGCGCGGTCCTCCTCCGCCTCGCTGTCGAAGGCCGCGGCGCAGCCCATTGCCAGCGCCAGCGCCGATTCCCAGTCCAGCGCCAGATCGGCGATCACCGATTGCATCAGCGGCTGGTCGATCAGCCGGCGCTGGAAGGCGCTGCGATGGCTGACCCACCACTTGGCCTCGGCCAAGGCGGCGCGCATCAGCCCCGCCGGCGCCACAGCCGTGTCGAGCCGGGTGTGATGCACCATCTCGATGATCGTCTTGACGCCCGCGCCTTCGTCGCCCAGCCGATACGCCAGCGTATTGTGATACTCGATCTCGGACGACGCATTGGCCTTGTTGCCCAGCTTGTCCTTCAGCCGCTGCAGATGCATCGTGTTGCGGCTGCCATCCTCCAACCAGCGCGGCACCAGGAAACAGGTCAGCCCGTCCGGCGCCTGCGCCAGGGTCAGGAAGCCGTCGCACATCGGCGCGGAACAGAACCATTTATGCCCGGTCAGCCGGTAATGATCGCCCATCCGCACCGCCGCGGTGGAATTGGCGCGCACGTCCGATCCGCCCTGCTTTTCGGTCATCGCCATGCCCATGGTGACGCCCTGCTTGGCCGACAAGGGCCTGACCGACGGATCGTAATGGCGCGCGGTCAGCTTCGGCGCCCAGGCCTCGGCCAGCGCCGGATCATTCTGCAGGGCGGGCACGGCGGCATAGGTCATGGTCAGCGGGCAGGACACGCCCGGTTCCAGCTGCGCCATGTAGTAACACAAAGCCGCATGGGTGACATGGCCGCCCTTTTTGCCCTCCCAGGCGCTCGCGGCATAGCCGTGGGTGATCCCCAGATCCATCACCTGGTGATAGCCGGGATGAAAATGCACCTCGTCCAGCCGCCGCCCGGAGCGGTCGAACAGCTTCAGCCGCGGCGGATCGCGGCGGGCATCCTCGGCGGCTTGCAGCATGTCCTCGGTGCCAAAGGCGGCCCCGGCATCGGCCAAGGCCGCACCATCGGCGCCGGTCGCCTTCGCCCAGTCCCTGAGCGGCGCATCGTCGGCCCACAGATCGCGCGCCCCGCGCGGTTGCGGCTGATTGCTGACTTCATGGGTTGAAAATACGCTATGGCCCTGCGTCATCCCGTTTCCTCCCTCGGTTGACGGGGGCAGGATGGAACGGATCGCCGCGCCGTTCCAGCATGACGCCACGACGCGGCCGGTTTCCGCCACTGCCGCGGCCTTTTTTGCAAGAAAAAGCAAATACATCCCTTTGAGGGATTCCCAAAGCGAATCAGCTGTGGCAAAGTGTTTTCACCGCCCTTGAAGAGGCGGAAAACGAGGCAGAAAAATGCAACGCAGGAAACGACCGGCCATCGGGGCTTGGGCCTATTTCGCAGTGGCCTTCATGCTTGGCGCCTATTTCACCTTCGCCGCCGTTCAGGGCGGTTACGGGCTGTTCCGTCGGACCGAGATTCAGGCCGAGGCCGACCTGCTGCAACGCGACCTCGATCAGTTGAACGAACAGGTCGCGCGGATGGAAAACCTGACGCGGCGGCTGTCGGACAACTACCTCGACCTCGACCTGCTGGACGAACAGGCGCGCTCGGTGCTGGGGCTGATCCGCAGCGACGAGATTGTCATCCGTTAAGGCCACTACTTCTAACCACAAGCGATAGAGGCAAACGCGAGCCGGGCAAGCGCCAGTCCGCGGGGTGGCGCGGCACACCTCTGAGCGTGGCAGTTTATCCCGCCGAACACGCGCTCCCTATCAGCCTCAAAACACGCCTCACAAAAGCGCCAGCCCGTCCGGGGCGGACTGGCGCTGGCCCGGCAGCCTTCGGCCTTGTTCTGGGCCGGGTGTCTGAAAGCTGCGCGACCGCCGCCCGGCGCGCGCCGGGCGGATGCGCGACCGCGCGGTCGCGCCGCTCCCAACCTCAGCCCCGCTCGGTCATGAGCCGTTTCATCTTTCGCCAATTTATCCTCGCCCTCCGCCCCAAAATACCTTATAAGATAGTTTAACGCTAAACTATTATTGGAAACGGCAGGAGGACGCCCAATGGCAGCCAGAAAAACCCAAGCCAAAACAAATGTTTCCGCTGAAGAGCTGAAAACCTACTACCGCGACATGCTGCTGATCCGGCGATTCGAGGAAAAGGCCGGCCAGCTTTACGGCATGGGCCTGATCGGCGGCTTCTGCCACCTCTATATCGGCCAGGAAGCGGTCGTCGTGGGGCTCGAAGCGGCCGCCGAGGAAGGCGACAAACGCGTCACCTCCTATCGCGATCACGGCCACATGCTGGCCTGCGGCATGGACCCGAACGGCGTGATGGCCGAACTGACCGGGCGCGAGGGCGGCTATTCCAAGGGCAAGGGCGGCTCGATGCACATGTTCTCCAAGGAAAAGCATTTCTACGGCGGCCACGGCATCGTCGGCGCCCAGGTGCCGATCGGCGCCGGGCTGGCCTTTGCCGACAAGTACAATGACAACGGCCGCGTCACCTTCGCCTATTTCGGCGACGGTGCGGCGAACCAGGGCCAGGTCTACGAGACCTTCAACATGGCCGCACTGTGGAAACTGCCGGTCATCTTCGTGATCGAGAACAACCAGTACGCAATGGGCACGGCGCAGGCGCGCTCGACCTCGACCAAGGATATCTATCACCGCGGCGAAGCCTTCGGCATCCCCGGCGAAATGGTCGACGGCATGGACGTCCTGGCGGTCAAGGCGGCCAGCGAAAAGGCCACCAAGCACTGCCGCGAAGGCAAGGGCCCCTATATCCTCGAAGTCAAAACCTACCGCTATCGCGGCCACTCGATGTCGGACCCGGCCAAGTACCGGACCCGCGAGGAAGTGCAGAAGATGCGCGAGGAACGCGATCCGATCGAACATGTGCGTGAACTGCTGCTGACCGGCAAGCACGCCACCGAGGAAGACCTCAAGGCGATCGACAAGGAAATCAAGGATATCGTGAACAAATCCGCCGATTTCGCCAAGGAAAGCCCGGAACCCGCTCTCGAAGAGCTGTGGACCGACATCTATGCCGACGCGGACGCGTAAGGGGGAATAAGACTATGGCAACCGAAATTCTCATGCCCGCGCTGTCTCCGACCATGGAGGAAGGCACGCTCGCCAAGTGGCTGGTGAAAGAGGGTGACACCGTATCGTCGGGCGACATCATCGCTGAAATCGAAACCGACAAGGCGACGATGGAATTCGAAGCGGTGGACGAAGGCGTGATCGGCAAGATCCTGATCGCCGAGGGCACCGAAGGCGTGAAGGTGAACACCCCCATCGCCGTGCTGGTGGAAGAAGGCGAAAGCGTGGGCGACGTGGCGGTTTCCGCCCCCGCCGCCGCGGCCCCTGTCCCGGCAGCCCCCGCAGTACCGGCACCTGCCGCCGTGGCAGCGCCGGCCGCAAAGCCCGCCGATCTGACCCCGGATTGGCCCGCAGGCACCGAGATGAAGAAACAGACCGTCCGCGAAGCCCTGCGCGACGCGATGGCCGAGGAAATGCGCAGCAACGAAGACGTGTTCCTGATGGGCGAGGAAGTCGCCGAATATCAGGGCGCCTACAAGGTATCGCAGGGGCTGCTGGACGAATTCGGATCGAAGCGGATCATCGACACGCCGATCACCGAACACGGCTTTGCCGGTATCGCCGTCGGCGCCGCCTTCGGCGGGCTGCGCCCGATCGTCGAATTCATGACCTTCAACTTCGCCATGCAGGCGATCGACCAGATCATCAACTCGGCGGCGAAAACGCTCTACATGTCGGGCGGCCAGATGGGCGCGCCGATGGTGTTCCGCGGCCCCAACGGCGCCGCCGCCCGCGTCGGCGCCCAGCACAGCCAGGATTACGCCGCCTGGTACGCGCAGATCCCCGGCCTGAAGGTGGTGATGCCCTATTCGGCATCGGACTATAAGGGCCTGATGAAGACCGCGATCCGCGATCCCAACCCGGTGATCTTCCTGGAAAACGAAATCCTCTATGGCCGGTCCTTCGAGGTGCCGGTGATGGATGATTTCACCATCCCCTTCGGCAAGGCCCGCATCTGGCGCGAAGGATCGGACGTGACCATCGTCAGCTTCGGCATCGGCATGCAATACGCGCTGGAAGCCGCCGACAAGCTGGCCGAGGAAGGGATTTCCGCCGAAGTCATCGACCTGCGCACCCTGCGCCCGATCGATTACGACACGGTGATCAATTCGGTGATGAAAACCAATCGCTGCGTCACCGTGGAGGAAGGCTTCCCCGTCGGGTCCATCGGCAACCACCTGGCGGCCACGATCATGACCCGCGCCTTCGATTACCTCGACGCGCCGGTGATCAACTGCACCGGCAAGGACGTGCCGATGCCCTATGCCGCCAACCTGGAAAAGCTGGCGCTGGTCACCACCGACGAGGTGATCGCGGCGGTTCGCCAAGTGACCTATCGCTGAGGAGACAGAACAATGGCAACTGAAATCCTGATGCCCGCCCTGTCCCCCACGATGGAGGAAGGCACCCTGGCCAAATGGCTGGTCAAGGAAGGCGACACCGTCAGCTCGGGCGACCTTCTTGCCGAGATCGAAACCGACAAGGCGACGATGGAATTCGAAGCCGTCGATGAAGGCATCGTCGGCAAGATCCTGGTGGCCGAGGGCACCGAAGGGGTGAAGGTGAACACCCCCATCGCTGTGCTGGTCGAGGAAGGCGAAAGCGCCGATGACATCGCCGCAGCGCCTGCCGCCGCCCCGGCGGCAGAAGCAGCCCCGGCAGAAGCGGCACCCGCACCGCCCCCCGCAGCGGCAGCCCCTGCCCCGGCAGCGCCTGCCGCCGCCGATGGCTCGCGCATCTTCGCCTCTCCGTTGGCGCGCCGGATCGCCGCCGACAAGGGTCTGGACCTGAGCCAGATCGCGGGTTCCGGCCCGCGCGGCCGGATCGTCAAGGCCGATGTCGAAGCGGCACAGCCGGGCGCGCGCCCGGCTGAAGCGGCAGCGCCCGCTGCCGCCCCCGCGCCGGCAGCCGCTGCGCCTGCCGGTCCCTCGGCGGATGTCGTGGCGCGGATGTACGAAGGTCGCGACTACACCGAAATCAAGCTCGACGGCATGCGCAAGACCATCGCCGCGCGCCTGACCGAAGCGAAACAGACCATCCCGCATTTCTACCTGCGCCGCGACATCAAGCTCGATGCGCTGCTGAAATTCCGCTCGCAGCTCAACAAGCAGCTGGAAGCGCGTGGCGTGAAGCTGTCGGTCAACGATTTCATCATCAAGGCCGTCGCCAACGCGCTGCAAGCGGTGCCCGAGGCCAACGCGGTCTGGGCCGGCGACAAGGTGCTGCAGATGAAAGCCTCGGACGTGGCCGTGGCCGTCGCCATCGAGGGCGGGCTGTTCACGCCGGTGTTGCAGGATGCCGACATGAAATCGCTCTCGGCGCTGTCGACCGAGATGAAGGACCTTGCCGCCCGCGCCCGCGACCGCAAGCTCGCGCCGCATGAATACCAGGGCGGCAGCTTCGCGATTTCCAACCTCGGCATGTTCGGCATCGACAATTTCGACGCCATCGTGAACCCGCCCCATGCGGGCATCCTGGCGGTCGGCGCCGGGGTCAAGAAACCGGTGGTGGGCGACGACGGCGAACTGACCGTGGCGACCGTGATGTCGGTCACCATGTCGGTCGATCACCGGGTCATCGACGGGGCGCTTGGCGCCAACCTGCTGCAGGCCATCGTCGACAACCTGGAAAACCCGATGGTGATGCTGGCCTGAGGCCAAGCCTTTCAGAACGAATAAAAAAACGCCGGGGAAATCCCCCGGCGTTTTGTATGTAAGCGCCGCTTTTGCGCCTCACATCGCCTTGGCCAGCTGCACCGCCGCGATCACGTAACAGGCCATGGTCCCGAAGGACGCCGCCGTGCGCAGGTGGTTCCAGACCACCCAGCCCCTGACGTAATCCGGCCAATAAGCCTGCGCCGCCGCCCCGGCCTGCGGCATCGCTTCGAGCCGCATGTTCATCGGCACATTGCCGAGCCCCGTGACCAGCATGACACCGGCGAAATAGACCGCCGTCGCCACGATCAGCCACGCCGACGCCGATCCCGGCAAAGTGAAATAGCCGAACAAGGCCACGACAGCCGAAACCGGGACCAGCCCGATCAGCAGCAACGCGAAGATCGAACCATGGACTTCGCGGTTGATGATCTGCATCGCCTCGGTCCCCGCCGCGGGTTTCGAGGCGGAAAGCGAGGTCATGATGAAATCCGAAAAGGCCAGAAACACCCCGGCGACAAGACCGGCGGACAAGGCAAGGGCAACGATGCCCCAGAGCATCCAATCAGCGAACATATCAAGTCTCCTTCAAATAATCGTTCTGGGCGCGCGGCCCGAATCCGTCTCTTGACACAATGTCAAGAATGACATCGGAATAAACTTCACTTGACACTATGTCAACCAAAAGCCCCATTGCAAAAATGCCGGGACAAAACCGCCCCGGACCGGTTCATGCATGCAGAACCGCCACCATCGGAGCGATGCAAAACCCAAGGCAATGATAAGAAAAACAAAAAACGCCGGGGAAATCCCCGGCGTTTCGGCTTTCTGTCCCTGCTTCCCGCGGTCTTATTTCATCTGATAGCCGGGGGTCGAGCGCATCAGCGCGATCTCTTCCTCGCTCATCCCGGCGGCGATCCCGTCGAACAGCGGCGTTGACAGGTAGCGTTCGCCGGTATCGGGCAGCATCGCCAAGATCACCGATCCCTCGGGCGCCTCTGCCGCCACTTCCATCGCGGTGGCGAAAGTCGCGCCGCCGGAAATGCCGGTGAAAATCCCCTCGGCCAGCGCCAGCTTGCGGGCGTATTCGACGCTTTCCGGCCCACCGATCGGCACCAGCTGGTCATAGCCTTTCGTGTCCAGCAATTCCTGCAGCACCGCCGGGATGAAATCCGGCGTCCAGCCCTGGATCGGATGCGGGTTGAAGGCCGGGTGGCTGGCGGTCGGTTCACCGTCTTCGGCCCGTTCCTGCGCGATGCCGCTTTGCACCATCGCGGCATTGGCGGGTTCGGACAGGATGATCTTTGTTTCGGGCCGTTCGCGCCGCAGCACCCGGGCGATGCCGGTCACCGTGCCCCCGGTACCAAAACCGCTGACGAAGTAATCCAGCCGCCCGCCTGCGAAATCCGCGATGATTTCGCGCCCGGTGGTCATTTCGTGGATATCCGCATTGGCCTGCGTTTCGAACTGCCGGGCGAAGAACCAGCCGTTCTTTTCGGCCAGTTCCTTGGCCTTGCGATACATGCCGGTGCCCTTTTCCTCTTTCGGGGTCAGGATCACCTTGGCGCCGAGGAACCGCATCAGGCGGCGGCGTTCCTCGGAAAAGGTTTCGACCATGGTGATGACCAGCGGATAGCCCTTGGCGGCGCAGACCATCGCCAGCCCGATCCCGGTATTGCCGCTGGTCGCCTCGACCACCGTCTGGCCGGGTTTCAGCGCGCCGGATCGTTCCGCCGCCTCGATGATGTTCAGCGCCAGCCGGTCCTTGACCGATCCGCCGGGATTGAACGCCTCGGCCTTCACATACATCGTCACGTGATCCGGGGCCAAGCGGTTGATGCGGATCGCCGGGGTGTTGCCGATCGTGTCCAGCACGCTGTCGTAAAGCCGCCCGCGGCCCTCTGTTTGGTATGTCATCGCCGCCCTCCCTTTCGTGATCAAATCCCCGGTAAACTACGCCGGGAAGAACGGGGCGACAATGCCATCTGGCGGAAAGCCGTTCCATTTTCGCAAACATGTCCGGAACGATCCGTCCGCTCAGGACAGCGCGCCGCTGATCCAGTCCGCGAAGCGCAATACCGGGTCGGCGCGGTGCAGATTCGCCGGGTGAATCAGGTAGTAGCCGATATCCCGGCCGGTTTCGGGCAGCCACAATTCGCGCAGATCGCCCCGGCGCAACGGTTTTTCCACCAACAGGCGAGGAGCGATCGCCACGCCCTGGCCCTCCATCGCCGCATCGATCGCCAGCACGGTGTAATTATAGCGCCGGATGTCGCGCCCCCGCCCGGGCAGGAACCGGTCCCAATAACCATGCGCATCCTGCAACAATACTGCACCCTCGAACCCCGGCGCCCCGCCGACACGCGCGGCGTAATCGGGCGTGGCTACCGCGACGAACTCCACCGGGCACAGCCGCGTGACGACAGCCCCCTCCACCTCCGGCCGCGGCCCCATGCGGATGGCGGCATCGACGATGCCGCGCCGCAGCGGCTGCACCTTCACATCGGCGCTGACCGCCAGGCGCAAATCGGGATGCGCCGCCTCGAATTCCGGGATCGCTGCCACCAGCCAGCGCGCGGCGAAACTTGGCGGAACGCTGATTTGCAGGGTCTTCTGCCCGGTTTCCAGCGCATCCACCGCCTGATCCATCAGTTCCAGCGCCGATCGCGTCGCCTTGGCCAGATGCGCCCCGGCGGCGGTCAGCACCACCCCGCGCGGCAGCCGTTCGAACAGCGGCTGGCCAATCTGATCCTCCAGCGCGCGGATCTGCTGCGCCACCGCACCGTGGGTCAGGTTCAGTTCCTCCGCCGCCAGACGGAAATTCCCGTGACGGGCGGCGGCATCGAAGGCGCGGATCGGTGAAAGGCGCAGGCGGGGCATGTCAGTCCTGTAGGTTTCCTACAGGGTTAGGCCTGAAAGCATGAATAGTCAAATGCCCGCACCAATGCCATTTCAGGCTTCCCGATCTTCAGGAGAAACCGGATGCAACAGGCCCTGACCCGACACGCAAACCTGATCCAGCCCGTCAAATGGACGGCCTCTATCGCGCAGATTTTCGGCTATGCCTTCACCGCCTTCGACATGGCGCCGTGGAACATCTACATGTTCCTGATCGGGCTTGTCGGGTGGTTTGCGGTGGGCGTGCTGTGGAACGACCGCGCGATCATGCTGATCCACGTGGTCGCCCTTGGCTCGATGGTCGCGGGGATGCTCAGCCGCTGATCACTTGGTGCCCAGCAGCTGATCCATGGTGATCGAGGGCGTCGAACAGCCCGCCTCGCCCACCACCTTGGCCGGCACGCCGGCCACGGTGGTTTTCGGCGGCACCTCGTGCAGCACCACCGACCCGGCGGCGATGCGCGAACAGTGGCCCACATGGATATTGCCCAGCACCTTGGCCCCGGCACCGATCAGCACGCCGTCGCCGATTTTCGGGTGGCGGTCTTCCTCTTCCTTGCCGGTGCCGCCCAGGGTCACCGAATGCAGCATCGACACGTTGTCGCCCACCACGGCGGTTTCGCCGATGACGATGGAATGGGCGTGGTCCATCATGATACCCTTGCCGATCCGGGCGGCCGGGTGGATATCGACGCCGAACTGTTCCGACACCCGCATCTGGAAGAAATAGGCCATGTCCTTGCGGTCATTCGCCCACAGCCAATGCGCCACGCGATACGCCTGCAGCGCCTGGAAGCCCTTGAAGAACATCAGCGGCTGGACGAAGCGGTTGCAGGCCGGATCGCGTTCATGCACCGCCATGATGTCGGCCCGTGCGGCCAGCGCCAGCGATGGATCGTCGGCATAGGCGGCGTCGCAAATCTCGCGGATCAGCTGCTCCGACATCTCGCCCGAAGCCAGCTTCAGCGAAGTCCGGTAGGCCAGCGCGCGCTCGATCGATTCGTGGTGCAGGATGCTGGAATGGATCAGCCCGCCGAGCAGCGGTTCCTGCGCAACGGCGTCTTCCGCTTCGGTCCTGATCCGGCTCCAGACGGGATCGAGTTCTGCAAATTGTGTCTTGGTCTTGGCCATGGATGGGGTCCTCCGGTCGCGCTCACTATACCAGATAGACCGCTTTGGCAAAATGCAAAGCTGTGACAGGGGTTATTCGGTTTCGGAATGGTTCGTTTCCAAATCGGCGAGTTTTCCACACAGGGGCAGAAGCCGCTCAAGGGCCTGCTTTCCCACCCTTAAAGACAAGGCTTTTCGAAAAGCCTTGTCCACGCAATTTCGAATTTGCGTGCGAAAGCGCCTTCGAAGGCGCTTTTCACCCGAGGTTATCCCCTACCCGCCCAGCTCCAGCCGCGCCGCCGCCCCGGCACCATATACCGCCGACACCTGCGCCACCTCCGCCACCAGACCAGACAGCCCGCCATCCGCGGCAATCGCCGCCGCCGCATAGGTCCATTCGGCCGACGCAACCGTTTCCTCGCGCAGCACCTGCGCCCCGTCCAGGATACGGACCAGGTACAGCTCCTGTTCCTCGCCCAGGGGCACCTCCAGCCCGTCCCAGCTGTCGCCCCCGACCCGTGTGCGGCGGATCCAGCGCAATGTCACATCACCCGCCCCGGTCGCCTCGGCCCGCAGATGCACCGGCGCGAAGGGTTTCAGCCCGATCCCGGAGAAGGCAAGCTGGTAATGCCGATAGGACGGATCGTCATAGCCGCGGCTGGCCGGCCCGATCCGGTAATGCCGTGCCAGGTTGCGGCTGGCCGCGGACAGGCCCAGCTGCGTCACCGCGTTATCCAGCAGCACGAAATAGGACCCTGCGGGCCAGCTGTCGGGCATCAAAGCGTCGCTGCCCTGCTGTCCGCGCAGCAGGTGGCGCAGCAGATAGGTATTCGTGTCCACCAGTTCGGCATCGCGGAACTGCACCAGTTCCCAGTTCTCCGCCGCCCCGTCGCCGATCGCGGCCAGGTTGGCCCCGGCCAGGATATCGTCCTCCGACCGGCTTTCCAGGCTGCCACTGGCCAGCCGGACCTGCAGCGTGTTGCCACGATCCCACAGCCCCGGCCGCGCCCGGTAGAGCGCGGTTTGAGTGACCCCGACCGTCGCCCGCGCCTGCTGCGTTGCCAGTAGGGCATAATCGGCGTCGCTCGCCGCGTGATACACCGCGACGCTGCCAGACCAGGGCGTGGCGGTTACCGCCAGGTGCGGCGCATGGGGCAGCTCATCGCCACGCAGCAAAGGCAGGTCGAGAAACAGAGGCAACACATGCGCCGGCGCGACGTAGGGGGTAACCGGGCTCGTCTCGTCGGTAAAATCCGCCGGGCGATAGCTTTGCTTGTCGATCCGCACCGCCTCAAGGATCTGCGACGCGCCATATTCGACCCGGTCCACCCGGTAGCTGCCGCTCCCTGAGCCATCGGGCAATGCGATCACGTCCCCCGCCCCGATCCCCAGCGCCGAGGGCGGCAGCGCGATCCGCACGCTGTCGCGCGACAGTCGCGCCTCGCTCAGCCAGCGTTCGACCACCTGGCGCCCCTCGGCCCGGGTCATCGCCAGGGGGATTTCGCTGGCGGCCACCGCATGGGTCGCCTCGTCGGGCAGAACGCTTTCCTCCGAAGCGGTTTCGAAATCGGCATCCGCCTCAATGAACCGCAGCCGCACCCGCCCCGCCATGTCGCTTTGCGCCGCGCGCCGCGCCTCGGTGGATGCGGGCAGGTCATCGTTGACCGCCAGCATGTCCTCCCCCAGCGCCCAATCGGTCAGCCCGGTGCGGCTGCGGAAGACCAGAACACCGTCGCGCTCAATCGCATCGAACCCATAGCGCAGCATCAGCGGCTGCAGCGCCGAACGCGCCTCGCTGGCATCGCTCAGGTGATAGCCCCGCACATGACCGAACAATGCGGTGGTATCGATCCCGCTCACCCCGGCCTGACGGCAAATCTCGGTCACCACCGAGGCCAGCGAACGCGCCGATCCGCGCCCGTTGATCCAATGCCCCTTGGCGTAGTTGTCGCCATCGCCCCACAATTCGGTATTGCGCGGGAAGGCCGGGTAAGGCCGCGCGTCCCAGGCCCAGACGAAGGCGCGCGACATGTCCAGCATCCGGCCGTCATATTCCTCTGACGCCGGGTTGTTCGCATCCTCGCCCCAGTACCCCAGCATGGCGCGCAGATATTGCATCTGGATCAGCTCGTCGCGCCGCCCGTCGGAATAACGCGGCAGCACCGATTCCGACGACTTGGGATCGAGGAACTTGTTGGGCTGGTTGGTCCCCTTGTCGATGGCGCCGCAGCCAAGTTCGGTCAGCCGGATCGGTTTCGATTGCGGCACCCAATCGGTGGGCGTTTCCAGGCGCACACCGCCGACCCTTTCGTGATGCGTATTCCCCCACCAGGCGCGGATATCCTTGTAGCGGTAAACCCAAGGCTCGCCATAGGCGCCATCGGTGATCGGGGTGCGGATCTGCGCCTCGCGCGCTTCCTCGGAATGGTAATACCAGTCGTATCCTTCCCCACCCTCGATATTGGACCGCAGGTAGCCGAGGTCATAGATCGCCCCCCATGCGGCATCGCGGTGATCCTCCCCCTCGCGCCAATCCGACAGCGGCATGTAATTGTCGATCCCGATGAAATCGATTTCCTCATCGGCCCACAGCGGATCGAGATGGAAGAACACGTCGCCCGACCCGTCCTGCGGGTGATAGCCGAAATATTCCGACCAGTCGGCGGCATAGCCCAGCTTCACGTCAGGCCCCAGCAACGCCCGCACCTGCGCCACCAGCAGCCGCATCCGTTCCACCGCCGGGAATGTGTCATTCGCCCCGCGCAATTGCGTGAGCCCGCGCATCTCCGACCCGACGCAGAAGGACTCCACGCCCCCCGCAGCGGCGCAAAGCGCGGCATTGTGCAGGATGAAACGGCTGTAGCTCCATTCCTCCGGCCCGGTATAGGTGACCTCCCCCTCGCCCACGATGAAATCCGCCGCCGTCACGGTGCCGAAGAAATCCGCCACCTGCGCATCCATCGCGGCGCTTCGATCCGGCGAGCCATCCATGCCCGGCGCCAGCGACGCGGTGATCCTTCCCCGCCAGGGCAGCACCGGCTGCCCCGCTTCCCCGGTCCAGGGATTGGGCAGCGTATTGCCCGCCATCTGCTCCATCAGGATGAAGGGATAGAACATCACCGCCTGCCCGGTCTGCTGCAATGCCACGATGGCCTGTATGACCGAGGCGTCGCTTGGCGTACCGCCATAGACCGGCCGCCCGTCCTGCAACGGCACCAGACCGGCCGTCGCCCGGCTCAGCCCCGACACAGACCAGGGCATGCCTTCGGCATCCTGCTCGCTCTGTTCCACCTTGGGCCGCAGCGCACAGTCGCCACAGTGCAGGTCGTCGCCGAACCAGCTGACGATTAGCGACACCGCCTCGCAATTCGGCAGCTCCTGCTGCAGCTGATCCAAAGAGGTCGCCAGGTCGCTTTGCCCCGAGGCGGAATTGATATTCGCCGTCCGGGTTTCCCCCAGCCCGTAATCGAACACCGCCGGGTCGGTGGCCAGCGCGTATTCCCCGGTACCTGGCATCAGGGCGACGCCACGGATCGCGTGTCCCGGTTCTTCATCGACCGTACCGTCATATTCGAAATCGGGGCGCAGCACCTCGAAGGTGAACTGCGGCACCCGGCTGCCGAAGGGCGCCAGGTCCAGGTCTTCCATTACCACGTAAGCGGTGCCGCGATAGGCGGGCACCTTGCCCGCGCCCTCCACCGCCTCGATCTTGGGATCGGGCAACTGGTCCATGCTGCCGCGATAGACCCGTATGTTCAGGTCCTCCGGCGCCACCTCGTTGCCATCGGCCCAGACCCGGCAGACGCCGCCGATCTCGCCCTCGCAGAGCGCAATCGCCAGGCTGACCGTATAGCTGTATTCGGTACTGCGCCGCCCACCGCCCTTGCCGCCGCGCGTCGTATCCGCGTGTTCCTCGAAATGGGTGGCCCAGATCACCTGCCCGCCGATCCGCATCCGCCCGTAAAGCCGCGCCACCGGATCGCCCTCGCTGGCGCCGGTCAGGCGGAACCGGTCGATCCGGCCGGTTTCCACCGCCTCTGATCCTTCGCCCAGCAGGCGCTGATCGATCGCCCGGCCCAGAAGCGCCCCGGCAAACCGCCCCACCGCGACCGAGGACAGGCCCAGAACCGTGCCCCCGATCGAGCCGCCAATCGCGGCCCCTGCCGCCGACAAAAGAATGGTCGCCATCACACCCCCCCTTCGGGCAAAGCAAATCGCGCCACGATGCGCCTGCGCCAGGGCAGGCTCAGCGGGCTTTCCAACACGGCATGGCCGGAATAGGCGTGGATGAAGCTGGGCCGTTCCCCGACCCGCCCCGCGATGCCGATATGTTTCGCAACCCCGCCCGCGCGCATCTGGAACAGCAGGATATCGCCCGGCGCCTCGTCCCCCGGTCGCTTGACCAGCAGATGCCGCTTCGCCGCCCGCCACAGCAATTCGTCACCCTGCGGTTCCGACCAGTCGCGGCTATATGCGGGCGGCGCTTCGGGCTCATCCCCCAACAGATCGCGCCAGACGCCGCGCAAAAGCCCCAGGCAATCGCACCCCGCCCCCCTGACCGATCCCTGATGCCGATACGGCGTGCCGATCCAATCCCGCGCCGCCGCGACCACCGTTTCGCCGTCCATCGCATTCATCGCCGGCTGCCCCCGTCGGTGACGCTGGCGCTGGCCGGATAGGCGGCGGTCCAGTCGTCGCCCGGAATGTCCGGAAAGCCCTGGAAGTTCAGCAGATTGTCGAATTTCACCCGGCAGGTTTCAAACCGCTTGTCGCAGCCCGCGATCAGCCGCAGCCCGACACCAGTCGCGACCTCCGCCCCAAGCGGCGCCCACAGCTCGATCACCCTCTGGCCGTCCTCGACGTAATCCTTCTTGACCACCCCGCGCAGTCCCGCCGCCGCGCCGCCGGTCACGTCCAGCCGCCCACGTGTGAACCATCCCGCCTCGTACCCGGGCAAGGCGTCGAAACGGAACACCCGCCGCTCCTCGACCTCCTGCGCAACCACCTCGGCAACATAGCCCGGCGTGCTCAATTCAAATCCGCACGCCCCGTCACCCAGCACCGCCGAGCAGGGTTTCTGATACACCCGCCCGAAGGGTTGGTTCAGCAGATCGGTCAACCCGCGCAGTTCGGCCTGGAACGCCCCGCCCGAGCGGGTCAACTCGCCCAGGCTCCCGGCGAACTGCAACGCCCGCTGCGCCGGGTCGGCCCAGTTGACCAGCCAGCAGCGCAACCGCGCGTCGTCGAACCGCCCCGCCTCGATATCCGCCTCGCTCAGCGCCGCGTCGCTCAGCGCGCCCAGGGCCTCGGTATTGTCCACCGACAGGCCCGTCGCCTGCTGCAGGGCCGTGGCCGACATGCCGCTGCCCGCCTTGAACGCCACCCCGTCGAAACTCAGCTCGCAATCGTGATCGGTGAAGCCATAAGACACCCCATCGGCCCGCTGCAGCAGCCAGCAGCGGCACAGGGTGGTGACGCCCGTATCCAGATGCGCCTGGAATTCCGCGCCCAGCCTCATACCCGCACCTCCAGCACCGGCACATCCGGCACCTCGCCCGCCTGGAAACTGGCGACATTGGCGTGGATGTGATCGGTGTCGAACCGCACCGGAACGTCGAATTCGAACCCGGCGGTAATGTCGGCGCCCGCGTTGGGCGGCTCGGCCAGGGTGACAATGCCGGTCGCGCAATCGACCTCGAAATGCACGCCCTCGAGCATTTCCGCCCCTTCCACCCCGATCCGGACGGTGCCCAGAACCGGCTTGCTAATCGGCCGGACATAGCTCTTCTCGCCCGAGCGGTAGTTCTTCACCAGCTGGAACGACAGCGTATCGCCGTCCCCGGTTGCGATCACCTGATCGGTATAGGCCACCGGGGCCGAGGGCGCGGCGGATTTGTAGTCGGCCCAGTCTTTCCAGCGGAACCCGTACATCTGCCCGCGCCGCGCCTCGAAAAATGCGATAAGCGTCTCGATATCGTCGAGCGACCGCAGCCCCAGCCCGGCGTCGTAGCGCCTGCGCGAATGCGCCCAGGGCGTGTTGCGCTCCTCATACCCGTTGGCCAGCGTCACCACATCGGTGCGCCGCTCCGGCCCGCCAAGCGCCCCGAAGCTCAGCGAGGCGGGAAATCTCACGTCGTGAAACTGCATCTTGTCCCCCTCACCTGATCCGCTGGCCGCGCGACAGCGCCCGGCTCATCCGCGCCGCGATCTGGCTTTGCGAGCGTTCGAAGCCCTGCACATCCGGCGTCTTGATATTCATCACCACGGTCACATTGCCGCCGCCGCGCGCCTGCACGCCTAGCTTGCCGTCGGCGCCCCGGGTCAGCGGCATGATCGCCTCGGGCCCCGCTTCGCCCATCAAGCCGGTGCCGCCACGCATCGGGAACACGGTCGGCCCCGACACCACCCCACCATTGGCAAAGGGCATCACCCTTCCTTGCGCGAAGCTGCCGCCCTTTTCGAACCCAAACAGCCCCGACACGACGCTGCCGACCCCTTGGGCCAAAAGCGATCCGAAATGATCGGTCACCGGGCGCACCGCCGCCGAATAGGTCGCATCGACCATCGACTGCGCCACCGTGCGCAAGGCTCCCGACAGGTTCATCCCGTCCAGCACCACCCCGTCGATGGCCCGGCGCAGCCCGCGGCTCATGCCGCGTTCCAGCGCCGCCGCATCCAGCGCGGTTTCGCCAAAGGCGCTGCTCACCCGGCGCAGTTCGGCCTCGAACCCGCCCGCCATGGTGACCGCCGCACCCAGGCTGGCCTCCAGCGCCTCGACCTGGTCCTGGAAATCGTCAAGTTCCGCCATTGTCATCCTTTCCCGCGCGGTCCGGATAGGCCCGCAGCAATTCCTCCAACCGATCGCGGCCCAGCGGCGCCGCGCCCGACCCGGTGCCCAGCAGCAGGGCCAGCTCAGCCGGTGTCAGCGCCCAGAATTCACCAGGACGCAGCCCCAAACCGCGCATCCCCGCCCACATCAGCCCCGGCCAGTCGAAGCGGCTCATGCCCCTGCATCCGGCAGGGCGAAGGCCCGCGCCAGCAATTCCGCCGCCGCCTTGGCCGCGCCCATCGGGCCGCCCTCGATCTCGGCCTGCATCAGGTCGGAGGCGCGACCCTGCCAGCCGCCGCCGCGCAATCCGGCGACGATCAGCATCAGCACGTCGCGCGTTGAGAACCGCCCTGCTTCGAACCGTTCCACCAGATCGACCAGCGATCCTTCCGCCAACCCGGCCTCCAGCTCCGCCAAGGCGCCCAAGGTAAGCTTCAGCACCCGCCGCTTCCCGTCGATCACCAAAGCCACCTCACCCGCCCAAGGGTTCGCCATCTCAGACCGCCGCCGTGAAGGTCAGCTCCCCGGCGGACGCCATCGACAACTCATAGGTCGCCTCGCCGTTATGGCTGCCGGCATATTCGATCGCGCTCATCTGGAACGGGCCTTCGATGGTGCCGAAATCGGGGATGATGACTTGGAAATCAGGCATTTCGCCGTCGAAGAAGATCTGCCGCGCGCGTTCGTCGCTCGACGCGTCCTTGAACACGCCCGACCCCGAAATCGCCGCCGATTTCACCCCCGCACCGGCCAGCAATTCGCGCCAGCCTCCGGCGCTTTCCAGACTGGTCACATCGACGCTTTCGGCGTTGAAACTGACCCGCGTCGCGCGCAATCCGGCGATGGTTTCAAACTGCCCGTCGCCGGTCAGGTCCACCTTGATCAACAAATCCTTGCCGTTCTGAGCCGCCATCTTCTTTCTCCGTTCCTGAAATCAGTTGTCTTCCACCCGGGCGCGGAACCGCATGTCGATCCGGCGGCCATCGCCGCTGGTCTCGCGTGCCGCCACGGCCTTCACGAACCACAGCCCGACCAGGTGCCCCCGGCTCAGCGCCATGTCGGCATCGATCAGCGCATCGCTGACCGCCGCCGCCGCCTGTTTCGCCGCTAGAAACCCCGACGCGTCGCCGATCACCGACACGGTGAAATCATGCTCGGCCCCGCCGCCGGTCTTGTCCGACCGGTCGCGCGCGGTTTCCGGCCCTAGGGTGAGGTAAATCTCGGGCAGTTCCCCCACCGGGATCGCGTCGTAGATGCCACCGACCAAAGCGGTCACCCCCGCGTCGCCCGACAGGCGCTGATACACCGCTTCCTGCAGGGCCGCCGTCACGCCGTAGCTCATGCGACCACCTCCTCATTGGCATAGCAGGTCAGGTAACGCCCCTCCGCATCGCGTTCCGACACCGCCTCGATGCGAAACACCCGTTCGCCGTCGCGAAACCGCTGATCCGGACGGGGCCGCATGGTCGATCCCTGCGGCGCGCCGCGCAGCACGATGCGGAACCGCGCGGTGGAAAATCCGCCGGACTCGCGCCCGCTGCGCAGCGACACCTCGGCCCAGACCTGCCCCAGCACGGTCCAGCTCTCGGCAAAGCCGCCCGCCCCGTCGGCCACCCGCGCGGGGGTTTCCAGCAGCAAGGCCCGGTTCAGACGCGGCGCATTCATCGCTGCGCCCCCGCCGAAATCCGCAGCGGCCGGTAGCGTTCCAGCAGGCTGGTCACCCCGAAAGGCATGCAGCCGCCGCTCAGCGCGGTGTCGTGGCGGTATTCGTAGTAATGCGCCGCCAACATCAGCACCGCCTGCGCCAGGTCGGCGGGCAGGTCGGACCAAGCGGCCCCGTATCCCGCCACCATCTCGATCCGCACCGTGCCGCCCGTGGGTACCGTGGGCAGCAACGCCGACACCGGGCAAAGCTGCGGCCGGTGGGTATCGCGCGCCAGGCGGTAAGCGTCCGCCGCAACAGCGATTTCCACCCCCAGCCGGTCGATCAGAACCACCGCAGAAACCGCGCTGACCGGGGCCACCGGTAACACCTGCCCCGAAGCGTCGCGCCAATCCTGCAAGGTCCAGCTGAAGGCGCGTTCGATCAGGATCTTGCCAGTGCGCGCCTCCACCGCCGCCATCGCCGCGCGCAGGAAACTTTCCAGCACCGCGTCCTGGACATCGTCCTCGGCAAAGCCGCTGCCCAGCCGCAGATGGGCCTTGAACCCGTCCAGCGGCAACGCCGCCAGCGGCACCGGGGTTTCCTCGACTAACATCATGAAGTTACTCCAAATTCTTCCCCCGCCCAGGGACCGGCCCGCGGGCCGGTCCCGTCGTCACAGCGCCTCAGGAGATGGCAAAGCGCAGCAGCTTGATCGCGGCGAAATCGCTGACATCGCCGCCCACCCGCTTGGTGGCATAGAACAGCACATGCGGCTTGGCGCTGAACGGATCGCGCAGGATGCGCAGGTCGGGCCGTTCGGCCACGGTATACCCGGCGCCGAAATCGCCGAACGCGATGGAATCCGACCCGCTGGCGATATCCGGCATGTCCTCGGCGATCAGCACCGGATAGCCCAGCAGCCGCGCCGGTTCCCCGGCGGCCAGCCCGTCGGACCACAGGAACCGCCCGTCATTGTCCTTCAGTTTGCGCACCGTGCCCGCCGTCTTGGAATTCATCACGAAGGATGCGTTGGCGCGGTATTCCGCCCCGAGCGCATAGACCAGGTCGATGATTTCGGTGGCATCGTTGAACCCGGCATCCACGCCGGTGGCGACATAGCCCAGGTTGCCCCAACTCCAGCTGCCATCGGCGACCACCGTGTGGGTCAGGAACCCGGTCGGCTTGTCCACCCCGTCGCCATTGACGAAGGCCGACGCCTCGGCGCGGGCGAACTTGTCGGCGATACGGCCCGCCAGCCAGCCCTCGATATCGAAGGCGCTGTCGTCCAGCAGACGCTGGCTCGCCTTCGGCAGCGCCGACAGTTCATGCAGCGGAATGGTGATCCGGTCGATCGACGGCGTGCCGCTTTCCGACACCGAACCGGCCTCGGTCGCCCAGCCATGGCCGACGTCGGAATGGTCGATCAGCACGTCGAAGGACGTCGATTCCACCGACACCACATTGGCGATCTGCCGGATCGAGGCGCCCGATTGCAGCACGCTCTTGATGCTCGCCGCCGTTTCGGGATCGACCAGGTAACCGCCATCGCTGTTGACGGCGGTGGACAGCGCCTTGCCCTCCAGTTCCAGCCCGCGCAGCCCGTCGTCGTCGCCGCTGCGCAGATAAGCGTTGAACGCCTTGCGATGCGGCGCCTCGATCTCGGCCGAGGCGGACAGAACCGGCCGCGCCGGGGTGAATGATTTACGATCAAGCATGGTCAGTCGCTCTTCCTGTTGTTCAAACCGTTTCTGAACATCGGCCCGAAAGCCTTTGAACTCCCTCAGAAAACCCGTCACGGCGGATTTCATTTCCTGGACCGGAGACAAATCTTCCCCGGCCCGAGAACGCGTCTCGGTCATAGCCATCCCTTTCTGTTTCTTGTCCGTCCCGGCGCGTCAGCCCCGCGCCATTTCCTCACGCGCGGCGCTCAACACCGCCGCTATCTCGCGCAGCTCCGCATCGTCCCCCGCGCCGGATTTCGCTCCGACCCGGGCGCTGGCCAGCATCGGAAAGGTCACCAGCGACACCTCCCACAGCTCCAGCTCGGTCAGCACCCGCTGGCCCTTGTCGTTCTTCACCGCGCGCCTGGTGCGATAGCCGATCGACAACCCGTCAATCGCCCCCGCCGCGATCAGCGCCGCCGCCTCGCGCCCCTTGCCGATACTGTCCAGCAACCGGCCCTTGACCCACAGCCCCTTGCCGTCCTCGCGCACCTCGTCCCAGACGCCGATCGGCTGCGCCGGATCGTGCTGCCACAGCATCTTGACCGCACGGCCGTCGCGTTTCAGCGCCGCCAAAGACGCCGCATAGGCGCCCTGTTGCACCACGTCGCCGCCCTGATCGACCCGCCCGAAATAGCTCGCATAGCCCTCGATCAAAACATCATCCGTGACGCTCAAGTCACTGTCGAAGCGTGCAAATTTATGCTCAAGACCACTTTCCATCCGGCATCCCCTCATTGCAACTGCAGCAGCGACTGAAAGGCCTGGGCCAGCACCAGCCCCACCACTCCGTAAACGGTCAGCCACAACCGTTTCTCCAGCCGCTCCATTTCCTGTTCCAGCTTCTCCAGCCGCCGGTTCAGCCCGTCGACCTGCAGCTTGCTCACCCTCTCATGCGCCTCCAGCCGCAGCGCCGGGGCGCAATCGAACGCCTCGAACCCGGGCCGATCATCACGCATCCCCGTCTCCGCCCATCGGCGGCAGCCCCAGCAACGCGCGTTTCTCGGCATCGCTCAGGAACGCCGCCTCGCTGATCCGCCGCCACTGCGCATCGCGCTCCGCCGCCAGCGCCGGCACCTGGTCCAGGTCCGGCCGCAGGTCCAGCGCCTCGCCCGCGTGGCGCGACAGCCATTCCGCCACCCGCGCCGTCACCTTGGTCACCAGCGGCAGCACCGTCAGGCGGTAAAATGCCCGGTTGGCCTCCTGGTAATTGGCATAGGTCGCGTCGCCCGGGATCCCCATCAGCATCGGCGGCACCCCGAAGGCCAGCGCGATCTCGCGCGCGGCGCTTTCCTTGGTCTGCTGGAATTCCATGTCCGAGGGTGAAAATCCCATCGGTTTCCAGTCCAGCCCCCCTTCCAGCAGCATCGGCCGCCCGGCATTGCGCGCGCCCTGATGATAGCTTTCCATCTCCGACACCAGCCGGTCATACTGATCCGCGCTCAGGCTGCCCTGACCCTCGCCGCCGGAATAAACGATCGCCCCCGAAGGCCGCGCCGCATTGTCCAGCAGCGCCTTGGACCAGCGCGATGCGCTGTTATGCACATCCACCGCCTGCGCCGCCGCCTGAAGCGGCGAAAACCCGTAATGATCGTCCTGCGGATGGAACGCCCGGATATGGCACACCGGCGCGGCCTCGCCCCGCATGTCGAACCGGTGCTTGCGCCCGTTCACCACGTAATCGTAAGCGATGGGCCAGCCATCCACCCCCGGCACCAGGTTCATCCGGTCCGACCGCAGCACATGCAATTCGGCCGGCACCGCGCTTTCGCCGCCCACCGCCTCGACATAGGCGTTGCCGGTCAGAAGCAGCTGCGCATAAAGCGCCTCGAACAGCTCCGCCTTGCCCTGCACCGGGTTGGGATGGTCGATCAGCTGCAGCATCGGGTGCAGGTCATAGCGCTGCATACGGTCCTGCAACACCAGCGGCAAGGACGCCGCCGCCTCGGCGATCATCTTCACGCAGCGAAACCCGACCGGATTGCCGGTGAACCCGGTGCGGGTCAGCGAAGCACTGTCACGCGGGCTCCAGGCCACGCGCCCCGCGCCTTGCACCGCGATCACCCGGCCCGCCGCGCTGGCCTTGGTTTCGGGTGCCTTACCCTTGTCGCCGCCCCGGAAGAATTGAAATGCCATTCCCCTACCGCTCCTCGTCCCGTGCAAATCCCTGCCGCCAGGTCGCCCCGGCCTTGTTTTTGAACAATGCTGCTAAAACCTTAACAATCCCGGATCACAGCGAACGCAGCGCCGGACGGCGCCAATGCGCGCTCGGCCCCAGGATCAGGTCGTGCAGCGCCCAGACCAGCGCATCGACCCGGTCGGGGCTGCCCTTGCCCTCGAACCCCTGCGCCGTCATCGCGCACATCTGGTCTTCCAGCGCGCCCAGGTCACGGGCATGAAACACTCGCCCCTGTTCGTACAAGGCCGCCGCCGGCTCCGCCCGCGCCGCCTTGCCGCGCGAGGCATGGACCTTGGTCAACGGCACCATCGGGTCGACCTGCCGGATCACCGCCTCGACCAGGTCACCGCCCTGGTTGACCTCGGCCACCAATCGGTCCGCCCCCCATTTCTCCATCATCGAAATCGCCGCCCGCGCCCATTGCGTGGGCCCCGACGCCCCCAGGCTGGCATCTTCCAACACATAGGCGCGCCAGTCCTGCACCGGCCCCTGTGTCACCGCGCCGACCACCACGATGCCGCATTCGTCCGATCCCGCATGCCCGGTCACCGGCGGGTCCACCGCCACCACGATCCGGTCCAGATCGGGCAAAGTATCGACCCGCTGCGCCTCGATCATCGCCGATGTCCACATCGCCCCCTCGCTGTCTTCCAGCAGCACGCCGTCGAGTTCCTGCCGCCCCAGCCTTGTGCCGGCATAGCGCGCCTGCACTTCTTCAAGGAAACTCTCGGCCAGATGCGCCCGGTTCGCCTCGGTCGGCGCATGGGTCACCACTGTCGATCCCTGCTTCAGCAGGTTCTTCAAAACCGCCACGTTGCGCGGCGTGGTGGTGACGCAAACCCGCGGATTTTCGCCCAGCCGCAGCCCGAATTGCAGCATGTCCCAGGTCTCCTGCGCCTTGGGCCATTTCGCCAGCTCATCGACCCAGGCTGCATCGAATTGCGGACCTCTCAAACTCTCCGGGTCATGCGCCGAAAAAATCTGCGCCGTGGCCCCGTTGGGCCAGCTCAGCATCCTGCGCCCGGCCACCCAGTCGGGCCGCCGGTCAGGCGGCGAACAGGCCAGGATGCCGCTTTCACCGAACACCATCACCTCGCGCGCCTGGTCGATCGTCTCGCCGACGATCGCCACCCGCTTGGCCCGCCCCGGATCGCCCGGCCGCGCCCCTTCGACCATCGACCGCACCCATTCGGCGCCCGCCCGCGTCTTGCCCGCGCCGCGCCCGCCCATGATCACCAAATTGCGCCAATCGCCCTCCGGCGGCAGCTGGTGATCGAGCGCCCAGAACTCGAACAGGTAAGGCAGCGCCAAAAGCTCCCCCTCACTCAGCCCGTTCAGGAACGCCGCCCTCGTGGCAGCATCGGCGGAGGCGATCCAGCCGGCACCGGATCTGATCCCTTGCCTGGTCGAAGTCGACGGCATAGCTCCGCTCGATTCCGGCTTGCTTGCGTTTTCTGTCATGGAACGTGGCCTCCATCTCATAGGCGATCTTCAACCAGCCCCGGATATCCGCGCTCAGCCGCGCGCCATCCTTGATGGCCCCCAGCTCGCCGTCACGGATCCGGGTCTGAAGCCGCTTCACCTCTGCCTTCAGGTCCAGAAAGACCTCCTCGATCTCCACCAACCTTTCGGCCAGCGGAAAGGCGTCCTTGTCCGGTCTGATCACTGTCATCTCTGCTCGCTCTGCCTCATGCGTTGCCGCCGCACGACCGGCGCGTTCCAATTCGCGCCTTCCAGCGGGACACACCCTAGCCCGGCACAAACGGCCAAAGCCTTAACCCACCGCCCGCTTCTTCTGTTCGGAAATATCCTCGGGGGTGAATGCCGCAGGCAGAGGGGGCAGACAGCCCCCTTTCCCCCGCCGCGATAAAACGCCCCCCGGTACAAGAAACCCTTTGCCCTCCCGGCGATCCGCCGCTAAGTGGTCCCCCATTCGAATCCGAGTGTCGCTTCTGAACAAGGACCGCCGCCAGATGCTCCAGACTCCCTACTATCTGATCGACAAATCCCGGCTGCAGCCGAACATGGAAAAAATCGCCTGGCTGCGGGAAAATTCCGGCGCCAAGGCGCTGTTGGCGCTGAAATGCTTCTCGACCTGGCCGGTCTTCGACTTCATGTCGCAATACATGGACGGCACCACCTCCTCCTCGCTCTATGAGCTGCGGCTGGGGCGTGAAAAATTCGGCAAGGAAACCCATGCCTATTCGGTCGGCTGGGCCGATCACGAAATCGACGAAGCGGTGTCCTACGCCGACAAGATCATCTTCAACTCGCTGGGGCAGCTCGACCGGTTCGGCGACCGCACCAAGGGGCTGGCCACCGGGCTGCGGCTGAACCCGCGCTTTTCCACCTCGGGCTTCGACCTGGCCGATCCGGCGCGGCCGTTTTCGCGCCTGGGCGAATGGGACATGGCGCGGCTGGAACAGGCCGAAAACCGCATCAACGGCGTGATGATCCACTACAATTGCGAAAACGACGATTTCGACCTCTTCTCGCAGCAACTCACCCGCATCGAAGGTGAATTCGGCGCCTTCCTGAAAAGGCTCGACTGGGTGTCGCTCGGCGGCGGTATCCATTTCACCGGCGAAGGCTACCCGCTGGAAAAGCTCGCCGACCGGCTGAAAGCCTTCAGCGACGCGATGGGCGTGCAGGTCTATCTCGAACCCGGCGAGGCCTCGATCACCAAATCGGCGACGCTGGAAGTTTCGGTTCTCGACATCCTCGACACCGGCAAGAAGGTCGCCATCGTCGACAGCTCGATCGAGGCGCATATGCTCGACCTGCTGATCTACCGCGAAACCGCGAAACTGCCGCAAAACGGTACCCACGAATACCAGATCGCGGGCAAGACCTGCCTTGCCGGCGACATCTTCGGCGAGGCCAGATTCGACAAACCGCTGGAAATCGGCGACCGTATCTCGATTCAGGACGCCGCCGGTTACACAATGGTTAAAAAGAACTGGTTCAATGGCGTGAAGATGCCCGGCATCGCCGTTCGCGATTTGGACGGCACGGTCACGCTGGTGCGTGACTTCGGTTACCAAGATTTCGTCGCGGCGCTCGGCTGACGGGCCCGCAAAATTCACCACCCGAATACCAAAGGGGGTCTCCTCAGTTGAAAAAGAACGTTCTCATCATCGGCGCCGGTGGCGTCGCTCAGGTCGTGGCGCATAAATGCGCGCAGAACAACGATGTGCTTGGCGATATCCATATCGCCAGCCGGACGCTTGGCAAATGCGAAGCGATCCTTGAGTCCGTCCGCGAAAAGGGCGCAATGAAACAAGAGGGCGTTCTTCAGGCGCATGCGGTCGATGCGATGGACAGCGCCGCAGTGGCCGCCCTGATCCGGGAAACCGGCGTGCAGATCGTCATCAACGTGGGCACCGCCTTCGTCAACATGACCGTGCTCGACGCCTGTATCGAAACCGGCGCCGCCTATATCGACACGGCGATCCACGAAGACCCGACGAAGATCTGCGAAACCCCGCCCTGGTACGCCAATTACGAATGGAAAAAACGCGATCTCTGCGCGGAAAAGGGCGTCACCGCCATCCTCGGCGCGGGCTTCGACCCGGGCGTGGTCAACGCCTATGCCCGTTTCGCCATCGACATGATGGACGAGGTGAAATCGATCGACATCGTCGACATCAACGCGGGCAACCACGGCAAATACTTCGCCACCAATTTCGACCCCGAAATCAACTTCCGCGAATTCACCGGCACCGTCTATTACTGGGAAGACCAGAAATGGAAGGAACTGTCGATGTTCGAAAGCGGCCGCACCTGGGACCTGCCGGTGGTCGGCCCCTCGCAGGCCTATCAGTCGGGCCATGACGAAGTGCACAGCCTCGCCACCAACTACCCGCAGGCCGACGTGCGGTTCTGGATGGGCTTCGGCGATCACTACATCAACGTCTTCACCGTGCTGAAGAACCTCGGCCTGCTGTCCGAACAGCCGGTGAAAACCGCCGAAGGTCTGGAAGTGGTGCCGCTGAAAGTGGTCAAGGCCGTGCTGCCCGACCCCGCCTCGCTGGCGCCGAACTATACCGGCAAGACCTGCATCGGCGATCTGGTCAAGGGCGTGAAGGACGGTCAGGACTTCGAGGTCTTCGTCTACAACGTCGCCGACCACAAGGACGCTTATAACGAGGTCGGTTCTCAGGGCATTTCCTACACCGCAGGCGTGCCGCCGGTTGCGGCGGCCATGCTGGTCGCCAGCGGCGAATGGGACGCCCATACGATGAAGAATGTCGAGGAACTCGATCCCAAGCCCTTCTTCACCATCCTCGACCGGATCGGCCTGCCCACCCGCGTGCAGATCGGCGGCCTGGGCGGCGAAGACAAGGCGTGGAACGAATAAGGGACCGGCTGATCGCCCGCCCTACGACGAAGTATGGAAAGCCCGCCATCTGGCGGGCTTTTCTTTATTCTGACATCGAAAGAATAGCGGGCATCGCCCGGCCGCGGGTGGGCGTCCAAACCTGTGAGGCTGCCACTTTATCAATCCGCACCTTCCTACCTTTCAGTATCGCGCAACCCTCACCGAAGCGCCCGCCCGGGGGGCGGTCGGGCGCTGCCCAGCGGCGCAAAGCGCCGCTGTTTCGGGCGGGACGCATTATGCTGAGCGATTGTCAGCTCCGCTATCTAAGCGCCCCTCACCCTTCAACGCCATGCACCACCACATCAAACCCCTCCTCCGGCGACGGCGCGACGTAGTGCTTGGAAAACTGCCGGAACTGCGCCTCGGTGGCCGCGAAGGGATGATCGCCCTGCGCGTTGCGCGCCCGCAGCCGCGCCAGGCAGACCTCATCGGGCACATCCAGCACATGCAGCTGGTGGGCCGCGCCTGTCGCCTGCAAGATACCGCGCATCCAGGCGCGGTTTTCGACCGTGTTGGCGGGGAAGTCCAAAACAACCGATACCCCCGCATTCAGCAGCGCCGCCACATGCGGCCCCATGGCCTGGCGCAGTTTCGCGGCATAGCGCACGTAATCCGCCGCAGTCGCCATTTCTTCGGCAAAAAGGGCGTTCAGCCAATCGTCCTCGGCGATCAGGACGGTTCCGTCCTGGCCTTCCAGCCTGGACGACAAAGTGGATTTTCCAGCAGCGATTTTCCCGCACAGCATGTGCAGCGTAGGAGATGTAAGAGACATTGAAATAACCTTGTTCGGCGCTTCGCGCTCATCAGACGTTCAGAAATCGACCACCCGGCCCGGACTGTCAGGCCGGGACCGTAATTCGGATGTGACGCCGCGCGCCGATGTTCTGCATCAAGGTTTTCATGGCCCGGGGGATTGCCACACAACTGCAGGTGTGTCCAGCCCGAAGCCCCAAATAAAAAAACACCCGCCGAAGCGGGTGTTTCATATCACTGATTGGCCTTTTCCGCCTCGATCCGCCGCCACTTGGCGACGTTGGCGTTATGCTCGGCCAGGGTTTCGGCAAAGGCATGGCCGCCCGATCCGTCCGCCACGAAGAACACGTATTTGGTGTCCGCCGGGTCCAGTGCCGCCTCGATGCTGGCGCGGCCCGGATTGGCGATCGGCGTCGGCGGCAGCCCGGGGATGAGATAGGTGTTCCACGGGGTTTCCCCGCGCAGCTCGCTTTGCCGCAGCCCACGGCCCAGAACGCCCTGCCCCTTGGTGATGCCATAGATCACCGCCGGGTCGGTCTGCAGCCGCATCCCCTGGTTCAGGCGGTTGACGAAGACGCTCGCCACCTGGCGGCGTTCTTCCGGCACCCCGGTTTCCTTCTCGATGAGCGATGCCAGGATCAGCGCCTCTTCCTTGCTGGCGATCGGCAAGCCGTCGACGCGGTTCTTCCACGCTTCGTCCAGGATCGCCGTCTGCTCCTCGGTCATCCGGCCGATCACCGACGCACGGGTGTCGCCCGAACGCACCTCGTAGCTGTGCGGTGCCAGCGTGCCCTCGGCGGGCAGTTCGACGATGTCGCCAGTCAGCACCGACACATGTTTCAGCCCCTCGACAACCTGCCAGCTTGTCACGCCTTCGGCAAAGGCGATGCGGTGGCGGGTATCGCCCTGCGACAACGGCTCGGCGAATGCTTCCGGCACCTCGTCGCCGGTGGGATCATAGGCCGCCTGTTCGACGTAACGGTTGGTTCCCGGGTCCAGTTCGCGCAGCACGAATTCGCTGCTGGTGACGCCGATCCGGTACACGATTTCGGTGCCGCAGGTGCTGGCGCCGCCGCGGGTCAGGATGTCGACGATGTCCTGCATCGACGCGCCCTCGGGCACCAGGAAGCTGCCCGCCTTCAGCTGGTCGGACTTGTCGGAATAATCCGCACCCAGACGGAAGATCGTGCCGTTGGAAATCGCGCCGTCCGCTTCCAGCTTGCGGCTGATCTTGGTCATGTTCGACCCCGGCTCGACCCGCACGCAGATCGCTTCCTGCAGCGGCCCGGTCGTTTCATAGCTGCGCTTGCCCCAGAGGATCAAGCCACCGCCGAGGAACAGGAAAACGATCAGCAGGGTCAGCGCGTTAGAGGCGATTGCCCGCCACATCAGCCGACCTTTCCGAACAAGACGCTGGCATTGGTGCCGCCAAAGCCGAAGCTGTTGGACAGCGCCACGTTGATTTCACGTTCGCGCTTGACGTTCGGGGCCAGGTCGATCGGGCTTTCCACCGCCGGATTGTCCAAGTTGATGGTCGGCGGCGCCACCTGATCGCGGATCGCCAGGATCGAGAAGATCGCCTCGATCGCGCCGGCCGCGCCCAACAGGTGCCCGGTCGCCGATTTGGTCGAGGACATGGTCGCCTTCGACGCCGCATCGCCCAGCAGACGCTCCACCGCGCCCAGCTCGATCGTGTCGGCCATGGTCGAGGTGCCATGCGCGTTGATGTAATCGATCGCCGACGCCTCGAGCCCGGCATTCTTCAGCGCCGCGCGCATCGCCCGCTCGCCGCCTTCGCCGTCTTCCGACGGGGCGGTGATGTGATAGGCGTCGCCCGACAGACCATAGCCCAGGACTTCGGCATAGATCTTGGCGCCGCGCGCCTTGGCGTGTTCGTATTCTTCCAGAACCACGACACCGGCTCCTTCGCCCATGACGAAACCGTCGCGGTCGTTGTCATATGGACGGCTGGCCGCCTGCGGGTCGTCCTTGCGCTTGGTCGACAGCGCCTTGCAGGCGTTGAAGCCCGCGATGCCGATTTCGCAGATCGCCGCCTCGGCGCCGCCCGCGACCATCACTTCGGCGTCACCGTATTTGATCAGCCGCGCCGCATCGCCGATGGCGTGGGCGCCGGTCGAACAGGCGGTCACGACTGCGTGGTTCGGACCCTTGAAGCCGTATTTGATGCTGACCTGACCGGAAATCAGGTTGATCAGCGCACCGGGGATGAAGAAGGGCGACACCCGGCGCACACCCTTTTCCTTGATCGTCACTGCGGTTTCGGCAATCGATTGCAGCCCGCCGATGCCCGACCCGATCAGAACGCCGGTGCGTTCCAGGCTTTCGGTGTCTTCCGGCTTCCAGCCGGAATCTTCCACCGCCTGGGTGGCGGCGGCGATACCGTAGAGGATGAAATCGTCGACCTTGCGGCGCTCTTTCGGCAGCATCCAGTCGTCGGGGTTGAAGGTGCCGTCGCTACCGTCGCCCAGGGGCACTTCGCAGGCATAGTCGGTCGCCAGGTGGCTGGCATCGAAACGCTGGATCGTGCCGGCGCCCGATTTCCCGTCCAGAAGCCGCGACCAGGTTTCTTCGACACCGCATGCCAGCGGGGTCACCATGCCCAGTCCGGTTACAACAACTCGACGCATATTCTGCTCTCCTCTGCCTCGACGGTTCGAGGTTCTCAATAGCTTGGATCACGCCAGTGGCGCAAGTGGATGGCGGGGCTTATAGGCGTTGCCGACCGGTCACCGCCAGCGGAAAACGGCTTGGTAACGGCCTGACCGGGGTGGCAAAACCGCCCGACCCGGCCCCGCAGCGGATATAGAAATCATTTCATAAAAGAAAAGCCCCCGCCTTTCGGCGAGGGCCCTTGAAAATGCGTGATGTTAAGCGATCACGAAGCTTGGCTGATGAATTTCACCGCGTCGCCGAAGGTCTGAATGGTTTCAGCGGCGTCATCGGGGATCTCGATGCCGAATTCTTCTTCGAACGCCATGACCAGCTCAACGGTGTCCAGGCTGTCCGCGCCCAGGTCGTCGATGAACGACGCGTTCTCGGCGACTTTGTCTTCTTCCACACCCAGGTGCTCAACAACGATCTTTTTGACGCGGTCTGCGATATCGCTCATTTTATGTCCTCATCCTTTGGGCATTTCGCCCGAATTGTCGCCCTTGCCCGCGGGCAGGCTTGATTTGTGCCCAACAAGCGGGCGGCTCCTTTCCCGCGTGAACACGGGACATTCCGTGGGCTGGCGCGCCCGCCCCCGGAAAAATCTGCGTGGCCTATAGCACATGGTGCGGCCCACGCAAACGCTTTCGCACCCACCCACCGGGATTGCGCGGATTTTTTTATACCCCCGTGCGAAACCGGTTCCCGAGAGGTGCTGCCAGCTTACAGCATCGCCATGCCGCCGTTCACATGCAGCGTGGTGCCGGTGACATAACCCGCCTCGGGGCTTGCCAGGTACAGAACAGCCGCGGCGATTTCTTCCGGCGTCCCCATGCGGGCGGCGGGAATCTGCGCGTTGATCTTTTCCTTCTGATCGTCGGTCAGCTTGTCGGTCATCGCGGTGGCGATGAAGCCCGGCGCGACGGCGTTGGCGGTGATTCCGCGGCTGGCGACCTCATAGGCGATCGATTTGGTCATGCCGACCATGCCCGCCTTGGCGGCGGCATAGTTGACCTGGCCGGGGTTGCCGGTGGCCCCCACGATCGAGCTGATATTGATGATCCGGCCCCAGCGGGATTTCATCATCGGGCGCATCACGCCGCGGCACAGACGCATCGCCGAGGTCAGGTTCACGTCGATCACCGACTGCCATTCGTCGTCCGACATCCGCATGAAGATCTGGTCGCGGGTGATGCCCGCGTTGTTGACCAGGATGTCCACCGCGCCCATCGCCTCGATCGCCTGCTTGGGCAGCGCGTCGACGGCTGCGGCATCGCTCAGGTTACAGGGCAGAACATGGGCGCGTTCGCCCAGCTCGGCCGCCAGCGCTTCCAGCGGTTCCACCCGCGTGCCGCTCAGCCCCACGGTGGCGCCCGCCGCGTGCAGCGCCTTGGCGATGGCGCCGCCGATGCCGCCCGACGCCCCGGTCACCAGGGCGCATTTTCCGGTCAGATCAAACATTTCGGTTCTTCCTCTTTATCGCATCGGCCCGCCGCAGAGCGCCGGGCCGGAAATTTCGGTTCCGGCTCAGCCCAGGCTGGCCAGGGCTTTGGTGACATCCTCGGGCGTGCCCACGGCGGTGCAGGCGATCGATTTCTCGATCCGGCGGATCATCCCGGACAGCGCCTTGCCCGCGCCGATTTCCCAGACCTCGGTCACGCCGTGTTGCGCCATCCACATCACGCTTTCGCGCCAGCGCACCGACCCGGTGACCTGATCGACCAGCAGCGACCGGATCGTCGCCGGATCGCTGACCGCCTCGGCCACCACATTGGCGACGACCGGCACCACGGGGCGCAGGATTTCGACATCGTCCAGCGCCTCGGCCATCACCCGGGCCGCTGGTTCCATCAGGGCGCAATGGAACGGGGCGCTGACCGGCAGCAGCACGGCGCGCTTGGCGCCTTTTTCCTTGGCCAGTTCGACGGCGCGTTCGACCGCGTCCTTGTGACCCGACACCACCACCTGGCCGGGATCGTTGTCATTGGCGGCCTGGCACACCTCGCCCATCGCCGCTTCCTCGGCTACCGCCTTGGCGGCTGCGAAATCCAGCCCCAGCAGCGCGGCCATCGCACCTTCGCCGACCGGAACCGCGTCCTGCATCGCCTTGCCGCGGGTGCGCAGCAGCCGCGCGGCGTCGGAAATGCTCAGCGCGCCGGCCGCCGCCAGCGCCGAATATTCGCCCAGCGAATGCCCCGCGACATAAGCCGCCTGTTCGGCCAGCACCACGCCTTCGGATTCCAGCGCCCGCAGCGCCGCCAGCGAGGTCGCCATCAGCGCGGGCTGGGCGTTCTGAGTCAGGGTCAGTTGATCCTGCTCACCTTCCCAGATCAGCGTGCTGAGCTTTTCGCCCAGGGCGTTGTCGACCTCGTCGAACACGGCTTTCGCCGCCGGATAGGCATCGGCCAGTGCCTTGCCCATGCCGATGGTCTGCGCCCCCTGGCCGGGGAAAACGAATGCTTTTGTCATGATGCCCCTCATCACGTTTGTGTTTGACGTGATGTAATCGCCCCCGCCGCCGATCACAAGAGAAAGGCCATGCCGCCGGGGCGCCCCGGTGCCGGGGTCAGACCGCGGGCGCCGCTTCCCGCCCGGCCACGCGCCCGCCGGCGGCGGGCTGCGGCTGGGGCTTTGCAACGGCGGGTCGTCGGTCATCGCCGCCCGACCGGCCGAGGCGGAACAGGCAGAAACCGATACCGCCCACCACGCAGGTCAGCGCGACCCGGATGGCGACCGCGCCCGGCTCGGCCAGGTTTTCCGGCTGCAGCCAAAACCCGACGGGGGACAGGCCCAGAACCGCGCCGCAGACCGTCAGCGCATTACCCGCCAGACGCCCGGCTCCAACCATGGAACCCCGCGCCCCGCCCCTGCCCGGCTTCATTTCGCTCTGATCCATGCCATCCTCCTGCTGTTGCAACCGGCAGTTAACCTTGGCTTCTGGGCGAAAATGCGGCAAAGTCGCGTCACCGCCCGCGCCGGGGCCAAACACCGGAACAAACCGCCGGGCCAGATCCCCCGGGCAAATCCCGTTCTTTGGGTTGCAACCGGCCCCGATGCGTCGTATACGCCCGCATCCTTCCGCATTTATATGTTGAACCGCGCAGTCTCTCGTGGATGGGTCGCGGAAGGATTAGCCCTCCTATGAAATGCGCCTGAAAATGAACAGGAGTGCACATGCCGCTTTACGAGCATGTATTCATCTCGCGCCAGGACCTGTCCAACGCGCAAGCTGAAGGCCTTATCGAACATTTCGGCACCGTTCTGGCGGACAACGGCGGCAAAGTCGTTGACAGCGAGTACTGGGGCGTCAAGACGATGGCCTACAAGATCAACAAGAACCGCAAGGGCCACTACGCCTTCCTGAAAACCGACGCCCCGGCGGCTGCGGTTCAGGAAATGGAACGCCTGATGCGCCTGCATGACGACGTGATGCGCGTTCTGACCATCAAGGTTGACGGTCACGAAGAAGGCCCCTCGGTCCAGATGCAGAAACGTGACGATCGTGGCGAACGCCGCGAACGCCGCCCGCAGTAACCCCAAGAAAGGAAGCTAACCAATGGCAGCTAAACCGTTTTTCCGCCGCCGCAAAGTTTGCCCCTTCTCGGGTGAAAACGCGCCGAAGATCGACTACAAAGACACCAAACTGCTGCAGCGCTACATTTCCGAGCGCGGCAAGATCGTGCCCTCGCGCATCACCGCAGTGTCGGCCAAGAAGCAGCGTGAACTGGCCCGCGCCATCAAACGCGCCCGCTTCCTCGCCCTGCTGCCCTACGCCGTGAAGTAAGGAGACGAACAGATGCAAGTTATCCTTCTCGAACGCGTGGCCAAGCTGGGCCAGATGGGCGACGTCGTCGACGTCAAATCGGGTTACGCCCGCAACTTCCTGCTGCCCCAGGGCAAAGCCCTGACCGCTTCGGAGGCCAACAAGGCCAAATTCGAAGCCGACAAAGCGCAGCTGGAAGCCCGCAACCTGGAAACCAAGAAAGAAGCCGAAGCGCTCGGCGAAAAGCTGGACGGTCAGCAGTTCGTCGTGATTCGCCAGGCTTCCGACGGCGGCAACCTGTACGGTTCGGTCACCCCGCGTGACGCGGCCGACGTTGCCACCGCAGGCGGGTTCTCGGTCGACCGCAAGCAGGTCGTCATCCCGACCCCGATCAAGGAACTGGGTCTGCACAAGGTCGACGTGACCCTGCACCCCGAAGTTCAGGTTCAGATCGAACTGAACGTCGCCCGTTCGGAAGAAGAAGCCGAACTGCAAGCCTCGGGCAAGTCGATCCAGGAACTGGCCGCCGAAGCCGAAGCGGAAGCAGAATTCGAAATCGCCGAACTGTTCGACGATATCGGTGCCGCCGCATCGGACGAAGAGCTGGAAGAAGCCCCGGCTGGCGAAGCGGAAGAAGAATCGGAAGAGTAAGAGCTCCGAATCTATACATTACGAAGCCGCGCAAAGATTTTGCGCGGCTTTTTTACGCCCGATGGTTGCGAAATTTGCCTCCGACAACAGGAAATCAAATTTCATCTTGTCCCTTTTCCGAGAGCATTGCACTATTCTGGCCGAAACTGTTCAAATTCTAGACCGGTCAAGTAGTTCCGCTCGCTGAGCCGTTGCTATGTACGCTCAAAGTACCGACATATCGCGGCAAACCGGCTACGAGGCGGAAGGCAAAAGATGGCGCTCATTGATCTAACCAGCTTTCAGGGCAACGAGAAATACGACGAATTTCTGGTGAGCTTGGGCGAGACGCTGGGCTTCAGTCATGCATCTTATGCAACGACGAGCCTGGTGACGGGCGATATTCACGGCTTCACAACATACCCTGACGAATGGGAAATCCATTACGCCACCAAGGGCATGCAGCGGTTCGATCCGACGCTGCAGGCGGCGGCGCTCAGTGTTGCCCCGGTCGATTGGCAACGGCTGCGGGAACATGAAAAGTTCAAACTGGTCTTTTCCGACGCCCATGATTTCGGCATTTCCGATCGCGGGCTGAGCATTCCCATTCGCGGCCCCTACGGGGATTTCGGCCTGTTGAGCGTCGCCCACGAATGCTCCGCCGAGGAATGGAAGAAATTCCTGCCCACCGTGATCGGCGACCTGCAGATGGCCGCCGTGCACCTGCATGACAATGTGCTTAACTCCGATATTCTGCCCAAGGCGCTGGCGCGCCCGACCCTTTCCAACCGGGAACTGGAAATCATGCAATGGGTCGCCGCCGGGAAATCGCAGCAGGACATCGGCGATATCCTGTCGATTTCTCATCGAACGGTTGAAGTTCACATCCG
This sequence comes from Thalassovita mangrovi, assembly GCF_009857745.1. GTDB lineage: Bacteria > Pseudomonadota > Alphaproteobacteria > Rhodobacterales > Rhodobacteraceae > Thalassobius > Thalassobius mangrovi. The sequence continues at coordinate 168,985 of NZ_WWEN01000002.1, forward strand.
GTCCGGGCGCGAAAAATTGGGTGCGCTTACAACCGCACAGGCGGTTGGGCGCGCGATCAGCCTGGGTCTGATCCACCCCAGTTGAGCGAAAAGCGCCCAATTTACAACATTCTACACGGCTACGGGAATCCCCTAATAGTAGTATTGTCCAATTTTGCTCAAACTGAGTTCAAATCGGCAATAATAGGGGAAAGCCATGATTTTGACCGTAGACGCCTTGAACCGCCACTTATTCAAGGAAATCCTGGATGAAATGTATGCCCTGCGCGCACGGGTCTTCCATGATCGCCTGGGCTGGGATGTCGTCATCACCGACGGCAAGGAAATCGACGAATTCGATGCCCTGTCTCCCACCTACCTGATCGCGCTTGACGACGAAGGGGATGTCGTCGGATGCCTGCGCCTTCTGCAGACGACCGGCCCGCACATGCTGGCGGATGTCTTCTATGACATTCTCGACGGTGAACCGCCGCTGCGCAGCGCCCAGCTGTGGGAAGTCACCCGTTTCTGCGTCGACACGCAGAAGCTTCGCGGCGGCAAGACCCGCAACTCGGTGTCTTACGTGACCTCGGAACTGTTCATCGCGGCAACCGAATACGGCAAGAACGCCGGTATTCTCGATGCGATCGCCGTGATCGATCCGGTGATGAACCGGGTGATGATCCGGTCGCAGAACGCGCCTTACGACTATGTCGGTTCGACCAAGCAGATGGGCAAGGTCAAGGCGATGGCGGCCCTGCTCGATTGCTCGGATGAACGGATCGCCAGCATCCGCGATTTCGCCGGCATCAACCACGATGTCTTCGGCACCGAAGAAGAGGCGCTGAGCCTGTTCAAGGGAAGCGACGCCAAGAAAGGCGACCGCGAGATCGCGCTGGAATCGGCCTATGATTTCGCGGCCGAGCCGGAGGCCACCCGCAAGCCGACGCTGCAGGAACTGCGCGAGTATTGCGAAAGCCAGATTTCCACCGCGGCGGATGACGACGAAAAGGTCGCGGCCCTGGCGCTCAAGCTCGAACTGGCCGAAATCCTGCGCGGCGACGTCCATAAACGCTGCGACGCCTGACAGGCACCACTCACGCAACGCACAAAATGGCTGACCCCGTGTAAATCACGGGGCCGGCCATTTCACGTTCCGAAATTGTCCCCCACCTGCAGCGGCGCCATACGGATCAGTCTGGAATCCGCCACCCCCGCCTGCCGGTGCACCATCGCCGCGCGGTATTCGGGATCCTTCAGCATGTCGGCAAAGGCCTGCGGGCCGGGGTATTCGGCGATGAAGCACAGATCCCACTGCTGATCCCTGGGACCGATCACCATCTGCTCCATCCGGCCGCGCCAGACGATGCGCCCGCCCAGGCGCTTGAACACCGGCTCGCTGCCCTTGCCGTAAGCGGCATAGGCCTCGGCCCCGGTCGCGTCGCGCCCGTCGGCATACTCCGCCCTGTCGCGCAGCCTGACCAGATTGAGCATATGGATCGGCCCGGGCCGGTCATTTGCGCGGAACGCGTCGAAATCGTCCTTTGAAAAGCTGGTGTAGTCCATCACGTCCTCCCTGTGATCGCGCTCAGGAAAGGCCGGGCGGGGCAAACCGTCAACATGCGGGCCGAAAAACGCAGCGGAAAAAGCGAAAAGGCCGCCCCTGGGGGCGGCCTTTTGCAAAATGCGATATGGAAAGGAAGATTATTCGTCTTCCAGCGCTTCCACGGCTTTCTGCAGATCGTCCTTGCTGATCTCTTTTTCCGACACTTTGGCCTGTTCGACCACGTGGTCGATGACCTTGTCTTCGAAGATCGGCGCGCGCAGCTGCTGCTGCATCTGCTGGTTCTGCTGGATGAATTCGAAGAACTGACGTTCCTGACCCGGGTACTGACGCGCCTGGTTCATGATCGCCTGGGTCATCTCGGCATCGGTGACCTCGACCTCGGCCTTCTGGCCCAGCTCGGCCAGCAGCAGGCCCAGACGCACGCGGCGTTCGGCCAGCTTGTTATGCTCGTCGGTCGGCTCGATCTTGTCGTGGTTGTGATCGTGCACGTCGGGGTGCTCCTCGTGCCACAGCTGATGCGCGATCTGCTGGGCTTCGGCTTCGACCAGGCTCGGCGGCAGGTCGAAGGACACCAGGGTGTCCAGCTTGTCCAGCAGCTGACGCTTCAGCACCTGACGCGCGGCGCCGGCATATTCGGCTTCCAGACGCTCGGAAACCTGAGATTTCAGCGCGGCCAGATCCTCGGAGCCGAATTTCTTCGCCAGCTCGTCGTCGATCTCGGCCGCTTTGGGTTCCTTGACCGCCTTGATGGTGCATTCGAACACCGCTTCCTTGCCGGCCAGGTTTTCCGCGCCGTATTCCTCGGGGAAGGTCACGGTGACGTCTTTCTGCTCATCGGCCTTCACGCCGATCAGCTGATCTTCGAAACCGGGGATGAAAGAACCGGAGCCCAGCACCAGCGGGTAATCTTCGGCCGCGCCGCCTTCAAAGGCTTCGCCGTCGACCTTGCCGACGAAATCGAACACGATCTGGTCGCCTTCCTTGGCCTTGGAGCCTTTCTTGCGGTCGGCAAAATCCTGTGCGGTTTCGGCCAGCGATGCCAGCGCTTCGTCGACGGCCGCGTCATCGGCCTTGACCACCAGGCGTTCCAGCTCGACGCCCGAGAAATCGACTTCGGGGATTTCCGGCAGCGCTTCATAGGTCATAGTGACCTTCATGTCGTCGCCTTCTTTCCAGTCTTCCGCGCCGACCATTTCGACCTGCGGCTGCAGCGCCGGACGATCGCCGGAGTCTTCGAAATGCTTGTTCATCGCCTCGTCGACGGCTTCCTGCATGGCTTCGCCCAGCAGGCGCTGACCGAACTGCTTTTTCAGCAGGGCCATCGGCACCTTGCCCTTGCGGAAGCCCTTCATTTCGATTTCCGGCTGCGCCTCGGCAAGCTTGGCGTTGACTTTGTCGTCAAGCTCCTGCGCGGTCAGCATCATTTCATAGGCGCGCTTCAGGCCTTCATTCTGGGTCTCGGTGACCTGCATGTTCTCGTCCTTTTTTCCAACCTGGTGCGGGTGAAGGGACTTGAACCCCCACGCCTTGCGGCGCCAGAACCTAAATCTGGTGCGTCTACCAATTCCGCCACACCCGCAAAACTCGGGCAGGCAGCCCCGTCAAAGACGAGACTGCCCGCAGTTCCGGCGCTATCTAGCAAACAGTTCCAACGGATGCGAGAGGAAAATTAAGCGGCTCTGAAACGAAAAATTCACTAAAAAGGACAAGACAAGTGCCGTTATCCTCATTAATCTGTCTGTAAAAAAGCAGGCAGAGCAGTAGGATAAACGCCCATGGAACTCAAAACTCTGGGGCGCATAAGCGGTCAAAGAACCGCAAAGCGTCACGTTGACCTTATCAACGGGCTTATGCCCGGCACCTTGGTATTGACCGAAGACGGCGCGTTGCCGGTCGAAACCCTGGCCCCCGGCGACCGTATCATTACCCGCAATACCGGGCTGGTGACGCTGAAAGCGATCGAACACGACTTCGAGATTTGCGAAACCGTGCGCATCCGCGCCGGATCGCTGGGCCATGACCGCCCCGACGCCGACACGATCCTGCCCTCGCGGCAGAAGATCCTGATCCGCGACTGGCGCGCCAAGGCGCTGTATTGCGAGGACGAGGCCCTGGTCGACGCCCGCCGCCTGATCGACGGCGAATATGTCCGGCTGCAACCGCGCGCCCAGCACATGGTGTTCCGGCTCTATTTCGACGACCCGCAGGTGATCTATGCCGACGGTCTGGAACTGGAATGCGCCACCGCGCCGGTCATGGCCGGCTAAGCAGACGCCTCAAGACGTTCGGCAATTGCTCGGGCAGGTCCTCCGCGATCAGCCCGGGCCCGAAGTCCAACGCACATTCGACATGCAGCCAGGCCGCGGTTTCCGCCGCCTGTTGCGGCGCAATTCCCCGCGCCAGCAGCCCGGCGATGAAGCCGGTCAGCACATCCCCCGACCCTGCCGTCGCCAGCCAGGGCGCCGCCCGTTCGTATTGCGCCGAATTGATGCTGCAGCGCCCGTCCGGCGCCGCGATCACCGTGTCGGGCCCCTTGAACAACACCAGGCAGCCCGCCCGTTTCGCCGCCTCCCGCGTCGCATCCACCTTGGAATAGGCCGGGCCTTTTGTGGGCACAGCCTCCAGCTTCGCCGCGATATCCGGGAACAGTCGTTTGAATTCGCCCGCATGCGGGGTCAGCACGCATTTGTCGTGCAGCTTGGCAAACAGTGCCGCGTCCTTTGCCAGCAGGGTCAGCGCATCGGCATCCAGCACCGTCGCCCGCCCCGCCTCCAGCGCGGTGGCAACCAGTGCCGCCGCATCTTCGTCGAGCCCAAGCGCCGGCCCCAGCCCGATCGCGTTGAACCGCGCATCCTCCAGCACCTTGGCCAGCGCCGTCGCATCGCCCACCTGCCGCAGCATGATCGCGGTGACCTGCGCCGCCACCTCCTTCTGCGCCGCTGGCGGCACCGCCAGCGTCACCAGCCCGGCCCCGACCCTGAGAGCCCCCCGCGCCGCCATTCGCGCCGCCCCGGTCCGGCCGGGCCCGCCCGCAAGGATCAGGGCGTGGCCATGGGAATATTTGTGCGTGTCGCTGAACTTGGTCAGTGTTGATATCGTCGGATCGAACAAGCGTACAGCGTCGGCGATACAGGCATCCTTGAGACCAATATCCTTGACGACTACTTTTCCGCACCAAAGCGTTCCGCCGTCCGGTGGGCCTTTGGCCAACAGGTAGTGCCCGATTTTCGCGCGATGGAATGATACCGTCAGATCGGTAGGGAACGCCCCCTCCAAATTGCGGCCCGAGTCACTGCAAATGCCGCTGGGAATATCGACAGCGACGTATTTGGGTCTATCCTTTTGGTGCCAGCTGAAGACGCGGGGCACAAAACCATGCCACGTACGTTCTGTATCGTCCGGCATCAGGCGGGTAAGGCCGGTTCCGAAAACTGCGTCGACAACCAAATCATGGTCGCATTCGTCGAGGGTATCCTCGATAAAGTTGTCATCCCACCTGTGAACGCCTGCGTTTTCCAACCACCGCTCATAATTCGCCTTCGCATCCGGCGGCATTTTCACCGCATCACCGTAGAGAAAAACCTCCACCTCCCAGCCCCGCTGCCGCAACAGCCGCGCCACCACGAACCCGTCGCCGCCATTATTCCCCGGCCCGCACAGCACCACCGCCCTGAACTTCTTCTGTTCACAAATATCCTGGGGGGAATCCGGCAACGCCGGATGGAGGGCAACGCCCCCCTTCTCCGCCGGACGGGCAATGCCCCCCTCCCCGCCTGCCGCATCCGCCCCGGCAAGCTCCGGCCATTCCTCGAAAATCGCCTCGACAACGCCCGCGCCTGCGCGCTCCATCAGCTCCAGCCCGGTCACCTCACCCGACTCGATGGCGGCGGTTTCGATGGCGCGCATTTGTGCAGCGGTCAGGAGTTCTGTCATGATTTCAGCCCAAAAGTTTTCAAACGGCACATCTTTTAATCATCTTGCCGTTATTTTAATCTCACCCCAAGAATCCCGCCCAGCGGGTCCACGGGAATGACCTTAGCCAATTGAGACCCCCGGATGAAAGTGATCTGTGCCATGAACGAAGCATCTGGCGAGGAGACCCAGCGATGAAAAAGATCGAAGCGATCATCAAGCCATTCAAGCTCGATGAGGTGAAAGAAGCCCTGCAGGAAGCGGGCATTCAAGGCCTCAGCGTGATCGAGGTGAAGGGCTTCGGTCGCCAGAAAGGCCATACCGAGCTGTACCGCGGCGCGGAATATGTCGTGGACTTCCTGCCGAAAGTGAAAATCGAGGTCGTTCTGGACGACGATCTCGTCGACGGCGCCATCGAGGCGATCATCGACGCCGCCAAGACCGACAAGATCGGCGACGGCAAGATCTTCGTCAGCCCCGTCGAACAAGCCATTCGCATCCGCACCGGCGAAACCGGTTCGGACGCGCTGTAACACCCCATAAACGAAAGGGATAAGGGAATGAGCAAGGACGCAGTTCTCAAGACCATCGCGGATGAAGACGTCGAATATGTCGATATCCGCTTCACCGATCCGCGCGGCAAGCTGCAGCACGTGACCGTGGTTGCCGATCTGGTCGACGAAGACTTCCTGGAAGAAGGCTTCATGTTCGATGGCTCCTCCATCGCAGGCTGGAAGTCGATCGAAGCGTCGGACATGAAACTGATGCCCGACACCGACTCGGCCTATATCGATCCGTTCTATGCCGAAAAAACCCTGTGCATTCACTGCTCGGTCGTCGAACCCGACACCGGTGAACCCTATGAGCGCGACCCGCGCGGCACCGCCGAAAAGGCCGAAGCCTATCTGAAATCGACCGGTATCGGCGACGTGGCCTATATGGGCCCGGAAGCTGAATTCTTCCTGTTCGACAACGTCAAGTATTCGACCTCGATGAACAAAGTGTCCTACGAAGTCGACGCGATCGACGCCTCGTGGAACACCGACACCGATTACGAAATGGGCAACTCGGGCCACCGTCCGGGCGTCAAGGGCGGCTATTTCCCGGTCAACCCGATCGACGACGCGCAGGACCTGCGTTCGGAAATGCTGTCGACCATGAAGCGCATCGGCATGAAGGTCGACAAGCACCACCACGAAGTGGCGTCGTGCCAGCACGAACTGGGCCTGATCTTCGGGACCGTCACCAAACAGGCTGACGAGATCCAGAAGTACAAGTACATCATCCACAACGTGGCGCAGGCTTACGGCAAATCGGCAACCTTCATGCCGAAGCCGATCGCGGGCGACAACGGCACCGGCATGCACGTGAACATGTCGATCTGGAAAGACGGCAAGCCGCTCTTCGCCGGCGACAAATACGCCGACCTGAGCATGGAAGCGCTGTACTTCATCGGCGGCATCCTGAAGCACGCCAAGGCGCTGAACGCCTTCACCAACCCGTCGACCAACTCCTACAAGCGTCTGATCCCGGGTTTCGAAGCCCCCGTTCTGCGCGCCTATTCGGCCCGCAACCGTTCGGGCTGCGTGCGTATTCCGTGGGCGGAATCGCCGAAGGCAAAGCGTGTGGAAGCCCGCTTCCCCGATCCCTCGGCAAACCCCTACCTGGCCTTCTCTGCTCTGCTGATGGCCGGCATCGACGGCATCAAGAACAAGATCGATCCGGGCGAAGCCATGGACAAGAACCTGTACGATCTGCCCGCCGAAGAACTGGCCGGTATCCCGACCGTCTGCGGTTCGCTGCGTGAAGCCCTGGACGAGCTGCAGGCCGACATGGACTTCCTGATCGCCGGTGACGTGTTCACCAAAGATCAGATCGACGGCTACATCGCGCTGAAGATGGAAGAGATCCAGCAGTACGAACACACCCCGCACCCGGTTGAATTCGCGCTGTACTACAGCTGCTGATTTACCCGCAGGGGAAGAGTACGGAAAAGGGCGCCTGCGGGCGCCCTTTTTTATCAAGACAGCCTTAGCCATTGAGATTAAAGCACATTTTGCCAATTTCGCCGCCCCGCAGAGCACAATTAGGCCGGGAAAATTTTCGAAAAATTCACAACAATGCCTTCTTCCGCCGGAATTGCGCCACAGAATGTCCCATTTTGACTTCCACAAATGTCTCACAGGTTTCGAGCTGGAGATATGTCATGGAAAAGGACGTGTATCGGTATTCGGCAGGTTTGGTGTTCCTCGATGAAAAGCGTACCGAGGAAGCAGAGCTGAGCAACGCGCTGCAGGGCGTTCTGGAAGCGCGCGGTCAACGTATCCAGTCGGTGAACGTGCTGGAAAACGACCTGCTGCGCATCGTCACCGATACGCTGGAACTGGACCTGACCCCGCCGCTGCATCCCAACGAAATGGTGTTCGGCGCAGAGGACGACGACGGTATCGTGCCCTATGCCGATATGCTGATCGGCCTGTCGCTGACGCTGCGCGACGATACGGATGCGGGTGACAGCGACCCGGCCGATATCGAACACAGCCTGAAATCCTATCTCGCCGAAATGACCAGCCGCGTCGCCACCCTGACGGAACCCGATTTCGTGCTGTGGCTGCGCCCCTCCGACCTGCTGGAAACCTCGGAATTCCTCAAGGCGGCCACCCAAATCAAGCCGCGCAAGGTCCGCCGGACGGCCGCGGAGGCGAAACCACGCCATGCCCGCCCTGCCCCCATTCTGTTGCCGCAGCCCCGCGCCGCGACGGGTGCAGCCGCCAGCAATGTCACCCACGCGGCCGCCAAGCGGTTCCCCGAAATCCAGACCGCCTCGCGCAGCCTGGAAACCGAATACGAACGCCGCACCCATGTGTGCGACAGCCAGATCGACGCGGCCGACCTGCGCTCGGCGATCTATCCCCCGACCGACGATGCCCAGGATGCCAATAACAGCTTCGCTATGCGCATGGCCAGCTGGGTGCTGGTGACCACCGTGGGGCTGTTTTTCCTGCCGGTCGCGGTGTTGCTGACCTTCGCCAACGTGGTGCGGGGCGAAGATTTCCGCCTGGCCGCGCATACCCTGGCGCTGACCGGGATGATGATGGCGCTGAACACCTCCGGCGCGCTGGCCGATACGATGAGCATGATCGGCCTCTGATCCCCGCGACAGCGATCTTTTCGAAACGCCGTCAAAATCATTTGGCGGCGTTTTTCACTCCGGGTTACGCTGATCGCATTTAAACCGATCGGAACAGGCCCATGGCTGCAGTATTTTTCAAACCCGTTTCTCGTCTTCTCCCCGTCGTCATCATCGCCCTCGGCGGGATCGCCCCCGCGCCGGTCCGGGCCGCCTCTTGCGGCGACAATGCCGCGGGCTTCGCCGCCTGGAAAACCGCCTTCGCACGGGAAGCCAAGGCCGCGGGCGTCGGCAAAAAAGGGCTCGCCGCGCTGTCGGGCGCGCAATATGCCAGCCAAACGATCTGGGCCGACCGCAACCAGAAATCCTTCAAATATTCGCTGGAAAAATTCATGCAGGTGCGCGGCGCCGATACCATCGTCGCGCTTGGCCGCAAGCGCAAGGCGCGTAACCCGGCCTTCTATGCCAGCCTGGAAAAGACCTATGGCGTGCCTGCGGGCGTGCTGCTGGCGATCCACGGGATGGAAACGGCTTTTGGCAATTTCATGGGCGACAGCAACGTGGTGTCGGCGATCACCACGCTGGCCTATGATTGCCGCCGGTCGGATTTTTTCACCCCGCACGCGCTGTCGGCGCTGAAACTGGTCGACCGGGGCGCGATTTCGCCCGCCTCGATCGGCGCCAAGCACGGCGAGCTGGGCCATACCCAGTTCCTGCCCGGCAACATCCTGACCTACGGGGTGGACGGCAATGGCGACGGCCGGATCGATCTGACCGATGAGGTCGACGCGATGGCCTCGACCGCCAATTACCTGCGCAAGAAGGGCTGGAAACCCGGCCGGGGATACCTGCCGGACCAGCCCAATTTCAAGGTGATCAAGCAATGGAATGCCGCCGGGGTCTACCAGAAGGCCATCGCGATCATGGCCGACCGGATCGACCGCTAGCGCGCCACCCTCAGGACCGTCAGAACCAGGACCGGGCGATATCGCCGTGGATCATGAAGGTATGGATCGAAAACACCACCGCGCCGGTGTTAGGCAGCCGCATCAGCGCCTGCCTTTCGCTGCGCAAATAGCTCGCCTCCTCGCGCGGCACGGTGCTGTGCTCTTCGCTTTCCGAAAACGGATTGTGCAACAGGTCGTTGCCATACCACAGCACGTTGAAGCGCCATAGCGGCCGCCCCGGCTGGATGCCGTTGAACAGCCGCTGCACCCGCTTGGCGATATTGTCGTCATAGGCATTGACCGGGATGTGGATGCCGATCAGCGGCCGCAGGAACTTTTCCCGCAACATCCAGTTCGACGGGAAACACAGCACGGCGGCGGTCAGCACATGTTCCTCGCCGCGCTTTTCCATCACGCAGAGGTCTTCCTGCACCAGCATCCCCAGGATGGCCAGCGGGTCGTCGCGGTCGATTTCCACCCGCGCGCTGTCGGGCCGGATCACGTGATCGGCGGCGACCGTGAAACCGGCCATGCCGCGCAGCTGGTCCAGCACCATGTCGAGCAATTCGGCCACCGCCGGGGCGGCCGCGTCATCCATCGCGATCACCGCGTCGCGCCGGCCTTTGATCAGCCGCTCGCGTTCGGCCATCTGCGCCGCGTAAGCTTCGTCCACGATCAGCCAATCCACCGGATCCAGCGGCGCGATCCCGGGCAAGGGTCGCGGTTTGGTGATGTCATAAGGCAGGGAATTTTGAACAATCTTGGTCATTACCCGGCAATTTGACCTAATCCGAAAACAATCGCAATTCCTGCTAAACAGTTTTTGACTTATGACGTATGGCCTATGTGACAGGCAATAAAGGGTCCCCCACCTGGCATAGACCTTGCTGGACAGGACCTAGACCATAGGGATTAGCCACCCAAGGAAAGGGATTAGGCCTTAGAAATAAGGGTCATAGAATCACCTTTGCGCCCCGTCGCGGAACAAATCGGCCCGACCGATTTCGCTCCGCGCGAGCGTCGGCATGTGCGGATGCCCGCGCCCTGTTTTATACGTCGTAAACCGGAAATTTCGGACAATCGCCCCCTCCTTTTGGAGGTCGACGAGGGCGAATAAGTCGACCTTTTCGTGATCCCGTAGACCTCCGGCTTCGTCGCTCTCACGCTCATCTCATCAGGCAACCGACCGCCCCCTCACTCAAAGACGCGGCCGGATCGGGGCCACCCGGAAATGAAGACAGACGACCAACCACCTTTTCTTCGGAAAAGAGGGAACAGAGATGATTTACCTGGATACAAGAAGCGTAAGCAGTAACGATTATCATCAGGACCTGTTCGGCGCCAACATCCTGGCCAACCGCGACCAGCTTGGCGAGGATGGCACCTATGACGACGCGGCCGACGCCCTGGGCGTCACTCATATCCGTTATCCCGGCGGGTCGCTGACCGAAGACTATTTCGACATCTCCGACCCGGACAAAACCAGCGACATCGACCCCGACACCGGCCGCGAAATCGAACTGCTGCCCTATACCGAATTCATGACCTATGCCGAGGAAAACGATATCGACGTGACGATCGTTCTTCCGACGCGCAACTTCCTGAGCGAAGAAACCGACGCCGACGGTCACCGCTACGCCGATATCGACGAAGACGCGCTGCGCGGCTTCATCCAGGACACGCTGAACGGCGAATACGGTGAACCGACCATCCGTGCCTTCGAGATCGGCAACGAATACTGGGGCAGCGGCGAAATGGATTCGCTGGAATACGGCCGCGTCGCCAGCCGCATGGCCGAGATCCTGAACGAGGAAATCGACAGTCACGCGGAAAGCGACACCGCCTTCGCCGATATCGATATCCTGGTGCAGAACGGCCAGAATTACGGTTCCGCCCGGCTGGCCGACGATTACGATCACCTCGACACCGCCGAGGAACAGCTCGAAGCGATCATGGAAGACTATAACGTCGAGCTGGACGAAAGCTTCATCTTCAATTCCGGCGAAGTGTCCTGGGCCCGGGTCGCGAATGAAATCATCATCAGCGAATTCGACACCGAAGCCGAACGCGACGCCGTCGACGGCATCATCGCGCACATCTATTCCAAGGGCGAAGACAACCCCAACAGCCGCGAATACGATCTCAACGTGATCGAGTCGACCTGGGAAGCCGAGCTCGGCAATCTCGACACCTATGTCACCGAATGGAACCTGCGCGCCAGCCGCACCAGCTGGGACCCGGAAGAGGAATACGGGCTGCGCCAGGCGCATGAAATGCTCAACATGACCGAGGTCTTCGTCGAACACGAAGTCGACGCCGCCCATGTCTGGGCCATCCAACAGAACAACCTGACCAACCTCGCCGGCAACGAAGGCGGCGACGGACGGCTGACCGTCCCCGGCGAAATGTTCCGCATGATGAATGAATCCCTTCCCGGGACTCGCCCGATCGACTTCGTGTCGGATGACCGCGGCGAACACGAAGCGGTACAGGACGATACCAGCGTCCACGGTTTCTATGCCGAGGACCGGCTGGTCCTGTTCATCGCCTCGAATACCGAAGACCCGCAGAATGCGGTGATCGACATGTCGCAGATCATCGACGGCGCCGGTGGCATCCATGTCGACATCCTCGGGGTCAAGGACGGCTACAACCCCACCTCGCCCGACGCCCTGGCCGAAGTCACCGAAATGGACGGCGACCGGATGTTCGAAGACGGCATCCTGACCGCGCAGATGGACGGCTATGAAATCGTCCGTGTCGAAATCGACAATCCCGATTACAACAACGATTTCCTCGCCGCGCTCGACAGCAGCCCGAAGGCAAACGACATCGCCGAGGACGACCTGACCGATCTGTTCGACACCCCCGAAATCCCCGACGCCGCGGACGATAGCGTCGAAGAGGACGACGGAAACGATCCGATGGAAGCGGACGCGGCCGGCGATTCCGACGGCGGCACGTTTGGCGGCATGGGCATTGCGCTTGCCATTCTGCCCATCCTGGCGCTGCTGGGCGGCATGTGATCGCGCCCCTTCGGATTGCCGATCCCGGCGCCGCCGCCCCGATGACGCCCCCGCTGCGCCGGACCGCCTGACTTCCCCCGCGCGAACCCGCGACAGGCCGGCGCATTATTCCTCCCGGCCCGGCCAAAGCGCGGCGATGCGACGACATATCTTTCCCCCTGCCCTTGCTGTAATGGCTTTGCGCCGCTAAAGACTGGCGCGAGTTCCCGCTTTCCAAGGAAATTGACGATGATCCCTCGCTATTCCCGTCCTGAAATGGTCGCCATCTGGTCGCCCGAAACCAAGTTCAAGATCTGGTACGAAATCGAAGCCCATGCCTGCGACGCGCAGGCCGAGCTGGGGGTGATCCCGAAGGAAAACGCCGAAGCGGTGTGGAAAGCCAAGGACGTGGAATTCGACGTCGACCGGATCGACGAAATCGAAGCGGTCACCAAGCATGACGTGATCGCCTTCCTGACCCACCTGGCCGAACATGTGGGCAGCGAAGAAGCCCGCTTCGTGCACCAGGGCATGACCTCGTCGGACGTTCTCGACACCTGCCTGAACGTTCAGCTGGTGCGCGCCGCCGACATCCTGCTGGCCGATCTGGACAAGGTGCTGGCCGCGCTGAAGACACGTGCGTTCGAGCACAAGAACACCGTGCGCGTCGGCCGCAGCCACGGCATCCACGCCGAACCCACCACCATGGGCCTGACCTTCGCCCGTTTCTACGCTGAAATGGACCGCAACAAGGCCCGCCTGCAGGCCGCGCGCGACGAAGTCGCCACCGGCGCGATTTCCGGCGCCGTCGGCACCTTCGCCAATATCGACCCGGCGGTCGAGGAACATGTCTGCAAGATGCTGGGGCTGAAGCCGGAACCGATTTCGACCCAGGTGATCCCGCGCGACCGCCACGCGATGTTCTTCGCCACGCTGGGCGTGATCGCCAGCTCGATCGAAAACGTCGCGATCGAGATTCGCCACATGCAGCGCACCGAAGTGCTGGAAGGCGCGGAATTCTTCTCGATGGGCCAGAAGGGTTCGTCGGCGATGCCGCACAAGAAGAACCCGGTCCTGACCGAAAACCTGACCGGCCTGGCCCGTCTGGTCCGCATGACCGTGGTGCCGGCAATGGAAAACGTGGCGCTGTGGCACGAACGCGACATCTCGCACAGCTCGGTCGAACGCGGCATCGGCCCGGACGCCACCGTGACGCTGGATTTCGCGCTGAACCGTCTGGCCGGCGTCGTCGAAAAGATGCTGATCTTCCCCGAGAACATGCTGGATAACATGAACAAGTTCCCGGGCCTGGTGATGTCGCAGCGGGTGCTGCTGGCGCTGACCCAGGCGGGCGTGTCGCGTGAAGACGCCTACGCCATGGTGCAGCGCAACGCGCTGAAGGTCTGGGAAGACCGCGTCGATTTCCGCGAACAGCTGCTGGCCGACAAGGACGTGGTCGCGGCGCTTGGCGTGGACGGGATCAACGAAAAATTCGACATGGATTATCACACCAAACATGTCGACACGATCTTCCGCCGGGTCTTCGGCGAAGCCTGACTTCGCGAAAATCGCGATCTGTGATATGCTCCCTGCCAAGGTTCACCGCTTGGCAGGGAGTTTTCTTTTATGATCAAGACCATACTGACCGCTGTTATCCTGACCGCCGCACCGCTGGCCGCATCCGCCCAATGTACGAAAGATCATCAGCAGGCGATGTCCTGTGCCGACGGCACGGTCTGGGATGCGGAAACCAAAAGCTGCACCAAGGTCACCGGCTGACAGCGCCGGAAAAAACCGCCCTCCGGGGACATGACAGTGTCGCAGAGTTGCGCTACAGCGTACTGCCCGCCCAGCCCGCGGGCAGCGACGGGATGAATGCGGCCAACTGCGCCGTGCTTCCAGCCGCGTTTCGATGACCGGCACCGGCCTGCCGCGCTACCCGGAGTGAACTATGTCGCAGACCGCCAAAGCCATCGCCCTGATGATCGGGGCGATTTTCTTTTTCGCGGCGATGGACGCGACGGCCAAGGAAATCAGCATGCGGGTCAGCACGGTTCAGGCGGTCTGGGCCCGCTATGCCGGCGCGGCGACGCTGATTTTCCTGATCGTTCTGCCTCGGATCGGCACCGTGGCGCGCACCCGCTACCCGATGCTGCAATTGGCGCGCTCGATCTTCCTGATGTTCGGGACCGGGTTCTTTTTCTTCGGCATTGCCAATATCGGCCTGGCCGAGGCGACCGCTATCATGGACGTCAATCCGGTGATCATCACCCTGGGCGCGGCGCTGTTCCTGGGCGAAAAGATCGGGCCGCGCCGGGCGTTCGGCATCGCCGCCTCGCTGATCGGCGCGCTGATCATCATCCGCCCCGGCAGCGGGGTGTTTTCGCCCTATGCGCTGTTCCCTCTGGGCGCCGCCTTCAGCTATTCCGCCTATAACCTGGTCACCCGCTATGTCGGGCTGAACGAAAATCCCTGGACCTCGCTGCTGTACACCACGCTGTTCGGCGCGGTGGTGCTGAGCTGCATCGTGCCGTTCCACTGGGAACCGATCGACCTGACCACCGCCGCCCTGATGGCGATGCTGGCGGTTTTCGGCACCCTGTCGCAACTGCTGCTGATCCGCGCCCTGTCGATCGGCGAAGCGGGTATGCTGGCGCCGTTTTCCTATGCCGGGCTGATCTTCGCCACGCTTTGGGGGATGCTGTTCTTCGCCGAATATCCCGATTTCTGGACCGTGGTCGGCGCGCTTGTGATCGTCGGATCGGGTATCTATGTGTGGCACCGTGAAACCTCGCAAGCCCGGGAAAAAGCCGCGTCATGAGCGATAAGAAGCTGTCTTTCTCGGCCCGCGCCGGGCAGTACGCGCTGAACCTGGTGGCCAGCGCGCCGCTGTTTTTGACCCTGGCGCTGCCCTATCGCTGGCGGGTGCCGCTGATGGGCTGGATCGTCAGCCGGGTGATTGCGCCGCTGGCGGGATATGACAAGCGGGTGCGCCAGAACCTGGCGCTGGCCTGGCCCGAATTGCCGCAATCCGAAGTCGACCGGCTGGCCCGCGCGGTGCCGGACAATTTCGGCCGCACATTGATCGAGGTCTATTCCGGCGAGGCGTTCAAGCGCCACGTGGAAGGGACCGAGCTGGAAGGCCCCGGCGCCGCGGCGCTGATCGAGGCCTGCGAGGCCGGGCGCCCGGTGATGATGGTGTCGGGACATTTCGGCAATCACGACGCGGTGCGCGCCATCCTGGCGCAAAAATACGGCAATATCTCGGGCCTGTACCGGCCGCTCGACAATATCTATTTCAACCGCCACTGGGTGCGGGCGCTGAACGCCATTTCCAGCCCGGTCTATCCCCGCACCAGGCGCGGGCTGGCCGAGTTGGTCAAATTCCTGCGCCAGGGCAATATCGTGGCCTTCCTGATGGATCAGCACGTCGCCGAGGGCGCGCGGCTGAGCTTCTTCGGCCATCCCGCCATGACCTCGCTTTCGGCGGCCGAACTGGCGCTGAAATACGATGCGCTGTTCCTGCCCGCCTTCAGCATCCGCAAGGAAGACGGCCTCACCTTCCGCGCCTATATCGACACGCCGATCCCGCATAGCAGCGCCGAGGACATGACACAGCAATTCAACGACCGGCTGGAAGCGGTGGTGCGGCAATATCCGGATCAATGGTTCTGGGTGCATCGCCGCTGGAAGGCGAAGCCGTAAGACGCTGATAAACTTACGAAAGCCGGGCCAGCGCCAGCCCGTCGGGGCGGACTGGCGCTGGCCCGGCGGGCTTCGGCCTTGTTCCGGGCCGGGGTCTCTTTTGAAGGACGTTCCGGGTCGCTACCCTCAGCGCAGCCGCGCCGCCGCGATGATCGGGCCCGGCCCCGGCGCCTGCAGGATCACCACCACCGGGTCGTCGCCCGAAATACGCGCCTGCAGCTCCAGCGGCTTGCGGGTGTCCCAATCGCCCAGCCGGTGCCATTCGGTCACGATATTGGAATACAGCAAGTCCCGTCCGGCATTTTCCCCGGCGCGTATTTCCACCTTCTGCATCGGTTCATAGCGCACCAGCTGCACCACCAGCGGCCCCGGCAGCGCCTGTTCCGCATGGGCCGAAATCGACAGCACCCCGTCCTGTTGAGTCAGTTCCATCGCCACCGGTTCGGGCCCCTTGGCGTGTTTGGCGATCAGCGCCTCGACATCCACCGGGTGGTTTCCGACCACATGTTCGACCCCGTTGACGATCATCTGCGGGGTATAGACCGAACGGCGATGCGCCGCGATCGCGTAAGCCTTCTGCCGTTTGGTGAATTGCGGATTGGCGAAGGCGTCCTTCCAGCCGATGTAATCCCAGTAATCCACATGCAGCGCCAGCGCGATCACGTCGTCGCGTTCGGCCAATGTCGCCAGGAAGGCGTCGGCGGGCGGACAGGAGGAACAGCCTTGCGAGGTGAACAGTTCAACGACGACAGGATGATCATCGGCCAGAACCGGCGACGAAAACGAAATCAGGGCAGCGGCAAGCCAAGTGACGAAACGACGCATTCTCGGGGACTTCTTTCTTCGTTTGAACTGTCTCTGTTCTAGGCATTTCCGAGTGAAATAACCAATCAAGGTTTTGTCAGGCTGCGGTGAGCGGGGCAAGAAAATGAATTTTAGTGTACATTCGTATACATTTTGACTTTCTCCCCCTTGATTGCCGTCGCGTGATCGGGCAGAAGCAGCGCCAGCAACACCCCTTTCACCTGATCTGAGGGAGGCCATCTCATGCCCATCGTCGTTGGACAAGATACCGCAAAAACTCGCAAGACCCTGTCTGCGGGCGGCAAGTCCGTTTCCTATTACTCCATTCCCGCCGCCGAAGCTGCCGGTCTTGGCGATTTCTCCAAGCTGCCCGCCGCGCTCAAGGTCGTGCTGGAAAACATGCTGCGTTTCGAAGACGGCGGCCGCACCGTTTCGGTCGACGACATCAAGGCCTTCGCCGAATGGGGCGCCAAGGGTGGTAAGAACCCGCGCGAGATCGCCTATCGTCCGGCCCGCGTCTTGATGCAGGACTTCACCGGCGTTCCCGCCGTGGTCGACCTGGCCGCGATGCGCGACGGGATCAAGGGCCTGGGCGGCGACGCGCAGAAGATCAACCCGCTGAACCCGGTCGACCTGGTGATCGACCACTCGGTGATGATCGACGAATTCGGCAATCCGCGCGCCTTCCAGATGAACGTGGACCGCGAATACGAGCGGAACATGGAACGCTACCAGTTCCTGAAATGGGGCCAGTCGGCCTTCAACAACTTCCGCGTCGTTCCCCCGGGCACCGGCATCTGCCACCAGGTGAACGTTGAATACCTGGCCCAGACCGTTTGGACCGACGATGACCAGAACGGTGAAACCGTCGCTTACCCCGACACCCTGGTCGGCACCGACAGCCACACCACCATGGTCAACGGCCTGGCCGTCCTGGGCTGGGGCGTCGGCGGCATCGAGGCCGAGGCGGCGATGCTGGGTCAGCCGATTTCGATGCTGATCCCCGAAGTCGTGGGCTTCAAGCTGACCGGTGAAATGGTCGAAGGCACCACCGCGACCGACCTGGTTCTGAAAGTCGTCGAAATGCTGCGCAAGAAGGGCGTGGTCGGCAAGTTCGTCGAATTCTACGGCGAAGGGCTGGACCGCCTGCCGCTGCCCGACCGGTCGACCATCGCCAACATGGCCCCCGAATACGGCGCCACCTGCGGCTTCTTCCCGATCGACGACGAAACCCTGCGCTACCTGCGCCAGACCGGCCGCGACGAAGACCGTATCGCGCTGGTCGAAGCCTATGCGAAGGAAAACGGGTTCTGGCGCACCGCCGATTACGACCCGGTCTACACCGACACCCTGGAACTGGACATGGGCACCATCGTGCCGGCGATCTCGGGCCCCAAGCGCCCGCAGGATTACCTGCCGCTGACCAATGCGGCGAACGCCTTCTACGACGTGGTCGGCGAATATCGCGGCATCGACGTGTCGGCCGAAGCGCGCGACATGGCGTCGGAAGGCGATCACAACACCGCCAACAACGTGATCAAGTCGCAGGCCGTCAAAGGCGAAGACTACAAGCTGAACGACGGCTCGGTCGTCATCGCCTCGATCACGTCGTGCACCAACACCTCGAACCCCTACGTTCTGATCGGGGCCGGTCTGGTGGCGCGCAAGGCGCGTGAACTGGGCCTGAACCGCAAGCCCTGGGTGAAAACCTCGCTGGCGCCCGGCTCGCAGGTCGTGACCGAGTACCTGGAGGCCGCGGGCCTGCAGGAAGACCTCGACGCGATCGGCTTCAACCTCGTTGGTTACGGCTGCACCACCTGCATCGGTAACTCGGGGCCGCTGCAGCCGGAAATTTCCGAAGCCATCGCCGAGGGCGACCTGGTCGCCACCGCCGTGCTGTCGGGCAACCGCAACTTCGAAGGCCGGATCAGCCCCGACGTGCGCGCCAACTACCTGGCCTCGCCGCCGCTGGTCGTTGCCTATGCGATCGCGGGCGACATGAACATCGACCTGACCAGCGAACCGCTGGGCCAGGACAAGGACGGCAACGACGTCTTCCTGAAGGACATCTGGCCGTCGAACGCCGAAATCGCGGAACTGGTCGAAAAGACCGTGACCCGCGAAGCCTTCATGAAGAAATATGCCGACGTGTTCAAAGGCGACGAGCACTGGCAGGGCGTCGACGTCACCGGCGGCGAAACCTATGACTGGCCGGCTTCGTCGACCTATATCCAGAACCCGCCCTACTTCCAGGGCATGGGCATGGAACCGGGCACCATCTCGAACATCGATGGCGCCAAGGTCCTGCTGGTTCTGGGCGACATGGTCACCACCGACCACATTTCGCCCGCCGGTTCCTTTGCCACCACCACCCCGGCCGGCAAGTACCTGACCGAACGGCAGGTTGCACCGCGTGAATTCAACTCCTACGGATCGCGCCGCGGCAACCACGAAATCATGATGCGCGGCACCTTCGCCAACATCCGCATCAAGAACGAAATGCTGGACGGTGTCGAAGGCGGCTACACCAAGGGCCCCGACGGCGAACAGACCTCTGTCTACGAAGCCTCGATGGCCTATCAGGAAGCGGGCACCCCGCTGGTGGTCTTCGGTGGTGAACAGTACGGCGCGGGATCGTCGCGCGACTGGGCCGCGAAAGGTACCGCGCTGCTGGGCGTCAAGGCCGTGATCGCCGAAAGCTTCGAGCGTATCCACCGTTCGAACCTGGTCGGCATGGGCATCATCCCGTTCGAATTCACCGGTGGTGAGAACCGCAAATCGCTGGGTCTGACCGGCGACGAGACCGTGTCGATTTCGGGTCTGGACAGCGTCCAGCCGCTGCAGGAAGTGCCCTGCACGATCACCTTCGCCGACGGGTCGTCCAAGACCATCCAGCTGAAGTGCCGGATCGATACCGAGGTCGAAATCGAATATATCGAAAACGGCGGCGTGCTGCATTACGTGCTGCGCAACCTGGCGAAGTCGTAAGACTTCTCCAAACCGTCGAACCTAAGAAAGCCCCGGCAACACTGCCGGGGCTTTTTTCATTGCAAATGATCAGCCTCTACAGGGACTTATAAAAACACCCTGAGCGATTGCATTTTTTCGAGAATCTATTTAAAATTGTGGTCTGTTTTGAGTTTCCCCACCCCCCCTTTTATGTGAGTTCCCCAACCCCATTTCGAGGTCTGAAATGAGCCTGTCGACGGAACAGCGCATTGTCATTGAACAGCGCCTTACCAGCGAAAAGAAATCTATTGGCCTCGCTTACATGCTTTGGCTGCTGCTCGGCATTTTCGGGGGGCATCGGTTTTACCTGGGCAGAAATGGCAGCGCCGTCGTCATGCTTGCGGTATCGACGCTGGGCTGGATCACCCTGGTTCTGACGGACAAACCCTTTCTGCTTGTGCCCTTGGGCGTATGGCTCATTGTGGACATCTTCCAGATACCGCCGATGATACGGTCGGATACCGATGTGCGTCGCAACTTGCTGGCCTGCCGGGTCGCCCGTTTTTCCTGAAATCGACCTGGCCTGAGGCGCCGCGCAGGTCGAAACCGGAACGGAAGCCGTCGCAGTTGGCGGTACTCATCCTGTCCCCTGCCGTATGGCGAGGCCGCAAGGGAAACCCCGCACCGCCCCGGCAGGTGGCTGACCGGTATTGTCCGACGGTTTGCACTGGACCTTCCCCTGGTGCAGGCGTTAACTCGGGCCACGCAAACCGGACATGGGCGATGCAGTACAGCCAGGTCATCCGCATAAACGGCTATCTCACCATCGCCATGGGTTTGGCGATGCTGCCTTGCATGCTGCTCGACTGGGCGATGGGACAGCAAAGCCCCTTCGTCTTCGGTGAAACCGCCGGGCTGGCCTTGCTGGTGGGCGTTCTGGTGGTGCTGGCGACGAATAACCGCCGCTCGGCCGATATCGGCACCCGCGAAGCCTTCCTGCTGACCACCGGAACCTGGGCCTACCTGCCGCTGGTCGGCGCCCTGCCCTTCATGCTGGGCGAACCGGGCGTCGGCCTGACCGACGCCTATTTCGAAGCGGTGTCGGGCATGACCACCACCGGGTCGACGGTATTCGAACAGATCGAAACCCTGCCCGAAGGGACCCTGCTGTGGCGCGGCATCCTGCAATGGCTGGGGGGCCTGGGCATCGTCGTGGTGGCGATGATCTTCCTGCCGGTCATGGGGCTGGGCGGGATGCAGTTCTTCCGCTCCGAAGGGTTTGACACGCTGGGCAAGATCCTGCCGCGCGCCCCCGACATCGCCCGCGCGCTGCTGAGCACCTATATCCTGCTGACGGTGATCTGCTGGTTGTGCTACCGCATCCTGGGCATGTCGACGCTGGACGCGACCGTGGTGTCGATGTCGACCATGTCCACCGGCGGTTTCGCCAATTCCGACGCCTCCTTCGCGGATTTTTCGGGGCCGCTGGAATACGTGTCATCGGTGTTCATGCTGCTGGCCTCGATGCCGTTCATCCGCTTCGTGCAGCTCAGTCAGGGGCACAGCCGGCCGCTGTGGGAAGACGTGCAGGTGCGCACCTATCTGCGCTGGACCGCCTATTGCATCGCCGCGGTGGTGACCTGGCGGCTGATCCACGAATCCGGCGATTTCTGGGTGGTGCTGCGCGAAACCACCTTCAACATCGTCACCCTGTTTTCCGGCACCGGCTATGCCAGCGCCGATGTCACCGGCTGGGGCCCCTTCCCGCTGACCGTCATCCTTGCCGCCGGGCTGGTGGGCGGCTGCACCGCCTCGACCGGCTGTTCGATCAAGATCTTCCGCTGGCTGGTGGTAATCGAAGCGCTGAAGGCGCAGATCAAGCGCATCCAGGCGCCCCACGCGATGGTCACGCCGAAGCTGGGCAAGCAGCCGATCGGTGAAGACGTGTTCAACTCGGTGATCGCCTTCTTCGCCCTTTTCCTGCTGACCTTCGGCTTGCTGACCGTGGCGCTGGAACTGACCGGACTGCACAACGCCACCGCGCTGACCGCCGCCTGGACGGCGATCGCCAATGTCGGCCCCGCCTACGGGCCCGAGGTCGGCGGGTCCGGCGCGCTGAACGCCTTTCCGGACACCGCCAAGTGGCTGATGATCTTCGGGATGCTGGTGGGGCGGCTGGAAGTCCTGTCGGTCTTCGTGCTGTTCACCCCGGCCTTCTGGCGGGTTTAATTCCCCGCCGCCTTGGCGATCGCCGCGCCCAGTTCACCGTCGATGGCCCGCTGGGTGATCGGCCCGGCGTGGCGCATGATGATATTGCCCGCGCCGTCGATGACATAGGTTTCCGGCACGCCGTAGACGCCCCAGTTCAGCGCCATCCGGCCGGATTCATCCGCGCCAAGCGCCGCATAGGGATTGCCCAGCTCGGCCAGGAAGCCAAGCGCCTTGCCCGGCTGGTCCTTGTAATTCACCCCGTAGATCGTCACGCCGTCCTGAGCCATCTTTTCCAGGTTCGGGTGTTCCACCCGGCAGGGCGCGCACCACGAGGCCCAGAAATTCACCAGCTTGACCTTGCCGTCGCGCAGCGTCGCATCGTCGAATTGCGGCGCGTCGCCCAGCGGCACCATCTGCACCGCCGGCGCCTGCTTGCCCGCCAAGGCGGTGGGCAGCTCATCGGGGTTTTCGCGCCCCATGCCGATCCAGAACATCGCCGCCAGGCCGGCGAAGATCACCGGCGGCGCGATCATCATCGGATTGATCTTAGCCATTCGATTTGCCCCGTTTTTCAATTTCTTCCAGCGCCGCCTTCACCTTGCGCGACCGCCGCACGCTGACCACGATCATCGCCACGATCAGCAGGATCGACAGCACGTAGGAGGACAGCACCGCCTCGGCGTATTTTCCAAGATCGGGCATCAGTTCATCCTTTCGCGGGCCAGCAGCGCCCGCATCCGGCGAGCACGGATTTCGGTCTGGGTGCGCAGGAAGACCAGCGCGATGAACAGCAGGATGAAGCCCGCGATGCAGACGAACAGGGGCACGGCGTAGACATTGCTCACCCGCTCTTCGGTGTCGCCCATCATGGCCCCCGCCCGCATCACCGACGACCCCTGGTGCAGCCCCTGGTTCCAGAAATTCACCGCATAGCGCGACAGGATCGCGAAGACCGATCCGACAAGGCACAGGATCGAGGTCAGATCGGCCGCGGTATCGTCGTTTTCAATCGCCGCCCACAGCGCCATGTAGCCCAGGTAGAACAGGAACAGGATCAGGAACGAGGTCAGCCGCGGGTCCCATTCCCACCAGGTGCCCCACATCGGCTGGCCCCAGATCGCCCCGGTGATCAGCGCGATCAGCGTCATCACCGCGCCGATGGGCGCCGCCGCGCGGGCCGCCAGCGCCGACACGTGGTGCCGCCGCACGATCCAGATCAGCGAGGCCACCAGCATCATCATCCAGGCATTGATCGCCATCAGGGCGCTCGGCACGTGCAGATAGATGATCTTGACCGTCGACCCCTGCTTGTAATCGTCGGGGGTGAAGAAGAAGCCCCAGATCAGCCCGCCGACCAGCGCCACCAGCGCCAGCGCCGACACCCACGGCAGCAACCTGTCCGTGGTGGCGATGAATTTCTTCGGATTGGCGTATTCCCAGATCGAACCCATAAGTGTTTCCTAACTCCTCCCGCGCCGCGCGCAAGTCACATCCCCGTCAGCGCAGGTTCACCCTCAGTACCGCAGCCGAGGCAAAAGGCAACAGCGCGATGGTGCCGCAGGTAATCCCCGCCAGCATCAGCAAGGGCGTGGTCGCCTCCATCCCCTCGATCGCGCGCCGCGCCATTTCCGCGCCGAAGATCAACGTCGGCACATATAGGGGCAGAACCAGCAGGCTCAACAGCAGCCCGCCACGTTTCAGCCCCACCGTCAGCGCCGCGCCGAAAGTGCCGATCACCGACAGCGCCGGAGTGCCGATCAGCAGCGAAATGACCAGCGGCACATACCCGGCATCCGGCAGGTTCAGCAGCAGCCCGAAGACGGGCGCGGCCAGCACCAGCGGCAACCCGGTGGTGATCCAATGCGCCAGCGCCTTGATGCTGACGATCGCCTCCATTGGCAGCGGCGCGGTGGCCAGCAGGTCCAGCGATCCGTCCTCCCAATCGAGCGCCAGGATGCGGTCCAGCGACAACAGGCAGGCCAGAAGCGCCCCCAGCCACAACACCCCCGGCGCGATCTTCGACAACAGCCCGCTTTCGGGGCCGACCCCGAAGGGCACCAGCACGACCACGATCAGGAAAAAGGCCAGCCCCAGGCCAAAGCCGCCACCGGCGCGCACCGCCAGCCGCAAATCCCTTGTCAGAAGCGCAATCACAGGAAAGCTCCGTCAAAATCGTCCAGCGGCGGCGGCACCGCCTTGAACGGTTCCACGTCCAGCACCCGCGCCTCGGCCAGGCCCAGATCGATATGGGTCGCCAGCAAGGCCAGACCGCCGCCCGCCAGATGCGCCCGCACCGCGTCGGCGAACATCGCGACCGAGGCCACATCCAAAGACACGGTCGGTTCGTCCAGCACCCAGACAGGCCGCCCGGTCACCACCATCCGCGCCAGCCCCAGCCGCCGCTTCTGCCCGGCGGACAAGCCGCCCGCGGCGCGGTTCTCCAGCCCGCGCAGGTCGAAGGCGTCCAGCGCCGCGTCGATGCTGCCGGTCTCGAACACGTCGGCCCAGAATTGCAGGTTCTCGCGCACGCTCAGCACCGATTTGATGCCGTCGGCATGGCCGGCATAGGCCATCGCGTCGCGTTCCAGCCCCACCGCCCCGCTCAGCGGCGGCTGCAGCCCGGCCACGGTGCGCAACAGCGTCGTCTTGCCGATGCCGTTCGGCCCGCGCAGCACCAGGGCCTCGCCGCTGGCGATGGTGAACGACACCCCCTCCAGCACCGCGATGCCGCCGCGCGCGACGGAAAGATCGGATACAGTCAATTCCATGCATCCCTCCTATCCCATTGACGCCGCCACGAAAAGCGCCATCGCACGGGATGCGGCACTGCGCCATGCGCGCCCATCCCGCTTCTTCTGTTCACAAATATCCCGGGGGTGTGGGGGCAGCGCCCCCACCGATGCGCCGGTTCAAACCGGCAGCGCCGCCAAGGCGACGCGGCGCCCCTCCGACACCAGCACGTTATAGGTCCGGCAGGCCGAGGGCGAATTCATCACCTCGACCCCGATCCCCGCCGCCTCCAGCCGCTGGCGCAGCTCGGACGGCAGGAAAGCGATCTCGGGTCCCATGCCGACGAAGATCACGTCGACCTCGCCCGCCAGCGCCAGCAGCGCTGCGCCATCGTCCTCCAGCCCGGCCCAGACCCGCGCCTTGTCGGGCGTCACGATCACAGCGCCGTGCAGGACCTGCCCGCCGACCCGGAAAAACCCCGGGCCGTAGCCGTCCACCGGCACCGCGTCGTCGAATGTCACCTCGGTCAGCTGCATCGCTTTTCCTTTCAGTCTCAGGCCGCTCAGTCCCAGATCGGCAGGCCCGACAGGCCCGACATCATGGTGATACCATATCCCGCCACCCGGTAGAGCCGCTGCCGGTCGGGGTGGAACATAGCCGCCCCGGCCAGATTGCCCAGCAGGTTCGGCACGATCAGCAGCACGCCCAGCAGCACCGGCGTCAGTTCCATCTTGTCCTGCAGCGCCAGCATCGCGATCACCGCGAAATCGAAGATGATCAGGTAGAGCATGATATTGGCGCGGATCACCCGCGCCGGTTCGCTCGACGCCATGTAAAGCAGGATCACCGGTGGTCCGGGCACGCCCGCCACCCCGCCCAGGAATCCCGACAGGGTACCCGCGCCATATTGCAGCCCCGGGCCGATATCGCGGCGCAGCCGTACCCCGCCCGCCAGCAACAGCGGCACGGTCAGGGTCAGCACGCAAACGCCATAGCGGAACAGTTCGGGCTTCATCGCGAACAGGATCAGCAGGCCCAAAGGCAGCGCGATCGTCGCCCCGATCAGCATCCGCCGCACCTGGTCCAGCCGCGCGGTGCGGAAGGCAGAGGGCGTGTTGGGCAACGGCCCCACCGCCTCCATCAGCACCAGCGTGGTCAGCGCCCAGACCGGCGACATGAACTGCCCGGCGATCGGCAGATAGACCAGCGCCGTGCCGAAGCCGGTAAAGCCCCGCACGGTGCCGGCCAGGAAGACGCCGAAGATCAGCCAGCCCAGGCCGTCATAGGCCAGAAGCTCGGAAATGGCCTCAGGCATCTACGTTGGCGAACTGGTTGCCCTGGTTGTTGTCGGGCTTCGACCAGTCGCGCTTCACCCCCAGCATCAGGACGATGTTCTTGGCGACGTAGACCGAGGAATAGGTCCCCACCACGACGCCCCAGGTGATGGCGAAGATGAAGCCGCGGATCACGTCGCCGCCCAGCACCAGCATGGCGATCAGCGCCAAAAGCGTGGTGCCCGAGGTCATCAGGGTCCGGCTCAGGGTTTCGTTGGCGGTCAGGTTCATCAGGTCGCGCAGCGGCGTGGTCTTGAACTTGACCAGGTTTTCGCGCAGCCGGTCGAAGATCACCACCGTGTCGTTGATCGAATAACCGATGATGGTCAGCAGCGCCGCGATGGTAGCCAGGTCGAAGCGGATCTGCAGCACCGAGAAGATGCCGATGGTCACGATCACGTCATGCGCCAGCGCCGCGACGGCGCCGACCGAGAACTGCCATTCGAACCGCAGCCAGATATAGAACAGGATCGCCGCCAGCGACGCCCCCACCGCCAGCACGGCGGTCCAGATCAGTTCGCCCGACACTTTCGGGCCCACGGATTCGACCAGCGGGAAGCTGATGGTGTCGTCCACCCCCTGCAGCGCGGCCTCGATCTGGGCGATGGTGTCCTGATTGACGCTTTCCTGCCCGTCCTGGGACTGGATGCGGATCATCGCCACGTGCTGATCCTCGGCGAAGGTCGGATCGAACACCTCGGCGATCGACACGTCGCCCAGCTCCAGCGGGGCCAGCGCCTGACGGTATTGCCCGACATCGACGGCCTGGGACGACTGGGTCCGGATCATCGTGCCGCCTCGGAAATCGATGCCGAAGTTCAGCCCGATCATCCCCCAGGCGACCAGCGACAACACGACCAGAACGCCCGACAAGCCCAGGGTCGCCCATTGCCAGCGGAAGAAATCGAAATTCGGGACTTCGCGGAAAAATCTCAGGCGCATGTCAGACCTCAATCGTTTTGGGACGGCGGCGTTCGAACCACATCACGATCAGCAGACGTGTGACGAAGATCGCGGTGAAGACCGAGGTGATGATACCCAGGCCCAGCGTGATAGCGAAGCCGCGCACCGGGCCGGAGCCCAGGGCGAACAGGATCACCGAGATGATGAAAGTGGTGATGTTGGCGTCGATGATCGCCGACAGCGCCCGGTCGTAGCCCAGCTCGATCGCGCGGGCCGGCCCCTTGGCGGTGCGCAATTCCTCGCGGATACGCTCGAACACCAGAACGTTGGCGTCCACCGCCATACCGATGGTCAGCACGATCCCCGCGATCCCCGGCAGGGTCAGCGTACCGCCGATCAGCGACAGCGCGCCGAAGATCAGCGCCACGTTGATCAAGAGCGCGATATTGGCGAAAACGCCGAACAATCCGTAGCTCAGCACCATGAAGACCAGCACGGCGGCGAAGGCGACGATACAGGCGATCTTGCCAGCCTCGATGCTGTCGGCGCCCAGTTCCGGGCCGATGGTGCGCTCTTCGAGGAATTTCAGCCCCGCCGGCAGCGCGCCCGCGCGCAGCAGGACGGCCAGGTTGGTGCTTTCCTCGACGGTGAAATTGCCGGTGATGATACCCGATCCGCCGCCGATATGGGCCTGGATGACCGGGGCGCTGATCACTTCGTCATCCAGCACGATGGCGAAGGGATTGCCGATGTTTTCGGCGGTGTAATCGCCGAACTTACGCGCGCCGGAAGTGTTGAAGCGGAAGGTCACCGCCGGGCGGCCGTTCTGATCGAAGGACGGCTGCGCATCGACCAGTTCCTCGCCGGTAACGACGGGGGCCTGTTCCAGCACGTAATAGACGCCTTCGTCATCCAGCGAGGGCAGCAATTCGTTGCCCGCGCCCGGCGGCATGTCGGCATTGCCGGTGCGGGTGACGACCGGCTGGAACGACAGCTGCGCGGTGGTGCCGATGATGTCCTTCAGTTCGGCCGCCGATCCGATGCCGGGCACCTGGATCAGGATCCGGTCGGCGCCCTGGCGCTGGATGGTGGGTTCGCGGGTTCCGACCTCGTCGATCCGGCGATTGATGATTTCCAGCGACTGCTTGACCGTGCGCTCGTCCGTCGCAAGGCGTTCGGCCTCGCTCAGGGTGACGACGATATCGGCGCCGTCGACGGTGACCTCGATATCGTTGGCCCCTGCCCCGGTCAGGCTGACCACCGGGCGGGCCAGCCCGCGCACCAGTTCGGCGGCGCGCGCGGCCTTGTCGGGATGCTGGTTCAGCCGGATGCGCAGTTCCGCGCCTTGGGTTTTCTGCAGCCGGATGGTGCCGATTTCATCGCGTTCCTCGCGCAGAAGATCGCGTACCTCGGGCCACATCGCCTGCAGCCGGGCCTCGTAGACATCCGCGACCTGCACTTCGGCCAGCAGATGCGCCCCGCCGCGCAGGTCGAGCCCCAGATTGACCAGCCCGGACGGCAAAAAGGCGGGCCAGAGTCCCGCCTGTTCTTCCAGCCCGCCGCCGGACGCGCCCGATTCAAGGGCCATGACGGCATCGTTGCTGGTTTCCACCCGTGTGTAAAAGGCATTGGGAAGCGCCAGCAGCAACCCGAGGGCGCAAAGCCCCCAGATCACCACGCGCTTCCACAGATCAATCTGTAGCATATGTGCAGCTTTCGCTTTTCAGCCCCTGTAGGGGCCGGGAAAAATCAGGATTCGGCGGCCGGTTCGGTCTTGCTCACCACCTGGGCGATGGTCGACTTGACGACGCGGACCTTGACGCCCTCGGCCAGCTCGACCTCGACCTCGTTGTCGTCCTTGACCTTGGACACCTTGCCGATCAGACCGCCCTGGGTCACCACCTGATCGCCCCGGCGCAGCGCGCCGACCATGGCCTGGTGGTCTTTCATCTTCTTCTGCTGCGGGCGGATCAGCAGGAAATACATGATCACGAAGATCAGGATCAGGGGTACGAACTGGCCGATGGATTCCATCAAGTGCATCCTTTGTTTTGGGTCAGGGGCATCCCCTGCGATTTCGACCCGGAAACTATGTGCCGTTGTTGGGTTTTGCAAGGCACCTCGGCATTGGCGTCCGGGTAAACGGCGGCGGCGCTTGCCGCGTTGCCGGGTTCGTGTCCCATCCCCGCGGCCCGCCCTTTGCCGAATCCGACCGGCGCCGCGCCCCCGAACCGGTTTGCAAGCCGCGCAAAATAGGCAATAACCTCGGCGAACAATCGACTCAGCCAACCCGGAGCCCTCCTCATGCATGACATCCGCGCCATCCGCGAAAACCCGGCGGCCTTCGACGCCGCGCTTGCCCGCCGGGGCGATGCACCGATGTCGGCCGAGTTGCTGGCGCTGGACGAGGCGCGCCGCGCCAAGATCCTGGCCGCCGAATCCGCCCAGGCCGAGCAGAACAAGGCCTCCAAGGCGATCGGCGCGGCGAAGGCCAAGGGCGACGAGGCCGAATTCGAACGGCTGCGCGCCGAGGTGGCCGCCAAGAAGGACGAGGTCGCAGCGATGCAGGCCGAGGCCAAGGAACTGGACCTCAAGCTCACCGACATGCTGGCGCGCATCGCCAACCTGCCCGCCGATGACGTGCCCGAAGGCGCCGACGAAAACGACAATGTCGAGGTGAACCGCTGGGGCACCCCGCGCACGTTCGATTTCGCCGCGAAGGAACATTACGAAATCGCAGCCGTCGCGCCGTCGATGGATTTCGAAACCGCGGCCAAGCTCTCGGGCGCGCGCTTCGTGGTGCTGAAGGGCGCGCTGGCGCGCATCCACCGGGCGCTGGCGCAGTTCATGCTCGACACCCATGTGGACGAAAACGGCCTGACCGAAACCCAGACCCCGGTGCTGGTGCGCGACGAGGCGATGTATGGCACCGATAAGCTGCCGAAATTCGGCGATGACAGCTATCAGACCACCAATGGCTGGTGGCTGATCCCGACCTCGGAAGTGACGCTGACCTATTCGGTGGCGGGCGACATCCTGGAAGCCGCACAACTGCCGATCCGGATGACCGCGCATACCCAGTGCTTCCGCTCCGAAGCCGGGTCGGCGGGCAAGGACACCGCCGGCATGCTGCGCCAGCACCAGTTCGAAAAGGTCGAAATGGTGTCGATCACCCATCCCGATGAAAGCGACGCCGAGCAAAAGCGCATGCTGCGCTGTGCCGAGGGGCTGCTGGAAAAGCTCGGCATCCCCTACCGCACGGTGGTGCTGTGCACCGGCGACATGGGCTTCGGCGCGCGCCGCACCTATGACATCGAGGCCTGGCTGCCCGGCCAGAACACCTATCGCGAGATTTCCAGCGTCTCGACCACCGGCGCCTTCCAGGCGCGCCGCATGAATGCCCGCTTCCGTCCCGAGGGCGGCGGCAAGCCGGAATTCGTCCACACGCTGAACGGATCGGGCCTGGCGGTCGGCCGCTGCCTGATCGCAGTGCTGGAAAACGGCCAGCAGGAAGACGGCTCTGTCACCCTGCCCGATGTGCTGCATCCCTATCTCGGCGGCAAGTCCACCCTGGACGCAAGCGGCAACCTGATCTGATTGTCTGCGCCAAGGCGCAGTCAGGTTTAGCCCGTTCCGGGCGGTTTGAAGGGGGCCTTGCCCCCTTCTTGGCCTATGGCCAATTCATCCCCCAGAGTATTTTCACCAAGAAGAAACCAGATGCGCCCTGCTCTTCTTCTTGGTGCAAATACTCCGGGGGTTTGGGGGCAGCGCCCCCATTCCGCTTCGCCCCTGGGCGAAGCACATCCTGCGCGGCCTGCAAGGCCGCACCGCTGGCTCAGGCCGTGGCCAGGTTGGCCTGACGGGCCCCCGGGAACGGCACCAGCTTACCCTTGTCCTCATCCCAGAGCTTCAGCCGGAACGACGCGATCGCCTGCGGCCATTTCACGATATTGGTCTGCGGCGCCAGCACATGGCCGATTTCGCGGTGGCATTTGCGCAACCGGTAGGACGGGATGCGCGGATCGTAATGGTGGATGTCGTGATAGGCGATATTGCCGGTGCCCAAGTCCCACCACCAGCCCAGATCCAGCGCCGAGGAGCCCTTGAGCGCAGCGACGGACGGGTCGAGATCGGGGCGCCGGTCCCAGTGGGTGTCTTCGAAATTGTGCTGCAGATAGACCAGGAAGACGCCGATCACGCCCGCCACCACGGCGGTCGCCGCCCAGACCGCCAGCCCGGTCGCCCCCGCCGCCAGCCAGATCGCACCGATCCAGGCCGCCAGCGCCAGGTTATGCGCCAGCACCCCGGCGATCCCCGCCTTCAGCGTGTTCTTGGGCCAGCGGTAGCGCAGGAAATAGACGAAGATGCCGCCCACCAGCATCAGCACGAACGGGTTGCGGTAAAGCCGGTAATAGAGCCGCTTGCCAAAGCCTGCCTGGTTCCATTCGGCCAGCGTCATCGTGTAGATTTCGCCGTCTTCGCGGAAATCCAGATTGCCGACATGGGCGTGGTGCAGATTGTGATTGTGCCGCATCGCCCAATAGGGCGTCAGGGTGAAGACCGACAGGCCATAGCCGGCCAGGTCGTTCTGCCGCCGGGTCTCGAACAGCGATGCATGGCCGCAATCGTGCTGCAGCACGTAAAGCCGCACCCCGGCAAAGGCGTTGAGCACCACCAGAGGCACCACCGCCCACCAGGTCGCGGCCCAGTGGATCGCTGCCCAGAGCGTCGCGAAATAGACGGCGAAGGTTCCGAAATAGCTGGCCGCGGCGATGCGGTTGTCTTTTCCGATGTAATTCTTGGTGTAATCCCTGACAGACATGGCTCTCCTCAAGGTTCGATAATGCGGGGGCCTTCCTCGTGCGGCGCGGACACCTGCCTCCCTAAATCACACAGACAACAGTTTTTTGACCAAATAGAAGGTCTGCAATGCAAAACAACCGGCGCGGGCGGCGCCGGTTGCAATAACTGTAAGCGGAGATGAATATTTCTCAACCCCCTGCGCGACAGGACCTGTACGCGGGTCAGCCGCGCGGCTGGCCGCGCTTTTTCGTCAGGTGCTTGCCCAGGGCGCCGGGTTTCTTTTCCCGCTTGGCCTTATAGGGGTTCTTGTCGCTTTGCCCGCGCATGGTCAGCCGGATCGGCGTGCCGGGCATGTCGAAATCTTCCCGCAGCCCGTTGATCAGGTAGCGCGAATAGCTGGCCGGGATCTTGTCGGGATGCGAACACATCACCACGAATCCGGGCGGCCGGGTCTTGGCCTGGGTCATGTAGCGCAGCTTGATTCGGCGCCCGCCCGGCGCCGGCGGCGGGTGCTGTTCCAGCATCCCGATCAGCCAGCGGTTCAGCCTGGCGGTCGATACCCGGCGGTTCCACACGTCATAGGCCTTTTCCACCGCCGCCTGCAGCCGGTCCAGCCCGCGCCCGGTCTTGGCCGAAACGGTGACCAGCGGCGCGCCGCGCAGCTGCGGCAGCAGGCGTTCGAACGCTTCGCGCATCTCGCGCAGCTTTTCCTGCTTATGTTCCTCGATATCCCACTTGTTCACCGCGATGACCACGGCTCGGCCTTCGCGTTCGGCCAGGTCGGCGATGCGCAGATCCTGCTGTTCGAACGGGATAGCGGCATCCAGCAGCAGCACCACGACCTCGGCGAATTTCACCGCGCGCAGACCGTCGGAGACGGACAGTTTTTCCACCTTGTCCTGCACCTTGGCGCGCTTGCGCATGCCGGCGGTGTCCCAGATCCGCACCGGCAGCCCGCCCCAGTCGATGGTCAGCGAAATCGCGTCGCGGGTGATCCCCGCCTCGGGCCCGGTCAGCAGACGGTCCTCGCCGAGGATCTTGTTGATCAGGGTCGATTTACCGGCATTGGGGCGGCCGATCACGGCCACCTGCAAGGGCTTGTCGAGCGTCGGCTTGCGATAGCCTTCCTCGTCCTCGCCTTCTTCCTCGTCCAGGGTGACGTCGGTTTCGGGCATGTGTTCGGCGGCCTTGGCGGCATATTCCTCGGCCAGCGGCCGCAGCACATGCATCAGCTCATCCATGCCTTCGCCATGTTCAGCCGAGATCCGCAACGGTTCGCCCAGCCCCAGGGCATAGGCTTCCAGCACGCCCGCATCGGCGGCCTTGCCTTCGGCCTTGTTGGCGCCGAGGATCACGTGCTTGGCGCGCTTGCGCAGGATTTCGGCGAACATTTCGTCGGTCGGCGTCACGCCGACCCGCGCGTCGATCATGAACAGGCAGATATCGGCCATGTCCACCGCGCGTTCGGTCAGCCGCCGCATCCGGCCCTGCAGGCTGTCGTCGGTGGCGTCTTCCAGACCGGCGGTGTCGATCACGGTGAAGCGCAGATCGCCAAGTTTGGCATCGCCTTCGCGCAGGTCACGGGTCACGCCCGGCTGGTCGTCGACCAGGGCCAGGCGCTTGCCAACCAGGCGGTTGAACAGGGTGGATTTGCCCACATTCGGGCGCCCCACGATGGCGAGGGTAAAGCTCATTTAACGCTCCAAAACGGATCAAGCCGCCCTGTTACACCAAGTTTCGGTCAACGGAAAGCGAACAATTGACCATTCGTGCCGACGACGTAAAGCGTACCGCCCGCCACCACCGGCGCGGTGGTCGCGCCGCCCGGCACTTCGACGGTGCGGGTCAGGTTGCCGCTGGCCGGGTCGAAGAAGCGCAGCAGCCCGTCATTGGAGGCCACCACCAGCTGACCGCCGGCCAGGATCGGGCCGTAATGGGCATAGACCTCGGACGCCTTGCGCGGATGGTATTTCACGAAATTGGGCAGCGCCGTGCCCCAGATCCGGCTGCCGTCGCGGGCATCCAGCCGCACCAGTTCGTTCTGATCGGTCAGCGCGAAGACCGAGCCGCCAACCGGCCAGACCGGGCTGATCGCGCCTTCGGTGGCGGTCCAGATGCGTTTGCCGGTGTTGATGTCCAGCGCCGCCAAACGGCCCGAATGCGACCCGACATAGACGGTATTGCCATCAATCACCGGATCGCCGGTGATGTCGCCGACCTTGGCGATCGACTTGAACCGGCGCTGACCGGATACATAGCTCGACCACAGCCGCAGCCCGCCCTTGCGGAAAGCGCCGTGCAGCGCGCCGTCGCCATAGGCGAAGACCACGAACTTGTCGTTCACCGCCGGGGCCGAGGCGCCCAGCACGTTGTTGATATCGGGCGCCTGCGACAGTTGCCAGCGCACCCGGCCGGTTTCGACCTCCAGCGCCCAGGCGGTATCGTCGCCGCCGGTCAGATAGACCAGATCGCCGTAAACGGTGGGCGCACCGGACCCGGTTTCGCCCAGTTTCTGCTGCCACAGGACCTTGCCGCTGGCCGGGTCGATCGCGGTCAGAGTGCCGAAGCCCGAGGACACGAAGAGCTTGCCCGCGCCAATCGCCAGACCGCCGCCCGAAGCGTCGCCCGGCTGATCGCGTTCCGGCGCCAGGTCGGTCCGCCACAGCGTCGCGCCCGCGGTCGAGGTCGCGGTGACCAGCGCCTGGGCATCCAGGGTGAACACGCGGCCCTGATCGACCACCGGGTCGGCGGTGATGCGGTTGCGCTTGCCGTCGCCCATGCCGATATCGGCGGCCCAGACCAGCGCGGGCGCGGCGGCAAGCGCGGGATGGGTCGGGCGGTATTTCGGCGACCCGATGCGATGGGTCCAGCTGGCATTGTCATGCACCCGCGGCAGGGTCAGCCTGCGGGTCACGGCAGCGGTTTGCACCTCGCCGGTCTCGGCGCCGTCCGACAGGATCGAGCGGATATCTTCACGCTTGCCCGGCAGGATGACTTCTTTTTCGGTGCAGGCCGCCAGCAGCGAAACCGCCGCCATACCAAGAACGAAAGAACTGCGTTTCACCAATCCTGCCCTCTGTCTCATTATCCCCAAGCCGACCAAGGCGGCGGGTTCAATTCGTCTGTGTCGTTGCGGCGGTATCGCCCCCGAGCGCCACAATCAACTGCGACGCGCGGCGACGCAAGCCCGACGTGGCTTCGGCATCGTCGATGATCCGCTGCAGCCGTTCGATCGCCGCCTGCGGCGCGTCTTCGGAAATGTCGATCAGCGCCAGTTGTTCCTCGGCCAGAAGCCGCAGGGTCGATCCGGTCTGGATCAGCCCTTCCAGCCGCAGGCGCCGCTGATCGGCGGCCAGCGTGTCGGCCTGCAGCAGCACCGATTTGAACCCGGCCAGCTGGCGATAGATCGGCGCGGCTTCGCCATTGGAGGACAGCGCGTCGAGGATTCCGACGGCGGCGGCGATTTCACCGGCCTGTTCCAGTTCGGCGGCCCGCAGCAGCGAAACGACGATGTCACCCTTGGGCTGCTCCGAACCGATCGCGGCCAGGGCTTCGGCGCGGGCGGCCGCATCGTCCTGGTCCAGCGCCGCGACGATGCCGTCGCCAAGCGCCTGCGCGGCGGCCAGGTCCTGCGCCTTGCGCCATTCGTTCCAGGCCGCGCCGCCGACCAGCAGAAGAACCGCCAGAACCGCGATCCAGCCATAGCGGCGCATCAGCGCGAACAGCCGGTCACGGCGTACTTCCTCGGTCACTTCCTCGATAAAACTGTCGGTATCGCTCACAACCGTGCCCCCTTGATTTTCCCCCTCTTACCCCGAAGCTCCGGGCCTGCCAAGGGTGCGCAAAAGACACGTTCTTGCGACCGCCTATCGGCTTGCGCCCGGGCGGCCACCCGCGTAAAAACTGAACCGATCCGTTCAGAACCCTCCGAACCGGGTTGTAATTTGCCGTAAAAGCCCCAGTTTCGACATTTCAAATGCTTGCATAGTTAAGGACCTCGAATGCGTATTGTACCGATTCTGACCGCAATTCTGGTGACGGTCGTTCTGTTCCTGCTGGTAATGAAGCGCGAGGCCCTGATCGCCTTTGCCGTGGGTGACGCCGGACAGACCGTTCAGGCCGGCGAAGACCCCGTGCCCGCGGTAGAGGATGCCGATGCAAAACCGGTCATGAAGGTCGTGGTCCAGCGCTCGCAAAGCCGCGAAATCGACAGCGCGGTGGTGTTGCGCGGCGAAACCGAAGCCGCCCGCCAGGTCGATGTCCGCGCCGAAACCACCGCCCAGGTGATTTCCGATCCGCTGCGCAAGGGCAGCTTCGTGCAGGCGGGGCAGAAACTGTGCATTCTCGATCCCGGCACCCGGCCCGCGGTCCTGGCCAATGCCCAGGCGCAGCTGGCCAATGCCAATGCGCAGGTGCCCCAGGCCGACGCGCAGCTGAAAAAGGCGCAGGCGCAGCTGGACGAGGCGCTGATCAATGACAAGGTCGCCTCGGAACTCTCAAAAGACGGCTATGCCTCCACCACCCGGGTCGCTTCGACCCAGGCGGCGGTGAAAGCGGCCGAGGCGGCGGTGGAATCGGCGCTTTCCGGGCTTGAAGCGGCGCAGGCGGGCATTCGCGCCGCCGAATCCAACGTCGCGGCGGCGGAAAAGGAAATCGAACGGCTGAGCATCAGCGCGCCCTTCGCCGGTCTGCTGGAAAGCGACACCGCCGAACTGGGCAGCCTGCTGAGCGCTGGATCGGTCTGCGCCACGGTGATCCAGCTCGACCCGATCAAGGTGGTGGGTTACGTGCCCGAAACCCAGGTCGGCCGGGTGTCGCTGGGCAGCCCCGCCGGTGCGCGGCTGAGCGACGGGCGCGAAGTGCGCGGCCAGGTGACCTTCCTGTCGCGCTCGGCCGATCCGCAGACCCGCACCTTCCGCGTCGATATCGAGGTCGCCAACGGCGACATGAGCATCCGCGACGGCCAGACCGCCGAGATCCTGATCGCCTCGGCCGGGACCATGGCGCATCTGCTGCCGCAATCGGCGCTGACGTTGGACGATGACGGCCATCTTGGCGTGCGCGTCGTGGCCGAGGGCAATATCGTCGCCTTCATGCCGGTCACGCTGGTGCGCGACACCGCTGCCGGGGTCTGGATCACCGGGTTGGGTGAGAGCGCCGACGTGATCGTGGTGGGTCAGGAATACGTGGTCGATGGCGTCAAGGTCGAACCGACCTACCAGGAGCTGGGCCAATGACCGGTATCGTCGACTGGGCCGCCGCCCGCGCGCGGATGGTGATGGCCTTCATCCTGCTGTCGCTGCTGGCGGGGGGATATGCCTATTTCGGCCTGCCCAAGGAAGGCGAACCGGATATCGAGATCCCGGCGCTTTTCGTGTCGGTCCCCTTCCCCGGCATTTCGGCGGAAGATTCCGAAACCCTGCTGGTCAAGCCGATGGAAACCGAACTGGCGGGCCTCGACGGGCTGAAGACCATGTCCTCGACCGCGTCCGAAGGCTATGCCGGGGTGGCGCTGGAATTCGAATTCGGCTGGGACAAGACCCGGGTGATGGCCGATGTGCGCGACGCCATGTCCACCGCCGAAGGCCAGTTCCCGGCCGGGGCCGATAAATATTCGGTCAACGAAATCAACTTCTCGGAATTCCCGATCCTGATCGTCAACCTGACCGGCGACGTGCCCGAACGCACCATGTACCGGGTCGCCAAGGACCTGCAGGACCGGCTGGAATCTCTCGACTCGGTTCTGGAAGCGGGCATCGCGGGCAATCGCGATGAAATGGTCGAAGTGGTGATCGATCCGCTGCGGCTGGAATCCTACAACGTCACCGCGCAGGAACTGATCAGCGTGGTGACCAACAACAACATGCTGGTCGCCGCCGGCGAGGTGGAAACCGAACAGGGCACCTTTTCGGTCAAGATCCCGTCCTCCTTCGACGAACCGCGCGACATCTATTCGCTGCCCGTGAAGATCAACGGCCAGCGCGTCGTTACCCTGGGCGACCTGGCCGATATCCGGCTGACCTTCGAAGACCGCACCGGCACCGCCCGGTTCAACAGCGTGCCGACGGTGGCGCTGCAGGTGGTCAAGCGCAAGGGGTTCAACCTTCTCGACACGATCGACGAGGTGAAGGCCGAACTGGAAACCGCGCGCGAAGACTGGCCCGAGGACCTGAAGGCGGCGGTGCGGCTTGGCACCTCGAACGACCAGGGCCGCGTCGTGGGATCGATGGTCAGCCAGCTGGAAGGCTCGGTCCTGACCGCCATCGCGCTGGTGATGATCGTGGTGCTGGCCTCGCTTGGCAGCCGCGCCGCGCTGCTGGTGGGCTTCGCGATCCCGACCTCCTTCCTTCTGTGTTTCCTGCTGCTGGCGGCGATGGGCGTGACGATTTCCAATATCGTGATGTTCGGCCTGATCCTGGCGGTCGGGATGCTGGTCGACGGTGCCATCGTGGTGGTGGAATATGCCGACAAGCGGATCAATGACGGCGTCGGCCCGATGCACGCCTATGTCGAGGCCGCCAAGCGGATGTTCTGGCCGGTGGTCAGCTCCACCGCGACCACGCTTTGCGCCTTCCTGCCGATGCTGTTCTGGCCCGGCGTGGCGGGCGAATTCATGGGGATGCTGCCGATCACGCTGATCTTCGTGCTGACGGCGTCGCTGGTGGTGGCGCTGATCTACCTGCCGGTGATGGGCGGGGTGTCGGGGCGGCTGAGCCGCAAGTTCCACCAGATGTCCGAGTTCCTCAAGCGCAAGCTGCCCTGGGTGGTGCGCGCGGCGCTGGTGCCGGTGGCGATGCTGGTCATGTTCTCCGGCGCGATGCAGGTGCTGAACCCGAACTACCTGTTCCAACTGGGCGATGCGGGACTCGCATCGCTGTTTGTGGGCGGGGTGATCTTCATCCTGGGCGCCTTCGCCGCCTCGGTCACGCTGCAGGCCGCTGAAATCCAGTGGGGCCGGCGCAAGATCAGGGTCGGCCATCGCCGCACCGGTTTCGGCTGGGTGATCAAGGCCATCGTCGGCAACCCGGTGATGCCGCTGGTCGCCGTCGTGGCGGTGGGCTTCGTGGTGATGAACGTCTTCAGCTACTACGGCGAACACAACAAGGGCACCGAATTCTTCGTCGAATCCGAACCGGAACAGGCGATCGTCTATGTCCGCGCGCGCGGCAACCTGTCGCTGACCGAAAAGGACGCGCTGGTGCAGCAGGCCGAAGACATCGTGCTGGCCCATCCCGGCGTGCTGAACGCCTTTTCCTTCGCCGGCGAAGGCGGGCTGAAGAACAACACCGGCGGGGCGCAGCCGCCGGTCGACACGATCGGGCAAATCCAGCTGGAAACCATTCCGTGGGAAGACCGCTCGGGCCGGCCCGATCTGGACGGCGATATCATCCTGAAGGAACTGACCCAGGCGCTGGAACAGATCCCCGGCATCAAGATCGAAATCCTCGCCCAGGCGCGCGGCCCGGCCTCGGCCAAGCCGGTGCATCTGCGGCTGAAGGGCGACAATTGGGACGACCTGAAGACCGCCACCGACCTCGCCCGCACCCGGTTCGAACAGACCGAGGGGCTGGACCTGATCGAGGACACCCTGCCCCTGCCCGGCATCGACTGGCAGATCGACGTGGACGTGGAAAAGGCCGGCCGCTACGGCGCCGACGTGGCGACGGTGGGCGCGATGGTGCAGCTGGTCACCCGCGGCATCCTGCTCGATACGATGCGGGTGGAAAGCTCGGACGAGGAAATCGACATCCGCGTGCGGCTGCCGGAAAAGGACCGGGTGCTGTCGACGCTGGACACGCTGAAGGTGCGCACCAGCGACGGGTTGGTGCCGCTGGCCAATTTCGTCACCCGCCAGCCGGTGCCGAAACTGGCGACGATCAGCCGGGTCGACCAGAAGCGTTATTTCGACGTCAAGGCGGCGGTGACTGCCGGTCTGACCAAGACAACGACCGATGACAGCGGCAACGAGGTGACCGAGCCGATCAACGCCAATGAACGGATCGAAACCCTGACCAAATGGCTGAACACCGATCCGCTGCCCGCCGGCATCACATGGGAATGGACCGGCGACCAGGACGATCAAGCGGAAAGCCAGGCCTTCCTCGGCACCGCCTTCGGCGCGGCCTTGGCGCTGATGTTCATCATCCTGCTGGCGCAGTTCAACAGCTTCTACAACTCGGCACTGGTGCTGCTGGCGGTAGTGCTGTCCACCGCCGGGGTGCTGATCGGCATGCTGGTGATGGATCAGACCTTTTCGATCATCATGACCGGCACCGGGGTGGTGGCGCTGGCCGGGATCGTGGTGAACAACAATATCGTCCTGATCGACACCTATCAGGAATATTCCGCCTACATGCCGCGGATCGAAGCGATCGTGAAAACCGCCGAGGACCGGATTCGCCCGGTGCTGCTGACCACGGTGACC
Organism: Thalassovita mangrovi; assembly: GCF_009857745.1. GTDB lineage: Bacteria > Pseudomonadota > Alphaproteobacteria > Rhodobacterales > Rhodobacteraceae > Thalassobius > Thalassobius mangrovi. The sequence goes on from NZ_WWEN01000002.1 coordinate 209,389, forward strand.
ACGATGGCCGGTCTGGCGCCGATGATGTTCGGCCTGTCGCTGGATTTCATCCAGGGCGGCTACAGCATCGACAGCCCGACCGCTTTGTGGTGGAAACAGCTGGCCACGGCGGTGGTGTTCGGGCTGGGCATCGCCACGGTGCTGACGCTGGTCTTCACCCCGGCGATGCTGGCGATCCGGGTTTGGTTCAACACCTATCTGCGCTGGATCGCACGGGCGCTGGCGGCGCTGTCGATGGGCCGCGCCAGCCGCGCCGCCCGCGACCTGGCGCTGGCCCGCGCGGCACGCAAGCTGAAGGCGCCGGAAATCATCTGGGATGATGACATGCCGGACCCGTTCGATGCCCCGGACAGCGGCAAAAGCGGCCCCGGACAGAAGCTGAAAGCGGCGGAATAAGGCGGCCCGACACCCCCCTTCCCGCTCACAACTGAACCGCAATCAGACGCGGCCCCGGTCCTCCGGGGCCGCGTTTTTGCGTACATGTTCGAATTTCGTTCCCGATTCACGCCTGCTTAAGAAATTCCGATTAATCACAAATTTTATATTTCTACTTTTATAAGAGAGAGCGCTGCCATGTTCGCCTTGACCGTATTGCCGCTGCTGCTTGGGATTCTGCTGGTCGATTTCGGAGCCGCGGACGGGACCGATCCCGACGAAGACGACAATTTCACCGGCACCGAAGAAGACGACCGGTTCCTCGCGATGGGCAATGACAACGACCTGACGATCTTTGCCCACGAAGGCGACGATGTGATCCGCACCGGCGACGGCAATAACGAAATCCAGGCTGCCGAGGGCGCGGATTCGATCGATTCCGGCGATGGCAACGACCTGATCTTCGGCGGTGCCGGCAATGACGACCTGAACGGCGGCGGTGGCGACGACACGATCGATGGCGGCGACGGCGACGACCTGCTGGAGGCGGACAGTGGCGACAATATCATCGACGGCGGCGCCGGTAACGACCGGGTCAAGACCGGCGATGGCGATGACCAGATCACCACCGATGACGGTGAAGACACGGTGACGGCGGGCGGCGGCAACGACCTGATCGATCTGGGCGAAGGCGACGATCGCTGGCTCGACAACCTGCTGGATCACGACCTGGCGGCGGATGACAACGATACCGTTTCGGGCGGCGACGGCCGCGACCTGCTGACCTCCTACCAGGGGGCGGACCGGATCGATGGCGGCGACGGCGACGACCGGATCGTCGCCCGCGACCTGCAGTTCGACGAAGACCGCAATCCGCTGGCGGACGCCCCCGACACGCTGAACGGCGGTGCCGGCGACGATTTCATCCGCAGCGACGACGGCGATATCGTGACAGGCGGCGAAGGCGCCGACCGGTTCTGCGTCTGCGTCAACCAGGACCCGCGGCTGGTGCAGGACAGCAGCGATGCCGAAACCGTCACCATCACCGATTTCGATCCCGAAAACGAAACCGTCCGCATCACCCTGATCGGCGGGCTGGAATTCGATTTCGACGAAATCTCGGCGGTGGAAGACGCCGATGGCGGCGGCATCACCCTGGTCGCCGAGGATATCGAATTCCTGCATCTGCTGGGCGTCAGCTTCGACCAGCTGACGCCGGAAAACCTGACCGTGCGGGTGCTGGCGGGCTGAGGCTTCATGGCGCGCCTCGGGCCCCGGCGCGTCACAGGATGCCGGGTCGCGTAAAATTCACCGCGGGCCGAAGCCGGTCCGGCGCAAAGCCCTATCGATTTCAACAATAAGCCAGCATCATCGCCATTGTTAACCGCGCAATGAGAAGTAGAAATTTACTGTTTGAATTCTCTGTTTTCGGGGATAAAAAAACCGAAACCTACAGGAATTTCAGATGCTTGCTATTGTACTTATGTCCCTACTGGGAACCTATGCAACTTGGACGATCGTCGACGAGATGGGAAACGACGACAATGACGACGACAACGTCGTCGACAATATCGACGACGCGACCGATCCCAAGGAAACCCTGATCGGGACGGATGAAGATGACCGGTTCATGGAATTCGAAAACAACGATGACCTGCTCATTCGGTCCGGCGATGGAAATGACGTGATCCGTACCGGCGATGGCGACAATACGGTCCGGGCCGATGCAGGTCATGATACGGTCGACACCGGCGAAGGTGACGATCTGATCTATGGCGGGCTGGGGGATGACGACCTGAATGCCTATGGCGGCGACAACACCGTTTATGGCGGTTACGGCGACGACCTGATCATGACGGAGGGCGGCAACGACTTTGTCGACGGTGGTCAGAACAACGACGAGATATCATCGGGCGAAGGCGATGACACCGTTTATGCCGGCGACGGTTCGGACAGCGTAATCACCGATATGGGTGATGACATTGTCGATCTCGGAGAGGGAGCCGACCGTTGGCATGATGGCGCAGATGGCGCTCTGTTCGTGTCGGGCAATGATACCGTCCTGGGCGGAGACGGCGATGATATTCTGCTATCCCATTCCGGCTCCGACAGTTTGAGCGGAGGAGAAGGCTATGACCGTTTGCAATCGCGTGAATCCGCCTTCGACATTGGCTCGGTTACAGCGCTCGAAGCCGACACGCTTGATGGCGGCGACGGGAACGATTCCATTTTTGCCGATACGGGCGACATGATAACCGGCGGCGAAGGCGAAGATTATTTCTCCGTCTTCCATTTTCCCACCGACGGCATCGACGCTTCGGCGGAAGGTTTGTCGACCGCCGCGACGATTACCGACTTTGACCCCGAAACGGAAATCGTCAGTTTGGTCTTCCCCGTCGGCACCGACATATCCTTCGACGGTCTGAGCTTCGAAGAAGCCGAAGGAGGTTTGTGGGTGACTACAACAGAGGGTGGAACGGAATTGCTGTATCTTCAAAACGTGGCAGCGGCCCAAATCACCCCGGACAATCTGACAATCACCGTCCAAATTCAGTAATCGCCCGTACGGAGGCGGGCTAGGCCGCCTCCTGCTCGCTTGCCTGGCGCTGCCACAGGAAGGCATAGCGCCCCTGCCGCTCCAACAGCTCGGCGTGGGTGCCGGTTTCCACGATCTCGCCCTTTTCCAGCACCACGATGCGGTCGGCATCGGCGATGGTGGACAGCCGGTGCGCGATGGTGATCACCGTACGCCCCTGCCCGGCCCGCGCCAGCGCGCCCTGGATTTCCTGTTCGGTCTCGGTGTCGAGCGCCGAGGTCGCCTCGTCCAGCAGCAGGATCGGCGGGTTCTTCAGCAGGGTGCGGGCAATGCCCACCCGCTGCTTTTCGCCGCCCGACAGTTTCAGCCCGCGTTCGCCCACCGTGGTGTCATAGCCCTGCGGCAGGGCGGAGATGAAATCGTGGATCTGGGCGGCCCTGGCGGCGGCCTCGATTTCCTCTTGGCTGGCGCCGTCGCGGCCATAGGCGATGTTGTAGCGGATGGTGTCGTTGAACAGCACCGTGTCCTGCGGCACCACGCCGATCATGTCGTGCAGGCTGTCCTGTGTCACGTCGCGCACGTCCTGCCCGTCGATCCGCACAGCCCCGTCCACCACGTCGTAGAACCGGAACAGCAGCCGCCCGATGGTCGATTTGCCCGACCCCGAGGACCCGACGATGGCCACGGTCTTGCCCGGTTCCACCGTCAGGCTGATGCCGTGCAGGATCGGCCGTTCGGCGTCGTAGCCAAAGACCACATTGTCCAGCTCGACCTGCCCGCCCGTGACCTTCAGCGCCGGTGCGCCGGGCTTGTCGGTCACCTCGGCGGGCTGTTCCAGCAGATCGAACATTTCGCCCATATCGACCAGCGCCTGGCGGATTTCGCGATAGACCGAGCCGAGGAAGTTCAGCGGCATGGTGATCTGGATCATGTAGGCGTTAACCATGACGAAATCGCCCACCGTCAGGTCGCCCTTCTGCACGCCGATGGCCGCCATCACCATCACCGCGGCCAGACCGCTGGTGATCAACAGCGCCTGGCCGAAATTCAGGAAGGCCAGCGAATAGGCCGTCTTCAGCGCCGCCCGCGAATAGGCCTGCATCGCGCCATCATAGCGCGCGGCCTCGCGCGCCTCGGCGCCGAAATATTTAACCGTTTCGAAATTCAGCAGGCTGTCGATCGCCTTCTGATTGGCGTCGGTGTCCTGGTCGTTCATTTCCCGCCGCAGCTTCACCCGCCATTCGGTCACCTTGAAGGTGAACCAGACGTAAATCGCGATGGTCAGAACGACAACGGCCAGATACCAGACGTCGAACAGGTAAAACAGGATGCCCGCGATCAGCAGCAGTTCCAGCACCAGCGGCCCGATGGAAAACAGCAGGAAGCGCAGCAGGAATTCCACCCCCTTCACGCCGCGTTCGATGATCCGGGACAGCCCACCGGTCTTGCGGGTGATGTGGTAACGCATCGACAGCCGGTGAATATGGACGAAGGTTTCCAGCGCCAACTTGCGCAGCGCCCGCTGGCCGACGGCGGCGAAGATCGCATCGCGCAACTGTTGGAACCCGTTCGACATCAGCCGCGCCAGACCATAGGCCAGCGTCAGCCCGACCGCGCCAAGCGCCAGGTCGGGCACGCCTTTGGCGCCCAACGCATCGACCGCCTGCTTGTAGAGGATCGGGGTATAGACCGCCACCAGCTTGGACAGCAGCAGCGCCACCATGGCAAACACCACCCGGCGCTTGACCCAGGCATGCGCCGGATCGGCGGGCCACAGATAGGGCGCGACGCGCCGGATCGTGCGCCAGCCGGATTGCCGTTCGTTATTCAGGGTGGCATCACTATGGGGGGCTGCACGCCGCATCGCTCGATCCTCTATCCGCTCGGAAGCCTAGAAATAGGCCCCCCGCCAGCGGATTGCCAGCGGGAAAGCCCATCGATCTGCGTGTTCCGGCGGGATCAGTCGCGCGGGATTTCAAACACCTGGCCGGGATAGATCAGGTCGGGGTCGCGGATCAGGTCGCGGTTGGCCTCGAACAGGCGGACATAGAGCAAACCCTCGCCATATTGTTCGCGCGCGATGGCCCACAGCGTGTTGCCCGGCTGGATCGTCACCACCCGGATCGGCGCGGCTGCCCCGGCCTGATCCGCGCCGGCTTGCTGCGCCTGCGCGGCTTCGGCGGCGGCGACCTTTTCGGGCGCTTCGCGCTTGAACGGGGTTTCGATACGCGCGGTGACCTTGCCCGCCGCGTCGATCTGATCGATCCGCAGCGTGTAGATCCCCGGTTCCACATCGGTCAGCCGGGTGGTCCACAGACCGGCCTCGCCGATCGCGGCGGTGGCGCGAGCGCTGTTGTTCAGATAGGTGCGGATATTCGCCCCGCCTGCCCCGCGCCCGGTCAGTTCGACCGCGCCGCCATCGCCATAGCTGATCGCGTCAAGCACCAGATCGAAAGGCGCGGTGCCGGTCTGGGCGGGCTGGATGACGCTGACGCCGTCCTTGCCGGCCAGCAGCACGGCGGGTGCTGCCGGTTCCTGTTCGACAGCGGGTTCTACGGCACTGTCATTCGTTGCGGTTTCCGTTGCGGTTTCAACAGGTTGCGGCGCTTCTTCGGTCACGGTCGCCGTCGCGGTTTCGACCGGTTCCTTGGCCGGTGTGTCCGCTGCGCTGTCTGCGGATGCCGCTTCGCTGACCGGTGCCGCGTCGGCCGTTTCGGCCGGGGCGGTTTCGGCAACCGGCGTTGCGGCCTGTTCCACCTGCGGTTCGGCTGCGGCCACGACCACCGGTTTCACCGGCGCGATGATCACCTGATCTTCCGAGGCGACGCGCGCCTCTCCCGCGTGCAGCAGCAGCGACATCAGCCGCGGCGCTTCGGACGGGTCCAGGGACAGGAAGGCGGTGAACTTGCCGTCCGATCCCGGCTCGGCGCTGGCGATGACGCCCCGGTCCAGCAGAATTTCCACCAGTTCGCCATTCGCGGTCCCCGCGACCAGCGTGTTGCCGTCGGATTCGACCCGCACCACGTCGAAGCTGGGCGCGGCGGGCAGCGGCGCGGCTTCGGGTTCGGGCGCCGCTTCGGGGGCAGCCGCGGCGACCGGTGCGGCTTCGGGCGCCGCTTCGGCAGGTTCCGCGACCTCTTCGGCGGGCGCTTGCGCCTCAGTGGCGGGTTCGGTCACCGGCGCGGGTTGCTCTGCCGCCTCGGTTGCGGTTTCGACGGGCTGTTGCGCCGCCGGTTCGGATACCGGCTGAACCGGCGCTTCGGCCTGGTCTTCGCTGTCGAACAGGCCCAAACCATACGCCGCCGCCAAAGCCGCCACGACAAGCCCCGCGGCACCTAAAATCAGGGTCTGGCTGCTGGCCAGTCCGGAATTCTTCGTCATCTTTTTCCTTTCAGCCCGCCCACATCCCCTTTGGCGGTTGAGCGACCATAGCAACAAGGGTATCACGGGTCAAAAGCATGTTTGCCCAAGGAAAATCAAGATGACGAGCAGGTCAGTCTGCGTCTTTTGCGGATCGCGCCCAGGCAATGATCCGGTCTATGCCGCCGAAGCCGAAGCAACAGGCACAATGTTGGCCGAAAACGGCTGGCGGCTGGTTTACGGCGCGGGCGATGTCGGATTGATGGGAACGGTGGCGCGCGCGGCCCAGGCGGCGGGCGGTGAAACCTTCGGGGTGATCCCGACCCACCTGTTGAAGGCCGAGGTCGGCAAGACCGACCTGTCGACCTTCGTGATCACCGAAAACATGCATGAGCGCAAAAAGGTCATGTTCATGAATTCCGACGCCATCGTTGTGCTGCCGGGCGGCGCCGGATCGCTGGACGAATTTTTCGAAGTGCTGACCTGGCGCCAGCTGCACCTGCATCAGAAACCGATTTTCCTGCTCAATACCGCAGGGTTCTGGAACCCGCTTCTGGCGCTGGTCGACCATGTGGTCGAACAGGGCTTCGCCGATGCCTCGCTGCGCGAACTGATCCGGCCCAAGGACACTACGGCGGACCTGAACGCGGCGCTGCGCACCGCGCTCAGCTAGTTTCAACCGGTCAGAGCTTGGCCAGTTCGGCCATGACCAGTTCCCCGATCTTCGGCAGCGGGTGATTGGTCAGGTCCTTGGCCAGTTCGGCCCGCACCACGCCCTTCGCCGAGGGCCCCATTGCCGCGCGCAGATCGCCAAGGCTGGAAGGCGGCGCCACGATCACCAGGTCGTCGATCCCGCCGGCATTGGCCCATTTGTTCAACAGACCGGCGACACCGGATGCGAATTCGCCCTTGGCCAGCTGGTGCCAGTCGGTCGGTTCGATCGAGGACCGCCCCGCCCCGCCAGGCCCGTCACGGCGGCCGGGCTGATCGGTGCCCTGCGCCCCGGTGGGGGGATTTTCCATCTCATCGACGCGCATCACCCGCAAATCGGGTTCCACCGTATCGCTGACATTCTGAACAAACAGCGCCTTGGCGCCATCGGCAACAACGATCCAAAGCCCTTTCGGCATCTTGATCATAAGCGACCTCCTTTCGCATTCATGCCATCAGAAGACAGCATCGCTGCATCCGAAAACATGACATTGGTCAAACTGCGAAAAAAGTTTTCCGCCCCGGCAGAAGCCGGACCGGGCCGGATCAGGCCGCCTTGCGCCCGATCCAACGGTTCAGGCAGTCGCGCAATTCGTCCAGCCGGGCGGGCTTGGTGAGGAAGGCGTTCATCCCGGCGGAAATGCAGCGATCGGCCTCGCCCTTCAGCGCGTTGGCCGAAATCCCAACGATCGGGATCGGGGCCAGTCCCCCGGCACCTTCTTCGTCCCGGATATGGCGGACCATTTCCAGACCGTCCATCACCGGCATCTGGCAATCGGTGACGATCATGTCGTAGCCCCCTTCACGCCAGAGCCGCAGCCCCTCTTCGCCGTTATGCGCCGCCTCGGCGCCATAGCCGAGCAGTGCCAGCTGCCGCATCAGAACATCCATGTTGATCCGGTTGTCCTCAACCAGAAGGATGCTGCCGTGGCGCACCGCCGCCTGCTGCGGTTTCGCCTCCGGGGCCGGCGCCTCGGCACCCTGCAGCAGCACGCTCAACGCCGTCATCATCCGCGACGGCAGCAGCGGCGCGTAGCGCATCATGTACAGATGGCTGTCCAGCCGGCCCAGCCGCATCGCGGGATCATTGGTCAGCCCGAGGAATTTCGCATCCGGAGAGATTTCGAGCATCTGATCGACGAGCTCCCGGCAGACTTCGGACCCGTCCAGCCCCAGCAGCACCAGCGGCGCCTTTTCCTGCCCCGACACCCAGCTCAGCATCCTTTCGTCGGTGCTGAAGAAGCGGATCTGCTGGCTCCAGTCATTGGCGAAGCGCAACAGCTGCTTGCGGCAGATCTGATCTTCGACCCGCACCACAAGCGGATGGTTGGACAACTGATAGATCCAGGATTCGAACCCGTCCCCCTCGGCCCCCTCCTCTTCGGTCAGCGGCAGCGTGACGGCAAAGCACGATCCCCGGCCCAGCACGCTTTCGGCGGTGATCTGACCGCCCATCATCTTGATCAGGTCGTGGCTGATCGCCAGCCCCAGACCGGTGCCGGCGATCATGCGGGAATCGGCCTCATGGGCCTGATAGAAGGGTTGGAACAGGTGCTCCAGCACGTCCGCGGCGATGCCGATCCCGTTGTCGCTGACCTGGAACTGGGTCTGCCCGTCGCTTGTCGGACGAACCGACAGCCTGACCAGCGGCCGGGCCTCATCCTTTTTCAGGCCGGTGAATTTCACCGCGTTGCCGACAAGGTTCAGCAACACCTGCCGCAACCGCCCCGAATCCAGCGCGGCATGGCGCGGCGTGTCGCCGTCGATTTCCAGCTCCAGCCGCACGCCGCTCTGCTGTGCCGTCGGCGCCACGGTTTCCACCACGTTTTCGACCAGCTTCCAAAGATCGGCCCTGTTTTCGCTCAGGGTCATCTTGCCCGCCTCGATCTTGGAAAAATCGAGAATGTCGTCGATGATGCCCAGCAGCGAGGCCGAGGAATTCTGGATGGTTTCCAGCATCTGCTGCTGGTTTTCGTCCAGATCGGTCCGCTTCATCAGGTCGACCATGCCGATGACGCCGTTCATCGGGGTCCTGATTTCATGGCTCATATTGGCCAGGAAGGCCGATTTGGCGCGGTTCTGCGCCTCGGCCTGTTCCTTCTGCTGACGCATCGCCTGACGGCCGGTGACGTCCAGGATGGTGCCGACCATGCGCACCGCCTGGCCTTTTTCGTAAACGATGAAAACGCGGTTCAGCACCCGGATCCAATGCCCGTCCTTGTGCCGCATGTCCACTTCCACCTCGTCCGTCTCGGTCTTCGAGGAAAGCCGCGCCAGCATGACATTGCGGACTTTCTCGTTATCCTCCGGGCGCAGCAGTTTCGCACTGGTGCGGATCGTCGGTTCGAGCTCATCGACCTCATAGCCCAGGATGTCGGCGTATTTGGGCGAATAGAACACGTGACCAGTGATCATATCCCAATCCCAAAGACCGTCGCTGGCGCCTTTCAGGGCAAGATTGAAGCGCTCTTCGCTTTCCTGCAGCACCCGGAAGGATTCGTCCTTTTCGGCCAGGCGCAGATCGAACTGCCGCTTGATTTCCTGCAACAAGGCGGCGGTCATGCTCATCATGGTGCCCAAGACGACGCCGACAAAAAGCGGAACAAGCGCCTTTGGCGTCGTGATGCTGGCCGGATACATGGCGTAGGAAACGTAAACGAGAGCCGCCCCGCCAAGCGCAGCGCTCAACAGGAACAGCGGCCAGGATCTGGTAAAGATCCTCCTGATTTCCGGTAAAAAGTTCATGTGTCGACTTTTTCCGTGAATCTATTCACGTGCACTGTTCTGTCCTGCTTTGGCCTTGTTCGCTCAGGCAACGGAAACCCGCTGCTACTCTTAACGGCAGATCAGCCGCGTTCTAAACAAAAAAATCCCCCTCCCGCGGGTGGCGGAAGGGGGACCTATCCGAATGAACCGGATCAGTGCCGCGTTACAGGCGCGACGCGACGTTTTCCCAGTTGACCAGCTTGTCGAGGAAGTTGGTCAAGTAAGCCGGACGCTTGTTGCGGAAATCGATGTAATAGGAATGTTCCCACACGTCGCAGCCCAGCAGAGCGGTCTGGCCGAAGCACAGCGGGTTGACGCCGTTTTCGGTCTTGGTGACCTTCAGGCCGCCATCGGTGTCCTTGACCAGCCAGGCCCAGCCCGAACCGAACTGACCGGCGCCGGCGGCGGCGAAGTCTTCCTTGAACTTGTCGACCGAACCGAAGCTTTCGACGATCGCCTTTTCCAGCTCGCCGGGCATCGCGTTGCCGTTCGGGCCCATCATTTCCCAGAACTGGGCATGGTTCCAGTGCTGCGAAGCATTGTTGAAGATGCCGTTCTGCGCCACCGCGCCGGCGTCATAGGTGCCGGTGATGATGTCTTCCAGCGACTTGCCTTCCCACTCGGTGCCGGCGATCAGCTTGTTGCCGTTGTCGACATAGGCCTTGTGGTGCAGGTCGTGGTGATATTCCAGCGTTTCCTTGGACATGCCCAGGTCGGCCAGGGCGTCATGTGCATAGGGAAGATCGGGAAGTTCGAAAGCCATGGGAAAATCCTTTTCGGTTCGAGCGTTTGTTTCCTGCGGAAAATGGTAGGGTTTATGCTGGAAGGTCAAGCCCTGTCGCCAATATTATTCGTTCAGAATGCAACACTTCTCTTGTGTCCCTTAGTCAGGCAGGCGTGCGCCGTCAGCTGAACGCCGCACGCCTCGGGCCAACTATTTTTCCTTCCGCGAGCACAGCCCCGAACCGCTCGGGACATTGTCACCGGCAGACAGGTTCACCGTCAGCATCAGCTTGTTGGTCTTGCGCACGATCACCGCCTTGTAAAACGCGGTGGGCATCTTGGATCGCACACCGATGTCATCGATCGCTTTCAGCCCTTTCAGCTTCCAGCGAACGGTATAGCGATTGGGCGCGGTTTCCAGCTCCGCAAGCATCGGGGCTTCCTGAACCTCATGGATTAGCGGGTCATAAACGGCGACAGCGTTTTCTTTCTCATCAATGCTGAAATAGATTTTGTCCCCCATCCAGCCATCCGGCGAAGGGAGGGTGATGTCGCAGTCGTAAACGACAGCAAAAGCGGATTGGGTCGAAAGGAAAAGCGCAGCCAGAGCACCGATTGGTCGAAGCATGTATTCAGACACCTTTGGTTAATATTCAAATCACGATTATCAACCACAGGTATGCATTGCAACCATTCTTACCGGCACGGAAAACGCCCGTTCCCAGCCTTCGCGCTTCCGCCGCGATCAGCCGTAAAATCCGACCTCGCCGCCCTCCTCCGCCGATACGCAAAGCAGCTTGTAGGCATAGTCCGCCACCGAGCGGAAACAGATCACCCGCGCCGTTGTGCTGTCGTCGAACCAGAAGGCGCCCGCCACCTGGGCCAGGCGCGTGCGGCGGAAATCGCCAGGGCCGAACGCTTCCGCCGACAGGTCCACCGGGGCCAGTTTCGCCAGCACCTCGCGCAACACGCCCGGCGCGCCGGCCAGCCGGAACATGGCGCGCGCATCCGACATGTTCTGCACCAGCGCATGTTCGCCCTGCAGCGCTTGCGCCAGTTTCGCGGCGATGGCCGGGGCGTCCTCATAAGGCGTCAGGATCAGCAATTCGTCGGGCGACATCCAGGCCAGCGCCCGGTCGTCGCCAAAGCCGATCTTGCGCTGCGCCGGGATCGCCAGCCCGGTCGCCGCCTTCACCGCCTTGGCCAGCTTCGCCGAGGCCAGGTCGCCGCGCAGGGTGATCATGCCCTGCAGGCCCGCATCCTCGACCGTGACGGTCCCCTGAAAGGCGGCGCCGTTCAATGCGCTGAGCTCAGACATTCTGCTTCTCCCCGTCCTTGTCGAAGAAGACCGGATCGCAGATCCGCGCCTTGTAGGTCTTGCCGTCGGTGCCGGGGAAATCGATCACTTCGCCCATCCGGTCGGGTCCGTCCAGCACCAGCCCCATCGCGATCCCCTTGCCCAGCGTCGGCGAATGGTAGGTCGAGGTCACCCGCCCCTGCATGTTGCGCTGCCCGTTGGCGTTGCTGCCGTCCGCGACCGCATAGGCGCCGTCGGGCAGCACGCTGCCGTCCAGCGTTTCCAGCCCCACCAGTTTCCACCGCTTCGGATCGGTCATGTGCGACCGCGCCTGCGCCCGCTTGCCCAGATAATCGTCCTTCTTCTTGGAAATCGCCCAGTTGAGCCCCAGGTCCTGCGGGATCACCGTGCCGTCGGTTTCGTCCCCGATCATGATGAAGCCCTTTTCGGCCCGCATCACGTGCAGCGCCTCGGTACCGTAGGGCATGATACCGAACTCGGCCCCGGCCTCGGCGATCTTGTCCCACAGCGCCTGGCCATTGCTGGCGGGGACGGCGATTTCATAGGACAGTTCCCCCGAGAAGGAGATGCGATAGACCCGCACACCGATCCCGGCCAGTTCGCCATCCTGCCATTGCATGAAGGGCAGAACCTCCTTCGACACATCCATTCCGCCCAGCTTTTCCAGCAGCTTGCGGGCATTGGGGCCGACCACGGCTACTTGCGCGTATTGTTCGGTCACGTTGGCGGTATAGACCTTCCAGTCCCACCATTCGGTCTGCAGCCATTCTTCCATGTGACCATGGATACGGTCGGCGCCGCCGGTGGTGGTGTGGCACAGGAAGGTGTCGTCGTCGATCCGCGCCACCACGCCGTCGTCGATCAGGAAACCGTTTTCGCTGCACATCAGCCCGTAGCGGCATTTGCCCGGCTTCAGCGTGCTCATCATGTTGGTGTAGAGCATGTCGAGGAACCGCCCGGCATCCGGCCCCTTCACGATGATCTTGCCCAGGGTGGAGGCATCCAGCATCCCCACCGAGTTGCGCACCTGATTGATCTCGCGCGCCACCGCATCGGAATGGCTTTCGCCCGTGCGCGGATAGCAATAGGGCCGCCGCCAGTGGCCGACCGGTTCCCAATGGGCGCCGTGGTCTTCGTGCCAGCCGTGCATCGGGGTCTTGCGCAAGGGCTGGAATATCTCGCCGCGCGCCTCGCCCGCGATGGCGCCCATCGAAATCGGCGTATAGGGCGGGCGGAAAGTGGTGGTGCCGACTGCCGGGATGTCGGCGTTCAGGGACCGCGCCAGCGTCGCCAGCCCGTTGATGTTGCTGAGCTTGCCTTGATCGGTCGCCATGCCGAGCGTGGTGTAGCGCTTGGTATGTTCGACGCTTTCATAGCCTTCCTGCGCCGCCAGCATCACGTCGGACACCTTCACGTCGTTCTGGAAATCCAGCCACGCCTTCATCCGCAGCTTCGGCCCCGCCCCCTGCGGCATCAGCCAGACGGGCTCGATCGGGGCCTCATCGCTTTGCTGCGCCTGCGGCGCGCTGGCGCGCTTCGGCTTGAACCAGGCCGCCTTCGCCGCCGCCGCCCCGGCGGATTGCGCATCAGACAGAATGTCATTCAGGTTCATCGCCCCATTGGCGCTTCCGGCCGCGATTACAAACCCTTGCCCGTCGGCGCCGGTCGGGGCTTTGTCCACATCTGGGCGGAACATTGCCGTAGCGTCATCCCAGATCAGCTTGCCGCCGCAATGCGACCACAGGTGCACCACCGGCGACCAGCCGCCCGACATCGCCACCGCGTCGCAGGGGATTTCCTCGATCACCGCGCCCTCGCCCGCCTGGGAACACAGGGCGACGCCGGTGACCTGCTTGCCGCCCAGCACCTTGGCGATGCCCTTGCCGGTCTCAATGCGGATGCCAAGCGCCTTGGCCTCTTCGGCCAGCGCACCGCCGCCCGAGGCCCGTGCATCGATCACCGCCGGGACCTCAAGACCGAGGTTTTTCAAAGCAATCGCAGTACGATAGGCGTCGTCGTTATTGGTCACCACCACGGTGCGGTCGCCGATGGACACGCCGTAATCGACGGCATAATCGCGGATCGCCGCGGCCAGCATCACGCCCGGCACATCGTTGCCCGCGAAGCTGAGCGGCCGTTCGATGGCGCCGGTCGCTGTGACGATCTGCTTGGTCCGGATGCGCCACAGCCGGTGACGCGGACCGGGGGCGTCCGGCGCATGATCGGTCAGCCGCTCATAGCCCAGGACATAGCCGTGATCGTAGACGCCAGATGCCATGCAGCGCAGCCGCATCGTGACGTTGGGCATGGTTACCAGCTCGGCAACCAATTCCTCCACGAACTTATCCACAGGTGCGCCGTCGACCTCTCCACCATCTACCGGCGCACGCCCGCCCCAATGGGACGTTTGTTCCAGAACCAATACTTTCGCACCGGACAACGCCGCCGCCTTGGCCGCCTGCAGCCCGGCCACGCCGCCGCCCACGACGACCACGTCCACGAAGGCATAGAAATGCTCGTACCGGTCGGCATCGCGATCCTTGGGCACCCGGCCCAGGCCGGCCGATTGCCGCACGATGGGTTCGAACACCGATTTCCACGCCGCGCGCGGCGCCATGAAGGTCTTGTAATAGAACCCCGCCGGGAAGAACCGCGCCAGTTTGTTGTTCACGGCGCCGACGTCGAATTCCAGGCTGGGCCAGTGGTTCTGCGACGTGGCGCTCAGCCCGTCGAACAGTTCCGTCGTGGTGGCGCGCTGGTTCGGTTCGAACCGTGCGCCGGTCCCCAGACCGACCAGGGCGTTGGGTTCCTCCGCCCCGCTGGCGACGGGGCCGCGCGGGCGGTGGTACTTGAACGACCGGCCCATCAGCAACTGACCGTTGGCCAGCAGCGCCGAGGCGAGCGTGTCGCCCTCATAGCCGGTCATCTGCTTGCCGTTGAAGGTGAAATGCAGCTGCTTGCCGCGATTGGTGAGGCGGCCGCCAGTGGCCAGTCGGGTGCTCATCTGTCAGACCTCCCGGGCCGTGGTGAGGGTGCTTTTTTGAGTATTTTTGCCAAGAAGAAACGTCATTTGATGTCTCTCCAGCTCCAGCCGGGGCGTTTGGCGGTGATCTTGTCGCGGATGTCCTGCGGCGGTTCGGAGACCTGCGCGGGATAGGTGCCGAAGACCTCGAGCGTCATGGTGCAGCGGGCGGCGTGGAACCACTTGCCGCAGCCATTGGCGTGGCGCCAGCGTTCGAAATGCACCCCCTTGGGGTTTTCGCGGGCGAAGAGATAGGCTTCAAACTCGGCGTCCGACGAGCCCGGGCCGAAGCGTTTCAGATGCGCCTCGCCGCCTGCGTGCAGTTCGGTTTCCTCGGCATCGACGCCGCAATAGGGGCAGTTGAGGATCAGCATTGCAGACCTCCCATCCGGTATTTTCCGAGTTCCGAAATGAAATCTTCAAAGGACAACGTGACTTCGTCAGCGCCGTCGCTGAAAGTCGCATAAACCGAAACGGCATCTTCATCGGCGTGATATTCGAAACCCAGCGTATTGCTTTGATAGCTGGTGTCGGTCCCTTCGCGACGCCCTGTTTCCAGTGCTTTTTTCACAGCGGTGAATGGCGTCCTTTCGGACTGAAGCAACTCTATATGAATGGTCGACAGCGTCGATTGCATGGATTTTTCAGTCATCAGTGCGCCACCCCCGCTGCCACGCTCTCGTCGATGAAACGGCCCTCGGCGAAGCGGTTCAGGCCGAACTCTTCCGTCAAAGGTGAATGCCCCTTGGCCATCAGCTCCGCCATCGCCCAGCCGGAACCGGGGATCGCCTTGAAACCGCCGGTGCCCCAGCCGCAATTGACGAAGACGCCCTCCACGGGCGTTTTCGACAGGATCGGTGAGCGGTCGCCGGTCATGTCGACGATGCCGCCCCATTGGCGCAGCATCTTCAGCCGGGAAATCATCGGGAAGGTTTCAACCAGCGCCCGGATCGTTTCCTCGATATGATGGAACGATCCGCGCTGCGTGTAGTTGTTATACCCGTCGGTGCCACCGCCGATCACCATTTCGCCCTTGTCGGATTGCGACATGTAGCCGTGCACGGTGTTGGCCATCACCACCACATCCATGCAGGGTTTGATCGGCTCTGACACCAGCGCCTGCAGCGCCAGCGATTCAATCGGCAGGCGGAACCCGGCCATGTCGGCCAGCACGCCGGAATGACCCGCCACCACCAGCCCCAGCTTGTCGCAATCGATGGCGCCCTTGGTGGTGTCGACGCCCACGACCTTGCCGCCGTCGCGGCGCACGCCGGTGACTTCGCATTTCTGGATGATGTCCATGCCCATGTCGGAACAGGCCCGCGCATAGCCCCAGGCCACCGCGTCGTGCCGTGCGGTGCCGCCGCGTTCCTGCCAGAGCCCGCCCAGAACCGGGTAGCGGGGGCCGGAAATGTTGATGATCGGCACCAATTCCTTGACCCGCTGCGGCCCGATGAATTCGGTCTTCACCCCCTGCAGCGCGTTGGCATGCGCCGTGCGCTGGTAACCGCGCACCTCGTGTTCGGTCTGCGCCAGCATGATCACGCCGCGGGGGCTGAACATGACGTTGTAGTTCAGGTCCTGGCTCATCGTTTCATAGAGCGAGCGGGCCTTTTCATAGATCGCGGCGGAAGGATCCTGCAGGTAGTTCGAGCGGATGATCGTGGTGTTGCGGCCGGTATTGCCGCCGCCGAGCCAGCCCTTTTCCAGCACCGCCACGTTGGTGATGCCGAAATTCTTGCCGAGGTAATAGGCCGTGGCTAGCCCGTGACCACCGGCGCCGACGATGATCACGTCATATTTACCTTTCGGCTGCGGCGAGGCCCAGGCGCGTTCCCATCCCGAATGGTAACGGGCGGCTTCCCGGGCGATGGCAAAGGCGGAATAGCGTCTCATAAGCGGTTTGGCCCCGAATCCGGTGATTTTCTGTCCCCTACTTTACTGGACCCGCAGCGCCCGCCAGCCCCGTTTCTTTGCGTCACAATTGCGTGCGGTTGCGACATGCCGAACCATTGCGTCAGTTTGCCCTTTTTCCAGAGGCCCCGCGCATATACATGTTTGTCGAAATTGCAGGAGGCTTCATGCTGTTTTGGATCATCACCGCCGCGATCGCCCTGATCGTTTCCGGAATTCTGGCCTATGCGCTGATGCGCGGGCGCAGCGGCGGCGAGCCGCCCGCGGCCTATGACCTGCGGGTCTATCGCGACCAGTTGAAGGAAGTTGACCGCGACCTGGCGCGTGGCGTGATCGGGGCCGAGGATGCCGACCGCACCCGGGCCGAGATTTCGCGCCGCATCCTGGCTGCCGACGCGCAGCTGCAAAAGGGCGGCGAAACCGGCGGCCAGCCGCAGGGGCTGGGCCGGGTTCTGGGTGTGGCGGCGGTTCTGGGGCTCGTCGGCGGGTCGCTGTTGATCTATCTCGATCTGGGTGCGCCGGGCTATGGCGATCTGGGTCTGAAGACCCGCATCAAGATGGCCGAGAAGGCCCGCGAAACCCGCCCCAGCCAGGCGGAAGTGGAAAAGACCATCCCGCCGCGGGCGCCGATGAACGAACCGACGCCGCAATTCCTCGACCTGATGGAAAAGCTGCGCGCGGCGGTGAAAACCCGGCCCGACGACCTGCAGGGGCACAAGCTGCTGGCCCGCAACGAAGCCCTGCTGGGCAATTTCCGCGCCGCTTACGAGGCGCAGCAAGCCTATATCGATATCCTGGGCGACAAGGCCCAGGCTTCGGATTATGCCGACCTGGCCGACCTGATGGTGCTGGGCGCCGGCGGCTACGTGTCGCCCGAGGCCGAAATGGCATTGCGCCAGGTGCTTGAACGCGATCCGCGCAACGGCGTGGCGCTGTATTACATCGGGCTGATGTATGCCCAGGTGGGCCGCCCCGATGCCGGGTTCCAGATCTGGAACCGGCTGCTGCGCGAAGGCCCGGATGACGCGCCCTGGATCCCGCCGATCCGCGGCCAGATCACCGATCTGGCGATGCTGGCGGGCGTCGATTTCACCCTGCCCGCCGCCCCGGGCGCGGCGCCGCTGAAAGGCCCCACCGCCGAAGACATGCAGGCGGCCGGCGAAATGACCGCGGAAGACCGCCAGGACATGATCCGCAACATGGTCGCGGGCCTGGCCGAGCGTCTGGGCAGCGAAGGCGGATCGCCGGAAGAATGGGCGCGACTGCTTGGTGCCTATGGTGTGCTGGGCGAGACCGACAAGGCCAAGGAAATCTGGGCCGAGGCGCAACAGGTCTTTGCCGACAACCCGCAGGCGCTGGCGACGGTGCGCGCGGGCGCCCAACGCGCAGGCATCGAGCAATGATCTGCGACGAGGTCGAAGACCTGGCCGGAGCCCTGCCCGCCCATGCGCCGCTGATCGGGCTCGACCTGGGCGACAAGACGATCGGGGTTGCGATCTCGGACGTGATGCAGAGCGTGGCGAGTCCGGTGGAAACCATCCGGCGCAAGAAATTCGGCGTCGATGCCGAGCGTCTGCTGCAGATCGTGGCGGATCGTCAGGCGGGCGGCATCATCCTGGGCCTGCCACGCAACATGGACGGGTCCGAGGGCCCGCGCTGCCAGAAGACCCGCGCCTTTGCCCGCAACCTGTCGCGGCTGACCGAGCTGCCGATCGGGTTCTGGGACGAACGGCTGTCCACCGTCGCCGCCGAACGGGCGCTGATCGAGGCCGATACCTCGCGCGCCAAGCGGGCCGAGAAGATCGACAACGTGGCGGCCTCCTTCATTCTGCAGGGGTTTCTCGACCGGCTGCGCAATTTGCGGGCCGGGGCATGAGCAAAGAGGTGTGGAAACGCGACGAGGTGCAAAGCCCCTGCGTCAATATCTGCGTCATCCACCCCGACGCGCGGCTTTGCACCGGCTGCTATCGCAGTATCGAGGAAATCACCGCCTGGTCGAAAATGACGCCGCAGGAACGGCGCGACGTCATGGACGCCCTGCCCGACCGCGCCTCGCAGCTGAAGAAACGCCGCGGCGGCCGCGCCGCGAAGATCGGGCGCGGCAGCTGAGGATCAGGCCGGGGCGTCGACCTCGATGACCGACACATCCGCCAGCGACACCACACCGGCGCCGTTGGTCACCCGCGCCACCGCCGATCCGTCGAACAGCACGGTCACGTCGTCGCCATCGGTTTCCAGCTCCACCTCGCCCGCGCCGGTATAATTGTCGAACTGGGTCACCACGATCTGATCGCCGGCTTCGAAATCTGCGATTTCCACCGCGTGATCGGGATCGACCCAGGTGCCGGTGACAAACCCGTCGGTGCCGTCGCCGCCTTCCAGCGTGTCGCCGCTGCCACCCATCAGGATGTCGATGCCATCGCCGCCGCGCACCAGATCAGGGTCGTAGCTGTCCTGCAGGTCGTAACCGCCGCTGGCCGCCGAGGGCGACCAATAGGAAAACAGCACGTCGTCACCGGCGCCGCCATCCATCGTGTCGGCGCCCGATCCGCCTTCCATGTAATCGGAATCCGCACCGCCATCCATCAGGTCGTCGCCCGCGCCGCCGAACATGATGTCGATCCCGTCGCCGCCGCGCAGATCGTCATCGCCTGCCCCCGCGTCCATCACATCGTCGCCATCGCCGCCCTTCAGCAGGTCATCGCCGCCATAGCCCAGCAGGCTGTCGGCGCCGCCCCGGCCCAGCAGCACGTCTTCGCCAGCGCCGCCGATCAGGCTGTCGGCGCCTGCGCTGCCCTCGATTTCGTCATCGGCGCCCTTGTCTTCGCCAGAGTCGGCCGAAACGACCTCATCCTCGTCCAGATCAATCGCCGAAACCAATCCCACAAGTCCCAAAAGGGCGAGTAATGCAATCATGAGTAACCTCTGAATTCATCCTGCAAATTATGAATTTTACAATTGATATCAGGAATATGGATTATTTTAGACAATTCTACGTAATGTTATGGGCGGCGCAATGCAATACAATTCATGATTGGGTTTCTGCCCTCCCCCTGGACAGGGACGGATCACAGCGCGACAAGGCCGATATCGGCCTCCTGCAGCACGCCATGGGCGTTCTGCACCACCGCGACGGCCTGGCCGTCCAGTTCGATCACCGCGTCATCGGGATTGTCCTGCGATTGCGCGACATCGACCGTCGGCGTGCTGTCGCTGGCATAGCCCAGCACGATCACGTCCTCGCCGGGGCTGAAATCGGTGATCACCGCCGTATCCCCGGCCCCAGACCAATGCAGATCGAACTGGTCCGCGCCGTCGCCGCCGCTGGCGGTATCGCCCGCCGCGATGGTGAGCACGTCATCGCCCGCCCCACCATCCAGCGTGTCCGCTCCGTCACCGCCCTCCAGCCGGTCATCGCCCGCCGCGCCGCGCAGGTCGTCGGCACCATCGCCGCCAGACAGATCGTCATCCCCCGCGCCGCCCTGCAACAGGTCGTCACCGCCCCGGCCCAGCACCACGTCGTCGCCCGCGCCTGCATCGACGCTGTCGTTGCCCGCCAGTGCCTCGGCAAAGTCGTCTCCACCCAGAAGCGCCAGATCGTCGTCGCCCTCGCTGCCGGTCACATGATCGTCGCCCGCCGTGCCTGCAGGCGCGTCGTCGGGCATCGGATCGGTCCCGGTCAGCCCAAAGGCCGACCCGACCGCCGCCAGTCCGAATATGACCAGAAGCTCCAGCATCCCGTTCCCCCATTGCGATCGGACAGGGATAGCAGCGCCGGGATTGATCCGGCAAATTTTCGATGAATTCGCGGGTCATTCACCGCGGCAGCGGCGACAATCACGGCCAAGCACGGCGATTACCGGGTAAACGGAAAACAATGCCCGTCACAGCCCCAGCGATTTGCGCAGCATGTTCAGCGCCACCAGCGTCAGGAACACCGCGAAGACCCGCTTCAGCGGCTTGGGGTCCATCGCATGGGCCAGCTTCACGCCCAGGGGCGCGGTCAGCAGCGTCATCGCGATCACCACGCCGAAGGCCGGCAGGTTCACCGCGCCGATGGTCAGCGGCGGGCGATGGGCCGGGTCGATCGGCAGGAACAGGAACCCGATCACGGAAGGCACCGCGATGATCACGCCGAAGCCCGCAGCGGTGGCGACCGCGCGGTGGATGGGGGTGTTGAACAGGCTCATCAAGGGCACGCCGAAGCTGCCGCCGCCGATCCCCATCAGCACCGACAGGAAGCCCACGAAGGGCGAGGTGATGATGCGGCCCAGACCTTTCGGCATCGCCTGGCCCAGCCGCCATTCCGACCGGCCAAAGCCCATATAGGCGCCGATCACCAGCGCCAGCACGCCGAAGATGCCCTGCAAGGTGGCCGAGCGCAGCGACGACACCGTCAGCATACCGATCACCGCCCCGATGGCGATGCCGGGCGCCCAGCCCTTCAGGATATCCCAGTCGACCGCTCCCTTGCGATTATGGCTCAGCACCGAGCGGACCGAAGTGACGATGATCGTCGCCAGCGAGGTCGCAAGGCACATCTGCATCAGCTGCGGCCCGTCATAGCCCAGCGTCTGGAACGCATAGAAGAACGCCGGCACCAGAACGATGCCGCCCCCGACCCCAAGCAAACCGGCCAGCACACCGGCCAGGGCGCCGATCACCATCAGCAGCGCGAGCATCATCAACAACAGCGACATGTCAGGCATGGTTTACCTCTCCCCTTGCGTCGCGGCCCTTAGACACCTCTTTCGCCGCCGCCTCAACGGAAAATATGGCGGGTCAGGCCGCCTGACGGATATGCGACAGCGCTTCCAGCACCAGATCGGGGCCCGCCCCGTCCTTATGCCCGCCTTCCGACAGGATGCGCCGCCATTGCCGCGCACCGGGACGGCCCGCGAACAGGCCCAGCATGTGCCGCGTCACCTGCGCCAGCTTGCCGCCCGCTTCCAGATGCGCCTCGATATAGGGCAACATCTGATGCACAGCCTGCACCGGATCGCTGACCTGGCCGGTGCCGTAGATCTCGGGATCGGCGGCGCAGAGGATGTCGGCGGGCTGGTGATAGGCCGCGCGCCCGATCATCACCCCGTCCAGTCCCGCCTGCAGAAACTCCTTCGCCTGCGCCAGCGAGGTGACACCGCCATTGACCGACAGGTGCAGTTGCGGGAAGGCCTGTTTCATCCGCAGCACCAGATCGTAATCGAGCGGCGGCACATCGCGGTTTTCCTTCGGGCTCAGCCCCTGCAGCCAGGCCTTGCGGGCATGGATGGTGAAGCGTTCGCAGCCCGCTGCGGATACTTTTTCAAGGAAATCCGGCAGCACGGTTTCGGGGTCCTGATCGTCCACCCCGATGCGGCATTTGACCGTGACCTCGACCGATACCGCGTCCTGCATCGCCTTCACGCAGTCAGCGACCAGACCCGGGGATTTCATCAACACCGCGCCGAAAGTGCCCGATTGCACCCGGTCCGAGGGGCAGCCGACATTCAGATTGATCTCGTCATAGCCCGCGTCCTGCCCCAGCTTGGCCGCCTGCGCCAGCTCCGCCGGGTCCGACCCGCCCAGTTGCAGCGCCACCGGGTGTTCGGCGGGGCTGAAATCCAGCAGGTGCAAAGCGCCGCCGCGCACCAGCGCGGGCGAGGTCACCATTTCGGTATAAAGCAGCGTCTCGCCACTCAGCAGCCGGTGCAGGTAACGGCAATGCCGGTCGGTCCAGTCCATCATCGGGGCGACGGACAGGCGGGCGGCTTGGCGGATCTGGTCTCGGGTCGGCTGGGTCATCGGATCACTACGGGTTGCAGGCCCGGGCTTATGCCCGTTTCACCGCCCGATGGCAACGGGTCAGAGTGCTCTGCCCCGGTTTGCAGACCTACCAATGTATGCAACCACCCTCGATCGAAGGGGCTTCCCCTATCGGTGAGTACAGCCTTCCCAAACCTTATTGACCAACGCCACATCGGCTTTTTTGATATTATCGTTAGACACAGGTTTTTCCCGCAAAGGCCGCCCCTGTAACCGATCCCGTTATCCAGTCCCACGCAAATCTGCGAAGGAACCCGTTATGTACATGTTCGGAGGTTTGAACCGAACCCAAAATCAGGCGGAGCAATACACACGGGATATCTTGAGCACGGAACAGGTGATCGCCGATCTGACGAACCCGCGAAAGATTGCCGATTTCCAGGTCACCGATAATGTCTTTGCCGATTACAACGAGGTCGTGCGCGTTCTCAGCGCGATGAACTGGGAAGAGCTGCCGCTGTCGGGAAAGCGCTTCCTGCTGCACCGGCTGGTGCTGAAAACCAAGGGGTTGGCCGATCTGAACGAAGGCACCCAGCACACCGTTGCTTCGCACAAGATCACCATCCGTCGCAGCCAACAGGACGACGATTACAAGGAAATCCGCCGGCGTATGCGGTTCAGCATCTACAGCCGGTTCTGGAATCCCAGCACCAATATCTGCGTGACCTTCTGGATCGACGACCTGAAACTGTCCTGACCGGCGCGCACCGCCCCGGCGCGGGGGCGGCGGTTACTCCGCCGCCGCCTTTTTGAAATCCGCCGGGTTGTAGTTCAGCACCGGGCCAAGCCAGCGTTCGGCCTCGGCCAGCTCCATCCCCTTGCGGGTGGCGTAATCCTCGACCTGGTCGCGTTCGACCTTGGCGACACCGAAATAATAGGCCTCCGGGTGCGCGATATAGAGCCCCGAAACGGACGCGCCGGGCCACATCGCGAAACTGCCGGTCAGCTCGACCCCAGTGGCAGCTTCGGCATCCAACAGGTTGAACAGCGTGGATTTTTCCGTGTGATCGGGCTGTGCCGGGTAACCGGGCGCGGGGCGGATACCGTCATAGCCTTCGCGGATCAGCTCGGCATTCGACAGCGCCTCGTCCGGAGCATAGGCCCAGAGTTCCTTGCGCACATATTCGTGCAGACGCTCGGCGAAGGCTTCGGCGAAACGGTCGGCCAGCGCCTTGACCATGATGGCGCTGTAATCGTCGTTCTTGTCCTCGAAGGCCTTGGCGATCTTGTCCTCTTCGGCGCCGGTGGTCACCACGAAGCCGCCGACGTGATCGGCCACGCCTTCGGGGCCGACGAAATCGGACAGCGCCACGTTCGGCCGCCCGGCCCGCTTCGCCGATTGCTGGCGCAGCGTGTGCAAGGTCGCCAGCTCCGCGCCCCGACCCTCGTCGGTGAACAGGCGGATATCGTCGCCCACCGCGTTGGCGGGCCAGAAGCCCACCACGGCGCGCGGGTGGAACCAGTTTTCCTCGATGATCCGCTGCAACATGTCCTGCGCGTCGGCAAACAGCTGCCGCGCCGCTTCGCCCTGTTTCTCATCGTCGAGGATTTTCGGGTAAATCCCCTTCATTTCCCAGCTCTGGAAGAACGGGGTCCAGTCGATGTATTTCGCCAGATCGGCAAGGTCCCAGCCGTCGAACACCTTGGTGCCCAGGAACGTGGGCGCGACGGGCTGATAAGCGTCCCAATCCAGCTGCAGCGCGTTGGCGCGCGCCTCGGCCACCGAAATGCGCTTCTTGGCCAGCTCCGCGCGGGCGTGCTTTTCCGCCACTTTCGCGTATTCCTCGCGGATGTCGGCGATGTATCCGGGTTTCTGTTCTTCCGACAGCAGCGACGACACCACGCCCACCGCGCGCGACGCGTCGGTGACATAGATCGCCTGCCCGTGGTGGTAATTGGGGTGGATTTTCACCGCCGTGTGCACCTTGGACGTGGTCGCGCCGCCGATCAGCAGCGGCAGGTTCATGTCCAGCCGTTCCATTTCGCTGGCGACATGGACCATTTCGTCCAAAGACGGCGTGATCAGGCCGGACAGGCCGATCACGTCGACGCCTTGTTCCTTGGCGGTGGCGAGGATTTTCTCAGCCGGAACCATCACGCCCAGGTCGATGATTTCGTAATTGTTGCAGGCCAGAACGACGCCGACGATATTCTTGCCGATATCGTGAACATCGCCCTTCACCGTCGCCATCAGCACCTTACCCGCGCTGCGCGCAGCGCCGTCCTTTTCGGCCTCAAGATAGGGCAGCAGAACCGCAACCGCCTGTTTCATGACGCGCGCCGATTTCACCACCTGCGGCAGGAACATCTTGCCCGCGCCGAACAGGTCGCCCACCACGTTCATCCCCGCCATCAGCGGGCCCTCGATCACGTGCAGCGGTTTGTCGGCCGACAGGCGCGCTTCCTCGGTGTCTTCTTCGATGAATTCGGTGATGCCGTTGACCAGCGCGTGTTCCAGCCGCTTTTCGACCGGCCATTCACGCCAGCTCATGTCCTTTTCGACACCCTTCACCCCGCCCTGGCCGCGGTATTTCTCGGCGATTTCCAGCATCCGCTCGGTCGCGTCGGGGCGGCGGTTCAGCACCACGTCTTCGCAGGCCTCGCGCAGCTCCGGGTCGATCTGATCGTAAACCGCCAGCTGACCGGCATTGACGATGCCCATATCCATCCCGACCTGGATGGCGTGATACAGGAACACCGCGTGCATCGCTTCGCGCACCGGTTCGTTGCCGCGGAACGAGAACGACAGGTTCGACACGCCACCCGACACATGCACATGCGGCAGGTCGGTGGTGATGCGGCGGGTGGCCTCGATGAAATCGACGCCGTAATTGTCGTGTTCCTCGATCCCGGTGGCGACGGCAAAGACGTTGGGGTCGAAGATGATATCCTCGGGCGGGAACCCCACCTCTTCGGTCAGCAGCTTGTAGGCGCGGGTGCAAATCTCGACCTTGCGGTCCTCGGTATCGGCCTGGCCGACCTCGTCGAAGGCCATGACGACCACCGCCGCGCCATAGGCCCGGCACAGACGCGCCTGTTTCAGGAAGCTTTCCTCGCCTTCCTTCATCGAGATCGAGTTGACCACCGATTTGCCCTGCACGCATTGCAGGCCGGCCTCGATCACCTCCCATTTGGAGCTGTCGATCATCAGCGGCACCCGCGCGATATCGGGTTCCGAGGCGATCAGGTTCAGGAACTCGATCATCGCCTGTTTGGAATCGATCAGCCCCTCGTCCATGTTCACGTCGATGATCTGGGCGCCGTTTTCCACCTGGTTGCGGGCGACGTCCAAAGCGGCGGCGTAATCGCCGTTGGTGATCAGCTTGCGGAACCGGGCCGACCCGGTGACGTTGGTCCGTTCGCCCACGTTGACGAAGGGAATGTCGTCGGTCAGCGTGAAGGGTTCCAGCCCCGACAGCCGCATCTGCGGCGCGATTTCGGGCAGCTTGCGCGGCGCGATCCCCTTCACCGCCTCGGCGATGGCGCGGATATGGTCATAGGTCGACCCGCAGCAGCCGCCGACGATATTGACCAGCCCCTCGCGGGCGAATCCCGCGACCTGCTGCGCCATGTATTCCGGGGTTTCGTCATATTCGCCCATCTCGTTGGGCAGGCCAGCATTGGGATAGGCGCAGATCATCGTGTCTGCCACGCCCGACAGTTCCGCCAGGTGCGGCCGCATCGCGTCGGCGCCAAGCGCACAGTTCAGACCGACGGTCAGCGGCTGCGCATGGCGCACCGAATGCCAGAAGGCGGTCGGCGTCTGGCCCGACAGCGTCCGGCCCGACAGGTCGGTGATCGTGCCCGAAATCATCACCGGCAGCCGTTCGCCGTTTTCAACGAAGACCTCTTCGCAGGCGAAGATCGCCGCCTTGGCGTTCAGCGTGTCGAAGATGGTTTCGATCAGCAGGATGTCGGCCCCGCCCCGGATCAGCGCGCGGGCCTGCTGCGCGTAAGCCGCGCGCAGGTCGTCGAAGGTCACCGCGCGGTAGCCGGGATTGTTCACGTCCGGGCTGATCGACGCGGTCCGGTTGGTCGGCCCCATCGCACCGGCGACGAAGCGCTTGCGCCCGTCCACCGCCTCGGCCCGGTCCATCGCCTTGCGCGCCAGCTGCGCGCCGAAGAAGTTCAGGTCGTCCACCTTGTCTTCCAGGCTGTAATCGGCCTGCGCGATGGTGGTCGAGGAAAACGTGTTGGTTTCGGCGAAATCCGCACCGGCCATCGCGTATTGGAAATGGATTTCCTCGATGATATCCGGCCGGGTCAGGTTCAGAAGGTCGTTATTGCCCTTCTGCGGCTGATCCGAATGGATATGGGCATGGCAGGAACAGCCCGACTTTCCGCAGCCGCTGAAATCGCCCTCGACCAGGCCGAGTTTCTGGATCTGCGTGCCCATCGCCCCGTCGAGCATCAGGATACGGTCACGGGCGGCAGCATGGATAAGGTCGAAAACCGGCGAGCGGCGGAGTTGGGAAGACATGTCAGGATCGCGTTTCTTTGGCCAAGAGTGTTGAAGGGTATCTATGTCAGGGCGTCCCTCAAAACAAACTCATAATCATCATCATTTACATGAGCCGATTTCATTTTCTTTGTGATTGAGAATGGTTCTCATTTTCATTATCAATTAAACCAAGCACAGGACCAAAGGACCGACGCAATGCCCCCTTTCACCCAACGAAGCCTCGCCACCGCTTTCTGCGCGCTGCTGGCCGCCCCCGCCCTGGCGGACCAGATGAAGGTGGTGACCACCTTCACGGTGCTGGCCGACATGGCGCAGAACGTGGCGGGCGACGCGGCCGAGGTCGTGTCGGTCACCAAGCCGGGAGCGGAAATTCACGGCTACCAACCCACCCCGCGCGACATCGTACGCGCCCATGACGCCGACCTGATCCTGTGGAACGGGCTGAACCTGGAACTGTGGTTCGAACAGTTCCTCGGCAATCTGGGCGACATCCCCTCGGCCACGCTGAGCGACGGGATCGACCCGATTTCAATCGCCAAGGGCGAATACGAAGGCAAACCGAACCCGCATGCCTGGATGGGGCTGGAAAACGCGATCGTCTACATCGACAATATCGCAGCCGCCTTTGCGGAACACGACCCCGACAACGCCGACACCTACCGGGCCAATGCCGAAGGCTACAAGGCGCAGCTGCGCGAAACGCTGGAACCGCTGCGCGAGCAAATCAAGGCGATCCCCGAGGAAAAGCGTTGGCTGGTGACATGCGAAGGCGCCTTCAGCTATCTCGCCCGCGATTTCGGCATGCAGGAGCTTTACCTCTGGCCGATGAACGCAGACCAGACCGGCACGCCGCAGCAGGTGCGCGCGGTGATCGACGGGGTGCGCGCGCATGAGGTCCCAGCGGTGTTCTGCGAAAGCACGGTCAACACCTCCCCCGCCAAGCAGGTCGCGCGCGAAACCGGGGCGGCCTATGGCGGCGTTTTGTATGTCGACAGCCTGTCAGACCCGGACGGCCCGGTGCCGACCTATCTGGACCTGCTGCGGGTGACCTCGGAAACCATCGTTTCCGGCCTGACCGGCGCCAAGAAATAGGGCCTGAACAGATGCGGGACGCCATGACTTTCGACAGCCACCCGATTTCGGATCATATCGCAGAAGACGGCCCCGGCGGCGGGATTTACGCATCCGGGGTCACGGTAACCTATCGCAACGGCCATACCGCCCTGCGCGACGCCAGTTTCGAAATCCCGCGCGGCACGGTCACCGCTTTGGTCGGCGTCAACGGCGCGGGCAAATCCACCCTGTTCAAGGCGATCATGGGCTTCGTGCCGGTGGCCAAGGGCGACATCCGCCTGCTGGGCCGCAGCGTGAAACAGGCGCAAAAGGAAAACCTGGTCGCCTATGTGCCGCAATCGGAAGAGGTCGACTGGTCCTTCCCGGTGCTGGTCGAAGACGTGGTGATGATGGGCCGCTATGGCCATATGGGCTTCCTGCGCCGCCCCAAACAGCGCGACCGCGACGCGGTCGATCAGGCGCTGGAACGGGTCAACATGACCGATTTCCGCCACCGCCAGATCGGAGAACTGTCGGGCGGCCAGCGCAAGCGCGTCTTCCTCGCCCGCGCACTGGCGCAGGAAGGAAGGGTGATCCTGCTGGACGAACCCTTCACCGGGGTCGATGTGAAGACCGAGGAACAGATCATCGCCCTGCTGCGCGAGCTGCGCACCGAAGGCCGGGTGATGCTGGTGTCGACCCACAATCTGGGCTCGGTGCCGGAATTCTGCGACCGCACGGTTCTGGTCAAGCAGACCGTGCTGGCCTTCGGGCCGACCGAAACCACCTTCACACCCACCAACCTTAAGGACGCCTTCGGCGGCGTGCTGCGCCAGTTCACCCTGGGCGGGCACGAATTGCATGACGACGACGATCCGCGCCAGGTCCGCATCCTGACCGATGACGAACGGCCCTTCGTGCAATACGGCCCCGGAAAGGCAGACAAATGAGCCTGCTGCTGGAACCGTTCAGCTATGGCTACATGACCAACGCGATGTGGGTGTCGGCGCTGGTGGGCGGGGTCTGTGCCTTCCTGTCCTCCTACCTGATGCTGAAGGGCTGGTCGCTGATCGGCGACGCGCTGTCCCATTCGGTGGTGCCCGGCGTGGTCGGCGCCTACGCGCTTGGCCTGCCCTTCGCTTTGGGCGCCTTCATCGCCGGCGGGCTGGCGGCCGGCGCGATGCTGTTCCTGTCGGACCGATCGGGGCTGAAGATCGACGTGATCATCGGGCTGATCTTCACCTCGTTCTTCGGGCTGGGGCTGTTCCTGGTGTCGATCAACCCGACCTCGATCAGCGTTCAGACCATCACCATGGGCAATATCCTGGCGATCACGCCCGAAGACACGTTGCAGCTGGCGCTGATCGGGTTTGTTTCACTGGCGGTGCTGACGCTGAAATGGAAGGACCTGATGGTTACCTTCTTCGACGAAAACCATGCCCGCTCGATCGGGCTGAAGACCGGGCTTTTGAAAGTCGTCTTCTTCACCCTGCTGGCCGCCTGCGTGGTGGCGGCGATGCAGACCGTCGGGGCCTTTCTGGTCATCGCGATGGTGGTGACGCCGGGCGCCACCGCCTATCTGCTCTGCGACCGGTTTCCGCGACTGATCCTGACCTCGGTCGCCATCGGCGTGCTGAGCGGTTTCTTCGGCGCCTATATCAGTTACTTCCTCGACGGGGCCACGGGCGGCGTGATCGTCACGCTGCAGACGCTGGTGTTCCTCGCCGCCTTCGTCTTCGCGCCGAAACACGGGGCGCTGGCCGCCCGCGCCAAGGCGCGCGCCGCGCTGCAGGGGGAACGGGCATGATCGACACGCTGCTTATGCCGCTGCAATTTCCCTTCATGCAGAACGCCTTCCTGGTCGCCGCAATGGTGGCGGTGCCCACAGCGCTGCTGTCGTGCTTCCTGGTGCTCAAGGGCTGGGCGCTGATGGGCGACGCGATCAGCCACGCGGTGCTGCCCGGCATCATCCTGGCCTATATCGCCGGTATCCCGCTGATCATCGGCGCTTTTGCTGCCGGCATGGTCTGCGCGGTATCCACCGGATACCTGTCGGAAAACAGCCGGGTGAAGCAGGACACGGTGATGGGCGTGGTGTTTTCCGGCATGTTCGGCCTCGGCATCATCCTTTACACCTCGATCGACACCAACGCGCATCTCGATCACATCCTGTTCGGCAACATGCTGGGCGTCGGCACGCAGGACCTGTGGACCGCCGGGATCATTTCGCTGGTCGTGTCGGTTCTGTTGCTGGTGAACTGGAAGGCGCTGATGCTGCATGCTTTCGATCCGGCCCAGGCGCAGGTGTCGGGGCTGCGGGTGGGGCTGCTGCATTACGGCCTGCTGACGGTTCTGTCGCTGACCATCGTGGCGACGCTGACCGCGACCGGGCTGATCCTGGCCATCGGGCTGCTGATCGCGCCGGGCGCCATCGCGTTTCTGACCGTGCGCCGGTTCGGCGCGATGATGTTTGTCGCGGTCGTCGCTTGCATGGTCGCGATGCTGGGCGGCACCTATCTGAGCTTCTTCCTCGACAGCGCCCCGGCGCCCACGATCATCCTGATCCTGACAGGGTTCTTCCTCCTCGCCTTTATCCGGCGCAGCGTGCTGAACCGCCGGGTGAAGACCATCGCCTGATCAGGGCGGCGTTCCGGCCCCGCTCTCCCTTGCCGGAAATAAAAAAACGGCGACACGACCATTAGGCGAGTTCCCATAAGCCTTTTTTGTTGCTACACAAAGTTGTGGCGCGGCAATCGAATAAAATTTTCAGCATCGCCACGACCGCATAGGGAGAGCCCGCAACACCCGCGTGCTTCCCCTGCCCCGCGGCTTTGCGCGCCTTTGTGAAAAGGACAGATACGGAGACGATTGGAGACACACTTCCTTTTCCCGTTCATTCAACGACTGGAGTCAGGGACGCCGTGCAGAAGAAGGACATATTCCCCAGCGTCGGCAGCGCGGAAGACCGGCCGCTGATCCGGGCCATGCTGCAGGAACCCCGCGCGGTGCTGGTCCAGAACAGCCTGCAGGCCAGGTTCGGAACGGTTCTTCTGCTGCTTTTCGCCTTCGCCGCCGCGCTCAGCATCGTGTCCGCCCGTCCCCCCGCCCCGATCAGCCTGACCGAAACCAGCTTCGTCGCGCTGGCCCCGCATCCGGCAACGGTACTGTTGCTGCTGGGTTTCGCGCTGTTTCCCATCGACCGGCGGCTGCTGATCTTCGCCGCCGGTTTCACCCTGTTGTTCCTGCTGTCCGGCATCTGGTCGGTGGCCAGCGGCAACCTTGCCCAGCCGCCGGATCTGAACATGAGCGCGCTGGTGCTGCTGGCCACCGGGGGCAACGCGGCCGCCGGGGTTCTGCTGGGGCTGGGCGCGCGCGCCCTGGCGCCCCGGATCGCGCGGGCGTTTCCCTCGATCACCCTCGACGTGGCGCTGGCCGGGACCACTTTGGGCCTGACCCTGCTGCCGGGCATGGCGGTGGCGCTGGCCGCCGCCGCTTTCGCTGCGCACGGCCTGGGACTGGGCCAGTTCGACACCATGGCGCCGATGGTGATCAACCAGGTGATGAAGGGCGCCGCGGTGGCAAGTTCGCTGCTGATCATCACGCTTTACCCGCCGAACCTGCGCCGCCTGCCCGGACGGCTGCCGCTGCTTTTGCTGTTCATCGCCGCCATCGTGATCGACCGTTCTCTCGGCTGGCAAAGCGAACATGTGATCACCGTGATCCTGGCGCTGGCGCTGCGACTGGCGCTGCCGGTCACCGCGGCGGTGCCTCTCACCCTGGCGGGGATCGTGCTGCAAAGCCTGATCTTCGCCCCCGACCCGCAGGGCGGCGTTCAGGGTTACCTGGTGTCGGCCGTGCTGTTCCTGCTGCTGGCGATCTGCGACCTGATGCTGCTGAACAAGCACGCGCTGGAACGGCAGAACGAACGGGTCCAGGACCTGCTGCGCTCGACCCTGAGCACGGCGCAATTCGGTTATTTCCTTTACAGCAGCAAGCTGAACCGGATCTGGATCGACGAAAACCTGCGCCTCGGGCCGTCCCGCCCGCTCAGCGGATCGGGAACCGAACTGCTGCTGCGGATGCACCCGGACGATGCCGGCAAGGTTCAGGAGTTCTGGAACAGCTATTCCCCCGAACCGCGCCAGTTCATCCTGCGAATTTCCGACACCGCCCCCTACGACAAGGACAACCAGATCCGCGTCTACCGCGTCAATTTCCTGTCGCGGAAATCCTGGCAGCACGGGCTGCTGACGCTGGGCACAATCACCGACGTGACCGAGCTGCACCAGACCTCCAGCACGCTGATGAACACCCTGCGCCGGATCGAAAGCAGCAAGGAACAGCAGCACCGCCTGTTCGCCATGGTCTCGCATGAAATCCGCACCCCGGCGGCGATCCTGAAAATGCTGTCGGACCAGATGGACGAAACCGGCGACTGGGCCGAACTGGGGCCGCGCTTCGGCCTGATCCTGGACCAGTTGATGACGCTGATGGACGATCTGGGCAGCGCGGTGCGCGAGCAGGACATGCTGGTGTCGAACAGCGCCAGCTTCCAGCCCTATGAGTTGCTGCACCACCTGGCCGATGTGTACCGGGTGATGGCGCAGCAGGCCGGGATCGGCATCGAAGTGCAGGTGCCGCGGGTGTACGACCAGCCGCGCATCACCGATGTCGGACGGCTGCATCAGATCCTCGGCAACCTGGTGCGCAACGCCATCCTGCATTCCGGCGGCCGGCACCTGACGATCGGCTACCAGGAACGGTTCGACGGCAAGACGCTGCAGGGGGTCTGGACCATCGAGGACGACGGCGACGGCATCCCCAACCCGCTGATCCCCGGCCTGTTCGATCCGTTCAACCGGCTGAGCAGCGGCGTTTATTCCAAATCCGACGGGATGGGCATGGGCATGTATATCGTCAAGCTGTTCGCGGAAAACCTGGACGGATCGGTCGATTATGACCGTGGCGGGCTGGGCGGCGCGCGCTTCACCCTGACCCTGCCGCTGCGCGCAGGCGCTCCGCAGCGGCCCGCGCCGGAACCCGCGGCGGATTATTCCCCCCTCACCGCCGCCCTGGTCGAGGACAATCAGATGGTGGGCGAAATCACCCAACGGCTGCTGCTCAAAGTGTTCGGCGGCGTCGATCACCTGACCAGCGCCGAAACCCTGCTGGACCGCTGGCAGGACCTGGCGCCGGACGTGGTGATCACCGATATTCAGCTGGCGGAAATGGATGGCCGCGAATTGATCCGGACCCTGCGGCGGCAGGGGTTCGAAGGCCCGGTCTTCGTGCTCAGCGGCACCCCGCTGTCGGATCAGGAAAGGGCCGCGATCGGCGCCGACGCGGTGCTGTCCAAGCCGCTCAATCTCGACGAGTTGAAGATGCGGCTCGGTGACGCCCGCGAGCGTGCCGACACCGCCGCGCTGTAAGCGCCGTTACTGCGCCTGGCGGATACGCTGGGTGAACTGCGGCAGTCGCGTCAGGAAGCTGCGCGCTTCGTTCCGGAACCGGGCGTCTTCGGTCAAGCTGCGGGTATTGGCGCGCAGCGCCTGTTCCAGCGACGCTGCCGCCCAGGCCAGGTCACGCATGCCAAGCTGACCGGCCTCGGACACCACGCTGTGGGCCAGGACGATCTGTTCCGACTTGTCGCCGACGCCGTCGAAATAGCGTTCCAGCCGGTCCGACAGGCGTTCGACATATCTCAGGGCCCAGTCCGCCCCCATCAGCTTCACCAGTTCGTCGATTTCGCCCGGTGTTTCTGCAACGGTCATTCTAGTCGTCTCTTCCTGTGCGGCGGCCTCGGCATGGCTGGTCACCACCGCCGCAATCGCACTGATCACATCGCCGGATTTGAACGGCTTGGCCAGGAAGGCGTTCGCCCCGGCCATCAGCATGTCTTCGATATCGGATTTCATCGTCGTCGCCGAAAAGGCGATGATCGGGGTGTCGCCATAGGGTTTGGGCAGCGCACGGATGCAGCGGATCAATTCGTCACCGCCGACAGCGGGCATCTGCATGTCGCACAGGATGACGTCCGGCGCCTGTTCGATCACCTGTTCCAGCGATTTCACCGGGTCCTGCATCGCGCAGAATTCCACCCCTTCGCGCTGCATCATCCGGCCCAGCAGATCGGCGGTGTCTTCGCTGTCGTCGATCAGCATCACCCGGCCGGTGACATCCTTCAGCGGCGGCTCAACCTCGTCCTCGGCCGGTTCATCCGGCGCGGCGAACCCTTCGGCCTCCACCACCGGCAACAACACGTGGAACCAGAAGATCGTGCCCTCGCCCTGGCGGCTGAACACGTTGATCCGGCCGCCCATCTGTTCGATCAGCCCCTGCGAAATCGACAGGCCCAGCCCGCTGCCGCCCTGGTATTCGCTGGCGCCGTTTTCCATCTGCGAAAAGCGCTGGAACAACCGGTCTTGGTCGGCGACCGAAATGCCGATGCCGCTGTCCTGCACCTCGACGCGCAGCTGGGCGATGTGGCTGTCGGTCATCCGCGCGGTCATCCGCAGGGTCACGAAGCCCTCGGGGGTGAACTTGACGGCGTTGTTCAGCAGGTTCAGCAGCACCTGCGACAGGCGCAGGGAATCCCCGCGCAGCGTCTTCGGCACGTCGCGGGCGATTTCGGAGCTCATCGCCAGCCCCTTGGCGCAGGCATCGACCGACACCAGATCGACCGCTTCCTTGACCAGTTCGCGCGGACAGAAGACATCGTCGCGCAGCGCCATCGCGCCGGCCTCGATCCGCGACAGGTCGAGAACGTCATCGACGATACGGCTCAGCGTCTGGCCGGCCACGCTCAGCCGGGACACCTGTTTCTTCTGATCCTGAGCCAGAGGTTCGCCGTTCAGCAATTCGGAATAGCCCAGGATCGCGTTCAGCGGCGTGCGCAATTCGTGCGTCACGGTGGCGAGGAATTGCGACTTGGCCAGGCTGGCCTCGTTCGCCTTGCGCACCTGGGCGCGCAATTCCCGTTCGACCTGTTCCCGGCGTTCCATGTCCTTGAAGCCGGTGACCAGGACCAAGGCCAGCAAAAACACCGTCAACGCCAGCACCAGGACAATGGCGAAGACGGTGAACCGGGTCTGGGTGACCAGCCCGGACAGGCCGGACTGCGCGATCTGTTTCTGTTCCGAACGGGCTTCTTGCAGCGCCGCCCGATAGGCCGCCCGCTGCGGCGCCACCGCCTCGAACAGCGCCCCGTCGGGGCGCGCCTCGGCCAGGTCGCGGACGTCGTTCAGCAGCCTCAGCGTCATGCCCTGCAACGCGGCCAGCGCGGTGGTGCCGTCCTGCGGCCCCAGCCCGCGCAACGCCTCGAACTGCGCCTGGACCTGCTGTTCGGCCGCGGCGGGGGACGGGGCCGACGCATCCGCCTGCCCCTGCGGAGCCAGCACCGCCGCTACCGTATTGTCGATCTCCTGCAGCAGATCCAGCGACTGCGTCGCTTTGGAAATATCCTGCGACCCGTTGGCAACGTATTGAACGATATGGAAAATCAGGAACAGGGCGGCAGCGGCAAGAACCCCGGCGGCGCTCAGCTTGATCAGGGCGCTACGCAAACGCCCGTTCAGCCGACTGCCCTGAACCGGTTCGAATTCTCCTGCCATGATATCCTTGTCATAAGACATTCGGGGATACCTCTGCGTTACAGCAACCGGGCCCCGACAGCGACCGCGGAGGTCCGGTTAGAGACGCCCAGTTTCGCAAACAGGGCGGTGATATGCACTTTCACAGTGCCGACCCCCAGGTCGAGTTCCCGGGCGATTTCCTTGTTCGACATGCCCTGAACCAGCAGCTCCAGCACCTTGCGCTGACGCGGCGACAATTCGGGGATCGCATCCAGGTCGATATCCTCGGGCGCGTGTTCGGGCACATAGCGGGACGCCTCGGCCACCTGTTCGGGATTACGCGGCTTTTCGATCCGGCTGCTGCCGTCGACGGCGAACAGGATCGGTTGCTCGGGGCTTTCGGGCGGTTCATGCAGCAGCGCCGGCGCATAGACCCGGCCCTTCATGATCTGGGTCAGCGCGTATTTCAGTTCGCTGACGCCTTCCGATTTCTCGACATAGCCATAGGTGCCCGAGGCCAGCGCCTCCAACACGTCGTTGCGGTTGCGCGACGCCGACACCACGGCCATCTTGCGCACCTGCGGATGTTCCAGCCGCAGCCCCTGCAGCGACGAGGCGCCGAACATGCCCGGCATCGACAGGTCGAACAGCGCCAGGTCGATCTGCTTATAGACGTCCATCAACTGCTTGGCCTGATCCAGGTTGCTGGCCTCGAGCACGTCGTTGAAGCCGAATTCGTCTTGCAGGATGGTCACCACCGCCATGCGGAAATATTCGTCGTCATCGGCCACCAGCGCGACCGTATCGGTCAGCGAAATCAGCGGCTGATCGCTGTCGTCGGTCTGGTCGCTTTCGCCCAGCAGCTGGTTGGCCAACGCGCTGTCGAGAAACACCTTGCCCTCCGCGACCAGGTGCAGCGGCGTGTCCATCGCGCCGTGCTTGCCGCCGGTCTGGAAAATGCCGGTCACCCCCGCCCGCAGAGCGTTGCGCGCCAGCACCACATCGACGGTGGCGCCGAACAGGGCGACGTGCAATTCGGGATTTGCCTTGCGGATCAGCGCGAATTTCTCGCTGTCGAAATCCATCGCGCGCGGCCCCGCCTCGATCGCCAGCAGGTCATAGTCGCGTTGCTGCAGCGCCATCGGCAATGCTTCCCACGCTTCTACGAAATGCAGCGACACCTGACCGTCCGGGTCGACTGTCATGGTCGTTTCGTGTGGTTGCGACAGGACCAGCACCCGCAGTTCCCGGTCATCCTGCGGCAGCGCCGCGCCACGGATGTTCGCATCGGTCGAATTTGAAACAAGGGTGCTGTCACTCATGGTTACAATCCATCTACTTTACTTTCGGGACCGCGGCCTGCCAGACACCCTGTCCAGCCTGTTCCGACCCTTTTCGGACCTGCGCGATTCCTAAATCTCATCCTAGCGTCAAAGGGGGGACAACTTGGCCGCGCATAAAGCTAAAGGCCGGGTTCAAAAGTCGTCAGCCTACATACTTTCTGAGGGTTTCCCAGACGAACTTGCCCCCTAAAACTAGGCCACACGGCTGAATTGCTGGCGAGGTCATAGCCCGGAATACTGAGCTTAGGTCGCGCTGTGCGTGTGCGCGCCCGATAGCCTGTATATCGTCAAATGTTTCAGAGGCAGCCCCATGTTCGGCAAGAGAACCGGTCCTATCAATACAGCCCCCAAGGTCGCCAAACTGGCCACGGTCGTGACCGAGGCCCCGAAGGAAGAGCCTGTCGATAAGACCCCCGCGCCGGTCCGCAAGGCGGCCAAGAAACCGCCCGCACAACCTAAACCCGCCGCCAAGCCCGACATGATCGCCCCCGCTCTGAAACACGACAGCGCCGGCGACACCGCCTATTACGATCTGAAGCGCTCGATCATGGAAACGCTGATGTCGATGCTCGACATCAGCCAGTTGGCCAAGATGGACGCCATCGCCGAACGCACCGAGATCGCCAATTACGTCACCGACATCCTGGCGGTGAAGAAGGAAGTGATTTCGGAAGAGGAACAGCAGCTGCTGATTTCCGACATCACCAACGACATCCTGGGCTACGGCCCGCTGGAACCGCTGCTGGCGCGCGACGACATCGCCGATATCATGGTCAACGGCACCGACCCGATCTTCATCGAGGTCGGCGGCAAGATGCAGCGCACCAATATCCGCTTCAACGACGCCCAGCAGCTGCTGAACGTCTGCCAGCGGATCGTCAGCCAGGTCGGCCGCCGGGTCGACGAATCCAGCCCGATCTGCGACGCGCGCCTGCCCGACGGGTCGCGCGTCAACGTCATCGCGCCGCCGCTCGCGGTCGATGGCACATCGCTGACCATCCGGAAATTCCGCAAGGATTCCTTGACCTTGCAGAACCTTGTTGAATTCGGATCGATCACCCCCGAAGGCGCGGAGATCCTCAAGATCATCGGCCGGGTTCGCTGCAACATCCTGGTCTCGGGCGGCACCGGGTCCGGCAAGACGACGCTGCTGAACTGTCTCGCCGGCTTTATCGAAACCTCCGAGCGGATCGTGACCTGCGAAGACGCCGCCGAACTGCAGCTGCAGCAGCCGCATGTGGTCCGGCTGGAAACCCGCCCGCCCAGCCTGGAAGGCACCGGCGAGATCACCATGCGCGACCTGGTCAAGAACTGCCTGCGGATGCGCCCCGAACGCATTATCGTGGGCGAGGTCCGCGGCCCCGAATCCTTCGACCTTTTGCAGGCGATGAACACCGGCCATGACGGGTCGATGGGCACGGTGCACGCCAACAGCCCGCGCGATGCGATGTCGCGCCTTGAGGCGATGATCACCATGGGCGGCGCCGCGCTGCCGCCGCGCACGATCCGCGAAATCATCGCCAGCTCGGTCGATATCATCGTGCAGGCGCAACGCCTGCGCGACGGGTCGCGCCGGATCACCCACATCACCGAGGTGCTGGGCATGGAAGGCGACGTTCTGACCACCCAGGACCTGCTGGTCTACGAAATCCAGGGCGAAGACGAGGACGGCAACCTGATCGGGCGGCACAAATCCACCGGCATCAGCCGCCCGAAAGTGTGGGAACGCGCCAAGTACTACAATGTCGGTGACCAATTGACCGAGGCGCTGCGCGCCGCGGAAGTAGACGAGTGGGCCGCCGAATGAGTGAACTTCTGCAAAACCTGCATATCGGTCCGATCGATATCGCCATTTTCGTCACCGTCAGCATCCTGACCGGCGGGCTGCTGTTCCAGAGCAATTCCGAAAAGGGTCGCGGATCACTGCTGCGCCGCCGACTGAACCGGGTCACCGGCAAGGAAACCGGGCGGATGGCCTCGGCCAACGATCCGATCGACGCCGAACTGCGCCGCCGGCAGATCCGTTCGGCGATGAAGAACGGCGAAAAGGATAGCGGCCCCTCGATCACCGCCAAGCTGCGCCAGGCCGGGCTGAACTGGAGCAAGCCGAAATACGTGCTGGTGACCATCATGACGATCATGGTTGTCTGGTGCGCCCTGGTGCTGGGCGTCGCAAAGAAGCCGCTGCTGATGCTGGTCGTCGCCGTCCCGCTGGGTGGCGCCCTGCCCTATTTCTACGTGCTGCGCACGATCAAGAAGCGGCTGAAGCAATTCGCCAACGAATTCCCCTCGGCGATCGACATCATCGTGCGCGGGGTCAGCGCCGGTCTGCCGCTCAGCGAATGTCTGAAAACCATCGCCAACGAGGCGCGCGAACCGGTGCGGTCGGAATTCAATCAGCTGATCAACGACCAGTCGGTCGGCATCCCGCTGGAAAAGGCATGCCACCGTCTGGCGGTGCGGGTGCCACTGCCGGAAACGTCGTTCTTCGCCATCGTGCTGGCGGTGCAGTCGCGCAGCGGCGGGTCGCTGTCGGAAATCCTGACCAACCTGTCCACGGTGGTGCGCGGCCGCAAGATGCTGGACGCGCAAATCCAGACGATGAGCGCCGAGGCGAAAATGTCCGGTCGCATCATCGGCGCGATGCCGCTCCTGGTGGCCGCGTCGCTGTTCTATCTCAGCCCTGACTACATCACCATCCTGACCACGACGACAGTCGGCAACCTGATCCTTGCAGGCTGCCTGTTCTGGATGTTCACCGGCGTGATGGTGATGAAAAAAATGATCAATTTCAAAGTGTAAGGTGCCGGTCGTGTCGTTTTTCCAATATGTTTCCCCTGTCATCCTGGCCACCGCGCTGATGTCGCTTGCGGGCTTTCTTCTGGTGCTCGGGCTGACCCTGCCGAAACTGCAGAAGGAAAACCTGCAGCGCCGCCTGGCCAAGGTGGCGATCGAACATGGCGGCATGCGGACGATGACGCACAAGAAATCGCGTTTCGCGGCGATGCTGTCGGCTCAGAACGGTAAAAGCAGCTCCTCACTGATCAAGCGGCTGCTGCCCAAGGCCCTGATGGAAAAAACCTCGGGCGATACCGCGCAGCTGTCCAAGCGGCTGAAAATGGCCGGGATCCGCAGTTCCTCGGCGGTCCAGACCTATATCGCGATCCGGGTGTTGGGGCCCGTCGTGCTGGCCGGTCTGGCGGTGTTCTACGGCACGCTCATTCTGGGCAAGGAACCGACTTTTCTGAACTTTCTCTTTCTGGGGGGCGGGGGTGGCGTGGCTGGTGTCTTGCTGCCCCCGCTAATTATCACCAACCGCATCCAGAAACGTCAGCTGTCGATCCAATCGGCCTGGCCGGATGCCTTGGACTTGCTGCTGATCTGCATTGAATCGGGCTACGGCATCGATGCCGCGCTGATCCGGCTGTCGGAAGAAATCGGCATGCAGTCGCCCGAGCTGGCCGAGGAAATTTCGCTGACCGCGCTGGAACTGTCCTACCTGCAGGACCGGTCCCAGGCGCTGGAAAACCTGGTCGAACGGACCGGGCTGGAACAGGTCCGCCACGTGGTGGGGTCGCTGAAACAGACCGAAAAATACGGCACCGATCTGGGCCGGGCGCTGCGGGTGCATTCCAAGGAAAGCCGCGACCTGCGGCTGGAACGGGCGAAACAGAAAGCCGCCGCGCTGCCGCCGAAACTGACCGTGCCGATGATCCTGTTCTTCCTGCCGATCCTCTTCGTCATCATCATCGCCCCGGCGATCATCCAAATCATCTACGAATGAAACAGAAAGGGTGCGCTATGCCTAAACGACTGTCTTTGCCAAAGCGCCTTTCCCAGTTCGCCCGTGAAGACACGGGCTCTGTTCTTGTTATGACTGCGCTTTTGTCCCCGCTCGTGATGGGCGGGCTTGGCCTTGGTGTGGAAACCGGCCACTGGTATCAGAAGCAACGCCAGCTTCAGCACATCGCCGACCTGACCTCGCACGCGGCGGCCTCGCGGCTGCGGGCGGGCGACGATGGATCCTCGATGTATGTCGATGCCCTGAGCATCGCGAAAGGGTCCGGATTTTCTTACGACATCGGCGAAATCACGATGTATTCGCCGCCCAGATCCGGCCCCAATGCCGGCAATGCCGACGCGGTCGAGGTGATCCTGTCCGAAACCCGCCCGCGCTGGTTCACCGCCTTTTTCATGGACGGCGATGTCGAACTGACCGCCCGCTCGGTCAGCCTGATCGAGGGCGGCAGCCCCGCCTGCATCCTGGCGCTGTCGGAAACCGCCTCGGGGGCGGTCACCGTCACCGGGTCGACCGATGTCGGGCTGACCAATTGCGTGGTGTCGTCCAACTCGGCCGCACAGGATGCATTTTCGATGGAAAGCGGCGCCTCCTACATGACGACCGATTGCGTCCACACGGTGGGCGGTGCGACCTATACCGCCAATCTCACCCTGAACGATTGCACCGAACCCAAGACCCTGCAGCCCAAAACCCGCGATCCCTACGCCGACCGCACCGAACCGACGGTCTGGGGGACGTGCAGCAATGGCAGGGTCGGGCATCCGCAAAGCAGCACGACCGTTTCGGCCACCGACAACCATCCCAACGGGATGAGCAGTAAAAGGTTCTGCAACGGCTTGTCGCTCCAGGGCGATGTCACCTTTGAGCCGGGGCTCTATATCATTGACGGCGGTACGTTCAGCATCAATGCGCAGGCCAATATCACCGGTTTGGACGGCGTGACCTTCTTCCTGACCAACGGGGCGGAAGTGCAGTATAACGGCGGCGCCACGGTCAATCTGGCGGCACCGACCAGCGGCCCGACCTCGGGTATGTTGTTCTGGGAATCGCGCGATTCCACCAGCAGCTACAGCGGCTGCGGCCACAGCGGTGGGTCGATTTCGCACAAGTTCAACGGCGGTTCCAGCATGTCGCTGCAGGGCGCGCTTTACATGCCGGTCTCAGACGTCACCTTCAACGGCGGCTCGGATGCGCAAAACGGCTGCACCCAGATCGTTGGCAACACGGTCCGACTGAGCGGCAGCTCGAACCTGGCGGTGTCTTGCGAGAACAAGGGCACCGACGAAATCCTGTCCAGCGAAGTGGTCGCGGTGGTCGAATAACGATTCGTCCTTTAGCGACTGTTTTCAAACGATTAACCTTGCTTCATCTGCATTCGCGCCCGGCTTCGGCCGGGCGTTTTCCTGTCCCCGGGAAGTCCCCACCTTCGACTGTAGGCCCCTACCCCCAAGCGCCCGCCGCAATGCTTTGGTATGTAGGCCACCCCCTTGAAACCAGCTCTTTGTCCTAGGGCATCCGGACGAATTTGTGGAGGCGGGAAAAAGAGTCATCCTCCTTTCATGGGCCGATCATCCGTTGCTGCGCGACCGGCCCCTTCGCTAGGCGCAAGCCTCCACGGTGGCAACACCGGCAAACCTGAAAGGAAAGTCCCATGAAAAAGTTCCTGACCAAATTCACCAAAGAAGAATCCGGCGCGACCGCGATCGAATATGCTCTGATCGCCGGCCTGATCTCCGTCGTCGTCATCACCGCCCTGACCACCCTCGGTGGCTCGTTGGAAACAACCTTCACGACAATCTCGAACACGTTGAGCTAAGTCTGACCTCAGCGTGACCAGCTTCGTTTGAATTCCGGGCGCGAAAGGATCACTTCGATATGCTAGCCTCTGCTCTGTCGCTGCTATCGATCACCGGCTTCTCCGCCGCTGCGCTCCTGGCCGCGATTTCGGATTTCAAACGCAAGACGATCCCAAATGGTTTGGTCCTGACCCTGCTTGCCGGCTT
Organism: Thalassovita mangrovi; assembly: GCF_009857745.1. GTDB lineage: Bacteria > Pseudomonadota > Alphaproteobacteria > Rhodobacterales > Rhodobacteraceae > Thalassobius > Thalassobius mangrovi. The sequence continues at coordinate 252,153 of NZ_WWEN01000002.1, forward strand.
CCTGCTGCTGGCGCCGGGGTCAGGATGGACACAGTCCGAAATCACGGGAAGTCTGTTGGCTGGTTCGATTGTCGTGTTCGTCGGCTTGACGATCCACGCACTGGGCTGGGCGGGTGCCGGAGACGGTAAATACGCCGCAGTCTGCACGCTCTGGATCGGTGCGAACCAAGCGCTTGATTTCCTGTTCCTCACGACGGTTTTCGGGGCGCTTTTCACCATGACACTGCTGGGGGCCAACCGGCTCGGCTGGTCCCCCCTGTCGCCGGGAGGCCCCGATACCGGAACCCGGCAGATCACGATCCCCTACGGGTTCGCTCTCTCTGCTGCCGCCCTGTTCGTGCTTCCTCAGTCACCCTGGATGTGACCGCCGCGGCGGCCGTTCAGTCTTGTTGTTTTTCTTCACCCAGGTTGGGGGTGCCCGATGCTCAGATCCTTGATACTCGTGATTGCTCTTGTCTGCGGCGGTTCTGCCGCTGTTCTTGTCAAAACGATCGCGCCCGCCGGTCTTTCGACCGCGAAAAGCGACGGCGCCGACCAGCTGGTCGAGGTTCTCGTCGCCGCCAGCGAATTGACCGAGGGCACTGAAACCGGCACGGCCAGCCTGACCTGGATCAAGTGGCCCAAGGAAGCGCTGTCCGATTCCTACCTGGTGCGATCCGGCGCCAAGGACGAGATGGCCCAATATGCCGGCATGATCCTGCGCCATACCTATGGCGCCGGCCAGCCGATCCGCAAAGAAAGCCTGTCCGACAGCCGCGAAGGTTACCTGTCGGCGCTGCTGACCACCGGGATGCGCGCCGTCGCGATCGAGGTCTCGGCCGCGCAGACCGCGGGCGGTTTCATCCTGCCCAACAACCGGGTCGATATCCTGCTGACCACCGAATGTAACTTCGGCATCGCCTGTAAACACTCGATGACAACGGAAACCATCCTGCAGAACGTGCGCGTTCTGGCGATCGATCAGTCCGGGTCGCAGCCCAATGCCGACAGCACCGTGATCATCGGCAAGACCGCGACGCTGGAACTGACCCCCGACGACGCCGAAACCATCGTTGCCGCCGAAGCCAGCGGGTCGATTTCGCTGCTGCTGCGGTCGGTGGACGATAACGAAGTCAAGGAAGTCGCCCAGGCCGAACCGGTTTACGAGCCGACCGTCGAAATGGTCGAAGAACAGCCGCGCACCGTCAAGGTGAACCGCGGCGGCATCAGCGAAATCGTTGTCCTGAACTGAAAAAGGGGCGGAGCGGAACCATGAAATTTTTCTCGAAATTCACAGCAGATCTTGACGCTGAAAACGGGGTTGGCGCGCATGGTATGCGCCCGGCAATGGGACGACTGCCTTCGATGTCTTGCGACGTTTTCGTCGCAACCCGTCCCACTCGGGCCGCCGTTGAACAGATGCAGGCTTCGCGGCACATGTCGCGGGTGCGCTGCCAGATGTTCAACGGCGGGATCGACGCCGCCCTGGACACCTATGAGGACACCGACAGCCCCGACCTGCTGATCATCGAGGTGGGCGAAGACGCCTCCACCCTGTTCGGCAGCCTTGGCGCGCTGGCCGAACTGTGCCGGGTCGAAACCGAACTGGTGCTGATCGGGCCGTCCAACGACATCACGCTCTACCGGGCGCTGACCCGCCAGGGGGTTGCCGATTACCTGCAGACCCCGGTCACCGCGCCCTTGCTGATCACCGCGCTGTTCGAACTGTTCCGCGATCCCGACAAGGTCAATCTGGGCCGGGTCTTCGCCTTCATCGGCGCCCGCGGCGGCGCCGGGTCGTCCAGCGTGGCGCATAACGTCGCCTGGATGATGGGCGAACAGACCCGCGGCAACGCCATCCTGGCCGATCTCGATTTCGAATACGGCACCGCCGGGCTGTGCCTGAACCGGACCCCGGAACAGGATATCATCAGCACCATCGCCAATACCGAAAAGCTGGACGACCAGAAACTGGAACGTCTGCTGATCCCCTATGACGACAATCTGAAACTGCTGGCGGGGGTCAATTTGCCCAAGCACAAGCAGAACCTGGAACCCGAATCCCTGGGCCATGCCATCGACCTGCTGCGGATGCTGTCGCCCTTCGTGATCCTGGACCTGCCGCCGACCCTGTGCCCGCTGACCCGCAAGGCGATGCACCTGGCCGACGAAGTCATCGTCACCGCCACCCCCGACCTGGCCTGCCTGCGCAACGTGCGCAGCATCATGGACATGCTGTCGACGATGCGGATCGGCGATACCAAGCCGCATCTGGTGCTGAACCAGATCAACCAGCCCAAGCGCCCCGAAATCAAGCCCGCCGATTTCACCAAGGCGCTGCATATCGACGAACCGGTCCTGCTCAACTTCGACGCGGCGAAATTCGGTGCGGCGGACAATAACGGCACCCTGGTCGCCCAGCACCGCCGCAACCGGGTGCAGCGCAACACGTTCGAAAAACTGGCCTATACCCTGACCGGCAACCCGCCGTCCAAGCAGGGCAAAGCGACCTTCAAGCCTGGAAAATGGCTGAAGGGGAAGAAGGCGGGCTGAGCCATGCGCGCCGCCGCACCATACCGGGACCTATGCGCGCGCGGCGCGGCGTTCCTGCGCCGCTTCGCCCGCGACAGCGACGGCAGTTCGGTGGTGGAATTCGCGCTGCTGGCACCGATCATGCTGATGATCACCCTGGCCACTTTCGACCTAGGCAATTCGGTGTCCGACCGGATGGCGATGGACGCGGCGCTGCGCAACGGGCTGCAGGTCGCGATGTCGACCGGATCGGTCGATGCGACGCTGAGCATGATGCAAACCACCGCCGAGGCCGAGCTTGGCGCCGATCAGGCCAGTTTCCAGGTCTCCCGCATCTGCACCTGCGGCACCGTTTACGACAGCCAGGTCGCCTGCGACACGATCTGCACCGGCAGCAGCCCGTCCACCAGCGTGTTCATGGAACTGGCCGGCAGCTACGACCATAGCGGCTGGATCCTGCCCGACATCACGCTCAACCCGACCGTTTTCCTGCGCCAGCGATGAAACTGATCCGGTTCATACGCCGCTTTGCGCGGGGCGAAGACGGTGTCGCGGCGCTGGAATTCGCCATCGTGGGCAGTTTCTACATGCTGATGCTGGTGACGTTGCTGGACGTGGCGCGCGGCTTCTACCTGCATAACAAGCTGGAATTCGCGGCCGACAAGATCACCCGGCAAATGCTGATGGATCCCAACGCAACGATCGGCACGATCAATATGCCGCCCTCGCTCGACGGGTTCGACCCCAATCTTCTGGTGGTGGAAACCGAAGTGGTCAGCATCGCCGGAGCGGCCTTCCAGAACCTGTCTCTCTATTACCCGATGTCGATGCTGACGCCGCTGCTGAACATCGATCTGGTCGATCTGAAAATTCAGCGGCTGGTCCCGATTCCCAACTGACCCCTTCCCTTCGGCGCGCTATGATGGCAGCAAACGGGCGATGCCCCCCGATGCAGGAACCGTCATGACACGCAAGCTTACCCTTCCCGACACGCATTCTCTGGCCGAACGGTCCGAGGACGGGCGGCTTTACGCGCCCTCGGCGGCGCGCAACATGGGTTACATCTGCGATCTGGTCGCCGAACACGCGCCCGAAACCGGCACCGCGCTGGAAATCGCCTCGGGCAGCGGCGAACATGTCTGCGCCCTGGCCCACCGCCTGCCCGGGCTGCACTGGCAACCCAGCGATCCCGATCCCGAACGGCGCCGGTCGATCGACATGCACGCCCATGCCGCGGGGCTGAGCAACATCGCGCCCGCGATCGACCTGAACGCCGCCCTGCCCGGCTGGTCGCAGACCCATGGCGGCCAGGACCTGATCTTGCTGGTCAACCTGCTGCACCTGATCCCGGAACCCGACGTCAAGGCGGTGATCGCCGAAGCGGCGCAGGCGCTTAGCAAAGGCGGGATCTTCGTCATCTACGGCCCCTTCCTGCGCGACGGCGAAACCACCTCGGAGGGCGACGCCAAGTTCGACGCCAGCCTGCGCGCGCAGGACCCCGCTATCGGCTACAAGGACGATTGGGACGTGATCGACTGGTTGCAGTCGAACTGGCTCGACCTGGTGCAGGTGGTGGAAATGCCCGCCAACAACCTGGCCTTCGTCGCCCGCCGCCCCTGAGCCCGGGACGACCCGACGTAAATATGATCTTGATCAAGGCGCGCCGCACTGCGGCGTGGTTTTGCTGCGCCGAACACATATTCAAGGAGCAGAAACCATGGCCTGGACCGAAACCCTGACCGAGACCCGCAACCGCCTGCGGACCCTGTACAAGACCATCCCGCACGTGACCAAGGAATTCGGCGCCATGTCCAAGGCGGTGAAGGAACAGGGCGTGCTGGATTTCAAGACCAAGGAATTCGTGGCCCTCGGCATCGCCGTGGCGATCCGCTGCGAAGCCTGTATCGCGCTGCATGTCGAGGCGCTGGTCAAGGCGGGCGCAACCCGCGACGAAATCGCCGACGTGCTGGGCATGACGCTGCAGATGGGCGGCGGGCCTGCCACGATGTATGCCGGCAAGGCGCTGGAATGCTACGACGAATTGACGGCAGAGGCCTGAATTCGAAAAATATCAGACTTTCGGCGACGGAGCCTGGCGGCTCCGTCGTTCATTATTTTCCGACCGCAAAATGTAACGAGGAACAAGGCAATGAAGCCCCAAATTTTCGCAGCCCTCGCGCTGTCGCTGACATCGACCCTGGCGTTTGCGCAGCAAGGCAATCCCGGCGCACATTTCATCGAGAACTGGGACCTGAACGGCGACGGCAAGGTCACGCTTGAGGAAGCGACCGAACGGCGCGGCGACGTGTTCACCAGTTTCGACGCCGACGAAGATGGCGCCCTGAACGACGAAGAATACGCAGTGTTCGACCAAGCGCGCGCCAACGACATGCAGCAAATCCGCCAGGGTCAGGGCATGGGCCAAGGTCAGGGCATGGGTCAGGGCATGGGCGGAATGCGCAACGCCGTAGACGGAATGATGTTCAAGAACAACGACATGAACGGCGATGGCAAGGTGACCCGCGAGGAATTCGTCGGCCGCACCGGGTGGTGGATCGAACAAATGGACCGCAACGGCGACGGCGTGGTCACCACCGACGATTTCGGCCGCAACTGATACGGAATGGCCCCGGCGCTGCCGGGGCCATTTCGCTTGTCTCACCCATCCTTGCGGATGGTTTCGTTCTTGGGATCATAGGGGCTGTCGCAGGTCACCGTCGCATCCCAAAGCGCATCGAACATCCTGACCTTCAGCCTCGTACCCTCGACCGCCAGGTCGGGCCGCACGTAACCCATGCCGATGGATTTCCCGAACGCCACCGAATAGCCGCCCGAGGTCAGGCGGCCCACCCGGGTTCCATCCTCCAGATAAAGCGCCTCGCGCCCCCAGGGATCGGCATCGTCCGGCCCGTCGATCAGCAGCGTGCAGCATTTGGAACGCACGCCCTTCCCCTCCATCGCCGCCTTGCCGTGGAACTCCTTGGACAGGTCCACGAAACGCGGCAGGTCGGCCTCCAGCGGGGTCGCGTCGCGGCCCAGCTCGTTGCCGAAGGCCCGGTAGCTCTTTTCCTGCCGCAGCCAGTTCTGCGCCCGCGCGCCCACCAGCTTCATCCCGTGCTTTTCACCCGCCGCTTCCAGCAGGTCGAACAGGTAATTCTGCATCTCGATCGGATGGTGCAGTTCCCAGCCCAACTCGCCGGTATAGGCGACGCGGATCGCGTTGACCGGGCACATGCCCAGTTCGATCTGCCGCGCCGACAGCCACGGGAACCGCTTGTTCGACAGCGCCGTATCCGGGTCGGCGTCCCGGATCACCTCTTTCAGCACATCGCGCGCTTTCGGCCCGGCGATGGCGAAGACGCCCCATTGGGTGGTGACGTCCTGCACCTCGATATAGCCGAATTCGGGGGCTTTATCGGCAGCCGCCTTCTTCAGGTAATCGGAGTCATAGGCAGCCCAGGCCCCGGCGGAGACGAGGTAATATTCATCCTCGCCCAACCGTACGATGGTGTATTCGGTCCGCGTGGTGCCCACATCGGTCAGCGCATAGGTCAGGTTGATCCGCCCCACCTTGGGCAGCTTGTTGCAGGTGAACCAGTCGAGGAACTGCGTCGCGCCCGGCCCCTTGATCACGTGCTTGGTGAAGGCGGTGGCGTCGATCAGGCCGACGGTTTCGCGGATCGCCTTGGCTTCCTCCACCGCGTATTGCCACCATCCCCCACGGCGAAAACTGCGCGAGCTGTGATCGTCAAACCCTTGGGGTGCATAATAATTCGGACGTTCCCATCCGTTCACTGCACCGAATTGCGCGCCGCGTTCCTTCTGCCGGTCATAGGCGGGCGAGGTGCGCAGCGGACGGGCCGCTTCGCGTTCCTCGTCCGGGTGGTGCAGGATGAAGACGTGCTCATAGGCTTCTTCATTCTTGCGGCAGGCATATTCGGTGGTCATCCACGGGCCGTAGCGCTTGGGATCGAGGCTCGCCATGTCGATCTCGGCCTCGCCCTCCACCATCATCTGCGCCAGGTAATAGCCGGTGCCGCCCGCCGCGGTGATGCCGAAGCTGAAGCCTTCGGCCAGCCACATGTTGCGCAGCCCCGGCGCGGGGCCGACCAGCGGATTGCCGTCGGGGGTGTAGCAAATCGGGCCGTTGAAATCGTCCTTCAACCCCACCTCTTCGGTCGACGGTATCCGGTGGATCATCGACATGTATTCCTCTTCGATCCGCTCCAGGTCCAGCGGGAACAGATCGGCGCGGAAACTGTCGGGCACGCCATAGGCGAACCGCGCCGGGGCATTGCGTTCATAGGGGCCCAGGATCCAGCCGCCGCGTTCTTCGCGCACGTACCACTTGGCATCGGCATCGCGCAGCACCGGGTGTTCGGCCCCGCCCTGCTTGCGATACTCGACCAGCGCCGGATCGGGTTCGGTGACGATGAACTGGTGCTCCACCGGGATCGCCGGAATCTTGATGCCCAGCAGGCGCGCGGTGCGCTGCGCGTGGTTGCCGGTGGCGGTCACCACGTGTTCGGCGGTGATCACCACCTGTTCCTCGCTCGGCACCAGGTTGCCGCCCTTTTCCACCATCTTGGTGCAGGTGACCTTCCATTCGGCCCCGGTCCATTCGTACCCGTCGACCTGCCATTTGCGCTCGATGATCACGCCGCGCTGGCGCGCACCCTTGGCCATCGCCATGGTCACGTCGGCCGGGTTGATATAGCCGTCGGTCGGGTGAAAGATCGCGCCCTTCAGGTCCTCGGTCCGCACCAGCGGCCAACGCTCCTTGATCTGTGCCGGGCTCAGCCACTCATAAGGCACATCGCAGGTTTCTGCGGTGGACGCATAGAGCATGTATTCGTCCATCCGGTCCTGCGTCTGCGCCATGCGCAGGTTGCCGACCACCGAAAATCCGGCGTTCAGCCCGGTTTCCTCCTCCAGCGTCTTGTAGAAATCGACCGAGTATTTGTGAATGTGGGTGGTCGCGTAGCTCATGTTGAACAAGGGCAGCAGACCGGCCGCGTGCCAGGTCGACCCCGAGGTCAGCTCGTCGCGTTCCAGCAGCATCACGTCGGACCATCCGGCCCGGGCCAGGTGATAGGCGATCGAGGCGCCGACGGCCCCGCCGCCGACGACCAGAGCTTTGACATGGGTTTTCATTGCGCAGGCGACTCCGTTGAACTGCATTTGCCCAAGTCTTAACGATTGCCGCCCGCCGCGCCGAACCCAGCCGACATTTAAGCGCGTGAAACCGACACATAAGTAGAAATACGAAATCTTCCGAGCGGGCTTGCCGCCCCGCGATGCGCACCGTAGAACTACGGTATTCGAGGAGGGAGTCACGCGAATGGAAATCTGCCGCAGCATCGAGGAATGCCGCGCCGCCATCGCCGCGCTGCGCGGGGACGGCAAGCGGATCGGCTTCGTCCCCACCATGGGCGCGCTGCATGACGGGCATATGTCGCTGGTGAAACGGGCGCAGGACAATGCCGGGGCCGTCGCGGTGTCGATCTTCGTCAACCCGACGCAATTCGGCGACGCCGCCGACCTGGACCAATACCCGCGCGACGAAGACCGCGACCTGGCGCTGCTGGATCAGGTGGGCGTCGATGTGGTGTTCCTGCCCGATGTAGACACGATGTACCCGCCGGGCGATGAAACCATCGTCGAAACTACCCGGCTGGCCAACATGCTGCACGGCAAGGTGCGGCCGGGGCATTTCCGCGGCGTGACCTCGGTGGTCAACCGGCTGTTCAACATCGTGCAGCCCGACACCGCCGTGTTCGGCGAAAAGGATTACCAGCAATTCGTGATCATCAAGAAGATGGTGCGCGACCTGCATATGCCGGTGCAGATCCTCGGCGGCCCGACCCTGCGCGAAGCCGACGGGCTGGCCATGTCGTCGCGCAACCGGCGCCTGACGCCGGAAGACCGCGCCGCCGCCGTGGTGCTGAACCGGGCGCTCGACGCCGCCGAGGCGCGCGCAGGTGAACCGGGCGCCACCGTCGAGGATATCCGCAAGGTGATCGCCGACACCATCGCTTCTGAGCCGAGGGCCGACCTGCGCGGCCTCGACACCGTCGCCGCCGAGACTCTGGACGATCTGCACGGGGTTCTCAAGGAACCTCTGGCGATCATGATCTCGGTCCAGTTTTCCGACATTCTTCTGATTGATCAAAGGGTTATTCAGCCATGAGCGTACAAAGCAAGATCCGCCGCAACACCGTTCCCCAGATCGCCGCGCGCAAGGGGGGCGAGCCGATCGTGTCGCTGACCTCGTACCACGCGCACACGGCGGCGATCGTCGACAAATACGCCGATTTCATCCTGGTGGGTGACAGCCTCGGCATGGTGATGCACGGGATGGAAAGCACCGTCGGCGTGCCGCTGGAGCTGATGATCATGCATGGCAAGGCGGTGGTGCGCGGCACCCAGAAGGCGCTGATCGTGGTCGACATGCCGTTCGGCACCTACGAGGAAAGCCCCTCTGTGGCCTTCCGCAACGCCGCCAAGATCATGAAGGAAACCGGCTGCGGCGCGGTGAAGCTCGAGGGCGGCGCGCGGATGGCCGAAACCATCCGGTTCCTGACCGAACGCGGCATCCCGGTGATGGCCCATATCGGCCTGACCCCGCAATCGAGCCACGTGATGGGCGGGTTCAAGACCCAGGGCCGCGACGAAGACAGCTGGCCGCTGCACGAGGCCGACGCCAAGGCCGTGGCCGAGGCCGGCGCTTTCGCGGTGGTGCTGGAAGGCATGGTCGAACCGCTGGCCGCCAAGATCACCAAGCAGATCGACATCCCCACCATCGGCATCGGCGCTTCGGCCGACTGCGACGGTCAGATCCTGGTGCTGGAGGACATGCTGGGGCTGAACGAATGGACGCCGAAATTCGTCAAGGTCTATGGCAACCTCGGGCCCGCCATCGAACAGGCGGTGTCGGATTATGCCGACGAGGTGAAGAACCGTACCTTCCCCGGCCCCGAGCAGGTTTACAGGTAAGCCTGAGCCAAATGGTGCGCCCTTGCAGGGCGCGCCGGTTTCGCTTCGCCTTTCAGGCGAAGCGAGTTGGGGGCGCTGCCCCCAAACCCCCGAGGTATTTTTACCAAGATGAAATAGCGGGACTGATTTCTTCTTGGTGCAAATACTCCCGCGCGGAGCGCAATCCCGAAGGAAAAGGCTGCAGGCCTTTTACTGAGACATCATGTGCGCGCATCAGCGCGCTCAATTTTAAAGCTCTGCGCGCAGCCGCACATCTGACGTTCGGGGGTTGGGAATTTGTTTTTCCCGATCCGTGCTCCACATTATCCCCAAGCCATGAGGAAGGAGTCCGAGAGATGACATTCAGACCTGTCGCCGCCACCAGCCAAGCCCAGCCCACGATGGAAGGGGCCGGGGTGCATCTGCACCGCGTGTTCGGCTTCGACGATCCCAGCCTGACCGATCCCTTCCTGATGATGGACGATTTCCGCAACGACGATCCGCGGCTGTATTCCCGGGGCTTCCCCTGGCACCCGCATCGCGGCATCGAAACCATCACCTATGTTCTGGAAGGCACGGTGGAACATGCCGACAGCCTGGGCAACAAGGGCGTGCTGGGGCCGGGCAGCGTGCAATGGATGACCGCCGGGTCGGGCATCGTGCACCAGGAAATGCCCAGCGGCGACGCGCAGGGGCGGATGCACGGGTTTCAGCTTTGGGCCAACCTGCCCTCCAGCCTGAAAATGACCGACCCGCGCTACCAGGACATCGGCGGCAGCGACATCCCGGTGGAAATCGACGATGACGGCACCGTCGCCAAGGTGATCATCGGGTCGTTCTGGGGCAAGAAGGGGCCGGTCGACGGCATCGCCGCCGAGCCGATGCTGCTCGACATCTCGGTCCCCGCCGGCAAGCGCAAGGTGCTGAAGGTCGATACGCGGGCGAATGCCCTGGCCTATGTCTTTGCCGGGTCGGGCACCTTCCGCGATGCCAGCGATCCGGTCGGCATCCAGGTGGAAAAGGAATTCGCGGGTCAGGAGCTGAACATCCGCGACATGACCGGCAACCGCACGCTGGTGCGCTTCGGATCGGGTGACGAGATTACCGTTCAGGCGGGCGACGAAGGCATCCGGTTCCTGCTGATGACCGGGCGGCCGATCCGCGAACCGGTGGCCTGGCACGGGCCGATCGTGATGAACACGCGGGCCGAGCTGGCAAAGGCGTTCCAGGAGCTGAACAACGGCAGCTTCATCAAGCACAAGGCCGCGCTCTAACGGCCGATCGCAATCCCTTCGCGGCGGGGGTCGGCCCCGCCGCGCAAGCCCTCGCCGATGGCGATGGCGTGCAGGCCGGAATTCAGCGCCCGCGCTTTGACCTCGTAGCCCATCGCTTCCAGCGGCGCGGCCAGGGTCGCGGCGGGGCTGCCCTCCTCGACATCGTAGGTGCCGAAACGGTTCACCAGGTGGCCCATGGCGACCGCCTGCTGCACATCCATGCCCCAATCGATATGCGCGATGATCGCCTCCGCCACGTAACCGATGATCCGGCTGCCGCCGGGCGATCCGATCACCAGCACCGGCTTGCCGTCCTTCAAGACAATGGTCGGCGCCATCGACGACCGGGGCCGCTTGCCCGGCGCCACCGCGTTGGCGATGGGGCGACCGTCGCGATGAGTGCGGAAGGAAAAATCGGTCAGTTCGTTGTTCAGCAGGAAACCCCGCACCATCAGCCGCGAGCCGAAAGCGTTTTCGATCGTGGTCGTCATCGACATCGCGTTGCCATAGCCATCGACGATGGAGATATGCGAGGTGGAGGGGAATTCGATCGCCTCGTCATCGGCCCAGTTCAGCGCGTGATCGAAGGTCGGATCGCCAGGCGCGACCTCGGGCAGCGCATCATCTCCGCCCAACAACTTACTGCGATTGTTCAGATATTCCGAATCCACCATGCCCTCAATCGGGACCGGAAGGAAGTCACTGTCGGCGACGTAGCGGCCCCGGTCGGCGAAGGCCAGGCGGCTGGCATCGCCGATCAGCCGCCAACTTTCCGAGTTCTCCGGCCCCAATGCGGCAAGGTCGTAAGGGCGCAACAGCCCGAGGATTTGCCCGACGGCAAGCCCACCCGAAGACGGCGGGCCCATGCCGCAGACGTCGTAGCCGCGATAGTCGACGCAGACCGGGTCCCGTTCGATCACCCGGTAGATCGCCAGGTCGAGCGGCGACAGCTGGCCGGGATTGCCCGGGGCCGTCTGCACCACCTGGGTGACGTCACGAGCGACTTCACCTGAATAAAATACCGCAACACCTTGATCAGAAATGGATTTCAGAACCTCCGCATAGGCGGGATTGCGCAGTATTTGCCCCGCTTCGACCGGCGCGCCGCCGGGCAGGAAATAGCCCGCCGTCGCGTCGAACCGCGCCAGCCTGTCGCGGTCGCCCGCCACCAGCGCAGCAAGGCGCGGGGAAACTTTGAACCCGCTCTCGGCCAGCCGGATCGCATCCGTAAACAGGCCCGGCCAGGGGCGGTTGCCCCATCGCCCCTGCGCCTCGGCCAGAAGCGCGGGCGTGCCCGGCGTGCCGACAGACAAGCCGCCCACTACCGCGTCGAAGAATTTCAGCGGCTCGCCCGCGTCGTCCTGGAACAATTGCGGCGTCACCGACAGCGGCGCGGTTTCGCGCCCGTCGAGCGTCGTCACCTGCCCGGTTGCGGCATCGTACCAGATCAGGAAGGCACCGCCGCCCAGCCCCGAGGATTGCGGCTCCACCAGCCCCAGAACCGCCTGCACGGCAACCATGGCATCGGCGGCGGTGCCGCCCTGTTCAAGCACCTTCGCCCCCGCTTCGACCGCCAGCGGATTGGCGGCGGCGATCATCCAGTCCTGCGCCTCGACCGGGCGGCCAGCGGCCTTCGCCCGTAGCGCGGTGCGCGCGGCATCGGACAGGCCCGGCCAGATCGCATCCTGTCCGGTGGCGGCTTCGGGGGCGACGGCATCGGCGGCCTGCTGGGCCAGCGGCAGGCCGGGCAGAACCGCCAGCGCCGCAATCGCGAAAACCCGGTTCAGCCCCTGCATCGCACCTCTCCTGAGAAAATCAGTCCAGCGTCTGCAGCACCAGATCGGGCGGCCGGTGACCATCGGCGAAGGTCTTGATGTTAATGATCACCTTCTCGCCCATCTCGATCCGCCCCTCGACCGTGGCCGACCCCATATGCGGCAGCATCACCACATTGGTCATCGCGCGCAGGTCCGGATTGGCCTGCGACCCGTGTTCATAGACGTCGAGCCCCGCGCCCGCCAGTTCGCCCGCCTTCAGCATCCGCGTCAGGGCGTTTTCGTCGATCACCTCGCCGCGCGAGGTGTTCACGATCACCGCCGAGGGCTTCATCAGCTTCAGCCGCCGCGCATTCATCAAATGGAAAGTCGAGGGCGTATGCGGGCAGTTGATCGACAACACGTCCATCCGCGCCACCATCTGGTCGAGGCTTTCCCAATAGGTCGCCTGCAGCGCATCCTCGGTTTCCTCGCGCAGTCGGCGGCGGTTGTGGTAATGCACCTGCATGCCGAAGGCGTTGGCACGCCGCGCCACCGCCTGACCGATCCGGCCCATGCCGAGGATACCCAGCCGACGGCCGCTGACCCGCCCGCCCAGGAAGGCGGTGGGCGACCAGCCGTGCCATTCGCCCGACTGCATCGCCGCCAATCCTTCGGGAATGCGGCGGGTGACGGCCAGAATCAGCGCCATGGTCATGTCCGCGGTGTCTTCGGTCAGAACCCCGGGCGTGTTGGTGACCTGGATGCCGCGCCGGCGAGCGGTGGCGACATCGATATGGTCCACCCCTGCCCCGTAATTGGCGATCAGCCGCAGATTCGGCCCGGCCTGTCCGATCAGCCCGGAATCGATGTGATCGTTCAGCGTCGGCACCAGAACATCGGCCTCGCGCAGCGCCGCGGCCAGCTCGTCGCGGGTCATCGGCGTGTCGTCGTCGCGCAGCCGTACGTCGAACAATTCCTTCAGCCGTGTTTCGACCACGTCGGGCAAGCGTCGCGTAACGACAACACTCAGACGTCCAGATGGCATCTTGGGCCTCCCCCTTCTTTTAAACCGCACGCGTTGGTGTCAGAGTGGAGCAAGTCAATCCGGGGCACAAGAACCCACGCAACAAAATTTCACGAGCAGCGAGCAGGTCTATGAACAGGACCCTACGTATTGTCGCGGCCGCCCTGTGCGGTCTCTTCCTGACCCAGGGCGCCACGGCGCAGGACCGCGGCCCGGTGACCAACCTGCCGCTGCCGCGCTTCGTGTCGGTCAAGGCGGCCGAGGCCAATGTGCGCCGCGGTCCGGGGCTGACGCACCGGATCGACTGGGTATTCAAGCGCCGCAACATGCCGGTGGAAATCACCGCCGAATACGGCCATTGGCGCCGGATCCGCGACCGCGACGGCGCCGGCGGCTGGATTCACTATTCGCTGCTGTCGGGCGTGCGCCACGTGATCGTCGACAAGGATATGCTGGCCATGCATGTGCGCCCCGAAGCCGACACCGCGATCACCGCGCGGCTGGAACTGGGGGTGATCGCCAAGCTGGAAAACTGCACCCCCGACTGGTGCCGGCTGCGCGCCGGCGGCTATCGCGGCTGGGTGCCCAAGGACACGCTGTGGGGCGTGAAACCCGACGAAATCCGCGACTGAGCGGCCCCCGGGCCAATGAAATCTGGCCCCGGGAAGGGCCTGGCGAACGGCGCGGGAAATTAGTGAAAAAATTCTCATTTCTGCTCTTGCGCCCGCCGACACCGTTTCGTAAACAGCGCCTCACCGATGGGGTGTAGCCAAGTGGTAAGGCAACGGTTTTTGGTACCGCGTACCGTAGGTTCGAATCCTACCACCCCAGCCACTTCTTCCTGAAGATTGAATAGATAGCGCCGCAGGGCTGTACAGGGTCGGAAATGCCCCTCGGAATGCCCCCGTTTATGCCCTAGCCGACTGTCTGTTTGTCGCGCCAGCCAATCCGGCTGCAGCAGACCCCTCAGGTCCCCCAAAACTCTCTCCCCTTCCTGGATGATCCTTCCTAAGGGATAGGATTCCTGTGAGGCGGATATCGGTCATTCACTGCAGCCCGTACTTGCAGCAGCCAATTGGATTCTGGTGGCGTTGATTCAAATCATGGGAGGGCGGAGAACCGGCTCGTATCCTTGAAAATGCGAGGGGGATGCGTTCTGCAAGGAGGAGGTGAAGTCGATGCCCACAGAAACAACCGATGCGCCGAGCGGGATTTCTACGCCCTATTCAATGGATGTCGGCGATGTATTTTTCGGAGAGATTAGCTTCGTTGGCGATACCGACTGGATCGCCGTCGATTTCATCGCTGGCAGAACCTACATCATCGACATACTGGGGCAAACCTCGGATGGTGACGGCGACTTCGATGTCACTGACGATCGTCTCTATGACACGTGGCTGACCCTCTATGACGCTAGCGGAACTGTCCTCGCATCCGACGATGATAGTGGCGAGGGGGTACTCGACGCTCAGATTTCTTTCACGCCAACCTATACCGGCACCTACTACATTTCCGCCGAATCCTACCCGGATCCCAACGCATTTGTCAGCACGGGCACTTACATTGTCGAATTGGCTAGTCCGGCGCCACCGACATCACCGGTCGGCACGCTGGACGAATTGGCGGATTACCTGACCGAAGGGTACTGGAACGATCAGGGAAATCCTCCGCGGCAATGGTTCGACCTGGCAGGTACGACGGATATCACTGTGGATCTGACCGGCCTCGGCGCCGATTCTGTGCAACTCGCGCGTTGGGCCCTCGAAGCTTGGGAAATGGTTGCTGACATCGATTTTGAAGTGGTGGAATCTGGGGCGGACATCACCTTCACTGAAATCAACGACAACAGTGTTCCTAATAGCCAAGACCTACCTCATACAACAGTCAGTTATGATACTTTTTTTGAAACCTGGGCTGTCCTTACATCGGCCACAGTGAATATCCCATCGGACCTGCTGGACGATCGGGGGACAACGATCGAAAGCTATTCCTTCTCGACCTATGTGCATGAGATTGGCCATGCGCTTGGTCTGGGTCACCCGGGTGACTACAATGATGTTGTCGAATACGGGTGGGATGAAACATTCGCCAATGACAGCTACCAGGTCTCGGTCATGTCCTATTTCAGTCAGACCGACAACACTTGGCTGAACGCCAGCTATGGCGAACCCGTCTCACCCATGCTGGCCGATGTCGTCGCCATCCAGGACCTTTATAATGCACCGGACAGCAGCAGTGCGACCGCCGGCAATACGGTATGGGGCGCGAATTCCAATCTTGGAAATTACCTCGATGATCTTTTCGCGGCGGCGCTGTACGGAAACACGGTCGCGGGCGTCTACGACGGTGGCAACTTCGCCTTCACGATCTATGACCGTGATGGGGTCGACCGGATCGACCTGTCACCGCTCTCCGAGGACAACCGCGTGGACCTGCGCGATGGCGAGGTGTCGGATATCGCCGGGCTGATCGGCAATGTCGGCATCGCGCGTGACACGATCATCGAGGGGCTGATTTCCGGTTCGGGCCATGACACGATCACCGGAAACGACGCCAATAACTGGATCGAAGGTCAGGCCGGTAACGACTACATCAACGGCGGCATCGGGGTCGATACTCTGATCGGTGGCGACGGGGAAGACGTGATCGATGGCGGGCTTTCCCCGACGGATCTGCGCGACGTGATCTATTGCGGGACAGGCAACGATTCTGCCGATGGCGGCTCTGGCAATGATGAGCTGCGGGGGGATGACGGCAACGACACCCTGACCGGCGGCGACGGCGCTGACACGGTTCTGGGCGGACGTGACGATGACCTTCTGACCGGCCAGGCCTGGGGCGATTTGCTGTTCGGCGGCGATGGAAACGACTTCATCAATGGCGGCTATGGATACGACCGTGTGAACGGCGGCGACGGTGCAGATCGTTTTTTCCACCTCGGGGTTAGTGGTCACGGGTCGGACTGGATTCAGGATTACGATGCGACCGAGGGCGACGTTCTGGTCTTCGGAGGTTCGGGCAGCGCAGATCAGTTCCAGGTGAATTACGCCAACACACTT
Source organism: Thalassovita mangrovi (assembly GCF_009857745.1). Classification (GTDB taxonomy): domain Bacteria; phylum Pseudomonadota; class Alphaproteobacteria; order Rhodobacterales; family Rhodobacteraceae; genus Thalassobius; species Thalassobius mangrovi. Next base: position 268,753 of record NZ_WWEN01000002.1, read on the forward strand.
CTGGCTGGCGACATGTGGACAGAAGAAGCTTTCGTGATCTATCGCCCGACCGGGCAAATCCTGTGGGCGCTGGTGGATGGCGCCGCGCAGGACAGTATCACCCTGATGATCGCAGGCAGCGAATATGATCTGCTGGCCTGATGCTGCTGCGACCGCGACGGGTTGGGTGTTGCATCGTCCCGCGAAGTGGGCTCGGTGGTCGGGGAGAAATCCCGTACATCGGTACCGCAGTCATTGTCGAAGCTGCTGCGCTAGTGGCGAATAGATACAACTCCTTCAACCAACTCAAATCCCCCCACGGTCACTGCCCCCGGTTTATGCCCCTTCCGAGTATGGTCAGGACCGGAATGCCCTGACTTGCGAAGTGCATGGATTCTGCGCCCTGATCCACCCCTCACAACCAAGCCAACGCGACAGCCGCCACAACAAGATAGCGCGCCGCCTTGGCTATGGTGACGATAATCACGAAACTGATCAGCGGCTCGCGCATCAACCCTGCGACGACTGTCAGCGGATCGCCGATGATGGGCACCCAACTGGCCAGCAGGCTCCACCGCCCGTAACGGTGATAATGCGCTTCCGCCCGGGCCAGCTTCTGTGGGGACACGGGGAACCAACGCCTGTCCTTGAAGCGACGGAAGAAACGGCCGCAGACCCAATTCACGACAGACCCCAGGACATTCCCAAATGTCGCGACGCCTAGGAGAACCGCCAGCGACAAGGCCGGGTCGGTCAGGTAATAGGCCAGCAGAGCCTCGGACTGCATCGGCAGGATCGTGGCCGCGAAAAAAGCGGCAGAGAACAGGCTGAGATAAGAAAACATTGGTTAAAGCTGAATCCGCTACCTTTTGACCGCAGGCTGCACCGTCCCTATCGAAAACTTCGACCGATTCAAACCGGTCTTGGTCAAGGCTTCCTTTTCTGGCACACCGCTGCAACCAAGGACGCTGCGCTCCTCCGAGCGAAACCCGACTGCCCGCTGCCGTTCTCGACGCTACCGTCTTATCTTGGCCATGAGCCACGATCCTGCTGTCCCCGCGATTTCATCGACTCAGTATATCGTCACAATATACCCCCAGCTTCTTCTCAACCGTCGCATCGCTCTGACTGAGGGCGAGCTGGAGCGCGGTGCACGACGTCACACGGTTCAATTCGATATTCTGTTTGATCGACTTCGTGCCGCCGGCGATGAGGAAAATGCCTACAACCAGCAGAACCACGCCTGCCCCCACGATACCTGACTTTGTCATGGTTTCTCCCGATATAGATATTCAACACAAGAACATGGCCGACTTGCGCCGGCCATAGATGGTGTTCTTGTCGCTCTGCGGGCAGGTATAAGAAGCCAAACTGACAGGAACCTGAACCTGGGCTCCCAACTCGTTGAATTTCAGCGCAGCATCAGGCTTGGCAGCCACAGCGCGATCTGCGCCCCCCGCTTTCCGCCTTCTCAGTTCGATCCCGAGTCGAACAACAGCTTCGCCAAGGCGGCCTCCAGCGCCGGAACGAGGTCCGTGCCGTCATCGACCACGCCGACATCCGTATTGATCTGGAATGCGATGGTCAGACCACGATCGGCGTAGTGTCTGAGGCTGGACACGTAGCCGGGTATCCAGCCGCCATGCCCGTAGACCGGTCCCAGTGGGGTGTCTTCGTAGATCGCTACACCGCTTCCATAGAGAACGCCGGGCGCATCGGGATCGACCGGAACCGCATCCAGAAGACGTTCAAGATAATCCGCGTCCATCGCGGCGCCGGTGAATAACGCATGTCCCCACATGGCGAGGTTCGCCGAGGTCGACGCAAACCCTCCGCCGGTCCATTCCACGGCGGGGGTCCAGGTCAGGCTGCCGCTTTCATCCATCGTGCGCGCAGCAAGACCGAAAGGATTATCGTCGAGCGTGTAGCCGACGGCGAGGCCCTCGATCACCGGTGACCGCGACGGGACGGTGTCGGTCAGCCCCAACGGTTGCAGGAACCGTTCCCGAGCAAGATCGAAGACGTCCCGGCCCGAGGCAGCCTCGATGACCAGACCGAGCAGGATGTAACCGGTGTCACTGTAAGCCCAGCCCGAACCGGCCTCGAACAGCGGCGGTTGGTCCAACACGAAGGAAAGGACATCCGACGGTTCGAACGGCTGCGCGGTTCCAAGTTCGATCAGTGCCTGCACGACGCCGTCCATATGCACGTGATCCGGAAGGCCCGCGCTGTGCGTGAGAAGCTGGCCGATCGTCATGGTTTCGGCGTTGGGTATCCGCGCGAACCATGAAAACCCGCCAAGATAATCCGAGACGAGATCGGAGCGACGAAGCGCGCCTTCCGTCTCCAGCGAGAGGACCAATGCGCCCCACAGCGTCTTTCCGATGCTTGCCGCCAACATGCGACTGCGAGGCGTCATCGCGATGCCTGCTTCGACATTCGCAAAGCCCACCGCCACGGTCCCGATGGTTCCGTCCGGCAGAGCATAGGCAGCCGTCGCGCCGGGAAAACCGTAAGCGTCGCGAAACGTCTCGAGCAGGGCTTCGACCGCCGCGGGCGGATCGGACTGTTGCGCGCGTGACGGCTGGGACAGCGTAGCGGCAAGACCGAGCGATAGGGCGATGGCGAGAAGAAGACGTTTCATTACCCGGCCGTCCCTCCGCCCGGAATGACCTCGGTGACAGCGCCATCGCGATGAAGCATGCTTGCACGGTTCCACCAGACGACCACGGCGGCCACACCCACCAGGATCCATGTGTCGTAGGGCTGCGCATCGGGCCAGAACGGGTTGATCAGTTGCCAATGGAACAGCATGGGCCAGAGCAGGCTGCCGCGCGCCGCGTTGAAGATCGGCGTCACGAGGACGGCAAGCGTGATGTTCCCCAGAAGGAACGGGAAGAAATTCCAGTCGGCGAAGACCGTGCTTGCGAGGAAGAACGCAGGAATGTGCCATACGCCCCAGACTGTTCCGATGATCACCCCGGCCCAGAACGGTGCGACGTGACGTTGCAGGATGGGTTGCGCGACACCGCGCCATCCGAATTCTTCAAAGGGTCCCAGAAACAGCATGACAAAAAGGACGGCGACGGCCGCACCCGCCCCCTCGGGCGGCAGGGGGGCAACAAGCGGACCGCCCTTCATCAGCGAACCGATCATGTAGACGAAAGGAATGCCGATCAGGATAAAGGCCGCCCAGATTGCCGATCCCCGCCATATCGACAGCCGCGACAGGAACGCCTTAAGGCCCGCAAGACCGCCGTAAAACAGCACGAGCGTAAAGGCCGAAATCGCAGGCGCCCAGGTAGCGAGGAAGAAGAACGGGTGTGTGCCGCTGATCGCGCCGAAGCTGGAGGTCGCCCATTCGGGCGCGATGATGTAGATGCCGATTGCCGTCCATGAAATGACGAAGGTCAGGACGAAGAAGCCGACCAGGGCATGGGAAGGCACCTGACGCGAGCGGATCGGGGCCGCGATATCTGCCATGGGACCATCCTCCGAATCTTGGGTTAAAACAAGGCACAGCACGGCCGAGACAGCCTCTGATCTGCACGGGTGAACCGCCGTCCGAACGCCCTCGGCAAACCGTCCGGGCCGTGCGGCCTTCGCGGATCGCATCCTCGCGCATCGCGGCTTGACCGGCAAGCGCCTCAACCTGCCGTAACTTCGTAACAATCTTGTACGGCTGGCGCCGTTTTGCCGGCATTCCCGCCCGCCCCTTGCCCAAACCTGACAGCGGCTCAAGACGTCACCCGGGCCCATCACCTCGGCCCTTCAAACACAAGACTGCACAAGACACCTTTCGAATTACGCTATTGCCCCAACCGGCAAACCATGATTGTCTCACATTTGAGACAACGCCACCTGCATGGCACATCTCTGTGCAACGCGCGACATCAAACCAAAAGTACACACCGTGACCGACACCAACCCCAACTTCAAAGATATCGGCGCACGCCTGAAAGCTCACCGGCTCGGGCGGAACCTTTCTCCCGAGGACCTCGCCGCCAGGCTGAAGATTTCCCGCGCGGCCCTGTACCGTGCGGAAAAGGGAGAGATCGCAAAGATCGAAATGCTGTCGGCCATCGCGAATGAGCTGCAGGTATCCCTGCCCAGCCTGCTGGGCGTCGGGATCGAATATGTCGACAACGCGGTGAGCTTTTTCGAGCGCATGCGCCAGATCGAGGAAGATTGCGACCAGATCATCGGCCTGTTCAGCCCGATCTCCTACCTGGTCACGACCGACCGCTACGACGCGGTGCTTAAAGACGTGCTGAGCGAATCCGTACAGCCATCGGAACAGCAGGATGTCTCCAGAATACTGGAAATACTCAAGAAACGAAAAGATCGCTTCGCCCAGCGGCGCCCCCTTCTTGCGTCGATCATCTCCGACGCGGATATCCGGAAATTTCTCCGCGAAGGGCTTGAAGGCAATCCCGAGCTTGCCCCCGAAATCCGTGAGGAACGCCGCAGAATGGCGCTGTTCGAAGTGCGGCACATCGTCGAGATGCTGCGTTCCCCCGACATCGGCGTGCAGATCGGCGTCGCCCGCGAACCGATCCCCTCGACCTCGTTCCAGATCATGCGGCAGGCCGGGCGATCGATTCTGACCATCAGCCCTTTCCGCCTTGGCCACAATCCGAACATCCGCATCGGCGTCGGCCTCATCACATCTGCGCCGGAAGCGCTGAAACTGCATGAAGACATCGCCGAACGGCTTTGGGAAACCTCGCTCAAAGGGCGTGAGGCCGCCGATCACGTGGAAGAACTCATCGCGCGCGAGGGGCTCGCCAGCTGAACGCGGCGCCCAAATTTTCAGCACAAAATTAAATCATTTGGTCAAAATCGGGTTTCGTCTCATTTTTTAGACTTTGCTATTGACCACCCCGCGTTTTCGGGAGTCTATGCTTATCATAAAGTAACCTGACAACCGGGAGCGCCTCATGTCTCAATCGAAATCCCTTCTTTCCGCCGTGCTTCTTGCCGGGCTGGCCTTCGCCACCCCGACATTCGCCCAGGAATACGTGGCTCGAATCGGCCACCTCGAAAGCACCCAGCAAAGCCGCCATATCCACCTTGAAAAAGTCGCCGCGCTGGTATCCGAACGCACCGGCGGCGAAGTCGAATTCCAGATCTTCCCGCAGGGCCAGCTCGGCAATCAGCGCCAGATGAACGAAGGCGTTCAGCTCGGCACTCTCGAAGCGACCGTCGCCCCGGCCGCATTCCTCGGCGGCTTCAACCCGCTGGTGTCCATCCTCGACATCCCTTACCTGATCCCCGAAGACGCCGAAGCCGCCGCCGCACTGCGCGACGGTCCCTTCGGCCAGGCGCTGCTGGACAGCTTCGCCGACAAGGGCATGGTCGCCATCGACCTGTGGCCCAACGGCAAGAAGGAATTCACCTCGAACAAGCCGCTCGACTCGATCGAGGATTTCACCGGCCAGAAATTCCGCGTCATGGACAGCGCGATCCTGATCGAACAGTTCAACGCGCTCGGCGCCTCGGCCATCGCGCTGCCCTTCGGCGAACTCTACACCTCGCTGCAAACCGGCGTCGTGGACGGTGAGGAAAACCCGCTCGATACCATCAAGGCGATGAAGTTCTACGAGGTGCAGAAGAACCTGGTGGTTTCCGATCACGGCGCGATGGAAGACGTGATCCTGTTCAACCCGATGTTCTGGGACAGCCTGCCGGAAAACTACCAGGCCATCATCAAGGATGCTTTCGCCGAAATCATCCCGGAACTGACCGCGCATAAGGCCGCCGCCGTCGCCGCCGCTCTGGAAACCATCAAGGAAGCGGGCACCAATGTGCGCGTCGCCGACGAAGCAGAGCGCGCCAAACTGCGCGAAGTGATGTTCGGCCCGGCCTCCGAAGCCTATCTCGGCAACACCGGCGACGCCGGTCAGAAGCTGCTGGAGATCTACACCGAAGCCTACGGCGCTCTCTGATCGCTCAAGACCCGGCGGACCCGGTCCCCGGGTCCGTCCCCGCTGCGCGCCGTCTGGCCCCGCCGCCGCGCGCTGCAACCTTTCCCACAGGTGACCACAAGAAAGCCCGCCCGATGAAATTGCTCAACGCGCTCCGAACGGTCGAACGCACCGTGCTTGTCGCCCTCTTCCTGATCATGGTGTTTCTCTACACCGGGTCGGTCGTGACCCGTGAAATCGGCGGCACCTTCGCCAGCCGCTTCGCCTGGATCGAAGAAGCGGTGCGGATCATGAACCTGTTTCTGGTGTTCCTGGCGCTCGGGCTGGCGCTGGAGCGGGGCAAACATGTGGGCATCACCAATCTGCGTGAACATATCCCCGCCCCCTTGCGCGCGCTGCTGCTGAAAATCATCGACCTGGTCGGCCTGTGCATGAGCCTTTACGTCGCCTGGCTGGCGCTGGATCTGGTGCAATTCGTGCTCAAGTCGGGGCAGAAATCCCCGACGCTGAAGATCCCGATGGGCTTCATCTACTTCGCCCCCGTCATCGGTTTTCTGCTGCTGGGCCTGCGCTACGGGCTGAGCCTGTTCGGCGCCATCGACCGCTACCAGACCGAAGAGGCCGCCGAATGATCCTCGCACTCATCATCCTTCTGGCCATCGTCCTGCTGGCGGCCGGCTTCGAAATGCTGCTGGTGCTGGGCCTTCCGGCGCTCGCCTACAAGGAAGCCTTCTATCCCCGCCTGCCCGACGCCGCCGTGGTGCAGAAGATCGTCGGCGGCATCGACCATTCGACGCTTCTGGCGATCCCGTTTTTCATCTTCGCCGCCAACCTGATGGGATCGGGTCAGATCGCCCGGCAACTGATCGGCGTGGTCAAGGCGCTGGTCGGCCACACCAGGGGCGGCATGGGCCATGTCGTCGTCGGCGGCAGCATGGCCTTCGGCGCGGTTTCCGGTTCCGCCCCGGCCACCGTGGCCGCGATGGGGCGCATGGTCTATCCCGAGCTGCGCAAGGCGGGTTATTCCGACAAGTTCAGCCTTGGCCTGCTGGTGTCGTCGGCGGAAACCGCGCTGCTGATCCCTCCCTCGATCACGCTGATCGTCTATGGCTGGATCACCGGCACCTCGATTTCGAAACTCTTCGCGGGCGGTCTTGCCGTCGGGCTGGTGCTGGGGCTGGCCTTTGCGATCTATGTCCGGCTGCAGGCGGGCCGCGACGGGGTCACCCCCGGCCCGCGCCTGCCCTGGGCGGCCCGGTTCAGCGCGATCTGGGAAGCCAAATGGGCCCTCGGCATGCCGGTGATCATCCTCGGCGGCATCTATTCGGGCATCATCACGCCCACCGAGGCGGCGGCGGTCAGCGTGCTTTACGCCATCCTGGTCGAGATGTTCGTGTTCCGCGCGCTTGATTTCAAGGGCCTGGCCAAGATCACCGAGGACAGCGCGATCAACACCTCGATCATCTTCGTGCTGCTGGCGATGGGCGGGCTGATTTCCTTCTTCGTCACGCTGGCGCAGGTGCCGAACGAAATCATCGGCTTCCTGGACGCCAGCGGCGCGGGCAAGATCACCTTCCTGATCGTGGTGAACGTGCTGTTCTTCATCGCCGGCATGTTCATCGATCCGAATTCGACCCTGCTGGTGCTGGTGCCGCCGCTTTATCCGGTGGCGCTGAGCTTCGGCATCGACCCGGTCCATTTCGGCATGCTGGTGACGCTCAATGTCAGCCTCGGGATGATCACGCCGCCCTTCGGGCTCGATATCTTCGTCGCCTCCTCGACGTTGAACAAACCGGTGGCGGATATCATCCGCGGTGTGTGGCCCTTCGTGCTGGTGAACCTGATCGTGCTCTTGCTCATCACCTATGTGCCGCAAATCTCCCTCTTCATTCCCAAGCTGATCTACGGCTGACCGAAGGCAGACAAATGACCCACCTTCCGACCATTGTGCCCGTCCCTGTTCTGCAGGGGCTGCGGCCCCGCTGTTCCGAAGCCAACTGTAAAGTGGTGTCGAACACGCCGGTGAACGGCGAATACCGGCTGCTGGTGCTGGAGGCGCCCGAGGCCATTCTCGATTGCCAGCCGGGCCAGTTCTTCCAACTGCTGTGCCCCGCCCCCGAGGGCGAACACCCGTTCCTGCGCCGCCCGATGAGCATCTATGGCTATGACAAGGCGGCGGGACGGCTGGAATTCCTCTACAAGGTCACCGGCGCGGGCACGCGCGGCCTTGCCACGCTCGCACCGGGCGACGGGTTCAATGTGCTGGGTCCGTTGGGTCAGGGGTTTTCGATGCAGGACGACTGGCAGAACCTGATGCTGGTCGCTCGTGGCGTCGGGCTTGCCACCCTCGCGCCGCTGGCACGGATGGCGCAGGAAAAGGGGCGCAAGCTGACCGCGATCTGTTCGGCGCGCCGTCCCGATCTGGCGATGTCGGTCGATCTGTTCGAAAGCTACGGCGCCGAGGTCATCATCGTCCATGACGAGGATGGCAGCTCCGCCCCCGAAGCGCTGCGCCCGCTGATCGAGGCGCGCATTGCCGAAACCGGCGTCGATGCCTTCTATACCTGCGGCTCCTCCCGCCTTCTGCGGCTGTTGCAGGATATCGGCGCCCGCCACGGCATCCCCGGCGAAATCGCAATGGAACAGCAAATGGCCTGTGGCCTGGGCATGTGCCAGGCCTGCGTGCGCAATTTCCGCGTCGGCGACCGGATCATCCAGCGCCGCGTCTGCCGCGAAGGCCCGGTGTTCCCCATTTCGGAGGCCATCTGATGAAAGACATGCACCCCGTCGACCTGAGCGCCCGGATCGGCGCGCTGACGCTTAAGAACCCGATCATGCCCGCCTCGGGGACCTTTTCCGAAGACCTTGCCGATGTGTTCGACCTCGACGTGCTGGGCGCGCATGTGCTCAAGACCATCATGCACGGCACCCGCAGCGGCAATCCGACGCCACGGGTCTGCGACATGCAGGCGGGGATGATGAACGCCATCGGCATCCCCTCGAAGGGTATCGAGTATTTCCGCGACCAGACGCTGCCCTATTGGGCCGATTATCGCGCGCCTTTGGTGGTGTCGATCTCGGCGCATTCCGTCGACGAATTCGCGCGGCTTTGTGGCGAGGTCAGCCTGCCCGGCGTCACCGCGATCGAGGCCAATATTTCCTGCCCGAATATCGAGGCCGACGGCAATGCCTTCGCCATGCGCCCCGACACCACCCATGAGGTCGTGACGCGGCTGCGCGCGGAAACAGATCTGCCGCTCTGGGCCAAGCTCACCCCCAATACCGGCGAACCGGTCGAGGTGGCCCGCGCCGCCGAAGCGGCCGGTGCCGATGCTCTGATCGTCGCCAACACCCTGCTTGGCATGTCCATCGACATCGCCACCCGCCGCCCGCGCCTGGGCAATGTCATGGGCGGCATGTCGGGCCCGGCGATCAAGCCCATCGCGCTACGCATGACCTATCAATGCGCCCGGGCCTGCGACATCCCGGTGATCGGTTGCGGCGGGATTGCGACGCTCGACGACGTGATCGAATTCCTCATCGCGGGAGCAAGCGCCGTTCAGGTCGGCACCGCGACCTTCCAGTCCCCCACCGTGATGGCGCGGCTGATCGCCGAGCTGGCCGACTGGATGGCGGCGCAGGGCATCGGATCGCTTGAGGAAATCATCGGCACGATCGAAGCCCCCGAGGCCGGGACATGCATATGAAACACCACCGCACAGAGGACCTCGCCACCCTGGCGGCGCGGATGTTCGAAGACATCCGCGCCCTGTCCGCCGATGCCGCCGGGGTCAGCCGCCCGGCCTTTTCCGACAAGGAAAGCGAAACGCTGGCCTATCTGGCGGAACGCGCCCGCGCCGAAGGCCTGTCCGTCAGCGAAGACGCGGGGCGCAACCTGCTGTTTTCCCTGCCGGAACACGAAAGCGCCGACAGGTTTACCGTGATCGGCAGCCATGTGGACAGCGTGCCGATGGGGGGGAATTACGACGGGCTGGCCGGGGTGATCGCCGGGCTGATCGTGCTGATCTCCGCCCGGCGCGGCCTGCGCGCCCTGCCCCGCCCGGTCAAGGCCCTGGCCATGCGCGGCGAGGAAAGCGCGTGGTTCGGCGCCTGCTATATCGGATCGAAACTGCTGACCGGCAGCCTGCCCGAGGGCGAATTCAACGCCGCGCATAAAGGCGACGCGCGGCCGCTGAGCGCGCATCTGGAAACGCTTGGCATCGACACCGCAGCGGTCAAGGCCCGCCAGCCCCTGTGCGATCTGGACCGGATCGAGGCCTATCTCGAACTGCATATCGAACAGGGCCCGCTGCTGGTCGAACGCAACATCCCCGCCGCCGTCGTTACCGGCATTCGCGGCAATTTCCGTTACCGCGACATCCATTGCATCGGTCAGGCCGGGCATTCCGGCGCCGTGCCCCGCGCCTATCGCCACGACCCGGTGCTGGCCTTTGCCGAACTGATGCACCGGCTTGACGGCACGTGGCAGCACCTGCTGCACACCGGCAAGGATCTTGTGCTGACCTCCGGCGTTGTCGGCACCGATCCGGCGCGCCACGCGATTGCCCGCATCCCCGACGAGATCGCCTTTTCCCTCGACATTCGGTCACAGGATGCCGCCACGCTCGACCAGATGCAGGCCTATCTAAGGGACGAGATGACCGATATCGGCCGCAGCCGCGGCGTGCGGTTCGATCCCGGCCCGGCGGTGGCCGTCGCGCCCGCGCTGATGGACCCGGACCTGGTCGGCGGCCTGGAACGGGCCATGGCGGCGGTCACCGGCGATGCCTTTTCCATGGCCTCGGGCGGTGGCCATGACGCGGCGGTGTTCGCCCAGGCGGGCGTGCCCTCCGGCATGGTCTTCGTGCGCAACCGCAACGGGTCGCACAACCCCGACGAGGCGATGGAAATCGCCGATTTCATGGTGGGCGTGGATATCCTTTCCACATATATGGAGGCCAGACCATGAAGGAGCCTCTTGCCATGCCGCTCAGCGCGCAGACCCGCGCCGATTTCGCCCGCCGCACCGCGCTTGCCCTGCTCGACATTCACGCGGTGGAGGTCGCCGGAGAGCGGCCCTTCATCCTGTCCTCCGGCGTGGCGAGCCCGGTTTACATCAATGTGCGCAAGGTCATTTCCTTTCCGGCCATCCGCGAGGAACTCATGGGCTTTGCCTCCCGGGTGATCGAGGCCGAAATCGGGCATGACCGGATCGATGCGATCGCAGGGGCCGAAACCGCCGGCATCCCCTTTGCCGCCTGGATCGCCGCCAGCACCGGCCTGCCGCTGCAATATGTCCGCAAACGGGCGCAGGGGTTCGGCCCCGAAGCCCATATCGAAGGGGTCTGGGAACCCGGCCAGCGCGTTCTGCTGGTCGAGGACCTGACCACCGACGGCGCTTCGAAACTGCGGTTCTGCGAGGCGCTGCGCGCGGCGGGGCTGGTGGTGAACGACGTCTTCATGCTGTTCCAGTACGACATCTTCCCGCAGACCCGCGCGGCGATGCAGCGCTCGGACATTCGGCTGCATGCGCTGGCCACCTGGAAGGACATTCTCGATGTCGCTCAGGCGCATGACCGTTTCACCCCCGAAAACCGCGCCACCATCGCCGCGTTTTTACACGATCCACTGGCCTGGTCGGCCGCCCATGGCGGCGCGCGAAGCCTCGCTTTCTAACTTCAAGGAGACGTCCATGTTTACCTTCCTTATCGATCTGATCACCGAAAAAGGCCGTGGCATCCACGCCTATGCCGCCGTTTCCAAGGCCGCGTTCGAACATGTCCTGCTGGAACCGGATCACGCGGCGGCCTTCTATTTCCTCGCCACGAGTGCGGAAAACTTCGTCGATCAGCATGAACGCCAGCCGCTTTCGAGCGAGGAGCTGGAACAAAACTTCAAGGTCTTCCAGGCTGAAATTCAGGCATTGGAAGACGCCGCCCAGGACACACCGGCCAATCGTCTGGCAATGCTGAACAAACTCGTGGAAACGCGGATCAAGCAGTCCCGCTGAGAAAAGTCCCTGGTTGCGCCCCCGGGCCCCGGTCGATGGCGGGGCGCAGCACAGCATCGCCCCGATGATCGGATAGAGCGAACACGATCTGCCGGCCCGATGCCCGCAAAGGCGGCGGGCGTGTCACTCCGACGTCGTCATGCCAAGCCGGGCAAGGACGCGCCGTTCCACGACAACCACGATCTGGAAGAACACGACCGACAGGATCACCGAAACGGCGGCGACCGACCAGATCATGCCGTAATCCAGATAACCGCGCGACTGGTTGAGCAGGTTGCCGATGCCGCGCCCGGTCGCCAGCCATTCGGCGATCATCACGCCCAGAAGCGCGCGCGGCACGGTCAGCCGGGTCGCGGCGAACAGGTAGGGCAAAGAGGCCGGGATGGTGACCAGCCGCAGCTCCTGCCAGCGGCTGCCGCCATAGACGCGCGGCAGTTCCTCGGCGCTGCGCGGCACCAGCGAAATCCCCTGCGCGAGCGTGACGAAGGCCGGGAAGAAGGTCACCGAGATCGTGATCCACAGCGTCAGCGACGTGCCGCGCCCGAGGATCAGCACCAGAAGCGGCGTCAGCGCCACCAGCGGCATGGTCTGGGTGACAAGAGCGATGGGCATGAAGGCCTGCGTCGCCCTTGGGCTCAGCTTGGTCCCGATCGCCAGCAGAAAGGCAAAGCCGAGCCCCGCCGCCATCCCGGCAAAGGTGATCGGCAGGGTCTGTCCGAGCGCGGCAAGCAGCTTGGCCTGCGCGGTGGACGAGGCGGGGGACAGGAACAGATAGGTGAACACGTCAACGGGCGTCTTGGCGATCATGGCGGGGGCGCCGCTCAGCCGGATCAGCGCCCACCAGATCGTGAAAGGCAGGGTGATGGCCACCAGGGCGACCGCGATCCGTTCCGCGACATGTCCCGGCCGGGGTTGCCCGGCGGGTACGGCGGTGTTCAGGGTAACGGCCTTGGTCGCGCCCAGCATCCGGTGCGACAGCACAGCGAAACCCGCATAGCTCAGCCCGGCAATGACCGTCGCGACCAGCCCGATCCCCCAAAGCCGGTCCGGTTCCGCCCGGCCCAGCGAGCCCAGCAGATAGGTGCCCAGCCCCCAGCGGCCGCCGCCGCCGAATTCGGCCAGGATCGCCCCGAGCACCGCATTGGGGGCGGCCACCCGCAGACCGGCCAGGATCGACGGCACCGCGCTGCGCAATTGCACCAGGCGCAGTACCTTCCAGCGCGTGCCGCCATAGGCGCGGATCACGTCCTGCGCCCGGCTGTCGGCCTGCGAAATCCCGATCACCGTCGCCGTCATGGTGACGAAATAGACCCCGAGCGCCGCCAGCGTGATCCGCGGCGCCATGCCCGACAGGGTCAGCGCCAGAATGGGGGCGATGGCAATGGGCGGCAGGGCGAAAGCCGCGATGTTGATGCCGCGAAACAGCCGCAGCATCAGCGGAGACATGGCAAACAGGATGCCGCCCGCAATCGCCACGACATTGCCGATCACGAACCCCAAGGCCGAGGCCCAAAGCGTCGCGCCGATATGGCGGGGATAATCCGCGCGATCCTGCCACAGCCGGATCAGGATGTCGCTGGGCGGCGGCAAGGCCCCACCAGCGACAATCCCAAGCTGCCCGACCAGTTCCCAGACCAGCAGCAGGATGACGGCGTTGCGCAATCCGGCGTGGCGCCCAGCCCCTTCACCCGCCATGCAAGACCTCGGCGATATTGTCGCACACCTCATGGAACACCAGATCCGAAAACAGCGACGGATCGCGCGGACGGTCGAAGGGCACGTCGACGATATCCACGATGCGCCCCGGGTCGGCATGCATCACCACCACGCGGTCGGACAGGAAAACGGCCTCGTCGATGCCGTGGGTGACCAGCAGCGCGGTCGATCCGGTGTCGGCCCAGATCCGCTGCAGTTCCACATTCATCTGGCGGCGCAGGATCTGGTCCAGCGCGCCGAAGGGTTCATCCATGAACAGGACCTGCGGATGGGTCACCAGCGCCCGCGCGATGGCCACGCGTTGCCGCATGCCGCCGGACAATTCGCCCGGCAGGGAATTTTCGTACCCGCTCAGCCCGACCAGCTCGATCATCGCCTGCACCTGATCCCGTTCGCGGGCCGGTTTGCGCCCCAGCACCTCGAGCGGCACCTCGACATTGCGCTTCACGCTGCGCCAGGGCAGCAGGGCCGCGTCCTGGAACGCGACCCCGGTAACACCGTCCTTGGCGGCATCAAGCGGCGCCTCGCCCGCGATGCGCACCGCGCCCGAATTGGCCGTTTCCAGCCCCAGGGCGATGCGCATCACGGTCGATTTCCCGCATCCCGACGGCCCGATGATCGAGGTGAAGGACCCCGCCGGGCAGGACAGCGTCACATCGCGCAACGCCTCCACCACCTTGCCCCGCCCGGTGAATGTCTTGCTGACCCCGGAAAGGGTGATCCCGTCTGGCTGTGTCATCAAATCTCCGCAAGAAGTGACGTGTCGAACATATCGGCGCTGCCGACGATCCCCACCTCGCCAAGCGCGCTCAGGCATTTTTCGATGCCGTCGCCGGTCAGGGCGAAATAGCCTTCCGCGCTTTCCATCAGCGGTTTCTGTGCCGCATTGAAATAGAGCTCGTTCTCGATCGACCGGCCGGTGCCCGCGAAATGGGTTTCGGCGAATTTCGGCGGCCAGACGGACGGGTCGGCCAGGTTTTCCGCCCAGGCCTTGCGCGACGCGGCCAGCCAGGCCACCAGCAGATCGCGTTTTTCCGCCAGCACCTGTTCGGTCACCACGACGGTATCGTTGTAGATCGTATAGCCGAAATCATAGAGCAGGAAGGACGTCGCATCCTCGCCCGCCTGCTTGATCGTGAACGGCACGTTGGTGGTGAAGTCGAGGCTGGCGTCGATTTCGCCCTTGACCAGCGGCGTCGGGTCATAGGCGTAGGGCACGATATTGACCTGCGACGGATCGATGCCGTTCATCTTCAGCATCGCTTCGACCGAGATCACGTTGACCGGCGGCACCGCCAGGGTCTTGCCGATCAGGTCCTTGGGTTCGTTGATCGGGTTCTTCGCCAGCGATACGATGCCGATCGGGTTCTTCTGGTATTGCGCCCCGATGATCTTGAACGGCGCGCCTTGTTCGGTGATCGCCTTGATCGTGGTGTCGGGGGTGGTCAGGGCCAGATCGGCACGCCCCGCGATGATGGTGCTTTCGGGGATCACGTCGGGGCCGCCCGACAGGTATTCCAGATCAAGGCCAGCGTCAGTGAAATAGCCCCGATCCAGGCCCAGGAAATAACCGGCGAATTCCGCATCGTTGATCCAGGCGGCCTGCATGGTCAGCGGGCTGGTCGCGGCATGGGCGCGATATGGCAGGGCGGAGGCGGCAAGCCCCGCGGCGGCGGTGCTCAGGAACTGACGGCGGTTGAGCGAAGCAATCATAGGAGGTTTCCTTCGTGTTGGACTGGTTTCAGGAAAAGGGGGTCAGGCAAGGCCCTGCAGGCGCTGAAGTTCCTGCAAGGGCGGGGTGTTTTCGATCTGCTTGGGATCGAGCAGCGGCCATTTCACACCGCTGGGGCGCTTGGCGCGGCGCTCAACGACATGGGTGCCGCCGGGGGTGAAAATCTTGTCGACCAGGATATCGGTTTCCGACGGCTGCAGCTGTTCCTCGACCAGCTGCACGTCATGCACGACAGCATGGACCGGGGTGGTTTCGTCGACAAAGCCCAGATCGGTGAACATGCCCCATTCGAGATCGAAGAACCCGTGCCCTTTGCCGAAACGCACGCCGTTCATCGACACCGCCGAGGCGCCGGTGACGAGGTAATCGAACCGCCCCAGTTTCGAGATTTCCTCCAGCGTGACCGGCTGTCCGAAATATTCCATCCCGTCGAGCCAGGACGCATAAAGCGCGGCCCCTTGCGGGATCTTGGCCGGGTCGAGATAGAGAAACCCGCGATAGATGCCATAGGTCGACATCACGAAGGGTTTGCCCGCCTCGATCATCCGGCGGCGCAGGTCCTGCAAGCAGTTGTCCGGCGTGATGAACGCAAAGCTGCTGCTGAGATAGGCAGGGTCGCGCACCAACTGGTCGGTGGCCACGTCGGAGCCCTCGAAATCCGGGATAACTTCGGCGAAGTTCATGTGGAACCGGGTATCCGGTCTCGCCACATCATAAAGCTTCGTCCATATTCTTTCGCGGATCAGCTTGGAGGAAGTCATCGTGTTGCCCTTATCGTTTCAGTGTTTCATAGTTGTGAAACGCGGGTTTCATTCGTCAAGGAAAAATCGTTAAACATGGCCTCACGACTGATCCTCAGAATTCAGGAAAAATTCACGCGCCTGACCTCCAGCGAACAAAAGATCGCGAATGTTCTGATGGAAAATCAGGGACTTGTCGAAACGCACACGGCGACGGAACTGGCTTCGCTTGCTGGCGTCTCCAAGGCGACGACTGCCCGTTTTTTCCGCAGCCTGGGCTATTCCGATTTCGAAGAAGTCCGCATTCAGGCCCGCGAGGAACGCAACAGCCGGGCGCCCTACGGCCGATTCGAGCCGCGAAAGGAAACCGCGTCGCTGGGCCGGACCCTGTCGGAACACCTGGAACTGGAGCAGCGCAACCTGTCGCGCACCTTCGAGGAAATGCGCTCCGACCTGCTGCCCGAAATCACCGCCGTTCTGCAAAGCGCCCCGCGCATCTGGTTCCTGGGGTTCGGCGATGAATACGGCATCGCGCGGTTGGGGCGGACGCTGTTCACCCGGCTGCGCCACGGGGTTCACCAGATCGAAGGCTCGGGCCAGGACTGGGCGGCGGAACTGTCGATGACCGGCCCCCGCGACGTGCTGATCCTGCTCAGTTTCGAACCGCGCCCGCGCCTTCTGCCGACGCTGCTGGCCCATGCCCGCACCACGCGGATGCGGATCATCACGATCAGCGACCACGCCTATGCGGCGCAGGCGCAGCGGTTTTCGGATTTCGTGCTGCCCTGCCATATCGCCAGCTACGGCATCCTGCCGACCCATGCGACAATGATGTCGATGCTGCGACTGCTGGCGCTGTCCTACCTCGGCCAGAACCCCGAGGCGGTCAGCCAGAGGATCGCGACGCTGGACGCCATCAATGACGAATTGGACCTGTCGGAATAATCGTTTCAGGCGGACGGACCGACGACCGCCATTGCCTTCACCGGTCTAGTCAGGCAGGGGCCCCAAGGCCCCTGCCCCGCATCACAATCCCGGCAGCCACAGCGCCAGTTGCGGGAAGATCACCAGCAGGATCACCAGCAGCAGCGCGCAACCCATATAGGGGAAGGCGGCGGTGTAGATGTCGCGCATGGTGGTGCCCGGCGGGGCCACCCCCTTCATCACGAAGAGCAGCAGGCCGAAGGGCGGCGTGGTGAAGCTGATTTCCAGCGACAGCAGCATGATCAGCCCGAACCAGATCGGATCGAACCCGAGGTTGATCGCCAGCGGAAAGAACACCGGCACGGTCAGCAGCATCATGCTGATCTGTTCCATGAACATGCCCAGCAGCAGCAGCACCCCGAACATCACCATCAGCATCAGGATCGGGTCCAGGTCGAACCCGGTGGCCCAGCGGATCAGCCCGCGCGATGCCCCCGAGAAGGCCAGCAACTGGCTGAACGTGGCCGACCCGAAGACGATCAGATAGGCCATCAGGGTCACCTTCAGCGCGCCGACGATGGATTTCTTCATCGCTTCCCAGGTCAGGCAGCGGAAGATGATGGCGAGGATGATCACCCCCAACGCGCCGAAGGCCGCGGCCTCGGACGGGGTGACGATACCGCCGACCATCATCGCCACGATGATCACCATCACCGACAGCATCGGCACCACGTCGCGCAGCAGCAGCTTCATCTTCTCGCCGAATTCCATTGGCTCGACCTCATAGGCCGGGGCCGCGTCCGGATCGATCCGGGTCTGCAGCCAGATCAGCCCGATATAGAACCCCGCCAGGATCAGCCCGGGGATGATCCCCGCGATCAGCAGCGCACCGACATCGATCTGCGCCAACGTCGCCAGCAGCACTGCCAAGGCCGAAGGCGGGATGATGATCGCCAAGCCGCCGGTGCCCAGGATCGGACCGATCGACATGTGTTTCTTGTAGCCGCGGTTGATCATTTCGGGGACCATCAGGCTGCCCAGCAGCGCGGTCGATCCCATCGAACTGCCCGACAGGGTGGAAAACCCGGTGCCGCCCAGAACGGTGACATAGCTCAGCCGCCCCGGCAGCTTGCCCAGCAGCCGGTCGATGGCATTGAACATCCGCGCCCCAAGCCCGGTATAGAAGAACACCTCGCCCATCAGCAGAAACAGCGGGATCGGCACCAGGGCGAATTTCGTCAGCGATCCGAACCCGTTATTGAGCAGGGCCGACACGCCCCGTTCGCCGCCCATGAACACCCAGGCGCCGATGATATTGGCGGCGAGGAAGGCCAGGGCCACCGGCATGCCGATTGCCATGAGCACAAGAATAGAGCCCAGAAGAAGGGCCAGCGCTTCGTACCATTCCATTATTCGTGTATCCCCGCCTCGCCCGAATGCATCAATTCCTCGCCGAAGACGAAGCGTGCGAATTCAACCGCCATCAGCGTGAAGCTGATGGGAAAGCTGATCGTCAGTATCCAGCGCGGGAAATAGTAAGCCCGCACGTCGTAATCGTGCCGCTCGATATTGGTCATCACCAGCTCAAGCCCTTTCCAGGCAAGGATCAGGCTGACCAGAACGCAGCCCGCCGCCACCAGCCGGCTGACCACCACCTGCATCGCGGGCGGCAGCGCGGATGTCACCAGTTCGATGTGAACATGGCCCTTTTCCCGCACCAGCCAGGGCGCACCCAGCATGGTCATGTATAGAAGCGCGTATTCCGACGAGGTGAACAGCCAGGCGAAGGGCTGCAACCCGAGGTTCCGCATGAGCACCGAAACGACCACCGACACCATCAGCCACAGCAGCATCGCACCGGCGATGAAGGCCATGAGGTAAAGGAAGGCCGTGTAAAGACGTGAAATCTGAGCCATGTCCCGATCCGTATAAAGGGCCCCCTCGACACCGAGGGGGCCCGTTTCGCGATTACTGGTCTTTTGCCGGATCGTAGAACTTGGCGATCAGCGTGTCGTAATTGCCGTCACCCATCGGGCTTTCGGCCATCAGGCCCTTCATCCGCGCCCAGGTCTTTTCGCGCGCAGCGGCAAGGTAGTTGGCCTTGGCTTCGCCTTCGAGGCTGACAACCTTCATGCCCGCTTCTTCCAGCTTGGCGAAGTCCTCGTCACGCTTGGCGCCCAGGGCCTCGGCGCTTTCCTTTTCGTGGGCGATGGCCACGTCCTGCAGGATCTTCTGCGATTCCGGGCTCAGGCTGTTCCACTTGTCGAGGTTCACGATCACGCCCAGGTCGGTCGAGAAGAAGCAGGGTTCGATCCGGTAGTTCAGGAATTCGTTCCACTTCAGGTCGATCAGGCCGATCTGGGTCCAGCCGGTGGCGTCCACCACGCCGCGTTCCAGCGCCGAATAGACTTCGGTGGTCGGCAGGTCGATCACCTGCGCGCCCAGGTATTCGGTGAAGAAGGCGTTATAGACGGCGTTGCCGCGCAGTTTCAGACCTTCGACCTTCAGGTTGCCCTTGTCGTCGAATTCCGGTTCGTCCCGGGTCCACAGGTTGTAGCAGACGCCACTGTCCATCCAGCCGAGGTATTTCACGCCCATCTTGGCCTGGTGAATCTGGTCGATCAGTTCGATGCCGCCATTGGCGCGGGCATCGGCCGCGGTCAGGTTCGACGCCACCAGCGCATCCTTTTCAGGCAGCGCGCCGCCATAGAAGGACCCCGGGGTATAGACCATGTCGACGATGCCGTCGCGCACCGCGTCGGGCTGCTGGAACATGCCGATGGCTTCGGGGCCGCCGCGCACTTCGATCTGGACAACGCCCTTGCCCGCTTCGTTCACCTTGTCGACGAAGGACAGGAACGATTTGGTATAGATCAGAGTTTCGGGAAAGGCGTGCACGGCGGTGATGGTATCTTCGGCCTGAGCAGCGCCGGCGATCAGCGTGCAAGACGCAATCAGCCCGCCAAAAAACGTATGTTTCATTTTCGATCTCCTTTACCGGGGCCTGGGGCCCCGCCCTGTTGTTGAGGGATTTTTCCCCGCTTTGTCCCCGCACACCGGTGTGGTCGGTGCCCGGGGTGGTTCTTATCTGGGCCAGGCCCAGCCAAATTCGGCGCGCCGCGCGTCGCGGTAGGCCGAAATCTCTTCCTGACGGTCCAGCGTGAGATCGATGTCGTCCCAGCCGTTCATCAGCTTTTTCCGCCACTTGTCGGGCAATTCGAAACCACGGCATTCGCCGCCGATGCGGACCATGGAGGTTTCAAGATTGATCGTCGCCGTCACGCAGTCGTCGCGCATCCCGGCCAGGATCTCCTCGACCTCCCGGCTGTCGAGCTTCAGCGGCAGCAATCCGTTGTTCACCGCGTTGGAGGCGAAGATGTCCCCGAAACTGGGGGCGATCACCACGCGGATGCCGAAATCGACCAGCGCATAAACGGCCGCCTCGCGGCTCGACCCGCTGCCGAAATTGCGCCGCGTGACCAGGATGGAGGCCTCGCTGTGGCGGTTCAGCGGCATGTCGGCGATCGGGTCGCCATCGCTGTCGCGGCGCATGTCGTGCAGCAGGAAGCGGCCATAGCCCTCGGAACGCGGCGTCGACATGAACCGCGCCGGGATCAGCTGATCGGTGTCGATGTTTTCCAGCGGCAGCGCGACGGCCTGACCGGTATGTTTGCTCCAGCCCGCCATCAGTCGCGCCCCTCCAGCAACGGCCGCACATCGGTCAGCTTTCCGGTCACGGCGGCGGCGGCCACCATGGCCGGGCTCATCAGATGGGTGCGCGCATTGCGCCCTTGCCGGCCGCGGAAATTTCGGTTTGTCGAAGAGGCGCAGCGGTTGCCCGGCGCCACCAGATCTTCGTTCATCCCCACGCACATTGAACAACCTGAATCCACCCATTCCAAACCCGCTTCTTTGAAAATAATATCCAGGCCTTCCTGTTCGGCCTGCTGTTTCACCAGCGACGATCCGGGCGAAACCATGCCCGGCACCTGCGCCTTGCGCCCCTTCAGCACCGCGGCGGCGAGGCGCAAATCCTCGATCCGGCCATTGGTGCAGGAACCGATAAATACCTGATCTACCGGCGTGCCCGCGATCGGGCGGCCCGGCTGCAATCCCATGTAATCCAATGCATCGCGGGCGCGCGGGGCCTTGTCGGCCGGCAGGTCGTGCGGCGCCGGAATGGTGCCGGTGATCGGCAAGGCCTCTTCCGGGCTGGTGCCCCAGGTGACGGTGGGGGCGATTTCGGACCCGTCGATGGTCACTTCGCGGTCGAAAACGGCATCCTCGTCGCTGGGCAGCGTCGCCCAATAGGCCGTAGCCCGGTCCCAATCGTCCCCTTCGGGCGCGAAGGGCCGGCCCTTGACGTATGCAAATGTGGTGGCGTCCGGCGCGATCATCCCCAATCGCCCGCCGCCTTCGATCGACAGGTTGCACAGGGTCATCCGGCCTTCCATCGACAGCGCGCGGACCACCGGCCCGGCATATTCGATGGCGTACCCGCTGGCCCCGTCGGCGCCGAGCTTGGCGATCCAGTTCAGCGCCAGATCCTTGGCCGTCACCGCCGGGCCGAGTTTGCCCGTGACGGTGATCCGCATGGTCTTCGGACGCGCCTGCCAGATCGTTTGCGTGGCCAGCACATGCGCAACCTCGGTCGCGCCGATGCCAAAGGCCAAGGCGCCGAATGCCCCGTGAGTGGAGGTATGACTGTCGCCGCAATTGATGGTCAGCCCCGGCAGGGTAATGCCCTGCTCGGGGCCGATGACATGGACGATCCCCTGCCGGGGGTCGTTCAGCCCGAAGATACGCAGTCCGTGAGTGGCAGCATTGCGTTCGAGCGTTGCGATCATCCGGGCCACATCCCCATGGGCCTTGGACAGATCGCGATTGCGGGTAGGGGCATAGTGATCCACCACCGCAAAAGTCAGATCCGGTTCGGCGACCGGCAGCCCCCGCGCGGCAAGCTTGGCAAAGGCGTGGTGCGACCCCTCATGCACGAGGTGACGGTCGACCCAAAGCAGCGACGCGCCATCCTCCTCTTCGAGGATCACATGCTGCGACCAGAGCTTTTCGAACAGGGTCCGGGCCGTCATATGCCGCCCTCCCCGCCGTTCTGGCCGACGATCACCGGCTGCCAGTGGCGGCTGTCGTCTTCGCCGACGCGGGCCATCGACATTTCCAGCCGGAACAGATCGGACCGGTAGAGCGCCGACAGGTATTCAACGCCGCGCCCCTCGACATCGCGCACCACGCGGCGCAGCGACAGAAGCGGCGATCCGACCGACACGCCAAGCGCCTCGGCCACGTCGGGCGAGGCCAGCGCCGCCGACACCGATTGCTGCGCGTCGGCCACCTGCACGCCGGAGCGTTCCATCAGCTTGAACAGCGGCGTGGTGGCCAGGTCGGCCTCGGTATAATTGGCGGCGATTTCTTCGGGAACATAGGTGGTCAGGTGGGAAAACGGCTGCCCGTCGATCAGCCGGACCCGGACGGCGGTCTGCACCCGCACGCTCTCGGGCAGCTTCATCGCATCGACGACCCGTTGCGGCGCCTCGCCATAGGAAAAGGACAGCAGCCGCGCGGTGGTGCGCTGCCCCATGTCGACCAGCTGCGGCATCAGGGTGGCGAAATCCACGCTCATCCCGGCCGCGGTGCCGTTGCGTTCGCGCACGATGGTGCCCGACCCGGCGCGCCGTTCGATCAACCCGTCGGTGTTCAGCGCGTCCAGCGCCCGACGCACGGTGACCCGGCTGACCCCGAACTGTTCGGCCAGCCGCTGTTCGCCCGGCAAGGTGCTTCCGGGGCGATAGGTGCCGGAGGACATTTCGTCCTTCAGCAACAGATACACCCTGCGCGCCTTGCCGCCTTCCGGCAAACTTGTCTGTCCGTTGACCAACTTCAAAATCCCGAAAATATGCCCCAGATTCGACTAGAACGGTATCATCGGATTTTTCAAAAGCAACAAATCAATCCCATAACCGGCAACTTTTTTGTACTATGCACATCGCAAAACCTGTATTACAAAAAATACAGATAACAAAAACAGGGGGTCCTCATGCCGATTATCGAAACGCATGTGCTCAAAGGCTATTCCGACGAAGTGAAGACGCGACTCGGGCGCGCCCTGACGGATGCGGTACGGATGGTTCTGCCGGCTTCGCCCGACGCGGTGACGGTGATGTTCCACGAAATGGACAGCGCCGATTACATGCGCGGTTACGAACACAAGCAGCCCGCCACCCCCCTGCCCGATCCCTGCGACACGATCCGCGCCTATCTGGGCGCGATGGAAGCGCGCGAGCTGGACAAGGCGCAGGCGATGCTGGGCGACGGCTTCGTGATGAACTTCCCCGGCGCGCAGGGCATGACCACCCTGCAGGAACTGATCGAATGGTCGAAACCGCGCTACAAGTTCGTCAAGAAGACCTATGAGGGCTTCGAGGCGCTGCAATCGGGCGATGCCACAGTGGTCTACTCGGTCGGCACGCTGTACGGCGAATGGCCCGACGGCACCCCGTTCGAAGGCATCCGCTATATCGACCGGTTCGAACTGACCGGCGGCAAGATCACCAAGCAGGACGTCTGGAACGACATCGCCGAAGTGAGGACGCAGGGATGAGCGACATCGACCCGATCACCTTGGCGGTTCTGTCCGGCCGGATGGAACAGATCGCCGACGAAATGGACGCAACGCTGTTCCGCGCCGCCTTCAACCCGATCATCGCCGAGGCGCATGACGCCAGCCACGGGTTGTATCACGCCAGCAGCGGCGACACGCTGGTGCAGGGCAAGTCGGGCCTGCCGATCTTCGTCGGCGTGATGTCCTTTGCCGTCAAGGCGGTGATCGACAAGGCCGCGGCCGAGGGCGATCTGGCCGACGGCGATATCTTCATCTTCAACGACGCCCATATCGGCGGCACCCACCTGTCGGACATGCGGCTGGTGCGGCCCTATTTCCGCGATGGCGAATTGTTCTGTTACCTCGCCTCGGTCGGGCATTGGCACGATCTGGGCGGCGCGGTGCCGGGCAACTACAACCCGGCGGCAACCGATGCCTTTGCCGAGGCGTTCATCCTGCCCCCGGTCCGTCTGGCGCGCGCGGGCGTGGTCAACCAGGACATCATCGACATCCTGATGCGCAACACCCGCCTGCCGCAATCGGCGCAGGGCGACCTGAACGGTCAGCTGGGCGCGCTCGATCTTGGCGTCAAGCGGATGGACGAATTGCTGGACGAATACGGCGCGGACACGGTGAAGGCCGCGCTCGACGCTTTGGGCGGTCGCGCCGAAACGCTGATGCGGTCCGAACTCAGCGATCTGCCCGACGGCCGCTGGGAAGCTGTGGATTACCTCGACAATGACGGCATCACCGATGAGCCGCTGCCGATCAAGGTGTCGCTGGAAATCAAGGGCGACCGGATGGTGATGGATTTCGAAGGCACCGCGCCGCGTTGCGCCGGGCCCGTCAACATCGCCTATCCCACCGCCGTCGCCACCGCCTATGTGGCGATCAAGCATATCTTCCCCGCCCTGCCCGCCAACGCGGGCGTGATGCGCCCGATCGAGGTGAAGATCCCCGAAGGATCGCTGCTGTCGGCGGAATTCCCGGCGCCGGTGGGCGGCTATACCGAAACCATCCTGCGGATGATCGACGTGATCTTTTCGGCGATGGCGCAGGCCGCGCCCGACATGGTGGTCGGCAACGCCTATGGCACGATCAACGCCCTGTCGATCGCCGGGCGGCGCAAGAACGGCCAACCCTGGGTGATGTTTTCCTTCTACGGCGGCGGCCATGGCGGCACGCCCGAAGGCGACGGCCTGAACCACGGCAACGCGCCGATTTCCACCGCCACCATCCCGCCGATGGAAATCCTCGAAGCGGCCTATCCGGTGATGTTCCGGCAATGGGCCCTGCGCCCCGACAGCGCGGGCGCAGGCGCGCAGCGTGGCGGTCTGGGCGCGGTCTATGAAATCGAAGTGCTGGAAGAAAACGGCGCCGAGGCCTTCCTGTTCGGCGAACGCGGCCGTTTCGCGCCGCAGGGCGTGGCGGGCGGCAATCCGTCGGTCACCAACCATTTCAGTTACGAACAGGATGACGGCTGGCACGAACCGCCGATGGCATCGAAGATGCGCGGCATCAGCCTGAAACAGGGCCAGGCGGTGCGCCTGGAAACCCCGGGCGGCGGCGGCTACGGCCCCGCGGAAACCCGCGATCCGGCCAAGGTGGCGCGTGACGTCGAACTGGGCTTTCTCAGCCCCGACACCGCCACCGACCTGTATGGCGCCGCATGGAAAGAGGTGAAGGCATGAGCAATGTAATGATCGGCGTCGATGTCGGCGGCACCTTCACCGACGTTTTCGTGATGGATGAAGCGACCGGCGAGGCGCGCGTCGCCAAGGTCCCCACCTCGCGCCCCGACCAGTCGGGCGGCTTCCTCGACGGGATCGGTAAGCAGGTCAGCGACCTGTCCACCGTCGCCGTCGTGGTGCACGGCACCACCGCGGGCACCAACGCCCTGCTGGAACGCAAGGGCGCGCGGATCGGGGTGATCACCACCGAAGGGCTGCGCGACGTGCTGGAAATGCGCCGCCGCGACCGGCCGCAGACCTGGGGCCTGCGGGGCAATTTCGAACCCGTCGTGCCGCGCGACCTGCGGCTGGAAGTGCCCGAACGGACGCTGGCCGATGGCACCATCCGCACGCCGGTGGATATCGACGCGGTGAAGGCCGCGGCAAAGCAACTGCTGGATCAGGGCTGCTTGGCCGTGGCGATCCTTTTCGCCAACGCCTATGCCAACCCGGAAAACGAAACACGCGCCGTCGAAGCGGTCCGCGCCATGTGGCCCAACCCGCATGTGTCGGCCTCGTCGGAAATCCTGCCGGAAATCCGCGAATACGAACGGTTTTCAACCACCGCGCTGAACGCCTATCTGCAGCCCGAGGTGTCGGGTTACCTGAACCGGCTTGAAAACGCGCTGACCAAGGGCGGGTTCGACGGCGAATTCATGATCGTGCAATCCAATGGCGGCGTGATGGCGGTGGATACCGCCTGCCGCCTGCCGGTGCGCACCGCCCTTTCGGGCCCCGCCGCCGGGGTGATCGCCGCAGGCTACATCGCGCAGACCGCAGGCTACCCGGACGTAATCACCGGCGACATGGGCGGGACCAGCTTCGACGTGTCGCTGATCGCAGGTGGGCAATCGATCCTGTCGCCGCAGACCTCGATCGATTTCGGCATGGTCGTGCGCACGCCGATGATCGAAATCACCACCATCGGTGCCGGTGGCGGATCGATCGCCTGGGTCGACAAGGGCGGGCTCTTGAACATCGGGCCGGAAAGCGCAGGCTCCACCCCCGGGCCCGTTGCCTATGGTCAGGGCAACACCCGCCCCACCGTGACCGACGCCAACGTGGTGCTGGGCCGGATCGATCCGGACAATCCCATCGGCGGCAAGCTCGACCGGCTCGACGTCGACGCCGCCGCGCGCGCCATCGACGAACATGTGGGCGAACCCTTGGGCCTCACAACGCTGGAAGCGGCCGAGGCGATCCTGACCGTCGCCAATTCCCGCATGGCAGGCGCGATCCGTCTGGTGTCGATCGAACGCGGTTTCGATCCCAAGAAATTCGCCTTCATGCCCTTCGGCGGCGGTGGCGCGCTTCATACCGGCGCGATGCTGGACGACGTGGGGATTGGCCGTGCCATCGTGCCGCGCTACCCGGGCGTGACCAGCGCCATGGGTTGCGTCATCGCCGATATGAGGCAGGATTTCGTCCAGACCATCAACGCCTTCGTCGACCAGATCGACGAACAGGCGCTGGCCGGTTACCTGCAGGATCACGTCGACAAGGGCCACGCGATGCTGGACGCCGCGCGCAGCAGCTTCGAGGCGCGCGAGGTGATCGTCGAACTCGACATGGCCTATCTGGGTCAGACCCATACGGTCGCCGTGCCCGTCGCCGTCACCATCGAGGGCGGCAAGGTCACCCCGCCGACCCGCGACCAGATCGCGGCGGCCTTCGACGACGCCTATCGCGCCACCTATGGCCGACTCTTGGACAAGGGTGTGCGGCGGGTGATGAACCTGCGCACCGCCGTGGTCGGCCGTCGCCCCAAGTTCGACCTCGAAACGCTGGCGCCCGAAGGCGGCAGTGTCGAGGCTTCGCTCAAGGGCAGCCGCCAGGTGCATTTCGCATCCCAATGGTACGACACCGCGATCTATGATCGCCTGTCGCTGCCGGTGGGCGCGGTGATCGACGGGCCCGCGATCCTTGTGCAGCCCGACACCACCGTCCTGGTCGACCCGGGGCTGCGCGCCACGGTCGACAAGTATGGCAACACCATCATCACCCGCACGGGGGACGCATGACATGGGCAAGATCACGCATATCGACCCGAAGAAAACCGCGCTGCTGACCATCGACCTGCAGAATGATTTCCTGCACCCCAAGGGCGCCTATGGCCGCGCGGGGCAAGGGGCGGAGGCGATCACCGCCCTGCCCGACCGGATCGTGCCGCTGCGCGACGCGCTGCGGGCCAAGGGCGGCATCTATATCAGCGCCCAGTTCACCCTGGTCCCCGGACCGGGGGGCGAGCCGCTGATCGCGCCGCATCTGAAACAGTTGCGCCCGTTCCTCGGCAAGGGTGATTTCGCCCCCGGTGAATTCGGTCACCAGCTGGTCGATGAATTGCAACCGGCCGATTACACGGTGGAAAAGGTGGCCTATTCGGCCTTCTACCAGACACGGTTGGAATACATCCTCAACGCGCTCGGGATTGAGCTGCTGCTGATCGGCGGCATCGTCACCAATGGCGGCGTCGCCAGCACCCTGCGCGACGCGCATCTGCGCAATTTCGACACCGTCCTGCTGACCGACGGCTGCGCCGCCTTCAAGCAGGAGGTCCACGACGCCACGCTGGTCTCTCTCGGATCGCTTGGCGATCAGATGACCTGCAACGACACCATCGCTTTGCTGGAGGCAAATGAATGACCCTGAAGACCCGCCTGCAACAAAACGAAATCCTGGTCGCGCCCGGCGTCTATGACGGGCTGACCGCCGCGCTGGCCGAACAGGCCGGGTTCGAGGCGCTGTACCTGTCCGGCGCCGCCGTCGCCTATACCAAGCTGGGCCGCCCCGATATCGGGCTCACCTCGGTCAGCGAAATGGCCGATACGATGGCGCTGATCCGCGACCGGGTCGACCTGCCGGTGGTGATCGACGCCGATACCGGCTTCGGCAACGCACTGAACGCGCAACGCACCATGCGGCTTTACGAACGCGCCGGCGCCAACGCCCTGCAGGTCGAGGATCAGACCTATCCCAAACGCTGCGGCCACCTGTCGGACAAGACCTTGATTTCCAAGTCGGAAATGGAAGGCAAGCTGAAGGGCATGGCCGATGCGCGCGCCAGCGACGAGACGCTGATCATCGCCCGAACCGATGCCATCGCCGTCGAAGGGTTCAGTGCCGCCATCGACCGGGCCGAGGCCTATGTCGAAGCGGGCGCCGACGTGTTGTTCATCGAGGCGCCGCGCACCGGCGACGAGCTGGCCCGGGTGGCGGAGCATTTCCGCGGCCGCATCCCGCT
This sequence comes from Thalassovita mangrovi, assembly GCF_009857745.1. Classification (GTDB taxonomy): domain Bacteria; phylum Pseudomonadota; class Alphaproteobacteria; order Rhodobacterales; family Rhodobacteraceae; genus Thalassobius; species Thalassobius mangrovi. The sequence goes on from NZ_WWEN01000002.1 coordinate 297,368, forward strand.
GCTGGCCAACATGGTCGAGGGCGGCGCGACGCCGATCACATCGGCAGCCGACCTGGAAAGCCTGGGCTTCGATATCGTGATCTTCCCCGGCGGCATCGTGCGGGCGCTGGCCCGCTGCGCCACCGATTACTATGCCTCGCTGCGCGCCAACGGGTCGAACACGCCGTTCAAGGACCGGATGTTCGATTTCGACGGGCTGAACGAGGTGATCGGCACCCCCGAAATGCTGGCCATCGGCGCCGAGCTGGACGGCAAGGACAAGTGAGCACGGTTTCCGCCCCGCCCGAAAGCTTCGACCTCGAGGTCGGCACGCTGATCATCGGCGCGGGCGCCGGTGGTCTGGTCGCCGCACTTGCCGCCACCGAACGCGGCGAGGACGTTCTGGTGATCGAGGCCGACGCGGTGCCCTCGGGGTCGACCGCGCTCAGCGCCGGGTTGATCCCGGCGGCGGGCACCAGGGCGCAGGCCGAAGCGGAGATCGAGGACAGCCCGGCGATCTTCGCCCGTGACATCCAGCAAAAGGCGCATGGCGAAAACGATCCCCGGCTGGTCGGCGCGATGGCGCGGGTCTCGGGGCGGGTGATCGACTGGCTTTCCGAAACCCACCAGCTGCCCTTTTCCGTGGTCACCGATTTCGACTACCCGGGCCATGCGCGGCGGCGGATGCACGGGCTGCCCAGCCGGTCGGGCCGCGATCTGGTCGATGCGCTGCGCGGCGCGGCGGAAAATGCCGGGATCGACATCATCTGCGAACGCCGCGCGGTGGAACTTTACGCCGAGGGGAAGACGATCCGCGGCGTCCGGGTCGAACGGCCCGATGGCGGATCGGAAACGATTGCCTGCCAGCGGCTGATCCTCGCCTGCAACGGCTTCGGCGGCAATCGCGACATGGTGGCCGGCCTGATCCCCGATATCCGCGACGCGCTGTGGTTCGGCCATGACGGCAACCGCGGCGAAGCGGTGCAATGGGGCGAGGAGCTGGGCGCGCAGACCGGGCACCTGGCGTCTTACCAGGGGCACGGCAACGTGGCGCATCCGCATGGCATCCTGATCACCTGGGCGGTGATCATGGAAGGCGGCGTTCAGGTGAACCTGAAAGGCGAGCGGTTCTGGAACGAAACCCAGGGCTATTCCGAAGCCGCCCGGGTGGTTCTGGCCCAGCCCGAGGGCATGGCCTTCGCGATCTTCGACAAACGCATCGCCAACATCGCGCGCCAGTTCGAGGACTTCAAACAAGCCGAAGCGCAGGGCGCGATCCGCTGGGCCGACAGCCTGCCGGAGCTGGCCGAGGTGACGGGCCTGCCGGAAGAGGCGTTGAGCCGCAGTATCACCGACATCCCCGCAACGGGTGAGGACGCGTTCGGCCGGTCGTGGAATGGCCCGGCGCTGCAACCGCCCTATGCCGCGGTCAAGGTGACCGGGGCGCTGTTCCACACCCAGGGCGGCCTGGTCGTCGATCCCGACAACGCGCGGGTTCTGCAACGGTCCGGCGCGACGTTCGACAACCTCTTTGCCGTCGGCGGCGCCGCTTGTGGCGTGTCAGGATCGGGCGACAGCGGTTACCTGTCCGGCAACGGGTTGCTTTCGGCGGTCACGCTGGGCTGGCTGGCCGGACAGGCGGGCAATCAGCAGGATTGACCCCAGCCCCCGTCACCGGCCTATTGCACCGACGGCACCTTGCCGACCGGCGGCAGGGGCTGCGCGGGCTGTTCCACCACCCGGTCGGGGTCGAGGCTGGCCCGGATCGCGTCGAAATCCAGCGTTTCGTCGGCTTCGAGTTGGGAAACCAGCCGTTCCACCTGCCCCCTGTGCTGCACCAGCGCCTCGGTCGCCGCCGCTTCGGCGGTCTTGAGCAGCTCGATCACCGCCTGATCCACCGCAGCGGCGGTCGCGTCGGAATGGCTTCTGGGCTGCGCCATGCTACGCCCGAGGAACGGATGATCCTCGCTCTGGCGCAGGTCGACCGGGCCCAGGTCCTCGGTCATCCCCCACCGCGCGACCATCGCGCGCGCCTGTTCGGTCGCGCGGCGGATGTCGTCATCGGCGCCGGAGCTGACCGTGCCGAGGAACAGCTTTTCGGCCGCCCGCCCGGCCAGCAGGATGACAAGCTGAGCGCGCAGGTACTCTTCGTCCAGCGTGTGGCGTTCGGCTTCGGGCAAGGTATGGGTCCCGCCCAGGGCCTGGCCGCGCGGGATGATCGTGACCTTGTACAGCGGATCGGCCCCGGGGGTGAAATAGGCCACGGCGGCATGACCGGCCTCGTGCACCGCAAGCCGGTGGCGTTCCTGCGGCCGGATCGCCAGGGTGCGCACCGTGCCCATCATCACCTTGTCGCGCGCCTCGTCCAGGTCGGCGCGGGTGACCAGGCTGGCATTGCGCCGCGCGGTGCCGATCGCCGCCTCGTTGAGCAGGTTCTTCAGGTCCGCGCCGGAAAACCCCGGCGTCCCCGCCGCGATCATGTCCAGGTCCGACGTGTCCTCCAGCGGCAGCTTGCGGGCGTGAATGTCGAGGATCGCGCGCCGCGCCTGCTTGTCGGGCAAGTTCAGCGTCACGTGGCGGTCGAAACGCCCCGGGCGCAGCAGCGCCGGGTCCAACACGTCGGGACGGTTGGTGGCGGCCAGCACGACAACCGCTTCGCGGCCGCCGAAGCCGTCGAGTTCGGCCAGGATCTGGTTCAGCGTCTGTTCGCGTTCGTCATGCCCGCCGCCAAGCCCGGTGCCGCGGGTGCGCCCGATACTGTCGAGCTCGTCGATGAAGATGATCGACGGCGCCGCCTTGCGCGCCTCCTCGAACATCTTGCGCACCCGTCCGGCGCCGACGCCCACGAAAATTTCGATGAATTCCGACCCCGAGGTGGAAAAGAACGGCACGTCGGCCTCGCCCGCCAGCGCCTTGGCCAGCAGCGTCTTGCCGGTGCCCGGCGGCCCGACCAGCAGAACGCCGTGCGGCACCTCGGCGCCGACGCGCTGAAACCGTTCGGGATCGCGCAGGAATTCGACCAGTTCTGCCACTTCCCGCTTGGCCTGATCCTGCCCCGCCACGTCGTCGAAGGTGATCTTGCGCGTCGGTTTGGTCGGCTTGGTGAAGCGGCCGCCCAGGATATTCCCGGCCACCCCGCCCGGCCCGCCGCCCAATCCACCGCCCAGCCCGCCGGTGATATTGGTCATCATCCGCCGCTGCAGCCACAGATAGACACCCAGGATCAGCACCCAGGGCAGCAGATAGGAAAAGATCGAAACGTCATCGGGTTCCGTCGCGGTGATCTCGACCCCCTGCTGTTCGAGCAATGCCAGCAATTCCGGATCGCCCTGCATCGGGATGACCGCGCTGAACTCTTCCGCCTCGGCCGCGTCTACCGCCTTGGTGGTGACCACGATGTCGTGTTCGTGCAATTCGGCCGACTGGATGTCGCCGTCGCGGATCTTCTGTTTGATCTCGCTATAGGACAGCCGCGCCTCGAAGGGCGGCTGTTCGATGAAGAGACTGCCCAGCATCGTCAGCGACAGCACGACCGCCAGCACGACAAGCGCCTGCATCCCGGACCAATTCGGCCCATCAGCGGTGTTTTTTTCAGGATTTGGCGGCATATCCGGTGCTTACATCCACAATGAACGGCCCGTTAATCAAGCAGGCTGCCGTATCCCAACTTATCGAGCCCCTCGGCCCAGTAATCGGCGACCAACGGATGACCGAGAAGATAGTCGATGGTCGGCGTCTCTTCGCGATCGCCGGCAAGCTGCACCAGCTCGTCCCATTCCTCGGTCTCGGAATCGCCGCGGCCCAGCCACATAAGGGCGACCAGTTCGATCAGCTGATCCTCGTTCAGACCTTCGAGTTCCTCGACCAGTTCCTCCCGCGTCAGGTCGCCGGGCACGTCCTGCAACGCGTCGGGCCGTGGATCGTCGACGTCATTGCCGCCGACATCGGGGGTGACCTCGCCCTCTTTCACCATCACGGCGCGGGCCTTCAGGATCAGCATGTGAATATGGGCCGGGGTGATATTGAGATTGTCCATGATAACGATGACCTCTCCCTGCTGTGTCGCGATAGGGGTGGCGTGAATTTTCGCGAAATCCACGCCATTTTTCCAGTTTACCGTGAAAGCCTACGCGCAACGAAACCGTCCCACTTTGCGCTTGATCAAGTGCCGCCCGCGCGGGAGGCAAATTGCATCGCGCACCGGGATGCGCCAGGGGGGCCTTCGCCCCTGCCCCGTTCAGGGTTTGGGAAAAATCTGCGCCTGCAGCGCCTTGAACGATGCCGCGCCGCCATCCAGCCCCATCACCGCCGCCTCGATCGCCGCCAGCCGCGCATGCGGCGCGGCGTCGCCTGCAAGGTCATGGAACTTCGCGATCATCTCGGCGTCGCTATAAGGCGTCTCGGGATCGCCCTTGGCCTGGGTATCCGGCGTGGTCAGGACCTCACCACTGCTCAGCCGCACCGTCAGCCGAGCCCAGCGTTCCGCCGGGAACCGCGCGTTGAACCCATCGTCTTCGCGGAAGGACAACCGCGCGGTCAGCGCGCAAAGCTCCGGGTCGGCAAACGCCGGGGCGGAGATTTCCGCCACCCCGACCCGCCCGCGCAACAGCGCCGCCGCGACCGGGAAACCGATGGCATACTGCGCCTCTTCCGTGCTGGCGGGAACGCCCCGGAACAGCCGCGTGCCCTCGTGAAAGGTTTCGATCTCGACCGATGCGATGTCTGCCGCCCGCAGCGGGCGGTCCCGCGTCAGATCAAGCGCCGCCTGCACCGAGGGCTGGCCCCAGCGGCAGACCGGGAAGCCTTTGACATACTGGTTCATCACCTCCCAGTCGGTGCCAAGCGTCGCCCAGACACCGGCGACTTCCGGCGCCAACACGCTGATCGCCGGGGCCCCGGTGAAGCCCTCGGCGGCCAGCGCGGCGGCCGAAACCCCCGCCAGCGCGCCCCAGCCGGACCCGTCCTTGAGCATGGTCGGATGGTCGATCACCCGCATCATCTGACTGCGCGGGCCGTGATATTCGGCGATACCCAGGGCATGGCCGAACACGCCGGGCCCGAGCCCCATCAGGTGGCCGGACATGGCCGCGGCGCAGACCGCGATCCAGGCCCCGCTGGTGTGATAATCTGGCGCCGTGGCATGCAGCGCGATGCCCGCGCGGGTGCCGATTTCATAACCCGCCGCCAGCAGCGTCAGGAACGCCTCGCCGCTCGGCTCCAGGTCCCGGTCGTCCAGCGCGCTGAGCAGCGAAGGCAGAAGCCCGCAGCCGACATGGCCCTTGGTCAGCTTGTGACCGTCATGGGCATCCACGGAATCGATCGTCATGCCACCGACCAGCGCGGCCCCTTCCGGCGACAGCCGGGTGCCGCAAAACAAGGCGCGCGACCGGCCGCCGGACAGGTTGCGCGCGGCATAGCGCAACACCGCCCCGTGCAGGTCCGTCCCGGTTCCGGCAAGCGCCGTGCCCAGCAGGTCCAGCAGCAGAAGCCGGATACGGTTCTGCACCGGGGCGGGAAGGTCCTGCCAGCGTAAATCGTTCAGAAAGCCATGAAGGTCGGCGCCGGATGTCATCTGTCCACTCCATCAAACCGGGCAAATCGCGCCGTAAAAGCGGCGCCATCACCTTGCAAGATGGCGCGTGGCGTCCCTGTGCCTGTTTGAAAAAGCGACAATTGTTGCGAATTTTTTGCCAGAGCCTTGAGCGCGGGCCAAAGGTTTCACCCCTCCGTCCATGAAGCGGGCCCTCTGTTACGCTGCAGGCGGCTGGCCATGGCGTAAACACGTCACGGCCAGCGCCAGGCGCGGCATGGTCCCGTCAGGCCTTGACCTGCAGCACCTCGTGATCCCGCGCATAGGCGATGAAGACGTCGAAACTGTCCGGATTGGCCATCGAGTCGCGATTGACCACCTTGGCGGGATCGCCGCCCAGCAGCAGCTTTTTCACCGGGACTTCCAGCTTCTTGCCCGACAGGGTGCGCGGCACTTCGGCGATTTCCACGATCTCGTCGGGCAGGAACCGCGCCGAAACGCTGGCCCGGATCGAGGCGCGGATCTTGTCCTTCATCGCGTCGTCCAGCGCCACGCCCGGCGCCATGACGACGAACAGCGGCATGAAACTGTCGCGGCCCAGGAATTCCAGATCGACGATCAGGGAATCCATCACCTCGTCCAGTCCCTCGACCGCGCGGTAAATTTCGGAACTGCCCAGGCGCAGTCCGCGCCGGTTGATCGTCGCGTCGGACCGGCCATAGATCACCGATCCGCCCTCGGGGGTGATTTCGATCCAGTCGCCATGACGCCATACGCCCGGATAGGTGTCGTAATAGCTGTCGATCAGGCGTTCGTTGTTCTTGTCGCCCCAGAAGAACAGCGGCATCGAAGGCAAGGGTTCGGTACAGACCAGTTCCCCGACCTCGCCGATCAGTTCGTTGCCAGCGTCGTCGAAGGCACGCACCGCATTGCCGAGCGCGCGGGCCTGCATTTCCCCGGCCCGCACCGGCAGCATCGGGTTGCCGCAGACGAAGGCCCCGGCGATATCGGTGCCGCCGGAAATCGGCGCCAGCCAGGCGTCGGGCGCCACCTGAGTGTAGACCCAGTCGTAACCCTCGGCGGTCATCGGCGACCCGGTCGCCCCGATCGACACCAGATGCGACAGGTCCAGTTCCGCGCGCGGCTTGATCCCCGCCTTCTGGCAGGCGGTGTAATAGGCCGCGCCCGCCCCGAAATAGCTGAGCTTTTCATGGGCCACGAAGCGCCAGACCTCCATCATGTCGGGATAGTTGGCGGCGCCGTCGAACATGGCGACCGTCGCGCCCTGCGCCAGCGATCCCAGCTGCACGTTCCACATGATCCAGCCCGAGGAGGTCAGCCAGGAAAAACGGTCCTTGTCGGTCACGTTCATATGCAGGCCCTGCTTGGCCCCTTCCAGAAGCGCGCCGCCATGGCCGTGCACGATGGGTTTGGGATTGCCCGTCGTGCCGGAGGAATAGACCACCCAGATCGGATGGGAAAAGCCGACCTGCTGGGTGGACAGCGTGGCGTCGCCCTCCAGCAGGGTATTCCAATGCACGGCGCCGTCGGGCAGATCGCCCACCACCGGCAGGATGACCTGCTGGCGCAGGCTGGGCAGGCCCTCGGCGATTTCCGCGATGATGCCGCGGCGGTCCACCGTCTTGCCCATGTGCATGTAGCCGTCCTGCGCGATCAGGACCTTCGGTTCGATCTGCTTGAACCGGTCGAGGATCGCCACATGGCCCATATCCGGCGCGCAGAGCGACCAGATCGCGCCGATGCTGATCGTCGCCAGGAAGGCGATGACCGACACTTCCGTGTTGGGCAGGATCGCCACCACCCGGTCGCCCTGTTCCACCCCCATGTCACGCAGGTGCCGGGCGACATTGGCCACCGACTGGCGCAGTTCGGCCCAGGTCAGTTCCTTGCGCTCGAAGGTTTGCGACTGCACGATCAGGGCGGGCGCGTCGGGTTTCTGATCGGCCCAGCGGAACACCTGGTCGGCATAGTTCATCTCGGCCCCGACGAACCATTCCGCGCCCGGCTGCTTGCGTTCGCTCAGAACCGTGGTCCAGGGTTTGCTGAAATGCAGGTCGAAATACTCGACGATCGAGGTCCAGAACGCCTCCAGCTCGGTGATGCTCCATTCCCACAGCGCGTTGTAATCGGCAAATTCCAATCCCCGTGACGTTTTCAGCCAGCGGATATAATCCGCCATCAGGGTTGCATCGGCCCGCTCCTGCGTCGGCGTCCAAAGGATCGCGCGTTCTTCGCTCATGTCGTAATTCCTCCCGATATCAAGGCTTTGAATCCCACCCCCGAGGGGTGCGAGCTTGACGGAGATAGTTGTGCAGGCAAAACAACGCGCAAGTCCAGCACTGGATTGGCCCGGAACGCAACGACGCTGGGTCGTTTCAACCGAAAGAGACCATTTCGCCGGGATCGTCCCCCCTGACGTGCGGGGCCCGCTTCACATTCTCTTTACCCCCAATTTACCCCGGTCCGTGGATTAAAGCCCCGCGCCATTCGTCTTTTCCCACGCAACGGGCGCCACAGTGCCCCTGCGTTTCATACTGCTGAAAATGGAGATATCGAATGCGTTACCCGGCACTCATCGCCACGGCCCTTGTCGGCCTCGCCTCTGCCGCCTTCGCCGAGGGCTCGGAGCTCTACAACCCCGCAATCAAGCACATGCCCAAGGATGGCGTGGTGAAACTCTATGGCGCCGGCGGGCCGCATACCGCGTTCCAGAAGGTCGCCGACGCCTGGTCGCAGAAGACCGGCGAGATGATCGAAATCATCGCCGGGCCCGAAAGCAAATGGTCGGCAGATGCCCAGGCCGATGCCGACATCCTCTGGGGCACCTCGGAACAATCGATGACGGCTTTCCTTGAAACCTACCTGACGTTTTCGTCGCAACAGGTGGAACCGATCTATATCCGCCCGGCCGTCATCGCCGTGCAAAAGGGCAACCCCAAGAACATCGACGGGTTCGAGGACCTGCTGGCGGAGGGCATCAAAATCGTCGTCACCGAGGGCGCGGGCGTCTACAACACCTCGGGCACCGGCACCTGGGAAGACGTGGCCGGGCGGCTGGGGAAACTGGACGACGTGACCGGGTTCCGGCGCAATATCGTGGCCTTTGCCAAGGGCTCCGGCGCAAGCTTCCGCGCCTTCAAGGACATGGATGCCGACGCCTGGATCACCTGGCCCAACTGGCCGGCCACCCACGGCGATGTGCTGGAAATGGTGACGCTGCCCCCCGAACGGCAGGTCTGGCGCGATGTGAACGTCGCGCTGTCGCCCGACGCGGATGACGCCGCGCAGGATTTCCTCGATTTCCTCGTGACCGAAGAGGCGCAGGCGCTGATGCGCACCGAGGGCTGGGTGCGCTGAAGCCTCTGCCGCGGGGGCGCCGTCAGGGCGCCCCCGCATCACGATCCTGCACCCGGGCCGACAGCGCCCGCCAGCTCTGAGACCCGCTCAGGCCAGCAGATCGTATTGGGTGCCGTCGATCATCAGGTTGATACTGTCCTGCCCCGCGCCATCGACCAGCGCCCACAGGATCTGCCCCGTGGGGCGATAGATCACGAAGGCCTCCATGATCGCGGCATCGCCGGCATGTCCGGTGGTGGCGAAATTCACCTGGAACTGGTCCACGCTGCCCGTCCCGCCGAATTCCAGCACATCGCCCTCGGCGGCGCTGTAATCCTGAATCCAGTCCGATCCGTGCCCCCGATCGCCCAGGTGGAAGAACCGGTCGGCGCCATCGCCGCCGTTCAACCGGTCGAACCCGAAGCCCCCATTGAGGTAATCGTCGCCGTCGCCGCCGAACATCAGGTCGCTCAACGCGCTGCCGGTCAAAATGTCGTCGCCCTCGCCGCCGATGACCGTATCCGACCCGAAACCGCCGCGCAGCGTGTCATTGCCCGCGTCGCCGCGCAATTCGTCGTTGCCATAGCCGCCGCTCAGCCGGTCATTGCCATCGCCGCCATAGAGCCGGTCGCGCCGGTCGGTCACCGACAGGCCGCCATCGAGCACATCATCCCCGGCGCCACCGACCAGGGTGTCTTCGCCATTGCCGCCGTTGCAATAATCATTGCCGGCCAAGCCGGACATGAAGTCATTGCCCGGGTTCCCGGTGAGGATATCGTTTTCGGCGCTGCCTTCGAGATTGTCATTCCCCGCGGTGCCCTCCAGCACCCGGAAGATATTGAGATACTGCTGACCGCTATCGCGCAGCAGGAATTCATCGACATGATCCGCCTGGTCCGGATAGAGGCTGCTGTTGAGCACCGCTTGGCCGTTCAGCAGGCTGAAACCGCCGGCATGATTGGCATTGCCGAAAACGCCCAGCGCGTAATCGACCTGCGTCGGGGTGCCGTCGGCGGCAAAACTGCGCAGGTGATACACCGTCTCATCGCCCTCTTCCTGCTGCCAAAGCAGCGCGAAACCGCCCTCCGGCAGGGTGAAGACCTGGCTCAGGCTTTCCGATCCTTCGGTATCGAGCGCCACATCGGACCAGTCCCACACCACCGTGGTGCCATCCTGGCCTAGAACCCGGTAGCTCAGATCGACGTCATCGCCGCCGGTGATCTCCGCCTGCACCTCCAGTATGCGGCCCGATGTCAGTTCCGTGGTAAAGGGCTCGGTCTGCGGCGTGTCGCCCTGCAGGACATATTCGTCGTCATAGCCGACGGAATATTGCTGACTGTCCTCGATCCACGCCACCGTGAAGCCGCCATCGTCACCGGCGCTCAGAGCCAGCGAAGTCTGCACCCCTTCCCCCGGCTGCGGCACATCCGGCGCGCCCGGCACCTCGCCTTCGAACAAAAGCTGCTGCAGCGATCCGTCGAACACGGTCACCTGCACCGGGCCAAAGGGATCCGCATCGCTTCCGTCCCAGTCCGCCCACAGGATGGCGATTGATCCGTCATCCAGCACGCACGTATCGAGAAGGAACGCATAGGCACCGTCGGCGATGTTCACCTCGCCCAGCAGTGCGGTGGCGTCGCCGGTCGCCGCGCCCGAGGCGTCGAAACTGCGGCCATAGACCTGCCCGACGCTCCGGTAAGGATCGAGATCCCCCGACGCCGTCCAGATCACGGTGAAACCGCCATCCTCCGCCGCCAGCGTTTCATAGGCCCAGGTATAGTGCGATACATCCGGATCGACCGGCACGCGGCTGGACACCGGGTCCATATCGGCGTCGAACACCTGTACGTAAAGCACCATTTCCTGATCGGGCAGGTCGAACAGCTCTTCCGGGGAGAGCATATGCCAGGTCGCCACGTAACCGCCGCCGGCAAGCGGCGTCACCTCGGCAGAGGATGGCACCAGATTGCTGTGAAGGCCGGTGCCCCCGGGGGTAAGAGAAACAGACAGGCCATGGGAAGCCATCGCATTATTAGAGCGCGCTTGTGCAAACATATTGGGTCTCCGGCTCAGGGAAAATTTGATAAAAGTTTTATGCTGTGCAAATCGTTTGAGGGTTGCTTCAATGGCACCCCAAATGGGCTCATCCGGGAGCCACCTTGACGAGAACAGACAATGAACCCCAATCGTTAAAGATGGATGTACGGGGCTAAGGCCGGGCTAGAGGAGGCGCGGGGTTTCCATCCCCACGCGTGGCGCGGGACGGAACGGCGGGAGAGAGAGATGGCGAAGGCAAAGAACATACTTTTCATCATGTTCGACCAACTGCGGTGGGATTACCTCAGCTGTTACGGGCACGAACATCTGCACACGCCCCATATCGACCGGCTGGCCGCGATGGGTGTGCGGTTCACCCGCGCCTATATCCAGTCGCCGATCTGCGGCTCGTCGCGGATGTCGACCTATACAGGGCGCTATGTGCATTCGCATGGCGCGTCCTGGAACGGCATCCCTCTGAAGGTGGGCGAGATCACGATGGGCGATCACCTGCGCGCCGCCGGGATGGGGTGTCACCTGGTCGGCAAGACCCATATGCGCGCCGATGCCGAAGGCATGGCGCGGCTGGGGCTGGAACCCGACAGCCTGATCGGGGCGCGGGTGGCCGAATGCGGCTTCGACGTGTTCGAACGCGATGACGGGATGAAACCCGAGGGGCCGGACGGGTCCTACGACCCCGACGGCGCCAAGCAGTACAACAAGTACCTGCAGGCACGCGGCTATGACAGCGACAACCCCTGGCACGACTTCGCCAATTCCGGCGTGGATGCGGCGGGTAATGTGCTGTCTGGCTGGTTCCTGAAGAATTCATCTGAGGCCGCCAATATCGAGGAGGAAGACAGCGAAACCCCCTACCTGACCCGGCGCGGCATGGACTTCATCACCCAGGCCCAAGGCCCGTGGTGCTGTCACCTCAGCTACATCAAGCCTCACTGGCCCTATATCGTGCCCGAACCCTATCACGACATGTACGGCCCCGAACATGTCCCCGCCCCGATCCGCAGCCAAGACGAATACGACAACGCCCACCCGGTGCTGAAGGCCTTCATGGAGGCCCCGGTGGGCAAGGCGTTTTCCCGCGACGAGGTGCGCAATGCCGTGATCCCCGCTTACATGGGGCTGATCAAGCAATGCGACGACCAGATGGGCGTGTTGTTCAAATGGCTCGAAGAAACGGGTCGGATGGGGGACACGATGATCGTGCTGACCTCCGACCACGGCGATTTCCTCGGCGATCACTGGATGGGGGAAAAGACGTTTTTCCACGACACATCGACCAAGGTGCCGCTGATCATCTACGATCCCAGTCCCGAGGCCGACGCGACGCGCGGCACGGTTTGCGACGCGCTGGTCGAATCCATCGACCTCGCCCCCACCTTCGTCGAGGTGGCGGGCGGCAAGGTGGCCGGTCACATCCTTGAAGGCCATTCGCTGCTGCCGATCCTGCACGGTCAGGCAACCGATACCCCGCGCGATTTCGTCATTTGCGAATACGATTACTCGGGATCCCCCATCGCCAACAAACTGGGGGCCAGCGTCCGCGACGGGGTCATGTTCATGGTCGGCGACAAGGACTGGAAATTGGTCCATTGCGAAGGCGGCTACCGCCCGATCCTGTTCGACCTGCAGAATGACCCGCAGGAGCTGACCGATCTGGGCGACAGCCCGGATCATGCCGAGGTGATCGAGCGGATGTATGACAAGCTGTTCCGCTGGGCCCGGCGCCCATCGCAGCGCACCACCCGCAGCGAGGAACAGTTGCTGGCGATGCGCAACAACAGCGGGCGGCGCGGCGTGATGATCGGCATCTACGACGAAAACGACACCCCGCTGGAGCTGACCGTCAAATACCGGGGCCGCAAGGCCGCCAACCACAAGCCCAGCCACGGCAAGCGCGCGGAGGAATAGGCCCCCTTCCCCGCAGCAGCGTACCGGATCGCAAGCGGTCCGGGGACCTGCTGCGCCCTTCCCTCCCGCAACTGCTGAAATCACACCGCGCAAGGCGCCTCGGCAATTCGCCGCCCAATTTACGTTACCGAATATCAATCACACCAATTATAACGTAACATTTTCCTTGCCCCGAATCGCGCCGCGAAGTATCCCGACCACACGGTCGGCTTTGATCCGCGACCGGAGGAGGAGAAAGGAACCCCATGAACGCCTATATCTGCGATGCCACCCGGACCCCGATCGGCCGTTACGGCGGTGCTCTTTCGTCTGTCCGGACCGACGATCTGGCCGCCGCGCCCATCGCCGCGCTGATGGCCCGCAACCCGCAGGTGGACTGGGCCAGCCTTGACGACGTGATCTATGGCAGCGCCAACCAGGCGGGCGAAGACAACCGCAACGTGGCGCGCATGGCCGCCCTTCTGGCCGGGCTGCCGGTCGATGTGCCGGGCACCACGGTGAACCGTCTTTGCGCCAGCGGAATGGACGCCGTGGGCATGGCCGCGCGGGGCATCCGGGCGGGCGATTACGACATGGCAATCGCAGGCGGGGTCGAAAGCATGAGCCGCGCGCCCTTCGTGATGCCCAAGGCGGAAGCCGCCTTCACCCGCGCCAATGCCGTTTACGACACCACCATCGGCTGGCGTTTCGTGAACCCGAAGATGAAGGCGACCTACGGCATCGATTCCATGCCGCAGACCGCAGATAACGTCGCCGCCGATTACAATATCAGCCGCGAAGACCAAGATGAATTCGCCGCCCGTTCGCAGGCCCGCTGGGACGCGGCGCACAAGGCTGGGCTGTTCGACGCCGAAATCACCCCGGTTTCGGTGCCGCAGCGCAAGGGCGATCCGATCATCGTCGACACCGACGAACACCCCCGCCCCGGCACCGATGCCGCGAAACTGGCCAAGCTGCGCGGCGTCAACGGCCCCGACCTCAGCGTCACCGCAGGCAACGCCTCGGGCGTCAATGACGGCGCGGCGGCGATCCTGCTGGCCAGCGAAGCGGCGGCGGAAAAGAACGGCCTGACCCCGATGGCCCGTGTTGTGGCGATGTCGGCGGCGGGCGTCGAACCCCGCATCATGGGCATCGGCCCGGTGCCCGCCACCCGCAAGGTGCTGGCGCGCGCGGGCCTGACCATCGACCAGATGGATGTGATCGAACTGAACGAAGCCTTCGCCGCACAGGGCCTTGCCACCCTGCGCGAACTGGGCGTCGCCGACGACGCGCCCCATGTGAACCCCAATGGCGGCGCCATCGCCCTGGGGCACCCCTTGGGCATGTCGGGCGCACGTCTGGTTCTGACGGCGGCTTACCAATTGCAACGCACCGGCGGGCGCTACGCGCTTTGCACCATGTGCGTCGGCGTCGGTCAGGGCGCGGCCCTGATCATTGAGCGCGTCTGAGTTAACGGGAGGACCCAACATGTATGCACAGATGGTCAAATCCACCGGCGAAGGGGTGAAGGATCGCGACGCGATGTCCCCCGAGGAAGCCGCGTTTCAGGACAAGGTCGATGCGGATATCAAGATCGAACCGCGCGACTGGATGCCCGAGGGCTATCGCAAGACGCTGATCCGCCAGATCGGCCAGCACGCCCATTCCGAAATCGTCGGGCAATTGCCCGAAGGCAACTGGATCACCCGCGCCCCCACGCTGGAACGCAAGATGATCCTCTTGGCCAAGGTGCAGGACGAGGCGGGCCACGGGCTTTACCTCTATTCCGCCGCCGAAACGCTGGGCGTCACCCGCGACGAGCTGACCGAGGCGCTGCTGTCGGGCAAGATGAAATACAGCTCGATCTTCAACTACCCGACCCTGACCTGGGCCGATATCGGCGCGGTCGGTTGGCTGGTCGATGGCGCGGCGATCATGAACCAGGTGCCGCTGCAGCGGACCTCCTACGGCCCCTACAGCCGCGCGATGATCCGCATCTGCAAGGAAGAAAGCTTCCACCAGCGCCAGGGCTACGACATCATGATGAAGATGGCCCAGGGCAGCGAGGCGCAGAAGAAGATGGCGCAGGATGCGCTGAACCGCTTCTGGTATCCGTCGCTGATGATGTTCGGCCCCTCGGATGCCGAAAGCGTCCATTCGGCCCAGTCGATGGCGTGGAAGATCAAGATCAACACCAATGACGAGCTGCGGCAGAAATTCGTCGACCAGACCGTGCCGCAGGCCGAATATCTGGGCCTGACCGTTCCCGACGAGAACCTCAAGTGGAACGAGGAAAAGGGCGGTTACGATTTCAGCGAACCGGACTGGAGCGAATTTTTCGACGTGCTGAAGGGCAACGGCCCGTGCAACCACGACCGGCTGAACGACCGGGTCAAGGCCTGGGAAGACGGTCAATGGGTACGCGACGGGCTGCTGGCCCATGCCGAAAAGAAGGCCGCGCGCAAGGTCGCAGCGGAATAAGGGTAGGAGAAGACAGATGAAACACGAATGGCCCCTTTGGGAAATCTTCATCCGCGGTCAGCACGGCATGAGCCACCGCCATGTCGGCAGCCTGCACGCGCCGGATGCCGAAATGGCGATCAAGAACGCCCGCGACGTCTATACCCGCCGCAACGAAGGCGTATCGATCTGGGTGGTCGAGGCGCGCCACATCACCGCCACCGCTCCGGGCGAAAAGGGCCCGATGTTCGAACCGTCGGAAAGCAAGGTCTACCGCCACCCGACCTTCTTCGACATCCCCGACGAAGTGGGGCACATGTGATGGCCGGCGTGGACAAGGATATGCTGGCCCAGTTCCTGCTGCGGATGGGCGACAACACGCTGATCCTCGGCCACCGGGTGTCGGAATGGTGCGGCCATTCCCCGGTGCTGGAGGAAGACATCGCGCTGGCCAACACCGCTTTGGACCTCTTGGGCCAGACCCAGCTCTGGCTGGGCTACGCGGCGGAGGTGATGGGAGACGGCAAGACCGCCGACGATCTGGCCTTCCTGCGCGACGCCTGGGATTTCCGCAACTTGCTCTTGGTCGAACTGCCCAACGGCGATTTCGGCCAGACCCTGATGCGCCAGTTCCTGTTCGACGCCTTCCATTCGGTGCTGCTGGGCCGCCTGCTGCAGTCGAGCGACCAATCGGTGCGCGAGATCGCCGAGAAGGCCAGCAAGGAAGTCGCCTATCACGTCGAACGCTCCGCCGATACGGTTGTGGGCCTTGGCGACGGCACCGAGGAAAGCCATGCACGGATGCAGGCGGCGCTCGATCTGCTGTGGCCCTATGTGGGCGAAATGTTCGCCAGCGACGATATCGACCGCGCGATGGCGGCGGCGGGCGTGGCGCCCGACCCGGCCGGGCTTCGCGACGAATACGACGCGCTGGTGGGCAAGGTGATGGCCGAGGCGACGCTCAGCATCCCCGACAGCAGCTTCGCCCATAAGGGCGGGCGCACCGGTGCGACGCATACCGAGCATCTGGGCCATCTTCTGTGCCACATGCAATGGCTGCAACGCGCCTATCCCGGGGCAAACTGGTAAGGGGTCCGGGGGCGTTTTCCGACCCGGCAAACGCCCCCGCCCTCACCGATTGACGGTATGAACCGATGACACATCCAACCACTGAACAGGTTTGGGACTGGCTGCACCAGGTGCCCGATCCCGAGATCCCGGTGATTTCGCTCACCGATCTGGGCATCATCCGCGATGTCGCCTGGCAGGGCGACACCTGCGTCGTCACCGTCACGCCGACCTATTCCGGCTGCCCCGCCACCAGCATCATCAACCTCGATATCGAAACCGCCCTGCGCGGCCACGGCATCGACAAGATCGAGCTGCGCCGCCAGCTTTCCCCGGCCTGGACCACCGACTGGATGTCGGAACAGGGCCGCAAGAAGCTGGAAGACTATGGCATCGCCCCGCCGCAACCGGCGGGCGGCCCCACCCGCTGCCCGCATTGCGGCGGCACTCATCTGGAAAAGCTCAGCCAGTTCGGCTCGACCCCGTGCAAGGCGCAGTGGCGCTGCAAGGACTGCCTGGAGCCTTTCGAATATTTCAAGTGCATCTGAGGAGGACGCAGATGGCGCGCTTTCACGATCTGGAAGTCACCGATATCCGCAAGACCATCCGCGACGCGGTGGTCGTCACCCTGAGCCCGGTCAACGGCGCGGCGGGCGAATTCGATTTCACCCAAGGCCAGTACCTGACCTTCCGCCACGATTTCGACGGCGAGGAATTGCGCCGGTCCTATTCGATCTGCGCCGGCAAGGATGACGGCGTGCTGCAGGTCGGCATCAAGCGGGTCGACGGCGGCGCCTTTTCGACCTGGGCCAATTCCGAACTGAAGGTCGGCGACCTGCTGCAGGCGATGCCGCCGATGGGCGGGTTCCACACCCCGATCGATCCCTCTGCCGCCAAGCACTACCTGGGCTTCGCCGGCGGGTCGGGCATCACCCCGGTGCTGTCGATCATCAAGACCACGCTGGGGCGCGAACCGCAGTCCAGCTTCACCTTGGTCTATGCCAACAAGGCGGTGAACACGATCATGTTCCGCGAGGAGCTGGAGGACCTGAAGAACACCTATCTGGGCCGGTTCAACGTCATTCACGTTCTGGAAACCGACGCGCAGGACATCGACTTGTTCACCGGTCTGGTGACGGAAGAAAAATGCGCCCAGCTGTTCGATACCGGCTGGATCGATATCGAAAACGTCGACACCGCCTTCATCTGCGGTCCCGAGCCGATGATGCTGGGCATCGCCAAGGCGCTGCGCGAACACGGGCTGGACGATAGCCAGATCAAGTTCGAACTCTTCGCCTCCGCGCAGCCCGGCCGGGCCAAGCGCAAGGCCGTGGCGACGGGCGATGCCGCTTCGACGGACACCATCACTGCTGCGATCACGCTGGACGGGGCGACCCGGACCATCACCATGGGCAAGGATCAGTCGCTGCTCGACGCGGCGCTGGAAAACGACATCCAGGCCCCCTATGCTTGCAAGGCGGGGGTCTGCTCGACCTGCCGTTGCAAGGTGCTGAAGGGCGAGGTGGAAATGATGACCAACCACGCGCTGGAAGACTACGAGGTGGAAAAGGGTTATGTTCTGTCGTGTCAGTCCTACCCCGTGACCGCCACGGTGGAGGTCGATTACGACCAGTAAACCAGTAAGGGGGCGACCATGCCGTCCGAAATGAACATCGATGACTACCTTGCCCAAGGCGGTGTTCTGACCAGCCCGGACAATGTGCCGCCCCGTTACCGCGCCGAATTGCTGCGCATCCTGACCAGCTATGTCGATTCCGTGCTGGCCGGGGCGGCGGGGCTGACCGAGCTGATCAATTTCGCCCCCGGTATCCGCGAACGCGTCGCCTCGGCGCGGGTGGTGATGGAAATGAACCAGAGCGCCGAAAAGGTGCTGAAGGTCATGGGTGAATTCGGCGCCGATACCGACCGCTATGTCGGTCGCCACCCCTGGGCCAACCGGCTGGCCCGCACCGCCGAAATCGGCGGTGCGCGGATCGAGAAGGATTTCCGCCTCGCGGTCTACAACTACCCGCTGCGCGGCTGGTGCGACGGGGTGATCCACAACCTGCTGATGAGCCGCGCCGCCTTGTGCCAGGTCAGCGACCTGTGCCGCATGTCCTATCAGCCCGGCGCCGACGCCTTCCGCGACATAGCCCCGGTGATCGAGGGCCATATCGCGCTGGCCGATGCCGGGGTGCCGATCTGCCAGGCCACCGGCGACGCCGGGGCTCTGCAGGGATATGTCGATTACTGGTGGCCGCGCATCGCGCTGATCTTCGGCAGCGAGGAAACCGAGCGCGAACAGAACAGTTTCAGCATGGGCTTGAAACACACCAGGAACCTCGCGCTGCGGCAGCAATGGGCCGAGGAGTGCGAAACCGCGCTGGCCGATTTCGGCCTGACTCCGCCGCAATAACCGCCCCACTGTCCTGCCTTGAACCGAGCCTCCATGCCCCTCCCCGATTTCCAGAAAAACCTCGACCGGCTGCTTGATTGCGGCCAGCTGAAAGTGTGGTCGATGGTGGTCACCGTCCTCGGTGATTTCAGCGAAAACCGACCTGTGCGGATCAGCGGCCGGGTGCTGGACCTGCTGGTCGGGCGACTGGGCATCACCAACCAGGCGCTGCGCGTGGCGCTGCACCGGCTGCGCCGCGATGGCTGGATCGAGGCGGAAAAGGAAGGCCGGACCTCGAATTATTTCCTAACCGAACGGGGCTGGTCGATGACCAGGGCGGTGCGTCCGATCATCTATGGCGATGCGGTGGACCGCTCGGCACCGGTCTGGATGGCGATCGCGCCGCCGCAGCTGAGCGCCGCCGAGATTTCCGATGCCCTGCCCGGCGATGCCGTCACCGTGTCGAACCGCACCGCGATCCTGGCCGGATCGCCCGACCCGCTGGGGCCCGATTGGCTGATCACCGATTTCAGCGCCACCGGATTGCCCGGCTGGGTGCAGAGCCAGCTTTGCGGTGACGAGTTGCGTGCCGCCTACACGCTGCTGGCGCGCCAGGCCCGGGCGCTGACCCTGCCGCCCGAGGCCGATCTGCTGGACCGCACCGTGCTGCGGCTGCTGACGCTGCACCAGTGGCGCCGCCTGCGGCTGCGCCACGGGCCGCTGCCCGACCTGCTGCTGCCGCCCGACTGGGCGGGCGCGCAGGCGCGGCAGGCGGTGCTGGAGGTGCTGAGCGCCCTGCCCCGCCCGTCGCTGGCCGATCTGCAGGCGGCGTATGAGCGGGAAAACGGCGGCTAGCCCTTTCAGGCGAGAAGCCGGGCCAGCGCCAGTCCGCGGGGTGGCGCTGCCAACCTCTGAACATGGCAGTTTATGCCAGCCAGACCCGTGCGTCCCATCAGCGGCAGAACGAACCCCTCGTAAGCGCCAGCCCGTCCGAGCGGACTGGCGCTGGCCCGGCGGCCTGCGGCCTTGTCCCGGGCCGGGCCTTCCCAAACGAAAAAGGCGCCGGGTTTCCCCGACGCCTTTCCAAGCTCTTATAACCGATCAGCCTCAGCCGATGATCGCGTTCAGCGTCGCGCTCGGGCGCATCACCTTGGCCTTCAGCTCGGCCGACGGGTGGTAGTAGCCGCCGATATCGGCAGGCTTGCCCTGTGCGCTCGCCAGCTCGGCCAGGATCGCCTCTTCCTTCTCGGCCAGCTCTTTCGCGATGGGGGCGAAATGCGCTGCCAGGTCGGCATCGTCCGACTGCGCGGCCAATGCTTCGGCCCAGTAGCGGGCGAACCAGTAGTGGCTGTCGCGGTTGTCCGGCTCACCGACCTTGCGCGAGGGCGACCGGTCGTTGTCCAGGATGCCCTGGGTCGCCGCTTCGGCCGCCGCGCCCAGCACGCCCGCCTTGGCGTTGCCCTTCACGTCGGCCAGGAAGTTCAGCGATTCCGACAGGGCGCAGAATTCGCCCATCGAATCCCACCGCAGGTGGCTTTCCTCGATCAGCTGCTGCACGTGTTTCGGGGCCGAACCGCCAGCACCGGTTTCGAACATGCCGCCGCCGTTCATCAGCTTGACGATCGACAGCATCTTGGCCGAGGTGCCCAGTTCCAGGATCGGGAACAGGTCGGTCAGGTAATCGCGCAGCACGTTGCCGGTGATGGCGATGCTGTCCTTGCCCGCGGTGATGGTTTCCAGCGACGCGCGGGTGGCTTCGCGCGGGGCCATGATGACGAACTTGTCGGCCACGCCTGCCGCGTCCAGCGCCGGCTTGACATATTTGATCAGCTCGGCGTCATGGGCGCGGTTTTCGTCCAGCCAGAAGATCGCCTGGAACCCGGTCAGGCGCTGACGGTCGATGGCCAGCTGGATCCAGTTCTCGATCGGCGCCTTCTTGGCGGTGCAGGCGCGCCAGATGTCGCCCGCTTCCACGTCGAGGCTGTGCAGGACCTCGCCATTGGCCAGAACGATGCGGATGGCGCCGTCTGCCGGGGCCTCGAAGGTGGTCGGGTGTGAGCCGTATTCTTCCGCCTTCTGCGCCATCAAGCCGACGTTCTGCACGGTGCCTGCGGTGGCCGGGTTCAGCGCGCCGTTCTGCTTGAAGAATTCGACCGCCTCGTCATAGACCGGGGCATAGCAGTTGTCGGGGATGACGCAGTTGGTGTCGCCCTCGTTGCCGTCCGGGCCCCAGCCCTTGCCGCCTGCGCGGATCAGCGCGGGCATCGAGGCGTCGATGATCACGTCCGACGGCACGTGCAGGTTGGTGATGCCCTTGTCGGAATTCACCATGTACATCGCCGGGCGGTCTGCGTTCAGCGCGTCGATATCGGCCTGGATTTCGGCAGCGTTATCCATGCCCGCGATGCGGGCCAGGACGTCGCCCATGCCGGAATTCGGGTTCACGCCCGCAGCCGCCAGCGCATCGCCGTACTTGTCGAAGATCGGCGCCAGCCACGCCTTGACCGCGTGACCGAAGATGATCGGGTCCGACACCTTCATCATCGTGGCTTTCAGGTGGATCGAGAACAGGATGCCGTCCTTCTTGGTGGCTTCGATCTGTTCGGCCAGGAAGGCGTCCAGCGCCTTCGCGCTCAGGAAGGTGGCGTCGACCACTTCACCTTCGATCAGCGGCCACTTGTCCTTCAACACGGTGACCGCGCCGTCCTTGGCCACGAATTCGATCTTGGCGTCGCCCGCCTGTTCGGCGCTCAGGGTGGCGGCGACTTCGTTGGCATAGAAATCGTTGCCCGCCATCGACGACACGTGGGTCTTGCTGTCCGACGCCCATTTACCCATCCGGTGCGGGTTGCTCTGGGCGTAGTTCTTGACCGCTTTCGCCGCGCGGCGGTCCGAGTTGCCTTCGCGCAGGACCGGGTTCACCGCCGAGCCCTTGATCGCGTCGTAACGCGCGCGCACGGCCTTTTCTTCGTCGGTCTTGGGTTCCTCGGGGTAATCGGGAATGTCATAGCCCTTACCCTGCAGTTCCTTCACTGCGGCGACCAACTGCGGCACCGAGGCGGAAATGTTGGGCAGCTTGATCACGTTGGCGTCGGGCGTTTTCACCAGCTGGCCCAGTTCGGCCAGGTCGTCGCTCTGACGCTGGTCCGCGGTCAGGTTTTCCGGGAAGGTGGCGAGGATACGACCGGCCAGCGAAATGTCCTTGGTGCCGACGGTCACACCGGCGGCCGAGGCAAAGCTGCGGATGATCGGCAGGAACGAAGCCGAGGCCAGCTCGGGGGCTTCGTCTACAATGGTATACAATACATCGGGGTTCGAGTTTTCAGCCATTTGTTCTACCTTTCTTTTTTGTCAGGGTAGCATGATTGACGAAGGGCAGCGGCGCTGCATTTCGGAATAGCGGGTTTTGACCAGCCAACTGGGATCGCTCCGGCAGACAGGCATTGCGGTTCACGCAACCCAATAGAGGACGCGCCGCAAAAGATCAATTCGCCAGACGCGGAATCTTTGCGGTCACAATGCCACGGCCCGGAATTCGGCCTGAAATCCGGGCAAAACGCGGCACTTAGCCCTGTTCGCTATGGGGTTTCGGCCGCCCCGGCATCGGGCGCCAGTTCGATCAGCAAAGCCTGCGCCGCGACCTGCGCGCCGGGAACGGCGTGGATCGCGCGCACCGTGCCGTCGATATCGGCGATATGGGCGTGTTCCATCTTCATCGCCTCCAGCACCGCCAGCACCTGGCCCTTCACCACCCGGTCGCCCACCGCGACCGCGACGCTCAGCACCCGCGCGCCCATCGAGGCCAGGATGCGGCCGCTGCCCGCCTCCTCCACCGCGCGCTGCGGGGCGAAGCGCAGGTCGGTGAAGCCCCAGCCGCGCCCGTCATAGTGCAGCCAAAGCGTATCCTCGCCCGCCACCAGCCGCGCCGGTTCCGTCACCGCCCCGCGCGTGACCTGCACGCTGCCGCCCGCCCCGGGCGTCAGCCGCAACGCCATATGCGCTGTGCCCAGTTCCACCTCGCAGTTCCCTTCCCGCGCCACCCGGACCCGCAGGTCGAACACCGACCCGCCGCGCCCCAGCCGCACCGGCACCGCGTAGCCATGCGGCAGTTGAGTGCCCTGCCCCACCGCCAGCACGGCGGCCAGCACCATCGCCGCATCGGCTTCACCGCGCGGCGTGTCGGGCAGCAGATCGCACCGGTTCTGGTCGACAAACCCGGTGGTCGCCGCGCCTTCGGCAAATACCGGATGCGCCAGGCAATCGGCCAGGAATCCCTGATTGCTCCGCAGCCCCAGCACGGCACTGCCGCGCAGCCCCCGGATCAGCTGCCGCCGGGCGTCGTCGCGGCTGGGGCCGTGGGCGATCAGCTTGGCGATCATCGAATCGTATTGCGGCGGCACCTCGGCGCCGGGTTCCAGCGCGTGATCCACCCGCAGGCTGGAATCGGGATCCCAGCCCAGAACCTGCCCCGTTTGCGGCAGGAATTCACTTTCCGGGTCCTCGGCGCACAGCCGCACCTCGATCGCGTGCCCATCGAGCCGGATGTCCTGCTGCGCCCAGGGCAGCGCCTGCCCCATCGCGATGCGCAACTGCCATTCCACCAGATCCAGACCGGTCAGGGCCTCGGTCACCGGATGTTCGACCTGCAGCCGCGTGTTCATTTCCATGAAATAGAACCGCCCCTGCTCGTCGAGCAGATATTCGAACGTCCCCGCGCCCTCATACCCGATCGCCTGCGCCGCTTTGACCGACGCACGCCCCATCCGCGCGCGCAATTCCTCGTCCACCGCCGGACATGGGCTTTCCTCGATCAGCTTTTGATGCCGGCGCTGCACCGAACAGTCGCGTTCGCCGAGGTGCAGGACGGTGCCGTGGCGATCCGCCAGCACCTGAACCTCCACATGGCGCGGGTTCTCGATCACCTTTTCCAGCATCATCGTGTCGTCGCCGAAGGCGCTCATCGCCTCCGACCGAGCACTGCGGATCGCGTCGTCGAAATCCTCGTAGCGGGTGATCTGCCGCATGCCGCGCCCGCCGCCGCCCGCTGTGGCCTTGATCATCACCGGGAAGCCCATCTTTTCGGCCTCGCGCCGCAGCGCGATGGCCGATGTTTCCTCGCCCAGATAGCCGGGGATGCTGGGCACGCCCGCCTCGATCATCGCCGCCTTGGCCGCCGATTTGTCGCCCATCCGGCGGATCGTTTCGGGCGCGGACCCGACGAAGACCAGCCCCGCCGCCGCGCAGCTTGCGGCGAATTCCGCGTTTTCCGCCAGGAAGCCGTATCCCGGATGCACAGCATCGGCGCCGGTGTCCTTGGCCGCGCGCAGGATCGCGTCGATGTTCAGGTAACTTTCTGCCGGGGCCGCGCCGCCGATATGCACCGCCTGATCGGCGGCCCGCACATGCGACGCACCCGCGTCGGCATCGGAATAGACCGCCACCGTGGCCAGCCCCATCCGCCGCGCCGTGCGGATGACCCGCAAAGCGATTTCGCCGCGATTGGCGATCAGCAATTTATCGAACGGTGTTTCCGTCATCGTCATTCCCCCGCTCACGGCCGCGCCACGGCGAATTGCATCGTGTTGGGCCGGCGCGCGTCACCTTCGCGGGCGATGCGCATCAACTCGATCATCACCGGCCTTGTGTCGCGCGGGTCGATCACCCCGTCGTCCAAGAGCCGCGCCGAGGTGTGAAAGGCGCTCATCTGACCGTCGAAGGTCGCAACGATCTTGTCCTTCATCGCCTGCAACTGCGCCTCGTCCAGCGGCTTGCCCGACCTTTCGGCGCGGGCGCGCTGCACCTCCTCCATCGTTCCGGCGGCCTGTTCGCCGCCCATGACGGCGGTTTTCGCATTGGGCCAGGACAGGCAGAACCGGGGCGTGAAACCGCGCCCGCACATGCCGTAATTGCCCGCCCCGAAGGACGCCCCGCAATAGATGGTGAACTGCGGCACGGTGGCGTTGGTGACCGCCTGGATCATCTTCGATCCGTGCTTGATCATCCCCGCTTCTTCGTATTCGCGCCCGACCATGAAGCCGGTGGTGTTGTTGAGGTAGAGGATCGGCGTCCCGGCTTGGCAACAGGCCTGGATGAAATGGGTCGCCTTGTTGGCCCCCGCCGGATCGAGCGGCGCGTTGTTGCTGATGATCCCGATCGGCCAGCCGGCGATGCGCGCGGTGCCGCAAAGCGTGCCGGGGCCGTAGCGCCCGCCGAATTCGGTGAACTCCGACCCGTCGACGATCCGCGCGATCACCTCGCGCATGTCGACCGGCTGTCGGTAATCGGCGGGCATGATGCCCAGCAGGTCATCGGCCGCATAGGCCGGATCGTCGAAGTCCCGCGCGTCTCCGTCGCAGGGCCAGTCGATCCCCGCCATCACCTCGCGCGCCAGCCCGATGGCGTGGCGATCGTCCTCGGCCAGGTAATCGCCCAGCCCCGACACGGCGGTGTGCATCTCGGCCCCGCCCAGTTCTTCCTCGCTGGCGATCTCGCCGGTCGCGGCCTTCAACAAAGGCGGCCCGGCGAGGAACGCCCGGGTGCGCCCGCGCACCATGATGATGTAATCCGACAGCCCGGTCTGATAGGCGCCGCCCGCGGTGGAACTGCCATGCGTCACCGTCACCACCGGCAATCCGGCCGCCGACAGCCGGGCAAAATTGCGGAAGAACCCGCCGCCCTTCACGAAATCCTCAACCTTGTAGGCCATCAGGTTGGCGCCTGCGCTTTCCACCAGCTGCACATAGGGCAGCTTGTTTTCCAGCGCGATTTCCTGCGCCCGCATCTGCTTTTCCAGCCCCATCGGCTGCAACGCGCCCGCCGCGATCCCCGCATCCGACGCCGCCACCATGCAACGTATGCCCGACACGTATCCGATCCCGGCGATCACCCCGCCGCCTGCGACGGATTTGTCCAAGTCCCGGGTATCGAGCCCGTATCCCGCCAGCTTCGACAGCTCGACAAAGGGCCGCCCCGCATCCAGCAGCAGCGCCACCCGGTCGCGCGGCAGCAATTGCAGCCGCTGTTCGAACCGATCCCGCGACCGTTCCGACGCCGCCACCGTGCGGACCTCAATCGCGCGCATTTCGTCGAGCAGGCCGATCATATGCTCCCGGTTGTTCCGGAAGCCTTCGGAAACGGCGGACACCGTGCTGTTCAGTTTTGCCATCGACGCAACCTCGTGCTTGGGACAATGCCTGTCTCAGCCTATCCTAGCGAAAACCGGGCCAACTTGCGCCGGTTGGCTGAGATTTCAGCCGATCGGCGCAAGTTCGCCAACCGGAACCACCCATATTGGGCACAAGGAGGACCCTGAATGCTGACACTGTGGCATTGCGAAGACGCACGCAGCTTCCGCCCGCTTTGGGCGCTGGAAGAACTTGGGCTGGACTATGAGCTGAAAATGCTGCCCTTCCCGCCGCGCTTTTCCCGCAAGGATTATTTCGCCGAAAACCCGCTGGGCACGATCCCGCTGCTGGTCGATGGCGACACGCGGATGACCGAAAGCTGCGCCATGCTGGAATACCTGTCGCTGCGCCACGCTCAGGGCCGTCTGGCGGTTGCCCCCGATCACGCCGAATTCGGCGCCTACCTGAACTGGCTGCACCATGGCGAGGCGACGCTGACATTTCCGCAGACGATCTACCTGCGCTATTCCCGGATGGAACCCGAAGAGCGCCGCCAGCCGCAGGTGGCTGAGGATTACCGGCTGTGGTTCCTGGCCCGGCTGAAGCTGCTGGAACCCACCCTGTCGGACGGGCGCGAAACGCTGCTGCACACGGGCTTCACCATGGCCGATATCGCGGTTGGCTACGCGATCGAGCTGGCGCTGCATCTGGGGCTGCGCGACGACCTGCCGCCCGAAACCCTGCGCTGGTTCGACGGGCTGACCGCGCGGCCCGCCTACCAGCGCGCCAAGGCCCGGCAAAGCGCCGGGGCCGAGGCCGAAAACCTGCCCCCGATGCCGTTCTGAAAGGCCCGACATGTCAAAGGCGATCCTGACCTGCGCGCTCAACGGCGTGCTGACCGACCCCGCCCAGCACCATATCCCGGTCACCCCCGAAGAAATGGCGGCCGAAGCGAAACGCGCCTATGACGCCGGCGCCAGCGTCATGCATATCCACCTGCGCCAGCAGGGTGCGGGCAAGGGCCACCTGCCCAGCTGGGATATCGACCTGTCGCGCGAGGTGCAGCAAGCGATCCGCGATGCCTGCCCCGGCGTGATCATCAATCACACCACCGGCGTGGTCGGCCCCGACTACCAACCCGCCTTGGACGTGGTGACGGCCACGCGGCCGGAAATGGCCGCCTGCAATGCCGGGTCGCTGAACTATCTGAAGATCAAGGCAAACGGCGATTGGGCCTGGCCGCCGATGCTGTTCGACAACCCGGTCGAGAAGGTGCAGGATTTCATCGACGCGATCGAGGCCGCGGGCGCGATCCCCGAATTCGAATGTTTCGATACCGGCATCGTGCGCAGCGTCGGCATGTACCGCGCGGCGGGGATGTTTTCGGGCACCGCGCAGATGAATTTCGTGATGGGCGTGGCCTCGGGCCAACCAGCGCGGGCCGACCTGCTGCCGATCCTCGCCGATCTGGCCCCCGAGGACAGCCGCTGGCAGGTCACCGCCATCGGCCGCGCCGAAATCTGGCCACTGCACCGCAAGACGGCCGAACTGGGCGGCCATCTGCGCACCGGGCTGGAAGACACGTTCTACCTGCCCGACGAGGCCAAGGTGAGCTCGAACGGCGCGCTGATCGAGGCGCTGGCCGCCACCGCGCGCGACGCGGGACGCGACGTTGCCAGCCCCGACGAGGCGCGCGCGATCCTCGGGATCTGACCCGCACGCCCCCGGCCCGGGCCTAAAAATCGCGACATCATAACCAGATAGCTTGCATTCTTTGAGCAAGCCCCGCCGAAATGCGGATATTTTTTAAGCGATTTCAAAAGCCACCTGAAAAAAACACCTTTCGGTTACAACCCTAACCTTCCCCGCCGTTTTGAGAATCGTGCCACAGCGTTTGGAACGAAACATCATGACATCACGGACAAACCGCCCCCCATTCCGTGCAGCGCATTTTCGAGTGTCCAGACGCCATTTTGAGCCCGCCAAATTCATTTGAAACCCCACCCCAACCCGATCGGACGACAGACCCCATGCGTTTCACAATCAAATCCCGCCTGATCCTGACCTTCCTGTTGCTGACCGCCTTCCTGGTCGGCACCGGGGGGCTGGCGCTTTACGACATGCGCCACATGAAGCAAAGCAGCGAAACCATCGTGAACGAAAACTTCGCGACGCTGCGCGAGATCGACAACCTCGCCAAGCTGCAGGGCGCCATCCAGATGCGCATCCGCACCTATATGCAGGTGCAGGACAAGGACCAGCGCAAGGCGCTGGAACAGGAAATGAAGGACATCCAGTCCAGGCAAAGCAAGCTGGTGGTCAGCGCCTTGAAGGACGCGAGCCCGGAAAAGAAAAAGACCCTGCTGAAATATTTCGAGGTGAAGGGCGAAATCGAAGGCGTCAACAAGAAGGTGATGGAGGCGCTTTTGTTCAACAAGACCGCCGACGCCACCGCCCTGCTGATCGAAAAGGGCGCGCCGCTCGAAGCGCGGATGGATGAGATGATCGCATCGGTGCTGGACAGCGAAACCGCCAAGATGAACGCGGCGGTGGCGGCGTCGGAAAAGATGTACCAGCAGGCCCTGACCATCCTGGCGGGCAGCATCGCGGCGGCGATCCTGTTCTCGCTGATCTCGGCGGTGCTGATCCTGCGGGTCATCGGGCGCGGGCTGACCCAGGCCATCGCGCTCAGCCGCGACGTGGCGGCGGGCGATCTGACCCGCACCGCGGACCACGCCCAGAAAAACGAAATGGGCGACCTGCTGGACAACCTCAACGCCATGGTGCTGACCCTGCGCGGCACCGTGTCGGACGTGTCCACAAGCGCCGACAACGTCGCCGCTGGCGCCGGGCAGATGGCCGATACCTCGGTGGCGCTCAGCGAAGCGGCACTGAAACAGGCCGAAGCGACCGAGGAAGCATCGAGCGCCGTCGAACAGATGAGCGCCAATGTGGAACAGACCGCGCAAAACGCGCTTGAAACCAGGGACATGGCGTTGAAATCCGCCACCGGCGCGCGCGATAGCGGGGCGGCGGTGAAGGACGCGATGGCCAGCATGTCGACCATCATCGAACGTATCCAGGTGGTGCAGGAAATCGCCCGCCAGACCGACCTCTTGGCGCTGAACGCGGCGGTCGAAGCGGCCCGCGCGGGCGAACATGGCCGCGGCTTCGCCGTGGTGGCGTCCGAAGTGCGCAAACTGGCCGAACGCAGCCAGGAAGCGGCGACCGAGATCGGCCAGCTGTCCGGCGGCACGGTGAAGGCGGCCGACCGGGCGATGCAGATGCTCGACGCGCTGGTCCCCGACATCGAACGCACCGCCGAGCTGGTCACCGGCATAACCGCCGCCAATGGCGAGATTTCCATCGGCATGACCCAGATCAGCCAGTCGATCGGCCAGCTCGACGCGGTCACCCAGGAAAGCAACGCGTCCTCCGAGGAACTGTCTGCCACCGCCGAGGAACTGTCGGCCCAGGCCGGCGCGCTGAAGGACACCATCGGCACCTTCATCCTCGAGGAAGGGGCGCGACCGGCCAACACCGACGCCGATCCCGAAGCGGCGCAGGACGTGCTGGCCGATCTGGACCTGAGCGCGGGAGAAGACAGCGAAGAGGCCGATTTCACCCCGCTGAAACGCGCGGGCGCCGACGCCGCCTGATCCCTAGATCATCATCAAAATGCAGCGCGGCGGCCCCTCCGGGCCGCCGCTTTGCGTTCCGGCCGGAAGCGGGCCGGAAGCGGTTGAAGTCGGGCCGATGCAAACGGCCTGTGAAACTTTGATGAAATGACTTCCCCCGCGCTACAAAGCGCCCGGTCGGGGACGTTCAGGGGATCAGGTCACAACCCCTCGGAGCGGCCCAGCCATGCCCTCTCATCCAAACTGCCAGCCCGGCCTCCCGCTGCACGGTTCGCCCTGCGGCGCCAAACGCTGTGACCCTTCCCTCGGAACCCTGTTCCACTCCTCCCCGAGACCGACAACGCGAGAAACCCCATGCGTTTTACCATCAAATTCCGCCTGATCCTGACCTTCCTGCTGCTGACCGCCTTCCTGGTCGGCACCGGGGGCTTGGCGCTTTATGAACTGCGCTACATGAAGCAAAGCAGCGAAACCATCGTGAACGAAAACTTCGCCACCCTGCGCAGCATCGACCAGCTGTCCAAGCTGCAGGCCGGCATCCAATCGCGGGTCCGCAATTACCTGCTGATCATCGACACCGGCCAGCGCAGCGCCCTGAAGTCCGAAATCAAGGCGATGCAGGCCGAACAGGACGATCTGATCCAGCACGAACTGGAAACCGCCACCCCGGCCAAGACCGAGATCCTGAACGAATATATCGGGCTGAAGACCGAAATCGACGCGCTGAACAAGAAGGTGATGCAGATGCTGATGTTCGGCAGCACCGCGAAAGCGGCAAATCTGCTGATCGAAAAAGGCGCGCCACTGGATGCGCGGATGGAAACCCTGATCGACACCGTTCAGGGCAACGAGAGCGCCAAGATGAACGCCGCTCTTGCCGCGTCCGAAAAGATGTATCGGCAGGCCTGGAGCGTTCTGGCCGGGGTGATCGCCGCGGCGATGCTGACCGCGCTGGTGTCGGCCACCGGCATGCTGCGGCTGATCGGGCGCGGGCTGACCCAGGCCATCGCGCTCAGCCGCGACGTGGCCGCGGGCGATCTGACCCGCACGGCGGACCACGCGCAGAAAAACGAAATGGGCGACCTGCTGGACAACCTCAACGCCATGGTCGTGACCCTGCGCGGCACCGTGTCGGACGTGACAACCAGCGCCGATAACGTCGCCACCGGCGCCGGGCAGATGGCCGATACCTCCGTGGCGCTGAGCGCTGCCGCGCTGAAACAGGCCGAAGCGACCGAGGAAGCCTCAACCACCATCGAACAGATGAGCGCCAATATCGGCCAGACCGCGCAAAACGCCGAGGACACCAAGGAAGCGGCCCTGACATCCGCCGCCCGCGCCCGCGACAGCGGCGATGCGGTGCGCCAGGCGATGGACAGCATGTCCACCATCATCGAGCGCATCCAGGTGGTGCAGGAAATCGCCCGGCAAACCGACCTTCTGGCGCTGAACGCGGCGGTCGAGGCCGCCCGCGCGGGCGAACATGGCCGCGGCTTCGCGGTGGTGGCCTCCGAAGTGCGCAAGCTGGCCGAACGCAGCCAGGAAGCGGCGCGGGAGATCGGCCAGCTGTCGGGCGGCACGGTTCAGGCCGCCGAAAAGGCGCGCCACATGCTCGACGAACTGGTGCCCGAGATCGAACGTACCGCCGACCTGGTCAGCGGCATTTCCAGCGCCAATGCCGAAATTTCCGCCGGCATGGGCCAGATCAACCAGTCGATCAACGCGCTCGACGCGGTGACGCAGGAAACCAACGCCTCGTCCGAGGAACTGTCCGCCACCGCCGAGGAACTGTCGGCCCAGGCCGGGGCGCTGAAGGACACGATCGGCAGCTTCACCATCAAGGCCGAGGCGAAGGCATCGCAAGCGGCAGCGGCAGAAGACGCGGCGCCGGAATTCCCCCTGAACGCGGAAACGGAAGACGCCCCCGATTTCACCCCGGCCAGGGCCGCCTGATCAAGCACATACCGGCGCGGCGGCCCCGTCGCCGCGTCCGCCCTGCGGGCGCTGCGCTTGCGGTTCAAAAAGGATCTGGCGGAAGGATTGGTAGGCCCGGCAGGATTTGAACCCGCAACCAAAGCGTTATGAGCGCTCTGCTCTAACCGTTGAGCTACAGGCCCACCTTGCAACCTGATTAGGCGCAGCGTTCCGAACCGTCAAGCCGCTTCGCCACCGGCGCGCGGGCAAGGCCCGCCGCCCTGCCCGGAACCAAGCTGCGGGGGGCCGTTCGAAAGGCTGCCCCGCCATCCTTTCCGGCATGGAAATGCCCGAATTTGATCCCTTTTCCCCCATAGGCAGGCCGAAAATTCTTCCTAAACCGGGCGTAGGATTCTGTAAGGCCCGGGTTTTCCTTCGCCCCGGGCCAGACATCGAAAGGAGTACCAGTATGGCAAGTTCCAAACCGCCGAACCAACCCAAGGACACCCCGGCCCAGCCGCCGCAACCCGCGCCGCAGGGCGCCGCCCCCGACAAGGATCACCCGGTGTTCCCCGATTACGCCAGCATCTGAGTGACCAACGCCGCGATCCGGGCTAGGCTGGGTGCATGACGCCCGTGAGTTCGATCCGCAATCTCGGCCCCGCCGTGCAAGAGGCCTGCGCCCGCGCCGGTATCCGCTCGGCCGAGGATCTGCGCGCGCTCGGGCCCGATACCGCCTATGCCCGCCTGATCGCCGCCGGCACCCGCCCCCATTTCATCGGTTATTACGCCATGGTCATGGGGCTGCAGGGACGGCCCTGGAACGATTGCCAGGGCAAGGAAAAGGACGACCTGCGCGCCCGGTTCGACGCGATCAAGGCCGCCGCTGCGCCCGGTAAATCCCCGCAATCCGAGATCGAGAGAGTTCTCGACGAAATCGGCGTCATCGAGAAGCGGCGCTAGCCCCTAGACCCGCAGCGCGGGCAGCCCTACCCCGGTGCTGTCGAACCCGCCATCGGCGGCGATCACCTGCCCCGTCACATAGCTCGCCTTGTCCGAACACAGGAACACGATCACGTTGGCGATCTCCTCCTCGCTGCCATAGCGATTGAGCGGGATCGCGTCGTGATAGGCGTCGATGATTTCCTGGCTGTGCACCGCCATCGCCAGCTTGGTGCGCACCGGGCCAGGGCAGACGCAATTGGCGCGGATGCCGTATTCGCCCAGCTCCGCCGCCTGCTGCTTGGTCAGCTGGATCACCGCCGCCTTGGAGGTGCCGTAAGCCACCCGCAGGGTCGAGGCGCGCAGGCCGGAAATCGACCCGATATTGACGATCGCCCCCTTGGTTTGCCGCAAAGCCGGTGTCGCCGCCTGGCTGCACAGGAAGGTGCCGTCGAGATTGGTCGCCATCACCCGCCGCCACATGGCGAAGTCGCAGTCCTCGATAGGCCCGAATTCGGCCACGCCCGCGTTGTTGACCAGCGCGTCGATCCGCCCGAACGCATCCAGCGTGTCGGCGATGATCTGCGCCACCTGGTCGGGGTCGGAAATGTCATAGGGCAGCGCCTTGGCCCGGTCCCCCAGCGGGGCCATCGCCCGGTCCAGTTCTTCCCTATCACGGTCGACAAGCGCGACCTGCCAGCCCATGCCCAGAAACTGCTTTGCCGTCGCCAGCCCGATCCCCCGGGCCGCGCCGGTCACGATGGCGCATCTTTCCATGATATTCCTCCCTCTTTCCGGCGCAGGCTACTGGCTTGGTTTTCCGCAGGAAAGGAAAAAGGCCGCGCCCCGGGGCACGGCCTTCGATAAATCACCCTGCCCGCCGGATCAGGCGAACAGCGTCCCGTTGATCGCCGACAAAGGATCGCTGCCGGTCAGGTCGCCCGCCGCGAAGGGATTGTCGAGATAGGTGTCGTATCCCATGTCCTCCAGCGCGGCGACCGTCATCTCGGACAGGTAGTTCGATGCGTTGATGTACCCGGTCATGATTTCCGACCCAAAAGCCGCCTCGTCCCAATGGCCGCCCGCGGTGCCCGGGCCGCCATCCATCTCGACCGGAACGCCGCTGGCGGTGCCGCCCGAAAGCGCCACGAAATCGGTGTTGTAGACCTCGGTCGCCATCGCCCCTGTGAACGACAAATCCTGGGTCGCGATCGACCCCGAGGTCAGCCCCATCAGGTCCCACATCGTGCCGAAGCCGATCGTGTGCAGCATCTCGTGGAACACGATGTCGTCGAAAAGGCCCAGCCCATCGAAATCTTCGGCATCGGCCACGTCGAATTGCATGATCCCCGCCACCGGCAGGTAATCGGCGGTGCGGTACACCGTCGGCCCGGCCTGGCCCAGGATGCCGCCCGACCCGTCGATATCGGACAGTTCGGCGGTGATGGTGATGTCATCGGTCGCGTAAGCCCCGCCGATGATGTCGGCCACGTCGCCCAGGATGATCGAGCTGATGGCATCGGCCGCGGTGACGAAAGCGTTCTGCAGCGCGGCTGTCCAGCTGCCGTTGAACACGATCTCGATATTGTAATCCGACCCGTCGGCGCTGCTGACATAGCTGTCGAGCAATCCGGTATCGCCGCCGCCGGAATTCCCGCCGCCCTTGCCACCGCCATTGCCGCCGCCGCCCTTGCCGCCGCCATCGGACCCGCCGCCTTTGCCACCGCCGACGCCGTCGGGCTTGGCCCAGGCTTCGGTATCGATCCGGTCGATCTCGGCGGGTCTCAGGCCGGCCGAATAGCTCGGCCCCTGCCAGCCCTGCCAGTCGTCGCGCAGTGCGCGGACGACTTCGAATGCGTCGCCGCCCGGCTCTGCGGGATCGTCCAGCCATGAAAACGTATCGCTGAACAGATCGGCCAGATCGAAGGCGTCGACCGGGCTGCCGCCGTCAGGGGCGTCGTTGCGTCCAAGTTGGTATTGCGAGTGGAATAGGTCTGGTTCGAAGGCCATGCGTTGTCTCCTCTGTCATCCCCACGTCACCCAGGATGTCCGAGAATACCGCCTTTGTCGCCCCGCCCAAAGGGATGCGCGCCCGATCGAAGGTTCGGGCGGGTTTTGCGAAGGAATATGTCGCCGCAGCGCGAACAATAGCCGCCTTAACCCCTTATTAATGAAAAAGCCGCCGCAGGGTGTCCCTGCGGCGGCCTTTGGAAATCGGTTCGGAAGGTGGCTTAGCCGACCAGTTCCAGACCCGAGAAGAAGTAAGCGATTTCGACCGCTGCGGTTTCTTCTGCGTCCGAACCGTGGACCGAGTTTTCGCCGATCGACAGGGCGAATTCCTTGCGGATGGTGCCTTCGTCGGCTTCGGCCGGGTTGGTGGCGCCCATCACTTCGCGGTTCTTGGCGATGGCGTTTTCACCTTCCAGAACCTGCACGACGATCGGCTCGGATGCCATGAATTCGCACAGTTCGTCGTAGAAGGGACGCTCGGCATGGACGGCATAGAACACGCCGGCCTGCGCCTTGGTCAGGTGGATCCGCTTCTGCGCGATGATGCGCAGGCCTGCGGCTTCCAGCTTGGCGTTGATGGCGCCGGTCAGGTTGCGCTTGGTGGCGTCGGGCTTGATGATCGAGAAAGTGCGTTGAATGGCCATGGTCATGTCCTCGGTTACCTGGCGCCGGACGCGCGGGCCCGGCGGTATGAAAATCGCCGCCCCACTAACACGCGTCACACGGTTTGAAAAGAAGCAATCACGCCGTTTGCGGGCGTCTTTCCAGCCCGCGCACCGCATAGGCCGCGATCACCCCGGCCAGGCTGGAGGCCGCCATCGCGCCGAGCAGCACATAGACCCCAAGCGGCCCCACCACCAGCGCGCTGACCAGCGGCGTCAGCGCCGCCCCCACCGCCAGCGTCAGCGTGCCCGACAGGCCCGAGGCGCTGCCCGCCAGCCTTGGCGCCACCGACATCACGCCGACATTCGCCCCCGGCAGGGTCAGCCCGTTGCCAAAGCCCAGCATGACCGCGCCACCGAACAGCACCGCCGGGTGGAACAGCCCCACAGCCAGCAGCGCCATCGCTCCCACGGTGCCCGCCAGCGACGCCCAGCGGCCCGCCAGGATCATCGCCATGGTGCCCAGCCGCGGCCCCAGCCGGGTCGACACCAGGTTGCCGACCATGAACCCCACCGCCGTCGCGCCCATCATCAGGCCCAAGGCGCTCGGGCTCAGCCCGAAGGCTTTTTCGCCCACCTGCGGCGCGCCCGCCAGATAGGCGTAGAAGCCGCCGATGGAAAAGATCAGGCAGCCGCAATAGGCCCAGAACAGGCCGGAACGCAGCAGCTCCGGATAGCTGCGGAACTGGGCGCGGAAACTGTTCTGCGGTGTCAGGTTGGTTTCGCCCAGGTCGACCCAGCTCAGCACCAGCAGCGCCGCGCCGGAGACCGCGAAGACCCAGAAATTCGACCGCCAGCCGAACAGGTCGCCCAGGGCCCCGCCCAGCACCGGCGCCAGCAGCGGCGCCAGCGCCATCGCCGATCCGACCACCGCCAGAAGCCGCGTCGCCTCGGCCGGTTCGGCCACGTCGCGGATCACCGCGCGCGACAGCACCATGCCCGACACGACGCCCGCCTGCAGCATGCGAAAGCCCAGGAAGACCCAGATATCGCCCGCCAAGGCGCAGCCGACCGAGGCCAGGGTGAACACCGCCAGCCCGGCCAGGATCACCGGGCGCCGCCCCACCATATCCGACACCGGCCCCATCACCAGCTGCAGCACCGCCGACACCGCCAGGTAGCCGCCGATCGACAGCGACACGACCGAATAGGGCGCGCCGAAATCGGCCGCGATCCGGCTCAGCGAGGGCAGGAACATGTTCAGCGACATCACCGAAAGCGATGTCAGCAGGATCAGCGTCAGCAGACGCGGTTTCGACCGGGGGGCGTGCATGGGAATTCCGTTAACAGGTTAACGTAATCAGGATACGCCTCTGCGCCGCAGCATGCAAGGCGATGCGCGCAGCGACACTGCGCCATTCTAAATTGCCGCGCCCGATTGACAGCCCCCCCCCCCTCTGGCACTCCGCCATCATGTTGCGCATCCAAGACCTCTCCTATTCCATCGAAGGCCGCCCCCTGTTCGAGGGCGCCTCGGCCACGATTCCCACCGGCCACAAGGTGGGCCTGATCGGCCGCAACGGCGCCGGCAAGACGACGCTGTTCAAGCTGATCAAGGGCGACCTGCATGCCGATGGCGGATCGATCTCGATACCCGCCCGCGCCCGCATCGGCGGCGTGGCGCAGGAAGTGCCGGGCAACGAGGTGTCGCTGTTGGACACGGTGCTGGCCGCCGATACCGAACGCGCCGCGCTGATGGCGGAATCCGAAACCGCCACCGACCCGGGCCGCATCGCCGACATCCAGACCCGTCTGGCCGATATCGACGCCTGGAGCGCCGAAGGCCGCGCCTCGTCGATCCTGCGCGGGCTGGGATTTGACGCTGAGGAACAGCGGCAGCCCTGTTCGGCCTTTTCGGGCGGCTGGCGGATGCGGGTCGCGCTGGCCTCGGTGCTGTTCGCGCAGCCCGATTTCCTTCTCTTGGACGAACCGACCAACTATCTCGACCTCGAAGGGGCGCTGTGGCTGGAAAGCTACCTGGCGAAATACCCGCATACGGTGATCATCATCAGCCACGACCGCGATCTGCTGAACCGCGCGGTGGGCTCGATCCTGCATCTCGAAAACCGCCAGCTGACCTATTACACCGGCCCTTACGATCAATTCGCCCGCCAGCGCGCCGAACAGCGCGCGGTGCAAGCGGCGCAGGCCAAGAAACAAGAAGCCCGCCGCGCCCACCTGCAAAGCTTCGTCGACCGGTTCAAGGCCAAGGCGTCGAAGGCCAAGCAGGCGCAGTCGCGCGTCAAGATGCTGGAAAAGATGGACACGATCCGCGCGCCCGAGGATGCCGCGCGCACCGTCTTCACCTTCCCTGAACCCGAGGAACTGTCGCCGCCGATCATTTCCACCGAGGACGTGTCGGTCGGTTACGACGGGCACGTGGTGCTGAGCAGGCTGAACCTGCGCATCGACCAGGACGACCGGATCGCGCTTCTTGGCAAGAACGGCCAGGGCAAATCCACCCTGGCGAAACTGCTGTCGGACCGGCTGGACCCGATGCAGGGCAGGATCGCGCGCTCGTCGAAACTGCGCATCGGCTTCTTCGCCCAGCACCAGGTCGACGAACTTTATGTCGACGAAACCCCGATCCAGCACCTGCAGCGCGAATTGCCCGGCGAACATCCCAGCAAGCTGCGCGCGCGGCTGGCGGGCTTCGGGCTGATGGCGGAACAGGCGGAAACCGAGGTCGGGCGTCTTTCTGGCGGGCAGAAGGCGCGCTTGTCGCTGCTCTTGGCCACCCTGCCCGCGCCGCACCTGCTGATCCTTGATGAGCCGACCAACCACCTGGACATCGAAAGCCGCGAAGCGCTGGTCGAGGCGCTGACCGCCTATTCCGGCGCGGTGATCCTGGTCAGCCACGACATGCACCTGCTGTCGATGGTGGCCGACCGGCTGTGGCTGGTCAAAGGCGGCGCGGTGACGCCCTATGAGGACGATCTCGACGCCTATCGCAAGATGCTGCTGCAGGCCGACCAGCCGCCGAAAGTCGAAAAGCCCAAAGCCGCGCCGCCGCCCAAACGGGCCAGCCGCGACGAAATCCTCGCCCTGCGCGCCGAGGTGCGCAAATGCGAAGAGCGCATGGGCAAGCTGACCGAGATGGACAAGAAGCTGCAGACCCGGCTGGCCGACCCGACGCTGTTTTCCGAACGCAAGGGCGAAGCGGTGGTGCTGCAGAAGAAATACGCCGAGCTGCGCGAAGCGATGGACCGCGCCGAGGCGCTGTGGATGGACGCGCTGGAAAAGCTGGAAGCGGCGGAAAGCTGACCCCCTTTCCAATGCGGGGGCGGCCCGACGCGGCCCTCCCCGCCAAACACGGCAAAAGACCGTTTCGATCCGCCGTTTGCCGAAACGCAACGGCGGACTATTTCATTGGGTGAGCATCAAAACACGTGACATGCCCCGAACCGCCCGCGCTGCGGCGG
The DNA here is from genome assembly GCF_009857745.1 of Thalassovita mangrovi. Taxonomy (GTDB): domain Bacteria; phylum Pseudomonadota; class Alphaproteobacteria; order Rhodobacterales; family Rhodobacteraceae; genus Thalassobius; species Thalassobius mangrovi. The sequence continues at coordinate 335,814 of NZ_WWEN01000002.1, forward strand.
TACGGGCCGAAATGGGTCATGCGGCTTGCGGGGCGTCGGTGGCGTTGAAGCTCGTTCACTTACCAGGGAGGATACGATGAAACGCTTTGCTGTAACCCTCGCCGCCCTGACGATGGCGGCGCCTGCATTCGCCGAGGGCGTAACGACCTACCCCACCGACGCCAGTTTCGAGGATGCCGCCTTCGCGGTCGAAAGCGCCATCGTCGGGCGCGGGCTGGTCGTCGACTATGTCAGCCATGTCGGCGCGATGCTGGAACGCACCGGGGCCGATGTGGGCAGCGACGTGAAGCTGTTCGATGCGGCGGATGTGTTCCTGTTCTGCTCGGCGGTCACGTCGCGCAACGTGATGGAAGCCGACCTGATGAACATCGCCTATTGCCCCTATGGCATCTTCGTGGCCGACAAGGACGGCGAAGTGATGGTGGGTTATCGCAACTACCCCGAGGGCGCCATGCAGGAGGTCCAGACCCTGCTCGACGAGATCGCCAAGGAAGCTGTCGGGAACTGAACCTGCCGCTGCGGTCGTCTGGCCGCCAACCGGTCTAGTCTTCGCGTCCGGGGACCTTTTCCCGGGGCTCCCGCTCTGCCGCGGCGTCATGATCCGCGCTTGCTTCGGCCGCCTCCGGTTCGGAGCCGGCAGGCGTTTCCCCTGCTTCGAGCGGCTGATCCTCGTCCTCGCCGCCCGCAAGTGCCGCCGTTTCCGGCGTGGCAAGGCGCCCCGGCACAGTGATCTGGAACGCGGATTTATCCGTGGCGGGCACGGCGGCGCTGCGCCCGATCCGCCAGATCGTGTAAACGATCATCAGGACATGCGCGGCAATCGTCGTCAGGAACAGCCCGCGCGGGCCGATCCCGGACATCATGACGCCTGCGATCAACGGCCCGATGATCGACCCGAAGCCGAAGATCATCAGCAGCCCGCCGGAAACCTGGATCGACGATCCGGGCGGCGCATGGTCGTTCGCATGGGCGACGATAATCGGATACATCGCGAAAATCGCGGCACCGAAAACGCCCACCAGAACGAGGTTTTCCATGCGTCCCTCGGGCGCGAGGAGGACAAAGGCCAGGTCGGCCGCAAGCGCGACGATGGCTGTCGCAACCAGCACCTTGCGCCGGTCGAGCCGGTCGCTGGCAAACCCGATCGGCATCTGCGCCAAGGCCCCGGCCAGCACCGGGATACTCGCGAAAAGCGCGATCGCCGTCAGCGTAAGCCCCACCCGGTCGGCGTACACAGCCGCGAGCGTTCCGAAGGACGCGTTTGAAATGCCAACCAGAAAGACCGCGACCACCGCCACCGGCGAATTGCGCCACAGCGCGCGCGGTTCCAGCTTGACGGAAACCAGAGGCGTCGGCGAGGCGGATGTCGACAGCGCCGTGGGCACCAGCGCCAGGCAATAGACGATCGCGGCAATGGCGAAGAACATGAACCCGGAGGTGTCGCCAAGCGAAATGGACATCTGCCCGGCGGTCACCGCCGACAGGTTGACCATGGTATAGACGCCCATGACCGTCCCGCGCGTGTTCGGCTGAACCCGGTCGTTCAGCCAGGATTCGACGATCATCGCGGCCCCGGCAAAACAGAAACCGGACACCGCGCGCACCACGATCCATGCCCAAGGTTCGACGATCAGGGCCTGCAGCAGGATGGAAACGGCGGCAAAGGCGCTCATCACGCCGAAGGTCCGGATATGCCCGACGGCGCCCACCAAACGCGGCGCGATCAGGCATCCGGCGACATAACCGATCGCCCAGCCGGTTCCGAGCAGGCCCAGAGAGCTTGCCGAAAACCCTTCGGCAGATCCGCGCACCGGCAGGATCAGACCATGAATACCACCGGCAAAGAGCAACAGCCCAGAGCCCAGTAGCAGTGCAGAAATCGGAACGAGTTGCTTCATCATGCCGGCAGGTTAGCAAGTTCGCCTGAAATGAGAAGTTCCCTAATCAGAATAATGCACTAACCAGGCACCGATGCCTCTCTCTTGCGCTCCTGGCCGCGTTGCCGCCAAATACCGGCACCGGACGCAAGGAGCCCGCCGATGCCGATGCCCTGGACCTATCGCCATGCCAGCCGCGAATGGCGCGCGTTCCTCGACGATGCGCGCGATGCGATGGGGCTGGAAACCGACAACCTGGCCTATACCGCGATCCAGGGCGTATTGCAGGCGTTCCGCCGCCGGCTGACGCCGCAACAGGCCGTCGATTTCGCCCAGGTCCTGCCCACCGTGCCGCGTGCGATCTTCGTCGCCGATTGGGAGTTCAGCGACACCCCCGCCGCCCCCCGCACCCGCGCCGACTGGACCGCCGAGGCCAAGGCGCTGCGCCCCGATCACAACCTGACGCCCGACAATTGCGTCGAGGCCACCGCCATCGCCCTGCGCAAATCGGTGCGCCGCGACGACCTGGAACGGGTGCTGGCCGCCCTGCCCGCATTCGCCCGCGATTTCTGGGACACGCCGTCGGTCGATCCGGCCACGCTGGGGCCGCGGATCGTCTAACCCCTTGCGTGTGCGGGGTGTTCCGCGATACCGAAACATCATGGATACCGCATTTCTCATCACCGGCTTCGTCACGCTTTTCGTGATCATGGACCCGATCGGGCTGACCCCGGTCTTCGTTGCCCTGACCCAGGGCATGCCGCCCGCCAAGCGCCGCAGCATCGCGCTGCGCGGCTGCCTGATCGCCGGTCTGCTGCTCAGCCTGTTCGCGCTCGGCGGCGAGGCGGTGCTGGGTTTCGTCGGCATTTCAATGCCCGCCTTCCGCATCGCAGGCGGCATCCTGCTGTTCCTGACCGCTTTGGACATGCTGTTCCAGCGCCGCACCAAGCGGCGCGAGGACCAGGCCGAGGAAGAAGACCACCACGACGACCCGTCGGTGTTCCCGCTGGCGATGCCGCTGATCGCGGGGCCGGGATCGATCGCCACGATGATCCTGCTGGCCGGTCAGCATCCGGGCGTTGCCGGTTTCGCCATGGTGGTGGGCATCATGCTGGCGGTTCTGGCGATCGCGTTGCTGCTGTTCCTGTCGGCCGGGCTGCTGGAACGCGCGCTTGGCAAGACCGGGATCAACGTGGTGACCCGGTTGCTGGGGATGCTGCTGGCCGCGCTGTCGGTGCAGTTCGTGCTCGACGGGCTGAAAGCCTTCGGCTTCGCCTCCTGAGGCTTTGGAACGCCGCGAAATCCGCCCCGGGGTTCCGCCCCTCAGTGCAGGGTGAATTCCCCCACCACGTTGCGCCACTCGCCCGGTTCAATCATCTTGCGGTGATTGAACCGCACCGAATGCAGCGGCCCGTCGATTTCGCGCTGCCAGAACTCGATGAATTCGAACAGCCGCGGATGATCCGGGGCAAGGTCGTAATCCTGCCAGACGAAGCTGTTGAGCACATGCACGTGATCGGGCATGTGATAGAAGAATTCGGCCGTGGTCAGCCCGTAGCCTTTCAGCATCAGTTCGGTTTCGGATAGCTCCATTTTGCACCTCTTCTTGAACGCTCGTAAGAAGAGGCTAGCACGGTCATTTTAATTCCCAAAGAAAACAATATGTTAGCAGGTATCGGCGACTGCTGCCAACCGCAGGGGCAACCACCCATTGCACCCCATATCATGGCTCTGATATAAGTCGTGTCACAAAATATAGACAAACAGACAGAGCGGTTTACCCCAGTGAGCGATACGCCAGAAACCCCTGAAAACGAAGACAAAAACACGCCCGAGCGCGCGGTCTACGAAGGCCCCAGCGTTTCCATCACGGACGAGATGAAATCTTCCTATCTCGACTACGCGATGAGCGTGATCGTTTCCCGCGCGATCCCCGATCTGCGCGACGGGTTGAAACCGGTGCACCGGCGCATCCTCTATGCCATGCACGAAACCAACAACGGCCACGACAAGCCGTATCGCAAATCGGCCCGTCCGGTCGGCGACGTGATGGGTAAATACCACCCCCACGGCGACTCTGCGATCTACGACGCGCTGGTGCGGATGGCGCAGGATTTCTCGATGTCGCTGCCGCTTCTGGACGGTCAGGGCAACTTCGGTTCGATGGACGGCGACAGCCCCGCCGCCATGCGTTACACCGAGGTGCGCATGGACAAGCCGGCGGCCTACCTGCTGAACGATATCGACAAGGAAACCGTCGATTTCCAGGACAACTACGACGGCAAGGACCGCGAACCCACCGTCCTTCCGGCGCGCTTCCCCAACATGCTGGTCAACGGCGCGGGCGGTATCGCGGTCGGCATGGCCACCAATATCCCGCCGCATAACCTGGGCGAAGTGATCGACGCCTGCCAGGCGCTGATCGTCAATCCCGATCTCAGCTCGGAAGAACTGATCGACTATATTCCCGGCCCCGATTTCCCCACCGGCGGCACCATGCTGGGCCGGTCCGGCGCGCGCAAAGCCTACCTTGAAGGCCGCGGCAGCGTCATCATCCGCGCCAAGACCCGGGTCGAGGAAATCCGCCGCGACCGCTACGCCATCATCATCGATGAAATCCCCTACCAGGTGAACAAGTCCTCGATGATCGAAAAGATCGCCGAACAGGTGCGCGACAAGAAGATCGAAGGCGTCGCCCACGTGCAGGACGAATCCGACCGCAACGGCGTGCGGGTGGTGGTCGAACTGAAACGCGACGCGACCCCCGAAGTGGTGCTGAACCAGCTGTACCGCTTCACCCCGATGCAGACCTCGTTCGGCTGCAACATGCTGGCGCTGAACGGCGGCCGTCCGGAAACGCTGACCCTGCGCCGGTTCCTGACCTGCTTCCTCGACTTCCGCGAAGACGTGGTGGCACGGCGCACTGCCTATGAACTGCGCAAGGCGCGCGAACGCAGCCACATCCTGTGCGGTCTGGCCGTCGCGGTCACCAACGTGGACGAAGTGGTCGCCACCATCCGTTCCTCGGCAGACGCGGCGGAAGCGCGCGAAAAGCTGATGACGCGCCGCTGGCCCGCCGCCAGCATCGCCGAATACATTCAGCTGATCGACGATCCGACCCACAAGATGAACGACGACGGGACCTATAACCTGTCGGAAACCCAGGCCCGCGCGATCCTCGAACTGCGGCTGCAGCGCCTGACCCAGATCGGGGTCAAGGAAGTCACCGACGAGCTGCAGGAACTGGCCGCCAAGATCCGCGAATGCCTGGAAATCCTGGCTTCGCGCGAACGGATCATGGGCATCATCTCGGACGAACTGGCCGAGGTTAAGGATCAATTCGCCGTGCCGCGCCGGACCGAAATCGTCGACTGGTCGGGCGACATGGACGACGAGGACCTGATCGAACGCGAAGACATGGTCGTGACGGTCACCTCCGGCGGCTACATCAAGCGCACGCCGCTGGCCGATTTCCGCGCCCAGCGTCGTGGCGGCAAGGGGCTGTCGGGGATGCAGACCAAGGAAGAGGACGTGGTCACCACCCTCTTCGTGGCCAATACCCACACGCAGCTTTTGTTCTTCACCACCGACGGCATGGCCTACAAGCTCAAGACCTGGCGCCTGCCGCAGGGCGGCCGCACCTCGAAGGGCAAGGCGATCGTCAACATCCTGCCGATCCCGACCGGCGTGTCGATCGCGGCGATCATGCCCGTCGACCGGCCCGAGGACGAATGGGCCGACCTGCAGATCGTGTTTGCCACCAGCGCCGGCGACGTGCGCCGCAACGCTTTGTCCGACTTCACCAACGTGATGCGCAACGGCAAGATCGCGATGGACCTGCCCGAAGGGGTGGAACTGGTCAACGCGCGCATCGCGTCGGAAGACGACGACGTCATGCTAGTGACCAATTCGGGCCGCGCGATCCGCTTCCCCACCACCGATGTGCGTGTCTTCAAGGGCCGCAAATCCACCGGGGTACGCGGCATCCGTCTGGGCGACGAGGACCGCGTCGTGTCGATGTCGATCATCCGCCATTTCGAAGCCACCCCGGAAGAACGCGCCGCATACCTCAAGATGCGCCGTGCGGTGGCCGGTCTGGCCGACGATGCCGAGACGGACGAGGAACAGATCGAAGGCTCGATCACCCAGGAACGCTATGCCGAAATGTCGGCGGTGGAAAACCTGATCTTGACCATCACCGAAGGCGGCTCGGGCAAGCTTTCCAGCTCGCACGACTACCCGGTGCGCGGCCGCGGCGGCATGGGCGTCACCGCGATGGACAAGGCAATGCGCGGCGGCGAACTTGTCGCCTCCTTCCCGGTCGAGATGGACAACCAGATCATGCTGGCCACCTCCAAGGGGCAATCGATCCGGGTGCCGGTGGATGGCATTTCCTTCCGCTCGCGCTCGGCCGGCGGGGTCAAGGTGTTCAACACCGGCAAGGGTGAAGTCGTCGTATCGGTCGCCCGTATCGTCGAACAGGACGAAGACGAGGGCGAGGAACAACAGGAAAGCTGATTCATGGAAAACCTGGCCGCCCGGTTCGACGCCCCCCTGACGCTGCTCGCACGCGTGCTGATGTCGGTGTTGTTCCTGATGGCCGGGTTGGCCCAGATCGGTGATGTGCGCGGCTTTGCCGAAGGCTTGGCGCAGGACGGCGTGCCGATTGTTCTGGGCGGGCTGGTGTTCTGGTTCCTGATCATCAGCGGCTTTCTGATGCTGATCGGCGCGGCGACCCGCTGGGTCGCCCTGGCCCAGGCCGGGTTCTGCATGTTGTCGGGGCTGCTGGCCTATAGCGATCTGGCCCAGCCCACCGACATGACCATGCTGCTGAAAAACATCTCGCTGACCGGCGGATACCTGGTGATGGCCCTGCACGGGCCGGGCCGCTATTCGGTCGATGCCTGGCTGGCGAAACGCGGCTGAGGCGCCTTTCAGCCCAGCAGAACCACCAGCGCATGCAGCGCCATGTAGATCACGATCAGCGACCCGACGGTGTAGAATGTCGCCCGCACCTCGTGGTTTTGCTTGCTCAGATAGGCCCAGGCGTGCAGCGCGCGGGCCAGAACGAACCCGTACATCGTCACCTGCGCCAGCCATAGCGGCGGCGCGGCAAAGACGAACAAAAGCCCCGCCATCCAGAACCCGGGAATGTTTTCCAGATCGTTGCGATGCATCCGCCGCGACCGGTCGACGTAATCGCTGACCTCGAGTTGATCGTCATGCGGATGGGGGTTCAGCGCGCTCTGGCGCAGATCCTCGGGATTCACCATTCCCCCCCAACCGCTTTTCATCATCCGGTAAACGGTCAACCACCCCTGCCCCATCAGCTTCAGAACCATCAGGGCGGCGGCAATCGCGTAAGTGACGAAAACCGGGTTGTCAGGCGTCAGGTATTGCATGTGCTATCCTCCGTTCGCCGCAGGATAGCACAGATGCGTTCAGCCCCCTAAGCCCGTGTTACAGCCGGTAAATCCCGGCGAACTTGGCTTCCAGATAGTCCAGCAAAGGCTCCGGCCCCGGCGCGATGCCGCTGGCGCGTTCCACCACCTCGGCAGGCTCGTAAAGCCCGCCGTGGGTCTGCAGGTTGTCGCGCAGCCACCCGGTGGCCGGTGCCAGATCGCCCGCCGCCAATTGGCCGTCCAGCCCCGGCACCGCCCCGCGCAGCGCCTGGTACAGGCAGCCGGCATAGACATTGCCCAGGGAATAGGTCGGGAAGTAACCGAACAGCCCCACCGACCAATGCACATCCTGCAGACAGCCGTTCGACGGCTTGTCGACCGCATAGCCGAAATCGGCCGCGAACCGGTCGTTCCACGCCGCTTCCAGGTCGTAGACATCCAGATCGCCCTGCATCAGTGCGCGCTCCAGATCGAAGCGCAGCATGATATGCAGGTTATACTGCACCTCATCCGCCTCGGTGCGGATGTATCCCTCATGCACCCGGTTGACGGAGCGGTAGAATTCCTCAGCCTCCGCAATGCCGAAATCGCCGAATGCATCCTTCATCTGACCGAAAAGCCAGCCGGTGAAGGCCTGGCTGCGGCCCAGCTGGTTCTCGTAAATCCGGCTCTGGCTTTCATGCACGCCCATCGACACGCCGCCGCCCAGGGGCGTCAACAGATAGGCGTCGTCGATATTCTGCTCGTAACAGGCGTGACCGACCTCGTGGATGGTCGAATAGATGCAGTTGAACGGATCGAGCTCGCTTGTGCGGGTGGTGATCCGCACGTCATGACCCGACCCGGAACTGAACGGATGCACCGCCTTGTCGATCCGCCCGTGATGCAGGTCATATCCGAAGGTGGTGGCCAGCTTCGCGGTCAGCGCCATCTGCTTGTCGGCCGGGAAATGCCCCTCGACCGCCTTGGGCGCTTCCGCCGCCAGCACCGCCTCACGCAAAGCCACCAGCCGCGGGCGCATCGCGCCGAACATCGCGCCCAGTTCGGCGGCGGTCATTTCCGGCTCGTAATCGTCGATCATGGCGTCATAGACATCGCCGCCATCGGCCAGCGCCTCGCCCTCGCGGCGCTTCAGGCCCACGACCTTTTCCAGCACCGGCAGGAAGGCGGCAACGTCTTCGTCCGCCCGCGCCTGTGCCCATTGGCCCTGCGCCTTGCTGGTCACCTTGGCGATTTCCACCGCCAGGTCGGCGGGCACCTTCATCGCCCGGGCGTAGGATTTGCGGATATGGCGCATCTGCGCCTGCCCGACCGCATCCAGCCCCTTGTCGTCGATCGCCGCCAGCCACTCGGCCATGCGCGGATCGGTGCGCCGCGCATGCAGCACCTTTTCCATCGCCGCCATTTCGTCCGACCGCTGGTCGGCCGCGCCGCGCGGCATCATGGTTTCCTGGTCCCAGCCCAAGCGGCCGGCCACCTGCGCCAGCGCCATCGTGTCGCGCTGGAATACCATCAGATCGTCAAATGCACTCATCTCATGCCCCCCGGATCGACGTGACTTTGGGATAACCGCTCATGAACCGCGCCCGCAGCACCAGCACCCAGACCATGACGGCCACCACCTGATGAGTGATCGCCACATGCGCCTGCACCCCCGAAAACAGCACATAGATGCCAAGGCTCACCTGCCCCATCACCGCGATGAAGGCGGCGGTGAAGGCCGCCCGCGTCGCCGCATGGGCCGATTTGCGCCCCTTCAGGAAGGCCATCACCGAATAGGCCAGCAGCAGGTAGGCCACACAGCGGTGAATGAACTGCACCAGACCGGGATTTTCAAAGAAATTGCGCCAGATCGGCGTGATGTCGAAGGCGCCCGGCGGCACCACCTGATCGCCCATCAGCGGCCAGTCGGTGAAGCTTTGCCCGGCATCGATCCCCGCCACCAAGGCACCCAGCAGGATCTGGATAAAGGCCAGGTGCAGCCAGCCGGTGGAAATCCCCCACAGCTTGCGTTCGCTAGAGCGGCGCGCCTGCATCAGATCGCGTTCCTCGCGGCTCAGCTGGAACACGTACCACGCGATGAAGCCCAGGATCACGAAGGCCAGCCCCAGGTGGGTGGCCAAACGGTAGCTGGCAACGTCCAGCATCGACCCCTTCAGGCCAGAACTCACCATCCACCAGCCCACGGCGCCCTGCGCACCGCCCAGGGCGCCGATCAGCAGCAACCGCTGGGTCCAGCCCGCCGGAATCTGCTTTGCCACCAGGAAGCCGAAGAAACCAAGCGCCCAGATCAGACCGATCACCCGGCCCAGCTGCCGATGGCCCCATTCCCACCAGTAGATCTGTTTGAAATCGGACAGTTCCATCCAGCTGTTCTGCAGCTGGAATTCCGGGATCGCCTTGTACTTGTCGAATTCTTCCTGCCAGGCGGCCTCGGTCATCGGCGGCAGCGCGCCGGTAATCGGCTTCCATTCGGTGATCGAAAGCCCGCTATCGGTCAGCCGGGTCAGCCCGCCCACCGCGATCATCGTGACCACAAGCGCGAACAGTACGATCAGCCAGGCGCGAATGCCCTTGCGCGCGCCGCGCTTTGTGGCGTCGATCATGCCGCCCTTCGGTTCCACCCTGGCCGCGGATTCGCTGCCAACCTCTTCGAAAATATTGCGTTTCTGGCTCATGCTGCCCTCCGGTTCCGGCGCAGAATATGGCGCGGTCGGGCCCGGGCGCAAGTGCGTCGCCCTGCCCTTTTCGATCTTAGTCCTGACGGTCTTTCCAGCGCACCATCTGGCGCAGCATGCCGTGGAACATCTGCACATCGGCGCGGGTCAGCGGCATCCGGCTCCACAGGTTGCGCAGGTTGACCTTCATCCCCTCCGCCTTGGCCTCGGGGAAGAAGAACCCGGCTTCGTCCAGCCGTTCCTCGTAATGCTGCGACAGCTTTTCCACCTCGATGGCGCTGGCCCAGTCGGTCTTCGCCATCTCGACACGCTCGTGTTCGATCTCGACCGATTGACGGCGCCATTCGTAAGCGGTCAGCAACACGCATTGCGCCAGGTTCAGGCTGAAGAATTCCGGGTTCACCGGCACGGTGATGATCGCATTGGCGCGCGCCACGTCCTCGTTTTCCAGCCCGGCGCGTTCGGGGCCGAACATCACGGCCACCTTTTCACCGGCGGCGATCTTTTCGCGCGCCAGCTCCATCGCCTTTTCCGGGCTGTAGACCGGCTTGGTCAGCCCCCGCCCCCGCGCGGTGGTGGCGAAGACGAAAGTGCAGTCGTCCAGCGCCTCGGCCACCGACCCGTAATGCCCCGCCTCGTCCAGCAGGCGCCCGGCGCCGCTGGCCATCGCGACGGCCTTCTGGTTCGGCCAGCCGTCGCGCGGTTCCACCACCCGCATCCGGTCGAGCCCGAAATTCCACATCGCGCGGGCGGCGCCGCCGATATTTTCGCCCATCTGCGGGCGCACCAGAACGATTGCAGGCTGCGGCACGGCGCTTGGCATGGTCATCTCCGAAAAATCCACCGCCCGCTGATAATCCAGCCCCGGCACCAATCCAACCCCCCGCCGCTTCATCTTGGCAAAAATACCCATATTCCAACGCCGCAGATCGCACTGCCGGTGCCGTCTGAGAAGTAGCCAAGCGGAACAAACCCCTGTATAGCGTCGCGGAAGACCGCAAAAGGAGCCGGATCATGGCCGAGATCGAGCAGCCGCAAATCTATCTGATCACCCCGTCGGAGTTCGAATTGTCGGACTTCCCGAACCGGCTTGCCGCGGTGCTGGACGCGCATGAAATCGCCTGCGTGCGCCTGGCGCTGGCCAGCCATGACGAAGACCGCATCTCGCGCGCCGGCGACGCGCTGCGCGAAGTCACCCATGCCCGCGACGTGGCGCTGGTGATCGAAAACCATATCCTGATGGTGGAACGGCTGGGGCTCGACGGCGTACACCTGGCCGACGGGTCGCGGCTGGTGCGCAAGACGCGCAAGGCGCTTGGTGCCGACGCCATCGTCGGCGCCTTCTGCGGCGCCTCGCGCCATGACGGGATGAACGCGGGCGAAGCGGGCGCCGATTACGTCAGCTTCGGACCCGTCGGCGCCACCGATCTGGGCGACGGCACCGTAGCGGAAACCGAGCTGTTCCAGTGGTGGTCGGAAATGATCGAGGTGCCGGTGGTGGCCGAGGGCGCGCTGAACGCCGACACCATCCGAACCCTGTCGCCCTTCACCGATTTCTTCGGCATCGGCGACGAGATCTGGAGCCAGGACGACGCCGCCAAGGCGCTCACCGATCTGAAAACGCATTTCGCTTGAGACTGACGGCGCGTTTCCCGGCCCGGGAAACGCCCTCTCAGCCCGGCAACCGCTTCAGAACCGCCTTTGCCGCGCGCAGCCCCGGCGCCTCGCCGCCCTTGCCGAGCCGTTCCATCGTCAAGGCCATCGCCGCGCGCTGATCGCCGGGATCGTCAAGCACCTGCAACACTGCCTCGGCGATCGGCCCGGGCTGGCAATCTCGGCCCACGAATTCCGGCACCGTGCGGGTATCGCTGACCAGGTTGACCAAGGTCACCGTGTCCACCTTCAGCATCCGGCTGATGATGATCCGGCTGATCAGGCTCATGTCATAGGCGATCACCATCGGGGTATCGCTTGCCGCCAGTTCCAGCGACACCGTACCCGAGGCCGCCAGCGCCGCGTCGGCCGCCGCAAACGCCGCCGCCTTGAGCCGCTTGTAGTCTTCCGGCGCCATCCCGCGCGGGTCCAGCACCAGCGGCGCGACCGGCCAGTCGGCCACCGCGGCGCGCACCAGGTCGGTCACGTTGCCGGTGGTCGGGATCACCGGTCGGATATCGGGCCGCTCGGCCACGATGCGCTTCAACGCCTCGCCGAAGACCGGCGCAAGCCTCGACACCTCGCCCCGTCTGCTGCCCGGCAGCACCAGCAGCACCGGCGCATCGCCCAAGCCCTGTTCGGAGCGGAACGCCGCCGCCTCGTCCGCCGTCGCCACCCGTTCGGCCACCACCGGGTGGCCGACGAAATCGCAGTCCATTCCGGCCGCTTCCATATAAGGCGGCTCGAACGGGAACAGCGCCAGCACATGGTCGATCACACGCGCCATCTTTTCCGCCCGCCCGGCGCGCCAGGCCCAGACGGTGGGAGCGACGTAATGCACCGTGCGGATGTCGGACACGGCCTTCACCCGCCGCGCCACGCGCAGGGAAAAATCGGGGCTGTCGATGGTGATCAACACGTCGGGCTGCGCCGCGACCACGGCCTCGGCCGTCTGGTTGATCCGGCGCATCAGGTGGCGGTATTTCGGCAGGATCTCGGCGATCCCCATCACCGACAGCTCATCCATCGGGAACAGGCTTTCCAGCCCTTCTTCCTGCATCAGCGGCCCGCCGATGCCCTGAAACTCGACCTCTGCCAGCTCCTTCAGCCCCGCCATCAAAGCCGCGCCCAGCTTGTCGCCCGACGCCTCGCCCGCGATCACGAAGACCCGGATCACAGCACCCGGCCCATGATGAAGATACCGGCCTGTTCCGCCGCCGCGACGGTTTCGGCGCGTTCCAGGATCAGCACCTGTCCGGCCTGCAACACGATCCCCGCCAGCCCGGCCTTTTCGGCCCGCGCCACCGTGTCGGGGCCGATGGCGGGCATATCGACGCGCAGGTCCTGACCGCGTTTCGCCGCCTTGACGAAGACGCCCCGCGCGCCCCGTCGCAGCGCGGCGGGCGTTTCGGCCACGGTACCCAGCATGAAATCGGTGCCCTGCACGGTTTCCACGCCCAGGCACAGCCCGCCCGCCACGACGCAGCCCTGCCCGACATCCACCGGCGCCAGGGCGTTCAGGATATCGGCGCCGCGATCGGCGTCGGCCATTTGTTCGTCGGTGGGTTCCGGCCCGGCCAGCAGCCCTTCTTCGGCGGTCAGGCCCGCGACCAGGTCATGCGCGCCAACGACCTCGAAGCCTTGTTCCTCGATGATCGCGATGATCACCCGCAAAAGCGCATCGTCGCCGCCGTGCATCGCCGACAGCAGGCGCGGCGCCAGCGAAATCATCAGCGGATCGAAGGCCGAGGCATCCAGCGGCGGACGCGACATCGACCCGGCCATCACCACCCGGGTGACGCCCATTTCTTTCAGCGCGTCGAACAGCCCGCCCAGTTTCTCGAACGCATGGACATGCAGATCGCCGCTCATCCGGTGCGGCACGCCGTCGAAAACGACCTTGACCGCATCCGGGTGCGCGGCGGCGATTTCCACCGGCAGGCCGCCATTGCCCGCAAGGATGGCCAGACGCCCCGGCATGGATCAGCGCGGGGTCAGGAACGAACGGTCGCTCGCCCCGGTGATGAAATCGACGATCTGGCGCACGTAATCGCTTTCGGCCTCTTCGCCCAAAGCCTTGGCGCGCTCCTGGAACGCGCCCTCGCCCTCGGCCAGCCGCTTCAGCGCGGCGCGCAGCGCCGAGATGTCGGAACGCGCCACGCCGCGACGTTTCAGCCCGACAAGGTTCAGCCCGTCCAACTCGCCGCGCGACGCCTGCACCAGCCCATAGGGGATCACGTCGGCGGTCACCATGGTGACCGCGCCGATGATCGCGCCCTGGCCGATCCGCACCCATTGGTGCACGCCCGACAGACCGCCGATGATCACGTCGTCGCCGATCTGGCAATGGCCCGCGACGGCCGACTGGTTCACCACGATCACCCGGTCGCCGACGATCACGTCATGGGCGATGTGACATCCGGCCATGAACAGCCCGTCATCGCCGACCTTCGTCAGACCGCCACCGCCCTCGGTGCCGCTGTTCATGGTGACATGTTCGCGGATGCGATTGCGCTTGCCGATTTCCAGACGGGTGTTTTCGCCCTTGAATTTCAGGTCCTGCGGGATCTCGCCAATACAGGCGAAGGGGAAAATCACCGTGTCTTCGCCGACCTTGGTCTGGCCGGTCACCACCACGTGGCTTTTCAGCGTCACGCGGTCTTCCAGCACCACGTCGGCACCGACGATGCAGAACGGGCCGATCTCGCAGCCCTCGCCGATCACGGCGCCGTCCTCGATGATCGCCGAAGGGTGAATCTGCGCAGCCATGCGGTTACTCCTGCCCTGCGCTCAGATCCATCATCGCGGTGAATTCGCATTCGCAGGCCATTTCACCCTCGACCGTCGCCACGCCGGCAAATTTCCACACCTTGCCGCCCGGCTTGCCGCGCGTCGTGGTCACGTTCATTTCCAAAACGTCGCCCGGCACCACCATGCGGCGGAACTTGGCCTTGTCGATGGCCATGAAGTAAACCAGCATGTTCTTGTCGGCCATGTCCAAGGCGGTGCCCACCATGATCGCGGCGGTCTGCGCCATCGCCTCGACGATGGTGACGCCGGGCATGATCGGCTTGCCGGGGAAATGGCCCTGGAAATGCGGTTCGTTCATCGTCACGTTCTTGATGCCGCGGCCCGACTGGTAGCCGTCGATATCGACCACCTTGTCGACCAGCAGGAAAGGATAGCGATGCGGGATGATCCGCTGGATCAGTGCGATATCCGCGGTCAGAAGCTGCTCGGTCATTGTTTTTTCCTTTCTGGCAAACGCGTCGCTTTTGCCGAATTCCCTAACAATATGCCGGGGATTGGGCAAGCGTGCTGCTACTTCTCGGGCTGTTCCAGATCGCTGCCATCGCCGATCTCGGCGTCGATCCGCGCCACCGCGTCGCTTGTCACGTCGATGATGCGCGCGCTCAGGAACACGCTGCGGCTTTCCACGATCACCGCCGCACCGGCTTCGGTCATGATTTCTTCCAGCACCGAGGTGACAGATTGCAGGAACAACCGCTGCGCCTGTTCCCGCCGCTGCGCCAGTTCATGCAGCTTGCCGGCGCGCTCGACGCGGATGCGCTGGACCTTGGCGTCGAATTCGTCGGCTAGCACGCGGAACTCCTCCGCCGTCATGGTCGGGCGCTTTTCGGTCAGCTGCTGTTCTTCCTCGATCAGCTGCGCCTCGATTTCGCGGTTTTCCGCCTCCAGCACTGCCACGGCGGCCTCGATTTCGTTCTGCACCCGCTTGCCGAACAGGGAATCGGAATACAGCCGGTCGGAATCGATGGTCAGAACAGGGCTGCGCAGGACCGCCGCTTCCTGTGCGACAACCGGCCCGGCCCCGCCCAGCACGCCAAGCGCCAGGCAGACCGCCGCGATCCGGTTGCGCCAGTTGCCGCGCATCAGAATTCGGTCGAAACCGTCAGGTTGAAGGTCTGCTCGATGTCTTCGTCCTCTTTCTGGAGCGCCTTGGACCAGTTGAAGCGCAGCGGTCCCACCGGCGTGTTCCAGAACAGCGACACACCGACAACATGGCGCAGCGAGAAGTCTTCGTAGAACACCGAGCCGGTGGCGGCGCTGGCATCGGTCAGGCCCCAGACAGAGCCGACATCGTAGAACAAGCCGCCGCGGATGCCGTATTCCTCGGGCAGGCCCAGCGGGAATTCGGCTTCGAACCGGGCGACCGCGAACATGTCGCCGCCAAGCGCATCGTTCGACACCTCGTCGCCATTGCTGTCATAGACGATTTCGCGCGGCCCGATGCCGTCCGGCGAGAAGCCCCGCATCAGCCCGCTGCCGATTTGGTAGCGGTCCACCGAGCGGCTGACCCCGGAGGTGTAATCCAGCAGCCCGCCTTCGAGCGAGGCGCGCAGCGTCACTTCTTCGTTCAGGATCTTGGTCTGGGCAATTGCCTTGGCCGTGGTCTTGGAGAAGGTCACGTCGCCGCCGACGCCCGCGAATTCCTGTCCGAATTCGAACAGAACACCGGCATTGGGGTTCAGCCCGGTGCGGCGGGTGTCGTAGCTGTAGCTGTAGCCGAGGCTGCTGGACCAGACATTGCCCTGCGCGATTTCGTTGCCCACGATGCCGCCAAAGACCGCAGATCCGTCATCGATCATCTCGATAGACTCGGCATTGTAATACAGCTTCAGCCGGCCGTTATCGCTGACCGGGAAGGTGATGCCCGGCCGGAACTGGATCGAGGTCGTGTCGTAGTTGGCATAAGATGTCTGCGTTTCGCGGTAGCCGATATCCAGATCGAAGCGCAGATTGCGCCCCAGCAGCGCCGGTTCCGAGAACCCAAGCGCATAGACCTGGTTGTCCTCAGCGCCCGACAGCGACAGGTTCAGCCGCTGGCCACGGCCCAGGAAGTTGTCTTCCTTCATCGTGACAAGCAGGCCGAAACCGGTATTGGTCGAATAGGTGCCGCCGAAGGACAGCGACCCGGTGGGCTGTTCCTCGACATTCACGTCGACGATAACCTGATCCGGGTTCGACCCTTCCCGCGCCTTCACATCGGCGTTGGAAAAGAACCCGAGCGCGCGAATGCGTTCGGCGCTTTCGCGAATTTCACGCGGGTTGAACGGATCGCCCTCGACGATCTTGAACTGCTGCCGGATCACCCGGTCCATCGTGGTGGTGTTGCCTTCGATATCGATCCGCTCGACGAAGACGCGCGGCCCGCGCGACAGCACGAATTCCACATCCAGCGTCAGGTCGCGGTCGTTGCGGGTGATCCGCGGTTCGACCCGAACGAAGTTCAGCCCCTTGCGGTTGGCCAGCCGTTCCATCCGGGCGATGGAATTTTCCACGACGGTCGGCGAATAGATCATCCCGGAGCGCATTTTCAGCGCCTTCTGGAATTCGTCGGCATCGACATCGGCCAAGTCGCTGCTGGTGGTGATTTTACCGACCCGGAACTGCTGGCCTTCCTCGATGTTAAAGGTGATGAAATATCCGTCGCGTTCGCGGGTCAATTCCGCGTTCACCCCGGTGGTGCGGAAATCGACATAGCCGCGCGACAGGTAGAAATCGCTCAACACCTGCTTGTCGAAGGAAATCCGGTCCTCGACGAAAGTGTCGCGCTTGATCAGCGCCCGCAGCAGGCCGGCCTGCTTGGTCTGCAGCACCGAGCGCAGGCGGCGGTCGGAATAGGCCTTGTTGCCGACGAAGCTGATCCGCTCGATCTCGGTGATGCCGCCTTCGAACACTTCAAAGATCAGGTCGACGCGGTTGTCGGACCGGCGGATGATCTTGGGCGACACGGTCGCAGACAGCCGGCCCTGCTGGTTATAGACCTCGGCGATGATGGCCGCGTCGCGTTCGGCGACCTTGGGGTTGAAGACCAGCCGCGATTTCGATTGCAGCAGCGGCTGCAGATCTTCGTCCTTGACCCGCCGGTTGCCCTCGATGCTGATCTGGTTGATCGTGGGGTATTCCTTGACGTCGATCACCAGGGTGCCGCCGCGCGGCGTGATCTCGACCGTCTCGAACAATCCGCTGGCGAGGATGCGCTGATAGGCGGCGTTCAGTTCGCCGGCCGATACCGCCTTGCCGCGTTCGATTCCCGCATAGGTCAGGATGGTGCCCGCCTCGATCCGCTGGTTCCCCTGGATCACGACCGACCCGAACGTGTAATCCTGCGCCGCAGATACATCGGGCAGCGCGATCAAAGCCGTTGAAATAGAAAGAAAAAACGCCGTCCCCATGCGGCTAAGGCCATTTGCAGTCGAGGCACGTACACCGCGCCGACCCTTGATAAAGTCGGTCATTCAATCAACCCAGTCAGACATCCCATTCTCAATCTGAGTATCGGGATTGCGGGCCGTTGTCAAAAGTAAGAAACACCCGCGCGGGGGACCGGCGGGTGTTCGCATTGAATTCGCTGAATTTCCTCAGAAGCCACGCAGGAAGGCGTTGATCCCCAACGCGGCGATGATCGCCAGCAGGACCAGGATACGGTCCCAGTTCAGCAGCAGAAGAAGGCTCAGCCCCCGATATCCGTTATGAAGTGTCTGCATCGCTCTATCCGTCCCGTTTGCGGGGCAGCCGCCCCTTTCGCAGGATTTCCACCACCTTCGGCGGCCTTACCTGCACTTTCTGACTAGTGAGAAAATGCGGCAGCAATGGGGCGGATTCGGGTCAGAGCGATGGAAACCCCACGGTTACGGGCAGAAAATATCGTTGAACAGCGCGAACAGCATCATGCCCAGGATCAGCGTCAGCCCGACCCGCATCAGGATATTCATCGCCTTTTCGCTGGGCGGCCGGCCGCTGACCGCCTCGTAGCCGAAGAACACCAGGTGCCCGCCATCGAGGACCGGGATCGGGAACAGGTTCAACAGCCCCACCGCGGTCGACAGCACGCCGATGAAATAGACGAAGCTCTGGGTGCCCTGGCTGGCCATCGCGCCGGACACTTCGGCGATGCCCAGGGGCCCCGACATGTTGCAGGTGCTGATCGCGCCGATCACCATGTGATACAGCCCCGACAGCGAACTGACGACGATTTCCCAGGTCACCATGACGCCATTGGACAGCGCGCTGCCAATGCTCGGCAATTCGGTCGCCGGTTCCACCAGCAGCGCGCCGACGATGCCGATGCGCCAGTTGGTTTCGAACCCGCCGCCGGGTTTCGGTTCATCCACCCGGCGCGGCGCCAGCACGAATTCAAGCGGCGCTTCCACGCCCTCGCGCCACACGGTCAGGCTCAGCGGCTTGCCGTTGGCGGCCTCGACGGCATCCTTGAGCTGCCCGAAGGCGAAAACCGGCTGGCCGTCGACGCCGGTGATCACGTCGCCCACCTTGAGATCGATATCATAGGCCGCAGACTGCGGCGCCAGTTGCCGGATCGCGGCGGGCATCGGGTAAGGTGCCCGCAGATCGACCATCCCGCCATCGCGGCGCACCACGTAATCCAGTTCCCGCTCAAGCGGCAGATTGTCGAGGAAATCGCCGAAATCCGGATCGTCGAAGGACGGCACATCCTGCCCGCCGATCGACACGATTTCGTCGCCCGGCAGCAAGGCCACCGCCTGCGGCATCGGCTGCAAGGCGCCCACGGTCAGCGGCTCCTTGACCACCCCGTTGGTGAACCCGATCACGGTGAACAGGGTGATCGACAGCAGGAAATTGAACACCGGCCCGGCCGCCACCGTCGCGGTCCGCGCCCACAACGGCGCGCCCAGCATGGTGTGGCGCAGCTCTTCGGGGGTGATCGCCTTGATCGCCTCGCCGTCGCTGCCGACCGAAGCCGCGTTGGAATCGCCCAGGAACTTGACGTAGCCGCCGAAGGGCAAGGCGGCCAATTGCCAGCGGGTGCCGCGCTTGTCGACGCGCGAAAACAGCACCGGCCCGAAGCCGAGGGAAAACACTTCAGCATGGATGCCCGACCAGCGGCCGACGATGTAATGGCCGTATTCGTGCACCGCCACGATCACCGACAGGGCGACGACAAAGGCCAACAGGGTCGAAAGCATGCCGCCAAATGCGGGAATCTGCGAAATGAAATCCAAGCTCTTGCCTCTTCTATCTTTTAAACCCGCGCACCGATCAGCCGGTCGGCCTGTTCTCTGGCCATTTGGTCAATCCGCGCAACATTATCAAGTGTGACCGCGGCCCCGATCAGGCCCGCTTCCTTCGACATAGCATCCAGAACGTCTTCCACAATCCGTGCCATGTCCAGAAAGCCGATGCGCCCGGCGATGAAATAATCCAAAGCGCGTTCTTTCGCGGCGTTAAAGGCGGCACCGGACAGCCCGCCCGCCTCCATCACCTCATAGGCCAGCCGCAGCGCCGGATAGCGCGCCGGATCGGGGGCGCGGAAATTCAGCTGGCCGATCTTGGCCAGGTCCAGCCGTTCCACCGGCAGCGGTTTGCGCTCCGGCCAGTGCAGCGCGTACCCGATGGCGTGGCGCATATCGGGTGCGCCCAGATGCGCCATCAGCGCCCCGTCGTTGAAACCGACCAGCGCATGCACCATGGATTCGGGATGCACCAGCACCTCGATCTGGTCCGGGCGCACGCCGAAATATTCCTTCACCTCAATGACTTCCAGCGCCTTGTTGAACATCGAGGCGCTGTCGATGGTGATCCGCTGCCCCATGTCCCAATTGGGATGGCTGGATGCTTCGGCCAGCGTCGCGGTGGCCAGCTTTTCCAGCGGCCAGTCGCGGAACGCGCCGCCGCTGGCGGTGATGATGATGCGTTCGACCGCGTCGATCTCTTCGCCGACCAGCCCCTGGAAGATCGCCGAATGTTCGCTGTCCACCGGCAGCACGCGGGCCTGGTGCTTGCGTGCGGTGTCCATCAGCAGCGGCCCGGCAGCGACCAGCGATTCCTTGTTGGCGAGCGCCAGCGTCGCCCCCTGTTCCAACGCCTTCAAACCGGGCGCCAGACCGGCCGAACCGACAATGGCCGACATCACCCAATCGGCGGGCCGCTGCGCCGCTTCCAGCAACGCGCCCTGCCCCGCCGCCGCCTCGATCCCCGATCCGGCCAGTGCCTCGCGCAGGTCGGGCAGCATTTCGGGATAGGCCGTCACCGCCACCTCGGCGCGCAGGTCCTGCGCGTCGCGGGCCAGCTGCACGATATTGCGCCCGCCCGACAGGGCGACCACGTCGTAGGCGTCCGGATCGCGCGCGATCAGGTCGATGGTGTTCTGTCCGATGGACCCCGTTGCGCCGAAAATCGAAACCCGTCTCATCCGGCCCCCGGCAGGAAATCGGTCACCATGCGCACGATCAGCACCAGCAGAAGCGCGCCCAGCATGGCGTCGAACCGGTCCAGGAACCCGCCATGGCCCGGGATCAGGTTGGAGGCATCCTTGACCCCCACCTTGCGCTTCACCGCGCTTTCGGCGACATCGCCCAGCTGCCCGGCGAAGGCCATGATCACGCTGACCACCACGATCGCCGCCCCGGCGGCGCCGTAGGTCATGAAGCCAAAACCCACCAGCCCGGCGGCGATCCATCCCGCCACGGTGCCCGACCAGGTCTTTTTCGGGCTGACGCGGGGCCAGAATTTCGGCCCGCCCAGCATCCGGCCCGCGAAATACCCGGCGATGTCGCTCGCAGCGACCACCGCCACCAGCCAGATCACCCAGGTCAGCCCGGTCGCGCGCAGGCTCAGAGCGCCGAAGGCGCCCAGCAGGATCACCGGCGCATAGGCCAGCCAGATCGCCTTGTGATCCTTGACCGAAGACATTCCCGCCAGCACCGGCGCCAGCAGCACCGGCAGCAGCGCCTGCCCCGGCAGGTAAGCCGTCATCGCCATCACCCCGGCGCACAAAAGCCCCATCCAGATCCGCGCGGCGCCGTTTTCCGGCGCCAGCATCCGCATCAGTTCCCAGATCATCAGCCCGGTCAGCGCCGCGATCATCGCCAGGAACACCGTGCCGCCCATCCAGGCCGCCCAGCCGCCCACCGCGACCAGCACCACCGCAGACCCGACGCGCGGCGCCAGGTCCTGCCATTTGGATGACCCGCTCATGCCTTGACCGCGCCGAACCGACGCTCGCGCGTGCCGTAATTCTGCACCAGCCCGGCCAGGATATCGCGGGTGAAATCCGGCCACAGCGTGTCGATGAATTCGTACTCGGCATAGGCCGACTGCCACAGCAGGAAATTGGAAATCCGCGCCTCGCCGCTGGTGCGGATCACCAGGTCGGGATCGGGCAGCACGCAGGTATCGAGGTATTTCGGCAGCGTTTCCTCGTCCACCTGATCGGGGTCGAGCCTGCCTGCCGCCACGTCCTGCGCCAGCCGCTTGGTGGCGCGCGCCACCTCGTCGCGGCCGCCATAGTTCAACGCGATGGTCAGATGCACTCGGTCGTTATTCGCGGTAAGCTGTTCCAGCTCGTCCATCATGTCGACCAGCTTCTTGTCCAGCTTCACCCGGTCGCCGATGAACCGCACCCGCACGCCTTCGTCATGCAGCGCCCTGGCTTCCTTGGTGATATAGCGGCGGAACAGGCTCATCAGCCCGGCGACCTCGACCTGGGTGCGTTTCCAGTTCTCGGTCGAAAACGCGAAGATGGTGATGTACTTGACCCCCAGATCGGGGCAGGCCTCGACGATCTCGCGCACCCGGCGGGCGCCTGCGTGGTGGCCGAACAGCCGCGGCCGCCCCCGTGCCTGGGCCCAGCGGCCATTGCCATCCATGATGATGGCCACGTGGCGCGGACCAGACCCAGTACCGGTTTCGGGGGCGGTTTTCTTGAGCATCGGGGTAATCCGGCTCAAACCTGCATGATCTCGGCTTGCTTGGTCTCAAGCGCCTTGTCGACATTGCCGATGAACTTGTTGGTCAGGTCCTGCACCTCGTTTTCCCAGAATTTCTGGTCGTCTTCCGACATGCCGTCGGCCTTGGCCTTCTTGACCTGGTCCATGCCGTCGCGGCGCACGTTGCGGATCGCCACCCGGGCGCTTTCGGCATATTGCGCGGCCACCCGGCCCAGTTCGCGGCGGCGTTCCTCGTTCAGTTCGGGGATCGGCAGCATGACGATGGTGCCGTTGGTCTGGGGGTTGATGCCCAGGCCGCTGTTCATGATCGCCTTTTCCACCGCGTTGACCATCGACTTGTCCCAGACATTGACCGTCACCATCCGCGGTTCGGGCACGTTGATCGTGCCGACCTGGTTGATCGGGGTCTTCTGGCCGTAGGCTTCGACCATCACCGGTTCCAGCATCGAGGCCGAGGCCCGGCCGGTCCGCAGCGACGCGAATTCGGTTTTCAGCGCTGCCATCGCGCCTTCCATCCGGCGCTGCAGGTCGTCGGTGTCAATCATGAAATCTTCAGACATCTTGTTCTTCCTTGCTTGTCGGCCCGTCAGGGCCGGTGCTGACCGCTCAACGGCAGGTTAGCCTTATCCGTTTACCGTTGTATAGGTGCCTTGCCCGGCAAGAATGCCGCGGAACCCACCCGGCTCATCGAGGCTGAAGACGATGATCGGCAGGTTGTTGTCGCGCGCTAGCGCGATGGCCGAGGCGTCCATCACGCCCAGATGCTGCGCCAGCACCTCGTCATAGGTGACCTTCTCGTACCGCTTGGCGTCGTCGAACTTCACCGGGTCCTTGTCGTAAACGCCGTCCACCTTGGTGCCCTTGAAGATCGCTTCGCAGGCCATCTCGTTTGCCCGCAGCGTCGCGGCCGTGTCGGTGGTGAAATAGGGGTTGCCGGTGCCCGCGGCGAAGATGCAGACCCGTTTCTTTTCCAGGTGGCGCACCGCGCGGCGGCGAATATAGGGCTCGCAAACCTGGTCCATCGGGATCGCGCTGATCACCCGGGTGAAGACGCCCAGCGATTCCAGCGCCGCCTGCATCGCCAGCGCGTTCATCACCGTGGCCAGCATCCCCATGTAATCGGCGGTGGTGCGTTCCATCCCCTGCGCCGATCCCTGCAGCCCGCGGAAGATGTTGCCGCCGCCGATCACCATGCAGATTTCCACGCCCATGTCGTGCACCGATTTGACCTCGCGCGCGACCCGTTCGACGGTCGGCGGGTGCAGGCCGAATCCCTGCGGGCCCATCAGCGCCTCGCCAGATATTTTCAGCATCACCCGTTTGAACTTGGTGTCGGGTAGCGGGGTCGAGGGGGTCTCGGCGTCAGCGGCCATGCGATGCTCCATCTGGCAGTCTTGGAATTGGCCGCAAAATGTCGGAAATCGCCGCGAGGTTCAATCAAAGATCGGCGCATTGGGGCGATTATCGCCGAAACCGGCCCTGCCCGGCCCAGCAGACTGACGACCTTGTTCCGGGCTATTCACGAAATTTCCCCTTACCCGGCTTCCCCCACGGCGTTTGAGCCATTATCTCCCCCCCCATGTTCGACCTGACCGATATCCCTGCCGACCGCCCCGTCCTAATCGCCGGGCCCACCGCCTCGGGCAAATCCGCCCTGGCGCTGGACATCGCGCGCCGACAGGGCGGCGTGGTGATCAATGCCGACGCGATCCAGGTCTATGGCAACTGGCGCGTGCTGACCGCCCGGCCGAGCGTGGAGGAAGAGGCCGAGGCGCCGCACCTTCTCTACGGCCACATCCCGGGCGATGCGGATTACTCGGTCGGCCACTGGCTGCGCGAGATCGCGCCGCTTTTGCGGAGCGGCGAGCGCCCGATCATCACCGGCGGCACCGGGCTTTATTTCACCGCGCTGACCGAAGGATTGGCCGATATCCCCGCCACCCCGCCAGACATCCGCGCCGAGGCCGATACCCGCATGGCTGAAGACGGCCGCGAGGCATTGCTGGCCGAACTCGACGAAGAAAGCCGCGCTCGGATCGACCAGCTGAACCCGATGCGGGTGCAGCGCGCCTGGGAAGTGCTGCGCGCCACCGGGCGCGGCATCGCCGCCTGGCAGGACGACACGCCGCCGCCGCTCTTGCCGCTCGATCGGACCGTGCCGATCCTGTTCGATGTCGACAAGGATTGGCTCAACGCCCGCATCGCGCGGCGGTTTGATATGATGCTGGATCAGGGCGCGCTGGAGGAAGCCCGCGCCAACCTGCCCCACTGGGCCCCCGCTAAACTGTCGGCCAAGGCGATCGGCGCGCCCGAGCTGATCGCGCATCTGCAAGGCGAATTGACGCTGGATCAGGCCCGCGACGCGGCCACCATCGCCACTCGCCAATTCGCCAAACGTCAACGCACATGGTTCCGCTCGAAAATGCGCAACTGGCGCAAGCTCAACCCAGAGCAGAGCTGACCCGAAGGAAATCCCTTTACATATTCCGTCAGTCTGACAAAGTGTTAGCCCATGAACCGGCCCTGACCACTCGGACCCGCCGATGACGCATGACAGACAAGACGACCGGATTTCACTGGAAACCACGGCCCAGTTCACCCATGGGGCGCCGTGGCGGCTGTCGCTGCCGCATGACCTGCCCGATTACCTGCTGATCTGGACCACCAAGGGACAGGCGGTGGCGTCGCTGAACGGCTGCCGCCGCGGCGTCGGCGCCCATTGCGCCATCATCGTGCCGCCGGGCACGTTGTTTTCGCTCGACCTGGGGCGCACCGGCGGCGGGCTGGTGCTGTCGCTCAGTCCCGAACTGGCCGATCAATCCCACCTGCCCGACCAGCCGCGGCTGCTGCAACTTCGCGAGGTGCAGGCGCAGGCCGAAATCACCGCCGCGCTGGACGCGATCCACAAAGAGGCGCGCTCGGATCAGCCTTTCCGCATGGATGCCTGCCGCGCCCATACCGCGCTGTTGTCGGTCAGCCTGCGCCGGCGCATCGCCGCACTGCCCGCAACCGAGAAAACCACCGGCGCGCAGCGGCTGGTCAACGCCTTCTCGGCACTGATTGGCAAGCACCATGCCGAGGGTCTGGCGCTGGCCGATTACGCCCGCATGCTGGGCGTCACGCCGACCCACCTGACCCGCGCCTGCAAGGATTGCAGCGGCAACACCGCCGGCGACCTGCTGGCCCAGTGCAGCCTCTACGCCGCCCGCGACCTGATCGAAACCACCGCCACGCCGCTGCAGGATATCGCTGGCCAGCTGGGCTTCGGCAGCGCCGCCTATTTTTCCCGTTTCGTGCAGAACCAGACCGGCCAGTCGCCCAGCGACCTGCGCCGCGCCGCCCGCGCCCGCGGCATGGCCGCGCGCTGAGCCGTCCAACAGGCACGAAGCCGGGCCAGCGCCAGTCCGCGGGATGGCGCTGCTAAGCTTGGAGCATGGCAGTTTATCCAGCCAAGCCCATGTACGTTATCGGCATTGGAGCGCGCCCTCGAAAGCGCCAGCCCGTCCGGGCGGACTGGCGCTGGCCCGGCGGCCTACGGCCTTGTTCCTGGCCCCTACTCTTCCAGCAAATCCTCATAGCGCGCATCGGTCAGCGTCTTCAGGAACGCCACCAGCGCATCGATCCGCTCGTCTTCCAGCGCCGGGCCATGGGTCAGCTGTTCCATCGACAGGGTGCCGTCCACCTCCGGCACCGCCCATTGCTGACCGGTTTCGGGGTTGATCTGCCGCTTGGCCGATTTGGAATTGTACTTGTTGTAGAACAGAACCACCGTGCGCAGGTCCGCGAACACGCCGTTATGCATGTAGGGTCCGGTCACCGCGACATTGCGCAGGGTCGGCACCTTGAACTTGCCCGCCTGCGCCGGATCGTCGACGGCCGGATTTTCCAGCAGCCCGTTATCGACGTAATCCGGCCCCTTCCCGTTGGCCTCGCGCACCGCCGTGTTCACCGGCACGCCGATATTGTGATATTCGTAGTTGCTGAAGGTTTCCTGCTGCGACACCGGGCTGGTCTGCAACTGGTGGCACAGGTTGCAATTGGTGAACTGCTCGGAAAAGAACAGCAGCCGGCCCAGGTCTTCTTCCGGCGTCAGCTCGACCTCGCCGCGCAGGTAGCGGTCGTATTTGGAATCGAAGGGCGCGAAATAGTCGGTCTTCTCGAAGGCCGCGATACTGTCGGTCATCGCCTCGAAGGCGCGGTCGCTGTCGGCAAAGACATCCGCGCCGTAAAGCGCCTGCATCGACACCACGTAATCGCCGTTTTCGCGCAGCCGTTCCACCACGCTGGCCCGGTCGGGCATCGCCATTTCCACCGGGTTCAGCGGCGGGCCACCCGCCTGTTCGGCCAGGGTCGCCGCCCGCCCGTCGAGGAACTGACCGCCGATCCACGCGCCATCCTCGCGCTGGTGAAAGCGCGGCGAAAACGCGGCATAGCTCGCGGTCGGCGCATTGCGGTCGCCCAGCGAGGTGCCGTCGTCGCCGATCGACACCGCGCCGCGCGGATCGGCGAAACCGTATTCCGGCTGGTGGCAGCTGGCGCAGGCCTGGCTGCGGGTCTGCGACAGGTCCATGTCGAAAAACAGCGCCTCGCCCAAAGCTTCCTTGCTGCCGAAGATCAGGTCCTCGGCCCAGGCCCCGCCGCCCCCCATCGCCGCGATGAGAACGGAGGCGAAGGTCAAAGTCCTGGCTGCGGGCATGGTCGGTCCTTTCATGCAATCACGGGACCCCGCATAGCGAAGCCCCGCGCGTTGCGACTTGACATAAGACAATTTTCCGAGGGTTTCTATCGGATATTGAAGGCCAGGGCGGAACCCGGCCCACGGCGCAGTCCGAAAATCAAAGCGGCGCTCAGCTGCCCCAGATCACCTTCACGTAATTGCGGGTTTCCTTGTAGGGCGGCACGCCGCCGTGCTTTTCCACCGCCTCGGGCCCGGCATTATAGGCCGCCAGCGCCAGCCGCCAGGACCCGAAGCGCTGATATTGCTGCGCCAGGTAACGCGCCCCGCCGTCGAGGTTTTCGTAAGGATCATGCGGATCGACGCCCAACACGCGGGCGGTCTGCGGCATCAGCTGCGCCAAACCCAACGCGCCCTTGGGCGACTTGGCCCGCGCATTGAAGCCCGATTCCTGCTGCACCAGCCGAAGAAACAGGTCCTCGGGCACCCCGTGACGGGTCGCGGCGGATCGCGCCATGTCCAGGTAAGGCCCATCATATTTTCCGTTGAACCCGGGCGTGCCCCATTTCGTGGGCGTGTGCACCGTGGCCGGTTTCAGCCGCACCGAATTGTTGTATTGGCTCGCCGCGCGGTTATCCAGAACGCGGGTCTGCGACTTGAACAGCTTCACCCGCGATTTCGACGACAGAACATCGGCCTGAACGCCCGTCGCGGCGCACAAAGCAAGCGCCAGTCCCAATGCAAAACCCGTCCGCATAGCAATCACTCACATCAATGTCCCGGGCGCACTATACCGATCGCGGTGGGTATTTCCAGCCTCGGCCGCCCCACTCGGCGGCGGACCGCTGCGTTTCCGCCTCGTCCAACAGGGGCGTGGCCATCAGGTCCTCGATCAGCAGGCTCAGCAATTCGCCGCGCCCGGTCACGCCCGACTTGCGATAGATCGCGTTGAGATGCGCCTTGACCGTGCCCGGCGCGGTGCCGCGCAGATCGGCGATCTCGGCGATCGACAGCCCCTTGATCACGAACCCGGCCACGTCCTGTTCCGACGGCGTCAGCCCCCAGCTATCGTAATAGGCCTGCATCAGGTCGTGCAGCGCCCCCGACGCGATCTGCAACCCACGGACCAGTTGGTCCTGCCGTCGCAGCAGCCGGACCAGGGTGCGGATTTCGACCCCGACCGACAAGATCAGCGTCAGCGCGGCCAGCAATTCGATGATCAGGTGCCGATTGACGAAACTGGCCCCGACGCCGAATTCGACCATATCCATGAACATGTCCGCCAGGAAAAACACGACTGCAAAGCTCTGGGCCAGGATCAGCAATCCCAGCCCCAGCCCTTTGCGCAAGAACGGTTTGTCTTGTTTCAAGCAGACGTCGCCTTCTCTTCCGGCAGGGTCTTGACCCCCGTCACCATCGCACGCGGCAAGTTAACCCCGGTCCGGCGGCTTTCCAATATCACTGCGGCGACATGTAGCACAGCGGAAAAGAACACCCAGTTGGCGAACAACTCGTGGACCTCCTCGACCCATTCGACGCCCCAGAAGGTGTTGGTGGTCATCATGTATCCCGACAGGCAGATCATCAGAATAGACGCCCACAGGTTATAGATCATCAGCGCGCCAAGCGGCGTGTGCCCCAAGTGTATTCGCTTGCGCCCGCCGATCATGTCCGACAGCTGCTCCATCGCCGCGCCCGGATCGAGCGGGAAATCCCTGAACCGCGCGTGCCGGGTACCGATCAGACCCCAGATCAACCGCAGCCCGACCAGTGCCAGCACGGTATAGCCGACGGTTTCGTGCAGATTGCTGTCCTTGTCGACGATCGCGCCGTTCAGAATGATGCCAAGCGCCACGCCCCAATGGGTCATCCGCACCAGCGGGTCCCAGACATTGCTTTGTGTCATGTTCGTTTCCTCTTCACCCCGGAACGGGCACGGCCCTTAGGCCGCGCCCCGCGACAACCGGTTTAGTCGTCGCCCTTGGTCCGCACAGGGTTCAGGTCGGCGTCGAGATAGATTTCCAGCTTCTTGCCGTCCTTCAGCGCATAGACTTCGTAATACCCGTCCTCGGTCTTGACCTTGCGCACCTCGTAGCCTTCGCCGGTCATCTTCTCGACGATCTTGGCGCGGGTTTCCTGGTTCAGCATCACTCCCTCGCCCGAAGCCAGCGCGGGCATCCCCGCCAACGCCAGCACCAAACCGAATCCAACCGCTTTAATCGAACCTGTCATATTTTTTCTCCTGTCAGGGCGTGATTGCCCTGCCCCGGAATTGGCCCACGACAGCGGCGAAACCTATTGAACCACAGTGCAAATCGCCGCTCGAACCGGGGTCTATAACTCCGGTTTAGGCGCGATCCAGGCAGGTTTCTGAAAACTTTACCTTTCCTTCAGGGCGTGGTGTAACCATTGCCCAAACGACTCGACGGGGAGATGATAATGGCCGGTTCGATTAACAAAGTAATACTGGTGGGCAATCTGGGCCGCGACCCCGAGGTCCGCACCTTCCAGAATGGCGGCAAGGTCTGCAACCTGCGCATCGCGACTTCGGAAACCTGGAAGGACCGCAATACCGGCGAACGCCGCGAACGCACCGAATGGCATTCGGTGGCGATCTTCCAGGAAGGGCTGGTGCGCGTCTGCGAACAGTATCTTCGCAAGGGCTCCAAGGTCTATCTCGAGGGCAAGCTGCAAACCCGCAAATGGCAGGACCAGTCCGGCCAGGACCGCTATACGACCGAAATCGTGCTGCAGGGTTTTGACGGCACGCTGGTGATGCTGGACGGCCGCGGCGAAGGCGGCGGCGGTGGCGGCTATGGCGGCGGCGACCAGGGCGGTTATGGCGGCGGCTACGGCGGCGGCGATCAGGGCGGCTATGGCGGCGGCCCGCAGGGCGGCAGCCAGGGCGGCGGCGCTCCGTCGCGCGATCTGGACGACGAAATCCCGTTCTGATCCGGCCCCAACGCCCGGAATTGAAAGCCGCCCCTTTCGGGCGGCTTTTTTCGTCCGCCCCTGCCCCACACGCCCCAAACACGGGCAATCGGGGCCTTGCCGCGCCGCAAGTGTCGCAACCGCGCCTTTAACGCTGGCCTTTTCGGCCAATCCGGTATAGCGGGACCGCGAACAACCCAAGGACATCCCCATGGATCTGCGCAACATCGCCATCATCGCCCACGTTGACCACGGCAAAACCACCCTCGTGGACGAGCTGTTGAAGCAATCGGGCGCCTTCCGTGAAAACCAGGCCGTCGCCGAGCGCGCGATGGACAGCAACGACCTCGAACGCGAACGCGGCATCACCATTTTCGCCAAGCCGACCTCGGTGGAATGGAAAGACACCCGCATCAACATCGTCGACACCCCCGGCCACGCCGATTTCGGCGGCGAGGTGGAACGCATCCTGTCGATGGTCGACGGCGTGGTGCTGCTGGTCGACGCCGCCGAAGGCCCGATGCCGCAAACCAAGTTCGTGACCTCCAAGGCGCTGGCCCTGGGCCTGCGTCCGATCGTGGTGCTGAACAAGGTCGACAAACCCGACGCCGAACCCGACCGCGCGCTGGACGAATGTTTCGACCTCTTCGCCAGCCTCGGCGCCGACGAAGACCAACTCGACTTCCCGCATCTCTACGCCTCGGGCCGCAACGGCTGGGCCGATGCGGAACTGGACGGGCCGCGCAAGGACCTGCACGCGCTGTTCAACCTGATCGTCAACCACGTCCCGGCGCCGCGGCAGATCGCCCACCAGGGCGAAGATTTCCGCATGCTGGCCACCACGCTGGGCTCCGACCCGTTCGTCGGCCGCATCCTGACCGGCCGGGTCGAAACCGGCAAGGTCAAGGTCGGCGCCACCGTGCAGGCGCTGTCGCGCATCGGCCAGAAGATCGAACAGTTCCGCGTCACCAAGATCCAGGCCTTCCGCGGCCTGCAGATGCAGGACATCGACGAAGCGGTCGCAGGCGACATCGTGTCCATCGCGGGCATGGCCAAGGCCACCGTGGCCGACACGATCTGCGCCCTGGCGGTCGATGAACCGCTCGACGCGCAACCGATCGACCCGCCGACCATCACCGTCACCTTCGGCATCAACGACAGCCCGCTGGCGGGCCGCGACGGCAAGAAGGTGCAATCGCGCGTGATCCGCGAACGCCTGATGAAGGAAGCCGAATCCAACGTCGCGATCAAGATTGCCGACACCCCCGGCGGCGAAGCCTTCGAAGTGTCGGGCCGCGGCGAATTGCAGATGGGCGTGCTGATCGAAAACATGCGCCGCGAAGGGTTCGAACTGTCGATCTCACGCCCGCAGGTGATCATGCGCGAAGAAGACGGCCAGCGGATGGAACCGGTCGAGGAAGTCACCATCGACGTGGATGACGAATACTCGGGCGCGGTGATCGAGAAGCTCACCGGCGCGCGCAAGGGCGACCTGGTCGAAATGCGCCAGGCCGGCGCCGGCAAGACCCGGATCATCGCCCATGTGCCGTCGCGCGGTCTGATCGGCTATCACGGCGAATTCCTGACCGACACCCGCGGCACCGGCGTGCTGAACCGCGTGTTCCACGGCTGGACCCCGTTCAAGGGCCCGATCCCGGGCCGCCGCGCGGGCGTTCTGATTTCGATGGAAGACGGCGAGGCAGTGGCCTATGCGCTGTGGAACCTCGAAGAGCGCGGCCGTCTGTTCATCGGGGCGCAGGCCAAGGTCTACCAGGGCATGATCATCGGCGAACATAGCCGCGACAACGACCTGGAAGTGAACCCGCTGAAGGGCAAGAAGCTGACCAACGTGCGGGCCTCGGGCACCGACGAAGCGGTCCGCCTGACCACGCCGATCACCCTGTCGCTGGAAGAGGCCATCGCCTATATCAACGACGACGAACTGGTCGAGGTCACACCGAACGCGATCCGTCTGCGCAAGCGCTATCTTGACCCGCATGAGCGCAAGCGGATGGCCAAGGCCAACGGCTGACGCTAGGTAAAATCGGTCATGCCGGGTATACTGCCCCGGCATGACCAGGTTTTTGTTTTCACGATTTCTGCCTTCCCTCGCGCGAAGTGCCCTTTGCGCGGCCCTGTTTTTTCCGGCCGCCGCCCTCTCGGACCCCATCGCCTGCCCCAACCCCGCCATCCGGGTCGACGCCCCCGACGGCGAAACCGCCGATCTGGTCTGCACCAGTTCCGAAAAAGCCCTGCAAAATCTGGCTGCCTGCCACCTGCCGCAGCGTGAACCGGTGCTGATTTCGGTGGTGGAACAGGTCCGCCATCCGCTGGGCAACGATTGCGTCGCCTTCGCCGATTGCACCACCCAAGCGATCCAGGTGACCGCGCCCGATTTCATCCCCCGAAATATCGAGGACGGCGATGTTTTCACCCGAATCCCCGCCCGCGAAATGTTCGCAAGCCTGATCGCCCACGAACTGACCCACCTGCTCGCCCACCAGTCCCACCCGGACAGGCTGAGCGAAATGGATCACGAGTACATGGCCTACGCGATGCAGATTCAAAGCCTCGCACCGCAAAGCCGCCGGATTTTCCTTGATCAGACCGCAGGCACCGACCCGCGGGACACCTCGCGGATCAATGCGTTTTTCATGACCTCGAACCCGTCGCTGTTCGCCGCCCATGTCTGGGCGCATTTTTCCGCCCCCGGCAACGGCTGCGATCATTTCAAGCGCATCCTGGACGGCGAAGCGAGCTTCCGGAACTGGACCTACTGAGCCGCCCACGCAGCCGTGAACGGCACCCCTTTGCCATTCGCCGCCGCCACGCTACCCTCTGCCCCCGGAACAGGAGGAAGACACCATGCGCAAGCTGCAGGCCCAGGGCATTCACCACATCACGCTGACCGGCGCCGACCGGCAGACCTCGATCGATTTCTGGGAAGGACTGCTGGGCATGCCCTTCGTCTTCGAGCAGCCCAACCTGGACAATCCCGACGAGGGGCACCTGTATTTCGATCCCGGCGACGGGCGGCTGATCACCGTCTTCACCAACGAGACCCGCAAACCCGATCCCAAGCGCACGCCCACCGATCCGGGCTGCGTGCATCACCTGGCGATCAACCTGTCCAGGGCGACCTTTTCACAGGCCGTCACCCGGCTGGAAGAACGCGGCATCGGCCATTCCGGGGTGAAGGACCGGGGCTTCATGGATTCGATCTATTTCAAGGATCCGATGGGCTTCCTGATCGAGCTGGCCTGCTACCGGTTCGAACCGCCCTTCGGCTGCTCGCATGCCGACGTGATGATCGAGGCGCACCGGATCCGGGTCGCCCGCGGCGATTACAACATCGCCGAGGAACACCTGGCCGACGCCATCCAATTGCTGGTCGAACGGCGGCAGCAAACGCTGTCGAGGGATTGACCCGCGAAAGTTGCCCGTGGAGGGGGACGCGCGCTACCGCGCGCGTGAGGGGGCGCTGCCCCCGACGTTGAAAATCTTTGGATTTTCAACGCCTCCCCCGGGATATTTATGAACAGAAGAAGATGGGTGAGATCACTCGGAGGTTTCGACCACCATCAGTTCGCGTTCCGAGGCGCCGCGCGCGTGGCTCAGCGCTTCCTGGTATTCGGGGCTGTGATAGCAGGCGACGGCGGTGTCCACGTCGGGAAACCGCGCCACCACGTTGCGCGGGCGTTCGCGGCCTTCAAGCTGCACGAAACGGCCGCCGCGGGCGATGAATTCGCCGCCATGCTTGGCGATGGCGGGGCCGGCCAGTTCGGCGTATTTGCCGTAGGCTTCGGCGTCGGTGACGGTCACATGTGCAATCCAGAGCGCGCCCATGTCAGTTCTCCCTTGGGTCAGATCGGTCATTGCCGCAAAGCATACGCATTTCGGCAATGACGTCGATCCATTTTTGACCATCCGGTCGAAATCACAGGGTCGCTTCGGCCGCCTTGATCGCCGCGTCGGCATTTGCGACATCCTTGCCGCCGCCCTGCGCCATGTCGGGGCGGCCGCCGCCGCCCTTGCCGCCCAGTTCCGGCACCGCCGCCTTGACCAGATCGACCGCCGACACCTTGTCGGTCAGGTCCTTGGTCACGCCCGCGGCCACCGCCACCTTGTCGCCGGTATCCGCGATCAGCAGCACCGCGCCCGATCCCAGCCGCGCCTTGTGTTCGTCGATCAGCGCCGGCAAGTCCTTGCCCGACACGCCGGTCAACACCTGGGCCAGGAACTTGACGCCGTTGATGTCCTTCGCCTCGGGGCCCGCGCCCTGCCCGGCGCCGCCGGCCATGGCCAGTTCGCGGCGCAGCTGCGCCACTTCGTTGGCCAGCGCCTTGCGTTCCGACAGCAGCGCATCGACACGCTCGGCCACTTCCGAAGGCTGCGCCTTCAGCGCCGCGGTCACCGTCGCCAGCGTCCCGGCCTGGTCGTGCAGGTAATCCAGCGCCGCCTGCCCGGTCAGCGCCTCGATCCGGCGCACGCCGGCGCTCGACGCGCTGTCGCCCAGGATCACGCACATGCCGATATCGCCGGTCTGTTTCACATGGGTGCCGCCGCACAGTTCGAGCGAATAGGTATCGCCGCCCTGGCCCTTGCCGGTATCGGCCCGCCCCATCGACACGACCCGCACCTCGTCGCCGTATTTTTCGCCGAACAGCGCCTGCGCGCCGATGGCGCGGGCATCGTCCGGCGTCATGATCCGCGTCTCCACCGGCGTGTTCTGCCGGATGAAGGCGTTGACGTCCGCCGTCACCTTGCTCAGCTCGGCATCAGACAGCGCCTTGGCATGGCTGAAATCGAACCGCAGCCGGTCCGGCGCGTTGAGCGAGCCGCGCTGCGCCACGTGATCACCCAGCGTTTCGCGCAAAGCCTCGTGCAGCAGGTGGGTGGCCGAGTGGTTGGCGCGGATGGCAGAGCGGCGCGCGTGATCCACTTCCAGCACCGCACCTTCGCCGCTGGCGATCTCGCCCTCGGTCACTTCGGCGAAATGGATGAAGACGCCGGCGGCCTTTTTCGTGTCGGTGATCCGGGCCGCACCGTTTTCGGTTTTCAGCAGGCCGGTATCGCCGACCTGGCCGCCGCTTTCGCCGTAAAACGGCGTCTGGTTGACGGCGATCTGCACGCTGTCGCCCTTCGCGGCCTTGTCGACCTGTGCGCCGTCCTTGATCAGCGCCACGATCTGGCCCTCGGCCGTTTCGGTGTCGTAGCCCAGGAATTCGGTCACGCCCTTATGTTCGGCGATATCGAACCAGATGGTGGCGTCGGCCGCTTCGCCCGACCCGGCCCAGGCGGCGCGCGCCTTGGCCTTCTGTTCTTCCATCGCGGCATCGAACCCGTCGGTATCGACGCCCAGACCCTTTTCGCGCAGCGCATCCTGCGTCAGGTCGAGCGGGAAACCGTAAGTGTCGTAAAGCTTGAACGCCGCCTCGCCCGGCAGCGCATCGCCTTCTTTCAGCCCAGCGACCTCGTCGTCCAGCAGCTTCAGACCACGATCCAGCGTCTGCTTGAACCGGGTTTCCTCCAGCTGCAGCGTTTCCTCGATCAGCGCCTGGGCGCGGCGCAGTTCCGGATAGGCGTCGCCCATCTGGGTGACCAGCGCGGGCACCAGCCGGTGCATGACCGGGTCCTTGGCGCCCAGCAGGTGCGCGTGGCGCATCGCCCGGCGCATGATCCGGCGCAGCACGTAACCACGGCCATCGTTGCTGGGCATCACCCCGTCGGCGATCAGGAACGACGTCGAGCGCAGGTGATCCGCGATCACCCGGTGATGCACGTTCTGATCGCCATACGGGTCGACGTTGGTGGCGTTGGCGCTGGCCTCGATCAGGTATTTGAACAGGTCGGTGTCGTAATTGTCATGGCTGCCCTGCAGCAGCGCGCCGATCCGTTCCAGCCCCATGCCGGTGTCGATCGACTGCATGTCCAGCTCGCGCATGGTGCCGTCTTCGAACTGTTCGTTCTGCATGAAAACGACGTTCCAGATTTCGATGAAACGATCGCCGTCTTCCTCGGGCGAACCCGGAGGGCCGCCCCAGATGTGGTCGCCGTGGTCATAGAAAATCTCGGTGCACGGGCCGCAGGGGCCGGTCGGGCCCATCTGCCAGAAATTGTCCGAGGTGGCGATGCGGATGATCCGGTCTTCCGGCACGCCGACCTTTTTCCAGATCTCGAAGGCCTCGTCATCGGTGTGATAGACGGTGGTCAGAAGCCGGCTCTTGTCGATGCCGAATTCGCGGGTCACCAGTTCCCAGGCGAACGGGATCGCTTCCTTCTTGAAGTAATCGCCGAAGCTGAAATTCCCCAGCATCTCGAAGAAGGTATGGTGACGCGCGGTGTAGCCCACATTGTCGAGGTCATTGTGCTTGCCGCCCGCCCGCACGCATTTCTGCGCCGTGGTGGCACGTTTGTAATCGCGGTGTTCGACCCCGGTGAACAGGTTCTTGAACTGAACCATGCCGGAATTGACGAACATCAGCGTCGGGTCGTTGCGCGGGACAAGCGGGCTCGAAGGCACGACTTCATGTCCCTGTTTTTCGAAATAGTTCAGAAAGGTCGAACGGACTTCGTTAAGGCTGGGCATCGGTGGGTCTTTCCGGGCAAGACAATGGTCAGGGTGATTTATCCCCCTGATCCGCCCATGTCCACAGCAAGTGAAGGGCCGCGCGCCCGGATCGCACCCGGTCCGGGGTCTTTTGGCCCGATGCAGCGGTCCCTCATCGGCGCGCCCCCGAAGCGGCAGGCCCCTGCCCGGCAAGCGGCGCCGCCGCGCCGCCGGGCAGCGCCCGAGCGCGCGCTCGGGCGCGCCCCGCCCAGCCGGACGCGGCCGCCACATTCAAGCCCCCGAAACGAAAACCGCGCCCCGGGGCATCCCCGGGGCGCGGCTTCATAAAACAGACAGGTCGGTGACCCGGATCAGGCTTCGAGGATATCGTCGCCCTCGTCGCGGGTCATTTCGAATTCCAGCCCGTGGGCGGCGCGGATCTTGTCCTCGATCTCCAGTGCCACGTCGGTGTTTTCCTTCAGGAACTGCTTGGCGTTCTCGCGCCCCTGGCCCAGCCGTTCGTCGTTATAGCTGAACCAGGCGCCGGATTTTTCCACCACCCCAGCCTTGACGCCCAGGTCCAGAAGCTCGCCGGTCTTGGAAATGCCTTCGCCATACATGATGTCGAATTCGACCTGCTTGAACGGCGGCGCCACCTTGTTCTTGACCACCTTGACGCGGGTGGCGTTGCCGACCACTTCGTCGCGGTCCTTGATCGCGCCGATGCGGCGGATGTCCAGCCGCACCGAGCTGTAGAATTTCAGAGCGTTGCCGCCGGTGGTGGTTTCCGGGCTGCCGAACATCACGCCGATCTTCATCCGGATCTGGTTGATGAAGATCACCATGCAGTTCGAGCGGCTGATCGACCCGGTCAGCTTGCGCATCGCCTGGCTCATCAGGCGGGCCTGCACGCCGACATTGCTGTCGCCCATGTCGCCTTCGAGTTCCGATTTCGGGGTCAGCGCGGCGACCGAATCGACCACCACCATGCTGACCGCGCCCGAGCGCACCAGCGTGTCGACGATTTCCAGCGCCTGTTCGCCGGTATCGGGCTGCGAAATCAGCAGTTCGTCCAGGTTGACGCCCAGCTTCTTGGCATATTGCGGGTCCAGCGCGTGTTCGGCGTCGACGAAGGCGCAGATGCCGCCCTTCTTCTGTTCCTCGGCGACGCAATGCAGCGTCAGCGTGGTCTTGCCCGAACTTTCCGGGCCGTAGATTTCGATGATCCGGCCCTTGGGCAGGCCGCCGATGCCAAGCGCGATATCCAGGCCCAGCGACCCGGTCGAGGTCGCCTCGATCTCCTGCACGGCGTTTTCGCCGCCCAGTTTCATGATCGACCCCTTGCCGAACTGCCGTTCGATCTGGGCCAGGGCGCTGTCCAGCGCCTTCTGCTTGTCCGCGTTGCGTTTGTTGTCCATCGAAAGAAGATCTGCCATTGCCATTTTTCCGGTCCCTTATCCCACACCCGCAACGGGGCGGCAATCACCTTGAACTCGGCCTGAGATCGGCCCGAATGTTCCGCCCTTGTTCTCATTTCCGTTTATGAGATCAAAACAAGAACATTGCAATCAAAAATTTTACATATCCAGATTTGACCGTTTAGGTTAAGGAATGGTTTAATCGGGCGGCATGGTCCGAACCCAACAGGCGGAGAACACGTTATGCTGATGTTCTGGAAGGAAAAACTTGTTTTTCTTTCGGTCCCGAAAACCGGCACCACCGCCTATGAAAAGGCGCTTGCGCCGGTGGCGGCGATGGTAATTTCCGACCCGCCAGAGCTGAAACACGCGCCGCTTTACCGCTATAACCGGTTCTTCCGGCCGATGTTCGAAAAGGCCTGCAAGGCGGACATGGAAACCCTCGCGGTGATGCGCGAACCGGTCGATTGGCTGGGCAGCTGGTACCGCTATCGCCGCCGCCCCTTCATGGAGGGCAAGCCCAATTCGACCCACGCGGTCAGCTTCGACGATTTCGTGCTGGCCTATTGCCAGGACAAGCCGCCCAGCTTCGCCAATGTCGGCAGCCAGTATAAATTCCTCGAACCGCGCCCCAACGGCACCGCGATCGACCACCTGTTCCGCTACGAAGACCAGGCCGGGCTGATCGCGTTCCTGGAAAACCGGCTGTCGCTGAAACTCGACCTGCCGCGCGAAAACGTGTCGCCGCGGATGGAGCTGTCGCTGTCGCCGCAGGCCGAAAAGACCCTGCGCCAGGCCAGGGCCGAGGAATTCGCCCTCTGGGACAGTATCGGCGGCTGAGCGGCGCGTGGCCCGAGCGCGCGCTCGGGCCCTCTCTTCTATTCGCTCCAGTCGTGCACGTGCACGTCGCGGCCCGAATGGCCCTGCATGATCTTCACCGCCAGCGCCTCGCGGTCCTTGTCGCGGGTGCGCACCCACATCAGGATGCCGCCATGCTGGATCTGGTTGCTGTAATAATCCTGATGCGCCTTGGCCGCGCGGCGCGCCAGCAGCGTGCCGATCACCGCCGCCGGGCCGCCGCCGATGGCAATCGCCGCGATCGATGCGGCCAGCGTGCTCACCGGGGTCAGCATCGCCGCCATCGCGATATACGATCCGACAAAGAAAAACCCGCCTGCGATGGCGCCTTCCAGCTCGCCCATCGCTTCCTCGGATACGAAGATGGCGCGCGGCGCGTGCGGATCGTCTTCCAGCTCGGGCGCCTGCCAGTAGGATTTGCCCAGCTTGTCCTCCAGCACCTCCTGCTTGGCCAACAGGCTGATGTCGGAATGGTGAAACCCGACGCTGCGCAGGTCGTAAAACGCCGCTTGGAGGCTTTCGAACGTGTCGAACACGCCGACCGCCTCGGGCACATTGATGACCATCACCTTTTCTTCCGTACCGGTCGCTTCCGCTGTCATGTCGATCTCCCTTCCCTGTCCGACCCTGTTCAACTTCCGGTTCTGGCTATCATGCGGGGCGCAACGGCGCATTGACCTGCATCAACGGCGCCGCGCCCGGCGCGGCGTAACAATGCGCCGCAGATGTCCCCCGGATTCGACCCGCAAACCCCGCAAAAACGGAGCCCGCAATGCCCGCCATATCGCGCGAAAGCCTCGAGAAAATCCTCGGACCGATCGACGACAACAGCCTTGCCGCCATTCAGGACAGCGGCGCCAGCCTGCGCGACGTGAGCGAGGCCAAGGCCATCGCCGACGGCAAAAGCGATATCGTCGGCCAGGGCGAACAGGCGATCCCGGGACCGGTGAAACAGGTGCTGACCATCCTGTCCGGCGCGCGGCGCTAGCGCCCCCGCGCTTACTGCAACTGCATCTGCACCGTGTCGATCAGCTCATTGAGCGAAAACGGCTTCGGCAGGTATACCGATCCCGCGATGGCCCCCTTGTGGTCGTCCAGCGCATCCTCGGCATAGCCCGACACGAAGACCACCCGCGCCTCGGGCCGCGTCTTCAGAGCCTCGCGCACCCAGGTCGGCCCGTTCAGCCCCGGCATGATCACATCGGTGACGAACAGATGCACCGGCAGTTCCGCATCCTGCAGCAGCTCCAGCGCCTCCTCGGCGCTGCCCGCCTCGATCACCGTGAAGCCGCGCAGCCGCAGCGCCCGGGCGGCGAAGGCGCGCACCGGCGCCTCGTCCTCGACCAGCAGGATCACCCCGTCCCCGGCCGGCACCGGCAGCCGCGCCGCCGCCTCCGGCGCGGGGGCCTCGGCGGGCGCAGCATGGCAGACCGGGAACAGCAGGGTGAAGGTGCTGCCCTCCCCGACCTCGCTGGTGGCGAAGACATAGCCGCCGTTCTGCTTGACGATGCCGTAAACGGTGGACAGGCCCAGCCCGGTGCCTTCCCCCGCCCGCTTGGTGGTGAAGAAGGGGTCGAACACCTTCTGCAGCCGCTCCGGCGGGATGCCGCAGCCGTGATCGGTCACCGTCACCTTCAGGTAATCGGCCGCCGGCACCTCGACCCGCCCGCATAGCTTCGGTTCGGTCAGGCTGCGGTTCGACGTCTCGATCCGGATCTCGCCGCCCTCCGGCATCGCGTCGCGGGCGTTGACCACAAGGTTCATCAGCACCTGTTCCAGCTGCCGCTTGTCGACCCGGATGTTCCACGGATCGGGATCGTGTTCGACCGCCAGCTCGATCTTTTCGCCCACCAGCCGGTTCAGCAGATGCGCCAGGTCGGCCAGCGCGTCGCGGATGTCGATCGCTTCGGGCCGCCGCGTCTGCTTGCGCGAAAACGCCAGCAGCTGCCCCACCAGCGCCGCCGCCCGGTTGGCGTTCTGGCTGATCTGGACCAGGTCGGCATAATCGGGATCGCTGTCTTCGTGGCGCAGCAGCAGAAGGTCGCAATAACCGCTGATCGCGGTCAGCAAGTTGTTGAAATCATGCGCGATCCCGCCCGCCAATTCGCCGATGGCCTGCATTTTCTGGCTTTGCACGAATTGCTCTTCGAGATTCAT
Organism: Thalassovita mangrovi; assembly: GCF_009857745.1. GTDB lineage: Bacteria > Pseudomonadota > Alphaproteobacteria > Rhodobacterales > Rhodobacteraceae > Thalassobius > Thalassobius mangrovi. The sequence continues at coordinate 376,746 of NZ_WWEN01000002.1, forward strand.
CATTTCAGTCGCGTCATGCAAAACCGCAATCAGAGCATAGCCATCCGCCTCTTCCACCCGGTTCAGCGAGATCTGCACGAACACCTCGCCCTCGGCCTCCTTCACCCGCAGGAATTCCGAGGTCTTCACGCCCCGGCCCTCCGCCGCCTCGGCCAGCCAATCGGCGATCGGGCGGCCGAGCCCCTCGACCAGCTGCGGCAGCGTCGCCGTGGCCTCCTCGCCGATCGACAACAGCCGCCGCGCCAACCGGTTGGAGCGCAGGATTTGCCCGTCCCGGCCCAGCCGCAGCACCGCCACCGGCAGCGCGTCGAAGGCCGCGTTGGCGGCCTCGACCACCTGTTCCTCCTGCGTCATCGGCAGGAAATAGACCTCGCGCCGCCCGGCCGAGTGTTCGGCCTCGTGGACCAGGCAGTTGCGCGGCCCATCGACCGAAAGCGCCAGGTTGAAGCCGCCGTTCTTCAGCGGCAGTTCGGGGAAGACATTGACCAGGCTGCGCGCCCGTTCGCCGGCGAAATCGCGCGCCGCGTCGTTCATGAACAGGATCGTGTTGCCGCGTCCCACCGTCAGCATCGGCAATCCCGACCCGCTATGCGCCCGCGCCGGGCCCAGGCCGATTTCCTCGATCCGCCACAGGAAGCCCTCGGGGTCCAGCCGGTGCACGCTCAGCCGCACATGGCCCTTGCGGGTGACGATATCCTCGCTGGCATTGTCGGCCTCGCGCGCCCGCGCCTGCAGCCGCGCCACCACCGAGGACGGATTGGCGAACACGTCCTGCAGGATGTCGGCGACCATGACCGGGGCATGGGGATGGAACCGCGCGCGCGCGGTGCGGTTCAGATATGCCACCCGGCCAACATCATCCACCACCAGGCTGGCGGCGACATCGTGTTCCAGAAACCCCGCCATCCGGGCCAGCAGGCCGGACCGCTGCCGCGCCCGGATCACCTGCCAAAGCCCGGTCAACACGAACACCGACAGGATCGTCGCCCCCACCGCCACCAGCGCCAGCCCGGGCACCGACGGCCCCAGCCGCCACGCCCCCAGCAGGCACAGCAGGGCCAGGGCTACCAGCACCAGCCACAGCCCCCGGCGCCGCGTGCCGCCACCGGTCAGCCGGTCCGATGTAAAAACCGATTGGGTCAAAACAGACTCGTTTACCTTTCTTCCCACGCATTAGGCGCGGAAAGGCGTTAATCAGTGATTAATCACTATGGTAATTCAATTCAGGGCTGCGGCCAATCAGCCGTGCGTCAGCACCGACAGGAAGAACCCGTCGCCCTCGGGCCCCGGCAGCCACTGCTTGCGCAGGGTCTCGCGCCACTCGGCATGGCGCGACAGGAAACCGTCGACCTGGGCGCCATTTTCGCAAGACAGCACCGAACAGGTGGCATAGGCCAGCACCCCGCCGGGGGCGACGAAACCGCACGCCTCTTCCAGGATGGACTGCTGTATCCCGTTCAATTCGCTCAGATTTTCCGCGCTCAGCCGCCATTTCCCATCCGGCGCGCGGCGCCAGCTGCCGCTGCCCGAACAGGGCACGTCGCACAGTACCAGGTCGAATTGACCCTCGACCTTGCCCGGCTCCAGCAGCTGCACCTTGACCCCGGCGCGCTTGGCCCGCGCGGGCAGATCGACCAGCCGCCCGGCATTCGCGTCATGAGCGAAAAACCGCCCCTGCGCCCGTCCGGCCATTGCCAAAGTCTTGCCGCCGCCGCCGGCGCAGTAGTCCAGCACCCGCATTCCGTCGGCCAGCGGCAAAGCATCGACCACCGCCTGGCTGGCGCCGTCCTGCAGCTCCACCAGCCCTGATTTGAACGCCGCGCTGTTCGACACCTTGCGCGCGCCCTCGGTGACCAGCAGCGCGGTGTCGGAAATCTCCGCCGGGCGGGTCTCGATGCCTTCCCCGCTCAGGCTCGTTTGAGCCTGCGCGATGTCGGCCTTGCGCCGGTTCACCCGCAGCATCACCGGCGCGCGCGATTGCAGCACCGCCGCCACCGCTTCGGCCTGATCGCCCAGGCTGTCGCGGAAGGTCTGTTCCAGCCAATCGGGAATATCCAGCGCCTCGGCGCCTTCGGGCGCGTGGCCCGCGGCCGCCTCGGCCTCGCTCAGCGGCGCGGGCGCATGGCCCTCGCCGGAAAATAGCGCGTCGGTATCCAGTTCCTGCGCCCGCGCCAGCCCGATCATCAGGCCCCGGCCCGTCATCGCCCCGCCACGCGCGGCAAAGCTCCGCTTGCAGCGGATCGCGTCGAACACGTGATCGCGGATCGCCGCGCGGTCCTTCGACCCGGCAAAGCGCGACCGCCGCGCCCAGCCGGTCAGCGCCTTTTCTGCCGCTTCGCCGTCCAACACCCGGTCAAGGATCTCGATCGCGGCCTGGATACGGGCGGCTGGCGTCATGGTGCGGTCTTCTCGAAACCAGGACCCGCGCGGCGCAAGCGGCCGAATTTCTGCGGCCCCAGCTGGTGGCCGCCGACATAGACCAGGCCGTTATCGGCAATCTCTTCCAGCGCCGCGCGGCGCGTCGCAGCGCCCTGCGCGCCATCGGTGTCATAGATCGGCGACACTTCGGGATGCGGCAATTGCAGCAGCTCGGCATGCAGGATATCGGCCACCACCACCAGGTCATCGCCGATCCGCAGCCCCATATGCCCCGGCGTGTGCCCGGGCAGGTGCCAGGCGCGCACGCCAGGCAGGATGTCATCGCCATCGGACACGGTGCGGATGCGCCCCGCATAGGCGGCGATCAACATGCCGCCGGGCTGATCCGCCTTGCCCTGCCAGAAGTCCTTTTCGATATCCAGCATGACAACCTCGGCATTGGGGAACACCGGCTTGTCACCGTCCAACGCCCCGCCGACATGGTCGCGGTGCAGATGGGTGAAGATGATCGTCCCGACCGCCTCGGGCGCGATGCCCTTATCGGCCAGCAGCCCCGCCAACGCCCCAGCCTTGTCGCCCATCAGGGCGCCGCCGCCGGCATCGATCAGCACCGGCGCCGCGCCAGGCTGTTCCAGCACGAAGCAGTTGAATTCGGTGCGGATTTCCACCTCGCCCGCCGCCGACAGCAAGGCGTTCTGATCCGCCACCGGCAGATCGGCGAAGATCTCCGGCGCGAAGCTCGCCGCGCCGTCGGTCAGGCAGGTCAGCCGCCCCGCCGTGCTGTCATAGAACGCCGTCATCAGCCGATCCGGTAGTTCGGGCTTTCGCGGGTGATCTGCACGTCATGCACGTGGCTTTCCTTCAGACCGGCCCCGGTGATGCGCACGAAATTGCAGTTCTGCCGCATCTCCGCCACCGTGGCGCAGCCGGTATAGCCCATCGCCGCGCGCAGACCGCCGACCAGCTGGTGAATGACAGCACCCGCCGAGCCCTTGTAGGGCACCTGGCCTTCGATCCCTTCCGGCACCAGCTTGTCGCTGGCCGCGTCCTTCTGGAAATAGCGGTCGGCCGAGCCGCGCGCCATCGCGCCAAGGCTGCCCATGCCGCGATAGGACTTGAACGACCGGCCCTGGTACAGGATCACCTCGCCCGGGCTCTCATCGGTGCCCGCGATCATCGAACCGACCATCGCGCAGGACGCACCCGCCGCGATCGCCTTGGCGAAATCGCCGGAAAACTTGATGCCGCCATCGGCGATGACCGGCACGTCGCCCGCCGCCGATGCGCAATCCATGATCGCGGTCAGCTGCGGCACGCCGACGCCCGCCACCATCCGGGTGGTGCAGATCGACCCCGGCCCGATACCGACCTTGACCGCGTCCGCCCCGGCATCGATCAGCGCGCGGGTCGCGTCGCCGGTGGCGACGTTACCGGCGATCACCTGCACCGAATTCGACTGCGCCTTGATCCGCTTGACGGCCTCGATCACGCCCGCCGAATGGCCATGCGCGGTGTCGACCACCACGATATCCACGCCCGCGTCGATCAGAGCCTCGGAGCGGGCGAAACCGGCATCGCCCACCGACGACGCCGCCGCGACCCGCAGCCGGCCCAGGTGGTCCTTGCAGGCGGTCGGGTTCAGCACCGCCATTTCGGTGTCCTTCAGCGTCAGCAGACCGGTCAGCTTGCCCTGGCCGTCATGCACCAGCAGCTTCTCGATCCGGCGTTCCTTCATCAGGTTCTTGGCCTGTTCCAGATCGGCCGGCTCCGCCAGCATCGCCAGGTTTTCCGCCGTCATCATCGCCTTGACCGGCGTCGCGTCGGAGGACGCGAACCGCATGTCGCGGTTGGTCAGGATACCCAGAACCTTGCCCTGGTCGTCCACCACCGGGAAGCCGGTGAAATTGTACCGCTCGACCAAGGCCTTGGCATCGGCCAGCGTCTGATCCGCGCGCAGCGTCACCGGGTTGTAGACGATGCCGGATTCGAACCGCTTGACCCGGCGCACCTGCTGCGCCTGTTCGTCCATCGTCAGGTTCTTGTGAATGACCCCCATGCCGCCGGCCTGCGCCATGGCGATCGCCATGCGCGCCTCGGTCACCGTGTCCATGGCCGAGCTGAGCAGCGGAATGTTCAGATCAATCGACCTGGTCACGCGGGTCCGGGTTTCCGCCGTGGAGGGCAGAACGCTGGACGCACCGGGAACGAGTAGAACATCATCGAAGGTAAGGGCCTCACGAATTTCCATTTGGGGACTCCGGTAAATGGGGATCGGTGTTGGCACGTCCCTATCTCATGCATAAGCACGAAAGGGAAGCCCCAAAGCGCCCAAACCGTTCCCCTGCGTCACCAAATCCCTTCGCGGTTGGAAATCCCGGGCCCCTGCGCCACGCTGAAGGCAGGGAGGACCCAGCCATGACCAAGATATTGTACGAAAAGACCGGGCGCATCGCCCGCATCACCCTCAACCGCCCCGAGGTGATGAACGCCATCGACGACGAACTGCCGCAACTGCTGGCCGCCGCCGTGGCCCAAGCCGATAACGACCCCGACGTGCACCTGATGATCCTGTCCGGCGCGGGCGATGCGTTCTGCGCAGGCTACGACCTGACCTATTACGCCGAAGGCAACGGCAGCGGCGAGGTGACCCAGCCGATGCCCTGGGACCCGATCAAGGATTACCAGTTCATGTGGCGCAACACCCAGGCCTTCATGTCGCTGTTCCACGCGATGAAGCCGGTGGTCTGCAAGGTGCACGGCTTCGCGGTGGCGGGCGGGTCGGACATCGCGCTGTGTTCCGACCTGGTGTTCATGGCCGACGATGCGCAGATCGGCTACATGCCCGCCCGCGTCTGGGGCTGCCCGACCACGGCGATGTGGGTCTACCGGCTGGGGCTGGAAAAGGCCAAGCGGATGCTGTTCACCGGCGACAAGATCAGCGGCAAGGAGGCCGAGGCGATGGGCCTGATCCTGAAATCCGTCCCCGCCGATCAACTGGACGACGCGGTCGAGCAGATGGCGCATCGCATGGCCTCGGTCCCGGTCAACCAGCTGGCGATGCAGAAGATGGTGATCAACCAGGCCGTTGAACAGACCGGCATGATGAACACCCAACGCCTTGCCACGATCTTCGACGGCATCACCCGCCATTCGCCCGAGGGCATCAATTTCAAGACAAGGGCCGAGGAAACGGGCTGGAAACAGGCGGTGCGCGAACGCGACACGGGCACCTTCGACTGGACGCTGAACCGCCCGATCAACGCGCCCAGGTGACGCCCGCGCGGGGGGCTTGCCTCTGCCGCGCAATCGGACCAAGCTCCCTTAAAAAAATCAGGAAAAAACAGGGATACCAGCATGGCACACGGATATGAAAGCGGGCGGCTCGATCTGCCCTTCGTCGGGATTTCCACCTTCGGCAAGCGGCCCTATCAGCCCGATTGGGACGCTCTCGACACCGACGTGGCGATCATCGGCGCGCCGTTCGACGCGGGCACCCAGTGGCGTTCCGGCGCGCGCTTCGGCCCGCGTTCGGTGCGCGAGGCCTCGACGCTGTTCAGCTTCGGCCATGCCGGGGCCTACGATCACGAAGACGATGCCACCTACCTGCCCGGATCGGTGCGGATCACCGATATGGGCGACGCCGATATCGTCCACACGGACACGATGAAAAGCCACGCCAACATCGAAACCGCCGTGCGCGCGGCGCTGAAGGCCAAGGCCCTGCCGGTGGTGATCGGCGGCGATCATTCGGTCAACATCCCCTGCATCAACGCCTTCGACGATCAGGGCACCTTCCACATCCTGCAGATCGACGCCCATCTCGATTTCGTCGACGAACGCCACGGGGTGCGCTTCGGCCACGGCAACCCGATGCGCCGCGCGGCGGAAAAACCCTATGTGACGGGCCTGACCCAGGTCGGTATCCGCAACGTGTCCTCGACCGCCAAGGAAGGCTACGACGACGCCCGCGCGATGGGATCGGACATCCTGTCGGTGCGCCAGGCGCGCAAGCTGGGGGCCGAGGGCGTGGCGACCCGCATCCCGAAAGGCGCGCGGGTCTATGTGACGATCGATATCGACGGCTTCTGCCCCTCGATCGCACCGGGCACCGGCACGCCGAGCCACGGTGGCTTCCTCTATTACGAGGTGCTGGAAATCCTGCAGCAGGTCGCCCGCGACCACGAGGTGATCGGCATCGACCTAGTCGAGGTCGCGCCCGATTACGACCCCACCGGATCGACCGCGATCCTTGCCGCGCAGGTGCTGCTCAACACGCTGGGCTTCATCTTCCACACGCGCGGGTTCCGCTGAGCCGACAAAGGAGCGCCCGATTGCGGTCGGGCGCTGACCGGCGGCGCATACGCCGCTGTTTGGGGCCGGGTAAACGTCCAATCGCACGTCGCGTTTTCTTCCGCCAAATTCCGCCCCCGCCGCGAAAAATGACGCGCCCCGACCCTGAACTGCCGCTCATCGCCACCCGCGCGGATCATCACCGCCTATGCTGAGCGCACGCGAACAAGCCATGGCCCAGCAATGACCACCGATCCCCTCGTCATCTTCACCCCCTCGGGCAAGCGCGGCCGCTTCCCCGTCGGCACCCCCGTTCTGACCGCCGCACGCCAGCTCGGCGTCGATCTCGATTCCGTCTGCGGCGGCCGTGGCATCTGTTCGCGCTGCCAGGTCACCCCCGCCTTCGGCGATTTCCCCAAACACGGTATCACCGCCCGCCCCGGCGCCCTGTCCGACTGGAACGCCGTCGAACAGCGTTACAAGGACAAACGCGGGCTGACAGAAGGCCGCCGCCTCGGCTGTCAGGCCACGATCCAGGGCGATGTGGTCATCGACGTGCCGCCCGAAAGCCAGGTCCACAAACAGGTCATCCGCAAGGCCGCCGACGCCCGCCCGATCACCATGGACCCGGCCACCCGCGCCTGTTTCGTCGAGGTCCCCGAACCCGACATGCACGACCCGACCGGCGATCTGGAACGTCTGAAACAGGCGCTGAAGGACCAATGGCAGGTCGCCGACCTGCGCGCCGGCCTGCCCGTGCTGGCGAAACTGCAAAGCGCCCTGCGCAAGGGCAACTGGCAGGGCACCGTGGCGCTATTCCAGGATCATCGCGGCGGCCCGGCGCAGCTTTTGGACATCTGGCCCGGCTTCCATGACGCCGGGCTTTACGGCCTCGCCATCGATCTCGGCTCCACCACCATCGCGGCCCACCTGTGCGATCTCGCCGACGGCCACGTTCTGGCCTCGTCGGGCGTGATGAACCCGCAGATCCGCTTCGGCGAGGACCTGATGAGCCGGGTCTCCTACGCGATGATGAACCCCGGCGGCGCGGGCGAAATGACCGAGGCCGTGCGCGTGGCGCTCAACGGCCTCATCCAGACCCTGACCGCCGAGGCCAATATCGACCCCGCCCTGATCTTCGAGACCACCTTCGTCTGCAACCCGGTCATGCATCACCTGCTCTTGGGCCTCGACCCGGTGGAGCTGGGCCAGGCGCCCTTCGCTTTGGCCACCTCCGACGCGCTCACCCTGCCCGCTTCCGCGCTCGACCTCACCACCGTGAACCCCAGCGCCCAAACCTATATCCTGCCCTGCATCGCGGGCCATGTGGGCGCCGATGCCGCCGCCGTGGCTCTGGCCGAACAGCCGCATAAATCCAAGGACCTCGTGCTGGTCGTCGATGTGGGCACCAACGCCGAAATCCTGCTGGGCAACGAGAGCCGCGTGCTGGCCTGTTCCTCCCCCACCGGCCCCGCCTTCGAGGGGGCGCAGATCAGCTCCGGCCAGCGCGCCGCCCCCGGCGCCATCGAACGGATCGAAATCGACCCGGCAACCAAGGAGCCGCGCTTCCGCATCATCGGGCTCGACATGTGGTCGGACGAGGACGGCTTCACCGAGGCCGCCGCAAACACCGGCATCACCGGCATCTGCGGCTCGGGCATCATCGAGGCGGTGGCGGAAATGCGCATGGCGGGCCTCCTCGACCCCTCCGGCCTGATCGGGTCGGCCGAGCAGACCGGCACCGAAAGGTGCATCCCCGAGGGCCGCACCCATTCCTACGTGATCTGGGACGGCAGCGCCGAAGGCGGCCCGCTGATCACCGTCACCCAATCCGACATCCGCGCCATCCAGCTGGCCAAATCGGCGCTCTATGCCGGCGCGCGGCTGCTGATGGATGAAATGGGCGTCGATCACGTCGACCGGGTGGTGCTGGCCGGAGCCTTCGGCGCGCATATCAGCCCCAAACACGCGATGGTGCTGGGGATGATCCCCGACGTGCCCTTGGACAAGGTGCAAAGCGCAGGCAACGCGGCGGGCACCGGCGCGCGCATCGCTTTGTGCAACGCGGGTGCGCGGGCCGAGATCGAACAGGTGGTCAGACAGATCACCAAGGTCGAAACCGCGATCGAGCCGCGCTTCCAGGAACATTTCGTCGCCGCCAACGCGATCCCCCACGCCACCGACCCGTTCCCGCAACTGTCCCGCATCGCCCCCCTGCCCGAGGTGAGCTTCAACGCGGGCGGCGACGGCAGCGGCGGTCGGCGCAGGCGGCGGCGCGGCTGAGCATTTTCGCGTTTGCCATCTTGACGTTGCCCCGGCTCTTGGATACCTGATCCGGCACAGGCGGGTATGATGTAATGGTAGCCTGTCAGCTTCCCAAGCTGAACGCGCGGGTTCGATTCCCGCTACCCGCTCCAGATTTCCTGAAAATCCAAATCCCCGCTTGGCATGCCCCCCCGCCCCCGCGTTGACCCCAATCAAAGTCCCCCCCGCGCTTTCCCGCTAAACTCCCCGTCAATCCGAACAACGGACAGGGGGACGGGACGATGAAACTCACGATCAAATACCAGACGCTCGACTGGTGGTTCTGGGCGATCATCTGCGCCGCGATCGGGCTGGGGCTGATCGGCCTGCCCTGGGGCTATACCGCCGCCCTGGCGGTGAGCGTCGCCAACCTGATCTATTTCATCGCCCGCGACCGCAGCCTCACCAGCTTCCCGGTGCAGGTGCGCGAGGTCTGGCTTGCCTTCATGCTGATCGCGATGCTGCCGGGCATGGGCTGGTTCTATCCTCTGCTCTTCCTCGGCATGATCCTGGTCGTATTCTTCGACCGCTGCGGCATCGCCCGCATGCTGGTGCTGATGCCGTGGAACAAGGGCGTTTCGCTGAAATAGGCCCGCGCGCTGCCTGGCAAACGACGCTGCGGCAGACCCCGCAACCCGCCTTGCCCCCGGCAATTGGTTCTGCCATATAACATTCGACGCTCAAACCAAGCCGACAGCATGTTTCTCAAGCTCGCCCTGCAGACGCTGATCCTGACCGCCCTTTGCGGGGCCGGCGGCTTTCTCGCATCGCTGATCCACACGCCGCTGCCCTACATGATCGGCAGCCTGGTCGCCTCGGGCCTGATCGGCATCTTCTTCAGCGACCGGCTGCCCGAAGGCTACCGTTTCCCGATGAAGTTCCGCATGATCTTCATGGCGCTGATCGGCGTGATGATCGGATCGCGGGTGCATGCCGACCTGATCGCGGAAATCCCGTCGCTGATCGCATCCCTGACGGTGCTGACCGGCTTCGTCTTCGCCGCCCACGGGGTCAATTACGTCATCTTCCGCCACCTGGGCGGCTACGACCGGCCCACCGCCTTCTATTCCGGCACCCCCGGCGGGCTGATGGAATCGCTGGCGCTCGGCGAAGAGGCCGGGGCCGACATCCCGATCCTGACCATGCAGCAATTCATGCGCATCATCGCAGTGATCTCAATCGTGCCGCTGGGCCTGTCGCTCTATTACGGCGCCCCGGTGGGCAGCGCCGGGGGCCAGTCGATGGCCGCCCCCGACACCAGCGCGGCGGCGATCCCGCTGGCGCTGGCCATCGGGCTGGCCGGGCTGTTCATCGGCACCGCGATCAAGCTTCCGGCGGCGCAACTCACCGGTCCCCTGCTGGCTGCCGCCATCGTCACCGTCACCGGGCTTGCCGATCTGGCGCTGCCGCAATGGGCGATCAACCTGTCTCAGGTCGTGATCGGCACATCGCTGGGCATGCGCTTCACCGGGCTCAGGGGCCGCACCATGGTGGTGGCGGCGGGTCTGGCAGTGGTTTCCGTGACCGCGATGCTGGGCCTCGGCGCGCTCTGCGCCACCGCGCTGCACAGCGCCACCGGTGCGCCCTTCGATGCGCTGTTGATTTCCTTCGCCCCGGGCGGCGTCACCGAAATGGCGCTGATCGCGCTCAGCCTGCACGCCAACCCCGCCATCGTGACGCTGCATCACGTCTACCGCATCATCCTGACGGTCATCGAGATGTCCGTCATCGGCCGTTTCCGCCGGGCAAAGCAGCTTTGACAAGCGCCCTGCCCGCATATTACTGAACACTTGTTCATTTAGACGAGAGAGGACGTCCAAAATGCTTATGAAAGATACCTGCGCCGTGATCACCGGAGGAGCATCGGGACTGGGCGAGGCCACCGCCCGCCTGTTTGCCGAATCCGGCGCCAAAGTGACCCTGCTGGACCGCAACGCCGAACAGGGCGAAAAGGTCGCCGCGGAAATCGGCGGCACCTTCGTGGAAACCGACGTGACCAGCGAAGCCTCGGTCCAGAACGCCATCGACACCGCCGTCAAGGCGATGGGCAAGATCAACACCGCCGTCAATTGCGCCGGCATTGGCACCGCCGAAAAGACCCTGGGCAAGAATGGGCCGCACAGCCTGGAACATTACCAGCGCATCATCAACATCAACCTGATCGGCAGCTTCAACGTCGCCCGCCTGGCCGCCGCCGAAATGGCCAAGAACGATCCCAGCGACGACAACCAGCGCGGCGTGATCATCAACACCGCCTCGGTCGCCGCCTTTGACGGCCAGAAGGGCCAGGCCGGTTATGCCGCGTCCAAGGGCGGCATCGTCGCCACCTCGCTGCCGATGGCCCGCGACCTGGCGCGCGAAGGCATCCGGGTGATGGCGATCGCACCGGGCATCTTCCTGACGCCGATGCTGATGGGCCTGCCGCAGGAAGTGCAGGATCAGCTCGCCGCCGACGTGACCAACCCGCGCCGCCTTGGCGATCCGCGCGAATACGCCTCGCTGGCGCGCTTCATCTGCGAATGCGGCTACCTGAACGGCGAGGTCATCCGCATCGACGGCGCCCTGCGCATGCAATAAATCCAGCGTGCCCCGGTGCCATCCACCGGGGCGCGTCCGGTCAATCGGTTTGGCCGAGCCGAGCCCGACCGCGGCTGGGCGCTCTTGACGAGTGGCGTTGCCGCTTTATCCATCCGCCATTTCCGCCGTCCCGGTATCCCCAAGCCGCGCCGAAGTGCGAAAAGCGCGGCAAATCCGTCTGCCTCACCCCCACAGACGACACCTGCGGCGCGCTGCGGCGGCTGTATGAGAAGGGGCGGTTGTGAGGGGGGAAGCGGGAGGTCGCTGGGGTATCGCACAAAGGCAGCTAAGCACAGGAAGCGGACTTTTCAAAATTCGGGTAGCCACAACCGCGCCAACCAACGAGACGGCCCCTAGCGGATATTCAATTTACCTGCGGCGAATGGCTGTACCGCGGTTTGGAAAATTCTTCCGACGGTCGCAGGCGGCGCTACGCGGAGTAGCGCCGCCGACATTCATTGCTGCAAATCGACAAAGATGTGCGAATCGACACCTGCTTCAAGCAGGGCCTGCTTGATCTGATCGATCGCACTGGCGTCGGCCGAGCTGACGATGACCACATCATTGACCACCAGCGAATACAGCGGCGCGTCGGGCGCCAGGTCTGCCAGGTATTTCTCGGCGGCCAGCTTGGACCTTGGTCCCCATTTTCCGTCATGGCCGACGCCGATCGTATACTGCACGTCCATGATCATTTCCTTGCTGACCGACTTGCCGTCGTTCAGATCCAGCAAGGTCTGTCGAAGCGTTTCCTCATCCGTGACGCGCTCGGGAATGAAAACGTTCGTGCAGGTTTCGACGTCTTTGTATTTGGTGACGGTCCTTTTGCTCGTTTCATTGGCGACGGCTCCGCCGATGATAGCACCAGCGGCAGCGCCGGCATTTTCCTTTGTCACGACTTTCCCGAGCACCCCGCCGATAATCGCCCCGCCGATAACTTTCTCGGGAGTCCCGCCTTTGACGGTTTCCTGGTACGGCACCTTCGTTGTCTCGCATCTTACCTCGTACGAGCCGGCAAATGCCTGAGATGCAACCAGAACAGTCGTCGCTGCTGCTATCAAAAGTTTCATATTCTTGCTCCTTCTTACCGCAGGTCGCGGTGGTAGTATGGCGCCTGCGCTTCAGGATTGTCGCCGGTTCGCCGTGTTGCCAGACAAACGCGTTACCCGGTCGTTTGTCGTAATCTTGTGGCCAACAAGATATGACCTCACGTGTTAGTCAATAACCCCCATGTGTTATCCAATAACATGGGTAGGATTCCGCCAGTTCCGCCGGGCCGGGCAGGCGTTCGTAGTACCCCGGCAGCGTTCAAACGCCTTTACTCTGAAGCGAGTTGCCGAGGCGTGCCCGTTCGAAGCTTCCAGGCCGCAATGTCAGCAAACTCCGCATGGCCCATGTTCGCAGGGGCGCGGCGAACGACCGCTTCACGCCCGAACCGGTCTTGCGTGCGATTTAACGCGAAGGTCCGCTCTCCGCCCTTCGTGCATATGCTGGATTGACTGAAGGTGTTCTCCGCATGGGTCCGCTTCGGACTGGAACCGGCCATTCCCCGCACACCAAACGAAAAGCCCCCTCTACCCCACCCCACTCAATCCGCCATATCCGCTTCCGCCAGCCCCTTTTCCGGTGCCCCGGCCTCGATCCAACGAACAATCAGATCGATCTCGCCCTTTGGCAGTGGCGTGCTGAGGAACGGCATCCGCGGCGTGCTTTCGCCGCGCAGCCGCCGGATCAGCTCGCTGCCTGCCGGGTCCCCGGGCAGAACCACCGCGCCGTCCGCGCTGCCCGCCAGGACCGCCGCGTAACTGTCCAGCCGCAGCCCCTTCGCGGCGCCCAGCGCGGAATGGCAGTTGATGCAGCGCGCCGCGAAGATGGCGCCGACCTCCTCCCATCCGGGCGGCACCTGCTCCCCGCCCAGCACCGCCCGCATGGAGGCGATCCACAGCGAAAAAGCGATGAGAATGCGACGGCCCGTCATGTCCTGCCCTCCGCCCCCCCCTTGCGCCAAGCTGTCACGACGATAGCACATTCGCCCCCGCAAGGCGCGGCCCCCGCGCCATCGGCCAATTCCCCCCATCAACCGCCCCGAACAGCGATCGTGCCAACGATTTGAGGCAAATTGTGCTATGATGGGATTTTCGGCCCCGGCAAAACCACCGTGGCCGCCCATATGGGAGGAATTATCATGAAACGCCTAATCGCCTGCGCTTTTGCAGCAACCGTATTTCCAATGACCCTGTCCGCCGCGGATGTCGACATCGACCAGATGCGCGAAAACCTGTCGAAATACAAAGACATCAACGTCGCCCTGGCGGATGGCTACATCACCCCCGACAATCACTGCGTCTCGGCCAAGGGCGAAGGCCTGCCGCCGGAACTGGGCGGCATGGGCATCCATTACATCCACCCGGCCCTGCTTGAAATCACCGCCACGGCGCCGCGCGTCGACGGCAATTCCACCTATACCGACTGGTCGCAGCCCTCGATCCTGATCTACGAGCCGCAGGCGGACGGATCGCTCGAATTCGTCGCGGTGGAAAACCTGGTGTTCGAAAAGGCGTGGAACGACGCCGGTATGACCGCGCAGCCGGTGCTGAACGGCCGAAGCTGGGATCACATGGCCGACGACCCGGCAACCCCGGGCGACGAGGCGCATGGCTTCATGCCCCATTACGACCAACACGTCTGGCTGTTCCGCGACAACCCGATGGGCGAGCTGATGCCGTTCAACCCCAACGTCACCTGCGACCACCACAAGATGTGACCGCGCCCGCCAGTTATATTCCAAACCTGCCGCCCGCCTCTGGACGGCAGGCGTGGGAAGGGCGGCGTTTGCCTATCCCTGCTAAAGGCCGGCCAGCACCACCACCAAGAAGTAAACAAGGACGGCGGCAACCGGCCACCACGCGCGGTGCAGCGGGTTCTTCTCCGTGTACCAATACGCCGTGGCAAAGCGTTCGCCCGGGTCCGACCCGGACTTCCAGCGCGTGTAGACGCAGAGAACGTAGAACAGAAATCCCAGCGGCAGGCCAATACAGATGGCCAGCACAACGTCGTGCAAATCGATGCCCCCTGTCACGTCAGCCCCTCGCGCCGGATACTCCCTTGAACAGCCCCGGCTTTCCCCGGGACTGTTTCTTACATATGCCACGCGACCATGGGCTGAAACCCCGCAGATGCATGAAGGCCGGGGAAGACCGGGCTTCTTGAACCTTGGCGTGACAGCAAGGCTCTCCATCTCCGACGTCTCAGCACCGCGTGACGTTCGCCGCGCCGCCCCTCGTGCGTCAGGTTTCGAAACCTAAGTTCAAAGCACGATCTTTGGGTTTCAAAAAGAACCAATAGGTCCAGGAGATCAAAACGATCTGCAGCGGTGCGCGCAGCAACAAGTATTCCGGTCCCCATTGATGCCCGCCCGGTCCAACCTCATTGATGGCCGCATAGACATTGACCGGAAAGAAAAGCACCAGAACGCTCAGGCAGCCGAGCGCCGCAAGCTGTCTGCTCCCGGGAACAAGCAGCCCGATCGCCAGCCCTGCCTCCAGAAAACCAGTGGCATATACCAAGTATTTTCGCGCCGGAACGAAGCCCGGCAGCATATCGACCATCGCGTCGGTCATCGCGAAATGCCCAACCGAAAAAAACGCAAACGCAAACACCAGCCCGATCTGGCCGCCGACGATATAAAGCGCGGGCCGATCCCGGTAAAACCCGACAAGCGCCGCGATAAATGCCGGGACCATGAGAAGCGACATGATAATAAGAGGAGTTGTCATTCGATATTTCCTTCAATTTCTCTAAGAAGATCGAGTTTCCGGACGATCTTCGTAATCGTTGCGTCAAGATTTTCCATTGGCGTGATCAGCCCCAGCCGACCATCAAGGACCAGCACCGCAGCCCCATGAACGAGGCTCCAGGCGGCGGCACATGCGGTGTGGCGCGTCTCCTCGCTCGCCTTGGGCAGGCAGTCGGCGACCGCCGCGTACAGGATGCCGAAATTCTCCTTTCGCAGCTCTGCGAGCTCTTGATCGGTGGTTTCGGCTTGCCGATCCGACCACTGAATGAGCTTGAAAAGCTCGGGGTGATCCCGGGCAAAGGTCACATAAGCGACGCCCAGCCGTTCAAGCCGCTCCTGCGGGGAAAGCGCGGCATCGAAACTCGACGTCAGGTACGCGTTGAATTCCCGCATCGTTGCTGCGGCGACGGCCGCCAGCAATGCGGTCTTGTTCTTGAAGTGATGATAGGGCGCCGCGGTTGAGACGCCCGCTTCATCGGCAAGGCTGCGCAGAGAGAGCTGTGCGGCCCCGCTTTGCTCGACAACGCGTTTCGCGGTGTCGAGTAAAAGGTGGCGCAGATCGCCGTGGTGGTAGGGTTTTTGGGTCATTTCACGAATCTAAGCAGTAGTAAGTTCGCCCGCAACTAAGCGGTGCTAAGATAGAGTGTCAACCCAATAAAGGGGCATGATTGGCAGATTAAACAACGACGAGGCAAACCTCGCCCGGATTGTGAAGTGACCCGAGGGAATCTGACAGTCGGCTCAGGTCTGCCCCGAAGCTTTTGGAAGGATAGGAGATGACGACAGCTTGTAACTTTCCGGTCCATTCAAGGCGGGGCAAAGACCACCAAGACCCGCCCCGGTTTTCTTCTGCCTCAGACCCGGCACCCCACTCTAGTCGCGGCTTTGAAGAACCGTCTCAACCGCCTCGGCAACATCCGCCACCACCGCCGTCGGACACGGCGCAAACCGCGCCTCATCGCCCGCGCGATACTTCCCCGTCCGCACCAGGTACGCGCCCCCCAGCCCGGCCTTGAGCGCCCCGGCGACATCGCTTTCGGCGTCGTCGCCGATCATCGCCACCTCGTCCGGATCGCATCCCATCCGCCGTACGGCGGTGTGGAAAAACTCGGCCGCCGGTTTGCCGAACAGCAGCGCCTCGCTGCCGCTGGAATATTCCAGCGCCCGCACGAAGGCCCCGGCGTCGAGCGACAATGCGCCATCCGCGTCCCGGAACACCCGATTGGTCGCCAGCGCCAGCAACGGCGCACCCTTCACCAGTTCCCGGAACGCCGCGTTCATCCGCTCATAAGTGAAGAAAGGCCCCGCATCGCCGACTACCACAGCGGTCCGTTCGCCGCCGGACAGACCCGCGAAATCCTCCTCCAGGTCGGGATGGACCAGCAGATGCGGCGCATAGCCTTCGCGCTTCAGCCAGTCGCAGGCCGCCTCGGCGGGTGTCAGCACCTCCGCCGGGTCGACCGCGAACCCCATCGCGGCGAGCTTCGCCACGATCTTGCGCTTCGGGCTTCGGGTCGAATTGGTCAGGTATCGGACGGGCAATCCCGCGCCCTTCAGCCGGTCCAGCGCCGCGATGGCGCCCGGCACCGCGTGGTCGCCCTGATACAGCACCCCGGCAATATCCAGCACCACGCCCCTGATCATCCCGGCCCCTTTATGCTGCCTCGCAATGGGCCGAGTATGCACCGGAATCGGCGCCCGGGCCATCCGTAGCGTTTGGCGCTACAAATCCCGCAAATGCCGACAAAGTTCTGCAGCGCCTAGCCGCCGGCCTTTTCCTCCAGCGCCATCCATTCCTCTTCCGCCGCCGCCAGCGCCTGCTGCCGCTCGACCAGCGCGTCGGTGGCCTTCTGGAATTTCACCGGTTCCTTGCTGAAAAGCTCCGGGTCCATCAGGAATTCCTCAAGCTTGCCGATCTCCGCTTCCAGCCGCTCGATGATCCCCGGCAGCGCCTCCAGCCGGTGCTTTTCGGTGAAGGACAGGCCCTCGGCGGGCTTCGCCTCAGCCTTCGCATCAGACTTCACCTTCACCTCGGAAGGCTTTGCTTTTTCTTTCTTTTCCTTCGGCTCAGCCTCGGCCTTCTGGGCCTGATAATCGCTCCAGCCGCCGGCATAGACGGTGGCCTTGCCATCGCCCTCCATCGCGATGGTGGTGGTCGCCACCCGGTCGAGGAAATCGCGGTCGTGGCTGACCAGCAGAACCGTGCCATCGTAATCGTCCAGCAATTCCTGCAGCAGGTCCAGCGTTTCGATATCCAGATCGTTGGTCGGTTCGTCCAGCACCAGAAGGTTGCTTTCCTTCGCCATCAGCTTGGCCAGCAGCAAACGCGCTTTTTCCCCGCCAGACAAGGACTTAACCGCCGCTCTCGCCTGCCGTTCGTCGAACAGGAATTCCTTCAGATAGCCCACCACGTGTTTCGGCTGGCCGCGCACCAGCACCTGGTCCGCCTTGCCCGACACCCGCATGTCCGGATCGCCGGTCAGGCTGTCCCACAGGGTCATTTCCGGGTCCAGCTGCGCCCGCGCCTGGTCGAACACGGCAGGCATCAGGTTGGTGCCGATGCTGATCGTGCCCTCATCGGGATTTTCCTGCCCCATCAGTATCTTGAGCAGCGTCGTCTTGCCCACGCCATTGGGGCCGACAAAGGCCACCCGGTCGCCGCGCTGAATCTTGACCGAGAATTTGCTCAGGATCACCTTTTCGCCGTAAGCCTTTGAAATATCAACAGCCTCAACAACCTTACGGCCGGATTTCGGGCCCGCGGCCAATTCCATCGCCGCCGCGCCCTGGCGCCTGATCTGGCCCGCCCGTTCGGCCCGCATGTCCTGCAGCCGCCGCACCCGTCCCTGGTTGCGCTTGCGCCGCGCCGAAATCCCCTCGACCGCCCAGCGGCCCTCGGACTTGATCTTGCGGTCCAGCTTGTGACGCTGCAGGTCCTCTTCTTCCCAGACCTTATCGCGCCAGGCCTCGAAATCGTCGAAGCCCCGTTCCTGCCGCCGCACACTTCCCCTGTCGATCCAAAGGGTTGCGCGGGTCAGTGCGCGCAGAAAGGCGCGGTCGTGGCTGATCAGAACATATCCCTTGCGGGTCTCGCGCAGCTCGTTTTCCAGCCAGGCGATCGCCTCGATATCCAGGTGGTTGGTGGGTTCGTCCAGCAGCATCAGCTCGGGCGCCTCGGCCATCAGCTTGGCCAGCGCCGCGCGCCGCCGCTCGCCGCCCGAGGCGGTTTCGACCGCGCGCGCGGGGTCGAACTTCAACCCTTCGCCGGCCATTTCCACCCGGTACATCTCGGACGCGTCCAGCCCGCTGGCGGCATAATCGCCCAGCGTGGAAAACCCCGCCATGTCAGGGTCTTGCTCCATATAACCAACGCTGACGCCGGGCGGCACCACGCGGGTTCCGCGGTCGGGTTCGACCAGCCCGGCCATCACCTTCATCAGGGTGGATTTCCCCGACCCGTTGCGGCCGACCAGCGCCACCCGGTCGCCCGGCTGCACCACCAGCGACAGATCGTGAAACACCGGATCGCCGCCGAAGGTCAGCGAGATATCGTTCAGTTGGAGCAAAGGAATACGTGCCATGGCTCGCAGCTAACGACGCCCCTGAACAAGGTCAAGAACCCTTGCTTCTTCTGTTCTAAAATATCCCGGGGGAGTCGTCCGGCACGGGCGACGGGGGCAGCGCCCCCTGCTACCCCGCCACGCCGCGCAACAGCCGCTTGCGCGCCGGCGGGATGGCGCTGATCTCAAGGCCGGTGAACACGTGCAGCGTGTTCATGCTCGGGTCCACCACCGCGTGGTCCGACACCCAGCCGCCCATCAGCAGATAGGTCCGCAACAGGGGCGGCATTCGCAGCATCGCCTTTTTCGCGTCCGGCTTGCGGCGCAGCTTCTGGCCGAACCGGAACACCTGCGGCGCCTTCACCCGCGGCAGCCAGCGCTTGGGCGCCAGGTGGCGTTCCTTCAGCATCGCGAAGGCGTCCAGGTATTCCTGTTCGTCGGTGCCGTGGAAAGACGAACAGCCGAACAGCATCTCGACCCCGTTATCGTCGACATAGCGGGTCATCGCGCCCCAGGCCACGCGCAGGATATCGGGGTCCCTGACCGCGGGATCGATGCAGAACCGGCCCATTTCGACCATCGGCCCCTGGAAGTCCTGCAACCCCGACAATTCGTAATATTGCGCCGAATAGCTGCGGCCGATCTCGCTGCCGCCGGTCAGCGGCAGGATGCGGAAACAGCAGACCAGCCGCCCGGTCCTGCTTTCCTCGACCAGGACATGGGTGCAGATGGCGTCGAACCCGTCCGCGTCCACCCCCTCGGTGCCGTGAAAGCTCAGGTGGCGCAGGCGCTGCGCGGCTGCGATATCTTCGGCAGTTTCGGCCAGGCGCGTGGTATAGCGCCCCTTTTTCAATGACAGCATCAGACGGCTCCGGCTGCGTTGCCCACAGGACAAAAGGTAGTTTCGACCGCCCTAACACACAAGCTGTATCAGGGATGTGACGAAACGGACCGCGCCGCGATGCCCGGTCTTAACTGGCGAAGTCCCCGGCGCGGATCTGCCCGATATTGCCCAGCAGCTGACGCAGGAAGCCCTTGTTGGCGACGTTCGAACTGGTCACCCGGCGGGTCAGCGGCACGACACGGCCGTCCTCCAGGGTGAAGCGTTCGACATTGCTGACCACGCCGCGCTTGTCGAAGCTGACCGCCACCACCTGGCGATCAATCACTTCGGGGCGCTGCGCGCCGAAATGGCGCACCCGGCTTTGCACGTAATAATAGCCGCTGTCGTTCAGCACCCCGGTCGCGCCCGGCGCGCCGATGGATTCGGCGACGCTGTCGCGGGTGTCGACGCCGACGACGATCCCGGCCAGATCTTCGTCAGTGGGGACATATCCGTGGTTGCGATACATCGCGGTGCATCCGGCCATCGCCAACATCACCAGTCCGGCGGCGGCGGTTCTGATCGTCTTTCGCATGCGTGACATTGCTGTCCTCTTGCCTTGGCCCTCTGCGCCTCTTATCCCGCTTACAGAAGGAATGCTTCCGGTTCAAGCAGAGGAAACCCGCCCGATCATGACAAGCCTGCCCAGCCACCCCCTGCGCGTCGCCGACCTGCCCACCACCCGCCCGACCCGGTTCGAACTGGTGCCGGACGAGGCCGCGCTTGCCGCCATCGCCCGGGAACTGGGGCTGGTCGAGCTGCGCAAGCTGCGTTTCAAGGGCGAGATTCGCGCCGAGGGGCGCGAGGATTGGCTGCTGAGTGCCGATCTGGGCGCGACGGTGGTGCAATCCTGCGTGGTCACTCTGGCCCCGGTGACCACGAGGATCGACGAAAAGATCACCCGGCGCTTTGTCGCGCAACTGCCCGAGGACGCGAGCGACGAAGACGAGGTGGAAATGCCCGAGGACGACACGCTGGAACCTTTGGGCAACGTGATCGACCCGGCCGCCATGATGATCGAATCCCTGTCGCTGGCGCTGCCGCTCTACCCGCGCGCCGAGGGCGCGGAACTGTCCGAGGCCCAGTTCACCGAACCGGGCAAAAAGGCGATGACCGACGAGGAAACCAAACCCTTTGCCGGGCTTGCCGCGCTGCGCGACAAGCTGGAAAAGAAAGACTGAAAAAAACACTTGCGCCTAAGCGGATTCGCAGTATTTTCCGGCGCTCATTCGAATTTTGGGTTGGACATGTCGGCACGGACCGAATATGAGCCACGAACCCACGTGAAACCGGGCCGCCTGCGCCCATAGGAAATTGAGGTTGTGACATGGCTGTCCAGCAGAACAAAGTATCCAAGTCGCGCCGTAACAACCGCCGCGCACATGACGCGCTGGTCGCGGCAAACCCCAACGAATGCCCGAACTGCGGCGAGCTGAAGCGCCCGCACCACGTTTGCGCATCCTGCGGCCACTACGCCGATCGTGAAGTCGTCGCCCTGGTTGACGAAATCGACCTGGACGAAGACGCGGCGTAACGCAAAACTCGGGGACCGGCGTCCGCAATGACCGCTTTGCAGGATCAATCCACGGCGGGTGCAGGGCGCACCATCATCTCCGTTGACGCCATGGGTGGCGACCGAGGACCGGCGGCAGTTGTCGCCGGTATTTCTCGTTCGGCCAAGAAGAACCCCGATATCGGCTTCATCCTGCACGGCCCCAAGGCCGAGCTGGAAAAGCTGGTCGCGCGCAAGAAGGCGCTTACCGGTCGGGTCGAGATTCGCGACGCCGAAGGCGTGGTCACGATGGAGGACAAACCGTCCCACGTGATGCGCCACGGCAAGGACACCTCGATGTGGTCGGCGCTGGAAGCGGTGCGTTCGGGCGACGCGGATGTCTGCGTGTCCTGCGGCAACACCGGCGCGCTGATGGCGCTGTCGATGGTGCGGCTGCGCAAGCTGCCCGGCGTCAACCGTCCTGCCATCGCAGTGCTGTGGCCGTCGCGCAATCCCCAAGGGTTCAACGTGATGCTGGATGTCGGCGCCGATGTGCGCGCCGATGAACGTGACCTGCTGCAATACGCGCTGATGGGGGCATCCTATGCCCGCAACGGCCTGGGGCTGGACAGGCCCCGCATCGGGCTGCTGAATGTCGGCACCGAGGAACACAAGGGCCGGGCCGAACTGAAGCTGGCCCATGACCTGATCAAGTCCAATGCCGACAATGCCGGATTCGATTTCGTCGGCTTCGTCGAGGGCGGCGATATTCCCGGCGACACCTGCGACGTGATCGTCACCGACGGTTTCACCGGCAATGTCGCGCTGAAGACCGGCGAAGGCACCGCCAGCCTGATCGGCGACCTGCTGAAGGAAGCCTTCCAGTATTCGCCCCTGTCGCGGCTGGCCTCGGTACTGGCCGTCACCTCGATGCAGCGCCTGAAGAAGCGGATCGACCCGCGCCGGGTCAATGGCGGGGTGTTCCTGGGACTGAACGGAACGGTGGTCAAATCGCACGGATCGGCCGATGCGACCGGTGTCGCGGCGGCAGTGAAGCTGGCCTTCCAGCTATCGCAATCGGGCTTTTCCCACAAACTGGCGGCACGGGTTGCATCTGCCCAGGAGCAGGTTCAAGATGGGTCCGCTGAGCAGTCCGAGAACGGTGAGAAAGAATGACAATACGCGCTGTTGTAAAAGGCGTTGGCCACTATCTGCCGGAACGTATCGTTCCCAACAGCGAGTTTGAAGAAACCCTCGACACCTCCGACGAATGGATCCGCACCCGTTCCGGGATCGAGCGGCGCCATTTCGCCGCCGAGGGGGAAACCACCTCGGATCTGGCGGTCAAGGCGGCGCGTGCGGCGCTGGACAATGCCGGGCTCGACCCCGACGACATCGACACGGTTCTGGTCGCCACCTCGACCCCGGACCTGACCTTCCCGTCCGTCGGCACCATGGTGCAGGAAAAGCTGGGCATGACCCGGGGCTTCGGCTTCGACGTGCAGGCGGTCTGCGCCGGATTCATCTTCGCGCTGACCAATGCCAATGCGCTGATCCTCGCCGGTCAGGCCAAGCGGGTGCTGGTGATCGGCGCGGAAACCTTCAGCCGGATCATGGACTGGACCGACCGGTCGACCTGCGTTCTGTTCGGCGACGGCGCCGGCGCGCTGGTACTGGAAGCCGAGGAGGCAGAAGGCACCAGTGACGATCGCGGCATCCTGGCCTCGGACCTGAATTCCGACGGACGCTTCCGCGACATGCTCTATGTCGATGGCGGCGTGTCCACTACCGGCACCTCGGGCAAGCTGCGGATGCAGGGCAACCCGCTGTTCCGCCAGGCGGTGGAAAAGCTGACCGCCACCGCCGAAGCGGCGCTGGAAAAGGCCGGGCTGAACGACGACGACGTCGACTGGATCGTGCCGCACCAGGCCAATATCCGCATCATCCAGGGCACCGCCAAGAAGATGGGCCTGTCGATGGACAACGTCATCGTGACCGTCCAGGACCACGGCAACACCTCGGCCGCATCGATTCCCCTGGCGATGTCGGTGGGCGTCGAACAGGGCAAGATCAAGAAGGGCGACCTGCTGGTTGCCGAAGCAATCGGCGGCGGGCTGGCCTGGGGCGCGGTGGTTCTGCGCTGGTAAGGTAAAAAGGGCCGTTTCAGCCCCTTCTTGCAAGCCATTGATATTGACTCGGAAAATACCTTACCTCATGTTTGACCAAACAATGGGGGGCTCCTGTGATGACTGGAAAGACTCTAACCCGGATGGATCTGAGCGAAGCGATCTTCCGCGAAGTCGGATTGTCGCGCAACGATTCCGCCCAACTGGTTGAAAGCGTGCTGAACCACATGTCCGACGCCCTGGTCGAGGGTGAGCAGGTCAAGATTTCGTCCTTCGGCACCTTCTCGGTCCGCGAAAAGGCCGCCCGCGTGGGCCGCAACCCCAAGACCGGGGAAGAGGTGCCGATCAACCCCCGCCGCGTCCTGACCTTCCGCCCGTCGCACCTGATGAAGGAACGGGTCGCCGCAGGAAACGCCAAAAAGGGATAAGCTCGGATGGCGAAATCGCCCGACGCTTTCCGCACCATCAGCGAAGTTGCCGAATGGCTGGACCGTCCGGCCCATGTGCTGCGCTTCTGGGAAAGCAAGTTCACTCAGATCAAACCGGTCAAGCGGGCCGGTGGCCGGCGCTATTACCGACCGCAGGACATGCTGCTGCTGGGTGGCATCAAGAAACTGCTGCATGACGACGGCATGACCATCAAGGGCGTCCAGAAACTGCTGCGCGAAAATGGCGTGCAGCATGTCGCCGCGCTGTCGCAGCCGCTGGACGGCGGCGAAACGATCGAGGCCGCCCCTGCCCCGCAGCCGGAAACGGCACCGATGGCGACGCCGGAAGCGGAGCCCACCGACAACCTCGTCGCCTTCAAGCGGCCGGACCCTGAACCTGCCCCGGCCAAGGCTCCGGCAAAGCCGAAACCCGCCGCCGAGCCGGAACAGGCCTCGCTGTTCGAATTCCCCCCTGCCGCGGAACCCGCCGCGGCGGAGCCGGTTGAGGATGCCAACGCAGAGGCCCCCGAAGCGGAAACCGCGCCGGAAGCGGCAGCGGAACCTGCACCCGAACCGGAAGCCGCGCCCGAGGAACAGGTTTCGGCCGAATCCGAGGAACAGCCCGCCGCAGAACAAGCGCCCGAAACGCCCGCCGCCGAGGCCCCTGCCCCCGGCATCCTGTCGCGCATCATGACCCGCCAGGCCAAGCTGCCCGGCGCCGATCTGGCCCCGATTCTGCAGCGGGTCCGGTCCCATGCCGATGCGCTTGGAAAAGCATCCCGCGACCGGTGAAGAAAATCGCGATTGCCCCTTGCCCCCGCCCTGAAAATCGCTATGAAGACCAAACCGTCGGGCTATAGCGCAGCCTGGTAGCGCGTCCGTCTGGGGGACGGAAGGTCGCAGGTTCGAGTCCTGCTAGCCCGACCAATTCTCCCCTCTATCACCCTTCATGAAAATCGCCTGCCAGCCCATCCCACGCCGGGAAGGGAACCCGTTCGTCCCGGTTCGTGCAGCCGCGTTCGCGACGCAACGTTTCTTGGCAAATCCGTCCATGCGGTCAATTTTCGCCTCTCCCCCCGCTTGATTCCACCCGCACTGTCGCGGATGGTCGGGCAACGGCGCCGCCCCGGCAGCGCCCCGAATGCACGGAGGAGAGCATGAGTAAAACCGTCGAAGATTTCGCCCTGGAAAACCTGGTGGTGACCATGGATGCCGATGGCATCACCACGGTCACGCTGAACCGCGCGGCCAAGCGCAACGCGCTGAACGCCGAAACCGTCGAGGAACTGATCGAGGTCTTTTCCAGCCTGCCCCGCATGGGCGCCCGCGCCGTGGTGCTGCGCGCCGAGGGCACCCATTTCTGCGCCGGGCTGGACCTGGTGGAACACCATCAGGAAGACCGCCGACCGGAAGAATTCATGCATCTGTGCCTGCGCTGGCACGAGGCCTTCAACAAGATGGAATATGGCGGGGTTCCGATCATCGCCGCGCTGAAGGGCGCCGTCGTAGGCGGCGGTCTGGAACTGGCGTCGTCCGCCCATATCCGGATCGCGGATCAAAGCACCTATTTCGCCCTGCCCGAAGGCCAGCGGGGCCTGTTCACCGGCGGCGGCGCGACGATCCGGGTGGCCGATCTGGTCGGCAAGGCGCGGATGATCGACATGATGCTGACCGGACGCATCTATGCCAAGGAAGAAGCGGTGCAGGTGGGGCTGGCGCAATACCTGGTCGAGGACAGCGAGGCCAAGGCCTATGAACTCGCCCGCGCGGCGGCGCAGAACCCGCCGCTGTCCAACTTCGCGATCTGCTCTGCCATCAGCCATATGCAGAACATGTCGGCGCTCGACGCGGCCTATGCCGAATCCGTGGTGGCGGGCATCGTGAACACCCAACCCGCCTCGCGCGGACGGCTGGAGGCGTTTGCCAACAAGACCGCGGCGCGGGTCAAGCCGGGCCAAGAGTAAGACCGAGGGGGCGAAATCTGACGCAGATTTCGCCCCGTTTTCCGTGCCGGAAAACGGCCCCGGCACCACGATCGCGACCGAATAACGAAATTCCGCAGGAATTTCGGGGCGTTTTCAGCGCCTGAAAACGTCTGGCGCGCAAGTTTCTGAGCTTTCCCTATTCCGCTCCCCGCCCCGGCTTTGCTAAGACAGGTCAATTGCAAAGGGGATGATCTTCATGACCGGCGTTTTGCCCAGCCAGGAATTGCAGCGGATGATCGCGGAGGGCCAGATCGCGGCCAGCCCCGATATCATTCCCGAACAGATCCAGCCCGCCAGCCTCGATCTGCGCCTCGGCACCCGCGCCTGGCGCGTGCGCGCCTCGTTCCTCGCCGGGCACGGCCGCACCGTGCAGGAACGGCTGGAAGAATTCGAAATGCACCAGATCGACCTCACCCAGGGGGCGGTTCTGGAAAAGGGCTGCGTCTATGTCGTGCCGCTGATGGAGCTCCTGGACCTGCCCGAGGGTATCCAGGCGGTGGCGAACGCCAAAAGCTCCACCGGGCGGCTGGACCTGCTGACCCGCACCATCACCGACGGGGGCGAGGAATTCGACCGCATCCAGCCCGGCTACAAAGGCCCGCTTTACGCCGAGATCTGCCCGCGCTCCTTCTCCGTTCTGGTGCGCCCCGGTATGCGGCTGAACCAGATCCGCTTCCGCGCCGGTCAGGCGGTGCTGAGCGATGACGAGTTGCGCGCCCTGCACGCTGAAACCCCGCTGGTCGACGGCGAGGCGGTGATCGATGAGGGCCTCGGCTTCTCGGTCGATCTGAAACCCGCCGAGGGCACGCTGGTCGGCTATCGTGCGAAACCCCATACCGGGGTGATCGACCTGGACCGGATCGGCGAATACGACCCGGCGGAATACTGGGAAGAGGTGCGGACGCAAAACGGCCAGATCATCCTCGACCCCGGCGCCTTCTACATCCTGGTCAGCCGCGAAGCGGTGCATATCCCGCCCGAATACGCCGCCGAAATGGCACCCTACCTGGCGATGGTGGGCGAATTCCGCGTCCATTACGCGGGCTTCTTCGACCCCGGTTTCGGCCATGCGGCGGCGGGCGGCGCAGGATCGCGCGGCGTGCTGGAGGTACGCTGCCACGAAGCACCCTTCGTGCTGGAACATGGGCAAGTGGTGGGCCGCCTGGTCTATGAAAAGATGGCCGAGGTTCCGCAGCAGCTCTACGGGTCCGGCATCGCCTCGAATTACCAGGGTCAGGGGCTGAAACTGTCGAAACATTTCCGCGCCCCCTGAGCGGAAACGGGAGAGGCCATGAAGTATCACAGCGCCGCGACGATTGCCTGCCTCTCCCTACTGGCCCTGTCGGGCTGCTCCACGCCCCCCGACGGCTCTTCGGCCCCCTACAGCGCCTATACGACGGCGCGGATCGACGTGATCATGCCGCCCAACGCGCCCCCCGTGGGGCAGCAGTTCCGCCGCATCCCGGACAGCCGCGATACCGGCGGTCAGGGCGGCAATCACCTAGGCATGGACGTGCTGGCGCCGCGCGGCACCCCGGTCGTGGCTGCTGCAAGCGGTGTCGTGACCGCCTCCTTTTACGAACCGGCCTATGGCAACCGGGTGGAAATCAGCCACGGAACCGATGCCCAAGGACGCCAGATCATCACACGGTCGGTGCATCTGGATGCACGGACGGTCGCCAAGGGCGATCACGTCAGCCGCGGCCAGCAGATCGGCCGCGTGGGATCGACCGGGGCGCTGGCGGGGGCTCTCAACCACCTGCATTTCGAGGTCCACCGCACGGATGCCCAATCGGCCGAAGCGGTCGATCCGCATCTCTACTGGGCCGACGGTGTTGGCCGGGTGACCTGTTTCGACGCCGCCCGCGCCCTGCCCGACACGCCGGTGCGGCTGACCTATCCGCTGCGCTGCCACTGATCCATTCCGCAGCGTCACCCGCCGCCCCGTCAGGTTCCGCTTTCCCAAGCCCCCGCGAAGGCGCTATCGCTGGGGCAAGATGCTGACACGCCCCATCCCCCTTCTGACCGCCACCATCGGCGTTGTCGGCGCCAATTCGCTGGTGCTGCCGCCCATTGCGACCGTCGTGGCGCAGGATCTGGGCGCGCAGCCCGGCGACATCATCCAGGCGATGGGCGCCTATGGCGCGGGCACCGCTTTGTCGGCGCTGGTGCTGGCCCCGCGCGCCGATCTGATCGGCGCCGACAAGGCGCTGCGGCAGGCCTGCCTGCTGCTGATCCTGTCGCTGATCCTGTCGGCGTTGGCCCCGGTTGTCGCGGTGCTGCTGATCGCCCATGCCATCGCCGGGCTGGGCGCGGGCATGGCCCTGCCCGCGATCTATTCGCTGGCCGCGCAGGTGGGACCTGTGGGGCGGGAAAAGCAGACCATCGGCACGGTGCTGACCGGCTGGACGCTCAGCCTTGTGGGCGGCGTGGTGCTGGCCGCGTCGCTGGCAGATATCGCCGGATGGCGCAGCGTCTACACGCTGATGGCGGGGGTGACCGGTGCGATCTGGCTTCTGCTGGGGCGCTGCGACATGCGGGTGACGATGACCGCAACCGCCCCCACCTCGCCGCTGACCGGGCTGCGGGTGCCGGGCATCACACGGGGGCTGTTTTCCAACGCGATGCTGATGCTGGGTTTCTTCGGCGCCTACAGCTTCATGGGGCCGCATGTGGTCGACACGCTGGAAATGACCACCTCGGCCGCCGGGTTGGTCACTTTCGCCTATGGCAGCGGTTTCGGGCTGGCGGTGTTTCTGGACCGGTTCGTCGACCGGATGCCCGCGCGACGAGCGACGCTGCTGGGTTTTGCCGGGCTGTTGGTGTCCTATACCGCTATGGCGCTGAGCGCGTCGCAGTTCGGGCTGCTGCTGGCCGCCGCCTTCCTTTGGGGGATCTTCCAGCATTTCGGGCTGAACGCGGTGGTGGCGCGGCTGACGGCGCTGGACCCGAAACAGCGCGGCGCGATCATGGGGCTGAATTCGGCTTCGACCTATCTGTGCGTGCTGGGCGGCGCGATGGTGTTCCGCTTCCCGTTCGAAGCGGCGGGGCTGTCCGCCTGCCTGGGCGTCTCGGCGCTCTGCGCCGCGCTGGCCTGTATCGAGGCGATCCTGCCCTGCCCTACTTGTTCAGACGGCGCGCCATCCGGGCGGCCTGACGCGCGCGCCTGACGCCCTGCTGCGCCTGCTTGCCCTGTGCACCACCGCCGGCCAGCTTGTTCACACCCGCATTGACGCCCTTGTTGACGAATTTGCGGACGACCTGGCGGATGATCATGTTGATCAGTTGGTTGGCGTTCATGGGGCTCTCCTGCGCTCGTTTCCCGAGGATATAGGCGAAAATTGTGCCAATTTAAGGGCATCCCGCTGACGGGCGGTAACCTGTCCGGCTCAATCCTCGAACATCTCGCCCTGGCCCATTTCTTCGCCGCCCTCTTCTTCTTCCTCGCCCTCGACCACCGTCGGCATCGCGCCGGGCGGCGGGCGGTTGTCCAGCAGACCGGCGGCGCGCAATTCCTTCAGTCCCGGCAGATCGCGGGCGTTTTCCAGCCCGAACTGATCGAGGAATTCCTGCGTCACCACGAAGGTCACCGGCCGCCCCGGCGTCATCCGGCGACGGCCAAACCGGATCCATTCCATTTCCAGCAGCTGGTCCACCGTGCCCCGACTGACCGACACGCCGCGAATTTCCTCGATCTCGGCGCGGGTGACCGGTTGGTGATAGGCGATGATCGCCAGCGTTTCGATGGCGGCGCGCGACAGCTTGCGCACCTCGACGGTTTCCTTCTGCATCAGGAAGCCGAGGTCGGCAGCGGTGCGGATCGCCCAGGCATCGCCCACCTTGACCACATGCACGCCGCGCCCCTCGTAGCGCTTGCGCAGATGCACCAAAGCCTCGGCGGCATCGCAGCCATGCGGCATCCGGTCTTCCAGCTCCTTCACGCTCAGCGGTTCGGCCGAGGCAAACAGCATCGCTTCGACCATGCGTTCCTGTTCGCCCATCGGCGGCGCTTCGAACAGGCTTTCTTCCTGTTCCACGACCTGCTCTTCCGGACGGTCCGACATTTCCTCAACCATTGCGCTCATCTTCCCTTCTGCGCAGTTCGATCGGTTCGAACGTGCCGCCCTGCCGCAGGTACACCTTGCCTTCCTTGGCCAGCTCCAGCGACGCCGCGAAGGTTGCGGCGGCGGCCGAGCGGCGCTTGACCGGATCGGTTTCCCAACCGGCCGGAATATAGCTGCTGATATCGGTCCAGGTGCCGGCGAACCCGATCAGCCCGCGCATCCGTTCCAGCGCCTGTTCCATCGTGTAAACCGAATCCCGGTCCATCACGAAGGGGCGGAATTCGTCGCGGGTACGGATACGCGCATAGCCCTGCATAAGGTCCAACAGCGTCGCCGTGTAGGTCACCCGCTTGACCCGCTCGACCCCTTCGGGCAGCCCGCGCACGAAGAAATCCTTGCCCTTCTGATCGCGCGCCATCAGTTGCGCCGCAGCATCGCGCATCGCCTGCAGCCGTTCCAGCTGGAACGCCAGGTGAGCGGCCAGTTCTTCGCCCGAAGGCCCTTCCTCGGTCGGATCGGGCGGCAGCAGCAGCCGCGATTTCAGGAAGGCCAGCCAGGCCGCCATCACCAGGTAATCGGCGGCCAGTTCGATCCTCAGCGCCTTGGCCTTCTCGACGAAGGCCAGGTATTGTTCCGCCAGTTGCAGGATGGAAATCTTGCGCAGGTCGACCTTCTGGGTGCGCGACAGCATCAGCAACAGGTCAAGCGGCCCCTCGAACCCGTCGACATCGACGATCAGGGCCTCCGCCGCCATTCGTTCGGCGACGCTCTGTTCTTCCTGCTTGTCTTCTTCGAAGTCGAATTCGTCCTCAGCCATGCCCGCGCCCGTTCAACAGCGCGTCCAGCTTGGCCCTGAGGGCGAGAATGTCAACCTCGGTGGGGTCGTGGCGGGCCAGGATGGCGCGTTCGGCCCGCACCTGCCCGGCGTCGGACAGAAGCCCCGAGGCCTCGGCCACCTTGCGTTTTTCGTCGAGGCTACCGTTGCAATGCAGAACCACGTCGCAGCCCGCCGCGATCGCGTCACGCGACAGATCGGCCAGATCGCCGCTCAGCGCCTTCATCGAAATATCGTCGGTCATGATCAGCCCGTCGAAGCCGATCTCGTCGCGGATCAGGTCCATCATCACCGGCGACAAGGTGGCGGGGCGGGTGTCGATCCGGTCGTAAACCAGATGCGCGGTCATCCCCATCGGCAGGTCGTTCAACGCCCGGAACGGGGCGAAATCGCTGCGGATCAGATCATCGCGCGGGGCGGACACCACCGGCAGGTCCAAGTGGCTGTCCGCGACCGCGCGTCCATGGCCGGGAATGTGCTTGACCACCGGCAGCACGCCGCCATCCAGCAGACCATCCGCCACCGCGCGGCCCAGTTTCGCCACGGTGCCCGCATCAAACCCGTAGCAGCGGTTTTGCAAAAACGGATGGGTGTCGGGGGTCGCCACGTCGACCAGGGGCGCGCAATTGCTGTCCACCCCCACCGCGCGCAGTTCATCCGCGATGATGCGGTAGCGCAGATACATCGCCTCCGCCGCATCCTCCCCGGCCGCCTGCGAGTGATCCAGAGGCGGCAACCATTCGGTGCCCAGGGGCGGGCGCAGCCGCTGCACCCGGCCGCCTTCCTGGTCGATGGTGATCGGCGCCTCGCGCCCCACCGCATCGCGCAGGTCGGCGCACAGCGCACGGATCTGATCGGCGCTTTCGATATTGCGGGCGAACAGGATGAAACCGAACGGGTCGGCATCGCGGAAGAACCGCTTTTCCTCCGCGCTCAGCCGCAGCCCCAGCGGATCGAGGATGGTTGCGCCGAAATTGCTCACTTGGTGGTGACCGGGATGCATTCGGCCTTTTCGGCCACCAGCGCCGAACAGAACCGGCGCGCTTCGCTGAGATCGGCAAAGCCATGCGCCCGCAGCCGGTAGAAGGTGCGCCCGCCGCTTTCGGCCTTCTGGATCACCCGTTGCTTGTCTTCCATGAATTCGCCGAAGCGGGCCGCCATGCGGTCCCATTCCTTGCGCGCCACCTCGGCGCTGTCATAGGCGCCGAGCTGGGCCAGGCGGGTGCCGGGGGCAAGCGTCGCCGGATCGACATCGATGCCCAAAGCCGCCGCCGTCGCCGCCGGATCGACCGACGCCACCTGCCGCCCGCCCGCCGGACGCAGCTTGGGCCGCAGCGAGGTGGCCAGACCGGCCCTGGGAGCGGCAGCAACCGCTGCGGGTTCGGGGGTGTCTTCAGGCTCGGCCGCAGCGTCCTGCGGTTCCGCGACAGCGCTCAACGGCTTGGCACCGTCGGTCAGGTCCTTGACCAGCGCCTCGACGGAAGTTTTCACCACCTGTTCGGGGGATGCATCGTCGGGCGCGGTCAGCTTGATCAGGTTCAGCTTGGCGGTCGGGCTGTCCTCATCGGTCAGGTCCACCGGGCGCGGCGCAAGGATCAGCCGGTCGGCGGGCTTTTCCGCCACACCGATCGCCGCGACCTTGTTCACCGCCAACCCCTGGTTTTCCGCCGGCGCGCCGCCCGGGTCCTCGGGCATCACCCGCATCGGGCCTTCTGCGGCGCGCACCACCGGCACACCGCTGACGTCGCGCATTACCAGCTTGTAGCCCCAGACGCCGACGCCCACGACCAGCGCCAGCGATACTGCGGCCCCGGCCCAGTTGGTGATCGTCGCGATGGATTTGCCCTTTGCGGGCGCTGCTTCGCGCCCGTCTGCCTGTATATCCGCCATACTCGCCTCTCGTGCCGGCGGGGCGTCCCCCGTCGTTTAGCTGCTCATCACGATCCGGCGGTGGTGCGTTAGCGCATCTCTTCCACCGGAGTTACGCCCAGAATACCAAGACCGGCGGAAATAACAACGGCCACGGCACGGGCCAGCGCGATTTTCGCCTGGCTGGCCGCTTCGTCGTCATCCTGCAGGAAGCGCAGCGACATGTCTTCGTTGCCGCGGTTCCACAGCGAATGGAAATCGCTGGCCAGCTCATAAAGGTAGAAGGCGACCCGGTGCGGCTCATTGTGGCGCGCGGCGATTTCCACCAGGCGCGGCCATTCCGACAGCTTCTTGGCGACGTTCAGTTCCGCCTCGTGGCTCAGGTTCGACAGGTCGGCCGCCGCCAGGGTGGCGTCGTCATGCGCGATGCCCGCCTCGGCCGCCTTGCGCAGCACCGAACAGATCCGGGCATTGGCGTATTGCACGTAGAAGACCGGGTTGTCCTTGGACTGTTCCAGCACCTTGTCGAAATCGAAATCCAAGGGCGCGTCGTTCTTGCGGGTCAGCATGTGGAACCGGGTCACGTCGGCACCCACCTGTTCGACCACGTCGCGCAGGGTGACGAAGGTCCCTGCCCGTTTCGACATCTTGAACGGTTCGCCGTTCTTGTAGAGCTTCACCAGCTGGATCAGCTTGATGTCGAGCGGCACACGGTTTTCCGACAACGCCGCGACGGCGGCCTTCATCCGCTTGACGTAACCGCCGTGATCGGCGCCGAACACGTCGATCAGCATGTCGAAGCCGCGTTCCACCTTGGTCCAGTGATAGGCGATATCGGGGGCGAAATAGGTCCAGGCGCCGTCCGATTTCTTCACCGGGCGGTCGACGTCGTCGCCATATTCGGTCGATTTGAACAGGGTCTGTTCGCGTTCTTCCCAATCCTCGGGCAGCTTGCCCTTTGGCGGCTCCAGCACGCCTTCATAGATCAGGCCGAGGTTTTCCAACCGCTCCAGCGCCGCCTCGATCTGGCCGGTGCCGTAAAGCGATTTCTCCGAGTAGTAGACATCCATCGTGACGCCCAGGCTGGCCAGGTCTTCGCGGATCATCGCCATCATTTCCTCGGTGGCGAAATCGCGGATCTCGACCAGCCATTCGGCCTCGGGCTTGTCCAGCAGGGTCGGCCCATACTTTTCCTTCAGCGCCTCGCCGACCGGGATCAGGTAGTCGCCCGGGTAAAGCCCCTCGGCAATCTCGGGTTCCAGCCCGTTGGCTTCGCGGTAGCGTTCAAAGGCCGAGCGCGCCAGCACGTCGACCTGCGCGCCGCCGTCGTTGATGTAATATTCGCGGGTGACGTCGTAGCCCGCATAATCCAGCAGCGCGGCCAGCGCGTCGCCGAACACCGCACCACGGGTATGGCCCACATGCATCGGGCCGGTCGGGTTGGCCGAGACGAATTCGACGTTGACCT
Source organism: Thalassovita mangrovi (assembly GCF_009857745.1). GTDB lineage: Bacteria > Pseudomonadota > Alphaproteobacteria > Rhodobacterales > Rhodobacteraceae > Thalassobius > Thalassobius mangrovi. Next base: position 410,802 of record NZ_WWEN01000002.1, read on the forward strand.
TCTTGCCCTGCCCCAGAACGGACCGGCCATAGGTAGTGCCATCGGTCAGCGCAGTCTTGACGATGCCCTGCCACAGCGACGGATCGAGCCGCAGGTTCAGGAAACCGGGGCCTGCCACCTCGGCGCTGGTGATGCGCGGATCGGCGGCCAGCTTCTCGGCCAGCTTCTCGGCGATGTCGCGCGGCTTCATCTTGGCGGGCTTGGCCAGAACCATCGCGGCGTTGGTCGCCATGTCCCCATGCGCGGCATCACGTGGCGGTTCCACTGCCACATTGGCGAAATCCAGCCCTTCGGGCAGATCGCCCGCCTGGGTCATCTGGTCCAGCATGTCCAGCACCAGCGCGCGGATATCGGAGAACAGGTTCATCGGTCTACATCCTTTCAGCTTGGCCGGGGTTTAACACGGCAAGGCGAAAGGTCAACGGGACAGTTGCGCAAGGCCCCTGCCGCCCGCGACCGGGAAAGGCGAAGGCGCGCCACCTTTCGGCGGCGCGCCCTCTTTTGGCATCAAGTGGCGATCAGAACCGGGCTTCCAGTTTTACATAGAAGGTCCGGCCCGGTTCGTTCACCTGGACCAGGGTCGGGTCATAGCTGTTCGACCGGCTCAGGTGGTTGGCGTAGGTTTCGTCCATGACGTTGTCCACGCCCGCCAGCAGGACCGCGTTCTTCGACACTTCGTAGCTGCTGAACAGGTCCAGCGTGACATAGCCCGGCGTCACGCCCGGATCGCGGGACGGATCGATCCGATCCTGTTCCATCGCCCAGTTCACCCGGCCCCCGGCGCGCCATGCATCCTGACCGTAGGACATGGTGATCTTGCCCTGCAGCGGCGGGATCTGCGCCAGCGGGCGGTCGTCGGTGCGGTTCTGGCCGTAGGTCCAGGTCATGTCGCCCAGAACCTGCCAGCCGCCATTTTCCCACGCCCCGGACAGTTCGACGCCCTTCAGGTCGGCGCTGACATTGCGATAGGTGGTCACGCCCGGCACCGAGAACGCATCGCGCAGGATGTAATCGTCGACCCGGTCGACATAGGCGGTGGCGTTGAAGCTCCAGTTGGCGCGCACGGTTTCATAGCCGATATCGACCTGGGTGTGCTTCTCGGGATCGATGTCGGGGTTGCCGACCCAGTTGGCGCGGGCCATCGCCCGTTCGTTGGCATCCGCGGTACGCACCGAGCGCGACACGCCGAAGAACACGGTCGAGGCGGCGTCGAGTTCATATTCCAGCCGGGCCAGGCCGCTGAAATTATGTTCCTCGCGCGCCTCGTCGAAGGTGGTGCCGTATTGCGCGGTGTAGTAATCGTTGGCCGACATCGTCGCCATCATCGAACTGGGCACCACATCCGCCATGCCGGCGGTTGCGCGGACATAATCGTAACGCGCGCCGAGCTTCAGCACGGTGCGGTCGTTCAGATCGGTTTCGGTTTCACCGTAAAGCCCGGTCTGCGCGATGGTCACGTCGGGCCAGGTCAGCGCCACCTGGCGCGACGGATCATAGGCTTCGATCAGCGCGATCGGGCCCATGAACCCCTCTGCGAAGCGGTTGTTCGACAGGTGATCGACGCCGATCTTCGCGCGGGTGCGGCCGAAATCCAGCTGCGCCTCGATCTTGCCGCCCCAGGTGTCCGAGGTGGTCGGCGCGATCATCCCCATCATCGCCGACGGGTCGCGCAGCGAATAGTTGTCCATCACGTGATCGACATTGCTCTGATAGAGGTTGCCCTCGATCCGGCGCAGCGCGCCCTGGTTCAGGTCGATGCCGCCGCGCAGACGGATCGTGTTGGTTTCCGACAGCGGGCTGTCCATCCCGGCCCCGGCGAACAGCACGTCCTCGGCCCGGTCGCGTTCCAGATCCAGCGCCAGGTCCAGCCCGTTGCGGTCATAGCCGAAGGTCAGGCCGGCGGTTTTCTGGGTATAGGCGCTGCGGATCTCGTTGCCATCGCCATCTTCGTAATTGTCGGCGGTGCGGACTTCGCCCGAACCTTCGACATAGAATCCGTGGCCCAGGTCATAGCTGAACGAACCACCCATTTCGCGGGTGTTCGAATTCGAGCTGAGACCGGTGCGAATTTCCGCCTCCCAGCGTTTGCCGTCCTCGAATTCGGGGGCTTCGCGTTCCAGGATCACGGTGCCGCCGCTGCCGCCCGGCCCGTAGGTCACGCTGGCATAGCCACGCTCGACGATGATCTTGTCGGCGCTGGCGACGTTGGCGATGGTGGCGGGCGGGTCCATCCGGTTCGGACAGCCGCCGAAGGTGAAGGAGCCGGCATCGATGATGTTGAGCTGGTTCTGCGACTGGCCGCGGATCACCAGTTCCAGCCCGTGACCGCCCATGCGGCCCGCCGTGACGCCGGGAACCGTGGACAGCAGCGCGCCGCCATCGGCGGCGGGGGTGCTCATCTGCCCCGTCGGGGTGAATTCATAGGACGAGGCGCCCGCCACGGGTCGATCGGTCTTCACGACGATTTCGCCGAGATCGGCATCGATGGCCAGGGGGGTGTCAGCGTCCTGCGCAAGCGCGACGGTGGAAAGGCTGCCAAGCAGCAGGGCGGTCGCGCTCAGGCGGACCGGGAAATGGGTATACATGTTCTGTCCCTAAGATTTGTCTTGTCGATTGGATGGGCCAATGGTCCGGCGGTTGCCGGCCATGCGATGCCCAGGTTTTCAGATCAGAAAATCAGAGAGAGGCAGGGGGCGCCCGGATCGCGTTCGGGCGCTGGTGCCGAAGGTCGTCGGGAAGGTCGAAGGCGGTGGACCGGCCGATTTCGCTCGGCTTCCGGTCCAGCGCGACGGGAAGGCATTCCGGGGCCTCGGTGAACGCCGCGAGCCCGATGATGCAGAACGGGCACTTGGTGACGACTTCCTCGCCGGAACCTTCGGTGATCGTCCCGTCGGTCGGGTCATAGGTGACCGTGCGCATGCCGCCCGCGCCGCAGATGACGATCTGAATGCCGTCGCCGGACGCCGCGGCCTGAACCGGGAAGAATGCCAGGGAAACCTGCAGGGTCAGCAGGAACGACAGGAAAAGCGTGCCGAGGCCGCGCCTTGTCTTCCCTATTGCCCTTCGTTCTCCCATGCGGGCTTAGTTCCGGAAAGCGGGCTGTTTGGCAAGCATTAAAAGCGCACGGTTTCCGATTTTATCCGATCGGAATGCGGGACGCGGCGGGGTTAGGGGGCCCTGCCCCCTCTGCGCCTGCGGCGCATTCACCCCCGAGGTATTTGAGCCAAGATGAAAGCCCGGCTCAGGCCTGGCCCTGCGGCTTGGGCTTGGCGGGGGCGAAGTAGAGCAATTGCACGCCGTCGCCGCCTTTGAGGCTGCTGTCTTCGCGTGGGAAGCGCAACTCGCCATTTGGATAGATCGCCACGATCAGCACCGCGTCGGGCCGGTCGTCGCGCCAGGTGTCCAGCCCGTATTCCTCGCTCAGCGTGGTGGTGCGGAAGTCCCATCCGGCACGGGCCAGCGCCTGCAATTCGTCATAGTGGCGGCCCTGCGCGAAAACGCGACCGCCCAGGGTGGCGGGCAGCGCATGGCGGGCTTGGCTTTCCTTGGCCCGCGCCAGCTGGAACACGTTGTCGCGGCCGTATTCCGGTGCCAGGTCGGTGGTGACCAGCGTGTTGTAAGCATCGTTGTCGGTCAGCGCCACGAGCCGCGCATATTGCGCCAGTTCGATATTGTGTTCGGCCGCCTCCGACAGGATGTCGCCGAAGAAGGTGGGCAGGCCCAGCTGGCGCGCCGCGCGCAGCCGGCCGCGGTTGGGATCGGCCAGCAGCACCTGAACGCCCGCCTTGTGCAGCGCCTCGGCCAGCGCCGTGGACCATTTTGAGCCGCCCACCAGCAGCACGCCGGGCGTGTCGGCCCCGGCCAGGCCAAGCGCCTGCGCCAGCGGTTTCAGGGTGAAGCCGTGCAAAACCACGGTCACCGCGACCAAAGCGAAGGCCAGCGGCGCCACCAGCGCGCCGTCCTCGATGCCCATCGCCGCCAGCCGTTCACCGAACAGCCCCGCAACCGCGACCAGGACCACGCCGCGCGGGCCGGTCAGCGCGATCAGCAGCTTTTCGCGCCACGGCAGCCCGGTGCCGATCAGCGAGATCAGCACCGTCAGCGGCCGCGCCAGCCCGATCACCAGCCCCACGAACAGCGCCGCGCGCCAGGTCAACTGCCCCAGCATGTCGAAATCGAGCGAGGCGGCGAGCAGGATGAAGACGCCGGAGACCAGCAAAACGGTCGCGTGTTCCTTGAAACGCCGGATTTCGGCGTAGGACGGCAATTCGGCATTGGCGATCACCACCCCCATGAGGGTCACCGCCAGCAACCCGCTTTCGTGCAGCATGGTGTCGGACAGGGCGAAGGCGGCGATCAGGGTCACGAACAGCACCGGCACCTTCATGTATTCCGGCACCAGCCCGCGCTTGAACGCCGCCGCCAACCCGTATCCCGCCGCAGCACCCAGCACCGTGGCAAAGGCAATGCCAAGGATCAGCTCCTGCGCGGCGTGACCGGCAGAGGCGGCGGTTTGCCGGACCATGACCACTTCGAAGGCCAGCACGGCGGCCAGCGCGCCGATGGGATCGTTGATGATCGCTTCCCATTGCAGCAGGGCGGCGGGGCGGCGAGACAGTTTCGCCTGGCGCAGCAAGGGCGCGATCACGGTAGGGCCGGTGACGATCATGATGCCGCCGAACACGGCCGCAGTTTCCCAGCCGAGCCCGGCGCCATAGCGCAGCGCCAGCGCCGAAGACAGCCAGCCCAAGGGCGCGCCGATGAAGACCAGCCGCCGCACCCCCTTGGCCGCGTCGCGCAGCTTGTGCAGGTTCAGGGTCAGCCCGCCCTCGAACAGGATGATCGCCACGGCCAGCGACACGATGGGCGCCACCAGCGGCCCGATATCGCGCGCCGGGTCCAGCAGGCCCGTGACCGGCCCGGCCAGCACCCCGGCCAGCAGCATCAGCACGATGGCGGGCAATTGCATCCGCCATGCGATGAATTGCGCGCCCACGCCCAGGACGCCGACGAGCGCGATGGCGGTGATCGGGGTCAGCCCCGCCTCGGCCCCCGTGATCGCCCCGGCAATTGCCATACCCTACCCGCCCCGTTGCGGCGGCGTGGCACGGCGCCCGGCGGGGATCGCGCTGCGCCCGGTCAGCCGTTCGTATTCCTGCAGCGCGTAACGGTCGGTCATGCCCGCGATGTAATCGGACACGATCCGCGCCAGCGCCGTTTCATCCTGCGCCTCTTCCACCGACTTGCGCCATTGCTTGGGCAGCAGCGTGGGATCGTCCATCAGCATCGGGAACAGTTGCTGGATCAGTTCGGTCACGTAGCTGCGGATTTCCACCACTTCCGGCGCCCGGTACATGCGGTGGAACAGGAATTCGCGGATCACCTTGAGCTGCGCCCACAGATCGGGCGAAAACTGCACCATCATGCGCCCGGCGTCACGGATATCCTGCGCCGATCCCGGGTTCAGATCGGCCAGGTTGCGGCGCGACACGTCGATCACGTCCTCGACCAGCACGCCGAAGAAGCGGCGCAAAGCCTCGTGCCGGCGGCGGTAGTAATTCAGCCCGGGATATTTGCGGTCGACCTCGGCGAAACAATCCTTGAGGATCGGCATCTCGGCCAGCTCATCGGTCGAAAACAACTCGGCCCGCAACCCGTCATGCAAGTCGTGATTGTTATAGGCGATGTCGTCGGACAGGGCGGCCACCTGCGCCTCGGCGCTGGCATGGGTGTGCAGTTCCAGGTCGAAAGCGGCATTGCATTCGGCCAGCGCCCAGGGGATGTCGCCGGTCACCGGGCCGTTATGCTTGGCGATCCCTTCCAGCGTTTCCCAGGTCAGGTTCAGCCCGTCCCATTCGGCGTAATGCCGTTCCAGTGCGGTGACGATGCGGATCGCCTGCGCGTTGTGATCGAAACCGCCATAGGGCGCCATCAGCTCGGCCAGAGCATCCTCGCCGGTATGACCGAAGGGCGTGTGGCCCAGATCGTGCGCCAGCGCCACCGCCTCGGTCAGTTCGGGGTTCAGCCCCAGCGTGCCGCAGATCGTGCGGGCCACCTGCGCCACCTCGATCGAATGGGTCAGCCGGGTGCGGAAATAATCGCCTTCGTGTTCGATGAACACTTGCGTCTTGTGCTTCAGCCGCCGGAAGCTGCTGGCGTGGATGATACGGTCTCGATCCCTTTGAAAACATGACCGGAATGCGCTTTCTTCTTCCGGGTAGAGCCTGCCGCGGCTGGCCTTGGGGTCGGATGCGTAGGGGGCTGTCATAGGGAAAACGGGTCCTTGTCGCCTGTGCCTGCCGAACTTATATTCTTCATGTAACGCGACGATACAGTTTGGAGCCCCAAATGCAACTTCCCCCCAAGGTGACCCAACGCGCCTTTGAACGGCTGGCCGAAATCGGCGCCGCCGACCAGGGTCAGGCCCTGCGCGTCGCGGTGGAAGGCGGCGGTTGTTCCGGGTTCCAATACGATATCCGGCTGGACGCGCCCGCCGAGGACGACCTGGTGCTGGAAGGCGCCGGTGAAAAGGTCGTGGTGGACGCCGTGTCGCTGCCTTTCCTGACCGGTGCGACCATCGATTTCAGCGAGGAACTGATCGGCGCGCGTTTCGTGATCGAAAATCCCAACGCGACCTCGTCTTGCGGCTGCGGGACGTCGTTTTCGATGTAAGCCCGCTTTCATCGCTCCTTAAAATCCCAGATCATCTTGATGCGGCGGGCCCGGCCTGCCGCCGCCGCGACGGCGATCAGCGGGAAGTTTCCTCCGCCGCTCGCCGAAACCGCGCCTCACCGCTTGCACCCGCTGCCCGCTTACGGGCATAGAGGCGGGGCAGAAGGAGGCCGGCTATGAAGATCGCAACGTTCAACATCAACGGGATCAAGGCGCGGGTGAACGCGCTGAGCGACTGGCTCGACGAAGCCCAGCCCGACGTGGCGCTGCTGCAGGAAATCAAGTCGGTCGACGAAGCCTTCCCGCGCGAGATTTTCGAGGACAAGGGCTATAACGTCGAAACCCACGGCCAGAAAAGCTTCAACGGCGTGGCGATCCTGTCGAAACTGCCGCTGGAAGACGTGCGGCGGGGCCTGCCGGGTGACGACAGCGACGAACAGGCGCGCTGGATCGAGGCGACGGTGGTGGGCAAGCAGGCGGTCCGCCTCTGCGGGCTCTACCTGCCCAACGGCAACCCGGTGGAATTGCAGGACGACGGCACCCCGGTGCCGGACGGCAAATACGATTACAAGCTGCGCTGGATGGACCGGCTCTATGCCCGCGCGCAGGAACTTCTGGCCGATGAAATGCCGGCGCTGATGGCGGGCGATTACAACATCATCCCGCAGGCCGAGGACGCCCGCCGCCCCGAGGCGTGGTTGGAAGATGCGCTGTTCCGGCCCGAAAGCCGCGCCGCGTTCCGCCGCATCCTCAACCTTGGCTTCACCGAGGCGTTCCGCGCCCGCACCCGGGGGCCCGGTCACTATTCCTTCTGGGATTACCAGGCCGGAAGCTGGAACCGCGACGACGGCATCCGCATCGACCATTTCCTGCTGACCCCGCAATGCGCCGACCTGCTGCTGGATTGCCAGATCGACAAGGACGTGCGCGGACGGGAAAAACCGTCGGACCACGTGCCGGTCTGGGTCGAGCTGGACGCCTGAGGCGCCGCCGCCCCGCCGGTCAGTTCCGTTTGCGCCATTCCGATGGCGTCATCCCGAAATGGCGCCGGAAGGCGGCGACGAAGGCGCTTGGGCTGGAATAGCCCAGCCGGGCTGCCAGGACCGTGCTGCCCTGCCCCATCTGCAATCCCTCAAGCGCCAGCATGAAGCGCATGCGGTCGCGCCAGTCGCGCCAGCTCAGCCCGGTTTCGGCCGGGAACAGGCGGCTCAGGGTGCGTTCGCTCGACCCCGCCAGTTCAGCCAGCCGCGCCAGCCCCTGCGCGTCCTCGGGATGGGCCAGCAGGTGATCCATCACCGCCACCAGCCGCGGGTCGCGCCCGCCGGGCAACCGCAGGTCGGGGCGTTCCAGTTGCGTCATCTCGTCCAGCGCCACCCAGCCAAGGCGGCGGCGCTGCGCCGGGGAAAGCCGTTCGCCCGCCCCCGGCGCCAGCCTGCGCGCGATGCCGCGCAGAAGCGGCGTGGCGCGCACCACCGTCGGCCGGTCGGGCAGACCGCTGCGGGCGGCATAGCGCGGGTGGAGATAGAAATTCTGCAGTTCGATCGCGCTGCCCACCGTCAACTGGTGACGCAGACCGGAGGGGATCCAGATGCCGTGACGATCCGGGATGAACCAAGTGTCATCACCGACCTCGAGCCGCATCACCCCGTCGAAACACAACGCCAGCTGGGCCCGCGGGTGTGCGTGCGGCTGCACGGAAACGCCCGCCTCGCGCTGGCCCGCCCAGGCCAGCAGCGGCTGACGGGCATCGCCCAGATCGCCCAGCGGCATCGGCGGATGCATCTTCTTACGCTGCTTTGGCGGAAATTCGACATCTTTTGTCATTTTGTCGTTCTCGCACATCTCGGCGCCGGCCGCTAGGCCTGCCCGTGGATTTTCAGGCCCCGCGCCTGCGCAACTCGGGAGAACGCAAAGACATGTCCTATTTCCGTCAGGCCGTTGTCGGTCTCGTCCTGCTTCTGTCCGCCTGGATCGCCCTGGCGATGCCTGCCGGGATGGATCAGGATCAGGCGCTGACCTTCGGTATCGTGCTGATCACGCTCAGCCTTTGGGCCACCGGGTTGGTGCCGGGCTATGTCGCCTCGACCTTCTTCTTCGCCGCTCTTCTGCTGGGCGGCTTCGCGACGCCCGACATCGTCTTTTCAGGCTTCACCTCGACCGCGATGTGGCTGATCGTGGCGGGTTTCGTAATCGGGTCGGCGATCACGATTTCGGGCCTGGGCGCGCGGATGGGCAGCCTGGCGCGGCCGCATCTGTCGAAAAGCTACCCGATGCTGATCGGCGGGCTAATGGTGCTGGGCATGGCTATGGGGTTCGTGATGCCGTCTTCGATGGGGCGCGCGGCGGTGCTGGTGCCGGTGGGCATGGCGCTGGCCGATGCCTTCGGGTTCGAAAAGGGATCGCGCGGGCGCACCGGCGTGGCGGTGATCATCGCGTTTGGCACCAACATGCCCAGCTTTGCCATCCTGCCCTCGAACATCCCCAACGTGGTGCTGTCGGGCATGGCCGAGCGGCTGCTGGACATGCATTTCAGCTATGCCGATTACCTGCTGCTGCATTACCCGGTGCTGGGGATCGTCAAGTCGGCGATCATCGTGGCGCTGGTGCTGGTCTTCTTCCCCGCCCGGATCGAAACCCGCGACTACAAGCCCTCCGAGGGTCAGAAGACATCGGCCCGGCGCCAATTCGCTCTGCTGGCGGTGCTGCTGGTGACGCTGGGCTTCTGGGCGACAGACCAGATCCACGGCATCAACGCCGCCTGGATCGGGCTGGCGACCTCGCTGGTGCTGATGGTGCCGCAATTCGGTTTCGTGCCGCCGCCCGCGTTCAAATCCTCGGTCGATTTCAGCATGCTGCTGTTCGTGTCGGGCGCTTTGGCGCTTGGCGCGGTGGTCAACTCCACCGGGCTGGGCGAAATCGTCGCCCGCGAAGTGACGGCGCTGCTGCCGCTGACCGAGGGGCGGGATTTCCTGAACTTCGCGTCGCTGTCGCTGCTGGGCGCGGCCACCTCGATCTTCACCACCATGCCGGGGGTGCCGGCGGTGCTGACGCCGCTGGCCGGGGAACTGTCGCAAGCTACCGGGTTTTCGCAGCACGCGGTGCTGATGACGCAGGTGATCGGCTTCTCGACGGTGATCTTCCCCTATCAGGTCGGGCCGCTGATCGTCGCCATGGGGCTGGCGGGCGAATCCACCCGGCCGCTGTTGCGGATGACGCTGGCGCTCAGCCTGGTGACCCTGCTGGTGCTGATCCCGCTCGACTATCTTTGGTGGAAACTGCTTGGGGTGATCTGACCCCACCGCACAAGGGCTGAGGGCGGGACACCGCCCTCGGCTCATCGTGGCGCGGTTTCGTCGTGGCCGTAGATCCAGTCGAACTGGTGCAGCATGGCCGAGGGCGCCATCACCCCGCCGATCCTCAGCGCGGTATGGGCGGCGAAGCGTAGCGGCCCGCTGCGCAGGTGGTATTTCCAGGCATTGCCGGTGGCGGCGTTGATCACCCGGCGGGCGCGCGCCGCGCGGCGGGCCTGATACCCGGCCAATCCGGCGGCGATACTGTCGGTCGCAGACAGCTCATCGGCCAGCGCCCAGGCGTCTTCCAGCGCCATCGAGGCGCCCTGCGCCAGGAACGGCAGCGTCGGATGCGCCGCATCGCCCAGAAGCGCGCAATTGCCGCCCTGCCAGATGCGGGCGACGGGATGGCGGAACAGCCCCCACAGGTGCACTTCCTCGACGCGGGCCAGCATATCCTGCACCTCACCGCCGAAATCGGCGAAGGCGGCGCGCAGGTTGGCGGGATCGTCGCGGAAATTCCAGCCCTCTTCGGTCCAGTTTTTACGTTCCTGCACCGCCACCAGGTTCAGCGCCGATCCGCCGCGCAGCGGATAGCTGACCATGTGACGCCCCGGCCCCATATGGACCCAGGCTTCGGCCGTGCGGCAATCGGTGTTGGGGATGGTGGCGCGCCAGGCGGTCTGCCCGGTGAAGCGCGGCGCGTCGGCGCCGTTGAGTTCCGGGCGCAGGCGCGAATGCAACCCGTCGGCCCCGATGATGACATCGGCCTCGATCACCGTGCCGTTGCCGACATGGGCGCGCGGGCGCTCGCCCGGCTCGACCCGGGTGACCTGCTGCAACAGCCGCAGCTTGACGCCCGCATCGCGCGCGCCGCGCGCCAGCAACCCGATCAGGTCAGCGCGGTGCACAAAATAGTAATGGCGATTCTCCAGCCGCCCGAGGTCGAGGCGCAGCACCTCGCCCTTGCGGTAATCGCGCAGGCTGATCGCATCGGCCCGCACCGCACCTGCGGCCAGCTCATCGCCCAGCCCAAGCGCGTCGAGCACCGCAAAGCCGTTCGGGCTGACCTGCAGCCCCGCGCCGACTTCGGTGATCGCCTCGGCCTGTTCCAGCAGCGTGACGGAGGCCCCGCGCAGCGCCAGGGCCCGCGCCGCCGCCAGCCCGCCGATGCCGCCGCCGATCACCAGAATGTTCAGTCCAATCACGCTCATCCGTTTGCCCGATAAGAAAAAACGCCGGGACCGGGGCCCCGACGTCCTATGCTTTTACGCCCGACACCGCGCGATCAGTCGTCGCGATGTACTTTTTCTCGCCGTTCGTGGCGTTCCTGGGCTTCCAGGCTCATCGTGGCGATGGGCCGCGCGTCCAGCCGTTTCAGGCTGATCGGTTCGCCGGTCACCTCGCAATAACCGTATTCGCCTTCGTCGATGCGGCGCAGGGCGGCGTCGATCTTGGCGACCAGCTTGCGCTGGCGGTCGCGGGTGCGCAGTTCCAGCGCGCGGTCGGTTTCCTCGCTGGCGCGGTCTGCGACGTCGGGGATATTGCGCGTGGTTTCCTGCAGGCCCTCGATCGTGTCGCGGCTGTCGTCAACGATCTCGGCCTTCCAGGCCAGAAGCTTACGCCGGAAATATTCCAGCTGCTTCTCATTCATGAATGGTTCGTCTTCCGCCGGACGGTAATCATCGGAAATAAAGGTTTCCGCCTTCATCTCTTTTCCCTCATCAAGGCCATGGTCTGTCAATCCAGAATCCTTTGACATATGGCTGCCTCCCGGCGCCCGTCTATCCCACTGGGGGGGGAATGTCACTACCTATAACGCCACAGATTGCGGGTGGTTTAACTTCGCGATACTGTGCCGCGAAACTGTGCATTATAGGGTGGAGAGCAGATGAAATTCCAAGGCACCGACGCCTATGTGGCGACCGATGACCTGACCGTTGCGGTCAACGCGGCGGTGACGCTGGAACGGCCCTTGCTGGTCAAGGGCGAACCGGGCACCGGCAAGACCGAACTCGCCAAGCAGGTGGCCAGCGCCCTCGGCCTGCGAATGATCGAATGGAACATCAAGTCGACCACCAAGGCGCAGCAGGGCCTGTATGAATATGACGCGGTCAGCCGTCTGCGCGACAGCCAGCTGGGCGATGAGCGCGTCCACGACGTGAAGAATTACATCAAGCAGGGCAAGCTGTGGCAGGCATTCGAATCGGACGAAAAGATCGTGCTGCTGATCGACGAGATCGACAAGGCCGATATCGAGTTCCCCAACGACTTGCTGCAGGAACTCGACAAGATGGAGTTCCACGTCTACGAGACCGGCGAAACGATCCGCGCCAAGAACCGCCCGATCATCATCATCACCTCGAATAACGAAAAGGAACTGCCCGACGCCTTCCTGCGTCGCTGTTTCTTCCATTACATCCGCTTCCCCGATGCCGACACGATGCGCCAGATCGTCGAGGTGCATCACCCCGGCATCAAGGAACAGCTGCTGACCACCGCGCTGACCCAGTTCTATGAAATCCGCGACATGGCGGGGCTGAAGAAGAAGCCCTCGACCAGCGAGGTTCTGGACTGGCTGAAGCTGCTGCTGGCCGAGGATCTGGACGCCGAAGACCTCAAGCGCGACGGCGCCAACGCGCTGCCGAAACTGCACGGGGCGTTGTTGAAGAACGAACAGGACGTGCACCTGTTCGAACGGCTGGCCTTCATGGCGCGCAGCCAGCGCTGATCGCCACCGAATTAGGCGCCCCCGGGAAACGGCCTGTTTCCGGGGGCAGCCGCCCCGCCGGTCACACTCGCGCCCCATTTCGGCGCTAGGCTGCAAGCCCCGGCACGACCGCCCCCCTGTTTCACGTCGGAATTCTGACGCGGGCGTCAGGCATTTTGCCATTTTGAAAGACGAAAGTATGGTATCAGTATATTTTTCATTGATCCGAACCGGGGGCGTCACAGGATGAATTTGACCCGTTTGCTGCTGCCTTTGTGCTTTACGCTTGGCGCCTGCATGTCCACCGCCCCGACCGAGATGCCGACGCGGGCGGCCTCCACCGATGCGGCGCCGATGCTGCCGCCGATGAAAACCTTTGCCCAAACCCGCCCCGACGCGCCAAAGGCATCGAATGCCGATATCGCGCGCGATTTCCTCGATCTGGCCTTCAAGCTGGAATCGGGGCGCGAATTGCCGGTGCTGACCCGGTTCGAGGGCCCGATCACCCTGCGCGTCACCGGCAAGGCGCCGATCAGCCTGGGCATCGACCTGGAAACCCTGCTGAGCCGGCTGCGCCGCGAGGCCGGGATCGATATCCGCATGACCCGCTCGAAAGCCGCCTCGATCACCATCGAGGCGGTCAGCCATGATCAGATTCGCAAGCAACTGCCGCAGGCCGCCTGTTTCGTGGTCCCCAACGTGTCGAGCCTGGCCGAATATGCCGGTGCCCGCCACGCCGTGCGCACCGACTGGTCGCGGCTGGCCAGCCGCGAAAGGCTGGCCATCTTCGTGCCCGCCGACGCGCCGCCGCAGGAATTGCGCGATTGCCTGCATGAAGAACTGGCGCAGGCGCTTGGGCCGCTGAACGACCTCTACCGGCTGTCAGACAGCGTGTTCAACGACGACAATGTCCATACGGTGCTGACCGGCTACGACATGCTGATCCTGCGGGCGTTCTATTCGCCGCAGTTGCATTCGGGCATGCGCCGCGATGAAGTGGCGGCGCGGCTGCCCAATATCCTGGCCGCGCTGAACCCGGCCGGTGCGCGCCGCACGCCGCAATATCTGCCGGAAACCACGCGGGCCTGGATCGACGCGATCCAGGACGCGCTTGGCCCCGGCAGCACCCCCACCGCGCGCAGGCTGGCCGCACAGCGGGCGCTCAGCATCGCCCGCGCCGAGGGCTGGACCGATCACCGCCGCGCCTTTTCCCATTACGCGATTGGCCGGCTGACCCAGAATTACGACGCCGAGGTTGCCCTGGCGCATTTCCGTGCCGCCGAACGCTATTACGCCCAGACCCCCGGTACCGGGCTGCACCGGGCCCAGGTGGCGCAGCAACTGGCGGCCTATGCGATCAGCGAAGGCCGCGGGCAGGCGGCGCTCGACATCATCGACCCGCATCTGAACACCGCCACCCAGCATGAAAACGCGGCCCTGCTGTCGACCCTGCTGCTGCTGCGCGCCGAGGCGCTTGATCTGCTGGGCCGGACCAATGAGGCGCGGCTGGTCAGGCTGGACAGTCTGGGCTGGGCGCGCTACGGGTTCGGGGCGGACTGGGCGGTGCGGGCCAAGCTGAAGGAAATCACCGCATTAAGCCCGCTGAAGAGGAGCAACGGGCAAATATGATCGTCATCGCAGGGGCAGTAATCGGGGCGCTTTTCGGGGCCTTCCTTGCCAAGAAGCGGAATGGCAAAGGGCTGGACATGCTGCAATACGCGGCCGGCTACGCCATCTTGTTCATGATCGCCGCCCTGTTCATCACCCTCTTCATCCATCGCGCCGCGGTGTAACCGATGTTCCTGCCCTTCTTCGAAAACCTGAGGAAAGGCGGCGTTCCGGTCAGCTTGCGCGAATATCTCAGCTTTCTCGAGGGGATGAAGGCGGGGCTGGTCACCTATGACGTCGACGGGTTCTATTACCTCGCCCGCGTGGCGATGGTGAAGGACGAACGCAATCTCGACAAGTTCGACCGCGCCTTCGCCGCCACCTTCCAGGGGTTGGAAAACATCCAGCTGGGCGATGTTCTGGAGGCGGTCGACATTCCCGCCGACTGGCTGGAAAAGCTGGCCGAAAAGCACCTGAGCGCCGAAGAAATGGCCGAGATCGAGGCCCTGGGCGGCTTCGACAAGCTGATGGAGACACTGAAGAAGCGGCTCGAGGAACAAAAGGGCCGCCACCAGGGCGGCAACAAATGGGTGGGCACCGCCGGCACCTCGCCCTTCGGCGCCTATGGCTACAACCCCGAAGGGGTGCGGATCGGCCAGAAGGAAAGCCGCCACCAGCGCGCGGTCAAGGTCTGGGACAAGCGCGAATTCAAGAATCTCGACGGCGACGTCGAACTGGGCACCCGCAACATCAAGGTGGCGCTGAAACGGCTGCGCCGCTGGGCCCGCGACGGGGCGCATGACGAACTGGACCTCGACAACACGATCCGCGCGACGGCCGAGCACGGATACCTCGACGTGAAAACCCGCCCCGAGCGGCGCAACGCGGTGAAGGTGTTGCTGTTCCTTGACGTGGGCGGTTCGATGGACCCGCATATCAAGGTGCTGGAAGAACTGTTTTCGGCCGCCAAGTCCGAATTCAAGCATATGGAGCATTTCTACTTCCACAATTGCCTCTACGAAGGTGTCTGGAAGGACAATCGCCGCCGCTGGGACGCGCAGACGCCGACCTGGGACGTGCTTCATACCTACGGGCCCGATTACAAATGTATCTTCGTCGGCGATGCGTCGATGTCACCCTATGAGATCGCCTATCCGGGCGGCGCGAACGAGCATTGGAACGCCGAAACAGGCGAAACCTGGCTGCAGCGCGCCCGCGACCAATGGCCGTCGCATATCTGGATCAATCCGGTGCCCGAGAAGTACTGGAACTATACCCAGTCGATTTCGATGATCTCGGATATTTTCGAGGGCCGGATGGTGCCGATGACCCTGGAAGGGATCGAACGCGGCATGAAGGACCTGACCCGCTGAGGCAGTCGCTTTCTGCGTCAGAATACACCAGTCCGGCCGGTTGCCCTTTCCCCCGCCCTGCCCCATATCTCTGACATGCTGCGCTTTACCCCGATCCTTCTGGCCCTGCTCTATGGCATCGCGATGTACCGGCTTTCCGCCTGGCGCACCGCGCGGGAACTCGATGCCAAATCCACCGAGCTGGCCGATCCCGAACTGAAGCGGGTGACCGACCGGCTGGCCGCTGCGCTGGAACTGCCGCGCATCCGGGTGAACCTTTACGAGATCGCGCCGGTGAACGGGCTGGCCGCCCCCGACGGGCGGATCTTCATCACCCGCGGCTTTTACGAAAAGTTCCGCCAGGGCGCCGTCACGGCCGAGGAAATGGCCAGCGTCATCGCGCATGAGCTGGGCCATGTCGCCCTGGGCCATTCGCGCCGCCGGATGATCGACTTTTCCGGCCAGAACGCGCTGCGCACCGCACTGGCGATGGTCTTTTCGCGGATCGTGCCGGGGATCGGCGGCTATATCGCCAACGGGCTGATGACCCTGCTGGCGGCACGGCTGTCGCGGGCGGACGAATACGAGGCGGATGAATACGCCGCCGCATTGATGACCAAGGCGGGGTTCGGCACCGCGCCGCAGATTTCGCTGTTTCGCAAACTCGAGGCGCTGACCCAGTCGAACGCCGGCGCCGCGCCCGCCTGGCTGCTGAGCCACCCGAAGACGCCCGAGAGGATCAAGGCGATCGAGAAGCTGGACGCGCGCTGGCAGGCCTAGCGCCGCCCTTTAAAAACTGCGGCTTATCGCTGTTTCGAACCATCTCAAAAGCATCCCCCGGATCGCCCGCGATCCGGTTCGCACCCGGCCCCGCCCCCAGGGCGGGCGCGAATTGATGATACCATTTCACGAATTGCAACGTGGACGCGTTACAGAACTGGCGGCGCAGATTTCACCGCGCCCACCCTCGGTGCCGGGCGCGAACCTCTGTTGCTCTGCTAAGCGACCAACACTTACCCCGCCAGCGCCTTGCCCAACCTCGGCAGCTTCGCCTTCTTCATCAGCTTGCGGACTTCCCAGGGCTCACCCGACAGCCGCTCGGCCTCCCGCCGCACCTGTTCCACCACGCCCGCCACCAGATCGGGCTGCGCCTGCCAGATGCCGTGCAGGAACCCGTCCGGGTCCTGCCGCGCCAAGCCTTCCTCGGCCAGGATATTACGCGGGAAATCCTGCGCGTTCAGCGTCAGGATCAAATCCGCGCTGCCCGCGATGGCGGCGGCCAACACATGGGCATCAGCCGGATCGGGCAGCCACAAACGGTCTTCCAGCGACGGTTTCCAGCGCACCTCGGCCTTGGGCCAGGCGGCGCGCAGCATCGCGATCTCGCCGCGCGCCTGCGCCTCGCCGCCGGGGCCCAGCTTGCGCGCGGCGCGCGCCCATTCTTCCAGGATGCGTTCCGACCAGAGCGGCGTGAACACGCCCGCCCGGGCCACGCCCAGCAGCACCTCGCGCATCACCGTGGGGTAGATCACGCAGGTGTCGAGAAGGACCTTCATAGCCGGAAGAACAGCGATTTCAGGTAACCGCTTTCGGCCAGTTGCGGCATCAAGGGATGGTCGGGACCGGCGAAACCGGTATGGATCAGCTGCGCCTGCCGCCCGGCGCGGCCGATGCCGCGGGTGCAGGCGCCGCGGAACTTGGCCAGATCGGCAGCGTGGGAACACGAACACAGCACCAGGTAACCGTCCTCGGCCACCAGGGGGGCTGCCAGCCGCGCGACGCGTTCATAGGCGCGCAGACCCGCTTCCAGTGCCTGTTTCGAGGGCGCGAAGGCGGGCGGATCGCAGATCACCACGTCGAACTTGGCCCCTTCCTCGCCCAGGGCGGTCAGCACGTCGAACGCGTCGCCCTTGCGGGTCTCAAAACGGTCGGAGACGCCCATCGCCTCGGCCCCCGAGGCCGCCAGAGCCAGCGCCGCCTCGGACCCGTCCACGGCCAGCCCGCTGACGGCACCGCCCGCCAGCGCGGCGAGGGAAAACCCGCCGACATGGCTGAACACGTCCAGAACCCGCGCGCCCTGCGACAGCCGGGCGGCGAAGGCGTGGTTGGGGCGCTGGTCGAAGAACAGCCCGGTCTTCTGCCCACCGGTCAGGTCGGCCATGTAGGTGGCCCCGTTCATTGGCACCGGCACCGGCGCCTCGGGCGCGGTGCCACGCACCACCGATGTCTCATTGTCCAGCCCTTCCAGCTGACGCGCGCGGCCGCTGGCGTTCTTGATCACCGATCCGACCCCGGTCACCGCGACCAAGGCCTCGGTCAGCGCCTCGAATGCCACATCGGCCCAGGCTGCGTTGGGCTGCACCACCGCGGTGTCGCCGAAGCGGTCGATCACCACGCCGGGCAAGCCATCGGCCTCGGCATGGACCAGCCGGTAGAACGGCGCGTCGAACAGACGCTCGCGCAGGCTCAGCGCCTTGGACAGGCGTTTTTCGAACCATGCGCGGTCGATCACCGCGTCCAGATCGCGGTCGATCATCCGGCAGGTGATCCGCGATTCGGGATTGACCGCGACCAGCCCCAGCGGGTTCCGTTCGCCGTCTTCCAGCACGGCGATGGTGCCCGGCGCGATCTTGCGGGTGCGGCGGTCGACGACCAGTTCATTGTCATAGACCCAGGGAAACCCGTGCCGGATGGCGCGGGCATTGGCCTTGGGTTTGAGGCGGATAACGGGATAAGAGGGCGCTGTCATAGCGCCCTCTTATCCTTGTTTTTCGGCTTGGGGAAGGGTCAGCCTTGCGGCGCGGTTTCCAGGCCGGCCACCAGTTCGGTCACGCCTTCCGGGGCGGACCCGGGCGCGGCCAGTTCCTGGGCGATCACATTGGTCAGGTGATGGGTGATCCGCAGCTTCTGGGTCAGCCCCTGCTGTTCCGCCGCGATCGCCTTGGATCCGCCGTAGCCGCGCAGGTCGGCCTTGACCTCATAGGTCGGCACGATCACTTCGCCGGTCACCGGGTTGCGCACGGTCATGTTGAAATGGATCGAATGCACGCCGCCGATCGTGTAACGGGTCTTTTCGGTCAGCGCGTGGAACCGCAGCAGGTCGATATCGACCACCACCGGCAGCGCGCCTTCCTGGTTCTGCTGCTGCACCTGGGTCAGGCTGTCCTGGAAAATCCGCGCCACCTGTTCGTGGCGATCGCCGATCGCATCACCGCGCCAGACGATATCGCCCATCGGGTAATACAGGTTCGCCTCGGACACCCGCAGCGACCGCGACACCTTGATGTTGTAATCGGCCACGGCCACGACCGGCGCGGCGGGCAACATCTGCGGCGTTTCAAGCGGCATGTTCCGCGATGCGGTATCTACCGAAGCACAGGCCGAAACGCCCAGACCGATTGCCAGCATGATCGCAGTACGAAATTTCTTCATCGTTCCATCTCCTTAGGCCAGTCCCCCAGGCCCTTGTGGTATGGCTGCAATCTCCTGTCGAAATCGGGCAGATTTTAGGCAAATTTCAAGCACTCCCGGGATCATTCCACGGCAATTCCCGGCGCGGGGACGGCGGATCGCTTTGCCTGAAAAAGCATCGCCGCCGCGCCCCCGGCGCGCAGAAGCGCGGCGCCGGGCGGCCCCATCCGGTACCGTTCGGGGGCGCTACTTGTGCCGTTATCGCTAACTCCGTATAGAATCCCCGGAGACCGGAGAGATAGCCATGCCGCAGCTGAACGATACGATTTCACGGGTCACCGACCGCATCCGTGAAAGAAGCCTGGAGAGCCGCACGACCTATCTGGGCCGCATGCAACAGGCGGCCGAGGAAGGCCCGCGGCGGGCGCATCTGACCTGCGGCAACCAGGCCCATGCCTATGCTGCAATGGGATCGGACCAGGCGGCGCTGATCGCGGCGCGCGCGCCGAACCTCGGGATCGTGACCGCCTATAACGACATGCTGTCGGCGCATCAGCCTTTTGAGCGCTTCCCCGCGCTGATCCGCGACGCGGCGCGCGACGAGGGCGCCACCGCGCAGGTGGCAGGCGGCGTGCCGGCGATGTGCGACGGGGTCACGCAGGGCCAGGTCGGCATGGAACTGTCGCTATTTTCGCGCGACGTGATCGCGCTCGCCGCCGGGGTGGCCTTGTCGCACAACACCTTCGACGCGGCGCTTTACCTGGGCGTCTGCGACAAGATCGTGCCGGGACTGATCATCGCGGCGGCCACTTTCGGCTATCTGCCGGGCATCTTCCTTCCCGCCGGGCCGATGACCAGCGGCTTGCCCAACGATGAAAAGGCCAAGGTGCGCCAGAGGTTCGCCGCCGGGGAAATCGGCCGGGACAAACTGATGGAGGCCGAAATGGCCTCTTACCACGGGCCGGGCACCTGCACCTTCTACGGCACCGCCAATTCCAACCAGATGCTGATGGAATTCATGGGGCTGCACCTGCCCGGCGCCAGTTTCGTCAATCCAAACACGCCCTTGCG
Source organism: Thalassovita mangrovi (assembly GCF_009857745.1). Lineage (GTDB taxonomy): Bacteria > Pseudomonadota > Alphaproteobacteria > Rhodobacterales > Rhodobacteraceae > Thalassobius > Thalassobius mangrovi. The sequence continues at coordinate 430,916 of NZ_WWEN01000002.1, forward strand.
CGATGCGCTGACCGTCGCCGGAACCAAACGGGCGCTGGAAATCACCAATCTGGGCAACGACTATCGCCCCGTGTCGCAGGTGCTGGACGAACGCGCCTTCGTCAACGGGATCGTCGGTCTGATGGCGACCGGCGGGTCGACCAACCTGGTGCTGCACCTGCCCGCGATGGCACGGGCGGCGGGCATCAGCCTGAGCCTCGAGGATTTCAACGAGATCAGCGAAGTCACGCCTTTGCTGGCCAAGGTCTATCCCAACGGGCTGGCCGACGTGAACCATTTCCACGCCGCAGGCGGGCTTGGCTACATGATCGGGCAATTGCTGTCCGCCGGGCTGCTGCACGAGGACGTGATGACCGTCGCAGGCGACGGGTTGGAACGCTACACCCAGGACCCCAAGCTGAAGGATGGCCGCGTCGTCTATGAACCCGGGCCGCGCGACAGCCTGAACGACAAGATCCTGCGCCCCGCCTCCGGTCCCTTCCAGCCCACCGGCGGGTTGCAGCAGCTTCAGGGTAATCTGGGCATCGGCATCATGAAGGTTTCCGCCGTCGCCCCCGAACGCCACGTGATCGAAGCCCCGGCGCGGGTGTTCCATACCCAGGACGCTGTGAAAGACGCATTCAAGGCGGGCGAATTCACCTCCGACACCGTGGTCGTGGTGCGCTTCCAGGGCCCCAGGGCAAACGGGATGCCGGAACTGCACGGGCTGACCCCGACCCTGTCGGTGCTGCAGGATCGCGGGCTGAAGGTGGCGCTGGTCACCGACGGGCGGATGTCGGGCGCGTCGGGCAAGGTACCCGCCGCCATCCATGTCAGCCCCGAGGCAAGCGCGGGCGGCCCGCTGGCGCGGGTGCGTGACGGCGATCTGATCCGCGTCGACGCAGTGGCGGGCACGCTGGAAAACCTCACTGAGGGCTTTGCCGATCGCCCCGCCGTGCAGCCCGATCTCAGCGACAACAGCCACGGCATCGGCCGCGAATTGTTCGAAACCTTCCGCGAAAACGTGGGCCTCGCCACCGACGGCGCGGCCGTGATTGTCTAGGAACATGCCAATGACACCCCAGGACGCCAGCAGTTACACCGAATCCCTGTGCCACCGCGCCCCGGTCATCCCGGTTCTGGTGGTCGACGACATCGACGCCGCCATCCCGCTGGCCCAGGCGCTGGTGACCGGCGGCTTGCCGGTACTCGAAGTGACCCTGCGCACGCCGGTGGCGATGTCGGTGATCCGGGAAATGTCGCAGGTCCCGGGCGGGATCGTCGGCGCCGGCACCGTCCTGACGCCGGAAGACGCCGAAAACGCCAAGGCGGCGGGGGCGCAATTCGCCGTTTCACCCGGCGCCACCGACCGGCTGCTGGGCGCCTGCGAAGAAATCGGCCTGCCGATCCTGCCCGGTGCCGCCACCGCGTCAGAGGCGATGGCCCTGCTGGAACGCGGCTATACCACGCAAAAATTCTTCCCTGCCGAAGTCGCGGGCGGGGCGGCGATGCTGAAATCGCTGTCCTCGCCGCTGCCGCAGATCCTGTTCTGCCCGACCGGCGGGATCAGCCATGAAAACGCGCATGACTACCTGGCGCTGCCCAACGTGGCCTGCGTCGGCGGCAGCTGGGTCGCGCCCAAGGACCTGCTGCGGGCGGGCGATTGGGGCCGGATTTTGGAACTGGCGAAAGAGGCCGCGCGGCTGCACTGACCCGGCCAAGCCCGGATAATTTGTCGTTTTTACTCTGGTCCTGCGCGGCAATTCGGCTAACCTGTAAGGGAATTGAATCCGCGTGAGATTTTGCCCGAGACCGGTTCCATACCCCGCCCCGCCTTTGCCGCGAAAGGACTGACCAAGGTCTATGGCGAAGGCAGCGCCGCCGTGCATGCCCTGCGCGGCGTGGACCTGACCATTCCCGAAGGCGAATTCGTGGTGCTGCTGGGCCCGTCGGGCAGCGGCAAGTCGACGCTTCTCAACATCCTCGGCGGGCTTGACCGGCCAAGCGCGGGCAGCGTCAGTTTCGAAGACAGCTCGCTGACCGATATGGACGACGCCGAACTGACCCGATACCGGCGCGATCACGTGGGCTTCGTGTTCCAGTTCTACAACCTGATGCCCAGCCTGAACGCACGCGAAAACGTCGAACTGGTGACCGAAATCGCCCGCGACCCGATGGACGCCTCCGAAGCCTTGGCGCTGGTCGGTCTGGATCAGCGCGAAACCCATTTCCCGTCGGAAATGTCGGGCGGCGAACAGCAGCGGGTGGCGATCGCCCGCGCGGTGGCGAAACGGCCCACCGTGCTGTTCTGCGACGAACCCACCGGCGCGCTGGACAGCACCACCGGCCGGGCGGTGCTGAAGGTGCTGACGGATGTGAACGAACGGCTGGGCACCACCGTCATCATCGTCACCCACGCCGCCAGCACCGCGCAGCTGGCCGACCGGGTGATCCATTTCGCCGACGGCACGATCCGCGACGTGGTGCTGAACGACACCAAGCTGACCGCGGAAGACATCGAATGGTAAGCCCGCTGGATCGCAAGCTGTTCCGCGACCTGGCCCGGATCAAGGGCCAGGCGGCGGCGATCGGCGTGGTGATCGCGCTTGGCGTGATGATGCTGGTGATGATGACCGGGCTGGTCAACACGCTGGATGAAACCCGGCGCGCCTATTACGACCGTTACCGGCTGGCCGATGTCTTCGCCCCGGTGACCCGCGCGCCGGAACGGATGGCCGACCGGATCGCCGCCCTGCCCGGCGTCGCCGCGGTGCAAAGCCGGGTGGCAGGCGCGGCGCTGATCGACATGGCCAAGGGCGAATTGCCGGTGCGCGCGCAGGCGCTGTCGCTGCCCGATATCGGCTTGCCGCGGCTGAACGACATCTTCCTGACCTCGGGCCGGTTGCCCGAACCGGGGCGCAGCGACGAAATCGTGCTGCTGGAAGGGTTTGCCAAGGCGCGCGGGCTGAAATCGGGGGACAAGATCACCGCCACGATGAACGGGGCCAAGCGGCAATTCCGCATCACCGGCTTCGCGCAATCGCCGGAATTCCTCTACAGCACCGCGCCGGGGGAAATCGTGCCCGACGACGCCCGTTTCGCAGTGTTCTGGATGCGCCGCGCGGCGCTAGGTGCGGCCTATGACATGGAGGGCGCCTTTTCCGAGGTTTTGGTCGCGCTGACCCGGGGTACCAACCCGCAATCGGTGATCAGCGCCGCCGACCTGCTGCTGGCGCCTTACGGGGCGGCGGGCGCTTATGACCTGAAGGATTTGTTTTCCAACCGTTTCATCAGCGAGGAAATCCGCGGGTTGCGGGTGTCCACCGCCTCGATCCCGCCGATCTTCCTCGGGGTGGCGGCCTTCCTGCTTTATATCGTGATATCGCGGATGGTGCGGGCAGAACGGGAACAGATCGGGCTGCTCAAGGCCTTCGGCTACACTTCGTGGGAGGTCAGTTTCCACTACCTGAAACTGGTGCTGGTGATCGCCGTTCTGGGCGCCATCGTCGGATCCATCGCCGGGGTCGCGGCGGGGTCGTCTCTGGCGGTGGTTTACCAGCTTTATTACAAGTTTCCGTTCCTTGTCTTCACCATCGACCCGCGCAGTTTCGTGATCGGGTTCGGCACCTCGATCCTGACCGCCTCGGTCGGCAGCCTGTTCGTTTTGCGCGGCGTGTTCAAGCTGACCCCGGCGGTGGCGATGCGCCCGCCCACCCCGCCGGATTATTCCCGCGCCTTCGACCTGGCGGGCGCGATGAAGCGCTGGCTGGATCAGCCCGCCCGCATGGTGCTGCGCCGGATCAGCCGCTATCCGGGGCGGATGCTGGGCGCCTCGGTGGGCATCGCCTGCGGGCTGGGCCTGTCGGCAGCGACCCTGACCATGATGGCGGGGTTCGACACCACCATCGATCTCAGCTTCACGGTGCTGGACCGGTCGGACATGACCGTGGTCTTCACCGACAAGCAGCCGCCCAAGGCGCTGCTGGAACTGGGCCGGATGCCGGGCGTTTTGCACGTCGAACCGATCCGTGTCGCCTCGGCGGTGCTGCGCAACGGCACCTACAGCTATCGCGGCTCGATCGAGGGGCGGCCGGAACTGCCGGTGCTGAACCGGGTGATCGACACCGATTTCCGCCAGGTCCCGATGCGGCGCGAGGGGCTGATCCTGTCGCAGACCCTGGCCGATATCCTGCATGTCACCCCCGGCGACTGGATCGAGGCCGAGATTCGCGAAGGCCGCCGCCCGGTGCTGCGCCTGCCGGTGATCGGCACCGCGCAGACCCTGACCGGGGCCCCGGCCTATATGGAACTGGGCGCGCTGAGCCGCGCGCTGCAGGAACCCGAGCAGGTGTCGGGCGCCTACCTGACCATCGACGCCAACCGGACCGAACAGATTTTCGAACGGATCAAGGGCATGCCCCGGATCGCCGGGGCGACGCTGAAGGAAGACGCGCGCAACGCGCTGGTCGAGATCATGAATACCGGCCCAGCCTCGGTCCGTTTCGTGATGCTGGCGGTGGCGGCGGTGATCACCTTCGGCATTGTCTACAACGCCGCGCGGATCGCGCTGGCCGAACGGATGCGCGACCTGGCCAGCCTGCGGGTGATGGGTTTCACCAGCGGCGAGACATCCTTCGTGCTGCTGGGCGAACTGGGCGCGGTCACGCTGGTGGCGCTGCCGCTGGGATCGGCTTTGGGCTACGGTTTGACCTATCTCATGGTGAAGGGTTTCAGCACAGATATCTACCAGATACCGGCCGTTTTCAGCCCCTCCAGCCACGGCACCGCGGTTCTTGCGGTGCTGGTGTCGGCGGCGATTTCGGGCTGGCTGGTGAAACGCGACCTGGACCGGGCCGACCTGGTCGAGGCACTGAAAACGCGGGAGTGAACGAATGGCAGCGAAGAAACACACGCGCCAGATCATCAGCCTGACCGTCGCCCTGGCCCTGGCCGGGGCGCTGGCCTATGCGTTCTGGCCGCGCGCCGCGCTGGTCGATCTGGGCAGCGTGACCGAAGGCCCGATGCAGGTGACCATCGACGAGGAGGGCCGCACCCAGGTGCACAACCCCTATACCGTGTCGACCCCGGTGACCGGGCGTCTGCTGCGGGTCGAGGTCGAACCGGGCGACGAGGTGACGGCACAAAAAACCGTGGTGGCGCGGATGCTGCCCACGACGCCCACGGTGCTGGATGCGCGGTCGCGCGAACAGGCCCGCGCCAATGTCACCGCCGCCGAAGCCGCCCTGCGCGTGGCCGAGGCCGCGCTGAACACCGCCCGCGCCGATCGCGACCTGGCCGAAGCCACCCTGGCGCGGACCCAGAAACTGTTCGACAGCGGCATCGCCGCCCGCGCCGCGCTGGACAATGACGCGCGCAGCGCCCGGGCGGCCGAAGCGGCGCTCGACACCGCGCGGGCGGCGATTTCGATGCGGGTGGCGGAACTGGATAACGCCCAGGCCGCGCTGCGCAATTTCGACGGGATGGGGCCGGATGGGGCTTCGACAAACGGCGCCGACCAAATCCACCCGATCCACGCGCCGATTTCGGGCCGTATCCTTGAGGTGCTGCAACGGTCGGAAACCACGCTGGCCGCCGGGACGCCGATCCTGGAAATCGGCGATATCCGCAACGATCTGGAAGTGCTGTCGGAAATGCTGTCGACCGACGCGGTGCAGATCGCGCCAGGCGATGCCGTGATCATCGACCAATGGGGCGGTGATGCGCCGCTGAACGGGGTGGTGTCGCGGATCGAACCAACGGGGTTCACCAAGGTCTCCGCCCTCGGGGTCGAGGAACAGCGGGTGCGGGTGACGATCCGCTTCAGCGACCCGCCCGAGGCCCGTGCCGGGCTGGGCCACGGGTTCCGGGTCGAGGCGCGGGTGATCACCTGGGCCTCGGACAAGGCGCTGATCGTGCCCGCTGGCGCGCTGTTCCGGCAGGGCGAGGATTGGGCGATCTTCGTGGTCGAGGATGGCGTGGCCCGCGCCCGCACGGTCGCGGTCGAGGCCAATAACGGGCTGCAGGCGGCGATCACCGACGGTGTCGCGGCGGGCGACATGATCGTGCTTTACCCGCCCGCCGGGCTGGAAGACGGCCAGAAGGTGGCGCAGCGGGCGGCGTATTGAGATAGGCCGGGGCGAAGGAGGAGACCGATGGAGACGTTGCCGCTTTCCCGTGCCTTCACCCTGATCGAACCCGGGCCGGTGGTGCTGGTGACGACCCATGACGGGACAAGGCCCAACATCATGACCATCACCTGGACGATGGTGCGCGGCTTCGACGCCGAATTCGCGCTGACCACGGGGCCGTGGAACCATTCCTGGCGCGCACTGAAGGACAGTGGTGAATGCGTGCTGGCCATCCCCACCGCCGACATGATCGACACGGTGGTCGGCATCGGGATGTGTTCGGGGGCCGATACCGACAAGTTCGCGCGCTTCGGCCTCACGCCGCTGCCCGCGCGCCATGTCGCGGCGCCGCTGATCGGCGAATGCCTGGCCAATATCGAATGCCGCGTCGAGGAAATCGTCGAGCGACTGAACCTGGTGCTGCTGCAGGGGGTCGCGGCGCATATCGACAGCGCCCGGACCGAAAGAAGGCTGCTCCATGCCGTCGGCGACGGGACCTTCACCGCTGATGGCGAACGCTTCGACCGCAGCGCGGCGATGCGCGCCAAGCTGCCCCCGGGGCTGTAGGCGCCACCGGACGCGAAGACACTTGGCCGCCTGTCGGCAACACCGCCGATTTGACCTTGTTCCGGAGGCGGGGTCTGCATAGCTTCCCTCCCTACGGAGGCCGCCATGGAAAAATTCTCACTGCTCGACTTGTCGCCCATTCCGGACGAAAAAACCGCGGCCGACGCCCTGTCCAATTCCGCCGAACTGGCAATCGCCGCCGAAAAGGCCGGGTATTTCCGCTACTGGGTCGCCGAACACCACAACATGACCGGCATCGCCAGTTCGGCAACCGCCGTTCTGATTGGCTATCTGGCGTCGGTCACCAAGACCATGCGTATCGGGTCCGGCGGCATCATGCTGCCCAACCACGCGCCCTTGATGGTCGCGGAACAGTTCGGGACGCTGGCATCGATCTATGCCAACCGGATCGACCTTGGGCTTGGCCGCGCGCCCGGGACCGACATGGCGACGGCGCGGGCGCTGCGGCGCTACATGACGCAGAACGACACCTTTCCGGACGACGTCCGGGAACTCATCGGTTACCTGGGGGACATGCCCGATGACGCCCCGGTCCGCGCGATCCCCGGCATGGGAACGAACGTGCCGGTCTGGATTCTCGGTTCCAGCCTCTACGGCGCGCAGCTGGCGGCCTATCTGGGGCTGCCCTACGCCTTTGCCTCGCATTTCGCGCCGGATATGCTGGAAGAGGCCCTGTATGTCTACCGCGTCAATTTCCGGCCGTCGGAAACCCTTTCACGTCCCTACGCGATGATCGCGGCCGGTGTGTGTGCTGCCGAAACCGATGCCGAGGCGGAATTCCTGCGCTCGTCGCAACTGCTGTCCTTTGCGAACATCATCACCAACAACCGGGGCAAGCTGCCTTACCCGACCGACGATCTTGATTCGAAGGTCCCGGCACAGGTCATGGCGCGGGCAAAGCATATGCTGTCGGTTTCCGCGACCGGTTCGCCTGCGACGATCGAAACGCAGCTGCGGGCGATCATCGACAAATACCGGCCCGACGAGTTGATGGTGACGGGCATGATCCACGATCACGCGGCGCGGGTCAGGTCGTTCGACATCGCCGCCGGCGTTCTGAGCGGGCTGCAGGAGCCCGTTTAAGCCGGGTGAAGCGGAGGATAACGCGGCGGGCAGGTCAGTCCAGGATTGCGGCAACGGCGCCGATCAGGTCGAGCACTTCCTTGGTGTCGCGATCGACCCGATAGACGTAATCGCCAAGCCGGTAATAGGTCCGGCCGGGGTCCAGCCCGTAGCGGCCCGGGTCCCGGATCAACACGTAATCGCCGAGAAGGCGGTCACCACGCCTGTACATCTTCTTGGCCTGTCCCGGCGGCAGGCAGCCGTTATGTTTCTTGGCAAGGCCGGGCGGGCAACCTTTCGGCCCGCCTGCCAGCACTGCAACGGGAGAGAGGGATAGCAGGGCAGCCATCGCGATCAGGATCGGTTTGCGCATCATGCAGCTCCTTCGGGTCTCGACCTGAGATGTGGTGCAAAGGCAGGCGCTTGCCAAGCCCCGCAGCACCGGGCGGGCAGAACTCCGCCGCCCTGCCCCGCCACGATGCGCAGCCCGTTGCCGATGCTCACCAGCAGGAACAGGATCGCCGCGACGCAAACGATGATCGGCCCGGTCGGCGTGTCCAGCATCAGCGCGGCGGGCGGCACGACCATGCCCCACCCGCCCGCGGGACAGGAAGACGGCCAGAAGGTGACGCAGCGGGCGACGTATGGAGGGAAGTTCCGAACATCCGGGATAAATTCGAGACAAATCCCAATCCTGTCGCACACCCGCATCCCCCGTCGATGGCAAAACGAACTGACGCATCGGGATTTCTGCGATAGCCCCTGCCGGGCGTTCATGGAATACTCACAGGCATGCGTTTGCCGCTCAGAACAAAGGAAAATCCCGTGGAACTTCCCTATCAGTCAGCCCATGAAGAATTGCATTTCGTCAACCGAGCAGGATGGTTACGCGCTGCCGTGCTTGGTGCAAATGATGGTATCGTTTCGGTGTCCTCGCTCATTGTCGGGGTTGCCGCGGCCGATCCCAACCCGTCTGCCATTCTGTTGGCCGGTGGTGCAGGTCTGGCGGCCGGCGCCATGTCGATGGCTGCGGGGGAATACGTTTCTGTCAGTTCTCAATCCGACATCGAACGCGCAGATATCGAGCGGGAACAACAGGCGCTGCTCGATACGCCCGAGGAAGAAGAAGCCGAACTCGCTTCGATCTACGAAGCGCGCGGGCTTTCCAAATCGACAGCGGCGCTGGTTGCGCGGGAACTCACGGAAAAGGATGCGCTTGGCGCTCATGTCCGTGACGAACTCGGCCTGTCGGAAGTCCACACGGCGAATCCCCTGCAGGCGGCGCTGGCGTCCGGGGTGACATTCTCGATCGCGGCGGCAATCCCGGTGGTCGCGGCAGTTCTGGCCCCTGAGACACAGGTCATTCCTACGGTCGTCGGCACTACACTGGTCAGCCTTGCGGCACTTGGCGCCATCGGTGCACGTGCCGGCGCCGCCCCCCTGCTGCCGGCGACGCTCAGGGTGCTGTTCTGGGGCGCCGCGGCAATGGCAATCACTGCAGGCGTCGGCCATCTGTTTGGGGTCAACGTCTAGGGAACAGCCGGGGTCGAACCTGGAAATCGGTTCGTTCCAAAGCCGCGCCGCCGGGTTCTGCCCCTGAACCCGGCGCGTCTTGCATCAGCGCACCGTGCAGCAAACCTGGCCACGCTTTCGCAAGAAAGCCGTCTATGAGGGTTTATCATTTCAGATCAGAGGCTAAGGTGAGAAAACATCAGCCCAATTGATGCAGGACCTCTTTGTGAGCGGGATTACTTTCAGATCAGCCACGGCGCAGGACAGTGCCGACCTTGCATTGCTTGGAGATATGGCAACGCGCCGATTGTATTCTTATCTCTGGTCTCAGACGGCAGCCCCAGGACAATCGGCTTTTGAATTCGGACGTTCCATCATCCGCAACAACCCAGAGCATCTTTCCTGGTTCGGAAACTGGCGCGTGGCTGAACGGGATGGCGTCCTTGCCGGGGCGCTGAATTCCTATCTGATGCCGGCTCCGTCCCCGAGCGATGCTGCCGTGCCCGATGTCCTGAAAGGGTTGAACGACCTCAAGGCGATGATTGCCGGAACCTGGTACATCGCTGCGGCGGCGCTTCATCCCGAATGTCAGGGACAGGGCTATGGCGAGGCTTTACTCGATGAGGCCGAGGCGCTGGCCCGCGCCGCAGGCAATACCCGACTGACGCTGATGGTCGGCAGCTTCAACCAACCGGCAAGGCGGCTTTATCTGCGCTGTCGCTTTACGGAACAGGCCGAACGCCCATTCACCGCATTTCCCGGCTCGGACACGCCCGGAACGTGGATTCTGATGGCAAAGGATTTGTGCTAAGCAAGGGATGGGGCACCAACCGTGCCCGTCCTTTTCAAACCATCCGCAGCGGAAAACGGGTCATTTCCCGCCGCCCTGCCCCGCCATGATGCGCAGGCTGTTGCCGATGCTCACCAGCAGGAACAGGATCGCCGCGACGCAAACGATGGTCGGCCCGGTCGGCGTGTCCAGAATGAGCGCGCCCTGCAGCCCGCCCAGCACCGACACCGCGCCGATCAGGGTCGAGATCAGCGCCATCGCTTCGGGCGTGCGGGCGAAGGGGCGCGCGGCGGCGGGCGGCACGATCAGCATCGCCGCGATCAGCAGCACGCCCACCACCTTGATCGCCACCGCCACCACGACCGCCAGGGCCAGGGTCAGCACCATCTGTTCGCGCCGGGGATCGATACCGTCGGCATAGGCCAGATCCGGGTTCAACGTCGCGGTCAGCAAGGCCGACCAGCGCCAACCGACCAGCGCCACGACCAGGATCGCACCGCCCCAGATCACCGCCAGGTCGGTCCGGCCCACCGCCAGGATATCGCCGAACAGATAGGCCATCAGGTCCAGCCGCACGCCTTGCAAGAACGACACCGCCACCAGCCCGAAGGCCAGCGCCGAATGCGCCATCACGCCCAGCAGTGTGTCCATCGTATAGCCGCGCCCGCTCAGCACGCTGACCGTGGTCGCCATCGCCAGGGCCACCGCCAGGGCGCCCGCGAAGACCGAGATGTTGAAGCTCAGCGCCAGCGCCACGCCGAGGATCGAGGCATGCGCCGTCGCGTCGCCGAAATAGGCCATCCGCCGCCACACCACGAAACAGCCCAGCGGCGCGGCCGCCACCGTCACGCCCAGCCCTGCCAGGGCCGCGCGGTTCATGAAATTGTCCAGGATATTCATTCAGCGGCCTCGCTGGGATGGTCGTGATCATGATCGTGACCGCAGCCCTCTTCGTGGCTGTGGTCGTGCCGGTAGAGCGCCAGCGCCCCGCCCGTCCCGGTGCCGAACAGCGCCCGGTATTCCGGCGCCGAGGCGACCTTTTCCGGCGTCCCGTGGCAACAGACATGGCGGTTGAGGCAAATCACCCGGTCGCTGGCGGCCATTACCACGTGCAATTCGTGGCTGACCATCAGCACGGCGCAGCCCATTTCCGCCCGCACCTCTTCGATCCGGCGGTAAAACGCGGCCGAACCGGGCTGGTCCAGCCCCTGCGTCGCCTCGTCCAGGATCAGCAGGTCGGGGTCGTCCAGCAGCGCCCGGGCCAGCAGCACGCGCTGGAACTGGCCGCCCGACAGCCGGGTCATCTGACGGTCCGCCAGATCGTGCAGACCGGCCTTTTCCAGCGCGTGGTCGATTTCCTCGCGCGACACCCGCCGCGGCAGGTTGAGAAACCGCGTCACCGTCATCGGTAGCGTCGGGTCGATATGCAGCTTCTGCGGCACATAACCGATGCGCAGCCCCGCCGCCCGCTCGATCCGCCCCGCCGCCGGTTTCAGTGCGCCGATGATCGCCTTCATCAGCGTCGACTTGCCCGATCCGTTAGGGCCCACCACGGTGACGATTTCGCCCCGGTCGATGTGAAAATCCACATCCGTCAGCGCAAGAACCGCGCCCTGCCGCACGCTCAGCCCGGCGATGTTGATCAGCCGCGTCATGCGTCGCCCGCCTTCTTCTTGCGGCAGACCGGGCACAGGCCCTCGGCCTCGACCACGGTCTGTTCGATCTTGAACCCGGCCTGCGCCGCCGCCGCACCCAGATCGCCCTTGGCCGGTTCCGCCGAAGCTTCGACCACCGCGCCGCATTCGCGGCAGATCAGGAAGGCGGGGGTATGGTTTTCGCCCGGATGGGTGCAGGCGATGAAAGCGTTGAGCCGTTCGACCTTGTGGGCGAACCCGTGCTTGACCAAGAAATCCAGCGCCCGGTAGGCAACGGGGGGCTGCGACCCCAATCCTTCGGCGCGCAGCGTGTCGAGGATTTCGTAAGCCCCCATCGCGCGGTGTTCCGACAGCAGGATTTCCAGCACCCGCCGCCGCACCGGCGTCAACTGCAGACCACGCGCCTGGCAAGAGGCCGCAACGGCGGCGACACCATCGGCGATGCAATGGTCGTGATCGTGTTTTTCAAATCCGACAGAGGTCATGCATCTTCCCGAATGAACCGTTTTTTCGACTTGTAATGTTATAGTATTCCCCATACAAGCCGCAATGTTATGTTATACAATAACAGTCACGGAGCCGAAATGATGAAACCCGCCCTCGCCCTTCCCCTGATCGTCCTTGCACAGGCGGCCCATGCCGAGGTGCCCAAGGTCGTCACCGACATCGCCCCGATCCAATCGCTGGCCGCGCAGGTGATGGGCGATCTGGGCAGCCCCTCGATGATCGTCGAACCGGGCGCGTCGCCGCATGGCTATTCCATGCGCCCGTCGCAGGCGAAGGCGCTGGATCAGGCCGATGTGGTGTTCTGGGTCGGTCACCCGCTGGCCCCGTGGCTGGAAGCGCCGCTGGAGCGGCTGGCCGGGAAGGCGGTATCGATCGAACTTCTCGAAGTCGACGGCACGGTCGAACGGCAGTTCCGCGAAACCGCCGTTTTCGCAGCGGAGGACGGTCATGAGGAGCACGACGCTCACGATCACGACAAGGCCGACGAACACGATCACGATCATGACGCCCACGATGGCCACGCCGAGGCCGAAACTGATCACGACGCGCAGGGCGAAGACGTTCATGGGCACGAAGGTCACGATCACGACCATAACGGCCTCGATCCGCACGCCTGGCTCGACCCGCAAAACGGCAAGGTCTGGCTCGGCGCGATGGCCGCGGCCCTGGCCGAAGCCGACCCGGAACACGCCGACATCTACCGCAGCAACGCCAAGGCGGCGCAGGACGACCTGGATCAGCAGATCGGTCGCATCCAGGCGGTTCTGGAACCGGTCGCGGACAAACCCTTCGTGGTGTTCCACGACGCCTATCAGTATTTCGAAGCACGGTTCGGCCTGCGCGCCAGCGGCGCGATTTCGCTGAGCGACGCTACGGCGCCCAGCCCGGCCCGGATCATGGAAATCCGCGACGAAATCCACGAACACGGCGTCGTCTGCGTGTTTTCCGAACCGCAATTCAACCCCGGCCTGGTCGCCACCGTTTTCGAAGGCAGCGACGCGCGCACCGCGGTGATCGACCCGCTGGGCACCAAGCTGGAAACCGGCCCGGCGCTTTACGGCACCCTGCTGGACGAACTGGCCGGCACCATGGCGGAGTGCCTGAAATAACACCCGGCCGGTAACAGGCTGACCTTCAAAGGGCCCGCTTCGCATCCGAAGCGGGCCTTTTATTGGGCCTCCCCGACCGCCGCCGCCTGCCCAACGCCCGGTCTGCGCGACGTCAATCGGCATATTCCTGCCCGAATTCACGGCCTTTTTTGCCCGGACCGGCCCGAACCGACCGGAACCGGATGGAGCTTTGGGCGTTGAGCGCCTATTCTGGCAGTCGAATAGCTCTTGCCAGATTGACCACGATTCCATTGCGACACTTCTCCGCCCTTCTGCTTTGCGCGGCCCTTGCCGCGCCCGCCCCGGCCTCCGCGCTGGACCAGCTGGATTTTTCGTTGCAGGGGGTGGAAAACAAGACCCTTCTCAAGCGGCTGCGCGGCGCTTCCATGCTGCGCACCGCCGAACGCGAAAAGGTCAGCGATCCACAGGACCTGTTTTCCACCGCGCTGGCCGATTACCGGCGGCTGGTCGAAACGCTTTACGCCCTGGGATATTATTCCGGCATCGTGCATATCCGCATCGACGGGCGCGAAGCGGCGCTGATACCGGTGCTCAGCCCGCCGCGTGAAATCTCGAAGATCGAGGTCAGCATCGACCCCGGCGAACCCTTCCGCTTCGGCACCGTGGACATCGCACCGCTGGCGCCCGGCACCCAGTTGCCGCCGGAATTCCGCAGCGGCGAACGCGCCCGCGCCGAGGTCGTCATCGACGCCGCCCAGGGCGCGGTCAGCGACTGGCGCGATGCCGGCCATGCCAAGGCCGAGGTCGCGTCGCAGGACCTGCTGGCCGATCACGCCGATTACAGGCTGGACGCGCGGATCGGCCTTGCGCCCGGGCCGCAGGTGCGGTTCGGCGATCTGATCCTGTCGGGCAAGACCAAGGTGCGCCCCGAACGCATCCGCCGCATCGCCGGGCTGCCCGAGGGCGAAGTGTTTTCCCCCGACGCGCTGGACAAGGCCGCCAGCCGGTTGCGCCGCACCGGCACGTTCCGGTCGGTCGCGCTGACCGAGGCCGAAAAACTGGGCCCCGACAACCGGATGGATATCGGGCTGGCAGTGGTGGATGAAAAACCCCGCCGCTTCGGCGCCGGGATCGAGATGTCGAATTTCGAGGGGCTGAGCGTGTCGGGATTCTGGCTGCATCGCAACCTTCTGGGCGGGGCCGAACGGCTGCGGATCGAGGGCGCGGTGTCCGGCATCGAGGGCGATAGCGGCGGCGTCGATTACAGCCTCGGTGCGCGGATCGAACAACCCGCCATGTTCGGCGCCGACACCGTGGGCTATGCCTACCTCGACATGTCCAGCCTGGACGAACGCGATTTCACCGCCGACACCGTGACCGTGGGGATCGGCGCGACGCGGATCTTTTCCGACCACCTGCAGGGCAGCGTGGAATTCGCCCTGTCCTACAGCGAAACCGACGACGTGTTCGGCCCCCGCGATTTCACCTTCGCCACCCTGCCGGTATCGCTGCAATGGGACAAGCGCGACGACATTCTGAACGCCACGAAGGGCCATTACGTCGATGCGCGGCTGACGCCCTTTGCCGGGCTGAACGGCGAAGCTTCCGGCGCGCAATTGAAATTCGACAGCCGGGTCTATCGCAGCCTCGGCGCCGAGGGGCGGCTGGTGCTGGCCGGGCGGTTCCAGCTGGGATCGGTGGTCGGCCCGTCCCTGTCGGAAACCGCCCCGACCTACCTGTTCTATTCAGGCGGCGGCGGCACCGTGCGCGGCCAGCCCTATCAGTCGCTGGCGGTGGATGTCGGCACCGGCCGCACCGGCGGGCGCAGCTTTGCCGGGCTGTCGGCCGAGGTGCGGACCAAGGTGACCGAAAAGATCAGCATCGTCGGCTTCGCCGATGCGGGCTATATCGGCAGCGAAAGCTTCCCCGACGGGTCGGGCGAATGGCATTCGGGGGCCGGGATTGGCGTGCGTTACGACACCTCGGTCGGACCGATCCGGCTGGATGTCGCCACCCCGGTCAGCGGCGATACCGGCGCGGGCGTGCAAGTGTATATCGGGATCGGGCAGGCTTTCTGATGCGTAAATTGATCCTTCCCCTTGTGCTGATCGCCCCCCTGCCCGTGCTGGCGCAGGAAGCGCAGGACGACCGCGGCTACCTTGAAGCCCTGCTGGAAGATTCGCTGTCCAGCCCCGGCGCGCAGGTCGACATCACCGGCTTCAAGGGCGCGCTGAGTTCCACCGCCACCATCGAAAAGCTGACCATCGCCGATGCCGACGGCATCTGGATCACGCTCGACACCCTGTCGCTGGACTGGAACCGCGGCGCGCTGCTGCGCGGTGATCTGCAGGTGAACGAATTGTCGGCGGGCACCATCACCTTCGACCGCCTGCCGCTGCCGGCGGAAACAACCCCGCCCACCGCCGAGGCGCCCGGTTTCGCCCTGCCGGAGCTGCCGGTATCGGTGCATCTGGGCAAGCTGTCGGTGGGCAAGGCGACGCTGGGCCCGGCGCTTTTGGGCGAGGAATTGACGCTGTCGCTGGACGGGTCGGCAGAACTGGTCTCCGGCGCAGGGTCGGCGGCCCTGTCGGTCAGGCGGCTGGACGTGACCGAAAGCGCATTGGAATTCGCGGCAAGTTATACCAATGAAACCAAACAGTTATCGCTCAATCTTGACCTTCACGAACCGGCAGGCGGGATCGTCGCCACCCAGTTGGCCCTGCCCGGCACACCTGCGATCGACCTGACCGTCAAGGGCGACGGCCCGATCGAGGATTTTGCCGCCGACCTGACCCTTGCCACCGACGGGCAGGACCGGCTGCGCGGCAACCTGGCGCTGACCGCCAAGCCGCGCGACGACAGCCCCGAGGCGGTAAGCGACCTGGTCTTCGCGGCCGAACTCGGCGGCGACCTGGCGCCGCTGTTCGCCCCCGATTACCGCGCCTTCTTCGGCCCCGATATCCGGCTCAAGGCGGATGGCAAGCGGCTGGCCGAGGGCGATCTGCATCTCGACGCGCTGACGCTGAACGCCGATGCGCTGTCGCTGCAGGGCACCGCCCGCATCGCCGCCGACGGCTGGCCCGACCTGTTGCACCTCGACGGGCAGATCCGCCCACAGCGGGGCGACAGCGTATTGCTGCCGCTGAGCGGCCCGGCGACCCGGTTGCGCGGGGCGGATATCGCGCTCAACTACGACGCCGCGCAGGGCGATGGCTGGCAGCTCGTGGCGCGGCTCGACGGGCTTGAGCGCCCCGACATGCGGCTCGCCTCGGCCCGGGTGACCGGCGCAGGCCGGTTGCAGCGCGGCGACGGCACCAGCCTTGGCCAGGTGAACGGCCAGATCGAGCTGAGCGCGCTCGGCATCGGGCTGGACGATCCGCAACTGCAAGCGGCCGTCGGGCCGGAGCTGCGCGGCAAGCTCGACTTCGACTGGGCCGAAAACGCCCCGCTGAGCCTGACCGGGATCGAGCTGAGCGGCGCGGATTACAAGGCCTCGGGCGATCTGAGCATTGCCGGGCTGACCGACGGGATGAACATCCGGCTCGCCCCCGACCTGCGGGTCAGCGCGCAGGACCTGTCGCGGTTTTCCGCAATCGCCGGGCGCGACCTGGGCGGGTCGGCAGGCGTCGGCGTCAAGGGCGATCTGCGCCCGCTGGCGGGCAGTTTCAACCTGACCATCGACGGCGACACCCGCGATCTGGCCCTGTCGCAGCCGCAGGTCGATCCGCTGCTTGCGGGCCAGGGCACGCTGCACCTGATCGCCCGCCGCGATGCGGATGGCAGCGCAATCGACGACCTGCGGATCGCCACCGATCACGCCGAAATCACCGGCACCGCGCAGATGCGCACCGGCGCGGGATCGGCCGAAATCAGCACCCGGATCGCCGATCTGGCGCGCGTCATCGACGGCATCGGCGGCGCGGCGATGGCCGATATCAGGGCCGATCTGAGCGACGGGCAGTGGCAGATCGACGCCAATGCCATCGGGCCGGGCGGCGCGAATATTGCCGCGCAGGGCACGGCGGCCGAGGATGCCAGCACCATGAATATCGGCATCACCGGCACTGCCCCCTTGGCGCTGGCCAACCGTATTCTGCGGCCGCAGCAATTGTCCGGGCTGGCGCGGATCGACCTTCGGCTGGACGGCGCCCCGTCGCTGGCCGCGCTGTCGGGCGAAATCAGCAGCAGCGGTGCGCGGCTGGCGCTGCCGACCCAGCGGCTGGCGCTGGAGGATATCTCCGGCGCGATCCGCCTGAACGGGGGGAGTGCTACGGTCGACATGTCGGCGGGCGTGTCCTCGGGCGGGCGAGTCACCCTCAGCGGTCCGGTCTCGCTCTCCCCCGGTTACAGCGCCGATCTGACCGCAGACCTGGCCGCGATCCACCTCACCGACCCGACGCTTTACGACACCACGCTGGACGGACGTATCGGCGTGTCCGGGCCGCTGACCGGCGGTGCCCGGATCAGCGGCACCGTGACGCTTGGCGAAACCGAATTGCGGGTGCCCAGCACCTCGGGGCCGAGCTATGCCGACCTGCCCGGGCTGAAGCACCGCAACGAACCCGCCGAGGTGCGCCAGGTGCGCAGCTGGGCCGGGCTGATCGAAACCTCAGGCAATGGCAGCTCCGGGCCTTCCTACGGGCTCGACCTGACGATCCGGGCCCCGGCGCGGATCTTCGTGCGCGGTCGCGGGCTGGACGCGGAACTGGGCGGCGGGCTGCGACTGCTGGGCAGCACCGACAGCGTGGTGCCGCAGGGCCGCTTCGACCTGATCCGCGGGCGGCTGGATATTCTTGGCAAGCGGCTGACCCTGACCGAGGGGCTGATTCAGCTGCAGGGCGCCTTCGACCCCTATATCCGCTTTGCCGCCGATACCGAGGCCGACGATACCAGCGTGACCATCGCCATCGACGGCCCGGCCAGCAGCCCGGGCCTGAACTTCACCTCCAGCCCGGACCTGCCGCAGGACGAAATCCTGGCGCTGGTGCTGTTCGGGCACGGCATGTCGTCGATTTCGCCGTTACAGGCGCTGCGGCTGGGCGCCGCGATCCGTACCCTGGCGGGCGGCGGCAGCGGCGGGCTGACCGGCGGGTTACGGCGGGGGCTGGCGCTGGATGACCTGGACCTGAGCACCAGCGAGGAAGGCGCGGCCCAGGCGCGGATCGGCAAATATATCAGCGACAATATCTATACCGAGGTCACCGTGGACACGGCCGGAGAAAGCCAGATCAACCTGAACCTGCAGATCAGCCCCAGCCTCACCGCGCGCGGCCGGATGAGTTCGGACGGGGAAACCGGCCTGGGCGTGTTCTTCGAGAAGGATTATTGAGCGCGGACACGCGCTGTGCAGGCTGGGCTGCCGCTCGCTCCCGATCTCCGAGCCGTACTCGCGGTTCTGCCCCCCAGGTCGCGGGTACCGCCGCCTCCCGCATCCGTACATCCAGCGGCAAACCGACTGCCCCGCCCCTCGCCTTTCGGGTCGCGCGAACGGCTTTTTCCCGGCCGGACTTCCCCCTGACCGGCCCCGCCCTGCTCGCGCTTTTAAAAAATGTCACATGGGCCGGATTTTTTTGCAAAATCCCTCTGGACACCCCCCCGTAGCTCGCCTAGAACGCCTCCACCCGAACGCAAGACGTTCACCCGTGCCCGGGTAGCTCAGGGGTAGAGCAGTGGATTGAAAATCCTCGTGTCGGTGGTTCGATTCCGCCCCCGGGCACCATTATTTTTAAATTTTTCAATTGCTTAACCTGTGCGGCTTCGTGCGCGCACTTGCATTGCTAGGCTTGGGTATCACTGGGGTATCAATTTGCAGGAAGTTCTCCACTCGGCGCGACAGTACTTCACCATAAGTGGGAATGAACTGAAATCTACAGTGGCACTTGACAAAGGCAAAGAGTATCAAATCAGTGGTCGTTGACGCCTTCGGGAAGGAAAACGCTACCGAGAAATGAAAAAATACCAGGCCTTGCATGTTCGATTTGACAAAAAAAAACGGCAATAAGCCAAATTTCATTGACTTGTTCGCGGGGGCTGGTGGCCTGTCCGAGGGTTTTGTGCGCGCAGGCTGTGAGCCCATCGCTCACGTCGAGGCTGATACTGCGGCAGCTTGCACTCTCCGTACTAGAGAAGCGTTCCACGTACTGAGGGGCCGAGGCGACCTCAGCGGATATTTTGCATATCTTTCGGGTCAGCTTAGCAGGGACGAATTCTATTCGTTGGCGTTTGGACCCCGCTCGAGTTCTGTCATCAACGCCGAAATTGGCGCTAAGAGCCTGTCTCACATTTTTAACCAATTGGATATCCAGATTGGCGATAGGAAACTGGACCTAATTGTAGGTGGTCCACCATGCCAAGCTTATTCACTTGTTGGGAGAGCGCGCTCTGAACAGAAGATGGTCGGCGACAAACGGAACTACTTGTTTGTCTACTACGCCGAATTCCTGAGGAGATATCGACCAAAGTTCTTTATCTTTGAAAACGTCGTCGGACTTCTGACCGCGCGCGAAGCCGATGGCACACGCTACTTTGATATGATGTGGTCGCTTTTCAAAGATCTCGGTTATACGGTCGAATATCAAGTCATCGCCGCTGATGAATACGGTATCCCTCAAAAGCGAAAAAGGATTATTCTCGTAGGCAGAAGAGGTAAGAAAGACGGTTTCTTCCCAGAGCTCGAAAAAATCCCGACTGACTTTTTGGTTGAGGATGCTATCGGCGACCTACCATCTTTGCGTGCCGGGAAAGGGGTGCCATCAGCCATTTTATTGGAAAATCCGCCTAGCCGTTGGCTGGCGGAATCCGGCTTGCTTTCAGCGGACAAGAGTACCACTTGGCACGAAGCACGCCCTCACAACCCGAGGGACCTCAAAATTTTCAAGAAAGTAGTCAACAGGTGGAACAAAAATGGTGAACGGCTGAGTTATAACGACCTGCCTGAGTCGCTAAAGACCCATAAGAACCGAAGCTCATTTCTTGATCGTTTCAAGGTTGTTGCGGCAGACTTGCCAGCGTCCCATACAGTGGTTGCACATATCGCCAAGGATGGGAACTACTACATCCATCCAGACAATGCGCAAAACAGATCCCTTACACCGCGCGAGGCGGCGCGACTGCAAACTTTCCCTGATGACTTTTATTTCGAGGGCGCAAGTGGAAAACCAAGCCGAACCTCGGCCTTCAAGCAAATCGGGAATGCCGTGCCGGTCCTGCTAGCTGAGAAGATTTCCCAGAAACTTGTGGAGAACTGGTCATGAGTGACGACGGTGTATTCTCTATTCGACCCGCAGGTCGCCACATCTTAACTATCGGTCGTGATCTGATCCAAGATCCTTATGCTGCCGTTGTTGAGCTGGTCAAGAATGCCTTCGATGCAGATTCCGAGTTCGTCGAGGTGGAGTTTAGGGCAGACACCGAGGCACAGGAATACAAAATCATCATTTCGGACGGTGGCCACGGAATGTCGAGGTCAGATGTCGTTGAACGGTGGATGGTCCCATCTACCGATGACAAGCTGAAGCGAAAGATTAGCCCCAATGGTCGAGTTCTCCAAGGCAGAAAAGGAGTCGGCCGGTTCGCGGCGTCTATTCTGGGAGACGATCTGCTGTTGGAAACCACCACGGAGAAAGGGGAGACGACCTCTGTATTTGTGGAATGGGCCACTTTCGAAGATGCAAGTTATTTGGATCAGGTAGAGTTACTAATTGATACTCAGAAAACCGATTCCAAACCCGGCACAGTACTAACGATTAAGGGTGGCAGTGCCGGGCTGGAAGAGTGGAATGACGCTCAGTTTCGCCGTTTGATGTATGAGTTGCGAAAGTTGACGCCTCCTACGGCCGCTGTCTCTGGGGTTGAACTGAAGCCAGAGAAATTTGATATCAGACTAAAAATTTCTGGCTTCGAAGGCGTTCATGACACGGAAGAAACCATCGATTCATTCCCGATCCTGGAATTCTACGATTACATGATTTCTGGATATGTGGACGAAAACGGCATCGGCGAACTCACCTACTCCACGCAGAAAATAGATAACGCAAGTGCGGAGCGGTTTTCCGTTGACTTTTCTGGATTTTTCGAAAAGTCGTGTGGTTCTCTTAACTTCGACATCCGGGTTTATGATCGCGACAAAAATGATATTGAACAAATTATTCGTAGAGGCCTGAAGGACAAAGATGGCAATTACCTTGGCAACCTAGCCGCTAAGCAACTGCTGAACTTCAACAACGGAATCGGCGTTTACAGGAACGGTTTTCGAATTCGACCGTTGGGCGATGCACAGTTTGACTGGCTTAGGCTAAACCATAAAAGAATCCAGAATCCTTCCAGAAAAATTGGCGGAAACCAAGTCATCGGATTTGTGCACATCGAGGCCGAAGAAAGGTCGGGACTGATTGAGAAAAGTGCTCGGGACGGCCTCAAGGAAAACGCTGCTTATGAACGATTGATCGAAGTAACGACCAAGGTCATTGAAGAACTGGAAACCCGCAGATTTGCGCTGCGAAGATCACTTGATCTAGGCAAACCGAAGTCCCGCGTCGAAAAGCAAATTCAGCAGTTGTTTTCGGATGACCACATTCGTGCGGACGTGGTTACGAGGCTGGAGCGCGCAGGCATAGGAGAGGCTGTCACCAAAGAAATATCTGACATTCTCGAAAGGGACATGGCCGCAAAGAACAAGGCGGCAGAGAGCATTAGGCAAACGGTTGCTGTCTATCAGGGTCAAGCTACTCTCGGAAAAATCGTGAACGTAGTCTTGCATGAAGGGCGGCGGCCACTGAACTTTTTCAAAAACCAGGTTCCGAACCTTGAATATTGGGCAGGGGTATTTAGTGATAGTCCAACGCCTCAGAACCTGGATCAGGTTCTTCCTATTGCAAAAGAACTGGGCCACAACGCGGATGTGTTCGCCCGTCTTTTTGAAAGACTTGACCCACTGGCGGCGGGCAAACGAGCGGAAGCTCGCCCATTCAAAATGTCGGAGGTTCTGAACGGCTCTCTACAAGTGTTCGAAAATACTCTGACAGAACTCGGAGTTGATGCTGTCGTTGAGGGGCCGGTTGATTTCGAGCTATTGGGTTGGAAGCAAGATTTCTACGCGATTTTTACCAACTTGATTGACAACAGTGTTTATTGGTTCGCAGAGAAAGCCACGAAGAACCCATCGATCACGATACGGTTCGAAGTTTCTGAAAGTGGTCTTGCATACATTGACTATAGAGATAGTGGCCCCGGAATTGACAAATCTCTCATCGAATCAGAGGTGATTTTCGACCCTGAGTTTTCTACCAAACGAGATGGTACCGGTTTGGGTCTTGCAATTGCGGGTGAGGCGGCATCGAGAAATGGTCTTGAACTGAACGTTTTGGAGTCCGATCAAGGTGCATATTTCAGACTTCAACCTGAAAACGGAGAGTAGATTTGACTATAAAACTGTTGCTGGTGGAAGACGATGAAGGTGACCGTCAAGGCTTCGTACAAAGCGTGGCTCGTTTCAACCATGAGAACGGAGTCGAATTTGAGGTCATTCCTTTTGGCACATTGGGCGAAACTCTGAATGCTTTGGATGGCAGCTTTGACTGCGCTGTCATTGATATGAAGCTAGGCGATGCAGGCGGCGAAGGTAATGAGGTTCTTAAGGCTTTGAGCGAGGCGAATGTTCGCATGCCAGTTGTAATCCTTACCGGGACACCCGGCGAAGCCAATGATGCATTTGTTCACATTGATGTGCAGAAGAAGGGCGAGGCAGATCATCTTGTGATCCTTGAGGACTTTCGACAGGTGCATGCCTCGGGGCTGACTAAGGTAATGGGCGGGCGTGGGCTTCTTGAGCAGTCACTGAGCCATGTGTTCAAGTCCAATCTCCTTAACCAAAAAGAGGCTTGGAAGAAGTACGGGCAACAAGATCCCGAAAAATCCGAAAAGGCGCTGATGCGCCATGTCATGAATCATCTGATACAGTTAGTTGACCTTGACGAAGAAAGCTGCGTTCCGGAAGAGTTCTATATTTTTCCTCCGATAGGAGACTTAAAGAGAACCGGGACAGTGCTTAAATCCAAGGAAAGCGGAGCGTATTTTACCGTTATGAATCCGCTTTGCGATTTGACGGTCCGACCAAATGGAGAGTTTAAGGCAAGGCACATCACGCTTTGCAAGATTTCATCACTTGATGAATGCGCTGCACACGAGGCCAAGAGCAAGGAAAATGTTAGGAAGGAGTTGGAGAAGAACAAGCGGAACTGCTATCATTTTCTTCCAGGTACAGCCTTCTTTCAAGGAGGTTACATGGATTTTGAACACTTGATGTCTGTGGGAAAAGAGGAAGTTCAAGACCGGTTCGAAGAGCCGCTTCTTCAAATATCGCCTGCATTTTTGAAGGATATCGTATCGCGGTTTTCTTCTTTCTATGGAAGGCAGGGGCAGCCCACACTCACCTATGCCGAAGAGTGATCTGTTGAGAGCCACCGAGAGGTTAGTGCCCAAATCAGGTTTGTGAAGAAACACAGGGAAAGGATCGAAGGCGATAGCCAGTGATCAAGCCAAGCGAAATTAACGATGATTTCGGCTCCGTATCAGCGGCCCGTTCGTATAATATGTCTCGAATTGGGGCAAAGGATACAAAGCCGGAATTGATAGTCAGGCGAATACTGCACTCGATGGGCTACCGCTATAGACTGCACGCGCCAGAGTTGCCTGGCAAGCCAGACATTGTGTTCCGCCCTCGTAAGAAGGCTATTTTCGTTCATGGCTGCTTCTGGCATCGCCACCCAGGTTGCTCGAAAGCGACTACGCCTAAAACCAGGCAACAATTCTGGCAGGAAAAGTTCAGGAAGAATGTCCAGCGTGATCTTGCAGTGCTGCAACAGCTTTCGGACTTGGGGTGGTCGTGTTTGGTCGTATGGGAATGCGAAACGAGTGATGCCGACCAGCTTTCCAGTAGGTTGTCGGTTTTTTTGACTGATTGAGTCCCTAAGCTGCGGCCTAACCTTGCTCAGTGGAGCTTGGCGCTGACTTTCCCAAAACTTGCTTTGCTTCGCCGAGTGCCTTCGATCCCTTCACCCATTGCCACGGGGTGCGCGGCTTCCTTGCCTTCGCCAGTTCGGGGTTTGCCTTGGCGTCGCTGGCGGCGGCGCGCAGGCGCTCGCGGGCCTCGCGGGGATCAAGCTTGAGTTCGTCGCAGATGGCTTTGAGTGTCACGATGTCGGCCATGATGGTCTCCTAGGTTTCTGATGGAGATCGATAAGACGACCGGCGCTGACGTGTCAGGGATAACCCCAGCGCATCTTTAGCTTTTCTCGATCTGCTGCTATGACTGATCTCGACATGGCAGACGCAGCCATGTTGGGGCGTGGAAACCCCTCTCTGACTAGGCCGGGAAACTGGCTGAACACCTTTGACCTATGGTCGGGGCGTCTGTGTTATACAACAGGCTCCGGCTAAAGGCACAGGGTCCGTGGCAGAGCGGATTTCCAACACCCCGATCACCAGTCAACCGCGAGAGCGCTCGCAGATCGGGGCGCGGCGGAGTTCAAATTCTCGCAGTCGTATTGTTGGGAGGAGCGTGGCAGCTTGCCCGACGCCGCTGGTGTGTATGTGATTTCTCAACAAGCCAATCCCGTGCCGATCTACATTGGGTTGACCGCTGAAAAGAGGGGCCTTCGCGGACGCATATCGAAATTCCATCGTTCTGCCATCAACGGGGTCGGCAACCATGCGGGTGGTCGCACTTACCATCGGCTGTTCGGTGCTGAGGTGTCTGGTTTGTCGCTACGCTACCATCAGGTAGAAGACTTCAAGTTCGAAGCTAGCCTTTTCCACGCCTACGTGGCCGATGTCGAAAGACGGCTGATCTGGGAGGATGTCGAGGCGCAAGGGGCGTTGCCGGTGTGCAACTCGGAGTGATCTGCAACTAACCCCGAGCAGGGAGAGCGAAACGCACGCGCGGCGGCGTTGTGTTGAGCCAGGAACGCCGGGGCGTGCCTCGGGCATGGGTGATCCCGTCGCAATCCCGGCCGGCGCACTGCGCGCCGCGCTCATGGCGATCATCCCGGCATCTGCACAGACGCGGTGCATCGGCATGGCTACCCGTGTGGTCTCCCTCGACGGAACGGGAATTACCCTGACGGTCGATGGTCCCCGATCTTATTGCGCTGGCATTGAAACCAGCCAGCAAGGAAATCGGCAATGACGATACGTGCGACGTGGGCCTTCAACGGCCAGACGAAAATCATTTTGGGCAACTGGCACCGCCTGTGGTGCCTGCTGTTCGGCCCCCTGTACTACCTGTTCAAAGGCATGTTCCTGTGGACGATCTTGTCGCTGCTGACGGCCAACGGCCTGTGGATCGGCTTCCCCCTGTTCAACCGCGCCATCGTCCTGCGCCATTACCATCGCAAGGGGTGGGTTCAAGAATGACCGCCCAAGCAGTTTGCCACCCGAGCGGAACCCGGCGCGCCACGCCAAAACCCACCGTGAATGTGGACCGCATGAAAAGGCACGACAAATTGGCTCCGGTTCACGCCCGACAGACTGATAGATAGTCAACGGGTCGGTCTGACGTGTTCCGCGCACTGCCGGAAGCGGCACCGGCGAAAGGCAACCACAGGGGCATGGGGGGAGGCGTTTTTTTAACGGCGCGCGCCCTGTGGACGGGCAAGGGGTCATATCGACTGCCGAGGTTATCGGCCCTCAGCCGCTCGTTTCGTCATAGGTCATCCGCCAGTAGAGAATTGGGCGCAGGCCACCTCGGATGACAGCCCCCGCCATGATTTTAGTTTCTGAAGCTGATCTATGAGTCAGTTCAATTTCTGCCCATCGACACATCCATATTCGGAAAGCTCTTCGTCGCTCAGCATATCAAATGACATGTGGGCGTGTGCAATCTCAATCAAGATTTTCGCGATTTCCATACAGGTCAAATCGATCTGCAATTTTTCCTGCCGCTCCAACTCGATCTCAATAGCGTCAAAAATTGCATTTCCTAGTTGGGTTAGGTGTTCTGCACGTTCGGGCATTTTGTCCTCTTTCTCTTCCAATTTGCACTCGTCGGAGCGCGGTTTTTTGGGGGATGAACACTTGCTCAAAAATCCCACACGTGTGCGACTTCTGAGCAAGTGATGCTGGTGGCATGGTTCAGGGCAGCGCCCAAACAGAAGCTTTCCCGTCCTTCGACTTCACCACGCCGAGTGCTTCGCCCGCGCGCCGGAGGGTCGGGAGTGAAACCCCTTCCTCCTTGGCCCAGCCGTCTAGCACCTTCTTCTTGACCGGGCCTTTGCGCAGCACGCTTTCTAGCCACGCGGTCGCTGTGTCACGTTCCCGTGGTGGTCGTCCCCGTTCGGCCTCGGGAGGCGCGAGTAGTTCGCCCACCGTCAACTCAGGCTCACAGGCATGCCAATTCACGCGGGGATGCGAGCGCGGGCCAGTGCTCTGCATCTCGAACACGATTGTCGGCCCGGGTTCGGCATAGTTCGACTTGGCATGGGCTACCGCGCGCAAGCGCGGGTCGTCGGGATGCGGCGCGAGGATCAGGCCCGACCGCACTCGAGCCGATATCGAAATCGACCCGATACCTTGGTGCATGGCATGGTCAGCCCGCGCCTTCCGAAGGTGCCGCACGATCAGAATGGCCGTGTCGAAGTCGCGCGCCAACTGGTCGATCTGCACCATGAAGTGCATGGTCTCGGTGGCCTTGTTCCCGTCCGCACCTTCCTTCATGAAAGCGATGATCGGATCGATCACGACAAGGGCGGGCGTGTTTGCCGAAAGTTCTTGCCGGAGCAATGCCAAGCCGCGCTCGTCCAAGGAAAACGGCTCCTGTTGGAAACGCACCTTCGAGACATCGGCCCCGGCCTGCATGAGGCGGGGTTTGAGCACCCGCGACGGGTCGTCCTCAGCAGACATGAACAGGACCGAGCCTTTTTCGATGTCATCCACAAAAGGCGGGGGTTTCCCTGTCGTCACAGCGGCAGCAATAGCACAGGTGAAGGTGGATTTCCCTTGCCCCATATTCCCGTCGAGAACGGTCAGTGCGCCCTTCACGATATAGGGATACGCAAGGAACTGCGGGGTGGACTCTTCAATATCGCCCAAACAGCCGAAAGCTGCCTCGTGCCCGGCCTCGTATTTGCCGATGCTGGAGGCGATACGCTCGACTTCATCAACGTCGAGGGGCGGACTGCACGCCGCCGCGTTGATCGCCTGCAAAGCACCAGCGATGGCCGTTTCCGCCAACCCGCGAAACCTAAGTGATCCGGCAATCTTGGTCAGTTCATTGTTGCGGTTTCCCGCTTTGAAGGCCCCAACTGTGTCGAAACTCGCTGTGCGGGCTTTGTCGCGCCTCAACGTGTGCACGAAATCGGCAGGCAGCGCCGCCAAGCGGCCCACTCCGCGCTGAACGCGATACCGGTGACCGCATTTGTGCATACTGGGCGCGCCGACGAGATATCCGCTGGCATTGTCCTTGATATCTATGCCCTTAAGCGGAGCTTTCCTCTTGGGCAACGCTTCTGAGGCGCGGAAGTAGTAGTGCGTCCCGCGACCAGTGCGGACCGACAGAGTCGGTGACAGGTTCAGTTTCTTGAAGGTCTCGGCCCCCTCCGGTCCGTCAACATCGAGCACAACCAGCCCCGGCGGAAGGATCACGCCGAAGTTGGCCCGAGGGTACTTCTTGAACGCGCGGCGGATTTTTACCGCGTTGCTCGTGGCGCTGTGTTGTCCCTTCGGAAACAACTCCGCGATAGGGTGCTTGCCCGGGCTTTTGCAACCGGCCCTGCCACATGTGCATTGGCCGTCATCATCAATGCCATGTAGGGCGATGATTTTGCCGCCATGCCGCGCCCAAGCGAGCGCGGCTTTGACAACCGAGGACGACAACATGTCACCCTCGAAGCGAAATGCTTTTCGCATCTCAGTTCTCCTTGTCTGGGTGATCAGTAGTCGGCGTAGTGCGTGCGAGCGCGTTCTTCGGCGCGTTCCGCGAGCCAATCGCTCAATTCGGACATGAGCCAAGCGACTGTTGTGCCGCCGATCCGCACGCGACGCGGAAAACGCCCTCGTGCCTCGAGCCTCAACAATGTTGTGTTGCTCAGAGTTATGCCCATGCGTTTCAGATCGTCGCGTGTGACAAGCAGAGGTCTGTCTGTTTCGTCGTTCATGGATTTCCCTTTCGTCGGTTAGACAAAGGAGCCGGCTCCATGTTTGGACAACATATGACAGATTGAAACGCAGTGATATCAAAGGCGTAGCTAAAGCTGCGCTTTGGTTGCGCAGGTTTATCGGTTGCCTCGCAGTTTCGCGACTTCGTCCAACACGTTCCCCGAAAACTTGAAATTGGTGCCGAACACTTCCTGCGCACAGGCTTTCAGAAAGGCATGATACTCGCTGCTAGGGTTCGGTGTTCGGTCATAACCGCCGCGTGTGGGCTGGGCGTTCGGGAAGTTTCGTTCAAATACGTCTGCGAGCGCGTTTGCGAAATCAATCTTGAACTCTTGCGAAATCGCCGAACCTTTTCGTTTTCGATCATCCAAGATCTCGAAAAGATCGCGGGCTCGGTTGCTGAGTTTGGTCAATTCTTCAATGAGTGCGTGCCGGTTCGGCGAAGGCGAAGGCAGTTCATCAGGCCATTCCGACAGAAGGGTCAGGCTTTCATCGGAAAGTGCCTCGATCAACTTCTCGGCAGGACGCACAACCGAACTCGTGATCTTTCGCTTTCTGGCGTCAGGCGTCTGTGACTCTGGCCCACCTTGAACGCCGAGAGGACTGGACATAGCCGCGACCCAAAAGACTTTTGCGATGGTTCGAAGTTCATCAGCTAGGCGCCTTCGGTCGGTTTTGTCATCCGCCCCACCAATGCGGCACAGCCGATCAATTGCTTTTTGCGGGAAGAACTCAGGCGCTTGTGGCAGTGGTCGATCCAGCCACCCCAACTCGAGGTACTTCAGATAATAAGGCTGATCTGGTGACTTTTTTGACATGGCTATTCCAAAGCTCAAGCGCCTCGCGCTTTTCGTCGGCATATGAATAGACATTGTAGATAGCGGCCACGCCCGAGACCACACCCGTCTTGTGGTTGAGCAGCGCCTCGGTCACGGGCTGCGGGACGCCCAGCATTGCCATGTTGGTGGACATCGTGCGGCGCAGGTCGTGGATGATCCAAGGCTCCGTGCCTTCGGGCAGCGCCTTGTCGAGCCGGTCTTTCAGGCGACCGAAGCCCGACACGGGCGACTTTCCGGTGGTCGTGAACACGTAGTCCGACCCGAGGAACCTCGGCACCCTGCGCAGCACGTCCAACATCGCGCCGGTGATCGGGACGGTATGCTGCCTGCCGTTCTTGGCGCGCTGCGAAGGCAGGGTCCACAGGCGTTTTTCGAGGTCGAGTTCCGACCATCGCATCTCGGCGACCTCGGCGCGCCTCTGGCCGCTCAGGATCAACAGCTTCATGCAATCCCCGAAAGGATAGCCTTCGGCGTCACAGGCTGCCCATAGCGCGCCCAGCTCATCGTCTGTCAGCACGCGCTCGCGCGACCGTTCCTTGGACAGCGGTTTCATCCCGGCGATGGGGGAGGCATCGATCATGCCGCGCTCGACACACCAGCCCATCAGGTGCTTGAGGTGGGCGAGCGCGCGGTTCGCGCTGACCGGCGCGGATTTGTGGATCACGTCGCAGGCTTTCACGACATCGGCCCGTTTGATCTCGTCGATCCGTTTGCCGTGCAGGGTCGTGAACTTCGCCAGCAGGGCTTCCTTGCGCTTCCAGTCGCGGTTGTGAACCTTGGCGTGCTTCTCGATGTAGTCGGGGATCACGTCGCCTAGCGTCGGCTTGGTATCGATCTCAATGCCGGTGCGATCCTCGAAGCGGCCCGTCTCGATTTCGTATAGGATCTGGTGCACCCGTTCCCGAGCATCGGCAAGCGAAACGATTGGGTAGCGACCAATAGGTAGACGCCGCATTCTCCCGTTGATGCGCTTATGCAGGCTGAACGTCTTGGTGCCGGATTTGCTGATGCGCAGGACGAGACCCGGCATCAACTCGTCCCGAAAATCGAGACGCTTGGACGGGTTCGGCTTCTGGCCTTCGATGAACTTGGAGGTGAGCTTGCGTTTCATAAGCCCATGATAAGATGGGCGGACGAGCCACGTCAGGGACAATCCTAGATGCGTTGAGGCGAGATGTCTCGCTCTGCACTGGCGGTCTGGTGAGCTTGGTGCTCTTGGACGACTTCAATCGTTGGTTGACTCAGTGTCTGTTTGCACGACATTCTTCGGTTGCGTTTCAGAGCATAAGGCAGCGCCTGACGCCGTGTTTCATGTCTGCCAACAACAACCGGCACCAGATCGAGTAGTCTGGGGAAGGCCGAGGCAATTTTGCACTGGAGAGTGTGATGCCATCTTTGGACCAATCGAATTTTCCAGTGGGCGATCAAGATAACCTGCTTGAAATTTACGAAAACGAAATCGAAGTTGAATATCGAGGTGAGCGGTATCTCGTTCGCGATAACGGCGCGGTTTATCGCTTCAATGAGTATCGAAAGCGCGCCCGCCCACTGGACAAAACGTGGACCTTCGGGCGCCAAAATCCGACAACCGGTTATCAATATCTTGCAGGTGCCCCCGTTCACCGCATTGTTTGTTCTGCATTCCACGGAGAACCACCCACAGATCAGCACGTTGTGGATCACATCGATACCAATCGAGCGAACAACCGACCGGAAAACCTTCGATGGCTGACGAGATTAGAAAACGCCTTGTTGAATGAGATCACCGCGCGACGCATCGAACTGGTTTACGGTTCAATCGAGGCTTTCTTAGCTGATCCGTCAAAGATCCAAAGTGAGGCTTCCTATCCAGACGTATCGTGGATGCGAACTGTATCAAAGGACGAGGCCGCCAAGACAAAGGCACGCTTCGAAACGTGGGCACAAAGCGGTTCGGTTCCTAGCGGAGGCGCAATTGGTGAATGGCTGTACGGTACTTCTGAACGTGCGGATTTTGAGCCGGACCCAGAAGAGTACGAGTCTCTCTCCCCTTCGGTCATCCAAGTTCGCTGGCGGGTACCAACGGAGTTTCCTGAATGCCCATCGGAGGTGACCGACGATGCACTAGAGCACTATGCCGAGAACCTTGTGTTTGGCAAAGTCTTCGCACGAAACGACATTTACCAAAGCTTGGTTGTTCAGCGTTCTCTTGTCGAAGATGCTTTGATCGTCATCACCCACAATCCCGGCCCCAACGTAATCAAGGATTGGGCAGTCGCACAGATTTTCGTTCGTGGCGAGTTCTTCTACCATCGCAGTGAACATCAGTATTTTTCTTTGCAAGGTGCGCTAAAGACATTTTGCGAGCTGACCGGGGACAGCTATGAGGACTGTATGGATGACTACTGTTGATTGGACGCGGGAGTGAGATTTTTGGACATTCGGATTTCCTTTTCAAGCCCAGAGAGTGGCTTTCAATGGTCTGACTTGCTGCCGTACACACCCCATCTTTTATGGGCACTTTTCTTTGCCTCTGTATTTTTCATCGTCGGGCCAAGAACCATTAGAGCCGCCTTTTCCCGGGCGACAAAGCTAGGGTTCGCCGGGGTTGAGTTGGAGTTGTCAGGGGAGGTGCAGGAGGCTGCAGAAGCAAGGGATATCACACTACCGGCAGGCTTGCGGGATCAATTGGCCCGAAGAATGAGAACGATTGGGCCGCTGCTAAGGTCGTCGCGGATTTTGTGGATCGATGATAATCCTACTAACAATATCCCCGAAATAAAAATTTTGCAGAAACTCGGCATGCTCATTGATCTTGCGAAAACGGACGAAGAAGCGCGCAGGAAAATGGAAGGCGCGATCTATGATATCGTGATCTCTGATATCGGACGCGAAAACGATGGGGAGGCTGGTCTCAAGCTGTTGCCAGAAATTCTATCCTCTGTTTCTAGTCCCTTCGTTATATTCTATGTCGGGGTGCAGCGCGACATGCCTCAGGGGGCATTCGGACTGACTATTCGTCCTGATGAACTGTTTAATCTGATACTTGATGCGACAGAGAGGCGTAAGGGCTGATGTATATCCAGAAATGCGTAAAAGGGATTGCCGGTGACACTTCTGGTAAGAATGGCCTCACGCAATCTGAAGCACAGGAAGTGATAAGTCAGGACCATGGCATCATGTCGAATTGGTGGAGAAGGGAGCGTAGTATTACTCCCCAAATGGTTGCGGACGTACTGACATCGCACAATTTGGATCGCCATTTGCACGATTATCAGAACTTCGGTGATGAAACGCCGTTTATCTCTTTGGCTAGTGGTGCAGTTGAAAGAAATACCATTCTTCAACAGAATTTTGCTTACTCTGCCATCGATACGGCCTTGCAGTTTGCCACAGATGACTGGACGAGGCCGGGGGCATTGTTCTTTTGCTGGGTGGCTACGAGCCACTACCCCGCGGTTGAGGTCAGCAATGTTGCGGAGGCGGTACGAGACATAAATATCTACCAAAGATGGTCGCCCTACCAGCTAGAAGGCGAATTAACAGCCAAGGTTCACATACCGTCTAATCAAATCGAGCGAGTTGAATGGTGGGACCCTGGTCATGGCCATTGGCGGCCGCAGCACACATGGTCGAATCCAAAGTATGTTGAGCCTGATGTCCTGAGCAACATTCGGGAGCTTTTCTGATGCATGACGAAGGTTTTGGGATCGAACCCGAAAGGCTTAAAAACCGGCTAAAATTTCTAATAGGTCGCGCTGAGGTCCATACAGAGTTCAGGCGGCAGGGTTATGAACATCAAGCGATTGCAGCGACTGCATACCGTGATGCCGCATCGATTGCGCTGCTTCTCGAAGACACCAACAAAGCCCGTGATCTTCTCCAAAAAGCTGGTACCGGTTTCCTGGAACTTGGGCTTATTCATGGCGCTGTACTCCTCGAATTGTCGGGAGGACCAAAAGTCTTTTCTTCGCTAGAAGATTACAGTGACCTCATTGATGGCGTCAGAGGCCAAAAACGTTTGGATGACGAAGGAGAACGCTTTATACGCCCCCTGGAAAACTCGGCGCGAACGACGACTAGTCAATTGTTCGCACTGTATCAGGTTGAGTGTTTGCGTGATGGGTTGTCCTCAAAAGAAAGCAGCGAGGATCCGTTTCGGCGAGCACTGGAGCGTCGCGCAGGCTTCCAAGTTGGTGTGACAGGTCTCTCCATTGATAGCTACATGCGAATGGGACAGGAACTTATTGACCCGTTGGAAAGTAAGCTTGGACTTGACCGCCCCTTCCTTTTGCGAAGCGTTGAAACGATTGCAAGTACTCGTTTTGAGGCAATCCAATCCGCAATGAAAGACAGCTATCATTGGCAGCGAATATTGCGGCCCTCCGCTTTGCTGGATTTCGACACGTTGGTATTGGGCTCCTTAGCGCTGTCTAGCGACTTTGGTCTTGGCCCATTCGACCGGTTACTTAGCGACGAGGTCCCGTATCTCAGTGCTCCAATTCGGGCAGCAAAGCTGCTACGACAAGGACCTGAGCAACAACCTCTTAGCACGTACTAAGCATTGCGCTTGGGTATCACTGGGGTAGCAGGAGCAGCGTGCTTGACCGCTCCGGCGTGAGACGGGTAGAGATGATCTGCCAAGCGCAAAGATCAAGGTTTTCAATCCGCTACGTTGCAGGTTGAGCGATCCTGAAACAGCGTGCGCAGATCAACAGACCAATTGAAAATCCTCGTGTCGGTGGTTCGATTCCGCCCCCGGGCACCATTTTATCAGATGTAAGTTGCTGATTTATCTGCAATAAATTTTGCAGAAGCGGCAAGCTACGTCACACATTCCGTACACAATCAGCCGCAATGGGACCTTCTGCTGCGATCGAGAACGCCCAAACACCGGGAAGCGCTTTGCGGCCATCCATTCGCCTGAAGCTCGGGGTTGACGCGTCTCAAATCGAAACGATGGCCCAGCAATTGGCCAACCTGCGTGACGAAAGTTTTCGTTGCGGGTGCAAATCTGCGGCCTGTTTGTTGGCCGGTCGTAAGGGCGCCGGTGCATAACGGGCGGGAACCGGACATTCGCGATGCTTGGCGTGAGGGTCAGCTGAGCGGACAGAACCGACGTGGAGATACCAATTCATTAGATCGAAACCAGCTTGCTCAATAGCGGGGGGCTGCGCAAGTGCGGCAGACGCAAAACCGTTAAGGTCAGCGAAGGATAGTCCAGTCATTTGCTTTTACTAGCGCTGTAAAAAACCAATCAGTCGCGCTGGCGCCTGACGTCTCGGGAGGCGGAACTTTTCCCTCTCCCCGAGGTTACGGATTTGTAAATTTCGGACAAGCTCGGCGCCTGTTTCACGCCCCATATCCACTTCGAAAAGTCGTCAACGCGCCCTGTCGGGCACTGCGGTCGGAGCGGAGAGATGGGCAAATCGGAACATACGATCCTGGTACTTCAGGGCGGCGGCGCCTTGGGGGCCTACCAGGCCGGCGCTTACGAGAAACTCAGCGAACGAGGCAAGGAACCGGCCTGGGTCGCAGGCATCTCGATCGGCGCGACAAACGCCGCGATCATCTGCGGCAACCCGCCCGAGCGGCGGGCCGAAAGGTTGCGGAAGTTCTGGCACCGGGTGACGCTGGGACCGTCCTGCCTGCCGTGGCTTCAGGGGGCAAAGGCGCGGGCGGCCTATGGCGAAATGGTCGCCGACACAGTCGTGTTTTCGGGCACACCCGGTTTTTTCCGCCCGCGCCTTCCGGCGGCCTATCTGCCGTTCGGCGCCGAACCGCCGCTCAGCTATTACGATACCACGCCGCTCAGGCGAACGCTCGAGGACCTGGTCGATTTCGACTATCTGAATGCCTCCGGGCCGCGGCTGAGCATCGGCGCGGTCGATCTGGAAACCGCCAATTTCACCTATTTCGACAGCGCCCGGATGCGGATCGGCCCCGAACACATCATGGCCAGCGGCGCGCTGCCGCCGGGTTTCGCGCCGGTCGAAATCGAGGGGCGGCAATACTGGGATGGCGGGCTGGTGTCGAACACTCCGCTGCAATTCGTCATGGACAATCTCGGCGCCGATCCGGTCTGCATCTTCCAGGTGGACGTGTTCAGCGCCCGCGGCGAGGCGCCGAAAAACCTTGTCGAGGTCGCCCTGCGGGAAAAGGACATCCGCTATTCCAGCCGCACCCGCCTGACCACCGACCGCTATCGCCAGCTGCACGACATACATGCCGCCGCCGAACGGCTGGCGGAAAAGCTGCCCGAGGGGATGCAAGGTGATCCCGATCTCGCCTATCTGCGCGGCCTGCGCCCGGCGGCCCCGATCACGCTGGTGCACCTGATCCACCGCAAGGAACAGTTCGAAAGCCAGGCCAAGGATTACGAGTTTTCCCGCCTGTCGATGCAGGCGCATTGGAACGCGGGCGCCGCCGATACCCTGCGCAGCCTGGACCACGCCGCCTGGAAGACGCGCGGCAAGGGCGGTGGTTTGCAGGTCTTCGATTTCTGCACCTTCCCCGAAAAAGGAGCTGCGGCATGAAACCCACAGACGGGCCTCTCTGCTCATCCCCGCAGCGGCACCGACGCAAAGCCAGTCATTTTCAACATAAGAAGCAATGGAGAACACCATGAAACTGAAAGACAAAATTTGCATCATCACCGGCGGCGCCAGCGGCATCGGCTATGGCATCGCCGAACGGTTCATCGCCGACGGCGCGCGCGTTGCCATCGCCGACCTGAATGGGACCAGCGCGCAAGAGGCCGCCAGGAAACTGACCGCCAAAGGCCCCGGCAGCGCGATCGGGATCGAAATGAACGTGGCCGACGAAGACATGGTGAATGCCGGCGTCGACAGGGTGGTCGCGCAATGGGGCCGGGTCGACGTTCTGGTGTCGAACGCCGGCATCCAGATCGTGCACAAGATCGAGGACTTCCCCTTTGCCGAATGGAAAAAGCTGCTGTCGATCCATCTCGATGGCGGCTTCCTGACCTCGAAAGCCTGCATCCCGCATATGAAGAAGGCCGGCGGCGGGTCGATCATCTTCATGGGATCGGTGCATTCCAAGGAAGCCTCGCCGCTGAAATCGGCCTATGTGACGGCCAAGCACGGGCTGCTGGGGCTGGCGCGCGAAATCGCCCGGGAAGGCGCGGATTACGGCGTGCGCACCAACGTGATCTGTCCCGGTTTCGTGAAAACGCCGCTGGTCGAAAAACAGATCCCCGAACAGGCGCATGACCTGGGGATTTCCGAACAGGACGTGGTCGAAAAGATCATGCTGGGCGAAACCGTCGACAAGGAATTCACCACCATCGCGGACGTGGCCGAAGTGGCGCATTTCTTTGCCGCGTTCGAAAGCAACGCGCTGACCGGTCAGTCGCTAGTGGCCAGCCACGGCTGGTACATGAACTGACCCCTGGCTGCTCGTATCGCACATACCGGCGGCATTCCCGCCTCAACACGAAGGAGACCTGAAAATGGCTGAACTCATCGTCATCGAATACAAGGATCATGACAGCGCCGAGACCGCCCGCAATGAGCTGTTCGACATGGCGCGCGAATACCTGGTGAACGTGGCCGATGCGGTCGTGGCGACCGCCGACCAGAACGACAAGATCAAGCTGAGCCAGATGGTGAACGCCTGGTCCGCCGGGGCGGCCGGCGGGGCATTCTGGGGCCTGCTGATCGGCTTTTTGTTCTTCAACCCGCTGCTGGGCATCACCGTCGGGGCCGGCGCCGGGGCGCTGGCCGGGGCGCTGTCCGATTACGGGATCAACGACCAGTTCATGAAGGACGTGGCCGATATCCTGAAACCCGGCCAGGCAGCCTTGTTCATCATGATGCGGACCGAAGCTTCGGACCGGGTGATCGAACAGCTGGGCGCCAAGGGCGGCAAGATCCTGCGGACCAACCTGGATCGCGACGCCGAAAACCATCTGCGCAAGGCGTTCGATCGGGCGCACGAGGACCTGAACAAGCAGGCCGCCTGAGGCACGGGCGGGCGCATCGCGCCTGCCCCCTTCCCCCCGGGACAAAAGAAAGCGACCGCGCGATGTTCGCGCGGTCGCTATTTTGTCGGGGAAATTCGTGGCGCTGGATCAGCCCGCGGCGCCCTGCTGCGGAATCGCGTCGATTGTGAAACCGCGCACGATCACCGAGTCGTTGATCGCCTTGAGATCCAGGTTGGCGGCGTAATAATTGCCGTCCTCGATATCGCCAAGCGCCCCGTCGAGCGAGGCGATCGTCGCCTCGTAAGGCAGCATGGCGGTTTCGACCTGGACCTCGATATCGGCCGCGTTCAGCGCGGTGACCGCCGCATCCGGGTTCTCGTCCGTGAACAGGTCGATGGCCTTTTTCACCACGTCCTTGTTGGCATCGGTATCGGTGAAATCCTCGGTGAGGCTCATCGACATGTCGAACGGCAGGAAATTGGTATCCGAGTCGACATCGGTGAAATCGCGCATCATCAGGCCCGCGAAATCGGATTCGGCGCTGAGCAGGGATTCCCGCGCCGCTTCGACCGAAGCCTTGGCGTAGGGGACGTCGCCATCGAACAGGGCGACACGTGCCGCGCGCACCTGGGCGACGGCATTGCCGGCCTCGTCTGCGGTTTTCAGCATCCGGTGCTGGGTTTGATACGGGGCCTCGGATATGGCTGTCGTGGCCTGGGCGAATGCCCCGCCGGACGTGAGGCCAAGTGCGGAAACGCCCATGCCGACGGCAAGAGTAACGCTCCGCGACAGTTTCGGGATTGTCATGGCTCTTCTCCTTTTGATCGATTGTCGTACGTGACGATGACGATATGGGCCCGGGTTTTGACGGGCCGTTTTCGGCGTCCTTACAAAGATGACAGGTTTGCCCGGCCCTTACTCGGGCGCGGGAAAGCAGGCCGTGACCCTGAGCCCGGGGCCGTTATCGGCCAGGCGCAATTCGACCCCGTGCCGGTCCGCGATGGTCTTGACCAGCGCCAGGCCCAGCCCGGTTCCGTCCGACGACCGGCTGGCATCGGCGCGGAAGAAATGCAGTAGCGCGTTTTCCCTCTCTGTGTCGGGAATGCCGGGGCCGTTGTCGGCGACCTCGAGGCAGACGCGGCGGTTCACCCGCCCGACGCCCAGCGTGATCTGCGTGCCCTTCGGGCAGTGGGACACCGCGTTTTGCAGCAGGTTGACGATCATCTGGCTCAGCATCCCGGCATCGCCGCGCACGCTCAGGTCTTGCCCCCGGTCGATCCACAGCGACAGCGACTGGCCGCTTTCCTCGGCCACAACTTCGAAGGTTTCGCCCAGGTCCGCGGCCATCTCGGCCAGATCGACCCTTTGCATCACCCCTTCGGCCTGTCCGGCCTCGATCCGGGCGATGCGCAGGATGGTTTCGAAGATGTCGGACAGGCGCGACAGTTCATGCCGGGTCTCTTCCAGGTCGTCCAGCGGATCGGCCCCCGCCTCGGCCTTGGCGATGGCCCGCTCAAGCTGCAGATAGGACCGCGCCAAAGGGCGCTTGAGATCATGCGCAATCGCCGCGGCGCTGGATTTCGTCGATACCATCAGGTCGGACAGGCGCGACAGGTGCAGGTTCATCGTCCGCGACACCCGGTCGATCTGATCGTTTTCCGCCGACACCGGCAGCCGTGCATCGGTATCGCCCGCGGCGACGGTTTCCAGCGTGTCGGCCATCTTTTCAAGCTTGACCTGCATCGCCCGCCCCATCCGGTAGCCGATGGTGATGAAGACCAGCGTCATCACCGCGCCCACCGCCAGCAACACCCGCAGCGTCGTCGCCTCCATGCTGTCGATGATGCCGATATTCTGCCCGACGATAAGCTCGAAGTCCCCGACCGGCACCGAGGTCAGATAGTAAAGCCCGGCAAAGTCGCTTTGCCCCGGCAGCGCCAGCTGGCGCGTGGTCCAGCCCTCGAAGCCCGGGCCTGCATCGACCAGGCCGCTGAGCGTGTTTCCTGCCGCATCCCGCAAAGCGACAACAAGATGCGCGCGCGCATAGAGCGGCGAAATATTGGCGACGGCCGCCATCAGCGCGTCGGGTCCGTCGATGTCGTGGATGCTTTGCAGATCGGCGATCGTCGCCTCCACCTGCATCCGGATTTCCGCGCGCAGCTGGGTTTTGATGTAGTGGTTGGCCAGCACCCCGACGACGGCCAGCGTCAGGATGAAAACAAGGGTGCCGTACAGCGTCGCCCGGAACGACCCGCCGGAAAAGACGCTACCGCGGTCCATGCATCGTGTATCCCATGTTCCGGATCGTGTGGATCAGCGGCACCTCGAACGGCTTGTCGATCTTGCTGCGCAACCGGCTGATATGGGTTTCGACCACGGTGGTGTTCGGTTCGAAATTGAAGTTCCACACCCGCTCCAGCAGCATGGTGCGGGTGACCACCCGCCCGGCATTGCGCATCAGGATTTCGAGCAGGGCGAATTCCTTCGATTGCAGCTCGATCACCTGCCCCTGTCTCCGCGCGGTGCGGGACAGAAGGTCAAGCGTCAGGTCATGCACCTTGAGTTCGGGCACATCCGCCGTTTCGGTCTTGCGCCGGGTCAGCGACACGATGCGGGCCAGCAGTTCGGAGAAGTGAAACGGCTTGGTGAGGTAGTCGTCGGCCCCGCCTTCCAGCCCCTCGACCCGGCTGTCGACATCGCCAAGCGCGGTCAGCATCAGCACCGGTACCGACTTTCCCGCCGCCCGCAGCGCCTTGACCACCGACAGCCCTTCCATGCCCGGCATCATCCGGTCCAGCACGGCAACGTCGCAATCGTTGTACATGCAATAGCTCAGCGCGTCGCGGCCATCGCTGACATGATCGACGCTGTGACCGTTTTCCTCGAGCCCGGAGGTGACGAATTCCGCGACCTTCGGGTCATCTTCGGCAAGCAGGATCTTCATGGGCAATCTCGATCCAATCTGTTCGGACCATCGCGGCGTTGCCGGCGATCGCCCAGTCGGAATTTGCTGGCGAACCACCGCACATCCTTGAAGGCGGCGATTGTCGCGGAGCCGTCTCAAAACTTAATCTTTTGTAAGATTCAAACAAGACTGGCGTAGAGATCGGCGGGTCAAACAGGGATGCAACACGCTCAATCCCCGTTGAAACTGGTCAGGAGCCAAGATCCTATGACATGCCGAGACCAGTACCATCCACACGCAGCCGCACACAGCGCGGAGTATCGCAACACGGGTCTCGTGTTCATCCTGTTCGGGGTGATGGCGATCCTCGCGCCCGGCGTTGCGACTATCGTGATCGAACAATTCATCGCCTGGATCCTGATCCTCTGGGGCATCGGCGGGCTTTTCTTTGCGCGCGGCTTTCGCGTCATGGCGGAATGGCGCGTCCTTGCCGCCAGCTACGCGGTGGTTCTGCTCGCTGGCACGGGCTTCCTGATCT
Organism: Thalassovita mangrovi; assembly: GCF_009857745.1. Taxonomy (GTDB): domain Bacteria; phylum Pseudomonadota; class Alphaproteobacteria; order Rhodobacterales; family Rhodobacteraceae; genus Thalassobius; species Thalassobius mangrovi. Next base: position 471,563 of record NZ_WWEN01000002.1, read on the forward strand.
TTCCCGGCGCGGGGATCACCGTGCTGACCGTCATCATGCTGCTGGCGTTCTTTGTCGAGGGCGCGCTGTCGATCCTGTTCGGCCTCAGGCTGAGCGGCCAGCTGCCGCATTGGCGCTGGATCGTGCTGAGCGGGATCAGTTCCTCCGCCCTGGGGCTGATCGTGCTGGTGGCATGGACCGACATGTCACGCTGGTTCCTGGCGCTGATCGTCGGGGTGAACTTCCTGTCGACGGGCCTATCTCTGCTGGTGCTGTCGCGGCCTCGCAAGGCGTAGCGGTCGGTGCAGGACCGACGGCTTCCTCCAAACCACGGCAAACATCTTGATTTCCGGCGGGAACGCTGGATTGATGGATGAGGAGGTCGCCATGATCCGAAACTACACGGAACACGCATCCAACGAACGCACCTTCCTGGCCTGGGTCAGGACGGCGATCGCCATCGTCGCCTTTGGCCTGGCGATTTCCCGCTTCGGCAACCCGCAGGGCGAGATATGGTCGGAAATCGGCATGCTTGGCTCGGGTGCGGCGGTCATCGTGCTGGCCTTCATTCGCATGCGCCACGTGCGCAAGCGCATCGACGCCCCTGAAACCCTGGATGACGACAGCGAACCGTCCGACGCCCTGCTGGTGCTGATGATCATCGCGCTTTTCGTGCTGATCGGGGCCTTCCTGATTCACGTTCGATAAGAGGCGCAGCGGCAAGGCCGCGCTGTTACAGGCTGGCCCTGCGGTCCTCGACATGGCTACGCTTGGCGACATCCGCGAAGCTGCTGCGCATAAGCCACTTGGTCAAAGTCCGTTCCATCAGGTCATGCCCGGTGAGCGAAATGTGCCCGCCCTGCATTTCCTCTTCGAATGTCGAATGCCCCATCCAGGCCGATGTCAGCGCGCGCAGCTCGCAAACGACGAACAGATCGACGTCGAATTTGGGGTCGGTATAGCAAAGGTCGGTTTCTTCGCCCGGCTTCGCCACCAGCCAGTAATTTGCCGTCGCGTTCGGCGGGTCGTTGAGGATGAACTGGATGACGCTCTTGCGCTTGGGCAGCTGCAGAAGGTCGATTTTCCGGCGGATATTCCACATCAGCATGCGGGCATCGAGCGCCTGAAGCGACGTTTCGCAGTCGATGTTGCGATGCGCCCATTCGCCCAAGCCCCGGATCAGCGGCTCAAGCTCGTCGGCAAGCGGGGTCGTGAGATACTCGGTATGCGACCCCGGACCGGCATCGCGGCGGGTGACAAGGCCATTCGCCTCCATCTCTTTCAGGCGCTTGGACAGCAGCCCGGGCGACATGCCCGGCACCCCCCGCTGGATTTCATTGAAGCGGGTCGAACCGGACCACATTTCGCACAGCAACAGCATGGTCCAGCGGGGTTCCAACAGGCTGGCAGCCATCGCGACGGGGCAGAATTTGGGGTAATTCGAATCTGGCATTGCGACACCTCCACCTCAAGGAAAGCATGTCCCGCCCGCAACCGTCCACTTCAGAAACTGTAGCGGGTTTGCTGCAGTTTCAGAACTGGTTTGCAGCAGGCGACCGATGCGACCCTCGTTCCACCACATTTGCAAGCAAAGGAGGCCAACCATGCCGCTGGTGGATATCGAAGTGATCGAAGGCGTCTTCGACGACGCCCAGAAGGCGAAAATGATCGAAAAAGTGACCGACGCGATGGTCGAGGTCGAAGGCGAAAACATGCGCCCGGTGACTTGGGTGCGGGTCAAGGAAGTCCGCAGCGGCCAGTGGGGCATTGGCGGCAACACGCCAAGCGCCGCCGACATCAAGGCGATGGCCGCGGAATAAGCGCCGGATTTGGCCGGATCGTCCATATGTGGCGATCCGGCAGACGTTCGGAACGGCCCGGCGGCAGCGATGCGAAGGACGGGCACCGTCCCGAAGGTCAGCGGGCCGACCTGGCCCCCTGCCCCCATCTCTCACATGTCTTCATTCCCGGCGATCATGCCGCTGATCAGCTGGTAGGACAGCAGGTCGGGAATGTCGCGCGGATCGCGGATCAGAGGCTTCACCTGCTTTCGCAGCGCCGCCTCCTCCGCCCGGGCGCGGGTTTCCACGCGCATCGCTTCTTCCAGGGTGATGAAACGGAACCGCAGCACCGCGCCGGGAAGCGCCTGAGCCACCCGCGGCAGGTCGCAGGGCAGGACAGTGCCGATGCGGGGATAACCGCCCGTCGTCTGGCATTCCGCCATCAGAACGAAGGGCACCCCGTCGCCGGTGATCTGGATATCGCCGGGCACGATCACTTCCGACAAAACGCTCAAGGCCCCTTCGACCAGGAACCCCGGCCCGTCGGAATTCATCCGCATCCCCATCCGGTTGCCCCGGTGGTCGCGGTGGAAATCCGTCTGCTGGAACCGCTCCAGCACCTCTTGCGGGAACAGATCGGTCTGCAGGCTGGGCAAGACACGCACCTGGCCGCCGCCAAAGCGCGGCAAGGGCGTCAGGCCGCGCCCCACCTCCGCCGCCGGATCGTTCCCTGCGCGGATGCGATCCCCCGCTGCCAGGGGCGCGCCCAGCCCCGCCGACAGATGCGCCGCGCGCGATCCCATCCGTTTCGGCGTAGCCACGCCGCCGCCGATATGCAGATAGCCGTAAGTGCCCGACCGCGCCGCCCCGATCGACAGGACTGACCCTGCCGCGACCAGATGCGAGGCGTTCCAGACCAGCGTCGCGCCGTCCAGCGTCGCACGCATCTCGGCCCCGGTCAGGGCGATCCGGATGTCTTCCTCGGCCAGGAAATCGCCCCCTGCCCCGGCCATTTCGATGGCCGCCAAATCCGGCGACTGACGCAGCAGCGCCGCGCCTTCGGACAGGGCCAGTGGATCGGCGGCCCCGCCCCGCGACAGCCCTTCGACCAGGTAACCGGGACGGCCGCGATCCTGCACCGTCATCCCCGGGCCCGCCCTGCGAATGAGCAACGCGCGCCTCATCGGATCGCCTCGCATGTGGCGCCGCCATCGGGGCCCGAGGCGGCAAGGTTTTCGTATGCGTCGCGGCCCACCACCGGGAACAGCACCTCGTCACCCGGGCGCAACACGAAGGGCGCGTCGCTTTCGGGGCGGAACAGCCGGATCGCCGTCTGCCCGACATGGCGCCATCCGGTCGGGGTCGACACCGAAAACAGCACCATCTGCCGGATCGCCACGGTCAGCGCGCCTTCGGGGATGCGCGCGGTCAGCGCCTGTTGCCGTGGGATATCCCAGCAGTCGGGCAATTCGCCCAGATAGGGCTGACCGGGGGCGAACCCGATGGTCTGCACCCGCACCTTGGTGGTGGACAGCGATCGGACCGCGTCTGCCTCGCTCAGCCCCGCCGCCTGCGCCGCCTCGCCCAGTTGCGGAGCAAGGTCGCTGCCGTAGACCGTCGGGATGCGCCACAGCCGCCGCCCTTCGGGCATGTCGGCGCCGTACCAGTCGCGCGCGGACAGCAGGGTGGCGAGTTTCGATTGCATCTCGGCATGGGGCAGCCCCAGCGGATCGAAGCGGACGAAGCAGGACACCAGTGAGGTCGAACTTTCCGCCACCCCGCTCCAACTCTCACGCTCGACCGCCGCGCGAAAGGCCAGCGCCGCACGGTTGGCCGGTTCGCTCAGCCTGTCGGCGAAGCTGATCAGGATGCCATCGAAACCGACGGTGCGGATACAGGGCCAGTCCCCGCCCTGCGCTGTCGCGGTGGTAAGGGTCATGCGTCAGCCCGCCCCGGGCAGGAAGGTCACGATCCCGGGCACCGCCACGATGATCGCCAGCGCCAGCACCATGAGAAGGAAGAACGGCAAGGCCGCGCGCGCCACGGTCAGGATGTTGCGCCCGGTCAGCGATTGCAGCACGAACAGGTTGAACCCGACCGGCGGTGTGATCTGCGACATCTCGACCACGATCACCACGAAGATGCCGAACCACAGCGGGTCGATCCCCATCTTCTGCACCATCGGCATGATCACCGAGGTGGTCAGCACGACGACGGAAATCCCGTCGAGGAAACAGCCCATGACGACGAAGAACACGGTCAGCGCCGCCAGGAAGGTGTAGGTCGACAGCTCAAGCGACCCGATCCATTCGGCCAGCAGCCGCGGAATGCCGGTGAAGCCCATCGCCACGGTCAGGAAGGACGCCCCGGCGAGGATGAAGGCGATCATGCACGACGTCACCATCGCGCCCATCAGCCCCTCGACAAAGGTCTGCCGGGTCAGCGAGCCGGAAAACCACGCCAGCACCAGCGCCAGCACCACACCGACGGCAGCGGCATCGGTGGGCGAGGCGATACCGGCATAGATCGACCCGATCACCCCCGCGATCAGCCCCATCACCGGCAGCAGCCGGCGCAGGCGGCTGATCTTTTCGCGCAAGGGAACGCTTTCGCCCTCGTCGGGCAGCTTGTCGCGGTTCATCAGCCCCCAGATCGCGACATAGCCCACGAACAGCGACACCAGCAGGATACCCGGCAGGATGCCCGCGACGAACAGCCGGGCGATGGATTGTTCGGTCGCCACGCCGTACACGATCAGGATGATCGAGGGCGGGATCAACAGCCCCAGCGTCGCCGATCCGGCCAGGGTGCCGATCACCATCTTTTCGGGATAGCCGCGCTTGGCCAGTTCGGGGATCGACAATTTGCCGATCGTCGCGGCCGTCGCCGCCGACGATCCCGATACGGCGGCGAAGATCCCGCAGCCGAAGATATTGACGTGCAGCAGACGCCCCGGCAGCCGGTTCATCCAGGGCGACAGGCCGGTGAACATGTCCTCGGACAGTTTCGAGCGGAACAGGATTTCCCCCATCCACACGAACAGCGGCAGCGCCGCCAGCGCCCAGGAATTGCTGTGACCCCACATCGTGGTTGCCATCACCAGCCCCAAGGGCGCATCGGAAAACAGCGCCATCGCCGCCATACCGATCCCCAGCAGCGACAAGGCCACCCACAGCCCCGAGCCGAGGAACAGGAACAACAGCACGAACAGGATGACGGAAAGGGTAAGGATGCTCATCGCCGGTTACTCGCTCAGAAGGTTTTCGCCCTTGCCGTCGAAGGACGGCTGCCGCCCGCGCAGCACAAGGATCAGATCGTCGAGCAGCGCGACGGTGAGAACACCAAGCCCCACCGCCACCGGCAGCTGCACCAGCCACAGCGGCAGCGACACCATACCCGATGTCTTGTCGCCGAATTCGTGGCTCTCGAGGATGAGAAGCGCCATGTAATAACTCGCGTAACCCACCATCGCCAGCGCCACGGCCAGAACGACCACTTCGACCCACCGTTTCGGCGCCGGGCCCAGCAGCCCAGTGACCAGCGTCACCCGGATATGCCCGCCCGCGCGCAGCGCATAGGCCAGCCCGAGGAAGGTCGAGGCCGCCAGCAGGAAGCCGGTGAAATCGGAATAGGACGGGATCGTCAGCCCGATGGCCTGTCCGGTCGTCAAGGACGCCAGCTTATCCACCAGGTTCAGGCAGACCTGCGCAAAGATCAGCGCGGTGATCGACAGGATACAAAACGCGGCCAAGACCCCGCTCAGCTTGTATAATCCGTTCAGGAACGGTCGCATCCGCCTGCTCCTCCCGTGTTGTTGGGGGCGGGTGGCCGCTTGGCCACCCGCCTGTTGCTTAGTTCTGATAGGCTTTCAGCAGGGCTTCGCCCTCGGCGCCAGCGTTTTCGGTCCAGCCTTCGAGCATCTGCGCGCCGATGGCTTTCAGACCGTCCATCAGCTCGGCCGACGGCTCAACCACGGTGATGCCGTTTTCCTTCAGCACCGCGACCTTGGCGGCGGTTTCGGCGCGGCTCATTTCCCAGCCGCGTGCTTCGGCAGCGGCAGCGGCTTCCAGAACCGCGGCTTGGGTCGCGTCATCCAGACGGCGGAAGGACCGCTTGTTCACCACGATAATGTTCTTGGGCAGCCAGGCCTGAATATCGGTGTAGTGGCTCAGGAAATCCCACGCCTTGGAATTCGCGCCGGTCGAGGGCGAGGTGATCATCGCCTCGACGCGCCCGGTGGTGAAGGCCTGCGGAATATCGGGAACCTCGACCTGGGTCGGGGCGGCACCGGCCAGCGCCGCGAACTGTTCCAGCGTCGAATTATAGGTGCGGAACTTCAGCCCCTTGAGGTCGTCCACCGACTTGATTTCCTTGGTCGTGTACAGCCCCTGCGGCGGCCACGGCACGGCGTAGAGCGCCATCAACCCCTGCTGGTCCAGCAGACCGTCGATCACCGGCTTCTGCGCCGCCCAAAGCTTTGCCGCATCGTCATAGCTGGTCGCCAGGAACGGCAGCGAATCGACGCCGAAGGCCGGGTTGTCGTTGTTCAGCAGCGACAGGAAGAATTCGCCCGCCGGCACCTGGCCGCTGCGCACGGCCTTGCTGATTTCGGGGTGCTTGAACAGCGACCCGGCGGAATGGACCTTGATTTCAAGCGCGCCGCCGGTCTTGTCCGCCACGTCCTTGGCGAATTCGTGGATATTGACCGTGTGGAAGGTCGCATCCGGGTACGGCGTCGGCATGTCCCAGGTTTCGGCCTGCACCGGAAGCGCCAGTGCAGCGACGGCGAAAGCCGCGCCACTGATCGTCTTGAAGAAGCTCATTTCTCTCTCCGTTGGATGGATTTTTGGTTCTGCGCGGCAAGGCTCCTCCAAACGATGACAATTTGTCAATGTTTTGTTACTATAGCGCAAATATGTTTTTCCGCCTCACAACTGTGAAACGGGATCGTTCCGCGCCGTTTCACACTGATATTACGTCATTTTTATCGCAAATCCCCGCGTATCGCCGAAAATCCGCGACGACGAAACGCTTGTTGAAACCACTTTTCCCGCATATTTTATCATCAAATTGATAACGTCTTCGAGGATCAGCCCATGGAAACCCCGCCCGACAGCCGCAGAATCGTGTCCTCGCGTCACCTGGCCGAAGGCGAAGGCTGGGAAGTCTCCGAATTCGAATTCGGGCTGATCATCGCCTATAACGCCTTTTCCCGCTGGATGACCCGCTGCATGACGGCGGCGGGGCAGCCGGATCTGAACCCGCTGGACATCCTGATCCTGCATAACGTGAACCACCGCGACCGGGAAAAACGGCTGTCCGACATCTGCTTCCTGCTCAATATCGAGGACAGCCACACGGTCAATTACGCGCTGCGCAAATTGCTGAAATCCGGGCTGGTCACCTCGGAAAAGCGCGGCAAGGAAGTGTTCTATTCCACCTCCGCCACCGGGGCGGAACTGTGCAGCGCCTATCGCGACATCCGCCGACAATGCCTGCTGGACGCGGTGGGCAGCACCGATCTGAGCGGCCAGGAGTTGCGCGGCATCGCCCGGTCCCTGCGCGCGCTGTCGGGGCAATACGATCAGGCCAGCCGCGCCGCCGCCTCGCTCTGACCCCCGGCGGCTCGCGTGCGCTCAGCCGTCCCCGTCGCGCGGGCGGGGATTTGCGGCGAAGATACTGCTGATATCGGTATGGAACCGTTTCAGCCGCAGGGTCAGCAGCAGCGACTCGATATTCGCCAGGATTCCAAGCGCCACGACGGCCAGGAAGAACGGGCGCGCATAGCCGGCCAGATACAGCCAGACGAAAAACACCCCCGAACCGAAGGCCGCCGCCTTCGACAGATACAGGTGATAGGCGGGCAACACGCGGAACTTCAGCAGCGACGCACCCGCCGCAGCGGCGTAGCTGACGAGGAACAGGTAAAGCCAGGGCAGTTCGGGCCGTATGTTGTGGCCCTCGAAGACACAAATCCCGTAAATCCCGGCCAGCAAGGTGCAGGCATCGGCAATGGTGTCGAGCTTCGCCCCGAACCGCGATTCCTGCCCCAACCAGCGGGCAATCGGCCCATCGACGAGATCGCTTACCAGGCTGATGATGACGAGGATGAAGAAGACATCGCGATGCCCTGCAAAGGCCGCCCAGGCCGCCAGCGGGGCGGCGGCGAGCCTGAAGTAGGACAACTGGTCGGGGATATTCATAACAGACAGCCTTGCCAGTGGTGCGCCAGGCCGATCATTGCCCGAAACGCAGGCAGGCCGCAACGTGCGCAAGGATTTGCGCGCCGGAGGAGCGCATCGCCCCCTGCCCTCACCCCGTCCCTGTCTCTCCCACGGCAAAAGTCATGTTCGCATCGGTCCCGGAGCGGTACAGCCCGCTTTCCTGCTGCAGGAAGTCTAGAAAGCTTTGCGCCGCATTGGTCAGCCGCTTGCCCTCTCGATGCACCGCGTACCAGCCGCGCCGCAGCGGGAAGCCTTCGACATCCAGCACCACGACCTCCCCCGCCGCCAGTTCCAGCCGCAGCGCATGTAGCGACAGGTAGGCGACGCCGAGGCCGGAAATGACGCCCTGCTTGATCGCGTCGCTGTCGTCGAATTCCATATGGGTTGCCAGCTCCACATTGGCCGCCTGGCACAGCTTTTCCACCGCCTGCCGGGTCCCCGACCCGGGTTCGCGCCGGATGACGTTTTCCTGCGCCATCCGCGCCAGCGGGATGTTTTTCGCCCCCACCAGCGGGTGGTCGGGCCGGGCGACGAAGACGATCACGTTTTCCAGGAACGGATCGGCGATCACCGGTTCGCCCTGCGGCGGCTGCCCCATGATGTACAGATCGTCGGCATTGTCGCCCAGCCGCCCCAGAACGGTTGCGCGGTTGGTGATCTGCAGCCGCGGTTCGACCTTCGGGTGGCGGCGTTTGAATTCACCCAGCAGCTGCGGCAAGAAATATTTCGCCGTCGACACCACCGCCACCGACAGCGGCCCGGCGACTTCGCGTTTCATATCCTCGAGCGCCACCTGCATGTCGCCCAGCCGTGCCAGCACATCGCGCGAGGCCGCCGCGACCTGTTCTCCGGCGCGGGTCAGATGCAGTGTCTTGCCGATCTGTTCGGTCAGCGGCAGGCCGATCTTGTCCTCCAGCGTCTTCACCTGCATCGACACCGAGGGCTGGGTCAGGTGCACCTCTTCGGCCGCGCGGGTGATCGACCCATGCCGCGCCACCGCCTCGAACAGGCGCATCTGCTGGAAGGTGGGCGGGATGATCTTCTGCATCAACAATCCTCTATGGATATCATAAAAACAATCTAGTTTTGTATATCTCTTCGGTCAACTAGCGTCAGCCCCGAGACGTGACTCAATGGAGGATGGCCCAGATGCCGAAGGATCAGATGAAGTCCTACACCGCGGGGGTGAAGGAATACCGGGAAACCTACTGGATGCCGGAATACGTGCCCACAGCCACGGATTTCCTGGCCTGTTTCAAGATCATCCCGCAAGAAGGCGTGCCGCGCGAGGAAGCCGCCGCGGCGGTGGCCGCGGAAAGCTCCACCGGCACCTGGACCACGGTGTGGACCGACCTGCTGACCGATCTGGATTACTACAAGGGCCGCGCCTACGCGATCGAGGACGTGCCGGGCAACGATGAAGCCTTCTATGCCTTCATCGCCTACCCGATCGATCTGTTCGAGGAAGGATCGGTGGTGAACGTGCTGACCTCGCTGGTGGGCAACGTGTTCGGCTTCAAGGCGGTGCGGGCGCTGCGATTGGAAGACGTGCGCATTCCGCTGGCCTACGTGATGACCTGCGGCGGCCCGCCCAACGGCATCCAGGTCGAACGCGACGTGATGAACAAATACGGCCGCCCGATGCTGGGCTGCACGATCAAGCCGAAACTGGGCCTGAGCGCCAAGAACTACGGCCGCGCCGTCTATGAATGCCTGCGCGGGGGCCTGGATTTCACCAAGGACGACGAAAACGTCAATTCGCAGCCCTTCATGCGCTGGCGCCAGCGCTTCGATTTCGTGATGGAGGCGATCCACAAGGCGGAACAGGAAACCGGCGAACGCAAGGGCCATTACCTGAACGTCACCGCCCCCACCCCGGAAGAGATGTACAAGCGCGCCGAATACGCCAAGGAACTTGGCGCGCCGATCATCATGCACGACTACCTGACCGGGGGCTTCACCGCCAACACGGGCCTCGCCAACTGGTGCCGCGACAACGGGATGCTGCTGCATATCCACCGCGCCATGCACGCGGTGCTGGACCGCAACCCCAATCACGGCATCCATTTCCGGGTGCTGACCAAGATGCTGCGCCTGTCGGGCGGCGATCACCTGCATACCGGCACCGTGGTAGGCAAGCTTGAAGGCGACCGTGAATCGACGCTGGGCTGGATCGACATGCTGCGCGAACGCTACATCAAGGAAGACCGCTCGCGCGGCATCTTCTTCGACCAGGACTGGGGTTCGATGCCCGGCGCCTTCGCGGTGGCCTCTGGCGGGATCCACGTCTGGCACATGCCGGCGCTGGTGACGATCTTCGGCGACGACGCGGTGCTGCAATTCGGCGGCGGCACCCTGGGCCATCCCTGGGGCAACGCGGCGGGCGCCGCGGCCAACCGGGTCGCTTTGGAGGCCTGCGTCGAGGCGCGCAACCAGGGCCGACAGCTGGAAAAGGAAGGCAAGGACATCCTGACCCAGGCCGCCAAGTCGAGCCCGGAACTGGCCACCGCGATGGAGACCTGGAAGGAAATCAAGTTCGAATTCGACACCGTCGACAAGCTCGACGTGCAGCACCGCTGAGCGCCATTCCCGGCCCCGAAGCGCACTGCCGAGGGGCCGGAGCACAGATATGAAAGGACCGATCCATGAGTGAAATGCAGGATTACAAATCGTCGCTTTCCGACGTCGAAAGCCGCAAGTTCGAAACCTTTTCCTACCTGCCCGAGATGGATGGCGACCGCATCCGCAAACAGGTGGAATATATCGTCTCGAAAGGCTGGAACCCGGCGGTCGAACATACCGAGCCGGAAAACGCGATGGACCATTATTGGTACATGTGGAAGCTGCCGATGTTCGGCGAAACCGATGTCGACCGCATCCTGGCCGAGGCCGATGCCTGCCACAAGGCGCATCCCGGAAACCATGTGCGGCTGGTCGGATATGACAATTACGCCCAGTCGAAGGGCGCCGAGATGGTGGTGTACCGGGGCAACCCGGTCTGAGGCATCGGACCGCGAGCCGCGGTCCGACCAAGGCGGGGGGCCAGCCCCCCGCACCCCCCGGGATATTTTCGAACAGAAGAAGGGCGGATCCGAGATGACCAAGCATGACGCAGACCAGTTCGCCGTCACCCGCGAACCCTTCTACCGGGAAGTGGCCGGCGAGATCGCGCTTTACGAGGCCGCCTATGCGAGCCGGATGCCGGTGATGCTGAAGGGCCCGACCGGCGCGGGGAAATCGCGTTTCGTCGAATACATGGCGTGGAAACTGGGCCGCCCCCTGATCACCGTGGCCTCGAACGAGGACATGACCGCCTCGGATCTGGTGGGGCGCTTCCTGCTGGATAAGGACGGCACCAAGTGGCAGGACGGCCCGCTGACCACCGCGGCGCGGATCGGGGCGATCTGTTACCTCGATGAAATCGTCGAGGCGCGGCAGGACACCACCGTGGTGATCCACCCGCTGACCGATCACCGCCGCCAGCTGCCGCTGGACAAGAAGGGCGAGCTGATCGAGGCGCATCCCGATTTCCAGTTGGTGATTTCCTACAACCCCGGCTACCAGTCGCTGATGAAGGACCTCAAGCAGTCGACCAAGCAGCGTTTTGCCGCGCTCGATTTCGACTATCCGGAGGCCGCGCTGGAGGCCGAGATCGTCGGCGCCGAGACCGGGATCGACGGCGAGAGTGCCGAGAAGCTGGTGCAGATCGCCCATCGCTCGCGCAACCTGAAGGGCCACGGGCTGGATGAAGGAATTTCGACCCGGCTGCTGGTCTATGCCGGGCAGATGATCGCGCAGGGCGTCGATCCCAAATCCGCCTGCCAGATGACACTTGTCACGCCGCTGACCGACGATCCCGACATGCGTGAGACGCTGCAGGCGGCGGTGGAGACCTTCTTCGTCTGACGCGGCGGGAGGGATTGCAGCCATGACAATCGATCTGGAAGACTACCGCGCCTGTTTCGCCAAGGCCCCGCCCGAGACCTTCGAGACGGTCGAGGCGCAGTTCCACGACGCCGCCCGGGTGATGAGCGCCGCCGGATTGTCCGATTACATGGAAGGCGCGCGGGCACTGTGCGCCCTGGGGCGCGGTCACGACCTGGTGCTGGCTTTCCTGGAAAACATGCCCGCCGTGGCCCGCGAATGCGGCGAGGACGTGATCCGCGATTGCGTCGGGGCGGCGATGAAGCTGAGTTCGATGACCTCGGGCGATGTGATCGCGCTGTTGTTCGCCTCGCTGCCCACCGCGGCGCGGCGGCTGGGCGATCCGGAATTGCTGCGCGGCTATCTGCAGCTCATTCACCAGCTGTCGGCCAAGGCGTCGCGGGGTCTGCGGCCGATGCTGGGGGTGATCGATGAATTGTTGTCCAAGCTCACCCTGTCGGGGCTGAAACGCTGGGCCAATTTCGGCGCCGATGCTTACCGGCGCGATCTGGCCAACCTGACCAAGTATTTCGCGCTGGAAAGCGCCGATGCCAGGAAGATGCTGCAGCAGGAACGCCGCGGCACCCTGTTCATCGACACGCAGCGCAAGCTGAATTTCTATCTGCGGGCGCTGTGGGGGCGCGATTTCTTCCTGCGCCCGGCGGCGGCCGATTACGAGGGCTTCCGCCCCTATATCGCCGATCACGTGCTGCACCTGCCCGACGCGGTGGACGATATCGCGGGGGTGTCGGGTCACGACCTCTACCGCGCGATGACGGCGCATCTGGCCGCCCATATCCAGTATTCCACCGCCGCGATTTCCGCCGAGCAGCTGTCGCCGGCGCAGATGTTCTTCATCGGGCTGATCGAGGATGCCCGGGTGGAATACTGCGCCGCAAAGGAATTCCCCGGCCTGTCGAAGCTTTGGGGCAATCTGCTGGCGCTGCGCAACGAGGCCAAGCCCGAACATCCGACGGTGGCGGCGCTGGAATCCTTCGCGCATCTGCTGAGCGATCCGGCGGCCCTGACCGGAAACACGGCACTCGACGCATTGGGCGCGAAGTTCCATGCCGGGATCGGCGACAATGCCGGCAACAACCAATTCTCGTGGGATCTGGGGTTGGAGCTGTTTCACATCTTCGCCGCGACCCGCGACGTGCCTTCCTTGCGCATCCTCAATTCCCTCCGCATCCCCTATCGCGACGACAACCGCTTTGCCTGGGAATTCGAGGAATTCAACTGGGACGCCCACGGCGCCGAATACATCCCCGCCAGCCAAAGGCAGGTGCGCAAATACGTGTCGGTGATGGAAATGGCGCATGAGGTCGATGCCGAACTGGCCGGGGACGACGCGCAGGAAATCTGGGTCTGCGCCGACAATTTCATGCCCTACGAGGATGCGGGCGAGGCGACGACCAGCTTCAACGACATGTGGGGCAAGGACCCGGTGTCGCCGCCGTTCCACTACCCCGAATGGGATTACCAGGTGCAGCTTTATCGCCCCGACTGGGCCACCGTGTATGAACACCGGGCGAAAAAGGGCGATCCCGGCGCGGTTGACGACATCCTGGTCGAACACAAGCCCATCGCCCACCGCATCCGCCGGATCATCGACATGCTATCGCCCGCCGGGGTCCAGCGCATCCGCAACATGGAAGACGGCGACGAGATCGACATCAACGCCGCGGTCGACGCGATGATCGCCATCCGCACGGGGCAGCAGCCCAATCCGCGGATCACCATGCGCAACGTGATCACCTCGCGCGACCTGGCGGTGACGGTGCTGCTGGACCTCAGCGAAAGCACCAACGACACGATGGACGGGTCGGACAAGACCGTGCTGGAGCTGACGCGCGAGGCCGCCGCGCTGGTCGCCACCGCGATCGAAGGCATCGGCGATCCCTTCGCGCTGCATGGCTTTGCCTCGGACGGGCGGCACGACGTGCAATATTACCGGTTCAAGGACTGGGGACAGTCCTTCAACGACGAGGCCAAGGCGCGGCTGGATGGCATGACCGGCGGGCTGTCCACCCGCATGGGCGCGGCGCTGCGTCATGCCGGTGCGGGGCTTTTGAAACAGGCCGAACGGCGCAAGCTGATCCTGCTGGTGACCGACGGGGAACCGGCCGACATCGACGAACGCGATCCCCAACACCTGCGCCACGATACAAGGAAAGCGGTCGATGAGCTGGCCGCCAAGGGCGTGATGACCTATTGCCTGACGCTCGACCCCGAGGCCGACCGATACGTGAAACGCATCTTCGGCGCCAACAACTACACCGTCGTCGATCACGTGGACCGGCTGCCGGAACAGTTGCCCACCCTCTTTGCCTCGCTCACCGGCTGAGATGCCCGGGCGCTACACACGACATGACGATCACCCGCCGCTGGACGAACGCCCGGCGGAAATCCCCGCCGAGTGCTACAACTGCGCCCGGCTGGCGCTGATCCGCAGCGGCGGCGCGGGGCCGGTTTGGCTCAACCTGCCGGGGCTGAGCGATCTGAAACTGGCGCTGATGCCCGACGCCTGGGTGGTGGCCGATTGGCAGAAGGGGCAGATGCCGATCATCGCCTGGTCCGATTTCTGCCCCGCCGCCGACCGCGCGTTGCACCATGCGGTGCCCTGCGGGCTGCGGACCTATACCGGATCGGCGGACCGGATGCTCGATACCGTCGCTTTAATCATTCACCGCCAGTTGCGCGCCCATCTTAAGGACGGGGACGGACAGGCCGAGGTCGTGCCGCTGCCCGACCGATCGTGACAGGCGAATAACGCCCCCCCTGCCTGTCGCCGCTCAGAACTGCGCGAACAGCACGACCCAGACCGACAGGATAATGATCGTGGCCAGCGCATAGCCCCGGTTCCAGATCAGCCCGACATGGCGCGCGCTGACCCCGCCGAAGGACCCGATCAACAGCGTGGTCGCGGTGAAGGGCGAGGTCACACCGCCCAGGGCCCAGCCCGCGGTGATGGCGATGACAATCGCCGTCGGCGACACGCCAAGCGCCTCGGCCGAAGGCACCAAGGGCGCGATCAGCGTCACCGCCAGGATGGGGTTCATACCGATCTGCCCCGCCAGCGGGATCAGCCAGACCAGCGCCACCAGCACGACCGAGGCCGGCAGCGCCGACAGGTCCAGCCCCAGCCCGTCCAGCAGCGGCGCCAGCAACGGCGCCCCCACGGTGCCGATATACCCGGCCATCATCAGCAGAACGATCTCGCCCCGGTAGCCCGGCAATTCGACGAAGGCGTATTCGGCGGCGCGGTGGCGGAACCCCTGCCCCTTCTCAGCCCCGCGCGCCTGTATCAGGCCCCAGGTCACAGCGATCACCGGCACGATCAGCATCACCAGACCGACCACGCGGATACCCGTCGCGTAATGCAAAATCACGATGCTGCTGACCAGGATCGCCAGCAGCAGCACCAGCGGCAACATCAGCGCCCAAGTCCCGTCCGGGGATTGCCGCTCCGGGCGCGGGCGGGACAGCTGCGGCTTGAACAGGGTGTCGAGCGCCCAACCGGTGCCCGCCATCAGCACGGAGGTGACGATCCCCGGCACCACCGCATCGGCCCATCGCGCCCCCGGGATAAGCGCGGTGGAAATCGCGACGGCAAAGGACAGCGGCGACCACGGCAGGGTCGAGGTGAAGGCGCGCTGGATCGCCAGCAACATCCGCCTTGTGCGGTGGCGGCGGATTTCCTCGTCCGGTTCCTCATTGGCGCTGGCGGTGGCGAGGCTGCCGAGCAAGGCGATGGCGCCGTAATTCAGCAGCAGCGCGAACATCTGCCCACCCAGGGTCAGCGCGATATAGCGCCGTCCGGGCGGCTGTTGCGCCAGGAACCTCCCGCTGCGCCGGATCGAGGGCGAGGTCGCCGCGGCGCTTCTGAGGGTCGCCAGAGCGGTGAAAAAGGCGGCGATGAAGGCGGAGGTCTGCAGGGCCTTCAGCGCGACCGGCTGCCAGTCCTGCCCAATCAGGGCAAGGGCCAGGGTCAAGCCCATCGCGACCAGCACGAACACGTAGCGGCCGGGCCGGACCTGCAGCGCCAGCAGCGCGGTCACCAGGATGACGGCCCAGGGCACGACCAATCCCGCCTGCGCGCTGATACCCCATTCGGTCAGCACCACCAACGCGGTGACGACGACGAGCAATCCACCCGTCAACCTGTCCATGAAATCCGACCGTAACATGCCCGTCCTATCCCTGCCCTCAAGGCGCCGTAGTTGCAAGCGGGGCGGGCTTCATTTCCGAAAACCGCCCCGCGCCCTGCCCTAGGCCATCTCGGCAATCGGCGGCTCGGCCCCTTCGGGCAACGGGCAGACATATCCGTTCGGCCCGACCCGGCGCGCCAGGTCCTCTTTCGCGCGGGCGCGCAGGTCGGGGTCGCGCATCGCATCCGCCCCGGTCGCGGCCATCACCGCCGCCGCGTGCACCATGCCCGTGATCGCGGGCTGGCTCTTGCCCTGCGCCACCACCTGCCAGCTGTGCAGCTGCGTGCCGATGGCGTGGTTGGCGCCCCACATCTGGATCGTCGGCACCACCCAGCTGACATCGGCCACGTCGGTGGACCCGCCCATTTCCACCGTCGGCGCGTCCGCCGGAACGATGAAATCTGCCAGCGGCTTGCGGCTCTCTTCGGCGATCCCCACCCCGCGATAGGCGGCGCGGATATCGTCTTCGCTCAGGGTCGCCTGGAACCGCGCGGCATAGGCCTTGTCGACATCGGTGAACGGCGGCGGCCCGAGCCGTTCGAGGTTGCGCTGCATCGCCTCGCCCAGCGGGGCGTTGTAGATCAGGTTCGACACGGCGGCGAGAACCTTGTCCGACACCTTGGTTTCGGTCATCAAGGCGGCCCCGGCGGCCACCTTGCGCACCCGTTCCAGCAGCGTCAGCATTTCCGGCGCGGTCGCCGCGCGCACCACGTAGCGCACCTTGGCATGGGCCTGCACCACGTTGGGGGAAATGCCGCCGCCGTCGATGATCGCGTGGTGGATGCGCGCCTCGTCCGGCATGTGTTCGCGCATGTAGTTGATACCGACGCTCATCAGCTCCACCGCGTCGAGCGCGCTGCGCCCCAGATGCGGCGCGGCGGCCGCGTGGGACGCGCGGCCTTCGAAGGCGAAATCGACCCGCGCATTGGACAGCGAACTGCCCTTCAGAACGCCCGGGATGCTGCCCGGGTGCCAGGTGATCGCGATATCGACATCCTCAAACGCGCCCGCACGGACCATGAAGACCTTGGCCGCCCCGCCCTCTTCCGCCGGGCAGCCGTAATAGCGCACCCGGCCCGGCGTGCCGGTCGCCTCCAGCCAGTTCTTCACCGCCGTCGCGGCCAGCATCGCGGCCGAGCCGAGCAGGTTATGACCGCAGCCATGACCGTTGGCACCGGATTCCAGCGGGTCCTGTTCGAACACATCCGCCTTCTGGCTCAGACCGGCCAGCGCGTCGAATTCGCCCAGAAAGGCGATGACCGGCCCGCCCGACCCGGCCTCGCCCATCACCGCGGTGGGGATACCGGCGAGGTTTTCCTCAACCCGGAAGCCCTGGGCCTTCAGTTCCTCGACATGCGCCGCGACGGATTGCGTTTCGCCATAGCAGGTTTCCGGCGTCGCCCAGACCCGGTCGCTCAGCGCCTTGAAGCGGTCCTTCGCGTCTTCGACATAGGTCCATAACGGGTGCTCGTTCATCGCGCCGTTCCTTTTGCTGGAAAAACTGCGCCACGGGGCCCCGCGGCGCCTGGGATCGCCGCAACGGTAGAAGCCCGGCCGGGGGTTTGCAATCACCCCCGGTTGCCAAACCCCTCAGAGCGGGGTCATCGCGTCCGGCCGGAACTGCTCTGCTATATTAAAGAACAGATCGATCAGCGCGTTGCGCTCGTCGGCAAGCGCGAACACCACCTCGTCCACGCTGGAGCGGAATTCAGGCACCTTTATCCGCCGCACCGTATCGGACCGGTACGTGCCGTAACGCCACATGAAACCCACCCCGATGCCCAGGGCCACCGCCTCGTAGACCGCATCGCGGGTATCTGCCGTCAGCCGCGGTTCGGGGGCCAGCCCGGCCTGGCGGAAGCCGCGATCGACCACTTTCTGGGTCGACGATCCGGGCGAACGGAACACCAGCGGCGCTTGGGCCAGATGCGCCAGCGTCACCTCGCTTTGCTCCGCCATCGGGTTGCCGGGCGACACGATCGCCACCACCTCCTGCGACAGCACCGGGAAGCGGCGGAAGCGCGGATCGGCAGGCAGATCGGGCAGCACCGCGACATCGACCTCGCGCCGCGACACGGCGGCCATGATATCCTGATGCGATCCGCTTTCGACCGTTACGGTCAGCGTCGGGTGCAGTTCCAGCACCCGCCCGACGATGGCGATGCCCGGCATCGAATTGCCCAACCCCACCCGCAGCCGGTGCTTGCCCGTGGGCCCGCGCCGCGCCAGCACCCGTTCGGCGTCGCTCTGCGCGCGCTGCATCCGGTGGGCGATGTCGCACAGTTCCAGACAGGCGGGCGTCGGGGTCATCACCCCGCGCACCCGGTCGAACAGGTGGATGTCATAGGCGCGTTCCAGATCGCGGACCTGCTGCGCCACGGCGCTGTGCGAAATGCCGATTCGGCGCGCCGCGGCGGAATAGGACCCTTCTTCGGCCACCGCCGTGAGGGCGCGCAAACGCGAAAGCGACAGGCCCGAGGCCGTATCTGAAACCGATACCTTCATGATCTGCAACATAGGCTTCCACACGTAACGCGGCGGTTACAGTCCCGCGAAATATAACCAACAACAGCCGCCAAAAGCGGCCCAGCGAAAACCGAAACACCGCGCCCGCAGGCGCAGACGGGGATTTCCCCGAACAGAGAGATATTGGCATGCCCGAACCGATCCGATTGCAGCAGTTCCTCGACGGCCCCTGGCCCGAACGGGCGGCCATCCTGGCCGACCTGGACGGCTGTCTGGTGTCCGGCGACACGGTGTTGCCGGGGGTGCCGGAACTCTTCGCCCGCTGCGGCGCCCGGTTGTGGGTCGTGTCCAACAATTCCACCGATACCGCGCGGACCCTGTCGGCGCGGCTGGCGGGGCTGGGGCTGGCACTGCCGCCCGAACGGGTGCTGCTGGCCGGGGAAATGACCCTGCGCGCGTTGCAGCAGACCCGCCCCGGCGCCCGCATCGCGCTCTACGCCACCGACCCGCTGCAGGAGCTGGCGCAGGAACTTGGGCTGGTGCCCGACCGCGCCGCGCCCGAACGGGTTGTGCTGGCGCGCGACACGGCGCTGAGCTTCGCCGATATCGCCCGCATCGCCGAACACGCCCATGCCGGCATCCCGGTCACCCTGGCCAATCCCGACACCAGCCACCCGGCCGCCGACGGCACCCCGGTGCCCGAAACCGGCGCGCTCTGGGCGGCGGTGTCGGCCATGGTGCCGCAGGCGCGAGTGAACTCCCTCGGCAAACCGGCCCCCGACATGCCGCGCGAGGCGCTGCGCCGCGCGGGCGTCACCGCCGGGGCCGCCGTCTTCATCGGAGACACCGCCGAAACCGACGGCCTGGCCGCCGCCGCCGCCGGTGTCGAATTCGTCCATCTGGCGCGCCCGGGCCATGCCCCCGCCCGCCCCGCCATGACCGGAGCCTGAACATGCTGAGCTATGCCCTGCGCACCCTGATCCGGATGGTGCTGACCTTCTTCGTGATCGTCACCATCGTGTTCTTCGCCACCCGCCTGTCGGGCAATGCGATCGACTTCGTCGTCAGCGACGGCATCACCAGCGAGGACCGCGAGCTGCTGATCAAGTATTACGAACTGGACCGGCCGATCCTGACGCAATACTTCGCCTTCCTGCGCTCCTTCACCGACGGCCAGTTCGGCCTGTCCTTCATCGAACGCCGACCGGTTTCCGAAATCGTGCTGGAACGCATCTGGCCCTCGACGCAGCTTCTGCTGTCGGCGGTGGGGCTGACCCTGCTGGTGTCGATCCCGCTGGGCATCGCCGCCGCGATCTGGCGCAAGAGCTGGATCGGCAGCGCGGTGATGATGGTGGCCTTCCTGGGCTACGCGGTGCCCAATTTCGTCCTCGCCACCGTGATGGTGCTGCTGTTTTCCTACTGGCTGAACTGGCTGCCGGTGGTGGGCAACGGCACCGCATGGCATTTCATCATGCCCACCGTCGCGCTGTCGGGCGTTCTGATCGCGGCGCTGACCCGGTTCACCCGCAACGCCATGCTGGACGTGCTGGGGCAGGATTTCATGCGCACCGCCCGCGCCAAGGGGCTGCCGGAAAACGCGGTGATCGTCAAACACGGGCTGCGCAACGCGGGCATCACCATCCTGTCGGTGATCGGGCTGCAGGTGGCCGGGCTGGCGGCGTCGGGGTCGGTGGTGATCGAGGCGATCTTC
This sequence comes from Thalassovita mangrovi, assembly GCF_009857745.1. Taxonomy (GTDB): domain Bacteria; phylum Pseudomonadota; class Alphaproteobacteria; order Rhodobacterales; family Rhodobacteraceae; genus Thalassobius; species Thalassobius mangrovi. The sequence goes on from NZ_WWEN01000002.1 coordinate 491,859, forward strand.
GCCTGGCCCGGGATCGGCGACCTGCTGGTCTCCTCGGCGCTGCGCCGCGATTACCCGGTGCTGCAATTCGGCGTGCTGACCGTCGCCCTGGCGGTGATCGTGATCAACGCCGCCATCGACCTTGCCTATGCCTGGGCCGATCCGCGCCTGCGCCACACCGTGAAAGGCTGATCCCATGACCTATCCCGCCCTCCCCTCGACCTCCGCCCCGGCCGCCGCGTTGCAGCTTTGGCGCGGCGCCGACGTGATCCAGAAGGCCGCGATCGTGATCGGTCTGAGCCTGGTGATCCTCGCCATCTTCGCGCCGCTGATCGCGCCGTTCGATCCCAATGCGCAAAGCCTGATCTCGCGGCTGCGCCCGCCGCTGGGGTTCGAGCGCGCCAAGGCGGGCTACCTGTTGGGCACCGATGAGCTGGGCCGCGACGTGTTTTCGCGCAGCCTGTACGGGCTGCGGCTGACACTGATGCTGGCGGTGCTGGGCGCGACGCTGGGCCTGCTGATCGGCGGCTCGATGGGGCTGCTGGCGGGGATCGTCGGCGGCCGCACCGAGGCCAGCATCATGGCCGCCGTCGACACCCAGATCGCCGTGCCCTTCACCCTGATCGCGCTGTTCCTGCTGGCGATCCTGGGGTCGTCCATCGAGGTGATCGTGCTGGTGCTGGGCCTGGCCGGCTGGGAACAATACGCCCGCATCGTGCGCGGCGAGGTGAAGCGGCTGATGAGCATGCCCTTCATCGAGGCCGCCCGCGCCGCCGGGGCCGGTCCGCTGCGCATCGCCCGCCATCACCTGCTGCCCAATATCGTGTCGCCCATCGTGGTGCAGTTCACCCTGTCGCTGTCCAATATCGTACTGCTGGAAAGCACCCTGTCCTTCCTCGGCCTCGGCGTCCAGCCGCCCACCGCGACGCTGGGATCGATGGTCGGGATCGGCCGCGACTACATGCCGACCGCACCGTGGATCGTGGTGGCCCCGGCGATGATGATCCTGCTGATCACCTTCGCGGTGCAGATCCTCGGCGACTGGCTGCGCGACAGCGCCGATGTGCGGCTGCGCGAAAGGTAACCCCGAAATACCAACAACAGAGGCGCAAACGCCCGCCCCCTTCAACCGTCTATTCAATCCTCACGGAGACAAGACAATGCTGAGACTGCTGCTTTCCACCGCCCTCGTCGCAGGGATCGCCTCGGGCGCGTCTGCCCAGGAAATCACCGTCGGCGCCGCCAACGTGTCGAACTATCTCGACCCCGGCCGCGACCATTCCAATGTCGGTTCGCAATTCTACTACAACACGTTCGACACCCTGATCGACCGCAACCACGACACGCTGGAAGCGGAATGGGTTCCGGCGCTGGCCACCGAATGGAAACTGGTCGAACCCAATGTGATGGAACTGAAGCTGCGCGAAGGCGTCACCTTCCATAACGGCGAACCGATGACCGCCGATGACGTCGTGTTTTCGCTGAACCGGATGTACCAGGCCACCTTCGCCCCCTACGTGGTGCGCGCCCGCGACCGTCTGGAAAACTTCGAAAAGGCCGAAAAGGTCGACGATCTGACCGTGCGGATCACCTCGCGCCGGGAAGAACCGCTGTGGAACACCCTGCTGAACCTGCAGCAGGTCATGATCATCCCCGAAGACTACACCAAGGCGCTGACCGGCGATCCCAACGTGGCCGAGGATGACGATTTCGAAGCCTTCTCGATGGCCCCCGTCGGCACCGGCCCCTACCGCGTGGCCGAATTCGTCCCCGGCGAACGCCTGGTCTGGGAACGTTTCGACGATTTCTGGGGTGAAAAGGCACCGCTGGCCAAAGCCACCATCCAGCAGATCCCCGAAACCGCCTCGCGCGTGACCGCGCTGAAGACCGGTGAAGCGGACATCATCACCAACATCGCCCCCGACCAGCTGTCGCTGATCGAAAGCGACCAGAACCTGCGCGCGGTGGGCAGCGCCACGCCGCTGTTCCACGTCATGATCATGAACGTGAACCACCCCAAGCTGCGCGACCCGCGCATCCGTCAGGCGATGAGCCTGGCCATCGACCGCGACACGCTGAACGAAGCGCTGTGGCTGGGCAAGGCGGTGGTGCCGGATTCGCACACCTACAAGGAATTCGGCGAACTCTACATGCCCGAGCTCAAGACCTTCGAATATAACCCCGAGAAGGCCAAGGAGCTTCTGAAGGAAGCCGGTTACGACGGGTCCGAGATCACCTTCGACACCCACCCGACCTATTACACCAACGGCATGCTGGCCGCTCAGGCCATCACCGAGATGTGGAAAGAGGTCGGCATCAACGGCAAGGTGCAGATCGCCGAGAAATGGAATGGCGGCTCGCCCGAACTGATGGCCCGCAACTGGTCCAACCCGATGTATTTCGCCGACCCGTTCGGCTCCTTCGGGGTGATGTGGGCGCCCAATGGCCCCTCCGAAGGACAGGGCCGGTTCAACACCGACGAAGCCTATGCCAAGGCCTGGGAACGGTTCCGCTATTCCAAGGACGTCGAGACCCGCAAGGCGGCCTATGCCGAACTGATGGACCGCATCAAGCAGGACCCGCCGGTGCTGCCGCTTTATCGTCCGTATGAAAGCTGGGCGATGCGCAAGGACGTGAACTGGGCGCCGAAGCCGGGTCACATCCCCTACGTGCTCGACTTCCGCGCCGGTTCGATCTCCTTCGCGTCGAACTGATCACAAAACGGCCCGCCGCCCACGCGGCGGCGGGTCCCCTCCCCCCAATTCAGGAAAGTCCCCGCCATGTCCGTTCGCCTTGCCATCGTTGCCGATATCCACCACGGAACCCCTTCCGCCACCAAGCGCGGCGATACCGCCATGGGGCTGATGGAGGAATTCGCCCATTACGTCCGCGACGCCGATGTCGATCATGTCCTCGACCTGGGCGACCGGATTTCGGATGTCGACCACGACACCGACCTGCGGCTTGAGGCCGAGGTGGCCGAGGCCTTCCGCGCCGTCGAGAAACCGATCTGGCACCTGAACGGCAACCACGACCGCGATTACCTGAGCGTCGAGGAAAACGAACAGATCCTGGGTCAGTCGCTGGGCCACGAAACCCACGATATCGGCGGCTGGCGCATCGCGCTGTGGCGCGCCGATACCCGCATCCAGCGCACGCCCGACCATAACGGTTTCGTGCTGCGCGAAGCCGACCTGCTGTGGCTGTCGCGCACCGTGCAGGCCGCCGACCGGCCGCTGCTGGTGGTCAGCCACGTGCCGCTGTCGGGCCATTCGCAGATCGGCAACTACTACTTCCAGAACAACCCCGGCCTGTCGACCTATCCGATGGCCGACCGCGCCCGCGCCGCGCTGGCCCAGGCCACGGTGCCGGTGGCCTGCCTGTCGGGTCACGTGCACTGGAACACCGTCACCACCGTCGACGGCATCCCGCACCTGACCCAGCAGTCGCTGACCGAAAGCTTCACCACCGAAGGCGCGCCCGCCGGCGCGATGGGGGTGATCGAACTGGGCGACACCCTGCGGTGGGACGTGGTCGGCGACGATCCCTACCGCGCCGAAGTCACCCCCTCCGCCCGCCGCTGGACCCCGGTGATGCCCGATTTCCGCGACCATCCCGAACGGCGCGCCCGCAACATCCAAACCGAGAGCTGAGCCATGACCCGTATCCCCCTTCTGAGCGTCGAGAACCTGCGCCTGAACTTCGGATCGTTCGAGGCCGTCAAGGGCATCACCTTCGATATCGCGAAGGGGGAAACGGTGGCCCTGGTGGGTGAATCCGGATCGGGCAAATCCGCCACCGCGCTGGCCTTGCTGCGGCTGATCGAACGCGAAGGCGGCCATATCGCGGGCGGCAGCGTCACCCTGCACGGCACGCCTGACCTGCAGCTGTCGGCGCTCAGCGACCGGCAGATGCAGCAGGTGCGCGGCAACCGGGTGTCGATGATCTTCCAGGAACCGATGACGGCGCTCAATCCGGTGATGACCCTGGGCGATCAGGTGGCCGAGGTGCTGCGCCTGCATCAGGGGCTCGACGCAACGCAGGCCCGCGCCGCCACGCGCGAGGCGTTCGAGCGGGTGAAAATCCCCGAAGCGGAACGCAGGCTGGACCAGTTCCCGCACGAATTGTCGGGCGGGTTGCGGCAGCGGGTGATGATCGCCATGGCGCTGGCCTGCCGTCCCGACCTGCTGATCGCGGACGAACCGACGACGGCGCTCGACGTGACCACCCAGGCTGAAATCCTGGCCCTGATCCGGCAGTTGCAGGACGAAATCGGCACCGCCGTTCTATTCATCACTCATGACATGGGCGTGGTCGCCAATATCGCCGACCGCGTGGTGGTGCTGAAACGGGGCGACAAGGTCGAGGAAGGCCCGGTCGCCGACATCTTCATCCGGCCGCAGGCCGCCTATACCCAGCAATTGATGGCCGCCACGCCGAAACTGGGCAGCGGCGCGCCGAAGCCCCTGCTGCGCCCGGCTGCCCCGGTGCTTGAAGTCGAAAACCTCGCCGTGCGCTTTCCGGTGCGGCGCGGGCTGCTGCCCGGCGGGCATCTGGATTACCACGCGGTGGGCGGTGTGTCGCTGTCGATCGCGCCGGGCGAAACGCTGGGACTGGTGGGGGAATCCGGCTGTGGCAAGTCCACGCTGGCGCGCGCCGTGCTGCGGCTGATCGATCCCAGCCAGGGCCGCGTCCGGCTGGAAGGGCGCGAAATCACCGGGCTTGACGCTGCCGAGATGCGCCCCCTGCGCCAGCGCGCCCAGATGGTGTTCCAGGACCCGTTCGCCAGCCTCAACCCGCGCATGTCGGTGCGCGACCTGATCACCGAACCGGCCCATATCCACCACCGCCTGTCGCGCCGCGACCGCCGCGCGCTGGCTGCGGAACTGCTGGAAAAGGTCGGGCTGGAACCCGCCGCTGCCGATCGTTTCCCGCATCAGTTCTCGGGCGGCCAGCGCCAGCGGCTGTGCATCGCCCGCGCGCTGTCGGTGCGCCCCGCCCTGATCGTCGCCGACGAATCGGTGTCGGCGCTGGACGTGTCGGTGGCGCGCCAGGTCACCGACCTGATGGCGCGGCTGCAGGCCGAGGACGGGGTGTCCTTCCTGTTCATCAGCCACGACATCGCGGTGGTCGAACGGGTCAGCCACCGGGTCGCGGTGATGTGGGGCGGGCAGATCGTCGAAACCGGCCCGACCGAGGCGGTGCTGCACAACCCGCAACACCCCTATACGCAGCGGCTGCTGGCCGCGGTGCCGGTGGCCGATCCGTCGCGCCGCGACGCCCCGCGCCCCGCCCTGCCCGCGCTACAAGCGCCCAAGCTGCTGCTGCCCGCCGGACAGGCCCCGGTGCGGGCGCAGATGACCGAGGTCAGCGCGGGCCACTTCGTTGCGGTTCAGGACCCGGCCAGCGCCCTTCTGGCGGGGGCTTCCGGTCACATGGCGGGCGCAGCAGCGCAGGGCGACAGCCCCCAAGCCGCGGCGAAAGACCGGTTCGAACAGGTCTGAAAGGCGCTTCGGCGGGTCGTCACGACCCGTCGAAATAGGCCTGGGTGCCCCGCGCCTCGACGGATTCGGCGATCCGCCGCAAGCCGTGGACATAGGCGGCCTCGCGCATCGAAATTTCCATTTCGTTATGCAGCGTCCAAACCGCCTGGGTTTCGGTTTCCATCGTGGTTTTCAGATGGTCGCGCACCCGCGATTCATCCCAGTAGAATCCCGACCGGTTCTGCACCCATTCCAAATGCGACACCGTCACGCCGCCGGCATTGGCCAGGATGTCGGGCACGATGATGTGCCCGGCCTGGGTCAGGGCGCGGTCGGCCTCGGGCGATAGCGGGCCGTTGGCCATTTCCAGGATCACCCGGGCCTTGATCCGGCCGCAGTTTTCCGCCGTGACCTGCCGTTCCAGCGCCGCGGGCACCAGCACGTCGCACTCCAGCTCCAGCAGTTCTGCATTGGAAATGTCGCGGGTTTCGCCATGGCCCTTGGCGCCCTGGACGCTGCCGGTTTCGTGCTTGTGCTGCATCACCGCCAGCGGGTCGAGCCCGCTGGGATCGTAAACCCCGCCCGAGGAATCGCTGATACCGACGATCTTGTAGCCGTCGGCATGCAGCAGCTTGGCGCAGTGATAGCCTACATTGCCGAACCCCTGGATCGCCACGGTGGCATTGTCGGGATCGAGGTCGAGCGATTTTTCCAGCTGGCGCAGGGTGTAATAGCCGCCGCGCGCGGTGGCGTCGACGCGCCCCACCGTGCCGCCGAAGGCCAGCGGCTTGCCGGTGATCGCCGTCGGCGACGCCTGGCCGGTGATCGAACTGTATTCGTCCGACATCCAGGCGATGACGATGCCGTTGGTATACATGTCCGGCGCCATGATATCGCGGTCGGGGCCGATGAAGGGGGCGAAGGCTTCGATATAGGCGCGGCTCAACCGTTCCAGCTCGACCGGGGACAATTGCTTGGTATCGACGCAGACGCCGCCCTTGCCGCCGCCGAACGGCAGGTTCGCCACCGCGCATTTGAAGGTCATCCAGAACGACAGGGTTTCGATTTCATCCAGCGACACGTTGGGGTGAAACCGCACCCCGCCCTTGGTCGGGCCGCGCCGGTCGTTGTAGCGGCAACGCCAGGCCTTGAAGGCGCGGCGGCTGCCGTCATCCATCCGGATCAGCAGGGTGGAGGCCAGCGTTTCACGCGGCCATTTCAGTTCTTCATAGACATCGGGGTGGATGTTGAGCTGATCACAGGCGGCGCGCAGGTTGTCGCGGGCATTCGCCAGCATCACCCGTTTAGGCTTTTCATTCGCGTCTGGAAGGGTCGTCTCGGTGTCCATTGCCTCATCTTTCCGTGCCGATGCCGCCCGGTCATCCCGACCTTCCCTTGACGGCAATCGGCCCCTGGCCTGTTCTGTCATCGCTCCTGCGCCGCGGCGCTTTCGCTACTGTCGACCTTCGCCACGACAGCCGCAAGATGTCGAGACGTTTTTCTGCCACCCGCCGCCAATTCCCATCCCCGCGCGGCAATAAGCGCCGATGACAAAACAACATTCACAGCCCTGTCACCAAAGCGTCACGCGAAACCGGCAGGAAATCCGCGAGAGGCCCGAATCCCTCACACCCTCTTTCAAACGAAACCTGTTCCTGCATGGAGAAACCGATGTCCCGTTCCCTTCTGGCCGCCGCCGTCGCCCTGACGCTGCCCTGCATGGCCGCCGCCGAAACGCTGACGCTTTACACCTCGCAACCGAACGCGGATGCGCAGCGCACCGTCGACGCCTTCATGGCCGCCAATCCCGGTATCGACGTCGAATGGGTGCGCGACGGCACCACCAAGCTGATGGCCCGCGTCGCGGCCGAAATCGAAGCGGGCGCGGCGCAGGCCGACCTGCTGCTGATCGCCGACATGGTGACGCTGGAAGGCATGGCGCAGGCCGGTCAGCTGGCCGCCTACAAATCGGCTGAGGACGCCGCCTATGACGCCTCGCTCTACAGCTCCGAGGGCTATTACCATTCGACCAAGCTGATCACCACCGGCATCGTCTACAACACCGGCGCCGACAGCGTTCCGGCTTCCTGGGCCGATCTGGCGAAACCGGAAATGGCGAACCTGGTGGCGATGCCCTCGCCGCTTTATTCCGGCGCCGCGCTGATCCACCTGGCGACCGTGACCGGCACCGACAGTCTGGGCTGGAAATATTACGAAGACCTGGCCGCCAACAACACCCGCGCCGAGGGCGGCAACGGCGGCACCTTCAAGGCGGTCGCGGCAGGCGAAAAACCCTATGGCGTGCTGGTCGATTACCTGGCGATCCGCGCCAAGGCCAAGGGATCGCCGGTCGAATTCGTCTTCCCCGAGGAAGGCGTGTCCTACGTCACCGAACCGGTCGCCATCATGGCGGGCACCAAGCACATGCAGGCGGCCGAGAAATTCGTCGACTTCCTGCTTGGCGAAGAAGGCCAGCAACTGGTCGTCGACATGGGCTACATCCCGGCGCGCAACGGCGTGGCGAGCCCCGAAGGCTTCCCGTCGCGTGACGAAATCAAGCTGATGGCCTTCGACCCGGCCAAGGCGCTGGCCGATGCCGATGCCAACAAGGCGCGCTTCGCCGAGGTGTTCGGCGTCCAATGACCGCCGCAATTCGCGAAAATGGTGGCAGCCGGTCCATGGACCGGCTGTTGCCCCTTATACTGCTGCCCGTCGGGCTGATCGCGCTTGGCCCCGTCCTGCGGCTTCTTCTGGAAGGCATCGGGTTCGGCGACGGCTTCACCACCGATCACCTGAGCACGGTTCTGAGCCGCGACAGCACCCGCACGGCGCTGGTCCATTCGCTGCTGACCGCGGGCGGCGGCACCGTCTTGTCGGTGCTGATCGGCGCGGGGTTTGCCTTCCTGATGGCGCTGACCGATATCAGGGGCAAGGCGGCTTTGGTGTTCTGCCTGATGATCCCGATGATGATCCCGCCGCAGATCACCGCGCTGGCTTGGATGCAGATGATGGGCCCGTCTTCGGTATTGCTGAAAACGCTCGGCATCGCGCCGCCGCTGGGCAGCCCGCAACCGCTGCATTCCGCCGGGGGCATCATCCTGCTGCTGGGTATCCAGCACGCCTCGCTGGTGTTCCTGACCCTGCGCGCGGGGTTGCGCATGATCCCTGCCGATCTGGTCGAGGCCGCGCGCATGTCCGGCGCAGGCCCCATCCGGGTCTGGGCGCAGATCGTGCTGCCGCTGTCGATGCCCGCGCTGATCGCGGGCGGCGCGATGGCCTTTGTCACCGCATTGGGCAATTTCGGCATCCCGGCGATGCTGGGCATTCCGGCGCGTTATTCCACCCTGCCCACCCTGATCTATCAACACCTTGTCGGCATGGGGCCCAGCGTGTTGCCCGAAGTCGCCGTTCTGGCGCTGCTGATCGGCGCGGTGGCCGTCGCGGGCGTTTTGCTGTCACGCTTCATGCTGTCGCGTCAGGGCTTCGGGCTTGTCGGCCTGTCCGGCGTGCCGCTGGCGCTGTCGCTGGGCCGGGCGCGGCTGCCGGTGGAAATCGCCCTTTGGGGGATCATCTTCGCGATCCTCGCCCTGCCCCTTTTCGCGCTGCTGGCGACCTCACTGATCCCGGCCTATGGCGTACCGCTGACCGCCGCCACCGCCACGCTCGACGCCTGGAAGGAAGCGCTTTTCGTCCAGCCCGTCACCCGCCGCGCCTATGGCAATTCGCTGTTCCTGGCCGTCTCCGCCGCGCTGATCCTGATGGCGGTCAGCCTGCCGCTGGCCTGGCTGATGCAACGCCGCCCCACCCGCGCCAGCCGCCTGCTCGACGCGCTCATAGACCTGCCCTACGCGCTGCCCGGCGTGGTGCTGTCGATCGCCTGCATACTGACCTTCCTCAACCTACCCTTCACCGATCTGACGCTCTACGGCACGATCTGGATCATCCTGCTGGCCTATCTCGCCCGCTTCTTCGTGGTGATGCTGCGCCCGATCCAGGCCTCCATCGCCCAGCTCGACCCGGCGATGGAGGAAGCCGCCGCCAGCGCAGGCGCCCGGCTGGGCCGCCGGTTGCGCGATATCGTGCTGCCGCTCGCCGCGCCCTCGGCCGCCGCCGGTGCGATCCTCGTCTTCCTGACGGCGGTGAACGAATTGACCGTCTCGGCGCTCTTGTGGTCCTCGGGGACCGAAACGCTGGGCGTGGCGATCTACAACCTCGAAGACAGCGGCGAAACGGTGATGGCCTCGGCCCTGGCGATGTCCATCGTGATCCTCATCATCGCGCTCATGGCGCTGGTGCAGGCCGGGGCGAAGCGTTTCCCGAAAGGAGTCATCCCGTGGCAGAGCTGAAATTTTCCAACCTCACCAAGCGGTTCGACGGCATTCCTGCGCTGGACGGGATCGATGCCACCATCGGGTCGGGGGAATTCGTGGCGCTGCTGGGCCCGTCGGGCTGCGGCAAGACCACGCTGTTGCGCCTGACCGCCGGATTCGAACAGCCCGATGAGGGTGAAATCCATCTGGGCGGCGACACCGTCGCGGGCGCGAGCCGCTTCGTCCCGCCCGAGGCGCGCGAGATCGGCATCGTGTTCCAGTCCTACGCGCTCTGGCCGCACAAGAGCGTTTCCGGCAACGTGTCCTACCCGCTGGAAGTCCGCCGCATCCCCCGCAAGGAACGCGAGGCACGTGTGGCCGAGGCGCTGGAGCTGACCGGCCTGCGCGATTTCGCTGACCGGATGCCGTCGCAATTGTCGGGCGGTCAGCGTCAGCGCGTCGCCCTGGCCCGCTGCCTGGTGTTCGAGCCGCGCGCGGTGCTGCTGGACGAACCGCTGGCCAATCTCGACCTGGCTTTGCGCTCCTCGATGCAGGATGTGTTTTCGATGTTCCACCGGCGCACCGGGGCGACCATGCTTTACGTGACCCATGACCAGAGCGAGGCGCTGGCGCTGGCCGACCGGGTCGCGGTGATGGAGGCGGGCCGCATCCGGCAATTCGCCGCCCCCGAGGTGCTGTACCGCGAACCCGCCGATTGCTTCGTCGCGGGTTTCGTCGGCGACGGTGCGGTGGTCCCTGCCCGGCTGACCGGCCGGTCAGCCCCGGGGCGGGTTCTGCTGTCTGTTCTGGGACAGGAAGTGTGGTGCCGCAGCGCCACCGCCACCCCCAGCCATGTCAGTATCCGGCCCGAAGCGATCACCCTATCGGACGATGCAAAGCTCCGCTCGCGGATCACCGGCTGCACCTATCTGGGTGGGCGTTTCCGCCTGGTGCTGGATGCCGGGGGCGAAGCGCTGGTGGCCTTCGCCCATCGGCGCGCCGCAATCGGCGAAACCGTGGGGGTCAGCATCGCCGACCCCTGGGCCTTTTGCGACCCGGATGCGGACACCCTGATGGTGCAGGCGCTGACCCGCGCGTGATCCCGCGCGAAAGGGCCTATTCTGCCCCTTCCGCAGCCAGCCCCAGCAGGGTCAGGCAGAAATCCGTAGCCACCGCCATGTCCTGCACCGAAATCCATTCCAGCGGCCCGTGGATATTCTGCATCCCGGTGAACAGGTTCGGCGTCGGCACCCCCATTTCGGTCAGCCGCGACCCGTCGGTGCCGCCGCGGATCGGCACCGAAACCGGCTCCATCCCCAGCTTGCGGCAGGCGTCCCAGGCCAGGTTGACCGGGGTCATGTCCTCTTCCAGCCAATAGCGCATGTTGCGGTATTGCGGGCGGATGTCGCAGGTGATCGTGGCGCGCGGTTCGGTGGTCTGCACCGCCGCGCAGACCTGGCGCAGCATCTCGCCTTTTTCGGCCAGCCCTTCGCGTTCGAAATCGCGCAGGATGATCTTGATCTTCATTTCCGACGACCCGCCGGTCATTTCGGTCGCGTGCCAGAACCCGTCCACCCCGTCGGTGACCTCGGGCGTCATGGTCGCCTGCGGCAGCGTTTCGATGATCTTTGAGGCCAGGTGGATGGCGTTCACCATCTTGCCCTTGGCGAACCCGGGATGGATCGACACGCCGGTGACGGTGATTTCGGCGGCGTCGGCGGAAAAGGTTTCATACTCGATCTCGCCCACCTTGCCGCCGTCGAAGGTGTAGGCGAAATCGGCGCCCAGGTCCTTGGGCAGCCGTTCATCGACGCCCCGCCCGATTTCTTCGTCCGGTGTGAAGGCGATGCGGATCGGCCCGTGCGGGATGCCGGGGTTTTCCAGCAGGTGCCGCGCGGCGGTCATGATGATCGCGACCCCGGCCTTGTCATCGGCGCCCAGCAGCGTGGTGCCCGAGGCGGTGACGATGTCGTGCCCCTGCTTTTGCGCCAGATAAGGGTAGGCTTCGGGCGACAGCACCAGCGCGGGATCGTCGGGGAAGGTGATATCGCCACCGTTGTAGCCCTTGACCACCCGCGGCTTGACGCCGGTGGCGTTGAACTGCGGCGCGGTATCGACATGGGCCAGCAGGCCGACGGTCGGACCCTCGACGGTGCCGGGGATGGTGGCCAGGACAGCGCCATATTCGGTCAGTTGCACGTCCTGCGCGCCGATCCCGGCCAGTTCGGTTTCCAGCAGGCGCAGGATGTCGAACTGGATTTCGGTGCTGGGCGATGAGGGCGAATCCTCATTGCTCTGACTGTCGATCGCGGCATAGCGGACGAGACGGTCTTCGAGTTCCTGGTCGAATTTGTTGTGCATTGTTTTCCCTGCCTTTTCACCGGACGGGCGCGCCGTCTGACGGGGTTATAGAACCCGCCGGAACAAGTTGCGATAGGCTTTCCGCCCCACGGAGCGCCCGGATCACCTGAGTGCCTTCAAAAGCATCTCAACCCGCTGGCGGAACTGATCGTCGGCGGGCATGTGCAGCGCCTCTTCCAGTGCCGGACGGGCCGCCGCACCGATCCGACGCAACCCGTCCTGCGCCGCGGCGACGACCTCGGGGTCTTCACCGGTATAAAGCCCCGTCACCAGAACCTCGGCCGAGGCCGGATCGGCAACTCGGGCCAGCGCGGCGAAGATCGCGGGACGCACCGGCCAGATATGCACCTTGCTTTCCAGGTACCGGACATCGCGCGCATCGGCGAACACCGCCAGGGCCTCGATCGCCATGTGATCCATCCCGGCCAGATCGTCCTGGTTCAGATCGGCGATCCGCATCAGCAAGGGCACCGCGCGGCGGTCGCCGATATTGCCCAGAACCGGAATGGCGCAGGCCCAGAAGCCGCGCCGCTTGGTCAGGTCCTCTTCGAGGATCGACAGAAGCAAGGGAACGCTGTCGCGGTTTACCGATCCCGACAGCGCGCAAATCGCCTGCATCCGCGTGGCGTCGGGTTGCGCGTCGTTTCCGGCGATCCCTTCCAACGCGACCCGCACCGTGTCCGAGCGCCTGTCGGCCAGCTGCGCCAGGATGTCGGCGCGGCGGTCTTCGTCGGGCGCCGTGCCCAGCCATGCCAGCAGCGTCGCGTCGTCGACGCCGCCTTGCCCGGCGCCCTCCCCGGTATCGGCAGGTTCGGACGCCTGGCTTTGCTGCAGCAGAAATTCGTCATATTCGAAATCCGGCCCGACAAAGCCGACACAGGTATCGTCGTATTTCATTCCCGGATAGACGCTGAGAATGCGCAAGCGGACCCATTTGTATTCGGCCGATTGCAGCAGCGGCACCGGCAGCATGCCGGGCTGGTCGATCAGTACGACCTGCGTGGGCGGAGTGCGGTCGGTGGTGATCTCAATCAACCGCGGCCGCCCGTTGGCCTGGAACGCCGCCTGCGACTTGCCATAGCCGTTGGCGATCTGAAGGCGCCGGAAACTGGCGCCCTCATCGATATGCAGGGTGATCGTTTCACCGATGCCGGGACCGCGCACGCCTTCGCACCAGGCGGTATTCGGATTGCCGTCGGACAGGTTGCGCGGGCCATAGCTGTTGCCCGACTGCGACGGCAGGACGGAGCTGACGCAGGTATGGATGGCAAAGGCGAACTGGCCGCTGCCCTGGGTGAAACAGGTTTCTTCCGCCGCGGCAGGCTGCACGGCCATCGCAAGGGCCGCGATTGCGGCGACTATCGGGAATTTAAGGCGCATGGCATATCTCCGGTCACGAAGGGTCGCTGGAAGGCCGCAGCGGGTGCGGGCCCTGTCGCCGGGCGGCATCAGCTTGCCGGTGGGGTGCCCCTGCCCGCCTGACGCGGATAGGAGCGAAGTGCATGGTTTCCTCAGACGGCGCCGGGCTTGCCTTCGGAGGCGTCCTTATCCGAAGCCACCCGGATCAGCCGCAGGTCGTGGAGGATGGCGAAAACCGCCGGTGTCACGAACAGAGCCATCAGCGTCGCCCCGGTCAGCCCGAAGGCGAGGCTTGCCACGATCGGGCGCAGCAGCTGGGCCTGGGTGCTGGTTTCGAAAAGCAGCGGCGCCAGCCCCGCCACCGTGGTCAGCGAGGTCAGGAAGATCGCGCGGAACCGGTCGCCCGCCGCATCTCGTGCGGCGTCCATCATATCCGCGCCGGTTTCCAGTCGTTCCTTGATGAAGACCACCAGCAGGATGGAATCGTTCACCACCACCCCCGCCAGCGTCGCCAGCCCGACAAGGCTGGGCAGCGAGATTTGCAGCCCCAGGGCCATATGGCCCCAGATCACCCCGACCGCGCCAAGCGGGATCACCGCCAGAACGGCGACGGGTTGGATGAAGCTGCGGAACTGGAAGGACAGGATCAGGTAGACGCCGATCAGCCCGATCACCAAGTTGCGCATTAGCGAATTGCCGGTCGTCGCGGTATCCTCGGCCTCGCCCAGGATCGACACCGACACGCCGGGGCGCTTATCCGCCAGCTTGGGCAGGAAATCGGATTTCAGCGCCGCCATCAATTCGCGGGCATTGGCCACCGCCGGGTTGATCGTGCCCTGCACCGACACCGTGCGCCGCCCGTCGATGCGCTGGATGCTGGCATAGCCGCGCGAAGCGGTGATATCGGCCACCGCCGACAGCGGCACCAGCGCATTGTCCTGCCCGCGCAGCCGCAGCGCCGCGATATCGGCGGCGGTGGCGCGGTTATCAGCATCCAGCCGGGCGACGATGTCGATGGTGCCCTGCCCGTCGCGCAGTTCCAGCCCGGTATCGCCACGGAACGCCGCGCGCAGCGTGGTCGCCACGTCGCGCGCGGTGATGCCAAGCGCGCCGGCCGCTTCGGGGTGCAGGGTGACGATATATTCCGGCTTGCCCGGCTTCAGGTCATAGGTGACGTCGCGCACCCCTTCGAAATCCATGAAGAACCGCCGCATTTCGCGCGCGGTGGTTTCCAGATCGGCAAGGTCGTTCCCCTGCAGCCGGATATCGATGGCCTTGCCGCCGACGCCGCGTTCCTTGTCGGTGAAACGCAGCGCCGCCATGTCGGGCAGCGGCCCGGTGGCTTTCTTCCAGGCGTCGAGGATCGCCGTCACCTCGGTCGTGCGCACCCCGGCGGGCAGCAGCCGCGCGCTGATCGTCGCCATATGCGGCCCGGTTTCGGGCGTGTCGGCATTGACCCCGTAGGACACGGTGTAGCTTTGCACCAGCGCCTGTCCGTCGGGCTGTTCAGGGGTCAATTCCGCGTTGATCTTCTCCAGCGCCTTGACGGCCTTCTTCACCCGCTGCTCGGTACGTTCCAGCGGCGCGCCCTGCACCAGCAGGAACCGCGCCTCGACCGTGTCGCTTTCCAGCTGCGGGAAGCTCTGGAACTTGATGAAGCCGCCGGTATAGGGCGTCGCCGAGAACAGCAGCAGGAACGCCGCGACGCCCAGCGTCAGATACCGAAACCGCAGGGTCAGCGACGAAAACGGCAGCACGATCCGGTCGCGCACCCAGTCGAACCCGCGATTGACGGCGGCGCTGATCCGGCCGGGGCCGTCATCCTTCAAACTGTGGCTAAGGTGGTTGGGCAGGATCAGGAAGGCCTCGATCAGGCTGACGATCAGCACGATCATCAGGGTGATCGGGATGTATTTCAGCACCGCGCCGATACTGCCGCTCATGAAGGCCAAGGGCCCCACGATCATGGCCGTGGTCAGGAAGGACGCCAGAACCCCCGGCGCCACCTGCACCGCGCCGTTCACCGCGGCATCCAGCGCGCTTTCCCCGGCGCGCCTGCGGCGTTCGATGTTTTCCGAAATCACGATCGCGTCATCCATCAGCAGACCGATGGCGACCAGCAGCGCCACCATCGTCATCATGTTGATGGTCAGCCCGAAAACCTGCATCGCAAAGACCGCGCCCAGGAAGGACACCGGCAGCCCCATCGACACCCAGAAGGACAGCCGCAGACCGAAGAACAGCCACATGGTGACCAGCACCAGGATAAGCCCCTGGATGCCGTTGGCGGAAATGATCCGCAGCCGCTCGATGATGTTGGAAGTGCCGTCGGACGACAGTTCCAGCGCGATATTGCCCGGCGCCTCGGCCCGGGCCGCGTCCAGCCGCGCCTTCAGCGCATCCATCACCCGCAGCGCGTCCTGGCTTTCGGTCTTGGTCACGTTGATCAGCGCCGCGCGCTGGCCGTTGTAATAGGACGCTTGCCAGGGATCGGCAAAGCGCGTGGTGATCGTCGCCACGTCGCCCAGCGTCACCTCGGCCCCGCCCGGCGAACTGGTCAGCGGCACCGAGGCCAGTTCCCCCGCACTGCGCCGTTCGCCAAGGAAGCGGATCAGGGCGTCGCCCTGGCTGCCTTCCAGCGTGCCGGCAGGCATGTCGAGGCTGCTGCGGGTCAGCGCCGTGGCCAGGTCGGATATGGTCAGGCCGAAGCGCTGCAGCGCATCGGCCGACAGTTCCACCGCGATTTCGCGGTCGGAAAAGCCCGCCACCTCGGCCCGGGTGATGCGCGGATCGTCGGTCAGGCTTTCGGCCAGCTGATCGGCATAGGCTAGCAACACATGCGGGTCTTCGGGCCCGGTCACCGCCACGGTGGCGACGCTGGCGATGCGTTCGACGATGCGGCCGACCGGGCTTTCGGCCTGATCGGGCAGACCGCTGACACCGTCGACCGCCGCGGTCACGTCGTTGTAGAACCGCTGCATATCGGCACCTTCGACGATCTCGGCGGTCAGCACCGCCTGATTGTCGCGCGCCAGGCAGGTCAGCTCAGACAGGTTATCGACCGCGCGCACCGGGTCTTCCACCGCCGCGCAGATGCCGCGTTCGACCTCCGCCGGCGACGCGCCGGGGTAGGAAATGCGCACCTCGACCTCAGAGGACGGCACCACCGGAAAGGTGTCGCGCTGCAAGGTCGGCAAGGCCACCAGCCCCAGCACGGCCAGCGCCATCATCAGGATGTTGGCGGCGGTGGGATGCGTCGCGAAAAGCCGGATCATTTCGCCTGCTCCGCGCCGCGGGCCAGCTGCGCGATTTCAGCCTTGAGCGCCTTGTCCTCCATCGGTTTGACCGCCATGCCGGGCACCGCGACCGCCGGGTCGGTGACCACGAGCTGTTCGCCCGCCTCGATCCCGCTGGCGATCACCGCGATCGATCCGACGCTATAGGCGGTCTTCACCTTGCGCGGTTCCAGCTTGCCCTCGGCACTCACCACCAGGGCCTTGCCATCGCGCACCGCATCGATCGGCGCAGCCAGCACTTCGCGCGGCGGCGCGCTCAGCTCGACCGACACGAAGGTGTTGCGGCGCAGCGGCGGGCGCTGCCCGGCCGCGGCCTGCCCCATCGGATCGTCGATCCGCACCACGATGCCGGTGCTTTGGGTGCGCGCATCAATCGCCTCGGACACCCGCATCACCTGCGCATCCCACGATGCGGTGTGATCCGGCGCCGGCAGGTTCACCCGCGCCTTCAGATCCATCACCATGCCGCCCGGCCCAAGCGCGCGCACCACCGGCCCCATATGGCCCAGCGGGAATTGCGCCGCGACCTCGACGGCTTCGGTGCCTTCGGCGGTCAGCAGGGCCTGACCGCGGGTGATCACCTGGCCCTGCTCGGCCGACACCGTGTTGATGCGAATGTCATAAGGCGCAGTAATCGTTGTGAAATCGAGCGACCTTGCCGCGCTGGCGCGTTGCGCCGACAGCACCTCGCGCTCGGCGTCGTTTAGCGCCAGCTGGTTCTGGATTTCCGCCACCTTGCTGCGCGCGGTGAGTTCCTGGCGACGGGCCTGATCCAGCGCCGCGGCGCTGGCGACGCCGCGTTCGGCCAGGTCTTGCTGCCGGGCGACTTCGGCATGGCTGAGTTCGAGGTCCTTCTGGACCAGGTCGAGGCTCACCGCGAGGGTTTCGTTCTTCACGTCCAGCGCCCGCATCTGCGCGTCGATCTGGGCCAGGGTCAGCTTGATGTCGGCCTCTTCGATTCGCAGCAGCACCGTGCCTTCCGGCACGATCTCACCGCTGGCGAGCAGCTCCGAGGTTTCGATCACCTCACCCTCGACCCGGGCAACGGCGCGCCATTCGCGCGCCGGTTCGACCTGCCCGTATCCCACCGTGCGCGGCGTCAGCATCACCGGCTCAAGCGTGATAACGCGCACCGGCGTCGGCTGACGCTGGCGTTCCTTGCCGGACGGCGGCTGCGCCAGCTGATCCGAATATGCGATGGACAGCGCCCCGAGCGCCACTGGTACAGCCACGGCGAGAGCGCGCGAAAGACCGGTCAGTAACTTCTTCATCCCTGAACCCCCTACTACGGTCGGGGGCAGGCTATATCGGGGAGTGTCAAATGCACAATTGGGAATGTTAGCAAAAGCGAAAAAAGACAACCGGAGGAATGGAAGGCCATTCCGCCGGGCCGGTTATTCCTGCGAAAACGGGTCCGCCGTTGGCAACGGGTCCGAGCTGCAGCGCCCTTGCGCTTTGCGCGTGGAACGCTGCAGCCCCGGAAGCACCGAACTCGTTACAATTCGGATGAACTGATTCATCCAAGGCACGGATATATGGGGAAACTCACCCCTGCTGCGCCGGAACCTCGACGCGCAGGCCGTCGTCTTCCTCGGTCAGGGTGATCTGGCAGGACAGGCGCGACCGGGTCTCGTCGGCTTCCCAGGCGAAATCCAGCAGGTCGGCTTCCTGCTCCTCTTTCGGCGGCAGCCGATCGACCCATTCGGGGTCAATGTAAACATGGCAGGTTGAACAGCTGCAGGCGCCGCCGCATTCGGCCAGGATGCCCGGCACATTGGCGTCGCGGGCGGCTTCCATCAGGGTCAGGCCGGGGTTGGCTTCGGTGGTGATTTCCGCCCCGTCGGCGGTGGTGAAGGTGATCTTGATCATAGTCTGTTCCGTCAGGCCGCAAGGCCGGTTGCGAGGGGAAGGGATTTCAGCGGGGTTTCGGGATCGGCCACGGCATCGCGCAGCGGCGAATTGCCCGCCTCGATCAGCCGCTTGCCGGTCATATAGGCGCGCGGGTCGTTCAAAGCGTCCACCGACAGCAGCCGGTCACCGGCGAAGTACCAATGGCTTTGGCTGCCCGGTTTGTCGCCGGGGCGGCGGATCACCGTGTCGAAGCCGGTGTTCAGCCCGGCGATCTGCAGCTTCACGTCGTATTGGTCGGACCAGAACCAGGGCCTGGGCACGTAAGGCACCCCCTGCCCCATGATGCTGGCCGCGACCGCTTCGGCGTGGTCGATGGCGTTGGGCACGCTTTCCAGCCGCAGCCGCCCGGTGCCGTAAGGGAACGAGGCGCAATCGCCCGCCGCAAAGATCCCGGCGGCGGAGGTTTCGCCGAACCCGTCGACGGCAATACCGTTCTCCAGCACCAGCCCGGCCGTTTCGGCCAGTTCCGTGGCGGGGCGCACGCCGATACCGGCGATCACGAAATCGACCTCGATCTGGCGCCCGTCGGACAGGGTTGCGGCGGTGACGCGGCCATCGGTGCCGGTGAGTCCGCTCAGCCCGGTGGATTCGAGGATCTCGACGCCGTGGCCTTCATGCAGGGCGCGGAAATAATCGGCGGTCTCGGCGGAGGCGACGCGGGCCAGGATGCGCGGGGCCATTTCGACCAGCGTCACCTTCAACCCCTTCGAGGCTGCGACCGCCGCCGCCTCCAGCCCGATATAGCCGCCACCGACGATCAGCACGTGACGGCCTGCCACGAATTCCGGCGCCATGGCATCGGCATCGGCCAGCGTGCGCATCACGTAAACGCCGCCCAGATCGCCACCAATGGCGGCAGGCAGGCGGATCGGCGGCGCGCCGGTGCACAGCGCAATCGCATCGCAGGTCA
Organism: Thalassovita mangrovi; assembly: GCF_009857745.1. GTDB lineage: Bacteria > Pseudomonadota > Alphaproteobacteria > Rhodobacterales > Rhodobacteraceae > Thalassobius > Thalassobius mangrovi. The sequence continues at coordinate 511,468 of NZ_WWEN01000002.1, forward strand.
GGCTGTCACCGTTTTCCAGCACCAGAGTGCGGGTCGCGGCATCCAGACCGGACACCCGGCAACCGGTGCGCAGGTCGAACCCCTGCTCTGCATAAAAGCTTTCGGGCCGCAGGTAGAGCCGTTCCAGCGCCATGTCGCCCGACATGTATTTCTTGGACAGCGGCGGGCGCTGATAGGGCGGCGCGGTTTCTTCGCCGATCAGGCTGATCTGTCCGTCGAAGTTCAGCGCGCGCAGTTTCGCCGCCAGCGCCGCGCCTGCCTGGCCGGCGCCCACGATACCGATATGGGTCATGAGGGAATCTCCGGGTAGGTGCCAGGGGGCGGCAACCGCCCCCTGGCACAGGATCAGTACATCTTGTAGGGCAGGAACTTGCCGTCGAGCACGATCTTGACGCGGTCGCCCGCGGGGTTTTCTTCGCGCGAGATGTCCATGGTGAAATCGATCGCCGACATGATGCCGTCGCCGAATTCTTCCTCGATCAGCGCCTTCATGGTGGTGCCGTAGACGCTGATCACCTCATAGAGGCGATAGATCAGCGGATCGGTCGGCACGGCGGTCGGCAGCGACCCGCGATAGGGCACGGTCATCAGCAGCGCGACCTCTTCGTCCGAGAAGTTCAGACCCATGGCGTTGCCCGCCTTTTCGATCTGTTCCTTGGACAGCGAAATCTGACCCATCAGCGCGGCGGTGGTCCATTCCTTCGACTGACCGACAGCGGCGGCCACATCAGCCCACTTGATGTCGTTGAAGGTTTTGTGCGCGACGATTTTCTCGGTCAGTTCAGCACGTGTAGTCATTGGGGTAGTCTCCAGTCAGTAGTTAAGAATTCAGGGGATGATCAGCCCGTGAAGGGCAGACCTTCTTCGATTGGCAGGGACGGATCGCGCGACCATTCGTTCCACGACCCGAAGTAGATCGACACATCCTTCACCCCCGCTTCCTTCAGCGCGAGGAAGGTGTTCGAGGCCCGCGCGCCCTTGAAGCAATAGAGCTTCACCGGCGTGTCGGGGGTGATGCCCACGGTGGCGCATTCGGCCAGCACCTCGTCTTTCGACTTCAGCATCGAGCCAAGCGCGGTGGGTTTCATCATGCGGTACCATTCGATCCAGACGGCACCGGGGATGCGGCCCTTGCGCGGGCAGAAATCGACGCCATAGGGCGACGACGACGCGGCGATCCATTCGTCGATGTCGCGCACGTCCAGGATGACCGCGCCGTCATCTTCGATGGCGGCCTTCATGTCCTCGACATCCATCATGATCGACGCCGCCTCTTCGTCGATGTCGAACCCGGCGGGCACCGGCGCGACCGCTTCGGTCGACACCGGCATGGCTTCGGCTTCCCAGGCGGCGAAACCGCCATGCAGCACCTTGACCGCCGGGTAGCCGAGGAAGCTCAGCAGGTAAAAGCCGCGGCAGGACTGACCGAAACCGGTGTTCATCGACGCCTCATAGATCACGGCGGTCTTTTTGCCATCGAGGCCCGCTGCGCCGAATTCGGCGGCGAATTTGTCTTTCAGTTCCGCCATGCCCGAGGCGTCGGAAGTGGCGAGGAAGGTGAAGATGTCATGCATGTTCACCGCGCCGGGGATATGGCCCGCGGCATAGCTTTCGGGGTCGCGGGTATCGATCACAACGGCGACGTCGCCGTCGATCATGGGCTTGAGTTCTTCGGGAGTTACGAGTGCGCTAGTCATTGTTTTATTTCCCTTTTCTGGTCCCTGTTGGTTTAAAACCGTGACAATCGTTATCCGTTCCCCTGACGCGCCCGGGCGCGTCGGGGGGCAATTCGCACTCCTCCCTCCGGTGTTCGGCTCAGCCCAGTTCGGCCAGCATCTTGCGCAGGTGCTTGGTGGCCGGGGTCACGATGCCGACGAAATAGGCTTCGCGCATGCGCCGCTGCGCCGCGCCGTGGCTGACATAGCCGCGCGCCCCGCAATGCAGCATCGCGTAATGCGCCGCTTCCATCGCCAGCTCGCCGCCCGTCAGCCGCGCCTGCAGCACGCGCTTCCAGTAGTCGGGGCTTTCGTCATAGGGCGTCTTGGACAGGTCCAGCACCTCGGCCACCAGCGCGTCGTATTCGGCCTGGAAATCCTCGGGCTGCTTGTCGAGATACTGGTTCACATGGCCCAGCGGCGTCTTGACCTGCTCCATCAGGTCGATCGAGCTTTTGATCATGCCGGCGGCCATCCCGCATTGCAGCAGCACGAAACCGCCGCGGATGCGCTTGATGAATTCCGGCGCCGGGTCGCCGATGACCTGTTCGTCGGGGATGAACACGTCGCGGAACTGGATATTGGCGGTGGCGGTGCCGCCCATGGCGACGAATTCGTGGTCGAGCTTGAGCTTCACGCCCTTGGCTTCATCGGCATGGGCGATGGCCATGACGGTCTTGACCTTGCCGTCTTCCTCGACCGAGAACATGATCCCGAACCAGCCGTCCTCGGACAGGTTCGACACCCAGGGCAGGATGCCCTTGACCGAATAGCCGCCGTCGACCCGCTTGCCCTTGAGCCGCAGCGGTTCGATCTCGGCGATCGATTTCATCGGGTTCGACATGCCGGTGCCACCCAGGATTTCGCCGGTGGCAACCTTGGGCAGGACATTTTCTTTCAGCCAGTCGTTGTCGGAACTGGCGATATACCAGGCCAGCGCATCCTGGCACCACATGCAGAACCCGGTGGAGAGACATTTTTCCGACGCTTTCGCCATGGTGACGATGGCATCCGACAGGTCGGTCGCCGCATCGGTGCCGCCGATATGGGTGCCGTAGGCGCCTGCCGCGCCCATGGCGCGCATGATCTCTTCGGGATAGAAGCGCTCTTCGTCGATCTTGCGGGCGATGGAGGCGAGGTCGGTGGTTGCGATGCGCTCAATGGCATCGAAATCGGGCGCTTTGGGAGTGGTCGCGATGTTCATGAGGGAGGCTCCTGGTACGGGCATGACGATAGGTAGGGTGAGGGCCCGCCCCCCGCGTCGCGCGGCGCGGGGGACAGGGGGTGTGATCAGACCGCTTCGGCGATCATGTTCACGGGACGCGAGAAGGTATTGAACACCGGTGACCACTGGATGACGTGGTTGATCAGCGCGTCGATTTCTTCCTGCGGGCAGTCGGCTTTCATGTCGACCTTGATGCGCACATCGGTGAAGCCGACCGGCTTTTCCGAGGTGTCACCGGTGCCCCAGACGGCTGTGATGTTCAGGTCGCCTTCCAGTTCCAGTTCCAGCGACTGAACGGTGATGCCGCGGGCGATGGCGTTGGCGTGCAGGCCAACCGCAACGCAGGACCCCAGAGCGGCCAGCGAGGCCTCCGACGGGTTCGGCGCGGTGTCGTCGCCCAGCAGCGCCGGCGGTTCGTCCACGATGTAGGGTTCCAGGTTGCGGATGTAGTTCGCATGGCGGAACCGGCCTTCGGCGACGGTTTTGCATTTCAGCGTCTTGATCGCCTGCGGGTTTTCCTTGCCCTTTTCGATCAGGCCCTGCAGGCCGGATTTGTCGATCGGGTCGAGACCCGCGTCGGGAGCAAGGCAGCCAGTGAGTGCGGTTGCAGGTTCGGACATCTGAGTTCTCCTTTGGTAGTCAGATACTTGGTACAGTTGTGCGGATGCGCTTCAGTGATCTTCGCGCAGCCAGTTGAATTTCTTGATCGCCATCATGCAGAGGTAATCGAGGGTGAAACCGATCAGCCCGATCACCACCACCGTGGCCCCAAGCCGGGCATAGTCGAGAGTGTCGCGGGCATCGTTGATCGCGTAGCCGAGTCCCGAGGTGACCCCGAGATATTCGGCCGGCACCAGCACCACCCAGGCCACGCCGAGCGCCAGCCGGATCCCCGACAACACATCCACCGCGATCGCCGGCAAGATCACCACGAACAGCATGTGGAACGGGTTGGCGCCCAGATTGCGGGCCACCTTGAGCCAGGCCGGATCGATCCGGCGCACGCCCCCGGCGGTGGAAAACAGGATCGGCCAGACCGCGGCCATGGTGATCAGGAAGATGATCGCCCCATCCCAGGTGTCGAAGGCCATCACGGCGATCGGCATCCAGGCCAGCGGCGAAATCATCCGCAGGAACTGAAACGGCACGTTGGCCACTTCGTTCACCCGCTTCATCCGCCCGATGATGATCCCCACCGGCACCCCGATGATCACCGCATAGTTCAGGCCCAGCCCGACCCGCATCAGCGACGGGCCCGACATGTCCAGCACCTCGCCGGTCACGATCATGTCCCACAGCCGCGCCAGCGTCGGCGCCGGGGCGAAATCGGCGAAGGCGAACAGGTCGTCGTTATTGGCAACGATCCAGCCGCCGACCCACCACAGGGCCAGCAGAAGGCCGATGCCGAGGGCGGCGTTCACCGCCCCCCGGGCACGGCCCAGCCTTGGCAGGCTGAACAGTGCGGGGATGTCGGCAAGCGCGCTCATAGTCTCAGGATCTCCGTACGGGTGTAGGGATCGCCGGCGCTGACCGACGGGTCGTTTTTCCAGTCGGGGTATTTTTCCAGCGCGTTCTTGACGAACTCGTAGTTGACCAGGTCATTGGCGACGAATTCCGGGTCCAGCCCCTTGAGGAAGGTGGTATCGCCCGACACAACGGTCTTGTTCATCGCGCCGACGATCAGCTTGGTCGCCGAAGGGTAAGGCCAGGGCTGGAAGTCGATCCGGCCGTTGTGGAATTCGCCTTCGTTCTTGATCGCGCCGGTTTCCAGGTAATCGGCATTGTCGGCGTAAAGCGTCATCGCGCGCTTCACCACCGCGGCGGGCGCGGGCAGGTAACCGGCGCCGTCCTTGGACAGCAGTTCGGCAACTTCTTCCTTGTTCTGCGAGGCATAGACCGACGCCTTGACCACCGCGTTCATCACGCCCTGGGTCCATTCCGGTTTCGCCACCGTGGTCTCTTCGTTCATGCAGACCACGCAGCAGGGATGGTTTTTCCAGATGTCGCCGGTGAAGCGCAGCATCCGCGCGCCCGCCTTCAACTCGCCCAGGGCGTTGAAGGGTTCGGCGACGATGTAGGCGTCGATCTTCTTGGCGGCCAGCGCCGGCGGCATTTCCGGCGGCGGCAGGACCTGAAGGTTGCATTCGTCGGCTGCGATGGCTTCGCCCTGCGCCTTGATCACCGGTTTGATCCCGGCGGCACGCAGCGCGTATTGCAGCACGATATTGTGCATCGAGTACCAGAACGGCACCGCCACCTGCTTGCCGCCCAGACCAGCGAAATCGGCGATGTCGGTATGACGGCCAACCACCAGGGCAGACCCGTTGGTATGGGCCCAGGCCATCACCTTGACCGGGAAGTTGTTGTTGTAGCGCATCCAGACCGGGATCGGTTTCAGGAAGTGCACCAGGTTGAACTTGCCCGCGGCGAAGCCTTCGATCAGCGGCGACCAGCCGCGGATCAGGGTGGGTTGTTCGGCCTTGATACCTTCTTCTTCGAAATAGCCCTTGGCATGGGCCACCAGCAGCGGGGTCGCGTCGGTGATCGGCAGGTAACCGATGCGCAGCACGTCGTCGTCCTGGGCCCGCGCCATCTGCGGCAGGGCGCCGGTCATCCCGGCCAGCATGGATGCCATGCCGCCCTTGGCCAGCAGGTCCAGCGTGGAACGGCGGCCGGCGTCGAAGTCGGTTTCGCCGCCGCAGCACGCGCCATGCAGGTCATGGTCTTTCCCGTGCGAGCAGGTCTTGGTGTGGTGGTGATCGGTCATAGTTCCTTTGGTCCTCTCAGAGCTGCGCGAAATCATTTTCAGTAGGGGTGTCGCCCATGTCGGCGACGTCGGAATACACGCCCATCAGGCGCGAATGTTCTTTCTGGAAAGCCTCGTTACCGCCGTTACGTTCCTCTTCGGTCAGCGCGATCATGGTGTCTTCGGCGATGCGGCCGGGATTGGCGTCAAGCACCAGCACGCGGTCGGCCATGCGCACCGCCTCGCCCACGTCATGGGTCACGATGACCAGGGTCAGGCCCAGGTCCTTGGCGATCTTGCGCACGTCCTTTTGCAGGGCTCGGCGGGTGAAGGCGTCGAGCGCCGAGAACGGTTCGTCCAGCAGCAGCAGTTCCGGGCTCGGCGCCAGCGACCGCGCCAGCGCCACGCGCTGCTGCTGGCCGCCGGACAGTTCCTGCGCGTTGCGGTCGGCGAAATTGGCCAGGTCGACCAGCCCAAGAACTTCGGGCACGCGCTTGGCGATCTCGTCGCCGCGGCGGGTGAAACGCAGGCCGAGCGCCGCGTTCTGCGCCACCGTCATCCACGGATACAGCGACGGCGCCTGGAACATCATCACCCATTTCGGCGACGGGTCCCGCACGGTGTTGCCGTTGATCGCGACCTCGCCCTGGCTCGGCAGGGTCAGCCCCGACAGCATGTGCAACAGGGTGGACTTGCCGCAGCCCGACCGGCCCAGCAACGCCATGACTTCACCCGGGCGAACCTCGAAATTGATATCGTCGAGAACCGGACCGTCTGCTTTGCGGTAGGCGTGGCTCAGCCCCATGACTGCGATATGCGCACCGCGCGGAGCGATCTTATGGGCCTCTGCCTGGGCCTTCGTATCGGCGGTCGTCGCGATGGCGGCTCGAGAAGTCATGTCAGTAATCCACTCCTAAATAAGACGGACAGTTCTGTCTACATTTGGGAGAAAATCACCGTCCCCCGTCAAGCGGGGCATCGGAAAAAATCCCGATGTTCTTTCTCTGCCCATTTTTTAAACGTATTTTTGTTGAATAAAATCGCATTTTAATCGCTTTTCTGCTGCGCAGCACCAGAATCGGGACTTCGAGTGCAGTAAAGCAACAGGAATCGAGTGCGCGAACCGATCTGTCTACTTCTCTTGCTTTCGATGGCACCACCTGTAATAGTAGCTCAGCCATTTCATTGGATATCGATTCATGCACAGCACTCTCGAACAAACCTGTCCTATCCCCGAAACCGGCAGCTGGAGCCTGTCTCATGGTGAACCCCGCGCAGCGCGCGATCGCATTCTCGCGGCCGCCTCGGGGCTTTTTTGTCGCCACGGTTTCGCGGCAACGGGCATAGATACGGTGATCGAGAAGGCGGGAACGGCGAAGGCGACGCTTTATAAGCACTTCGCCTCCAAGCAGGATCTGATCGACGCGGTGCTGGAAGCGGAAGGCGCCGCCTGGCGCAACTGGTTCTTCGGCCGGTTGGCCGAGGTTCGCGGCCCCGCGGATCAACGGATGCTGGCGGTGTTCGACGTGCTGCAGGAATGGTTTTCCGACCCGGGCTTCTATGGCTGCCCCTTCATCAATGCGGTGGCCGAATTCGAAACCGGCGACAATTCCGTGCGCGCCGCCGCCGAGAGGCACAAATCGCACCTGATCACCTGGCTGACCGCTCAGGCGATCGAACTGAAACTGCCCGACGCCAAGGAAACCGCCCGCTCTTTCGCGGTGTTGATCGACGGCGCCATCGTGGCGGCGCAGCACGCCCGCGATGCCAGCTTCGCCCAGACCGCCCGCGCCATGGCCGAAATCCACCTGAATAACGTCCGCCCCTGATCCGCGCACGAATCACACTTTCCGCCTTCGACAGCGCGCCCTCGCGCCTGTAACGTTCCGGCACGGCAATCCCGACCCGCGATTGCCCCTGAAACGGCGACCATCGGAAAGGCAAGACCATGTCCCTATTTGACGAAGATCTGTTCCTGAAAGGGCTGGAGCAGCGCAAATCCACCCTCGGCGCGGAGTATGTCGAGAAATCCCTCGATGCCGCCGACGATTTTTCCCGCCCGTTTCAGGAAGCGATGACCGCCTGGTGCTGGGGTTTCGGCTGGGGCGACGACGTGATCGACGCCAAGACCCGGTCTATGATGAACCTCGCCATGATCGGGGCCCTGGGCAAGATGCATGAATGGGAACTGCACCTGCGCGGCGCGATCAACAACGGCGTCAGCAAGGAAGAGATTCGCGCCATCATCCATGTCATCGCGATCTATTGCGGCGTACCGCAGGGGGTGGAATGTTTCCGCTCCGCCCGCAAGGTGCTGGAGCCCGAAGGTTAAAGCACCAAGGCCACGATCAGCGGCGCGATCAGGCTGGTCAGGATCGCGTTCAGCGCCATGCCGATCCCGGCGAAGGTCCCGGCCAGTTCGTTGACCTGGAACGCCCGCGCGGTGCCGATGCCATGCGCCGCCACCCCCACCGCGAAGCCCCGCGCACGCCAGTCGGTGATCCCCATCGCGTTCATCAGCGGCGTCACGGTGATGGCGCCGATGATACCGGTCAGGATCACCAGAACGGCGGTCAAGGTCGGCAGACCGCCAAGCGCCTCGGAAATGCCAAGGGCGACGGGCGCTGTGGTGGATTTCGGGCTCAGCGACACGATCACCTGATCGGACAGGCCGAACGCCTTGGCCAGCCACACCGCCGACAGCGCCGCGACAACCGATCCGACCACCAGCGCGGCCAGGATCGGCCCTGCCGTCCGCGCCACCGTGCGCAGGTTGGCATGAAGCGGCACCGCCAGCGCCACCGTCGCCGGGCCCAGCAGGAAATGGATGAACTGCGCGCCTTCGAAATAGGTCTCGTACGGCGTGCCCGACAGCCACAGGATCGGCGCGATGATGAGGACGGAAAACAGCACCGGGTTGGCCAGCGCCCGCCGCCCCAGCCGCAGCGCGACCGCTTCGGCTCCGACATAGACCACGATGGTGCAGGTCAGCCAAAGCAGCGGCTCGGTGGACAGGTAGCTCCAGATTCGCGCGACGTCAGTCATGGCCGCCTCCGCTCAGGCGGTTGACGGCGAGGAAGGTCAGCACGCTGGCGATCATCGCGATCACCGTACTGACCACCAGCACCACCGCGATCGGGAACCAGTTGCGCGACAGCAGGTCCAGATTGCCGACGACGCCAACGCCTGCGGGCACGAACAGCAGCGACAGATGCGCCAGGATGCCCCGCGCGGTGCCGCCTATGGCCTCGGCCAGCGCCGGTCGCAGCATCAGAAGGATCAGCAGCAGGACGAAGCCCAGCACCGGCCCCGGCACCGGCAGCCCGAGGCCGCGCGCGGCCACTTCGCCCGCCAATTGGCAGGACAGGATGACGGCGATGGCGTTGATCATGCTTTCTGCTCCCCCTCTGCGACCCGCAGGCCCTTGAAATGTCACGATAGCCAGATGGATATTGCGAGGCGAGGGTTTTGTCTGTCGCCCCCCTGCCCCGCGCGCAAAAGAAAACGGCGCGCCCTGAAGGCACGCCGTTCCCGGATCAGTATGCGTTGCGGATCAGTTGACCAGCGTCGCCGCCGCAGCTTCGGCAATGCCTTCGATACCGAACATGTTGATGATGCCCAGCACCATCACCGCCGCCGAGGCCATCAGGAAGCCCCACAGGACCGGCGAACGGGTCTTGTCCAGCGGCTCGGATTCGGTGCCGAAATACATGTAGTAGACGATGCGCAGGTAGTAGAAGGCGCCGATCACCGAAGCGATCACGCCCAGCACCGCCAGCCATGCCAGACCGGCGTCATAGGCGGCCTTGACCACGTAGAACTTCCCGAAGAAGCCCAGCATCGGCGGCACACCGGCAAGCGAGAACAGCAGCACCAGCATCGCCAGCGCCTTGCCCGGCTCGGATTTGGAATACATGTTCAGCGCGTTGATGTCGGTCACCGGCGCGCCATCCTTTTCCAGCGACAGGATGAAGGCGAAGGTGCCGATGTTCATGGTGACATAGATCACCATGTAGATCAGCAGGGCTTGCACGCCGAAGGCGGTCCCGGCGGCCAGACCCATCAGCGCGTAGCCCATATGGGCAATCGAGGAATATGCCATCAGCCGCTTGAGGTCGCGCTGGCCGATCGCCGCCACGGCGCCGACGAACATCGACAGCAGCGACAGCAGCGCGATCACCTGGCTCCAGTCGGCGGTCACACCGCCGAAGGCGTCGTGCAGCACCCGCGCAAACAGGCCCATTGCGGCCATTTTCGGCGCGCTGGCGAAGAAAGCGGTGACCGGGGTGGGCGAACCTTCGTAGACGTCCGGCGTCCACATGTGGAACGGAACGGCGGAGACCTTGAAGGCCAGGCCCGAGATCATGAAGACCAGACCGAACAGCAGGCCGAGCGAGGCGTGACCGTCCGAGGCCGCCTCGATGATGCCCGAAAACAGCGTGGTGCCGGCATAGCCGTAAACCAGCGAGGCGCCGTAGAGCAGCAGGCCCGAGGACAGCGCACCCAGCACGAAGTATTTCAGGCCCGCTTCGGTCGATTTCACGCTGTCGCGGCGGATCGCGGCGACCACGTAAAGCGCCAGCGATTGCAGTTCCAGCCCCATGTACAGCGACATCAGATCGCCTGCGGACACCATCATCATCATGCCGACCGAAGCCAGCGACACCAGCACCGGGTATTCGAACCGCAGCATGTTGCGGCGCGACATGTAATCCTGGCTCATCACCAGAACGGCGGCAGCGGACAGCAGGATCGTCACCTTGGCGAAGCGCGCAAACGCATCGTCATGGAACATGCCGCCAAAGGCCACATGCGTCCCCTGCCCGCTCAGCCCGATCAGCGCGGCCAGCAGAACCATCACCACGGCGGTGACCCAGGTCAGCAGACCGGCCAGCTTGTCCTTGCCGGTATAGACAGCGGCAAGCAGGCCCAGCATCGCGTAAACCGCAAGCAGGATTTCGGGAAGGATAATGTTCAGATCGGCCTGGATCATCTCTCAGGGCTCCCGTTAGTGCGATGCGGCGACTTGGGTCGCGCCGGGCGCGTCCGCAAGGGCCATGTCATAGTGATGGATCAGCGCCTCGACCGAGGGGCCGGTGATATCGGTGACCAGCGACGGGTAGATACCCAAGAGCAGGGTCATGACAACCAGCGGCGCAAAGATGCCCTTTTCACGCGGGCTCATGTCCTGGATCGTCTTCAGGCTTTCCTTGATCAGGTCGCCGAACACCACCCGGCGGTACAGCCAGAGCGCATAGGACGCCGACAGGATCACGCCGGAGGTCGCCACCAGGGCCACCCAGGTATTGACCTGGAACACGCCCATTAGGGTCAGGAATTCACCGATGAAGCCAGAGGTGCCCGGCAGGCCGACATTGGCCATGGTGAAGAACATGAAGATCAGCGCATAGGCCGGCATCCGGTTCACCAGACCGCCATAGGCGTCGATGTCGCGGGTATGCATCCGGTCATAGATCACGCCGACACACAGGAACAGCGCGCCGGAAACGAAGCCGTGGCTCAGCATCTGGAAGATCGCGCCGTCGACACCTTGCTGGTTGGCGGCGAAGATGCCCAGGGTCACGTAGCCCATATGGGCGACGGAGGAGTAGGCGATCAGCTTCTTCATGTCCTCCTGCACCAGCGCGACGAGCGAGGTGTAGACGATGGCAATGGCCGACATCCAAAACACCAGCGGCGTCAGAACGTCCGATCCCACCGGGAACATCGGCAGCGAAAAGCGCAGGAAGCCGTAGCCGCCCATCTTCAGCATGATCGCGGCCAGCACGACCGACCCGGCGGTCGGCGCCTGCACGTGCGCGTCGGGCAGCCAGGTATGGACCGGCCACATCGGCATCTTCACCGCGAAGGAGGCGAAGAAGGCCAGGAACAACAGCGTCTGCATGCCGCCCACCACGTGGATGCCCAGCAGGCTGAAGCTTTCCGACCCGAACTGGTGGTTCAGCAGCGTCGGGATGTCGGTGGTGCCGGCATCGTTATACATCGCCACCATCGCCACCAGCATCAGCACCGAGCCGAGGAAGGTGTAGAGGAAGAACTTGAACGAGGCATAGATCCGGTTCTTGCCGCCCCAGATGCCGATGATCAGGAACATCGGGATCAGGCCTGCTTCGAAGAACAGGTAGAACAGCACCAGGTCCAGCGCCATGAACACGCCCAGCATCAGCGTTTCCAGCAGCAGGAAGGCGATCATGTATTCCTTGACCCGCTTTTCCACGCCCCAGCTGGCCCAGATGGTCAGCGGCATCATGAAGGTGGTCAGCATCACGAACAGAACCGAAATGCCGTCCACGCCCATCTTGTATTTAAAGCCCAGCAGCCATTCGCGTTCCTCGACATACTGGAACCCGGTGTTGGCCGGATCGAATTCCGCCAGGATGAACAGCGACACCAGGAAGGTGACCACCGTGGCGATCATCGCCAGCCATTTGGCGTTGCGTTGCGCGGCCGCATCTTCGCCGCGCAGGAAGATGGCGAGGATCGCCGCCGCCAGCGCGGGAATGAAGGTGACCAGAGAGAGCAGACTGTCGTTCATTAGTGCGCTCCTCCGCTGAGCGTCATCCAGGTGATCAGGACCACGATGCCGATCACCATGGCAAAGGCGTAAGTGAAGATGTAACCGGACTGCGCCCGGCCCGCGAGGCGGGTGAAGAAGGGAATGATCCCCATCGCCACGCCGTTGATGGTGCCGTCGATGACGTTGCCGTCACCGCGTTTCCAGAAGAAGCGACCGATCGCACGGGCGGGCTGGACGAAGATGAAGTCGTAGATTTCGTCGAAATACCACTTGTTCAGCAGGAAGCGGTACAGCACCGGGTTGGCCTCGGCGATCCGCGCCGGCATCGCCGGGTTCCAGATATAGAACCAAAGCGCGACCACGAAACCCAGCACCATCGCTATGAACGGGCTCAGCTTGACCCAGGTCGGCGCGTGGTGTGCGTCGTTCATCACCTGGTTGTCGGGATGCATGAAGATCGCACCCTGCGGTGCCATGGCGTGATCCGCCGCGGCGTGCTCCTCCGCCCCTGCCGGGGCAGCCTCGCCATGGCCGGTGTCGGCGGCGGCGTGGGTATCGGCTGCGGCGTGGGTGTCGGTCGCGGCGGCTTCGCCATGGCCTTCGGCCGCGGCTTCATGATGGACCGGGATGCCGAAGAAGGCGTTGACCTTGTTATGGTCGCCGAAGAACGACCCGTACCACAGCATGCCCGAGAACACCGCGCCAAGCGCCAGCACGCCCAGCGGCACCAGCATGACCTTGGGGCTTTCATGTGCATGTTCATGGGTGTGCTTGTTGCCGCGTGCCTCGCCGTAGAAGGTCAGGAACATCAGCCGCCAGCTGTAGAAGCTGGTGAACAGCGCCGCGATGACCAGCATCCAGAAGGCATAGCCGCCATTGGTGCCAGCCCAGGCGCTTTCGATGATCGCATCCTTCGACACGAAACCGGCAAAGCCGATCCAGCCGGTCAGCGGGATGCCGACACCAGTGATCGCCAGGGTGCCGATCATCATCGCCCAGAAGGTATAGGGCAGTTTCTTGCGCAGATTGCCGTAGTTCCGCATGTCCTGTTCGTGGTGCATGCCGTGGATCACCGAACCGGCGCCCAGGAACAGCATCGCCTTGAAGAAGGCGTGGGTCAGCAGGTGGAACATCGCCACCGAATAGACACCGACGCCAGCGGCCACGAACATGTAGCCGAGCTGCGAACAGGTCGAATAGGCGATGACGCGCTTGATGTCGTTCTGCACCAGCCCCACCGTGGCGGCGAAGAACGCCGTGGTGGCACCGAGGAAGGTGATGAAGGCGGTCGCTTCGGGCGCGTATTCCATCAGCGGCGACATCCGGCAGACCAGGAACACACCGGCGGTCACCATGGTTGCGGCGTGGATCAGCGCCGACACCGGGGTCGGGCCTTCCATCGCGTCGGGCAGCCAGGTGTGAAGAAGCAGCTGCGCCGATTTACCCATCGCGCCGATGAACAGCAGGAAGGCCAGCAGGTTCGCCGCGTTCCATTCGGTCCACAGGAAGCTCAGCTGGGTTTCCGCCAGTTGCGGCGCGCTGGCGAACACATCGTCGAAGCGGATGGAGTCGGTCAGGAAGAACAGACCCAGGATCCCCAGCAGGAAGCCGAAATCGCCGACCCGGTTGACCACGAAGGCCTTGATCGCGGCGGCGTTGGCCGAGGGTTTCTTGTAGTAGAAGCCGATCAGCAGGTAGGACGCGACGCCCACGCCTTCCCAGCCGAAGAACATCTGCACCAGGTTGTCGGCGGTCACCAGCATCAGCATGGCGAAGGTGAAGAAGGACAGGTAGGCGAAGAAGCGCGCCTTGTAGCTTTCGCCTTCTTTCCAGTTCTCGTCATGCGCCATGTAGCCGAAGCTGTAGAGGTGCACCAGCGCCGACACCGTGGTCACCACGATCAGCATGATCGAGGTCAGCCGGTCGAGCCGGATCGACCATTCCGCCGACAGCGAACCGGACTGGACATAGTCGAGGATATGGATGTGCTTCACCACCGCCGGGTCATGGGTCAGGAACACCACCCATGACAGCAGGCAGGCCAGGAACAGCAGACCCGTGGTCAGGTATTGCGCGCCCTTTTCGGAAATCACGCGCCAGCCGAAACCGGCGATCAGGGACCCGACGAGCGGAGCAAAGAGAATGATCGTTTCCATCGGGGTCAGCCTTTCATCACGTTGACGTCTTCGACGTCGATGGTGCCGCGGTTACGGAAGAAGCAGACCAGGATCGCAAGGCCGATGGCGGCCTCGGCGGCGGCCACGGTCAGCACGAACAGGGTAAAGACCTGCCCGACCAGATCGCCGAGGAAGCTGGAGAAGGCGACGAGGTTGATATTCACCGCCAGCAGCATCAGTTCGATCGACATCAAGAGGATGATGACGTTCTTCCGGTTCAGGAAGAGACCGAAAATGCCGATGACGAACAGCGCGCCGGCCACCGTCAGGTAATGTTCAAGTCCTATCATGTCTGTCCCTCCGGGCCCTGGCCCGTCTCTTCTTTGAGGCGCGCGGCCCCGTTTATTCAGTTTCCCCCTGGCGACGTCCCCGCCACCAGCGCAGCGCGACCCAGCCGAGCCCCGCCTTCACAATCCAGATCGCGGCGATCCCCGCCGCTCCGACCGCCCCGATGGCCGCCTTGGCCTGGACGATCAGATCAATCATGCCGCAGCCCCTTGGGCTTCGGCGAGGGAGGGGCTCAAAGCCCCTGCCCCGGTTTCACGTCCTTCAGCTCCATCGCCTTGGCCGGATCGCGCCACATCTGGGCCAGCACGTTCTGGCGCTTGACGTCCTTGCGGTGGCGCAGGGTCAGCACGATCGCACCGATCATCGCGACCAGCAGGATCAGGCCCGCCAGCTGGAACAGCAGGAAGTATTTGTCGTACAGCAGCATGCCGAGGGCGGCGGTGTTCTCCACCCCTTCGGGCGTCACCGCGGCGCGGGCATCCTGGGCGTGTTCGGCGTAATCCCACACGCCGTAGGCCAGGCCGAACTGCATCAGCAGTACAACACCGATCAGCAGCGCCAGTGGCATGTATTTCGCCATTTCCGCCTTCAGCTCGGCGAAATCGACGTCGAGCATCATCACCACGAAGAGGAACAGCACCGCGACCGCCCCCACATAGACGATGACCAGAAGCATCGCGACGAATTCCGCCCCGAGCAGAACGAACAGCCCCGCCGAGGACAGGAAGGCCAGGATCAGCCACAGCACCGAATGCACCGGGTTTCGGCTGATCACGGTGAACAGCCCCCCGGCGATGGCGCAGATCGCGAACAGATAGAATGCCAGCGCTGCAATCGTCATGTTTCTTTATCCTCTTTGTCGTCCATGACCTCACGGGCCAGTTCCATGCCCTTGGTCATGGCGGGAATGCCGGCAAACATCGACATCTGCGCGATGGTTTCGGCGATTTCATCCTTGGTGGCCCCGGCTTCGAGTGCGTGGCGCACCGTCATCCGGAACCCGGTTTCGTTCTGCGCGCCCTGCATGGTCAGCCCTGCAAGCGTCAGCAACAGCCGCGTCTTGGCGTCCAGCCCGTCCTTGCTAATGCCCTTGCCGAAGGCCATTTCCATCATGTCCTTGGGCATGGTGGGCCACAGCGCCTCGAACCCTTTCGGAGAAAAGGATTCCAGCGCCGGGTTGATGGCTTTCGCCATCGCCTGGGCCTGCTGCATCATCAGCTCGAAAGGGTTGGTGGGGTCGCTCATCTGTAGGGCGCGTCCAGTTCCAGGTTGCGGGCAATCTCGGCTTCCCAGCGTTCGCCGTTCTCCAGCAGCTTTGCCTTGTCGTAGAACAGTTCTTCGCGGGTTTCCGTGGCGAATTCGAAATTCGGACCTTCAACGATCGCATCCACCGGGCAGGCTTCCTGGCAGAAGCCGCAATAGATGCACTTGGTCATGTCGATGTCGTAACGCGTGGTACGGCGGCTGCCGTCGTCGCGCGGTTCGGCGTCGATGGTGATCGCCTGCGCCGGGCAGATCGCTTCGCACAGCTTACAGGCGATGCAGCGCTCTTCCCCGTTGGGATAGCGGCGCAGCGCGTGTTCGCCGCGGAAACGCGGGCTAAGCGGGCCCTTTTCATGCGGGTAGTTCAGCGTCGCCTTGGGGGCGAAGAAGTATTTCAGCCCCAGCCTGAACCCTTTCACGAAATCCGCGAGCAGGAAGTATTTGGCCGCGCGGCCGTAATCGATCTGAGTCATATCAGCCCCCAATCGCCCAGCGGGCATAGGCACCGCCGAAGGCTTCGAATTTTGCAAGGAAGGCCACGATCACCACCCAGCCCAGCGACAGCGGCAGGAACACTTTCCAACCGATCCGCATCAGCTGATCGTAGCGGTAACGCGGGGTGATCGCCTTGACCATCGAGAAGATGAAGAAGACGAACAGCATCTTGCCCACCATCCACAGGATGCCGTCGGGCAGGCCCGGGATCGGCGACAGCCAGCCACCGAAGAACAGCAGCGAGGTCAGCGCGCACATCAGCACCACGGCCACCAGTTCGCCGATCATGAACAGCAGGAACGGGGTCGAGCTGTATTCGACCTGATACCCGGCAACCAGTTCGCTTTCCGCTTCCGGCAGGTCGAACGGCGGACGGTTGGTTTCGGCCAGCGCCGAGATGAAGAACAGGAACAGCATCGGGAAATGCGGCACCCAGTACCAGCTGAACAGGCCATAGCTGCCGTCCTGCGCCCGCACGATGTCACCGAAGTTCATCGAGCCCGAGGAAATGATCACGCCGACGATGATCAGGCCGATCGACACCTCGTAGGAAATCATCTGCGCGGCAGAGCGCAGCGACCCCAGGAACGGGTATTTCGAGTTCGAGGCCCAGCCGCCCATGATCACGCCGTAAACTTCCAGCGAGGAGACGGCGAAGACATACAGGATCGCGACGTTGATATCCGACAGCACCCAGCCGTCGTTGAACGGGATCACCGCCCAGGCGATCAGCGCCATAACAAGGCTGATCATCGGCGCCAGCAGGAACACCGCCTTGTCGGCCCCGGCGGGGAACACGACCTCTTTGACGATGTATTTCAGGAAGTCCGCGAAGCTCTGCAGCAGGCCGAAGACGCCCACCACGTTGGGCCCGCGGCGCATCTGCACGGCGGCCCAGATTTTCCGGTCGGCATACATCAGGAAGGCCAGCGCCACCAGAAGCGGAATGACGATCAGGAAGACCTGCCCGATGATCACCAGCGCCATGCCTAGATATGTGTTCGCAAAGAAGTCTGCCATTTGGTCCTCACACCATCGGTATTCCGTTTTCCGCGCAATGCGCGGCGACGACTTCGGCGTCGATCGTCCGCGATCCACGGGGCAGCGCGGGCGAGATGGTATAAACCGCATCCGCCCGCCACAGGCCGCCTTGTTCATCGACATTCGTGCGCAGGTGGCGCGCGAAGCCATATCCCCGGATCAGCGTGTATTGCGCTGCCGCGCATTCCGCATAATCCGCCACATCCTCACCCGAACGGGCGCCGGTCATTTCCACGAAGAAATTGACCAGATCGCCGTCCAGCAGCCGCGTTTCCACACCCCGGTATTCGGGACGGAATGCCATTTCCTCCGGCTGCGCCTCGACGCAACCGGCGATCGGCATCGCCGCCAGAAGGGATATGAAAGCGGCGTTCCGCATTATTCGGCCGCCACCGGCGTTTCGCGCCGTGCTTTGGCATTGGCGGACAGTTCCGCCATCAGCGCGCTGGCCCGTGCGATCGGGTTGGTCAGGTAGAAATCGGCAATCGCCTCGTTGAAAGCGGCCGGTTTCAGCTTGGCCACTTCCAGCGGTTGCCATTCGTTTTCCACCACCTGGTCGATCTGGGTCAGATGCGGCACCTCGGCGACCAACGCCTGACGCAGCTGGGCCAGGTTGTCATAGGCCAGCGGCGCACCCAGCTCGGCGCTCAGCGCCCGCAGGATCGCCCAGTTTTCCTTCGCCTCGCCCGGCGCGAAACCGGCACGCAGCGCCAGCTGCGGGCGGCCTTCGGTGTTGACGAAAAGACCGTTTTCTTCGGTGTAGGCCGCGCCCGGCAGGATCACGTCGGCGCGGTGCGCGCCGCGATCGCCATGGCTGCCCTGGTAGATCACGAAGGGACCTTCGGCGATGTCGATCTCGTCGGCGCCGAGGTTGTAGACCACCTCTGCCCCGTCCAGCGCCTGGGTCATGCCGCCTTCGGTCACGGCCCCCAGATCCATCGCGCCGACGCGGCTGGCCGCCGTGTGCAGCACCATCATCTTGCCGCCCAGTTTCTGGGTCAGTTCCATCGCGCGGCCCAGCACGGCAGCGCCGTCGCCTTCGGTGATGGCGCCCTGGCCGACGATGACGATGGCGCCCTCGGTTGCCTTGGCGCTGTCGGCCAGGTCGTTCAGCGGCTTGCGGCCGGGGCCGTGCCATTCGAAATCATAGGTCAGATCCATGCCCTCGGTGCCAATGACATGCACGTTGGCGCCCTTGGTCCAGGCCTTGCGGATACGGGCGTTCAGCACCGGCGCCTCGACGCGCGGGTTCGACCCGATCAGATAGATTTCCTTGGCCGTATCGATATCCTCGATCGCCGCGGTGCCGACATAGGCCGACCGGTTGCCGGCGGGCAGGACCGCGCCGTTGGTACGGCATTCGATCTTGCCGCCCAGGCCCTCGGTGATCTGCTTGAGCGCGAACACGGCCTCGACCGGGGCCAGATCGCCGACCAGCGAGGCCACCTTCTTGCCCTTCATCGCGGCGGCGGCAGTGGCAAGCGCCTCGCCCCAGCTTGCTTTGCGCAGCTTGCCGTTTTCACGGATGTAAGGCGTGTCCAGACGCTGGCGGCGCAGACCGTCCCAGATGAAACGGGTCTTGTCGGAAATCCATTCCTCGTTCACGCCGTCATGGTTGCGCGGCAGGATGCGCATGACTTCGCGGCCCTTGGTATCGACCCGGATGTTCGAACCAAGCGCATCCATCACGTCGATGGTTTCGGTCTTGGTCAGTTCCCACGGACGGGCGGTGAAGGCGTAGGGTTTCGACACCAGAGCGCCCACCGGGCACAGGTCGATGACGTTGCCCTGCAGGTTGCTGTCGAGCGTTTCACCCAGGTAGGAGGTGATTTCGCTGTCCTCGCCGCGGCCGGTCTGGCCCATCTGGGTGATGCCCGCCACCTCGGTGGTGAAGCGCACGCAGCGGGTGCAGGAAATGCAGCGGGTCATGTGGGTTTCGACCAGCGGGCCGAGGTTCAGGTCGTCCGCCGCCCGCTTGGGTTCGCGGTAGCGCGAGAAATCGACGCCATAGGCCATCGCCTGGTCCTGCAGGTCGCATTCGCCGCCCTGGTCGCAGATCGGGCAATCCAGCGGGTGGTTGATCAGCAGGAATTCCATCACGCCTTCGCGCGCCTTTTTCACCATCGGCGAATTGGTCTTCACCACCGGCGGCTGGCCTTCCGGCCCCGGGCGCAGGTCGCGCACCTGCATCGCGCAGGACGCTGCGGGCTTCGGCGGGCCGCCGACCACTTCGACAAGACACATCCGGCAGTTGCCGGCAATCGACAGGCGTTCGTGATAACAGAAGCGCGGGATTTCCACCCCCACCTGTTCACAGGCCTGGATCAGGGTCATTGCCCCATCGACTTCGATCTCCTGGTCATCGATGACGATCTTGCGTAGGTCGGACATCTGGCCTCACTTTGCTTTCAACAGGACACCGATCTGGCTGCTGTTGGCAATCTCGGCATGGCCGAGGGTGCACAGGTCGCCAATATCGGCGGGGTCTAGCCCCTTGGATTTCATGTAGGCTTCGCCGCGTTCGCGCATGCGGGCCTTTTCGTCTTTGCTTTTGACATATGCGGTGATTTCCTCTTCGCTGTAGCCCATCGCCTTGGCGCGGTCCTTCAGCCGATTGAGGAACAAGAGCCCGCGCAGGGTGCGCGGCTTGATATCATCGCATTTGTCGCTGATCTCGATGGCCATCGCCACCCACAGCATGTTGTCGTCAATTTCCGGAACGTCGCGCAGCGCCGCCTTGGCGCTGACCGGATAGGCCAAGGCCAGCGAAAGGGCGGCGGCGGTGGTCAGGGTCGAAATCATACGCATGTCACATCTCCTTGCTTCACAGCGTTTCGCTGTGAAGAGATGCGGATGCCGCGCGCTGTTATGCAATAACAGCCCGTGCAACACGTTGATATGACCAGGAAGTTTCTCATCCGCGGCACCGTCCCGCCAAGTTGAGCGTATCGTCGGAAATCACCAGGGCGCCCAGCGGCGCATCCGGCCCGGCGGTCCAGTCGACCTCGGAATTGCCGAAGTTGTTGACGCAGTACTTGGTCGCCTCGTAGCGGCCCGCTTCGCGCGCGGCGGCGATATTCTGCGACGCCCCGGCAACGGTGACGGCAAAGGCCATGTTGTCGGCCTTGTCGGCGGTCAGGTGGGATTTGAAATAGATCCCGTCAAAGGCCACGCGATTGTTGTCGCCGCGGATTTTTTCCTTAACGCCGCAACCGGCCAGAAGCCCCGTCGCCAGAAGAAGGATGATTGCCTTGCGCATAGCGTCAAAGCCCCCTGACCGTGTTAGAAAACTGCAATTGCAGCAGCTGTCCGTCCGAGGTCGAGACAGTCACATAGGCCTGACCATCCGGGTAAACCGTCACCCCGGCGGACCGCGTGTTTTGCGGAATACGGGCGTTCACATCGGTAACGATCTGCCGCCCGTCGGGCAGGTTGCAGTAATAGGTTCCGACCTCGCCATATCCTTTCACATCGACCTTGGGATGTCCCTTTTTCTTGCCCAGCTTCACGTTTCCGGCAGCGCCGGACACACCGCAGACGGTGCCTTGGGGGAAGTTCTGGAACAGGATCGACACTTTCGTTTTCGGCCCTGCCGCGACAGGAGCCGCGAGACAGGCGAAAACCGCAGTGGATATGAGAAGGTTACGCATCGATCACTCCGCCGCCATCGCGCCGGTGCGGCCGGTTTTCTGAGCCTTGATACGGTCCTCGATTTCCTCGCGGAAATTGCGGATCAGGCCCTGGATCGGCCAGGCCGCCGCGTCGCCAAGCGCGCAGATCGTGTGGCCTTCGACCTGCTTGGTCACGTCCCACAGCATGTCGATTTCTTCCGGCTCGGCCTCGCCCTTCACCAGGCGGTCCATGACGCGCATCATCCAGCCGGTGCCTTCGCGACAGGGCGTGCACTGGCCGCAGCTTTCGTGCTTGTAGAATTTCGACAGCCGCCAGATCGCTTTGACGATATCGGTCGACTTGTCCATCACGATCACCGCAGCGGTGCCCAGGCCCGAGCCCAGTTCGCCGCGCAGGTAATCGAAATCCATGATCGCGTCGCGCATGTTTTCACCGCGCACGCAGGGCACCGAGGACCCGCCGGGGATCACCGCCAGCAGGTTGTCCCAGCCGCCGCGAATGCCGCCGCAATGTTTCTCGATCAGTTCCTCGAAGGAGATCGACATCGCTTCCTCGACCACGCAGGGGTTGTTGACGTGGCCCGAGATCGCGAACAGCTTGGTGCCCGCATTGTTGGGGCGGCCGAAACCGGCGAACCATTCCGGACCGCGGCGCAGGATGGTCGGCACGACGGCGATGGATTCCACGTTGTTCACCGTGGTCGGGCATCCGTAGAGGCCGGCACCGGCCGGGAACGGCGGCTTCATCCGGGGCATGCCCTTCTTGCCTTCGAGGCTTTCGATCAGCGCGGTTTCCTCGCCGCAGATATAGGCCCCTGCCCCGTGATGCAGGTACAGGTCGAAATCCCAGCCCGACCCGGCGGCGTTCTTGCCCAGCAGGCCCGCATCGTAGGCTTCGTCGATCGCGCGCTGCAGCGCTTCGCGTTCGCGGATATATTCGCCGCGGATATAGATATAGGACGCGTGCGCCCCCATCGCGAAGCTGGCGATCAGCGCGCCCTCGATCAGCGTATGCGGATCGTGGCGCATGATTTCGCGGTCCTTGCAGGTGCCCGGTTCGGATTCGTCGGCGTTGATCACCAGGTAGGACGGGCGCCCGTCGCTTTCCTTCGGCATGAAGGACCATTTCAGACCGGTCGGGAAGCCCGCGCCGCCGCGACCGCGCAGACCGCTGGCCTTCATCTGGTCCACGATCCAGTCGCGGCCCTTCTGGATGATGCCGGCAGTGCCGTCCCAATGTCCCCGGGCCTGTGCCCCCGCCAGAGTGCGGTCATGCATGCCGTAGATATTGGTAAAGATACGGTCTTGGTCCTTCAGCATCCCGTTTTACCCTTTGCTATTCTGACGCGCGCGCCAGATTTGAAAAATCATCACGATGGCCAGGATGAACCCGGCCAAGGCGATCAGGTCGAAAAGCGCGCGCACCCGCTGGCTCAGTTCCAGTTGGCCACCGACAAAGGTGGCCGCGATCCAGAACAGCGCCGTCCCGGCGATCACCAGGGCGGTGATGCGGCCCTTGCGGGCCAGGGCGATATCGCGCTTGTCGCTCACTCAGTCCGTCCTCAGTACACGTCGCCCTTGTCGACGCGCTTGGAAAATTCGGTGTCTTCACCCGCCGCCAGTTTACCGGCCTGTTCGACCCATCCGTCGCGGGCGATCCGGCCCTTGAACTTCAGCCGGCTGTCGACCCAGGCAATTTCCGCCTCGGTCCAGGCCGCGATCTGGTCGAAATGATAGAAACCCAGCTCGTTCAGCGTCTGCTCCAGCTTCGGACCGACGCCCTTCAGCTTCTTCAGGTCATCCGCACCGCCTTCGCGCGCGGCCTTCAGCAGCGCGGGTTCGGCCTCGGCCACATCAGCGGTTTCCGCCGGTTTCGCGGCTTTCGGCTTCGGTGCGGCCTTGGGCTTTTCTGCCTTGGGCGCGGCGGATTTCTTCGCTGCGGGCTTCGCCGCTGCGGATTTGCCGCCCAGCCACGGGGTCAGGATCGGCACTTCGGTACCGTCGATGCGCTTCACGGTATCGCCCAGATCGACCGCCAGCTGCGCGCTGGCGTTATACTGGGTCTTGCCGCTGTCGAATTCCTTCAGCGAGGTCAGGCCCGACTTGGGTTCCGCCGCGAAACGGCCGTTCTGCGGCCCCGGCACCGGCACCTTGCCAGCGGCCAGTTCGTCGAGGATCTCGGCGAAACGCTCGGCGGTCAGGTCTTCGTAGTAATCCTTGCCGATCTGCACCATCGGAGCGTTGGCGCAGGCGCCCAGGCATTCCACCTCTTCCCAGGTGAATTTGCTGTCAGCCGACAGGGTGAAGGGCTTGTCGGCGATCTTGTCCTTGCAGACGTCGATCAGCTTCTCGGCGCCGCAGATCATGCACGACGTGGTGCCGCAGACCTGGACATGCGCCACCGACCCGGTCGGGGTCAGCTGGAACATGAAGTAGAAGGAAGCCACCTCGAAGGCGCGGATATTGGCCATGCCCAGCATGTCGGCGACATATTCGATCGCCGGGCGGGTCAGCCAGCCTTCCTGTTCCTGCGCCCGCCACAGCAGCGGGATGACGGCCGATTGCGCCCGGCCCTCGGGATATTTGGTGATCTGCGCCTCGGCCCATTTCTGGTTCTCGGGCGTGAAAGCGAAGCTTTCGGGCTGATCGTGATAGAGACGGCGTAGCATCAGGCACAGGCTCCAATCGTCAGTTCATTTCCACTCATCACCGGTCGATCTCCCCGAACACGACGTCCATGGTGCCGATGATGGCGGCGACATCGGCCAACTGGTGGCCGGTGGCGACGTGATCCATCGCCTGCAGGTGCAGGTAACCCGGCGCGCGCAGCTTGGCGCGGTAGGGTTTGTTGGTCCCGTCGGATTTGATGTAGACGCCGAATTCGCCCTTGGGCGCCTCGACGGCGGCGTAGACTTCGCCCTCGGGCACGTGGAAGCCTTCGGTGTAAAGCTTGAAGTGATGGATCAAGGCTTCCATCGACTGCTTCATGTCCGACCGTTTCGGCGGGGTCAGCTTGCCGCGGGCCAGAATGTCGCCCGGGGTTTCGCGCAGCTTGGCCACGGCCTGACGGATGATGCTGGTCGATTGACGCATCTCCTCCATCCGCACCAGGTAGCGGTCGAAACAGTCGCCGTTCTTGCCGACGGGGATCTGGAAGTCGAATTCATCGTAGCATTCATAGGGCTGCGCGCGGCGCAGGTCCCAGGCCAGGCCCGACCCGCGCACCATCACGCCCGAGAAGCCCCATTGCTGGATGTCTTCCTCGGTCACCACGCCAATATCGACGTTGCGCTGCTTGAAGATACGGTTTTCGGTCAGCAGCCCGTCGATATCGTCCAGGACGGCGGGGAATTCGACCGCCCATTCCTCGATATCGTCGATCAATTCGTCGGTCAGGTCCTGATGCACCCCGCCCGGGCGGAAGTAGTTCGCGTGCAGACGCGCGCCACAGGCCCGTTCGTAGAAGATCATCAGCTTCTCGCGTTCCTCGAAGCCCCACAGCGGCGGGGTCAGCGCGCCGACGTCCATCGCCTGCGTGGTCACGTTCAGCAGGTGGTTCAGCACCCGGCCAATTTCCGAAAACAGAACACGGATCAGCGACGCGCGGCGCGGCACTTCAGTGCCGGTCAGCTTTTCGATCGCCATGCACCAGGCATGTTCCTGGTTCATCGGCGCCACGTAGTCGAGACGGTCGAGATAGGGCAGGTTCTGCAGATAGGTGCGGCTTTCCATCAGCTTCTCGGTGCCACGGTGCAGCAGGCCGATATGCGGGTCGCAGCGTTCGACGATTTCGCCGTCCAGTTCCAGCACGAGGCGCAAAACGCCGTGCGCCGCCGGGTGCTGCGGACCGAAGTTGATGTTGAAGTTGCGGATCTTCTGTTCGCCCTGCAGCGCGTCCACGCTGCCGTCGTCAAATTTGGAGCCGTCCATCATTTCGCCTCCCCTTTCTCATCGCCGGGCAGGATGTAATTGGCACCTTCCCAGGGGCTCATGAAATCGAACTGGCGGTATTCCTGAACCAGCTTCACCGGCTCATAGACCACGCGCTTGAGTTCTTCGTCATAGCGCACCTCGGTGTAACCGGTGGTCGGGAAATCCTTGCGCAGCGGGTGGCCGCGGAAGCCGTAATCGGTCAGCAGCCGGCGCAGGTCCGGGTGGCCCGAGAACAGGATGCCGAACATGTCGAAGACTTCGCGCTCGAACCAGTTGGCCGAGGGGTGGATTTCCACGATCGAGGGCACCATTTCGTCTTCGCGCACCGACACCCGCAGGCGGATGCGGTGGTTCTGGTACATCGACAGGAAGTGATAGACCACGTCGAACCGCTTGGCCCGCTCGGGGTAATCGACGGCGGTGATATCCACCAGCGAGGAAAACTTGCAGGTCTGGTCGGATTTCAGGAAGTCGACGAAATCGACGATATTGGCCGGGGCCACGTCGATGTTCAGCTCGCCATAGGCGATGTCCCAGCCGATCACGCAATCGGGCCGTTTCAGCTCGATATGGGTGGCCAGTTCGGTCAAGGCTTCGGTCATTACTGTCCCCTTCCCGCGATCAGCGCACGATGGTGCCGGTGCGGCGGATTTTGCGTTGCAGCTGCATGATACCATACATCAGCGCCTCGGCGGTCGGCGGGCAGCCGGGCACGTAGACGTCGACCGGCACGACGCGGTCACAGCCGCGCACCACCGAATAGCTGTAATGGTAATAGCCGCCGCCATTGGCACACGACCCCATCGAGATCACGTAGCGCGGTTCCGGCATCTGGTCGTAAACCTTGCGCAGCGCCGGGGCCATCTTGTTGGTCAGGGTGCCGGCGACGATCATCAGGTCCGACTGGCGCGGACTTGCGCGCGGCGCGGTGCCATAGCGTTCCAGGTCGTAGCGCGGCATCGAGGTGTGCATCATCTCGACCGCGCAGCAGGCCAGGCCGAAGGTCATCCAGTGCAGCGACCCGGTACGGCCCCAGTTCACGATGTCCTCGACCGTGGTCAGCAGGAAACCCTTGTCCTGCAGTTCGCGGTTCAGTTCCTGCGTCGCCACCTCGCGGTCGAAACCGGCGGTGTTGGACCCCGTCATCACTCCCATTCCAGGGCCCCTTTCTTCCACTCATAGGCAAAGCCTGCGGTCAGCACGCCCAGGAATACCATCATCGACCAGAACCCGACGGTGGTGATGTCCTTGAAGGCCACCGCCCAGGGGAACAGCATCGCGATTTCCAGGTCGAAGATGATGAACAGGATCGACACCAGGTAGAACCGGACATCGAATTTCATCCGCGCATCGTCGAAAGCGTTGAAACCGCATTCGTAGGCCGAAACCTTTTCCGGGTCCGGATTGCGGACGGCGAGAACGACAGCGGCGAGGATCAGGACAAGGCCAAGAACGATTGCAATGGCCAGAAAGACGAGGATGGGAAGGTATTCCCTCAGCATCTCTTCCACGGTGGCTCCTTTCATGCGCAAAAGGCGCAGTCAGTAGGCTGCTTCAGCTAGGCAGGGTTTACTCTTGCCCCCTGTCAGGGTCAACAGAACCAGAACATATTCAAGTTTATGCAAACGTTGCTAAAAATCCTTGTATGCAAAGGTACACGAGAGTTCGCCGTGCCGATCTGTTCCAGTAGACGGGATTTTTTTTGCTGCTGGCAACGATAATATTGTCGCGCCCGGCGCGCAGCCGATTCCGGAGAACGAAAATGTGATTCTTTTGGCGGCGGCGCGTGCTTCCCCATCAGGTGGAAAACAGCCGCCGGATGCGCGCGGGGAAAACCCCGCTGCGCAGGCCGTTCGGAAGGGCGCTCAGCCCTGCCAGGCGGGTTTGCGTTTGTCGAAGAAGGCGCCGATGCCTTCGGGTGCTTCGCCGCCTTCCCAGCAGGCGGCAAGCTCGGCCGCGGTGTGCTGGATCACCTCTTCGTCGATGCGCGGCCCCAGCGTGCGCAGCAGCGCCTTGGCCCGCGCCACCGCACCCGGCGCGCAATCCAGGTAGGGGGCGATTTCGGCCTCGACGGCGGCATCCAGGTCTTCGGGCGCGACGGATTTCGCCAGCAGCCCCAGTTCCACCGCTTCCGGCCCCTTGAAACGCCGCCCCGACATGAACACCCGGCGCGCCCGCGCCTCGCCCATCCGCGCACAGACATACGGCCCGATGGTGGCCGGGATCAGCCCCAGCCGGGTTTCGGTCAGCGCCATGGTGACTTCATCGGTGCCGATGGCGATATCGCAGACGCTGGCCATGCCGACGCCGCCGCCAAACGCGTTGCCATGCACCCGCCCGATCAACGGCTTCGGCAGCGTGTTGAGCGCCTGCAGCATCCGGGCAAGCTTGGTCGCCTCAGCCATGCGCGTATCGCGGTCGGCCTCGAACTGCTGCCGCATCCAGCCCAGATCGCCGCCGGCGCAGAAGGTTTTGCCCTTCGCCGCCAGAACCACCACCCGCACGCTGTCATCGGCGGCCAGAGCATCGGCCCCGGCATGGATTTCCGCGATCATCTGCGCTGACATGGCGTTGTGCTTTTCCGCCCGGTCCAGCCACAGGGTGGCAACGCCGCGGGCGTCGGTTGCGATCTCGATAGTGTCGTACATCCTGTCCTCCTTCGGCCCGTTCAGGCCGTCCCGATCATCACATAGGCCGCCAGCGCCAGCATCACAGTGGCAATCGGCGCCCAAAACATGCGTTCCTTGCGCGACGGTGTTATCCAGTTCAGCGTACTGGTCAGCGCCGACAGGCCCACCGCGACCCAGCCCGTCCAGCGCGGCCAGAAGCCCCCGGCAAATCCCACCGCCGACAGGATCGCCAGCGCCATGAACCCCAGCACCAGGATCGACAGCGCCGCCATCACCCGCCCGCGCGGGGGCAGCGCCCCCTTGTTCTGGCCGCCCTGGGTGTATTCACCCAGCGGCAGCCCCGCGATCAGCAGCAGCTGAAACACGATCACGCCCAGGCACAGCAGGGCGTAAAGCTGTGCCAGCAACTCCGTCATCCCACGCGCATCCCGCGCGCCATTTCCGCCGCGCGGGTCAATACATCGGTGTCGAGCCCAGTTTCATACCCCAGCTCGCGCAGCCGCGCATCGACCGCCTCGGTCGCCACGTTGCCCGCCGCGCCGGGCGCGTAGGGACAGCCGCCCAAACCGCCCACGGCGGCGTCGAACACCCGCAGGCCCTTTTCCAGCGACACCTCGATATTGGCCAGCGCCCGGCCCGCCGTGTCGTGGTAATGCCCCGCCAGCCGCTGCGCCGGGATCACGTTCAGCACCGCGTCGAGCATCGCCGCGATGGTTTCCGGCCTGCCCTGCCCGATCGTGTCGCCCAGGCTGATTTCATAGCAGCCCATCGCGTCCAGCGCCTCGGCCACCCGTGCCACCTGCGCCGGGTCGGTCGCCCCGTCATAAGGGCAGTCGGTCACGCAGGAGATATAACCGCGCACCTTGATCCCCGCCTCTTTCGCCGCATGTGCGACCGGCTCGAACCGGTCCAGGCTTTCGGCGATACTGGCGTTGATATTGGCCTTGGAAAACCCTTCCGAGGCCGAACCGAAAATCGCCACCTCGTCGGCCTTGGCCGCCAGCGCCCGTTCCAGCCCCTTCATGTTCGGGGTCAGCGCGGCGTAAGACACGCCCGGCTTGCGGGTGATCCCCGCCAGCACCTCGGCGCTGTCGGCCATCTGCGGCACCCATTTGGGGCTGACGAAGCTGGCCACCTCGATCCGCTTGAACCCGGCCTCGGACAGGCAATCGACCAGCGCGATCTTTTCCTCGGTGGGGATCAGCCGCTTTTCGTTCTGCAGCCCGTCGCGCGGGCCCGTTTCGAAGATTTCGACGTATTCACTCATGCGTCTTCCTCCTCCTCCAGCCGGATCAGCGCCGCGCCTGCCTCGACCTGCGCGCCCGCTTCGGCAAGAACCTCGGCCACCACGCCGTCGCGCGCCGCCAGCAGCGAATGTTCCATCTTCATCGCTTCCAGGATCGCCAGACGGTCACCTTCCTGCACCTGCTGCCCGGCCTCGGCAAAGACGGCCTTGACCAGCCCCGGCATCGGCGCCTCGATCACGTTGCCCGCAGCGCCGCCGCTGGCGGCGACGTCGAGCGGGTCGATGCGGGTGAAGCCCAGCCCCGCCTCGGCGAATACGGTGATCAGGTCGCCCGCCACCGACAGCCCCGGCGCCGGGATACCGTCGAGCGACCAGCGGCCCGCGATGCGTTTCGCCTCGACCGTGTCCTCGCCGATCGTCACGCTGTGATGGTCGGGGCCGTGGCTGCGGATATCGGCGTCGAACGGCTCACCGTCGAACTCCAGCGCCACGTGATGGGCCAGCGGTTCCCACAGGGTGAAGCCGGTGTCGTCGGCACCCTCCAGCAGTCCAAGCGCCGCCAGCGCCGCCAGCGCGCGGTGCTGCACGCTGGGCACCGGCGCGCCGGTCAGGCTGTCGATATCGCGGCCGATCAGCCCGGTATCGACCTCGCCTGCCGCGAAGCCCGGGTGATTGCAGAGCGCCGAGAGGAAACGCAGGTTGGTCACGGTGCCCGCCACCTCGCAACCCGCCAGCGCCGATTTCATCCGGCTGAGCGCGATGTCGCGGGTCGGGCCGAAGGTGATGATCTTGGCGATCATCGGGTCGTAGAACGGGCTGATCGTGTCGCCGGTCCGCACGCCGCTGTCGGCGCGGGCCTCGGTGGGGAATCCCAGATGCGCCAGCGTGCCGGTAGCGGGCAGGAAGCCCTTGGGCACGTCCTCGGCATAAAGCCGGGATTCGAAGCTGTGGCCGGTCAGGGTGAGCTCGTCCTGCCCTTTCGGCAGCGCCTCGCCCGCCGCGACGCGCAATTGCCATTCGACCAGGTCGACGCCGGTGACGGCCTCGGTCACCGGGTGTTCCACCTGCAGCCGGGTGTTCATTTCCATGAACCAGAACCCGTCGGGGCGCAGCCCCTTGGACCCGTCAACGATGAATTCGATGGTGCCCGCGCCCTTGTAGTTGATCGCCTCGGCGGCGCGCACCGCCGCCTGCCCCATCGCCGCGCGCATGTCCTCGGTCATGCCGGGCGCCGGGGCTTCCTCGATCACCTTCTGGTGGCGGCGCTGCAGCGAACAGTCGCGTTCATAGAGGTGGACGGCTTCTTGGCCGTCGCCGAAAACCTGCACCTCGATATGGCGGGGTTTCTGGATGTATTTCTCGATCAGCACGTCCGGGTTGCCGAAGGCGGTCTGCGCCTCGCTGCGCGCACTGTCCAGCGCTGCCATGAAATCCTTCGGGTCCTCGACCAGCCGCATCCCCTTGCCGCCGCCGCCGGCGACCGCCTTGATCAGCACCGGGTAGCCGATGGTATCGGCCGCCCCGGACAGGTGTTCGGGGTCCTGGTTGGCACCGTGATAGCCTGGAACGACCGGCACGCCGGCCTCTTCCATCAGCGCCTTGGCGGCATCCTTCAGTCCCATCTTGCGGATCGCGTCTGCCGAAGGGCCGATGAAGGTCAAACCCGCCGCTTCGACTGCGTCGACGAAATCGGGGTTTTCCGACAGGAAGCCGTAACCGGGATGGATCGCCTGCGCGCCGGTTTGCAGCGCGGCCTCGATGATACGGTCACCCTTGAGGTAGCTTTCGGCCGGGGCCGAGCCGCCGATATGCACCGCCTCGTCTGCGGCGGCGACATGGGCGGCGGAGGCATCGGCGTCGGAATAGACGGCAACCACCTTGACGCCCATGGCCCGGGCAGTACGCGCCACCCGGCAGGCGATTTCCCCGCGATTGGCGATCAGGATTTTGTCAAACATCTGTCTGGTCCTTTTGTCTTGGGTCCGGACCGGGGGCTGCCTGCCCCCGGACCCCCGGGGATATTTTTGAAAAGGAGAAGGATTACATCCGGAACACGCCAAACCGCGTGTCTTCGATCGGCGCGTTAAGCGAGGCGCTGAGCGACAGCGCCAGCACGTCGCGGGTCTTGCGCGGGTCGATGATGCCGTCGTCCCACAGCCGCGCGGAGGCGTAGAGCGGGTGGGATTGTTCCTCGAACATCTCGATGGTGGGGCGCTTGAATTCGGCCTCTTCCTCGGCCGACCAGCTGCCGCCCTGCCGTTCGATGCCGTCGCGCTTGACGGTGGCCAGCACACCGGCCGCCTGTTCGCCGCCCATCACCGAGATGCGCGAGTTGGGCCAGGTCCACAGGAAGCGGGGCGAATAGGCCCGTCCCGCCATGCCGTAATTACCCGCCCCGAAGGACCCGCCCACCAGCATGGTGATTTTCGGCACCTTGGTGGAAGCCACCGCCGTCACCATCTTGGCCCCGTGCCGCGCGATGCCTTCGTTTTCGTATTTGCGGCCCACCATGAAGCCGGTGATGTTCTGCAGGAACACCAGCGGGATCTTGCGCTGGCTGCACAGTTCGACGAAATGCGCGCCCTTCTGGGCGGCCTCGGAAAACAGCACGCCGTTATTGGCAACGATGCCGACCGGGCAACCCTTCACATGGGCGAAACCGGTGACCAGGGTTTCACCGAAACGCGGCTTGAATTCGTCGAAGCGCGACCCGTCGACGGTGCGCGCGATCACTTCGCGGATGTCGTAGGGGGTGCGCAGGTCGGCGGGCACGACGCCGAGGATTTCCTCGGGGTCATAGGCCGGGTCCTCGGGGCTTTGCCACTGCACCGTCTGCGGCTTGGCGCGGTTCAGATGGCTGACGGCGCGGCGCGCCAGCGCCAGCGCGTGGGCGTCGTCCTCGGCCAGGTAATCCGCCACGCCCGATAGCCGCGTATGCACGTCGCCGCCGCCCAGGTCTTCGGCGCTGACCACCTCGCCCGTCGCGGCCTTCACCAGCGGCGGACCGGCGAGGAAGATGGTGCCCTGTTCCTTGACGATGATGGTGACGTCGGACATCGCCGGCACATAAGCGCCGCCTGCGGTGCACGATCCCATCACGACGGCGATCTGCGGGATGCCCTTGGCCGACATGTTGGCCTGATTGTAGAAGATGCGGCCGAAATGATCGCGATCCGGGAACACCTCATCCTGCTGCGGCAGGTTGGCGCCGCCACTGTCGACCAGGTAGATGCAGGGCAGATGGTTCTGCTCGGCGATCTCCTGCGCGCGCAGGTGTTTCTTGACGGTCATCGGGTAATAGGTACCGCCCTTCACCGTGGCGTCGTTACACACCACCATGCATTCGATGCCATGCACCCGGCCGATCCCGGCGATGACACCGGCGGCGGGGGCGGCGTCGTCATACATGCCATGCGCCGCGGTGGCGCCGATTTCGAGGAAGGGCGATCCGGGGTCGAGCAGGTTCGCCACCCGGCGGCGCGGCAGCATCTTGCCGCGCGCCTCGTGCCGCTCGCGGGAGCGCTCGCCGCCGCCCAGACGGGCGGCCTCGGCAGCCTTGCTCACGGTTTCGAGCGCTTCGAGATGACCTTTCAGGTTAGACTGGAAGGCTTCCGAGGAGGGAAGAGCGTTAGATTTCAGTTTCATTTCAAGTCTCCTCCGACTCGCGCATCGCGCGCGCTTTCAATTCCTTGCGGATCACCTTGCCCGTCACCGTCATCGGCAGGGCGTCTAGGAAGGCGATTTCGCGCGGGTAGGAATGCTTTGCCACCCGTTCCTTGGCGTAATCCTGCAGCTCTTTCGCCAGCGCCTCGCCCGGTTCGACCCCCGGTTTCAGCACCACGTAGGCCTTGACGATCTCGGTGCGCAGCGCGTCGGGCTTGCCCACCACGCCGACGGTGGCGACGGCGGGGTGCTTCAGCAAACCATCCTCGATCTCTGAGGGCCCGATGCGGTATCCAGCCGAGGTGATCACGTCGTCCTCGCGCCCGACGAAGCGCAGGAAATCGCCGTCCCAGGTGCCCCGGTCGCCGGTCAGCATCCAGTCGCCGAAAAACTTCTCCGCCGTTTCATCGGGCCGGTTCCAGTATTCCAGCATCATGCTGGCCGCGCCCTTGCGGATAGCAATATCGCCCTCGCCGTCGAAGGGAGTGCCGTCGCCGTCCAGCACCGCGATGTCGAACCCCGGCGCGGGTTTGCCAAGGCAGCCCGGTTTCGGGTTGAACAGGGTACCGCAGGAAGACGCCACCATGTTGCATTCGGTCTGGCCGTAGAATTCGTTGATCTGAAGCCCGAAGGCGCGGCGGCCCCAGTCGAGCATTTCCGCCCCCAAAGGTTCGCCGCCCGACGCGACCGAACGCAGCCCGGAAATGGCGGCATCCTCGGCCTTCAGCATCCTGAGCGCGGTGGGCGGGAAGAACACGTTTTTCACCCCCGCCACGTCGACGATGCGCTGGCATTCGGCGACGGTGAACTTGTCCATCCGTGCCGCCACCACCGGCACGCCCAGCGCCAGCCCCGGCATCAACACGTCGAACAGCCCGCCGATCCAGGCCCAGTCGGCCGGGGTCCACAGGCAATCGCCGCCCTGGCCCAGGAAATCGTGACTGACCTCGACCCCCGGCAAATGCCCCATCAGCACCCGGTGCGCATGCAGCGCGCCCTTGGGCGCCCCGGTCGTACCGCTGGTATAGATCAGGACGGCGGGGTCCTCGGAGCCGGTATCGGCGGTCTCGAACCGGGCATCGGACAGATCGCAGCTTTCGGGAACCAGCGATTGCCGCCCTGCCCCTTTCAGCCATTCGGTCAGCCCTTCGGTGCCGTCCGGGTCGGCGACGACCAGTTCGACCCCGGCATCGTCCAGCCGGGTGATCAACGCCTCGACCCCGAACAGCTTGAACAGCGGGATCGAGATCGCGCCGAGCTTCCAGCAGGCGATATGCGCCGCCGCGGTCCAGGGTGATTGCGACCGCAGCACACCGACCCGGTCACCGCGCTTTACCCCGCGCACCGCCAGTTCATGCGCCAGCCCGTCGGCCATCTGCCGCAACCGGCCATAGCTGATCCGCCGGGCCGTGCCGCCGGTCATGTCAATGATCGCCACCCGGTCGGGGGTGCGGGCGGCCCAGTCGTCACAGACCTGCGCCGCCATGTTCAGCCGCTCCGGGATGTCCCAACGGAAATCCCGGATCAGCTCACCATAGGTTTCAGCACGCGGCAGCATGGCTCAGCGCATCGCCGCCATCAGTTCGCGGCCCACCAGCATGCGGCGGATCTCGGAGGTGCCGGCGCCGATTTCCATCAGCTTGGCATCGCGGAAGATCCGGCTGACCGCGCTGTCCGACAGGAAGCCCGCCCCGCCCATCGCCTGCACCGCCTGATGCGACACTTTCATCGCTTCTTCGCTGGCGTAAAGCACGCAGGCGGCGGCATCCTGACGGGTCACCTCGCCCCGGTCGCAGGACTTGGCCACCTCGTAGACATAGGCGCGGGAGGAATTCATCGACGTATACATGTCGGCGATCTTGCCCTGCATCAGCTGGAAATCCCCGATCGACTGGCCGAATTGCTTGCGCTCGACCATGTAGGGCATGACCTCGTCCAGGCAGGCGGCCATGATACCGGTGCCGATCCCCGACAGGACCACCCGTTCGTAATCCAGCCCCGACATCAGCACGCGCACGCCCTTGCCTTCCTCGCCCAGCACGTTTTCGAACGGCACCTCGACGTTTTCGAAAACCAGCTCGGCGGTGTTCGAGCCGCGCATGCCCAGCTTGTCGAAATGGTTCGAGGTGGAAAACCCGGTCATCGACTTTTCGATGATGAAGGCGGTGATGCCCTTCGACCCGGCATCGGGGTCGGTCTTGGCATAGACCACAAGGGTGTCGGCATCCGGCCCGTTGGTGATCCAGTACTTGTTGCCGTTCAGCACATAGTACCCGTTGCGCTTCTCGGCCTTCAGTTTCATCGACACCACGTCGGACCCGGCCGAGGGTTCGGACATCGCCAGCGCGCCGACATGGGTGCCGGAAATCAGCCCCGGCAGGTATTTCTGCTTCTGCTCCTCGCTGCCGTTCAGCTTGATCTGGTTGACGCAGAGGTTGGAATGCGCGCCATAGCTCAGCGACACGGAGGCCGACGCGCGGGCGATTTCCTCGACCGCGATCACATGCGCCAGATAGGACATGCCGGCGCCGCCATAGGCTTCCGGCGTGGTGATGCCCAGCAGGCCCAGCTCGCCCATTTCCTGCCACAGCTCGTTGGGGAATGCGTTGGAGCGGTCGATCTCGGCCGCCATCGGCTTGATGCGCTCCTGCGCCCAGCGATGCACCATCTCGCGCAGCGCATTCACATCTTCGCCCAGGTCGAAATTCATCACGGCGTTGAACATGGTCCGGCTCCTCCATCCCGGTTAATGAACACTTGTTCAATAAGTGTCACAGCCCCCGAGTCGCGTCAAGCATGCCGTTGCAAAACGCAGCCATCCACGCATCGCGACGCATCACGATCTTCTTCTTTTCAAAAATATCCCGGGGTGAATGCGTTGAAATTTCTTGGAAATTTCAACGGAGAGGGGCAGCGCCCCTAGCCCGCCTGCCACACCGCGCCGACCTCGGCCCGGATGATCCGGGCCAGCAGCGCGCAATCGTCCAGGCTGAAGGTCAACGGCAAACGCATGTCGACGATCCCCTTCAGCACCCGGTCGGTCTGCGGCATCGCCTCGCTCGGCGCATAGCGCCAGCTGTCATAGCGGCTGGTGAATCCCGAAGGCTCCGCGCCGCCGAACCATTTCAATTCGACCCCGCGCGCCAGGCAGCGGCGCAGCACCTCGGCGATCTTCGCCTCGGACCAGTCCAGCAGCAGGAACTGGATCGACGATCCGACGTACTCTTCCGCCTCGGGCCGTTCGATCACCGTCAGGCCGGGCGTTCCCCGCAACCCGTCCTCGACCACGCGGTAGCGGTCGTTCCAACGATCGCATTGCCGGTCCAGATCACGCAGCTGCACCCGCAGGATCGCGGCGCGCAGATGGTCCATCCGGCCCGAGATATTGGGCGTGTCGTATTTGACCGCCTCGAACACCTCTGGTTCCGGCGCAGCCAGATGCCGGTCGTACAGCATGTAGGACCCCGACAGCATCACCGCGCGGGCCATCACCTGCGGATCGTCGCAGATCAGGAACCCGCCCTCTCCGGAATTCAGATGCTTGTAGGTCTGGGTCGAATAGCAGCCGATGATGCCATCGGTCCCCGACAGCCGACCGCGCCAGCGCGCGCCCATCGTGTGGGCGCAATCCTCGATCACCTTGATACCCGCGGCATTGCAAATGTCCATCAGCCGGTCCATGTCGCACAGATGCCCGCGCATATGCGACAGCATCAAAACGTCGGCCTGATCCGCCTTGGCCGCCAGGTCGTCCAGGTCGATCACCAGGCCTTCGGTCACGCCGACGAAAACCGGCACCGCGCCGACCGATGCGATGGCGCCGGGCACCGGGGCCAGGGTGAAGGCGTTGGTCAGAACCTTGTCGCCGGGCTTCACCCCGATGGCGCGCAGGGCGCAAGCCAGCGCATACCCGCCCGAGGCCACCGCCAGCGCGTATTTCGCCCCCATCGCCGCGGCGAATTCCTGTTCCAGCAGCGCAACCTCGCCCGCCTCGCCCGGCGCCACGTTGTAGCGGTGCAGACGGCCGGTCTTCATCACCGCGACTGCGGCGTCGATCGCCTCGTCCGGGATCGGTTCCTGCTGGGTGAAATTGCCGGTGAATCTTTCGCTCATGGGGTATTTCTGGGCCTTTGCGCCTAGTCCGTCAATGCGGGCACGCCGATCAGCCGCCGTACCTCGCCCGGCAGGGCGTCGTAATGATCAATCATCCCCTCGGGATCCAGATCCGCAACCGCCCGGCCATCCGGCCCGAAGGTGACCAGGATGCAGGGCACGCCGAGGGCCCGCGCGGTCTGCCGGTCGGTGATCGTGTCGCCGACGATCAGCGATTGCGCCGGATCGCCGCCCGCCCGCAGTGCCGCTTCGCGCAGCGGCGCCGGATCGGGTTTGCGCGTCGGCAGGGTATCGGCCCCGATCAGCGAAGCGAACGCCTTGCGTATGCCGAGCCGCGACAGCAGCGTTTCGGCCAGCTTTTCGGGCTTGTTGGTGCAAATGCCGACCTTGTAGCCGGTGGCGCTCAGCACCCCCACCGCCTCCATCGCGCCGGGATAGATCGTGGTGTAGCGGTCGATATCGGCCTCGTAGGCGCTCAGCAGATGCGGATACCACTGATCGACCTGCCCGGCCACGTCGCCATGCGCGATCCGTTCCAGCCCCAGCGTCAACATCGCCCGCCCGCCCATGAAAGCGGTCGAGGCATCCACCAGCGGGTCAAGAACGTCGCCGCGCCCCATCGCCCGGAAACAGGCATTGGCCGCCGCGATCAGATCGCCGCTGGTATCGGCCAGCGTCCCGTCCAGGTCGAAGATCACCGTTTGCATGACTGCCTCATTCCTCTTGGCGCTTTTCCGCCCGCTTCTGTTGCACGCCGCAATCACACGTGATGCAACGCGGCCTTGCGCTCTTGTGCCAAGCAGATAAAACGGGCGCAACGCAAATAAGAAGAGAAACGGCATGAGCACGGCAATGGTCATCCTCGCCGCGGGCATGGGGACACGGATGAATTCGGACCTGCCCAAGGTCCTTCACAAGGTCGCGGGCGCCCCCCTTCTGGTCCACGCGATGAAATCCGGCGCGGCGCTCGATCCGAAAAAGCTGGTGATCGTGGCCGGTCACGGCGCCGATGAGGTGGCCAAGGCCGCGCGCGACTGGGACGACCGCGCCGAAGTGGTGCTGCAAGAAGAACAGCTGGGCACCGGTCACGCCGTGCTGCAGGCGCGCGCGGCGCTCGAGGGCTTCGACGGCGACGTGATCGTGCTTTACGGCGACACGCCCTTCATCCAGCCCGAAACCATCGAAAACATCGCCGCGGCGCGGGCCCGCAACGACGTGGTCGTTCTGGGCTTCGAGGCCGCCGATCCGGGCCGTTACGGGCGGCTGGTGATGGATGGCGACACCCTGGACCGGATCGTCGAATTCAAGGACGCGACCGAAGAGGAACGCGCGATAACCCTTTGCAATTCAGGCATTCTCGCGGCAGAAAAATCCACCCTGTTCCGGCTGTTGGACGAGGTCGGCAACGACAATGCGGCGGGCGAGTATTACCTGCCCGACATCGTCGCGCTGGCCCGCGCCGCAGGGCTGTCGGCCACGGCTGTGACCTGTGACGAGGCCGAAACGCTGGGCGTCAATTCCCGCGCCGAATTGGCCGGGGCCGAGGCCGCGTTCCAGGCCCGCGCCCGCGCCGAAGCACTGGACAACGGCGTCACGCTGACCGCGCCCGACACCGTGTTCTTTGCCCATGACACCGTCATCGGCCGCGACGCCATCGTTGAGCCCAACGTGATCTTCGGCCCCGGTGTCACGGTGGAATCCGGCGCGCTGATCCGCGCCTTTTCGCATCTCGAAGGCTGCCACGTGTCGCGCGGCGCCACCGTCGGCCCCTATGCAAGGCTGCGCCCCGGCGCAGAGCTGGCCGAAGATGTGCATGTCGGCAATTTCGTCGAAATCAAGAACGCAGTTCTGGATGAGGGCGCCAAGGCCAACCACCTGAGCTATATCGGCGACGCCCATGTCGGTGAGAAAACCAATATCGGCGCTGGCACCATCACCTGTAATTACGACGGGGTGATGAAGCACAAGACCGAGATCGGTGCGCAGGCCTTCATCGGGTCGAACACCATGCTGGTCGCCCCGGTCAAGATCGGCAACCGCGCCATGACCGGCAGCGGATCGGTGATCACAGCGGATGTCGAAGACGACGCGCTGGCCATCGCCCGCGGCACCCAGGTGAACAAGCCGGGGCTGGCGGCGAAGCTACGGGAAATATTGAAAGCCAAGAAGGCGAAACGGGATAAAGAGGCAGGATAATGTGCGGAATTGTCGGGGTCCTGGGCGACCATGAAGCAGCGCCCATTCTGGTGGATGCGCTGAAACGGCTGGAATATCGCGGCTATGACAGCGCCGGGATCGCCACGGTGAACGAGGGCCAGCTGGATCGCCGCCGGGCAGTGGGCAAGCTGGTCAACCTGTCCGACCTGCTGGTCCACGAACCGCTGCTCGGCAAGGCCGGGATCGGGCACACCCGCTGGGCCACCCATGGCGCGCCTTCGGTGATCAACGCCCACCCGCACAAGGCAGGCCCCGTGGCCGTCGTGCATAACGGCATCATCGAAAATTTCCGCGAACTGCGCGCCGAACTGGCCGGTCAGGGCATCGATTTCGCCACCGAAACCGACACCGAAACCGTCGCCCTGATGGCCCAGTATTACCTGGAACAGGGCAACAGCCCGGTCGAAGCCGCGCGCAAGACCGTGGCGCGGCTTGACGGCGCCTTTGCGCTGGCTTTCCTGTTCGAGGGCGAAAATGACTTGCTGATCGCCGCCCGCAAGGGCAGCCCGCTGGCCGTTGGTCATGGCGAAGGTGAAATGTTCGTGGGCTCCGACGCCATCGCTTTGGCTCCGATGACCGACAAGATCACCTATCTGGACGAAGGCGACTTCGCGGTGATCACCCGCGAAAGCCTGGAAATCCGTGACGCCAATGGCGAACTGGCCAATCGCGAAATGCGCACCATCCACCTGGACGACGCGCGGATCGACAAGGGCGGCCACAAGCATTTCATGGCCAAGGAAATCGCCGAACAGCCGCTGGTGATCGGCGAAGCGGTGCGCCATTACCTGTCTGCCGACGGCAATTCGGTCGAATTGCCCGAAGATATCGATTTCACATCCATCAACCGGCTGACCATGGTCGCCTGCGGCACCGCCTTCTATGCCTGCCTGACCGCCAAATACTGGTTCGAACAGCTGGCGCAAATGCCGGTCGAGGTCGATATCGCCAGCGAATTCCGCTACCGCGAACCGCCCGTTCCCGGCGGCACCATGGCGCTGTTCGTCAGCCAGTCGGGCGAAACCGCCGACACGCTGGCCGCGCTGCGCTATTGCGATGGCAAGGCCGACAAGATCGTGTCCGTGGTCAATGTCGCCGAAAGCTCCATCGCGCGGGAAAGCGACCTGGCGCTGCCGATCCTGGCGGGTGTCGAGGTCGGCGTCGCCTCGACCAAGGCGTTTACCTGCCAGCTGACGGTGCTGCTGATGCTGGCGCTGAAAGCCGCCGAACAGCGCGGCACGCTGAGCGCCGAGGACATCGCCGACAAGCTGAGCGCCCTGCGCGGATTGCCGGCGGCGCTGAACACGGCGCTGGAACAGGACGGCGTCATCGCGGCGGCGGCGCAGAAGCTGGCCGAGACCTCGGACGTTCTGTTCCTGGGCCGGGGCCTGATGTATCCGCTGGCCCTGGAAGGCGCGCTGAAGCTGAAGGAAATCAGCTACATCCACGCCGAGGCTTACGCGTCCGGCGAATTGAAGCACGGCCCGATCGCGCTGATCGACAAGACCATGCCGGTGGTCGTCATGGCGCCCTATGACGCGCTGTTCGACAAGACTCGGTCGAACATGCAAGAAGTGCTGGCGCGCGGCGGCAAGGTGGTTCTGATCACCGACCGCAAGGGCGCCGACGATACCTCGGGCGATTCCTGGCGCACCATCGTGATGCCCGAGATCGACCCGATCCTGACCCCGATCCTCTATGCGGTGCCGGCGCAGTTGCTGGCCTATCACACGGCGGAAGCCAAGGGCACCGATGTCGACCAACCCCGCAACCTTGCCAAATCGGTGACTGTCGAATGACGCTGGACGAGGCACTGGAGGCGCTGAAGGCGCAGGTGGAACCGGGCCGCGCCGAAGGCATGGCCGAGTATCACAAGGTGCCGCGGACTTACCTTGGCATCCCCAACCCGGCGCTGAACGATCTGGCGAAGGACTGGCGGCAACAGCTGACGGTGGACGAACGCGTCGCGCTGGCGCGCGCGCTGTGGGACAGCGATATTTTCGAGGCCCGGCTGGCGGCGGCGAAACTGCTGACCCAGGCGCGGATCAGGCCTGATCAAGAAGCTTGGGACCTGATCAAGAGCTGGGTTCCCGATTTCGACAGCTGGGCGATTGCCGATCACGCGATGATGGCAGGGCAGAAACGGCTGCAGGCCGATCCCGCGCGCATCGTCGAGGTCGAGGAATGGACCCGGTCGGACAGCCACTGGACCCGCCGCGCGGCGATGGTGATCACCCTTCCCTGGACCAAGCAGAACCACCCCAAACCGGCCGATGTCGAGATTCGCGAACGGGTGCTGGGCTGGGCCGGGGCCTATGTGAACGATCCCGAATGGTTCATCCAGAAATCGGTGGCCTGGTGGCTGCGTGAATTGTCGAAACACGATCCCGACCGGGTGATCGCCTTCCTGCGGGAACATGGCAAGGCGATGAAGCCCTTCGCCCGCAAGGAAGCGTCGAAATACCTGCCGCCGAAAGCGTAACGGCGTTTTCTGCAACAGAAAACACGGGCGAAATCTGTCTCAGATTTCGCCCGCTCTCAAATCAGTCCAGAAAAACCTCGACCTCGGGCAACCCGGCCACCGGCGCGTCGAGCAGGCGCATCGCGCCAAGCGACAAGCGGCTGCCGGCGGTGACCGGCCCCTGGATCGGGATCAGGTCGACCTTCACCTCGCGCCCGTTGGCCGGATAGCGCACCCGGCCCCGGCCCGGCGCCGACACCAGCGGCGTTTCGATCCAGAACCCATCGCGCGCCGGATCGCCCAGCGATGCCACCGTGGTGCCCAGAATTCCCGATGCGCCGGGCTGTGGCGGTTGGGCGGGCTGGTCCAGCGACGTGACCTGCACCGCGTCGGGGGCAGGCAGCGGATCGCCGATCACGGGGCGCGGCTCGCTCACCGGTGCGCGTTGCCAGGGCGGCGTGCCAAGCAGCGGGACGTCGGTACAGGCCGACAGGGCGAAAGCGGGCAGAAGGATCAGGGCAAGCTGTTTCATGGGCTCACGCTACGACCTTTCGGCGCAGCGATCAATCACATCCGCCCTTGTCGCGGCGGCTTTCCGCCCCTAGGTTCTGCACCATGAAAACGCCCCTGATAGACCCCTTCCAGCGCGCCATCACCTATCTGCGCCTGTCCGTTACCGACCGCTGCGATTTCCGCTGCGTCTATTGCATGTCGGAAAACATGACCTTCCTGCCGAAGAAGGAATTGCTGACGCTGGAGGAATTGGACCGGATGTGTTCCACCTTCATCGGGCTGGGCGTCGAAAAGCTGCGCATAACGGGGGGCGAACCGCTGGTGCGGCGCGGCATCATGACCTTCTTCAACGCCATGACCCGGCATCTGGACAGCGGCGCGCTGAAGGAACTGACGCTGACCACCAACGGATCGCAGCTGGAAAAATACGCCGCCGACCTGTGGGCGGCGGGGGTGCGGCGGATCAATATCTCGCTCGACACGCTGAATGAGGCGAAATTCGCCGACATCACCCGCTGGGGCCGCCTGCCGCAGGTGATCCGCGGCATCGACGCCGCGCAAAAGGCCGGCATGCGGGTCAAGATCAACACCGTGGCGCTGAAGGGCTTCAACGACGTCGAACTGTTCGACCTGGTCGAGTGGTGCAAATCGCGCGACATGGACCTGACCTTTATCGAGGTCATGCCGATGGGCGACATCGGCAACGAAGACCGGCTGGATCAGTATTGGCCGCTCAGCGATCTGCGGGCGCAGCTGGCCGAACGCTACACCCTGACCGATCTGGCCGAACGCTCGGGCGGTCCGGCGCGCTATGTGCGGCTGGAAGAAACCGGCCAGAAAATCGGCTTCATCACGCCGCTGACGCATAATTTCTGCGAAAGCTGCAACCGGGTGCGGCTGACCTGCACCGGCGAGATTTACACCTGTCTGGGCCAGGAAGGCATGCAGGACCTGCGCCCCGCCCTGCGCGATCACCCCGGTGACGACGCCCCGCTGGAAGCGGCGATCCGGGCGGCCATCGGGATGAAACCCAAGGGCCACGATTTCGACTATTCGCGGCAGGAAGTGTCGGGCAAGATGTCCCGCCACATGAGCCACACCGGCGGATGATACGTATCAGCGGCCTGATGCGGCTTTACCTGGGGCTGACCGCGCTGGCGCCTGGGCTGCTGACCCGCGCCGCGCGCAAGGCGCATGTCAAACAGGGCGGCGATCCGGGGCGTTTCGGCGAACGGCTGGGCCGGGCGACGGCGCAACGCCCCGAGGGACGGCTGATCTGGTTTCACGCGGCCTCGGTCGGTGAATTGCTGTCGGTGCTGAAACTGGCCGGGGATCTGGCTGCCGACACGGGCTCGCACCTGCTGTTCACCACCGCCACCACCACCGCTGCCGATCTGGCCGCCCAGCGGATGCCCGAAGGTGCGATTCACCAATATCTGCCCGTCGACAGCGCCGCCGCCGTCGACCGATTCCTCACCCACTGGGCGCCCAACATGGCCTGTTTCGTGGAAAGCGATCTGTGGCCTCGGCTGGTGCTGCGCAGCGCGGCGCGCGGCATTCCGATGGCGCTGATCAACACCCGCTTTTCGAAAAGCCGCGCCAGGACCCCGCGCACCTCTGCCGCACTGCTGGACCGGTTCGCCCTGATCACCGCGCAGGATGAAGCGGCGGCCGATCAGCTGCGCAGTCTTGGCGTCCCCCCCGCCCGCCCGCATGTGCCCGGCGATCTGAAAGCTGCGCTGCTGCCGCCGCCGGTGGATGCCGCCGCCCTGTCCGATCTGCAACAGGCAACAGGTACCCGCCCGGTCTGGATCGCCGCCTCGACCCATGCCGAGGACGAGCCCGAAATCCTGGCCGCCCATGCGGCGGCGCTGAACGAACGTCCCGACCTGCTGCTGATCCTGATGCCGCGCCACCCCGAACGGGCGGCTGAGATCGCGGCATTGCCGCAA
This sequence comes from Thalassovita mangrovi, assembly GCF_009857745.1. GTDB lineage: Bacteria > Pseudomonadota > Alphaproteobacteria > Rhodobacterales > Rhodobacteraceae > Thalassobius > Thalassobius mangrovi. Next base: position 555,316 of record NZ_WWEN01000002.1, read on the forward strand.
ATGGCCGGGATGCGATGGGCGCAGCGGTCGAAATCCCAGACGGTCACCGACGACACCCAGCTCTATCTCGCCGACACGCTGGGCGAGATGGGCGCGTTCCTGAGCCTGTCGCCCGTTGTCTTCCTCGGCGGCTCCTTCGGGAAACAGGGCGGCCACAACCCGTTCGAACCGGCGCAATTCGGCGCGGTGGTGCTGCACGGGCCGCATGTGGCGAATTTCGCCGAAAGCTATGCCGAAATGGCCGATGCCGGGATCGCGCATCAGGTGCCGGATGGCGCCGAACTGGGCCATGCCGTGTTGCATTGGCTGGAAGCCCCGGACCTGCCCGCGCGGCAGGCCGCCGCCCGCGCCTTCATGGCCGACAAGCAGCATATCGCCGAGGAAACCCGGGCGCTTCTGCGCGCGCTGCTGCTTGCCCATCCCGGCGCCGCCGCCTAGGGTCGCCCGCGCGAACAACCGGACGGACCCGCCCATGCTCAAAGCCGTTGTGATGAACGACACCGCGACCCGCTACCATCACGGCTGCGCCCGGGTGATGCGGCTGCTGGTTGGCGGTCTGCAAAAGCACGGGGTCGAGGTGATCGCCCGCAGCGCCGCGCGCAACGACTGGGATCAGGACGAAGCCTTCCTTTCAGCGCTGGCCGAGGCCGATGTGATCGTGATCAACGGCGAAGGCACCCTCCATCACGGCAAGCCGGATGGCGAGAAGCTGCTGAAGATCGCGCAGCACCCGGCCCGCGCAGGCAAACCCATCGCCCTGATCAACGCGCTTTACGAAGACAACCCCGATGACTGGGGCACCTACCTGCGAGACATCGACCTGATCGCGGCGCGCGACAGCGACAGCGCGCAGGCGATGCAGGCGGCGGCGTGCAAGGTGGTGCGCTGGCTGCCCGACCTGTCGCTGTCGGCCCCCGCCGATGTCGCCCCCCTGCCTCGCCACGGCATCCTCGTCGGCGATTCCGTGCGGTTCGAAAAGCGCCGGGTGCTGGCGCGGGCGGCACAGGCCCTGCCCGGCGCGCGGTTCATCCCGACCAAGACGCTGCGCGGCCGCATCTGGACCCTGCCGCTGATCGGGGCGCTGGCACGCGGGGCACTGTACCGGCTCTACAACGGGGTGATGCCGCTGCGCGCCCCCCGCTTCGAGATGGCACCTGATGAAGCCGCCTATTTGCGTGAAGTCGCCGGGGCCGAGCTGCACATCACCGGCCGGTTCCACGCGATCTGCCTGTCGATGCTGGTGGAAACGCCGTTCCTGGCGCTAAGTTCCAATGCCTCGAAAATCGAACGGCTGCTGCGCGATGCCGGGATGGATGCATCGCGGATCGTGGGCGAGGACGCGCTGCAAACGCCCCCCGAAACGGCACCATTTTCCGAAGATGAACTGCGCCTGATCCGCGCCTTCCGCACGAAAGCGCAGGCCGAGGCGGATCGGTTGTTCGAAGATATCGCCGCCTTGGCCTCGCGCTAGTCAGCGTTTTCCGCAATCGGAAAACGGGGCGAAACCTGCGTCAGATTTCGCCCCTCCGGCCTTAGGCTGCCGGCATCCGTTTTTCGACAACTTCGGCCCACCAGGAACACCCGGCCGGGATCGCGTCGTCGTTGAAGTTGTATTCAGGATGGTGAACCATCGCCGTGTCGCCGTTGCCCACGAGGATATAAGCGCCGGGGCGTTCTTCCAGCATGAAGGCGAAATCCTCGCCGCCCATCACCAGCGGTGCCTCGTCACACTGGCCGCTGATCGACCGGGCCACCTCGGCGGCGAAATCGGTCTGGTCCTCGGCATTCACCATCACCGGGTAATTGCGGTGGTAATCGAGCTTGGCGGTGCCGCCGAAGGTCGCCGCCACCCCGTTGCAAATCTCGCCGATCCGCTTTTCCGCCAGGTCGCGCATTTCGGCGCTCATCGTGCGCACGGTGCCCTTCAGCGTCACCCGCTGCGGGATCACGTTGAACGCCTTCGACGAGGTTTCGAACGAGGTCACCGAGACAACCACCTGATCGACCGGATCGGCATTGCGGCTGGCGATGGTCTGCAGCGACAGCACCGCCTGCGACGCCATTACCGTGGTGTCGACGGTTTCATGCGGTTTCGCGGCGTGGCCGCCGACACCTTCGAATTCGATTTCGAACACATCCGTTGCGGCGAAGAACGCGCCGGGGCGGATGGCGAAGCTGCCCACCGGGCGGCCCGGCCAGTTGTGCATGCCGTAAACTTCCTGGATGCCCCAACGGTCCATCAGCCCGTCGTCGCACATTTCCTTGCCGCCGGCGCCGCCCTCTTCGGCGGGCTGGAAGATGACAACCACGGTGCCGTCGAAATTGCGCGTCTCGGCCAGGTACTTGGCCGCGCCCAGCAGCATCGCGGTGTGACCGTCATGGCCGCAGGCATGCATCGCGCCGGGGGTTTTCGAGGCGTATTCCAGCCCGGTCTGTTCCAGGATCGGCAGCGCATCCATGTCGGCGCGCAGCCCGATCACCTTGCCCGATCCGGTTTCCTTGCCCTTGATCACGCCCACGACGCCGGTCCGGCCAATGCCGGTCACCACTTCATCACAGCCGAATTCCTTCAGCTTCTCGGCGACGATGGCGCTGGTCCGGTGGGTATCGTAAAGGATTTCGGGGTGTTCGTGCAGGTCGCGGCGCCAGACGGTGATTTCATCCTGCAATTCTGCAAAACGGTTCTTAACGGGCATAATACTGGTCCTTCTTTCTTCAGGCGCGCGGCAGGCGGCGTTCGATCAGTTCGGCGAAGAAGCTGCATCCCAGCGGGATCGCGGCATCGTCGAAATCATAGGCAGGGTGGTGGCACATCGGCGTATCGCCGTTGCCCAGGAAGATATAGGCGCCGGGGCGCGCTTCGAGCATGTAGGAAAAATCCTCGGCCGGCATGATCGGCGGGGTATCGGCATCGACCTTGGTCCCGACCGCCTCGGCGGCCTCGATGGCGTATTGGGTCTGCTCGGCGGCATTCACCGTCGGCGGGTAGCCGCGATGGTAATTGACCTCGGCGGTGGCGCCATAGGCCTCGGCGGTGGCCTTGGCCACGGCGGTCAGCCGTTCCTCGATCAGGTCGCGCACATCGGCGTCGAAGCAGCGCACCGTGCCGCGCAGCTTGGCAGTCTGCGGGATCACGTTCTGGGTGTCGCTTTCGGTCAGGAAGGTCGCCACGGTCAGCACCGCGTGTTTCACCGGGTCGACATTGCGCGACACGATGGAATTCAGCGCCACCACCACGTGGCTCGCCGCCAGCGTGGTATCGACCGCCTCATGCGGCACGGCGGCATGGCCACCCTTGCCGGTCACCTTGATGTCGAATTCATCGGCAGAGGCCATCATCGGCCCGGGACGGATGGCGAATTCGCCTACCGGCGTGCCGGGCATGTTGTGCAGGCCGTAGACTTCCTGCACGTTCCAGCGGTCCATCGCGCCGTCCTCGACCATCTTCAGACCGCCACCGCCGCCTTCTTCGGCCGGCTGGAACAGCAGCACCACGGTGCCGTCGAAATTGCGCGTCTCGGCCAGGTACTTGGCCGCGCCCAAGAGCATCGCGGTGTGGCCGTCATGGCCGCAGGCATGCATCGCGCCCGGCGTCTTGGAGGCGTAATCGAGCCCGGTGATTTCATCCATCGGCAGCGCGTCCATATCGGCGCGCAGCCCGATCACCCGGTCCGACGTCCCCGCCTTGATGACGCCGACGACTCCGGTGATGCCGATGCCCTCGACCACCTCGTCACAGCCGAATTCGCGCAGCTTTTCGGCCACCACGCCGGCGGTGCGGTGCACGTCGAACAGGATTTCGGGGTGTTGATGGAAATCATGCCGCCATTCGGTGATTTCACCATGCATTTCGGCGAAGCGGTTCTTGATCGGCATAGCGACCCCCTTACAGCCTGTCGAGCAGGCGTTTCATGAAATCGTGCCCGGCGTTGAACTGGGCCACGGTGATGTATTCGTCGGGCTGGTGCGCCTGTGCGATATTGCCCGGCCCGCAGACCACGGCGGAATATCCCGCGGCCTGGAAATGCCCGGCCTCGGTGCCGTAGCTGACCACGTGATTGCCGTTGTCGCCGGTGATCGCGCGGGCGATCGCCTCGGCCTCGCCCTGCTGTTCCGGGGCCAGGCCCGGCAGGCCGAATTTCTCGATGATCTCGATCCGGGTTTCAGGCACCACCGCCTGCATCTCGGCCTCGACCTCGGCGACCTTGGCGAGGAACAGTTCGCGCCACATTTCCGGGTCTTCGTCCGGCAGGATGCGGAAATCGACGCCGAATTCGCAATCCTTGGCGGTGATGTTATGGGCGGTACCGCCGGAAATCTGGCCGACATGCAGCGTGGTCCAGGGCGGTTCGAACAGCGAAGCGACATCCGACGGGTCGCGCGCCATGTTGTCGGCGTTCACCTGGTTGGCCCATTCGATCAGCTTGGCGCCATACATGATCGCGTTGACGCCGGTGTGCATGATGGAACTGTGCACCTCGAACCCGTGCATATGCACCCAGAAGGCGCGGCCGCCCTTGTGGGCCGTCACCGCCTGCATCACCGAAGGTTCGCCGACGATCACCGTCGCGGCCTTCGGCAGGACCTCAAGCATCCGTTCGATCATCGGCGGCGCGCCGGTGCAGCCGACTTCCTCGTCATAGCTCAGCGCCAGTTGCAGCGGCCGGGTCACGCCCTTGTACTTGGCCTCGACCAGGGCCCAGATCGACAGCGCGTCGAAACCCTTCATGTCGCAGCAGCCGCGGCCGTAATACTTGCCGTCGCGTTCCACCACGGTGAACGGGTCCGACGCCCAGGGCTGGCCGTCCACCGGCACCACGTCGGTATGGCCGGACAACACGATGCCGCCCTCTTCCTCGGGCCCGACATGGGCGAAGATCGCGGCCTTTTCGTTGTCTTCGTTGTAAAAACGATGGGCGGTGATGCCGTGGCTGTTCAGGTATTCCTCGACCCAGTCCACCAGCGGAAGGTTGGTGTCACGGCTGACGGTTGGAAAGGCGACAAGCCGTTCCATGATCTCATAGGGCGATAATCGCGCGGGCATTTTGGGACCTCAGTATCCACTGTCCGTGGTCAGCACGAAGTGACCCGGACTTACTTCTTGATATTCCGACGGGGCGGCCTCGTATCCGATCGGGTGGATCGGCGACGGGATCGGTTTGAAATTCAGCTCGCGTTCGGATTTGCGGGTGCGGGGATCGGCGATCGGAACCGCCTTCATCAGCGCCTGGGTATAGGGGTGCTGCGGGTTTTCGAACACCGCCTGGCGCGGCCCCATTTCGACGATCCGGCCCAGATACATCACGCCCACGTCGTGGCTGACCCGTTCGACCACCGCCATGTCATGGCTGATGAACAGGAAGGACAGGCCCAGCTCGGCCTGCAGTTCCATCATCAGGTTCAGCACCTGCGCCTGCACCGACACGTCGAGCGCCGAAACCGCTTCGTCCGCGATGATCAGTTTCGGGTTCAGCGCCAGGGCGCGGGCGATGGCGACGCGTTGCCGCTGGCCGCCGGACAGTTCGTGCGGATAGCGGCGCATGAAGCTGCGCGGCAATTCGACACGGTCGAACAGCATCGCCACGCGGTCTTCGCGTTCGCTGCCCGAATGGGTGCCGAAATTCTTCATCGGCTCCGCCACCGCCGCGCCCAGTTGCATCTGCGGGTTGAGCGAGGCGAACGGGTCCTGGAAAATCATCTGCATGTCGCGCCGCGCATCGCGCAGCTGACCGTGATCCAGCGCCATGATGTCGGTGCCGTCCAGGTCGATCTGCCCCGACATCGGTTCGACCAACCGCAGGATCGAGCGGCCGCAGGTCGACTTGCCGCAGCCCGATTCGCCGACCAGCGACAGGGTGCGGCCCTTGTTGAGGGTAAACGACACATCCTCGACCGCGTGCACATTGGCGATGGTGCGGCGGAAGAACCCGCCCTTGACCGCAAACCGGGTCACCAGGTTCTTCACCGTCAGCAACGGCTCGTCGGTGCCGGGAATGGGCTTGATCTCTCCCTGTTCGCGGCCCAGAAGCTTCATCGGTTCGGGCAGCGGCTTGCCGGTCATTTCGCCCAGCTTGGGCACCGCGGCCAGCAGCGCCTTGGTGTATTCGTGCTGCGGGTTCTCGAAGATCTGTTCGACCGTGCCTTCTTCGACCTTGTTGCCGCGGAACATGACCACGACGCGGTCGGCCATCTGCGCCACCACCGCCATGTCATGGGTGATGAACATCACCGCGGTGCCGGTTTCGCGCTTCAGCCGGTCCATCAGCGCCAGGATTTCCGCCTGGATCGTCACATCCAAGGCGGTGGTCGGTTCGTCCGCGATCAAAAGCCGCGGTTCGCAGGCCAGCGCCATCGCGATCACCACCCGCTGCCGCATGCCGCCCGACAGTTCGTGCGGATATTGCTTCAGCCGCCGTTCCGGTTCCGGGATACGCACCTGTTTCAGCAGTTCCAGCGCGCGCGCCTCGGCCTCGTCGCGGGTCATGCCCTTGTGCAGGCGCAGACCCTCGGTCAGCTGCCGGCCAACGGTGAAGACCGGGTTCAGCGCCGTCATCGGCTCCTGGAAGATCATGCCGATTTCGTTGCCGCGGATGGTGCGCATCAAATTCTGGTCGGTTTTCGACAGATCGAGCTCTTCGCCATCTTTTCGGTCAAAAATCAGCCGACCGCCTGCAATTTCACCGCCGCCGAATTCCACCAGCCGCATCAAAGACAGGCTCGACACCGATTTGCCGGACCCGGATTCGCCCACGATGCAGACGGTTTCCCCGGGATTCACGTTGAAGGAAACATCCTCAACCCCAACGACGGGGCCGTCTTTCGTTTGAAATTCGACCCGTAAATTCTCGATCCTGGCGATCGGTTGGTCCAGCATCGCGCCCATCCCGCTATTTTTTGATCATTACCCGACGACGCTACAGACAGGTCCGTCCCGGTGTCAAACCGGTAACGTCGCTGCCCCCGGGTCAGCAGACCGCCCCCTTGCATTTTTTAAACAATACGTTTGAACTGCCTTCAGTCGTGGAACGGACGGGGCCGAATTCACCAATAAACTTGTGTGAATAACAGTCCCGACCCACCTCCGCAGACAGAATCAAAACCATCGCCGGGGCGGCTTATGCGGTCTTGTCGGTGGCAAAGCGGGGAATAACTCCGCGCCCAACAAGGAGACGAAGATGAAAATTAAATCGGTTTTGCTAGGCGCAGTCGCTGCGACCGCCCTGGCCCCTGCCGCATTCGCCGAGCGCGGATCGGACGGCCATGTCAATGTTATCTATTGGCAGGCGCCCTCGATCCTGAACCCCTATCTGTCGAGCGGCACCAAGGATATCGAATCCTCGTCGCTGGTGATCGAACCGCTGGGCCGCTATGACCCCACCGGTGCGCTGGTTCCCTATCTGGCCGAAGAAATCCCCACCGTTGAAAACGGCGGCGTGTCCGAAGACCTGACCTCGATCACCTGGAAACTGAAGCCGGGCCTGAAGTGGTCGGACGGGTCGCCCGTGACCTCGGCCGACGTGAAATTCACCGCCGATTACTGCATGCATCCCGAAGGCGGCTGCGCCCAGCTGGCCAAGTTCGAAGGCATCAGCAGCATCGACCTGATCGACGACCTGACCGTCAAGGTCAACTTCTCGGAACCCAAGCCGAATCCCTATGGCGCCTTCATGGGTGGCCAGTCGCCCATCCTGCAGAAAGCGCAGTTCGAAAACTGCATGGGCGCCAAGGCCCCGGAATGCACCGACGCGAACTTCGGCCCGATCGGCACCGGCCCCTTCGCGGTCACCGAATTCCGTCCCAATGACGTGATTTCGATGGTAGCGAACCCGAACTACCGCGACCCGGCCAAGCCGGCCTTCGCCACCCTGACCTTCAAGGGCGGCGGCGACGCCACCGCGGCGGGCCGTTCGGTTCTGGAAACCGGCGAATTCGACTACGCCTGGAACCTGCAGCTGGCCCCCGACGTCATCGCCAAGATGGAAGAAGCCGGCAAGGGCAAGACCGTGGCGGCCTTCGGTTCGCTGGTGGAACGGATCGAAATGAACATGACCGATCCGTCGCCGTCGCTGCCCGAGGGCGAGCGTTCGACCGCCAAGCATCCGCACCCGGCGCTGTCCGAACTGGCCGTCCGCAAGGCGCTGTCGATGGCGATCGACCGCGAACTGCTGGTGGAAATCGGGTATGGCAAGGCCGGCCGCGCGACCTGTAACCTGGTCCCCGCCCCGGCGATGTATGCCTCGGACAACACCGACTGCATGACCCAGGACATCGAAGGCGCCAAGGCGCTGCTGGAAGAAGCGGGCTGGAAAGTCGGCGCCGGCGGCATCCGCGAAAAGGACGGCGTCAAGCTGAGCCTGCTGTACCAGACCTCGACCAATGCCGTGCGCCAGGACTTCCAGGCGCTGATCAAGCAGTGGTGGAGCGAAATCGGCGTCGAAACCGAGCTGCGCAACATCTCGGGTTCGGTGTTCTTCGGCGGTGACCCGGGCTCGCCCGACACCTTCCAGAAGTTCTATGCCGACGTGGAAATGTACGCCAACAACTTCGACGGCACCGACCCCGAAGCCTATCTGGCGCAGCACACCTGCGAAAAGGCACCGAAACCGGAAAGCCAGTGGCAGGGTGAAAACATCAACCGCTTCTGCGATCCCGAATATGACAAACTGGTCGCCGAGCTCGGCAAGACCGGCATCCTGTCGGAACGCGGTGCAATCGCCAAGAAGCTGAACGAGATGCTGACCAAGGACAGCTATGTCGTGGTGCCGCTGGTCGACCGTGGCCGCGTGTCGGCCCATTCCAACACTCTGGGCGGTGTCGTGCTGAACACTTGGGACTCGGAGCTGTGGAATGCAGCAGATTGGTACCGGATTAAGTAATTCGGACCATTTTTACCCCGGCCTGACCAAGGCCGGGGTTTTTCTGGCCCTCTGTTCGGTGTTACTCTCGGACAGATAATAAGACCAAGCCGCAAAGGCCTCCGTATATGCTCACCTTTACCGTCCGACGACTGGTGTTGGCCGTCCCGACACTGCTGTTCATCAGTCTCGTCATCTTCCTGTTGCTCGAACTCGCCCCAGGCGACCCGATGGCGCAGGTTCCCCTCACCGTTCCCCCCGAAGTCAAAGAAAAGATGCGCGAAGCGCTTGGCCTGGGCCAGCCCGTGCATATCCGTTTCCTGAAATGGCTGGTGCAGTTCTTCTGGATCGAACCGCAAATCCTGATCGACAATATCTTCGGCACCGGCTTGGCCGAAGGCAAGCTGCGCGTGCTCAGCTGGCAGACCCGCAGCCCGGTGATGGATATCGTCGTCCAGCGGATGCCGCAGACCCTGTGGGTGGTCGGCATGTCCTATATCATCGGCGTGCTGATCGCGCTGCCGATCGGGATTTATTCCGCTTATAAGCAATATTCGATCTTCGACCAGGTCGGCACCTTCGTGTCGATGGTCGGCTTCTCGGTACCGACCTTCTTCACCGGGGTTCTGCTGATCGTGATCTTCTCGGTCAACCTGGGCTGGTTCCCGTCGATCTACGACACCACGCACAAGGTCACCGACTGGTCCAGCTTCGTGTTCCAGCTGCGCCAGATGGCGATGCCGGTCTTCGTGCTGGCGCTGTATAACGCGGCGCAGATCAGCCGGTTCATGCGTGCCTCGATGCTCGACAACCTGAACCAGGATTACGTCCGCACCGCCCGCGCCAAGGGCCTGGGCGAAAAAGCCGTGGTGCTGGTGCATGTGCTGCGCAACTCGATGATCCCGGTGGTCACCGTGATCGCGCTTGGCGCACCGCAGGTATTCGGCGGCGCGATCATCACCGAACAGGTGTTCAAGGTGAACGGGCTGGGCCAGCTGCTGATCGGCGCGATCGAGGCCAACGACCTGCCGATGGTGCAGACGCTGACCTTCATCTTCGCGCTACTGATCGTGCTGTTCAATATTATCGCTGATGTCCTCTACGGCATCCTGGACCCGAGGATCCGCTATGACTGAGGCTCCTGAAAAAGTCATCCCCGCCGCAGGCGGCGCCACCCCGGCCGGTGCTCTGGCCGATCCGATCCCCGTCGCCCCGCCGCGCAGCCAGTGGCGCGCGGTCTGGCAGCAGTTCAAGACCCACCGCGGCGCGCTGCTGGGCGGGATCATCTTCCTGGTGATCGTGCTGGCGGTGTTCATCGGGCCGCTGGTCTGGCCCTATGACGCCACCTATATCGACATCCGCGCTCGCAACCAGGGCCCCAGTTTCGCCCACCCTCTGGGCACCGACCAGCTGGGCCGTGACACGCTGGCCCGGATGATGGCGGGCGGTCAGACCTCGGTGGCGGTGGGCATCACCGCGATGCTGCTGGCGCTGTTCCTGGGCAGTCTTGTTGGCGTGGTCGCAGGCTACTTCAAGCGGCTCGACGGGCCGCTGATGCGGCTGACCGACCTGTTCCTGGCGCTGCCCCTGCTGCCGCTTCTGCTGGTGATGGTGCTGCTGTTCCGCGACGCGCTGAACCAGGCCTTCGGGCCGGAAACCGGGATCTTCATCCTGATCGTCTGCGCCATCGGCGTGACCAGCTGGATGCCCACCGCGCGGATCGTGCGCGGTGATGTGCTGGCGCTGAAGGAACGCGAATTCGTTCTCGCCGCACGCTCGATCGGCACCCGCAACACGATGATGATCCTGCGCCACGTGCTGCCCAATGTGCTGAGTCCGATCATGGTCTCGGCCACGCTGGGCATCGCCAACGCGATCATCACCGAAAGCGCTTTGTCCTTCCTCGGGCTTGGCTTTCCGCCGGATTTCCCGACCTGGGGCCGGCTGCTGTTCGACGCCACCGATTACCTGCAGCAATATCCCGAACGGGTGTTCTGGCCCGGCGTGGCGATTTCGCTGACGGTGCTGAGCGTGAACTACCTCGGCGACGGCCTGCGCGATGCGCTGGACCCGCGTATCCGGGGGCGGTGATCCGAGCGGCGATCAAAGCGAAATAAGAACAAAGGCAAGGCCCGCAGGTTTTCCTGCGGGCCTTTGTCGTGCCAGCGGCTGCGTTGGACGATACCGTTCCATCGGCCCCGCCTTGAGCAGAACGTTATTCCACCAACACGCCTCCAATCCGCTCCTTGAAAGATTGATTTCCCAAATCCGTTCCGCCAACTGTGCCTCCGTTCCAAACCAATGGGGGCTCCCATGTTCGAAACTTTTGGCTTTGAAAATCTGACCGCGCCCCAGGCCGCCGTTTACGCGGGCCTGATCCTCGGCGCCCTGTTCGGCGCGCTGGCGCAGATCACCCGTTTCTGCTTCCGCCGCGCCGTGGTGGGCGACGACCGCAGAGAGGCCGCAGGCGTCTGGCTGACCGCTTTGGCGCTGGCGATCCTCGGCACCCAGTTCATGGCGATGAACGGGCGGATCGGCTTCGGCGATCACCGCTTCATGGCCACCGACCTGCCCGTCGCCGCCATCGCCATCGGCGGGCTGCTGTTCGGGGCGGGCATGGTGCTGACCCGGGGCTGCGTGTCGCGGCTGACCGTGCTGACCGGGTCGGGCAACCTGCGGGCGCTGCTGGTGCTGGTGGTCTTCGCCACCACCGCCCATGCCACGCTGAAGGGCGTGCTGGCGCCGCTGCGCAGTGCGCTTGGCAACTACACCGTGGCGCTGGACAACGCCGCCCTGCCCGGCGCCGGTCCGATCCTCGCTGTCGTGCTGGCTGCGCTGCTGCTGTCCCAGGCCGCCCGCTCCGGCGCGCGGCCGCTGCACCTGGTCCTGGCCGGGTTCATCGGTCTGATCGCGGCCTCGGGCTGGGCCGTCACCGGTTACGTGCTCTACGACGATTTCGATCCCATCGCGCTGGAAAGCCTCAGCTTCACCCTGCCCGCCGCCGAAACCCTGTTCTGGGGCATCGCGTCCAGCGCGGTCTCGCCCACCTTCGGCACCGGGCTCTGGGGCGGCGTGATCGCGGGGGCTGCGACCGCGGCGCTGATCCGCGGCGAATTCCGCTGGCAAAGCTTCGAGACCCCGCGCCAGACCGGCCGCTACATGGCCGGGGCGGTGTTGATGGGCGTGGGTGGCGTGCTGGCGGGCGGCTGCACCGTGGGCGCCGGGCTGTCGGGCGTGCCGACCCTGTCCATCGCCGCCGTGCTGGCGCTGCTGTCGATCGGCACAGGCGGTTGGATCAGCGGCCGGATGCTCAGTGAAGGTGCCGCGTCATCCGCCGGATCATCAGCCACACGATCGCTACAACCGGCAGAGTGACGATGGCCGTCATTTCCCCCTTGCTGAGCCCCAGCGGTTCGGCAAGGGGATAGGTCGCATAGGACACCAGCGACACCGCGTAATAGCTGATCGCCACCACCGACAGGCCCTCGACCGTCTTCTGCAGCTTCAGTTGCAGATCGGCGCGGCGGTTCATGCTTTCCAGCAGCTTCTGGTTCTGCGCCGAGCGCTCCACGTCGACGCTGGTCCGCAGCAATTCGCCCGCCCGGATCGCCCGGTCGGCCAGCGCCGCCAGCCTCCCCTGCGTCGATTTCACCGTGCGCATCGCCGGGTCATAGCGGCGCATCATGAATTCCTTGAAGGTCTGGCGCCCGTCGAAACGCTGTTCGCGCATCACCTCGATCCGCTGGTGCACGATCGCCTCATAGGCCTCGGTGGCGCCGAAGCGGAAGGCGTTGCGCGCCACCATGTGTTCCAGCTCGGCCGAGGTCGACAACAGCCCCGCCAGGGTGCGGTCGGCCTGCGCCGTTTCCGCGCTCATCTCGTCCATCAACCCGGTCAGCTGATTGTCCAGCTCGGCCATCCGGCCCGACATCTGCTTGACCCGGGCAAAGCCCAGCATCGACAGGCTCTTGTAGGTTTCGATCTCGCACAGGCGCTGCACCACCCGGCCCACCCGGCGGCTGCCGGCGCCGGGATTGACGAAGACGGCAAAGCGCATGTGCCCCGCCGGATCGATGCGGAAATCCCCGGCGATCACCGCCGCATCGTCCAGCACCCGCGACGCGGCCAGGCTTTCGGGCACGAACCACTGGCCGAGCATGTCGCGCATGGCGTCCAGCTCGGGCCGCTCAAGCACCCGGATCAGCGCTGAACTGACCCGCGCGCCCGGCGCGGCGGCCAGCCAATCGGAGGGAAACACCTCGAAATCCGTCGGATCGTAGGGCCGGTCGCTCAGCGTGTTGGAAAAGGCGGTATAGGTCACGAATTCGGTATGGCTTTCCCATTTCAGCAGATGCCGCCCGATCTGGCCGGAATAATGCGTCGCGCCCGGCTTGGGATGCGGCGCGCCGTGGCGGTCCAGCAGCGCCAGCAGGTGATCCAGGTCCGCCTGCCGGTCCCGTCCGGCGGCATCGTCGGTGCGCTTGATCGCCAGATAGGCCGCGGTGCAGGGCACGTCGAGCGACGGGAAGGGTCGCGCGTGCAATTCGTTGGCCAATTCGTAGCGAAGCGGGTGATCTTCCAGCATGGCGCGGCCTTTTCTGATCCTTTTCCCCGTTTCTGACACAGCCCGCATAAAAAACCAATCCTTTTCAATGCGTTGAACGCATACCTTCGCATACGCGCAATAACCTACCAAGCCATAGCGGAAATTTCGGCTACCGGGCTGATCGGGATCAACCCGATCAACAGGTCCAGTCCCGCGAAATCGCGGTGCGGCACCTCATCAATCCGGGTCAACCGCCGAGCGATTGGGCTTAGAAGCCCCCTGCGCCCACACGAAAAAGGGCGCCCCGAGGGGCGCCCTTTCAATTCCGCGTCGACCAGGATCAGGAGATCTTGGTCAGCAGTTCGTCCAGCGACTTCTTCGCGTCGCCATAGAACATGCGGGTGTTTTCCTTGTAGAACAGCGGGTTTTCGATGCCCGAGTACCCGGTGCCCTGACCACGCTTGGACACGAAGACCTGCTTCGCCTTCCAGCATTCCAGAACCGGCATGCCGGCGATGGGCGAGTTCGGATCTTCCTGCGCCGCCGGGTTCACGATGTCGTTCGAGCCGATCACGATCGCCACGTCGGTATCCGGGAAATCGTCGTTGATCTCGTCCATTTCCAGCACGATGTCATAGGGCACCTTGGCTTCGGCCAGCAGCACGTTCATGTGCCCCGGCAGACGGCCCGCAACGGGGTGGATCGCGAAACGCACGTTCTTGCCCTTGGCGCGCAGGCGCTTGGTCAGTTCGGAAACCGACTGCTGGGCCTGTGCCACGGCCATGCCGTAACCCGGGATGATGATGATGCTGTCTGCTTCGTCCAAAGCGGCAGCAACGCCATCGGCGTCGATCGCCACCTGTTCGCCCTCGACTTCCATCGCCGGACCGGTGGTGCCGCCGAAGCCGCCCAGGATCACGCTGATGAAGGACCGGTTCATCGCCTTACACATGATGTAAGACAGGATCGCACCCGAGGAGCCGACCAGCGCGCCGGTCACGATCAGCAGGTCGTTACCCAGCGAGAAGCCGATGGCCGATGCCGCCCAGCCCGAATAGGAGTTCAGCATCGACACCACCACCGGCATGTCGGCGCCGCCGATGCCCATGATCAGGTGATAGCCGATGAAGAAGGCCAGCAGCGTCATCACCAGCAGCGGCCACAGCGCGCCGGTGCTGAAGTAGATCACCAGCAGCACGACCGAACCCAGTGCGGCAGCGGCGTTCAGGTAGTGACCGCCAGGCAGCTTCTTCGCCTTGCCGTCCACCTTGCCGGCCAGCTTGCCGAAGGCAACGACCGACCCGGTGAAGGTCACGGCACCGATGAACACGCCGAGGAAGACTTCGACCTTGAGGATGTTCAGCTCGACCGCGGTCTTGTGCGCGACCTTGCCTGCGAACCCGTCGATGCCCTGGTCATGCAGCCACGACAGCAGCCCGGTTTCGTTCAGCGAGGTGGGCGCGTTTGCCATGATCTCGGCCACGCGGCTCATTTCGAACTGCGCGTTGAAGCCGATGAACACGGCGGCCAGGCCGACGAAGCTGTGCAGCGCCGCAACCAGCTGGGGCATTTCGGTCATTTCGACCTTCTTTGCCACCAGTTGACCGGCAAAGGCGCCCGCCGCGACCATGACCAGCACGATCAGGTAGTTGCCGATGCCCGGGCCGAACACCGTGGCGAGAACCGCCAGGGCCATGCCGACGATGCCGTACCAGACAGCGCGCTTGGCGCTTTCCTGACCGGACAGACCACCCAGAGACAGGATGAAGAGAACAGTTGCCGCGATGTAAGCGGCGGAGACGATACCAATGCTCATTTATCCGCTCCCTCCGATCAAGATTTCTGGAACATCGCCAACATGCGGCGGGTGACCATGAAGCCCCCGACGATGTTGATCGTCGCGATGAGGATGGAGATGGCCGACAGGACCACGACCAGCCAGTTGCCGGACCCGACCTGCAGCAGCGCGCCCAGGATCACGATGCCCGAGATCGCGTTGGTCACCGCCATCAGCGGCGTATGCAGCGAATGCGACACGCCCCAGATCACCTGGAAGCCCACGAAGCAGGCCAGCGCGAAGACGATGAAGTGCGACATGAAGCTGGCCGGAGCGAAGGCGCCGACGATCAGCATCAGGACCGCACCGACGGCCAGAAGCGTAACCTGGAACTTGGTCTGCGCCTTGAACGCGGCCACTTCCTTCGCGCGTTTTTCTTCCGGCGTCAGTTCCTTCGGCGCTTCCTTCTTCTGTGCCGCGATGGCCTGAACTTTCGGCGGCGGCGGCGGGAAGGTGATGTCGCCTTCGAAGGTCACGGTGGCGCCGCGGATCACGTCGTCTTCCATGTTGTGCACGATCTGACCGTCCTTTTCGGGGGTCAGGTCGGCCATCATGTGACGGATGTTGGTGGCGTAAAGGGTCGATGCCTGTGCCGCCATGCGCGAGGGGAAGTCGGTGTAGCCGATGATGGTCACGCCGTTATCGGTGACGATCTTCTCATCCGCGACGGTCAGCTTGCAGTTGCCGCCCTTTTCCGCTGCCAGGTCGACGATGACGGAGCCGGGTTTCATGGCTTTCACCATGTCTTCGGTCCACAGTTCCGGCGCTTCGCGGTTCGGGATCAGCGCGGTGGTGATCACGATATCCATCTCGGGCGCCAGTTCACGGAACTTGGCCAGCTGCGCTTCACGGAATTCGGGGCTGGAAACAGAGGCATAGCCGCCGGTGGCGGCGCCGTCCTGCTGTTCTTCCTCGAAGTCCAGATAGACGAATTCGGCGCCCATCGATTCAACCTGCTCGGCCACTTCGGGCCGCACGTCGAACGCATAGGTGATCGCACCCAGCGAGGTCGAGGTCCCGATCGCGGCCAGACCGGCCACACCGGCGCCCACCACCAGAACCTTGGCCGGGGGCACCTTGCCCGCCGCCGTGATCTGGCCGGTGAAGAAGCGGCCGAAGTTGTTGCCCGCCTCGATCACCGCGCGGTAACCGGCGATGTTGGCCATCGACGACAGCGCGTCCATCTTCTGGGCGCGCGAAATACGCGGCACCATTTCCATGGCGATCACGTTGGCGCCCTTGGACTTGGCGGCCTCCATGCCTTCTTCGTTCCCGGCCGGGTTGAAGAAGCTGATCAGGGTCTTGCCCTTGGTCAGGCGCTTCAGCTCGGTTTCGTTGGGCTGACGCACCTTGGCAACGATATCCGCGGATTTCCACAGCTGGGCGGCGGTCTTGATGACCTCTACGCCGGCTGCTTCATAAGCCGCATCCGAAAAGCCGGCATTCGCACCTGCCCCGCTTTCGATGGCGCATTCGTAACCCAGCTTCTGCAATTGCAGCGCCGAGTCCGGGGTCATCGCGACGCGATTTTCCCCTTCGAACACTTCTTTTGGCGTTCCGATTTTCAACTTTCACGTCCCCCTTCAGAACATTATTGGACCCGCTCCGACAGAACAGAGCTATATAGCTTCGCTTCGCGCAATTATATTGCGCAGAATATCGCACCCCAGATGCACGTATCGACCGCCGCTGTCAAATCCAACGGCGAGTCTTTTCGCAGTATCTGGCAAAATCGGCACGATATTTTAACCTTAAACGATTTTCCTCGGGAATCACGAAGCGTTTTTCGATCACCCAAAGAAACAAAGGGATCAGCGGCAGCGCTAACACCGCGTCAAACCGCAGAATCAACCCGGCCAGGACCAGAAGGTCGCCCAGATAGATCGGGTTGCGCGACCGGCTGAAGATGCCGCTTTGCACCATCGTGCTGGCGTCGCGGTGCGGAATGACGGTGGTGCGGTGCTTGCGCATCTCGGTGAAGGCCAGCGCCATCAGGATCACGCCGCCGCCGACCAGGATACCGCCGAGGAAATCGGCGACCGCGCCGCCGAAGCTCAGCCCCATCGGATAATAGGTCGCCTGCAGCCAGGCCAGCACCACCGCGCCCAGCAGCCAGACCGGCGGGATATCGATCCATTTCATCATGCGCTTATCGCACCCTTTACCTTGGCGCCCGAACCGTCATTCCGGTTTCCAGGCGGCCTCCTGCTGCCAGCCGGTGAACCCGTCCTGCAGCACCAGCACGTTTTCGTGCCCCATCAGCCGCGCGGCGAAGGTCGCCTGCGCCGACAGGCTGCCGGTATTGCAGTACAGGATCACCATGCCGTCTTCGGGCAATTCATCGATCCGCCCCGGAATTTCGCGCCATTCTATATTCACCGCGCCGGGGATATGGCCGGCCTCAAACTGCTGCGCATCGCGGGTATCGACGAAACGCGCGGACTCGAACACCGCCTGGTCGATCTGCTGCGGCAGGATGACGCCGGATTCGTAGGTGGCGAAATCCATGTAGTCGATGATCGCCTCGGCCACGGCGTCGTCCTGCGCCAGAACCGGGCCCGAAAGCCCGATCAGCGTGGCAATACCAATGGCCGACAGACGGATCATTCCCACTCCATTTCCTCGAAGACCCGGCCCGCGTTCTTGGTCGCCAGTTCCTCGAACGTATCGAGATTGCGCCAGCGTTCCTGGTCCACGTAATAGGCCCCGGCCAGGTCGCCGCCATTTTCGATATGTTCGCCGATCTTGGTCCGCAGGTCGACAAGATAATCGTGGGTATACCGGCGCACCTGCGCCAGGTTGGTCGGATGGCCATGGCCCGGGATCACATAGGTCGGGTTCAGCGGCTCCAGCTTGGTTTCCCAGGTTTCGATCCAGCAGCTGGTGCAGGTGCCCTCGAAGATCGGAGGCATCCGTTCGTGGAACGCGATATCGCCCGCGATCATGAAGCCCCATTGCGGCAGCCAGACCTGGGTATCGCCCGGATCATGCGCCGGACCCAGATGCAGCACCTTGATCTCGACCCCGCCCAGGGTCAGGTCGTATTCGTCCTCGAAGCTCAGGTTCGGGGTGACGATCCGGGTGCCCTCGGCCTTGTCGCGGTTATAGCCTTCCATCCCCTGCAGGATGAAATCGGCGTCCGAGGTGAAGGCTTCGATCGCGTCCACATGGGCCAGGATGTCGACCCCCTGGTCGACCCAGTAGGAATTGCCCAGCATCGCGTGACCCTGGCCGTTTTCATTGATCACCAGCTTCACCGGCTGATCGGTCACCTTCTTGATCTCGTCATGCAGCGCCTTGGCCAGGCGCGCGGAGGCGCCGCCGTTCACCACCACCACGCCCTCGTCGGTGACGATGAAGGACAGGTTGTTGTTATGGCCCGAATTTTCATAAGTCGGCGGCGCGGTGGCGCCAATGGCGGAAAACACGTGCGGGATCACCTCGACCGGCTTCGAATACAGCTCGGATTGCGGGTATTGATCGGCGATGTCTTCGCTGGCGGCAGCGGCCTGTGCCGCAAGGGCCAGGGCCCCGGCAAGAATAAGCGGTTTCATGAAAACTCCTCCTGGTACCAAATCAGGCCGCGAAATTCACAGATATGAATTTGATTGTAAAGGCCAGAGCCTACCGTGACGTAACGCTCGTCTTGCGGCACGGTCGCGGGCGGCTACCCTGCCCTGGAAGCTACGGGAGGAGCATAACATGGAATTGACAGGTAAACACGCATTGGTCACCGGCGGCGGCACCGGAATCGGCCTGGCCATCGCCCGGGCGCTGGCCGGCGCCGGGGCGCAGGTGACCATCACCGGACGGCGGCAAAACGTGCTGGAAGAGGTGGCCGAGGCCAACATGTACCCCGCCGCGATGGACGTGACCGATGAGGCCCAGGTGGTGCAGGTGATCGACGATGCGGTCGCCGCGCGCGGCCCGATCCAGATCTGCGTCGCCAATGCCGGCATCGCGGTGGGCAAGAAGCTGCACAAGACCGATACCGAATTCTGGCGCCAGATCATGGCCACCAACCTCGACGGCGCCTTCTTCACCATCCGCGAATCGATGCGCTCGATGCTGACCACCGACTGGGGCCGGGTGATCGCCGTGTCGTCCATCGCGGGCGTTCGCGGCCTGCCCGGCGGCGGCGCCTATTCGGCGTCGAAACACGGGGTGATCGGCATGATCCGCTCGATCTCCGAGGATTTCATGGGCCAGCCCTACACGTTCAATTCGCTCTGCCCCGGTTACGTCGACACCGACATCATCAGCCGCAACGTGGAATCGATTTCCCAACGCTCAGGCATGAACGAAGACCAGGCGCGCGAGGTGATGGTCAACGCCAACCGCCACAAGCGCCTGATCGCCGCCGAAGAGGTCGCCGCCGCCGCGCTGTGGCTCTGCGATCCCAATTCCGGTTCTGTCAACGGCCAGGAAATCCAGATCGCCGGCGGCAAGGTCTGACATAATGAAACATCCGTCCGGCCCGGCATTGCCCCGGGCCGGAGGCCCAAGCTAGACGATTGTGACGACATCCGGGCAGCGCGCCACATCCGCGCCCAGATCGCGCCGATCCGTCCCAGACTTACCTCAATTCCCGCCCAATTCGGTCTCACCGCGATTGTAGTCATTTCGGAAACGGTCGGTCGGCTGCCCCCTTTTGCCTCGGCAAAGCGGAAACAGCCCCCCGGCCCGCGATCTGGAATTGAGTACGATGGCAACGATGAATTCAGGGCTGGGCGGCCCAGCCGGTTACGGTGAAAACACCTTTTCCTCCGCCGTGAAAGCGGTGGGCGGCAACGATGACGGCTCGGTCGAAATCGACGTCACCTCGGTCTTCGGCCCCGAAGGCATCGATTACTTCGGCACCAGCTACGACTCGGTCTTCCTGAATTCAAACGGCACGATCAGCTTCGGCGCGCCCCAGACCGCCTATGCCCCCGATCTGGCCGGCACCGACATCCCCACCATCGCCGTGTTCTGGAGCGATATCGACATCGCCGAGGGCGGTGAGATCTATTGGGATATCGACCCCGACGCGGGCACGGTCACCATGACATGGCTGGATGTCGCGCCCTATTCCGGCCGCGGCGACAATTCCTTCCAGCTGGTGCTGACCTCGACCGGCGACGGCAATTTCACCAGCGAATTCATCTATGAAGACGTCAGCTGGACCAATGGCGGCAGCGGTACCGCGCAAACCGGTTTCAGCGATGGCAACGGCACCGTCATGGCGCTGGACGGATCGGGCGATGGCCGGGCGTTGCGCGATTACGAAACCCGGGATTTCGGGACAGAAGACCCCGCCGGCAGCTTCAGCCAGGACTTCGCCAACGGCACCCCCGCCGATCCCGACGGGGTGGTCGATGGCAGCACCGGCGCGGATGCCATCGACAGCGCCTATTACGACGCCGACGGCGACCGGGTCGGCAGCGGCGCCGATTCCGTGATCGCCGGGGCGGGCGACGACACCGTCCAGTCCGGCGCGGGCAATGACACCGTCTCGGGCGGCTCCGGCGCCGACGCGATCGATGGCGGCGACGGCGACGACCTGATCTATGGCGACAACCAAACCGATCCGGCCCCGACCGCGCAAGTGCTGGACTGGACCGCCCAGGGCAATGACGGCGCCAACCTCAGCGGCGGCTTCACCCAGGACACCGGCGACATTTCGGTCACCGTCGACTTCACCGACGACGGCAACAACAACGCCACCTACGAAGTCGACACCGCGACCCAATATGTCGGCGCGGGCGAGGATTTCGATGCCAATTCCGGCCTGCGGCTTTACGGCAATGGCGACGGCCCCACCTCGACCACCACGCTGAGCTTTGCTGCCAATCCCGGCAGCGACGCGGCGGACGAGGTGCAGAACGTATCCTTCCGACTGAACGACATCGACTGGGGTTCAAACAACCACACCGATGTCGTCACCATCAACGCCTATGACGCCGACGGCAATCCGGTCGCGGTGACGATCACCCCAGGCAGCGGCGACACGGTCAGCGGCAACACGATCACCGCCGAAACGGTCGGCGAAAGCGAAAGCGACCTGGGCGGATCGGCCCTGATCGAAATCGCGGGCCCGGTCGGCAGTATCGAAATCATCTATGGCAACGGCCAGGACGGCACCCAGGCGATCTGGATGACCGACATGCATTTCGACACCATCCCGGTGATCGAAGACGGCAGCGACACCCTGTCGGGCGGGGCGGGCAATGACGCGATCTTCGGCCAGGGCGGCGATGACAGCCTCGACGGTGGCACCGGCAGCGACACGCTGGACGGTGGCGACGACAACGACACGCTGCAGGGCGGCGCGGGCGGCGACAGCCTGTCGGGCGGCGCGGGCATGGATTACCTCGACTATTCCGGTTCCGACGCGGCGGTCGATATCGATCTCGGCGCCGGCACCGCCTCGGGCGGTCATGCGACGGGCGACACGCTGGCGGGCGGGCTCGACGGGATCATCGGGTCGGACTGGAACGACACGCTGACCGGCTATGACGGCGAAGGCGCGGACTGGACCAACGTGTTCTATGGCGGCGCGGGCGACGACCTGATCGACGGCGCGGGCGGCGGCGATCTGCTTTACGGCGAAGACGGCAACGACACGATCATCGGCGGCGCCGGGGCCGACCTGATCGACGGCGGCGCGGGCGACGATGTCATCCACGCCGGATCGGGCGACAGCGCCGTGGGCGGCGCGGGCAACGACCTCTTTCTGATCGATGAGACCGCGCTTGGCGGCGGCACGATCAGCCTCGACGGCGGCGAAAGCGACGAACCCCTCGGCGACACGCTCGATTTCGGCGGGCTGATCGATTGGGACGACGTCACCTATACCAGCACCGACCCGTCCGCCTTGGCCGGGTCCGCCACCCTGTCGGACGGGACGCTGGTGGAATTCTCCAACATGGAGGACGTGATCATCTGCTTCACCGGCGGCACAATGATCCAGACCGCCCGGGGCGCCCGCCCGGTCGAGGACCTGCGCCCCGGCGACCTGGTACTGACCCGCGATCACGGCATGCAGCCGCTGCGCTGGATCGGATCGCGCGGCGTTACCGGCACCGGCAATTTCGCCCCGATCCGCTTCGCCCCCGGCACGCTTGGCAACGACCGCGCCCTGCTGGTGTCGCCGCAGCACCGAATGCTGCACAAATCGACCTCGGCCAATCTCTATTTCAACGATCCCGAGGTGCTGATCCCGGCCAAACACATGATCGACGGCAGCGCGATCCAGCAGATCGAACAGCTGAGGGTCGACTATTACCACCTGCTGTTCGACCGCCACGAAATCGTCTTCGCCGAAGGCGTCGCCTCGGAAAGCTTCCATCCCGGCCACATGGGCCTGCGCGCGCTGTCGCAGCCGTCGCGCGAGGAACTGTTCACCCTGTTCCCGGAGCTGCGCAGCGATCCCAACGGGTTCGGCGATACCGCCCGGCTGTGTCTGAAAGCCAATGAGGCGCGGGTGCTGATGGCCGCCTGAGGCGGAAGAAGGGGCCCTGCCCCTCTTGGCTTTCAGCCAATTCACCCCGGGATATTTTCGAACAGAAGAAGACTTGAAGCCTTCACCCCTTCTCCTGTTTCCCAAATATCCCCGCCGGAGGCATCCCGAAAGAAAATGTCGCAGGCATTTTCTTGAGATATAAAGCGCGCCCGGAACGGGCGCACAATCAGGTCACGCCGTTTGCTTCAGCGCGCCGCGCGCCTTGCCCGCGACCCAATCATGCACGGCGCGGCCGAAGGCTTCGAACAGCGGCCGCGACACCGGATCATTGGCGGCGTCGTATTCCGGGTGCCATTGCACCGACAGGGTGAAGCCCGGCGCGTCCTTGACATAGATCGCCTCGGGCGTGCCGTCGGGGGCGTAGCCGTCGATGACGATCCGTGCGCCCGGCTGCTTGATCCCCTGGCCGTGCAGCGTGTTGGTCATCACCTCGCGCGCGCCCATCAGCCGGTGGAACGGGCCGTTTTCGCTGAATTCGACCGTGTGGCGCAGGGCGAATTTTTCCTCCAGCGTGCCGTCGGGGGGCATCCGGTGGTTCATCCGCCCCGGCAGGTCGCGGATTTCGGGGTAAAGCGATCCGCCCATCGCCACGTTGACCTCCTGGAAGCCGCGGCAGATGCCCAGGAAGGGTTGGCCGCGTTCGACGCAGGCGCGCACCAAAGGCAGGGTGATCGCATCGCGGTGGCGGTCGAAATCGCCATGCGCCTCGGTCGCGGCTTCGCCGTATTCCTCGGGGTGCACGTTGGGGCGGCCGCCGGTCAGCACGAAACCGTCGCAGGTGTCCAGCAATTCCTCGACGCTCAGGAAACGCGGGTCGGTGGGGATCAGGACCGGCAGGCAATCGGACACGGCCGAAACGGCCTCTGTATTCATCTGCCCGCCAGCGTGGACGGGGTAGGAATCGTTGATGATATATTGATTGCCGATGATACCGACGACGGGGCGTGCCATCCTGAGCCTCTGCTAACCTTACGACATATGAAATAATATGATCGCGCGGCGAATGAAATAGCAGATCGCCCAGACTGCACCCTGCGCCAGCGCACATGCCGCAACAATGATCATTCCGCGGTGTCCGGCGTCACCACCACCATCGCGCTGCAGGGATCATCGCCGGCATTGCGATAACTGTGTTCGAAGCTCGGATCGAAATAGACCGAATCCCCCTCCTCCAGCAGCTCGATCCCGCCATGAATGCTCAGCTCCAACCTGCCCGAGATGACATAGACGATTTCGGCCCCGTCATGCCGATGCGGCTGCGACGGGTCGGCCTTGGTGGGGAATTGCGCCAGGTAGGCGTTCAGCTTGCGCGCGGGCACCGGGAAATCGAGGCTTTCGAAGTAATAGCCCGGATCGCCCCGCATCTGGTCCGGCAGCCGCAGCCGGTCCTTGGCCCGCACCACCTCGACCACCGGGCGCGCGGCCCCGTCGGCGAAGAAATGGTCCAGCCCGACGCCGAACACCATGGCGATCCGCAGCAGCGTCGGCAGGGTCGGGAAGACCTGGCCGCGTTCGATCTTCGACAGCATGCCGGCCGACAGCCCGGTATGATCGCCAAGCTGCGCCAGCCCCAGCCCGCGCTCCGATCGCAGGGCCCGGATCTTCGGACCGATTCGGTAATTTTCCAGACCTTCGACCAGGGTTTCGGACAGCATTGCAGACCTTTCCTTTCCCGACACGCAACGGGATCGCGCCCGTTTTTCATGATAATAAAATAATGTTCTCTTCACGCAAATGTGCATTTAGTGAACATTTTTTTCACATCATTCATTTTCCCCACGTTTCGCCGGAAAGGCAACGCAATTCAGCAAGGAGAGACCCAATGCCCTTTGGAAAGACCCTGAAAGCCGCAACCGTCGCCCTGACCTTGGGCCTGGCCCCGCTGGCCGCCTGCGCCGACGGTCATGGCACGAAGATGGATATCGTCGACACCGCCGTGAAAGCGGGCCAGTTTGAAACCCTCGCCGCCGCGCTTGGCGCCGCCGGGCTGGTCGACACGCTGAAGGGCGACGGCCCCTTCACCGTCTTCGCCCCCACCGATGCCGCCTTTGCCGCGCTGCCCGCCGGCACGGTCGATGATCTGCTGAAGCCCGAGAACAAGGACAAGCTGACCGCGATCCTGACCTATCACGTGGTGCCCGGCAAAGTGATGTCGACCGATCTGTCTGACGGCATGATGGCGGACACCGTTCAGGGCGAGGACCTGACGATCAAGCTGGGCGACGCGGTGATGGTGGGCGACGCCAAGGTGGTCAGCGCCGATATCGAAACCTCGAACGGGGTGATCCACGTGATCGACAAGGTGCTGCTGCCCTGACGGCGCGCGCCCCCTGTGAATTCAATCAAACGGAGACATCATCATGAATGCGCTTAATCTTCTCACCCTGATCCTGCTGATCGTCGGCGGCCTGAACTGGGGGCTCGTCGGGTTCGCCGGGTTCGATCTGGTCGCCGCGATCTTCGGCGACGGGTCCGTTCTGGCCCGGATCGTCTATGCCCTCGTGGGCCTGTCGGCGGCCTGGCAGATCGTCGCCGCGAACAAGCGGATGAGCCCCGCAACCAGCTGATTGCCAGCTGAACGAGCACAGCCGGCGGCGGGATCACGACCCGCCGCCGTACCCCTGCCATCGGCTATTGCAGCCCCTGTCCCCTGCGCCTAACGTCTGCGGCAACACCCAAGAACAGGAGAGCCCCCGGATGAAAGACGCCGCCCCTCAGACCATTTTCCTGAAGGATTACACCCCGCCGGCCTATCTGGTGGACAGCGTGCATCTGACCTTCCGGCTGAGCCCCGAACATACCCGTGTGATCAGCCGCATCGCATTCCGCCCCAACCCCGATGCCCAGAGCAAGGACTTCTTCCTGCATGGTGAAAACCTGCGGCTGTTCTGGGCCAAGATTGACGGGCAGGAGGTCGAGCCGGAACAATCACTCGAAGGGCTGACCTGCGCCGTGCCCGACGCGCCGTTCACCTGGGAAGCCGAGGTGGAAATCAGCCCCATCAGCAACACCGCGCTGGAAGGGCTTTATATCTCGGGAGGTATGTATTGCACCCAGTGCGAGGCCGAGGGCTTCCGTAAGATCACCTATTACCCCGACCGCCCCGACGTGATGGCGACCTTCACCGTGCGGATCGAAAGCGACCTGCCCGTGCTGTTGTCCAACGGCAACCCGGTGGCTGAGGGCGAAGGTTTCGCCGAATGGCACGATCCCTGGCCGAAACCGGCCTACCTGTTCGCGCTGGTGGCGGGCGACCTGATCAACCACCCCGACAGGTTCACCACCAAGTCGGGCAAGGAGGTCGAGCTGAACATCTATGTCCGCCCCGGCGACGAAGACAAATGCGCCTTCGGGATGGAGGCGCTGAAGAAGTCGATGAAATGGGATGAAGACGTTTACGGGCGCGAATACGACCTCGACATCTTCAACATCGTCGCGGTGGACGATTTCAACATGGGCGCGATGGAAAACAAGGGGCTGAACGTCTTCAACAGCTCCTGCGTCCTGGCCTCGCCGGAAACCTCGACGGACGCCAATTTCGAACGGATCGAGGCGATCATCGCGCATGAATATTTCCACAACTGGACCGGCAACCGGATCACCTGCCGCGACTGGTTCCAGCTGTGCCTGAAGGAAGGGCTGACGGTTTACCGCGATTCACAGTTCACCTCGGACATGCGGTCGGCCCCGGTGAAGCGGATCGAGGATGTGATCGCCCTGCGCGGCCGCCAGTTCCGCGAAGACAACGGCCCGCTGGCCCACCCGGTGCGCCCCGCCAGCTTCGTCGAGATCAACAACTTCTACACCGCCACCGTCTATGAAAAGGGCGCCGAGCTGATCGGGATGCTGAAGACGTTGGTGGGCGACGCGGATTACGCCAAGGCGCTCGATCTCTATTTCGACCGCCACGACGGCGACGCCGCGACGATCGAGGATTGGCTGAAGGTGTTCGAGGATACCACCGGCCGCGACCTGTCGCAGTTCAAGCGCTGGTACGAACAGGCCGGTACCCCGCGCCTGTCGGTGTCCGAGGCCTATGAGGACGGCACCTATACGCTGACCTTCAAGCAGGACACGCCCCCCACCCCGGGGCAGGACCAGAAAGACCCGCGGGTGATCCCGATCGCGGTCGGGCTGCTCAATCCCAATGGCGACGAGGTGGTGCCGACCACCATCCTGGAAATGACCGAAGCCGAACAGAGCTTCCGCTTCGAAGGGCTGGCGGCCAAGCCGGTGCCGTCGATCCTGCGCGATTTCTCCGCCCCGGTGATCCTGCAGCGCGAGGTGAGCGACAGCGAACGCGCCTTCCTGCTGGCCCATGACACCGACCCGTTCAACAAGTGGGAAGCGGGCCGCGCGCTGGCGCGCTCGGGGCTGATCGCGATGATCCGCGACGGCGCGGCGCCCGATACCGGCTATCTGGACGCGCTGCAGGCGGTGGTGCGCGACGACACGCTCGACCCGGCGTTCCGGGCGCTGGCGATGGGCCTGCCCAGCCAGGACGACCTGGCGCAGACGCTGGTCGATCTAGGCGAGACCCCGGACCCGAAGGCGATCTGGCAGGCCGTCGAGGTACTGAAACAGGAGATGGCGCAGCATATGCAGGATCTGCTGCCGCGGATTTACGCGCAATATCAGGTCGATGACGCCTATCGCCCCGATGCGGACCAATCCGGCGCCCGCGCGCTGGCCAATGCCGCTCTGGCGCTGATTTCGCGGATGGATGGCGGCGTGCAGGCGCAGGCGCAATATGACGCCGCCGACAACATGACCCAGCAGCTGGCCGCGCTTGGCTGCCTGATCGCCGCCGGCAAGGGCGATGCGGCGGTGCAGGCCTTCTATCAGCAATGGAAACACGACCGGCTGGTGATCGACAAATGGTTCAGCCTGCAGATCATGCAGGCCGATCCCGACCGCGCCGTGGACACTGCCCGCGCGCTGACCGGGCATCCCGACTTCGCGATGAAGAACCCCAACCGGTTCCGCGCCACGCTGGGCGCGCTGGCTGGGCATCCGGCCGGGTTCCACCATGCCAGCGGCGCGGGATATGCGCTGTTGACCGACTGGTTGCTGAAGCTCGATCCGGTCAACCCGCAGACCACCGCGCGCATGTGTTCGGCCTTCGAGACCTGGAAACGCTACGACAGGGCCCGGCAAGCCATGATCCTGGCCCAGCTGGACCGGATTCTGGCGCAGCAGGGCCTGAGCCGCGACACGACGGAAATGGTGACCCGCATCCGCAACGCCTGATCCGCCGCCACGGCCACAAACCGCCGACCGCCGGGGCAGCCCGGCGGCGGGGTAAACTCTGCCCGCATATTGGCGTATTATGTTAATAGGGTGGAAATTATGTTGCGTATCGCGGAATATCACTTCGACGGGCTGGACCCGCTGCAATGGGCGAAAATGTTCGCCTTGGCAGTGCTTTGGGTCTTGCTGTTCGTCACCGCCCGCCACCTGTCGGCTGCCGAAGG
Source organism: Thalassovita mangrovi (assembly GCF_009857745.1). Taxonomy (GTDB): domain Bacteria; phylum Pseudomonadota; class Alphaproteobacteria; order Rhodobacterales; family Rhodobacteraceae; genus Thalassobius; species Thalassobius mangrovi. The sequence continues at coordinate 583,532 of NZ_WWEN01000002.1, forward strand.
GGTCGCGATGGTGTCCTTGGTGTCCTTCTTCACCGCCCTGGTCTGGCGCGGCATCGTCAGCAGCACCCAGTCGGGATGCTGGCTGACCAGCACGCATTTCCACATCTATTACGGCGACAAGCACTGGTCCTTCCCGCTGTCGGGGATCGTCGCGATCAGCGGCCGCAGCGGGCCGTTGTCGCTCACCCCGCCCCATCTGGAACTGACCGGCGGCCGCAAGCTGCGCCTGCCGCTCACCGCCCTGCCCCCGACGCGGCGATTGCGGCTCTGGTTCGCCGACAGCGCGATCCGGGTTGACGCCCTGCACAAGGCCGCCTGATACTTCCGCCCGGCAATGAGGGCGACACAGATGAACCTTTCCCGAACCATCCTGATCACCGGCGGCAGCGCCGGCATCGGCGCGGCCTGCGCCCGACTTGCCGCCGGGTACGGCGCCGACGTGATCCTTACCTACAATTCCGATCGCGACGGGGCCAAGGCGGTCGCGGCGGATGTCCGAAGCGCGGGCCGCAGCGCGCAGATCGTGCAATGCGACGTGTCCGATCCGGCCCAGGTCGAGGCGCTGTTCGCCGCCATCCCGGGCGATACCGCGCTCGACCTGATCAACAACGCAGGCATCGTCGCGCCCAAGGCCGCGGTCACCGAAATGTCGCCCGAACGGCTGACACAGATGTTCGGCGTCAACGTGATCGGCGCCTTCCTGGTGGCGAAACAGGCGGTGCTGCACATGCGCCGGGCCGGCAAGCCCGGCAATATCGTCAACGTCTCCTCTACCGCCGCGCGGCTGGGATCGGCCAACCAATATGTCGATTACGCCGCCAGCAAGGCCGCGATCGACACCTTCACCCAAGGTCTGGCCGATGAGGTTGCCGCCGAAGGCATCCGGGTGAACGCGGTGCGCCCCGGGCTGATCGAAACCGACATCCACGCCAAGGGCGGCGAACCCGACCGGCTGGAACGGCTGGTCCACATGGTGCCGATGCAGCGCGCCGGCCGCCCCGAGGAAGTCGCCGAGGCGATTCTGTGGCTGCTGTCGGACAAGGCTTCTTATATCACCCGCACCATCGTCGATGTGTCGGCTGGCCGTTGACGCGCGTCAATCTTCCGACGAAATCCGGCTGATTGCGAAACAATCGCGGCGGGGCTGCCGGTTTTGTCCCTAAATGCCCGGATGATCAGGACAAAGGGGACAGATTTGATCCCCCAATCACCGCGTCCGTGCCACTTTTCGGCCTGAAATCAGCGTCATCTTGAAGGGAACCAAAGAAACAGATCCCGAAACCGAGACGCGATGCCCCTGAACACCCAGATCCCCCAACACATCCGCAAACTGGCGCAGATCTCCGATCGGGCGCGGTCCCTGACGGGTCGATTGAAACCGGCACCGAAGGGCGGGAAACGGGCGGTTCGGCAATCGGTGGCGCAGCCGCTGCCCACCGACGCGCTGGATATTCCGGTCTGCGACATCAGCCTGGAACAGGCCGACCGCAGCGCGCTGGAACAGCGCGGCCAGTTCCTGGCGCGCCAGGACATGTGGGAAGAACTGGGTCAGGAAATCCGCGATTACGACCGGTCGCGCGCGGTGACCGCGGGCGGCATGTCCAAGGCCGACCTGCTGGTGCTTGGCGCGCGCAGCGATGTGACCGCCCCGGTGCTGGCCGCCTTCGCCGATCCCGCGCTGATGCCGCAGCACGCCCCGCGCCACGGGCTGCGCGATCTGGAAATCGTTCTCGAAGACCACCCCGGCGACTACGGCGTCGCCCTGGTGGTGATCAACGCCTATATCGACATCGCCTGGGCCTGGCGCGGCGAGGGTTGGATTTCCGACCTGCCCTCAAGGCAGCGGCGCGAATTCGAAACCCGGATGCGGCGGGCGGCGGAAATACTCGACCACTTCAACCCGTTCGAACATGACAGCCCGGCGCTGGCCGCCACCCGCTGCGCGCTGCTGGCCGTGCAGGCCGCCGCCGATCAGCGCATCGCCGATGATTACGAGGACCTGATCGAACTCGATCCGGCCAATCCCCGCCATATGCGCGCCTTCGGCAATCACCTGCTGCCGCGCTGGTTCGGCAGCTATCAGCAGCTGGAAATCGGCGCCCGCCGCAGCGCCATCCTGACCCGCGACATCTGGGGCATGGGCGGCTATGCCTGGACCTATCTCGACGCGCTGTCGGTCGATCCCAGGGCGATCGAGATGCTGGATGTCGATTTCTTCACCGACGCGATGCGCGACATTCTGCAGCGCCGCCCCGACCAGCATATCGTCAACAGCTTCGCCGCCTTCTGCGCGGTGACGCTGCAGCAGGAGCGGTTCCAGACACCCGCACACGCCGAGGCCGCCGCCGCCATCGCCCGCGCCTTCGACTGGATCCTGCGCGACCACCTGCGCGAAGTGCATCCGATGATCTGGGCCATGGCCAACGAGGACCCCACCCGCGCCTCCGGCCCTGCCGCCCTGGACAGCATCGCCCGCGACGGCGAAAAGCGCGCCCTGCACCGCATTGCCAGCCATTTCGCCGCCGATATCCGCCAGGGCGCCCGCATCGTGTTCGACGAAAGCGGCCCGATGGTGATTTCGCCGCGCTAATCGCCTCAGACGGGCGCGAAACCCGCCTGCCCTCTTGCCCCCTCCGCGCCCCTGTCCTAGAAGGCGGTTTGAACCCCGTGACTAAAGGACGGACGCGATGTTGGACCTGACCTATGAGACCCCCAAGCCCAAGGTGATCGCCGGGGCGAAGCATGACTGGGAACTTGTGATCGGCATGGAGGTCCATGCCCAGGTCAGCTCCAAGGCGAAACTGTTCTCCGGCGCCTCGACCAAATTCGGCGCCGAGCCCAATTCCAACGTGTCCTTCGTCGACGCCGCGATGCCCGGCATGTTGCCGGTGATCAACGAATTCTGTGTCGAACAGGCGGTGCGCACCGGGCTGGGCCTGAAGGCCGAAATTCACCTGTGGTCCGCCTTCGACCGGAAAAACTATTTCTACCCCGACCTGCCGCAGGGCTATCAGATCAGCCAGCTCTACCACCCGATCGTGGGCGAAGGTGAAATCCTCGTCGACATGGGGCCGGGAGTAGCGCGCAAGGTACGCATCGAACGCATCCACCTGGAACAGGATGCCGGCAAGTCGATCCACGACATGGACCCGAACATGTCCTTTGTCGATCTCAACCGGACCGGCGTGGCGCTGATGGAAATCGTCAGCCGCCCCGACATCCGCGGCCCCGAGGAAGCGGCGGCCTATGTCACCAAGATGCGCCAGATCCTGCGCTACCTGGGCACCTGCGACGGCAACATGCAAAACGGCAACCTGCGCGCCGACGTGAACGTGTCGATCTGCCGCCCCGGCGCTTACGAGAAATACCAGGAAACCCAGGATTTCTCGCATCTGGGCACCCGCTGCGAAATCAAGAACATGAACTCGATGCGCTTCATCCAGGCCGCGATCGAGGTCGAAGCGCGCCGCCAGATCGCCATTGTCGAGGCCGGCGGCGAGGTCGAACAGGAAACCCGGCTCTATGACCCGGACAAGAACGAAACCCGTTCGATGCGCTCGAAGGAAGAGGCGCACGATTACCGCTACTTCCCCTGCCCCGACCTGCTGCCGCTGGAAATCGAACAGGGTTGGGTCGACGATATCGCCAAGTCGCTGCCGGAACTGCCGGATCAGAAGAAGGCGCGTTTCGTGGGCGATTTCGGCCTGTCCGAATACGACGCCTCGGTTCTGACCGCGGAAGTGGAAGCGGCCGATTACTTCGAGCAAGTCGCCGAAGGCCGCGATGGCAAGATGGCCGCGAACTGGGTGATCAACGAACTGTTCGGCCGTCTGAAAAAGGACGATACCGAGATCGCAGACAGCCCGGTCAGCCCCGAACAGCTGGGCAAGATCATCGGTCTGATCGGCTCGGACGCGATTTCCGGCAAGATCGCCAAGGACCTGTTCGAGATCGTCTATACCGAGGGCGGCGATCCCGAGAAGATCGTGGAAGAGCGCGGCATGAAACAGGTCACCGACACCGGCGCCATCGAAGCGGCGGTGGACGAGGTGATCGCCGCCAACCCCGCCCAGGTCGAAAAGGCCAAGCAGAACCCGAAACTGGCGGGCTGGTTCGTCGGCCAGGTGATGAAATCCACCGGCGGCAAGGCCAACCCGAAGGCGGTGAACGACTTGGTGGCGCAGAAGCTCGGCCTGTAATCAAGCGGTGCGCCCTTTCAGGGCGCGCTGGTTGAGCTTTGCCCCAGGGGCAAAGCGGTGCGGGGGCGCTGCCCCCGGCGCCCGTGCCGGGCGACTCCCCCGGAGTATTTGGACCAAGAAGAAGACCGAAGAACGCCATTTCTTCTTGGCGCAAATACTCCCGCCGGAGGCGAACCCGAAAGAAAATGCCCGAAGGGATTTTCTTGAGATATAAGGCGCGCCCGGAACGGGCGCACAATCTGACAACGGGATTTCCCTTTGCGCCGCAAGCGGCAAAGCGTCTAGGGTCGGCGGCGGAAATGCACGATTGAAGGATTGCCGAGAGATGACGACCGCCACGCCCTTCATGTCCTCCGACATGGAAGTCCTGCCCGAATGGATCGATTATAACGGCCACCTGAACATGGCCTATTACAACGTACTGTTCGATCACGGCGCCGATCAGGCTTTCGAACTGATGGGCTTCGGCCCCGATTACGCCGCCAAACGCAAGATGACCACCTATACGGCGGAATTTCATGTCCGCTATCTGCGCGAAGTGCATCAGGGCGACAAGGTGCGGGTCGCGTTCCAGCTGCTCGATGCCGACGAGAAGCGGTTCCATTTCTGCCAGTGGCTCTATCACGAAGACGGCTGGCTGTCGGCCACCGGCGAGGGGCTGGGGCTGCATATCGACATGTCGGGGCCGCGCGTCGCCCCCTATCCGCCGGACGTGGCCGAAAAGGTGATGGCGCTGAAACAGGCCCATGCCGGGCTGCCGAAGCCCGATTTCGTCGGTCAGCCGATCGGTATCCGGCGCAAGGACGGCTGAGCGGCGAGAGGCGTTTGAAGCGGGGGCCTCGCGCTGCTAGGCTGCACGGGATTTCAAGGACGGATTTCACGATGACGATCTATGAGTACAAGGTTCTGCCCGCCCCTGCCAAGGGCGCCAGGGCGCGCGGCGTGAAAGGCCCCGGCGCGCGGCTGGCGCATGGGTTTGAGACCCTGCTGAACGACATGGCCCGCGACGGCTGGGAATTCCAGCGCGCCGAAACCCTGCCCAGCGAGGAACGCCAGGGCCTGACCCATTCCAGCACCGGTTTCCGCACCTTCCTGGTGTTCCGCCGCCCCCGGCCCGGCGATATCGCGGAGTTCGATCCGCGACCGGCCGATCTAAACGAAACACCAACCGACGACGACCCGGACAACCCGGACGAGCAGGATACCGGCGAAGACGACACCGGGAAAGAATAGCCGCGGCACCACCCCGGTTTCGGCCAGACTGCCGCAGCGGGCTTGCAGAGCGCCCTTCGGCTTCCTACCTGTATCACCGGCATTGACCACCAGGGCCCCGGATCGACCAATCGGTTCCGCGCCCAGAGCCCCGTCAAGGGGCCCGGTTTCGGCGCGGCTGCGATGAATTTCGCTTTCATCCGGCACGGTTAAAACGCAACACGAAAACGCAAAGCGCAAACCCGCGGCGATCCGCGATTTTCTGCTCATTTTCAGTCATGCCCCCTTCAATCTGGGGACAGATGGTCTAAACTCCACGGTCCGAGTCGAATAGGTGATCCAAATGGAAAAATCAGACCCCTTCGGGTTCGACATGTCGGTTAAGTCCGCCAAGAAGAAAAATCCGCGCGGCCGGCGCGGCATGTCTGGCGCGACCGAGACCTCGACCCGCCTTTGCGAGCATGAAGGATGTCAGGAGGCCGGCAAGTACCGCGCGCCCAAGGCGCCCGACGTGCTGGATGAATTCCGCTGGTTCTGCAAGGACCACGTGCGCGAATATAACCAGAAATGGAGCTTCTTCGACGGCAAGACCGAAGCGGAGATGAACGCGCAGCATTCCAAGGACAAGGTCTGGGAACGCGAAACCAAGCGGATGGACGACCCCGAGGCCCGCGCCTGGGCACGGCTGGGGATCGAGGATCCGCATCAAGTGCTGGGTGGCAACGCGACGCAGAATCCGGGCAAGTCGGGTGGCGCGGGTCGCCGCCTGCCGCCGACCGAACAACGGGCGGTCGATATCCTCGAAGCCGAGGTACATTGGGACAAAGCGGCGATCCGCAAGGCCTACAAGAAGCTGATCAAGGTGCTGCACCCCGACATGAACGGCGGCGACCGCAGCCAGGAAGAACAGCTGCAGGAAGTCATGTGGGCCTGGGACCAGATCAAGGACAGCCGCAACTTCAAGTGACGGCCCGGCCCGGCACAGAGATCACCGAAAAGAAAAGGCGCCCCGACGGGCGCCTTTCCTGTTTTCGGAATATGGCGCGGATCAGGCCGCGGCGACGGCCCGCTTGGTCAGCGTCTTGATCAGGCTGGCGCGGTATTGCGGCGTACCGTGCAGGTCACTGATCAGCCCGTCTGCGGATGCGGTCAGCCCGTCCACCGCCTCGGGGGTGAAATTGGCCGACAGCGCCTCTTCCGCCTCGGTCCAGCGGAACACGCCCTCTTCCGACGCGCCGGTCACCGCGACGCGCACGCCGTCGGCGGTCTTGGCCACGAAGACACCCGTGAGCGCGAAACGCGAGGCGGGCTGTTCGAACTTCTGGTAATTGGCCTTTTCCGGGATCGGGAATTTTACCGCGGTGATGATTTCGCCTTCCTCCAGCGCTGTGGTGAACACCCCGTCGAAGAAATCGTCCGCCGCGATTTCGCGCGCGTTGGTCACCACGGTCGCCCCGGTGCCCAGAACCGCAGAGGGGTAGCAGGCCGAGGGGTCGTTATTGGCCAGCGACCCGCCGATGGTGCCGCGATTGCGCACCGCCGGATCGCCGATGCCGCCCGCCAGCGCCGCCAGCGCCGGATAGGCCGTGGCCTCCGCCGCGACGGTGGCGTGGGTGGTGGCCGCGCCGATGGTCAGGGTACCGCCGTCAACCGACACGCCCTTGAGCGCGTCGATCCCGGTCAGGCTGACCAGTTTCGCCGGCGCGTTCAGCCGCTGTTTCATCGACGGGATCAGTGTCTGACCGCCGCTCAGCGGCAGGGTATCTTCGGCCTGAAGCGCCGCAACGGCGGCCTCCACGCTGGCCGGTTGTTCGAAATCGAAATTATACATCCTTGTTCCTCCTGCGAGGGTGCGGGGACCAAGCCCCGCCCCGAGGTTGATATCATTTCACCGACTGGATCGCGTTCCAGACGCGCGACGGGCTGAGCGGCATGTCGATATGTTCGACAGGATAGCCGCCCCGATGCAGCGCGTCGATCACCGCGTTGACCAGCGCCGGCGGCGATCCGATCGCGCCCGCCTCGCCGCATCCCTTCACCCCGAGCGGATTGTGGGTGCACGGTGTCTGGCAGGAATGATCGACGCCGAAGCTGGGCACGTCCGCGGCGCGCGGCATCGCGTAATCCATGAAGGACCCGCTCAGCAACTGGCCGTTTTCGTCATAAGCCGCGTGTTCCAGCATCGCCTGTCCGATCCCCTGCGCCACGCCGCCATGGACCTGGCCTTCGACGATCATCGGGTTGATCACGTTGCCGAAATCGTCCGCCGCGTTGAAGCTCAGGATGTCGATCGCGCCGGTATCGGGGTCCACTTCCACTTCGCAGAAATAGGCGCCCGACGGGTAGGTGAAGTTCGACGGGTCGTAGAACGCCGTTTCCTCCAGCCCCGGTTCCAGGTCTTCCAGCGGGTAGTTGTGCGGCACGTAGGCGGCCAGGCAGACATCGCCCCAGGCCACCGATTTGTCGGTGCCCGCCACCGAGAACTGACCGTCGGCCAGTTCGATATCGGCCTCCGAGGCCTCCATCAGGTGGGCGGCGATCTTCTTGGCCTTGTTGATCACCTTTTCCGCCGCCTTGAACATGGCCGAACCGCCGACCGCGATGGACCGCGATCCGTAGGTGCCCATGCCCATCGGCGTTTTCGAGGTGTCGCCATGCACGATATCGACCTGGGATTCGTCGATGCCGATCATTTCCGCGATCACTTGCGGGAAGGTGGTTTCGTGCCCCTGACCGTGGCTGTGCGACCCGGTCAGCACGGAAATCGACCCGGTGGCATTGACCCGCACCGTGGCGCTTTCGTAAAGCCCCGCGCGCGCGCCCAGCTGGCCCACCAGGTTCGACGGCGCGATGCCGCAGGCCTCGATGTAATGGGCAAGCCCGATGCCGCGCAGCTTGCCGCGCGCCTTGCTTTCCGCCGCGCGGGCTTCGAAGTTGGCGTAATCGACCATCTTCAGCCCGGTATCGAGCGTGGCGTGGTAATTGCCGGTGTCGTAGCTCACCGCGACCGGAGTGTCATAGGGGAACTGTTCGGGCTTGATGAAGTTCTGCCGCCGCAGTTCCGCCGGGTCTACGCCCAACTCGCGCGCCGCCTTGTCGACCACCCGTTCCAGCTGGAACGTGGCTTCGGGCCGGCCGGCGCCGCGATAGGCATCCACCGGCACGGTGTTGGTGAACACCGCCTTGACGTTCACGTAGATCAGCGGCGTTGTGTAGTTGCCCGCCATCAGCGTCCCGTGCAGCCAAGTCGGAACCGAGGGCGCGAAGGTCGACAGATAGGCGCCCATGTTGGCATGGGTGTCGGTGCGCAGCGCGACGAAATTGTTGTCGGCATCCAGCGCCAGTTCGATCTTGGTCACGTGATCGCGGCCATGGGCGTCGGAAATGAACGCCTCAGAGCGGCTGGCGGTCCATTTCACCGGGCGGTTCACCACCTTGGCGGCGAAGGTGACGAAGGCTTCTTCGGCGTAATGGAAGATCTTGGTGCCGAAGCCGCCGCCCACATCGGGCGCCACCACCCGCAGCTTGTGTTCGGGAATGCCCAGCACGAAGGCGCCCATCAGCAGGCGGATCACATGCGGGTTCTGCGAGGTGGTGTAGAGCGTGTGTTCGTCCGTGCCGCGGCTGTAATCGCCGATTGCGACGCGCGGTTCCATCGGGTTGGCGACCAGACGGTTGTTGGTCAGCTCCAGCGTGGTGACATGGGCGGCGTTCTTGATCGCCTCATCCACCGCGTCCTTGTTTTCCTCGACGAAACCCCAGTCGTAGCAGAGGTTCGAGGTCAGATCGTCGTGCACCTTGGGCGCGCCCGCGGCCAGCGCCGCCTTCATGTCGACCACCGCGGGCAGTTCGTCGATATCCACGACAATCGCCTCGGCCGCGTCGCGCGCGATTTCCGGCGTTTCGGCCACCACGGCGGCAATCGGATCGCCCACGTGGCGCACCTTGCCCTCGGCCAGGATCGGGTGCTTGGGTTCCTGCATCGCTTCGCCGAACCGGTCGGTCACCTGCCAGCCGCAGGGCAGCCCGCCTACCGCTTCGAAATCCTTGGCGGTAAAGACCTTCAGCACGCCCTCCATCGCCTCGGCTGCCGAGGCGTCGATGCTGTTGATCGTCCCGTGCGCCACGTCCGAGCGCAGGAAATGGACATAAGCCTGTCCGTGGATGTTGATGTCGTCGGTGTAATTTCCGGCCCCGGTCAGGAACCGTATGTCTTCGCGCCGCTTCGGGCTGGCGCCGATGCCATGATCTTTCGGCATTTCAAATCCTCCCTGTGATCGGGTCCGGGTCCTCCCCCGGCCCTTTCATCTCATCGTTCTGAAATTACTTTATCCCCCGCGCGACACCCGCGCGGCGGCGATCATTCCGCGGCCACCGCCGGCACGTCCTGACCGCTGGCGGCCATGATCGCGCGAACGATGTTGTGATAGCCGGTGCAGCGGCAGATATTGCCTTCGAGGTAATTGCGGATCTCGGCCTCGGTCGGCTTGGGGTTTTCCTTCAGCAGCGCCGCCGCCGACATCACCATGCCCGGGGTGCAGAAACCGCATTGCAGCCCGTGGTAATCCTGGAACGCCTGCTGGATCGTATTCAGCGACCCGTCGGCGCCCGCCTGGCCCTCGATGGTCGCCACATCGGCGCCCGCCGCTTCCTGCGCGAACATGGTGCAGGATTTCACCGCCTTGCCGTTCACATGCACCACGCAGGCCCCGCATTGCGAGGTATCGCAGCCGACATGGGTCCCGGTCAGGCCAAGGTTTTCGCGCAGGAATGTCGAAAGCAGCGTGCGCCCCTCGACATCGCCCGAAACCTCGCGGCCGTTCACTGTCATTTTCACTTCTGTCATCGTGCCCTCCCTAAGCCGATAAACGTCGCTAATTCATCGTTAAAACAAACTGGGGTCATCCCCCGAAAACCTTCTTCACCCAGCCCTTTTTCTGTTCGCCTTCCGGGGCCTCATCAGAGGCCTCTTCCGGCTCTGCCGGGCCTTCCACGGTGGTCTGGAACCGCTCGAAGAACTGGTCCGCCATCTTGCGCGCCACCCCGTCGATGATCCGGCTGCCCAGCTGCGCCAGCTTGCCGCCGACCTTGGCGTCGACCTCGTAGCTCAGCTTGGTGCCGCCCTCGGGCAGGTCTTCCAGCGTGACCTTGGCGCCGCCCTTGGCAAAACCGGCCGCGCCGCCCTTGCCTTCGCCGCTCAGGGTCAGGCTTTCGCCCTCGACGATATCCGACAGGCTGACCGCGCCCTTAAAGGTGGCCTTCACCGGGCCGACCTTCTGGGTCACGGTGGCTTCGAACCCGTCCTCGGGCGATCCGGTCATTTCCTGGCAGCCCGGAACGCATTCCTTCAGCACATCCGCCGACAACAAAGCGGCCCAGACGGTTTGCCGGTCCGCAGCTATTTCGCGGGAATCAGTCATTTGCATCTGTTGGCCCTCCTGCTGTTTTAAAATCCTAGGCGCATTCGAGGCGCCTTTGCTATTCGACTATCGGCGTAGACCGGCGATTGCGCAAGCATCCTCGCATACGACTTTCGACCACTTTCCCGTGACCCGTGGGATTGCTAGTCTGGCAGGCAGTTCCGTTCCGCCAGAAGGGGAAGCCATGCCAGACAGCGCCGCGCCCTGCCCGCCCGCCGAATTCAAATCGGCGCTGGTCGTCGACGATCATCCGCTGTTCTGCGACGCGCTGGCGATGACGCTGCAAGCGGTGACCGGCACCGCCGATATCCGCGCCACCGCGAACCTGCAGGCGGCGCTGGACGAGATTGCCAAGAACGGCAGCCCCGATATCGTCGTGCTGGACCTGAACCTGCCCGACGTGAACGGGTTCGACGGGCTGATCCGGCTGAAGACCGCGACGCGGGCGCCGGTGATCGTGGTGTCCTCGATGAGCGACGCGCGCGTCATCAGCTCGGCCATCAAGGCGGGGGCTGCGGGCTTCGTGCCCAAGCACAGCCAGCGCGACGTTTTCGCCGCCGCCTTCGGTGCGATCCGGCGCGGCGCGGTCTATATTCCCGACGGTTACGACCTGCTGGACGATGACGCCGATATTGGCCGCGAAGACGCCAGCGCGCGGCTGGCCACGCTGACCAACCAGCAGGCGCGCATCCTGCAGCTGATCTGCGAGGGCAAGCTGAACAAGCAGATCGCCTTCGACCTGTCGATCGCCGAAACCACCGTGAAGGCGCATGTCACCGCGATCATGCGCAAGCTGGGGGTGCAAAGCCGCACCCAGGCGGTTCTGATCGCCAAGGAAACGAGCTTCAGCGCGATCTTGCAAGAGGGCGGCTAACCGGCAACAATCGGTGCCGGAGGAAACAAGGGAGGAACCAGGATGGACCAGTTCGCGGGTCCGTCGCATGCGGTGCGCTGCGCACCCGAAATCATGCGCACCGCCAGCGTTGCCTGCACCGCCCACGATCCCGTCGCGCAGCTGTCCGAGGCGCTTGGCGACGTGGCCTTCGACCTTGTTCTGCTGTTCGTGTCGCCACAGGCCGATATCGAAAACGTGGCGGCGCGTTCGGCGCAGGTGTTCGGCGACAGCCTGGTGCTGGGCTGCACCACGGCGGGCGAGCTGAATTGCGACGGCTATTCCGAGGGCAATATCGTCGCCGTCGGCTTTCCCCGCGCGCAGTTCCGCGCCCGGATGCTGCTGGTCGAGGACTTGGACGGCTACGACCCGCAGGCGCTGATCGACCGGATGATCCAGGGCCGCAACGCGCTGCTGCGCGACGTGCCGGACTGGGATTACGAATTCAACTTCCTGATGATCGACGGGCTGTCGCGCTGCGAGGACAAGCTGACCGCCGATCTGGCGCTCGGCTTCGGGCCGGTACCCTTGTTCGGCGGATCGGCCGGGGATGGCGAAAGCTTCGAAACCACCTTCGTCATCGCCGAGGGCCGCGCGCTGCGCAACGCCGCCATCGTGGCACAAATCCGCACCCTTTGCCCGATCCGGGTGTTCAAGAGCGACCACCTGATCCCCACCGACCGGCGCATGGTGGTGACCGGCGCCGATCCCGACCGACGCATCGTGCATGAAATCAACGCCGAACCGGCGGCGCGCGAATATGCGCGGGTGCTGGGCAAGGATCCCGAACAGCTCGACACGTTCACTTTCGCCGCCCATCCGGTGGTGGTTCGGATCGGCGAACAGCATCACGTGCGCTCGATCCAGCGGGTGGCGGAAAACGGCGATCTGGTGTTCTTCTCGGCCATCGGCGAAGGGTTGGTGCTGTCGCTGGCCGAACCGATGGACATGGTGGGCCACCTGGAACGCGAAATCGAAGCCCTGTCCGAAAACGGCGCGCCCGATGCGATCCTCGCTTGCGATTGCCTGCTGCGCAAACTCGAAGCGGAACAGAAACAGGTCAAGGGCCAGCTGTCCGACATACTGGCGCGCAACCGCGTCGTGGGGTTTTCCACCTATGGTGAGCAGCTGAATTCGATGCATGTGAACCAGACGCTGACCGGGGTGGCGATCTATCCGCCCGAAAGGGGCTGAGCGCATGACCCACCCCCTGATCGACCCCAGCGATTCCATCGAGCGGCAGAACCAGAAACTGACCCGGATCGCCGAGGCGCTGATGCGCCGTGTCGAACAGGGTGGCGATGCGTCAGGCGCGGCCTATGCCCAGTTCCAGCGCGCCGTCATTCTGGAGGAAGAGGTCCGCGCACGCACCCGCGATCTGGGCCGAGCGCTGGAATTGCTCAACGATTCGAACGCCAAGCTGGCGCAAGCCAATCTGGAAACCGAAGCCGCCCGCGCCAACCTGACCAACGCGATCGAGACGGTGCAGGAAGGTTTCGCGCTGTTCAATTCGGACGAAAGGCTGGTCATGTGCAACAGCCGCTTCGGCATGCACATGCCCGATATCCGCGACCAGATGGTGCCGGGGCTGGCCTTCGCCGATTACATCCGGCTGGTCAGCCAGTCGAATTTCCTGTCGCTGGGCCAGGACGAAACGCCCGGTGACTGGGTCGCGCGGCGGATGGAGCGGCACAAAGACAGCCACGTCATCTTCAACGTCCGCATGATCTGGAACCGCTGGGTGCAGGTCAGCGAACACCGCACGCCCGATGGCGGCACCGTCATCCTGCAGACCGACGTGACCGACATCATGCGGCTGGAACGACGCGAACGCGACCGGATGCTGGACGATCAGGCGAAACTGATCCGTGCCACGCTGGAACATCTGGATCAGGGCGTGTGCATCTTCGACCAACAGGCAAGGCTGGTCGGCTGGAACGAACGCGCCAGCGAGCTCTTGTCGATCCCGCTGGGCCGATTCCGCATCGGCATCGGATTCAACATGCTGTTCGAACGGTTCCGCCACGAACTGGCCTTCGAGCCGGGTATGTCGGCGCAGGCGGTCGAGGACTGGGTCGAAAGCGAAAAGCGCCGCCGCCCGCTATCCTTCGAAGTCCTGCACCGCAATTCCAAGACCCTGACCGTGTCGGCGCAGGAAATGCCCGACAAGGGGTTCGTGTTTTCCTTCACCGATATCAGCGCCGAACGCGCCGCGGTGCAGGCCGTTTACGACGCCAACGAAAGGCTGGAACAGCGGGTGATCGACCGCACGCTGGAACTCGAAGACGCGCTGGCCGAGGCGGAACGGGCCAACGCGTCGAAATCCCGCTTCGTCGCGGCGGCCAGCCACGACCTGCTGCAACCGCTGTCTGCGGCCAAGCTCTATGTCGGATCGGTGGCGGCCGATCACCCCGACGATCAGGTACGCTCGGTTCTGGGCCGCGCCAATAACGCGTTGAGCAGCGTCGAGAATATCCTCGGCGCGCTGCTGGATATCTCGAAGCTGGATTCGGGCCGCGCCTCGGTCCATGTGGGCCAGGTGCCGCTCAGGCGGATGATGGCCCAGCTGCAGGATGAAATGGCGCCGCTGGCGCAGCAGAAGGGGCTGGATTTGCGCGTGGTCGCCTCATCGGCGGTGGTGGCCAGCGACGCGACCTATCTGCGCCGCATCCTGCAGAACCTGATGGCCAACGCGGTGCGCTATACGCAGACGGGCCGCATCCTGGTCGGCGCGCGGCACCTGAAAAACGCGGTGCGGATCGAGGTGCACGATACCGGCCCCGGCATCCCCGAGGATCAGCAGGACCTGATCTTCAACGAATTCCACCGCGTCGACAGCCCCGGCAGCGCCAGCGAAGGGCTGGGGCTGGGATTGGCCATCGTCGACCGCGCCTGCGCGCTGCTGCAGCACCCGCTGCAGGTCCGCTCCACCCCCGGGATGGGCACGATGTTTTCGGTCGAATTGCCGCTGGCCGCAACCGAACGCGACACCACCAACCCGGCGCGGCCGCCGCGGGTCACGCAGAGCGACAGCCTGAAGAACATGATCGTGCTGCTGGTGGAAAACGATGCGGAGCTGCGCAACGCGCTGAGCGTCGCTATGGAACGCTGGGACGTGACCGTGCTGGCCTGCGCCGATGAGGCCGGTGCGCGCGCGTTGATCGAGGAAATCGATGTCGCCCCCGATGCCATCGTCGCCGATTACCAGCTCGACAACGGGGTGCTGGGCACCGACCTGATCGCCGCACTGATCCGCGATCTTGGGCCGGTCCCCGCCTGCCTTGCCACCGCAACGCGTTCGGTCGAACTGGCGCAGCTTTGCCGCGACGCCGGGCTGCACCTGCTGCACAAGCCGATTGCGCCACGGGAATTGCGCGGCTTCCTGATGCGGTCGCTGCAGCGATCCGCGGCGCCCTGACAGCGCCTTTCCGCCTACCCGAAGGAGCAGGCGCTCCACCTCCCTTATTTAACTTGTTATCCTTTTGAGAGGACAGACGCAGGCGGCCGAATTTACTATGATAATAAGCAATGGCTTGTCCGGCTTTGTCTTTTTCAGCCGCGTGAAACCGGGATCCTTGTCGGATCACCGATGCAGGCGGGACCGAATGGCGTGATCAGAAGGGAACGGTAACAAACACGTCTCAGCCTGCCGTAAAGTCAAACATTGGTTATGGTATACAGTGCCCGATTCATCTTTTTATCCTCCCCATATTGAACGCTCGACAGACCCGCACGCACTGCATAATGTGCCCCCTGAAGGATCGCCTGAATACCCCTCGGGCGGCAAGACGGTCGCGGTGGGGGGCCGGGTATACATGGGCAGCACCCGAATCTTGATGGCGATTGCGGCGATCAGCTTCCTGCTGGTCGTTTTTCAGTCCATCGGCGTCATCAGCAAGGTCCGCGATCTGCGCGTCGCCAATGGCGACAATGTGCAATGGGCGCTTGGCCAGGCCGAAAACGAATTCCTGAAATTTCAAAGCAGCCTGATCAAGGCGGCCGACGGGGATGCCGAAAGCCTCGCAACGGTGCGGCACCACTTCAACATACTCTACAGCCGGGTCGACGTTTTCGAGGAAGGCTCTTCCTACGACGAACTGCACAAGATCGAATCCTTCGAGAAAGCGATGACATCGGTCCACGAATTTCTGGCGCAAACCACGCCGCTGATCGACGCCAGCGACGCTCAACTGACCGCAGGGCTGAACAGCATCGAAGAAAACTCGGTCGACGTTGCCCGCAACCTGCAGCAACTCTCCATCACCGCGCTGAACCAGCGCGCCGAGGCGCGCGAGGTGCGGCGCAAGGACATTTCCTCCACCCTGCTGGTGCTGACGGCAACCTCGACCCTGCTGATGGGAACGCTGCTGCTGCTGGCCTACTATTTCAACACGCTCACCCGCCGCTCCGAGGAACGCCGCCGCCAGGTGAACGAGGCCGGGCAGAGAACTCGGGCGGTGATCTCGACCGCGCTGGACGCGGTCATCGTCACCGATGCCAAGGGCATCATCGAGGAATTCAACAACGCGGCGGTGGAAATCTTCGGCTATTCCCACGCCGAAGCGATCGGCCGGAACGTGTCCGACCTGATCGTTCCCGATCAGTATATCGACTCGCATGACAGGGCGATGAAGCGCATCGACGACGGCGGCCCGTTCCACATCGTCAGCAAGGGCCGGGTCCGGCTGGACGCCAAGCGGTCCAACGGCGAAGTCTTCCCGATCGAACTGGCGCTGCAGAAAAGCGATCTGCACGGGCGCCGGTTCTTCATCGCCTTCATCCGCGACATTTCCTTCCGGGTGCGGGCCGAACAGGACCTGATCGAAGCGCGCGACCAGGCGCTGGCGGGCGAAAAGGCCAAGGCGCGGTTCCTGGCGGTGATGAGCCATGAAATCCGCACCCCGCTGAACGGGTTGATGGGCAACCTGTCGCTGCTGCAGGAAACGCCGCTGAGCGGCAATCAGCAGGGCTATGTCGACAACATGAGCACCTCGGGCAAGCTGTTGATGGACCATATCAACGACGTGCTGGACATCGCCCGCTACGAGGCCGGCAAACCGATCCTGCGCAACCGCCCGACCGACCTGCAAGAGGTCGTCGATACCGCGCTGAACAACCTCAAGGATCACGCCGACAAGCGCGGCAACACGATCCACAGCTACTGGCTGGGCCCCCGGCGCAAATGGGTCAAGACCGACCCGGGCCGGATTCAGCAGATCCTGATCAACCTGGTCAGCAACGCGATCAAGTTCACCAAGGACGGCGAGATCACCGTCGAAGTCATCGCCGAACCGGGCACCGACATCATCGAATTCAAGGTCGCCGATACCGGCATGGGTATTTCCGAGGCCGACCTGGCGACGATCTTCGACGATTTCGTGACCAGCGACAGCGCCTATAACCGCGAGGCGGGCGGCACCGGGCTGGGGCTTGGCATCGTCAAGCGGATCACCTCGCTCTTGGGCGGCGAACTGGGCGTCGACAGCCGGCTGGGCGAGGGATCGACCTTCTGGGTCAAGATCCCGATGGAAGACGCCGACGCACCGATCGAACAGGCCCCTTCGCGCGCAGCGGCGAAGGCTGGCAAAATCGCGGACGCGGCGGAAAAACGGCCCACGCGCAAGCTCGATATCCTGGTAGTCGAGGATAACGAGATCAACCGCAACGTCGTGCGCGCCATGCTCCAGCGCGACGGCCACCGGATCAGCGAAGCGCCCGACGGTCAAAGCGGCGTCGCCCGTGCGGCGGAAAAGAAATTCGACCTGATCCTGATGGATATCTCGATGCCGGTGCTGGACGGGCGCGAAGCCACCAGGCGCATCCGCAGCGGCAACGGCGCCTCAAGCACCACCCCGATCATCGCCCTGACCGCCCATGTGCTGCCCGAAAACGTATCCGAATTCATGCAGGACGGGATGCAGGACGTGCTGCCCAAACCGCTGATGCGGCAGGACCTGGAACGGATCATCGCGACCTATACCCAGGACCGGCCCGAAGAAACCGACAGCCGCGACGCGCCCCCCATGCCCGCCGCGCCGGGACGGCAGCTGATCAACCCCGAAACCAATACCGCCCTGCGCGACAGCCTCGGAGAGGGTTATGACGCGCTGCGCCTGCAATTGACCGAGGAACTGACCGAATTGGTCGAGTGGCTGCAAGGCGAGTGCGATGACATGATGGAAATCGCCGCGCGTTGCCACAAACACGCGTCGAGCGCCGCGCTGTTCGGGGCCGAACAGATGCGCCAGGCGCTGATCGATATCGAGATCGCGGGCAAGAAGGGCGATAACGCGGTGGTGTCGGTGCGGCGCGAAATGCTGCCGGCGCTGCTGCGCGACACGCTCGACGCGCTGGACCGGCAGGACGCCGAACAGGGCTGATCAGAACGCCTTGAAGGTCAGCGTCGTCAGCGTGCGTTCGATCCCCGCGATATTGCGGACATTTTCGTTGATGTATTTGCCGACATCCTCGCCCCCGGGGATGTAGAGCTTCATCAGCAGGTCGAATTCGCCGCTGGTGGAAAAGAGCTCGGAATGGATTTCGCGCAGCGCGATTTCCTCGGCCACCTCGTAGGTGGTGCCGGGTTTGCAGCGGATCTGGACAAATACACAGGTGGTCATGTCGGCCTCGTTGGTCTTTGCGCCAAGCTGTCACGTCCGCGCCCGCGCTGCAACGGTCATTTGCATTCCCGCGCCGCGCCGCATTGCAGCCTTGGAAATGCCCCCGCCGCGGCCTATAAACCCGCGACAGCACACGGAGAACGACATGCGGACGGCCCAGATCACGCGCAAGACGGCGGAAACCGAAATCTCGGTCGAGATCAATCTCGACGGGACCGGCGCCTATGACAACCAGACCGGCGTGGGCTTCTTCGACCACATGCTGGACCAGCTGGCGCGCCATTCGCTGATCGACATGACGATCCGCGCCAAGGGCGATTACCACATCGACGACCACCACACCGTCGAAGATACCGGCATCGCCCTGGGCCAGGCGCTGACCCAGGCCTTGGGCGACAAGAAGGGCATCCGGCGCTACGGCGAATGCCACCTGCCGATGGACGACGCGCAGGTGCGCTGCGCGCTCGACCTGTCGGCGCGGCCCTATCTGATCTGGAACGTCGATTTCCAGGCGCCCAAGATCGGCACATTCGACACCGAGCTGGTGCGCGAATTCTTCCAGGCGCTCAGCACCCATGGCGGCATTACCCTGCATGTGGATCAGATTCACGGCTTCAACGCCCACCACGTGGCCGAGGCCGCGTTCAAGGCGGTCGCCCGCGCCCTGCGGCTGGCGGTGGAAACCGACCCGCGCAAGGCCGACGCGATCCCCTCGACCAAGGGCGCTCTTTAAGACATCCGGGATCAAAAGGGGCGCCCTTGCAGGGCGCACAGGTCTTGCTCCGCCTTTCAGGCGAAGCGGAATGGGGGCTCTGCCCCCAAACCCCCGGGGTATTTCGACCAAGAAGAAGCAAAAAGCGCGCGTGTTTCTTCTTGGTGCAAATACTCCCGCCGGAGGCGGATCCGAAAGAAAATGTCCGAAGGCATTTTCTTGAGATATCAGGCGCGCCCGGAACGGGCGCACAATCAGAACCAGCCCGCGCCCCTTGACCCCGCCCGCGTTTCGTTTCAGGTGAAGGGGGACAAGACAAAGGAACCCGGCCCATGCTGACAGCGATTGTGGATTACGAAAGCGGCAACCTGCATTCGGCGGAAAAGGCGTTTCAGCGCATGGCGGCGGAAACCGGCGCCGGCGGAGTCGTGGTGACCTCCGACCCCGAGGTGATCCGCACAGCCGACCGCATCCTGCTGCCTGGCGACGGCGCCTTCCCGGCCTGCCGTGAGGCGCTGTTCGACCATCGCGGCGTGTTCGAAGCGATGGAAGAGGCGGTCATCAAGGGCGGCAAGCCGTTCCTGGGCATCTGCATCGGCATGCAGATGATGGCCACCCGCGGGCTGGAATATACCGAAACCCCCGGCTTCGACTGGATCGGCGGCGAGGTGGTGAAGATCGAACCGTCAGACCCGGCGCTGAAAGTGCCGCATATGGGCTGGAACGACCTGGTGATCGACCGTCCGCACCCGGTCTTCGACGGGATCGAGACCGGCAATCACGCCTATTTCGTGCATTCCTATCACATGCAGGTGGCCGATCCGGCGCACCTGTTGGCACATGTCGAATACGGCGGCCCGATCACCGCCATCGTCGGGCGCGACAACATGCTGGGCATGCAGTTCCACCCGGAAAAAAGCCAGAAGACCGGGCTGCGGCTGATCGCCAATTTCCTTAACTGGAAACCCTGACCCGCTGCCAGGTCTGCGATTGACAGACGAAGGCAACGCAGCCGCGCACCACCATGCGGTCGCCCTGCACCTTCATCTTGCCCTGGAAGGTGACGTCGTGCAGTGGCACCCAGCCCATGCCGGCATATTCGCCGGGCGACACCTGCTTCATGTCCCAAAACAGCCGCTTGCCCAGGTTCGGGGTGGTGACGGGATTGCCCGCCTTGTCATAGGTGCGCACGATTTCGCCGCAGACCGCGTCGCCGCAAGGGCGCGCCTCGATATGGGCGACCTGACCCTTCTTGTCGGGCGGCGTCAGCCAAGTGCCCAGAACTTGATCGGCTTGGGCCGGAACCGCCGCCCCGGTCAGGACCGCGCAAATGGAAATGACTCGAAACATAACCCTACCTCGGTCAGACAACATCACCCGACCAAGATAGGAACTTTCTTAACATAATCCAAAAACACCGATCACTTTTCGGCGAAAACCGGCCGAAACGGACTTATTTCACCCGATTCCAGGTCTGTTTCTTGCAGATCGGCCCGACGCAGCCCGACACTTTCAGAACGTCGCCCTTCAGCGACATCTTCGAGCTGTAGATCTTGTCGGTCGAGGGCTGCCAGATCTTGCCCTTCTTGTAGCTGCCGCCGCCCTGGGGGCTCATGTCCCAGACCAGTTGCTTGCCGATATTGCCGGATTTGTATTCGCCGCCGGAATTGAAGGTGCGCGAAATGACGCCGCACAGGTTGGCGCCGCAGGGCGAAATGGTGACATGGGCATAGGACCCGTCATCGACCTGCGTTTTCCAGATGCCTTCGACCGGATCGGCCGAAGCCGCGCCCGCGAAGCCAAGGCCCAGAACGGCGGTGAGAATAAGCTTTTTCATCGGTCTCCCTCCCTTTGAATGGCCCGATCCTGACCCGGGATGGCGATTCCGATCAAGGCTGACATAGGGTCAAAGCGCGGGCAAAGCGGGAGGTCCGAACCGGGTATCGGCCCGCCCACATTGCATTTCCCGTTCTCCCGTGCAAAAGACCGGCCATGCACCAAGCGAAAGGCCGCGCCATGATCCTCTACCCCGCGATTGACCTCAAGGACGGCAAGGCCGTCCGGCTTTACAAAGGCGAAATGGATCAGGCCACCGTGTTCAACGACGACCCGGCGGCGCAGGCGATGGAATTCGTCGAAGCGGGCTGCGAATGGCTGCACCTGGTGGACCTCAACGGCGCCTTTGCCGGCGAACCCGTGAATGCCGCCCCGGTCGAGGCGATCCTGAAACGCACCAAGGTCCCGGCGCAGCTGGGCGGCGGCATCCGCGACATGGCGACGATCGAAAACTGGCTGTCGAAGGGGCTGGCGCGGGTGATCCTGGGCACCGTGGCGGTGGAAAACCCCGATCTGGTGCGCGAGGCGGCGAAAGAATTCCCCGGCCATGTCGCCGTCGGCATCGATGCCCGCGACGGCCGCGTCGCCACCAAGGGCTGGGCCGAGGAAACCGACGTCATGGTCACCGACCTGGCAAAATCCTTCGAGGACGCGGGCGTGGCGGCGATCATCTATACCGACATCAACCGCGACGGCGCCATGCAGGGGCCGAACGTGGAGGCCACCGCGGCGCTGGCCAACGCGGTGTCGATCCCGGTGATCGCTTCGGGCGGCGTCAGCTCGCTCGACGATCTGCGGGCGCTGAAAAATTGCGGCGCGCCGCTCAACGGCGCGATCTCGGGCCGGGCGCTTTACGACGGCGCCATCGACCTGAAAGAGGCGCTGGAGCTGCTGAAGGCATGATCCGGCGGCGGACCCTGCTGCTTTCCACCGTCCTGCTGATCTGCCTCGCCCCGGCGGTCAGCATGTTCTGGGCCAGCTGGTTCGCCGAACGCCACGACTGCATCCTGCACGAAGGCTACAGCAATCCCTGCTTCGTGAATGGCAAGGATTGGGGCGACACGCTTTACAGCGCTTTCGTCATGGGCTGGCTGATGATGCTGACCTTGCCCCTGGCGGCGACCATCGCGCTCTTCTTCGCCCTGAAGGCCGCGTTCACCCTGATCCGGCGCGTCCTCCGGCGTTGAACCGCCCCTGCCCCGGATGCGCGCGGGACATGCATGCGACACCGCACCACAGCCCTGAATAGCGCTTTTGGGCGCAGTATTGCCGCAGGCAACGATCCGAGGCCGCCGATGCGACACATTTCCCCTACCCCCCTGCCCGCGCATTCGCGCCTGTGGTCCAGGGTGCAAAGCGGCGATTTCATCGACGGCTACGCGGTGGACAGCGCGCTTTCCCCGCGCGCGGCGGCGGATATCGGCTTCACCCTGCCCGGCTGGGCCAAGGCCCTGATGACCCTGCGCAACACACTGATGCACCCCTTCGGCCTGAAGACCGAGGCGAGCGAAACCGGCGACGGCGCGATTTTCCCGGTCGAATATGAGGGCGAGGACGAACTGATCCTCGGCACCGACGACCGCCATCTCGATTTCCGCATCTGCCTGATGCAGGACGGCGGGCGGCTTCACATGGCGACCTGGGTGCACCGCAACAATGCCTTCGGCACGGCCTACCTGGCGCTGATCAAACCGTTTCACGTGCTGATCACGCGCAACACCATGCGCCGCATCGCCCGCGTTGCATCCGGCCCGGCTGCGGAGTAAAGACGGGGCAATCCCGCCCGAAGGTGCTCCGACATGCTGAAAACCCGCATCATCCCCTGCCTCGACGTCGCCGATGGCCGCGTCGTCAAAGGCGTGAATTTCGTCGACCTGGTCGATGCCGGCGACCCGGTGGAATCGGCCAAGGCCTATGACGCGGCAGGCGCCGACGAAATCTGCTTCCTCGACATCCACGCGACGCATGAAAACCGCGGCGTGATGCTCGATGTGGTGCAGCGCACGGCGGAACAATGCTACGTGCCGCTGACCGTGGGCGGCGGCGTGCGCTCCGTGCAGGACGTACGCAACCTGCTGTTGGCGGGCGCCGACAAGGTCAGCTTCAATTCGGCGGCCGTGGCCAATCCCGATGTGGTGGCCGAAGCAGCCGATCAGTTCGGCAGCCAATGCATCGTGGTGGCAATCGACGCCAAGACGGTCGAAACCGATGCGGACGGCAACGGCATCCGCTGGGAAATCTTCACCCATGGCGGGCGCAAATCCACCGGCATCGACGCGGTGGAATTCGCCAAGCTGGTCGCAGAAAAGGGTGCCGGTGAAATCCTGCTGACCTCGATGGACCGCGACGGCACCCGCGCCGGTTTCAACCTCGCCTTGACCAAGGCGATCAGCGACGCCGTCGACATCCCCGTGATCGCATCGGGCGGCGTCGGCACGCTCGACCACCTGGTCGAAGGCGTCACCAAGGGCGGCGCCAGCGCCGTCCTGGCCGCCTCGATCTTCCATTTCGGCGATTACACCATCCGCGAGGCCAAGGAACACATGGCGCAAGCGGGCATTCCGATGAGGATCGAATGACACTCGACGATCTCGCACAAACCATCGCCGCGCGCGCCGCGGCCGATCCCGACGCCAGCTGGACCGCGAAACTGCTGTCCAAGGGCCCGGAAAAATGCGCCGAGAAATTCGGCGAGGAAGCCGTCGAGGCGATCATCGAGGCCATCAAGGGCGACCGCGAAAGGCTGACCTCGGAAGCCGCCGACGTGCTGTTCCACCTGCTGGTGATGCTGCAATCGCGTGACGTGCCGCTGGCCGATGTGATGGCCGAACTCGCCCGCCGCCAGGGCACCTCCGGCATCGCCGAAAAGGCCGCCCGCAAAAGCTGATCCGTTTCTTCTTGGCAAAAATACTCCGGGGGTGAATGCGCGCAACGCGCGCAGAGGGGGCGGCGCCCCCTTCCCTTGCCGCGGGAGAGGCCCAATCCGGGAAACCGGCTCCTGCCCCGCCAGTGGCTCGGCAAAGCGCATCTTAACCACTTTTAAATCCCCACTGTCTTCAATGGCCGGGCAATGCAGGGAGAGGTGGCGACGTGATCGGCCTTTTGAAAACCAGATCGTTCCGATTTTGGATGGGACTTTGCGCCGCCCTGGCGCTGACGCCGATCGCGGTGTCTGCCATCGGTGGCTTCCTGCTTCTCGACCGCGGCGTGATCGGCCCGTTCGAGGACATTGCCGAACGCCACCGTTATCACATCGTCCCGGTGCAGCGGCTGAACATGCTGGTCAAGGATACCCTTGCCCCGGTCGATGAATTCGTGAACGGCGCCAACCCGACCGGGCCCCTGGCCTATCGCAGCATGCGACAACAGATCGAGGCGGAATTCGCCGCGCTCGCCTTACATACGCATATTGAAACCTCCGCCAATTCCCTGCTGAAACGCGCCCACGAGGACTGGATCGCGGCGGATCGCAGCGCAACGGAGCTGATTTCGCTCGCCCCGCCGGCCGGTGACGGCGGCGCTGCGCGGCTCATGCGGCAGTTCCACGCTCATGCCGCCGCGGCCTCCGACGAGCTGTCGGCGGTCAATGGCCAACTGATCGCCGCAATCGAGACCGATCACGACAGGGCGCTTTTGCATTATGAAAGGTCATTGTGGATCATGGGCATCGCCGGGGCCGTGTGCCTGCTGACGACGGTCGGCGGGATCTCCCTGATCAGCCGGATCATGACGCGCAGCGTGAACCGGCTGGTCGACGGGGCGGCGCGCTTCGCCCAGGGCGACCGCGACTACCGGATCGACATCCAGGTGCCGCCCGAACTGCATCGCGTGGCCGAGGAATTCAACCGGATGATCGGGCGCATCAAGATATCCGAAACGGCGCTGACCGATCTGGCCGTGCGCGACAGCCTCACCCGGCTGCTCAACCGGCGGGCCTTCGAGGAGGCCCTGGCGGAAACCTTCGACCGGGTACAGCGCTTCGGCGAAACGACGGCGCTTCTGGCTCTGGATATCGACCATTTCAAGCACATCAACGATACCTACGGACATGCCGCCGGGGACATGGTGCTGCAGGAAATCGGCGCCATACTGACGCGAAACCTGCGCTCCTTCGACCGCCCGTTCCGCGTCGGCGGCGAAGAATTTTCGGTGCTGTTGCCGGGCACGACCGCCATCGCTGCGCGCGACATCGCCGACCGTCTGCGCGAAGCGGTCGAACGCCACCCGTTCCGCTGCGGCGCAAACCGGATCGCCGTCACGGTCAGCATCGGCATCGCGGTCACCGGCCCCGAAATGACCCAGGCAAGCCTGGTCGAAGCGGCCGATGCCGCCCTGTACGAGGCCAAGCTGAAAGGCAGAAACCGGGTCGAACTCGTCCCCGACCCCGGGACCGAAGGCAGCAAGGTGGCGTGACGCCCCGCACTCAAAGCTTGGACGAAATCACCCCGGTCGCGAAGCCGCCCATGCGCAACTCGCCGTACAGCCGCTGGTATTCGATCTTCGGACACCGGTTCATGATCACGTCCACCCCGCGCGCACGGGCCTTTTCGGCGGCCTCGGCATGTTCCACCCCGATCTGCATCCAGATCGTGCCGAGGTCGGGGAAACACTCCAGCGCCTCGTCGACGATGGGCGGCACGTGATCGGAGCGGCGGAAGATGTCGACCATGTCGACCTTGCCCTCGATGTCGCGCAGGCTGGCCTTCACCTCGCAGCCGAACAGCACCTCGCCGGCATGGCCGGGATTGACCGGCACCACGTCGAAGCCCTTCAGAGACAGGTAACGCGCCACGTAATAGCTGGGCCGCACCGGGTTCATCGACACGCCCACCACCGCGACGCGCTTGGTTCGGGTCAGGACCTTTTTCAGGAATTCGTCGGAATACTGTTCGCTCATGCCCCAGCGATAGCGCGCCTGCGGGATCAGGGGAAGCCTCTTTGATCCCCCTGACCGCCAGGGGAAGACGGCGAACAAAGAAAAAGCGCCCAAGAAACCTTGGGCGCCAGTGTCGGAACGAGGGACAGTGAATGAGATCGCAAAGTTCCGGTTTCGCGTCTCTGATAGATAGATAGGAACGATTCCGGGCATTTGAAGGGCTGGTAAAGAAGCTGTGAACAAGAGGCCGAGGGCAGCTCGGGCTCAGTCGAAGATATCTTCCACCGCGTCGAACAACTCATCCAACAGCTTCGCCCCGAATCCCTTGCGGCGCTTGACCTTCTTCGCCTTGGATTTCTTCGGCTTATACGGCTTGAGCTTGGCCGCCTTTTCCGGCGCCGCCACCGCGTCCGACCGCAGCCGCTTGAGATTGTGCAAGGGCGCGCCACAGGAGGCGCAGCTCAGT
Organism: Thalassovita mangrovi; assembly: GCF_009857745.1. Taxonomy (GTDB): domain Bacteria; phylum Pseudomonadota; class Alphaproteobacteria; order Rhodobacterales; family Rhodobacteraceae; genus Thalassobius; species Thalassobius mangrovi. The sequence continues at coordinate 609,765 of NZ_WWEN01000002.1, forward strand.
TCGTGCCGGACCTCTCCGGTCAGGACCAGCTCGGCGCGGCGGCCGCAATAACAGCAAGTGGCGATTTTTCGGCTATGGGGCATGGGATCACAGATAGATACCAATCGGGCAAACGCAAGACCGTTCGGGATGGGCGATTCCCATGCTACCATGGGCTGCGCTGCAACCGAGGAGACAGCCGATGCAAAGCATAGTGAAAATGGTCGCCAAGGGGCCGCTGACCCGGGCCGGCAACCCGTCGCCGGTGCCGCTGGATCAGAAGAAGATCGCGCTCTATGTCGGGCTGATCGCCTTCGCCCTGCCCTGCCTGCTTTATGCGTCGTCCTTCGTGTCGCATTTCTGCCGGATGAGTTCGATCAGCCATTATTACTACATCCCCTTCTGGGGCAGTTTCTTCGTCGGCTGCATGGGGTTCATCGCGGTGTTCCTGTTCTGCTACCGCGGGCACACCAAATGGGACAATGTCATTTCCTCGATCGGGGCCGTGGGGGCGATGTGCGTCGCGATTTTCCCGACCTTCGGGCCGGGCTGCAGCACCGGTTATTCCGGCCGCGCCTTCGTCGCCTATGCCCCCAATCCCGACGATCCGCTGACCGTGCCGACCAATGCGGGCTATGACTACGTGGTGATGACCCTGTTCGGGAAGGTGCTGAATTCCCAGTTCTTCCACTTCCTGGGGGCCTTCGTGATGTTTTCGATCCTGGCCTATTTCGCGCTCTACGCCTTCCGCCGCGACAATGGCGAAGGCGTGGTGATGACCAAGCGGGGCGAGGCGGAAATGTCATCGGCCAAGGCGATCCGCAACACCATCTACCTGATTTGCGGGCTGACCATATTGGCCTGCATGGCCGCCATCGGCCTGACCGAAGGCGCGCCCTATGGCACCGCCGCGCTGTTCCCGCCGACCTTCACCTTCGAGGCGCTGGCGCTGTTCGCCTTCGGCCTGTCCTGGATGGTGAAGGGCCGGTTCCTGCGCCTGGTGCAGGAAAAGTCGGAGCTGCTGAAAGCGGCCTGATCAGCCCTTGGCGGCGTAAAGCGCCACGGCGGCGGCGTTGGACACGTTCAGCGACCCGAAGCTGCGGGCGAAGTCGATCCGCACCAGTTGATCGCAGGTTTCCTTGGTCTTTTGCCGCAGCCCCGGGCCTTCGGCCCCCAGCACCAGCGCGATGGGTTGGTCGCGATGGCCCTCGACCGCCTCTTCGATGGTGGCCTCGGCAGTGCCATCCAGCCCCAGGATCAGGTAGCCCATGTTGCGCAGTTCCTGCATCGCGTCCGACAGATTCTTGACCCGAAGATAGGGCTGGCGTTCCAACGCACCGCTGGCGGTCTTGGCCAGGGCGCCGGTTTCCGGCGCGCTGTGATGGCGCGGGGCAACCACGGCGGAGGCGCCGAACACCTCGGCCGAGCGCAGAATCGCGCCGACGTTATGCGGATCGGTCACCCGGTCCAGCATCACCACCCGCGGCACCAGCCCCGGCTGCCCGGCACAGACGTGATCCAGCCGCCCCCAGTCGAGCGGTTTGACCTCAAGCGCCGCGCCCTGATGGACCGATTGCGGATCAATGGGCGCGGAGAATTTGCGCGGATCGACGATTTCGGGTTCCACCCCGGCCTCGGCCACCGCATCCGCCAGCTTGTCCAGCGCGTTCTTGGTCACCATCAGCCGCAGTTTTTCACGCTCCGGGTTCAGCAGTGCATCGCGCACCGCGTGCAGGCCGAACAGCCACACCGTTTCCGACGCGGAGGCGCGTTTCGCCTGTTCCTTGGCGACGACCCATTTCGGTTTTTTCATGCCCCGATCCTTTCCCAGAAGCGTGGCTGCGTTAATGCGACGGGACATTGCCGCCTGCAAGGGATTTTCTGGTTGACGCCCGTTTCCGGGCACAGTAATCAGCCCCTCACCAGACGGCGTTGCCGTCGGAAGTGGGCGACAGGCCGCAAGGTGTGGCAGGGGACTGTAACTCCCTCGCGGAGACGCACGCCTGGTTCGATTCCAGGGTCGCCCACCACTTCCTCCTCCTCAGCGACAGACAGCAGTGACCGGCGAAAATCTGTGGGTGTTCCGGATGCGGGCAGCGGCGACCCCGACCATCAGGGCATCAGCACCGCCTTGCGCTCGAAACTGGCCGAATCCGTGGTCATGTCGTCATAGAAAATCTCGACATAGACCTTCTGCACCGATCCCGGCGCCAATCCCATGATCGGCATCGCCTCGTCGTCGATCAAGGCGTTGGGCGAGGCGGTGTCGTCGTGGCAGGGCGGCAGCGGATAGACCTGAATCGGCCCGTCATTGAAGGAATAGCGAATCGCGTTCAGCCCGCAGCGCCAGCTCAGCAGCTGGGTGAAGTAAACGATGTCCTGGCCGTCATATTCGCGCACCGCGATCCAGTTGGCCTTGGTCATGCCGAGGATCGGGCGCACCTCCTGCGCGGTGGTGAATTTGCCGCTGGGCACCTCGGGCGCGGGCTGCGGCGCCGGTTGCGGGGCGGCCTGGGCCGCAGCCTGCTCGGTCGGCGCGGCGCTTTCGGTTACCGGCGCGGGTTCTGCCGCGACCTCCGCCATCGAACTCGATCTGGCCTCGCCAGCGCCCTGCGCCGCCATCGCCACCAGCATCAGAAATACGTCGAGCATAAAATTCCCCTTTCGCAAAATACACCGCGGCCCCTTCTGTAAGCGCCGCCTTGCCCCTATAGTGATGAAAAAATGAGGTCAGGGCAGCCCGAGTATGGCCAAGGCGAACGGAAAAATCCAACCTTTCAACATCGTCATCGTCGGTCAGACCAACCGTCTGCAGTACGAGGCGCTGCTGTTCGCCGCCTCGTTCCGGGCCACCAATCCCGATTTCAAAGGGCGCTTCTTCGTCGCCGAACCGCAGCCGGGGCCGCTGTGGCAGGACGACCCGCGGATCACCAACGCCCATGTGCTGGAATTGCTCGATGAATTCGGGGCGGAAATCCTGCCCTTCGAGAACCGTCATTTCGGCCAGAAATACCCCCACGGCAACAAGATCGAAGCGCTGAGCGCCCTGCCCGAGGGCGACCCCTTCGTCTTCTTCGACACTGACACGCTGATCCTTGATGACCTGGCGCAGGTGCCGTTCGATTTCGACCGCCCCTCGGCGTCCAACCGGGTCGAAGGCACCTGGCCCAAGCCGGAACTCTACGGCCCCGGATATACCGGTATCTGGAAATCGCTCTACGACCGGTTCGGGCTGGATTTCGAAAGCTCGCTGGACCTCAGCCAGCCCGACGAATACTGGCGCCGCTATCTCTATTTCAACGCCGGGTTCTTCTATTACAAATGCCCCAAACTGTTCGGCGACCGCTTCGCCGAATACGCGGTGGAGATCCGCACCAACCCTCCGCAAGAACTGGCCTGCCAGTCGCTCAATCCCTGGCTCGACCAGGTCGTTCTGCCGCTTGTCATCCACAGTTTCCGCGGCGGCCGCGATGCGCTGCCCGAGGGATACCTGGACGGTTCACACAGCTGCCATTACCGGCTGCTGCCGATGCTTTACGCCCGCGAAAGCGACAAGGCGGTGGATGTGCTGGAAGAGATCGCCGAACCCAACCGGGTGAAGAAGGTGCTCAAGCAATATGAACCGATCAAGCGCTTCGTCTATCAGAACAAGGGCGAAAAGGCGCGCGCGCTGTTCGACCGGGACAACCTGCCCCGGCGCGAACAGCAAATCCGCCAGACGCTGAAGAAAAACGGGCTCTGGCTGCGCTGAGCCGCGCGCCCTGCCCGTTGCTCAGCTAGCGAAAACCTGATCGAAATCGGCAAAGCCCTTGATCTCGATCGGGTTGCCGGACGGGTCGCGAAAAAACATCGTCCATTGCTCGCCCGGTTCGCCCTCGAACCGGACCGAGGGCGGGATTTCGAAATCGATCCCCGCCGCTTCCAGCCGCTGCGCCAGCTTCTTCCATTCCGGCAGTTCCAGCACCACTCCCAGATGCGGCATCGGCACCATGTGATCGCCCACCTTGCCGGTCGGTGCGGTGGCGAAGGGTTCGCCCAGATGCAGGCTGAGCTGATGGGTGTAGAAATCGAAATCCACCCAGGTATCGGTGCTGCGCCCTTCGCGCGCGCCCAAAAGGCCGGAATAAAATTCCCGCGCAGCATCCAAATCCCGAACGTTATAAGCCAGGTGAAAGGCGGATCGCATATCTTGTTCCCTCGTGTCGCTTAGCCGTTGTGGGCCACAATCGGATGCCCTATCCCTTTTGGCAATACGCATAAATCGGATTGCATTGCAGGAGGAAACCCCATGTCCGACACCCCCAGCTACGGTTTCGACACGTTGCAGATTCACGCCGGCAGCCGGCCCGACCCGGCCACCGGCGCGCGGCAAACGCCGATCTATCAGACCACGGCCTATGTGTTCCGCGACGCCGAACACGCCGCCGCTTTGTTCAACCTGCAAGAGGTCGGATACATCTATTCGCGCCTGACCAACCCGACCGTGGCGGTGCTGCAGGAACGGATTGCGACGATGGAAGGCGGCGTCGGCGCGGTCTGCTGTTCGTCGGGTCACGCGGCGCAGATCATGGCGCTGTTCCCGCTGATGGCGCCGGGGCTGAACGTGGTGGTGTCGACCCGGCTGTACGGCGGTTCGATCACCCAATTTTCCCAGACCATCAAGCGTTTCGGCTGGTCGGCCAAATTCGTCGATTTCGATGACACCGCCGCGATCGAGGCCGCGGTGGATGACAACACCCGCGCGATCTTCTGCGAATCCATCGCCAATCCAGGCGGCTATGTCACCGACCTGCCCGCCGTCGCGGCGGTGGCCGACAAGGTGGGCCTGCCGCTGATCGTCGACAACACCTCGGCCACGCCCTACCTGTGCCGCCCGATCGAACACGGCGCGACGCTGGTGGTGCATTCGATGACCAAGTACCTGACCGGCAACGGCACCGTGACCGGCGGCGTGGTGGTGGATTCGGGCAATTTCAACTGGACCGCCAGCGGCAAGTTCCCGTCGCTTTCCGAACCCGAACCCGCCTATCACGGGCTGAAGTTCCACGAAACCTTCGGGCCGCTGGCCTTCACCTTCCACGGTATCGCCATCGGGCTGCGCGATCTGGGCATGACGCTGAACCCGCAGGCGGCGCATTACACGCTGATGGGGATCGAAACCCTGTCGCTGCGGATGGCCAAGCACAGCGAAAACGCCCAGAAGGTCGCCGAATGGCTGGAATCCAATCCGCATGTGGAAAAGGTCACCTATGCCGGGCTGCAAAGCTCGCCCTATCACGATCGCGCCAAGGCGCTGTTCCCGAAAGGCACCGGCGGGCTGTTCACCGTGGCGCTGAAAGACGGCTATGACGCCTGCGTCAAATTCGTCGGCGCGCTGGACCTGTTCAGCCATGTCGCCAACCTGGGCGACACCCGTTCGCTGGTGATCCACCCGGCCAGCACCACCCACCGCCAGCTGACCGAGGAACAGCAGGTCGCGGCGGGCGCGGGCCCCAACGTGGTGCGGATTTCCATCGGCATCGAAGACGCCGACGACCTGATCCGCGATCTGGGCCAGGCGCTGGACAAGGCTTCGGCCTGATCCCCCCAGCCCCTCTGCACCAAGCCCTCGGACCGGTCCCACCCGCCGGTCCGGGGCGCATCGGCGGTTTTCCCGCAGGAACAAAAGGATAGTTTCGCTTTCCCTTTCCCTGCCGGAGAAGCTGCTCTAAACTCCGCCCGGATCGAAACAACACTCCCGCACTCGGGGAGAGGGTGAAGAAACGAAGCCATGAAGCCGAACTTTGCTTTGACGCTTTCGTTCGAAGGCATTGACCTGTTGCATCGCGTGCCGACGGGCTGGCATCTTGTCGGCTCGGTCCGGTTTGACGATGCCGATCTGACCGGCGCCCTGGCCGGGCTGCGCGAAGCCGCGTTCGGGTTGGAACCGGACGGGCTGACCACCAAGCTGGTCCTGCCCGACGATCAGATCAAATATATCGACGTGGCGACCGACGGCACCGATGCCGACGGCTACGAGGCCCTGGCGCATAAGGCGCTGGAAGGGGCGACGCCCTACGACCTGTCCGAGCTTGCCATCGACTGGGCCGAAAAGGACGGCCGGTTGCATGTCGCCGCCGTCGCCCGCGAAACCCTGGCCGAGGCCGAATCCTTCGCCCATGAGCACCAGTTCAACCCGGTCAGCTTCGTCGCCCAACCGGCCGAGGGTACGTTCGAGGGCGAACCGTTCTTCGGCGGCACCCATGCGGCGACGGAATTGTTCGGCGGCCCGGTCACCCCGGACCGCGACCCGATCAAGGTCATCGGCAAGGCGCAGCCGCCCGAACCGGAAGCCGCGCCCGAACCAGAACCGCAGCCCGAACCCGCAGCGAAAGCGCCAGAACCGGCACCGCTGATCGAGGAAATCGGCGTTCCCAGCTTCGACATCATCGACGCCCCGGAAAAGGCGCCGGAGGCCGCCCCGGAAACGCCCAGCGAACCCGAGGATTACGAAGAGGCCGCCCGGCTGGCGGAACAGGAACTCGGCCCCGGCCGGGACCTGACGCCGGAAGAAGAAGAGATGCTGAAGGCGTTCGAGGCCAAGGAATCCGAACCCGCCGCGCAGCCCGATCTGCCGCTTGCCCCGCCCCCAGCCCCGGCCGCCGAACCCGCTGCAGTGAAAGCGCCCGCGCCGGAAGCAAAGCAAGCCGCTGACGCCCCCGCCCCGTCCTTCTCGACCGTGCGGGCGAAGCGGGACACGGCACCCGACAGCGCGCCGCCGCTCGAAGGCGCTCAGCGCGGCCTCAGCGGCGCATCCGCGGCCCCGGCCCCCGAAGCCCCCGCGCCGAAAGCCTTCGATCCGATCCCGGTGGCGGAAACCAGGGCTGCCGATCCCGAGGCGGCGATGCTCGACATGGCCGACAGCCTGCGCCCGACCGAGGTGCAGGCGCCCGAACGCACCTCCTTGCTCAGCCGGCTCAAGCAGGCCGGCCGCCGCGGCAAAGCCGTACCGCCGCCCGAAACCGAAGCGCAGCGCCTGACCGTCTTCGGCGCCCGCGACAGCAAATCCGTCGGCGGCAAGCCGCGCTTCATGGGGCTGATCCTGACCGCGCTCTTGCTGGTCTTCATGGTGATCATGGCCGCCTGGGCCTCGCTCGGCTCGGACGGGGTGGCGTCGCTGCTGGGCCGCGACACCCCCGACAACATCGCCGAAGTGCTGCCCACCGATACCGTCACCGAAGAGGAACTTGCCGAGGCCGGCACCCCCGCCACCGCCAGCACCGAACCGCCGCTGGAACAGGCCATCGCCCTGCCCGCGCCGGAGCCGGACGCCCCGGTTGAAGCGGAACTGGAACCCGAACCCGACCTGGCCGATAGCCCCGATCCCGCCGCCGCGCCGACACTGCAGGCCTCCGAGGAACGCTATGCCACCACGGGGATCTGGCAGATGGCACCGGAAAGCCCGGCCCTGCCCGGCACATCCGTTTTGGACGACCTCTATGTCGCCTCGATCGATCACCCGGTCATGGGCGTCGATGCCGTCGCCCTGCCCGATCCGCGGCGCATGGACGGCGACGCGGCGCTGGCGCAACCCGCCGATCCGGCCGCCGCGGGGACCAGTTTCGATTTCGACCCGCGCGGTCTGGTCAAGGCCAGCCCCGAAGGATCGATGTCGCCCGACGGCATCCTGATCTATTCCGGCAAACCGCCCGTGACACCGCCGAAGTGGCCGGAACGAGATGAAAGCCGCAACGAAACCAGCGAGTTAGACAACACCCGCCTGGCCGCCATGCGCCCAAAGCCGCGCCCCGACGACCTGATCGAACAGACCGAGCGCAGCAACCTGGGCGGCCGCACCCGGGTCGAACTGGCGGCGCTGCGGCCGCAGTTGCGCCCGGCCAGCGCGCAGGAACAGGCGGCGGTGGATGACACGCCGACGGAACAGGCGGTGGCGGCGTCGCTGAAGCCGAAGAACCGGCCGGAAAATTTCGCCGCCATCGTCGCCAGCGCCGAACAGCAGCCCGAACCCGACCTGCCCACCGGGTCGATTTTCAAGCAGCCGACCGCCCAGCCGGTCCAGCCTTCGCTGCCCAGCAAGGCCTCGGTGGCCCGCCAGGCGACGCTGAAGAACCAGATAAATCTTCATAAAGTCAACCTGATAGGCGTCTATGGCCAACCCAGCGACCGGCGCGCCCTGGTGCGACTGTCCTCGGGGCGGTACAAGAAGGTGCAGGTCGGCGACCGCATCGACGGCGGCAAGGTCGCGGCGATCGGCGACGGCGAATTGAGCTATGTGAAGTCGGGCCGCACCGTCACCTTGAAGATGCCCAAGGGCTGATCCCGACCACCCCTTCCGCTACAGAATTTTGTCGGCATTTGTGGCTTTTGCAGTGCCAAACGGTACGGAAGCCCTGCCCCCGCGCTCAGGGGGCTTCCCCCGCTTCGCCTCAGACCGGTTCGGGCCTTTTGCGGCGTACGGTGGTCAGCAATCCGACCGTCAGCAGCACCAGCGCCAGGACGCTCAGAAGGCTCAGCGTCTCGCCCAGGATCAGCGCGCCCAGCAACCCGCCCACCCCGGGCACCGCCGCGAGGATCGCCGAGGTATTGCCGTTGCCGATGCTGCGCGAGGCATGGGCGATGAAGATCAGCCCCACCAGGTTCGGCACGAAACCCTGGTAGATCGCCTGCAGCAGCAGCGGCTGCAGCGGCGCCTGCGCCAGCCCCGAGGGCAGCCACAAGAACCAGACCGGCAGGTACAGCACCGCGTTGACCACCGTGCCGCAGAAGATCACCTGCATCGCCCCGATCTGCCAGCGTTCGGACAGCAGCACGTAGGAGGAAAAGAACAGCGCCCCCACCACGAAAAGCAGATCGCCGATCCAGGCATCCTGCCCGCCGGTCGCCGCCGCGTCCCAGGCCAGCACCACGGCCGAGACGAGGATCAGCACCGCCCCCAGCACCTGCCGCAACCCGGGCAGCGCGCGAAACAGCACGATGCCGAACAGGATGCTGATCAGCGGCAGCATCCCGTTCATGAAAATCCCGCCATGGGCGGCGGGTGCATAGAGAAAGCCGGAAAAGACGCACAGGATATAGACCGGCCCGAGGATGAAGGAGATCACCGCGATCTGCCCCAGCCGCATCCCGCGCCACGGTTTGTAATAGAGGCTGAGCGGCACCGCGATCAGCGAGGCCAACCCGTAACGCATCGCGGTCAGGTCATAGATCGTCAGCCCGCTCTGATTGGCGATCCGGCTGACGATCAGCCAGAAGGACCAGACGAAAACGATGCTCCAGGCGGCGGCGAAGCCGGTGACTTGCGAAGGGGAGCGTGTGGTCATCTGCGCGGCGCCATGTGTTTTGGGGAAATTGCTGGGGCCTAGCAGTAGGTTGCGGGAGGGGCGGAGACAAGGGGGATTTGGGGGAGAGGTGGCCCCGGGGGGAGGGATGGTTCTGAGCTGTCTTTGAAAGGTAGAACCGCGAAAGACCGCTCTCAGCCCAAGCAAAACACTCGAACCAAGCGCGTAGAAGCCACTGCTGCAGCCACAAAACACTTCCCAAGAGCAGACCTTCGATTTGCTCAGATGGCCAAGGCTATGCTGCGCTGACGCAACCGGCAGGAGGCCAAAATTACAACCATAGGCATCGCATATCGATTTCATCTAGTGTAGTTATTTTTTCCAGGCACTTAGGGAGATTTTTAGTGTGACTGGCAAAATTGGCACGGACCTACTGCAAGAGCTGGCTGAAGTTCAGAACGCCGCAATCTCTCTGGAGCAAGCGATTGAGGCGCACAACTTCCTTCCAGACGACTTCCCAAGGTCTCAGGTTGAATATCTGATAATATCTCTCAGCGGTCTTCCGAATGGATCGTTGGAGGGTGTTCGAGCCCCGTTGGAGCATGCGAGCGTTCGACTTTCAGAGGTCCGGCGCAGGTTTTTCTATCATTCAGATCCCAGCGAACAGGAAGACGAAGAAAACGCTGAGCCTACGCTAGAAAGAGGTGACTCCCTCGATCATCGCTTTGTTTCTCTACTTTCTGCGATTTCCACGGCGCTGGATGCCTACAGAGAGCAAGCTAGAAGCGATTTTGAAACCACCAACACGCACGACTATCTTGAGGTCTTACCGCAACTTGGCTTGAATGCCTCGACCCGCCCACCAATAGCGCGACAAATTGAGCTGTTGGGGGAACTCTCAGGTGACGCAATGTCATCAGATGTGTCCGACGAGCGACACGTTAATAATTTAGGAAGATCAGCAGCGGATGCACGTAATCTTCTAGCGTCAACCAAAGCAGAAGTTGAATCCAAATTCGTTATTCGCGGGTGGCTGCGAACGCTTTCTTCAAAATCCGCTGATGCGCTCAAAGTGCTCCGTATATCAATCGACGCGATCGAAGTTTCTGGTGGCGTAGCCGCCGAATTTTACAAGAAATTCAAAGGAACAATAAGCAGCGTGCGCGACGTCGCAATCGAAGAGTCTAGAGAGTGGCTCCGATTCATTTCTCGACAACTCGAACGGGCTGAGAAGACGCTAAGAGAGACTGGTGAGGAAAAAACGGAACACTCAATCGGCGTGATAAGAGCGATGAGTGGGCAAAAATTAGTCGTGACCGAAGATGATATCCCATTTGCGGTACACCCTCAGGAGCGAGTGCTTCCCGAAATTGGAAGAGTAGTTAGTTTCAATGTCGACATGAGCGACGGAAAGCCTTTGGCGCGGGAAATCAAGGAGAACCTTGATTACCTTGTTCTGAATAAGAAATTTATTAGAGTCGAGGAGGCATACGCCCCCGCAATCAGGATTATTGAGAGTATTGTCGAGAGCTCAAACCTATCTGCCGTTCCGATTTCACACATAGAGCGAAAGACGGTAAGGTCTGGACTGCTGCCAAGCTCATTCTGGAAGTCTATGGGCTATCCAAATCTTGGAAGTTTTGCCGTCTCCGGAGGAAATCTCTTTGCATATCCAGATGATGAGAAACCGGCTTATCTAGGCTCGAAACCCTTTACTATTAGATCGACCTCTAAAGAACTTGTGAAAGAATGGGCTCTCGATTATTTATCTGAGAAGGGAGGGAAGGTGAAGATAGGAGACTTGGCGCAAGCGGCAGCCCTGTATTTTTCTGGGGGTGTTCTTCCCGTCAGGCATCAATTGGGCGGGTTAAAATTTTCCGATATTTTCCTCGAAGACATTAGGTTCGCAGTGGGGCGCGGGATGATTGGATTGACGGATCAGACCTAGGCACGGGCGATGCCGTGCAAGGTATCTTTTGGCGCATAAACCGTTCTGGGACGTTCCATTCTCGGTTAAGCCGCGCCCGGCGATGGGAAGGTCCTGCAGGCATGTCTACTTCGGGCCGGTCGGAGGGGTATTGTGCCCGACAGTCTCAACTTTGCGAAGTCTGCTTTCTGCGCAAAGCCGCCGTTGGACCTATACCCCCTCACCCCCCAACAAACCCCGCCTGAACCTCCGCCGCGAAGCCGGCGCAGTCTCCGCCGTAGCGCGCCGAGTGGTGGAAGGCCGTGACTCGGCGGGCGTGGGCGGCCTTGGCGATTTCTCCGGCGGCAAAGGCGGTCAGGTGGCGGGTGGCTTCGGCCAGGGCGCGGTCGGCGGTGAGGAAATAGGCCTCGATGAACAGTTGGTCGGCGTCGCGGGCCAGATCCGTGATGCGGGCGCGGTTTTGGGCCGTATCGGCGGCATCGGCGACATAGGCGAAATGCTGGCCCCGGCCGGGTTGAAAGGCGTCGCGCAGTTGCGCCAGCGTCACCTGCCCCGCCCCCGGCACCTCGATCGCGTGATCGTCGGGCAAGCCATCGCGCAGCGCCTCTTTCGCCATGTCGATCCAGGGGCCTACGGCCAAGCCCATGCCGTCCAGCAGGTTGCGCCGGACGTTGAAGCGCTGCGCCTGGCGGAAGGCGAAGGCGAGCGAGGGGGTGCCGTGGTCCAGCTCCGTGGCGTGGATTTCGAAGTCGGGTTCGCTGAGCACGATGCCGGGGGGCAGGCCCGGCGGGGACAGGTCGCGGCGGCGGAAGGCGTCGCGGGCGCGGAATTCGGCGGACTCATGGATGGTTTCGCCGTCGAAGCTTTGAACGGTGAGGCGGAAATCGACGGCGTCCTGATCGAGCAGGTTCCAGGTGTAGGAGCCGAGCCGGTTCTGCATCTGGGTGGTGAAGCCCCTGGGCCCCAGCAGGGTCAGCGGGCGCGGCCGGTGCAGCCGCAGCCGCAGCAAGCGGTCTAGCCCGGCGATGTGATCCATATGGGCGTGGCTGACGAAGACGTGGCTGACGCGCAGCAATTCGCGCGCCGACAGCGGCGCGGTGTCGCCCAGATCGAACAGGATCGCCCGGCGGCCGAAATGGAAATCCAGGTAGAGCCCCGGATCGCCGGTGGGATCGTTGATCAGGCGGGGCTGCACGAGAACGCTCATCGCGGGGCGGGTCCTTTCGCGGGGTATCTGGCCGGGATTTGACCGAGGATAGGAGGACGTCGGCGGCAAGGGAAGCCGCGGCGATTTACATGGCGGGCGGGGCTGTTAGTCTGATCGCGGCCATTCCGGCCAGCTTGGGGGCGCCATGGCACAAGGGTTGTCGCGCGAACAGATCGCGGATCGATTGGACGAAGCGGGCGAACTGCTGGAGGCGCAGGGCGCGAACCGGTTTAGGGTGCGCGCTTACCGGGTGGCGGCCGACACGGTACGGCAGTTGGCGGAGGACCCGGCGGAGATATTGGCACGGGAAGGCTTCGACGGGCTGGTGAAGCTGCCGGGGATCGGCGAGCGGCTGGCCCGCGCGATCGACGAGATGTCCTATACCGGCCGCTGGGTGCAGCTGGAACGGATGCGCGGCGAGGCGGAGCCGGAGGAATTGTTCCAGGCCATTCCGGGCGTCGGCCCCGACACCGCGCGGCGCATCCATGACGCGCTGCATGTGGACACGCTGGAGGCGCTGGAAATCGCTGCCCATGACGGCAGCCTGGAGGACGTGCACGGCATCGGGCCGCGCAAGGCGGCGGCGATCCGGGCGTCTTTGTCGGCGATGCTGGCGCGGCGGTCGCGGCGCGGCGAGGAGGAACACGAGGAACCGCCCGTCGCGGCATTGCTGGAGGTCGACCGCAGTTACCGGCAGCAGGCCGGGGCGGGCAGCCTGCGGACGATCGCGCCGCGCCGGTTCAACCCCGACGGCGAGGCCTGGCTGCCGATCCTGCACGAGGAACGCGACGGCTGGGATTTCACCGCGCTTTATTCCAACACCGCGCTGGCGCATGACCTGGGGCGGACCCGCGACTGGGTGGTGATCTATTTCGCCAGGCCCGGCGGGCGCGAACATGTGCGCACGGTGGTCACCGAAACCCACGGGCCGCTGGAAGGGTCGCGCGTGGTGCGCGGCCGCGAGGCGGACTGCCGGGCGCATTATTTCGACGGCTGAGCGGGGACTGAATGTTGCGGATCATGTCCAGGATTTTCGGCAAAGACGGGCCCCGGCATGGCGCGGGAGGGCGGGAGATGCCGCAATGGGTCCTGCAAAGGAAACCGGGGCATCCGGGGTCCCCCATGACTGCGGTTTGTACCGAGCGAGACGCATTCGTGCTTCTGAAGTCTCCGGACCAGAGAACGGAGCAACCCGCGAAAGTTCTGGTCAAGATCGGCGACCACGCGGTGGCGTTTCGGGGAACGCCTGAGGCGTTGTGGCTCAGGCCGTTTCCCGACCGGCTGGAACTGGTCATCGACGAGGCCGGCGTCTGGTTCCGGCATTACCTGGAGGAATACACGGTCGCGCCGAGCAAGTTCAAAAACCGCGCCGAGCAGAGGATGTTTCTGAAGGTCCTGAAAGAGGGACTTTTTCATCAGGCCAGCATGGGGAGAGATGGCATTACGCGGCCCATTGTTCCGGTTTTCACCAAAAATTTCAGAAAGAAACTGAGGTCGGGGGCTTATATCGGTGGGTGAAGACGATTGGGTCCTGCAAAGGAAACCGGGGCATCCAGGATATCCTCTCACCGCTGTTTGTGCCGCGCGTGATGCCTTGGTGTTTCTGATGAGGCCGGACCAGAGAACGGAGGATCCTGCGAGAGTTCTGGTCAAGATCGGCGACCATGCGATGGCGTTTCGGGGAACTCCGGAGGCGCTGTGGCTTGTGACATCGGGTGACCGGCGAGAACTGGTCATCGACGAGGCCGGGGTCGGGTTCCGGCATTACCTGGAGGAGTACACGGCGGCGCCGAGCAAGTTCAGGAACCGGGCCGAGCAGCGGATGTTTCTGAAGGTCCTGGAAGAGGGCCTTTATCAGTATCATTCCCCCGATGGGAGTCATAACCGCAAACCAATCGTGCCGATTTTTACCAAGAATTTCAGGAAGAAGTTGTTGTTGGGGGCTTATATCGGTCGGTAAGCCGCGCTGGTTCTCACGCCCCCAACCACTCCCCGACCAAGGCGTCGAGCCCGGGCCAGTCGGTATAATCTTTGTCCTGGTCCAGGTCGGCCTCCGGGTCCTTCTTGCCCAGGATGCGGCGCATGGCGAAGCGGGTGAAGACGTCATACTGCGACGGCAGGTAGGCGCCCGCGATCTGTTCGACCCGGCCCGGGGTCCAGCCGGTGGCGTCCTGGAAATCGGCGAGGATCTTGTCGAGCCCGCGCCAGTCCTCGGCGTCGTGGCCGGCGGCGGCGAGCGAGACCGAGAGGAACAGCGACGGCTTTTCGCCCAGCTTTGCTGCATATTTCGCCGCGAATTCGGAGATGCCGCGCTGGTAATGGCCGACATGGATCGAGGCGGCGAGGATTGTGCGGTCGAAGCGGGACAGGTCGATGTCGTCGGCATCGTCGATCCGGGCCAGTTCGACCATGTGGCCCATATCGGCGATCCGGTCGGCGACATGGCGGGCGATCCTGCGGGTTTGGCCTTCGGTGGTGGCGTAGCTGACCAGAACTTTCATGACGTCCCTCCTGTGCAGTTCACGGGGAGGAATAACGCGGGCACGCGCCGGGCGCATTGATGCGGGTCAAATGGGGGAATTCGGAGGCCCGGCGCTATCCGGAACGAACCAGAGGGCCGCGCCCTCCCTCGGGTGGGCGCTCCGACATTTCGCAGGCAGCGCTTTATCCCGACGCCCCGGACGACGCCTGAACATGCCGCGCCATCACCAATGCGCCCTCCCAAGGGGGAGGGAGGGCGCGGCCCGGCGGCGCGATGCGCCGCTGTTCGGGCCAAATCCGCTACCGAAACAGGCCCGGCGATAAAAAAGCCCGGCACGTGGCCGGGCTTTCTCGGGTCAGCAAAGAATACGCTTGAAGGGAGCGCTCACTCGGCGGCCTGAATCTCGCCGCTTTCGATCTGTT
This sequence comes from Thalassovita mangrovi, assembly GCF_009857745.1. Lineage (GTDB taxonomy): Bacteria > Pseudomonadota > Alphaproteobacteria > Rhodobacterales > Rhodobacteraceae > Thalassobius > Thalassobius mangrovi. The sequence continues at coordinate 625,060 of NZ_WWEN01000002.1, forward strand.
CGCGTTCGATGGATTCGAACAGCGCCTTGAAGTTGCCTTCGCCGAAGCCGTCGTCGCCCTTGCGCTGGATGAATTCGAAGAAGATCGGCCCGATCACGGTTTTCGAGAAGATCTGCAGCAGGATCCTGGTTTCGCCGCCATCGACCACGCCTTCGCCGTCGATCAGGATGCCGTGTTTCTTCATCCGCTCGATCGGTTCGTCGTGATCATGAACCCGGGTTTTCGACAGGTCGTAATAGGCGTCGTTGGGGCCGGGCATGAACTTGATGCCGTTATCCGCGATGGCGTCGGTCGAATTGTAGATATCGTCGGACCCGACCGCGATATGCTGGATGCCTTCGCCCTTGTATTTCTTCAGATAGCTGACGATCTGGCCGGTTTCGCCGCGGTCTTCGTTGATCGGGATGCGGATGCGGCCGCAGGGCGAGGTCAGGGCGCGGGAAAACAGCCCGGTGAACTTGCCCTCGATATCGAAGAAGCGGATTTCGCGGAAGTTGAACAGGTCGCCGTAGAACTTGAACCACTTGTCCATGTTGCCCTTGAACACGTTGTGGGTCAGGTGGTCGAGGTAATAGAAACCGACGCCCTTGGGCTTCGATTGGCACAACCAGTCGAATTCTTCGTTATAGGGCGAGGTGTCGTGATACTGGTCGGTGAAATAGATCAGCGATCCGCCGATGCCCTTGATCGCGGGCCAGTCCAGCGTCTTGTCGTCCCCTTCATAGGGTTCGGCGCCCATCTTCACCGCGTGATCGAAGGCGTGCTGCGCGTCCACCACGCGCCAGCCCATCGCCGGGGCGCAGGGGCCGTGTTCCTCGACGAACTTGCTGGCGAAGCTGCCGGGTTCGTCGTTGAGGATGTAGGTGATGTCGCCCTGCTGCCAAAGTTCCACGTTCTTGGTCTTGTGCTTGGCGACCTTTGCGTAGCCCATCTTGGTGAACAACTCGCGCAGCTCATCGGCGTTGGGATGGGCGAATTCGACGAATTCGAACCCGTCGGTGCCGGCCGGGTTTTCGGGGCTGATCTTGGCTTGCGGGGCGTCGTGCGGGAAAGGTCCCATGCGCGTGTTCTCCTGTTGGGGTCATTGTTGTGTTAAAGATACAGGCAGATGGGGCGGGAATTTGCGCATTCTTCATGTGATTTCGCGGTTGCCATGCGCGTTTGTCGCATTAGTTTGAAGAAAAACGGTGAAAACGCGCATATGCTTGATGAAACGGATCAGCGGCTGCTGGCCGCGCTGCAAAAAAACGCCCACCTGACCGCGCAGGAGCTGTCGGAGATGCTGAACCTGTCGGCCAGCCAGGCCGGGCGGCGGCGGCAGCGGCTGGAGGCGGAGGGCTATATCGTCAATTACGCCGCCCGGCTGGACCCGAAGCGGCTGGGGCTGAACGTGCAGGCCTTCGTGCAGGTGCAATTGGGCACCCACGGGCCGGACCAGGCGAAAAGCTTCGCCAGCCTGATCGGGCGGCGCCCCGAGGTGATCAGCGCCTGGACCCTGACCGGCGATGCCGATTACCTGCTGCGGGTCTATTGCGCCGATCTGAGCGCGCTCAACCAGCTGATCCACGAAGTATTGCTGCCCCACCCCGCCGTGTCCCGCGTTCAAAGCCAGATCGTGATGGACCAGTTCAAACAAGACGCCCCCCTGCCGACCTGAAAGGCCGACCCTAGATCATGCACGAGTTTCTTTTTGCCGCTTCCATCTACCTTCTTGCCGCCGTGATCGCGGTGCCGCTTGCCGCCCGGCTGGGGCTGGGATCGGTGCTGGGATACCTGACGGCGGGGATCATCATCGGCCCGGTATTGGGTCTGGTGGGCGCGGAAACCCGCGACCTGCAGCATTTCGCGGAATTCGGCGTCGTCATGATGCTGTTCCTGATCGGGCTGGAACTGGAACCGCGCGCGCTGTGGGACATGCGGCACAAGCTGATCGGGCTTGGCGGGCTGCAGGTGGGGCTGACCACGGCGGCGATGATGGCGCTGTCGATGGGGCTGGGGCTGGAATGGCGCCCGGCGCTGGCGGTGGGGCTGATCTTCGCGCTGTCCTCGACCGCGATCGTGCTGCAGACCCTGTCGGAAAAGGGGCTGATGCAGACGGGCGGTGGGCGGTCGGCGTTTTCGGTCCTGCTGACGCAGGATATCGCGGTGATCCCGATGCTGGCGCTGCTGCCGCTGCTGGCGCTGTCGCCGGCGGTCAGCATCCAGCAAGACGGGTCGATCGCGCGCGGCGGCGATCACGCCGAGGAGGCGCATAACGCGCTGTCGCTGGTCGAGGGATTGCCGGGCTGGGGCGTGACGCTGGTCACGCTGGGCGCGGTGGCGGTGATCATCCTGGCGGGGATTTTCCTGACGCGGCCGCTGTTTGCCTTCATCCACCACGCGCGGCTGCGCGAGATGTATACCGCGCTGGCGCTGCTGATCGTGCTGGGGATCGCGCTGGTGATGACCTCGGTCGGGCTGTCGCCCGCGCTTGGCACCTTCCTGGCGGGGGTGGTCCTGGCCAACAGCGAATTCCGCCACGAGCTGGAAAGCGATATCGAGCCGTTCAAGGGGCTTTTACTGGGCCTGTTCTTCATCACCGTGGGCGCGGGCATCGATTTCGAGGTCTTGCTGCGCGAACCGATGGACCTGATCGGGCTGACGCTGACCGTGCTGCTGGTCAAGGGGGCGATCCTGTACCTGCTGGCACTGCTGTTCCGGCTGAAGGGGCGCAGCAAGTGGCTGTTCACCCTGTCGCTGGCGCAGGCAGGGGAATTCGGCTTCGTGCTGCTGTCCTTTTCGCGCCAGCAGGACGTGTTGCCCGGCGGGCTGGTCGACCGGCTGTCGCTGGTGGTGGCGCTGTCGATGCTGGCGACGCCCTTGTTGTTCATCATCTACGACCTGCTGTCGAAAACCATCGGCGAGGGCGACAAGCCCGACCCGGACGAGATCGACGAACAGGGGCCGGTGATCATCGCCGGGATCGGCCGGTTCGGACAGATCGTCAACCGGCTGGTGCAGTCGAGCGGGTTCAAGACGGTGGTTCTGGACCACGACATGGACACGATCCGGCTGATGCGGAAATTCGGCTTCAAGGGATTCTTCGGCGACCCGACCCGGCCCGAGCTGTTGCACGCGGCGGGGCTCAGGCAAGCGCGGGTTCTGGTGGTGGCGCTGGACGATCCGGCGGCGGCGGCGCGGCTGGTGGCGTTTGCCCGGCGCGAGAGGCCGGACCTGCATATCATCGCGCGGGCCCGCGACCGCACCCATGTGTTCCAGCTTTACGCCGCCGGGGCCAACGACATCGTGCGCGAAACCTTCGACAGCAGCTTGCGCGCCGGGCGTTACGTGCTGGAAAACATCGGGCTGACCGAGTTCGAGGCGGCGGAGGCCGAGAAGGTGTTTTACCACCACGACCGGGTGGCGATCCGCGAACTGGCGCAGGTCTGGGACCCGAAAATCCCCTCGGCGCAGAACCCGGCCTATGTGAAACGGGCGCGGCAGCTGGACAAGGACCTGGAAACCGCGCTGCTGTCGCAGCTGGAAAAGCGCGAGGCCGAAGGGGACTGACGCGCGCCCGCGCGGGCGCGCCTTTCCCGGGCCATAGCCCGGGAAAGAGGGGGCGCTGCCCCCGCCGTTGAAAATCCTTTGGATTTTCAACGACTCCCCCGGGATATTTATGAACAGAAGAAGAGCTTAGGCGTCGGAGACGCCTGCCTCGGCGAAAGTGGCCATGCCGGAATGGCAGGCGATCGCGCCTTTCAGCACGCCGATGGCGAGCGCGGCGCCCGAGCCTTCGCCGAGGCGCAGGCCGAGGGAAAGCAGCGGGTCCTTGCCGAGCTTTGCGAGCAGCGCCTGATGCGCCGCCTCGGCGCTGGCATGGCCCGCGACGCAATGATCGAGCGCACCCGCCTCGGTCGCCTGCAGGCAGGCGGCGGCGGCACAGCAGATGAAGCCGTCGAGGATCACCGGGATACGCAAGGCGCGGGCACGGGCGATGGCCCCGGCCATCGCCGCCACTTCGCGCCCGCCGAGACGGCGCAGCAGTTCGATCCCGTCGCCCTTCCCGCCATGCAGCGCGACCGCTTCGGCCACCACGCGGGTCTTGTTGGCGAGCCCCGCATCGTCGACGCCGGTGCCGCGGCCGGTCCAGTCATCCGCCGCACCGCCGTAAAGCGCATGCGCGATGGCCGCCGCCGAGGTGGTGTTGCCGATGCCCATTTCGCCGGCGACCAGCAGGTCGGTGTGCTCGCTCACCGCGTTCCAGCCGGTGAGCAGCGCCTCGGTGAGTTCAACCTCAGTCATCGCCGGGCCTTGAGTGAAATCCGCCGTCGGCGTGTCGAGCGACAACGCGTGCACCCCCAGCGAGGCGCCGAAAGCGTTCGACAGCTGGTTGATCGCGGCGCCGCCATGCTGGAAATTCAGCACCATCTGTTCGGTCACCTCTGCCGGGAAGGCCGAGACGCCCTGCGCCGTCACCCCGTGATTGCCCGCGAAGATCACCACCTGCGGCGCGGCCAGCTGCGGCCGCGGATTGCCGCGCCAGCCGGCATACCAGATCGCCAGGTCCTCCAACCGACCGAGCGCCCCCGGCGGCTTGGTCAGCTGGCCGTTGCGCGCCTCCGCGTCCTTGCGGGCGCTTTGATCGGCGGCAGGGGCTTGGGCCAGAAGCGCGCGGAAGTCGTCGAGGGTCTGGAAGGCTTGGGTCATCGTGGGGTCCTTTTTCCTTTGTTGCCTGTTTATCCCAATGTTATCGGGGGGCAAGGAATAGATTGGGCCCATTCGATGCACGAAAACGACACGGCCGGAACGGCGCTGCGGGATATGGCGGTGGCGGTGGGGTTGCTGACCCGGCTGCCGCTGCGCCTGTCCGATGGGGCTTATGCGCGCGGCGCGCGGGCCGCCTGGGCCTATCCGCTGGCCGGGGGGATTGTCGGCGCGGTGGCGGCGGTTGTGGCTGCCGTGGCGCTGTGGCTGGGGCTGTCGGTTGAACCTGCGGCTTTGCTGGTGTTGCTGGCGCTGGTGATGGTCACCGGGGCGATGCACGAGGACGGGCTGGCCGATAGCGCCGACGGGTTCTGGGGCGGCTGGACCCGCGAACGGCGGCTGGAAATCATGAAGGACAGCCATATCGGGTCCTATGGCGTGATCGCGCTGATCCTGTCGCTGGCCGCGCGCTGGTGGGGGCTGTCGGTGCTGCTGGGGCAGGACGGCGGGCTGTGGGCGCTGGTGGGCGTTGCGGCGCTGTCGCGGGCGGGGATGCCGGTGCTGATGGCTTGGTTGCCCAATGCGCGCGACGGCGGGTTGTCGAAGGCGCAGGGGCGGCCCGAGGCGCGGGTGACGCTAATCGGATGCGGCGTGGCCTTGGCGGTGGCGGTTTTGTGCACCGGCTGGGCGGCGGTCGGGCTGGCGGTTCTGGCGGCGCTGGCGGTGGCCGGGGTTGGGCTGTTGGCCAAGGCCAAGATCGGCGGGCAGACCGGGGATGTGCTGGGGGCCAGCCAGCAGGTTTGCGAAGTGGTGCTGTTGCTGGCGCTGAGCGTTTCCTGAAGGGAAGTGTGCCGGGCTGAAGCCCGGCCTACGGGCAGGCGGTGGATCATGGCTCTGCCCGGTTGAAAGCAGGCAGACCGGGCAGCGGCCGACCGCGGGTGGGCGCACATACCTGTGTGGTTGGCAGTTTATCGTGCCGCCACTTCCACCGCTTTAGTATCGCTCAGACAGTGAAGAAGCGCCCGCCCGGGGGGCGGTCGGGCGCTGCCCGGCGGCGCAGAGCGCCGCTATTCGGGCTGGATCCTGTATTCGGATCGGGCTGGCTCGTGTAATCGAGCGGATGCCCCACCCAGCCAAAGAAAAAGCCGCGTTCCCGAAGGAACGCGGCCTTTCATTTCCAGATGCCCGGCGCTTAGGCGGCGCGCGATACCAGAACGTCGTCGACCTTCTTGGCGGCGGCCACTTCATCCCCGCCCGACACGGCGGCGACTTCACGGGTCAGCCGTTCCAGAGCGGCCTCGTAGAGCTGACGCTCGGAATAGCTCTGTTCGCGCTGATCGTCGGTGCGGTGCAGGTCGCGCACCACTTCGGCGATGGCGATCAGGTCGCCCGAGTTGATCTTCTGTTCGTATTCCTGGGCGCGGCGCGACCACATGGCGCGTTTCACCTTGGCCTTGCCCTTCAGGGTCTTCATCGCCTGGCTCACCACGTCGGGGGACGACAGCGACCGCATGCCGATCTCGGTGGCCTTGTTGGTGGGAACCCGCAGGGTCATCTTGTCCTTTTCGAAGGAGATCACGAAAAGTTCCAGCTTGATGCCGGCGATTTCCTGTTCCTCGATCGACATGATCTGACCGACACCATGTGCCGGGTACACCACGTAATCGTTCGGGCTGAATTCAGATTTCTTCGTTTTGCTCATGCAATCCTTCCTCGCAAGGACGGCCGAACCGGAGCGACAAAAATCCCGGCGAGGTATCACGATACGCTCGTCTTTTGGAAAAATGGCGCAAAATAATCTCACCGCTGGCAGATGCGCGGGAAGATCAGGTCAGGCAGTCTTCGTCATGTATTTGTCTTATACCACAAAAATCGCCTTTTCGGAAGCGCCCGCATCGGGGCTCCCTGTGAATCTGGGCAGGATTCAGCCGTAAAACGGCGATTTTTTACCGAATGGACGCAATTTCGCGCCTAAACGGGCGAATCAGCCGGCTCAGTTGCCTTCGCCGGGCTTTTCCGAGAAGTATTTGTTCACCTTGTCCGGCTCGCCGTCGCGTTCTTCATAGCCCGGCAGCGGGTCTTTCTTTTCGATGATGACCGGCCAGAGTTCGGAATATTTGCGGTTGAACTCGACCCATTTTTCCATTTCCGGCTCGGTGTCCGGGCGGATCGCGTCGGCGGGGCATTCCGGTTCGCAGACGCCGCAATCGATGCATTCATCCGGGTGGATCACCAGCATGTTCTCGCCTTCATAGAAGCAGTCCACCGGGCAGACTTCCACACAGTCGGTGTATTTGCAGGCGATGCAGTTATCGATCACGACGTAAGTCATATCAGTCTCTCATCTTTACAACGTGTTGAAGGAGTTAAATCAGCCCCCCCGATCATTCAAGCTCCCGCGTGCGATCAAGGTCGATCTTTCGCCGATCGCGCTTGGTCGGACGCCCCTTGCCTTCGAAACGCGGCGCCGGCGGAACGTCGTCCTTCGGTTCGCTCAGATCGGTATAGAGCGCCTGTGCCTCGGGGGCCGGTCCGCGCCGTTCGCCGAGGGCCTCGATCCGCACCACGCGGATGGCGCTGCCCTGCGGGAAGGTCAGCACGTCCCCTGCCCCGACGGCTTGCGCAGGCTTCGACACCTTGGCGCTGTTGACCCGGACATGACCGCCCGAAACGATCTTGGCGGCGAGGCTGCGCGTTTTGAAAAAACGCGCATGCCACAGCCACTTATCCAGTCTCAGCTTCGGTTTCGCTTCGCTCACGCGGCCCCCTTGCGCCGGGGTGTCAACCGGGGTTTCAACGGGCTCAGGATTTGTCCTTCAGCCCCATCAGCGCGGCGGCGAAGGGGTTGTCCGGATCGATCGGCTTGTCCTTCTTGGGCGGCCGGGCCTCGAAGCTCTTGGCGCCTTTCGGACCGCCACGGGGCTTGCCGTCACGCGGCTTGCCCTTGCCGCGCGGCTTGCCGCCGGGCTTGGCCTGGCCACGGTCGGGCTGACCGCGCCCCTTGCCGCGATTGCGCGGCCCCTGCGACCGTCGGCCCCAGGTGAAGGTGTAGAAGACCTCGATTTCCGGCTCGCCCTCGGCGGGCTGCGATTCGGCCGCCTCGGGCGCCGCGACCGCTTCGGGAGCGGCAACCTCTTCCGGCTTCGCTTCTTCCTGCGGGGCCTCTTCCGGCGCTGCCGCTTCGGCCTCGGCCGGGGCTTCTGCCACTTCCGCTTCCGCAGCCTCTGCCGGGGCTTCCTCGGCGGCGATCGGTTTGACCTTCTCGCGCTCGCCCTTTTCGGCGTTGTAGCCCAGCCCCTGCATCAGGTCGGCGAACTGTTCCAGCGTCATGCCGGTGATCGACAGCATGTCGGGCTTGGCCTCGAAACCGCCGCGGCTGTCCTCGGCGCGCAGCAGGTCGGCCAGACGTTCCAGCATGTCGATGCGGATCGCGCGTTCGCCCGCAACGCGGTAGCCCGACATGGTGTCGTAGCCTTCCGGCGCGTGGGTGTCGGTCGGCACGGTGACCAGGCCCGGCGGCGGCGCTTCGGGGAACACGTCAAGCCCGTTGGCCAGCGACCACAGCACCAGGCGCAGACGGGTCGGCGCCGGTTTCAGCAGCAGCGGCATGAAGATGGTGAACTGGCCAAAGCGGATGCCATGCTTGCGCAGCGCGCCGCGGGCGTCCTGATCCAGCGCCTTGACCTCGTCGGCCACGGCCGCGCGCGGGATGATGCCCAAGCTTTCGACCATGCGGAAAGCGAAACCGCGCGCCAGCCCGGTCAGTTCCTCGTCCCGGCCGAGCGCCAGCAGCGGTTCGAACAGGGCCGCGATCTTGCGGTCGATGAAATGCTGCAGACGGCGCTGCACCTTCTGGGCGACGTCCGAGCCCGCTTCTTCGTCGACGAAGGCTTCGACCTGGGGTTTCAGCGGCTCGGGTCCGGGGACCAGCTTGCCCACCGCTTCGGTGCCCCACATCAGGCCGCCCTGTTCGGTGAAGTCGATTTCGGTATCGGGGGCGTTGTAGAACCGGTCGGCCCGCAGATTGAAATGCGGCGCCAAGGCCTGCATGCTGGCCTGACGCAATGTCTTGGCCTCCTGACCTGACGCGTCCTTGTCCTGACGGAAACGGAACCCTTCCAGACGACCGACGAATTCGCCTTCGACGGTCACTTCACCCTGATCATTCACTTCGGCCAAAAGGGCCTCCTTCTGTTTGAGCCGGCGCAGCAACACGGATGTGCGCCGGTCCACAAATCTTTGCGTCAGACGTTCATGCAGAGCGTCCGACAACCTGTCTTCTACCGCGCGGGTTTCGCCGCGCCAATGGCTTTCGTCATCGACCCAGCCCGATCTTTGCGCGACATATGTCCACGTGCGAATAAATGCGAGACGTTTCGACAATGTGTCAATGTCGCCATCGGTTCTATCTATCCGCTGTATCCTTTGTGCCAGCCAATCGTTGGGAACCCGCCCCTTTTCGTGCAGGAATGCGTAAATATCTTCCAGCATCGCGGCGTGTTCGGCGTGGCTGATGCCGCGGAAGTCGGGAATCCGGCAGACATCCCACAGCAATTTCACCGACGGCCCGTCGCTGGCGCGCGCCCGGATCTCGGCCACCTGGTTCAGCGCCTTGAGCGCCATCAGGTCGTCGGCGTCGCGCGATTTCATCAGCAGTTCGTGGTCGGGCGCCTTTTCCAGCGAATAGATCAGCGCCTCGACCGAACCGAATTGCAGCGCCGCGTTGCGCCAGTTCAGTTTGCGCACCGGCGCGAAGCGGTGATCCATGATGGCGCGGGCGACTTCGTCGTCCAGCGGCGGAGCTTCGCCGGTGACGCCGAAGGTGCCGTCGGACATGCCGCGCCCGGCGCGGCCGGCGATCTGGGCCAGTTCGTTGGGCATCAGGAAGCGCATCCGCCGCCCGTCGAATTTGGTCAGCGAGGAAAAGGCGACATGGTTGATGTCGAGGTTGAGCCCCATGCCGATAGCATCGGTCGCCACCAGATAATCGACATCGCCGTTCTGATACAGCGCCACCTGCGCGTTGCGGGTACGTGGGGACAGCGCGCCCATGACGACCGCCGCCCCGCCCTTCTGGCGGCGCAGCAGTTCGGCGATGGCATAGACGTCTTCGACCGAAAACCCGACGATGGCGCTGCGCGGCTTCATCCGGCTGGTTTTGCGCGACCCGGTATAGGTCAGCTGCGACATCCGTTCGCGGCGGATGAATTCGACGCCGGGGACCAGCTGCGCGATCGGGCCGCGCATCGAATCCGACCCCAGGAACAGGGTTTCATGCAGGCCGCGCGCCCGCAGCAGCCGGTCGGTGAAGACATGGCCACGTTCGGGATCAGCGCAGAGCTGGATTTCGTCGACAGCCAGGAAATCGCAGCCCATGCCCTCGGGCATCGCTTCGACCGTGCAGACCCAGTACTGGGCGCGGTCTGGCACGATGCGTTCCTCGCCGGTGACCAGCGCCACCACCGAAGGACCGCGCAATTCGACGATCTTGTCGTACACTTCACGCGCCAGCAGCCGCAGCGGCAGGCCGATGATGCCCGTGCGGTGCGCCAGCATGCGTTCGATGGCATAGGTGGTCTTACCGGTATTCGTCGGTCCGAGAACCGCCGCGATCCGGGCATTCTGGGCCATGGGCCGTTCCCCGAGTTACAACTTGCGGCCCTGCACCTGTGTTTCAAGGCGTTTCATGGCTTCCGCGGCTTCCAAGTAATGCGGGTGCATCCGTTGCACAAGGTCATAGGCGCGATAGGCCAGTTCTGGCCGGTCGAGCTGTTCCATGATCACGCCGAGGCCGAACAGCGCCTCGTAATGATTCGGGTTGAGCGTCAGCGCGTGTTCCAGATCCGACAGCGCCAGCCCGTAGCGGCCCATCTGGAACCAGACGCTGGCACGCTGATGCCAGGCTTCGGGGAAGTCCGGGGCATGATCGATCAGCGCGGTCAGGTGATCGGCGGCCATGTCCAGATCGCCGCGTTCCATCGCCTCGCGGCCGCGCTTGAGAAGCAGGTCCATCGAAGCGGAACCCGAGTTGGCCCATTTCATCTTGATCTGGCGGTCGATGCGCTTGGCCTCGGCCGGGTCGGCCTGTTCCAGCTGGGCCAGCAGATCGGCGATGCCGTCCGCCGCGTCCGGCGCCGTATCCTGCGCCCGCAGCGGCAGGGAAAACGCGACGATTGCAGCGGCTGCCGCAACGATAAGCTTTGGTCTGACCGAAACTGTGCTCATAATGAATCCCAATGTAATTCACTGCCGGGGAAATAACAGTCCCCGCGGATCACAAACCCAGGAGGATTCCCATGAGCGACAAGATTGCAGCAGCCGTCGAGGCCCTGACCGAAAAACTGGCAGGCGCGGATTTCGACGGATCGGCGAAATTCGTGATCGAGGGCGAAGGCGCGATCGTGGTCGATGGCGAAGGTGTGCGCGCAAGCGACGAGGACACCGACGTCACCCTGACCGCCGATGTCGACACGTTCGAAGCGATGATGGCCGGCGATCTGAACCCGACCTCGGCCTTCATGAGCGGCAAGCTGGCGCTGGATGGCGACATGGGCACCGCGATGAAGCTGGGTTCGGTGCTGAGCTGAGGCGAAACACGGGCTGGGAGACATGATGCAAACCGCGCCTTTCCTTTCCGACTGTATCGACGATTTCCTGCCCGGCCGGGCCTTTTGGGCGCAGACCGAAGACGGTCTGCGCATCCGGTTGGGCGTCTGGAACGAAGAGGCGGAGAAAGGCACGGTTCTGCTGTTTCCCGGCCGTACCGAATATATCGAAAAATACGCCCACACGGCGGGCGACATGGCCCGGGCGGGCTATGCCACACTGGCGGTGGACTGGCGCGGCCAGGGATTGGCCGACCGGATGCTGGACAATCCGAAGATCGGCCATGTCGGCGCTTTCAGCGATTATCAGCACGATGTGCAGGCGGCGGTCGCGGCGGCAAAGCGGCTGGAGCTGCCGAAACCGTGGTTCCTGCTGGCCCATTCGATGGGCGGCTGCATCGGGCTGCGCGCGCTGCACGAAGGCCTGCCGGTCGAAGCATCGGTGTTCAGCGCGCCGATGTGGGGGCTGCAGATCGCGCCGAGAAAACGCCCGCTGGCCTGGGTGCTGAGTTGGAGCAGCCGTTACCTTGGCACCTCGGAAAACATGGTGCCCGACACGCTGGAAGACGCCTATGTCAGTGTCGCCCCGTTCGAGGACAACACGCTGACCACCGATCCAGCCATGTGGGAGCTGATGCGCGATCAATTGGCCCAGCATCCCGAGCTGAGCCTGGCCGGACCGAGCCTGAACTGGCTTTACGGCGCGCTGAGCGAAATGCTGTGCCTGTCGCGGATGCGCTCGCCCGCGCTGCCCTGCCTGACCTATCTGGGCGGCAATGAACGCATCGTCGCACAGGACCGTATCCGCGACCGGATGACGGCCTGGCCCGGCGGCAAGCTGATGGACGTGCCCGGCGCGGAACATGAGATTCTGATGGAAGCGCCGGACATCCGGCACCGGGCCAACGCGGAAATCCAGGGGTTCTTTGACGCCGTGGCGGCGGGCAAGCCGCCCTATGGCGCCTGATCCCGGGTCACACCGCCCTTTTCCCTCCATCGCACTGTGCCTCTCGCCCGGTTCCCCTTGAGGCCCCGGCCCGCGCGGCCTATGTCTGAACCGACACGAACAAGAGGTGACCCAGATGTTCCAACTTCCCTTCCCCGTCCGCGACGCCAATGCCGGTTCCGGTGCCAAGGACCTGGGCGACCTGCCCGAATGGGACCTGAGCGATCTCTACACGTCGCAAGACGCCCCCGAGCTGAAGGCCGATCTGGACTGGCTGGAGGGCGAATGCGCCGCCTTCGCCGCCGATTACGAGGGCAAGCTGGCGGGTCTCGACGCCGCGGGCCTGCTGGAATGCGTGCAGCGCAACGAGAAGATTTCCACCAAGGCCGGCCGCGTCATGTCCTTCGCGGGCCTGCGTTATTACCAGCTGACCATCGACGCCGAGCGCGCCAAGTTCATGTCCGATTGTCAGGAAAAGATCACCAATTTCACCACGCCGCTGGTGTTCTTCACGCTGGAACTGAACCGGATCGAGGATAGCAAGCTCGACGCGATGCTGGCCGAGAATGCCGAGCTGGGCCGCTACAAGGCCGTGTTCGACCGCATCCGCGCGATGAAGCCCTATCAGCTGTCCGACGAGCTGGAAAAATTCCTGCACGATCTGGGCGTTGTCGGCGACGCCTGGGAAAAGCTGTTCGATGAAACCATCGCCGGGCTGGAATTCGAGGTCGACGGCGAGGAGCACAATATCGAGGGCACGCTGAATTACCTGACCGAACAGGACCGGTCGAAGCGTGAAGCGGCGGCACGCGAACTGGCGCGGGTGTTTGAAGAGAACATCAAGACCTTCGCGCGGGTTCACAACACCCAGGCCAAGGAAAAGGAAGTGGTCGACCGCTGGCGCAAGATGCCGACGGCGCAGACCGGCCGGCACCTGTCCAACGACGTCGAACCCGAGGTGGTCGAGGCGCTGCGCAACGCGGTGGTCGAGGCCTATCCGAAGCTGTCGCACCGCTATTACGAGCTGAAGCGCAAATGGCTGGGGTTGGACCGGATGCAGGTCTGGGACCGCAACGCGCCGCTGCCGATGGAAGTCACCAAGACCGTGGGCTGGGACGACGCCCGCGCCATCGTGATGGAAGCCTACGAAGCCTTCGATCCGCGCATGGGCGAAATCGCGCAGCCGTTCTTCGACAAGGGCTGGATCGACGCGGGCGTGAAGCCCGGCAAGGCGCCCGGCGCCTTCGCCCACCCCACCGTGACCGAGGTGCACCCCTATGTGATGCTGAACTATCTCGGTAAGCCGCGCGACGTGATGACGCTGGCGCATGAGCTAGGCCACGGTGTGCACCAGGTGCTGGCCGCCGATCAGGGCGAAATGCTGTCCTCCACCCCGCTGACGCTGGCCGAAACCGCATCGGTGTTCGGCGAGATGCTGACCTTCCGCAAGATGCTGGAAAAGGCCACTACGCAGGAAGAACGCAAGATCCTGCTGGCCGGCAAGGTCGAGGACATGATCAACACCGTGGTGCGCCAGATCGCGTTCTACGATTTCGAATGCAAGCTGCACGCGGCGCGGCGCGAGGGCGAACTGACGCCGGACGACATCAACGCGCTGTGGATGTCGGTGCAGGCGGAATCCCTGGGCGGGGCGTTCGATTTCATGGAAGGCTATGAAACCTTCTGGGCCTATATCCCGCATTTCGTCCACTCGCCCTTCTACGTCTATGCCTATGCGTTCGGCGACGGGCTGGTGAACGCGCTTTACGCGGTTTACGAGGAAAATCCCGAAGGCTTCCAGGACAAGTATTTCGACCTGCTGAAGGCGGGCGGTTCGCAGCATCACAAGGAGCTGCTGGCGCCGTTCGGGCTGGACGCCACCGACCCCAAGTTCTGGGACAAGGGCCTGTCGATGATTTCCGGCATGATCGACGAGCTGGAGGCGATGGAGGGGTGAGCATCACCCTTTGCCCCCTGCCGCCCGGGCGGCCCGACCTGATCGAGGGGCTGGACCTGCCCCCCGAACAGCATCAGTTTTCCGATCCGCCCGCGGTCGTGATGGAAAAGGCGCAGGGCAAGCGCGACGGGCATCTGATCTGCGAAAACGGCATCCCGGTGGGGTTCTTCGCGATCGAGCCCGATTACCCGCAGGCGCATGAGTTCGCCGAGCCGGGCACCATCGGGGTGCGGATGTTTTCGATCGATTACCGGTCGCAGGGGCGCGGCATCGCCAGCGCCGCCTGCCAGCTGCTGGCGGAATACCTGCCGCAGCACTACCCCTGGGCCAGCGCCGTCTACCTGACCGTCAACCACCGCAACCCGGGGGCCAAGCGGGTCTATCTGAAGGGCGGGTTCGAAGACACCGGCGAAGATTACCTCGGCGGCGCTTCGGGGCCGCAGGATATCATGCGGTTGGCGCTGTAGGGCAGCACGCAGCGGTTACGCGGACGGCCTTTGAACGCCAGTCCGCAGGCGCATACCCATCCCCGCTGAACGGCAGGACCACCCAGACCCGTACGGGTTTGGGTGGTTTGTTATGTCGGGGGCTGAAAGGCGGCCAATTACCTGAACACGAATCTTGACTCAACCGAACCACTCAGGAGAGCGTTATGTAAAATATTTTATTTCTAGATAGGTGCCACATGGCGAAAAGAATTGTATTTGCGGCCGCGCTGAGCCTGATCCTGACGGGATGTGAAGCGGCCAGAGACGAATTGTATTCACCGGACGGATTTCCCGCCCCTTATATGGACAAGGTTGCCACCGCCGTAACCCCCGAGCAGCGGGCGGACCGCTATCTGCTGGGGCTGGCCCTGCTGGCGCCGGCCGTGCTGGAAACCAGCGGCACGGGAAAAGAGATGGAAACCTCGATCTCTCTCGTGAACAGCACATATGCCAGCCTGGCGAAACTATATGAGGCGAGCAACAAGTGCTCTGATCCGAAATCGCCCGAGAAAGGCTGCACACAGAGCCGATCTGAGGAAAAGAAAAAGACGCATGTCCCCAACACATATGCCTTCGAAACCCACAGCTACGATGTGCAGAAAAAGTTCTACCGGTTGGGTAAGACGCTCATCTTGAACCTCGATCTCGATGAGACGGTGGACGAAATACTGGCATTTGATGTCACTACCATTACGAACCTTTATGAGCGCGGTAAAGAAATCGTCCCCGCCGTGCGGCGGGGCACAGCGACCTACCGGGATGCGGTCCTTATCTATGCCAGTGCCGTGGCTCAAAGTTGTAGGGTCAAACACTGTGATGATCTAACAAAACTGTTGGAGGCACAGTATTCTAAAGTCTCCAAGGCGTCAGCGACGCCCGACGGGGAACGGTATTTCCATCGGCTGCAGCGCCTCGCCCGCCAAGAGGCGGATGGCAGGGACTGGGTGCTCGGCGAGCAAAGGCGCCGCGCCTTGGTGTATCACGTCGATAAGGCCTGCGATGCGGCCTATGAATTCCAGACCATCGGCGAAGACAAAACAACGACCCCCGAAGTCTGCGGCAATGGCCAAAAACAAAATGGGTCACCAAATCAGAAAACCAGCACGGAGCGCGATAGGTTCTTGACCATTGTTCACTCTATCCCCCCGAAACCCGTTGCCCCTCAAAAGGAAGGTGAGTTGCAAGCCAACGCCCAAGGCGGCTAGGCCCTGTACCTTACTTCAACTGGCTGTCCTTGCTCCCACGCCGGTTGATGCCGCCGCGCGCCTTGTAGGTGCTGTCGCGGTCCTGCTGGCAATCGATGCAGAGCTTCACGCCCGGGATCGCGTCGCGCCGGGCCTGCGGGATTTCCTCGTCGCAATCGGCGCAATGGGTCAGGCTTTCGCCCACCGGCGCCTTGCGCGCCTGCATCCGCTTCAGCTCGTCGCTGATCGAGGCTTCGATCTGTTCGCTCACCGCGCCGTCGCGCGCCCATCCTCCGGCCATGGCATGCCTCCTTCGATCCTGAAAATGTAACGCAGAGCGCGCGCCGCGCAAGTGCCACACAAGCGCGTCCGATCCGAATAAGCCCCCTTGCAATCCCGGCCCCGCCGCTCCATATGTGGGTGGCTTACGTTTTTCTTTTTCGACCAACTGTCTCCCTTCATACGGCGCTCAGTCTTTTCGATCCAGACCGACGACGCCGGGCGGTCGCACTTACGCGGACCGCATACATCAGGAGATTACGGATATGGCCAATGGCACCGTAAAATGGTTCAACACCACCAAAGGCTTCGGCTTCATCGCACCGGAAACGGGCGGCAAGGACGTTTTCGTTCACATCTCGGCCGTCGAGCGTTCGGGCCTCACCGGCCTGGCCGATGACCAGAAAGTGACCTTCGACGTCGAAGCCGGCCGCGACGGCCGTGAATCGGCAGTGAATATCGCACTGGCCTAAGCTTTCCGATCCTATCGGAACGACGCGCGGTCCCCGAAAGGGGGCCGCGTTTTGCGTTTCAGACCGCCCCGACGTCACCCTTGGTTGAAACGCCCCTTGCCCCCTACCCTGCTGACAAACAGGGAGGGACAGGATGCGGATTTTGGGAAAATGGCTCGGGCGGCTTGCCCTGGCCGTCGTCTTCTTGGCGGCGATCGGGGTGGCCGGGTTCTGGGGCTTCGCCCCGGCGATCGTGGAAAAGGCGCGCAACAACGTGATCGCGCACGATCCCTATCCGGTGTCTGCACAGGCGCAGGCGCTGCATGATGCGTTGACCATCGGCGACTGGCACGCCGATCCGCTGCTGTGGAACCGCGACCTGACCCAACGCGGCAGCTATGGCCAGGTCGACCTGCCGCGGCTGCGCGAGGGCAATGTCGCGATCCAGGTCTTCACCGCCGTCACCAAGAGCCCGTCGGGACAGAATTACGATCACAATTCGGCCGAGGCTTTCGACAACATCACCCTGCTGGCCTTCGGGCAGCTTTGGCCGCTGCGCAGCTGGACCAGCCTGCTGGAACGCGCGCTTTATCAATCGGAAAAGCTGCACGGGTTCCAGGCTGCGGCCCCCGATCACCTGAAGATCGTCAAGAGCCGCGCCGATCTGGAGGCGGTGCTGGAGGCGCGGGCGAAGGGCGCGAAGATCACCGCCGGCATCCTGGGCATCGAGGGCGGTCACCCGCTGGAGGGCGATCTGGCCAATCTCGACAAGCTGGAGGCGGCCGGATACCGGCTGATCGGGCTGCAGCATTTCTTCGACAACGAGTTGGGCGGATCGCTGCACGGGCAAGGCAATCACGGGCTGACCGAATTCGGCCGCCAGGTGGTGGCCGAGGCCGCCAAGCGCAACATGATCGTCGACGTGGCGCATTCCAGCCCGCAGGTGGTGCGCGACGTTCTGGACATGGCCGATATCCCCATCGTACTGAGCCATTCCGGCCTGCATTCCCATTGCGAGGCCAAGCGCAACCTGCCCGACGATCTGATGCGGGGTATCGCCGCGACCGGCGGGGTGATCGGCATCGGATACTGGGCCGAAGTCGCCTGCGACGAGATCACGCCCAAGGGCATCGCCAAGATGATCGCGGCCGCCGTCGCGGCGGTGGGCGAGGATCACGTATCGCTGGGATCGGATTTCGACGGGTCGGTGGAAACCGCCTTCGACACCTCGGAATTGCCGGCGCTGACCCATGAATTGATCGCCACCGGGCTGAGCGAGGCGCAGATCACCAAGGTGATGGGCGGTAACATGCTGCGGGTGTTGCGGGCGCGACTGAACTGAGCGGCGGGGCGTTTCCCGGATCGAGAAACGCCCCCTGCCCCCCTGATCAGTTCGACGAGAACGGGAACGGCTTGTCCTCGGTTTCCGCGGTCTGGAACCGGGCCACGTCGCGCATCCAGTCGCCCAGCTTGGCGCCGAAATCGGCGATCGAGTCGTTGCGTTTGCCGGTGAACAGCAGGAAGCCAAATTGCAGCACCGCGCCGACCGCGAGGATGGTTTCGCTGATGCCGAACAGCACCGCGAAAATGATCATGAACAGCAGCCGCAGCCAGACCTTCTGCTTTTGCTCGGATTGGGTTTCGTCGGACGCGGCGGCGTCCTCGGGACCCGGTTCGTCCAGTGTCACCGGGTCTTCGCCTTCGGGGGTCTTGGAATCGTCGGTCATGTCGTTATCGCCTTTGCGTAGAACCAAAAAACTATGCGCCCGAACCTAGCACGGTTCGGGCGACATAAATTTGATCTTGGGCAAATTCGGCGGGGCCAGGCGTCAGGCGGCGCTGCTCATGCCCTTTTCCGCTGCCAGTTCGCGCATCCGCTTCTGCAGCTTCTCGAACGCGCGCACCTCGATCTGGCGGATGCGTTCGCGGCTGACGTCGTACTGGCCGCTCAGGTCCTCGAGCGTCACCGTGTCCTCGGACAGGCGGCGCTGCACCAGGATGTCGCGTTCGCGTTCGTTCAGCACGTCCATCGCTTCGGCCAGCATTTCGCGCCGCGCGTCCATCTCGTCGCGCTCGGCATAGTCGCCGGCCTGGTCGGCGCCTTCGTCTTCCAGCCAGTCCTGCCATTCCATCGTGCCGTCCTCGGACCCGATGGTGGCGTTGAGCGAGGCGTCACCGCCCGACAGGCGGCGGTTCATCGACACCACCTCGTCCTCGGTCACGCCCAGGTCATGGGCGATGCGGGCGACGTTTTCGGGGCGCAGATCGCCCTCTTCCAGCGCGCCGATGCGGGCCTTGGCCTTGCGCAGGTTGAAAAACAGCTTCTTCTGCGCCGAGGTGGTGCCGAGCTTCACCAGCGACCACGAGCGCAGGATATATTCCTGGATCGAGGCGCGGATCCACCACATCGCATAGGTCGCGAGGCGGAAACCCTTTTCGGGATCGAAGCGCTTGACCGCCTGCATCAGGCCGACATTGGCCTCGGAAATCACCTCAGCCTGGGGCAACCCGTAGCCGCGGTAACCCATGGCGATCTTGGCCGCCAGACGCAGGTGCGACGTCACCATCTTGTGGGCGGCGTCGGTATCCTGTTCCTCGACCCAGCGTTTCGCCAGCATGTATTCTTCTTCCGGCTCCAGCATCGGAAACTTGCGGATTTCCTGCAGATACCGGTTCAGGCCGCCTTCGGGGGTGGGGGCCGGGAGATTTGCATAGTTGCTCATTGTGCCCTGTCCAACTCTTATGTTTATAGTCTTAACATCCAGATAGGAAGCCGACGGCCCGCTTTCAAGACCCGCTTACAGTGTCATACGGCATATCGGCGCGGTTCTGTCGCGAAACAACAAATATGTCAGCGCCCTCACGTCCATGTGCAGTTTGTGACGGGCGGGCCTCTGGCCATTCATGCATTTTTGCATATAGTGTCGATATATTTCGATAATTCCATACATGTTACGCGTATTTTATAGACCGGGCAACATTCCTTCACCGATTTCCGGAGCCCTCCGATGACCGACGAATTACACCAGACCTTCCGAACCTATGCCCGCCCGGCCGGCGCGGCCTATCTTGTTATCATCCTGTCCGGCATCACGGCCGAAATGATGCTGCGCGGCACGCTGATCGACTGGACCAGCGCCGAGGCGACCGCCCGCGCCATTGCCAATAACCTGGGCCTGTTCCGCCTGTCCTTCGGGGCCGACATGCTGATGGCGGTCTGCGACGTGGTGCTGGCGGTGCTTCTGTACCGGATGCTGCGCCCGGTGGACGAGGTGCTGGCGCTGATGGCGATGGTGTTCCGGCTGATGCAGATGGCCATCGTGACCGGCGGCACCATGTACCTGTTCCAGGCCGATCAGGCGGTTGCCGCGGGTGGCGACATTCTGGGCCCGCTGGCGCGCCATGCCGCCGCCTATGACCTGGGGCTGCTGTTCTTCGGGGTGAACACGCTGATCACCGCGCATCTGCTGTGCCGCACCGGGTTCTTCCCGGTCTGGCTGGCCGCCGCGCTTGGCGCCTCGGGCGTGGTTTACCTGGCCGGCAGCCTGACCCGTTTCATGGCGCCCGAATTCAACGCGGCGATGGAAATGTCCTATCTGCTGCCCTTCATCGCCGAAACCGCGCTGTGCCTGTGGCTGCTGCGCGGCCCGGCCCGCAAGCTTCAGCTTGCCTGAACCCTGAGCGCGCCGATCAATGCCTGCATATCGTCGGGCATCGGCGCCTCGAACCGCATCACCTCACCGCTCACGGGATGGGTGAAGCCCAGCACCGCCGCATGCAATGCCTGACGGGGAAAGGCGCGTGCGGCGGCTGCACCTTCTACACCGACCGCCTTTTCCGACAGCTTGCGCCGCCCGCCATAGGTCTGATCGCCGATCAGCGAATGACCGGCATGGGCCATGTGGACGCGGATCTGGTGCGTCCGCCCGGTTTCCAGCCAGCATTCGACCAGCGCCGCGACCGCCGGATTGCCGAAGGGTTCGACGATGCGCACCCGGGTCACCGCATGGCGGCCGCCCTCGAACAGCACCGCCTGACGCTGGCGGTCGGTCTTGTGCCGGGCCAGATGGGTGGTGATCTTCATGATGTTGCCGGGCTCGAAACTGACGCCGCGCACCCCGCGCAGGCGCGGGTCGTAGGCATCCGGTACGCCGTAGCAGACCGCCATGTAATAGCGTTCCACCGTGTGCTTTTCGAACTGTTCGGCCAGCCCGTGATGCGCCCGGTCGGATTTCGCCACCACCAGCAGGCCGCTGGTATCCTTGTCGATCCGGTGCACGATGCCGGGGCGCTTTTCGCCGCCCACGCCGGACAGGGTATCCCCGCAATGATGCAGCAACGCGTTGACCAGCGTGCCGCCGGGCGTGCCCGGGGCGGGATGCACCACCATGCCCACCGGTTTGTTGATCACGATCAGGTCGTCGTCCTCGTACAGCACGTCGAGCGGGATATCCTCGGGCCCGATATGGCTGTCCTCGGCCTGCGGCACGGTGATATCGATCACATCGCCCTCGGCCACCTTGGCCTTGGGATCGGTCAGAACCTCGCCATCCCGCGTCACCTGCCCCGCCGCGATCAGCCGCGCCAGCCGGGTACGCGACAGCGACGCTTCTTCTGGCACATCGCGCGAAAGCGCCTTATCAAGGCGGGCGGGCGGATCGGCCTGGATCGTGACGGAAAGGCGCATGGTGGACATGGATGAAACCCCTGAACCGGAATTGCCGGCGAACCTGAAATTCCTGCGCCTGCTGGTAACGGTGCTGGCCGGAACGATGATTGTGGGCCTTCTAGTGATCATCACGCTGATTGTCATCCGGTTCCGGGACAAAAGCACCGATTTTCCCGATGCGATCACCCTGCCCGACGGGGCGCAGGCCCAGGCCTTCACCCAGACCAAGCTGTGGTACGCGGTGGTGACCGGCGACAACCGCATCCTGGTATTCAGCCGCGAGACCGGGAAACTGGTGCGGGAGATCGAGATCAAGGCGGAGTGAGGACTAGCTCCTCTGCCATGGGCAAATTGCGAAACGCCCGATGCCGGGGCAATCGGGCGCGATGTCTGAATTGAACCACTGCCGGGACAAAGCCCGGCAGGCTGGGCCCTTCGACCGGAACCGAAATCGCCCCTTCCCCGTTACTGCTGGACCGACTCGAGGTAGTAGACCAGGGACAGGATGCGGCCACGCGCGACCATCTCGGCGGTTTCGCCGCGCTGGCTGGTGGCCGAGGCCTGGAAGCGGTCGCCCCAGATCGGCATGGCGTCGCCATGAACGGGGGTCACATTCCGCCGGTCGATCATGGAAAGCGTGTATTGGAAGGGAAATGTCCCGCCGTTGCGGGCGGAAAGACCGGTCAGGTCAGGCGTTTCAATGTTCAGAACCGCCGCGACCGGCCCATCGCCCTTCGCCGACTCGCCATGGCATCCGGCGCAGGCGATCATGTATTCCTTTTCGCCCGCGCTATCCGCCGCGACCGATTGCACCCCGAACACGCTGGCAAGAACAGCCGATACGAAGACAGTCGTTTTCATTGCAATTTCCTCCACCCTTAAAATCGTTGCCTAATAATATTGTGGAAACTGTACCATCATCGCTGCGCGAGCTTTTTGACCTGCATCAAGCAGCGAATTCGTGGGGGGCTTCAGTCCGTCGCAGGCTGGCGACGACCCGATGAGGTCATGTTTCGTGCCTCGGCGCTTCGCAACGGAACGACTTCGTGGAATTTGCCGCTTGCGGTGAATTCGGGAAGCTTCCCGCTTTGCCGAACCGCCACATCGTCCAGGCCGTTATCGCGAAACACGCGTTGCACCGACGTGATGACGTCTTGAAAGACGGCCCCTGCCGCCGCCCCGTCGGTCAATTGGATGCGCAGTTCGAAGTCTTTCTCAGCGGTCTGAACCAGTTGGATACGCTGGGCATTCTCATGTTCCAGGTCGAAGACGAGCGGCGACAGCGTCACCTCGCCGACGCGCACCAGCGTCGCCTGGCGCCCTTCTACCTGGAAACTGCGAAACGGCGATCCACAGGGGCAGCTGTCTTGGTGGAAGCGAACACAGTCGCCGAGATCGTAGCGGATGAAAGGCTGAACCTCGTTGGCGAGCACCGTCAGCAGCACGGTCGCCGACAACGTGCCATCGGGAACGGGCTGCATCGCCTCGTCGACCGCTTCGAGAATGACCCAGTCTTCGTTCAGATGCTTCCGCCCGTGGCTGCATTCGAACGAAAGCGCGAGGCACTCGGTGCAGCCGTAGAAATCGGCGATGCCGTATTTCAAAGAGGGAAAAGCGCGCCCGACCCGCTCGCGAAGATCGTTCGTGAGCGTCTCGCCCCCGACACTGAAAAGCGCGGGTTCGATCCGCAGCCGCCCAGCCTCCTTTTGCCTGGCAAGGATGGTCAGCATGCTGGGATAGGTCACGATCCAGGCGACGTTCGGGATCGCATTGAGCCTGTCGACGAGCCGGTCGATCGGCTGCTCGGCCTCGACGAAGTTCAAACCCAACCCCCGCGCCAGGGCCGGGCTAAGCCGATGCACTAGTTTGTTGAAGGCGTTTCCGGCGAAGTGACCGTTGCCGCCGGTGACCGTCACCCTGACGCCGAGCTTGCGCACGTCCCCGATGAGCTTCCAATGGTAGCGTTCGAAGCGCGCCATCATGATCCCGAAGTAATACTCCACAAACGATGAGGGCAGCACGATGACCGCCGGTTCGCCTGATGTCCCGGAGGTCTGAAAGACGGCGACGTCGCCGATCGGCACACCGGCGTTCCGGATATCCCGAAGATGTTCGCGCGCCCGGTCGAGGGGCAGGGAACGAATTGTCAGCCAGTCGTCGAAGTCCCGCATGAGATCGGGTTTGCGGGTCACCGGCAAGTCATGCAGTTCGACGTCGCGCGAGGGCGGCACATCCGCGTACAGCCTGCGAAACAAGGGGGAATCGCGCCGCGCTTTTTCCACCAGGCGCCGCAGGTTGCGAAGCTGCTTGGCTTCAATGCGCTTGCGTCCGCCCCAGGCTGTCCAGCGCCCGCCGACGAAATACCCCAATGCTTTTGGAAGGCTGAAACGCATGACTTCTCGCTATGCCCGTTGGCTGTATCCGAGGTGAAAAAATTCGCCTGCTAGAGACTACAACAACGAGCTCAGCATAAAATGACCCAAGTCAAAGCGCGTCATCGCGCTGATTTGAGCCCCTGCGGCGTGCCACCACGCAAGCCCGTCACGATGGTGATCGCGTGCGGTATCAAAGCCTATCATCCCCGGTTTCAGAAATGACCGACGCGCGGGCGGCGGAGCGGCCGCGCCTGCGGGTGCCGCTGTTGGCATGCGCGCACATCACGCTTGACCGTGAAGGTGAAGACCGACAATGGTGCAGGCCATGTACGGGAACCAGACCCTCTTTGATCGACGCCGACGCCGCTCTACCCAAGCGGTGGCTCTTTGGGCTGCGCGTCGATCAGCGTCCTTCGGCATGATGACGACCTCACTGTAGGTCCCCCGGCCGAAGCACTTCCGACCCGCGTTCCTGACCCCCGCAGCCCCTGGCTTCGGGGGTTTTCTTTTGTCCGAAATCTGAACCTGAAAGGATACCACCATGAGCATTCGCGTCGGCATTGTCGGCATCAGCGGTTTTGGCGGCGGCGAAGCGCTGCGCCTGATCGCGAACCACCCGTCTTTCGAACTGGTCTACGCCGCGGGCGAAAGCAGCGCCGGCAGCCGACTGGTGGATCGTTTCCCCGGTGTGCCCGCCAGGCTTGCCGGGCTGGTGATCGAAAAGTGGGACCCTGCGGCCATGCCCGCGCTCGATGTGCTGTTCGCATCGCTGCCCACCGGGGCCTCGGCCGCGGCGCTGGCGCGCGTCCCCGAGGGGGTGAAGATCGTCGATATCGGCGGCGACCATCGCTACGCCGAGGGCTGGGCCTATGGTCTGGCCGACGTCTGGCCGGACCGGATCAAGGGCCAGACCCGTGTTGCCAATCCCGGTTGCTTTCCCGCGGCGACGCTGAACGCGCTGGCGCCGCTGCTGGCCGATCGGCTGATCGAGCCGGGCCATATCGTGATCGACGCCAAGACCGGCATCTCCGGTGCGGGACGCGGCGGCGACAGCAAGTTCGGTTATGCCGAGAGCAACGAGAACCTGCAGCCCTACGGATTGCTTGAGCACGTCCACATGCCCGAGATGGCCACGACGATCGAACGGCTGAGCGGCGGCAGCGCGGCCGGGCTGGTGTTCACCCCGCACCTGGTGCCGATGACCCGCGGCCTGCTCGCCACCATCTACTGCCGTGGCCGCGCCACGACAGGCCAGTGCCTGGATGCCGCCCGGCGCTTTTATGCCGACCGGGCTTTCGTCCGGGTGACCGACACGCCGCCGCAGACCAAATGGGCCAGCGGTTCGAACCTTTCCTTCGTCAGCTACGCGGCCGACCCGGAGCGCAACCTGGTGATCGCGATGGGCGTGGTCGACAATCTTGGCAAGGGCGCGGCCGGTCAGGCGGTGCAGAATGCCAACCTGATCTGCGGCCTGCCCGAAACCGCCGGGCTGGAGGGCGCGCCTGTCTGGCCGTAAGGGCCTGCACCGCCGGAAGGACAGAACGTTCTTCCGGCGGCAAAGCCCGGCGGCCCGGCCGCCCGTTCAGGGGATGTAATCGACCGGGGCGAAGCTTTCGGCCCGGGCGCGGGTCCAGCGCTTGAGATAGCCGAAACCGACCTCCTCTTCGCGCAGCAGGAAGCCTTCGGGCAGGTAGGGATAGACCTCTTCGCCGGTGACCATGTCGCGGTCCTTTTCGCGCATCATCAGGTGATGCGGCAGGAAATCGCCCGGGTGATCCAGCCCCGCCGCGCCGGTCATTTCCGCCAGCGCCTTCAGCGTGTTCTTGTGGAACCGGTAGACCCGTTCGGATTTGTTGGTCACGTTCAGCGCCCGCTGGCGCAGCTTGTCCTGGGTCGCCACGCCCACCGGGCAATGGTTGGTGTGGCAGGCCTGCGCCTGGATGCAGCCGACCGAGAACATGAAGCCGCGCGCCGAATTGGCCCAGTCGGCGCCAAGCGCCAGGATGCGGGCGATGTCGAAGGCGGTAACCATCTTGCCCGAGGCGCCGATCTTAAGCCGGTCGCGCAGCCCCACCCCGCGCAGGGTGTTGTGGGCGAAGGTCAGCCCCTCGACCAAGGGCATGCCCAGACGGTCGGCGAATTCCACCGGGGCGGCGCCGGTGCCGCCTTCCTTGCCGTCGATGACGATGAAATCGGGCACGATATCGGTTTCCAGCATCGCCTTGGCGATGCACATGAATTCGCGCCGGTGGCCGATGCACAGCTTGATCCCCACCGGTTTTCCGCCAGACAGATCGCGCAGTTTGCCGATGAACTGGCACAGTTCGATCGGGGTGGAAAATTCCGGATGGCTGGGCGGCGATACGCAATCGACCCCCATCGGCACGCCGCGCGCCTCGGCGATTTCCTCGGAAATCTTCGAGGCGGGCAGAACCCCGCCATGGCCGGGCTTGGCGCCCTGGCTCAGCTTCAGCTCGATCATCTTGACCTGGGGATCGCAGGCCTGTTCGCGGAACTTTTCCGGGTCGAAACGCCCCTCGGGCGTGCGGCAGCCGTAATAGCCCGAGCCGACCTGATAGACCAGGTCGCCGCCGCCCTGGCGGTGATAGCGGCTGATGCCGCCCTCGCCGGTGTCATGGGCAAAGCCGCCCTTCTTTGCGCCGGTGTTGAGCGCCAGGATCGCGTTGGCCGACAGCGCCCCGAAGCTCATCGCCGAGATGTTGTAGATCGACAGGTCATAGGGCTGCTTGCAGTCGCGGCCGCCGACATGGATGCGGAAATCGTGGTTTTCGATATGGTGCGGATTGACCGAATGGGTCAGCCACTGGAACCCGGAATCATACACCCGCTGGCGGGTGCCGAAGGGGCGCTTGTCCTCGATCCCCTTGGCGCGCTGGTAGATCAACGAACGTTCGTCGCGCGAAAACGGTTCCTCGTCCTGGTCGCTTTCGATCAGGTATTGCCGGATCTCGGGGCGGATGCCTTCGAACAGGAAACGCATATGGCCGATGATCGGGTAATTGCGCAGGATCGCGTGGCGGATCTGGGTGAGGTCGCGGATGCCCAGCAGCGTCAGCAGCGCGAACAGGACGAAGGGGATAAGGAACCAGCCGCTGAAGATCACCCCGACCAGCGACAGCAGGGTCAGAAAAACCACCAATCCAAAGATTGAATACCGTTCCATCGCCCGTGTCCTCCTCGCGCCGGCAGGATCGTTGGCCTGCCCGAAGCGCTTTCGTCAAAGCCCTGTCGTTGGGGCGACCCTAGCGCGCGGCGCGGGCGTCGGGAACCCCCGGAACGGCAGATAACGAGGATGTTTTCAGGCGCGAGGCGGCCTAGCGGTTGGCGCGCGCCAGCATCGCCACCGCGGCAAGGCCAACGAGGATCACCAGCACCGCCGCGGGCGACGCATCGCCGAGGTTTTCCAGCGACGCCTGTTCATGCACCCGGGTCGCCAGCGTGTCGAAATTGAACGGCCTGAGCAGCAGCGTCGCGGGCAATTCCTTGACGCAATCGACGAAGACCAGCAGCAGCGCCGATCCCACCGAGCCGCGAATGAGCGGCGCATAGACCTGGCCCAGCACCTGCCCCCGCGTACGGCCAAGCGAGCGCGCCGCCATCGGCAGGCTGGGCGAAATCCGCCCCATCGCGGCATCCGCGGCGCCCTGCGCGATGGCGAAGAACCGCACGCCATAGGCCAGCACCAAGGCCACCGCCGACCCGGTCAGGATCAGCCCGATGTCGAACCCGGTCAGCGCCTCGACCCCGTCGGCCAGCGCATTGTCGAAGGCCGCCAGCGGGATCAGGATGCCCACCCCCAGCACCGCGCCCGGCGCGGCATAGCCGATGGTGGTCAGCGGCAGCAGCATCCGCGGCAATTGCCGCCCAGACAGCCGCACGCCGTAAACCATGAACACCGCCGCCAGCACGGTCAGCACGGCCGCAGTGCCGCCCACCGCCACCGTGTTCCACAGCGCCGACAGCAGGTCACGGTCGGCCCAGAGCGCGGCATTGGCAATCGCGTGGTTCAGGATCACCCCGGCGGGCAACAGGAACCCCATCGCAAACGGGATCAGGCAGGCCAGCATCGCCAGCAGCCCGGCACCGGTGGGAAGCGGCGTTCGCTCAATGGTGCGGTAGCGGTTCGACATCGCGAAGAAGCGGGTCTTGGAACGGCTGAGCTTTTCCATCGACACCAGCAGGATCACCAGCACCAGCACCACGCTGGCGAGCTGCGCCGCGCCGCCCGCGTTGTTGCTTTCCAGCCAGACCGAGAAGATCCCGGCGGTCAGCGTCTGCACCGCGAAATAGTCGACGGTGCCGAAATCGTTCACAGTTTCCATCATCGCGATCGCCATGCCGGCGGCGATGGCGGGTCGCGCCAGCGGCAGCCCGACGCGGAAGAACCGGCCCAGCGCGCCTGCGCCCAGCGACATCGCCACCTCTTCGGTGGCGCGGGATTGTTCGCGAAACGCGGTGCGCGCCAGCAGGTAGATATACGGATAGAGCGCCGCCGACAGCACGATCACCGCCGCCCCCATCGAGCGGATTTCCGGGAACCAGTAATCGCGCGCGCTTTGCCATCCCATCAAGCGGCGCAGCCCAGTCTGCACCGGACCGGCATATTCCAGCAGATCGACCAGCGCGTAAGCCCCGACATAGGCCGGGATCGCCAGCGGCAGCAGCAGCAGCCATTCCAGCCAGCGCGACAGCGGAAAGCGGTAGCGCGCGATCAGCCAGGCCGCGCCGGTCCCCACCGCCCCGGCCAGCACGCCCACCGACAGCATCAGAACCACGGTGTTGCGCAGGTAGCGCGGCAGCGTGGTGGACAGAAGATGCGGCCAGATATTGTCGCTGGGATTGAAGGCGATCCACACCACCGCCGCGATCGGCAGCAGCACCAGCGCGGCGATCACCATCGCGCCCGCCGACCACGGGCTGACCCGCAGCAGCAGCGGGGTGCGGAGATATTTCGAAAGGGACGTGTCGCTCATGGCCGCTTCAATGCCCGAAACCGGTTTAACTGTCCAGAAAACACCGTATAGTTCGGCAAACCCAGATGACCACAGATAACCCAGGCCCGGAACCAAGATGCAGGTCGTACTTCACGCAGGCGCCCACAACACCGACGATGACAGGCTGACCAAATGCCTGCTGAAAAATGCCGAGGATTTCGCCAAATCCGGCATCGCGGTGCCGCCGCCGTCGCGCTATCGGCGGCTGATCCGCGACACGTTGAACGCGATGCATACCGGTAACCCAGCGCCGGATGCGCGCGATCTGCTGCTGGGGGCCTTCCTCGACGGCGATGTGCCGGACCGGCTGGTTCTTTCGAACGAAAACTTCTTCACGGTACCCAAGGGGGCGATCAACAAGGGCGTGTTCTATCCCGGCGCCGAGGACAAGCTGGCGCGCTTGTGCGAATTGTTCGAGGGCGACCAGGTCGAACTGTTCCTGGCGATCCGCGACCCCGCCACCTTCCTTCCGGCGGTCTATGCCCGGTCGCCCGATACCGATTTCCTGGACTTCATGAGCGGCGCCGATCCCCGCGACCTGCGCTGGAGCGAGTTGATCGAACGGCTGCGCGCCCGGGTGCCCGAGGTGCAGTTCACCGTCTGGTGCAACGAGGACACGCCGCTGATCTGGGCCCAGCTGATCCGCGAAATGGCCGGGCTGGAACACAACGCCAAGATCATCGGCGGTTTCGACCTGCTGTCGGAAATCATGTCCAAGGAAGGCATGAAACGGTTTCGCGCCTATCTGAAGGACCATCCCGACATGAACGAAATCCAGAAGCGCCGGGTGATCGCGGCCTTCCTGGACAAGTTCGTGATCGAGGACGAGATCGAACAGGAAGTCGACCTGCCCGGCTGGTCCGAAGACCTGGTCGAGGAACTGACCGACATCTACGACGAGGACGTGTTCACCATCTCGCGCCTGCCCGGCGTGACGATGATCGCGCCCTGACCGGTCTGCGCCGCGCCCCTTGCCGCTTGATCTTGCGCAAGGAAAGGGGCGGTTACCCGATCTAACCTCCGCCTGTGCACACGCCATTTTGCGGAGAAGGATGACCGGGATGCGATACGTCGGCAAAGGACCTCTGAGGGCGATCGCCCCCCGTCTGTTGGGCTGTTTTCTGGCGCTCAGCCTTGCCCCTGCGGCGATGGCGCAGGATACCGGGGCGGAAACGCCCGGCCTGCTGCCCGGGATGAACCGTGAAACCTTGGTCGATCCGGCCACCTTCGATATTTCGGGCGGCTGGGAATATACCAGCGAATGGGGCGCCGGGCTGATCGACATCTATCAAAGCGGCGGTTCGATCGTGCTGGAACTGGTCAGCGGATCGACCTGCGACCCGGCCGAGATGTGCACCCTGACCGGCGGCATCGAGGACAAGGCGCTGATCGTGTCGGTCACTGCCGCCGTCCCGCAGGGCGGATCGGCGACGTCCTCCTTCGTGATCTATTTCGAATCGGAAAACGTGGCCGCGGGCATGGGCACCTCGGTCTGGCGCGGCGAGGGGCATGAAATGCGATGGGATTACCTGATCAACATGCAGCGCCCCGGCACCGGTGAGGACTGAAGACGCCCAATCGCGCCCTTCCCGCCGCTTTCGGATGGCGCCGCGCCGTCATGAAAACTTCATCCGAAATGGCGTCAGGTTTCAAATGAACGTCATCTAGCGCGGCTAGTCCTGCCCCCGACCGCAATAAGGGGGACGGGATGGACGACCAGTTTGAGGATTTTTCGGAACGCCAGCGCGAGATCCTGTCGCGGGTCCGCGCCGAGGGGCACGGCACCATCGAAGCCTTTTCGCGCCAGTTCGGAGTGTCCCCGCAAACGGTCCGGCGCGACGTCAACATCCTGTGCGAAGCCGGTGTCCTGCGCCGGGTGCATGGCGGGGTGGAACCGCCGAGTTCCGGCAACCTGCTCTATTCCTCGCGCCGGGTGCTGAACGGGGCGGCCAAGCTGTTCATCGCGCGCGCCTTCGCCACCCATGTCGAAAGCGGCCAGAGCCTGGCGGTGTCGATCGGCACCACCCCGGAATTCGCGGTGCAGGCCCTGAGCGGGCTGTCGGACCTGACCATCCTGACCAACAACCTCAATATCGCCGTCAGCGCCTGCGACCGCGACAGCTGGACCCTGCAGGTGCCCGGCGGATTGGTGCGCGCCGGTGACCGCGACATCCTGGGCCCGGAAACCGAGGCGTTCTTCGACCGCTACCAGGTCGATATCGGCGTGTTCGGCGTCGCCGGCGTGGCCGAGGACGGCACGCTGCTGGATTTCACCGAAAGCGAGGTCGCCAGCCGGATGGCGATCCTGCGCAATTGCCGCCGGTCCTTCCTGCTGCTGGATCGCACCAAGTTCGGCCGCGCCGTCCATGTGCGCGGCGGCCATATCAGCGATGTCAGCCACGTGATCTGCGACGCCCCGCTGCCCGGCAAGATCGCCGGTCTGCTGGCGGGCTCCGAAACCCGGGTCACCATCGCCTCGGGGGATCGCGCATGAGCCTGACACAGACCAGCACCGGCCGGGCGATCCGGCTTGAAGGGATTTCTAAGACCTGGGGCGACACCCGTGCCCTGCATGACGTCAGCATCGACATCCCGGCGGGCAGCTTCACCGCGCTTCTGGGCCCCTCGGGCTGCGGCAAGTCCACCTTGCTGCGGATCGTGTCGGGGCTGGAACAGGCCAGCGGTGGCAGGGTTCTGATCGGCGGTCAGGATGTCAGCCAGATGCCCGCCGACAAGCGAGAATTGTCGATGGTGTTCCAGTCCTACGCGCTGTTTCCGCATCTGAGCGTGGCCGAGAACATCACCTTCGGGCTACGCACCCGCAAGGTGCCCCGCGACGAGCGCGCCAAGCGGCTGGACCGGGTGGCCGACCTGCTGGGCCTGGGCGATTACCTGTCGCGCAAGCCTGCGGAACTGTCGGGCGGCCAGCAGCAGCGGGTGGCCCTGGGCCGCGCGGTGATCGCCGAGCGCCCGGTCTGCCTGATGGACGAACCGCTGTCCAATCTCGACGCCAAGCTGCGCCAGACCATGCGCACCGAGCTGCGGGCGCTGCAGCGCGAGTTGGGCTTCACCATGATCTACGTCACCCATGACCAGGTCGAAGCCATCACCATGGCCGATCAGGTGGTGCTGATGAATGGAGGCAAGGTGGAACAGGCGGCCAGCCCGAGGGCGCTCTATGAACGCCCCGCCACCCCGTTTGCCGCCCGCTTCATCGGCACGCCGCCGATGAACGTGATCCCCGCCACCGCCTTGGGCGAGGCGGGCGCGAAGCTGCAGGCCCAGGCCGGGCGCAGGCTGCTGGCGGGGCTGCGCCCCGAGGCGCTGCATCCCTGTGCCGACAGCGCGCTGCGGCTGAGCGTCACCGGGGCGGAATATCTGGGCGCCGATGCGCTGGTGCAGGGGCGGCTGGGCGTGGCGCAGGTGGTCCTGCGCGCGCCGGGCCATGCCCTGCCCGCCCCCGGCGAAACGATCCCGCTGGCCCTGGCGCCGCGCGATCTTCACCTCTTTGACGCCGAAACCGGTGGGCGGATCCCCCCGTCCGATCCGGCGTCATTGCTTGTCCAGGCGGGAATCCCCGCCGGGCCCACCGGCGCCGCGGCGCCTTTCATCCAACATGAGGACCACTGACTATGCTCGCCAAGCTCATCAAGGGGGCCGCCGCCTCCGCAACCCTGGCCCTGGCCTCGGCGCTGCCGGCCCAGGCCGTCGACCTGCAATTTTACTTCCCGGTCGCCGTCGGCGGCGGTGCCGCCGAAACCATCGAGGCGCTGACCAATGAATACACCGCCGATCATCCCGGCGTGAATATCGACGCCGTCTATGCCGGGTCCTACCAGGACACCATCACCAAGGTGATCACTGCCGCGCGCGGCGGCAACGCCCCGCAGCTGTCGGTGGCGCTGGCGGTGGACATGTTCACCCTGATCGACGAAGACCTGATCCTGCCCTTCGACGATTTCATCAAGACCGACGAAGATCGCGCATGGCTGAATTCCTTCTACCCGGCCTTCATGGAAAACAGCCAGACCGGCGGCAAGACCTACGGCATCCCGTTCCAGCGCTCGACCCCGGTGCTGTACTGGAACAAGGCCGCCTTCGCCGAGGCCGGTCTTGACCCCGAAACCCCGCCCGCGACCTGGGAAGAAATGGTCGAGATGGGCAAGAAGCTGACCAAGAAGGACGCCAACGGCAACGTCACCCAATGGGGCGTGCGCATCCCGAGCTCGGGCTTCCCCTATTGGCTGTTCCAGGGCCTGACCACGGAAAATGACGTGATCCTGGCCAATGCCGACGGCAACAAGACCAATTTCGACGACCCCAAGGTGGTCGAGGCGCTGGAATACATGGTGTCGCTGAGCAAGGATCACGGCGTGATGGAGCCCGGCATCGTCGAATGGGGCGCCACGCCGAAAGCCTTCTTCGAGGGCCAGGCCGCGATGATGTGGACCACCACCGGCAACCTGACCAACGTGCGCAAGAACGCGCCGTTCGACTTCGGCGTCGGCATGCTGCCCGCCAACAAGCGCCGCGGCGCACCGACCGGCGGCGGCAACTTCTACCTGTTCAAGGGCACCTCGGACGAGCAGCTGTCGCAGGCCGTCGATTTCATCAAGTGGATCACCGCGCCGGAACAGTCGGCCAAGTGGACCATGGCGACCGGCTATGTCGCGCCGCGCCCGGCCACCTGGGAAACCGAGACGATGAAGCAATACGCCAAGGACTTCCCGCCTGCCCTGATCGCCCGCGACCAGCTGGAATTCGCCGTGGCCGAGCTGTCGACCTACCAGAACCAGCGCATCACCCAGATCTTCAACGATGCTCTGGCCGCCGCGATCACCGGCCAGAAGGACGCCGCCACCGCGCTGGCCGAAGCGCAGGCCAAGGCTGACGCCATCCTCGCCGACTATCGCTGAGACTGACCGGGGCGGGCCTGTCCGGGCCCGCCCCCCCTTTTTCCGACCCGAGGTTCCCGATGCAGAAACGCCAATGGATACACGGATGGTTGCTGGTGCTGCCGGCGATGGTGTTTTTGCTGCTGTTCACCCATGTCCCGGCGCTTACCACCATCTGGAACAGTTTCTTTTCCACCCCGCGCGGGCGGCGGCCCAGCCGGTTCGTGGGGCTGGACAATTACGACCGGCTGTTCGACGACCCGGTGTTCTGGAAGGTGCTGGGCAATAACCTGTGGTTCGCCCTGGGCACCATCCCCGTATCGATCGCGCTGGCCATCGTCATGGCGCTGTTCGTCAACCGCGCCTTCACCGGGCGGTCGCTGGTCAGGATGGCCTATTTCACCCCCACCGTCCTGCCGCTGATCGCGGTCGCCAATATCTGGCTGTTCTTCTACACCCCCGGTTTCGGGCTGATCGATCAGCTGCTGGGCGCGATGGGGTTCGGCCAGACCAACCTGCTGGGCAGTCCGGATACCGCGCTGGCCGCGATCATGGCGGTGACGATCTGGAAGGAAGCCGGGTTCTTCATGATCTTCTATCTCGCCGCGCTGCAATCGATCCCGCCGCAGCTGACCGAGGCCGCGCGGATCGAGGGCGCGGACGGCTGGACCATCTTCCGCCGGGTGACCTTTCCGCTGCTGATGCCCACCACCCTGTTCGTGTCGATCAACGCGGTGATCAATTCCTTCCGGCTGGTCGATCACATCTTCATCCTGACCAATGGCGGACCCGACAACGCCTCGTCGCTGCTGCTGTTCTATATCTACGAAACCTCGTTCCGCTATTGGGACACCGCCTATGGCGCCACGCTGACGGTGGTGATGCTGGCGCTGCTGTGCCTGCTGGCGATCGGGCAGTTCTTCTTCTTCGACCGCAAGGTGCATTACAAATGACGCGTTTTGACCGCTGGCTTGCCAATTCGGGCGCCATTCTGCTGGGGCTTTTGTGGATCTTGCCGCTACTTTACGCGATCTGGACGGCGGTGCACCCGGCCGAATACGAGGCGCGCTTCGTGCTGGACGCGCCGCTGACGCTGGACAATTTCGCCAAGGCCTGGGCCGCCGCGCCCTTCGCGCGCTATTTCCTCAACACCTTCACGCTGGTCACCGCGATCCTGATCGGCCAGTTCGTGCTGTGCACTCTGGCCGCCTATGCCTTCGCCCGCTACCGCTTCGCCGGGCGCGATGTGCTGTTCGCGCTGGTACTGCTGCAATTGCTGGTGATGCCCGACATCCTGATCGTCGAGAATTACAAGATGATCCGCACGCTTGGGCTGGTCGACACGATCACCGCCATCGCCCTGCCCTATATCGCCTCGGGCTTCGGGGTGTTCCTGCTGCGGCAGACCTTCATGACCGTGCCGCAGGAACTGGACGACGCCGCGCGGATCGAGGGCGCGGGGACGCTGGCGATCCTGTGGCGGGTCTATGTGCCGCTGGCCAAGCCCACCTACCTGGCCTACGGGCTGGTGTCGGTCAGCCATCACTGGAACAATTTCCTGTGGCCGCTGATCGTGACCAATTCGGTCGAAACGCGGCCGGTGACGGTGGGGCTGAGCGTCTTTTCCACCACCGATTCCGGTATCGAATGGTCGGTGATCAACGCCGCCACGCTGATGACATCGGGGCCGCTGCTGATCGCCTTCCTGCTGTTCCAGCGGCAATTCGTGCAAAGTTTCATGCGCGCCGGGATCAAGTGACTGTGACGGGCGTCGCACCGCGCCCGTCTCCACCTTATGCGCCGGGATCGCCCAGATCGGCGATGGTCATTTCCGACAGCCGCCGGGTCAGCAGGGTTTCGATTTCTTCCAGCACCAAAGCCACCTTGTGCTGCAGCGCGTGTTCCAGCGCGCAGTCGGAATGCCCTGTTTCTTCCCGGGCATCGACCAGCCGTTCGTCCAGCGCCAGGTAGATATCGGCAAGCGTGATCTGCTGTGGCGGGCGCGCCAGCCGCCAGCCGCCGGCATGGCCTTTCTCGGACGTGACCAGCCCGGCCTCGCGCAGGCGGCCAAGCACCCGGCGCACCACGACCGGGTTGGTCCCGGCATGGGCGGCGATATCGGCCGAGGTGCGAACGCGATCGGGGTCCCCGGCCATGTGACCGAGGGTGTGAAGGGCAAGTGATAGGCGGCTGTTTCGCTTCAATTCCGGGCTCCCGCATGAGTACGGATCAAGTAACAATGCCTGTTGCGAATATCTAGTAACTATTATAGTTACGTAATGCTGCGCGCGACCGTTCCCGGAGGACTAATAGATGACACAGACCCCGACGCTTTCCGCCCTCCCCCGTGCCGGTGCCCGGCAAACAACACTCGTGTCCTTCATCCCCGGCGTCGAGATCGCGCAGCTGCCGGAGGAGCTTGCCGCCATCCACCACCCCGGCGCGGCGGCGGTGCTGTGGCAACGCCAGCCGCTGGGCAGGTTCCAACGCTGGATCGACGCCCTGCCGCCCGAACAGCTGCCACGTGCGCGGATCATCCTGCGCCCCGGGGCCGTGCGCGAAGCGGTGACCCGGATCGCCGACGCCACCGGACTGCCCGCCTGCAACGAACGCACCCTGCTGATCGACGATATCGCGGCGCTGGCGGATATGTTCGGCCAGGTCATGCGCGCGCCCTTTCTGCGGCTGCGCCTCGACGTGGTGACCACCAACGCCTGCCGGAAATTCCACGTCGACGCGGTCACCGCGCGGCTGGTCTGCACCTATCGCGGCACCGGCACGCAATATGGCGTGGCGCAGAACGGCGCCGATCCCGACCCCGTGCTGACCGTGCCCACCGGCGCGCCGATCCTGCTGCGCGGCACCAAATGGCCTGAAACACCCCGTTCCGGCCTGCTGCACCGGTCGCCGCCGATCGAAGGGTCGGGCGAAACCCGGCTGTTGCTGGTGCTGGACCCGATCACCGATCCGGAAGACGAAGTATGACCGAGACACGCCTTCCCGTGACCCTGCTCACCGGTTTCCTGGGGGCGGGCAAATCCACGCTGCTGAACAAGGTGCTGGCCGATCCCGGCACCGGCCGCATCGCGGTGATCGTCAACGAATTCGGCGAGGTGGGGCTGGATCACGACCTGATCGAGGCCACCAGCGAAGAGGTGGTGCTGCTGTCGTCGGGCTGCATCTGTTGTTCGATCCGGGGCGACCTGGCGCAGACCATCGCCGATCTGATCGAACGGCGCGCGCAGGGCGATCTGGATTTCGAACGGGTGGTGATCGAAACCACCGGGCTGGCCGACCCGGCCCCGATCCAGCAGACGCTGCTGGTCGACCGGTTCCTGGCGACCCATACCTATCTGGACGGGGTGGTGACGCTTGCCGATGCGGTCAACGGGCCGAAAACGCTCGATGCGCAGTTCGAGGCCGTTTCGCAAATCGCCACGGCGGACCTGATCCTGCTCAGCAAGACCGACCTGGCGACCCCGGCGGAGGTCGCGGCCTTCAGATCCCGGCTCGCAGGGCTGAATGCCACCGCGCGGATCATCGACGTGTCAGAAGCGGCGCAGGCGCCGGGCGTCCTGTGGGGCTGTTCGGGCCTGCGGCGCGACGTGACGCCCGACGCCGCCGTTGCCTGGGTCTCGCCGCAGGCCGCGCTCAAGGCGCCTGCCGATCCGCTTGCCAATCTCTCCGGCCTGGCCGCCACGGGTCCGGCGCCGGGATTTTCGCCGCATGACGCCCGGATCAGTTCGGAATCGATCATATTGAAACAACCGATCAAGGATTCCGTGTTCGACTACTGGCTCGACACGCTGATCGCGCTTCGGGGCGCCGACATCCTGCGCGTCAAGGGTATCGTCTTCCTCGAAGGGATCGAGACACCCTTCGTCTTTCACGGCGTGCAGCATATTTTTGACCCGCCCGTCCCGTTGAAAAACTGGCACATGATCGACACCACCTCGCGGATCGTGATCATCGCCCGGGATATGTCCAGACCGGAATTGCAGCGCAGCCTGGACATGCTGCGGTCGACACAGGCGCAAAAACCCGGCGCGCCGGTCTTTCCCGGCTGGCAGGAGGTGGAGACCAGGAACTGGCCCTGAAAGCGGCCGCGCGCGGACAGGGTCGCGGCG
This sequence comes from Thalassovita mangrovi, assembly GCF_009857745.1. Taxonomy (GTDB): domain Bacteria; phylum Pseudomonadota; class Alphaproteobacteria; order Rhodobacterales; family Rhodobacteraceae; genus Thalassobius; species Thalassobius mangrovi. Next base: position 662,738 of record NZ_WWEN01000002.1, read on the forward strand.
CTACGCGGCCTCCGCCTTGCCCAGAACCAGGAACGTCATCATCCCGACCGGCGGCAGGGTTTTCTGCTCCTCGATGCTCAGGTCCTTTTCCCCCAGCACCGTTTCCATCTCGAAATCGGAATGCCAGCCGATGATGCTGGCAAGCGGCGCGGTGACTTTTTCGAGCAGGGCGAGGAACCCCCGGCTGCTCTTGAAATGGTTGGTGATCACCACCTTGCCTCCCGGCTTGCAGACGCGGGCGATCTCGGCCATCACCTTTTCCGGCTCGGGCACCACCGACAGGACATGCATGGCGACGACCGTGTCGAAGTGGTTGTCGGGGAAATCCAGTTCGCGGGCATCCATCTGGCGCAGTTCCACGGTGGCGCCCAGGTCCAGTTCCTGAACCTTCTCGCGGGCCTTGCCGAGCATTTCCTCGCTGAAATCGATTCCCGTCACCTGCAGGCCGGGTTTGTAATGCCGCAGCGAAAGCCCGGTGCCGACCCCGACCTCAAGCACCTTGCCGGACCGGGCGTTGATATAGTCGACCGCCCGACGCCTGCCTGCATTGGTGGCCGCCCCGAAGGTCCTGTCATAGATCGGGGCCCATCGGGCATACGACGCCTTTACCGCTTTTATGTCCAACCCGCTGCTCCCCTTTTTATTTTCAAGCTCTGCCTCTGTCGATCAGGCCCCAGATCACCATGACGACATAGCCGACGCAGATCACGACCAGCGTGCTCCAGGGATTGGTCACGACGGCACCGCCGACGATGGCGAAACCGACGAGGAAGAATTTCACATTGCGGCGCGAAATCTTCGTCGTCTTGAACGACCAGGTCGGTATCCGGCTGATCATCAGGAACCCGATCGCGACCATGTAGAAACAGATCACGATGCCCGGCAGGATCGGCGCATTCGCAAAGGCGAAGGACATGAACATCGGCAGCATCACCAGAAGCGCGCCCGCAGGCGACGGCACGCCGGTGAAATAAGGGCTTTCGCTGGGGGCGTCCTTAGCCTTGCCGCTGACATTGAACCGGGCCAGCCGCACCACGCAGCAGACCGTATAGGCAAGAACCGCAAGCCAGGCGGAACTGGGCATGTCTTCCAGCACCCAGAAATAGAGAACCAGCGGCGGCGCGACGCCGAAATTCAGGAAATCCGCCAGCGAGTCGAGCTCGGCGCCCATCTTGCTGTCGCTGCTCAAAAGCCGCGCCACCCGCCCGTCCAGACCGTCGAGGATGGCGGCCGCCAGGATGAGCTGAACCGCGAGCACATAATTCCCGTGGAACCCCGCGCGGATCGATGTCAGGCCCGCACAAATGGCCGTGATGGTCAGCATGTTGGGCAGCAGCTGAATCAGCGCGAGTTCGCTTGATGCTTTATCGGGACCTTTTACCATCTGGGCGCTCGTCTAACCTCTGGTATCCGCATTCAACTCGGCGATGACCGTTTCGCCCGCGATCATCGTCTGTCCGATGCTGACCATCGGAACCACCCCTTCGGGCAGATACACATCGAGCCGCGACCCGAAGCGGATCAGCCCGAACCGTTTGCCGGTCTCGGTGTCGTCGCCCGGCTTCACGAAACAGACGATGCGCCGCGCCACCAGCCCGGCGATCTGCACGACGGCCAGATCGCGGCCATCCTCCATCCGGATGCACAGGCTGTTGCGTTCGTTATCGACGCTGGCCTTGTCCAGCGACGCGTTGAAGAACTTGCCGGGGCGATAGGCGACCGCGGTGATCGTGCCGGAAATCGGGGCGCGGTTCACGTGACAGTTGAAAACGCTCATGAACACGCTGACCCGTGTCAGCGGGGTGTCGGCCATCCCGAGCTCAGTCGGCGGAACCGCCTTTTCGATCAGCGAAACGATTCCATCCGCCGGACTGACGATCAGCCCCTCGCGATCCGGCGTGACACGTTCCGGATCGCGGAAGAAATAGTAACACCAGATCGTCAGGATGACGCCGATCCAGCCGAGGATATCCGACAGAAGGAAAAGCCCGACGGTAATCGCGGCAAAGATCGCGACAAACTTGCGCCCTTCCGGATGCATCGGTTTGATGAAAGTGCCCAGCATGTTCATTGCGATCGTTCCCCGAGGTCAGTTGGACTGACTTATTATGATGTTCGTATTTGAAAGCAATGCTCCAAGGCAAATTCCGGTTTGGGCCGTCCTTGCCTCCGGAGATGTCCGCGTTTCGCAGATTGCTCCAATTCTTGCCCCTTGCAGTATGCGATAATTCGGGCGCGTTCCAGCCCCACACTGCAAATGATCCCGATGACGGCAATCCGCCGGTTTCTCTCTCGCACGAACTGGGTGCTCATGCCTCACGCCCGGCAAACGGACGCGAAATGTAACAAAAACATGTCATAAACTCAGGTTTATTTCAGGTTTTTCGTACCTGAGTTGGTTGGGCGAAAGGCGAGAAACGTGCACCACTTCCGCGACCCCCGGACAAATCCGTCCGGCAGGATACAGGTATGAAAAGGAAGACCCCGATGTCCCAAGAAAGCGAAGATCACTACATTTTCACCTTCGACGCAAACAACGCGATCACCGCGGTGATCGAAGTGGATGCGTTTGGCAACGAAGAGAACGATCCGATCGGAGCCGATGAGACCTACGAACTGATCGAAGGGCGCGTGGTGAAAACCGAGACCGACGAAGACGGGACCGAAACCACGGTCTATGAACAGGACCCGGACACCGGCCTGTGGTCCGAAGTCAGCGATTCCGAAACGGACGGCGAAGACGACGCGGCCGAAAGCGGCTACGGCATGGGCGACGGCGACCGTTATATGTTCACCTTCGACGATACCGGCACCACCGTGCTCGGTCTGAGCGAAGTGCATGACGACGGTTCCATCGAACCCGAATGGATTTCGCCGAACGAAACCTACCAGGTGTCCGGCGACTACGTGGTCGAAATCGAAACCGATCACAGCACCCAGGAATGGACGATTTTCCAACTGGAGGCTGAGACCGGCTATTACGTGGGCGTGGCCGAGGGCTATGGCGCCCTGGACATGACCGCGCTGGACGACATCGTGGCCGCCGCGGCGACCAGCACCGATTATCAGCGCGACGACAATGACGACTACTATGAGGATTCCGGCGACGACGACGAATTCCACGGCGAAGACGGCGACGATGGCGACGATTACTATCACGGGGGCGAAGGCCAGGATGGCGTCACCTATGTCGGCACCACCAACACCCAGGTCGACCTGCGGCTGACCGAAGCGCAGAACACCGGCCACGGCTATGACCTGTTCGACGGGATCGAGGACATCGAATCCGGCGAAGGCGACGACCACCTGGAAGGCAACGAGCAGCACAACCATCTGCGCGGCAACAGCGGCTCCGACTATCTGTCGGGCTGGGAAGGCGACGACTCGCTGGAAGGTGGCGAAGGCCATGACACGCTGTCCGGCGGCGACGGCAACGACTCGCTGAGCGGCGGGGATACCGAAACCGACCTGTCCGACAACATGTATGGCGGCGCAGGCAATGACACCATGGACGGCGGCTATGGCAATGACGCGATGTATGGCGGCCTGGACGACGACGACATGATCGGCTGGTTCGGGGCCGACACCATGGCGGGCAACGAGGGTCATGACCACATGAACGGTCATGCGCTGTCGGATCAGATGTTCGGCGGCGACGGCGATGACTTCCTGAACGGCGGTTACGGCCACGACCGGCTGAACGGCGGCGCCGGGGCCGACCAGTTCTTCCACCTTGGGGTCGAAGGCCACGGGTCGGACTGGATCCAGGATTACAATGCCGCCGAAGGCGACGTTCTGGTCTTCGGCAACACCGAAGCCACGGCAGACCAGTTCCAGGTCAATTTCGTCGAAACCCCCTTCGCAGGGCAGGCGGATGTCGAGGAAGCCTTCGTGATCTATCGCCCGACCGGGCAGATCATGTGGGCGCTGATCGATGGCGCCGAACAGGAACAGATCAACCTGATGATCGGCAGCGAAACCTTCGACCTGCTGGCCTGATCGAAAAAAGGGCAGCCCTTCGGGGCTGCCCTTTCCTTTCGGCGTCCGCGGCCCGGCAGATGCCAAAGGCGCAGTGCCAGATGAGATTTCTTTGTGACGGCTTGTCCCCCAGCCCCAGCAAAGAAAAAGCCCGGGGTCTTGCGCGCCCCGGGCTTTGCAACTCAGGCCATGCCGAGCGCTTCTTTGTACATTTCCAGCACCGCCTCTTCCTCGGCGATGTCGTCCTTGTCGCGCTTGCGCAGCGCGATCACCTTGCGCATCACCTTGGTGTCGTAGCCGCGGCCCTTGGCTTCGGCCATCACCTCTTTCTGCTGTTCGGCGATGTCCTTCTTTTCCATCTCCAGCCGCTCGTAGCGCTCTATAAACTGGCGCAGCTCGTCTGCGGTCACGCGATAGCTGGCGTCGATATTCGTCTCATCCATGAAGCTGCCTCCGTCTGGTTTTGTTCTTCCCTAGCGCCCTGCCCCGCTCGCCGCAAGTGGCGCCTGCCTGCGCGGCCTGCGAAATTGCGCCACGTTGCCAAGACGCCGCCGATCCGTTACGCCCGTCAAGACGCGCAATGAAGGACGGAGAAGGTGCGATGGAGGGATTGATCTGGGGCGGTGCCGCGATTTCGGTGGCCGGGCTTGCCGGTCTGCTGTGGTGCATCTTCAAGGTCGCTTCCGCGAAACGCGCCGGGCTGAGCGAAGACGAGCTGCGCGAGGCGGTCAAGCGGGTGGTGCCGATCAACATGGCGGCGCTGTTTTTGTCGGTGATCGGGCTGATGATGGTGATCCTGGGGATCTTCCTGGCCTGATCACTCCGGAATCGTGCGGCGGTTGCGGCCCAGCCGGTTCAGCACATCGAATTCCTCGCCATTGCGGACCAGCGCGGCGATACCCGGTTCGGGATCGAAGATATCCGGCGCGGCATCGGTCAAACGGCGCAGTTCCTGCAACACCGTGAACAGCCCGGCCATGTCGGCGGCTTTCATCGGGCCGCCCCGGGGACGCGGGAAACCGTGGCCCAATATCATCGCCGCATCGATGTCGGACGGGCGCAGCGCCGCGCCGCTGCGCAGCAGTTTCGCGCCCTGATTGGCCATCGCGGCGATGCAGATCAGTTCGATCTGGCGCTCGGACGGGGCCGCACCCCTGGAAGGTTCCAGCCCCAAAATGGCCGCGATATCGGGATCTTCGTGATCGCCCAGGTGTTCGTCCCAACCATAGAACCCCGCGCCCGCGCGCAGCCCGGTGCGCCCGGCATCGACCAGATTTTGCAGCGGGGCGCGGAACCCGGTGGGGTAAGCAGCGTGATCGTGCAAAAGCTCCAGCCGTTTCAGCGCCACGTCCAGCCCCAGCCGGTCCAGCGCCCGGAACACGCCGTTGGGCAGACCGAAGCGGATCAGCGCCCGGTCGACCGCATAGGGGCTGGCGCCCTGTTCCACCGCGAACCAGGCGGCCGCGCGCAACGCGCAAAGCATCGCTTCGCCCAATGTGCCGCCGCCGGTGCCGCAGCGCAGGACGGTGCGGCCCAGCCCGGTGGCGAAATCGGCGGTGGTAACGATGGTCGCGGGATCGTTCTGAAGACCGGGAATGACCTCGGCCAGCGGGGCCGATGCCGGGGCGGTGTGGAAATGCAGCCCGATCACCCGTTCGGGATGGGTGGTGACCATGGCGATATCGGCGATCGGCAACAGCGCCGAATTCGTGGCCAGAATGGCATCCTCGCCGACGACCTGATCCAGCGCGGCGAAGACCTGCGCCTTGGTCTTGGGATTTTCGGCCACCGCCTCGATCACCATACCGGCGGAGGCAAGCCGGGTCAGGTCGGTGGTCAGATCGACCTGACGGTCCAGAACGGTTTCGGCCCCCTCGCGCGGGTTCAGCGCATCGAGCACCGCGGCGATGCGCGAGCGGGCTTCCCGCAAAGCTTCGGTGCTGCGTTCGAACAGGATCACCTTGTGCCCCGCCGCCGCGGCCTGCGCCGCGATCGCGGTGCCCGAAGGCCCGCCGCCAACCACGCCAAGCGCGGCGATCCGGTGCGACCCGGCCTGCAGCCGTTCGGGGAAATTCGGCGCCCGATGGATCGCCTGATAGGCATGGCGCAGCCCCTTGGAATAGGGCGCGTCGCGGCAATCCTCCACCGCCGCCTCCTCGAAGGCCAGGCCAGCATCGAAGGGCATGATCAGGCTGGCCTCGACGCAATCGATCAGCCGGGTGTCGGGCGGGCGGTCCTGCCCGTCCAGATCGTGGCGCGCGCGTGAAATCGCCGCCTGGAACGCCGCCGGATCGGCAAACCCGTCGCGGCGGTCGCGGCTGCGGCGCAACCGCTCGGGATGCGCGGCCAGGTCGCGCGCCAGGGTTTCCGCCGCCTCCTCCGCGCCGCCCGACACGATCCGGTCGGACAGGGCTTCCAGCCCCTCGGCCTCCACCGGCACCAGCCGCGGCGCCCGGATCAGATCGAGGCTGAGCCCGGCGCCGATCAGCCGCGGCAGAAGCTGGGTCGCCCCGGCCTCGGGCAGCAGCCCCATCGCGAAACTTGGAAAGCCCAGCAGGCTGGCCCGGTCGGCCACCCGCGCATGGGCCGCCAGCGCCAATTCCAGCCCGCCGCCCAGAACCCGGCCATGCAGCGCCGCGACGACGGGTTTGCCGCTGTCTTCGACCACACGGCACAGGTCCGACAGCGTGGGTGCCTCGGGCGGGGTTTCAAGATCGGCGAAATCGACACCGGTGGAAAACCCGGCCCCGGCGCCGCGCAGCACGATGGCGATGACGGATGGATCGGCGTTGCAATCGCCGATCCGGTCGATCAGGGCGGCGCGCAGGTCGCGGGACAGCAGGTTGGCCGGACCGTTGTCCAGCGTCAGAACCGCAACGCCGTCGCGATGATCGACCTCAATCAGTTTCGCCAAGGGGCTACCTCATTCCGAAACGGCGGGTCGCAACAGGCGACACCGCCGGGATCTTCCCGGCAGTGTGGAAAGGGTTGGGTCAAAACGCAAGCCTCGGGCGGGCGCGCGACCCAAGTTATACGGGCATGTTGTCGAACATATCTTCGACCGCTTCGTCTTCGAGATCGTAATCCAGCTGCTGCAGCCGCTGCGGCACCTTGAAGCCCTTGGCCTTCATCTGTTCGACCGTGGCGTGAAGCTGCGCCTGCATTTCCTTGTGGGCGCTTTCGTCGGCCGCTTCGATTTCGGCCTCCAGCTTCTCGATCAGGTCCAGGAATTTCTGTTCAGACATGGCGGGTCCTCCTCCGGTTGCCGTGGTCGGTGATGTCTCTGAGCCGCGGCGCGCCTTAATGCGCGGCCGCGCAAGCCTTGCAAAACGGCGTCGCGGGCAGCACGTCGAGCCGGTCTGCGGAAATCTCGGCGCCGCATTGGGTGCAAAAACCGTATTCGCCGTCGCGTATGCGCTTCAGCGCCGCGCGGATGCTTCTGATCTCATCCTGCCCGGCCAGTCCCAGATGTTCCAGAACTTCTTCGCCTTCCTGTTCGATGGCGGCGTCGTCCCAGTCCTTGGCATGCGGGGTGTCCAGTTCGGATTCGATCGTATGCAACCGGCTGTCCAGTTCGGACAGGCGCTTCAGCAAAACGGCCTTGCGGTCTTCGATTTTCGTCATTTGCGCGCTCCTTGTAATTCCAACAGACGATTAAATATTTCTGGAAATGCCAGCCTTGATGCAGGTCAATATGCAAATCAGTTGAAATTACACTTGATACATATGCAGCTTTTATTATATGTTGCTATGAAACAGAGGATAGGACCATGACACCCATCGTAACCGCATTCTTCGACGAAGCCACCAACACCATTTCCTATGTCGTTCAGGATCCGAACGGGAAATCTTGCGCCGTGATCGATTCGGTTCTGGATTTCGACTATTCCTCGGGCCGCACCGACACCAAGTCGGCGGACGCGATTGTCGCCTTCGTCCAGGAAAACGACCTGCAGGTCGAATGGCTGCTGGAAAGCCACGTCCATGCCGACCACCTGTCGGCCGCGCCCTATATCCAGGAAAAGGTCGGCGGCAAGATCGGCATCGGCGATCGCATCAAGATCGTGCAGGACACCTTCGGCAAGGTGTTCAACGAAGGCACCGAATTCCAGCGTGACGGCAGCCAGTTCGACCAGCTGTTCGTCGAAGGCGACAGCTTCCATATCGGTCAGCTGCGCGGCGACGTTCTGCACACCCCGGGCCACACCCCGGCCTGCCTGACCTACGTGATCGGCGACGCGGCCTTCGTGGGCGACACGCTGTTCATGCCCGATTTCGGCACCGCGCGCTGCGACTTCCCGGGCGGGTCGTCGGAAGTGCTCTATGCCTCGATCCAGAAAATCCTGGCGCTGCCCGACGAAACCCGCATCTTCGTCGGCCACGACTACAAGGCGCCGGGCCGGGACGAATACGCGTGGGAAACCACCGTCGGCGAACAGAAGGCGAAGAACATCCATATCGGCGCTGGCAAGTCGAAAGAGGAATTCGTCGAAATGCGCGACACCCGCGACGCGACGCTGGCCATGCCCAAGCTGATCATCCCGTCGCTGCAGGTGAACATGCGCGCCGGTCAGATGCCGCCGGCAGACGAACAAGGCGACGTGTTCCTCAAGGTGCCCGTCAACAAGCTCTGAGCGCATAAACGAAAAGGAGCCCCAGCCCACCGGAGCGAATAGCGGTGGCTGGGGCTTTCTGCGCTTAAAACACTATCAACAGGAAAGGAAACGCGATGTTGGAGAATATTCCCGTCGACTGGATCTGGGGTCTGGTCGGAGGTTTGCTGATCGGGCTCGGGGGCGCGGTCTATCTGCTGGCCAATGGCCGCATCATGGGCGCCAGCGGCATTATCGGCGGTCTGGTCGACCGCAGCGGCCTGGACACCTGGAAGGAGCGCGCCGCGTTCCTGGCGGGCGTGTTCCTGCTGCCGATCCCGCTTTACCCGCTCTATCGCGCGGTCGACACCCATATCACCAGCAATATCGCGGTGATCATCGTCGCCGGCCTGCTGGTCGGCATCGGCACCCGGATCGCCAATGGCTGCACCTCGGGTCACGGGGTCTGCGGGATTTCGCGCTTTTCGCTGCGCGGCATCGTCGCCACCGTGTTCTATATCATGGCCGGCGGTATCGCCGTGATCATCTTCCGTCACATGCTGGGGTGGGTCTGATGCGTATTATCTATGCTTTCATCGCCGGCGGCCTGTTCGGCGCCGGTCTGTTCATCTCGGGCATGACCGACACCGCCAAGGTGCAGGGCTGGCTCGACGTGTTCGGCGAATGGGACCCGACGCTGGCCTTCGTGATGGGCGGGGCGATCATCCCGATGTTCTTCGCCTGGCGCATGGTGCCCGGCCGCAAGCCGCTGGTGGGCGGCAACTTCCCGACCCCGCCGGCCCCGAACCTGGGCCGCAACCTGGTCGTCGGGTCGGTTCTGTTCGGCTTCGGCTGGGGCCTGGCCGGTCTGTGCCCGGGTCCGTCGATCGCATCGCTGACCTATGGCGGCGTGAACCACTGGATCTTCGTCGCGGCGATGATGGTGGGCATGCTGTTCGCGCCCAAGGTGCGGGACGCGCTGGACCGGATGGAAAAACCGTCTGTAGACTCCCAGACCCCGGCGCAATAAGGCTGCGGTCATGGATATCAGACAAATCACCCCCCGCTATTCCGTGACGCCTCAGATCAGCGTCGAAGACCTTCCCGCGATCAAGGCAGCCGGGTTCACCCGGGTGATCTGCAACCGGCCGGACGAGGAAAATCCCCCGTCCCACCAGGCCGCGGCGATCGAAGCTGCAGCTAAGGAACAGGGGGTGGACTTCGTTGTCTTGCCCCTGACCCACCAGACCATGACGCCGGACAATATCGCCAAGCAGGCCGATCTGGCGGAAACCGCCGGTGGTCCGGTGCTGGCCTATTGCGCCTCGGGCACCCGCTCGACGGTGGCCTGGGCCCTGGGTCAGGCCGGCAAGATGTCCGCCGACGACATCCTGTTGACGACGGCCAAGGCGGGCTACATGCTCAACCAGTTGCGGCCGCAGCTGGAAGCCTGAGGACCCTCGCCTGAGACATGACGAAAGCGCCCCGGATCAAATCCGGGGCGCTTTTCGTTTGGGGATATGTGAACCACAGGCCGCCGGAAGATCGGGAGATAATGCCCCCTACTGCGCCGCCAGTTTCAGCTTGGCGGGCAGGCTGACCCGGAACGCCGCCCCGCCCTGCCCCGGCAGATAGGCGATGGCGCCACCCAGCCGCAGCATGATTTCGCGGCAGATCGCCAAGCCCAGCCCGGCGCCGCCCGCCGCCTTGTGATCGCTGACCCGGCTGAATTTCTCGAACACCATGTCCTGCGCCTGCGCCGGGATGCCCGATCCGTTATCGACGAAATCGACGATCAGGTAATTGTCGCGCTCGATCACCCGGATGGTCAGTTCAGGGTCCTGCGCGTCGCAGTATTTCTGCGCGTTGGCGATCAGGTTGATGAACACCTGCGCCAGCCGGTCGAGATCGGTTTCCATCACGATATCGTCGGAAATCCCGATCCGGCGGATGCGCAGCCCGCTGTTTTCCGCCCCGGTCGAGGCCAGCGCCTGATTGATCAGATCCTGAAGCGATCCCTCGCGGATGTTCAGGCTGACCTGGCCGTTTTCCAGCACGCTGAGATCCAGCAGGTCATCAAGCAGCCGGGTCAGCCGGATCGCTTCCTGGTGGATGATGTCGGAATATTTCGCCAGCAGGCCCTGATCCAGATCGTCGCCATCGCGCAGGATTTCCGAAAACGCCCGGATCGAGGTCATCGGCGTGCGCAATTCGTGGCTGATCTGGCTGAGGAAGGCGTCCTTTTGCAGCGAAATCTGGGTCAGCTTCTCGTTCGCCGCGCGCAGCTGCCGGGCGGTGCGGGTCAGTTCCGCCGATTTTGCCTCGAGCTGGGACGAGTATTCCATCATCTGCGCGGTCTCGTCGGCCACCGCCAGCAGGTCTTCGACCGACACGGTGGCGCGGCCCATGATCTGGCTGACCATCGCGTGGGCGGTGGCGGCGCCGACCGAGCCGGACAATTCGCGTTCCAGCTTCTGCAGGAAATCCGGCGTCGGGTCCGGCAGGTAGCCACCCAGCCCCTGTTCCACCGCCGCGCGCTGGAACAGCGCCTGCGCCTCGTCGGGGCCCAGGATGCGCTGCGCCATCACCATCAGGTCCTCGGCCTGGGCCAGCCCGCCGGACCAGCCCTGCGGGTTGCCCGAATGCTGGAACACGTTGACGAATTGCGCGCCCTGCAACCGTTCCATCGGCTGCGGGAAGCTGAGGATGGAAAACAGCACGAAGGCCCCGGTGTTGAGCGACATCGACCACAGCACCGTGTGCACCACCGGATCGATCCCTTCGATCCCGAACAGCGCCTGCGGCTTCAGCCAGCCGATCCCGAACGGCCCGTGTTCCAGCAGCCCGGCCGGCAGGAACACCCCCGGCCCGAAGCTGGGCAGCAGCAGCGAATAGGCCCAGATCAAGAAGCCCACCAACATCCCGGCCAGCGCGCCGGTATGGTTCGACCCGCGCCAGAAAATTCCCCCCATCAGCGCGGGCAGGAACTGCGCCACCCCGGCGAAGCTGATCAGCCCGATCGAGGTCAGCGCCGCGCCGCCGCCCGAGAACCGGTAATAGGCGTAGCCAAGCGCCAGCACCCCGGCGATGGAAAACCGCCGCGACACCAGCACCACGCTGCGCACGTCGCCGGAAATCACCGCGCCGCCCTTGGCGATCTTCAGCCAGATCGGCATCACGATATGGTTCGACACCATGGTCGACAGCGCGATCGCCGCCACGATCACCATCGAGGTGGCCGAGGAAAACCCGCCGAGGAAGGACAGCATCGCCAGCGACTGCTGGCCCTGGCTCAGCGGCACGGTCAGCACGAACTGGTCGGGGTTGGCCCCTTCGGGCATCACGTCGAGCCCGACAACGGCGATCGGCACCACGAACAGGCTCATGATCATCAGGTAGGTCGGAAAGGCCCAGCTGGCGGTGCGCAGGTGGTTTTCGTCCTCGTTTTCCACCACCAGCACCTGGAACATCCGCGGCAGCGTCAGGAAGGCCGCCGCCGACAGCAGGATCAGCGCCGTCCAGCGGCCGTTATCGACCTGCCAGGTGCCGATATCCGACGCGTCGATCCGCGCCAGCGTTTCCGACACGCCGCCGCCTAAGCCCCAGACCACGAAGACCCCCACCGCCACCAGCGCGAACAGCTTGACCACCGCTTCCAGCGCAATGGCCATGACGACGCCGTGGTGGCGTTCGTTGGCGTCCAGGTTGCGGGTGCCGAACAGCACGGTGAACAAGGCCAGCCCCGCCGCCACCCAAAGCGCTGTGGCGTCGCTGTCGGCCAGCTGCACCGCCTGCGGATCGATCCGCGCGAAGGAGGCGAAGGACAGCGTCACCGATTGCAGCTGCAGCGCGATATAGGGCGTGGTGCCGATCACCGCGATCATGGTGACGAAGACCGCCAGCAAAGGCGATTTGCCATAGCGCGACGAAATCAGGTCGGCGATCGAGGTGATCCGCTGGGTCCGGCCCACCCGCACCAGCTTGCGCAGCCCCCACCACCAGCCCAGCATCACCAGCGTCGGGCCGATATAGATTGTGACGAATTCCATCCCCGACCGCGCCGCGTTGCCCACCGCACCGTAGAAGGTCCAGGCGGTGCAGTAGATCGACAGCGACAGGGTATAGACCAGCGGCGAACGCAGCCAGGTCGTCCGCCCCCGCAGCGCCGCGCGTTCGGCCATGAAGGCGACCACGAAGAGCATCGCCACATAGGTCAGGCAGACCGCGATGAGAACGTTGAGCGCGCCCATTCAGCGGCCTTCTTTGCCGTCGGTTTCGACGCTGTCGTCCAGCCAGAAGGTCAATGCGAAGGTCAGCGCCACCAGCACCGCCCAGACCAGGAAGATGTAGAGGATCGCCCTGGAACTGCTGACCCCGTCTTCGCCCTGCCCCGGCCACAGCACCGGCACCGCCCAAAGCAGCGCGCCGAGAAACGGCATCAGCCGCGCCGCGTCCATCACCCGGCGCAGCCGGTAGCTGCGCCGTTCCAGGAACAGGGGCGAGCGTTCGCCGCTCATTGCGGCACCAGTTCGCGCAGCGCCTCCAGCACCTCGGCATTGGAGAAGGGTTTGGTCATGAAGCGGCTGGCGCCGATCCGTTCGGCCAATTCGCGATCCTTGGTCTGGCCGCGCGCGGTCAGCATCAGCACCGGCAGGTCGTGGGTGCGGGCGTCTTCGCGCAATTCGCTGAGGATGTCGTATCCGCTCTTGCCCGGCAGCATGACGTCGAGGATCACCAGGTCCGGCGCCTTGGCGCGGACCACATCGACGGCGTCATGGCCGTTCGAATGGGTATCAACCGCCCACCCATCGCGCGACAGAATGAAACTGATCGCTTCGATGATGTTCGGTTCATCCTCGATCACCAGGACATGTTTGCCCATGCACCGCCTCCCCACAGAGCATTATTTCAGTCTTTATCACGAAGATAAGGCCACGAGTCAAAACCCATCGGTCAGGATCGACGGTTCGCGGCGGCCGTCGCAGCCCTCGCGCGGGCAAATCCGGCAGTTCACGCCAAGCCCGTCGATCCCGTCCCGATCCTGATCGGAAGGCCCCGGCGGCACCAGCAGCATATGCGCCTGGAACAGCGGCGCATGGCCGAAATCGGGGGCCGAGACCGGTTCGGCGATGGCATAGGCCAGGAAGGCGTCGCGGCCGCGCATATCCTGCTGCACCAGCCGCCGGATCGGCAGCAGCGGCCGGCTGAGCGCCTGGAACAGCGGCCATTTAGGACAGGCGGCGCCGAAACGCGGCAGCGCGAAGCCCTCGACCGGCTTGCGGAAGACCAGCGTGCCCGACGCGTCGCAGCTGACCATGCCGACCGCCGGCACGCCCCTGGCCGGGGGCAGCGCCGCGATCCGGCGCATCGCCTGCGCCACCGACACGCCGAAGCGCCGCGCCAGCGCCGCCGGGTCGGCCCCGGTTCCGGGCAGCGCCGCCAGCGTGTCGGCCAGCGGCAGGGCGGCGGCGTCTTCGGCATAGCGTTGCAGATATTGCCGCGCCAGCGCCCGGCTGGCCGCCGATTGCAGCCGCTCGCTTTCCTGCAGAACCCCGTCGATTTCCCCCGCCCCGCCGGTTTCCAGCGCCTCGAAATGGAACCCCGCATCGGTCAGGAAGGCATCGAGTTCGTCCTGCGGCGCGGCCAGTCCGGTTTCTTCCTCGCCGCCCTCGTCGAGATAGCTCACCAGCGTCTGGGCGCTTTCGGCCAGCCGCTTGGCGTCTTCGTTGATGTTGCGCTGGAACCGGTCGCGCCATTCCCGTTCCAGTTCCGGCGTATCGGCCAGGATGCCGGCGGTCGACCGGATCGCGGTTACGGTGGACAGGACCTCGTGCAGCGCGGCGGCCAGATGCGGGTCATGGGTCAGCCGGTCGGTCAGGGTTTCGACGATCCGTTCCAGTTCCAGCACCCGGCGATGACGGCGCACCAGCAATTCGGCCCAGCCGGGAAAACGACCGGCGAAATCCTCGGGCGGTTCGCTGTCGGTGGCCGCGATTTCCCCGGCGGCGCGGGCTTCGCCCAGGGTGGCGATCAGCGCCGCCTCGGCCCCTTCGGTCAGCGCCGAGGGCTCGACGCCCAGCGCATCGGCCAGCGACAACAGCAATTTACCGCCGATTCTGCGCCGATTGTGTTCGATCAGGTTCAGATAGGATGCGGAAATACCGGCTTTTTTGGCCAAATCGGCCTGCCGCAGCCCCTGCATGAGGCGTCTTTCCCTGATACGCGTTCCGGTAAGCTGACGCTGCGGCATTTCGTTTTTCCAACCAAATCAACGCATTTCTGCGCTGCCGAATAATTTCTTTACATAGTATACTAAAGTATTGTGCATAAATTTACAAAAAAATTGTTTCGTCAAAAGCCGTTGTTGCGAAGTTTTCTTTTCCGCGCTGATAATCAATTTGCACGAATGTGCGCGCGGCACTGCTTGAGGAGGCTTGCCGCAAATCACAAAACGGGAGGAATTTATGTCCAAGACCAATCTGACGCGTCGTGGCGTGCTGAAGTCGGGTGCCGTTGCCGGTGCCGGCGTCGCGCTTCCGACGATCTTCACCGCATCGTCGGCGGCGGCCTATACGAACGAACCCACCGGTGGCACCGTCACCCTGGGCTTCAACGTGCCCCAGACCGGCCCCTATGCGGATGAGGGCGCCGACGAACTGCGCGCCTATGAGCTGGCGGTCGAACACCTGAACGGTGGCGGCGACGGCGGCATGATGAACACGTTCTCGTCGAAGGCGCTGAAGGGCAACGGCATCCTGGGCAAGAAGGTCGAATACGTGACCGGCGACACCCAGACCAAATCGGACGCCGCCCGCGCATCGGCCAAGTCGATGATCGAAAAAGACGGCGCCATCATGATCACCGGCGGGTCGTCCTCGGGCGTGGCCGTGGCCGTTCAGGGCCTGTGCCAGGAAGCCGGCGTGATCTTCATGGCGGGTCTGACCCACTCGAACGACACCACCGGCAAGGACAAGAAGGCGAACGGTTTCCGTCACTTCTTCAACGGTTACATGTCGGCAGCCGCGCTGGCGCCGGTGCTCAAGAACCTCTACGGCACCGACCGCAAGGCCTATCACCTGACCGCGGACTACACTTGGGGCTGGACCCAGCAGGAATCGATCGCAGCCGCGACCGAAGCCATGGGCTGGGAAACCGTCAACAACGTTCTGACCCCGCTGGCGGCGACCGACTTCTCGTCCTACATCGCGCCGGTTCTGAACTCGGGCGCGGACGTTCTGGTTCTGAACCACTACGGCGGCAACATGGTGAACTCGCTGACCAACGCGGTTCAGTTCGGCCTGCGCAACAAGCAGGTGAACGGCAAGAACTTCGAAATCGTGGTTCCGCTGTTCTCGCGCCTGATGGCACGCGGCGCCGGCGAAAACATCAAGGGCATCGTCGGTTCGACCAACTGGCACTGGTCGCTGCAGGATGAGGGTTCGAAAGCCTTCGTGAAATCCTTCGGCACCAAGTACGGCTTCCCGCCGAGTCAGGCCGCGCATACCTGCTATGTGCAGACCCTGCTTTATGCGGATGCGTGCGAACGCGCCGGTTCGTTCAACCCCTGCGCAGTCGGCGAGGCCCTGGAAGGCTTCGAATTCGACGGCATGGGCAACGGTCCGACCCTGTACCGCGCCGACGACCACCAGTGCTTCAAGGACGTGCTGGTCGTGAAGGGTAAAGAAAACCCGACCTCGGAATTCGACCTTCTGGAAGTTGTCGAAGTCACCCCGGCGGCGCAGGTCACCTACGCACCCGATCACCCGATGTTCGCAGGCGGTTCCCTGGGCACCTGCAACCCGGGCGCATAAGCTCAAAAAGAACAATGAAATCAGGGCCGTGCGCGCAAACCGCGCGCACGGCCGTTTCGGCCAATGCATCGGGGCACACCCGTGCGGCCTGCTGGCCGGCAGCCGATAAATTTCCAAGGTGGGGACAATGGACGCAATCATCCTGCAAATCCTGAACGGGCTCGACAAGGGCTCGGCCTATGCGCTGATCGCGCTCGGGCTTACGCTTATTTTCGGCACATTGGGCGTCGTGAACTTCGCCCATGGCGCGCTGTTCATGATCGGCGCCTTCTGCGCCGTCTTCGTGCAACGGGTGCTGACCCTGTCGGTCGAAACCGTCGATCCGACCAAGACCGACTTTCTCGGCAATCCGCTGAAGGTGAAAACGCCCTATGTCGAAAACTGGTTCGGCCATGATTTCGGCTCGGCGATCATCGACTGGTCGGTGCCGCTGTCGGTGCTGTTCTGCATCCCGGTCATGGTGCTGATCGGTTTCGTGATGGAACGCGGGCTGATCAAGCATTTCTACAAGCGCGAACATGCCGACCAGATCCTGGTGACCTTCGGGCTTGCCATCGTGCTGCAGGAAGTGATCAAGGCCTTCTACGGCGCCAACCCGATCCAGACCCCTGCCCCCGAAATGCTGTCGGGCGTCGCCACCCTGGCCGGCGGCATCGTCTATCCGGTCTGGCGGATCGTCTATTTCTGCTTTGCCGCGCTGATCATCGGCGGCGTCTTCGCCTTCCTGCAATTCACCACTTTCGGCATGGTCGTGCGCGCCGGCATGGCGGACCGCGAAACCGTGGGCCTGCTGGGCATCAATATCGACCGCCGCTTCACCATCATGTTCGGCATGGCCGCCGCGGTGGCAGGTTTGGCCGGGGTGATGTACGGGCCGATCAACGCGCCGAATTACCATATGGGGATGGATTTCCTGGTGCTGTCCTTCGTCGTCGTGGTTGTCGGCGGCATGGGATCGCTGCCGGGCGCCGTCGCCGCAGGGTTCCTGCTGGGCATTCTGGAAAGCTTCGCCTCGACCACCTGGGCGACCACCACCATTCCCGGCATCAACCAGATCATCATCTACCTTGTCGCCATCATCATCCTGCTGACCCGTCCGCGCGGTCTGCTGGGTAAAAAAGGCGTGATGGAGTAAGAGACAATGTTTGGACTCAACAAAAAAGACAGCGCTCTGCTGCTCGCCGTCGCCGTGCTGACCATGCTGGCGCCCTTCATCCTGAACCCCTTCCCCACCGATAGCGGGCTGGCGCAGTTCAATGCCGGGTATCCGGACCTGATGCAGCGTTTCGTGATCTTCGGCATCTTCGCCATCGGCTTCAACATCCTGTTCGGCCTGACCGGATACCTGTCCTTCGGCCACGCGGCCTTCCTGGGTGTCGGGTCCTATTCCGCGGTGTGGATGTTCAAGCTCTTGTCGATGAACATCATCCCGGCGATCATCCTGTCGGTGATCATCGCGGGCCTGTTCGCGCTGGTGATCGGTTACGTGTCGCTGCGCCGCTCGGGGATCTACTTCTCGATCCTGACCCTGGCCTTCGCGCAGATGTCCTTCGCCCTGGCCTATTCGGTGCTGACCCCGATCACCAACGGGGAAACCGGCCTGCAGCTGAGCCTGGACGATCCGCGCATCCTGGACGGCGCCAGCACCACCGGGTCGCTGCCGGTGACCAGTCTGTTCGGGCTGGAAATGCGCGAAGCGGTCGACATGGCGGTGGGCCCGTGGAGCTTCACCTTCTCGGTCGGCTACTATGTCTGCGCCGTGTTCATGATCCTGGCCTTCTATCTGGCGATCCGCATCTTCCGGTCGCCCTTCGGCATGATGCTGCGCGCGATCAAGTCGAACCAGCAGCGGGTCAGCTATACCGGCCTGAACCCGCGCCCCTACACGCTGGCGGCCTTCGTCATCTCAGGCATGTATGCCGGTCTGGCCGGTGGGTTGCTGGCCTCGATGGACCCGCTGGCTGGCGCCGAGCGGATGCAGTGGACCGCATCGGGCGAGGTGGTTCTGATGACCATCCTCGGCGGTGTCGGCACCCTGATCGGCCCGGTTCTGGGCGCAGGCCTGATCAAGTATTTCGAGAACATCTTCTCGAAGATCAACGACAACGTTCTGCATGGCTGGTTCAGCTTCCTGCCCGACGGGATCGAGGATTTCATCGTGACCATCATCCACCCCTTCGTGGGCAAGGGCTGGCACCTGACGCTGGGCATCATCTTCATGCTGGTGGTGACCTTCCTGCCCGGTGGCCTGGTCGAGGGCGGACAGCGCATCGCGCGCATGTTCCGCGGCAAGAAGAAAACCGGTGGCGCCGATGCCGCCAAAACCGAAGCTGCAGAATAAGGAGACGCGAAGAATGGGTATTCTTGAAGTCAAAGGCGTCAACAAGCGCTTCGGCGGTCTGCAGGCGCTTGGCAATGTGAACCTCAGCGTGAAGGAAAATTCCGTTCACGCCATCATCGGCCCCAACGGGGCGGGCAAATCCACCCTGCTGAACTGCCTGGTGGGCAAGCTGATCCCCGATACCGGGTCGGTGATGTTCGACGGCCAAAGCGTGCTGGGGCGCAAGCCGCATGAAATCAACCAGATGGGCATTTCCCGGGTGTTCCAGACACCCGAGATCTTCGGCGACCTGACGGTGATGGAAAACATGATGATCCCGATCTTCGCCAAGCGCGACGGGGCCTTCCGGATGCATGCGATCGAAAACATGATGGCCGAAAAGGACGTCGTGGAAGCGGCCGAACACATGCTGGAAGAAATGAACATGGCCGACAAGCGCGGCATGCATTCGGCCTCGATGTCGCGCGGCGACAAGCGGCGGCTGGAAATCGGCATGTGCCTGGCGCAGGAACCGAAACTGTTGCTGCTGGACGAACCCACCGCCGGGATGGCGCGGGCCGACACCAACAACACGATCGACCTGCTGAAACAGATCAGCGACGAACGCGACATCACCATCGCGATCATCGAACACGACATGCACGTGGTGTTTTCGCTGGCGAACCGGATCACCGTTCTGGCCCAGGGCACGCCGCTGGTCGAGGACGATCCGGAAAACATCAAGGGCAATCCCAAGGTGCGGGAAGCCTATCTGGGCGAAACCGCGTAAGGAGTTGAGACCATGAACGTCAAACCTGATTTCTCGAAGGGTCACAACCTTGCCGAAACCGCCCCGGCCTTCCTGTCGGTCTGGGACATTCACGCCTATTACGGCGAGAGCTACATCGTGCAGGGCGTCGATTTCAACGTGCACGAGGGTGAAATCCTGGCCCTGCTGGGCCGCAACGGGGCGGGCAAGACATCCACCCTGCGCGCCATCGCGCGGCTGGACGACCCGGCGATCACCCATGGCGAGGTCTGGCTGGATCACCAGCCGCTGCACCTGATGAATTCCTACAAGGCCGCCCAGGCCGGGATCGCGCTGGTCCCCGAAGACCGCCGCATCATCCCCGGCCTGACGGTTGAGGAAAACCTCAAGCTGGCGCAGATCGCCCCGCCGATCGGCTGGTCGATCGACCGGCTGTACGAACTGTTCCCGCGGCTCGGCGAACGCCGCCTGCAGGAAGGCGTCACCCTGTCGGGCGGCGAACAGCAGATGCTGGCCATCGCCCGGGCGCTGGCGCGCGACATCAAGGTACTGCTGCTGGATGAACCCTATGAGGGCCTGGCCCCGGTGATCGTCGACGAGATCGAGCGCACTTTGCGCAAGATCAAGGAACAGGGGATCACAACGGTGATTGTGGAACAGAACGCCGTGCGGGCCCTTGAACTCGCCGACCGTTCGGTCATTCTCGACACCGGCACCGTCGTATTTGACGGGTCGGCCGCCGAAGTTCTGCAAAACAAGGAACTTCGCGAAGAATACCTGGCCATCTGACCTTGGCCGGATCGGGCCTGCCCGGAGGAGGGCAGGCCATTGAACTAAGATTGAATTGAGGGAGGCCCTCCGATGACCGAAAACATCTATCCCGTGCCGCAGGAATTCAAATCCACGGCGCATGTCGATGCCGCGAAATACGAAGAGCTTTACAAGGCGTCGATTTCGGACCCCGAAGGGTTCTGGCGGGAACAGGGTCAGCGTCTGGACTGGATCAAGCCCTTCACCAAGGTGAAAGACACGTCCTTCGCGCCGGGCAATATCGACATCAAGTGGTACGAGGACGGCACGCTGAACGTCAGCGCCAACTGCATCGACCGTCACCTGGAAACCCGCGGCGACCAGACCGCGATCATCTGGGAACCCGACGATCCCGAGGATGAAGCGCAGCACATCACCTATGCCGAACTGCACCGCCGCACCTGCCGGATGGCCAACATCCTGGAAGACCTGGGCGTGCGCAAGGGCGACCGGGTGGTGATCTACCTGCCGATGGTCCCCGAGGCGGCTTACGCGATGCTGGCCTGCGCCCGGATCGGCGCGATCCATTCGATCGTCTTCGCGGGCTTTTCGCCCGACGCCCTGGCGGCGCGCATCAACGGCTGCGACGCCAAGCTTCTGATCACCGCCGACCACGCCCCGCGCGGCGGCCGCAAGACCCCGCTGAAGGCCAATGCCGACGCCGCCCTGCTGCATTGCAAGGACACGGTGAAGTGCCTGGTGGTCAAGCGCACCGGCGATCAGACTACCTGGATCGACGGCCGCGATTACGACTACAACGAACTGGCAATGGAAGCGGACGATTATTCCAAGCCGGTGGAAATGGACGCCGAAGATCCGCTGTTCATCCTCTACACCTCCGGGTCGACCGGCCAGCCCAAGGGCGTGGTGCACACCACCGGCGGCTACCTCGTCTATGCCGCGATGACGCATGAAATCACCTTCGATTACCACGACGGCGACATCTACTGGTGTACCGCCGATGTGGGCTGGGTCACCGGGCACAGCTATATCGTCTATGGCCCGCTGGCCAATGGCGCCACCACGCTGATGTTCGAAGGCGTGCCGACCTACCCCGATGCGGGCCGGTTCTGGGCGGTCTGCGAAAAGCACAAGGTGAACCAGTTCTACACCGCCCCCACCGCGATCCGCGCGCTGATGGGCCAGGGCGTCGAATGGGTGAACCGCTACGACCTGAGCGACCTGAAACTGCTGGGCACCGTGGGCGAACCGATCAACCCCGAAGCCTGGGCCTGGTACAACGACAATGTCGGCAAGGGCCGCTGCCCGATCGTCGACACCTGGTGGCAGACCGAAACCGGCGGTCACATGATGACGCCGCTGCCGGGCGCACATGACACCAAGCCGGGCGCCGCGATGAAACCGTTCTTCGGCGTCAAGCCGGTGGTCCTGGACCCGCACACGGGCCAGGAAATCGACGGCAACGGGGTCGAGGGCGTGCTGTGCATCGCCGACAGCTGGCCGGGCCAGATGCGCACCGTCTGGGGCGATCACGAACGGTTCGAAAAGACCTATTTCGCCGATTACAAGGGCTACTACTTCGCCGGCGACGGTTGCCGCCGCGATGCCGACGGCGACTACTGGATCACCGGCCGCGTCGATGACGTGATCAACGTGTCGGGCCACCGGATGGGCACGGCTGAGGTCGAAAGCGCGCTGGTGGCGCATCCCAAGGTGGCCGAGGCCGCCGTGGTCGGTTACCCGCACGCGGTCAAGGGCCAGGGCATCTATTGCTATGTCACCCTGATGAACGACGTCGACCCTTCGGACGAGCTTTACAAAGAGCTGCGGACCTGGGTGCGGACCGAAATCGGCCCGATCGCCAGCCCCGACCTGATCCAGTGGGCCCCGGGCCTGCCGAAGACCCGCTCGGGCAAGATCATGCGCCGCATCCTGCGCAAGATCGCCGAAAACGACTACGGCTCGCTGGGCGACACCTCGACCCTGGCCGATCCTTCGGTGGTCGACGACCTGATCGAAAACCGCATGAACAAGGGTTAATTCCTCCCCCCTTTCACATGCGAAGACCGGCCTTTTTCGGGCCGGTCTTTTTCTTTGCGCGTTTGCGCAAGATCAAGATGGGGCGGAAATTATGCGGTTAAGGTTGTATGCATCAACTGCATTATTCCACCATTCGCGAAAGGGGAATTTCATGAGACATCTGATCCTTGGCGGCCTGGCCGCGTCGCTGCTGGCCCTGCCCGGCTGCTACGGCATGACCCGCGACGAAAGCATGGTTGTGGGCGGCCTGACCGGCGCGGCCCTGGGCATCGTTACCGCAGACATGCTGGATGCCAACCGCAACTGGACCATCATTGCCGCCCTGGCCGGCGCGGCCGTGGGCACCCAGGTCGCGGTCAACAACTCGACCAACGAATGCGCCTATTCCAGAGGCGACGGCACCTATGTTGTGCGCCCCTGCTACTAAGGCTTAGCGTACTGAGCTGAAAGGGCCGCCTCCGTCAGGGGGCGGTCATTTTTTCTTCTTGCCCGCCTTGCCGGTTTTCTTCGGCTTGTCCTTGGCCGGTTTCTTGCCGGCCTTCTTGGATTTTTCCGCCTTCGGCTTCTTTTTCTCGGCCTTTTTCTTGTCGGCTTTTTTATCGGAGGCGGCCTTGGCCGCTTTTTTCTTGCCGTCCTTCTTGGGGGCCTTGTCCTTCTTGGGCTTGTCCGCCGTCTTCGCTGTCTTGGCTTTCTTCGGCGCCTTTGCGACCTCTGCGGCGGCCTCCACTATGGGTTCAGGCGCAGGTTCGGCGGCAGGTTCCGGCGCGGGCGCGGCCTCGGGCGCGATTTCCGCCAAGACCCCGGCCACTTCGCGGGCGGCGGCCACCAGCATCAGCGCGCGCGCCGGACCGACGCGCGGGATGGTGATCAAGTCGGCCGGGTCGGCCTTGGCCAAATCCGCCGCGGTGCGAATCCCCAACTCGCCCAGCTGCGCGGTGATCGCCGGGCCCACGCCCTTCACGTCGGAAACCTCTGTCATCTCTGCCTGTCCTCATCCATCCCGGAAAGTTTCGGGGACCCTACAGCAAAAGCACAGACAATGTATATACATTTCCGCGAAGAATTCCGGCGCCGCCCTTCATAGGCGGCGCCAGAGCGTTCCGTTACTGCGCGGTCCAACCGCCGTCGACGGGGATCGCGGTGCCGGTCACGTTATGGGCGATCGGGGCACAGAGCCACAGCGCCAAGGCACCGATTTCCGACGGGTCCGACATCCGCTGCGAGGGCTGCTTTTCCGACACCAGATCGGCGATCCCGGCATCGCGGTCACCGCCAAAGGCCGCCGCGCGGGCGTCGATCTGCGGGCCAAGGATGGCGGTTTCGGTCCAGCCGGGGCAGATGCAGTTCACCGTCACCCCGCCCGCGTCCCTGCGGCCTTGCGCGGCATATTCCAGCGCCGCCACCCGGCTCAGCCCCACCAGCCCGAACTTGGCCGCCACATAGGGCGCCTTTTCCTTGCTGGCGACCAGCCCGTGCACGCTGGCGATGTTGATCACCCGGCCATAGCCGCGTTCGGCCATTTTCGGCAGCGCCTTTTGCATTGTGGCAAAGGCCGAGCTGAGGTTGATCTGCAGGATCGCGTCCCACTTGTCGCGCGGCATCTCGGCCAGCGGCGCTGTGTGCTGGATGCCTGCATTATTGACCAGGATGTCGGCGCCGCCCCAGGCCTCGACCGCGTCCATCATGTCGTCGATCTGATCGGGGTGACGCAGGTCGCCGCGGAAAAATTCCGCCTGCGGCGATCCCTTGGCGCGCAGATGTTCGCAGACCTCGTGCACCTGCGCGTCGCCCGCGATGCCGTGCACCGCGATCCGCGCCCCCGCCTCGGCCAGGCTTTCGGCGATGGCCAGGCCAATCCCCTGTACCGATCCCGTGATCAGGGCGGTTTTGCCGTTCAGATCCGTCATCACATCTCCTCCAGTCGTTTGCGCAGCTCGGTTTTCAGAACCTTGCCGTAATTGTTCTTGGGCAGCTCAGGCACCGCGAAATACGCCTTGGGCCGCTTGAACCGCGCGATCTGATCCAGACAATGCGCGTCGAGCGCCGCTTCGTCCAGCGCCGCGCCCGGGGCCATCACCACGAAGGCCACCACGTCTTCGCCCCATTCTTCGTTGGGGCGGCCCACCACGCTGACCTCGGCCACCGACGGGTGGGTCAGCAAAGCCTCTTCCACCTCGCGGGGATAGATGTTGGTGCCGCCCGAAATGATCAGGTCCTTGGAGCGGTCCTGCATGGTGACGTAGCCGTCTTCGTCCATGAAGCCGACATCGCCGGTCATCAGCCAGCCGCCCTGGATGGTCTTTTCGGTCGCTTCGGGATTCTGCCAGTAACCGGGCATCACGATATCCGACCGCACCATGATTTCGCCCGCCTGCCCCCAGGGCAGTTCGTTGCCGTCAGAATCTCCGATCCGCACCTCGACCGCCGATTGCGCCCGGCCGACCGACTTCAGCCGCTCCTGCCAGCGCAGGTGGGTCCGGTCGGCAACGTCGTGGCGCGACAGGGCGGTGATGCCCATCGGCGCCTCGCCCTGGCCGTAGATCTGCACGAAGATGGGGCCGAAATGATCCACCGCCTCGGCGATATCGGCCAGGTACATCGGCCCGCCGGCATAGACGATGGTGCGCAGCCCCTCACCCGTTTCGTCATTGGCCTTGGCGATCTGGGTCATCCGCTTGACCATGGTGGGGGCGGCGAACATCTGCACATTGCCGAAATGGCGCGCGAGATCGAAAATCTCGGCCTCGTCGAAGCCGCCCGAGGGCGGGCAGACATGGCGCGCGCCCATCCGCACATGCACCATGTTGTAAAGCCCCGCGCCGTGGCTCATTGGCGCGGCGTAAAGGATGGCATCGTCGCCGCTGACCTGATCGACATCGGCGAAATAGCTCAGCGACACGGTGGTCAGCATCCGGTGGGTGATGATCACCCCCTTGGGCCGCCCAGTGGTGCCCGAGGTGTAGAACAGCCAGGCCAGATCGGCGGGGTTGCGCGCGATCGGCGCGGCGGCGGGATCGCCTTGCAGGATGCCCGCGTAAGCGTCAGAGGTCACGTCGACGATATCGCCCGCCGCATCGGCATCGCGCAACGCCTCGGTCAGGCCCGGCGAGGTGAAGCTGATCTTCGTTCCCGAATTGTCGATGATCCAGGCCGCTTCGCGCCCGTGCAGTTTCGAATTGATCGGCACCACCGCGGCCCCGGCATACCAGGCGCCATATTGCACGATCAGGAAATCGGGACAGTTCTTCATGAAGATCGCCACCCGGTCGCCCGGTGCCAACCCCTGAGCGGTCAGCCAGCCCGCAACCTGCAGCGCCTTTTCGTGGAAGGTGGCATAATCGGCGACGCAATCGCGGCCCAGATAGAGGGCGGGTCGATCCGGATGGATCTGCGCGCTGCGTTCAAGCCAGGATGCGATATTCATTTCACCACCTCGAGGATCGACACGTGCGACGCCACGCCCGATCCGCCCATGTTGAAGACCAGCCCCAGCTCCGCGCCGGGATGCTGCATCGCGTCGGCCTGCCCAGTCACTTGCCGGGCGATCAGCGCATGCATCGACACGCCGGTGGCACCAACGGGATGGCCCTTGGCCTTCAGCCCGCCGGACAGGTTCACCGGCAGGCGCCCACCGGCATAAACGGTGCCGTCTTCCAGCACGCTGGCCCCCTGCCCCTTGGGCGCGAGGCCCATCGCTTCGTAGATCATCAGCTCGGCGATGGTGAAACAGTCATGCACCTCGGCCACGTCGATATCGTTCACGGTGACGCCCGCGCGCTGATAGGCCAGCGCCATCGCCCTTGCCGGGCCTTCGAAATCGGTCAGCTTGCGCGCCGACATCGGCAGCATGTCACTGACATGCGCGACCGAGCGGAAGCGCACCGCCTTTCGCACATCGCCCAGCAGATCGTCGGCCACCAGAACCACCGCCGCCGCACCGTCGGATACCAGTGAACAGTCGGTTTTCTTCAAGGGTGCGGCGATCATCGGGTTGCGGTCGCTTTCCGTGGCGCAGAATTCCAGGTCCAGCGGCTTTTGCAGCTGCGCCAGCGGGTTGTGCACCGAATTGCCGTGGTTCTTAGCGGCGATTTTTGCCAGCGCCAGGGAATGATCGCCGAATTCCTTGAAATAGGCCTGGGCGAATTGCGCAAAGATGCCGGGGAAGGAGGTGCCCGCCTCTTCCTTCTGGTAAGACGCACGCCCCAGAGCGGCGGTCACGTCGGCGCCGGACAGGTGGGTCATCTTTTCCACGCCGACCACCAGCGCCACCTTGCACTCGCCTGCCAGGATCGCCTGACGCGCCGCATGGACCGCCGCCGATCCCGAGGCGCAGGCATTTTCCAGCCGCGTCGCCGGTTTGTACCGCAGCCCCGGATCGATCCCCATCATCAGCGACGAAGCGAAACCGTCATCCACCATCCCGGCGTTGAAGTGGCCCAGCCACATGCCGTCGACATCCGCGCCCGCGATGCCGGCATCGGCAAGCGCCTGACGCCCGGCCTCGATGATCAGATCCTCAAGCGACTGGTCGCTCAGACGGCCGAATTTCGTGTGGCCCCACCCTGCGATGCAAACCATGTCTTCCTCCCTTATTTGACTGTAGCAGGAAACCACCAGCCCGATAGCGGTTCAATTGGTAGAAATACGCGAGCACGGCCTGCGGCCTTGTTCCGGGCCGGGCCATGTCCCTTTCAGCCAAACACAGTTGCCCCGCATACCGGTTTCGCGGCATATGTGGCGCATGGAAATTTCCGACCTTGGTTTCGAATACGCGCCCATCGGGCTGTGCGTTCTGGAAAACCGCATCATTCGCGGCTGCAACCGGCATTTCGCCGAAATCTTCGGGGCCCCCGCCGCAGACTTCACCGACGTGCCGCTGGCCGATTTCTATGCCAGCGCGGAAGATTACGAAGCCATCGGCGCGCGCGGGCTGGCGGCGATGCGTGAAACCGGGCGCTATGGCGACGAACGGATCATGAAGCGCCGCTCGGGCGAATTGTTCTGGTGCCGGGTGCGGGGCCAGTCGCTGACCCCCGACGATCCGTTCCGGCGCGGCATCTGGTCGTTTTCCGACCTGTCGGACGAACGCCCCATCGTGGCCCTGACGCAGCGCGAACGCGAGGTGGCGATCCTGACCTGCCGCGGCATGACCAGCAAGGAAATCGGCCTGGAATTGAGCCTGTCCTACCGCACGGTCGAGGTCTATCGCGCCCGGCTGCTGGAGAAATTCCAGGCCCGCAAGCTGGCGGAACTGGTGGCGAAACTGTCCGGCATGCCGCTGTGATTCCTCTCATTGCGACATTTTGAACATTTTCCCCTCGTAATTTTGTGCAAAAACCCCCATTTTCCCGTGCAGAAGGGCGCTTTCCGCTCCGTCAAGGATCGCCTATAAGGCGGCAAATTGGGGAACAGGCCCCGCCGACGCGCGGGCCAACCGAAACCGGTCGAGGACAATATGACAAAGAAAAACCATGATTCCGACGTGGCCTTCATCCAGGCTCTGGCAGAACTTTTGCAGGAAAACGATCTGACCGAGCTTGAGGTCATGCGCGAATATGGCGACAACGACAGCCTGAACGTGCGCGTCAGCCGCGCCACCCAGGTGGTGACCCAGGTGGCCGCGCCGGTCGCGGCAGCAGCCCCCGCCGCAGCCCCGGCCCCGGTGGCCGCCCCGGCCGCAGCCGAAGCCCCCGCCGCTGCCGAGGACCCCGCCAGCCATCCCGGCGCCGTGACCTCGCCGATGGTCGGCACCGCCTACCTGCAGCCCGAACCGGGCGCGCCGAGCTTCATCAAGGTCGGCAGCCAGGTCAGCGAAGGCGACACCCTGCTGATCATCGAGGCGATGAAGACCATGAACCACATCCCCGCCCCCAAGGCTGGGACCGTGAAGCGTATCCTGGTCGAAGACGGCGCCGCGGTCGAATTCGGCGCGCCGCTGGTCATCATCGAATAAGGCGCAGGCGATGTTCGAGAAAATCCTCATTGCCAACCGGGGCGAGATCGCGCTGCGCGTGATCCGGGCCTGCCGTGAAATGGGCATCCAATCGGTGGCGGTGCATTCCACCGCCGATTCCGACGCGATGCATGTGCGCATGGCCGACGAAGCGGTCTGCATCGGCCCGCCCGCGGGCGCGCAAAGCTACCTGTCGATCCCGGCGATCATCGCGGCCTGTGAAATCACCGGCGCGCAGGCGATCCATCCCGGCTATGGCTTCCTGTCGGAAAACGCCAATTTCGTGCAGGTGATCGAAGATCACGGCCTGACCTTCATCGGCCCGACCGCCGAGCATATCCGCGTCATGGGCGACAAGATCACCGCCAAGGACACGATGAAGGACCTGGGCGTGCCCTGCGTGCCCGGTTCCGACGGCGGCGTTCCCACGCTGGAAGACGCCAAGCGGATCGGCGAGGAAATCGGCTATCCGGTGATCATCAAGGCCACCGCAGGTGGCGGCGGGCGCGGCATGAAAGTGGCGCAGACCGCAGCGGACATGGAAAGCGCCTTCATGACCGCGCGGGCCGAGGGCAAGGCCGCCTTCGGCAATGACGAGGTCTATATCGAGAAATACCTGACCACGCCGCGCCATATCGAGATCCAGGTCTTCGGCGACGGCAAGGGCAACGCGGTGCATCTGGCCGAACGCGACTGTTCGCTGCAGCGCCGTCACCAGAAGGTGTTCGAAGAAGCCCCCGGCCCCTGCATCACCCCCGAGGAACGCGCCCGGATCGGCAAGATCTGCGCCGATGCGGTCGCCAAGATCAACTATATCGGCGCCGGTACGATCGAGTTCCTGTATGAGAACGGCGAGTTCTATTTCATCGAAATGAACACCCGCCTGCAGGTGGAACACCCGGTCACCGAAAGCATTTTCGGCGTCGACCTGGTGCGCGAACAGATCCGCGTGGCCGAAGGGCTGCCGATGTCGTTCACCCAGGACGACCTGGAAATCAACGGCCATTCGATCGAAGTGCGGATCAACGCCGAGAAGTTGCCGAATTTCTCGCCCTGCCCGGGCAAGATCACCGCGTTCCACGCCCCCGGCGGGCTTGGCGTGCGGATGGATTCGGCGCTGTATGACGGCTATTCGATCCCGCCCTATTACGACAGCCTGATCGGCAAGCTGATCGTGCATGGCCGCGACCGGGCCGAGGCGCTGAGCCGGCTGAACCGGGCCCTGGGCGAATTGATCGTGGACGGCATCGACACCACGCTGCCGTTGTTCCACGCGCTGCTGCAGGAAGAAGACATCCATTCCGGCAACTACAACATCCACTGGCTTGAAAAATGGCTGGAAACCAACATGGGCTAAGGCCCTCGCGGCGGGCGCAGGATGTGCCCGCCGTTTTTCGTTCCGGACAGAAGGCGCAAATCCCGTGAAGGATGACCGCGAACCCTTTCTGACCCCCGAGCTTTTGCTGAGCGCCTATGCGTCCGGCGTTTTCCCGATGTCCGAAGGCCGCGACGATCCCGAGATTTTCTGGGTCGATCCCCGCCTGCGCGGCATCTTCCCGCTGGACAGGTTCCACATTTCGCGATCCCTTGCAAAGCGGATGCGGCGCGGCGGTTTCGGCGTATCGGTCAATGCCGATTTCGAAGGCGTGCTGCGCGGCTGCGCCGACCGCGACGAGACCTGGATCAGCGGCGTGATCCATGACCTTTATGTCCAACTGCACGATCTGGGCCACGCCCATTCGCTGGAAGTCTGGATGGAGGGCGAGCTGGTCGGCGGCGTCTATGGCGTCACGCTGGGGCGGGCGTTTTTCGGCGAAAGCATGTTTTCGCGCCGCACCGACGCGTCGAAGATCGCCCTGGCCTATTTGGTGGACCGGCTGAACCTGGCCGGGTTCACCCTGTTCGACACCCAGTTCATTACCTCGCATCTGGCGTCACTGGGGGCGATCGAAATTCCCCGCGCCGAATATCACCGGCTGTTGCACGAAGCATTGCAGGGCCACGCGGATTTCACCGCGCCGGAGCTGCCTCATTCACCCTCGGAGGTGATACAGCGCAGCACCCAGACGTCATAGCGCGCGTGATCCAGCGCGTTCAGCGCCGGGGAGGAGGCCATCATCCAGCCCTGGAACAGCACCCCGTCGCGGTCCTGTTCGCGGATCGTCAGGAAGGCATAGGCGTCGCCCGCCGGGTTGCCCACCGGGAAGCGGCATTCGCGCAGTTCAACCGACAGGCGACCATACTCGGCCGAGGCGCCGTTCTGCAGCTCGATATCGGTGGTTTCGCCGCTGACCTTGTCCAGCCCGCGCAACATCGCGCCGCGGCCTTCGCTAACCTCTTCGGCCATGGCGGGCGCGGCGGCCAGCAGCGCCAGCAGCGACAGGATGCGGATCATTGCGCGCTGTCCGACGAGCTGCCGGAGCTGGAGACGAATTTCATCAGCAGCGACACCAGCGACACCGACCCTTGGGTATCTTCGATTTCATCGCCGGGGCCGAAGTTGAACGGCGACCCGCCGGGCACGATTTCCACGAAATTGCCGCCCAGCAGCCCTTCGGAGGAGACCGCGACGGCGCTGTCATCGGGGATGTCGATGCCGTTCCTGACGCTGAACGTGGTGTCGGCGCGGAAGGTCTGCGGGTTCAGTTCGATCCCCGTGACGGTGCCGATCTTGACCCCGGCCAGCCGCACATCGGTGCCCACGGTCACCCCTTCGAGCGACCGGAAGGAGGCGCTCAACGGATAGCCTGTGCTGCGTTCGGTGAAGCCGGTCACCTGACCGGCATAGATGACGAAGCCGATGGCAACGGCCAGAACCGCGCCCCCAACGACCACTTCGGTTTTGTTTTCGGACATCGGTACGGCCTTATTCCGGCGACCAGGCCTCGTAATCGCTGCGCGCGGAAGGTTCGGCGCGGCGGATCGATCCGGCGGGCGCATAGGCCTGCGCGGTCCCGGTCAGGTTTTCCAGATGCGGTTTTTCCCAGGTCTTGTGGACCATCGGGCGATCGGTCGGCGCTTCCTTGAAGGTGTGGTGCAGCCAGCCATGCCAATCGGGGCTGACCCGGCTGGCTTCGATTTCGCCGTTATAGATGACCCAGCGGCGCTTGCCGTCACGGGACTGGTAGAACACGTTGCCCTGTTCATCCTCGCCCACTTTCACGCCCTTGCGGGCGGTGTAGAGCTGAGTGTTGAGCGTCTGCCCGTCCCACCAGGTGACGGCGCGCAGAAGGGTGTTCAGAAGGCCCATGAGTCTCTCCGCAATTTCCTATGGCTGGTATGGCGTAATTCGGGAGCGAGGTCCAGTAGGTTGACCGTTTCGGAACCGGATCGACCCGGCGTCGCGTGGAAGCCGGGCTAGCGTCCGTCCGCGGACTGTCGCCAGCCCGGCTTGCGCGTCGGTTCGGCCTCCATTTCAGAGACCATTCCAGAATCGGCTCAGCCGGCCAGCGCGGTCAGTTCGATCTCGATGCGGAATTTCGGATCGATCAGCCCGCATTGGATCATCGTCGCTGCCGGGGGATTGTCGCCGAACACCTCGGCCAGCACCGGCCAGCAGGGTTCGAATTCGGCAGCGTCGGGCAGGTAGTAGTTCACCCGCACCGCATTGGCGAAAGAAGTCCCCGCCTGTTCCAGCGCCTTGCCGATGGTGTCGAGCGCCGAACGGCACTGTTCCTCGACGGTGTCGCCCTGTCCCACGGTGCCCGCCACATGGACGAAACCGCCGGCCACGACGGCGCGGCAATAGCCGATCTTGGCTTCGAATTCGCCGCCCGAATGAATGCGTTTGATGGTCATTTCATTACCTCTTTGAACTTAGTCGCCGAAACGAATACGCGCGGCGATGTTCTGAGGCAATGAGTAGATGTAGAGTATTTCGTCCACCACCGATCCGCGCTGATACCAGCTGCCCGGTTCGGCCAAGGCGCGGGACAGCCGAGCGTTGGTCGCATCGTCAAAATATTGGGAACAAAAGCTCAGCGCCATTCTCGTGTTGTCATCGAGCTCTGGCTCAGGCGTTTCCTTCCAGTCGCCACCGAAGCGATAGCGCAGGTTGGTCGTCATCCCGTCGGGATCCAGACGCCGCGTGGGCGGAAGGTCCGGCGCGCCATCGTGCAATTCCACAACTGAATAGGTGCAATCCCAACCGGGCCAATCCGGGCCAATTGGATGGTATCCCCGGCTGGCGAGGACGCTGCGAATGGGCACCAGTTCCTCGAAAAAGGCCACTGCATAGGCAGGATCGTCCGCCCTGGCGTTGTAACGTGCTTTCAAGCCGTTCCAGCCCCATATGGTCAAAAAATAAATGCCCGCGAAGATCGCGAGCATTTTAAGGACATTGAATGCCAGTTGCCGAAAGAACCAGCGCATTTAGCTGGCGCTGGCCTCTTCCTTCTTGGCGTCCGCGTAGATCATCAGCGGCTTGGCGTCCGAGGTCACCGCCTCTTCGTTCACCACGACTTCCTCGACATTGTCCATGCCCGGCAGTTCGAACATGGTGTCGAGCAGGATGTCCTCGAGGATCGAGCGCAGACCGCGCGCGCCGGTCTTGCGCTGGATCGCGCGCTTGGCGATCGCGTGCAGCGCGTCCTCGGTGAAGGTCAGCTGGCTTTCTTCCAGTTCGAACAGGCGCTGGTACTGCTTGACCAGGGCGTTCTTCGGTTCGGTCAGGATGGTGACCAGCGCGTCCTCGTCCAGGTCTTCCAGCGTCGCGATGACCGGCAGACGGCCGACGAATTCCGGGATCAGGCCGAATTTCAGCAGGTCCTCGGGTTCGAGATCCTTGAAGATCTCGCCGACGCCGCGTTCGTCCACGTCACGCACATCGGCGCCGAAGCCCATCGCCGAGCCCTTGCCGCGCTGCGCGATGATCCGGTCCAGTCCGGCGAAGGCGCCGCCGCAGATGAACAGGATATTGGTGGTGTCCACCTGCAGGAACTCCTGCTGCGGATGCTTGCGGCCGCCCTGCGGCGGCACCGAGGCGACGGTGCCTTCCATCAGCTTCAGCAGCGCCTGCTGCACGCCCTCGCCCGACACGTCGCGGGTGATCGAGGGGTTTTCCGACTTGCGGGTGATCTTGTCGACCTCGTCGATATAGACGATGCCGCGCTGCGCGCGTTCGACGTTGTATTCCGACGACTGCAGCAGCTTCAGGATGATGTTTTCCACGTCTTCGCCCACGTAACCGGCTTCGGTCAGCGTGGTGGCGTCGGCCATGGTGAAGGGCACATCGAGGATGCGCGCCAGCGTCTGCGCCAGCAGCGTCTTGCCGCAGCCGGTCGGGCCGATCAGCAGGATGTTCGACTTGGCCAGTTCGATATCGCCGGATTTCTGCGCGTGGTTCAGCCGCTTGTAGTGGTTGTGCACCGCCACCGACAGAACCCGTTTCGCCATCGCCTGACCGATCACGTAGTCGTCCAGCACGTTGCAGATGTCCTGCGGGGTCGGCACCCCTTCGGAGGATTTCAGCCCGGCGCTCTTGGTCTCTTCACGGATGATATCCATGCAGAGCTCAACGCATTCGTCGCAGATGAATACGGTCGGTCCGGCAATCAGCTTGCGTACCTCGTGCTGGCTTTTGCCGCAGAAGGAACAGTAAAGCGTGTTCTTGCTGTCGCCGCCGTTTGAATTCGCCATGTCTTCCCTTTCAGGCCAGGTATATCGAGCGCTTGTCCGTGCTTCTTGATCAGAGAGCTTATGACAGGCCCTTGGCCGCTACAATGCAAAAATATGACACAGGGCCGCCGGGGGCGGCCCCATGCCGACGCCGTTACGTGGCGCCCTTGTCGTCTTCCCCCGACGCCCGGCTGGACACGATTTCGTCGATCAGGCCCCAGGCCTTGGCTTCCTCGGGCGACATGAAGTTGTCGCGCTCGAGCGCCTGTTCGACTTTTTCCAGCGTCTGGTTGGTGTGGTGGACGTAGATTTCGTTCAGACGCTTCTTCAGTTTCAGCGTCTCTTCGGCGTGGATCATGATATCCGTCGCCTGGCCTTGGAAGCCGCCCGAGGGCTGGTGCACCATCACCCGGCTGTTGGGCAGCGAGAACCGCATCCCCGGCGCGCCCGCGGTCAGCAGCAGCGACCCCATCGAGGCCGCCTGGCCGATCACCAGGGTCGACACCTTGGGTTTGATGTACTGCATGGTGTCGTAGATCGACAGGCCGCTGGTCACCACGCCGCCCGGCGAGTTGATGTACATGCTGATTTCCTTGGACGGGTTTTCCGCCTCGAGGTGCAGCAGCTGCGCCACGATCAGGCTGGACATGCCGTCATGCACCGGACCGTTGACGAAAATGATGCGCTCTTTCAGCAGGCGCGAGAAGATGTCGTAGGCCCGTTCGCCGCGGGAGGTTTGTTCCACCACCATCGGGACCAGGGTGTTCATGTAAACTTCTAAGGGATCTTTCATTTCCGCCTGCCTGTTGCTTACCGTCATGATCATTATCGACCAAATCCGCATAGAATCTTAGTGCTGCGCCAAACCGACTACAAGGGCAGGACGTTCATTTGTCACAAACAGGGGGATCGGACGGCCAGTTGTCGCAATTCTTGCCAGCGGCGGCGCAAAACGTATAGGGTCGATTCCGGACCCGGCCTAATCCTTCTTGCGCCGGATCAGTTCCGGATTCCCGCCGTTTTGCCCGTTCCAAGACCAGAGATGCAACAAGACCACTTTATCCAGCGCGCGGCCACCGCCAATTTCCCGATGAA
This sequence comes from Thalassovita mangrovi, assembly GCF_009857745.1. GTDB lineage: Bacteria > Pseudomonadota > Alphaproteobacteria > Rhodobacterales > Rhodobacteraceae > Thalassobius > Thalassobius mangrovi. The sequence goes on from NZ_WWEN01000002.1 coordinate 697,683, forward strand.
ATTCGAAGGTGAACCGCAGGATTTCTATTTCCTGCTGCTGCCCAACACGACGATGCTGGCGGTGGCCTCGGCCATCGAACCGCTGCGGATCGCCAACCAGCTGACCAAATCGAAGCTCTATCGCTGGTTCACCATGACCGAAGACGGCGAACCGGTGCGTTGTTCGACCGGGGTCAAGGTGACCCCGGACATGGCGCTGGAACCCATGCCGGCCAATGCGATGGGATTCGTCTGTTCCTCCATCGCGCCGAATGGAATCGCCTCGGAAAAGACGATCAACTGGCTGCGCCGCGAAGACCGGTTCGGCCGGCCGCTGGGCGGTATCTGCACCGGTGCCTTCGCGCTGGCCGAGGCGGGGCTTTTGAACGGGCGGCGCTTCACCCTGCACTGGGAAAACCACGACGGATTCGCCGAGGCCTATCCCGAGCTGGTGCCCTCGCCCAATATCTATGAAATCGACGGCAAGGTGATGACCTGCGGCGGCGGCAATTCGGCGATCGACATGATGCTGGCGCTGATCGAGGAACGGCACGGGCCGGACCTGGCGACGCTGGTGGCCGACATGTGCCTGCACACGCGCACCGGGCCGGTCAATTCACCGCAGAAATCGGCGCGCTCCTTCACCATCGGCACCCGCAACCGCAACCTGCTGGAAGCGATCCGGGTGATGGAAAGCGCGCTGGAGGAACCGCTGTCGATGGCCGAGCTGTGCACCCGGCTGGGCGTGTCGCGGCGCCAGATCGAGCGGCTATTCAAACGCTACCTGGGGCAAAGCCCGATGTCCTATTACAACGGGCTGCGGCTGACCCGGGCCTACGGGTTTCTGAACGAAACCGACATGACGGTGACCGAAATCGCGGCGGCGACCGGGTTCCGCTCGTCCAGCCACCTGGCCCGCGCCTTCCGCAAGAAATATGGCAACAACCCCAATTCCTACCGCAAATACTGGCTGTGAGGCCGGGCAGAGCCGCTACCAGACGTCGGGGTCGATGCCCTGGCGCCTGAGCGTTTCGGGCTGATGGAAAACCATGACTGCATGTGCGTCCGTCGTCGCCTGGCCTGATCGCCAGCCCAGGCCAGGACCGGACCGACGGACACAAGTGCCCCGAGCCAGGGCAAGAAAGACAGCTCTTGGAATGAACAGACGCCTCACGAGCGTCGTTTCCCCCGAAATCGTGCCCCTATCACGTCAAACAGTGGCAAAAACACAAAACGGGGCCATCTTTCGATGGCCCCGCCTGCACTCGCTATGCGAAAATTTTTACTGGGAAACGGATTTCAGGTATTCCGTAACCGCCTTGATGTCGTCTTCCTTCTTCAGGCCGGCAAAGGACATCTTGGTCTTGTTGATGAAGTCCTTCGGCTTGCTCAGGAAGTGGGCCAGGTTTTCTTCGGTCCAGACACCGCCGGATTCGCCGAACTCCTGCATCCCCTTGGAATACTTGAAGCCCTCGATCGCACCGGCCGGGTGGCCGACGATACCGTTCAGAACCGGACCGGTCTTGTTCTTGGCGCCTTCGCCCACCTGGTGGCAGGCCTTGCACTTCTTGAAGACCTTTTCACCGGCCGCGACCAGTTCGGGGTCGAGAGCCGCGGTTTCGGTCGCAGCGGGCTCGGCTGCCGGTTCCGCCGCAGGCTCTTCAGCCTTGGCTTCCTCAACCGGGGCAGCGGTTTCTGCCGGTGCTTCTTCAGCAGCAGCTTCTTCCGCGGCGCCTTCCTCTTCCGGGGTCACGTCCAGAACCGTGGCGCGCATGGTGATCTTCACCTCGCCTTCCTTGCAGTTTTCCATGCAAGGTTCGGTCCAGAAATGCGCCTCGGACGTGTTGCGGTCATCGACGATGAACCCGCCCGCGTTGGGCATTTCCACATCCAGGAAGTTTTCGTTCGACAGAACGAAGTCGTCTTCGACCAGGTAGTTCGAATACAGGATGTAGGCCACGATCGCATAGACGTCGTCATCGCTCATGGTCTGAGCGGCACCGAACGGCATCGAACGGCGGACATAGTCGTACACGGTCGACAGGTAGGGCCAGTAGGACCCCACGGTCTTCAGCGGGTCCTTGTCGGCCAGGGAGCCTTCGCCACCGGCCAGTTTCGGCCAGTTGCCGGAACCTTCGGCGAATTCACCGTGGCAGACGGCGCAGTTTTCGATGAAAACCACTTCACCGTCTTCGACCGACCCCGAACCGACCGGCAGGCCGGATCCGTCGGGATGCACGTCGAGGTTCCAGGCGGCGATTTCTTCCGGCAGCGCCTCGCGGCCCAGGCCCAGCTTCCCGGCCAGGGCCGGCGACGCGGTCATGGCGACCAGTGCGGAACCGATCAGGAGATTACGATACTTCGACATTTTCGGCCTCCCCATCTGCCTTGACCCACCAGGTCTGAATGCAGTTGTTGTGATACACAGAGTTTTCGCCACGGACTTCGCGCAGCATTGCCTTGGTCGGCTGGACATAGCCGGTTTCATCCATGGCACGCGACTGCAGGAACATTTCTTCGCCGTTCCACTCGGTGTCGAGATAGAAGCGGGTCAGAGCCATCGGCTGACCGGGGTTGGCCAGACGCGCGGTTTCCCAAGTCTTGCCGCCGTCCTTGGACACGTCGACGCGGGTGATCGCGCCACGGCCCGACCAGGCCAGACCGGTGATGACCAGCGGGCCCTTGCCATGCTTGATCGGCGATTGCGGGCTGGGCGAGGTGACGACCGATTTGGCGTCCATGACCCAGGTCCACTTGCGGCTGGTGCCGTCTTCCAGCGTGTCGGTGTATTTCGAGGTCTCTTCGCGGCTTTCGACCGCAGAGTCCGAAACTTCGATACGACGGATCCACTTGACCCACATGTTGCCTTCCCAGCCGGGAACGACCAGACGCGCGGGGTAACCGTGTTCCTTGCGCAGCGCTTCGCCGTTGGCCTTGAAGGCGATCATGCAGTCGTCCAGCGCCTTTTCCATCGGGATCGAGCGGCCGTTCGAGGACGCGTCGGCGCCTTCGACATAGACCCATTTGTCCTTCAGGTCGCCGGCGGCGTTCAGGCCCGCCTCTTCCAGCAGGGTGCGCAGGGTCACGCCGGAATATTCCATGTTATGGATCATGCCGTGGGTGAACTGGGCGCCGTTCAGCTGTGCGCCGGCCCATTCCATTCCGGTGTTCGCCGCGCATTCCAGGAAGAAGGTTTTGTTGACGCGCGGGAAGCGTTCCAGGTCTTCGTAGGTGAAGACCAGCGGCGTGTCGACCAGGCCGTTGATCATCAGCCGGTAGTCTTCCTTGCGCAGCTCGATCGCGCCCGAGTGGTGGCGTTCGAACGCACAGCCCTGCGGGGTGATGGTGCCGTCCAGCGCGTGGATCGGCGAGAAGTTGATCGAGCTGATCGTGTCGGCGGTCAGCCATTCGACGTTGCGACGGATCACATCGTCTTCGTATTTGATCGGCAGGCCGTAGGGCGTTGCATCGACACCTTCGCCGGTGCCCATTGCCCATTCCTGCTTTTCGGTGATCAGGGGATCGGGGCCAGCAGCGTTTGCTGCCCCGGCTCCGGCTACTACCCCCGCCGTCGACGCCAGCGTCCCTTTCAGGAACGCGCGCCGCGAGGGCTTCTTGCCAGTGAAGCGGACGGTCATTTGTCTTTGCCTCCTAGTTAAATCATCAAATTCATTTGCGTGAATTTGTTATGGACAGTAATGCGCCAAGAGGTCGCGGTTGGGGCTTTTAAGCCCCAACCACCTTAACGTTGTCGCGCGGTTGCACCGAGACGGTGCCTTGCTTGCGGATATGGCTTTCGACCACATCCCAGATTTGCGGGCCTTCGGTGCCTTCGTTCACGCTGGCCCAGCCGGCAACCACATAGGTCTTGGCCGGATCGACCGATTCGCCGGTCTTCAGCATGGTCAGACCGCTGATCCGTTCGCCTTGCGGCTTGGTCACGTCGATCGTGTAGCCCATGCCGCCGATGCGGACCATGTCACCGCCCTGCTGGTAGTAGGGATCGGTGTTGAACAGGTTGTCGGCCACGTCTTCCAGAACCACCTTGATGTACTCGCCGGTCATTTCGGTCCGGTAAGCTTCACCATAGGTCATCGAGGTCACGTTCCAGATGTCTTCGCGGGTGATGTCCTGACCCGGCAGGATCGACGGACCCCAGCGGACGCCCGGCGACATGGCGATATCGGCTTCGCGTTCGCTCAGCAGCGCGTCGCAGATCAGGTCGTCCCAGGTGCCGTTGAAGTTGCCGCGGCGATACAGAACGCTGGCATCGTCGGTGCGGCCGATCACTTCGGACATCTTGTCCAGGTGCGGCGCGCGCTGTTCGTCGATCAGCTTGGTCACCACCGGATCGGGGGTGATCACGTCCGAGAAGATCGGGATCAGCTTGTGGCGGAAGCCCATCATGCGGCCGTCACGCACGTCCAGATCGACGCGGCTGACGAATTTGCCGTTCGAGCCCGACGCGATGATGATCGTCTCGCCGACCAGGACCGGTTCGGGAACCGCGTCATGGGTGTGGCCCGACAGGATCACGTCGATACCTTTGACGCGGGACGCCATCTTCTTGTCCACGTCGAAGCCGTTGTGGCTCAGCAGCACGACCAGCTCGGCGCCTTCGCCGCGTGCCTCGTCGACGACTTCCTGCATCCGCTCGTCACGGATACCGAAGCTGTACTCGGGGAACATCCAGCGCGGGTTGGCGATCGGCATGTAGGGGAAGGCCTGACCGACAACGGCGATTTTCACGCCACCGCGTTCGAACATCTTGTAGGGGGCGAAATCTTCCGCCGGTTCGTCCCACTCGGCGTCGAAGATGTTGGCGCCCAGGGCCGCGAAGGGCAGGTCCTGCACGATTTCGCGCACGCGTTCGCTGCCCAGGGTGAATTCCCAGTGGAAGGTCATCGCATCAGGCTTCAGCGCGTTCATCACGTTGACCATGTCCTGGCCTTCGGTGTGATAGCAGGTGTAGGAGCCGTGCCAGGTGTCGCCGCCATCCAGCAGCAGCGCGTCGGGACGGTCTGCGCGGATCGCGTTGATCACGGTGGACACGCGATCCAGACCACCGACCTTGCCATAGCCACGGGCCAGCGAGGTGAAGTCGTCATAGGTCAGCGCATAGGCCGAGGGAGACCCGTCTGCGATGCCGTACATCTTGCGGAAATCGGCGCCGGTGATGTGCGGCACCTGCCCGCGGGCAGCGCCAACACCGAGGTTGATTTCGGGTTCACGGAAATAGATCGGCTTCAGCTGAGCGTGAATATCGGTGATGTGAATCAGCGATACGTTGCCGAAAGTATCGAATTCCAGCAGCTGATCCTGAGTCAGTTTCTGCTGTGCGGCGAGGCGGGCCCAGTTACCGAAACCGGATGCGCCAAGCATCGCGGATGCAGCCATTGAGACCTGGAGGAAGTCGCGGCGGGAGATCATTGCACAAAGCTCCGAACAGTTATAGTAAACCAAGCCCCTGACCCTATGGACCAGAGGTTAGGCCAGTTTCTGACCTGAATTCAACCTGCTGAGATTTATAGTTGTTGTCCGGGGGCACCTTCTGCGGCGCCCCCGGAAGGTATCTTAGTTACGCACCGACGGTCCTTCGACCGACAGCCCGTTGCCGCGGCTTGCGACATAGAGTTCCAGCGCGAGGAAATCCTCGCTGCCCGGCTTGTAGGTTTCGGCACGGGTATCGCGCACGCACCCCTTGAAGCGGCCCTGCGGGGTGGTCAGCTTCGTGTCCTTGAGACGGTACACCGGGAAGGCGTTGATCTGACCCTGGCTGAGGTGGTCAGCGCGGATCATGTTGCCGTAGTTTTGCTCGTGGCAGCTTGCGCAGGACAGGTCCAGCTGACCGGTGCGGGTGTAGAACATTTCCTTGCCCTTTTCCCACATCGCCTTGGCCGGTCCGTCGATCGCCACATTGACCGGCATACCGCGCGACACCGAAGCGATCAGCGCTTCCATGTCCTTGGCGGGACCCGCGTCATAACCCCAGGCTTCGGCGCCCATCCGGTTGGTGCGGCAGTCGTTGAACTGCATCTGCAGGTTGCGAACTTCGCCAGCGGCTTCGTTCCACTTCGGATAGACCGCCTTGACGCCCTTCATGCTTTCCGCGACATCGCCGTGGCAGGAGGCGCAGGACTTGCCTTCGCTACCGTCAACGGTTTCCCAAACGCCCATGGCGTTTTCGACAAACAGCATACCGGGATTGTCGAAATCGTCCATTTCCATTGCCTGGGTGGCGTCGTCACGGAAATGCCAGCCCGACATGATTTCGTCCAGCGCACCTTCAAGGTGTGCCGGCGCCGGGGCCTTGGTCACGATTTCAATTTCGCCGTTGATGACCAGGCTGTCATCATCCGCATCCGCCATACCCAGCGTCGGAACCGACAAGGCCAGGACTGCGATTGCGCTCATTGGCTTGAATTTCATCTAGCTTCCTCCCTGTATAAGCTGCCTTGCCCCCGGGAAGGGACAAGGCGCTATTATTATTAAGCGACTTCTACCGGCTTGGCGTCTTCGTAGACCGACCCGTCATCGTCATACCAGGTGAACTTGAATTCACCGGCTTCGGGCACGATGGCCTCGAATTCGAAATAGGGGTTGGTCGAGATCGCCGGCTCCAGGGTCACGTCGATGACGGACTTGCCGTTGAACTCGCAAGTGAAGCGATTGATGATCGAACGCGGAATGATCGAACCATCCTTGTTCTTGCGCTGACCCGATTCCATCTTGTGGCTGATCAGGGTTTTCAGCGTGACGGTTTCGCCAGCTGCGGCCTTTTTCGGGGCCTTGACGCGGGGTTTTACACCTTCTGCCATTTTTCTTCTCCTTGAACCTGATTAGCCGCCGCAGCCGCCGATGGTGACCTTAACGGTCGAAGCAGCCTTCGCGAAGGAACCGTCAGCCATTTTGGCGATGGCGACGACGTCCTGGGTGCCGGCCAGACGGATACGAGTCGATGCCGACTGCGAACCGGCCAGTTCGCCGAACTTGAAGGTTGCCACGCCCGGGGTCGGGTTGCCGGTCGCCAGCAGCAGGATTTCGCTTGCGCCTGCAGCTTCGACCGAAACCGGAACGGTGTTACCGTTTTCGGCGATTTCGGGCGCGGTCAGGTTGACACCGCCTTCGGCAACGTCTGCGCCACCGGTGAAGGCGGCAATTGCGTCTTCAGCAGCCGCGTTGACCTGGAACGGCAGAACGGTCAGTGCCGCGGCCCCCAGCCCAAGCGCCAGCGTATCGCGTCTTGAGAATTCCATATTTAACTCCATTACTTACTGGTCAACCCGATCACTCTTTCAGAGTGCTCAGGAACGCGACCACGTCTTCGATTTGCTGAGCCGACAACAGCGGATCCAGCGGACCGTCCGGCGCTTTGCCGGTATAGGCGTTACCCGGACGGGTAAACCCGTCGGTTTTGAAATAGGCCGGCATGACCGTGCCTTCATAGGTCATCTTTGCATTGACAAGGATGCCGCGCAGCTGGGTTGCATCCCAACGATCGGCGACCCCATCCAGCATCGGACCTACGTTCCCCGGGAAGGGGGCATCCAGCGTGGAAACCTCGTGACAGGCAACGCAGTTCCCCATGCTTTTGGTGGAAAAGATCTTGGCGCCCTCTTCAGGGTTGCCGGCCACGCCCGTCAGCGAAGCCTCAACGCCGCCATCTTCATTGAAAACCACGTCTGCATAGGTGACCGGGTTGGCGCTTGCCGTCCCGGCAGCGAGCAGTGCCGCCAGTGTCAGTGTTGAAAGCCTCATGATTCCTCCCTTGGCTACCAGTTCTTTGGCTGTGTTAGCTTGGTGTACGGTAGTCGACAAAGGACCCGGACGCAACATCAAATTCACAGAAGTGAATTTCATTTGAAACCCCCAAACCCCTATCTACGTTACGAATTATGTATCTGCGCTACTGATTATTCCGCTCGGAAATCTTGCGCGCATGGTAGCGTTGAAAATCCTCACCGTTATCAAGCAGGTATCGTTTTTCGTTCACCCAGACGAACATATCATAGGTTGTCTGCTTTCCGAAAGCCCCCGGCATCATTGCAACGGCCGCTTGCGGCGCGGGCACGCCTTCGGGCACCTCTTCGGGGAAGAAAAGAACGGTCGGGGTGAACAGAATCCCCCATTTGCGCATCATCGCGGACTGTTCCATTTCCTCGCCATCGAAATCGGTCGCCGAATCGTTGCCGTGCAGATTGAGCTGCACCACGAAGAAGTTTTCCGAGATGTAGTCGGAAACCCACGGATCGGGATAGATCTCCTCGTGCATCTTCTTGCAGTAGATGCAGCCGCGCTGCTCCACCATCACCGCCAGCCGCTTGCCTTCGGCGTTGGCCTCGGCCAGGTCCTCGCGCAGGTCCTTGAAGGTGTCGCGCATCCAGGGCTCCTTGTGCAGCCCGTCATCGCCGATCTCGGCCGCCCAGGCCGGCAGCGCCGCGTTCAGCCCCACCGCCAGCCCCGCCGCCAGCAATCCCCGTTTGGTCAGTTTCATATCAACCCTCCCTACTCTCTCAAATCGACTGGAAGCTTGGGAAGGCTTCCAGCATCCAATTGGCAATCTCGTTGACCGACCCCGTCAGGATCAGGATCGCGAACAGGATCAGCAGCGCCCCCATCACCTTTTCCATCTTACCCAGATGCTGACGGAAACGGCCGGCAAATTTCATGAACGGCGCCGTGAACAGCGCCGCGATAATGAAGGGCAGCACCACGCCCGCCCCGAAGACGACCACCATGAGCAATCCCTGCCAGGCGGTGTCATCGGTGCTGGCCATCATGAACACCCCGGTCAGAACGCCGCCCACGCAGGGCGTCCAGCCCGCCATGAAGGCCACGCCCACGAAATAGGAACTCAGCACCGTCATATTGGCGGTGTCGCCGGCATTCATCTGGAACTGGCGATCCAGGAACCCGATCCGGAAGACGCCGAGGAAATGCAGCCCCATGATAAGGACGATCCCGGCCGCCACATAGCTGAACCAATCCATGTTCTGCTTGAACAGCGTGCTGACCGCGAAGGCCCCTGCCCCGAGAATGGTGAAGACGGTCATCATCCCCAGCGAAAACATCACCGCTGCCGCGATCAGGCGCATCCGCGCGCCCGGCGCCAATTCTCCATCTCCGGTGATCTGATTCATGCCCACCCCTGCCATGTAAGACAGGTAAAACGGTACAATCGGCAAAATACACGGCGAAAAAAACACGACGATTCCGCCAACAAATGCGCTCCAAAGGCTGATATCCATCAGCATTAGCGCTCCTCCCTTGAACAATTCACATATTCATATTACGTTGTTTAAAATACTTGCGTCAATCTAATGTATACCGTGCCATGCAGATTATTTTTCGCTTTCTCGCCCCGTTCATTCTGATCCTTGCCCCGGCTTTGACGCAGGCGGCAGAACTGATCATGGTCGAACGCCAAGGGTGCCATTACTGCCTCGCATGGAAGAAGGACCTGGGTCCGATCTATCCCAATACCGCTGCCGGTCAATACGCGCCGCTGCGCATCATCGACATCGCCGATGACGTTCCCGAAGACCTCAGTTTCGACCGCAAGATCGTTTTCACCCCCACTTTCGTGCTGGTCGAGGACGGCAAGGAAATCGGCAGGATCGAAGGTTATCCGGGCGAAGATTTCTTCTGGGGCCTGCTGGAAATGATGCTCAAAGCCAAGACAGATTTCGGCGGAGCGACCTGAAAATGGCGTCTGAACGCCGCGTCGGGCTGGACGAAGAGCCCCAAATTGGGCAGAAGGGCCCAGATTTAAGCGCGGAACAGACTTGCCCGAGGTGTTGCATGGGATTGCCGATGTTTGACGACACCATAACCGAAGAAGAAATGGACCTGATCGTGGACAACGCGACCACGGCGTCCAATTTCCTCAAAGCCGTCAGCCACGAAGGCCGGCTGATGATCCTGTGTCACCTGGTGACCGGGGAAAAATCGGTGACCGAACTCGAAGAATTGCTGTCGGCCCGCCAGGCGGCCGTTTCGCAGCAGCTGTCGCGCCTGCGGCTCGAAGGGCTGGTGATCCCGCGCCGCGAAGGCAAGGCGATCTACTATCGATTGGCCGATGACCGCCCCCGCCGTATACTGGAACTGGTTTACGAATTGTTCTGCACCGACACGGCCCGCGGCTGAACAGCCCGGTCTCCGCGTCCGGTCAAGGGAGAGACCCTTTCATGCTTGATCTACTCGGTGAGGAACTAGCCGTTGCCCTGGTCGGGCTGTTCGGCGGCGTATTGCTGGGCCTGGCGGCGCGACTGGGCCGCTTCTGCACCATGGGCGCGATCGAAGACGTGCTCTATGGCGGTTCGAGCCGGCGCATGCGGATGTGGATCCTGGCCATCGGCGTGGCGGTGATCGGCGGCTTCGGGCTGTCCGCGCTCGGGCTGCTGCGCACCGAAGACACCTATTACCTGTCGATCCGCTGGATGCCGGTCGCCTCGATCCTGGGCGGGCTCATGTTCGGCTATGGCATGGCGCTGGCGGGCAATTGCGGCTACGGCTCGATCGCGCGGCTGGGCGGCGGCGACCTGCGCGCCTTCGTCATCGTGGTGGTGATGGGGGTGAGCGCCTATGTGGTGCTGTCGGGGCCGCTGGCCGGGCTGCGGGTGATGATTTTCCCCCAGCAGGACGTGGTCAACGACGTGCCGCCGGGCCTGGCCCATATGATCGGCAACTGGACCGGGATGCCGGTCAATGCGATCGGCCTGATCATCGGCGTGCTGATCACCCTCGCCGCGCTGGCCAGCAAGGATCTGCTGTCCGATCCCAAGGCCATCTTCTGGTCGGTGGTAGTCGGCGTCGCCGTCACCTCGGGCTGGGCCGGCAGTTCCTGGGTCGCCACCCACGGCTTCGAGGAAGTCCCGGTGGTGTCGCATAGTTTTTCCGCCCCGGTGGGCGAAAGCCTGCTCTACCTGATGACCGCCTCGGCGCGGCTGCCCTCCTTCGCGGTGGGATCGGTGGCCGGCGTGGCGCTCGGCGCCTTCATCGGGTCGCTGTTCAAGGGGCATTTCCGCTGGGAAGCCTGCGAGGATCCGCGCGAATTGCGCCGCCAGATCACCGGCGCGATCCTGATGGGCGTCGGCGCGGTGCTGGCGCTTGGCTGCACCATCGGCCAGGGCGTGTCGGCGTTTTCGATGCTGGCCTTTTCCGCCCCCGTCACCTTCGCGGCGATCTTCGCCGGTGCCGCCTTTGGCTTGCGCCAGCTGATCGAGGGCTTCCAGCCCGCCGAGTAACGGCCACCCTTTCCCAACAGAGCGCCTGCGGCGCACAGGCTTTGCTTCGCCTTGCGACGAAGCGGATCGGGGGCGCTGCCCACCGTCGTGGCAAGCCACGACTCCCCCCGGGATATTTGAAAACAGAAGAAGAAAAGCCCCCCTGCTTTCATCTTGGTGAAAATACCTTGGGGGGGTGAATTGGCCAAAGGCCAAGAGGGGGGCCAAGGCCCCCCTCCCGTTTTCAGACTTTTTGCTGCGTGTATTTACGCAGCTCGGAGCGCGCAATCTGGCGGCGGTGCACCGCGTCGGGACCGTCGGCCAGCCGCAGGGTCCGCACATGGGTCCATTTATGCGCCAGCGGCGTGTCTTGGCTGATCCCTTGGGCGCCGAAGATCTGCGACGCCTCGTCGATCACCTTCAGCGCCATGCGCGGCGCCACCGTCTTGATCATCGAAATCCACGGCGCGGCAGCGCGGGCATCGCCCTGGTCCATGTACCACGCAGCCTTCAGGCACAGCAGCCGGGCCTGTTCGATCTCCATCCGGCATTCGGCGATGATGTCGTAATTGGCGCCCAGATGCGCGATCGCCTTGCCGAAGGCTTCTCGCTCCAGCGACCGTTTGCACATCAGTTCCAGCGCCGATTCCGCCTGGCCGATGGCGCGCATGCAGTGGTGGATGCGCCCCGGTCCAAGCCGGCCTTGCGAAATCTCGAAGCCGCGGCCTTCGCCCAGCAGCAGGTTTTCCGCTGGCACCCGCACGTCGGTGAAACGCATATGCATATGGCCGTGCGGCGCGTCGTCGGCGCCATAGACCTGCATCGGGCGGATGATTTCAATCCCTTCGGATTTCGCATCCACCACGATCATGCTGTGGCGCTGGTGTTTCGGCTGCTCTTCGCCGCCGGTCTTCACCATCACGATATAGACGGCACAGCGCGGATCGCCCGCACCCGACGCCCACCATTTTTCGCCGTTCAGCACGTATTCGTCGCCGTCACGGACGCAGGACATCGAAATGTTGGTGGCATCCGAGGACGCGACATCGGGTTCGGTCATGCAATAGGCCGAGCGGATTTCCCCCGCCAGCAGCGGCATCAGCCACTTTTCCTTCAGCGCAGGCGTACCGTAGCGTTCCAGCACTTCCATGTTGCCGGTATCGGGGGCGGAACAGTTGAACACTTCCGCGCCCAGCGGCGTCTTGCCCATTTCCTCGGCGAAATAGGCGTATTCGACGGTGGAGAGCCCGAAGCCCTTGTCACTGTCGGTCAGCCAGAAATTCCACAACCCCTCGGCCTTGGCCTTGGCCTTCAGCCCTTCGAGGATTTCCGATTGCCGCTCGGTATATTGCCAACGATCGCCCTTGGCGATCTCGGCCTCGTATTCCTCGTTCAGCGGCTCGATCTCGTCGCGCACCATCGCTGCGACGCGGTCCAGCAGCTTCCGGTTCTCCTCCCGAATCCCGAAATCCATGTCTCCTCCCTCATTCCTCTATGCGAAAATAGGTTCCGCAGATTTTAGATCATGCCGGGAAGGAAATGGAAAGCGCGAAAGTGACAGGGGTCACCCCGGGACGGGGTTACCCTACGTCGCTTTCGCGCCCGGGGCCAGAGGGATCAGAGCGTTTCCTCGCCCGCCAGCAGGCTGGCATTGCCGCCCGCCGCGGTGGTGTCGACGCATAGATGCCGTTCGTGCAGCGCGTGGGCCGCGTCGGGCCGGCCGGTGATCAGCGGGAGGATCGGGCCGTCGCGCTCGGCCAGCGCCCGGGCGTAGTCGCGGGCGGTGTCCGCCCCGCCCCACCAGATCACGCCGGAGATGCCCGCGATGTCGCGCAGCAGGTCGGCGGGCACGGCCCCGGATACGGCCTGGGCCGCGCCGCCGAGCGCCTCGATCCGCGCCGCCTGTTCGCGCGCCGCCTCCGCACCCGGACCAAGGCACAGGACCGGATCGCGCGGGACAAGCGTCAGCCGGTTCATTTCCCCGGTCGGGCCCGGCAGGTCGATCTGGCGCGGCGCGGCGGCGGGTTTGGCGGCGGCGATGTCGGCGGCTAGATGCGCGGCGGAAACCTCCGCGCCCGTTTCATCCTCGACGGTATCGACGGCAGCACGGGTGAAGCGCGGCAAGTAATGCGGCCCGCCCGCCTTCGGCCCGGTGCCGGACAGGCCCTCGCCACCGAAGGGCTGGCTGCCGACGATGGCGCCGATCTGGTTGCGGTTGACGTAGATGTTGCCGGCATGGACCTGATCGGCCACCTCCTGCACCCGGGTGTCGATCCGCGTATGCAGCCCGAAGGTCAGCCCGTAACCGGTGGCGTTCACGTCCGCGATCACCTGATTGACCTCCCCCGCCTTGAACGTCGCCAGATGCAGGACGGGGCCGAAGACCTCGCGCTCCAGATCGGCGATGCCGGTCACCTTGATCAGGGTCGGGGCGACGAAAGAGCCCCTGCCCGGTTCGTTCAGCGCATGCAGAACCCGGCCTTGTTCGCGCGCAGCGCCGATATAGGCGTTGATCTCGTCCCGCGCGGCCGCGGTGATGACCGGGCCGATATCGGTATCCAGCGCCCAGGGATCGCCCAGCGACAGTTCCTCCATCGCGCCGATCAACATCTTGCGGAACGCCGGTTCGATGTCTTCCTGTACGTAAAGGCAGCGCAGCGCCGAACAGCGCTGGCCGGCCGACTGGAAGGCCGAGGCGACAACATCGCGCACCGCCTGTTCCGGCAATGCGGTGCTGTCCACGATCATCGCGTTCAGCCCGCCGGTTTCGGCAATCAGCGGCGCGCCGGGGGCCATGGTTCCGGCCATTGCGCCCTGGATCATCCGCGCCGTCGCGGTCGATCCGGTGAAGGCCACGCCCTGCACGCGCGGGTCGGAGGTCAGCGCGCGACCGACCACCCGGCCCTCGCCCGGCAGCAATTGCAGCGCCGAGGCCGGGACGCCCGCCTTGTGCAGCAGCCGCACCGCGAAGCAGGCGATCAGCGGCGTGGTTTCGGCGGGCTTCGCCAGCACACCGTTCCCGGCAGCCAGCGCCGCCGCGATCTGGCCGGTGAAGATCGCCAGCGGGAAGTTCCACGGGCTGATGCAGGTGAAGACGCCGCGGGCGGGGTTTTCCAGCCTTTCCGCCTGCGCTGCGTAATAGCGCAGGAAATCCACCGCCTCGCGCAATTCGCCCACCGCGTCGGGCAGCGACTTGCCTGCCTCGCGCGCCAGCAGGGCGAAGATTTCGCCGAAATGGTCCTCATAGAGGTCAGCGGCCCGGCGCAGCGTTTCAGCCCGTTTCGCCACCGGCGCAGACCACGGTTTCGCCGCCGCCAGGGCGGTTTCGACATCCTTGGCGCTGGCCAGGACCACCTTGCCGATCACCGCGCCACTGGCCGGGTTATGCGCGTCATGCCTTGCACCGCCCTGCACCGGCCCCGCGATCAACGGTTCGGCGCGGTCGGGAAGATCGATGTCGCGCGCCGCCTCGATCCGGGCAAGCTCGGTCGTGTCGAACAGATCGAACCCGGCGGAGTTGCGGCGGCTGTCGCCGAACAGGTCCGGCCCGGTGGCGATGCGTGCACCCGTTGCCATTTCGTCTTCAAGCGCGTCGAAGGGACAGGCGGCGACCACCGAGGCCGGGATATCTTCGTCCACGATCTGGTTCACGAAGGAGGAATTGGCGCCGTTTTCCAGCAGCCGCCGCACCAGATAGGCCAGCAGGTCGCGATGCGCCCCCACCGGCGCGTAGATTCGGCAGTGGGTGCCCTCGTCGCGCAGCACCAGGTCGTGCAGCGCCTCGCCCATGCCGTGCAGGCGCTGAAATTCGTAAGCCGCTTTCGGCAGGTCCCCGGCCATGTCCAGCACGGCGGCGACCGTATGGGCGTTATGGGTGGCGAATTGCGGATAGATGCGGTCGGTCAGGCCCAGCAATTTGCGCGCGTTGGCGATATAGCTGACATCGGTGGCGGATTTGCGGGTGAAAACCGGGAAATCACGCAGCCCCTCGACCTGCGTATGCTTGATCTCGGTATCCCAATAGGCGCCCTTCACCAGCCGCACCATGATACGGCGATCCAGCTTTTCGGCCATTTCATACAGCCCATCGATCACATCCGGCGCGCGGCGGCCATAGGCCTGCACGACGACGCCGAACCCGTCCCAGCCGGTCAGCTCGGGATCGGCCAGCACGGTTTCTATCACCTTCAGCGACAGGCCCAGCCGGTCGGCTTCCTCGGCGTCGATGTTGAAGCCCATGCCCGCCTTGGCCGCCTGCCGCGCCAGATCGCGCAGTACAGGCACCAGTTCGGCCATCACCCGGTCGGTCTTGGCGACCTCGTAACGCGGATGCAGCGCCGACAGCTTGACCGAGATACCGGGGTTTGACCGGATATCGCCGGAGGTGCAGCCCTTCGCGATGGCGGCGATGGCAGCGGCGTAAGAGGCCGCATAGCGCTTGGCGTCCTCGGCCGTCATCGCCGCCTCGCCCAGCATGTCGTAGGAATAGCTGTATCCCTTCGACTCCTGCCCCTTGGCGCGGTCCATCGCCGATTTGATGTCCTGGCCCAGCACGAATTGCCGCCCCATTTCGCGCATCGCGCGGCCCACGGCGGTGCGGATCACCGGTTCGCCCAGCCGCTTGACCGCCTGTCGCATATGCCCCGCCAATCCCGGCGCCTCGGCCTTCAGCACCCGGCCCGTCAGCATCAGCCCCCAGGTCGAGGCATTGACCAAGGGCGAGGCCGAATGGCCCAGATGCTTGCCCCAGTCGGACGGCGCGATCTTGTCCTCGATCAGCGCGTCGATGGTCACGGAATCGGGCACCCGCAGCAGCGCCTCGGCCAGGCACATCAGCGCGATGCCTTCCTCGGTCGACAGCCCGTATTCGGCCAGGAACACCTCCATCAGCCCCGGTTTGGCATCGTTTCGGATGCGGCTGACCAGGGTTTCGGCACGTTTGGAAATCGCTTCGCGCTGCGCGGCGTCCAGATTGGCCATCGCGACCAGCGCGGTCACGGCGTCGGTTTCGTTCAGGCGTTTGTTGCGGTCCCAACGGGGGTCAAGGTCGATCATGCTGGCCTCGGGCGGAAAGATGTTGCGTTATGACAAGGATACTCCAATTCGATTGTTCATATCGTCCATTTGAATTAGACACACAGACGATCAGACCTTAATCGCACCGGAATTCAGACCAATGGATCAGACCGAACAGGAATTGCCCGGCATCGACCGGTTCGACCGCCGGATTCTGGAAATCCTGTCGGTCGAGGCGCGGATTTCGATGACCGAACTGGCGCAGCGGGTGGGGCTGTCGAAAACGCCTGTGCTGGCGCGGGTGCGACGGCTGGAAAAGGACGGTTATATCACCGGTTACCGGGCGCAGCTGTCGACGCAGAAACTGGGGCTCGACCACGTCGCCTTCATCCAACTCAAGCTCAGCGACACGCGCGAAGCGGCGCTGGCCGCCTTCAACGCCGCCATCCGCAAGATCCCCGAGGTCGAGGAATGTCACATGATCGCGGGCGGTTTCGATTACCTGATCAAGGTGCGCAGCCGCGACATCCGCGATTACCGCCGGGTGCTGAGCGAAAGCATTTCCACCCTGCCCCATGTCGCCTCCAGTTCGACCTATGTGGCGATGGAGACGGTGAAGGAATCCGGCTTCGACCAGCTGAACGAGTTCTGAGCCCCGACAAAGGAACACAACGCAAAACGGGCGCCCCGATCCGGGACGCCCGCCTCTCAGAAACCGTTCCGGCCCGCTCAGCCTTGCATCAGCACGCCGTCGAAGAATTCGGACAGCTCGGCATAACCGTCCAGCGGCAGCACATGGGCGATATACTGGTCGGGGCGCACCACGATCATGCAGCCCTTGTCGCGGTCGATGCCGCGCATGTCAAAGATATCACCCAAGCCCTTGTGATCGGTGCAGAAAACCTTTTCGTGGTCCTGCAGGCCCAGCTTGCCCTTCATGGGTTTCAGCAACGACGGCATGTCCTCATAGGCCAGGTCTTCGAAGGTCTGCTGGAACACCCCGCGCAGATCGATCACCGCGTCGATGTCTTCGCCCGCGCGGGTGTATTTCACCACCGGCGAAGCGGCATCACTTTCCAGCCAGTCGGCCAGCTTGTGGATCGCCGACCCGGCGGCCGAACTGTCGCCCTTGCCCGCGAAGGCATAGATGCGCCAGCGGCCGTCTGCCTGTGCCGCATGGCCCAGCTGCATCTGCATCGCATCCGCCAGCCGCACCACCGGGGCGGAATGGAACCGGCGGCCGATTTCCTCACCCGTGGCCAGCGCCTGATGGGTCGGCATGCCGACCAGGGCGGAGGCTTCGTATTTCACCGCCAGACCGCCGGTGAATTCCAGGTTCTCGATGAACTGTTTCTGGAACCGCGGCATGTCCGACCCGTCCAGTTCGGATTCGCCCGGCGGCGCCGACATGATCCGCGCCCATTCGTGATCGGTATCGACCAGACGCTTGGCCTCGGCCCAGCGTTCGGCGGAATAGCTGCGCAGCAGGCTGGCATCGGCGCGGCCCTGCAGCACATGCGCCAGCTTCCAGCCCAGGTTGAACGTGTCCTGCATCGACACGTTCATCCCCTGCCCCGCCTTGGGGCTGTGGGTATGGCAGGCGTCGCCGGCGGTGAAGACGCGCGGATTGCGATCTTCGCCCGCGGGCACATCGTCGAACCGGTCGGTCATCCGGTGGCCGATTTCATAGATCGACCACCAGACCACTTCCTTCACGTCGATCGTGTAGGGCTGCATGATCCGGTTCGCCGCCGCGATCATGTGATCGGCGGTGAAATTGCGGCTGCTGACCCGTTCGTCGGGGTTGAGCTTGTCCAGCTCCACATACATGCGGAACAGGTAGCCGCCCTCGCGCGGCAGGATCAGCACGTTGCCCTCATGCGCCGAGGTGACCAGGCATTTCTGCCGCACGTCGGGGAAATCGGTATTGGCCAGGATGTCCATCACGCCCCAGGCCTGATGCGCCGCGTCGCCATGCAGCTTGCCGCCGATCGCCTGGCGCACGTTCGACCGCGCCCCATCGCAACCCACAACGTAGTTGGCGCGCACGGTCTTGGTCGCGCCCGCGTTCACCCCGGTGTTTTCCAGCGTCACGGTGACCGGGTGGTCGTCGGTCGTGGGATCGATTGCCACGTCCCGCACCGCCCAGCTGTAATCCGGCTCCAGCCGCGAGGGCGAGTTTTTCATCACGCCAAGGAACAGTTCATGCACCCGCGCCTGGTTGATCAGCGTATGCGGCATTTCCGAAGACCCTTCGGGCACGTCCTGCACCCGGCCGATCCGCTTGATATGGGCGGGGTTGGCCGGGTCCGGCGTCCAGAAAGCGGTCTGGTTCACCCAGTAGCTTTCGCGCTTGACGGTTTCGCCGAAGCCGAAAGCCTGGAACATTTCCATCGTGCGGGTGTTGATGCCGTCGGCCTGGCCCTTTTCGATCGGACCCGGTTTCTGATCGACGATCATCGTGTCGATTTCGGGAAACTGCGACAGCTGCGCGGCCAGGCACAGCCCGGCCGGGCCGCAACCGGCGATCAGCACGTCGACCTGTTCCGGCAAGGGCGCGTGCGGGCCCCGGTCGCGCCGGTTCGGTGCCGCGTTCTTGATATCGGGATCGCCACCGCGAAAACCGTCCACGTAAAATTGCATCGTAAATCCTCCCTGTCGCACAGCCGCAAGCATTCGTTCAGATGCACAGTTGATAATTGCACGCGCCCGTTTTGGTCAATAATTAATTAGTGTACTATCTTTATATCGGGCAACATGTTGTTATTGCGATAACTTCTAGCCTTCCCAGGCAAACGGCTAACCCGCATTCGAAGCACAAGGGATGCTGTTGTTCTTGATTCGGCAGGTCGCATCGCCGGCCCCACACCCTCAACCGTGTGGGATGCCTCCCCATCCTTTGAACGCCCAAGACGTCCAGAGGGTGCAAGATAGCAATCTCATGCAAACGAGGCATTGCAACCGCCGCGACCTTGGCAGGCTGGCTGGCGGGCCGGTCACATCGGACACTCGTCATTTCTTGGGGAAATCAACCACCTGATCGGGTGATTTGGTGCGGTCGAGAAGACTCGAACTTCCACTCCGGTTAAGGAACAGCGACCTCAACGCTGCGCGTCTACCAATTCCGCCACGACCGCACGTGATCAGGTAGTGCCGCGCGTATAGACGAGCCGAACCGGGTTGTGAAGGGGCAAATTCGTCCCCGGGATGGGTTTTCCCCTTCACAACCCGGAACGACAAAGGGCGACGCCGCGCGCCGCCCTTTTCCGGTGCGATCCCCGCCGCTTATTCCAGCGAGAAGCTGGGCAGGCCCGAAGCCGCCCCGGCCGCCGGCATGGTCATCGCGCCGCCGCCAAGCCCCTGCGCGGCGGCCTTGATCAGACCGACCCGTTCGGGCTGGCCGGGGGCGAAGACCGGTTCAGCCCCGGCTTCCAGCGCCGACACCGCCATGGCGTACCAGTCCTGCGCCTGCGGCACCGATTTCGCCACGCCGAAACCCTGCGACAGGTGATGGCCGACCAGTTCGGCGTAAGGCACCTGGCCGATACCCACCATCAGCATCGCCGATCCCAGGGCGACCTCCATCTTGTCGCGGCGATAGCCCGAGAACAGGCAGATTCGCGCGGTGTTGTTGAGCTGCGCCAGCGACATGTTGGAATTCAGCACGAAGGTCTGCACCTCGCCGGTGACATCCGCGGCACTACCCGATGCCAGCTTGGCGATATAAGGCGCCAGCGCCGGACCGAAGGCGTCGCATTGCGCGTCGACCTGCGCCGGGCTCAGCCCCTGCACCTTGGCGACCATGTCCTCGCCCGCGCCGATCGCATAGGTCCGGGCCAGGCAGAACTGTTCGCTCAGCGCCAGGTCGGGATCGCGCAGCGAGGCCAGGGTGACAAAACCGCCGTTGGAATTGGTCAGCAGGCTGACCTTGCTGCAATGGCTGGCCAGCGACGCGGCGGGCGGGGTGTCGCCCGCCATGGCGAAGGGCTGAATGCCGCCCAGCGGCGCGGCGGGCTGGGCCGGTTGGGCCGCCGCCATCGTGGTCTGCGGCGCGGGCTGTTGCGGCACCGGCAGCGGAACCGGGTTGGGCGCGGCGGCCATGGTGACGCCCGGTTCGACCAGCTTGCAGTCGGCCTGGTGGCATTCGAAGCTGGCCGGGGTCACCCCGCGGGCCTGGAAATCGGTCCGGCGATAACCCTGCGGCGTCGAGGCGAAGACCATCACCGTGCAATTCGAGGTGCCGCACCAGAAGGAACTGCCGCTGACCGAGGTGTCGAGGATGTAATCGTTCTTGCCGTCCTTGTTCAGGTCGGCCAGCTGCATGAAGCCCGAACGCTGCATTAGCTGTTCGGCCGAAGGTTCGGTGCTGCTGGCGATCTCGTCGATGGCCTGGCTGACCTCCATCGGAACGCCGCCATAGCCGGTGCCATAGCCCCCGGCGCTCCGGGTGCCCGCCGCTTCGTCGCGCCAGGTGTGCAGCAAGCCGCGCACGCCCTGCGGGCCCTGCATCGCCTTGATCACCTGCGGCCCGCCGATCTGGGCGCGGTTGTAGGACGACACCAGGAAATCGCGCTCATAGGGGGTCAGCTGGCCGGTGGCCGGGAAACCCATATGGGCCTGGTACTGGGAAATCGCGCCGCGCGATCTGCTGCCCAGAACGCCGTCCGGGGTGCCCGCCGGAAAACCGAAATAGTTCAGAGAGGCTTGCACTTCGCGGTTCTGTTGCCGGGTCACCGAGCTGGTGCTGTAGGTCGTGGTGGTGCGCTTCTTGTTCTTGTTGGCCTCGTTGACGATCACACCGCCGATGATGCCGCCGACGATGGCGGACCCAAGGTTGTCGGCAAAGGCCGGGGCGGATATGGAACCCGCCATCATGGCGGCGACAATGGCGGTTTTTAGCGACTTGGAAAACATGCTCCTCGCTCCCTATAGATATAAAACAATGGAATCATGATAGCACATTCCTCCTCGATCGGGGGAAAACTGCGGGAAGGACGGGCACGATGGTCGAATGGATCGTCAGCGAGGGATTGACGGATTACGACGATGCCGTCGCCTTCATGGAAGACCGCGCCGCGCGGATCGCTGCGGGCGAGGCCGGGGAATGCATCTGGCTGGTCGAACATCCGCCGCTTTACACCGCCGGCACCTCGGCCAAGCGCGAGGACCTGACCGATCCCGACCGGTTCCCGGTCTATGACAGCAAGCGCGGCGGCCAATACACCTATCACGGCCCCGGCCAGCGGGTGGCCTATGTGATGCTGGACGTGGGCAAGCGCGGCCATGACGTGCGCCGCTTCGTGCAGCAGCTCGAAGAATGGGTGATCGCGACGCTGGACGAATTCAACATCAAGGGCGAAATCCGAGACGGCCGGGTCGGCGTCTGGGTCGAACGCAACGACAAGCCGCTGACCGTCTCGGGCGCGGTGGCCGAAGACAAGATCGCCGCCATCGGCATCCGGCTGCGCAAGTGGATCAGCTTTCACGGCGTGTCGATCAATGTCGATCCCGAGCTGGAACATTTCAGCGGCATCGTGCCCTGCGGCATCACCGAACACGGCGTGACCAGCCTGGTCGATCTGGGCCTGCCGGTGACGATGGAGGACCTCGACGTGGCGTTGCGCCGCCGCTTCGACGAGGTTTTCGGGGAGCTGCCGGCAGAGGCGTGAGCCCACCCCTTGATGCAGATCATGGTTCCGCCGCCCGATACGGCGGAGCCTTGCAGGGCCGGACCGTTCCGCCCTGCACCCCAGCGGATCGCGGCGGCAGTCGCAATCATCCGTCGCGGGGAATTCACCATGACAGCTCTCGAAATTGACACGGAACAGGCGATCGACACGATTTCCGGCTACCTTCGGGACATCGTCAAATCGTCCAGCACCGACGGCGTGATCATGGGGCTGAGCGGAGGGTTGGATTCCTCGGTCTTGGCGGCGCTGGCCGTGCACGCGCTTGGCCCCGAAGCGGTCAGGGTCGTCTATCTTTTCGACCGCGACAGCGACAGCGAAATCGCCGGGAATGCGCGCCTGATGGCCGGTTTCCTCGGGCTGGAGCTCGAGGTGACAGACATCTCGGGCGAAATGAAGAAGCGCGGAGTTTATGCCCCGCTGTTCATCAAGGCTCTGCGCCTGAACCCGCTGGTGGCCAAGGTCAGCTCCGGCAGCTACAGGCTGATCTGCGGTGAATCGCCGTTCAAATCCGCGCTGCGCGACGGCGGCGGCGAAACGCTTCACCCGTGGTACAAGCGGCTGATGTTCAACATGACGATGCATCATGTCGATACCGGCTTCGCCCAGCGTCATCAATTCCGCCGCCAGACGATGGAAGCCCTGGCCAAGCAGAGGAACCTGTTCCTGATCGGCGCGGCGAACCTGTCGGAATGCGAAGTCGGCTGGTTCGTGAAAGGCGGAATCGACGATCTGCCGGTGCAACCGATGACCGGGCTGTTCAAGACACAGGTACGCCAGCTGGCCAAGGCGCTGAACCTGCCCGAACCGGTGCGCAGGCAACTGCCGTCGCCGGACATGGCCAAGGGGGTGACCGACGAATTCGGCATCGGCCACGATTACAGCGACGTCGACCTGGTGATCGACGGGTTTGATCGTGGCCTGTCCGATCCGGAAATCGCCGCGCTTGGCATCCCGCAGTCGGAAATCGACGATATCCGCGACCTGATGCGGCTGTCAGAATGGAAACGGCAATCACCGCACGAAACCCCGCCGGTCAGCGGCCGTTACGGATCGCCGCTGCGGGTGTGACCGGCTATTCCCAGGTCTCCGGCTCCAGCCGGAACAGCAGCGACAGCTGTTCGTAAATCGCCGGTTCCTTGTGCTTGAGGATCGCGGGCTTCTCGAAGAACGCCTCGACCGCCACGGCGAAGAATTCTTCCGGCCCCTCCGCGCCGTAGGCATCCAACACCGTCTTGTGCCCCGCCTCGACATTGTGGACATGCGCCTCGTAAGCGGTGGCGAAGGCGCGTGCCCAGGCGGCGAAGCTCTGCGCCCCGTCGAGCACCGGGACACCGTCGGTATGGCCCGACAGGTCGTCGATCTGGTGGGCGAATTCGTGGAACACGACATTGTGGCCGTCCCGGTCGTTGAACGCGCCCTGTTGGGCATGGGCCCAGGACAGGATCACCGGCCCGCGCGCCCAGCTTTCCCCGGTCCGCACGGTTTCACGTTCGGTCACGACATAGCCGTGATGTTCGGTCTGCCGCGATTTGAAGGCCCCGGGATAGATCAGGATGGTGCGCAGATGGTCGTACCAGGTATCGCTGTTGACGATCAGAAGGCAGGCCTGCGCGGCGATGGACAGCCGCATCTCCTCGGTCACTTCCAACCCGTCGCAGCCGATGAATTCGATCTGGTCCAGGAAGGCGTTGATCTTGCCTTCCAGCTTGCCGTGCAGCGCATCGGGAAGCCTTCGGGTCAGCGGCACCTGCTGCGCGACGATGGCGCGCTGCGGATCGGACAGCGGGGAGGCGAGAAGGTTCTCGCGCTTCTGTCGTTTCGACCGGGCGCGGAATACGAAAACGCCCGCGGCGGCAGCGACGCATAGCAAGATAAGGTAAACGGTCACGGGGGGATCACCTCGCCGGGCAGAACACACCTGATAAAGCTAAGCATTGCCCGGCGCAAAACAACCGGTGGCCCTGCTGCAGTCCTGGCCCGCAAAAGAAAACGCCCCGGGCGAACCGGGGCGTCCTTGACTCAGGCGGCGTCGCGTTCCGCCGCCGCGCCGATCATCAGGTCGAGGTTCTGCACAGCAGCGCCCGAAGCGCCCTTGCCCAGATTGTCCAGCACCGCGATCAGAACGACCCGGCCGGTTTCCGCGTCGCCGCGGACCGAGATTTCCAGATCGTTGGTGCCGTTCAGCGCGGTCGGAACGATGCGGCTGTCCTGATCCTCGATCGGGGCAACCCGGATACGCTCGCCGCCTTCATAATGCTGCGACAGCGCCTCGTGCAGTTTCGCCATGCTGACATCGCCCGGCAGGTCGGACAGGTGCAGCGGAATCTGCACCGCCATGCCCTGCTCGAAATTGCCCACGGTCGGCACGAAGATCGGCATCCGGTCGAGACCGCTGTATTTGACGATCTCGGGCAGGTGCTTGTGATGCTGGCCGGTGGCATAGGTGAAGGCGTCGGGCGCCTCGCCGCTTTCATATTCGGCGATCAACCCCTTGCCGCCGCCGGAATAGCCGCTGAGCCCGTTGATGCTAATCGGGTGATCGGCCGGGATCAGCCCCGCCTGCACCAGCGGCGCCAGCATCGCGATCGCGGCGGTGGAATAGCAGCCGGGATTGGCGACATAACGCGCCGATGCGATCCGCGCGGCCTGATCGGCCGACAGTTCCGGCAGCCCGAAGGCCCAGTCGGGGTTCACCCGGTGCGCGGTCGAGGCGTCGATGATCCGCACCGGCAGATCGGCGGACAGAGCCACCGCTTCCTTGGCGGCGTCGTCGGGCAGGCACAGGATCGCCACGTCGGCGCTCGCAAAGGCCGCCTTGCGCGCCTCGGCATCCTTGCGCAGGTCGGGATCAATCTGGACCAGTTCGATATCCGCGCGGCGCAGCAGGCGATCACGGATCTGAAGTCCCGTCGTGCCAGCCTCGCCGTCGATGAATACCTTGGTCGTCATGATTTCCCTCATATATCTCATGGGTCGCGCGGGATTGCGCGTGCCCGGTCCTACTCCGGTAGCGGCAGAATCAGAAGCGTTTTCTGGACGGATTTCGGCGATTTCCCGCTACAAACCGGTACAAAAGCGGAACGGACCGGCGATTGCAGCGACAAACTGCGACAATTCATCTTGAATTCGTCCTGTTGATAAGGGGGCAATGTGAAGTATCTACGCAGGACGCGAACTGAAAATCCTGAGGAGGCCCGCAATGAAAAAACTGCTGACCGCTACCGTGACCCTGGCTGCCCTGGCTGCCCCCGCTTTCGCCGAAGGCGACGCCGCAAAGGGCGAAAGCGAATTCAAGAAATGCAAAGCCTGCCACACGATCACCGCTGACGACGGCACCGTGATCTACAAGGGCGGCAAGACCGGCCCGAACCTCTATGGCGTGATCGGCCGTACCGCCGGCACCGCTGATGGCTTCAAATACGGCGACGGCCTGAAAGACGCGGCAGCAGCCGAATTCGTCTGGACCGAAGAAGCGCTGGCCGCCTATGTCGTGGACCCCAAGGTGTGGCTCGGCGAGCAAGGTTATGCCGCCAAGTCGAAAATGTCCTACAAGCTGAAAAAGGGCGGCGAAGACGTCGCGGCCTATCTGGCATCGGTCGCCCCCGCCGCGGAATAAGCGCGATCCCTTACGAATTCAGGCAGGCGTGCGGCTCTCCGCGCGCCTGTTTTCGTTCCGGGGCCCGGTTTCGCCCCCGGTATCCGGCGAATCCATTCATGACAGAGTCATCTTTTCATTCCGCCCCCGAAGGCGCGACCGCCCGGATTGCGACCGCCCCCTGCCCCGCAGACCCCTTTATTTCCTGAAAAACCGCGTGGGGTGCGACAAAATTCTTTGATCTGAATCAATTTCTGTAATTGCCGCTGCGGCTTGGGCATTCTAAAACGACAATTGAACACGGGCGCTTGGAGTCTCTCCTTGCGCCTTTCAATACACCAACAGGAGGCGAGAGCATGGCAGACGCAGCCATCCATGGCCACGAGCATGAAGACAATCGCGGTTTCTTCACGCGCTGGTTCATGTCCACCAACCACAAGGATATCGGTATCCTTTACCTGATCACGTCCGCCATCGTCGGTCTGATCTCGGTTTGTTTCACCGTTTTCATGCGCCTGGAGCTGATGGAGCCCGGCGTACAGTTCATGTGCCTCGAAGGCTTCCGTCTGTTCGGCGCAGCGGCCGGCGGGGAATGTACCCCGAACGGGCACCTCTGGAACGTCCTGATCACCTATCACGGCGTGCTGATGATGTTCTTCGTCGTCATCCCGGCGCTGTTCGGCGGTTTCGGCAACTACTTCATGCCGCTGCAGATCGGCGCGCCGGACATGGCGTTCCCGCGGATGAACAACCTGTCCTTCTGGCTGTATTTCGCAGGCACCTCGCTGGGCGTCGCCTCGATGCTGGCACCGGGCGGCAATGACCAGCTGGGTTCCGGCGTGGGCTGGGTTCTCTACCCGCCGCTCAGCGTCAACGAAGGCGGCATGTCGATGGACCTGGCGATCTTCGCGGTGCACGTATCGGGCGCATCCTCGATCCTCGGCGCGATCAACATGATCACCACCTTCCTGAACATGCGTGCCCCGGGCATGACCCTGTTCAAGGTTCCGCTGTTCGCCTGGTCGATCTTCGTCACCTCGTGGCTGATCCTGCTGTCGCTGCCGGTTCTGGCGGGCGCCATCACCATGCTGCTGACCGACCGTAACTTCGGCACCACCTTCTTCGATCCTGCCGGCGGCGGCGACCCGATCCTGTATCAGCACATCCTGTGGTTCTTCGGCCACCCGGAAGTGTACATCGTGATCCTGCCCGGGTTCGGCCTGATCTCCCACGTGATCGCCACCTTCTCGCGCAAGCCGGTCTTCGGTTACCTGCCGATGGTCTGGGCGCTGATCGCGATCGGCGGTCTGGGCTTCGTCGTCTGGGCGCACCACATGTACACCGTCGGCCTGTCGCTGACCCAGCAGAGCTACTTCATGCTGGCAACGATGGTCATCGCGGTGCCCACCGGGGTTAAGATCTTCAGCTGGATCGCGACCATGTGGGGCGGTTCGGTGGAATTCAAGGCGCCGATGCTGTTCGCCTTCGGCTTCCTGATCCTGTTCACCATCGGTGGTGTGACCGGTATCGTGCTGAGCCAAGCCGGCGTCGACCGCGCTTACCATGACACCTATTACGTGGTTGCCCACTTCCACTACACCATGTCGATGGGTGCAGCCTTCACCATCTTCGCCGGGATCTACTTCTACTTCGGCAAGATGACCGGCCGTCAGTATTCGGAACCGCTGGCGAAACTGCACTTCTGGCTGTTCTTCATCGGCGTGAACCTGACCTTCTTCCCGCAGCACTTCCTAGGCCGTCAGGGCATGCCGCGCCGCTACATCGACTATCCGGAAGCCTTCGCTTACTGGAACAAGATCTCGTCGATCGGTGCGCTGATCTCGTTCAGCTCCTTCGTCCTGTTCTTCGGCATCGTGATCTACGCGCTGCTGAAGGGTAAGAAGGAAACCCGGGCGAACTACTGGAACGAATACGCGGATACGCTGGAATGGACCCTGCCCAGCCCGCCGCCGGAACATACGTTCGAAACCCTGCCCAAGCAGGAAGAATGGGACAAGGGCCACGCCCACTGATCCCTGAGCGATCCAAGGACAGGCCCCGCAAAAGCGGGGCCTTTTCTTTTGTCAGGGCCTTGTCCCTGCCGCCGGACAAATGGGCAGCCAAGGCGTTTGCAAACGCCTTGGCACGCCCGTTCGAACGGGCGCGGTCCCTTGCCCATCGACATTCCCGCCCGACTTCCTATACCTGTGCCATGCCTTATCGCTGGACCGACACCGACGACCTGATCCTGACGCTGCGCCCGCACCGGTCGCTGCCGCGCCGGGGTTTTGCGGCGATGATCCTGATGGCCTTCCTGCTGGGCACGGTGCCGCTTTATGGGCTGCTGGGCACGGTGTTCCTTTGGGGGCTTTTGCCCTTCGTGCTGGCGATGGTGGGGGCGCTGTGGTGGGGGCTGGAACGGTCCTATCGCGACGGCGATATCCTGGAAGAACTGCGGCTGCGCGACCACGACCTGGTGCTGAGCCACAAACCCGCCCGCGGCGAGACCAAGGAATGGGCCTGCAACATCTACTGGGTCCGCGCCGAGATGCATGTCAGCGGCGGGCCGGTGCCGTTCTATGTCACGCTGAGCGGCAACGGTCGCACGGTGGAAATCGGGGCCTTCCTGTCCGAGGACGAACGCAAGGCGCTGTTCGGCGACTTGCAGGACAAGCTGACCGAGCTAAGGGCAGAATCCGCGCCGGACCGGGGCTGAAGAAACCGCTTTGCCAAAACGAAAAAGGCCCCCGCCGGGCGGGAGCCTTTATAAAATCCGGTCCTGAAACGCTCAGCCGTTGGCGGCGCTCAGCTGATCCTTGACCTTGGGTCCGACCGCGCCGAAATCCATCTGGCCGGTATATTGCGCCTTCAAGGCGCCCATCACCTTGCCCATATCACGAATCGAACTGGCGCCCACTTCGGTGATCGCCTCCGAAATCGCTTCGGTCACCTCGTCATCGCTCAGCTTGCGCGGCAGGAAATCCTCGATGATCTCGATTTCCGCCCGTTCCCGCTCGGACAGGTCCAGCCGGCCGGCCTCTTCGTACTGGCGGGCGCTTTCCTGGCGCTGCTTGACCATTTTGCCAAGGATTGCCAACACTTCCGTGTCGCCGACACCCTCGTCATTGCCATTGCCGCGTTCGGCGATATCGCGGTCCTTGATCGCGGCATTGATCAGGCGCAGCGTCGCCAGACGCATCGTGGCCTTGTCCTTCATAGCCTGTTTCAAGGCCGCATTGACCTTTTCGCGCATTTCCATTGGTCCCATCCCCTAGGGTTTTCCGATAGCCGCCGAACCTACTCAATTGCGGCGGCGCTGACAACCTGTCCTAATGCCCCGCCGCCCAGGGCGCGAATGCCCCCGGCTCCAGGCAGGCCCCGGACAGATTGGACCTGTCGGGCCTTGACCCTAGGGCGCGCCAGCCGTAGATATCCGCCAATTTGCCGCCCACCCCCGGAGACTCGATCATGGCCCAGACGCCCGACACACGCCCGACCGCATGCCTCGCTCTTGCCGATGGTACGATCTTCTATGGCAAGGGGTTCGGTGCCACCGGGATCACCCAGGCCGAGCTGTGCTTCAACACCGCGATGACCGGGTATCAGGAAATCATGACCGACCCGTCCTATGCCGGGCAGATCGTGACCTTCACCTTCCCGCATGTGGGCAATGTGGGCGTCAATCCCGAGGACGAAGAATCCGCCGAACCGGTGGCCGACGGCATGGTGGTCAAATGGGACCCGACCGAGCCCAGCAACTGGCGCTCGGTGCAGACCCTGGCCGAGTGGCTGGAAAGCCGCGGCCGGATCGCCATCGGCGGCGTCGACACCCGCCGGCTGACCCGCGCGATCCGCCAGCAAGGCGCGCCGCATGTGGCGCTGCAGCACGATCCCGAGGGCAATTTCGACATCGAGGCGCTGGTCGCCAAGGCGCGCGCCTTCGCCGGCCTCGAAGGCATGGACCTGGCCAAGGACGTCACCTGCGCGCAATCCTATCGCTGGGATGAAATGCGGTGGGCCTGGCCCGAGGGCTATAGCCGCCAGGAAGCCCCCAAGCACAAGGTCGTCGCCGTCGATTTCGGCGCCAAGCGCAACATCCTGCGCTGCCTGGCCTCGGCTGGCTGCGACGTGACCGTCCTGCCCGCCACCGCCACCGCCGAAGAGGTGCTGGCACATGATCCCGACGGCGTGTTCCTGTCCAACGGCCCCGGCGACCCGGCGGCCACCGGCGCCTACGCGGTGCCGATGATCAAGGGCGTGCTGGATGCGGGCCTGCCGGTCTTCGGCATCTGCCTGGGCCACCAGATGCTGGCGCTGGCGCTTGGCGCCAAGACCATCAAGATGAATCACGGCCATCACGGCGCCAACCATCCGGTCAAGGAACACGAAACCGGCAAGGTGGAAATCACCTCGATGAACCACGGGTTCGCGGTCGACAGCCAGACCCTGCCCGAAGGCGTGGTGGAAACCCATGTGTCGCTGTTCGACGGCTCGAACTGCGGTATCCGCATGGCCGACCGCCCGGTCTTTTCGGTGCAGCACCACCCCGAAGCCAGCCCGGGCCCGCAGGACAGCTTCTACCTGTTCGAACGCTTCGCCGAGTCGATGGCGCAACGGGAAAAAGCCTGACCCAATCGCGGTTAATCCGCCTTTAACCAAACCGCGCGATGCTTCCCGCAAGGATTTCACTTGCGGGAAACGCTGGTATGTATGTCGCCGAACGTATCGATTTCAGGGAAAGGCCCCGGAATTTCGGCCAGTTCCTGCTGGACTGGGGCATTCTGTCGGCCTCGCAGCTGCTGACCGCGCATGGCGAAATGGCGCTGGCCGACGCGTCGCTGTGCGACGTGCTGGTTTCGTCCGGCGTGCTGACGGCGGATGACGCCTATCGGCTGCAGGCCGATTGGCTGGATCTCGACTATTTCGAGGATTGCCACCTGCTGTGCGATCCGGACGTCCTGAACCGCTTCGATCCCCGGCTGTGCCTGAAACACGCGGCCTTGCCGCTGCGGATGCAAGACGGGCACCTGCTGATCGCGACTGGCCGCCCCGACCCGGTCACCACCGCCGATCTGGGCCTGCCCGGCCCGGCCCGCGACGCGCGTTTCGTGCTGGCGCCGGAACCGGCGATCCAGGCGCGCCTGGCCGCGCATTTCCGCGCCGATCTGACCCGCGCCGCCGCGACCCGGGTACCGGCCGCCGAAAGCTGCCGCAACTGGGGCCGCAACGGCGGAACCCGGATCATGCTGACCATGCTTGCCCTCACCGTCCTTGCCGCGCTGGTGTTGCTGTTTCCCAAGCCGATGTTCACCGCGCTGATGCTCTGGGCCTGCCTGACCCTGGCGATCGCGGCCACGATGAAATCGATTTCCTTCCTGTCCTTCCTGACGCGCCCTGCCCCGCGTGCGCCAGGCCCGCCGCACCCGGCGACGCCGTGGAAACGGCCGAAAGTGTCGATCCTGGTGCCGCTGTTCAAGGAACGCGAAGTGGCGCAGGTTCTGGTCAAGCGGCTGCAGCGGCTGACCTATCCCAAGTCGCTGTTGGATGTCGTGCTGATCCTGGAAGAAACCGACACGCTGACCCGGGCAGCGCTGGACGGGGCGGACCTGCCCGGCTGGATGCGGATCGTGATCGTCCCCGACGGCCAGCCCCGGACCAAACCGCGGGCAATGAACTATGCGCTGGATTTCTGCCGCGGCGACATCATCGGCATCTACGACGCCGAGGACGCGCCGGACCCCGATCAGATAGACCGCGTCGCAGAACGCTTCGCGCAAGCGCCCGACGACCTGGTCTGCCTGCAGGGCGTGCTGGATTACTACAATGCCGGGCAGAACTGGCTGGCGCGCTGCTTCACCACCGAATACGCGACCTGGTTCCGGGTGATGATGCCGGGCATGGCGCGGCTGGGTTTCGCCATCCCGCTGGGCGGCACCACCCTGTTTTTCCGCCGCGACGTGCTGGAACGCTTGGGCGGCTGGGACGCGCATAACGTGACCGAGGATGCCGATCTGGGTTTCCGCCTGGCGCGGCACGGCTATCGCACCGAAATGCTGCCCACCACCACCGGGGAAGAAGCCAATTGCCGCGTCCTCCCCTGGATCAAGCAGCGCTCGCGCTGGCTCAAGGGCTATATGGTCACCTACCTGGTGCATATGCGGTCGCCGCTGGTGCTGCTGCGGCAGATGGGGCCGTGGAAATTCATCGGCTTCCAGCTGCATTTCGTCACCGCGCTGTCGCAGTTCCTGCTGGCGCCGCTGCTATGGTCGTGCTGGCTGATCGTGTTCGGCCTGCCGCACCCGCTGACCGACCTGGGATCGCCCGCGCTGATCCGCGGGCTGAGCGTGCTGTTCTTCGGGGTGGAGATCTGCACCATGATCTTCGCGACACGGGCGGTCGCCGGGCGCGAACACCGGCACCTGTTACCCTGGGTGCCGACGCTGCATTTCTATTTCCCGCTGGGTGTCTTCGCCGCCTACAAGGCGCTGTTCGAACTGGTGTTCCAACCGTTCTACTGGGACAAGACCAAGCACGGGCTGTCGCTGTAAGCGCGGATCAGTCGTTGGCCTTGGAATCCCGCTTCAGCCGGGTCACGAAGGCGGTTGAGATGTGTTTTTTCAAAGCCTCGTAAGCGCGGTCTTCGTCGCGCTTTTCGATCGCGTCGACGATCGCGGCATGTTCGGCCAGCGCCCCTTCGCCGCGCCCCTCGGCCGCCAGCGAGGTGGTCGCCATCAACGCCATGGTCCGGTAGACGAGGTCGAGCTGCTGCACCAGGTAGCGGTTATGCGAGGCCAGGTGGATCTGCTTGTGGAACCGCCGGTTCGACCGCGACAGCGCCACCGGGTCGTTCATCAGCGCCCGGTCGTCGGCCACCATTTCCTTCAGCACGTCGACTTCTTCCTTGGTGGC
The DNA here is from genome assembly GCF_009857745.1 of Thalassovita mangrovi. Lineage (GTDB taxonomy): Bacteria > Pseudomonadota > Alphaproteobacteria > Rhodobacterales > Rhodobacteraceae > Thalassobius > Thalassobius mangrovi. The sequence continues at coordinate 730,097 of NZ_WWEN01000002.1, forward strand.
ATGATGGGCCGCCAGCCGTGCCGCCAGCCCTTCCAGTTCCGAACGCACCACGTAAAGTTCGCTGAGCTGGTTGTGATCGAGCGAGGCCACGATCAGGCTGCGCCCGTCGCGCGCCAGCAGCGATTGCGTTTCCAGCCGCTGCAACGCTTCGCGGATCGGGGTGCGCGACACGCCGAAACGTTCCGCCAGTTCGCTTTCCACCAATCGGTCGCCGGGGCGATAGATCCCTGTGTCGATTGCATCGAGGATCAACGTATAGGCATCTTTCTGCACCGGGCGGGCTCCTTTGTTCTTGGCCGTACTGAATTGGCAACAATCTGCGCAAACTACGCCCTACGGTATGCGACAATCAAGCCTCTGATATTGAACCTTTCGTCGCGGCTGACTAGTTTCCGCACATGCCCAGATCCAATTTCTCCCATGTCGACCAATGGGTCTTCGACCTCGACAACACGCTGTACCCGCCACAGGCGCGGCTTTTCGATCAAATCGAAAAGAAAATGACCCGCTACGTGATGGAACAGCTTGGCGTCGATCACGACCGGGCCAATCACCTGCGGCGTCATTACTGGGCCACCTACGGCACCACCCTGGCCGGGCTGATGCGCGAACATGACATCGATCCGGACCCCTACCTGATCGAGGTGCATGAAATTTCGCTCGACCACCTGGAACCCGATGCTTCCCTGGCCGCGGGCATCCGCGCCCTGCCCGGCCGCAAGATCGTCTATACCAACGGATCGGCCCCCTATGCCGAACGGGTGCTGGCGGCGCGCGGGCTTTCGGGGCTGTTCGACGCGGTCTATGGCGTCGAACATGCCGGGTTCCGCCCGAAGCCCGAAATCGAAGCTTTCCGCACGGTTTTCGACCGCGACGGCATCGCCCCGGAACGCGCCGCGATGTTCGAAGACGACCCGCGCAACCTGGCCGCACCGCATGAAATGGGGATGCGCACCGTCCATGTCGCGCCCGAAGCGCATCAGGCCGATCACATCCATCATCACACCGATGACCTGGCCGATTTCCTGGCCCGTCTGACCTGACTAAAAGTTGAACGAGGCACGATGCCGCACTGCGTCAAAACTGCATATTAAATTCACGATCACGAATGTTATTGAGGCGGTTCCAGTGATTGAACAGGACGACTCAATACAATGACCCTCGCAGACGCCTCCCAGGTCCAAGCGCCGACCTCGACCGAAACCAAGGAAAAGAAATCGCCCGACGCGCTGATCCTGCTGGCCGTTCTGGCCGTTGTCGCCCTGTGGGGCCTGTCGGTCTTCACCTTCGGCATCCCCGGTCTCTACATCCCCGCCGTCGCCGCCGTGCCGGTGATCTGGGTGATCCTGATCGCCATCACCCAAGGGTGACAGGATGACGCTTGGACTGCCCGGCGGATCGGTCTAGGTTGCCGCCGCAGGAGGCAGTCCGATGCAAACATTCGATGTCGATATTCTGGTGTCCGGCGGCGGTGTCGCCGGATTGACCGCCGCGGCCGTTTTCGGAACGGCCGGGTTCAGCGTGCTGTGCGTCGATCCCAGTCCCCCGGTCATTGAGCGGGACGCGGAAGGGTCCGACCTGCGCACCACCGCCTTCCTGCAGCCGGCGCAGGCGCTGCTGGAAAAGGCCGGGCTGTGGGCCCGGGTCGCAGATGACGCCGCGCCGTTGCAGATCATGCGCATCGTCGATGCCGGCGGCGACATCCCCGAACCGCGCGTGGTGAAGGATTTCAACGCGTCCGACATTTCCGACCGTCCCTTCGGGTGGAACCTGCCCAACTGGCTGCTGCGGCGCGAATTCATGGCGCGGCTGGCCGAACTGCCCAACGTGGAATTCCGCCCCGGCACCGGCACCAGGTCGGTGTTCACCCGCGAAGCGATGGCGCGGGTGGGACTGAGCGACGGCACCTCGGTCACTGCCCGCATGGTGATCGCCGCCGACGGGCGCAATTCCCCGGTGCGCGAGGCGACGGGCATCAAGGTCAAGACGACCCGCTACGGCCAGAAGGCGCTGGCCTTCGCCGTCACCCACCCGATCCCGCATGAGAACGTATCGACCGAGATTCACCGTTCCGGCGGGCCGTTCACCCTGGTGCCGCTGCCCGATTATCAGGGCATGCCCTCCTCCGCCGTGGTCTGGATGGAACGCGGCCCCGAGGCGATGCGCCTCGCCGCCCTGCCCGAGGACGCGTTCGAGGCGGCGATGACCGAACGGTCCTGTTCGCTGTTCGGGCCCCTTACGCTGGCCTCGCGCCGCACCGTCTGGCCGATCATCAGCCAGATCGCCGAACGGATGAGCGGCGAACGCGTGGCGCTGGTGGCCGAGGCCGCCCATGTGGTGCCCCCCATCGGCGCGCAGGGGTTGAACATGTCCTTGGGCGACATGCGGGTGCTGCTGGAACTGGCCGAGGCCGCGCCGGAGCGGCTGGGCGACCGGCAGATGCTGGACACCTATCACCGCCGCCGCCACACCGAGGTGCAGGCGCGTGTCACCGGCATCGACCTGCTGAACCGCGCCTCGATGATCGAATCCCGGCCCCTGCGCGATCTGCGTGCGGCGGGGCTGAACGCGATCTATTCGCTGGCACCGGTGCGCAAGACCATGATGCAGATGGGGCTGGGCGCGCGGGGCTAAATCCCCCGAACCGGAATGAAAAAAGGGCAGCCGGTCTCCCGGCTGCCCTTTGTTTTTCCGATATTCCTCTGAACCGGCACCGCGCGGGATAGCGCGCGATGCCGCGGGACAGGTCGGGGCTTGCGCCCCTTCCCTCAGCCGTTGGCGACGCGGATGAAATCCGCTTCGTCGTCGTCGTCATCGGCACTGGTGACATCCAGCACGACGCCTTCCGGCTTCTTCTCCGGTGCCGCCGCAGCCTTGAGGGCCACAGAGGGCTGCGTGTTCGCCGGGGCGCCAAGCGTCTCGGTCGGCAGTTCCAGCTTGAAGAAGCTGATGGTCTTCTGCAGCAGCTCTGCCTGTTCCGACAGACCCACGGCAGCCGTGGACATCTGCTCGGCGGCCGAGCTGTTCTGCTGGGTGACCGTATCGAGCTGCTGGATCGCGACGCTGATCTGACCCGCACCGGCGTTCAGTTCGACGTTGGCCGAGGAAATCCCGCTGACCAGTTCCGCGGTCTTCTGGATGTCCGGCACCAGGTTGTTGAGCAGTTCGCCCGCCGCCTGTGCCGAACGCACCGTTTCACCCGAAAGCCCGGAAATTTCCGTTGCGGCTTCCTGCGACCGTTCCGCCAGCTTGCGCACTTCCGAGGCCACGACCGCGAAACCGCGCCCGTGATCGCCGGCCCGAGCCGCTTCGACCGCCGCGTTCAGCGCCAGAAGGTCGGTCTGACGGGCGATTTCCTGGATCACCATGATCTTGTCGGCAATCGTTTCCATCGCGCTGACCGCCTCGCCGACGGCCTTGCCGCTGGTTTCCGCGTCCTGCGCCGCCTTGCGGGCGATGCTTTCGGTCTGGTTGGTGTTTTCGGCGGTCTGGTTGATCGTCGCTGCCATTTCCTCGATCGAGGCCGAGGTTTCCTCGGAAGAAGCGGCCTGTTCGGACGCGCCCTGGCTCAGCTGTTCCGAGCTGGCCGCCATTTCCTCGCTGCCCGACGCGACATTGCGCGAGGCCGCAGTGACATCGCCGACGACGTCTTTCAGACGCGCCGTCATATTCGCCAGCGCGGCAAGCAGGCTGCTGGAATCGCCTTCGCGGGTCTTGATCGCGACGGTCAGGTCGCCTTCGGCGATCTGGGTCAGCACGTCCTGGGCATAGGCGGGTTCGCCACCCAGTTGACGGTAGATGCCGCGAACGATCCAGATTGCAGCGGAACTGGCGATGAGGGTCATCACGATCAGCGCGCCGATCTGAAGCCGCTTGCTCATCTCATAGGCCGCGGCGACATTGGTTTGTGCATTGGTCATGCGAACCTGCAGACGTTCCACAAGCGTGGCAAGCTGTGCATCCGCGGTGCGGCGTGCATTGGCAGCCGCGTTGTTACTGATCTGCAACGCCGTGTAATCGCCGTTCTCCAGGGATTTCGACAGCCCCAGTTCGATATAGGGCAACCAAATTTCTCCAGCGTTCTTAAGTTCGACCAGATTGTCGTTATAGACATCCGGCAAAGCTTGTTCGGCTACCGCGAGGGTTTCCATCATGGAAGCGATCCGATCATGCGTGCGATCAGCAAGCTTCTTGACCGTCTCGGGATCGACCGCAGATGCCAAGGTACTGTAGACATTGACCCGGATCCGCAGGATCGCCGCTTCGAGCTCCGCGATCGCCGCATATTCCTTGCTGCCGCCCATGCCGCCGAATTCGGCCGCCGCGCTTTCATTGGCGATCAGCTGATCCTTCAGCTTCTTCATCGCCGCAGCCACCGCCTGATAGGATTCCACACCCTCGTTCTGAAGGGTTTCACGCGCTTTCAGGATTGACTGCAGACCTGACGCGTCCCGAACCTTGTAGCTCGCAAAAAGATAATTTTCCCACTCCTTTTCGAAGGCGTCTAGCAAAGCCTGGTCGGAGGGTTCAGACACTTCGCGCAGCTCGGCGACGAGGCCTTCGATTTTTTCAGCGCGTTTGTCCATATCGGCCGCACGTGCGTCTTTTTGCTCTTTGCGTGGCTCGAGAAGCAGGACTTTTTCGTTCCGTGCGATCTGGATGGATTCCGTGCGAATTTCGTTGGCCAGCTCTACACCGCGGACCTTGCGGCTCAAGACATCGTCGAACTCTGCCTTGAGCTCACCCATCTTCAAAATGCCGAGCCCAATGCCCGCAGCCGCAAGCAACACCACAAGGGTGAAAACGGCCGATAATTTGAACTTAAGGGTCACTTTGATAACTCCCGTTACTACATTACTGTCGAGGGCTGCGTTCCTTGCCCCCATGCTTACAGATATCCGCCCCGGTTTCAGGGTGGTCGTGATTTCGGTGCTGAGATTTGACGAGGCTGCGGATCTTCCGGCCGTCAATGAATTCCGTCCCTGGCGTGGCTCTGCGCGCTGTTCACCGGCAGACGATGAAATTCCAAGTCGCATTCATTGCGGGCCGTTCCCTGCTCGCTTGCAGTCCAATGTCTTTTACATGCGTCTCCTTTGCGGATTACCCAATGAAGGAGACGGCTGCATTTGCAGCATTTTTAAATCAGAATGGCCTTTACATACTTATTTGCGAATGTATTTTCACTTACATACTTTTGAGAAACACATTTCCCGCTCCGCGAAGCGCCGGGGTTTAACAACCCTTAATTTCACAACCAAAAGTACACACCCTTAAAAGGTGAGCGATATTCCCCGCGCAGACCCCACCACCTCCGAAAGGCGGTGACGGGAAAGAGCAGCAGTCCGGCACGTCAGTCCGCCACAGCGAGCGGGAAATAGACTTCGCCAATACGCCCTGAACAATGGGGCATGAACGCTTCCAATGCATGGTCCGGCAAAAGACGTCTTCCCCCTGCATGACCCTGCATACATCAGCCAAGCGCCTTGAGCAGCGCCGCCACCAGTTTTTGCGGCCGGTAGTTCAGGTCTGACGGTGTCAGCCCCATCCGCACCACCACCAGATCGACTGACGGGATCACCGTAACGGTTTGCCCGTCATGCCCTTCAAGCCAATAGGTATCGGCAGGCAGCCCATAGGCCCGATCGTCGCCGGCCTTTTGCTCGGAAGCAGGGCCGGCCAGCCAAGTCATCCCCTGTCCGTAAACCGCATCGGCCTGCGAGGGCGCGTGCATCATGGCCGCGAACCCTTCGGGCAGGATCTGGCGCCCGTTCCATGTGCCATCCTGCAACAGGAATTGCCCGAACCGCGCCCAATCGCGCGCGGTCGCGTAAAGGTAAGAGCCGCCCACGAAAGTGCCTGCCGCATCGGTTTCAAAAACCGCGCTGCCCATCCCCAGGGGGGCGAACAGCGCCTTGCGCGGCCAGTCAAGCGCGGCCTGGCGATCACCAATCGCGTTTTGCCAGATCCGCGACAGGATCACCGACGTGCCGGTGGAATAGTTGAAGGTCGTGCCCGGCTCGTGATCGAGCATTTGCGAGGCTGCGAACCCTGCCATATCGGATTGCAGATAGAGCATCCGCGTCACATCCGAGACATCGCCGTAATCCTCGTTGAAATGCAGCCCGCTCGACATCGACAACAGCTGCGCCACGGTGATCGCGGCGCGCCCGTCATTGTCCCATTGCGTCAGCAGCCGGTCTTGATCCAGGCGCAGCTTGCCCGCCTCGATCACGGTCCCCGTGAGGGCGGCTGTCACCGTCTTGCTCATCGACCAGCCCAGCAGCGGCATCTGCGGGGTGAACCCCGCGCCATAGCTTTCCGCCACGATCCGGCCGTGATGGACAACGACGGTCGCGCGCATTCCCGGTCCGGCCAAATCCGGGTCCGCGATGATCTGCGCCAGATCGCCATGTCGGCTCAGATCCACCGCCGTGCCCTCGGGCCAAAGTGCTGGCGAGGCCACCGGACCCGGCGCGGCAGGCGCTGACTGATCGTCAGCCTGCGCCAGGTTGCCATCGGGCAACGCCGCGCAGCCAAGCCCCGGCCTGTGTTCGGATGTCATCGGCGCGATCAACCTCAGGAAGGCCGACCGCACCCGGCCCGTCGCGTTGTCGCTGTTCAGCATGAAAGCGCGCAGCACCGGATTGCCAGGCGCCTGCACATCGGTCTCGAGAACCTCATTCGGGTTTCGGCCCTGCAAATAGGTCGCGGAACAGACGATCTTGGAACTGTATCCGGCACCCACCCGCAGCAAGGTGGGCGGCACCAGATAGAGGTAGAGCACCGCCGCGAATAGCCCTGCGATGACAAGGGCCAGCAGCCCAACCAGTAATTTACGCAAGTTCCACATGCTCGACCTCCCCAGCTTTTGCGACAGTCTTGTCAAAGCGGACAGGGCGCGCAAAGACATTCTTGCCCGATTAACGTCGGGTCATCGGCGCGGCGAGGCGCAACCGATCATGTCAGAGTGGTCGGCATGCGGCAGCTTTGGACTCGGCTATCTCGGCCTATGTCTCCGCGCGTCAGCGACTTTGAACATTCCGTTTCCCGCGCAATGCGGCCGACGGGCTTGACCTCAGTGAAGGGCATCTTCACGCCGATTATGTCAACGATACCATCTATCGCCGGCGGGTACGCTATTGGCGCCTCCGCCCAAGTCGCATGTCGAAACGGTTTCTACGACATCATAGCCCTGAATGGCGCTGCGAGTGGCTATACGGCACCCGCACGGCGCATAACGATGGGCCCGCTTCTTAAAGGTTGCAGGCATCGAGGTAAAAACCAAGCAGGCGAAAACGAGGTGGCAACTATCGGCCGGGCTAGGGGCGCTGCCCCCTCTGCCTTGAAAATCCCGGGGATTTTCAAGGCATTCACCCCCGGGATATTTTTAAACAGAAGAAGCCCTGAGGGTCAGAGCACCTTGTCGAGCACCGTTTTCAGACGGGCGAGCGTGGCGTCGGTATCGTAGAGCTTGTCGAGACCGAACAGACCCAGCCGGAAGGTCATGAAACCTTCGGGTTCGTCGCAGGCCAGCGGCACGCCGGCGGCGATCTGCATGCCAAGGGCGGCGAATTTCTTGCCGTTCTGGATGTCGGGATCGTCGGTATAGCTGACCACCACGCCGGGGGCGCCGAAGCCTTCGGCGGCGACCGAGGTCACGCCCTTGTCGGCCAGCATCTTGCGCACGCCGTTGCCGAGCGCCCATTGCGCGTCCTGCAGCTTGTCGAAGCCGTAATCGCGGGTTTCCTGCATCGTGTCGCGGAAGGCGCGCAGCGCGTCGGTGGGCATGGTGGCGTGATAGGCATGGCCGCCGTCCTCATAGGCCTGCATGATCGACCGCCATTTCTTCAGGTCCAGCCCGAAACTGTCGGAGGTGGTGTTTTCCAGCCGCTGCAGCGCGCGGTCGGACATCATCACCAGGCCCGCCGAGGGCGAGGCCGACCAGCCCTTTTGCGGCGCTGAGATCAGAACGTCGACGCCGGTCTTTTCCATGTCGACCCAGACGCAGCCCGATGCGATGCAGTCGAGAACCATCAGCGCGCCGACCTCATGCGCGGCAGCGGCCAGCGCGGTGATGTAGTCTTCGGGCAGGATCAGCCCGGCTGAGGTTTCCACATGCGGAGCGAAGACCACGTCCGGTTTCGTCTCGCGGATCATCGCGACGACTTCCTCGACCGGGGCGGGGGCGAAGGGCGCCTGCGGCCCGTTGCCGGTCTGACGCGCCTTGAACACGGTGGTTTGCGCGGCGAAACCGCCAGCTTCGAATATCTGGCTCCAGCGGTAGGAAAACCAGCCGTTGCGCACGATCATCGCATGGGCGTCATGGCCGAACTGGCGGGCGACGGATTCCATGCCATAGGTGCCGCCGCCGGGGACCAGCGCCACGCCCTGCGCCTTGTACACTTCCTTCAGCATCTCCGAGATGTCGCGCATCACCTGCTGGAACGCCGCCGACATGTGGTTGAGCGACCGGTCGGTGAAGACGACGGAAAATTCCTGCAATCCCTCGGGATCAACGGTATCGAGCAAAGCGGGCATGTTCAGGCCTCCCAATTTCGGTTGCCTGTTGGGTAGCGCGGATTGTCCGCTTTGTCCAAGCCTATGACGGTATGCAATCAGCCCAGCGGGCCGGGGCGGCGTTCCTCGCTCAGCAGCACATTGGCCTCGACATCGCCGATGCCGGGCAAGGTCATGATCCGTCGCCGCAGCACCCGTTCGAAATCGGCGATGTCGCGGGCGGTGACGCGCAGCCGGTAATCGAACAGGCCCAGAACGTGTTCGACCGTCTGCACCTCGGGGATGGCGGTGACGGCGCGTTCGAAATCTTCCAGGCTGACGCGGCCCTTGGTGGCCAGCTTGACGCCCAGAAAGACGGTGACGCCGAAACCCAGCTTTTCGTAATCCAGATCGAGCTTGCGCCCGGTGATCACGCCGCTGTCCTGCAATCGCTTGATCCGCCGCCAGGTGGCGGGCTGGCTGAGCCCCAAACACCGCCCCAGGGCGCCGGCGTTCTGGGTCGCGTCCTCGGCCAAGGCGCGCAAGATCTTGCGGTCGATTTCATCGAGCTCCATCATATCGGCAGGCTTTCCTCGGACTTGATCCGCGCCACATGCATCAGGGTTTCGATATCGGCGATATGCGGCAGGGTCAGGATGCGCGACCGGTAGATGTCCTGATAATGCGCCATGTCGCGGGCGATCACCGACAGGCGCACATCGACCCGGCCAAGGAAGGTCTGGATCTCGATCACCTCGGGGATGTCGCGGGCGGCGGCGAGGAATTCGTCGAAGGCGCGGGTCTGGGTCTTGTCCAGCGTGATGCGCAAGGACACCTCGACCTCGAAGCCGAGCGCGCGCCAGTCAATCACCGCGCGCTGGCCGCGCAGCACCCCGCTTTCGCGCAGCTTGTCGAGCCGCCGCGACAAGCGCGACGCCGTCATCCCGATCCGGTCGGCCAGATCGGGCAGCGACCCGTTCGGATCGTTCTGCATGTGGCGCAGAATGCGCCGGTCTAGATCATCGAGCATGATTTTTTCAATACTGCGAATTTTGACGAATGATCAATCCATTTCTGCGGTATTTTTCATTCCAAACGCTCTCGCATCGCGGTTTCCGCCACGTATGATCACCGCCAGAGATAAAAAGGAAGGAGCGCCCCAATGCGCGTTTATTACGATCGCGATTGCGACATCAACCTGATCAAGGACATGAAAGTGGCCATCCTGGGCTATGGTTCCCAAGGCCACGCCCACGCACTGAACCTGCGCGATTCCGGTGCCAAGAACATCGTCGTGGCGCTGCGCGAAGGCTCGGCCTCGGCCAAGAAGGCCGAAGCGGAAGGGCTGCAGGTCATGGGCATCGCCGAAGCGGCGGCCTGGTGCGACCTGATCATGTTCACCATGCCCGATGAACTGCAGGCCGAAACCTACAAGAAATACGTCCACGACAACCTGAAGGAAGGCGCTGCAATCGCGTTTGCCCACGGCCTGAACGTGCATTTCGGCCTGATCGAGCCGAAGGCCGGCGTCGACGTCATCATGATGGCGCCGAAGGGCCCGGGCCACACCGTGCGCGGCGAATACGTCAAGGGCGGCGGCGTGCCCTGCCTGGTGGCCGTCGACAACGACGCGTCGGGCAAGGCACTGGAAATCGGCCTGTCCTATTGCTCGGCCATCGGTGGCGGCCGTTCGGGCATTATTGAGACCAACTTCCGCGAAGAATGCGAAACCGACCTGTTCGGCGAACAGGCCGTTCTGTGCGGCGGTGTTGTCGAGCTGATGCGCATGGGCTTTGAGACCCTGGTCGAAGCCGGTTACGCGCCGGAAATGGCCTATTTCGAATGCCTGCACGAAATGAAGCTGATCGTCGACCTGATCTATGAAGGCGGCATCGCCAACATGAACTACTCGATCTCGAACACCGCCGAATACGGCGAATACGTGTCGGGCCCGCGCATCCTGCCCTACGAGCAGACCAAGAAGGCGATGAAAGAGGTTCTGACCGACATCCAGAACGGCAAGTTCGTGCGTGACTTCATGCAGGAAAACGCCGTCGGCCAGCCGTTCTTCAAGGCCACCCGCCGGATCAATGACGAACACATGGTCGAGGAAGTCGGCGCCAAGCTGCGCGCGATGATGCCCTGGATCGCCGCCGGCAAGATGGTGGACAAAGAAAAGAACTAAGCGTCTTTGCAGATGCTTTGGAAAGCCCCCGGTGCGCCGGGGGCTTTTTTCGTTGCGGATAGCGTTGACCCGGCGGCCTGACGGCCTTGTTCCGGGCCGGGATTACGCCGTATGCACCGCCTGCCACAGGTTCAGCGCCGAGCGGGTTTCGAACACGTCATGGACGCGCAGCACCTGCACGCCCTGCGCCACCGCGCCAAGCGCCACCGCTACCGATCCGGCGGCGCGGTCGCGCGGTTCCGGCGCATTTCCCAGCGTGCCGATGAATTTCTTGCGCGACACGCCCAGCAGGATCGGGCAGCCAAGGCTGTGGAACAGCCCGATCCGCCGCAGCAGCGGCAGGTTATGTTCCATCTTCTTGCCGAACCCGATGCCGGGATCGGTCAGGATACGGGTTCGCGGAATGCCCGCCGCTTCCAGCGCCGCCACCCGCTCTTCGAGGTAATCGTAGACGTCCAGCAAAACGTCGTCGTAACGCGGCGCCTGCTGCATGGTTTCGGGATCGCCCTGCGCGTGCATGACGCAGACCGGCAGGTCGTGGGCGACGCAGTAAGGCGCCAGATCGGGATCGAAGGTGAACCCGGCCACGTCGTTGACCAGGTCGGCCCCGGCGTCGATGGCCGCCTGCGCCACCGGCTTTTTGCGGGTGTCGATGGAGATCGGCACCGCCATTTCGGCGCGGATCGCCGCGATCACCGGGGCGGTGCGGCGGATTTCTTCCTCCACTGGCACCTCGGCCGCGCCGGGGCGGGTGGATTCGCCGCCGATATCGATGATCGCCGCCCCCTGCCCCACCATCACGCGGGCATGGGCCAGCGCCTGATCCGGCGCGTTGTGGCGGCCGCCGTCGGAAAAGCTGTCGGGGGTGACGTTGAGGATGCCCATCACCTGCGGCGCGGACATTGGCATGCCGGCGATATCGGCGCGGGGGGCACACAGACGGTCCAGAACCTCGGGGGGCGCTTGCCGCGCGGGAACCCGCTGCGGCGCGCCGTCGCGCGACAGCACTTCAACCTCATTGAACCAGGTCCAGCCCTCGGCAAGCGTCAGGGCGTCATCGGGGCGATTGGGATCGGTCTGCACAAGCGGGCGATAATAGGTCATGCCCCGAGACATGCGCAAAACCGGCGCCGATGGCAAGGCTCAGAGAACCTTCACATCCGCCGCCACCGCGCGCAGCGGCAGGTCGGGCGCGTCGGGCAGGTCTTCACCGATCACCAGCATATCGGCGGCCTGCATTTCGCGGGCGAACCACAACACCAGCGCCAGGCCCTCGCCCGAGGGCCCATCGACCGCATCGAGCACGATCTTCGACGGCGCCCAGACGCTGATCTGGTCGTTCTTCATCGACCAGTCCAGTTCGGTGCGCGAATTCACCACCACGCAGCGCTTGTCGCGCGCCGCCAGCACCCAGGCGTTCTGTTCGATCGCCAGCAGGTCGATGCGGCGCTGCGCCATCGGATGTTCGGCAACGGGAGCCGCGACATCGGGCGCACCGACACAGAGGATGGTGGGGCGATGTTCGGCTTTCAGTTGGTCGATCCAACCGCCCAGCAGCGGCGAACGGATCGCGGCGTTTGACAGGTAGACGACCTGCGGATGCGGGTGATCTTCCGCCAGCGGTGCGGTTTCGGGTGCGCGGGAACGGACGATTTCCACCCCCAGGGCGCCGGGGCCACGATCGAGCTTTTCGATCCGCACGAAGACCCGTTCGGCCTGCGGTTCCATCAGGATGCGCTGCGCGATCCGGTCGGCCAGGGTTTCCAGCAGGTTCAGCCGCTCGGCGGCCAGTTCATGGGAAATTGCCTCGGTCACCTTGTCATAGGACAGGATGCGATCGACGTCGTCATCCACCGGCCCGGTCAGCGGCCGCACCTCGACCACGACGTTGAAGCAGATCCGCTGGGTGGTGCCGCGTTCGGCCTGGAAGGCGCCGATTTCCACGTCGACGATGTGATCGCGCAGCGAAATCCGGTCCAGCGGACCTTCGGGCGCGGTGCCTTCGGACCGTGCCGAGGGGTGGGCAAAGGCCCATTCGATTTCATGGCTCATCGCGATCTCCGGTCAGCGGGCGTCGGTTCGGGCCGACCCTAATCGGCCCCTTCCCTAGACCACATCCGCCCTGCGGCACAAGACCGGCGAAATGCGTCACCGGCGGCACAAAACCGGTCAGTTCTGCGAAATCTGGGTCTGCGGGCGATAGAAGTGGTGCACACCGATCGTCGCGGTGCGTGCGAATTTGCGCGACCAGCGCGGACTGACCGCCTTGGTGTGGTAATAGGTGGCGCCGTCGGTCAGTTCGCGCGGCGCGCCGCCGACCATCAGCTTGGCCACCTTGCCGACCTGTTCATAGGCGTCGTGTTCGGCGATGACTTCCTTGTAGCCGTCGCAGGTATAGGTGAACTGGCACTGGTATTTGCGCCCGGTGCCCTGATGCACCACGCCGCAGACGGTGTCGGGAAACTGCGGGCTGTCGACGCGGTTCAAGATCACCTCGGCCACGGCGAACTGGCCCTTGACGCTTTCGCCGCGCGCTTCGAAATACAGCGCCTCGGACAGGCATTGCCATTCTTCGCCGCCCTTGGCTTCGGGCAGCCCCTCAAGGAAGCCGCGGGTATAGGCGATCTTGGTCTTTTTCTTCGACGGGTTGAACAGGTTGTCCAGCTTCTCCCCGCGCAAGCCGAACAGACCACGCTTTTCCTGCTTCAGCACCTGATCGACCTGGGTGTCTGCCATTGCCGGAACCGCAAAAGCGGCCGCCAAGAGAAATGCCAAAATTTTACGCATGCTTCCGTTCTCCTTGCTGCGAAGACCCTGCCGGGCCCGCGAACAGACGGTCACATATTAAAATTCCATACTTTAGTCTAGCCGCCGCCAGGAAAGCCGCCACGCTAAAGCAACAGCTTTCGCAAAACAAGTCTAAAAATTATGAATTATTTATAAATCTTTCAGCGGCTTATCCGGAGTCGCGCCGATTTTTTCGAGAACGGCCAGTTGAGCGGCCGCCAGCCGAGCGACCGGCACCCGGAACGGCGAACAGGACACGTAATTGAACCCTGCGGCGCGGCAGAAGGCGATTGATTCGGGGCTGCCGCCATGTTCACCACAAATCGACAGCACCAGGTCGGGCCGCGCCTTGCGGCCGCGTTCTGCCCCGATTTGCAGCAATTCGCCCACCCCGTCGGTATCCAGGTCGTGGAACGGATCTTCGGGGAAAACGCCCTTCTGCACATAGGTCGACATGAACCGGCCCGCATCGTCGCGCGACAAGCCATAAGTCATCTGGGTCAAGTCGTTGGTGCCGAAGGACAGGAAGGCCGCGTGCGGCGCGATTTCGCCCGCCCGCAGGGCGGCGCGCGGCGTTTCCACCATCACCCCAAGGCGATAGGTGAAATCGCGGCCCTTTTCGGTGCGCACGGCGGCGGCGACCGCATCGACCCGGGTCTTGACCAGCTCGACCTCGCGCTTGGCGCTGACCAGCGGGATCATGATTTCCGGCACCACCGGGTCGCCGTCGCGGCTGGCCTCGATTGTGGCTTCGAAGATCGCGCGCGCCTGCATGTCGTAGATTTCCGGCACCGTGATGCCCAGCCGCACGCCGCGCATCCCCAGCATCGGGTTGTATTCGCTCAGCTGCTCGACCCGGCGGGTAACGTCCGACAAAGGCAGGTCCAGCGCCTCGGCCAGTTCGCGGTGACCGGCGCGGTCATGCGGCAGGAATTCGTGCAGCGGCGGGTCGAACAGGCGGATGCAGACCGGTTGCCCCTGCATGATCCGGAACAGTTCGATGAAATCCGCCCGCTGCATCGGCAGCAGCCGTTCCAGCGCCGCCTCGCGGTCCTTGGCGGTGTCGGCGAAGATCATTTCGCGCATCACTGTCAGCCGGTCGCCCTCGAAGAACATGTGTTCGGTCCGGCACAGCCCGATCCCCTGTGCCTTGAAATTGCGGGCGACCTGGGCATCGGCGGGGGTGTCGGCATTGGCCCGCACCCCGATATCGCGCACCTCGTCGGCCCAGGTCATCAGGGTCTGGAACGCATCGTCCTGCGCCGCCTTGATCAACGGCGGTTCACCCGCCAGGACCTCGCCATTGGTGCCGTCGATGGTGATCACGTCGCCCGCATGCAATTCCCGCCCGTCGGGGGTTTTCAGCATCTTGCGGCGCAGATGGAACTTGATCGACGAGGCGCCCACCACGCAAGGCAGGCCCATGCCGCGCCCGATCACCGCGGCGTGGCTGGTCATGCCGCCGCGTTCGGTCAGCACGGCGGCGGCGGCGTGCATGCCGCGGATATCCTCGGGGCTGGTTTCGCGGCGCACCAGAACGCAAGGCTCGCCGCGCGCGGCGCTGGCCTGGGCTTCGGCGGCGGAAAACACGATACGGCCGCTGGCGGCGCCGGGGCTGGCGGCGATACCCTTGGCCAGAACGTCGCGCGGCGCGTCCGGATCGACCTGGCGGTGCAGCAATTCGTTGATGGCGCGGGGATCGACCCGGGTCAGCGCCTCTTCGCGCGGGATGATGCCATCATTGGCCAGCGACACCGCGATGCGGATCGCGGCATGGGCGCTGCGCGCCACCCGCACCCCGTCGAGAACGTGCAGATTGCCGTTCTCGATGGTGAATTCGGTCTGCATTTCCTCGCGCAGCCGCACCCGCATCAGCCGGGTGTATTCGATCAGCTGCTCGAAGGCTTCCGGCGCCAGTTCCTGCAACGACGGCCCGCGCGGGTCGCGTTCCAGATACAGCGCCGCCGAGCGCCGCGCCAGCGCATCGCGCCCCTGCGATTGCGACAGGTAACGACCGGTAATCTTTCGTTCGCCGGTCTTGGAATTGACCAGCTGGATCACCCCGGACCCGCATTCGCCCTTGCCCATGCTGGGGGCCATTTCCTGCACCACCAACCCGAGCCCGGCATCGGCCGGCGCGCCCTTGGCCTGGCGCAACAGCCGCGCGGTGGTGCCGCTCCAGGCCCGCGCCATGGAACGCAGCACTTCCAGCAGCTGCACCGCCGGGTCCTGCGGGAACTCCTCTTCGGTTTCCTCCTCATAGGCGCGCAGCACCTCGGTCAGGCAATCGGGGTCGTCCTGGTTGATGTGGTCGAACATGTCCGGATCGAGCCGCGCCACGTGGATCGCATAGGCCTGCACGAAGCGCAGATACATCGCGGTGGCGGCCTCGCGGCCCAGCTGATCGCACAGATCGACGAAGCGCGCGTCGTTGATGCCGATATTCAGCACCGCCCCCGGCCCGCCCCAATCGGGATCTTCCGACGACGGCCGGACGCAGAGCAAAGCCGCATCGTCGAACGGTTCCATCAGCGCCGCCATGTCCGGGGTTTCCCCCGCTGCGATCCGCTTCACCTCGTCGAAGCTCAGCGCCACTGTCTTGGGCACCGGCAGGTCCAGACGGACCAGCCGCTGAAGACATTTCGCACGCCCGCCATGCGTGGCGGGGCTGACCGGCGCGGTCGGGGTGATATAGGTGATATCCGGATCTTGCTGCACTGCGGCACCCTTCGTTGGTATGCCGCAGAATACGCCTGACGCGTGCCGTGGCAAGCCCGACCTTAATATAAGCAGCAAGAAAGGCGGCCGGAAACCGACCGCCTTTCTTGCTGACTTCACGTCAGTGGTTTCAGCCTTCGACCCGGGTCAGATCGGCGACACCCAAGCAGATCTGCCGGATGCGCGCCAGCAGGTTCAGCCGGTTGCGGCGTACCACGTCGTTGTCGGTATTCACCTGCACCGTATCGAAGAATTCGTCGATCGGGGCGCGCAGCGCCGCCATCGCGGCCATAACCGCTTCGAAATCTTCCGCCTGCATCGCCGGGGCGATGGCGGTTTCGGCGCTGTCCAGCGCAGCGAACAGCGCCTTTTCCACCTCGGTTTCGGCGAATTTCACATCCGCCCCGAAACTGTATTCGACGCCATCCTTTTCCTCGGCCTGGGTCAGGATGTTGTTGGCCCGCTTGAAGCCCTGCAGCAGGTTTTCACCGTCATCGGTTTTCAGGAAGCCGCCCAGGGCATGGGCACGCTTGACCAGCAGGGTCAGGTCGTCGCTGCCTGCCATGTCGAGACAGGCGTCGATCACGTCGTGACGCAGGCCTTCGTCGCGCAGATAGACCTTGAGCCGGTCATGCAGGAAGGCCAGCAGATCGGTGGACAGGTCCGGCAGCGCGTCGCCCACGGTGCGCAGCAGCGACCCTTCGCCGGTGTCGGGCGCGCCGTCCTTGCCTTCGAGCCGTTCGATCACGGCACGGAAAGCGGCGCCGAACACGCCGTGTTCGGCGATTTCGTCCAGCGTTTCTTCCAGCGCCTCGATCTCGCCCTCGCTGGCGCCCATGTGGTTCAGGTTGATCTTGTGCTTCAGCAGTTGGCTATCGATGAACCGGTCCAGGTGCACGCGGATGTCACCGGCCAGCACGATACGGATCACGCCCAAAGCAGCCCGACGCAGCGCGAAGGGGTCCTTCGATCCGGTTGGTTTTTCGTCGATCGCCCAGAACCCGGTCAGCGTGTCGAGCTTGTCGGCCAGCGCCACCACCTTGGACACGTCGCCCGCCGGCACGTCGTCGGACGGGCCCAGCGGCGAATAATGTTCTTCGCAGGCTGCGGCCACTTCGGCCGGAAGCCCCGCCGCTTCAGCGTAATAACGCCCCATCAACCCCTGCAATTCGGGGAATTCATAGACCATTTCGGACGACAGGTCGGCCTTGGCCACCCGTGCCGCCTGTTCCGCCAGATCCGCCTCGACCCCCAGCACCGGGGCGATTTCGCGCGCCAGCGCCGCGATCCGGTCGATCCGCGCGGCCTGGGTGCCCAGTTTGTTGTGGAAGGTCACGTTGGCCAGCTGGTCGGTCCACTGATGCATCCCCGCCTTGGCGACGCGCAGATCGTTTTCCCAGAAGAATTTCGCATCCGACAACCGCGCCGACAGCACCTTCTGGTTGCCCGCCAGGATGGTCGCGCCGTGGTCAGAAGTTTCGCGGTTCGCCACGGTGATGAAGCGTTCGATCCGCCCGGTCTTGGGGTTTTTCACCGAGAAGAATTTCTGGTGTTCCTTCATCGAGGTCTGCAGCACCTCGGGAGGCAGGTCGAGGAATTCGGCCCCGATTTCGCCCACCAGCACCACCGGCCATTCGACCAGACCCGACACCTCGGCCAGCAATCCGCGGTCCTCGACCACTTCCAGCCCGCAGGCGAAGGCCTGGTTGGTGGCGTCCTGCCAGATGTGATCGGCGCGTTCGCTTGCGTCCAGAATCACCCGGTCGCGTTTCAGCTTGGCGGCGTAATCGTCGAACCCGTTGACCGGGAAGCGGCCCGCACCCATGAAACGGTGGCCTTCGGTCATGTTGCCGGATTTGATGCCGTCGACATCCATCGGCACCACTTCGGCCTCGCCTGCGTCATTGGTCAGGATGCACAGGATCGAATGCAGCGGCCGCACCCACCGCAGGGAACCGGTGCCCCACCGCATGGATTTCGGCCAGGGGAAGTTGCGGATCGCGTCTTCCAGCACCTCGGCCACGATTTCCGACGCCGGACGGCCCGGTTTTTCGATCACGGCAAAGAACACCTTGCCCTTCTTGTCGTCGCGTTCCTCCAGTTGGTCGCGGGTCACGCCCGCGCCGCGCAGGAAACCCTCGATCGCCTTTTCCGGCGCATCGGTGCGCGGCCCCTTGCGTTCCTCGCGCACGGTCGGGCTTTTGTCCAGCAGCCCCTCGATCGCCAGCGCCAGGCGGCGCGGGGTCGAAAAGGCGGCGGCGCCAGCATAGGTCAGGCCCGCCTCGACCAACCCGTCGGTCACGCGTTTCTTCAGGTCTTCGGCCGCCCGCGCCTGCATCCGGGCGGGGATTTCTTCCGAAAAGAGTTCGATCAGCAAATCGGGCATGTCAGTAGCCTTCCGGGGGAGTGGGGCAATCTGCGGGGGCGGGTTCGCCGTCGAACACGACCGCGCCGCAGTGGTTGATCTGGTGCCAGACATAGCCGCGCCCGTCCTGGGTCACGGCGACAACGCGGTCGACACCGTATTGGATGTTGCGCTGACCGGCGAAGGCCAGCGCCGTGCCGTTTTCCAGCTGCGCGCCAAGCGCCTTGGCGTCGAAGCAATCGAACCAGCCCGGCGCGACCAGCGGCTCGGCACCGTCATAGGCTTCATAGGTTTCGGTCAGCATCGCCTGGCTCATCTGGGTGGTGAAACAGGCGCGGTAGCGGATGGGCGAGCTGTTGGAATCGATCGCCTCGAAATCCGCGTAAAGGATCGGTTCGGGCAGGCCGGTCACCAGCGACGTGATCCGCACGTCATCGGTGCCCGAGGCCGCGACCTCGTCGTAATAGGCGTAGACCTGAAGGTAATACATGGCCACGCCGGCCACCAATGCCGTTACCACGATAAACCCCGCGAGCAGTTTTCCGATCATCAGAACTTTCCAAAATCCGGGTTGTCGGCGTAGGCTTTTGCCAGGTCTTCCCCTTCTTTCTCTTCCGTATATCCCCCGGCTTCGGTCTGCACGAAGGCATCGGCGCATTTCTTGGCCAGCGCCCGGACCCGGCCGATATAGGCCTGCCGCTCGGTGACCGAAATCACCCCGCGCGCATCGAGCAGGTTGAACAGGTGCGATGCCTTGATGCACTGGTCATAGGCCGGATGCGCCATCACGATGCGCTTGCCGGTCTTGGGATCGACGAAAGGATGATCGAGGATCGCCTCGCATTCCGCCTCGGCCTCTTCGAAATGCTTCAGCAGCACATCGGTATTGGCGACGTCGAAATTCCAGCGGCTGTATTCTTCTTCGGTCTGGCGGAAGATGTCGCCATAGGTCAGCGCGATTTCCGTCTGCGGATCGTTATAGGGCATTTCCATCACGTGATCGATGCCCAGAACATACATCGCCAGACGTTCCAGACCGTAGGTCAGCTCGCCCGAAACCGGGTGGCAGTCGTGGCCGCCGACCTGCTGGAAATAGGTGAACTGCGACACTTCCATCCCGTCGCACCAGACTTCCCAGCCCAGGCCCCAGGCGCCCAGCGTCGGGGATTCCCAGTCATCCTCGACGAAGCGGATGTCGTGCATGTCCATGTCGATGCCGATCGCCGCCAGCGACCCCAGGTACAGGTCCTGCAGATCCGGCGGGCTGGGTTTGATCAGCACCTGGTATTGGTAATAGTGCTGCAGCCGGTTGGGATTTTCGCCATAGCGCCCGTCGGTCGGGCGGCGCGACGGCTGCACATAGGCCGCGGCCCAGGATTTCGACCCCAGCGAACGCAGCGTGGTGGCCGGGTGGAAGGTGCCCGCGCCGACCTCCATGTCATATGGCTGCATCACGGCGCAGCCCTTGCCGGCCCAGTAATTCTGAAGCCTCAGGATGATCTCCTGGAAACTGCGCGGTTTGCTGATCTGTTCTGCCATGATCGCTGCCCTGCCGGCCCTTTTGGTGTCGCTGTGGTGTCGCTTGAAATCGCTGGCCCTAACTACGGCCCACACACGGCGGGGTCAATTGCACCTTGGCGCATATTTTGGGTGCAACCCCCTGTGATTTTGATAAAACAAAAGCTGAGGTGAGGATACCGCGACAGGTAAGGATTGTACCGCTTATGATGAAATTATTGGTTTCGCTCTTTTTTGCAGTGACGATGATGGCCCGTGCGGCCGTCGCCCAGCAGGATTTGGTCTGGGTTCAAATCGAAGCACAACCGAATTTGGCCACCGCGCAGGACCGGATACGCGATTACGCCGCGTCGCTGGAAGACGTGAACGGTTTCTCGATGCCCGGCGGCTGGTACGCGATCACGCTCGGCCCCTACGGGCGCGCCGATGCCGAACAGGTTCTCGACGTGCTGCGCGCCGAGGGCAAGATCCCGCAAGACAGCTACATCGCCTTCGCGTCGAACTACCAGCGGCAATTCTGGCCGGTGGGAAGCGACATGCTGGCCCAGGCCGAGGCGGTCACCCCGCCGCAGGACACCATGCAGGAAACCGTCCAGATCGAGGAACCGATTCAGCCCTCGATCGTTCAGCTGCCCGATGAAAGCCCCGCCGAGGCGCGCCGCAGCGAAGCGGCACTGAGCAAGGAAGAACGCATGCAGCTGCAGGAAATGCTGCAATGGGCGGGGTTCTACGACTCGGCCATCGACGGCGCCTTCGGCCGCGGCACCCGCGCGTCGATGTCGTCCTGGCAGGAAGCCTACGGCTACGAAGCCACCGGCGTTCTGACCACCCGCCAGCGCGCCGAACTGGCCCGTCAGTACAACGCGGTGCTGGAAGGCATGGACATGCAGATGGTGCGCGACCGCGAGGCGGGCATCGACATGAAACTGCCGATGGGTGTGGTCGCGTTCAGCCGTTACGAGGCCCCGTTCGCCCATTACGACGCCACCGGCGACATCCCTGCCAAGGTGGTGCTGATCAGCCAGGCGGGCGATCAGAAGACGCTGTTCGGGCTTTACGACATCATGCAGACGCTGGAAATCGTGCCGCTCGACGGTCCGCGCCAGCGCAAGGATGACAGTTTCATGCTGATCGGCGAAAGCGCCAGCATGGTGTCGCATACCCAGGTCAGCCTGAAAGACGGGCAGATCAAGGGCTTCACCCTGGTCTGGCCCGCCGGGGACGAGGAACGCCGCAAGCGTATCCTTGGCCAGATGCAGGAAAGCTTCACCCGCACCTCGCGCGTGATGAGCCCCGCCGCCGGCGGCGAGGCCGAGCAAAGCGTCGACCTGCTGTCGGGGCTGGAAATCCGCAAGCCGCGCGTGTCGCGCTCGGGCTTCTTCGTCGACAGCAGCGGCACCGTGGTCACCACGATCGAAGCGGTGCAGCAATGCAGCCGGATCACCCTGGAAGACGGGATCGAGGCCGAAATCGCAGGCCAGAACGACGCGCTTGGCGTGGCGGTGCTGAAACCCAAAACGGCGCTGGCGCCGGTGCAGGTGGCCGAACTGCAGCTGGCCGACCCGCGGCTACAATCGGATGTGGCCGTGGCGGGCTATTCCTATGGCGGCATCCTGGGCGCGCCGACGCTGACCTATGGCACCCTGGCCGATCTGCGCGGGCTGTCGGGCGAAGAGGAACTGGCGCGGCTGACCCTGACCGCCCTGCCCGGCGATGTCGGCGGCCCGGTCTTCGACGCTGGCGGCGCGGTGATGGGGATGCTGCTGCCCAAGGCTGCGGGCGGCAAGCAACTGCCCGAAGATGTCAGCTTCGTGCTGGACGCGGCCAGCATCGGCGGCCTGCTGTCGGAACTGGGCCTGACGCCCACCGCCACCGACACGCTGGATCAAATGGACCCCGAGGACCTGACCGACAAGGCCAGCGGCATGACCGTTCTGGTCAATTGCTGGGAATGATCCAAGCGACAATCTAGAGAGACGAAACCGGCGCTGCGGCGCCGGTTTTTCTTTGCCCGGCGCTCAGCCCGGCCCGGGATCAGGCCCGCCAGAACGCCACGGTCAGCATCGCGTAGACCGCCAGCAGCTCCAGCCGCCCGATCAGCATCGCCCCCGACAGCAGCCATTTGGCGCCGTCGTTCAGTTCGGAAAAATTGCCCGCCGGCCCGATCGTATCGCCCAAGCCCGGCCCGATATTGGCCAGTGCCGAGGCCGCGCCGGACACCGAGGTGATGAAATCCAGCCCCGTCATTGCCAGCCCCACCGACACCAGTCCCAGCGTCACCATGAAGAACACGAAGAACGACATCACCGAATTCAGCACGTCGTCGTCGATCTTGCGCCCGGCATAGCGCGGCACGAACATGCCGCTGGGCGAACGGGTCTTGCGCAGCTGCGCCCGGATCGAGGCCAGCAGGATCTGGTAGCGGAAGATCTTCACCGAACAGGCGGTCGACCCCGCGCAGCCACCGATCAGCCCGGTGAAGAAGAACAGCGTGATCAGCAGGTTGCCCCAGCCCATGTAATCGGCGCTGGCATAGCCGGTGCCGGTGATGATCGAGGTGATGTTGAACACCGCCTCGCGGAAGGATTTTTCCCAGTGATGCGGGAACACCGCCAGCAGCACGACGGTGGTGAAGCCGATCAGCACGGCGATGACCAACAGGAAGCCATAGACCTGCCGGTCCTTCAGCAGCGCGGTGCGGTGGCCGTTGACCATCTGCACGTAGCGCACGAAGGGCAGCGCGGCCAGCACCATGAAGACGGCGGCGACATATTCCAGCGGCCCCGAAAACGCCGCGAAGGACGCATCGCGGGTGGAAAACCCGCCGGTGGAAATGGTGGTCAGCGCATGCACCGTGGCATCAAAGGTTTCCATCCCCAGCCCCATATAGGTCAGCAGGCACAGCGCCGTCAGCGCCACGTAGATCACCGAAATCTGCGACGCGATCTCGGTCGCGCGGGGCAGGATCTTGCCCATCGTGTCGAAGCTTTCGGAACGGAAGATCTGCATCCCGCCCACCCGCAATTCGGGCAGGAACACCATCGCCACCACGATGATGCCGATGCCGCCCAGCCATTGCAGGATGCCGCGCCACAAAAGCAACCCCTTGGGCATCGTGTCGAGCCCGGTGAGAACGGTGGCCCCGGTGGTGGTCAGCCCCGACATCGCCTCGAAAAACGCATCCACCGGGCGGGCGTCGGTTTCGCCCAGCATGAAGGGCAGCGCGCCGAACATCGGCAGGGCCAGCCAGACGCCGGTGGTCAGGATGAAGGTCTGCTGGATCGACAGCCCCTCGCGGGTGCCGTTCTGGCAGGCCAGCGCGATCAGCCCGCCGGTCAGCACCGTCAGCAAAGCGCTTTCCGCGAAGTTGCGCCAGTGGTCGCGGCCTTCGGCGATATCGACCAGCATCGGCGGCAGCATGGTCAATCCAAGCGCCGCCACCAGCAGGCCGATCACATATCCGACGGGTCTCAGATCAAACATGACAGCAGCGATGGCGTGGGCGGGCCGGGCTGTCAAGCCGTCTTGGCCCGCGCCACCCGGGGCGGGATGGGCGCGCCCCTGCGACACAGCGCCAACCGATGCATCTGCATGCAATGAACCGGTTTGCGCAGGAAACGGATCGGCACAAGGCGACACCAGTGGCTACACCGGCGAAAGACCATCCGAGGTATGCCATGATCGACCTGACGGTTGCTTTGATCGTTTTCCTGTTCCCCCTCGCCTACAGCCCCGGGCCGGGGAACATGTTCTTCGCCGCCAACGGCGCCCGCTTCGGCCTGCGCGCAACCCTGCCCGCCCATGTAGGCTATCATATCGCGACCTGGATCATCACCGTTGCCATCGGGCTGGGCTTCGCCGCTGCACTGGAACGGTTTCCGGCGGTCTTCGTCTGGCTCAAATGGGCCGGCTCCGCCTATGTGCTGTATCTCGCCTGGCGGTTCTTCCGCGCCGGGGCGATCGAGGCGGACGGTGCCGCGCGACCGGCCAGTTTCGCCGACGGGGTGATCCTGCTGGTGCTCAATCCCAAGGCCTATGCGATCATCATCCTGATGTTTTCGCAGTTCCTGGACCTGACGCGGCCGCAGGGCATCGCCGTGGTGGGCTGGATCGCCACCGTCTTCACGCTCAACAACCTGGTGGCGTTCCTGACATGGACCGCGATCGGCAACCGGATCGCGGCTTTGTTTCGAAGCCAGACCAGCGCGCGCCGGCTCAACACCGGTTTCGGCCTGATCCTGGCCGGGGTTGCGCTATGGATGATGTCGGGCTGAGCGGAGCCGCAACCGGCCCCTGAAATGCTAAAACCCGCGCCATACCGGATGGCGCGGGTTTTAAATAAGGTCGGATCGGGTATCTGATCCGATCAGATATAGAACATGTCGCGGAACACGTAGCGGGTGATGTCGTCGCGCTTCAGGCCCATTGCGGCCAGTTCTGCGTCACTCTTCGCTTCCAGCTTCTGGACCTGATCGATACGCGATTTGCGGTTCATGTAGTTGTTGAGCCCGGTCGCGATGCCTGCCCAAAAACCTTCGTTGCGGCCAGCTAGGCCATGAATATTCGTTGCTTGCGTTGCCATTTTGGAACCCTCGTTTGCTTCAATGGTTCCTCCCCTTGGCACTCAATATAGGTAAACCTAGCTGACATGACTATTTCCGTTTCTGAATAGCGGCCCTGCATCTGCTGCAACGCAGAAAAATTCCCCCGCAAAATGCGGCAGTGCAGAAATTCCGCTCAGACCGGCATATTGTTCGTCGCCTCGCCTTCTTCGGTCGCGCTGGCTTGGCTTGCCGGTTCGGGCATGGCCGGCGGGGCCGAGGGCTTGCGCGTCTTGCGTGCCCGCGTGGCGCTGGCTTTCGTCGCCCCGCGCGACCGGCTCGCGGGTTTCGTGGCCTTGCGGGCGGTGGCGGTTGCCTGCGCCGGCGCCGCTTCGGCCTCGTCTTCGTCCTGCGCCATACCGGCCAGCGGGGCCATCGCCATTTGCGTCAGCGTCTTCATCATCTGCGTCTGAAATTCCAGCCCGAGCGACGTCAGGCGGAACATGGCGACCGACATTTGATAGGGATTCATGACATGGATCATCTTCTATCCTCTCTGGAACAAAGCGTGTGACTTGGGAATCCGCCTATCAGGCTTGCGTTACGGCAAGATGAAGGCGTTTTCCCCCAAGTCTGCGCGACCAAACGGGCCCCGGCCAAACGATTCCGCCCGCCAAAAGGGCGCGCGGACGCCCCGACACGCCTTTTTGCATGCAATTTAGGCGCTCACGCGCGCGATCAGCCGACGTGGTAGAGCGTGTTGAACAGTTTCGGATCGATGCTTTCAGACGAAAACGTGTCGCCCTCGGTCAGGATGGACACCGCGTCATGGCTGTGCAGGCTTTCCTGATGGCTGGCCACGATGCGGAAATCGCCGACGCGCGGATCGTCTTCCAATTGCTGCGCGAACAGCCGCGTGGCATCCTCGACGAAGATCGGGTTGGCCGCGTTCAGCTCGGCAAAGGCCTGTTCGTCCTCGCGCTTGACCATCACCTGGGTTTCGGTCGGCACCGCGGTGCGCGCCATGTCGATCAGGTCTTCGAACCACAGGATCGCGCCCGGCCGCGCCTCGACCGAAATCCGCGCCACGGACCGCTGCGAATGCGGCGTCGCCAGCTGGCCGCGGAACTGCCGCGCGTGTTCGCTGAGTTCCAGCGAACAGGGGCAGGTCGAGGAATAGACGTAATCGAGATGCATGATCTTTTTCCGCGTCCCGGCGGTTTCGATCAGTTCCAGCGCGATGTCGTAATACTGGAAACCTTCCAGCCCAGACCGCAGCGACGGCAGCTTCACCGGATAGGAAAACCGCATCTGGATACGCGCGTCGAAACTGTCCAGGTCGGCCTTGTAATCTTCCAGCGCCGCGTCGATCACCTCGAAGCTGAAGGTCTTTTCGGCGTGCTTGTAGAAGGACCGCATGATGCGGGACATGTTGATGCCCTTCTTTTCCGCTTCCAGGCTGACGGTGCCGGTGACGCTGGTTTCCAGCGTCAGGTCCGACGCGTCGCGCCGGTGGAACCGGATCGGCAGGCGGAAATTGGAAATGCCGACATGCTGGATCACCCGCTTGGCGCCGCGGATCAGGCTGGCCGGGCCGTTCTGCAGATCGGGCAGGCTGTCCTTGTACTCGCCGTCGACCTCGAATTCCTCGGGATATTCGCGCCGCAGCGCCGGGTAATTTGCCAAAACGGCATCCGGCAGCAGCCGCGAAATCGCCGGATCGAGATCGGCGATTTCCTCGGGCGTGGCCTGTACGGCCCAATCCCGCAACCGGGCCAGGGCCTCTTCCGCCTCTTTCCGGCGGGTCATGGCATCGATTTCAGCGGTATGGACATTCATTTTGCCCCTCCTGCGCATGCTGGTCGCATTGCTAATTTAGGACCGAAACCGGGGATTTCCAAATCCCGACGTTTTTTACCGGAAAAACGCATTCCGGGACACGCGACCCCGGAAACGCGCATCGCCCCGCTTACGCCTTGTCCAGCGCCTGTTTCAGGTCCGCGATCAGGTCCTCGGGGTCTTCCAGCCCGACCGAGAACCGCACCAGTCCGTCGGAAATGCCCAAGGTGTCCTTCTGCTCCTGCGGCAGGCGCTGATGGGTGGTGGTGGCGGGATGGGTGGCGATCGACTTGGCATCGGCGAAGTTGTTGGAAATCGTCACGATCTCCAACGCGTTGAGGAAGCGGAAACAGGCCGCCTTGCCGCCCTTTACCTCGAAGGTCACGACGGTGCCGCCCGCCGGGGCCTGGCGCCGCGCCAGCTCATGCTGCGGATGGGCCGCATGGGTCGGGTAGCGCACGGCGTTCAGCTTGGCATGGCCCGACAGCGCCTCGGCGATCTGTTCGGCCGCCGCCGCCTGCGCCCGCACCCGCAGTTCCAGCGTTTCCAGCGCCTTCAGATGGGTCCAGGCGGTGAACGGGTTCATCGCCCCGCCGGTATGCTTGATATAGGTCTCGATCGGTCCGCGGATCAGCTCCTTCGAGCCGCAGATCACACCGCCCAGCATCCGCCCCTGCCCGTCCACATGCTTGGTGGTCGACACGATGGAAATGTCGGCACCGCAGGCCCGGGCATAGGAAAACACCGGCGTCGCCATCGCGTCGTCGACCAGCACCAGCGCGCCATTGGCATGGGCCAGGTCGCAGACATGTTTCAGGTCGATCACTTCCAGCGTCGGGTTGGAAATCGATTCCAGGAACACCAGACGCGTGTCGGGCCGGATCGCTGCCGCCCAAGCTTCGTTGTCGGTGCCATCGACCAGCGTCACCTCGACCCCGAAGCGGCCAAGGATGTCTTCGAGAATATACAGGCACGACCCGAACAGCGCCCGCGCCGCGACGACGTGATCGCCCGATTTCAGCAAAGCGGTCAGCGCGCCGTTCACCGCCGCCATGCCGGATGCGCAGGCAAAGGCATCCTCGTATCCCAGGTAGCCGGAAATCCGGTCCTCGAACATCGCCATGGTCGGGTTGCCGTAGCGGGCATAGATGAATTCATCCTCGCCCGCCTTCTGGAACCGCGCCTCGGCCTGTTCAGCCGTGTCGTAGACGAAGCCCTGCGTCAGGAAAATCGCCTCGCTCACCTCGTTATACTGGCTGCGGCGGGTGCCGCCATGGACCAGCTCGGTGCGCTTTTTCCAACCATCGCTCATCTGTCATCCTCCGGCGCCTGTCGCGCCAAATAAAAAAGCCCCGTCGCGGTCAAGCGAAAGGGGCCTTTCATCCTGACCTTTTAGCGGAATGTTTAACGTGGCCCGCAATCCGGTAACAAATCGCCACATGCGCCCGCTGATACGCCTCTGCGCATGGTCCGTCAACCGTCACCATTCTGTAACCCGGCATTCACACGGGCTTTGCAGGCTTGGCCTAAACAAGCCGCATCGAGCAGAAGTAGAGGGTTCGGGGAATGCCCATTCTACGGATCAACGCGACCGATACCGGGCCACGGCTGCACGGCGCCGGGTACAGGCTGCAACCGGTACTGCAAGACCTCGCTCAGGGGACCGGCCCGGTCATCGTGATGGTGCACGGGTTCAAATTCGCGCCGGGTGCCGATGACGACTGCCCGCACCGGCATATCCTGTCGCTGACCCCCGCCGTCGCCTGCTGGAAGGCGCAAAGCTGGCCCGCCGGGCTGGGCTTTGGCCGCGGCGCGCACGACGAGGGCCTGGGCATCGCCTTCGGCTGGCAGGGCACCGGCACGATCTGGCAGGCTTATCGCCGCGCCGCGCAGGCGGGCGAGGCGCTGGCCGAGGTGATCGCCACCCTGCGCCACCACGCCCCGGACCGGCCGATCCACGCCATCGCCCATTCGATGGGCGCGCGGGTGGTGCTTTCGGCGCTGACCCACCTGCCCGCGCACAGCGTGAACCGGATGCTGCTGCTGGGCGGCGCGGAATACCATTCGACCGCGCTGGCGGCGATGACCACGCCGGCCGGGCGCAGCGCCGAGTTGATCAACGTGACCAGCCGGGAAAACGACCTGTACGATTTCCTGCTTGAACGGCTGGTGGCCCGGCCGGAGCGCGGCGACACCACGCTGGGGGCAAAGGCGCCGGGCACCTGCAACACGCTGACGCTGCAACTGGACGATCCCGCCACGCTGATGACCTTCGCCCGGCGCGGGGTCCAAGTCGCGCCGCCCGAACGCCGCGTCTGCCACTGGTCCTTCTACCTGCGCGACGGGGCGTTCGGGCTGTACAGCGCGCTGCTGCGCGACGCGCATGCCTTCCCGCTGGGCGCCTTGCAGGCGATGCTGCCCGAAACCCCAAGCCGCCGCTGGTCACGGCTTTTTGCCCTGCCCGATCTTGCCCTGCCCTTGCCACTGGCCGGGAAAGCCCCATCATGAGTGCGATCTGACAAGGAACGCGCGACATGACCGACCCGATCGAACTTTATTACTGGCCGACGCCGAACGGCTGGAAAATCACCATCGCCCTCGAGGAGATGGAGCTGCCCTATAACCTGCACCTGGTGAATATCGGCGCGGGCGAACAATTCGACCCCGAATTCCTGAAAATCGCCCCCAACAACCGGATGCCCGCGATCGTCGATCCCGACGGACCCGGCGGCGACCCGATTTCGATCTTCGAATCCGGCGCGATCCTGCAATACCTGGCGCGCAAGACCGGCCGGTTTTACGGCGAAACCGAACGCGACCGGGTGGCGGTGGATCAGTGGCTGATGTGGCAGATGGGCGGGGTCGGCCCGATGGCGGGACAGGCGCATCATTTCCTGAAATACGCACCCTCGATGGAACCGCCCAACGACCTGCCCTATGCCAAGGACCGGTACAGGAACGAGGTCGCCCGGCTCTACCGGGTGCTGGATACGCAATTGGGCAAGCATGAATACGCGGCGGGGGATTTCTATTCCATCGCTGACATGGCGATCTGGCCCTGGGCGTCGCTGTGGGAAGGCCAGCAGCAGACCCTGGACGACAAGCCCAACCTGAAGCGTTGGCTGGATCAGCTGAGCGCACGGCCGGGCGTTCAGAAAGGCCGCGCCGTGGCCGCCGAAAAACGCGCCAAGCTGCAGGACAACAAGGACGCGCAGAAGGTGCTGTTCGGGCAGAAGGGTTGAGAGAGGGGGCCGAATTCGCCCCCTTACCCCTCGTCGTCCTCTTTGCTGACGCCGTATTTGCGGAACACCGATCCCTGGCTCATGAAGAACAGGAACACCGCCGCGGTCAGCCCGAAGGTCTTGAAATAGACCCAAGCCTCTTCGCTCTGGGTGCGCCAGATGAATTCGTTGAGTACTGCAAGGCCGAGGAAGAAAACCACCAGCCGCCGGGTCAGCACCAGCCAGCCTTCCTTGCTCAACGGCAGATGCGCGTCCATCAGCGACTCGAGATAGCTGTGCCCGCGCAGCAGCCCGAACCCCAAGGCCCCGGCGAAGAACAGGTAGATCAGCGTCGGCTTCATCTTGAAGAAGCGGGGATCGTTCAGCCAGACCGACAGCCCGCCGAACACCACCACCAGCACCAGCGTCACCACCTGCATCTTCGACAGATGCCCGGTCAGCCGCCACAGCGCCAGCGTGCTGAGGATCATCAGCGGCACGAACCCGGCCGTCACCGCGATGAAGCCTTCGTATTCGGTGCCGCCGAAGGTGAACACCCGGTCCTTCAGCAGAATATAGGCCGCGAAGAACGCCACGATGGGCCCGTATTCCAGACCCGATTTCAGCAGCGGATTGATCGTCTTTTCAGCCATGGTGCCTCCTGTCAGCCTCCTACCTCAACTATGACCGCGCCCGCCGCGATCAAGCCCATCAGCGCGATCCGGCGCGGGCCCACGGTTTCCTTCAGCACCAGCCAGCCGATCAGCGCCGCGAAAACGGTCGAGGTTTCTCTCAGAACAGCAGCCTCGCCCACCTTGTCAAGCCGCGTGGCCAGCATGATCGACCCGAAGCTGAGAAACGCCACCACCGCCCCCACGACGCCGCGCGCCATCAGGGGCCCCAGGCTGGGCCGGTTCGCCATGCCGCGCCAGCGCAGCGCCGCGATGGGCGGCATCACCAGCCCGTCGAACAGAAAAAACCAGGCCAGGAAGGTGAACGGATCGGCGGTGGCGCGGATGCCATAGGCGTCGTAGGTGGTGTAGCAGGCCACGAAAAGCCCGGTCGCCACCGCCAGCATCAGCGCGATGACCAGCGTGTCGCGGTTCAGTTCCAGATAGATCAGGTTATAGACCGCCAGCCCGAAAATCCCCGCCAGCAGCACCGCCACCCCCAGCCATTGCACACCTGTAAAGGTTTCCCCGAACAGCATATAGGCGCCGATGACGGCGAAAAGCGGCCCCGTGCCGCGCACCACCGGATAGACGACCGTATAGGCACCCTTGGAATAGGCGAAGGCCTGCAGGAATTTGTACGTCGTATGGATGACGAAGGCGGTGGCGAAGATCGGCCACATATGCGGCTCGGGCCAGGGCACAACGAACAAGGCGAAGGGCGCGGCCATCGCCGCATAGCTGAAATCGATCGCACCGCGCGACATCCAGGGATCGTGCCGCCCCTTCTGCAGCGCGCCGAACACCGCATGCAGGAACGCCGCCGACAGGGCCAGGATCAGGGCCAACTGATGACCGGCCTCGGTACCTTCCAGCCCGGTCAGCCAGGCGGTCATATCACCCGCGGTTCGAACTGGCCCCTGGCGATGTCGCGCAGCCTTTCGACGCGCTCGGAAATGTCGATTTCGCTGCCGTCATGGGCCAGGACGGTGGTGCCGCCCTCGGCCTCTTCGGCATAACCGTCGATCAGCACCGAAATCATCGACGAGATCACGAAGTCGCTGCGATAGGCGCGCAGCAGGCAGAAATCCTGAATCCGAGGCAGGGCGTTTTCGCGCTCCGCGTCCCAGATCAGCCGCCCGGCGCCGACCACTTCGTCGCCATCGGTGACGATGCATTCGGAATAGAGAATCCGGTCATCGGTCCAGTTGTCGTCGCCGAGATAGGGATAGCTCAGCCGCGAGGTTTCCATCACCTCGTCCACGGCCGCATGGACCGCCACGATATCCCAACCGTATTCGTTTCTCAGTGTGTCGTGAATCTCAATCATCAAGACCAGTCAGCGCCTTTGCAAATTCTTCAGGGTCAAAGGCTTGCAGATCGTCGATCTGCTCGCCCACGCCGATCGCATGGATCGGCAGGCCGAACTTGTCGGCCAGCGCCACCAGCACGCCGCCCTTGGCGGTGCCGTCGAGCTTGGTCATCACCAGGCCCGATACATCGGCCAGTTTCTGGAACGTCTCGACCTGGCTCAGCGCGTTCTGGCCGGTGGTCGCGTCCAGCACCAGCAGCGTGTTGTGCGGCGCGGTTTCGTCTTTCTTGCGGATCACCCGCACGATCTTGGCGAGTTCCTCCATCAGGTCGGCGCGGTTCTGCAGCCGCCCGGCGGTGTCGATCAGCAAAAGGTCTGCGCCCTCGGCCTCGGCCTTGGTCATCGCGTCGAAGGCGAGGCTGGCCGGGTCAGATCCTTCCGGCGCGGTCAGCACCGGAACCCCGGCGCGGTCGCCCCAGACCTGCAATTGTTCGACCGCGGCGGCGCGGAACGTGTCACCGGCGGCGATCACCACCGATTTGCCCGCCGCCTTGAACTGGCTGGCCAGCTTGCCGATGGTGGTGGTCTTACCCGATCCGTTGACACCGACGACCAAAACCACCTGCGGTTTCTTGGGGTAGATCGGCAGCGGTTTCGCCACGTTTTCCATGATCCGGGTGATTTCGTCGGACAAGAGCCGCTTGATTTCCTCGACCGACAATTTGCGGCCGAAACGGCCCTCGGCGATATTGGCGGTGACGCGCAGCGCGGTGTCGACCCCCATGTCCGAGGCGATCAGCAGCTCCTCAAGCTGCTCCAGCATGTCGTCGTCGAGCACCCGGCGGACGACCGGCTTGGCCTCCTTGCGGCCCATGATCCGGCCCAGCAAGCCGGGCTTGGCCGCCGGTTGCGGTGTTTCCACGACCGGCTCAGACTTGGCGGGTTCGGGTGTGGGTTCAGGCTCGACCGGCTCGGGCGCGGCGGGGGCCGCTTCCGGTTCCGGCTCGGCTTCCACTGCGGGCGCAGGCTCCGGTTCAGCATCAGGCTTGGGGGCCGGTTCAGGCGCGGCAGGCTCGGGCGCAGTGACCTCTTCGGGTTCCGCGACGGTCTCTTCGACCTCGCCACCTTCCTCGACGATGGAATCCAGCCCCTCCTCGATCCGGGACGAGGATTTGGTCAGCCGCTGCTTGAGTTTTCCAAAGAAGGACATGAAGGGGATTCCGTAAGTCTTTCGAATGACCTAGCCACTCTGCCACGCCATTGGAAGCCCCGCCCCTTATTTCCTTGGGGATGGGGCTGTGGAAAACCCTGTGGGAGGGCATGTATTTTCAGCCAAGGAATCCCATGAATAAAAGGACTTGCGCGGCGTAGTAAAAGAACCAGATCAGGAACGGCGCGATCCTGCCGAAGATGCCCCCCGAAATCACGAAAAGTTCCACCGAAAGGATCAAATCGGACAGGATGAAGCTCAATGCGCCGGCCAGGATCGTGGCCCGGGGAATCGGCAGCTGCGCCGCCATCGCCCCCATCGTCATGATCAGCACCACGTAGAACCGCACCGGGATCTTCAGCCCGCCGGTGCGCGGGGCCAGCCAGAATTCTGTCGATAAGCCCAGCCCGATCAGCGCCAACGGCACCGCCCAGGCCAGCGCGTCACCGCCGAAGTGAGGGCCGAACTGCACCGCGAAGGCGACGACATAGAGAATGTGCCCGACGGCAAAGGCGCCGATCCCGGCCTTGAGCCAGTTTTCGCCCGGCCGCGACAGCAGGAAATCGCCCGCCGCGCAGGCCCAGAGCCCCGCCAGCGCCCATCCCGGCGCCCCCGCCAGCCCGATCCCGACGGCAGGCACCGCCACCGCCCCGGTCTTGACCAGTGTTTTCAGCAGGCTCGGCCCCCGATGGCAGAACCAGGCGAGGTAGAGCGCGGAAAGCCCCGCGCCGATCAGCAGATAGACAGGATGGATGCCGTGGATCATATGTCGCCCCTGTTCGCCCCCGTTATCGCGCCGCCCGCGCAATTGTGACTTGGCCTGCGCGCGTTTGTTGCGCAGGATGGCGGCATGAAATGGATTGTGCCACTGCTTTTTTCCGCCATGCCCGCGTTGGCGCAGGACGCGATGTCCGGCCTGGAATTCGACGCCTACACGCGCGGGAAGACCTTCTATTACGGCGATGGCGACAGCCCCTATGGCGGCGAGGAATATCTCGACGACCAGCAGGTGCGCTGGTCCTTCCTCGACGGCAAATGCAAGGATGGCCATTGGTATCAGGACGGCGAACTGATCTGCTTCGTCTATGACGACAGCCCCGATCCGCATTGCTGGAGCTTCTTTCAAAGCCCAGGCGGGCTGATCGCGCGCTTCGCAGGCGATCCGGATCAGACGGTTCTCTACGAGGTGAACAAATCCGACGACCCGATGCTGTGCCTGGGCCCCGATGTCGGGGTCTGAGCGGGGTGCCGGGGCGATTGCCGCCCCCGGTGCGAGGCGATAGGCTGGCGCAAATCGCCCCAGTATCGCCCCTGCCCGGATCGCCCGATGTTCCTGTTCACCCTCGCCACGCTGACACCGGCCCTGCTGCTGATCCTTTCGGCATCTCGCGGCGGGGCTTGGGTGGCGATCGCGGTCCTGTTCATCACTTTGTTCACCTTCCTGATGGACCGGCTGGGGCACAAGGCGGCCGAGGCACGCCCTGATGCCGAATTTCCCGCAGGCGACGGGCTGTCGGTCGTGCTGGCGCTGCTGCACCTGCCGATGCTGGCGCTGGCGGTCTGGGCAGTGGGTGGCGACAGCGGTTTCACGGTGTGGGAACGCGCCGGGCTGCTGGTGGGCTTCGGGCTGTTCTTCGGCCAGATCGCGCATCCCAACGCGCATGAGCTGATCCATCGCGGCAACCGCTGGCTGTCGGGGCTGGGCAAGATGGTCTATATCACCCTGCTGATCGGCCATCACGTGTCTGCGCACCGTTTAGTGCATCACACCCATGTCGGCACCGATACCGATCCCAGTTCGGCCAGACAAGGCGAAGGGTTCTGGCGTTTCACACGACGCGGCTGGACCGGCGCCTTCCGCGCCGGTTTGCACGCCGAAAACGCCCGCCGCACGCGCGCGCGGCGGTCGTCCCTCCTGTCCCATCCTTACCTGCACTATGTCGGCGGGGCGGTTCTGACGATGACGCTTGCCGCCCTCGCCTTTGGCCCGGGGGGCTTTGCGGCGCTGATCGGGATGGCGGGATATGCGCAGATCCAGTTGCTGCTGTCCGATTACGTGCAGCATTACGGGCTGCGCCGCGCGATACGTGAAAACGGCAAGCCGGTGCCGGTGGGCCCCGAGCACAGCTGGAACACGCCGCATTGGTATTCCAGCGCGATGATGCTGAACGCGCCGCGCCATTCCGATCACCACATGCACCCGTCGCGGCATTACCCGGCGCTGCGGCTATCCCCCGAAATGCCGGTGCTGCCGCATTCGCTGCCGGTGATGGCGGTGATCGCCTTGTGGCCCGGGCTGTGGCGGCGGGTGATGGATAAGCGCTTGGCGGCGTTGGGCGTTTAGGGGGCTGACTGCCCCCCTTGGCCTGCGGCCAATTCCCCCCGTGAGTATTTTCACCAAGAAGAAACGGTCAGAACAGGCTGCCCTGTTCGGGCGGTTTCGGCTTGGTTTTGGGCTGGGTTTTCGCGGGCTTGGCGCCGAGCGTCAGGCGGCCGTCGGCGAATTCGATTTCCAGCGCCTCGGCCTTTGCCGCCGCCTTCTTGCTGGTGACCACGTCGCCATCGCCGCGCACTACCGCGTAACCGCGTTTCAACGTCGCCTTGTAGCCCAGGGTTTCGCGCAAGCGGTCCAGCGCCTCGACCTGGCCCTGCCAGGTCGTGAGCTGGCGCTGGCCGGCATCCGACAAGCGTTGCGCCAGGCGGGCGAAATCGTCGCCCTTGCGCGCGAGGTCGCGCTGCAGCGGTTCGATTTTCAGCCGGTCGGCCCTGCGGCCCAAAGCTTCGCGCTTGGCCTCGACCCCGCGCTGGAGACCTGCCGCCAGGCGGGGCGACAGCGCCGACAGGGCGCGTTTTTCATGCTCGATCCGGCGGGTCAGGTTGGCCGGGCGCAGCCCGCCGCGGATATCCGACAGCTTCACCTGGCGCATCTGCACCGAGCGGATCAGCGCCTGCGGCAGGCGTTCGCCCCAGCTGTCGAGCCGCTGGCGCGGGCTTTCCAGCAGCGTGTCGGCGCGCGGCAGGGCACGCGACAGGTCACGCAGCCGCTGGCCGCGCTGCGTCACGCCCTGGGTCAGCGCCCGGGTCAGCCGCGCGTTCTGCTGGTCGAGCCAGCCCAGCAGTTCCAGCCGCACCGGTACCGCCAGTTCGGCCGCTGCCGTCGGCGTCGGTGCGCGCATGTCGGATACGAAATCGATCAGCGTGGTGTCGGTTTCATGCCCCACCGCCGAGATCAGCGGAATTTCCGACGCCGCCGCCGCGCGGGCGACGATTTCCTCGTTGAAGCCCCACAGATCCTCGATCGAGCCACCGCCGCGCGCCACGATCAGAAGATCCGGGCGCGGCAGCGCGCCGCCCGGGGTCAAAGCGTTGAAGCCCGCGATGGCGCGGGCGACTTCGGCGGCGCATTTTTCGCCCTGCACCGCCACCGGCCAGATCAGCACCTTGCGCGGGAAACGGTCGCGCAGCCGGTGCAGGATGTCGCGGATCACCGCGCCCGAGGGCGAGGTGACGACGCCGATCACTTCGGGCAGGTAGGGCAGTTCCTGTTTGCGTTCGGGGGCGAACAGACCTTCGGCGGCCAGCATCTGCTTGCGCTTTTCCAGCATCGCCATCAGCGCGCCCATGCCCGCCGGTTTCAGATCCTCGATCACGATCTGGTACTTGGACTGGCCCGGGAAGGTGGTCAGCCGCCCGGTCGCCACCATTTCCATCCCTTCCTCGGGTTGGGTGGTCAAGCGTGACGCGACCCCCTTCCAGATCACCCCGGCGATCACCGACCGGTCATCCTTGAGGTCCAGATAGATATGGCCAGACCGCGGCCGCGACACGCGCCCCACCTCTCCACGCACCCGGACATGGGCGAATTCGCCCTCGATCATCCGCTTGATCGCGCCGGACAGTTCGGTGACGCTGAATTCGGGCGCGTTTTCGCCTTCGCGGGGATCGTCGATCAGATCGGACATGGTGGATCGGCCTGCTTCACTTGTTTCCTGCCTCAACCCACCTTAGAACGCCGCCAACGGAAGGCCAAGCGGAGTCAGGCTCATGAACATTCTCATCCTCGGCGGCGGCGGGCGCGAACATGCGCTGGCCTGGGCGGTTCTGCAGAACCCGAAATGCGACAAGCTGATCGTGGCGCCGGGCAATGCGGGCATCGCCGCGATTGCCGACTGCGCCGATCTGGACATCCTGAACGGCGCGGCCGTGGTGAATTTCTGCGAGGAAAACGCGATCGACTTCGTCATCGTCGGCCCCGAAGCGCCGCTGGCCGCGGGCGTGGCCGACCGGCTGCGCGATGCCGGGTTCCTGGTCTTCGGCCCGTCCGAGGAAGCGGCGAAGCTGGAAGCCTCGAAAAGCTTCACCAAGGAGATCTGCGACGCTGCCAAGGCGCCCACCGCCGGTTACGGCCATTTCACCGATGCAGAGGCTGCCAAGGCCTATATCCGTGAACAGGGCGCGCCGATCGTGGTCAAGGCCGACGGGCTGGCCGCCGGCAAGGGCGTGATCGTGGCGATGGACGAAGACACCGCGCTGGCCGCCATCGACGACATGTTCGGCGGCGAATTCGGCTCCGCCGGGGCCGAGGTGGTGATCGAGGAATTCATGGAAGGTGAAGAAGCCTCCTATTTCATCCTGGTGGATGGCGAAACCTGCCTGCCCATCGGCACCGCGCAGGATCACAAGCGCGTCGGCGAGGGCGACACCGGGCTGAACACCGGCGGCATGGGCGCCTATTCCCCCGCCCCGGTGCTGTCGGACGAGATCGCCGAGAAGGCGATGGAGGAAATCATCAAGCCCACCATGAAGGCGATGGTGGATCGCGGCACGCCCTATCAGGGCGTTCTTTACGCCGGGCTGATGATCAAGGACGGTCAGCCGCGGCTGGTGGAATACAACGTGCGTTTCGGCGACCCGGAATGCCAGGTTCTGATGCTGCGGCTGGGCGCGCAGGCGCTCGACCTGATGCAGGCCTGCGCCGAGGGCCGTCTGGCGGACGCCCAGGTGAACTGGGCCGACGATCACGCGATGACCGTGGTGATGGCCGCCAAGGGCTACCCCGGCGACTATGTGAAGGGCAGCGTGATCAAGGGGCTCGATACCCTACCCGAAACCAGTTCTGAAATGTGCTTCCACGCCGGGACCGGCGAAAAGGACGGCCAAATCATCGCCACCGGCGGCCGGGTGCTGAACGTCACCGCGCGCGGCGCGACGCTCAAGGAAGCCGCGGATCGCGCCTATGCGATGGTCGACCGGATCGACTGGCCCGAAGGCTTCTGCCGCCGCGATATCGGCTGGCGCGCGCTTTGACCCCAGCCCGCCCGGCGCGACAGAACATTTGCGCCGGGCCTTTCGCGCCCCTATCATGCCCGGGCTTGCAATCCCCAATCACCCGGAGCAGCTCGAAAAAATGGCAGACCTGGAAGAACAGGCTTACGAAAGCGGCGATTTCACCAAGCTGATCGTCGAATATGCGCCGATCGGGCTGGTGGTGACCGAAAGCCGGGTGATCCGCGACTGCAACCCGGCCTTCGCGCAGATGTTCGGCTATGAGCAGGACGAATTGCGCGATACCAGCTTCGCCATCCTGTACCCCACCCAGGAAGAGTTCGTGAACATCCGCAATCGCGGCGTGAAGGAGCTGAGCGAACAAAGCCCCTATTGGGACGAACGGGTGATGATGCGCAAGAATGGCGAATTGTTCTGGTGCCGGGTGCGAGGCCACAGCTTCACCCCCGACGAGCCGCTGCGCCGCGCGGTCTGGACCTTGTCGGACCTGTCGGATAGCCGCCCCTACCAGCCGCTGACCCGGCGCGAGCGCGAGGTGTTTTCGCTGATCAGCGAGGGCAAGACCAGCAAGGAAATCGCCATCACCCTGGGCATGTCGCACCGCACGGTCGAGGTGCACCGGTCGCGCCTGTTGAAGAAATTCCGCGCCGCCAATACCGCCGGGCTGTTCCAGTCGCTGGGCGCAATTGGTGGCGACCACGTGGTCAATAGCGGCCGGGGCTGAACGGGGTCAGTTCGCGCAGTTCAGCGCCTGTGTGAAGCTTTCGGGACCTTCGTAGCGGCCGATGGAACGCGCGCTCAAATGCCCGTTTTCCAACCGCACCGCCATCACCCGCCGCCAATCGGCATCGGCGGTGACGATCTCGGGTCCCTGCCCGCAATCGCGGAAGCCGCCGCCGATTTCCGCATCGCCCAGCCGGTGATTGGTCAGACCTTTCAGAGTGGCGACCTCGCGCAACGCGCCATCGCGGAACCGCCAGACCCGCAGCACACGCGCCAGGTGCGGGCGGTCGATATAGGCCAGTTCGACAGATCCGTCGCCATCCAGGTCGGCACCGCCCAGCGGCGCAAGCCAGCGATGGGTCCGGCCGATATGCGGGGTCGCGGCGATCTTGCCGGTCTCGTCATAGACAGCCAGCGAGGCGCCGCGCGCAATGTCGGTTTCGATCACCACCACCTCGGCATCGCCGTCGCCATCCACGTCGATCAGTCGCGGCGAGTTATCTTCGAAAACGTGGGTATCGGGCAGCGTCACGCGCAGGGCGCGGCCATCGGACAGGCGCATCCGCAACGCGCCCCATTCCTCGGTATCGCCGAACACCCCATGGGCATAGCGTGTGGTGGGGTCCAGATAACGGGCCGAGGTGATCTCGGCCGCAGCCGGGGCCGCCTGCAAGGCGGCCCACAGCAGCAAAGGCAGGGCGGCGATCCGGTGCATCCGCTGTCGCCTCGCCCTGCCCCGCATCAGATCTGCTTTTCGGGCATATGGACGACCAGACCGTCCAGCGCGTCGGTCACCTTGATCTGGCAGGTCAGGCGCGAGCGTTCGGCGTCGGGCTCGAACGCGAAATCCAGCATGTCCTCTTCCATGTCGTCCTTCGCGGGCAGTTTTTCGACCCAGGCCGGATCGACATAGACGTGGCAGGTCGAACAGGCGCAGGCGCCGCCGCAATCGGCCTCGATGCCGGGGATATTGTTGTCGCGCGCGCCTTCCATCACGGTCAGACCGTTGGCGACCTCGACGACATGTTCGGTGCCGTTATGTTCGATATAGGTAATCTTCGCCATCCGGGCGGCCTCCTGATCTTAGGCTTTGTTCGTGTCAGTCACAGTTCCTAGCCAAGCACGGCGCCAGAAACCAGTCCCTTTTGCGTGAACGCGGCGAAGCGCGCGGCCCTCCGCGCCATTCTGCCGCCCGTTCAAGCGGCTTTCGCGGGGACTGCAAACAGGCTAAAGTATGTAAAACAATTTATGAAACGAGATATCGAGCAATGCGTTTCCTGCCCCTGATACTGGGCCTTGCCGGGGCCCCGGCCCTGCTTGCGGGATGCGATAATGCCGCGCCGGTGCCCGGCCTGCCCGCAGAACCGCAGGTCACGCGACAGATGGACAGCGCCCCGCCGGGGGCCGCGCCCGGTACCTGCTGGGGCAAGCACGTGGTGCCCGCGATCTATGAAACGGTGACCGAACAGGTGATGCTGCAACCGGCCGAGGTGCTGG
Organism: Thalassovita mangrovi; assembly: GCF_009857745.1. Taxonomy (GTDB): domain Bacteria; phylum Pseudomonadota; class Alphaproteobacteria; order Rhodobacterales; family Rhodobacteraceae; genus Thalassobius; species Thalassobius mangrovi. Next base: position 770,466 of record NZ_WWEN01000002.1, read on the forward strand.
CCGACGGCACCGTCACCCAACCCGCGATCTACAAGACCGAAACCCGTCAGGGCATCGTGCGCGAACGCAAGGAAACCTGGTTCGAGATGCCCTGCGACACGGTGCTGACGCCGGAATTCGTGGCCTCGCTGCAGCGGGCGCTGCAGGCGCGCGGGCTCTATCACGGCACGCCCAACGGCGAAATGGATGCCCGCACCCATGCCGCCATCCGGCGCTATCAGAAACCGCAGGGGCTGGATTCCGGGCTGCTGTCGATCGCCGCGGCGCGCAAGCTGGGGCTGATCGCGGTGGCCAACCCGAACGGCTGAACGCCGCCCATCCCAGCCCGACGCATCCCCGAGACCGCAAAAGAAAAGGCCGCCCTGAAGGCGGCCTTTCCCATTTCGTTGCGTGAGCGGTTTGGTCTTAGTTTTCCTCGACCGACAGGGCCACGAAGCGCGGCTCACCGGCGCGGCGCACCAGCAGCAGCAGCGACTTGCGGCCTGCCTCGCGGGCCTCGTCGATCCGGTCCTGCAGGTCCGTGGCGGTGCTCAGCTTCTGCTGACCGGCCTCGGTGATCACGTCGCCGGCGCGCAGGCCCTTTTCATAGGCTTCGGTGGTTTCGTCGACATCCATCACCACCAGCCCCTTGGTGCTGTCCTTGAGCTTCAGCTCCTCGCGTAGCTGATCGGTCACCGGGCTCAGCGTCAGGCCCAGCATCTCGGTCGGCGCATCGGGGGTGACCTCTTCGCTCGGTTGCGCGGCCGGGATCGCCTCGGCCTCTTCGCGGCGGCCCAGGGTGACCTTCAGCGTCACGGTCTTGCCGTCACGGAACACGGTGACGCGCACCGCCTTGCCGACCTCGGTATTGCCGACCTTGCGCACCAGCGAGCGGGTGTCGACCACGTCGGTGCCGTCGAAGTTGACGATCACGTCGCCCTGCAGGATGCCGGCATCCTTGGCCGGGCCGTCGGGCACGTCGGTGACCAGCGCGCCGCTGGTTTTCTCAAGACCCATAGCCTCGGCCATGTCGCCGGTCATGTCCTGGATACGCACGCCCAGCCAGCCGCGGCGGGTTTCGCCGAATTCCTTCAGCTGGCCGACCACGTTCTTGACCACGTTCGACGCCATCGAGAAACCGATGCCGATCGAACCGCCATTGGGGCTGAGGATCGCGGTGTTCACGCCGATCACTTCGCCATCCATGTTGAACAGCGGCCCGCCCGAGTTGCCCCGGTTGATCGCCGCGTCGGTCTGGATGTAATCGTCATAGCTGCCCGACAGCGCCCGGTTGCGCGCCGACACGATACCGGCGGAAACCGAGAAGCCCTGGCCCAGCGGGTTGCCCATCGCCATCACCCAGTCGCCGACGCGCGCGGTGTCGCTGTCGCCGAAGCTGACATAAGGCAGCGGCTTGTCCGCCTCGACCTTCAGCAGCGCGATATCGGTGTTCGGATCGGTGCCCACCACGGTGGCTTCCAATTCGTCGCCGCCGAAGAATTCGATCACGATCTCGTCGGCGCTCTCGATGACGTGGTTATTGGTGACGATGTAACCGTCCTCGGAGATCACGAAGCCCGATCCAAGCGCCGAGGACCGGCGCGGCCGATCGCCGTTGTTGCGATCCTGGAATTCGCGGAAGAAATCCTCGAACGGGCTGCCTTCGGGGACGATCGGGTTGGGGCCCTGGCTGCCCGCGACGACGGTCGATGTGGTGATATTGACCACCGCATCGCTGATTTGGCTGGCCAGATCGGCAAGGCTGTCAGGCCGCGCCGCGGCCTGCAGCGTCTGCGCCATCACCAGCACGGTGGCCACCAGGCCAAGCACGAAGGCCTTGAACGTGCCGGTATTCGGTCGGGGGATTGAAACGACTGGACTGTTCACTCCCGTTACTCCTCTATTCTGAGTGATGCCGCCACCATTCCCGCTGGCGCGGCGATGTGCAACTCAATCCGGCTCTCTGTGCCTCAATAGCGCGTGAAGACCCGGTGAGCCGTTGGGGGCGCTGCCCCCAAACCCCCGAGGTATTTCGGCCAAGATGAAGAGGCAGGCAAGACGGCGGGGCGGAGCCGCCCGGTTTTAAGACAGTCTAGCGCAGAACCGCGCCGGTGCCGAGTCGTGTTTGCCAAAGGACCGGTCACGCGCCGAGCGATTTGGCGATCCAGACCAGCAGCAGGCCGATGGCCATCGCCGCCATGCCGACGGTGCGCAGGGTGGTTTCGGGCAGTTGCCGCAGCGCCTGCAGAAGCTGTTCCACAAGCGAAGGGGCCAGCGCATAGGCCAGCCCCTCCACAATCAGCACCAGCCCGAGGGCCAGAAGCGCGGTCGCCATCACTGCGCCAACCGGTCCGACTTCAGGTAGTCGAAGAATTCGCTGTCCGGCGTCATCACCATCGACGAATTCGACCCCTGCAGCGCTTTCTCATAGGCCTGCAGCGAGCGGTAGAAGGCGAAGAATTCCGGGTCCGCGCCGAAGGCTTCGGCGAAGATCGCGTTACGCTCCGCATCGGCCTCACCGCGGATCACCTGCGCTTCGCGCTCGGCTTCCGACAGGGTTTCGACCACGGTCCGGTCGGCCAGCGCGCGCACCCGCTGCGCCGCTTCGTTACCGCGGGCGATCTCGTCGGCCGCTTCGCGTTCGCGTTCCGCCCGCATCCGGGCGAAGGTGGCGTTGAGGTTCTGTTCCGGCAGGTTGGTCTGCTTCAGACGCACGTCGACCACGTCGATCCCCAGCGAGCGCGCGCTGTTGCGGGCCTGATCGCGAATCCGCTGCATCAGAATCCGGCGGTCTTCCGACAGGATCGTGTCCGAGGTGACCTGATCGGCGCCCAGAACTTCGCGGATCTGCGCGTTGAGGATCGAGCTCAGGCGATCCTCGGCCAACCGCACGCCGCCGACGCCGACGGCCTGACGGAACCGCACCACGTCGCTGATGCGGTAGCGCGCGAAGGCGTCGACCACCAGGCGGCGGTCATCGGACGGGGTCACCTCGATGGTTTCGGTATCGAGCGACAGGATACGGTCGTCGTATTTGACCACTTCCTGGATCAGCGGCACCTTGAAGCTGAGACCGGGTTCTTCCTTCACGGCCTTGATCTGGCCGAATTGCAGCACCAATGCCTTTTCGCGTTCGTCCACGACGAAGACCGAGGACAGCACGCCGATCAGGGCGATCACCAGGGCCGGGATAAGAATGGCTGTTTTACGCATCGCTTATTTCCCCTCATCCGTCGTCGGTCGGCGCAGTTCGTTCAGCGGCAGGTAGGGCACCACGCCCTGGCCGCCCCCGGCACCGGTCAGGGCGCCGTCGAGGATGGTCTTGTCGACGCTGCCCAGCACCTTTTCCATGGTTTCCAGATACAGACGCTTGCGGGTCACGTCCGGCGCCTTGTCGTATTCCGCGCGCACGGCGCTGAAGCGGCTGGCCTCACCCAAGGCGTCGTTGACGACCTGGGCGCGATAGGCCTCGGCCTCTTCCTGCGTCTGCGCCGCCTTACCGCGGGCCTCGGCGAGCACCCGGTTGGCATAGGCATCGGCTTGGCGCTGCAGCCGGTCGCGTTCCTGTTCGGCGGCCTGCACTTCGCGGAAGCTGTCGATCACCTCGCGCGGCGGGTCGGCCTTTTCGAGGTTCACCCGCACGATGTTGATGCCGCTTTCGTATTCGTCGAGCGTCGCCTGGATGTTTTCCTTCACGCTGTCGGCGATGATGCCGCGGTCGCGGTTCAGGATCGGCGCCAGGTTCGACGCGGCGATGATTTCACGCATCACCGATTCCGATACCGCCTGAACGGTCAGGCGCGGATCGGCGATGTTGAACAGCAGCTTGGAGGGATCGTTGATGTTCCACACCACCTGGAAGTCGATATCGACGATATTGGCATCGGTGGTCAGCATCAGCCCGGCATCCTGCCCGCCGCGCGACAGGCCGATATTTTCGGTCCGTTCCGAGGTCACGTTGACCACTTCAGCCGACACGATCGGCCAGGGGGCAAAGTTCAGACCCGGGTTGCCGGTCTTGTAATATTCACCCAGCAGCAGTTCGACCGACTGTTCTTCGGGCTTCACGGTGTAGAAGCTGGAAAAGGCCCACAGACCGACCGCCACCAGAACGCCCAGTCCGATCGTGCCCTTGTTGAAGCCCAGGCCGCCCGGGCCGCCAACGCCGCCGGTACCCCGGCCGCCGCCCGCACCGCCGCGGCCGCCCATCAGGACGCGCAGCTGTTCCTGGCCCTTCTTCATCAGTTCGTCGATTTCGGGAATTTGCGGCCCGTCATCCTGGGGACGGCGCCCGCCCCCGTTGTTGCGACGGTCGTCGTCGCCCCTGTTTCCTCCGCCGCCGCCCCACGGGCCGCCCGAATTGCCTGCCATTGGCTTATGATCCTTTTCTTTCTGCGCCCGTTGCCGGGTCAGTTCACGTGGTCGTGTACCAACCTGTGCAATCGGGCGGGAATTTCAAGCTTTATACCGTACGAACCGGCGCTTTCATGGTGACAATTTCTTCCGACATTGTCGGGTGAACCGCCACGGTCCGGTCGAAATCTTCCTTGGTCGCGCCCATTTTGACCGCGATCCCGGCCAGCTGGATCATCTCGCCCGCGCCGGGCGCGACGATATGACAGCCCAGCACCTTGCGGGTCTCGGCGCTCACGATCAGCTTCATCAGTACCCGCGCCTCGCTGCCCGCGAACAGGCTGCGCATCGGCCGGAAGGAGGAGCAATAGACCTCGATCGGGCCCTTGTCGCGCGCCTCTTCCTCGCTCATCCCCACGGTGCCCATTTCCGGCTGGGTGAAGATGGCGGTCGGGATCAGGTCGTGATCGACCGGGGTCGGGTTGCCCTTGAACACGGTTTCGACGAAAGCCATGCCTTCGCGGATCGCCACGGGGGTCAGGTTGACCCGGTCGGTGACGTCACCGATGGCATAGATCGAGGGCACGGCGGTCTGGCTGTACTCATCTACCTCGACCTTGCCGTTGCGGCCGAGCTTCACGCCCGCCTCTTCCAGCCCCATATCGTCGGTATTGGGCACCCGGCCGGTGGCGAACATCACCTGGTCGAACAGCTTTTCGTCGCCATTGGTCGCCTTAACCCGGATAGCGCCCGAAGCGTCGCGTTCCATCGACAGGATATTGGTGCCCAGGTGCAGGTTGATGCCGCTCTGGATCATCTCGTCGGATACCAGCCCGCGCGCTTCGTCATCGAAGCCGCGCAGGATCTGCGCGCCGCGGTAATATTGCGTGACCTCGACACCCAGCCCGTTCAGCACACCGGCGAATTCGCAGGCGATATAGCCGCCGCCGACGATCAGGATCGATCCGGGCAGCTTATCGAGGTGGAAGATGTCGTTCGAGGTGATGCCCAGCTCCTCGCCCGGGATGCCAGGCTTGATCGGGCGGCCGCCCATCGCCAGCAAGATATGCTTGGCGGTCTTGCGTTCACCGGTGGAAAGCTCGACCGTATGCGCATCGACGACCTTGGCGCGCGCGTCGAAGCTTTCGACGCCCGACCCGGCCAGCAGCTTGCGATAGATGCCTTCCAGCCGGTCCAGTTCCGCGTGCAGCTTGCCCTTGAAGCTGTCCCAATTGAAGGTGCCGGTGGGCATGTCCCAGCCATAGGCCCGCGCCTCTTCGGCAAGCCCTGGGAATTCCGAGGCGAAGACCATCAGCTTCTTGGGCACGCAGCCCCGGATCACGCAGGTGCCGCCATAGCGGTCTTCCTCGGCCAGGGCCACCTTGGCGCCGGTTTCGCCCGCCGCCACCCGGGCCGCGCGCACGCCGCCCGATCCACCGCCGATCACGAAGAGGTCATAGTCGAAACTCATGGGAAGCTATCTTTCGTTCTGAAGACTTCGGTTGCGACCACATCTATGTCGTCGGCGGAAAAGTTCCAACCCGCAACCCACAGCTATTTGACCACCGCTTGGGTTGAGGGGGTACGGCAAAGCGAGAAGCCGGGCCAGCGCCAGTTCGCGGGGTAGCGCTGACCCGGCGGCCTTCGGCCTTGTTCCGGGCTTAAGCTTCTTCAGTTAGGAATGCGGGCTCAGTCGCTCAGATCGGTGAACAGGTTGTCGCTGTCGACGAATTCCAGCTTATCCTCTTCCACCGAGTCGTCATTGATGTCGCGCACCTGCACCCGGCCGTCGCCGTAGCCCACGATCACCGTGTCGCAGATATCGATGAACAGCCCGTTTTCCACCACGCCGGGGATCTGGTTCAGCACCATCGCCAATTGGCGCGGGTTGCCGATCCGGTTCAGGTGCAAATCGATGATGTGATTGCCCTCGTCGGTGAAGAACGGCGTGTCGCCGTTCATCCGCAGGGTCGATGTCTGGCCCAGCACATCCATGCTGTCGAGCATTTCCTCGACCAGCGCCTTGGTGGTCTGCCAGCCGAACGGGATCACTTCGACCGGCAGCGGGAAGGCGCCCAGGGTTTCGACTTCCTTGCTGACGTCGGAAATCACGATCATCCGGTCGCTGGCCGTGGCCACGATCTTTTCCTGCAGCAACGCGCCGCCGCCGCCCTTGATCAGGTTGAAGTCGGCGTCGAATTCATCCGCCCCGTCGATGGTGACATCGAGCCAGCGCGCCTCGTCCAGGCTGATCACTTCGATGCCGCATTCGCGGGCCAGCGCCGCGGTGCGGGTCGAGGTCGGAACGCCGCGGATCTTCAACCCGTCGTCGCGCACCATTTCGCCCAGGCATCGCACCATCCAGGCGGCGGTCGACCCGGTCCCCAGACCGACGCGCATCCCGTCTTCCACGAATTCCACCGATTTCTTGGCGGCGACGAATTTGGCCTTGTCGATGGGCGACAGTTCTCCGGTCATGGCGGCGACTCCATTGGTTTTTCCGCAGCTTATAGGAAAGATGCCTCTCAGGCGCGAGAGACAATGACGGAATTTGCGCCTTTCGAGGTGCAAAGGCCGCTTTTTCGGTCACCTTCCCCGCCCCTGTCCCTCCCCTGCACTGCGCGAATATGTCCGGAATTGTCGCTTTCCGGCGTTGCCGCCCGCGCACCGGGCTGTAGGGTGGCCCGAAACGCAACCGTCATCCAAAGGCCCCTGTACATGTTCCTGTCGGTATTCGAGATGTTCAAGATCGGGGTCGGCCCGTCCTCGTCGCACACGATGGGGCCGATGGTCGCCGCGTCGCGGTTCCTGTCGATGATGCGCGCCTCGCCCTTCGATTTCCACGGATTGCGCGCGTCGTTGCACGGGTCGCTGGCCTTCACCGGCGTGGGCCATGCCACGGACCGGGCCACCGTTCTGGGGCTGGCCGGGTTCGAACCGCAAAGCTATGATCATGACAAGGCCGAGGCCGCGCTGGACGACATCCACCGCAGCAAAACGGTGACGCCGCCAGACCTGCCGACACTGGCCTTCGACCCCGAAGCCGATCTCGTCTTCGATTACGGCCCGCCCCTGCCCGGCCATGCCAACGGCATGGTGCTGATGGCCACCGACGCGCAGGGCGACGTGATCCTGCAAGAGGTATTCTATTCCATCGGCGGCGGCTTCGTGATGACCGAAGCCGAACTGGCCGCGGGAAAGAACACAGACGAAGGCGCCCCGGTGCCCTTCCCGTTCAAGACGGCGGTCGAAATGCTGGAAATGGCAAAGACATCGGGCAAGACCATCGCCCAGATGAAGACCGCAAACGAGGTATCGCGCTGCGGTCAGACAAACCTCAAGACCGGGCTGACCCGGATCTGGGAGGTGATGAACGGCTGCATCGAACGCGGGATGGAGAGCGAAGGCATCCTGCCCGGCGGGTTGCAGGTGAAGCGGCGGGCGAAATGCATCCACGAGGCATTGCTGGCCGAACGCGGCATGAACCTGACCGCGCCGCATGTGATCAACGACTGGATCAGCATGTACGCGATGGCGGTGAACGAAGAAAACGCCGCCGGCGGGCAGGTCGTCACCGCCCCCACCAACGGCGCGGCGGGGGTGCTGCCTGCCGTGATCCGCTACTGGCTCGACCATGTGCCGGGGGCCAGCCTGTCGCGGATCGACGAATTCCTGCTGACGGCGGCCGCCATTGGCGGTCTGATCAAGCACAACGCCTCGATCTCAGGCGCCGAAGCGGGCTGCCAGGCCGAGGTCGGCAGCGCCGCCGCGATGGCCGCCGCCGGGATGTGCGCCGTAATGGGCGGCACGCCCGAGCAGATCGAAAACGCCGCCGAGATCGCTTTGGAACACCACCTCGGAATGACCTGCGACCCGGTCAAGGGGCTGGTGCAGGTGCCCTGCATCGAACGCAACGGGTTGGGCGCGATCAAGGCGGTCAGCGCCGCGTCGCTGGCCTTGCGCGGGACCGGGGATCATTTCGTGCCTCTGGATGCGGCGATCGAGACCATGCGCCAGACCGGGCGCGACATGCACGAGCATTACAAGGAAACCTCGCTTGGCGGGCTGGCGGTGAATATTCCGAATTGCTGACCGGCGCGACCCGACGTCAATCAGCACCTTCCAGGATTGCCCCCACCCCGTCGCCTTCCTAACCTGCGCCCATGACGCAGGATCGCCCCCTTCTCGGTATCGCCTTGATGCTTGCCTTTTCCGCCATGGCGCCGTTTGCCGACGCCATCGCGAAGATATTGGGCCAGACCCTGCCGATCAGCCTTATCGTGCTGTTCCGTTTCGTGGCGCAGTTGGCGATCCTGCTGCCGGTGGTGATGCTGACCCGCCGCACCTGGTCCTTCACCCCGCGGGTGCTGCGCCTGTCGCTGATCCGCACGGTCCTGCATATCCTCGGCATCGGGCTGATGGTGGCCGCGCTGCGCGTTCTGCCGCTGGCCGATGCCATCGCCATCGCCTTCGTGCTGCCCTTCCTGATGCTGCTGCTGGGCAAGGTCTTCCTGAACGAAGAAGTCGGCCCGCGCCGCCTGGCCGCCTGCGCGGTGGGGTTTGCGGGCACGCTGCTGATCGTGCAGCCCAGCTTCCAGCAAGTCGGCTGGCAGGCGCTGCTGCCGCTGGCCGTGGCGGTCAACTTCGCCTTTTTCATCCTGGTCACCCGCTCGGTGTCGAAGGAAATCGACCCGATGGCGCTGCAGGTCGTGTCGGGCGGCATGGCGGTGGTGATCCTGCTGCCACTGCTGGGGGGCTATTACCTGTGGGCCGGGCAGGACAGCATGCCCGCCGCGCCGAACCTGACCGAATGGGCGCTGCTGGCGCTTATGGGGGTGATCGGGACGGTGGCGCATCTGCTGATGACCTGGTCGCTGCGCTATGCGCCCTCGACCACGCTGGCGCCGATCCAATATGTCGAATTGCCGATGACCACCTTCGTCGGCTGGCTGATCTTTTCCGACCTGCCCAACGGGTTGGCCGCGCTTGGCATCACGATTTCGGTCAGCGCCGGGATCTATATCATCCTGCGCGAGCGGGCCATGCTGGCGCCTGCGAAAGCGCCCGTGCCGCCGGCTCCAGCTCTGTCAGCGGCAGCATCATCAGCATCGCGGGCGCGTCGAACCACAGATGCAGCGGGCCGCTGATTTCGTTCGAGGTACCGACCCGCCCATCGGGCGCGAAATCCAGCCCCTCGATCGGCCAGCGCAGCCCGGCCGAACGCCCGGTGACGGCGGCCATCGGGAACAGCGACACCAGGGTGCCCACCGGCAGATCCAGCCGCAATTCGGGTGGCGCAACGAAGCTGATCAGCTCCGGCCCCAGCAGGATGCAGCGCCGCTCGGGGCGACGCACCATCGCGTTGAACGCCGCCATCTGGTGATCGATCCGGCTGCCGTTGAACCCCGCGCCCAGCACCAGCGGCGCCTCGATATGGCGCAGGCATTTGTCGAAATCGGTGCTTTCCTGTTCGGCGATGGGATGCAGCCGATCATCCGGGATCGCTGCCCGCGCGGCCTCCGACAAGCTGTCGAAATCGCCGATCACCGCCACCGGGTCCAACCCCAGTTTCAACGCCACGTCTGCGCCGCCATCGGCGCAGACCACTTCGGGCGCCAGGGCCAGCGCCGCCTCGATCGCCTGGCTCGGCACGGTTCCTGCACCGATCAGCGTCACCGGGGAGTCGGAAAAAACAATCGCATCATTCATGGCGGGATTACTGCCCGGTTTGGAAACAGACCACAATATGGTCACAAAATGATACGCTTAAAAACGCAGATTCGTTCGGCTTTCGGCGGGATACGGATGGTAGTCAGTTAGGCCAGAGGCAAAAAAAGGCGAGTTCAATGGTTTCGAACAGCAAGGTTCTTACGGTTTCCTACGGCACTTTTTCGTGCACCCTGGAAGGATTCGACGATTCCTTCGATACGATGAAGGCGATCGCCGAATATTTCCGCGACCTGGCGGCGGATGACCGCTATTTCGGGGCCGAACCGCCGACCCCCGACGCCGAAATGCTGGCCCGCATTGCCGAACGCGAAATCGAACGCCGGGTGCAGGCGCGCGAGGAACGGGGCGCCATCGTGCTGACCGCCGCGGCCAGCACCACCGCCGCTGCCGAACCTGTCGCCGAACCGGAAGCCGCCGAAGCCGTCGAAACCGCGGCTGAACCGGTCGCCGCCGAACCTGCCGCTGCGCCCGAACCGGTTGCCGAAGAAGTTCAGGCCGAAGAAACTGTTGCCGAAGTCGAAGAAGAAATCGAAGAACCGGAGGCCCCCGTTGCCGAGGCCCCCGTCGAGATCGTTTCGGAACCGGAAACCACCGAGGTCGAGACCGAGGAACCGGTCGCCGAAGACCTGCCTGCCGCAATTGCCGAACCCGTCACTGAAGCGGAAATCGAAACGCCGGAGATCGAAACCCCGGCGGCACCGGCCCCCGACGCTGCTGTCAGTCTGCTCGATGACAGCAGCGTCGCGGCCAAGCTCGAACGCATCCGCGCCGTGGTGTCGCGCGGCAAACCGGCGGACGAAAAGACCTATTACACCGAGGACGAACACGCCGAGGAATACGCCGAGGATTTCCTGGCCGAGACCGTCGACCAGATCGAAGAGGTGATCGAAGCCGACGACCAGGCCGAACTGGAGGCCGAGGAGGCGCAGGAAGAAGACTTCTCCTCGATCATCGCGGCGGTGCAGAAATCCAGGGCGGAACCGGCGCCGGAACTGCCGGAAGAAGCTGAGTACGAGGCGGAAGAAGAAGCGGAACTGGAAGCCGAAGCCGAAGCCGAAGCCGAAGCCGAAGCCGAAGCCGAAGCCGAAGCCGAAGCCGAAGCCGAAGCCGAAGCCGAAGCCGAAGCCGAAGCCGAAGAAGCCATCCTCGCGGCCGAGGAAGAGGTCAAGCCCGCAGCCGAACCGGTGCGCCCGGTCCGTCCGGTGCGCGTGCTGAAGATGAAGCGCGCCGATTTCGAAGCGGCGCTGGAAACCGGTCAGCTGGAAGAGGAACAGGAACCCGAATCCTCGCTCAGCCCGGAGGACGAGGCCGACCTGCTGCGCGAACTGGCAGAGGTCGAAGCCGAATTCGCCGTCGGCCCGGAAGCGGAAGAAGACGCCGACGAGGTCCGCTCGATCTTCGCCGAAGCCGAAGAAGACGAAGAGGACGAAGAAGAACAGCCGGAACCCGCCCGCGCCCAGATGGAAGAACCGGACCTGTCGCGGCTGATGGCCAAGACGCAGTCGGAAATGGACAGCCCCGAAGGCGCCAACCGCCGCAAGGCGATCGCCCATCTGCGCGCCGCCGTCGCAGCGACCCGCGCCGAAACCGAAGCGGGCGGCGGGTTGAAGCAGGGCGACGACAGCGCCGACGCGTTCCGCGACGATCTCAACAGCGTGGTGCGTCCGCATCACCCGGTCCGGTCCAAGGACAGCGCGCCGCGCCCCGAACCGGCCCGCCCGGCGCCGCTGAAGCTGGTGGCGTCGCAGCGGATCGATACGGTGACCGAAAAGGCCACCGAAGCCGCCCCGGCGCGCGCCGTGATGCCGGTAACCCCCCGCCGGGTGCGGCTGAACCGCGACACCGACCGGGCGCCGATGCAGGACAACGCGGGCCAGTACGGCAGCTTCCCCGAATTCGCCGAAGCGAAGGGCGCCGAAACCCTGTCCGACCTGCTGGAAGCGGCGGCGGCCTATCTGTCCTATGTCGAAGGCCACGACCAGTTCTCGCGGCCGCAGTTGATGAACAAGGCGCGCCAGGTCGAGGATCTGAGCTTCAGCCGCGAAGACGGGCTGCGCTCCTTTGGGCAGCTGCTGCGCGAGGGCAAGATCGAAAAGCTGCAGGGCGGCCGTTTTACGGTGTCCGAACAGATCGGGTTCAAGCCCGAAAGCCGCGCCGCCGGCTGATCTCTGCCGCGATCGCCTTGATATGGCCTGCCCCGGTTCAACCGCGGGCGGGCCTTTTCATTTCAGGCTGAAATCAGACCGCGCCGCCGTCCAGCCAGGCCGGGATATGCCCGATATCGGGCAGCACCGCATCGGCCAGCGGCGCCAGCTCCGCCTCGGGCGCCAACCCGGTCAGAACCCCCAGCGTACGCATCCCCGCCCGGCGCCCGGCCAGCAGGTCATGGGTGCTGTCGCCCACCATCACCACGCTTTCCGGCGCCAGCCCGGCATGGCGCGCGAAGGCCAGCAACGGGTCCGGCGCCGGTTTGGCGCCGAAGCCGCTGTCGAATCCGGCGATGAAATCCAACTTGTCCTCGACCCCGGCCTGCGACAGGTGCGCCCGCGCCGAATGTTCGGAATCGTTGGTCATCACCCCCAGGGCCAGGCCGCGCTGCGCCAGCCCGTCCAGGAACGGCGGCAGCGGCACCGCCGGGGCCAGCGGCGCAACCGCGGCGCTTTCCATCAGCACGATTTCCAGCTCGGCCACGCTGCGCCCCGGCAGCACGGTGGCGATGCATTCGGCGGCTTCGCGGTTGGTGCCTGCGATGACCGGGCTGTGCGGCAGGAATTGCTTTGCCGCCAGATCGAAGGCGATACTGTCGGCGATCCGGCCCGCCAGCGCGTCGTCGCCAGCCGACAGATCGGCGATCAGATCGGCCGACCAGACATCCCAGGTGGCCCGGAAATCGAACAGCGTGCCGTCCTTGTCGAACAAGATACCTTCGATCGTCATACCGCCATCCATCCCGGTTCCGTCGCGGCCAAACTGACCCGGCGGGGCATGAATGACAAGCCCGGCTTTGCTTGACTTTCAGCCCCTGTTCTGGCGGGATTCCGGTCATGGAAGAGGATACAGCATATCGCCTGCATCAATCGCTCGGCTATCATCTATCTGTCGCCGCCCGTCAGCAGGAACGGCGGCTGGACGAGGCGCTGAGACGGCTGGGCCTCACCCGTATCAGCTGGTGCATCCTACTGGCAGCGGGCAATGAGGGCTTGAACCAACCCTCTGAAATCGCTGAATTTGTCGGGATCGACCGGACTGCCACATCGCGCGCGCTGCGGGGAATGGAAGCCGACGGGTTGCTGAAACGCGCCAGCGGCACCGAAGACCGCCGCACCCGGCGCGTGGTGCTGACCCCCAAGGGCCGCGACCTGATCGCGAAGGGCAGCGTCCATGCCCGCGAAAATGCGGCGCATATGTCGCAGGTGCTGAGCGGGGAGGAAGAAGCGGAACTGAAGCGGCTGCTGGCCAAGCTGCACGCCGCCGGTGGCGGCCCCCTGCCCGGGCTCTGATCGCCGCCTCAACCCGTGCTCAGGTCCAATGGGGCTGCTGGCCGCCCGGCAGCGCCGCACGCGCCCGCATCAGGCTATCATAGGGCAGGTTCAGCGCCTCGCAGCAGGCGACGATCCAGGCGTCGTCCATCAGCAGGAAATCCAGTACCGATCCCAGGAAATCCGGATCGGCCGCATTGGCCTTCAGGTCATCGACGGACACCCCCGTCGCCCCCATGAAAACCGGCAACAGATCGTCATTTGCGGCAAGCCAGGCCAGCGCCTGCAGGCCGGTCGTTTCGGCGGCACTCTCGTTCAAGGGTCACTTTTTCCGTTATTATAACTAAACTGGAAACGATTTCTTAACCATTCTCACGGCAAAACTAAAGATGATAATAAGCAGACTTTAGGCAGCCATTACAACCGTTTGGCGATGTGACAGCCCCCTAAAGGTCTTGAAAGCGGTAACCCACTGCTCCGCGAACGAGTGGTCCCTGAAGACAGCCAGATATGCCAAGCAAGATCTTGATAGCAGATGGAATGGCAATTGACAGAGCCGTTATGCGTCTCAAGCTGGCATCGGCCTATTACGACGTGGTCCAGGCCAGCAGCGGCGGCGAAGCGCTTGCGATTCTCGACCGCGAAGACCCTGACCTGGTGATGGTGAGCGGGCCGCTTCCCGACATGTCCTGCGAAAGCTTCTGCAAGGTGATCCGGGCCACGGAAACCGGCCGGGACCGGCCGCTGCTGCTGATGCTGCCCCGCGCCGACCGGCCGACGCTGATTTCCGCCCTGCGCTGCGGCGCCGATCAGGTGCTGCCCGCAACCGTCAGCGATCAGTTGCTGTTTTCCCAGCTGCGCGCGCTGATCCGCGGCCAATACAGCAGCGAACAGGCGTTCCTGCGCGACAATTCCAGCCCCGCCTTCGGCTTCGGCGAACCGACGGCGCCGTTCCTGTCCGGGCTGAAGATCGCGATCGTCGCCGACGACCGCAGCCTTGCCCGGCGCTGGCAAAGCGACCTGCACCTGCCCGATCAGTTCCGGCTCAGCAACCACACCCCGCGCAGCCTGATCCGCGACATCGAAACCCAGGGCAACCCCGACATCCTGATGGTCGGCGTCGACGGCCAGACCCCCGATTGCGGCCTGTCGCTGCTGGCGGGGTTCTGCGCCAATACCCGCAAGCGGCGCAGCATGGTGCTGGCGGTGATCACCAATGGCGACGACGCGCTAGCAGCCGAGGCGCTGGACCTTGGTGCGAATGACGTGCTGGTGAACGGGTTCAGCGCCGCCGAAGCCGAGGAAACCATGCTGCGGCTGACCCGGCTGGCGCGGCGCAAACACCTGGCCGACAGCCTGCACAGCACGCTCAGGAAGGGGCTGCGCGACGCGATGATCGACCCGCTGACCGGGCTGTATAACCGGCGCTACGCCTTCCCCTACCTGCAGAAAATGATTGAAGAGGCCGCCACCGGCGCCGCGCCGCTGGCCGTGATGGTGGCGGATCTCGACCACTTCAAGCGGATCAACGACCAGCACGGCCATGTGGCGGGGGATGACATCCTGCGCCGCGTGACCAACCGGATGTCGGCCTGCCTGCCCGCCGGCGCGCTGCTGGCGCGGTTGGGGGGCGAAGAATTCCTGATCGCGATCCCGTCGATGTCGGACAGCGAGGCGCGGCTGACCGCGCGCAGGCTGTGCGATGCGATCGGCGACGTTCCGTTCACCCTGCCCGGGGCGGCTGCGCCGATCCCGGTCACGATCAGTATCGGCCTATCATTGGGCGGCGGTGTGAACGCGCAGCGGCCAGCCAACGCACAGCAGCTTATGGAACAGGCCGACCGGGCGCTGTATCGCGCCAAGTCGGATGGCCGCAATCAGGTGATGTTCAGTCGTCCTGCCGCATGAAATTCCGGTCATGCCCATGGTCCGCCCCGTAGCCGGGGATCTTGCCGCGCGGCAGGCGGCCATGTTCGCCGCCATGCCCGTCATGGAACCGCTTCTGCAGCGCCTGTTCCAGCCGGTCGGCATAGGCGGCACGGTCACCGTCGCTCATCTCGCTCAGGTGCTGCAACAGCAGCTTATGGCCAAGCTCGGCGCGTTTCTGGCCGAATTCCAGCTGCCTACGCAGGATCGCGGAGGCGGCATCGGCATCGAAGGGCTGCGCCCGCAGCGTCGCGACCATCGCATCGAAATCGGCGTTCATATCGCTGCGCGACGGCAGGTCTTCGCGATGCTGGCGGAACATGTCCCGCCCGATCTGGCGCCGTTCCTCGGGCGTCAGCGCGTAGGTATAGACCCCGGCGACCTGATCGCCGCGCACCGGCGGCCCGTCCTTGGCCGGGCCGAAGCGCAGCACGGCGCCGGCCACCACGCCCAGAACCGCCAGGTTCAGCGCCAGCGACACGAAAAGCACGATCCGCAGCCACAGCCGCGGCGATCCATTCTTGACCGGTTTTTCCATTTCCGTTTCGCCCATTGCCTCAGCCTTCCGCCATATCATCGAACTGGAACCCCGGCATCAGGTCCACCAGATAGGTATCCGCGCCGCTGTTGAGATAGGCCTCGGCCGTCGTCGACACCGCCGCGGGCGGGTTCACCCCGATCCACAGCCCGGTCACGCTTGCCGTGGCCAGCCCGGCCACCGCCGGCCAGCCGCCGATCGCCGAAAGCAGCTGGCGCAACAAGCCCCGCGCGGCGCGCTGCGGCCTTGCCTGCGGGGCGGCCTGCGCCGCCAGCCGTTGCTGTTCGGCCAGGGCGTTGTCCAGCACCCGCTGCATCAGGTCCGGGGACGGGTCCGCCGCCTGCCGCCGCGCCGCATCGAAAAAGACGTCCAGATTGTCCAGATCCCGCTCAGTCATCGGAATACCCCAGTTCATCGCGCCGTCCCTTCAGAAGGGCGGACAGCGCCCGTTTCCCACGCGCGGTCAGACTTTCGACCGCTTCGGTGCTGATTTCCATCGCTTCGGCAATCTCGGGATTGCCCAGGCCTTCGATATGGCGCAGCACCACCGCCTGTCGCTGCCGCTCGGGCAGATCGTCGAGAGCGGCGTATAATGCCTTTATACGCGCCGCGTCCTGAATTCCGTCGGCGGCGCTGGCTTTATCGTCTTCGGGTTCGGGAATCGCGTCGATCCCGATGCTGCGCTGACGGCGCAGCCGGTCGGTGCACAGGTTCGCGACCACGCGATAGAGCCAAGTGGTGACCTTGGCCTCGCCCTGGCGCCAGTCCGGCGCGATCTTCCACAACCGCATCATCGCTTCCTGCGCGACATCTTCGGCCTCGGCCCGGTTGTTCAGCATCCGCATCGCCTGCGCGAATGCGCGCGGCGTCAGCCGCAGGTTCAGCGACCGGGCTGCATCCGCATCCCCGTTTGCGAACAGGACGAGCAAAGCCTCGTCATCAACATCGCTGAGTGCATCAAGGGCCATGTTCATCGTCCCGCAGCCGTATCGTTTTCCCCTGTTCCAGGCAATTCAAATTGCCGAAAACAGGCAGGGTCGGGAACAGTGACCCTGCCTGCCAACAGTTTACTCGTTACGAACCCCTGGGATTACTCGCTCGGCTGGCCCTGGCGCATTTTCGGGCCCTGGCCGTCGCAGTCACCGCCGCCACGCTTGAATTCGCCGTGATGGCCGTCGCGCTTGAAATCACCGTGACCGGGGCGGCCCTGATCGTGCCCGCCACGCGGTTGCATCTGGGCGAATTCCTCGGCGCTGATGGCGCCATCCTTATCGGCGTCCATACGCGAGAAGAACATGTCGCCGCGGCCCTGCATGGGCTGCATTTCCTCGGCGCTCAGCATGCCGTCGCCATCGGTATCGCGCTTCTCGATCATCCGGCCCATGCGCTGCTGCATCCGTTCGGCGCGTTCCTGGGTCGCGCGGGCAGCCATTTCCTCGGCGCTCAGCTTGCCGTCGCCATTGGTGTCGGCGGCGTCGAAACGAGCCTTGAAATGGGCCTGGATTTCTTCGGCGGTCACCTTGCCGTCGGCATTGGCGTCGAATTCCTCGAAGGTGACGCGCGGGCCGCGCGGACCTTCGCCGCGATCCTTGCCGAAGGCCGATGCGGTCACGGCGGTGCCCGCCAGTGCGATCGCGGTGATACCGGTGATGATATATGCACGTTTCATTTGTTTACTCTCCAAATTTCAACCACTCTGAAACCAGGTCCTTGCCCGTTTTCTGCAAGCTTCAACGCGCCGGGTCGCAGGTTCCGTCGCACGCTGTCACAAAGGTCACGCAGGCGTGATCTGCGCGTTATTCAGATATTCGAATGTCAAGATTTGCGACATCGGGACGCAACGACAATCCGCACCCTTTCTATTCCACCGCGAATGGCCCAAATTTACGGCTTACGGAAATGCGAGGAAACCATGGCTGATCAAACGCTGGCTGTTCAGGAACGCGAAACCCTGCCCGCCCTGCTGCGCGGCTGGCGCGGCAAATGCCCGAGCTGCGGCAGCGGGCCGATGCTCAAGGGCTATCTGAAGGTGCGCGACCATTGCCCGGTCTGCCGCGAGGAACTGCACCATCACCGCGCCGATGACGGGCCGGCCTACCTGACCATCCTGATCGTCGGCCACCTGATGGCGCCGCTGCTGCTGGTCGTGTTTGAGATGTTCCGCCCCGAGCCGCTGGTGCTGATCGCGATCTTCTCTATTGGCACGGTCGGTTTGTCGCTTTACCTTCTGCCAAGGCTGAAGGGGGCGCTGATCGGGTTCCAATGGGCCCGGCAGATGCACGGGTTCTCGAAATCCGGCTGATCCCCCGCCAGGGGAGGACAAATGACAATCGACAAGACCGCCATTCGCGACGCCGCTACGGTGATCGTTCTGCGCAACCGCACGACCAATCCGCATGTCCTGATGGGGCAGCGCGGGTCGAAGGCCGCGTTCATGCCCAACAAGTTCGTCTTTCCCGGCGGCGCGGTCGATGCCGAGGATGCAGATGTGCCGCTGGCCACGCACTTGCCGCAGGTGTGCCGCGAACGGCTGCTGGAAGACAGCGAACGGGACATGAGCCATGCGCTGGCCGTTGCCGCGATCCGCGAATTGTGGGAAGAAACCGGCCTGGTGCTGGGCCAGAAGGGCGCATGGGACATGCCCCCGCCCGCCGACTGGGCCAGCTTTGCCGCCACCGGGCACCTGCCCTCGGCGCATCCGCTGCAATTCGTGTTCCGCGCCATCACCCCGCCGGGCCGCCCGCGCCGCTTCGACGCGCGGTTCTTCCTGATCGACGCCGATGAGATCGCCAGCGACCTGGACGATTTCAGCGCCGCCTGCGACGAGCTTTCTCATCTGCAATGGATTCCGCTGCCCGAGGTGCGCGAATTCGACCTGCCCTTCATCACCGAGGTGGTTCTGGCCGAGGTCGCCGCGCGCGCCCATGACATGACGCCTCCCGCCAGCGTGCCCTTCTTCAAGAACAACGAGGAAGAAAACCTGTTCCTGCGCCTTAAAGGAAAAGGACCAATGACAGGACGCTCGCACTGATCAGCGCGATCCCGGCGCCTTCGCGCCGGGACAGCTTTTCGCGGAAGAAGAACACCGAAGCGGCGATGGAAAAGATCACCTCGACCTGGCCGACGGCAAAGACGTAGGCGGCGTTCTGCAGCGTGAAGGCTGTGAACCAGCCCAGGCTGCCGCCCAGGCTCGCCAGCCCCATCCAGACCGAAGTACGCCAGGAGCCCACCACCTTGGTCAGCTGCCCCGGTTCGCGCCACATCAGCCAGAGGCTGAGCGCGATCGCCTGCGAGGTGGTGACGAAGGCCAGCGACACCAGCGCCCGCATCAGCGGGTCGTCGCTGCCGACCTGCAAAGTCGCGCCGCGATAGCCCACCGCCGAGACGGCGAAGAACGCCCCCGACAAAAGGCCCAGACCGGCGCCCTTGTTCAGGATGCGGCGGGTCCAGCCGCCTTCCGCCTCGGGCGGTTTGGACAGCACCACAACCCCCACCAGCCCCAGCAGGATCGCCATCAGGCCCTGAAACGACACCCGGTCGCCCAGCACCACGAACCCCACCAGCGCGGTCTGCACCACCTCGGTTTTCTTGAAGGTGATACCGACGGCGAAATTGCGCTGCGCGAACAAGGCCACCACGCACCAGGTCGCCAGGATCTGCGTCAAAGCGCCGGTCAGCGCATAGGCCGGGAACAGCGGCCCCAGGTCGGGCAATCCGGTACCGCGCCAGCCCATGTAGCCCAGGGCCAGCGCCATAACGAAAGGCGCGGAAAACAGGAACCGCGCCAGCGTCGCGCCGCCGGCGGACAGCACCCCCATGCTGAGGAATTTCTGCAGCATGAAGCGCAAAGTCTGAAAGGCTGCGGCGGCGATGGAGATGAGGACCCAGATCATGGGTCCGTCATGACCGATTTCGACCGGCCACGCCAGCCCCGGTGGCACAACTCACCGCGCCACACGCAAAAATGGGCGCGCGCAAGTCAAAGCCTGCGCGCGCCCGAACCGCATCAACGGGAGGAGAAGTAGTTGAGCGGCAGCTTCAGATAGGACCGGCCGTTATCTTCCGCCTCGGGCAGGCGGCCGCCGCGGATATTCACCTGCAGCGCCGCCAGCATCAGCTTGGGCAGCGGCAGGGTGGCGTCGCGGGCATCGCGCACCGCGCGATAGGCCGCTTCGTCCGGCGCGTCGCGGAAGTGGATATTGGCCGCCTTGTGGTCCGCCACGGTCGCCTCGCATAGCGCTTCGCGCCCGCCCGGGGCATAGTCGTGGCCGACGAAAACGCGGGTGTCGTCGGGCAGCGCCAGGATCGCCTGGATGCTGTCGTAAAGCGCCTTGGAACTGCCACCAGGGAAATCGGCGCGACTCGACCCGCTGTCGGGCATCATCAGCGTGTCATGCACGAAGGCCGCGTCGCCCGCGACATAGGTGATCGACGCCATCGTGTGGCCGGGCGAGAACATCACCTTCACCGGCACGTTGCCGACCATGAAGTCTTCGCCATCCGCGAACAGCTTGTCCCACTGGCTGCCATCGGTGGGGAAGGCGCCGGGCAGGTTATAGATGCCCTTCCACAGGTCCTGCACCTTGACCACCTGATCCCCGATCGCGGTGGGCGCGCCCAGTTGCTGCGACAGCCAGGGCGCGGCCGAGAAATGATCGGCATGGGGATGGGTGTCGAGGATCCAGACCACCTCGATCCCGGCGTCGCGGACGTAATCCAGGATGATCTGCGCGTTCGACATGTTGGTGGCGCCGGCCAGCGGGTCGAAATCCATCACCGGGTCGACGATGGCGCCCTTCATCGTGTCGGGATCGTGAAACACGTATTGCCAGCTGCCGGTGGGCTGATCCCAAAAGGATTTGACGATAGGATTGGTCATTTCGGGGCCTCCTGTTTCGAAATTTGCGGCCTTGGTCTTACCAAGCCGGTTTCAGCATCAAAGGGGGGATGGCCCGGTTTGCACCGGGCCGATCCGATCACAGCATGCGGGTCGAGAAGTACCAATCGACCGTTTCATAACCTTCCGAAGCGCGGGCTTCGGCTTCTTCCGGGGTTTTCGGCGTCGGCACGATCACCGGCTGGCCCGGCTTCCAGTTTTCCGGCATCGCGCAGGAATTTTCATCCGCGGTCTGCAGCGCCACCAGCAGGCGGTGGATTTCGTCGACCGACCGGCCCGCGTTCATCGGGTAGTAGACCATCGCGCGCAGCACGCCCTCGGGATCGATGATGAAGGTCGCGCGGACGGCGGCGGTATCCGATGCGCCCGGCTGGATCATGCCATAGGACTGGGCCACTTTCATGTTCAGGTCGGCGATGATCGGGAACTTGATCTCGACGCCGAATTTTTCCTTGATGTTCAGCATCCAGGCGATGTGGCTGTAGTGGCTGTCGATCGACAGGCCGAGCAGTTCGGTGTTCATCGCGGCGAAGTCATCCTGCTTCTTGGCGAAGGCGATGAATTCGGTGGTGCAGACCGGGGTGAAGTCGGCCGGGTGCGAGAACAGGACCAGCCATTTGCCGCGGTAATCTTCCAGCGTTTTCTGGCCGTGAGTGGTGGGGGCGTTGAAAGCCGGAGCCTGTTCGTTGAGCCGGGGCATCTGTGCTTGGGTGGTGTCGGTCATTGTTGTTTTCCTTGTCTGTGCGTTTCGATGATCCATAGATAGGGGATTGAAATTCATTGGTGAAATTGATTAAACAAACTTCAGTTATAGGATTTACCAATGATAACTCTGCGCCATCTCCGCTTCCTCGTCGCCGTCGCCGATGAGCTGAACTTTTCCCGCGCCGCCGAAATGTGCCACGTCACCCAGCCCACGCTCAGCGCCGCACTGAAGGAAATGGAGGACCGGCTGGGCGTGCAATTGGTCGAACGCACCCGCCGCAGCGTGATGATGACCGAAATCGGCGCCGAGATCGCCGAGAGGGG
Organism: Thalassovita mangrovi; assembly: GCF_009857745.1. Taxonomy (GTDB): domain Bacteria; phylum Pseudomonadota; class Alphaproteobacteria; order Rhodobacterales; family Rhodobacteraceae; genus Thalassobius; species Thalassobius mangrovi. The sequence continues at coordinate 792,397 of NZ_WWEN01000002.1, forward strand.
CCGCCGGTTGCTGGTCGGCGCCAAGGAGATCGAGGAATTGGCCGCCGCCCATCTGCGCCCCGACCAGGGCGATCTGCGGCTGGGCACGATCCCCACCGTCGGCCCGTTCCTGCTGCCGCGCGCGCTGCCGCTGATCCGGCGGCAATTCCCGGCGCTGCGGCTGTTCCTGCGCGAGGAACTGACCGAAAGCCTGCTGGACGGGGTCAATAGCGGGCGGCTGGACCTGGCGCTGATCGCCCTGCCCTTCGACATCGGCAACCTGCACCGGATGGAGCTGTTCGACGACGGCTATCAGCTGGCTGCGCCGCCGGAAAACCTCGATCCGGAACCGCTGGAAACCGGCAAGCTGATGCTGCTGGAAAAGGGCCATTGCCTGCAGCGCCACGCGCTCAGGGCCTATCCCGATCGCACGCTGGAACAGGATGAAAGCTTCGCCGCGACCAGCCTGACCACGCTGATTTCGATGGTCAGCGAAGGATTGGGCATTACCCTGTTGCCGAACCTGGCGGTGGCGGCGGGGGTGGTGGGCGCCCAGCAGGTCAAGCTGACCCCGCTGCCCGACGCCTGCCCGCGCGAGGTGGTGCTGGTCTGGCGCAAGACCTCGTCGCGCGCCGCCGTGTTCGAACAGATCGGCGAGCTGCTGAAACAGGCGCAGGCGGAACTGGCAGCGAAGCTGTAAGAAAAACGCCCCGCCTTGGGAAAGGCAGGGCGTTCGCATCATTGCGTTGACCCGATCAGCAGCGGATCCTTTCCATCGCCGGATCGAACAGCGGCTTGAGCGAGGCTATCGCCTTCACCCGCTTGCCCGCCACGCCGATTTCCCAATCGCCGCTATTGACGATCTCGGCCTTCAGTGGCTCGTCCCACTCGGCAAAGCCGATGCCGACCGCGCCGCCCAGCGTATGGCCATAGGCGCCGACCTGGATATGGCCGACCTCCTGGCCGTTCAGATAGATCAGCTCGTTGCCATACATCAGCGGCTCCGGGTCCTGCAGCAGGAATTGCAGCATCCGGTTCTTCGGCACGCCCGCCGCCTTGATTTCGGCCAGCGCGTCGCGGCCGATGAAGCCGCCGGGCTTGTCCAGCTTGACGGCAAAGCCCAGCCCAGCTTCGATCGGGTTGTCGGTATTGTCCACATCGATGCCGAAATCGCGATAGGCCTTTTCCAGCCGCAGCGACGACAGGGTCTGCATGCCTGCGTTGCGGATGCCGAATTCCTGCCCCGCCTCGATCAGCAGGTCGTAAACCTGCACCGCGTACAGGGCCGGCACCTGCAATTCCCAGCCCAATTCGCCGACATAGGTGACACGCAGCGCGAAGACGTTGAAGAAGCCCACGTCGATGTTCCGGCCGGTCATGAAGGGGAAGGCTTCGTTCGACAGATCGGCGTCGGAAACCTTCTGCATCAGGTCGCGCGCCTTGGGGCCGTGGATGTTGATCTGGGTGATGCCCGGCGTCACGTCGGTGATGGTGACGAATTCGCCCTCGCCGATATGGCGGCGCATCCAGGTTTCGGTATGGCCGTGGGAATTTTCGCCCACCACCACCATGAACTTGTCCCTCTCCAGCCGGGTCACGGTCAGGTCGGCCTCGAACCCGCCGACCTCGTTCACCCATGCGGTATAGACCAGACGCCCAGGTTCCACGTCCACCTCGTTGCAGCTCACCCGGCTCAGCAGCGCGCAGGCATCACGCCCCTGGACAAGGAATTTCGACATCGAGGACATGTCCATGATGATCACACCCTCGCGCGCGGCGCGGTGTTCTTCGGCGTGCCAGTCGAACCAGTTCTGCCGGCCCCAGCTGTAACGCTCGATCTTCGCCTGTTCCGGCGTCGGCGCGAACCAGTCGGGCAGTTCCCAACCGTGGCTTTCGCTGAAATAGGCCCCGGCATCCTTCAGCCGGTCGTAAAGCGCCGATTGCTTCAGCCCGCGCGCGGTCTTGAAGCTTTCGTTGGGGTAATGCGCGCCGAAGCTTTTCGCCAGCAATTCGGGCGTGCGGGCGCGGCGGAAGGCCGGGGTGTTGTGGCTGCCATCGGCAAAGCGTTCGACGTTGAAGGCGGTGTGATCGACCGGGCAATGCCCCTCGACGATCCAATGGGCCAGCGCCATGCCGATGCCCGGCCCGTTCAGGATGCCCAGCGAATTCAGCCCCGCCGCGACCCAGCAATTGCCCAGCTCCGGCGCGGGCCCCACCAGCGGCGCCAGGTCGGGGGTGAAGCTTTCCGGCCCGCAGAAGAATTTGCGGATGCCAGCCTCGGCCGCCTGCGGCACCCGTTCGAAGGCGCGTTCCAGATGCGGCGCCATCCGGTCCCAATCGGGATCGATTTCGCCGAAGGTGAAGTTTTCCGGGATATGATCGATATTCCACGGTGCGGCGTCGGGTTCGAACAGCCCCACCAGCAGCCCGCCGACTTCCTCGCGGTAATAGGCCCAGCTATGCGGATCCTCGACCAGCGGCAGGTCGCGGCTGATGCCCTCCATCGGTTCGGTGATCAGGTAATAGTGTTCGGCGGCCTGCAGCGGCAGGTTCAGCCCGGCCCTGGCGCCGATCTGGCGCGACCACATGCCGGCGGCGATCACCACGTTTTCGGCCATGATGTCGCCCTTGTCGGTACGCACGCCCACAGCCTTGCCATCGCGGGTGATGATCTCGCTCACGCTGGTGTCTTCGAAGATCTTCGCCCCGCGCGACCGCGCGCCACGGGCCAGCGCCATGGTGGTGTCGACCGGATTGGTGCGGCCTTCCTTCGGATACCAGAAGGCCGTGATCGTGTTGGAAAAGTCACCGATGGGGAAGCGTTCGGCGGCCTCGGCCGGGGTGATTTCATGCACCTCGATGCCGAAGCGGCGCATGAAGGCAGTGCCGCGGCGCATTTCCTCGACCCGCTCGGGCGTGTCGGCGGGCTGGATATAGCCCACTTCGCGCCAGCCGGTGGCCTGCCCCGTTTCGTCCTCGAGCCCCGCGATCAGGTTGCGGCCATAGGTGTAAAGCTCGCATTCCCATTCGCTGCCCAGGACCGCCGGCACGATTTCCCCGGCGGCGTGCCAGGTGGTGCCCGAAGTAAGCTTGTCGCGCTCCAGCACGACGACATCACTCATCCCCAGCTTGGTCAGGTGATAGGCGATGTTACAGCCGATCGATCCGCCGCCGATGATGACGGTCTGGGCGTGGCTGGGCAGTGCGGTGGTCATGGGGCTTCTCCGGGCAGGGAATCGGTGTTTGATCAAAATTCTACGATTGACCCGGCCCCCAAATCAATCCATTGATTGAATGAGCATTCAGTGAAATTCCCGGAAATGACCGCAACCACCCGTAAATCGGACAAGGAAAAGAAACCGCGCACCGCGCCGGCGGAAGTGCGACGGGCGCAGCTGATCGACGCCACCATCACCTGTATCAGCAAATACGGCATTTCCGGCACCACCCTGACCGGCGTCACCAAGGAAGCCGGGCTGTCGCTGGGGCTGGTCAATTTCCACTTCAAGAGCAAGGACGCCCTGCTGACCGAAACGCTGAACACGCTGGCCGCCGAACATCGCGACCTGTGGATGAAGGCGATTGAGCGCGACGACCTTGGCGCGGCGGACAAATTGACGGCGATCGTCGAGGCGCAATTCCACCCGCGCATCTGCAGCCGCAAGAAACTGGCAGTCTGGTTCGCCTTTTTCGGCGAGGCCGGGCACCGCAAATCCTATCGCGAACATTCATCCCGGTTCGATATAGAACGGCAGGAAATCTGCGCGGGCCTGTGCCGCCAGATCATCGTGGAGGGCGCTTATACCGGCCCCGATCCCGAAGGGATTTCAATGACGATGGAAGCCATGTTCGACGGGTTCTGGCTGAATATGCTGATGTACCCGGCGACCTTCACCGGCAAGGCCGCCGTGGCACAGGTACGGACCTATCTGGCAACGCTGTTTCCCGGCCATTTCAACGTCTGAGGCCGGGGTCAGCGGGGGCGCACGCCCCCGCCCATCCGATCAATAGGGCATCGGGTGACGCTTGTGCACCGTGTCCAGTTCTTCCATCAAGGCGTCGCTCAGCACCACATCGTCGCCGTCGAGGATATGTTCCAGCTGCGCCAGCGACGAGGCCCCGAAGATAACCGAGGTCATGAAGGGCCGCTGCCGCGCCCAGGCGATCGCCATGTGAATCGGATCGATCCCGTGTTCGGCGGCCACTTTCAGATAGGCATCGACCGCGTCGAACACCCGTTCGGTCTTGCGCCCGCCCAGTTCCGGCACCACCGACATGCGCGATCCCGCAGGCACCGCGCCGTTCTGGTACTTGCCGGTCAGAAGCCCCGCCGCCAGCGGCGAAAAGGCGATCAGCCCAACATCTTCATTCGCGTTCACCTCCGCCAGGTCGGTGTCATACAGACGGCACAGCAGCGAATATTCGTTCTGGATGGTGACCGGGCGCGGCCCGCCGGTGCGTTCGGCGGTCTGGCACCACATGGTGGTGCCCCAGGCGCTTTCATTGGACAGGCCGAAGTAGCGGATATTGCCCTTGTCGACCTGTTTCTGCAGCGCTTCCAAGGCGTCTTCCATATGGGCGATGGTGTCGGCGCGGTTCTGCCCCGACGCATCGAAGCGCCAGTTTCTGCGGAACATGTAGGAGCCGCGATTGGGCCAGTGGAACTGGTAGATATCGATGCAATCGGTCTTCAGCCGCTTGAGCGATCCCTCGATCGCCTCGGGGATGGTCTGCGCAGAGATCGGCGCGCCGTCGCGGGCATGCTGCATGCCCTCGCCCGAATGCTTGGTGGCCAGGATGAAATCACCCCGCCGCCCCGGATTGGCCGCGATCCATTTACCGATATATTCCTCGGTCCGGCCCACGGTTTCCTTGGACACCGGGTTGACCGGGTACATTTCAGCGGTGTCGATGAAATCGATCCCGCGCTCCAGCGCCAGGTCGATCTGGGCATGGGCGTCGGCGATGTCGGTCTGGGTGCCGAAGGTCATCGTGCCGAGGCACAGGTCGGTGACCGTCAGCCCGGTGCGGCCCAGCGGTTTCTGTTGCATGTGACTGCTCCCTCATGTCGCGCATTCGGGGGCAAAATACCCCGCCCGGCGCAAAAGGCCAGACGGGGCAAAACGTTTCGCCGCGCTTACGGACGCACGTAGGAGTAGCCTTCCTCCTGCAGCTGGACCAGCCGCACCACGCCCGAGGGCACCACCGAAGCTTCGCTCATCAGCGGGACATCCTTGCCCAGCTTCTGGCTCATCTTGCGCAGGGTGTTGCCGCAAGCGGAGAACTTCAGATGTTCGTTTTCGAGCGACATCGCCTTGACGCGGTCGGCCACCGGGCTTTTGCCCTCGACGAACATGACAAGGCCCGGGCCATAGGCGACAAGCTCGATTTCGACCTGTTCGCCCTGTTCGTCGTAATAGGACTTCACGTTCTGCACGTTGTTCAGCGCCATGTTCAGCGCCGCCGGATCGCCGCTGTTCACATGCACGGCGATCTTGTGCGCCGCACCGGCCAGCGCGGCGATCGGAGTGAGGGCCAGCACGGCCGCCAATACCAGTTTTTTCATTGTTGTTTCCTCCCGTTTATCTTCGCAGATGCGACAATATTACCCGAAAAGTTTCGAATATGTGCATCTAAAATTTGCATCCCCCGACGAATTCCGCCCACGTCCTGCCGAACCGCCCGTCAGGAAATGCCCACCGCGGCGCTGGAACACGGGTTCGCCATGCGCTAAAGGGGTCGGGAAACGCAGCAAGGGCATGGGTAAATGGCACGGCATCTGATCACCTCGGCGATCCCTTACATCAACGGGATCAAGCATCTGGGCAACCTTGTGGGCAGCCAGCTTCCGGCGGATCTGTTCGCGCGCTACCAGCGGGCGCGCGGCAACGAGGTGATGTTCCTCTGCGCCACCGACGAACACGGCACCCCCGCCGAACTCGCCGCCGCCAAGGCCGGGCAGCCGGTGGCCGATTACTGCGCCGAGATGCACCTGGTGCAGGCGCAAATCGCCGAAGGATTCGGGCTGAGTTTCGATCATTTCGGCCGCTCGTCGAGCGAGGAAAACAAGAAGCTGACCCAGCATTTCGCCGCCAAGCTGGCCGAGAACGGGCTGATCCGCGAAGTCACCGAAAAGCAGATGTATTCCAAGGCCGACGGCCGCTTCCTTCCCGACCGCTATATCGAAGGCACCTGCCCCAATTGCGGTTTTGAATCGGCCCGCGGCGACCAGTGCGACAACTGCACCAAGCAATTGGACCCGATCGACCTGATCAACCCGCATTCGACCATTTCGGGATCGACCGATCTGGAAATGCGCGAAACCAAGCATCTGTACCTGTGCCAGAGCAAGATGAAGGATCAGCTGGAAGCCTGGATCGATTCCAAGACCGACTGGCCGGTGCTGACCACCTCGATCGCCAAGAAATGGCTGAACGACGGCGACGGGTTGCAGGATCGCGGCATCACCCGCGATCTGGACTGGGGCGTTCCGGTCAAGAAGGGCGACGAGGACTGGCCCGGCATGGAAGGCAAGGTGTTCTACGTCTGGTTCGACGCGCCGATCGAATATATCGCCTGTTCGCAGGAATGGGTTCATGCCGGCAAGGGCAACGACTGGGAACGCTGGTGGCGCACCGACAAGGGCGCCGACGACGTGACCTATACCCAGTTCATGGGCAAGGACAACGTGCCGTTCCATACGCTCAGCTTCCCCTCCACCATCCTCGGCTCGGGCGAGCCGTGGAAGCTGGTGGATTACATCAAGTCGTTCAACTACCTGAACTATGACGGCGGCCAGTTCAGCACCTCGCGCGGGCGCGGCGTGTTCATGGATCAGGCGCTGGAAATCCTTCCGGCAGATTACTGGCGCTGGTGGCTGCTGTCGCACGCGCCGGAAAGCTCGGACGCGGAATTCACCTGGGAAAACTTCCAGGCCTCGGTGAACAAGGACCTGGCCGACGTACTGGGCAACTTCGTCAGCCGGATCACCAAGTTCTGCCGTTCGAAATTCGGCGAAGCGGTGCCGGAAGGCGGCGTTTACGGCGCACAGGAAGAGGCGCTGATCGCCGACCTGACCGGCAAGATCCGCGCTTACGAGCAGTTCATGGAGGACAAGGAAGTCCGCAAGGCGGCGCAAGAACTGCGCGCGATCTGGGTGGCGGGCAACGAATACCTGCAATCGGCCGCGCCCTGGTCCACCTTCAAGGAAGACCCCGAACAGGCCGCCGCGCAGGTGCGCCTTGGCCTGAACCTGATCCGGCTTTACGCGGTGCTGTCGGCGCCGTTCATCCCGGGCACCTCGGCGACGATGCTGGCGGCGATGAACACCCAGGACGACAGCTGGCCCAACGACGTGCCCGCGGCGCTGGCCGCCCTGTCCGCCGGTCACGGCTTCACCGTGCCCGACGTGTTGTTCGGCAAGATCACCGACGAGCAGCGCGAAGACTGGCAACAACGCTTCGCCGGCACCCGCGACTGAGCAAAGCCCGCCAATTGGCGGGCTTTCTTTTTATTAAACAATTTTCTATTCGCACCAGCCACGCATTTCGGAGGCACACATGTCAGACCTGCTATCCCTGATAGAGACGCTTCAGTCGAATTACGTCAGGGAATTTGAAGCCGCCTATTACCAGCAGCTGGACCTCAACGAAGCAGTCTTCCCCGAAATTGCGGTGGAGATGTCGGGAGGCACGTATAAAAAGCTGTTTGTAATAGACTTGGTGGCCCGCAACGGCGCAAAGCAGGCGGCGGTCGAAATCCTGCCGACGACCAAGGCGTACGACGGCGGTATCGCAACCAATTATCGCTCCATCTCCTTCGTGATCGGCCAGGCGACATGGGACAACATTTCGATCACTCTTGAGCCAGCCAAGAATAACCTTGTCGGCTTCGAAGCATGGTTCGACAAGTGGATGGACCTCGACGGGAAGCGCCGCGAGGAAGGAAGCCCGACCTCAAACATCATCCATTCGGTCAGTTTCCACGAAGACCAGATGGAGATCGACTTTGGCACAACGTCCACGGCAGCTTTCGTGGAATTGGTGGACCTCTTTTCAAAAAATGGGATTGAGAAGGTTCGAATCGAAAGCACCAGAAAACGGCCGCAATAACATCGAAAACCCGGGCCGAGGTCAGTCACGCTTCAGCTCCACTGACAGATGAATACCACCCGCGAGGTAAACCACGCTGCCCCTTGGCCCCGGCCCGGAAACATGCAAACTCCCCCGGAAACGAGAGGGAGTTTTTTCATGAACGGCGCAGAAAGCCTTGTGCAGTCGCTTCTGGCGGCGGGAATCGATACCTGTTTCGCCAACCCCGGCACCAGCGAGATGCATTTCGTGTCCGCCCTTGACCGCCATCCCGGCATGCGCTGCGTGCTGGGCCTGTTCGAGGGCGTGGTGACCGGCGCCGCCGACGGCTATGGCCGGATGATGGACAAGCCCGCCGTCACCCTGATGCATTGCGGCCCGGGCCTGACCAACGGCATGGCCAACCTGCACAACGCGCGCCGCGCCAATACGCCGGTGCTGAACCTGATCGGCGATCAGGCGACCTCCATCGTGCACATGGACCCGCCGCTGGCCGCCGATACCGAGGCGCTGGCGCGCACCCTGTCGGTCTGGACCCGCCGGTCGGTCGATCCCGCCCGCGCCGCCGCCGACGCGATGGAAGGCGTCCGCGCCAGCATGGAAGCCCCGGGCGTCGCCAGCCTGATCCTGCCTTCCGACACCGCCTGGACCGAGGGCGGACAGATCGCCGCCTATCTGCCCCCCGCGCCGCCCACCGGCCCGACCGGGCTGGCGGTGGACCGCGCGGCAGCGATGCTCATGAACGGCAAGAAAACCGTGCTGCTGCTGTCCAACCGCGCCCTGCGCGAGGCGCCGCTGAAAATCGCCGGACGCATCGCGCACAAGACCGGCGCGCGGCTGATGACCCTGTCGCAGATCCCGCGCCTGCAAGCCGGGCTGGGCCGGGTGCCGATTGAACGCATCCCCTATAACGTCGACCTGTCGATCAAGGCGCTGGAAGGGGTGGAACAGATCATCCAGATCGGCGCGCGCGAACCGGTCAATTTCTTCGCCTATCCGGGCAAACCCAACGTGCCGATGCCCGAGGGCTGCACCTGCCACATGGTCACCCGCCCGGATCAGGATCACATGGCCGCGTTGGAGGCGATTGCCGACGCGGTGAAGGCGACCGAAGACGCGCCGCTGCCTTCCGCCCCCGATCACGGCAGCCTGACCGGCGCGATCAGCCCCGAATCCCTGGGCGCCGCGATCAACCAGAACCTGCCCGACAACGCGATCATCGTGGATGAAAGCGTGAGCTACGGCCGCGCCTTGCTGCCGTCCTTCACCACCGCCAAGCCGCATGATTACCTGCACCTGAACGGCGGCTCCATCGGCCTGGGCATCCCGATGGCCACCGGCGCAGCCGTCGCCGCGCCGGGCCGCCGTGTGGTGGCTTTGCAGGCCGACGGATCGGCGCTTTACACTCTGCAGGGGCTGTGGACACAGGCGCGTGAGGGGCTGGACGTCACCACCGTGATCCTGTCGAACCGCCGTTACGCGATCCTACAGGGCGAAATGACCGCTGTGGGCGCGAACCTTGGCCCGGCGGCGCAGGAGCTGTTCAACCTCGACCGCCCCGCCACCGACTGGCAGGCCATCGCCAAGGGCTTCGGCATCCCGGCGACGCAGGCTTCGGATATGGAAAGCTTCGTCGACCAGCTCAACCGCGCCAACGCGACGCCGGGGCCGCAGCTGATCGAGCTGATGATCTGACAAAAAGAAAGCCCGCCGGACCGGCGGGCTTTTCGTTTCTCGGTATGTGTGCCTTGATCAGCTCTTTTTCACGAACTGGGTCAGGATCACGATCCGCTGGCCTTCGACCCGGCCTTCGATCTGGCCTTCATTGTCGGGCACCAGGGAAATGTTGCGCACCGCGGTGCCGCGCTTGGCGGTGAAGCCCGCGCCCTTGACCGGCAGGTCCTTGATCAGGACAACGCTGTCGCCCTGCGACAGGACCGCGCCGTTGCTGTCGCGGTGGATGATTTCGGGTTCGGTGGACAGGCCCGCCTCGGCCCATTCCATCACCTCGGGTTCCAGATAGGCGATGTCCAGAAGGTCGCGCGCCCAGCCCGCGTCGATCTTGTGCAGCATCCGCCAGGCCAGCACTTGAACCGCCGGTTCGGTCGACCAGATCGCGTCGTTCAGGCATTTCCAGTGCGGCGCGTCCTCGGCGCCGTTCTGAACGCCGTCGGCGCAGGTGGCGCAAAGCAGCACGGTATCGTCGCGCGGGGCGACCTGAAAGGGCGTCGCATCGGCGGCGCCGCAGAAGGCACAAATTTCGGACATCGGGATTTCCTTTCGCTAGTGCCCCGCTTATCGGCCCCCGCCGCCCGGTTGTCCAGCGCTCAGGCCGAAGGGACACCCAATGTCGCAGCAACGGCAGCCTGCCAGCGGGCATATCGGCGGTCGCGCTCCCCCTGCCCCATGCGCGGCTCGAACCCATCGGCGCGCGCCCAGGTGGCGGCGAAGCCTTCCGCGTCGGGGCAAATCCCCGCCCGCATCCCCGCCAGCCAGGCCGCGCCAAGCGCGGTGGTTTCCAAAACCTTCGGGCGGTCCACCGGCGCGCCGAGGATGTCGGCAAGGAACTGCATGGTCCAGTCCGATGCCGCCATGCCGCCATCGACCCTGAGCGTGGTGTCCCCCGTCCCGCCCGGCCAATCGGCCTGCATCGCCTGCAACAGATCGCGGGTCTGGAACCCCACGCTTTCCAGCGCTGCGCGGGCGAATTCGGCCGGACCCGATCCGCGGGTCAGCCCGAACACGGCGCCGCGGCAATCGGGGTTCCAATAGGGCGCGCCCAGCCCGGTAAAGGCTGGCACGATCACCAGCTCCTGCGCCGGGTCGGCGCGTTCGGCCAGCGCCTGCGTGTCGCCCGCGCTTTCGATGATCCCCAACCCGTCGCGCAGCCATTGCACCACCGCCCCCGCGATGAAGATCGACCCTTCCAGCGCATAGGTGGGCCTTCCGTCGAACTGATAGGCGATGGTGGTCAGCAGCCGGTTTTGCGACTTCACCGGCACATCGCCGGTATTCAGAAGCGCGAAACACCCCGTTCCATAGGTCGATTTCATCATGCCCGGTTTGAAACAGGCCTGGCCGATGGTCGCCGCCTGCTGATCCCCCGCCACGCCAAGGATCGGGATGGTGCCGCCCAGAAGGTCGGTCGTGCCGAAATCGGCGGCGCAATCCCTAACCTCCGGCAGCATCGACATCGGGATGTCGAGCAGGTCGCAAATCTCCGCGCTCCACTGCCCTTCGCGGATGTCATACAGCAAAGTGCGCGCGGCATTGGTGGCGTCGGTCGCATGCACGCGCCCGCCGGTCAGTTTCCAGATCAAGAAGCAATCCACCGTGCCGAAGCGCAGCTTGCCCGCCCGTGCCCGGTCGCGCGCGCCCTCGACGTGATCGAGAATCCATTTCACCTTGGTGCCGGAAAAATACGGGTCGAGCAGCAGGCCGGTGGCTTCGCTGATCATCGCCTCATGCCCCGCCGCGCGCAGCGCCGCGCAGGTGTCGGCGGTGCGCCGGTCCTGCCAGACGATGGCGTTATAGATCACCTCGCCGGTATCGGCGTCCCAGACCAGCGTGGTTTCGCGCTGGTTGGTGATGCCGATCCCGGCCACCTGACCCGGGCCGATCCCGGCCTTGTCCAGCACCACGCGCGCGCTCTGCAGGGTGGTTTGCCACAGGTCCTCAGGCGCATGTTCGACCCAGCCCGATGCGGGAAAATGCTGCTGAAATTCCTGCTGCGCGATCTGCACGGGGTGCAGGTTTGCGTCGAACAGGATCGCGCGGCTCGACGTGGTGCCCTGATCTATGGCCAGAATATAGCGCATATGCCCTCCCCTTTTCGCGCCAGATTGGCGAAAGCGGGCAGCGGTTTCCAGCCCTATCCCTGCGCCTCGATCCATTCCGCGACGTCCGCCGCCTGATCGGCGCTCAGCCGCAGGCCCAGCTTGGATCGCCGCCACAGCACATCCTCGGCCGTCCGGGCGAATTCGCGCGACAGCAGCCAGCGCAACTCGGCCTCGCTCAAACCGCCGCCGAAATCCCGGCCCAGATCGGCGGCGGTTTCGGCATCGCCCAGCACCTGTTCCACCTCGGTGCCATAGGCACGGAACAGACGTTCGGCCCATTTTTCGGTCAGGAACGGGTAGCGGTCCCGCAGCGCCGCCTTGCGCGCTGACACCTCTTCCACCGGCATGTCGCCGCCCGGCAGCGCCACGCCCGCCGTCCAGCCCTGCACCGGCGCGCCCAGCAGCGGCGCTAGCTTTTCCAGCGCCTTTTCGGCCAGCCGGCGATAGGTGGTGATCTTACCGCCGAAGACGCTGAGCAAGGGCGCACCGTCCCGATCAAGCTTCAGCACGTAATCGCGGGTCGCCGATTGCGCCTTGCCGGCGCCGTCGTCGAACAGCGGCCGGACGCCGGAATAGGTCCAGACGATATCGTCGCGGCCCAGCTGCGTGTTGAAATAGCCGTTGGCGAAGTCCAGCAGATAATCGGTTTCCCCATCGCTGATCCGGGCCGGGGTGTCGGGGTCGGCGTGATCGGCATCGGTGGTGCCGATCAGGGTGAAATCCTGCTCATAGGGAATGGCGAAGATGATCCGCCCGTCGCCGCCCTGGAAGAAATAGCATTTGTCGTGGTCGAACAGGCGGCGGGTGACGATATGGCTGCCGCGCACCAGCCGGATCGCGGCGGGGCTGTCGAGATGAATCACATCGGCAAGCACCTCGCTGACCCAGGGCCCGGCGGCGTTGACCAGGGCACGGGCGGTCACCTCGCGCGTGACCTCGCCGTCTTGCAGGGTAATGCGCCACAACTCGCCATCGCGCCGGGCCGCCGCAACCTTGGTCCGGGTCATCACATCGGCCCCGCGCGCGGCGGCGTCGCGGGCGTTCAGCACCACCAGCCGGGCGTCATCGACCCAGCAGTCGGAATATTCATACGCCTTGGCGAAACGATCCTGCAGCGGCGCCCCGGCCGGATCGGTTTTCAGGTTCAAAGCCCGGGTGCCCGGCAGGATGTCCCGCCCGCCCAGGTGGTCGTAGAAAAACAGCCCCAGCCGGATCATCCAGTCGGGCCGCCGCCCCTTCAGCCAGGGCATGAACAGCGTCAGCAGCCGCGACGCGGGCGTGTCGCTTTCGAACCGCATGTCCCGGTGCAGCGGCAGTACGAAGCGCATCGGCCAGCTGATATGCGGCATGGCGCGCAACAGCACCTCGCGTTCGCTCAGCGCCGCGCGCACCAGGTTCAGTTCGAAATATTCCAGATAACGCAGCCCGCCGTGAAACAGCTTGGTCGAAGACGACGACGTCGCCTGCGCCAGATCGCCCATTTCTGCCAGCCCCACCGACAATCCCCGCCCCGCCGCATCGCGCGCGATGCCGCAGCCATTGATGCCGCCGCCGATGATGAAAAGGTCGTAAGGGTCTTGCCGGGACATGGTCATCGCTCTCTCGAACCGCCTGCGTTTTGTCTTTGCGGGGCGCGCGACCGGGCATCAAGCGTGCCGGGGGATCAAGCGCAAAGCGCCGCCCCGCCGCCCGCCGGCATCGCCCCGATGTGATCGCGAAGGACAAAAAGCGATCAACCCCCTCGCACCCGAATGCACAAGGATTAATCGCCTCGCCCAGAAAAACACCCGTGTGATTGCAAATCGTGTTACCCTTCATTGCAACCCGGATGCTTTCCTTTTCTGCTTTGAAGATGAAACTTGAATGACGATTGCAGGCAGATGAATACGCCAACCCGTTTTTTCGACGAAATGTTCGGCTCCGCCGATGGTCCGCGCAGCCCCTATTCGCAATATTTCGACTGGTTCGAGGGCGAAGACCCAAAGGAACTGCGCAAGAAATCCCAGGAAGCAGAGGCGTTTTTCCGCCGCATCGGGATCACCTTCAACGTCTACGGCCAGCAGGAAGCCGACGAACGGCTGATCCCGTTCGACATCGTGCCCCGGATCATTTCGGCGCGCGAATGGCAGCAGCTGGAAAAGGGCATCGAACAACGGGTGCGGGCGATCAACGCCTTCCTGCACGACATCTATCACCGGCAGGAAATCGTCCGGGCCGGGCGGTTGCCGAAGGAAATCATCGCCCGCAACGACGCCTTCCTGCCCAAGATGATTGGCGTCACCCCGCCCGGCGGCGTCTATACCCATATCGTGGGCACCGACCTGGTGCGCACCGGGGAAAACGAATTCTACGTGCTGGAAGACAATGCGCGGACGCCCTCGGGCGTGTCCTACATGCTGGAAAACCGCGAAACCATGCTGCAGATGTTCCCCGAGCTGTTCACCAAGCTGAAGGTGCGCCCGGTCAGCTCCTACCCGCAGAACCTGCGCCGGTCGCTGGCCGATTGCGCCCCGCCCGCCTTCGACGGCGACAAGCCGGTGGTCGCGGTGCTGACCCCGGGCATTCACAATTCGGCCTATTTCGAACATGCCTTCCTGGCAGATCAGATGGGGGCGGAGCTGGTCGAGGCGCATGACCTGCGCATCGTCGACGGCCGGGTGGCGATGCGCACCACCCGCGGCTACACCCCGATCGACGTGATCTATCGCCGGATCGACGACGATTACCTGGACCCGTTGAATTTCAACCCCGACAGCCTGCTGGGCGTGCCGGGCATCCTGGACGTCTACAAGGCGGGCGGCATCACCATCGCCAACGCGCCGGGCACCGGCATCGCCGACGACAAGGCGCTGTATTCCTACATGCCCGACATCGTCGAATTCTATACCGGCGAAAAGGCGATCCTTCAGAACGTGCCGACCTGGCGCTGTTCCGACCCGGACAGCCTGAAATACGTGCTCGATAACCTGTCCGACCTGGTGGTGAAGGAAGTGCACGGATCGGGCGGCTACGGCATGCTGGTCGGTCCCGCCGCCAGCAAGCGCGAACTGGCACGGTTCGAAAAGAAACTGCGCGCCCGGCCGAACGCCTATATCGCCCAGCCCACCTTGGCGCTGTCCACCGTGCCGATCATGACCAAGAAGGGGCTGGCCCCGCGCCATGTCGATCTGCGCCCCTTCGTTCTGGTGTCGCCGAAACAGGTGCGGATCACCCCCGGCGGGCTGACCCGCGTGGCGCTGAAGGAAGGGTCGCTGGTGGTCAATTCCAGCCAGGGCGGCGGCACCAAGGACACTTGGGTATTGGGGGACTGAACGGATGCTGGGAAAAACCGCTGGCGGGCTGTTCTGGATGTTCCGCTATCTCGAACGCTGCGAAAACACCGCCCGCCTGATCGAAGCGGGATGGCGCATCGCCCTGACCCGGACGAGCGATGGCGACAACGAATGGGAATCGATCATCAAGACGGCCGGGATTCGCGACATCTACGCCCAAAAACACGACGATTTCGACGCCGCCCATGTGGTCAACTTCCTGCTGCGCGACGGCGACAACCCGTCTTCGGTGCTGTCGTCGATTGGCGCTGCGCGCTCGAACGCGCGGCTGGTGCGCACCGCGCTGTCCTCCGAGGTTTGGGAATCCGTCAACGAATACTGGATGGCGATGAAATCGGCGCTGGCCCGCCCGGTCAGCGCCCGCAACCTGCCCAAGGTGCTGCAGGAAATCCGCTACCGCACCGCCATCGTGCGCGGCACCCTGTCGGGCACCATGCTGCGCAACGACATCTACAATTTCTGCCGCCTCGGCACCTTCCTGGAACGGGCCGACAACACCGCGCGCATTCTCGATGTGAAATATTACGTGCTGCTGCCCTCGGCGTCCTTCGTGGGATCGTCGATGGACAATGCGCAATGGGAAAACATCCTGCGCTCGGTGTCCGCCGAACGCGCCTTCGGCTGGTTGCATGGCGGCGAAATCACCGCCTCCGGCGTGGTGGACTTCCTGATCCTCGACCAGCGCCTGCCGCGGTCGCTGGCCTTCTGCAACGCCAAGATCCGCGGCAACCTGGAACATCTGGAAAACGATTACGGCATCCACCAGAAAAGCCAGGACCTCGCTAAGAAGATCTGCATGAAATTCGACGGCCGCAAGACCAGCGACATCTTCGAGGACGGGCTGCACGAATTCCTGGAAACGGCGATCCGCGACAACGCGATGCTGGCCAGCCAGATCGAACAAGATTTCCGCTTCTACGGGTGAGAACCATGCGCCTCAATATCAGCCATACCACCACCTACAGCTATGACAGCCCCAACGATTACGCGCTGCAGCAATTGCGGCTGATCCCGCGATCGGGCCACGGCCAGAAGGTGATCGACTGGCAGACCCGGATCACCGGCGCCGCGCGACAGCTGAGCTATGACGACGAATACGGCAACCATGTCGAGCTGGTGCTGGCCGATCCCGGCGCCACCCATGTCGAAATCGTCAGCGAAGGCGTGGTCGAAATCGAGGACCGCGCCGGGCTGTTGGGGATGCAGAAGAACCGCGCGCCGCTCTGGCTGTTCGAGGGGGCGACGCCGATCACCGCGCCGGGCAAGGCGCTGCGCAAGCTGGTGGGGGGGATGAAACCGGAAACGGATGAGACCGATCTGGACCGCGCCCACCGCCTGTCCGCGACCGTGTCGGACCTGATGGAATTCACCCCGGGCCACACCGCCAGCCACACCACCGCCGAAGAAGCGCTGGAAGACGGCAAGGGCGTCTGCCAGGACTA
Organism: Thalassovita mangrovi; assembly: GCF_009857745.1. Taxonomy (GTDB): domain Bacteria; phylum Pseudomonadota; class Alphaproteobacteria; order Rhodobacterales; family Rhodobacteraceae; genus Thalassobius; species Thalassobius mangrovi. The sequence goes on from NZ_WWEN01000002.1 coordinate 809,079, forward strand.
TTCCCACGTGATGATCGCGGCGGCGCGGATGATCGGCTGGCCGGCGCGCTACGTGTCGGGCTACCTGCTGATGGACGACACCGAGGATCAGGATGCCAGCCACGCCTGGTCCGAAATCTGGATCGACGGGCTCGGCTGGATCGGGTTCGACGCGGCTAACAGGATCTGCCCCGACGACCGTTATGTAAGGGTGGCCGTGGGGCGCGATTACAAAACCGCCGCGCCGATCCACGGGCTGCGTCACGGATCGGGGCAAGAAGACCTGCATGTCGCGTTGAAAGTTCAGTCGCAAGCTGATCAATAGGGACGTCCCCCTGCGGAAAGAAGGAATCGCGCGCCCGTCATGACCTACTGTGTTGGCCTCACCCTCGATCGCGGCATGGTTTTCATGTCCGACACCCGCACCAATGCGGGCGTCGACAATATCTCGACCTTCCGCAAGATGCGGATTTGGGAACAGCCCGGCGAACGGTCGATCACCCTGATGAGCGCCGGTAACCTGGCCACCACCCAGGCCGTGGTCAGCCTGCTGGAGGAACGCGCCAAGCAGGTGGCCGACCGCGATCCCGGCATCATGGCCTGCGAAAGCATGTTCGAGGTCGCCACCATGGTCGGCGACACCCTGCGCGAAGTGATCCGCGACAACACCGAACACGGCCAGCGCGCCGAATCCACCTTCCACGCCACGCTGCTGCTGGGCGGGCAGCTGGGCGACGGGCAGATGCGGCTGTTCCTGATCTACCCCGAGGGCAATTTCATCGAAGCCAGCCCCGACACGCCGTTTTTCCAGATCGGCGAAACCAAGTACGGCCGCCCGATCCTGCTGCGCGCCTATGATCCCGAAATGAGCTTCGAAGACGCGATCAAGCTGCTGCTGGTGTCCTTCGATTCCACCATCAAGGCCAACCTGTCGGTGGCCCCGCCGCTGGACGTGCATGTCTATGAAAAGGACAGCCTGAAAACCGGCAAGGTGTTCCGGATCGACGCCGACAACGATTATTTCCACGACATTTCGGACGGCTGGGGCGTGGCGCTGCGCGAAGCCTTCGCCAGCCTGCCGCAATTCGATTTCGACAAATCCCTGTCCAAGCGCGAGGCGAGTTTCCGGCACAAGGACGAGGGCTGAGCCGCTACCATGCCGATAAAAGGAAACCGCCCGGCTTAAGAACCGGGCGATGCGATAGTTTGCTATTGTTGTGACCGCGCCCTGATTTGATGACACCGCGGTTCGCGGGGGGCTAGCCGCGCCGGCAGAACAGCAGCTTGGCCTCTTCGCGGGTTATCCCGATGTCCTCCAGCCGTTCATCGGGCAGGTTTTTCAGCATTTGTTTCTCGCGATAGCGGCAGTCGGCATCGGCGATCCAATTCAGAACCCGCAGAAAGAGAGGCAGACGCGAACGGCTCTTGCCTTTGGTGGCGGGAAGGGTGGCGCGGGCGGCATGGGTTGCGATCTGCATGGTTGTGTTCCTCTCATGGGCTGAAACGTCTGATGAGCCCAGGATCGCATCTGCCTGTAATTTGAGCGCAATTAGGCGCGTGATACCCCGTGCAAGAAGCGCAAAATTTCCGTAAAATAGGGTCATTCAACGCAAAAAACTTCAGTGTGCATTTTGTCGGACATGTCCAAGCTCACCCTGCGCCTATTCGGCGCGTTCCGGGCCCATGACGGCTCAGGGAAGGGTGTGGACGGGCTGTCGCGCCGCGGTCAGGGGCTGCTGGCCTATCTGGCAACCCAGCCGGACATGCGCGCCGAACGCACGCTTGTCGCCGATCTTCTCTGGTCGGACCGCTCGGAAGAGCAGGCCCGCGCCTCACTGCGGCAGGAGCTTTCGCTTCTGCGCCGGACCCTGCCGGACGGCGTGCTGGAGGCAAATCGCCAGCATGTCTGGCTGGCCCCCGAACGCGTTTGCGTCGAAACCGGGGAGGGTGATTTTCTTCAGGGGTTCGATCTGCATTCGGAAGGATTCGAGGATTGGCTGCGCCAGATGCGGCAGACCGAGAAACCCGGAACGGCAAAGCGATCCCCTGCCCCGGCGGCGCGCGCCTCCCGTCCCAGCCTCGCCGTTCTGCCCTTCGACGAATTCGGCGTCGGCGAAAACGACATGTTCGCCGACGGCGTCGTCGAGGAGATCACCAGCGCCCTGAGCAGGGTTCATGATTTCCATGTCATCGCCCGGCAATCGGCCTTCGCGCTTCAGGGCCAGCGCCTCGACATACCGGAAATCGCCCGGCATCTCGGCACCGAATACCTGGTCGAAGGCAGCATCCGCCGCGCAGGCGAGCGGGTCAGGATTTCGGTTCAGCTTGTTCAGGGCAGCAACGGCCGCGCGCTCTGGTCCGAAAGGTTCGATGACCGGCTGGACGACCTGTTCGAACTCCAGGACCGGATTGCAAGCCAAGTCGCGGGGCAGATTTCCCCCAATGTGCGCGCGGCCGAGATCGACCGCGCCCGGCAACGGATGCCGCAGGACCGGACCGGATATGAACTCATCATGAGCGCGATGCCCCATTTCTGGACCCATCGGGCCGAGGAAAACGCCATTGCCGTTTCATTCCTCGATCAGGCGATCAGCTATGATCCGGCCCATCCGCTGCCCAAGGCGCTGAAGGCCTGGGCTCTCGCGCAGCAATGCACCTATCTGTGGACCGAAACCCCCAAGGAGGTCCGTCAGCAGGCCTATGAGTTGGCGAACCAGGCTGCGGACGAAGCCCGGGATCATGTGCTGACGCTCGTTGCCATCGGCGCCACGATTTCGATGGTCTCCGATGAAATCGGACGGGCCAGCAGTTTTCTCGATCACGCGCTGGCCCTCGATCCCAACAACGCCTGGGGCTGGATGCGGAAAGGGTATCTCGGCATCTACAGCGACCGCCCCGACGAGGCCCGCCGCGCCTTCGATACCGCGATACGGTTGAGCCCGCTTGATCCCTACATGCACAACATGGTCATCGGCCTGGGCATGACCGAGTTTCGGGACGGAAACTTCGAAAAGGCGAAAGAGATCATCAAGCGCGGCATGGAACTGGGCCCGGGCGTGCAATGGGCCTACCGCCCGCTGATCGCGATCAACATGGCGCTCGGGCTGGAAGATGAGGCCATGGCGGCCGCCAGGGCCTTCAAGGACGCGCATCCCGGTGTCACGATCCAGCGTATCATCGATTCCCTGCCACCGACGTTTTCCCTGACCTTTTCGATTTACATCGACGGGCTGCGCAAGGCAGGCGTCCCCGAAACCTGATCAGGTCAATCCAGCGATTGACAGGCCTGCGTTCACTTGGAAGACAACGCATTTGTAGGTGTACCGGGAAGTGTTCCTGCGATTTCTTCGACTGAAAAAACCAAATAACTCTTCTGAATCAAATGGTACGGGCGGCCGGACTCGAACCGGCACGGCCTATACGGCCTAGAGATTTTAAGTCTCCTGTGTCTACCATTCCACCACGCCCGCGCCGGTCCGGTGGCGGGACAATAGCGCAAGCTGTGGGGGTGTAAAGCGGGTCAGGGGTTCAAAGGTCCTCGCCCGGCGGGTCCTGCAGCAGGTGACGTTCGGGCAGCCATGGGTTGAGCGCCAGCGCCTCGCGTAAAACCGCCTGCCCCTCCTCCATCCGGCCCAGCCCCATCAGCGTCATCGCCTTGCCCGCCAGCGCCGCCACATGGGCGGGCGACAGCGCCAGCGCGCGGTCCAGATCGTCCAGCGCGCGGGCATAATCCTGCTGGATGAAGCGGACGAAGGCGCGCTGGTTGTAGCCTTCGGCATAGTCGGGGCAATAGGCGATCAGCCGGTCGAAATCCTCCACCGCGCCGATCAGGTCGAAGGCGCGGCGGCGGCGCATGCCTTGATCCAGCACCTCCTGCGCCGCTTCGTCCGGGGCATCGGCCCAGAGCGCCCACATCTCGTTGGTGATCAGCCGCGCCTGGTATTCGTTGGGCGCCTGCTGCGCGCGGCGCAGCAGATCGGCCAGCGCCTCGGAATGATCCGGCGCGACGGGACAGGCCCGCGCCATCGGCGCGGCGCACAGGACTGCAAGGACAAGCAACCAGCGTTTCATCCTGAAAATACTGGCACGAAACCGCCCCGGGTCAAGTCATGCCGCCCTGCGCGGCCCGATGCATGGTTGACGCCGCCCCGAAAAGCCGAAATCGTCGCCCCATGTTTCCGATCCGCGACCACAACCCGTCCCTGAGCACGCCCTATGTCACCTATGCGCTGATGCTGGTGAACGTGCTGGTGTTTCTCAGCTATGTCAGCCTGTTCGGCGACCAGCGCGCCCTGGGGGCGTTTTTCGACCAATGGGCCCTGATCCCGGCCCGGGTGTCGCAGGGCGAGGGCATGATCACGCTGTTCACCACCATGTTCATGCATGGCGGTTTCATGCACCTGGCGGGCAATATGCTGTTCCTGTGGATTTTCGGCGACAACCTCGAGGACGAGATGGGCCATGTCGGATACCTGCTGTTCTACCTCGCCTCGGGGCTGGCGGCGGCGCTTGTCCACGTGATGGCCGCGCCGCATTCGCCGGTGCCCACGGTCGGCGCGTCGGGCGCGATCGCCGGGGTGATGGGGGGATATCTGCTGCTTTATCCCAAGGCGCGGATCGACATCCTGTTCATCTTCATCATCTTCTTCCGCATCTTTTCGGTGCCGGCCTGGGTCATGCTGGGCATCTGGTTCGTGATCCAGCTGATCGCGGGCACCGAAGCCGACGCGACGATGGGCGGCGTGGCCTACTGGGCCCATGCGGGCGGTTTCATCGCGGGCTTCATCCTGACCCTGCCGGTCTGGCTGCGCAAGGGCGGGACCGGGTACTGGAACCAGTATCACGGCCGGCCACCGCATCCGGAAGCCGAATATGAACTGACCCCGACGCGCATTCCCCGGGTCAGGCGGCGCGGCGCCCCGCCCCGCGTGACCCGCGTCCCCCGTGTGAAAAGGAAGAAAGATGACTGATCCGGTGAAAGCGACCTGCCATTGCGGCGCGGTGGAACTGTCGGTGCGGCTGACCGAGGGACTCGACAGCGCCCGGCGCTGCGATTGTTCCTTCTGCGCCCGGCGCGGGGCGATCGCGGTTTCGGCGCCGCTCGACGGGGTCGAGGTGGTGAAGGGGGCGGAGAACCTGACGCTCTACACCTGGGGCACCGGTGCCGCGAAGCATTATTTCTGCAAGACCTGCGGCATCTACACCCATCACCAGCGCCGCTCGGACCCGACGCAATACGGGATCAACGTGGCCTGTATCGAAGGGGTCAATCCGCGCGATCTGGGTGAAGTGCCCTGGACCGACGGGATCAATCACCCGTCGGACCGCTAGAGCCGGGCCGCAACGCCGCCCGGGGAAACTCAGCTTTCGCGGGCGCGCACGATGCCGGCGAACTTGTCGAAGATCTCGTTATTCGCGGCGACGATGTCGCCATGTTCCAGCGGATCGTGGCCGTCGCGGATCGGCCCGACCATGCCGCCCGCTTCGGTGACGATCAGGGTGCCCGCGGCCAGATCCCAGATGTTCAGTTCGCGTTCCCAGAACCCGTCGTAGCGGCCCGCCGCCACATAGGCCAGGTCCAGCGCCGCCGAACCCCAACGCCGCACACCGGCGCATTCGGGCATGATCCGCGCCAGGTCCTGCAGCGTCGCGGGCAGCGTGCGCTTGCCGGCGAACGGAATACCGGTGGCGAAGATCGATTCGATCATCCGGTTGCGGCCGGAGACCCGCAGGCGGTTGGAATCGTTCAGCCAGGCCCCGGCGCCCTTTTCGGCATAGAACATTTCGTCCTTGGCGGGATCGTAGATCACCCCCGACACGATCTGTCCCTTATGTTCCAGCGCGATGGAAATCGCCCAATGCGGCAGCCCGTGCAGGAAGTTGGTGGTGCCGTCCAGCGGATCGACGATCCAGCGCCGGGTCGGGTCCTGGCCCGCTTCTTCGCCGCCTTCCTCGCCCAGCCAGCCATAGGTCGGACGCGCGCCCATCAGTTCCTGTTTCAGGATTTCCTCGGCGGCCAGATCGGCCTTGGACACGAAATCGCCCGCGCCCTTCATCGAGACCTGAAGGTTTTCCACTTCGCGGAAGTCCTTCACCAGCGATCGGCCCGCCTTGCGGGCGGCCTTGAGCATGATGTTGAGATTTGCGCTGCCTTGCATCGGTCCGGTCCCTCATTATCCAAGCCGCGCGTATACGCGGCGCGGGCCTGTTTGCCAAGGGGAAAGGCGGCGTATCGACATGCCCGCTAAAAGGGGGCGCTGCCCCCGCCGCCACAAGCGGCGACTCCCCCGGGATATTTTTGAACAGAAGAAGCCGTTTACTGCCGCTGCAACTTGACCGGTTCGGTGCGCGCCAGGCGGATGAAATGGGCGAAAAAGGGCCGCGTCGCGTCGTCCGAGCGCACCGCCGCGTAAAGCCTTTTCGTCAGGCCGTTTTCGGTGATCGGGCGGGTGACGTAATCGGAGGAATATTTCACCTCGCGCACCACCCAGTCGGGCAGCACAGTCACGCCGCGGTTCGACGCCACCAGCATCAGGATGACCGCGGTCAGTTCCACCGGCCGGATCGCCGCCGGTTCGATTCCCGCCGGGGTCAGCAATTCGCTGAAGATATCCAGCCGCGAGCGGTCCATCGGATAGGTGATCAGCGTCTCACTGGCGAAATCTTCCGGCTCGATGAACGGCTTCTGCGCCAGCGGGTGGGCGCTGGCGGCGACGAAGACCGGGGAATAATCGAACAGCGGCACGAAATCGACTCCGGCCAGGTCCTCGGGGTCCGAGGAGATCACCAAGTCGACCTCTTCCTTCTGCAACGCGGGCAGCGCGTCGAAGGCAAGCCCCGCGCGGATGTCGAGATCGACCTCGGGCCAGGCCTTGCGGAACTGTTCCAGCACCGGGAACAGCCATTCGAAACAGGCGTGGCATTCGATGGCGATATGCAGCCGCCCGGTCTTGCCGGTGACGATGCCCTTGAACTGTTCCTCCAACGCGGCCATTTCCGGCAGGATCTTTTCCGCCGCCGCCAGCAGCCGCTTGCCCGCCGCGGTCAGCTTCATCGGCTTGGAGCGGCGCACGAAAAGCTCCACCCCGGTCTGTTCTTCCAGGTGCTTGATCTGGTGGCTGAGCGCCGACTGGGTGATGTGCAGCTGATCCGCCGCCCGCGCCAATCCGCCGGCATCGTGGATCGCCTTGATCGTGCGCAGGTGGCGCAGCTCGATATGCATTATGAACGATCCTCATGTTCACGTTGAGAATTATGAAGTTGTCTCACAAACAGATTCGGGCGACAAGGGCGCAACCACAAAAGATGGATTCCGTGATCATGACCGTGCCCGCCGTATCGTTCGAATTTTTCCCGCCGCAGAACCTGGAGGCGTCATTCCGCCTGTGGGACACGGTGCAGGTTCTGGCGCCGCTGGGCCCGCGTTTCGTGTCGGTCACCTATGGCGCCGGCGGCACCACCCGCGACCTGACCCGCGACGCGGTGGCGACGATCCACAAGCATTCCGGGCTGAAAGTGGCCGCGCACCTGACCTGCGTCGATGCCAGCCGCGAAGAAACCCTGGCCATCGCCGATGAATTCGCCGCAGCGGGCGTCACCGATATCGTGGCGCTGCGCGGCGACCCGCCCAAGGGCAGCGGCTCGTTCCAGCCCCATCCGGACGGTTTCGCCAGCTCGATCGAACTGATCGAGGCGCTGGCGGAGAAGGGCAAGTTCACCATCCGCGTCGGCGCCTATCCCGAAAAGCACCCTGAATCGCCCGATCACCAGGCCGATATCGATTGGCTGAAGCGCAAGTTCGACGCCGGTGCCGACGAGGCGCTGACCCAGTTCTTCTTCGAGGCGGACACCTTCTTCCGCTTCCGCGATGCCTGCGAAAAGGCCGGTATCGACAAGCCGATCATCCCGGGCATCCTGCCGATCGAGAATTTCAAGGGTGCGCGCAACTTCGCCAAGCGCTGCGGCACCTCGGTGCCCGACTGGGTGATCGAGGCCTTCGAGAAGGCCGAACGCGACGGCCGCCAGGACCTGCTGGCCACCGCCCTGTGCACCGAGCTGTGCACCGACCTGATCGAGGGCGGCGTGGAAAACCTGCATTTCTACACGCTGAACCGGCCGGAACTGACCCGCGACGTGTGCCATGCGCTTGGCGTCACGCCCAAGACGCAGCTGGAAAACGTCGCGTAACAACGCTTTCCCGGGCTTGCCTGTCTGTGCCTCCCCGCGTCACCTTGGCGCGGGAGGATCAGACATGACCGAAAGACCGATCGCCACATCGCCGCAGGACCTGCCCAGCCAGGACGAATTGCTGAGCATGTCGGGGCTGGAAGCGATGCAACGGATGCAGCGCGGGGAAAGTTCCGGTCCGCCGATTTCCAAGTTGCTGAATTACCGGCTGACCGAGGTCGAGGACGGCCGCGTGGTGTTCCGCGGCGAACCGGAATTCGCCTCCACCAACCCGATGGGCACGGTGCATGGCGGCTGGTACGGCACGCTGCTGGACAGTTGCATGGCCTGCGCGGTGATGACCAAGGTGCCCAAGGGCAGCGTCTACACAACGCTGGAATACAAGATCAACATCCTGCGGCCGATCCCGCTGGGGATGGAGGTCGAAGCGATCGGTGTGGCGCAGCATGTGGGGCGCTCCACCGGCATCGCCAATGGCGAAATTCGCGGCGTCGCGGACGGCCGGCTGTACGCCACCGGATCGACCACCTGCATCGTCATGAAACTGCGCTAGAATTCGCGGCCGGGGTGCCGCAGCGCTCGGCCGGCACGGTGTCGTGCAGGTGTTCGGACGGATCGGTGCCGACCAGGCGGCGCTTGCGCAGCAGGAACATCTTGCCCCAGTGGCGCCATGTCCCGACCGACGGCGCGGCGGCGTCGCGCGGGAACTCCTCGCGCCAGCCCTCGGGCAATGGCAGGCCGCAGCTTTGCGCCCGTTCCAGCATCCAGACCAGCGGGATATTGGCCAGCGGCCGGGCCTGTTGAAAATCGCCCAGCTGGCCGCCGATATCGCCATGGGTGCCGCGGAACCAGACCTGCTGAATCTGCTGCGCGCCGGATTCGCGGCTGTCCCACAGCACCGGTTCGAACACCTTGCGGGTTTCATCCAGCGCCAGCGCGTGGAAACCGCGCTTCACCGCCTGGCCAAGCTCATGCGAATGGAAGGCATGGTTTTGTTCCGACCAGCGCCACAGCAGCGGCAGCCGCAGGCCCAGCGCCTTCACCGTGTCCCAGACGCCGATCATCTCGATCTCGAACCCCTCATGGCAATGGGCGGCGCGGAAGGCGGCGCTGGCGGGGCTGCCCGGCGGGCTTTGGTAATGACGATAGGCGAGCTGGATGTTGCGTTCGGTGGCGGCGTCGGGTTTCAGCAGCCCGACCTGGTCGATCACCCCCGCCAGCGACCGCACCGCATAGGCGCCGCGCGAATAGCCGAACAGGAACACCTTGTCGCCGGGCCGGTAGCGGCTGGCCAGGTAACCGTAGGCGCGGCGGATCTGCCGGTTGATGCCGCGCCCCATCAGCACGTCGGGCGCATCGCGCCATTGCAGCAGCTGCACCCCGGCTTCGTAATAGACCGACACCGGCGCGCCCTGCTGTGACAGCAAGCGGTAGGTCAGCCCGGCATTGGTTTCCTCGCCCGGGGTGAGCGTGGACATGGTGCCGTCGAGGATGATCGCATGGATGATGGGCCCGCGCGTAACGCTTACCGGGGAATGGCCCGACCAGAAGCCGGGCCTGACCCATTTGAAGAATTGCTTAGCGAGCGTCCTCAGTCGCATCTTGCAAGGTCTCCCAGACTCGCAGCGGCGTGACCGGCATGTCGATCTTGCGCACGCCGCGCTGCCAAAGCGCATCCAGCACCGCGTTCATGGTCGATGCCATCGCGCCGACGGTGCCCGCTTCGCCGCAGCCCTTCATGCCCATCGGGTTCGACGTCGACGGCACCGGTTCGGCCGAAAAACCGATCATCGGCATGTCTGCCGCCCGCGGCATCGCGTAATCCATGAAGGACCCCGACAGAAGCTGGCCTTCGTCATCATACACGACCCGTTCCATCATAACCTGACCGGCGCCCTGCGCCACGCCGCCATGAACCTGGCCCTCGGCCAGCAGCGGGTTGATCAGGTTGCCGAAGTCGTCGACCACCGTGTATTTCACCAGCTCGACCGCGCCGGTGTCGGGATCGACCTCGACCTCGGCGACATGGGCGCCGTTGGGATAGGACCGTGCCGGCAAGGTCGCCCGCGCCTCGTGCACCAGAAGATCGGCCCGCCCGTCGGCCCGCGCCATTTCGGCGGCTTCCAGGAAGGTCGGCGTCATGTTCGACCCCGGCGCGCGGAAGGTTTCATCGTCGAAGCGGATGTCGGCCTCATCGACCCCCATCTTGTCGGCCAGGTAGGGGGTGAAGGCCTCAACCATCTTGTCCACCGTCGCCAGCGTCGCATTGGCCTGCACCGTGACCGACCGCGACCCGCCGGTGCCGCCGCCCTGTGCGATACGGTCGCTGTCGCCCTGCACCACCGAAATCATGTCCATCGGGATGCCGGTCTGATCGCTGAGGAACTTGGCATAGACGGTTTCGTGCCCCTGCCCGTTCGACTGGGTGCCGACATAGATCGACACGGTGCCGTCCTCGTTGAATTCCACCTTGGCACCCTCGGAAGGATCGCCCAAGATGCTTTCGATGTAATAGCTCAGCCCGATCCCGCGCAGTTTTCCGCGCGCTTCGCTGTCGGCGCGGCGGGCGGCGAACCCGGCGCGGTCGGCCTTGGCTTCGGCCGTCGCCAGCACCTTGTTGAAATCGCCCACGTCGTAATTTTCGCCGGTGGCGCTCATATAGGGGAACTTGTCTTTCGGGATGAAATTGATCCGGCGCAGCTCCCACGGGTCGACGCCCAGTTCGCGCGCCGCCTGATCCATCATCCGTTCCAGCACATAGATCGCCTCGGGCCGGCCGGCGCCGCGATAGGCATCGACCTGGGTGGTGTTGGTATAGAACCCCTCGACATGCAGATAGGTATCCTGCACGTCATAGGTCCCCATCAGCACGCGGGCGAACAGGTTCGACTGGATCAGCTGGCCGAAATTGCTGTTATAGGCGCCCAGGTTGGAACGGGTATCGACGCGATAGCCGATGATCCGGTTATTTTCGTCAAACGCCAGCGCCGCGTCGCTGATCAGGTCGCGGCCGTGATGGTCGCTCAGCATCGCGTCGGACCGTTCCCCCATCCAGCGGACCGGGCGGCCCAGCACCATCGCGGCATGGGCGGCGGCGAAATATTCCGGGTAAGGCGGCGCTTTCATCCCGAAGCCGCCACCGACATCGGGGGTGGTGACATGGACGTTTTCCGGCTCCAGCGACAGCGCCTTGGCCAGCGCCGCCTTGACGCCCCACACGCCCTGCCCGCCAAAGGCCAGGTGCAGCCGCCCGTCCTGCCAGTCGGCAAAGCAGCCGCGCGGTTCTATCGAATTGACGATGATCCGGCTGTCTGTGATTTCCATCCGCACCACATTGGCGGCGCGCCGGAACGCGGCGGCGCAGGCCACCTCGTCGCCCAGGCCCCAGTCATAGGCGCGGTTATCCGGCGCCTCGTCATGCAGCGGCGTCCCGCCCGGGGCGAGGTCCAGCTTGGCCGGCAGGTCTTCATAATCCAGTTCGATCAGCTCGGCCGCGTCGCGCGCCTGATCCAGCGTGTCGGCCACGATCACCGCCACCGGTTCGCCGACATGGCGCAGCTTGTCCTTGGCCAGGATCGGACGATGGGGCGCGGCCGCGTCGGACCCGTCGCGATTCTTCACCGTCACCGCCGACAGGCCCATGGTGATGCCCGCCGCGATCAGGTCATCGGCGGTCAGGACCAGGTGCACCCCGTCGCTGTCGCGCGCATCCCCGACATCCAGCGACAGGATTTCCGCATGCGCCACCGGCGAGCGGAAAACATAGGCCCGCAGCGCGCCCTCGGGCGCGACATCGTCGACATAGCCGCCATGGCCGGTCAGGAACCGGGTATCTTCGACCCGGGTGATCGCTTGGCTCTTGCCGAATTTTTCCATGGCGCACCCCATTTTTCATCTGCTGGCGGGATCTCTTCCCTGGTGCGACACTAACCCTACGATCCGGGCTGTCCACCCCCCTCGGCACAGAGTGACGCGACCGTGACCGGCCGGCCCGGTCCGTAACCGTTGAACCGGGTGGCAAGCGCCAAGGAATAGGCACCCATGCCGTCGAACAGAACGTAATCGCCTTCCTGAAGGTCGCCGGACAGTGCCACCGGATCGGGCAGCCGGTCGATGCTGTCGCAGGTCGGTCCGAAGGCGACGCGCGCCACCTTGTCGCCGCTCCGCGCCCGGCCGTCGGGCGACACGCAGCGGACGCGATCCACCCCGTGCATGTCGCGGTATTCATAAAAGCCGCCATAGATGCCGTCGTTGAGGAACACCGACCCGTCCTGGCGGATCGCCTTGACCCGTGTCGCCAGGGTGAAGGCCTCGGCCACCATCGCCCGGCCCGGTTCGCAGACCAGCTCGGGCACGGTGTCGAACACCTCGCCCGCAATCTTTCCGATCCGGTCGAAGATCGCCTCCAGATCGGGCGCCGTCCCGGCCCGGTGCGACGCGAACCCGCCGCCCACATTCAGCCGCCCGATCGTGACGCCCGCCTGCCGCGCCACATCCGCGGCGGCCCGGATATAGGCCTCCCACGGGTCGGGCAGATCGCATTGGGTGCCGGGATGGAAGGTCAGCGCCGGGCGATAGCCCCGGTCTGCCACCTGCCGCAGCAGTTCCGCCGCACGCTCCGGCCCGACGCCGAATTTCGCCCCGAAATCATAGGCCGCCCCCTTCACCGGCAGCGCCAGCCGGACGGCGATTTCCAGATCGCGCCCCAGCGGCGCCAGCTTGTCCAGCTCGTTCGGGCAATCGACCGAGGCCGAGGCGATGCCGAACCGCGCCGCTTCCTTGATCTCGGCCACCGACCGCACCGGGTTGTTGTAATGCAAGACCGCATCGGGGCAGACCGCGCGCACCGCCTCCATCTCGGCGGGCGAGGCCACGTCGAAGGCCGTCAGCCCGGCCGCCGCCAGGTTGACCAGCACCGCCTCGCCCGGGTTGGCCTTGACCGCATAGGTCACCAGCCCGGGAAACCCGTCCAGGAAACGATGCGCCGCATTCTGCAGGGCGACGGGGCTGAAATACATCACCGCCTCGTCGGGCTGGACGCGTTGCAGATGCCGCTCGGGCGACAGCCAATAGGGGTCGGGCCGCATGGACTACCTCTCTGTTTTTTCCCACTATCCGCCGGATCGGCGTCATACCTGCGCGTAAGAATGACCAAATTGACTCTTTCTTTCGTCACTTTCATATTATGACCATGCAAAACGACGAAACCGATGCAGCCCTGCTGACCCTTCTGGCCGAAAACGCCCGGCTTCCCGTCGCCACGCTGGCGCGGCGGCTGGGGCTGGCGCGCACCACCGTGCAGGCGCGACTGGACCGGCTGGAAAACAACGGCACCATCGCGGGCTATGGCGTGCGGCTGGGCCGCCCGGCGCAGCCCCGGCTGCGCGCCACGGCGCTGTTGTCGATCGAACCGCGCTCGGGCCCGGCGGTGCTGGCGCGGCTGAAATCGCTGCCCAATGTTATGCGCGTCCACACCACCAGCGGCCGGTTCGACATGATCGCCGAAATCAGCGCCCGGACCACCGAGGAACTGGACGACACGCTGGACCGGATCGGCGAGGCCAAGGGGGTGAAAAGCTCCGAAAGCCTGATCCAGCTCAGCACCAAGATCGACCGCGGGGCCTGAACGGCGCGCGCATTGGGGGCCAGCCCCCAAACCCCCGGAGTATTTTCACCAAGAAGAAACGGCAAAGCGCACCTTCGTGTTTCTTCTTGGCCCAAATACTCCCGCCGGAGGCGGACCCGAGGCGCAGGCCGCAGGCCGGAGACGAGATAAACATGCGCAGCCGCAGGCTGCACCGCCTGATAACGGCTTTTCCTTCCGCGCCCAATTCGATAGACGATCATCAACGATATTTGACGCGGGATCCGGATCATGGCGATGGAAAAGACCTTCAACGCGGCCGAGGCTGAAAGCCGCCTTTACGCGGCCTGGGAAAAGGCGGGCTGCTTCACCGCCGGTGCGAATGCGAAACCGGGGGCGTCGAGCTTCTGCATCATGATCCCGCCGCCCAACGTCACCGGCGTTCTGCATATGGGCCACGCGTTCAACAACACGCTGCAGGACATCCTGATCCGCTGGAAGCGGATGCAGGGCTTCGACACGCTGTGGCAGCCCGGCCAGGACCACGCCGGCATCGCCACCCAGATGGTGGTGGAACGCGAACTGGCCAGGAACCAGGAACCGTCGCGCGCCGAGCTGGGACGCGAGGCCTTCCTGGAAAAGGTCTGGGAATGGAAGGCGCAGTCGGGCGGCACCATCATCGAGCAGTTGAAGCGCCTCGGCGCCTCCTGCGACTGGTCGCGCAACGCCTTCACCATGTCGGGCGCCGAGGGCGCGCCGGCGGGCGAAGAGGGCAATTTCCACGATGCCGTGATCAAGGTCTTCGTCGAGATGTACCGCAAGGGGCTGATCTATCGCGGCAAGAGGCTGGTCAACTGGGACCCGCATTTCGAAACCGCGATTTCCGACCTCGAGGTCGAGAATATCGAGGTCAACGGCCATATGTGGCACTTCAAGTACCGCCTCGCCGATGGCGAGACCTACGAGTATGTCGAGAAGGACGAGGACGGCAAGGTCACCCTGCGCGAGACCCGCGATTACATCTCGATCGCCACGACGCGCCCCGAGACCATGCTGGGCGACGGCGCGGTCGCGGTACACCCGGATGACGAGCGTTATGCCCCGATCGTGGGCAAGATGGTGCATCTGCCGCTTTGCGATCGCCTGATCCCGATCATCACCGACGAATATCCCGATCCCGATTTCGGATCGGGCGCGGTGAAGATCACCGGCGCGCATGATTTCAACGACTACCAGGTCGCCAAGCGCGGCAAGCTGCCGATGTATCGGCTGATGGACACCAAGGGCGCGATGCGCGCCGACGGGCTGCCCTATGAGGACGCGGTCAAGCGCGCCCGCGAGATCGCCGCTGGGTCGGAAACCAGCGAGATCGAAGTCGACGCGCTGAACCTGGTGCCGGAAAAATACCGCGGCATGGACCGGTTCGAGGCCCGCAAGGCGGTGATCGAGGATATCACCAACGCAGGCCTGGCGGTGATGATCCCCGACGAGGAAGGCACCGAGGTGCCCTTCGTCGAAAGCAAGCTGATCATGCAGCCCTTCGGCGACCGTTCCAAGGTGGTGATCGAGCCGATGCTGACCGACCAGTGGTTCGTCGACACCGACAAGATCGTTGGCCCGGCGCTCGACAAGGTGCGCGACGGCACGGTGAAGATCCTGCCCGAAAGCGGCGAGAAGACCTATTATCACTGGCTCGACAATATCGAACCCTGGTGCATTTCGCGCCAGCTGTGGTGGGGTCACCAGATCCCGGTCTGGTACGGGCTGGACCTGAGCGCGCCGGATTTCAACGACGATGAGGGCGACGGCGATCTGGACCTGGTCGAACTGGGCCGGTTGCTGAACGAAGGCGGCATGCTGCATGCCGGCGACGTGCATCACTGCGCCGCCGATTTCGAAGGCGTCATCGCGAAATTCCTCGACGACAACGCCGATATCCCGGCGCCGCTGAACCACGCCACGGTGATCGAGGTCGCCGACAAGCACGAAGCGATCCACAAGCTGGCCGAGAGCCTGGGCCACTATGCCGTCGATCAGGACCCGACCAAGCTGGTTTACCCGGTCTGGCGCGACCCGGACGTTCTGGACACCTGGTTCAGCTCGGGCCTGTGGCCGATCGGCACGCTGGGCTGGCCGGAACAGACCGAGGCGCTGGAGCGGTATTTCCCGACCAACGTTCTGATCACCGGGCAGGACATCCTGTTCTTCTGGGTGGCGCGGATGATGATGATGCAGCTGGCCGTGGTGGACGAAATCCCGTTCGACACCGTCTACCTGCACGGGCTGGTGCGCGACGCCAAGGGCAAGAAGATGTCCAAGTCGACCGGCAACGTGGTCGATCCGCTCGATATCATCGACGAATACGGCGCCGATGCTTTGCGCTTCACCAATGCCGCGATGGCGTCCTTGGGCGGTGTTCTGAAACTCGACATGCAGCGGATCGCGGGCTACCGCAATTTCGGCACCAAGATCTGGAACGCCACCCGTTTCGCCGAAATGAACGACGTGTATGCAAACGGTGCACCGGCGGCGGAGATCCCGGCGGCCAGCGCCACGGTAAACAAATGGATCATCGGCGAGGTCGCCAAGGTCCGCGAAGTGGTGGACGAGGCGCTGGAGAACTACCGCTTCAACGACGCAGCGCAAGCGCTTTACGCCTTCGTCTGGGGCAAGGTCTGCGACTGGTACGTGGAATTTTCCAAGCCGCTGCTGCAGGGCGAGGACGAAGCCGCCAAGGCCGAGACCCAGAAGGTCATGGGCTGGGTACTGGATCAGTGCCTGATCCTGCTGCACCCGATCATGCCCTTCATCACCGAAGAGCTGTGGGGCGCCACCGGCGAGCGCGCCAAGATGCTGGTCCATGCCGATTGGCCGACCTACAAGGCGGCCGATCTGGTCGATGCGGCGGCGGACCGGGAAATGAACTGGGTGATTTCGCTGATCGAGGAAGTTCGGTCTGCCCGCGCCCAGATGCATGTGCCCGCGGGCCTGCATATCCCGATGCTGGTCACCGCGCTGGATGACGCGGGCAAGGCCGCCTGGGCACGCAACGAGGTGCTGATCAAGCGGCTGGCGCGGATCGACAGCCTGACCGAGGCGGCGGATTTCCCCAAGGGCTGCATCACCGTCGCGGTCGAGGGCGGCACTTTCGGCCTGCCCCTGGCCGACATCATCGATATCGGCGAGGAAAAGGCGCGTCTGGAAAAGACGCTGGGCAAGCTGGCCAAGGAATTGGGCGGGCTGCGCGGGCGGCTGAACAACCCGAAATTCGTCGAAAGCGCACCGGAAGAGGTGGTCGAGGAAGCCCGCGACAACCTGGCAGCGCGCGAAGAGGAAGAAGAGAAGCTGAAGGCGGCGCTGGCGCGTCTGGCCGAACTGGGCTGATCATAGATCAGCCTTCGCCTGGCCCGCGGGCGGTGTGAGGGGGCCCTGCCCCCTCTTGGCCTGCGGCCAATTCACCCCCGGAGTATTTTTTCCAAGATGAAACGGGGAAACGTGTTAGGCTCTTGCACATGCGTTCCTTGAGACAATTGATCGAACGGCAGATCCTGAAGGCCCAGGCCGAGGGCAAGCTGGAAGGGCTGGAGGGCGAGGGCAAGCCCCTGCCCGAACGGCCCGAGGAGTCTGTGGTCGATCCCGCGATGGCGGCCGGATACCGGATCATGGCCGAGGCCGGGGCCCTGCCCGAGGAATTCGGGTTGAAGAAGGACCTCGATGCGGCACGAGCCGACTGGCGGGCGGCGACGGACGAAGCAGAAAAGAAACGGCTGATGGCGCGCATCGCCGATCTGGAAATGCGCTATAACATCGCCCGCGACGCGCGGAAGAAATTCATGGGTTAGTCGAAGCGCGGTGCGCGCTTCTGCATATTGGCGGCGATGACCTCCATCTGATGCGGCTTGCCGATCAGACCCGCCTGTTCGCGGCTTTCCTCCAGCAGAACATCGGCCTCGGGCGCACCGCTTTCGGCCACCGCGATCAGCCGCTTGGCCGCGCGCATCGCCGAGGGGCTTTTGCCCGCGATCTTTTCGGCCAGCGCCAGCGCGGCCGCCTTGGGATCGTCGGCCAGTTCGGTCACCAACCCGATCGCCTGAGCCTCATCGGCCGCGACCTGATCGGCAGTATAGGTGAGTTTTCGCAGCACGTCCGAACGCAGCAGCTTCGGCAGCACCACCATGCCGCCCATGTCGGGCACCAGCCCCCATTTCATTTCCATGATCGACAGTTTCGTGTCGGGATGCGCGATGCGGATATCGGCGCCAAGCGCGATCTGCAGCCCGCCGCCGAAGGTCACCCCGTGCAGCGCCGCGATCACCGGCACCGGCACGTCGCGCCACACCAGCGACACCCGCTGGAATGCGTTCGACAGGCCATGGGTGCGCGGCATGATCAGCGCCTCGGGGTCTTCCGCAGCAAAGCGGCCGAAATTGGCCACGTCCAGCCCGGCGCAGAAGGCCGGGCCTTCGCCCGACAGCACCACGGCGCGGACGTCATCGTTGCCGATCAGCGCTTCGCCGGCCGCGATCAGGCTTTCGACCATCTCGACATCCAGAGCGTTCATCTTGTCGCCGCGGGTCATGGTGACGCGGGCGACGTGGTTTTCAATCTCGGTGCTGACGCGGCTCATCTCAATCCTCCTCTGTCCTTGGTCCCACTATCCGGCGTCACGCCGCGCAAATCCACCGGGACGTTGGGGCAGTTCTTGCCGCTTGCCGGAACCGCATGGTTCGGTTTATCTGGCGCCATGACTGGACCGCGTTACACCCCGCTCACCGAAACCCTGCCCGCAACCGTGCCCTTCGTGGGCCCCGAGGCGCAGGAACGCGCGATGGGCCATGCCTTCCGCGCACGGCTGGGCGCCAATGAAAACGTCTTCGGCCCCTCGCCCCGCGCGGTGGAGGCGATCCGCGCCTCGGACGCCGATCTGTGGATGTATGGCGATCCCGAAAGCCACGACCTGCGCCACGCGCTGGCCGATTTCCACGGCATACGCCCCGAAAACATCGTCGTCGGCGAAGGCATCGACGGGCTGCTGGGATACCTGGCGCGGATGCTGGTGGATCAGGGCGACGCTGTGGTGACCTCCGACGGCGCCTACCCGACCTTCAACTACCACGTGGCGGGGTTCGGCGGCGTGCTGCACAAGGTGCCCTACACGGGCGACAGCGAAGACCCAGCGGCGCTTTTCGCCAAGGCGGCCGAAGTGGGCGCCAAGATCGTTTACCTCGCCAACCCCGACAACCCGATGGGGACCTGGCGCAAGGGCGCCGATATCGTCAAGGCGATGGATGCGCTGCCAGAAGACACCCTGCTGGTGCTGGACGAGGCTTACGTCGAATTCGCCCCCGAGGGCACCGCGGCAGAGGTCGATATCGAAGACCCGCGCCTGATCCGCATGCGCACCTTTTCCAAGGCCTATGGCCTCGCGGGCGCCCGGGTCGGATACGCCCTGGGGGCCGAGCCGCTGATCACCGCTTTCAACAAGATCCGCAACCATTTCGGCATGAACCGCAGCGCCCAGATCGGCGCTTTGGCGGCGTTGCAGGATCAGGACTGGCTGGCACAGACCTGCGCCAATGTGGCCGCGGCGCGCGATGAAATCGCCCGGATCGCGGCGGAAAACGGGCTGACTGCCCTGCCCTCGGCGACCAATTTCGTCGCTGTGGATTGCGGTGGCGACGGCGCTTTTGCCAAGGCGGTGCTGGACGCGCTTGTCGCCGACGGGATTTTCGTGCGCATGCCCTTCGTGGCGCCGCAAAACCGCTGCATCCGGGTCAGCGCCGGCCGGCCCGAAGACCTAGAAGCCTTCGCCGCCGCCCTTCCCAAGGCGCTGGCACGCGCCCGGGGCTGAGCGCCCCGAACCGAAACCCCTCGAAACAGGCAAGGCCGGGCCGCGCGCCCGGCCTGTTGCGTTTCGTGCTATGGTGATCCCTGCCCGCGGGGTGAGGCAAGCTGCCACAGCAATCAATTATATATCGCAGATACATATTAAATCGGGTAGCAAGGCCCCACCACATCAGCATCCGGTCACAGACAAGGATTACCCGAATGAAACAATCTCTTCTGATGGAAAAATACCCGGTTTTCGAACTGGAGATTCCGAAATCCGAAACCAGCTGCGCCAGTGTCGATGACATCATCGCTGCGCTGAAGGCCAAGATCGACGCCCATCCCAAAGTCGCCGATATCGCCACCTTCGATCACTACGCCCATACCACGTCGATCGACGGCACCATCGCCGAGAACATCAAGGCCGCCAAGAACATCGTGTTCTGCTTCGGCGTGGCGCTGCCCAACCCGCATGTGCTGGCGGTGCGGCCGCGCTCGATCGGCGTCGCCGATATGGGCGATCACTTCCACCTGGCCTTCTTGGAACCGCCGATGGAAGTCGCCACCAAGGAAATGGAAGCCTGGTGCAAGGCGCTGGCCGACAAGAAAGCCTGAGCCGTTTCTTCTGTTCGAAAATATCCTCGGGGGGCGCGGTCAAAGCCCTGGGCTTTGACCGCCGGGGGGCAGACAGCCCCCCGCCTCACCCCGCCGCCATCACCGCCGTTGCCGCTTCCAACGCGCCGCTGCCATGCGGGATATCCAGCGCCTTGAAGGCGGTCTCGATGGTGCCCAGCATGCCCAGCACCATATGGGCGTTCAAATGCCCCATATGGCCGATGCGGAAATAACCGCGCCCATCCGGATCGCCCTCTTCCGACATGCCAAGCCCGATGCCCAGCGTGACGCCCGCATTGGTTTCCACCCATTCGCGCAGCTGGTGCCCATAGGGCAGCCCCAGCCGCAGCGAAGTGACCGAGCGCGCGCGCTGATCGGCATCGGCGACGTTCAGGGTCAGCGGGCCGTCTTCGCCCCATTTGTCCGCCGCGGCCCAGATCGCCCGGGCCAGAACGTCGTGGCGTTGCCAGACGTGTTCCAACCCCTCGCCGTGGATCATGTCCAGCGCCGCGCGCAGGCCGTACAGGTGATGGGTCGGCGCTGTGCCGCCGAAATGCTGGTAGAAGCCCTGCGGGTTGAACCGCGGCACCCAGTCCCAGTACCGGCTGACCCGTTCCATCCCGGCGCGCACCTCGACCGCGCGGGGACCGGCGAAGACGAAGCCCAGCCCGGGCGGCGTCATCAGCCCCTTCTGGCTGGCGCCCACCATCACGTCGACGCCCCATTCGTCCATCTCGAACCGGTCGCAGGCCAGCGAGGCGACGCAATCGGCCATCAGCAGCGCCGGATGCCCGACCGCGTCCAGCACCGTCCTGAGCCCGGCGATATTGTTCAACACGCCGCTCGACGTGTCGACATGGGTGCCCAGCACCGCCTTGATCTTGTGATCCTTGTCGGCGCGCAGCGCCTCTTCGACGCGGTTCAGGTCGAACGGCTGGTTGCGGCCGAAATCGATCAGCTGGATATCGGCGCCAAGCCCGTCGGCCATATCGGCCCAGCCATGACCGAACCGGCCGGTCGCCGGAACCAGGATGCGGTCGCCCGGGGCGATCACGTTCGCCAGCGCCGCTTCCCAGGCGCCGTGCCCGTTGCTGATATAGATCGCCGCGTTATGCTCGGTCCGCGCCACGCGCTTGAGATCGGGAATGATGCCTTCGGTCATCTCGACCAGCGCGCCCTCGTAGATATTGGGCGAGGACCGGTGCATGGCGCGCAGCACTTCTTCGGGCATGACGGACGGGCCGGGAATGGCAAGATAGGGACGACCGTAGGAAAGATTCATGAGGGAACTCCGAAATAACGCGGCGAGGTTAGCCGGAACCGGGTCGGCGTCAATCTCCGGTATAATCAAATTTGGTGATGTGGCCCATTTCCGAACGGCAGCCGACAAAACGCCTAAGGCGGAGGCATGGTATGGCCATCGAACTTGCCTATATGGTGGGGGATCACTACAAGACGCGCGACTGAACGGCCCCAAGGACGATGATGAACCCGGTTAAGAAAATCAAAGCGTTGGAAAAGGGAAAGCACCTTCCGGTCCCGCTGGATCTGGACGATCCCGAACACCGCCGCAAGGCGATGACGCATTACAACTGGTTCGACCATGCGATCCTGCGCCGCCGCTGGACCAATTTCTTTGAAATCGCGCCGGGGGTCTATCGGTCCAACCAGCCGACGCATGAGCGGTTCGAAACCTACGCCGCGATGGGCATCAAGGCGGTTTTGAACCTGCGTGGCGAAGGGGTGCAACCGCGCTACCTGCTGGAAAAGGAAACCTGCGATTCCCTGGGCATCAAGATGGTCAACATCTCGCTGCACGCCCGCAAGGCGCCGCCGAAGGAAAACCTGCTGCAGGTGATCGAGGCGATGCGCACCATCGACCGCCCGTTCCTGATGCATTGCAAATCCGGCGCTGACCGTGCCGGGCTGGCCAGCGCGGTTTACCTGATGGTCTATGAAGGTGTGCCCGTCTCCGAGGCCAAGAAGATGCTGTCGGTGAAATTCATCCACCTGAAATGGTCCAAGACCGGCATCCTGGACTACTTCCTCGAGGTCTACGAGGCGCGGCTGCGCAAGGGTGATATCGCCTTCCTCGACTGGCTGCGCGACGAATATGACGAAGAGGTGCTGACCGCCGGGTTCCACAACGGCCGGAAGCTGCCGCAATGACACAGGCGGCCGGGGTCAAAAGCCGTCAGCTGCTGGCCTGGCTGTGGTCGAAATACCTCCACAAACATCTGTGGCTGCTGCTGGCGGCCCTGGGCTTCATGGCGCTGGAAGGATCGACGCTGGGCGCGCTCAGCTGGATGATGAAGCCTATGTTCGATCAGGTCTTCGTCGCCGGCGATCACGGCGCGCTGTGGTGGGTCGGCCTGGCGATCATGCTGATCTTCATCACCCGGGCATTGGCGAGCGTCGGGCAAAAGGCACTTCTGGCGCTGATTTCGCAGCGTTCGGCCGCCGATATGCGGGTCGAAATGCTCGATCACCTTATGCGGCTCGACGGCAGTTTCCACCAGACCCACCCGCCCGGGTTCCTGATCCAGCGGGTGCAGGCGGATGTCGAAGCGGTCGGACAGGTCTGGAACGCCGTCATCACCGGCGCCGGGCGCGACCTGGTCGCGCTGGTCATCCTGATGGGCGTGGCCCTGTCGGTCGACTGGCAATGGACGCTGGTGGCCTGTATCGGCACCCCGATCATGGTGCTGCCGTCGCAGATGGTGCAGGGTTTCGTGCGCCGCCGCGCCCGCGAGGCGCGCGATCTGGGCGCCAAGCTGGCCACCCGTCTGGACGAGGTGTTCCACGGCATCGTCCCGGTGAAGCTGAACCGGCTGGAAAGCTACCAGTCGCAGCGCTACCGCGACCTGACCCAGGAACTGGTCACCGCCGACGTGAAGGCGAAACTCGGCGCCGCCGCGATCCCCGGGCTGATCGACGTGATGGCCGGATTGGGGTTCCTCGGCGTGCTGGTCTTCGGCGGGTCCGAGATCATGTCGGGCGAAAAGACCATCGGCCAGTTCATGACCTTCTTCACCGCCATCGGGTTTGCCTTTGAACCGCTGCGCCGCCTGGGCGCGGTCACCGGCGTCTGGCAGAACGCCGCCGCCGCGATCGAGCGGATCAAGGAATTGCTGGATACCAAGCCCGCGCTGGTATCCCCCGCGCGCCCCAAACCCGCGCCCCTGGGCATGCCGGAAATCCGGCTGAGCGGGGTGGAACTGTCCTATGGCGACACACGCGTTCTGAACGGCACCACGCTGGTCGCGCCCGCGGGCAAGACCACCGCTCTGGTCGGCGCCTCGGGAGCGGGGAAATCGACGATCTTCAACCTGCTGACCCGGCTGGTCGATCCGCAGGCCGGGTCGGTCACCATCGGCGGCGTGGCAGCATCCGACATGACGCTGGCCGATCTGCGCGGGCTGTTTTCCGTGGTGTCGCAGGACGCGGCGCTGTTCGACGAGACGCTGAAGGAAAACATCCTGCTGGGCCGGACCGACATCAGCGACGAACAGCTCAAAACCGTGCTGGAAGCGGCCCATGTCAGTGACTTCCTGCCCAAGCTGCCCGAGGGCTTGCTCAGTCCCGTCGGCCCGCGCGGGTCGAACCTGTCGGGCGGCCAGCGCCAGCGCGTCGCCATCGCCCGCGCGTTGCTGCGCGACACGCCGGTGCTGCTGCTGGACGAGGCCACCAGCGCCCTGGACGCGCATTCGGAAAAGGTAGTGCAGGACGCGCTGGATCAGCTGTCCAAGGGCCGTACCACGCTGGTCATCGCGCACCGGCTGTCCACCGTGCGCAACGCAGACAAGATCGTGGTGATGGACAAGGGCCGCGTTGTCGACGAAGGCACCCATGACGAACTGCTGGCACGCGGCGGCCTCTATGCCGACCTGCACAAGCTGCAGTTCAAGACCGAGGGCCCGAGCGCCGATAAGATCGCGCAAGATCGTGCGGATCGGCGCCGGAAAGATAGCGCAAAAGGGTCCAAAGATTCCGAAACCCGCGACGGGTCCAGCCTTCTGTCACGTATCTCGCGGCGCTTGTTCGGGCGCTGAGCGGGATTTCCCGCAACCGCCCGCGCAGCTTGCGTACCATCGCCACGTCTTCCATCAGCGGCTGATCGGCGAATCCGCCGGTGCTGTCGTAAAGCGCCCGCGACAGCAGCAACCCCTGATCGCCATAGGGCAGCCCGAACAGCCGCGCCCGCAGGTTGGCCCAGCCCGCAACGAAACGCGGCGCCGGACCGGCGGCATCGAAGCGCAGCCGGAAATACCCCGCCCGGTCCGGGTGGGACGCGATGTGATCCAGCACGCAATCGGACCAGCCGGGATCGAGAACCGTATCGGCATGCAGCACCAGCAGCCAGTCTCCCTGCGCCGCCTGCATCCCGCGCCGCAACTGCCCGCCGCGCGATGCTTCGCCCGCGACCAGCTCCGCGCCGACCTCCCCGGCGATCTGCAACGTCGCGTCTGAGGACCCGCCGTCGCTGATCACCACTTCGCGCAGCAGCCCGGCTTCCAGCCCTTCCATCAGCGCCATCAGGCAGGCCGGCAGCTGCTTTTCCGCGTTCAGCGTGGGAATGATCACTGAAAGGGCTGCGCGCATGTCTGTCCCCTGTTGCCGTCCGTGACCCGCGCTATATTACAGTCACGCGCCGAACGGGAGAGTTGAAATGAGCCGCACCATATTCCGCATCACCGGGGCAGATGCCCGCCATTTCCTGCAAGGGCTGGTGACCAATGACGTGGAAAGGCTGTCTCAGGGCGCGGTCTATGCCGCGCTGCTGACGCCGCAGGGCAAATACATGGCCGATTTCTTCCTCGTCCCCGACGGCGACGCGGTGCTGCTGGACGTCGACAGCGCCCTTGCCCCGATGCTGGCGCAGCGGCTGAACATGTACAAGCTGCGCGCCGACGTGACGATCGAGGAAACCGGGTTGCAGGTGAAACGCGGTACCGGCCCCACGCCCGACGGCGCCTTTGCCGATCCACGCGATCCTGCGCTTGGCTGGCGTCTCTATGGCGACGAGGGCGGCGACGACGGCAGCGACTGGGATGCGATCCGCGTCGCCCAGTGCATCCCCGAAACCGGGATCGAGCTGACGCCCGACACCTATATCCTGGAGGCCGGGTTCGAACAGCTGCACGGGGTGGATTTCCGCAAGGGCTGCTATGTCGGGCAGGAAGTCACCGCGCGGATGAAGCACAAGACAGAGCTGCGCAAGGGGCTGCGGGTGGTTGAGATAGAGGGCGAGGCCGCGCCGGGCACGCCGATCATGGCGGGCGAAAAGGAAGCGGGCACGCTTTACACCTCCGCCGGGGGGCAGGCGATCGCCTATCTGCGCTTCGACCGCGCCAGCGGCGAGATGGTGGCGGGTAAGGCCCGGCTGCACCTGGTGGAATGAGCCTGATCGCCCGGATCGAGGCCCTGACCAGGGCAAAGGTGGCGCAAGTCCGGGCGCTGCATGGCGGCGACCTGTCCGAGGTCGCCCATGTGACATTGGCCGACGGACGCGAATACGCCTGTAAGACCGGGCCGCTGGTGTCAGTTGAGGCGCGGATGCTGGACGCCATCGGTGCGACCGCCCCTGCCCCGCGATTTGTCGAGGGTGATCTGCTGTTGATGGATTACCTGCCCGGGGAGCCGGCAACCCCGACGCATTGGCGCGACCTGGGCCGCGCCTTGCGCGCGCTGCACGACCGTACCGGCGACGCCTTCGGCTGGCCGGAACCTTACGCCTTCGGCGCTGTCGCCATCCCCAACGATCCGGCCCCCAATTGGCCGATCTTCTGGGCCGAATGCCGGTTGCGCCCCAGCCTGTCCTTTCTGCCCCCCGATCTGGCGGGTCGAATCGAGACGCTGATCGCCACCCTGCCCGACCGCCTGCCCAAGGTGCGCCCCGCGCTGTTGCATGGCGATCTATGGACCGGCAATGTGCATTTCAGCCACGGCCGGGCCTGGCTGATCGACCCGGCCTGCTATTACGGTCACGGCGAGGTCGACCTCGCGATGCTGCACCTGTTCGGATCGCCCCCCGCTGCGTTCCGGGACGGCTATGGCGTGGTGGAGCCGGGCTATGGCGAAAGGCAACCGATCTACCAGCTTTGGCCCGCTTTGGTGCATTATCGGCTGTTCGGCAGCGGTTATGCCGGGATGTTGGACAGGCTGCTGAGCGCGGCGGGAGTATAACGGCGCTACCCGGGCCGCTGACACGGCTGTTCCGGGCTGGGCGCAGACTATCTCAAACGAAAACAGCCGGGCGATGGCCCGGCTGTGACGTCGCGTAAGCGGAAACGCGCTCAGGCGCGTTCGGCGTATTCCATGGTTTCGGTGTTCACCACGATGTCTTCGTCCTGCGCGACGAAGGGGGGCACCATCACCCGAACGCCGTTGTCCAGAACGGCGGGCTTGAACGAATTCGCGGCGGTCTGGCCTTTGACGACCGGCTCGGTCTCGACGATCTTGCAGACCACTTTCTGCGGCAGCGTCATGTTCAGCGCCTCGGTGTCGTAATATTCGATCACCACGGTCATGCCGTCCTGCAGGAACGGGCGGCGTTCGCCCAGCAGGTCCGCCGGCAGTTCGATTTGTTCGAAGGTTTCGGAGTCCATGAACACCAGCATTCCGTCGCTTTCATACAGGAATTGCTGGTCTTTCTGTTCCAGGCGCACCCGTTCGACCTTGTCCGCCGAACGGAACCGTTCGTTCAGCTTGGACCCGTTGCGCAGGTTCTTCATTTCGACCTGGGCAAATGCGCCGCCCTTGCCGGGCTTGACGTGGTCCACCTTCACGGCGACCCACAGACCGCCCTCATGTTCCAGCACGTTGCCGGGACGAATTTCGTTACCGTTGATCTTAGGCATATGACAAAACCTTGCAAAAGGTTGATGGAAGTTTGAACGCACCTATATATGGCCCTCAAGGCCAAAGCAAGGAAGCCGGGACGCTAAAGGCAAGGGTATGAGCCATGCGTATTTTGCATGGAAGCCATGCAACAGAAGCCTACCCGAATCAGGAACAATCGGTCATAAGCCTCGCTACGCCAGAAAAGACAAGAGCAATAACAAAGGACGAATCATGAAAGATTTCGTTGACGGCACCGCCTTCAATAACGAGCAAGGCAACCGGGCCCGTAAACTGTTCGCAGCCGTTGTGTTGGCTGCTCTCGACGATGCAATCGCCGATGACAAGAAATATGGCAACGGTCCGGAACAAATCGCCCGCTGGGCACGGTCGCGCGACGGTCGCGAAGTTCTGTCCTGCGCCGGGATCGATCCGAACGAACGGGTTGTGAACGGGCTGATGGAATTCGTCGGCAAAGGCGTGCGTACCTCGGTCGCGCTGTCGCGCGAAGAAAGCGAACGTCGCAACGCGGCGCAACAGGCCGAAGCCGCCTGATCCAAGGCTGCTGCGGCCACAGAAAAAACGCGCTCCCCCGGGGGCGCGTTTTTCGTTTCCGCACACATGTCCTGCAGGATTTCACAAATCGGAATTTCCCTTGCCCCCGCCCCGGCTGTTAGTCTGCGCGCGTCACAACCGGAGATTTCGATGACCAAGAAAATAGACATCGCCGCCCTGCCCGCCAAAACCGGCACGATGTATCCGCCGCCGCATCACCAGAACACCAAGGCACGGGTGAAACGCGCCCTGGGCGATGCCGCCGGGCTGACCCAGTTCGGCGTCAACCAGACGCTGCTGCCGCCCGGCACCTGGTCCGCCCTGCCCCATTGGCACGAAAAGGAAGACGAATTCGTCTATATCATCGCGGGCAATCCCACGCTGGTCTATGGCGATAGCGAAGAACAGCTCGCCCCGGGCGATTGCGTCGGCTTCAAGGCGGGCGAAGAGATCGGCCATTGCCTGCAGAACCGGACCGACAGCGATGTGATCGTGCTGGAAATCGGATCGCGGATGGCGGGGGAACGCGCCTTCTATCCCGGGCTTGACCTAGTGGCCGATACCACCACGCCCAGTTTCTACCTTCATCTCGACGGCTCGCCTTACGAGGATGTGCGCCGCCGCGGGCCGGAAGACGACTGAAACCCGTCGCCTTGCGGCTTTTGCCCGGCGCCTTTTGGCCCTAAAACCGATCCGAACAAACCGGGGGCGGCGTATGGCCAAGGCAATCATGATCCAGGGCGCGGGATCGAACGTGGGCAAATCCATGGTCGTGGCCGGGATCGCCCGCGCGTTGACCAATCGCGGCCTGACCGTGCGCCCGTTCAAGCCGCAGAACATGTCGAACAACGCCGCCGTCACCGAAGACGGCGGCGAGATCGGCCGCGCCCAGGCGCTGCAGGCGCTGGCGGCCCGGGTGGCGCCGCATACCGACATGAACCCGGTGCTTCTGAAACCGGAAACAGATACCGGCGCGCAGGTGATCGTGCAGGGCAAACGCTTCGCCACCCTGCGGGCGCGCGATTACGCGCGGGAAAAGCCCGATCTCCTGACCCCGACACTGGAAAGCTTCCGCCGCCTCTGCGCCACGGCCGATATCGTCGTGGTCGAAGGCGCGGGCAGCCCGGCCGAAATCAACCTGCGCAAGGGCGATATCGCCAATATGGGCTTTGCCGAAGCCGCAAACGTGCCGGTGATCCTGCTGGGCGATATCGACCGCGGCGGCGTCATCGCGCAACTGGTCGGCACCCAGACGATCCTGCCAGGGCCAGACGCGGACCGGATCAAGGGGTTTGCAATCAACAAGTTTCGCGGCGATGTGCGGCTGTTCGACGACGGGCTGCAGGCGATTGTCGATCGCACCGGCTGGCCGTCGCTGGGCGTGTTGCCGTGGTTCGCCGATGCCTGGCGCCTGCCCGCCGAGGACGTGATGGATATCGCGTCATCGAAAGGCGAGGGTTTCAGGATCGCGGTGCCCCGGCTGGCGCGGATCGCCAATTTCGACGACCTCGACCCGCTGTCGGCGGAACCCGGCGTCAGCGTCGAAATCATCGAACCGGGCCGCCCGCTGCCCGGCGACGCCGACATGGTGCTGATCCCCGGATCGAAATCCACCATCGCCGATCTGGCCCATTTCCGCGCCCAGGGCTGGGATATCGACCTGCAGGCGCATGTGCGGCGCGGCGGCCACGTGCTGGGCATTTGCGGCGGCTACCAGATGCTGGGCCGCGACATCGCCGATCCCGACGGGATCGAGGGCGCGCCGGGCACGGTCCCGGGGCTGGGCCTGCTGGACGTCACCACGGTGATGAAGCCGCAAAAACGCCTGGCGCTGACAAGCGCGACCTATCTGCCCACGGGCGATCCGGTCGAGGGCTATGAAATCCATCTGGGGGAAACCACCGGCCCCGATTGCGCCCGTGCCTGGCTGCAGGTGGACGGCCGCGTCGAGGGCGCCGGCAGCGCCAACGGACGGGTGCGCGGTTGTTACCTGCACGGGCTGTTCGGGTCGGATGGGTTCCGCGCGGCCTACCTGTCGGGCCTGGGCGCCAGCGCCGAAACCGCCTATGCGGAAGAACTCGACGCCGTGCTGGACGCGCTGGCCGCGCATGTCGAAACCCATCTGGATCTCGACCTGCTGCTGCGGCTGGCGCAGGATCCGTCTTACTGAAGATCGTGGCTGGTCAGGGCGCGGTGGATTTCACGGCGCACCAGTTTGCGCACGTTGCGGGTGATCCGTTCGCCAAGCGCGCCCTGCAATTCCTGCCGCACGATATCGGTCACCAGCTCGCGCAGGGTTTCCTCGTCGAGGATGCCTTCCTCTTCGCCGCCGAATTCGGACAGGTCGTCGAGATCGGCATCGTCTTCGGCCTCGGCACCGGCGGCGTCATAGGCCGGGGCCTCGACGAATTCCGCCTCGTCCTCTTCTTCGGCCGCATCGATTTCATACGCGTCGTACCCGACATCAGCTGACGTGTGGGCGCTGGCCGGTTCCTCGGCGACGGCATCTTCCCACTCGACCGGTTCCGGCTGTGTCGGTTCGGGCTTGATCCGAACGCTGCGCATCGGGGCCGCGTCGAAGGCCGGTTCCACGGGGGCCGCCACGACATCCGCTGCGACGTCTTCCTCTTCGACCATGTCGGCGAACCGCGCTTCCAGGTCGGCGCTTTCCAGCGGCTGGGGTTCCTCGGTATCCTCGGCATAGTTGTCATCGGGGATATAGGGGCTGTCCGCCGCCATCGCCGGCG
Source organism: Thalassovita mangrovi (assembly GCF_009857745.1). Classification (GTDB taxonomy): domain Bacteria; phylum Pseudomonadota; class Alphaproteobacteria; order Rhodobacterales; family Rhodobacteraceae; genus Thalassobius; species Thalassobius mangrovi. Next base: position 839,415 of record NZ_WWEN01000002.1, read on the forward strand.
CGGCTTCCGCCGTGGCGGCAGCCGCAGACGCCTTTGATTCGGCCCCGCCCGGCGCGTCGGAAATCCGCAAGGCCGGTGTCAGGACCAGCTTGCCCGGCACGTCCTTTGCTGCGATTTCGGGACGCGAATCCTCGGAAACCAGCCGTCGGATGGACGCGAGCACATCCTCGATTTCTACATTCGTCACCGGGTCTGACATTGATTATCCCACTCTTGCCTCGGGGTTCACTGTAACCCCGGGCAAAGATTCTCACAACTCACCGGCGGAATTTACTCTTTGCTGATGCCCCGCAGCACCCGGTCCAGCTTGCGGCCCTGCTCGCTGAGCATCGCAGGGGCGTTCTTGACCTGGTTGTAATAGGCGGCCGGGTCATAGCGGGTGACCTTCAGGTTCAGGTGATCCGCGGTCAGGTATCCCATATTCGCCAGCAACGCGTAGGAGGCCAGGTATTCATTGCCGCGCGCGGTGATCAGGGTGGCCTGCGCATCCAGCAGTTCCTGTTCCGCGTTCAGCACGTCCAGCGTGGTCCGCGCGCCCAGGGTCGCCTCTTCGCGCACGCCGCGGAAGGCGATGGTTGCAAAGCGCACCTGCCGTTCACCGGCATCGCGGGCGGCACGGGCCACCTGCAGGCTGGCATAGGCGGTGGAGGCATCCTGCGCCACCGAAATGCTGGTCAAGCGCAGCGCCGCGCGGGCGGCATCGCGCTGTGCGGCCGCCTTGCGGTAAGCAGCGGCCAGCCGGCCGCCCATATAGATCGGGCCCGACACTTCGACCCCGACCGAACCGCCCTTGGAAAAGGCTTCGTTGTCGAAGGTTTCCTCGATCCCATAGCTGCCGGTCAGCGACACCGTCGGGCTCATCGAGGCGCGGGCGATTTCCACCGCCATATCGGCCACGGCCACATCGTGCTGCGCCTTGAGGATATCGGGGTGGTTCTTCAGCGCCAGCGCCTTGGCCTGTTCCACCGATTTCGCCGGGGTGACGGCTGCGGGCGGCGCGGTCAGACGGCCCGGCTGCCGGCCGACGGCGGCGATGAAATATTCGCGGGCGGCCTGGTAATCGCCCTGAGCCTGCGCCAGCGACGCGCGCGCCTGCGCCAGGCGCGCCTCGGCCTGGGCGACGTCGGTGCGGGTCACCTCGCCCACGTCGAACCGGTCCTTGGCGGCGCGCAGTTCTTCGCTGATCACGCGCACGTTGTTCTGCCGCAGCGCGACAGTTTCGGATTGCGCCTGCATGTTGGTATAGGCGTCAACCGCCTGAAGCAGCACGTTCTGTTCGACCGAGACCAGGGTCTGGCGGGTCGACAGCACGCTTTCCTTCGCCGCGTTGAGCTGGATCTTGCTGCTGCCGCCATCATAAAGAAGGATCTCGGCCGAGAGGCCCATCGACACGGTGGTCGTTTCGCGTTCGATCGGGGTGTAGAAGGTCGAGGAGGACGAGGTCCGCGCAAAGCTGCGGGTCACGTCGCCGGCCCAGGCCAGCACCGGACGCAGCGCCGACAGCGAGGTCGCCACGTCTTCGTCCGCGGCGCGCAGCAGCGCCCGGTTCTGTTCCAGCAGACCGCTGTTCTTGTAGGCGTCGGCCATCACGTCGGCCAGTGTATCGGCCCAAGAGGCGGCCGGGACCGCCAATGCCATCGTGACCGCGGCGATGCCCGTCGCCAGTTTCCGTCTGATCCGTGTCGTGCCCATTGCTCGCTCCGTTATTTTGCCTGCTCGGTTTTCTTGCCTGTTCAACTGACAACGCGCCCCGCAGGGCGCGCCGGATAGATCAAAGCTTGAAAGCGCGATGACGTTCGAACCCGTTCAGCACCGGCGCACCGGCATTGAACGCGTATCGCCAGGTCATCTCGCCGTCGATCTTGTAGCCGACCTGCGCGACGCCAAGCGCCCCTTCGGCCTTTAGGCAGCCGATCCGGCCGCCTTCCTTCAGCTGGTCGATAATCGCAGCCGGCACATGTTCGGCGGCGCCTTCCAGCATGATCACGTCATAGGGGCCGTGTTCCGCGGCGCCATCGGCCAGCGCGCCGACATGCATCACCACATTGTCGGCGCCGACCCGCGCCAGCGCGGCCTGCGCATCCTCGGCCAGCGACTCGTCTTCCTCGACCGCCACCACGGCTTCGGCCATCCGCGCGATCACCGCCGCCGAATAGCCCAGACCGCAGCCCAGATCGAGCACCAGTTCGTCATCCTGGATATCCAGCGCGTCCAGCATCTTGGCCAGGGTGCGCGGTTCCAGCACGACACGGCCGCCGCCCAGATCGATGTTTTCGCCCACATAAGCGGCTTCGGTCTTGTCCGCCGGCACGAATTCTTCGCGCGGGACATTCAGCATCGCTTCGATAATCGGGAACTTGGTCACGTCCGAGGGACGGATCTGGGTATCCACCATCATGGTGCGGCGTGCGGCAAAGTCTGTCATCTGCTAAACTCTTTCGTTCAGATTCCTGCTTATCTTTTGTCACATCCTACACCAGGCGGCAACGGTCCTGAAACGGCAAATCGGGGTCGCATGAGGGCTTGCAGCCGGGAAGTTTATCCTTTAATCGAGCTTCACCCACTTTGGCGGCGAGTTGGCGGAGTGGTGACGCAGCGGATTGCAAATCCGTGTACACCGGTTCGATTCCGGTACTCGCCTCCATTTTATTCTAAATAAACTACTTAGCTGACTGGCTATCGAGTGTGACACACAGTGAGACACACGATTCATGATGCTGTCATCTTACCTATGCAAGTCCCGGCATGGAGTTTATTACTTCCGCTGGCCACTGCCAAAGCACCCTCAAGCACCACGCACAACCATTCGTCTTTCCTTACGCACAGGCTGCCCAAATCGGGCTAGCGAATTGGCCCGCTATCTTGCATGCTGCGGCAAATCTATTCGGGAAGACAACTCGTTGGCACAACTGCGACATGAGCACCTGCGCACCCAAGTAAGGGACTATTTTAAGCAGTCTCTCGAGAGGTACAATGAGTGGATTGCACGAACTGGCGGCAAAACAAGGGCAAGAGAGGTCCTCGAACTTGAGCACCAAAGCCACTCAGACGTCCTAGAGGGACGGGAAGATTGCGCCTCAGATGTTTACCTCGAAGATCACATGACGCGGTTTATTGATTTCTGCACCCTTCCCGGAGCGGGATCGCCAGAGAACGCAGATCAAATATTGCATGAGCTGCGAAAGGCGCGCAGAGACCAATTAGAAGCCATTCTGGGGCGCATATCGGATCTTGAGCGGTATTCCTTCCAAGAAACGCATAAGGCTCCTGAGAGGCCCGCTGCGCGCCCAGAAGAGACTTCTTCGCCTTTGGGTATAGCTGTGAAAGAATTCCTTGCAGAGCATTCCCGTCAATGGTCTCCCAAGACCGTCGGGCAAAATCGGGCTTATCTGGACATTCTAATCGAATACTTCGGCCCAGACCGACGCCTTGGCACGATAACCAAGCAGGACGCGAACGAGGTTAAGAAGGTTTTGCAGGCGCTACCGGCTAGCAGGAACACCAAGCCGAAGTTGAAGGCCATACCGCTTATGCAGGTCATCGAGGAACCCGGCTACAACAAGATCGCGCCCAAGACGATCAACAGCCACATCCAAATGTTCAAGAGTTTCTTCGACTGGGCAGAGCGACACGGCTATACGCCGCATACTCTTTTTGACGGCATGAAAGTCGCCAAGGCGAAGAACAGTGAAACCGAGCGCAAACCCTTCTCACCGGACCAAGCCTGCCTGCTCTACAACGAGTTGACTGAAAACCCGTCCGGGCTAGTGCGCAAAGACAGTCACAAATGGGGAATGCTCCTTGGCATGTTCACCGGGGCACGTCTCAACGAGATTTGCCAACTCGACGTCGCTGATGTGCAAGTCAACGGAGACATTTGGTTCCTAAACATCACTGACGAAGGTGACGACAACAAGCGACTTAAGACAACGGCAGGGAGGCGCAAGGTACCTCTGCACTCAGAGTTGATCAGTATTGGATTTCTTGACTTCGTGAAAAGTCGCAAGTCCGGCATGAGGCTGTTTCCCGACTACAGCTATAGTGCCAACGGCGGATATGGCCGCAACTTAGGGCGTTGGTGCAATGAGAGCTTCTTACCCAAATTGGGTATCAAAGAGCCGGGGCTGGTTTTCCATAGCCTGAGACACACCGTCGTTACTCGCCTTAGCCAAGCAAGCGTACCAGAACCGATTATTCAGTGCCTAGTCGGCCACGCAAGGTCAGGCGTAACTCAAGAAGTATATAACCGCGAAGGCTTCACGCTTGCACAGCTCCAAGAAGCCGTAGATTGCCTAGTACCTCACAATAAGAGTTGAAGTACAAGAAAGACAGTGGAGCATATTTTACCCTCAACTCTTGTAGCCATCTCGTTTCTCATGGTCATTCGAGGTTGGTAGTAAAGACCGCTCCCAACTCAAAACAGCCATTGGCGCAGACCAGCGCGCATTCCATTTTTCGACAAGCGGTTTTGGCATCGATGGATTTAAACACGGATGTTCCAAGATCTTAAACCCGCATTTTTCGAACACAACTTGGCCTGCGGCCTTGAGATCATGCCTTCGTAACAATGTAAAACACGGAGAGGTTGGACGGAAAGCGACTTCGAGATGGACGTAGTGGGTCCAAGAGGCGCTTGCCATTACCATCCCAAACCATCCAATGCCAGTTACGATCAGATCTCTTTTTGGTTCTGATTAGAAGGTTGTCATTTCGCTCCTCAAAAAAGGTGCGGTTAAGAAGGCTTCTTCCTCCCATTCGATTACTCATCTCGAAGCCGAGAGCGCCCAGAGCGGCCTTTATCTGCGCCTCTGTCGAGTAGCCACCTTCATTGCGCTCCTGAAACGCTTCGAGCGCGTCATCTAGCGTCGAGCAACTAGTCAGCATCGCAACACAACAAGGACCGCAATCGGCAGAGCCTGGGCGCTGAGGAAAATATTTCATGATAGATGCCTTTTAGAACAATTTCACAAACCACAAGCCCCATCATATAGTTGGCGGCTGTGCAATGAAGGCCATTCATACGCCAAGCAGCGAATGACCGCTCCCAGCCCATTCGAGACGTTCTTGGGGGGCGAAGAATGAGCCGTCTCCTGCCATTCGCTCAGAGCGCAGCAACTGCCAAGGATCAAAACTGAGAAAATATACATCACGGCGCGGGATTTAGTGAACCGATGAGGCAAGCAGGATGAGAAAGTTAGAGGTTCCCTTTTTTAAGCTTGGCGTTCTCTTTCATGTCGCGAAGGAGTCTTGCCTTTTTGAGGCTGTCGAAACTCACCGTTCCGGAGATAGACTTATGTTTCTGCAAGGAAAGCAGTATTCCCTCGATGTTATCTCTCTGTTCCTTGCTACGACCAGACGCTAAGAACTTAACCCTGAGTGTTTTCAGACTTGCAGTCGCTAAGTTTATGTCCTCCTCAGCTACAATGCTCTCGACGTAGCTCTTTCTATTATCTTCATTAGGCAAATCTAGGAGAGCATCTCTGGCAAACAGAGAACCCATTGGGGATAGGTTAGGCATCAAGCGCCTCAATGCTGTGCTTAACTGCGGATTACGAAGTGCATCAGAAAGGATGCGAGAAAGGGCGTTCGGAGCATTGTATTTAAATTCTCTGGCCGACTTGTCCGGGTCCAAAATGGCACCCATGTTGATAATCCTCACCCCGCCCGCAAGTACTATAGGCTTCGAAACAATATCCTCTCTATTTGCACACAAGAAACCTACCCAAACTTCAGCGGCTTGGTATAGTTTTGCGATGTGGCGAAGTTTTTCTGGCCCCGGGACTTGAAGCGAGTTTTTAAGCAAGAGAGCGTATAGCTTCATCGAGACTAGAAGCCTCGCCTCAGCCTCCTTGACCTCTAGGCGCTCAGCTACACCACGTCGCCTCTGCACTCGGGAAAGTTCTTGGTTGTCAAAGCGATCAGCCTTCTCTGGCGTAGGCTCAACGCCGCCCAAATCGTCAGCTGCTCGAACGAAATCAGTATGTTCACCACCATGCTGAGCCTGCTCTGCGCAGGTGTTTAGCCACTCTTCGCTCAGAGAAATACCGTTATCCTGATAGTTGTCATCAAGAACCGCCTCCAAGCTATCGACTGCGTCATGTAGTGTGTTCAATACAGATCGAGTGTCCGTCCCCTCCAAGTCGCCATAGAATGCAATCTCTTTGTGGTATTTGAAAAGCGCTTCTCCGGTCGTAACATTTCCGGCAAAGGTCGGATCCGCCTTCATCTGCCGGGCCACAAAGAAGGAGAAAAGATAGTCGCCTCGGAATGTAATGCTCTTATTGTAGACTGTAAGAATACCCTTCTCGATAAACTCATCAAGCAATCCAGATGGCAGATCTATGAGATATTGTTCGCTATAGCTCGAGGTTAGAGAGGACCATTTATTTTCATCAATTCCTTGAATATCATTCTCAAGCATTGATCTCGCAATAAAGCTAAGCAGATCAATTTTATCACTCGACGCGAAAGCGCCCTCCTGAACATCTTCAATATTAAAGCGCCCCAAAAGGCACTCGACATACCGCTCCAGCAAGCGAGCTTTATTCAACGGTTTAAATTCAGGATCCTGACTGAGCGTTTCGACTACAACAGCAACACTGCTAGCAAAGATAGGCTCATCCATTTGCCGAAAAGATTCGACTACCTGGGAGACAACGCCATTGATAAACGCCTCCCCAGTCCCCTGTCTTCGCGCAGAAACCATTTCTCTAATATCAGAGACATCCAGCTCTACGAAATCATAGATTTCGTCGTGTGTTGCGTCCAACTTTGGACTAAAGCTACCAGAGTGGACAGGACCTCTCCGCTCTGTGCTTATGAAATAGAGAAAGCGGACACTCGGAAAATACTTTTCCGCTACATCCCTGAAAAGGTTGAATTGTTCGGGGGCGGATAGACTTAGGCCATCAACAATTACAGATAAAGAACCTTTCAAGGCAAGAGTTTCAATTTCCGCATGCGTATACCTGACAAGCAAAGTTCGAGATACCTCTCGAAGAATGGATGCCCTGTCAATTTTGTGTTCCCTAGCATCAAAAAATGCCGCAACCCTACCACTCTCATCAAAGTTCTCACTAAGCGTTTTGAAGGTCACGAAAGCAGCGGTTGTCAACCCGGAGTCGGGTGGAGCGATGTAGAACTGATCTCTAATTGAATTTTTTACAGTTTCGCTAATCAGCTGCGCAGGCTGTAGCCATTTATCGTCTTGATTGGCTGGTAGTGCTCGCACCTTAGGAATGGAAAAATCCGTTTGCTTTTTTGATTTTGCGCGAATATTTTCACGATACCAAGCAGTGTAGTCAAACGAATCTGCGTCTCGGTATCTCATTAACAGTGAATCTTCTGATGGTCTTTCACGGTAGAACTTTCCATCTTCCGGGCGAGGATAGGAACGACCGTTTTTAGCGAAATCTTCTCCGGCAACGAACAGCCTCCGGCTAGCGGAGTAGGATCTGTATTCGACCTCAAATCTTTTCTCAATTACATTTGCGCGAATGATAGAGTACCCATTTGTGCCCTTGGACCAGTTAGCCCGCAAAGGCGGTGATTGCATATACAGACAATCAGAATGTCCTTGACTCAACTTCGATGCATCGTTGGTGTGCACGTGACCAAATAGCGCTATGTCAAAATGCTGTGTCAGCAATTTAGTCACTGCCGACCTGGTATGCTCTTCGAGCCAATCCAATGGATGGTGTAGCAAAGCGATTTTTAGGTTTGTCGGAGGAAGTGACTTGGCCAATTTCTCCAGCACAAACGGCTCAATTCTCAGTTTGCCTCTATCACTTTCGTTCTCAGACCTACTACGGGACAGCCAAGTAGAGTTCATGCCGACAAAAGAGATTGACCCCTTTGTTTTTGAGTAACCATAGTAAGAGTGTTGGTCATAAGGTCCTAGGAGTTCTTCAAGCTCCATATAGTTGGCAAGAGGATTCTGCCTTTCTACCTTGTCAGGTGGATAAATATCGTCATGATCCCCGAATAGATAAGAACTACCGGTGTCTTGAAGATAACCATCCGTGAACTCTTCACTGGTGGTAGATCGTTGGATATCGTGGTTCCCGGGAACAGTCAGAACTTCATGTCCGAGCTCTGTCAATGGGCCAATCAAGAGTTCAAACAAGTGTTCGTAGTCGCTTTGGTTGTCACCTGAGTTTACCAAGTCACCTGTAAAAGCCGTATAGATTGGACCGGAGGTTCGTAGACGCTTTAGGTCATCAAGCAGATATTCCAGGCGCTTTCTGTTCTCTGCGTCGTTTTTAAAATGAAGGTCACTTAGGTGAACAATATGAGCTTCCATGGCCGCCTTGATGCTACAAATTTGTTTGACGCATTATAGATGTCATCCAACACTTGGATGTACAATGTATTTTGCTGACAACCTTCCATCCACAGTGGGGGCGAGCTCTGGCAGGATATATGAACGATGGCTGGGCAGCTGTCTCAAACGACAATAATTGTGTGCCCTTGGCAGACCGCTGTCTGCGCAAAGCTGACTTAGGTGTTGCACCTGGGCGCTGTTCATCGATGCTTTACTTACCTTTGTACCCTTTAGAGCGCGCCAAGTGGATCAGCGGTAACTGCTTGCCTGCGAAGTGCATATCAGCAATGGACTTGGCGCGCTGAGTGGCTAGTTGATCGCAGTCAGGGTTTGAGTTGGGGGTGAACAAATTGCTTGAAAGGTCGTTTGCTTCAGCCACCGAAGCTCCCGCATCTATCATCCGTAGGTAGTCTACAGCGCGAACAAAAGTCCGCCCTCGCTGCACTACGTGACGCACTACGAAGAATGCAACTACCGTCAGTCCAAAGATCCACATGTGACACCCGTAAATATCCATTTTTTAGATAACTGAATTATGGATATAAGTGCTTGCACCATCTGACAAGGGTGGAATGCGGTGAATGCCAAAGACGCTAGGTGATAAAAGGCACGACGCACTCGTTGCATATATCAAAACATGCAGGTTGGCCGCAGGACTGAACCAAGCCGAAGTTGCCCAACGTTTGGGTGTATACCAGTCACACGTAGCGCGCATCGAGAGCGGGCAGCGACGTATCGACGTTATTGAGCTGATCAGACTTGGAGAAGCGCTTGGATTTGACCCAGCAGAGGCGGTCCGTAACCTTTCGGAACTCAAGGCATAATGCTGCGATAAAATTTTTCGAGGGGGGTATCTACCCTATCCGCGCGGCCAGCTTCCCCCGTAGGGCCTGCCCTGAGCAAGCCGCTAGGGCCAGCCCGAGCTTAGCCGCTAGAGCCTATAGGGCCAGCGCTGAGAGCGATCTGAGGGTCGGGTGGGGCCCATGCCTAGGGATACACCCATCGCCTGCCTTGTGCTTGATCTGAGCAAGCCTGCCCTGCCCGCCCTATCTGTCTCTTTTCTGCCCTGCCCTGACTTGTGTGCCCCCTTCAGAGAGAAAGCCCGATTTGCCCTGTTTTGAGCTGTATCTGTCTCAAAAAAGAGCGGAGCTCAGCCCCGGCGCTAGCCCAATAGCAGCCCATAGAGCTAGAGCAGGTCAGCCCTAGGCCGGTGAATGCAGGCATAGAGACGCCCAGAGAGCTAGTTGAGAGCTAGCCCGAGAGATGGAGATGAGATTAGAGGCTCAGTAGGTAGGACCGCATTAAGGCTATAGATGATCCCTGCATCTAATAAGCTGGATTCAGCTCAGAGCCGGGATAGAACTAGCCCTATGCATGTCAAATGAACAGTAATGCCGTCGGGTTTAGAATAGACTTCCTGTTCAAGTTAATTCTGCTTGCAGTTCGCTCTAGTGTGACACAAAGTGGGACACGCAAGCAAACCACACGCTTGATAGCCAAATCCTTTCAGTGGCTTAGAGAAATGGTAGCGAGTCCGGTACTCGCCTCCACGATTTTCCTAAAATCCATCCCATCCCGGCCCGCAACGGCAGCACTGCTTCGGCGTGCGATTTTTCACGGACTTCCGGACATTTTTCCCATCCGGAACGCCCTACCCCGATCACTCCTCAATCCGCGCCCGCAGCGCGCGCAGCGTCTGCGGACCGAAGGCACCGTCCAGGGCACCGGTGTAGAGCCCGTCATTGCGCAATATTTTCTGCACCGCGATGCGGGTATGCGGTGACAGTTGGTTGGGGTTTCCCAGCAGGATATTCTGCGCGTGATCCGATCCCATCGCCAGACCCGCCATCAGGTTGGCCGCCGCTTCCTCGGGGTCGTAAGGCACGCCCTGGCCGTTGTCGTAAAGCACCCCGAGATTGGCCATCGCTTCGCCGCTGCCGTGATCGGCGGCGGCCTGATACCATTCGGCAGCGGCTTGGGCGTTATAGGGCACGCCCTCGGCGTTCAGGTGCATCGAGGCGGCGAAATGCATGGCGACGACATTTCCGGCCCGCCCGCCGTTTTCGAACCATTTCAGCGCCTCTGCGGGGTTCTTGGCAACGGATTGGCCGTTCTTGTAGAGCGCAGCAAGGATCGCCATCGCCTGACCGCTGCCCAGCTCCGCCCCCTTTTGCGCCGCCTGGAACGCATCGGCATACTGGCCCGCCTTGTGATAGCCACGGGCGATCTGGGCATAGAACCGGGCGGTATCGGGCCATTGTTCGATATCCGCGCGGCATTCGGCGATCACCGCCTGTTCGTCCAGATCGCTATAGGCGATGCCGAGATTAGGCCCCGGGCGATCGGGATCGAGCGGGGTCGCCGCGACCCGGTCGCAATCCTGCACCTCGTCGGTCACCCGCGGGGCCTGCGCGACCGGTTCCGGCGCCGGTCGCGCCGCCGGGACATAGCATTCCCACCAGCTCAGGCAGCGCGGGTCGCTCAGGTAATCGGGGCGCGGCGCGGCAGTGCGGGCCGCGTTCGACCAGCGCGCGGCATCGCCGCCGCCATTTTCTTCGTAGAATTCCGCCAGCTGCCGCATGGCCCCGGCATGACCGGCCTGCGCCGCCCGGAGCCAGTAATTTTCGGCCTTGCCCTTATCGGCGGCGATAATCCCGTCCTCGCCATCCTCGTAGATGTCGCCGAGAATGAACATCGCCTCCAGATGGCCAGCCGCCGCTGCCGCTTCGAGCCATTTCACCAACTCGGTCATACTGGCACTGACGCCGATGCCGTCCTCATGCAGCAGCGCCAGGATATACATCGCCTGCGCGTTTCCGGCGGCAGCAGCCAGAAAGAAGGAGCTCGCCGCGGCGCCCTGATCGACCGGAACACCCCGCCCGGCCATACGGATCAGCCCCAGCCGCAGCATGGCCTGCGCATCGCCCATGCCGGCGGCGCGTTCGTGCCAGCCGATCGCGGTGGCGTCGTCACGTTCCACCCCGCGCCCGAACCCGTAAAGCGCACCAAGCGCCGTCATCGCGCCCACATGCCCCATATCGACCGCCTTGCGATAGAGATCCGCCGCGCGGACATGGTCCGACGGATTGTCCGACAGCGCCAGCTGCCGCGCGCCGAGATAAAGCGTCTCCGCCTCGGGCGGCACCGTCTGCGGTGCCTCCTCAGCCTCGGCAACCGGGGCCGGTTCGGGGCTGGCCGTTTTCTCCTCGGCCACCGCTTCGGTTTCGATCCGGGCGGTATAGCCGATCTGGGGCGCGCCGGTCGGCGGGCTGTCCGGCGCGGCGATGGCGACGCCGTCGGCATAGCTTTCCACCGTCCAGGGCGTTGAAATCGCGGTCAGGCCCAGGCCGGGAATATCGGCCAGCAGCCGCACCGAATCGCCCGGCGCAACCGGGGTGTTGTCGGGCAGCGTGATAAAGACCCGCGCGCCGTCCCCGACCCGGGACACCCGGCCTTCGACCTGATCGGCATATCCCGGCAGGGCGAAGCTCAGCACCCCGGACAGCGCCAGGGCCACGGTTAGGCTATTACGCAACTTCATGTATCTTCTCCCCTCCCGGGCACCCGGCCCCGATAAATCCTGCCCACGTCATTGCGAAGCCCCCTCTTCCCGGATGCACGAAAAGGCCAGTGTCATCGGCCCCTTCTTCGGGTCCGTGACGGTGAGGGCGCATTGCTCCCCCTGCCGGGAAATTGCCAGCGTCTTGAGGATTTCGCGGAACATCAGGGCGATCTTGCTCACTTCCTGGCCGATGATGCCGCCACTGCTTTCGGACCCAGCCCCGTCGTCCTCCATCGATTTCAGCGCGGAGGGATGCAGCCGCAAAACGTTGTCTGCACCGTTTGCCATCGGCAGCTTGATGACCTCCTTGAGCGCGCCGTCCTTTTCCGTCGACCAGGTCAGGATCAGGATGCCCTGCTCCTGCGCGATTTCCATCAAGCCGCGAATCTCGGTGGTCTTGCCGCTGTCGCTTGTATGGGTTCCGGCAACCCGCCAGCGTCCGATCCAGCCGCCGCCATCGCCCTCGGGTTCGGGCTGGGCCGTGTCCTCTTGCGGCGCTGGAGCCTCATCGCCGCCCTGCACCGGCATCACGATCAGCATGTTCACCACCGTTCCCTTGGGCTGCGGCGATCCGATGGCGGGAACGGTCGACTGCACCATGCCAGGCACTTCATCGTCCTTGGCGGGATTGCCGGGGCTGATCGACCCGGCGACGAAGAAGTCATCCGCCTCGATCATCGACGTCGCGACCGCCGGGGGCTTGCCGCTCACCGTCGGGATGGGGCGTGTTTCGGCCTCGTCGTCGCCCTCACCCTCGTCGTCGCCTTCGTCACCCGCTTCATCGCCCCCCTCTTCGCCGGGCTGCTGAGCGCGCAGCCCATAGACCAGCGGCTGCACCGTGGTGAACATTTCCTGTTCGCTTTCCGCCTCGGGGATGCTGCCGTAGATTTCGCCGGGTTCCTTGCCCTCGGGCGGCGGATCGCCTGCCGCCGGGTCGCCGGGGGTAAGCCCGGCGGCGCTCAGGATGCCCCGCGCCTTGGCGATATCCGGTCCCGCGATTGTCGGGACTTTGACCATCGGGCGCGGGCCGTATTTGGTCATCACCACCTCGGTCAGCGGCGGCAGCATGTCGCCTTCGTCATGGGTGGCGTGATAGATGTACTCGGGCTTGTATTCGATCTTGTTGGCCGCCAGCCCCTTCTTGACCACCGGTGTCAGCCCGGCATCCGAAACCGCCTCCTTGGCGGCGGTCTCGGTCAGGCCCAGGACCTCGGGCATCTCGACCAGTTCCTCCTCTTCCTCGGGGAACTTGTCGAGCACGGCCAGCTTCACCCCGGTCCAGATCCGCGCGCTGCTGCCCGGCTTGGGATCGCTTTTCACCACCGTGCCCGGGGTCTGGCCCTCTTTCGGTTCGACCATTTCCGGCTTGCCCGAAATCACCAGTTCCGCGTCGTTCAGCATCCCCGCCGCCGTCGCCAGCGATTGGCCCACGATTTCCGGCACGGTGGTTTTGCGGCAATGGGGCAGCGGGGCGAATTTGTCTAGCGTCTCCATCAGGACCGGCTGGTCGACGGGTTTGCAGCCATCCTCGGTCACCAGCACGATCGGGTCGGCCTGGACCTTGCTTTTCAGCGCCGCGATCCGGCTGAACCCTTCGCCCTCGCGGCAAGTGTTGAACAGGGTGCGGATCTGGCTCACCTCACCCCACCATTCCGACGATTTGCGGCTGGCGACCAGGTAGAGTTCCTGTTCCACCGCTTCGGGCTGACCGTTCAGCCCGGCCAGCGGCCCGCGGAAAAACGACGCCCGGCAGGCGCCGGTCTTGTCGCTCAGCAGGTTGCGCAATTCGCCGATCGCGTAACAGGCCGCCGGGCCGTCCAGCGCCTGCCGCGTCCGTTCGAGCTGCCGGGCGTAATCCGCCTGTTCCTTTTCGAATTGCCAGGTCAGCCGTTCGAGCGCCTTGTCCTTCTTTTCCAGCTCGTCGAAGTTCTTCACGTAGTCCAGCACTTCGTTCTTCGCGTCGACAAGGTCGCGCTTCATGCTGCGCTGCTGGTTGCGTAAAAGCACCATGGCGGGATCGTCACCGATCAGGTCCTGCCCCATCACTTCCCAGTTGCGGTAGATGCTGGAAACGATCTCCTGTTCGAGAAGCCGGTATTCATGCCCCAGGGCGCGGCATTCCCTGTCGGCCAGCTTGATGGCGCGATCCAACGCGGTCCGCGCCAGCCCGTAGCGGCATTCCTTGACGTATTGGTCGTATTCTTCCAGCACCACGGGAAGTTCGCCGTAGAAATAGATACTGACATCGCGCCAGCTCTGTTCCATCGCAGCCTTCATCGCCTCGGAAAAGGATTTCGCCTCGGACATGCGTTCCAGGCTCGCCGCCGAGAATTCGACGAAGGCCTTGGTGACCTTTGCCGCATCCGGATCGGCGAATTCCTTGATATTGCCGGCAAACCCGGCCCAGTCCTTCACCGCGAAACCCGCGTCGATCCTGCCGCGCCAGTTGTCTTTTTCACTGCTCGACAAACTGTCCGAGGCCTCGACATAGGCTTTCATCAGGCATTTCACGCCATCGGATTTCAGCTCGGACGCGGTATAGGGCGCCAGATAGACCCCCGCCGGGGTCAGCGATCCGGCGCCAAGCGCCATGTATTTGATCAGTTGCGTCGTGGTCATGTTTTCGCTGACACAGGTATCGAAGGCCTTGCCCCCGACACGGACCCAGAACGGATCGAGCTGGATCGAATAGGACGGCGGCAGGCAGTCGTGCCCGTCCTCCTTCACCTTATCCATCTGGTCCTGAAAATCGTAATCCGGCTGAAAGCCCACACGTTCAGCGAACCCCGGAAGCGCGGCCAGCCAGAGCATGATCGCAGCAATCACCATGACGGCGGCCCGGTTCAGAAGGCGGGGGATTGGGACCAATTTCGAAAGCAGGGACATCGCGAATATCTCATGACCGCGCCGGACCGCCGCACTGCCGGGGGTATCCCCGGAAACCTTTGGCTCAGCGTAAAAAATCGTTGCACCGACGATGCTTCGGCCCCGGGGGTGGCAACAATGACATAGGTCAACAAACCGCGCCTTGTGCCGAAGGCCAAGCCGATCCAGACCGCCCCGGTTCAGAACGGCCAGAGCAGCGGCACCAGCAGCAACACGATCGCCACCGACACCGCCGTCAGCGGCACCCCGGCCAGCACGAAATCGCGCAGCCGGTAATGGCCCTTGCCGTACACCAGCAGCAGCGCCGGTTCGAGCGGCGCGATGAAGGACAGGGACGCCGACAGGGTGACGATCACCGCCAGCGGCCGCGGATCGATGCCAAGCCCGTCGGCAATCGCCACCGCGACCGGCAGCACGGTCAGCGCGGCGGCGGCGTTCGACAGCGCCTGGGTCAGCAGGATCGTCAGCAGCGACAGCATGATCAGGACGGCAGTCTGCCCCAGCGGCGCGACATGGCGCAGGATGCCCCCGGCCAGCCAATCCGCCGCCCCGGTCTGCAGCATGGCAAGGCCAAGGCTCGACATGCCGCCGATCAGGATCAGGATGTGCCAGGACACCTTGGAAAAGGCATCGCGCAGGGTGAAGCGCCCGGCCAGGATCAGCGCCATCACCGCGCTCAGCAGCGCCACACCCATCGGCAACAGCCCCAGCGACGACACGATGATCGCCGCAAACAGCGCGACCAGCGTGTACCAGCCCTCCCTGCGGCTGGGCGCGACCTGTTCGGACCGCCCCGACAGGTAGATATCGACATCGTCGTCGATGCGTTCCATCCCCTCGGCATTGCCCGCCAGCGACAGGATATCGCCCGCCCGCAACCGCATCAGCCCGATCCGGGCGGTGCGGTCATAGCCCGCGCGCCGCACCCCGATCACCGACACGTCCGGGGCCAGCCGGCGCCGCATCCCCGCCACCGACAGCCCGGTCCAGCGCGATCCGGGCAGCAGGATCGCCTCCGCCGTGACCTCTACCGGGGCGCCTTCGGCCACCCCGTCGAGCTGAAAACGTTCGTCCGCCGCCAGCCGTGACAGGGCGGCGGCGGAGGCGTGGACAAGGATATGATCCCCCGCGTGGAGCTTGCGGCGGGCATGCGCCGCGACCCGCCCCGTTTCGATATCGATGGCCAGGGCCGTGGCACCGAGATCGGCCAGCGCCAGATCGCTGAACGCCGCCCCATCCGCCTTGCCTTCGGCCACGACGATGAGATCGGCGAGGAACTGATCTTCGCGCAAGACCCGCCCGACGCCGCGTTCGCGTTCGGGGATGAAGTGATTGCCCAGCAGCACCACGGTGACGATCCCGGCCCCGGTCACCGCGAACCCGACCCAGAAGAATTCGAACATGCCGAACGGTTCCAGCCCCATCCGCGTGATCACCCCGCTGGCCGCGATATTGGCCGAGGTGCCGATCAGCGTCGCGCAGCCGCCCATCATCGACGCGAAAGCCATCGGCATCATGAACCGCCCCGGGCTGACCTTGGCCTTGTCCGCCGCATCGCCCGCGATGGGCATCATCACGGCGGTGGTGCTGGTGTTGCTGAACACCATCGACAGCGCCGCCGAAGAGGCCATCAACCGCGCCACGATGGCCGCGGGCGCCCGGCCGCCGCGCCCGGCCAGCCAGGCCGACAGCCCGCTCATGGCGCCCGATTCCGACAAGCGCCGCGACAGGATCATCACGCAGGCCAGCACCACGATGGCTTCGCTGGAAAAACCCTGGAACGCTTCCTCCACCGTCATCACGCCGCTGGCGGCCAGCAGCAGGACCAGGCTCAGGGAGGTGACTTCGGGCGGCACGATTTCGGTCACCAGCAGCGCCGCGGCGGCGATGAAAAGCAGCAGAACGAAAGCGATTTCAACTGTCACGGCGCGCGCCTCTCCTGCCCGGGGTTTGCCCCATGGTGCGGATTGGCGCGGATTTGTCCATGACCTCTTCGACGTCAAGGACAGGAAAGCCGCACCGTGCTGGGGGCCGCACCTGCCGGGCCTTTTCAATCCCGCAGGCGCTGCTAGGGTGCCGCCATGAGCTTCAAATCATCCGCTATCGCGCTTGGTCTTCTGCTGCTGATCCTGCCGGTCATCCTGCCCGCCCCGGCGGGGATGCCCGATGCGGCGTGGCTGGCCGCCGGGCTGGCCCTGACCATGGCCGCCTGGTGGCTGTCCGAGGCCCTGCCGCTGTCGGTAACCGCCCTGCTGCCGCTGGCCGCCGCACCGCTTCTGGGCATTTCCGGCATCGCCGAGGTATCGGCGCATTACAGCAATCCGCTGATCATCCTGTTCCTTGGCGGCTTCCTTCTGGCCCGGGCGATCGAACGCTGCGGGCTGCACCGGCGGCTGGCCATCGCGCTGCTGGGCGCCGCAGGCAAGCGGCCGACGCATATCCTGGCCGCGGTGATGGCGACCACCGCCTTTCTCAGCCTGTGGATCAGCAACACCGCCTCGACCATGGTGATCGCGCCGATTGCCGCCGCCATCGCCGCGTCGCAGCCCGACCGGCCGCGTTTCGGCACCGCGCTGATGCTGGGGGTGGCATTCGCCGCCACCATCGGCGGGATGGGATCGCTGATCGGCACCCCGCCCAACGCGATCTTCGCCGCCCATGTCAATTCCGCCTACGGGATCGAGATCGGGTTCGCGCAATGGGCGGCCATCGGGGTTCCGGTGTCGCTGGTGCTGCTGGCGGCGGCCTGGCTGGTGCTGTCGCGGCTCACCCCGGGGCTGCGGGCCGAGGAGCTGAGCCTGTCCTTCGGCAATCAGGACGGACCGATGAGCGTGGCGGAAAAGCGCGTCGCGGTGATCGCCGCGCTGACCGCGCTGGCCTGGATCGCCCGGCCACTGCTGGAATGGCTGCTGCCGTCACTGGTGCTGTCGGATGCGGGCATCGCGATGCTGGCGGCGATGGCGCTGTTCATCTCCCCTGACGGCAAGGACGGCAGGCTGCTGGACTGGGACACCGCGGCGGGGCTTCGCTGGGACGTGCTGATCCTGTTCGGCGGCGGGCTGGCCCTGGCCGGGACGCTGGATCAGACCGGGCTGGCGGGATGGATCGGCGGCAAGATCGACACCATCGATCACTTACCGCAAATCCTGCTGCTGCTGGTGATCGCAGCGCTGATCGTCTATGTCGGCGAATTAGCCAGCAACACTGCGATGGCGGCGATTTTCCTGCCCATCGCGGGGGCGGCAGCGGCGACGCTGGGGGCCGATCCGGTGATCTTCATGCTGCCGGTTGCGCTGTCCGCCTCGGTGGGCTTCATGCTGCCGGTGGCCACGCCGCCCAACGCCATCGTGTTCAGCAACCCCTCGGTGACGCGCGGCGACATGCTGCGCGCGGGCGCTCTGCTGGACGTGATCGGGATCGCGGTGGCGGTGGCGGCGGGCGTTGTGCTGGCCCCGGTCTTCTTCGGCTGAACCTTATCCGCCGACGTCAGGCGTCGCCCGGTGGATGTCGCCGGTATCCAGAACCGGCGAGGCATCGATATCCTCGGCATCCAGCATCGAGGCGACCCGTTCCAGCGACGCCACCAGCATCGCCTGTTCCCAGTCCTCCATCGCGGAAAACTTGCGCACGAAGCGCTGCTGTAGCGGATCGGGCGCGTCGCGCAGCGTCTGCTGCCCCTTGTCGGTCAGCACGATATTGGTCTGCCGACGGTCGACCGAGGATTTTTCCCGGCTGACCAGCCCCTGCTTGACCAGCTTGTCGACCAGCGAGGTCACGGTGGCCTGCGACACCCGCATGCGCTGCGAAATCTCTTTCGCTGTGGTCAGCCCCTTTTCGCCTACGATCTGCAGTACGCGGAACTGAACCGCCGTCACGCCGGAAGACTGGGCCAGTTCCCGCCCGAACAATTCTGTCGCCCGCATGATGCGGCGAAGTGCAATCAGACTGACGTCAACGCGATCCATGACACGCCCCTAAGATAGAACTGCGAAAGGATAGAAACAGTTCCTTCGCACATCAACACAATAATAATTTAGTATTTCGAAGTATAAAAAGGCGGAATTCTGCAGTTTTTCCAAGCAAAACAAGGGGTATTGACCCATTTTTAGTTAGGCTGTTGAATTTTTTGGAAGCAGGTGTTATTTAGCCTCTCGAAGCAATAAAGGAGCCAGTTCACGCAATGCGACACACACGGAGTCCAGAAGGCAAAGCACTCCCGACTCTCCGAGAGCCCCGCGCAGAAGACGGCGCGGATATCTGGGGGCTCGTGCGCAGCTGCAAACCGCTCGATGAGAACTCCATGTATTGCAACCTGATCCAGTGCGATCACTTCCGCGAAACCTGCGTGGTGGCCGAGCTGGACGGCGAAATCACCGGTTGGATTTCCGGCTACATCCTGCCCTACGATCCCGAGACGCTGTTCATCTGGCAGGTCGCCGTCGCCAAAACTGCGCGTGGCATGGGGCTGGGCAACGCGATGCTGCAAAGCATCCTCGGCCGTGACGCCTGCGACACTGTCCGCCGGGTCCAGACTACGATCACCAGCGACAATGACGCGTCCTGGTCGCTGTTCCGCAAATTCGCGCGCGTCAGGGAGGCGGAGATCGACTCAGCCCCTTATTTCACCCAGGCCCTGCACTTCCGCGATCTTCACGCGACCGAAAACATGGTCACGATCACCCTGAAGCAGCAGATGCGCGCCGCCGCCTGATCATGTGGCGCCAGCCGGCCCTCACCTTTCCCATCAAGTTACCCGAAGGAAGTCATATGTTGACGTCTCCGTCCGACCCCACCGTATTCCAGCGCCGCGAATCCGAGGCGCGTTCCTATTGCCGCGGCTTCGACGCCGTCTTTTCCCAGGCGGCCGGTTCCGAACTGATCGACGCCGACGGCAACCGCTACATCGATTTCCTGGCCGGTTGTTCGTCGCTGAACTACGGCCATAACGACCCGGATATGAAACAGGCACTGATCGATCATATCGCAGGTGACGGGATCGCCCACGGTCTGGACCTGCATACCGAGGTCAAGGCCCGGTTCCTGACCGCGTTCGAAACGCACATCCTGAAGCCGCGCAACATGGACCACCGGGTGATGTTCACCGGCCCGACCGGCGCCAACGCCGTCGAGGCGGCGATGAAGCTGGCCCGCAAGGTCACCGGCCGCACCAACATCGTCGCCTTCACCAACGGTTTCCACGGCGTTACCCAAGGCGCGCTGTCGGCCACCGGCAACGGCTATCACCGTGGCGGCGCGGGCATCGTCCTGGCAGGCGTGACCCGCCTGCCCTTCGAGGGCTACATGGGGTCGGATATCGACACCGCTTTGATGCTGGAAAAGATGCTGGGCGACCCGTCCTCGGGCGTGGAGCCGCCCGCCGCGATCATGTTCGAAACCATCCAGGGCGAAGGCGGGCTGAACGCCGCCAGCGCCGAATGGGTCCGCCGTGTCGCCAGGATCGCCAAGGACCACGGCGCACTGCTGATCATCGACGATGTGCAGGCCGGGTGCGGCCGCGCCGGCAGCTTCTTTTCCTTCGAAGACTTCGGCGTGATGCCCGATATCGTCACCATGGCGAAATCCATCTCGGGCTTCGGCCTGCCGATGGCGCTGATGCTGGTGCGCCCGGAACACGACAAGTTCGGCCCGGCCGAACATAACGGCACCTTCCGGGGCAACACCCACGCCTTCGTCACCGCCCGGATCGCGATCGAAAAATTCTGGGCCGATGACAGCTTCCAGGAGCAGCTGAAGCAGAAGGAACGGATAATCCTGTCGGGTCTGGCCGCCATTTCCGAAATGGTGCCGGGCGCGCGGCTGAAGGGCCGCGGGCTGATGCGCGGCGTCGATGTCGGATCGGGCGATCTGGCCGCCGCGATCTGCCGCCGCGCCTATGACAACGGGCTGGTGATCGAAACCTCGGGTCCGAACGACGAGGTGGTCAAGATCCTGGCCCCTCTCACCACCCCCGACACCGTGCTGCGCAAGGGGCTGAACATCCTGATGGATGCCGTGCGCGACACCGTAACAGACATGAAATTCGCAGCGGAGTAACGCAAATGATCGTCAGAGACTTCAACAAGATCGTTCAGGATGAACGCGACCGTGTCGTATCGGACGCACAATGGACCAGCGTGCGGATGCTGCTGGCCGATGACGGGATGGGCTTTTCCTTCCACATCACCTTCCTGCAGGAAGGGTCGGAACACACGTTCGAATACAAGAACCATTTCGAAAGCGTCTATTGCATGCAGGGCAAGGGGTCGATCACCGACCTGGCCACCGGCGAAACCCACCATATCGAACCGGGCGTCATGTATGCGCTGAACGAACACGACCGCCACATCCTGCGTGCCGAGGAAGAACTGGTGATGGCCTGCGTCTTCAATCCCCCGGTCACCGGCACCGAGGTGCACCGCGAAGACGGGTCCTACGCCCCGGCCGAGGACCTGGCGGAGCAACCGGCGGAGTAATCCGGAGTTATCCCATGACCCATACCGTTGAAAAAATCGGCGGCACCTCCATGTCGCGGATCGATACTTTGCGCGACACCCTGTTCATCGGCACCCGCGAGGGCGACGCGCTTTACGGCCGCGTCTTCGTGGTGTCGGCCTTTGGCGGCATCACCAACCTGCTGCTGGAACACAAGAAAACCGGCGAGGCCGGGGTTTACGCGCTGTTCGCCAACGCCGATTCCGATCATGGCTGGCACGAAGCGCTGGACCGGGTGTCGGCGGCGATGATCGAGGCCCACGACGCGGTTCTCGATCACGATGCCGACCGTGAACGCGCCACGCAATTCGTGCAGGAACGCATCGAGGGCGCGCGCAACTGCCTGATCGACCTGCAGCGCCTGTGTTCCTACGGCCATTTCCGGCTTGCCGAACACATGCTGCAAATCCGCGAATTGCTGTCCGGCCTGGGCGAGGCGCATTCGGCGATGGTCACCACGTTGATGCTGCAACGCCACGGCGTGAACGCGCGGCTGGTCGACCTGTCCGGCTGGCGCGACGACGGCGAGGTGACGCTGGACGAACGGATCAATTCGGCGATGGCGGGCATCGATCCGGGTGTCGAAATGCCGATCGTGACCGGTTACGCCCAATGCGCCGAAGGCCTGATGCGCGAATATGACCGCGGCTATTCCGAAGTGACCTTTTCGCGGCTCGCCGCGCTGACCGGCGCGCACGAAGCGATCATCCACAAGGAATTTCACCTGTCCTCGGCCGATCCGAACCTGGTTGGTCAGGACAACGTGCGCAAGCTGGGCCGGACCAATTACGACGTGGCCGACCAGCTGTCCAACATGGGGATGGAGGCGATCCACCCCAAGGCGGCGAAAACCCTGCGCCAGGCCGAGGTGCCGCTGCGCGTCACCAATGCGTTCGATCCGGGCGACCCGGGCACTTTGATCGACGACCAGCCGGCCGAGGCGCCCGAGGTGGAAATCGTCACCGGGCTGAACATCAT
This sequence comes from Thalassovita mangrovi, assembly GCF_009857745.1. Classification (GTDB taxonomy): domain Bacteria; phylum Pseudomonadota; class Alphaproteobacteria; order Rhodobacterales; family Rhodobacteraceae; genus Thalassobius; species Thalassobius mangrovi. Next base: position 861,656 of record NZ_WWEN01000002.1, read on the forward strand.
CGCGCTGGAACTGTTCGAACAGGATATGGTGGGGGTCAAGGGCTATGACGCCGCGATCCTCGACGTGCTGACCCGTCACGACGTGCGCATCGTGTCGAAAGTGTCGAACGCCAACACGATCACCCATTACCTCGACACCTCGCTGAAAGCGATGCGGCGGGTCGAAAAGGATCTGGCCGAACGCTATCCGCAGGCGACCATTACCAGCCGCAAGCTGGCGCTGGCCTCGGTCATCGGGCGCGATCTGAGCGGGCTGTCGGTGCTGACCCGGGGGCTGCAGGCGATTGCCGAAAACGGCATGGAAGCGGTCGGCGCAAGCCAGGGGCCACGAAATGTCGACACCCAGTTCATTGTCGAACGCGATGACCTGAAACCGGTGATCAAGGCGCTGCACGACGCCTTCATCGTGACCCCGAAAAAGGCCCTGCGCAAGGCCGCATGACCCCGGGCCTCGCGGTGGAACCGGACCAAAAGCCCGCGCCCCCATCGACGGTGCGCGGGCTTTTCCTTTGAGGCGACTTTCGGAACCGGGATTGATCCGCCCCATCCTTCTGCTATCTAATGATCAGCCTGAGGCACGGAAAAATCTCATGATTCAGTACTCTTTGAAATGTGCGCAAGACCACCGGTTCGACAGCTGGTTCCAATCCGCCGAAGCCTTCGACAAGCTGAAAGCCGCCGGGATGGTCACCTGCAGCATCTGCGGCTGCAGCGATGTGCAAAAGGCGATCATGGCACCGCGCGTGCGCCCGTCGCGCACAGCGCAACCGGCACAATCCGACGCCGCACCCGAAGACCAGCCGCAACCGCCCGCCAGGCTCAGCGAACCGGCTAGCGTGGCCGAACAGGCGCTGTCGGAACTCAAGCGCGAGATCGAGAAGAATTCCGAATATGTCGGCGACAAATTCGTCCGCGAAGCCCGCGCCATGCACGAAGGCGACGCGCCCGAACGGGCGATCTATGGCGAGGCGAAGCTGGAAGAGGCCAAGCAGCTGATCGAGGACGGGGTGCCCGTCACCCCCCTGCCCTTCCGCCCCGGCCGCAAAACCAATTGACAGAAGAAAACCTATCTGGGACCAAAGGTCTCAACCGCAAGTAGCGAGAGGCATTCCCATGCATGTCATCATCACCGGCGCCAATCGCGGGATCGGCCATCAGCTTTTTTCCAATTACCGCGATCAGGGCCACGAGGTGACCGGTACCGCGCGCGCGGGCGACGCCTACCTGCCGCTGGATGTGACCAAGCCCGATCAATTCGCCGGACTGGCGCAGGCGATGGACGGCAAACCGGCCGACCTGCTGATCTGCAATGCCGGGGTGTACCTCGACAAGGGGCAATCGCTGGCCGGGGGCTATCCGGCGGAAATGTGGGCCGAAAGCTTCGCCGCCAATGTCACCGGCGTGTTCCTGACGGTCCAGACGCTGCTGCCCAACCTGCAGATGACACCCGGGGCAAAAATCGCGATCATCTCGTCGCAGATGGCGTCGCACACGCGCGCGCCGGGCGGCAGCTATATCTACCGCGCCTCCAAGGCGGCGGTGCTGAACCTGGGCCGCAACCTGGCGGCCGACCTGAAGGGGCTGGATATTTCGGTGGGCATCTACCACCCCGGCTGGGTGAAAACCGACATGGGCGGCGAGGCGGCCGATATCACGGTGGAGGAAGCCGCCAGCGGGTTGATGGATCGCTTCACCGAACTGGGCCCCGAAACGACCGGCTGTTTCCGCACCTGGGACGGGCGCGATCACGCCTATTGAGGCTGTGACGCGCGGCTGGCTCTAACAGCCGAAAGGTCAGTATTTCAGACACAAATAGGCGATCCTACTCCGCCCCGCCCCTTCTAATCCTCTTGCCCTTGGCCCCCGCTTTGCATAAACCCGGCGCGATTGAAGGGACCAAGGAAAACCATGCCCGTTCTCGTGATGAAATTCGGCGGCACCTCCGTCGCCACGCTCGACCGGATCAAACGCGCCGCCAAGCGGGTGGGGCTGGAAGTGGCCAAGGGCTATGACGTGATCGTCATCGTGTCGGCCATGTCCGGCAAGACCAACGAACTGGTCGGCTGGGTCAACGAAACCTCGCCGCTTTACGACGCGCGTGAATACGATGCCGTCGTGTCCTCCGGCGAAAACGTCACCGCCGGTCTGATGGCGCTGACGCTGCAGGAAATGGGCGTGCCGGCGCGCAGTTGGCAGGGCTGGCAGGTGCCGGTGAAAACCACCGACGCCCACGCCAATGCCCGGATCGAGGAGATCCCGCCGGAAAACATCACCGCCAAGTTCGGCGAGGGCATGAAGGTGGCCGTGGTCGCCGGGTTCCAGGGCATCAGCCCCGAGGGCCGCATCACCACGCTGGGCCGCGGCGGGTCGGACACCACGGCGGTGGCCTTCGCCGCCGCTTTCGACGCGGAACGCTGCGATATCTATACCGACGTGGACGGGGTTTATACCACCGACCCGCGGATCAGCTCGAAGGCCCGCAAGCTGCACAAGATTTCCTTCGAGGAAATGCTCGAACTGGCCTCGCTCGGTGCGAAGGTCCTGCAAACCCGATCCGTCGAACTGGCGATGCGCTACAAGGTCAAGCTGCGCGTGCTGAGCTCGTTCGAAGAACCGTCTGATGAGGCAGGCACGCTTGTCTGCGCCGAGGAGGAATCCATGGAAAACCGCCCTGTATCCGGCATCGCCTATTCGCGCGATGAAGCTAAGATGACCCTCATCTCGGTCGCCGACCGCCCGGGCATCGCCGCCGCCATCTTCGGGCCGCTGTCCGACGCCGGCGTCAATGTCGACATGATCATCCAGAACATCGCCGAGGAAGGCCGCACCGACATGACCTTTTCCTGCCCCACCGATCAGGTGCTGCGGGCCGAAAAGGCGCTGAACGAAGCCAAGGACCGCGGCGACATCAATTTCCACGAACTGGTCGCGGATACCGATGTTTGCAAGGTCTCCGCGGTGGGCATCGGCATGCGGTCGCAGTCGGGCGTCGCCGCCAAGATGTTCAAGACACTCTCGGATGAGGGTATCAACATCAAGGTCATTGCAACTTCCGAGATAAAAATTTCCGTCCTGATCGATCGGAAATACTTGGAACTTGCCGTCCAGTCGCTGCATGATGCGTTTGAACTGGATAAAGCGGCCTGAACCGATGCGCCCGCCCGAGGGTCGGCGTACGAGGTGACCGGTCGTGCCGAAACGGGTTGATGTTGGATAATGGACGGAACCGAAACGGAAAGCCGTAAACTGCTGCGCCGTCTGCGCGATGCGATGGCCGAAGACCGCGCCGGCCAGGCGCGGCTGGACAACATCACCCACCTGATCGCCGATTCGATGGGCACCGAAGTGTGCTCAGTCTACCTGTTCCGCGACGCCGAAACGCTGGAACTCTGCGCCACCGAGGGCCTGAAGCCCGAGGCGGTGCACGAAACCCGGATGAAGGTGGGCGAAGGGCTTGTCGGCCGGGTCGCCAAATCCGGAAACGTGGTTAACGAAGCCGACGCGCCCTCCGCCAAGGGGTTCCGCTACATGCCCGAAACCGGGGAGGAGATTTATTCCTCCTTCCTCGGCGTGCCGGTGCAGCGGCTGGGCGAAATGCTCGGCGTGCTGGTGGTGCAGTCGAAACAGGCACGCGAATTTTCCGCCGACGAGGTCTATGCGCTGGAAGTCGTCGCCATGGTTCTGGCCGAGATGACCGAACTGGGCGCCTTCGTCGGTGAAGGTGCGGCGCTGTCCGCGCGACACCAGCAATCGGTGCTGCTCCGCGGCACCACCGGGCAGGAAGGCGCCGCCGAGGGCCATGTCTGGCTGCACGAACCGCGCGTGGTGGTGACCAACCCGATCGCCGAGGACCCGCATAAGGAACTGACCCGGCTGCACGAAGCGGTGGATACCCTGCGCATCGGCGTCGATCAGATGCTCGCCGGGGCCTCGGGCGGGGATGCCGAACAGGTGCAGGTGCTCGAAGCCTACCGGATGTTCGCCAATTCCAAGGGCTGGATGCGGCGGATGGAAGAAGACATCAGCCGCGGGCTGTCGGCCGAGGCGGCTGTGGAAAAGGAACAATCCACCGCCCGCGCCCGGCTGAGCCAGGTCACCGACGCCTATCTGCGCGACCGGTTGCACGATCTCGACGACCTTTCGAACCGGCTGCTGCGCATCCTGACCGGGCAAGGGACGAATACCGGGGCGGAAATGCCCACCGACCCGATCCTGATCGCGCGCAATATCGGCCCGGCGGAACTGCTCGATTACGGACGGTCGCTGAAAGGCATCGTGCTGGAGGAAGGATCGGTCGGCAGCCACGCCGCCATCGTGGCGCGCGCGCTGGCGATCCCGCTGGTCATCCACGCCCAGGGGTTGGTGACCGAGGCGCTGAACGGCGACCACATCATGGTCGATGGCGATCAGGGCATCGTGCACCTGCGCCCCGACGACACCGTCGTCGCCGCCTTCCGCGACAAGATCGCGATGCAGGCCAAGGCGCAGGAACGCTATGCCTCGATCCGTGACAAGCCCGCGCTGACCAAATGCGGCAAGACGATCACGCTGAAGATGAATGCCGGTCTGATGGCCGACCTGCCGTCGCTGGAAGGCTCCGGCGCCGAAGGCGTGGGCCTGTTCCGCACCGAATTGCAATTCCTGGTGCGCAACCAGATGCCGAAACGGTCGGAACTGTCGGCGCTTTACGCCAAGGTTCTGGATGCCGCCAAGGGCAAGCGTGTGGTGTTCCGCACGCTGGATATCGGGTCGGACAAGGTGTTGCCCTACATGAAGCCGCACGACGAACCCAACCCGGCGCTTGGCTGGCGCGCCATCCGGGTCGGGCTGGACAAGCCGGGCGTGATGCGGATGCAGTTGCAGGCGCTGCTGCGCGCGGCGAATGGCCGGCCGCTGTCGATCATGTTCCCCTTCGTCGCGCAATACGAAGAATTCATCGCCGCCAAGGCCGAGATGAACAAGGCGCTGGAACGCGAACGCATCCTCGGCCATCCGCTGCCGGAAAAGCTGGAAGTGGGTGCGATGCTGGAAACGCCGTCGCTCGCCTTCGCGCCGGACAAGTTCTACGAAGAGGTCGATTTCCTGTCGATCGGTGGTAACGACCTGAAGCAGTTCTTCTTCGCCGCGGACCGGGAAAACGAACGGGTGCGGCGGCGCTACGACACGCTGAATGTCAGCTTCCTGACCTTCCTCGAAGGGATCGTGAAACGCTGCGACGCCTCCGGCACCGCGTTGAGCTTCTGCGGCGAAGACGCCGGCCGCCCGGTCGAGGCGGTCTGCCTTGCCGCGATGGGGATACGCACCCTGTCGATGCGCCCGGCCTCGATCGGGCCGGTCAAGAACATCCTGCGCAATGTCGATCTGGACGGTCTGCGCCGGGTGATCGAGGATGCCGGACGGCGCGGCGAACAATCGGTGCGCACCTCCGCGCTGGACTATCTGCGCAACCAGGCCTGAGCGCTCAGCTCAACCGCACCGGCATCGACAGCGGCCCGCGAAAGGCCCATCCGCCAAAGGGTGCCGCGCCCGCCAGCGCCATATCCGGGAACCGCTCGAACAGCATCGGCAGCGCCACTTCGGCGATCAGGCAGCGCGAGGCCCAGGCCCCGGCGCAGAAATGCGGCCCGGCGCCAAATGAAATCGCCGCCGCGATATCCTGCGTCGGGTCGAAGATATCGGGGCGCGCGAATACCGTTTCGTCCCGGTTGCCCGATCCGAACATGAAAAACAGCCGGTCCTCGGGGTCCAGACGCACCCCGTCCAGGTCGTATTCCTGCGCGATGCGGCGCGGCGACATGCCGATCGGGCTGATCCAGCGGGCGTATTCCTCGAACACTTGCAGCCAGGTGATGTCGCCCGCCCGCGCGGCGCGCAACCACTCGGGATGTGTCAGCAAAGCCCAGGCCGCCCCGGCGATGGCGTCGCGCGGTTCGTTCTGCCCGCCCGAGATCGCCAGTTTCACGTTGGCGCGCATCTGCGCCTCATCCATCCCCGCCTGCAGCTGCACCGCGATCAGCGACGTATCGGGGGCGTCCCGCAACGCCGCAATCCGCTGATCGATATGGCGGTCGATCGAGGCGGTGCAATCGTTGCACGTCGCCATCACCGCCGGGTCGCCCGCGTAATTGGCGCAGCCGTCGATCATGCCCTGGCTGACCCTATCCATTTCGCGCCAGTCCATGTTGGTCAGCCCGGTGATGGATTTCAGCGCCTCGGCGCTGACCTCCATCGCGAAATCCTTCACCAGGTCGGCCCGGTCCTGCCCCGCCAGCCGGTCCAGCGCCCGCGCGGTGGCGGTTTCAAACTGGGCCTTCCACACGTTTTTCACCGTCTTCGGCGACACGGTGGGGAAAATCGCGCGGCGTTCGCGCATGTGATCCTCGCCATCCTTGCGCATCATGTTCTGCCCCATCAGGACGGTCATCAACCCCTCGGGCTGGTCGGAGGAAAACACCTCGATCTTCTTTTCGTTGGTAAAGATGTCGTCGCGCCGGGTGATCAGCGTGGCGCCCAGCTGCGGCACGAAGCAGATCGGCGCCTCGGCCCGCATCCGCGCCAGATCGGGATAGGGATCGGCCCAGAAGGCGGCGGGATCGATTTCGTAAACCGGTGCGTTGGACATTTGATTTCCTCCCGCCCCAGATTGGGACAGGGGCCGCGCCCCGGCAAGGGATTTGAAACCGCCCTAGCCTTGGGAAATCCACGGCCGGACCCTGGCGCGCAATTCCTCGACCAGATCGGCCTGCGGCGTATCCGCCTCGATCGCCAGGCGGCGCAAGCGGAAATGCACATGCGCCATGTCCTGGTAATAGCTGGTATAGGCGTAATTCGTCGCCGCGCCCGCCATCGCTCCCAGCACCGGCACCGTCTGCGCCGCCAGCTTCTGGCCCAGCACATGCGCCAGGCGCGGCGCGACCTTGGAGATCAAGGCCTGTACGGTGGCACCATTCATGGTCAAGCGGGTGGTCAGAAAGGCCGTGTCGGCCCCGTCATCATGATCCAGCGGCCCGGCAGAGGCGAAGACGCGGATGCAGTCGAATTGCACGTTTTCCGCCGCCGGATCGAAGCCCTGTTCGGCCGCCACGCCCTGGATCGCGCGCAGCAGGATGGTGGTGGTCACCGGCAATTCCGCCAGCGCAGACGGCAAGCCGCCGAAACCGCCCGCCGCGCCCATCGCCGTGGTCACCGTGGTGGTCAGCCATCCCGGCTGATCCCCGATCAGCCCGCGCGACCGGTGCGCCGCCTTCATCGACAGGCTCAGCGCCTTTTCGGTCGCCCCGTCCAGATTGCTGCGTACGGATTCCGGCAGCCGGTCCAGCAGCTGTTCGGCCTGCCCGCCGATCATGTTGAGCACCTGAATGCCGACGCCCCCGGCCCCGCGATAACGTGCAGCCAGAGCGTCAAGCTCCGTTTCCAGATCAAGCAATTCGGTCGATGCGTTTTCAATCAGCATGGGGGTTTCCGTTTCTATCCTACATTAGAAATGGCCATCTCCCCGGCAGATTCAAGCGTCGATGCGGGTGACCTCGCCCCTCACGCCGTCCCAGGCGCCGTCGCGCAACGCGTATCCCAGCACCCGGTCGGGGTTGGTCGGCGGCGGCATGATCACGCCCTCGAGCTTTTCGAATCCGAAGCGGCGGTAATAGGGCGCATCGCCCACCAGCATCACCCTGTCCCAGCCCTCGGCCCGGCCCCGTTCCAGGCTGGACTGGATCAGCAGCCCGCCCAGGCCCTCGCCCTGCCGCGTCGGGTGCACCGCCACCGGCCCCAGCAGAAGCGCGGGCGTGCCGCCGACCAGCACCGGCCAGAACCGGATCGCGCCGGCCAGGATGCCGTTTTCGTCGCGCGCCACCAGCGACAGCCCCTTGACCGGATCGACCCCGTCGCGCAAGCGATAGGAGGACAAAGCGGTCCGTCCGGGCGCGAAGCACAGATCATAAAGCGCCTCGACTTCCCACCAATCCTCGGCTGTTTCTGGTTTCAGCGTGTACAAGGGCGCCTCGATTTTTTCCTGCCCGCATTTGACTTTCGGGTGGAAACGCCCCTAGCACGACGCTAGGTCTGACACAAACCACAAAGGGCCGCCGCGAACAGGAGACGATCGGGCAGATGTTTTATGAACCGAAAGACGGACACGGGTTGCCGCACAATCCGTTCAACGCCATCGTGACACCGCGCCCGATCGGGTGGATTTCCACCCGCAGCAGCGACGGGCATGACAACTTGGCGCCCTATTCCTTCTTCAACGCGATCGCCTACACCCCGCCGCAGGTGATGTTCAGCTCCACCGGGCACAAGCCCGATCAGCCCGACAGCAAGGACAGCGTCGCCAATATCCGCGACACCGGCGTCTTCGCGGTCAATGTGGTGTCCTATGAGCTGCGCGACGCGATGAATGCCAGCTCCGCCACCCTGCCCGCCTCGACCGACGAATTCGCCCATGCCGGGCTGGAAAAGGCCGACTGCCGCACCATTCCCTGTTCCTATGTCGCCGCCGCCCCGGCGGTGCTGGAATGCAAGCTTTACAAGATCGTGGAACTGGCCGGTGAAGCCAACCGCATGGTGATCGGCGAAGTGACCGGCGTGCATCTGCGCGACGATTGCATGAAGGACGGGGTTTTCGACGTCACCACGTTCCAACCGCTGGCCCGGCTGGGCTATCGCGACTATTCCGTGGTCAAGGACCTGTTTTCGCTGTCGCGTCCCGACGACTAAGGCGCTGACGGCTTGCCACCCGGGCAAGGCCGCGTAATCTGACCCGGGATCAACAGGGGATACAGGCACATGGACACTTATATCGGCGTCATCGGCGGATCTGGCATCTACGACATCGACGGGCTGGAACAGGCGGAATGGACCACCGTGACCGGCCCCTGGGGCGCGCCGTCGGACCAGATCCTGACCGGCATCTACGAGGGCGTGAAAATGGCCTTCCTGCCGCGTCACGGCCGCGGCCACGTGCATTCGCCCTCCACCGTGCCCTACCGCGCCAATATCGACGCGCTGAAACGGCTGGGCGTGACGGACGTGATTTCGGTGTCCGCCTGCGGGTCGTTCCGCGAAGAAATGGCGCCGGGTGATTTCGTCATCGTCGATCAGTTCATCGACCGCACCTTCGCGCGCGAAAAAAGCTTCTTCGGCACCGGCTGCGTCGCCCATGTCAGCGTCGCCCACCCGACCTGCCCGCGCCTGTCCGACGCGTGCTATACCGCCGCCAAGGATGCCGGGATCACCGTGCACAAGGGCGGCACCTACCTGGCAATGGAAGGGCCGCAGTTCTCGTCGCTGGCGGAATCCAAGCTCTACCGTGAAAACTGGGACTGCGACGTGATCGGCATGACCAACATGCCCGAGGCGAAATTGGCCCGCGAGGCCGAACTTTGCTATGCTTCCGTCGCGATGATCACCGATTACGACAGCTGGCACCCGCATCACGGCGAAGTGGATATCAGCGACATCATCGCCACGCTGACCGGCAATGCCGACAAGGGCCGCAACCTGGTGAAGCGCCTGCCCGCGCTGCTGGGGGCCGAGCGCGACGCCTGCCCGCATGGCTGCGACCGGGCGCTGGAATATGCCATCCTCACCGCGCCTGACGCCCGCGACCCGGCGGTAGTGGCCAAGCTCGACGCGGTGGCGGGACGGGTTCTGTAAACCATCCGCAATAGCCCCAAACGACAAAGGCCCCTCAACGGGACCTTTTTCACCTCTGCGCCGGATCGCGGGCCGCTATTCGGAATTTTCCTTCATGAACTCCCGGATGAAGCGGCGGATTTCGCGGGCGGCGCTGGTGTCGAGCTCCTTGCACAGCTCGACGAAGGCGTCGCGTTCTTCCTTGTCCAGCCGCAGAACCAGCTGGCTGTCCTTCTTGTGAGACTTCTTCCCGTCTTTCTTCGGCACGCTTCATCCCCGCAGCGCTTGAATTTTCCGCATATACCGTGTATATACATATTACAGCAACAAGCTGCACAGTTAGATATCTGCGGCATTACAGGCGAAAAGGAAAGACAAAATGAACCTTGTTTCAGCCAAAAGCATGCTTGTTCGCGACCGCATGGATTGGCGCAAGCCGCACGTTCCGTGGTTGTCCAACAAGTTCTACCGGTTTTTCACGGATTTCCGGAAATAACCCATCGACGCCGCCGTTTCGGGCGGCGTCGGTCGTTTCGCCCCCTTGAAACCGCGCCCCGGCCTTGTCAAACGGGGCATGAGAAACGTTTCAAGGAAAGGCCGTCCCATGGGGCAGACCCAAAAAACCGTCAAGGATTACATCCGCACCATCGTCGACTTCCCGCATGAGGGGATCATGTTCCGCGACGTGACCACGCTGTTCGCCGATCCGCGCGGGTTCCGCATGGCGGTGGACCAGATGCTGCACCCCTATGCCGGGCGGCGCATCGACAAGGTGGTCGGGCTGGAAGCGCGCGGCTTCATCCTGGGCGGCGCGGTGGCGCATCAGCTGGGCACCGGCTTCGTGCCGATCCGCAAGAAAGGCAAGCTGCCGCACACCACGATTTCTCAGGAATACCAGCTGGAATACGGCGAGGCGATCGTCGAGATCCACGATGACGCGATCGAGGCGGGTGAAACCATCCTGCTGGTCGACGACCTGCTGGCCACCGGCGGTACCGCCGAGGCCGGCATCAAGCTGGTCGAACGGCTGGGCGGGCAGATCGTCGGCTGCGCCTTCGTGGTCGACCTGCCGGAACTGGGCGGCCGCAAGCGGCTGGAGGGCATGGGCATGGATGTGCATGCGCTGTGCGCCTTCGAGGGGCTGTGACGCCGACGTGAGGCCGGGATTGGGGGCCAGCCCCCAAACCCCCGGGATATTTCTGAACAGAAGAAGGATCAGGCGCGCAATACGGCGCCCGGGTTCATGATGCCGTTCGGGTCGAAGGCGGTCTTGATGGCGCGCATCATCTGCAGCTTGACCGGGTCGCCGTAGCGTTCCAGATCCTCCACCTTCAGCCGCCCCAGCCCGTGTTCGGCGCTGAACGACCCGCCGAATTCATGCACCAGGTCATGCACCGCGCGCTGCACCGTATCGCGGGCGCCAGGGTAATCGGTCTTGTGCCGCCCCTTGGCCGGGAAGACGTTGTAATGCAGGTTGCCGTCGCCCAGGTGGCCGAAGCAGTTGAGGCGGAAATCGCCCATGCCCTGCAGGATGGCATCGCCCCTTTCGATGAAGTCGGGGATGGCGCTGAGCGGCAGCGAGATGTCATGCGAGCTGATCGAGCCGATCAGGCGGTTGGCCTCGGGGATCTGTTCGCGGACTTCCCAGAACTCGTGGCGCTGCTGTTCGGACTGGGCGATCAGCCCGTCCGAGACCAGACCCTCTTCCAGTCCGGCGGCGAACAGCGTTTCCAGCGCTTCGGCCGGGTCGAGGCCACGGGCAAGCCCGACATCGATCAGCACCATCCAGTGCGGGTTTTCCGGGAAAGGGCGGCGCAGCTGCGGCAGTTTTTCGGCCAGGAAATCGAGCCCGGTGCCGTGCATCAGCTCGAAGGCCGACACGCCTTCGCCCATGTGATCGCGCGCCAGTGACAGCAGCGACAGCGCGGCGGCGGGGCTTTCCACCACCATCAGCGCGGTGCCTTCGCCCGCCGGGCGCGGCGCCAGTTTCAGCGCGGCGGCGGTGATGACGCCCAGGGAGCCCTCGGCCCCGATAAGAAGGTCGCGCAGGTCGTAGCCGGTATTGTCCTTCCTGAGCCGAGTGAGCCCGTTCAGGATGCGCCCGTCGGGCAGCACCGCCTCGATCCCCAGGGTCAACTCGCGCGTGTTGCCGTAGCGCAGCACGTTGACGCCGCCCGCGTTGGTGGACAGGCAACCGCCGATCCGCGCCGATCCCTTTGCGGCGATGGTCATCGGGAACAGCCGGTCGACCGCTTCGGCGGCAGAGTGGACATCCTGCAGGATCGCGCCTGCCTCGGCCACCAGCACGTTTTCTTCCGGGTAGACGGCGCGGATCGCCGTCATCCGTTCCAGCGACAGCAGTAGCGGTGCGGGGCCGTCGGTCATGATCTGGCCACCGACCAGCCCGGTGCCGCCACCATAGGGGATAACGCCGATCCGGGCGGCGTTGGCCGCGCGCAGCACCACGGCCACCTGATCGGCGCTTTCGGGTGCGATGACGGCCCCGGCCTGGCCCTGCCAGTGGCCGCGCGGTTCTTCGAGATAGCGCGGCTCGATGGGGCGGAAGCAGCGTTCGGGGATATCCGTGCGCAGCGTGTCGAGAAAGGCGGGGGTTACCGGGGTCAGGGTCATGGCGACAGGATTAGCACGATCGCGCGCCCCGTCCAGCCCTCAGCGCAGATAACGCGGTTGCAGCACCATCACCGTGGGCTGGCGCGGCAGGGTGCGGAGCGACAGTTCCAGCGCGCTGTCGCCGGTCTGCACCACCTCGAATTCGCTGCCGATGCCGCGCAGGAAGACCGACAGGGTGCCGTCGCCGAACCAATGCATCGGGATCACCACCGAGGAGCGCAGCCGCTGCAGCACCCGGATCATCGTCGGCAGGTCGAGCGTCAGCCCGCCATCGACCGGTGCCATCACCACGTCGAGCCGCCCCAGAGCGGCATATTGCGCGGCGTCCGGTTCATGGTGCAGATGCCCCAGGTGGCCGATGCACAGCCCCGCCACTTCGAAGACGAAGATGGAATTGCCCTTGGGCTCGATCCCGCCGGCAGAGCGGATATCGGTGGGCACGTTGCGGATCACCATGTCGCCGATTTCGACATAGTGGTCGATACCCGCGCCGTGATCGTGGCCCCAGCCCTGCAGCACATGCGGGATCGCTGGGTCCGGCGCGGCGGTCCAGTGGGTGCCGTGGGCGTGGTTCATGGTGACCGCGTCGGGGATGTAATCCACGTTGCCGATGAAGCCGGTGTAATCGGTCACTGCGCCAATGCCGCCGGGCGACTGGATCAGGAAGGAGGCATGGGAGATATAGCTGATCCGCACGGTGTAATCGGGCAAGGGAGTGCGGAACGACGCCTTGTGCAGGTATTCGATCCCCGGCGCGGCATCGGCGATTGCGATGCAATGGCTGGGCTTGCGGGGCTGGGCCCGCGACTGCGTCTGGGCCTGGACGGTGCCCGCCAGCAGCAGGGCGATCAGGGGGATGAGAATTCGGATCATGGCGCGGTTCTCCCTTCCGTAAGGGAAGGATAGGCCGGACAGGGAATTTGTCACGTCTTATGCCCGCTTTCGGCAGCTATCCAGTAGGGCGCCCGCCCTGTCCCGGGGATACCGCTGATCGCCCACCCCCAGGTCATCCCGCCCGCAAGCGCCCGAAACCGGTATGAATTTTCCCCTTGATCTAAAGTTGGGTTGAGGTTGCAGGGTGCCTCCGGATCAAGAAAACGGAGCTCAGACCATGACATCACTATGGATTTTTGCAGCCTTTGGCACGGCGGCCTGCTTTGCCGTGTCAAATGTGTTCGCCTACGACGCCGCCCGGGCCTTGGGGGCGGTGAAGTTCAGCTTCGTGCGAATGTCGCTGGTGGCCCTTGGCTTCGCCGCCCTGCTGGCGATCACGGGGTTCGATCCGTCGATAAACCTTGCGGATGTGAAGCTGCTCATCCTGTCCGGCATTTCGGGCGTGTTTCTGGCCGATACCTTTCGCTATTCGTCGCTTGCCCGGGTTGGCCCGGCGCTGCAATCGCTTTTGGCCACGACGACGGCGCCGTTCACCTTGCTGCTTGGCTTCGTGATCCTCGGGCAGGTGGTGGGCGGTCTGCCCTTGCTGGGCACCGCGATCGTGTTCACGGGCATCCTGCTTGCCGTCATCTCGCGCAACTCCGAAGCGCTGACGCGGTTTTCCGGCGTGCAAACCGGGCTCGGTTCCGGCATCTTGTTCGGGCTGGCGGCCGCGCTGACGCAGTCGGGCAGCATTCTCATCGCGGCGCCGGTGATGCTGAAAGGGGTCGATCCGATATCCGCCACTTTCATCCGCTCGGCCGCGGGGTCCGCCAGCCTCATCCTCCCCGCGCTGTTCACCGCAGCGAACGGGGCCCGGATCAGGACGATGAGCCAGTCTATCATGCAACAGGTTCTGCTGAGCGCGGTGGTCGGAACCGGGTTGGGGATGACCTTGCAGCTTTATGCGCTGCGCAACGGCCCGGCCGGGATCGTGTCCACCCTGTCCTCAACGACCCCGTTGGTCATCCTGCCGCTGATCTGGATCGTCGGAAAATCCCGTCCGCACCGGCTTGCCTGGATCGGGGCGGCCTTCGCGGTGGCGGGCGTGGGGCTGATCGTCAACAGCGGCTGAGCCCGGGGGGCCCGGGCCGCGATCAGATCGGTTCGGTGCGCCCGCGCCGGTCGAGCCGGATACAGGCGTACAGCACATGGGTGCGCCAGCGGCCGTCGATTTCCAGATAGCTTTGCGCCACGCCTTCGTATTTGAAGCCGCATTTTTCCAGCAGGTCGCGCGAGGGTTTGTTTTCCGGCAGGCAGGCGGCCTCGATCCGGCTCAGGTCCATGCGGTGGAAGCAATGATAGGTCAGCGCCTCGATCGCTTCGCGCATATAGCCCTGGCGGGCGAATTCTTCGCCGACCCAGTACCCCAGCGTGCCCGCCTGCGCCGGGCCGCGGCGGATGTGGTCGAGGGTGATCGCCCCCACCAGCACGTCGTCATGGCGGCGGAACATGAACAAAGGCAGCGCGGTGTCGTTCTTCACTGCCCGGTTGGACCAGTAGACCCGGTTGGCGAAGGCCTTGCGGCCCAGGTGATCGGGCGCCCAGGACGGTTCCCACGGTTTCAGGAAGCTGCGGCTGTTGCGCCGCAGGTCGGACCAGGGGCGGAAATCGGCATGCACGGGGGGCCGCAACGTCAGGCGTTCGGTTTCGATCCGGACCTGTCGTTTCAGCTTCAGCATCAGGCGGCGCGCCTTTCCTGCAATTCGGCCAGGCTCGGGGCGCGGTCCACCGGGCCGTAAAGCGCCAGCGCCGCCGGGGCGGTGACCGCCATGACCTCGGCGAAGTCCCGGACGTCCTGCAAGCCGACCGCGTCGATCTTGGCGACCACCTCGGCCAGCTCGGGCACCCGGCCCCAGATCTGCACCATGCGCGCCATCCGTTCGGCCCGGTTCGACGGGCTTTCCAGCCCCATCAGCAGCCCGGCCTTCATCTGTGCCCGGGCGCGGTCGATTTCCTCTTCCGACATGTCCTCGGCGGCGCGCTTCATTTCGTCCAGCGTGACGACCGACAGCTCTTCCAGCTGATCGGCCGAGGTGCCGGCATAGACGGTCATCATGCCGGTATCCGCATAGGCGCCGGCCTGGGCGAAGATCGTGTAGCACAGGCCCCGCTTTTCGCGGATTTCCTGGAACAGGCGGCTCGACATGCCGCCGCCCAGGGCATTGGCATAGATTTGCGCGGCATGGATCTTGTCGCTGCCGTAATCGGGCCCTTCGAAGGCGATGGCGAAATGCGCCTGTTCCAGCGTCTTGACCTGCCGGTGTTCGCCGCCGTGGAACTGCGCCGCGTCATGGCTGACCGAAATCAGCGGAGACAAGTGACCGAACAGCTTCTCGGCCTCGCGCACCAGCACGTCGTGATCGACGGCACCGGCGGCCGACAGGATCATCTGCCCCGGCCCGTATTGTTCGGCGACGAAACGCGCCAGGTCTTCTCGGGTGAAGCTGCCGACCCGTTCGGCCGGGCCCAGGATGGTGCGGCCCAAAGCCTGATCGGGATAGGCCTGTTCCTGCAACCAGTCGAAGATCACGTCGTCGGGCGTGTCCAGCGCCTGGCCGATTTCCTGCAGGATCACGCCGCGTTCGACCTCGATCTCGCGCTCGTCGAAGACCGGGTTCAGCACGATATCGGCCAGCACGTCCAGCGCCAGCGGCACATCGGCCTGCAGCACGCGGGCGTAATAGGCCGTCACCTCGCGCGAGGTATAGGCGTTCAGGTAGCCGCCCACATCTTCGATCGCCTCGGCGATCTGTAGCGCGCTGCGCGTCTTGGTCCCCTTGAACGCCATATGTTCGAGGAAATGCGCGATGCCGTTCTGTTCCAGCCGCTCGTGCCGGCCGCCGGCCAGCACCCAGATGCCGATCGAGGCCGATTGCAGCCCGGGCATATGTTCGGTGACGATCCGGAAACCGTTGGACAGGGTATGAAGTTGCACAGTCACTTGGCGATGCGGTCCTTGATCAGCGTCTCGATGGCGTCCAGATCGTTGGCGATCCGGGTCACCCGTTCGGTACGGTCATACAGGTCGGCCATGCGGGTGGGCAAGTCCGGGTGCTGGCCGCTGGCTTCTTCCACCGCGGCCGGGAACTTGGCCGGGTGCGCGGTGGCCAGGGTGATCATCGGCACATCGCTCTTGCGCGTTTCGTTGGCGACCTTCACGCCCACCGCCGAATGCGGGCACAGCAATTCGCCAGTCGTGGCGAACATGTCGCGGATCGTGGCGCGGGTTTCGTCTTCGGAACAATGGCCGCTGTCGAACACCTCGCGCAGCGCCTGCAGCGCGCCCTGGCTGACGTTGAAGCCGCCTTCGTTCAGTTCGTCCATCAGCTGGCTGACCGCCGCGCCGTCCTGGTCATAGGCATAGTACAGCGCGCGTTCGAAATTCGAGCTGACCTGGATATCCATCGACGGGCTGATCGAGGGGATCACGCCGTCGGGCTTGTATTCGCCGCTGCTCAGACAGCGATGCAGGATGTCGTTCTGGTTGGTCGCCACCACCAGTCGGTCGATCGGCAGGCCCATCTGCTTGGCGATGAAGCCTGCGAAGATATCGCCGAAATTGCCGGTCGGCACGGTGAAGCTGACCTTGCGATGCGGCGCGCCCAAGGAGACGGCGGAGGTGAAGTAATAGACCACCTGCGCCAGCACCCGGGCGAAGTTGATCGAATTGACCCCGGCCAGGCCAACCCCGTCGCGGAAGTCGAAATGGTTGAACATGTCCTTCACGCGGGCCTGGCAATCGTCGAAATGCCCGTCCATCGCCAGTGCGTGCACGTTGCTTTCGGGCGGCGTGGTCATCTGGCGCCGCTGCACCTCGGACACCCGGCCATGCGGGAACAGGATGAAGACGTCGACCGCATCCAAGCCCTTGAACGCCTCGATCGCTGCCGATCCGGTATCGCCGCTGGTGGCGCCCGCGATGGTCACCCGCTTGCCCGACCGTTTCAGCGAGGCCTGGAACAGCTGGCCGATCAGCTGCATCGCGAAATCCTTGAAGGCCAGCGTCGGGCCGTGGAACAGTTCCAGCAGGAAATGGTTGCTGTCCAGCTGCACCAGCGGCGCGCGGGCGGCATGGCCGAAGCCCTCGTAGGCGCGCGCGATGATGGCGCGGAATTCGTCATCGGTGAAGGTGTCGCCGATGAAGGGCCGCATCACGCGGAAGGCGACCTCCTCATAGCTCAGCCCTGACAGCGCCGCGATTTCCTCGGCGCTCAGCGTCGGGATGGTTTCGGGCAGGTACAGCCCGCCGTCGCGGGCCAGCCCGGTCAGCATCGCTTCTTCGAAATTCAGAACGGGCGCCTTGCCACGGGTCGAGATATATTTCACAGGTCGGTTCCCTTTCGCGGGTTACGTGTGCTGTTGTACATGCGCCAGAGGAACAGGCCAAGCATCGCAAGCCATACAGCGGCTAACCCATACCATGTAACGGCATATTCGAAGTGATCGTTAGGAATGCCCTCGATCCCCACCGGCAGCGGCGCGACCGGGGCGTCGTCGAAAGATGTCGCGCGGGCGATCACCAGAACCGGTTCGGTGCCCAGTTCGGCCGCCAGGACATCGACCTCGCGCGCGAACCAGATATTCGCGGCGCGGTCGTTGTCCGGGGTGAAACTGTCGCGCTCCTCGGGCCAGTGCAGGTTGCCGGTGACGGTGACATCGGCGAAGGGCGGCTCGGGCGGCGTGGCCTCCAGCCGGACGAAACCGCGGTCAATCAGAACCCGGCGCCCGTCT
The DNA here is from genome assembly GCF_009857745.1 of Thalassovita mangrovi. GTDB lineage: Bacteria > Pseudomonadota > Alphaproteobacteria > Rhodobacterales > Rhodobacteraceae > Thalassobius > Thalassobius mangrovi. The sequence continues at coordinate 879,587 of NZ_WWEN01000002.1, forward strand.
TCGGTCTGCATCGGGTTGATCAGCCGGTACCCCGCCCCGACGGTTTTCTGGCTGACCAGAACCCGGATCGTCGGGGCTTCGATGGTGCCCTTGACCTCGACCGGCAGGAACCGGTCGGCTTCGGGGTCGGGTGCTACCGGCAGGGCCACCGGATCGGCATGGATGCGCGCCTCGATCTCGGCCAGCACGCCCTGTTTCCAATGCAAACGCTGCACCTGCCAGGTCCCCAGTGCGATCAGCACAGCGGCCCCCAGCAATCCAAAGAACAGCGGTAGGATCAATCGGCGCATACGGTCTTTCTGGTCTCAATGACGTCACGGGCGCGCAACTGCTGCGCCCCGATGCTTTCTTGCCTGTAACAAAGGGATTTTCAACCGCAATCCCGCCTCTTCTTCTGTTCACAAATATCCCGGGGGTGAATTGGCCGCCAGGCCAAGAGGGGGCAGCGCCCCCTGCCGCCTTGCTGTCTCAGCCCCCGAAAAAGAAAAACCCGCACCGAAGCGCGGGTTTTCCAGATCTCGCTCAAGGCCCGGCTCAGCCGCCCCAGATATAGACGGCCGCGAACAGGAACAGCCAGACCACGTCGACGAAGTGCCAGTACCAGGCGGCGGCTTCGAAACCGACATGGGAATCGGCGGTGAAATGTCCCTTCATCGCGCGCAGCATGCAGATCGCCAGGAAGATGGTGCCGACCACCACGTGGAAGCCGTGGAACCCGGTCGCCATGAAGAAGTTGGCGCCATAGATGTTGCCCGAGAAGCCGAAGGAGGCGTGGCTGTATTCATAGACCTGGAACACGGTGAACAGCATGCCCAGCAGGACCGCGATCAGCAGACCGTTGACCATGTCCTTGCGGTTGTTCTCATGCGCAATCGCATGGTGCGCCCAGGTCGCAGCCGCGCCCGAGCACAGCAGGATCAGCGTGTTGATCAGCGGCAGGTGCCAGGGGTCGAAGGTCTCGATGCCCGCGGGCGGCCAGACGCCGTCGACGGCGGGCGATTGCGGCCCCATCGGGTACAGCGCGTGCTTGAAGAAGCTCCAGAACCAGGCCGAGAAGAACATCACCTCGGACATGATGAACAGGATGAAGCCATAGCGCAGGCCGATCTTCACCACCGGGGTGTGGTCGCCTGCGAAGTTTTCCTTAATCGTTTCCGACCACCAGCCATACATCACGTAGAGCACGCCGGCGAAGCCTGCCAGCAGCATCCAGGGGCTGTCGGTGTGGAAATAGATCACCGCCCCGAACAGCATGATGAACCCGAACACCGCGCCCAGCAGGGGATACAGTGAGGGGGGCAGAATGTGATAGTCGTGATTTTTCTCGTGCGCCATCGCGTTTCCCTCGTTGGAAGGTCTTTAGTTTAAGTTGCTCTTGCTGCCGGTATCGAGCGAGGCCTGAACCTCCTCGGGCAGGTCGATTTCGTAAAAGGTGTAGGACAGGGTGATCTCGTGCAGATGCTTGCCCTCGCTGTCCTCGACGATCTCGGGATCGACATAGAAGGTCACCGGCATCGTCACCCGTTCGCCCGGCTGCAGCACCTGTTCGGTGAAGCAGAAGCAGTCGATCTTGGTGAAGAATCCGCCCGCCGCGAAAGGCGCCACGTTATAGGCGGCCTGCCCGGCAATGGGGTGGTCGGTCGGGTTATAGGCCTCGTAGAAGGCCAGCCCGGTTTCGCCGATGCGCAGCTCCATCTCGCGCTGCACCGGCTTGAATTCCCAGGGGAAGTCGCGTTCCTTCGAGGCGTCGAACCGGACCTTGATGGTCTGATCCAGGATCGTGTCGGCGCCCTGTTCGGATACCAAAGTAGTGCCGCCGAAACCGGTCACCTTGCAGAACAGGTTGTAAAGCGGCACCGAGGCCCAGGCCATCGCGCCCATGAAAAGCACGATGCCGACCAGTTGGGTCACGGTCTTGGTCTTGCCATCCATCGCCATATCAGTTGCCCCCCTGCTGCTGTTGCTGCTGCTGCGCCGGGGTTTCGCCGATGCGGGTGACCTTGACCACGGTCAACCCGAACACGATGGCGATGAATACCGCCAGAACCAGACCGACGCCCAGATTGCGGCTCGACCGGCGCTTGTGCAGTTCATGTTCGACGTTTTCGAATCCCATCTTACCAGCCTCCCAGCCCGTAGGGCTTCAGCGCCGCCTCGGCCAGGATCGCGCCGAAATGCAGGAACAGATACATCAGCGACAGGCCGAAGAAGCTTTTCTCGGTACGGTACTTGTCGGCCTGGGCCGCGTCTTCGTCGCGGCGCCAGATCTTCACCGCCCCCAGCAGGAACAGCGCGTTCAGCACCACCGACACGGTCATGTAGACCGGCCCGCCGATCGAGGTCAGCCCGGTGCCGATCGCCAGCGGTGCCAGCAGGATCGTGTAGACCAGGATATGGCGGCGGGTCACCTTGCGGCCGTGGGTCACGGTCAGCATCGGCACGCCCGCTTCCTCGTAATCGGCCTTCATGAACAGGGCCAGGGCCCAGAAATGCGGCGGCGTCCACATGAAGATCAGCATGAACATCAGCACCGATTCGACGCTGACGCCCCCGGTCGCCACGGCCCAGCCGATCATCGGCGGGAAGGCCCCGGCGGCGCCGCCGATCACGATGTTCTGCGGCGTCCAGCGCTTCAGCCACATGGTGTAGACGACGGCGTAGAAGAAGATGGTGAAGGCCAGCAGCCCGGCGGCCATCCAATTGGCGGCCAGACCCAGCATCACCACAGCGAAGACCGACAGGGTCACCCCGATGGCCAGCGCTTCCTGTGGGTCTACCTTGCCCGACGGGATCGGGCGCGACGCGGTGCGTTTCATCACCTCGTCGATATCGGCGTCCCACCACATGTTCAAAGCGCCCGAGGCACCGCCGCCCACGGCGATGAACAGGACCGAACAGAAGGCGATGAACGGATGCACGCCGATGGGCGCCGCCAGCAGCCCGACCAGGGCGGTGAACACCACCAGCGACATCACCCGCGGCTTGAGCAGGGCGAAATAATCGCCAAAGCCCGCTTCGCCGGGTTGCGCCTGGGTATTGAGACTTGCGTCGCTCATCTTCTGCCTTCCAAAGCCGCGCTTGGATACGCGGGTCTGCTTGGTGGGATGGGGATGCCGCCCCGCACTGGGGCGGCGTTCCGTAAGATTAGTCGGCCGAGGCGAGCGCCACGCCCGGTGCGGTCGACATGTCGCCGGCATATTCCTCGATCGCGCCGGTCAGCCATTCTTTATAGGCGTCTTCCGACACCACCTTGACGGTGATCGGCATGAAGGCGTGGTCCTTGCCGCACAGTTCCGAACACTGGCCGAAATAGATGCCTTCGCGTTCCGCCTTGAACCACAACTGGGCGATCCGGCCCGGCACGGCATCCTGTTTTACGCCGAAGGCGGGGATGGTCCAGGAATGGATCACGTCGGCGCCGGTGACGTCCATCACGACGACCTTGTTGACCGGAACCACGACCTGGGTGTCGGTGGCCAGCAGGTATTCGTCTTCGGCGTAGCCGTGATCGGCCAGTTCGTCGCGCGCCAGCAGGAAGCTGTCGAAGGCGAATTCGTGGTCGGTATATTCATAGCCCCAGTACCACTGGTAACCGGTTACCTTGATGTGGATGTCGCCTTCGGGGATTTCCTGCTGCTTGAACAGAACCGGCAGCGAGAACGCGCCGATGACCACCAGGATCAGGATCGGAACGATGGTCCAGGCGATTTCCAGCGGCGAATTGTGGGTGAAGCTCGACGGGTTCGGGTTGGCCTTGCGGTTGTAGCGCACGATCACCACGCCGATCAGCGCAATGACGAACAGGCAGATGGCGGTGATGATGAACACAAGCAGATGATCCAGCGACTGCAGGTCACGGGCCAGTTCGGTTGCGGCCGGCTGGAAACCCAGCGCGCCGGAAACGGGCTTGCCGACGGTTTCGACATCTTGGGCAAAAGCCGGTGCTGCGATGGCGGTCGCTGCTGCGGCCGAAAGGCTAGTAAAAAGTCGCATATGTCACCCTGATCGGTTGAGGTGTATTCTTTGGTTTTCGGCAGGATCCCGGTCCTTGCGGTCGAAATCCCGTTGTTTTGTCGCCGCTAGAAACCATATTCTGCCATACAGAACAGAAATTCCCATTGCGGCAAACGGACGCTTTTTTTGATTTAGATCAAATCTGGCCCGCTGGAAAGACAGGAAAAAACAAACATGAGCGATACTCCTTTTCGCCCCTTCGAGCAGGCACTGGATTCCGAACAGGCCCTTGCGACACTGCGCAGCGCGACTTTGGGCGCCGAAGACGGCGAGCTGTTTCTGGAACGCCGACGCGGCGAAGCTCTGGTTTTCGACGACGGCCGGGTGCGCAACGCCTCCTATGACGCGTCCGAGGGATTCGGCCTGCGCGCGGTGAATGGCGAAGTCACCGGATACGCCCATTCCTCGGAAATTTCGCAGGCCGCGCTGGATCGCGCCGCGACCACCGCGCGGCTGGCGGTGGGCGCTGGTGGCGGCACGTTGGCCGATGCGCCGCAGCCGACCAACAAGCGGCTTTACACCGACGAAGACCCGATCGCCGGGGCATCCTTCCCGGTCAAGATCGAAACCCTGCGCGAAATAGATGCCTTTGCCCGCGACCTCGATTCGCGGGTGGTGCAGGTGTCGGCGACCATCGCCGCCTCGCTGCAGGAAATCGAAATCCTGCGCCCCGAGGGCATCCATCTGTGCGACGTGCGCCCGATGACCCGGGTGAACGTGAGCGTGATCGTCGAACAGAACGGGCGGCGCGAAACCGGCACAGCGGGCGGCGGCGGGCGCGTGGGTCTCGACGGGCTGCTGGACCCGGCCGACTGGCAGGACAAGGCGCGCGAAGCGCTGCGCATCGCGCTGGTCAACCTCGACGCGGTGCCGGCGCCTGCGGGCGTGATGGATGTGGTGCTGGGGCCGGGCTGGCCCGGTATCCTGCTGCACGAAGCGATCGGTCACGGGCTGGAAGGCGATTTCAACCGCAAGGGATCATCCGCCTTCGCCGGGCTGATGGGGCAACGCATCGCGGCCCCGGGCGTCACGGTTCTGGATGACGGCACCATCCCCGACCGGCGCGGATCGATCAGTTTCGACGACGAAGGCACGCCTTCGGGCAGGAACGTGCTGATCGAGGACGGTATCCTGGTCGGCTATATGCAGGACCGGCAGAACGCCCGGCTGATGGGGGTGAAGCCCACCGGCAACGGGCGGCGCGAATCCTACGCCCATGCGCCGATGCCGCGGATGACCAACACCTATATGCTGGGCGGCGACGCACGGCCCGAAGACATCGTGGCGGACCTCAAGGACGGCATCTATGCCGTCGGTTTCGGCGGCGGCCAGGTCGATATCACCAACGGCAAGTTCGTGTTCTCCTGCACCGAGGCCTACCGCGTGCAGAACGGCAAGGTCGGCGCGCCGGTGAAGGGCGCCACCCTGATCGGCGACGGCGCCACGGTGCTGACGCAGATCAGGGCGCTTGGCAACGACATGGCGCTGGACCCGGGCATGGGCAATTGCGGCAAGGCCGGGCAATGGGTGCCGGTCGGCGTCGGCCAGCCGACGGTGATGATCGGCGGGCTGACCGTCGGCGGGTCGGCGACCTAATACACTCAGCGCCCCCTCCCCGGGGGGCGCGTTATGCTTTACCGGCCATTAACCACGCACGGGCAAACTCCGAACCAGCAAAAGGACGGAGTCCCGATGACCGATTCGACTGAGCCTGCCACTCACCCGCTGCGCCCGCCCCTGACCGAAGACGACCGGCTGGCCTGGATACGTCTGATCCGGTCGCCCCGGGTCGGGGTTTCGACCTTCTACCGGCTGATGGGCGAACACGGATCGGCGCAGGCCAGCCTCGGCGCACTGCCGGAAGTGGCGAAAGCCGCCGGGGTGGAAAAATACACCCCCTGCCGCGCCGAGGCGGCCAACGCGGAACTTCAGGCGGCAAAGGCCAACGGCGCCAGCATGATCTGCATCGGCTCGCCCGATTACCCGCGCCAGCTGGCCGAAATCGCCGATGCGCCGCCGTTTTTCTGGCTGATCGGACGGCAGGATGTCCTGCAGCAGCCGATGATCGCGCTGGTCGGCGCGCGTAACGCCTCGTCGCTCGGCACCCGGATGGCGCGGGGGCTGGCCAAGGATCTGGCGGCGCAGGGTTACATCATCGTGTCGGGACTGGCGCGCGGCGTCGATGCGGCTGCGCATCAGGCCAGCCTCGACACCGGCACGGTGGCGGTATCTGCGGGCGGCGTCGACGTGCTTTATCCGGCCGAAAACGCCCGGCTGGGCCGCGACATCGTGAAAACCGGCGCGCGGATTTCCGAACGCCCCTTCGGCATCGCGCCGCGCCCGCGCGATTTCCCGCGCCGCAACCGGATCATTTCCGGCCTAGCCCGCGCCGTCGTCATCATCGAGGCGGCGGCGAAATCGGGCAGCCTGATCACCGCGCGCAACGCGCTGGACCAGGGGCGCGAGGTTCTGGCGGTACCCGGCCATCCGTTCGACGCGCGCACCGGGGGCTGCAACATGCTGATCCGCGACGGTGCGCGGCTGATCCGCAACGCCGAGGACGTGATCGAGGCGCTGCCCCCGCAAAGCGCCGCGAAGGATCAAAACGAATTGCCCCTGCTCGCCCCCGCAGAACCCAAGCGCGACCTGCATCAGACCGCCGCGCTGCATCAGCAGATCCTCGACCGCCTCGGCCCTTCGCCGCTGGCCGAGGATCAGCTGATCCGCGACCTGCGGGTCCCGGCGCAATCGGTAATGCCGGCGCTGACCGACCTGGAACTGGGCGGCCGGATCAAACGGCAGCCGGGCGGGTTGCTATCGCTGTCGCCAGACTAGCGGCCGGGTCAGTCGCCGCAGACTTCCGGGATCACCGCCGCCCAGTCGGCGCAATGGAATCCGTCCGCCCACCAGACATCGGTTGCGCCGATGGCGAAATCGACCACCACCCACATATTGCCGGATTTGACATAGAGCGCTTCCATGTTGAACCCCTCCATATACTCGGGGTCGTAGCCCTCGCGCAGCGCCATCGGGGTCGTCGCGGGATCGATCGCGCCGCCGCCGGGGCGCTGCGGTACCACCATGGCGAAAGCCACGTCACCCGACACCCGCAATTCGTTCACCACGAATTCCACCGGCCCGCCCAACCGCCACCAGGCATGCGGCCGCAAGGCATCCATCAGGTCGCGGCGCAGCGCGCTGCCGCGCTGCGGCTCATACCAGCCGCCCGCCTGAACGGAGGCGCCGCTTGCCAAAATCAGGGTCAGTACCGTCAGCAGCATCCTCATCGGCAAATCCTCCTCCGGGCGGGCTCAAAGTCGCGGCATATTGGCCCGGAAACTGTGCAGATTACCATGCGGATTGACAATCCCCACTTGCAGCCCCCATTTTGCGCCGCCATAGAACGTGCCGTATTCGTTGCGAAAGGTCGCCCTTAAAAATGCCCGTTGTCGTCGTAGAATCTCCTGCCAAAGCCAAGACAATCAACAAGTACCTGGGGTCTGATTACACGGTTCTGGCATCCTACGGGCATGTGCGCGACCTGCCGCCCAAGGACGGGTCGGTCGATACCGAGCACGATTTCGACATGACCTGGGAAATCGGCAACGATTCCCGCAAACATGTCAAAGCGATCGCCGACGCGCTGAAGGACGACAACGAACTGATCCTCGCGACCGACCCCGATCGCGAAGGGGAAGCGATTTCCTGGCACCTGGAAGAGGCGCTGCGCAAGCGCCGGGCGATCAAGAAGGACACGCCTGTCAGCCGCGTGGTGTTCAACGCGATCACCAAATCGGCGGTGACCGAGGCGATGAAGAACCCGCGCCAGGTCGATAACGACCTGGTCGACGCCTATCTGGCGCGCCGGGCGCTGGATTATCTGGTCGGCTTCAACCTGTCCCCCGTGCTGTGGCGCAAACTGCCCGGCGCGCGCTCTGCGGGACGGGTGCAATCGGTCTGCCTGCGGCTGATCGTCGAACGCGAGATGGAGATCGAGGCGTTCAATCCGCGCGAATACTGGTCGGTCAAGGCGATGCTCGCCACCCCGCGCGGCCAGGAATACGAAGCCCGGCTGACCGTGCTGGGCGGCGACAAGCTCGACAAGTTCGGCATTGAGAACGAGACCCAGGCGGAAATCGCGGTTCAGGCGATCACCAGCCGCGACCTGGTGGTGAAATCGGTCGAGGCGAAACCGGGCAGCCGCAATCCGTCGGCACCGTTCATGACCTCGACCCTGCAGCAGGAAGCCAGCCGCAAATTCGGCATGGGCGCGCGGCAATGCATGAACGCGGCGCAGCGGCTCTATGAGGCGGGCTACATCACCTATATGCGGACCGACGGTATCGACATGGCGCCCGAGGCGGTGATGGCCGCGCGCGACGAAATCGCCAGCCGCTACGGCAAGGAATATGTGCCGTCCTCCCCGCGGATGTACAAGAACAAGGCCAAGAACGCCCAGGAAGCGCACGAATGTATCCGCCCCACGGACATGTCGCGCGATCCCGGCCAGTTGGCCAAGCTCGAAGCGGACCAGCGCAAGCTCTACGATCTGATCTGGAAACGTACGATTTCGTGCCAGATGGAAGCCGCCCGTCTGGAACGCACCACCGTCGACGTGGGCAGCAATGACGGCCAGATCGGTCTGCGCGCCACCGGTCAGGTGGTGCTGTTCGACGGTTTCCTGCGCGTCTACGAGGAAGGCCGCGACGATGACGTGGTCGATGACGACGACAAGCGCCTGCCGCAGGTCATGGAAGGCGAAAAGGCCGACAAGCGCTCGATCAGCCCGGAACAGCATTTCACCCAGCCGCCGCCGCGCTATACCGAGGCGACGCTGGTCAAGAAGATGGAAGAGCTGGGGATCGGTCGCCCCTCGACCTATGCCAGCGTTATCACCACGATCCAGGACCGCGAATATGTCCGCAAGGACAAGAACCGGCTGTTCCCCGAGGACAAGGGCCGGATCGTCACCATCTTCCTGCTGAACTTCTTCCGCAAATACGTGGGCTACGACTTCACCGCCCAGCTGGAAGAACAGCTTGACGACGTGTCGGCAGGTCAGCGCGATTACAAGGATGTGCTGGCCCGGTTCTGGCGCGATTTCTCGGCCGCGATCGCGGAAACCTCGGAACTGCGGATCACCGAAGTTCTCGACGTGCTTGACGACGCGCTGGCGCCGCAGCTGTATCCGCCGCGCGAAGACGGCTCCGACCCGCGCATCTGCCCCAAATGCGGCACCGGGCGGCTGCACCTGAAAACCTCGCGCACCGGCGGGTTCGTCGGCTGCGGCAACTATCCCGAATGCAATTACACCCGCCCCATCGCCGGCGAAGGCGCCGAGGGCGACGAACGCATGCTGGGTATGGATGGCGAGGATGAGATCTGGCTGAAATCGGGCCGCTTCGGGCCCTATGTGCAGCGCGGTGAACCGACGCCGGAAAACAAGAAACCGCCGCGCGCTTCGCTGCCCAAGGGTTGGTCCAAGGACGATATGGACCTGGAAAAGGCGCTGACCCTGCTGAGCCTGCCGCGCGAAATCGGCCAGCACCCCGACGGCGGCATGATCAGTTCCAATTTCGGCCGTTTCGGCCCCTATCTGATGCACCAGCTGCCCGATGAGGCGAAACCGGTCTACGCCAACCTGAAAGATCCCGCCGACGTGTTCGAGATCGGCATGAACCGCGCGGTGGAACTGCTGGCCGAAAAGCGCGCCAACGGTCCCGGACGTGGCCGGGGCGCGGCGGCGAAGCCGCTGAAGGAACTGGGCGAACACCCCGATGGCGGCGCGATCGCCGTGATGGAGGGCCGCTATGGGCCTTACGTCAAATGGGAAAAGGTCAACGCCACCCTGCCCAAGGATGTCGATCCCAAGGACGTGACGCTGGAAATGGCGGTCGAGCTGGCCAATGAAAAGGCCGCCAAGAAGAAACCGGCGCGCAAGACCGCCGCGAAGAAAACCGCCGCCAAGAAGACCCCGGCGAAGAAAACGACGGCCAAGAAGCCGGCCGCGAAGAAAAAGACCGACTCGGAATAAGCACTGGGCGGCGGCCGCGCGGCCGCCGCATCGCCCGGCGCGCGCCGGGCGCCCCCGCCAAAGGCGTATTACTACGTATTGGCCCAAACCCCTCAATTTCTATACAAGCAGGACGACGCGTCAGGCGGCTGAGGGCGGTGTTTCATTGACACCCGCCCTTGCCCGCCGCACTCATGACGTGAAGGGCTTTGAGGGAGACATTCATGAAAAAAGTCTACGCAAACGCCGCCGAGGCGCTGGATGGCGTCCTGTTCGACGGCATGCTGATCGCGGCGGGCGGCTTCGGCCTCTGCGGCATTCCCGAACTGCTGATCGCGGCGATCCGCGACGCCGGGACCAAGGATCTGACCATCGCGTCGAACAACGCGGGCGTCGATGATTTCGGTCTGGGCGTGCTGCTGCAGACCAAGCAGGTCAAGAAGATGATGTCGTCCTATGTGGGCGAAAACGCCGAATTCATGCGCCAGTACCTCAGCGGCGAGCTGGAACTGGAATTCAACCCGCAGGGCACGCTGGCCGAACGCATGCGCGCCGGCGGTTCGGGCATCCCCGGCTTCTACACCCGTACCGGTGTCGGCACGGTGATCGCCGAGGGCAAGGAACACAAGGACTTCAACGGCGAAACCTATATCCTCGAAGAGGGCATCTTCGCCGACCTGTCGATCGTCAAGGCCTGGAAGGCCGACACCACCGGCAACCTGGTGTTCCGCAAGACCTCGCGCAACTTCAACCCGCCGGCCGCGATGTGCGGCAAGGTCTGCATCGTCGAGGTCGAGGAAATCGTCGAACCCGGCGAACTGGACCCCGACAACATCCACCTGCCCGGCGTCTATGTGCACCGCATCGTTCAGGGCGAGCACGAAAAGCGCATCGAACAGCGCACCACCCGCAAGAAGGAGGATGCATAATGCCCTGGGATCGTAACCAAATGGCCGAACGGGCCGCGCAGGAACTCGAAGACGGCATGTATGTGAACCTCGGCATCGGCATCCCGACGCTGGTGGCGAACTATGTCGGCGACAAGGACATCACGCTGCAATCGGAAAACGGCATGCTGGGCATGGGCCCCTTCCCCTTCGAGGGCGAAGAAGACCCCGACCTGATCAATGCCGGCAAGCAGACCATCACCGAACTGCCCCGCACCGCCTATTTCGACAGCGCCACCTCCTTCGGGATGATCCGTGGCGGCAAGATCGCGGCGGCGATCCTGGGTGCGATGGAAGTCAGCGAAAAGGGCGATCTGGCGAACTGGATGATCCCCGGCAAGCTGGTGAAGGGCATGGGCGGCGCGATGGACCTGGTCGCGGGCGTCGGCCGCGTTGTCGTGGTGATGGACCACACCAACAAGCACGGCGAATCGAAGGTTCTGAAGGAATGCACCCTGCCGCTGACCGGCAAGGCGGTGGTCGACCGGATCATCACCAACCTGGGCGTTCTGGACGTGACCCACAAGGGCCTGCATATCGTCGAACTGGCCCCGGGCGTGACCCGCGAGGAAATGATCGCCTCGACCGAGGCCACCATCGTCTGATCAAGATCGCGCCCGGGTCCCCGCCCGGGCGCGTCACTTCATCGTCGTGAAGACGCAGCCGTCGGAAATCAGGACGGGCGGCGTCTGGCACAGCCCCCGCGCCACCGAATAGGCCGCCAGCACCTTGGGCACGTAATCGCGGGTTTCGCCGAAGGGCGGCACCCCGTTATGATCGCGCACCGCGCCTTCGCCGGCGTTATAGGCCGCCAGCGCCAGGATCGGATCGCCGCCGAATTCTCCCAGCAGCCAATCCAGATAGGCCACCCCGCCGCGGATGTTTTCATCCGCGTCCAGGCTATCGTCGACCCCGAACCGTTCCGCCGTCGCCGGGATCAGCTGCATCAGCCCCTCGGCCCCGGCCTTGCTGACCGCATCGGCGCGGCCGCCCGATTCCACCGCGATCACCGCCAGCACCAGCGCCGGCGACACCCGAGTGCCGATGGTGCTGATCAGCATCCGCGGCCCCTGTGCGCGCACGATCGGCAGCAGGTCGTCCAGACGCGGCGCCGCCACCGCCTCGCCCTCGGGCGGGTTGCCCAGCAGGGTCAGCGCCGGTTCCAGTCGCCCCGCCCCCGCCTGTGCAATCTCGGGCGACACGGTTTGCCAGAACCAGCCGAACCGCCCCGCCTGCGGCCCCTGCGCGGGGTCTGGGGGCTTTGCTGCTTCGGCGGGCCTGCTGGCGACCACCGCCGCCAGCCGCGCCGCCTGTTCCGCCGGATCGATCTGCACCGTGATCCGTTTCTGCCCGGGCTGGGGCGGCTTGACGCGCTTGAAGGTGAAATCGGCAAACGGCGCCGGCCCCTCGGCCCGGACAGGGGCCGCGGCTGCCGCGATGCAGATCGCGCAGGATAAAAGGACGCCCCGTTTCATGGTGCCCTGCTCTGCCTCTTTGTTATCGTTGCGCGCAGTATCGCAGAAAACCGGTTTTCAGACCAGTTTTCCGTGAAAATCGGGGGTCATTTTAACTAAAAATCGCCACATTCATCTGATCCGGCCCGTTCAAAACGACCTTTGATAAAAATTTATCCTTTAGTTTCAACGGCCCACAACTTTTGGGTTATATTTTCAAAAAAACTCTCTTTTTAAAACAATTCCGCCCAACTCCCGCCCCAATCGAAGCGCTTATTAAGGTCATACCACGACGGGGACAGGCAAGTGAGAGAGGCCTGAACGTCACCGGCGGGGGCAAAGAGAAAACCACTTGAGACAGAGTTACTGGAGAGAGACCATGATCAAATTCATCAAGAACTTCCGCAAAGACGAAGACGGCGCCGTGACTGTTGACTGGGTCGTGCTGACCGCAGCCGTCGTCGGCCTGGGCATCGCAGCCGTGACCACCGTGCGCAGCGGCATCGACACCGCCGCCACCACGCTGACCACCGACCTGGGCACCAGCATGACCGAGGCAGCCGCGGTCAACTAAGTCCGAACGACTTCGCAAAGTTCCGGGGCCGCGCCTGTCCAAGGCGCGGCCTTTTTCTATTTCCGCGCCAAGCGGGGATTGCCCCCAAAAGAACCGCGAAAACGTCGTTAACAAATCCTTTTCACGCCCAACTCCCGCCCCAATCGAGGTGCTTATTAGCGTCATACCGCGACGGGGACAGGCAAGTGAGAGAGGCCGGAACGTCACCGCCGGGGCGAGATTGAGACAGAGCAACTGGAGAGAAACCATGATCAAATTCATCAAGAACTTCCGCAAAGACGAAGACGGCGCCGTGACTGTTGACTGGGTCGTGCTGACCGCAGCCGTCGTCGGCCTGGGCATCGCAGCCGTGACCACCGTGCGCAGCGGCATCGACACCGCCGCAACCACGCTGACCACCGACCTGGGCACCAGCATGACCGAGGCAGCCGCGGTCAACTAAGACCGAACGACTTCGCAAAGGTTTTAAGGCCACGCCTGGAGAGGCGTGGCCTTTTTCTATGTCACGACCCTCACACCCAAATAGGAAAAGAACGATCTAAACGTCGCGATCCGAACCTTTTCGCGCCGCATTCCTGCCCCAATCCAGCCGCTTTCTGAAAGACGCCCCTGCCGGGACGGTCGTAATCCTTCGGAACACCGTCTTTGCCGCGGGCATTCGAATGCAACTTCCGAGCAGCTGGAGAAAGACCATGTTCAAGTTCCTCAAGACCTTCCGCGCAGATCAAACCGGTGCCGTGACCGTGGATTGGGTCGTGCTGACCGCCGCCGTCGTCGGGCTGGGCGTTGCCGCCGTCGCGACCGTATCGGATGGCATCGACACCGCCACGAACTCTCTGGTCAACGACCTGATCGCCGACACAGACACGGCCACAGCGACAAACTGATCCTCTGTGCCCCCCGTAGACCCGGGCGCCGCACCATCCCGATCGTGCGGCTTTCGGGTTTCCATACCGGAACATCGAAACCGCCACATTCTTTACACACCCTGACCACAGGATTGACGCGAGGAACCGGTACAAACCGTAGATCATTCGCCATCAATCCCGAAAGGTCAGGACCATGACCGAAGTTTCGACATTTAATTACCGACAGTTCGCCGAGGATGAATCCGGGGCGGTGACGGTCGACTGGGTCGTCCTGACCGGGGCGATAGTGGGGCTCGCCTTCGCAGCGACCATCCCCGTTTTTTCAAGCACCGAAGCCGCGTCAAATGCCGCCAGCCTCTCACTGCAAGACGCCATCGTCTCAGCTGGCGAAGTCAATTGATTTCCCGCATCCTGACGCGCCTGCTCCATCATTTCGCCCCATTTTACGCCTAGCTTGACCGGAAGCTGAGACGCGGCGGACACGAACGGTTTCCGCCGCAAGATGAGAAAGGATATGCCATGCGCGCTATTTTCGGATTGGTCCTCGTTCTGGGCCTGGGCCTTGCCGGCTTCGCCGTCTATATGGCCAATGACTATATCTCGGGCTTCGAGGCGGAACTGGCGCGCGCCAAGAGCGCCCAGAGCAGCAACGTGAAACTGGTCGAAGTGGCCGTCGCCAACCGCGCGCTGGCCTATGGCGAAACCCTGACCCCCAAGGATGCGCGATTGGTGAAATTCCCTGCCAACGCCCTGCCCGAAGGGGTGTTTTCCACCGCCGCCGACCTGTTCCCCGATGCCAACAATCCCGACAAGCGCCGCGTCGTGCTGCGCCCGATCGAAAAGAACGAAGCGATCATGGCGGTGAAGATCACCAAGCCCGGCGAAGATGCCGGCCTGACCTCGCGGCTGGAACGCGGCATGCGCGCCTTCGCCATCAAGGTGGACGTCGCCAGCGGCGTGTCGGGCTTCCTGCGCCCGGGCGACCGCGTCGATGTCTACTGGACCGGCGAAAGCATGAGCGGCCCGCTGTCCGAGCGGCGCGACGTCACCAAGCTGATCGAAAACTCGATCGAGCTGATCGCGGTGGACCAGACCGCCAATAACGACGGCACCACCACCACCATCGCCCGCACCGTGACCGTGTCCGCCACCCCGGCGCAGGTGGCCGCCCTGGCCCAGGCGCAATCCACCGGCAGCCTGTCGCTGTCGCTGGTCGGGGCCGAAGACGACACCGTCGCCGGCGCCATCGAAATCGACCAGCGCAGCCTGCTGGGCATCGAGGAAGAAGCGCCGGTCGAAACGGTCGAGGCGAAAAAGCAGGTCTGCACCATCCGCACCCGCCGTGGCGCCGATGTGGTGGAAATCCCGATCCCCTGCACCAACTAAAGGTCATCACACCTCCCCAATAGGGCGGCCGGACCTCCAGCCGCCCGTTGCATTTCAGCCTCAGGCGGCGATGAAATGGGCACAAAACACATGAAAACCGGGGCCGAACCTATTGATTCTTGCAAAATTTGGAAAATTCGCGCAGTCTGCATGAAAGAAACGGGCACAAGACCCGCATTTTGAGGCGTGATCGAAAAGGCAGGTCACATGACAAACGGTAGAATTTTCAAGGCTGCGCTGGTCGGTCTGTCGCTGGCCATCTGCGGCGTAACTGCCCCGGACACGGTCCTGGCGCAGGAATTGCGCGTGGTCAAAAACGGCACCTCATCGCGCTTGAGCGTGCCGATGAACCGCGCCGTGGTGGTGGAAAGCGAAACGCCCTTCGCCGAGCTTTCGATCGCCAACCCGGCCATCGCGGATATCTCCTCGCTGTCGGACCGGTCGATCTACGTGCTCGGCAAGGCGCCCGGCACCACGACGCTGACGCTGCTGAATGCGCAGGGCCAGCTGATCACCAATGTCGACGTGGTGGTCGCCGCCGATGTGGCGGAATTCAAGGAACGGCTGCGCCAGATCCTGCCCGGCGAAAAGATCGAGGTCCGCACCGCCAATGACGGCATCGTCCTGTCCGGCACGGTGTCTTCGGCGATGAAGCTGCAGCGCGCGCTGGACCTGGCCGAACGCTACGCGCCGGAACGGGTGTCCAACCTGATGACCGTGGGCGGCGTCCAGCAGGTGCTGCTGAAGGTGCGCTTCGCCGAAATGGAACGCAACGTGTCCAAATCGCTCAGCTCGTCCTTGTCGTTTAACGGCAATAGCGGCGGGACGACCCTGAACGGCGGCACCAACACCACCAACACCTCGGGCGGCGTGACCACCGCGCTTGGCGGCTCCATCCCGGGAGTCAACGAAAACAACGGCGCCATGCTGTTCGGCTTCGGCGTCGGATCGGTCGAAGTGGGCGTGCTGCTGGAAGCGCTGGAAAGCAAGGGCGTCGTCCGCACCCTGGCCGAACCGAACCTGACCGCCCTGTCCGGCCAGGAAGCGAAATTCCTCGCCGGTGGCGAATACCCGGTCCCGGTCAGCCAGGAAAACGGCATGATCTCGGTCGAATTCAAATCCTTCGGGGTCGAACTGAACTTCGTGCCGCGGGTGGTCGACGGCGACCTGATCAACCTGGAACTGCGCGCGGCGGTGTCGGCGATCGACCCGTCGAACGGCTACTCCACCGACGCCTTCACCATCGACGCCTTCCGCCGCCGCGAAACCTCGACCACGGTGGAAATGCGCGACGGCGAAAGCTTCGCCATCGCCGGGCTGCTGCAGGACGAATTCATCGACGTAAACGGCCAGGTGCCGTGGCTGGGCGACATCCCGGTGCTGGGCGCGCTGTTCCGCAGCGCCGAATACCAGCGGTCGCAATCCGAACTGGTGATCATCGTGTCGGCCCATCTGGTGACCCCGACCCGGGGCGAAGCGCTGGCGCTGCCGACCGACCGGATCATGCCGCCATCGGAAAAGGACCTGTTCCTGCATGGCCGCGTGGCACGCGACAATTCGCGCAAGCTGAAAGGTGCGGCTGGCGAAGTCGCCAACCAGGATTTCAGCGGCTCTTACGGCTATGTGATGGAGTGACCCGATGAAAGCCCCCCTGATCAAGATCGCGCTGTTCACCAGCGTCGCTTTCATCGCCGGGTGCGACGGCAATAACAGCTATTCCAGCTTCACCTACGAAGCCGGGGCGCTGGTCGGAGGCGGCGATTTCGGCAATTCCACCATGAACAACACGATGATCCAGACCGGCGAAAAGACCTATGTCGCCAGCCTGGCCAATCGTTTCGCCCAGGAAGTGCCCACCACGATCCATTTCGAGTTCAACTCGACCCGGATCGACGCCGAGGCCGCCGCGGTGCTGCGCCGCCAGGCCGATTGGATCCGCCAGTTCCCCGAAGTCCGCTTCCGGGTCTACGGCCATACCGACGCGGTCGGCAGCGACAGCTATAACTACCGCCTGGGCAAACGCCGCGCCGATGCCGTGGTCAGCTTCCTGTCGCGGCACGGCATCAGCCGTTCGCGGCTCGAAGCGGTCGTGTCCGAAGGCGAAACCCAGCCGCTGGTGCCAACGGAAAGCCGCGAACGCCGCAACCGCCGCACCGTCACCGAAGTGACCGGTTTCGTGCGCCGCCATCCCACCGTGATGGACGGTAAATACGCCCAGATCGTGTATCGCGATTATGTCCAGAGCGCCGTTGTCGCCACCACGCTGACCGGGATCGAAGGCAGCGTGACCATGGGCAACAGCCAATAGAACAATCCGCGCCATGGGCGCGGATCGTCCAGAAATACCGCACAATTTCGAAACTTTGGCCCTAATCTCGCCCAGATTGCCCGCGATCTTGTTCCGAGACGGAGTAGTGCGTTCGGCGTTTGCCGGACGTGGCGCTTACGGGCCGAAGGAACGGGGCAGTTAAGAAACCCCGCCTCACAGTGCCCTCGGCGCCGCAGCTGAAGGACAAGAGGCAATGACGAGTAGCGACAATTCTAATGCGGATGCCAGCCCGATTCTGGCCTGCACGATTAGTCGGGATGTTCAGAACTTCGACCTGCTGATCGAAGACATGGAAGCGATCATGGGCGAAGCCTGGGGCGACCTGGGGTTCAACGATGCGCTTGCCTTTTTCCAGCAGCCCGGGTCGGACACGCTGGAATTCATCGCCATCGCGATCGACCGCGAAGACGAAGGCAACCTGATCCTGCTGGGTGACATCATTTCCGCCGCCAAGGGGCTGGGCATCAAGGTGATCCTGATCGCCGAGGAAGTCACCCCCGCCGCGCTGCACCAGTTGCTGCGCCAGGGCGCCGACGAATTCGTCCCCTACCCGCTGCCGGAAAACGAATTGCAGGCCGCCGTCGAACGGTTGCGCGCGCCCGAACCGGCGCCCGAACCGGCCGAAGAGGCCGAGGAAGCCGAAAAACCCGCCGCCGCCCCCGAACAGCCGGTGAAATCGGCCCATAACCGCGAAGGTGTGGTTCTGGCCGTGCACGGGCTGGCAGGCGGCACCGGCGCTACCACCCTGGCGGTGAACCTGGGCTGGGAACTGATCGCCGCGGCCGGCAAGAAACAGACGCCGCCGCGGGTCTGCATCATCGATCTGGACCTGCAATACGGATCGGTTTCGACCTATCTCGACCTGGCCCGCCGCGACGCGGTGTACGAATTGCTGTCGGATACCGAAATGATGGATGACGACAGCTTCACCCAGGCACTGATGTCCTATGAGGACAAGCTGTTCGTGCTGACCGCGCCGAAGGAAATGCTGCCGCTCGATCTGGTCGGCCCGGAGGACATCCAGCGCATCATCGACGTCGCCCGGCATCACTTCGATTACGTCATCATCGACATGCCCAAGACCCTGGTGCAGTGGTCCGAAACCGTTTTGCAGGCCGCGCATGTCTATTTCGCCACGCTGGAACTGGACATGCGTTCGGCGCAGAACGCGCTGCGGATGAAACGCGCGCTGCAGGCCGAAGACCTGCCGTTCGAAAAGCTGCGCTTCGTGCTGAACCGGGCGCCGAAATTCACCGATCTGAGCGGCAAATCGCGGGTCAAGCGGCTGGCCGACAGCCTCGATATCTCGATCGAACTGCAGCTGCCCGATGGCGGCAAATACGTCACGCAGGCGGGCGATCACGGCGAACCGCTGGAAAAAAGCGCGGCGAAGAACCCGCTGCGCAAGGAAATCGCGAAACTGGCCGCCTCGCTGCATGAGCTTGGCCAATCGGACACCGAATAAGCGCGGCTAAGGGGGACACAGGATGTTTTCACGCTACAAGAAGAAAGACCACAGCGCGGCGGGCGCCACGGCCACCGCGAAAGTCGTCCAGATGCCCCAGGCCGCGGAAAAATCTGCCGCGCCGGCCAGGAAGACCGTGAGCATCCGCAAACCGGTGCAGAAGGCGCCCGCCCAGGCGCAGCCGATGGACAAGGAACGCAAGCGCAAGGAACGGCTGTCGGAAATCAAGCTCGAGCTGCACCGCGCGCTGCTGGACAACCTCAACCTCGGGGCGCTGGAAACCGCGACCGAGGCCGAGCTGCGGGCGGAAATCAGTTCCATTTCCAGCGAATTCCTGGAAGAAAAAGGCATCGTTCTGAACCGCGAAGACCGCACGCAGGTGTTCCAGGAACTCTATGACGAAGTCACCGGGCTGGGCCCGCTGGAAACCCTGCTGAAGGACGAAACGATCAGCGATATCCTGGTCAACGGACCCAAGCGGATCTTCGTCGAACGCTTCGGCAAGCTGGAACTCAGCGACGTCACCTTCAAGGACGAAAAGCACCTGTTGCGGATCATCGACAAGATCGTGTCCGCCGTGGGCCGCCGGGTGGATGAATCGAACCCTTACGTCGACGCCCGTCTTGCCGACGGGTCGCGTTTCAACGCGATGGTGCCGCCGATCGCGGTGGACGGGTCGCTGGTGTCGATCCGGAAATTCAAGAAGGACAAGCTGGGCATCGACGACCTGGTCGGTTTCGGCGCCTTTTCCGAAGAAATGGCCGCCTATCTGCAGGCCGCCGTCGCCACCCGGCTGAACATCATCGTGTCGGGCGGGACCGGGTCGGGTAAGACCACCACGCTGAACGCGCTGTCGAGCTTCATCGACAATTCCGAACGTATCCTGACGATCGAGGATACCGCCGAATTGCAGCTGCAGCAGATCCATATCGGCCGGATGGAAAGCCGCCCGCCCAATGTCGAGGGCAAGGGCGAAGTGTCCGCCCGCGACTGTCTGAAAAACGCGCTGCGGATGCGGCCGGATCGGATCATCGTCGGCGAAACCCGCGGCGAGGAAGTGATCGACATGCTGCAGGCGATGAACACCGGCCACGACGGGTCGATGACCACGATCCACGCCAACAACCCGCGCGACGGGCTGTCGCGGCTGGAAAACATGATCGCCATGGCCGGGGTGGAAATGCCGCTGAAGGCGGTGCGCAGCCAGATTTCCTCGGCGGTGAACCTGATCGTGCAGGTGTCGCGCCTGCAGGACGGGTCGCGCCGGATGACCTCGATCACCGAAATCACCGGCATGGAGGGCGACGTGATTTCCATGCAGGAAGTGTTCCGCTTCCAGCGCGTCGGCCTGACCCCGGAAAACAAGATCATCGGCCATTTCACCGCGACGGGCGTGCGCAGCCACTTCTCGGAACGGTTCCGTCTGTGGGGCTATGACCTGCCGGCCGAAATCTTCGAACCCGTCTCTGCGGAGTAAGCCTCATGACCATCCCCATTCAACCGCTTATCTACGGGCTGATCTTCGTCGGCGTCCTGGTCATCGTCGAAGGGCTCTACCTGACCGTCTTCGGCCGCTCGATCAGCCTCAACAGCCGGGTCAACCGCCGGCTCGACATGCTGGAAAAGGGCAGCGACCGCAGCGAGGTGATGGAAAAGCTGCGCAAGGAAATGAGCCAGCACATGCAATGGCGCGGGATTCCGGTCTATTCGCTGCTGGCCGCCAAGGCGCAGAAAGCGGCCATCGCCTTTTCGCCGGCGCAGCTGCTGATGATCATGGCCGCGCTGTCGGGCATGGCCTTCGTCGGGCTGACCGTCGGCACCCAGACCGGGGTGCTGATCCGTATTGGCGTGTCCATCGCGATGGGCGTCGGCGGCGTCTTCATGTGGGTGTCGAGCAAGGCCAAGAAACGAACGAGCATGATCGAGGAACAGCTGCCCGACGCGATCGAACTGATGGTACGATCTCTGCGCGTCGGCCACCCGTTCAGTTCCGCCATCCAGATCGTGGCACGCGAAGTGGCCGACCCACTGGCCACCGAATTCGGCATGATCGCGGACGAAGCCCAATATGGCCGCGATGTCGGCGAGGCGCTCAAGGACATGGCCGAGCGGCTTGACATGCAGGATTTGCGCTTCCTCGCCGTGGCGGTGACCATCCAGCAGCAATCGGGCGGCAACCTGGCCGAGATCCTGGCCGGCCTGTCCAAGGTGATCCGCTCCCGTTTCCGCCTGTTCCGCCGGGTCAAGGCGATCACCGCCGAGGCGCAATGGTCGGGCAAGTTCCTGTCGGGTTTCCCGCTGCTGGCGCTGGTCGGCATCAACCTGCTGGACCCGCATTATTACGATGAAGTGCTGGATCACCCCTATTTCATCCCCGCCTGCGTCGCGGTCGGCGTGTTCCTCGTGGCGAACATGATCGTCATGCGGATGCTGGTGAACATCAAGGTCTGAGGAGAACCATCATGGACATCGTCAACATGTTCTTCGGGGACAAGGCCAGCGACGCCGGTCCGCTTCTGCTGGTGGCATTCCTGGGCATCGCCCTGATCGTGATCACCCTGCCCTTCCTGCTGAAGACGCGCCCGGACCCGCTGGACAAGCTGAAGGCAGACGCCCGCAACAGCCGGCCCGCACATGGGGAATCCCTGCGCACGGGGAAAAGCGCCCAGAAGCTGGAAAAATATTCCAGCTTCCTCGAACCGCAGGACGAAGAGGAATTTTCCAACGTCCGCCTCAAGCTGACCCAGGCCGGGTATCAGTCGAAAGAGGCGGTGATGATCTATCATTTCGCCCAGTTCGCGCTCGGCCTCGGGCTGCTGGCGGTGGGCGTGCTGTATTACCTGCTGTTCATCGCGGGCGATCAGGCCGACGTGCAACAGGCGATGATGTATATCCTCGGCCCGGGCATTGTCGGCTACATGGCGCCGAAATACTGGGTCACCCGTCGTCAGCAGGAACGCCAGGAGGCGATCACCGACGGCTTTCCCGACGCGCTGGACATGATGCTGGTCTGCGTCGAGGCGGGCCAGTCGATGGACCAGGCGATCATCCGGGTGTCGCGCGAAATCCGCGCCTCCTTCCCGGCGCTGGCCGACGAATTCGAAATCGTGTCGCAGCAGATCAAGGCCGGCAAGGACAAATCCACCGTGCTGTCCGACATGGCCGAACGCTGCGGCGTGCCGGACGTGTCGAGCTTCGTGACCGTGATGGTGCAATCGCAGAGCTTCGGCACCTCGATCGCCGAGGCGCTGCGCGTCTATGCCGGCGAAATGCGGGATAAACGCGTGATGCGCGCCGAAGAGAAGGCAAATAAGTTGCCTACCAAGATGACCCTTGCCACAATGATGCTGACCGTGCCGCCGCTGCTGATCATTCTGGTCGCGCCGTCGGTGATCGGGATCATGGCACTGGGGCAATGAGCAGATCAAAATGAAACATATTCGCGCCGGGCTTGGCCTGGTTGCACTGACCGCTCTGGCCGCCTGTTCTTCGGGCGGCCTTGGCGCATCCGATGACGTCTATGCGCCGGGCATCGCCCCGCGCGGACAGGCGGTTGACGGGCTGGTGGTGGCGCAGCGGCTGATGGATGCGGGGGAATACGAACTCGCGCTCGAAGCCTATTCCCGCGCCGCGCTGGAACATGGATTCACCGTCGACGTGCTGTCGGGCCTGGGCACCGCCAACCTCGGCCTGGGCCGGCTAGGGCAGTCCGAAAAGCTTTTGCGCCGGGCGATCGACACCGACGAAGCGCGCCCCGAAGTGTGGAACAACCTCGGCGTGGTGCTGATGGAGCGCGGCAAACTGCCCGAGGCGGTGCAGATTTTCAAAACCGCCTATGCGCTCGACAATGGCGAAAGTGACGCGATTCGCGATAATTTGCGCTTGGCACTCGCAAAATCCGAAAATCCGGATTATGATGAAGACTTAGAACAAGAATATAAATTGGTGCAGCGCGGCACGGGCAACTATGTCATCCGCCGGATACCATGATTGGGCAAGAGCAGTACAAGGACGCAAACGATGCGCCATTCCCTTCTTGTGACCCTGGGTCTGACCACCGCGTTGGGCCTGTCGGCCTGCGATAAGATCCGCGGCGACAACCAGGTCGACCGTGCCATGAGCGCGGTGAACGCGATCGAGGACAACAACCTCAGCGACATCATGCTGACGGTGGCCGATGCTGGCGAGGCGGTGACTTATTTTCAGCGCGCCTCGGCCGAAAATCCCGAAAAGCTGGAGCTGAAACGCGGCTTGGCGAAATCGCTGGTCCGTGCCGGCCGCGCCACCGAGGCGGTGCCGGTCTGGCGCAAGGTGGTCAAGGCGCCCGAGGCGACAAATGACGACCGCGTCGACCTGGCCGAAGCGCTGATCCGCACCGGCAAGTGGGACGAGGCCGACGAAGCGCTGGACGCGATCCCGCCCACCTTCGAGACCTTCAAGCGCTACCGGCTGGAAGCCATGGTCGCCGACAGCAACCAGGAATGGGACAAGGCCGACAGTTTCTATGAAATCGCCGTCGGCCTGACCACCCGGCCCGCCAGCGTGCTGAACAACTGGGGCTATTCCAAGCTGACCCGCGGCGATTACGCCGAGGCCGAACGGCTGTTCGCCGATGCGATCCGCAACGATCAGACCCTGTTCACCGCCAAGAACAACATCGTTCTGGCCCGGGGCGCGCAACGCAACTACACCCTGCCGGTGATCCCGATGGAACAGACCGAAAAGGCCCAGCTGCTGCATACGCTGGGGCTGAGCGCGGTGAAACAGGGCGACATCCAGACCGCCAAGAGCCTGCTGCATGAAGCGATCGAAACCCATCCGCAGCATTTCGAGGCCGCCGTCCGCAGCCTGCAGGCACTGGAAAGCTGACGCCGCTCATGTCAATGCTGTCCTCCATCGCCCCGGCGCTGCAGATGCCGCAATCGGTGGCGCTCTGGCTGTTCCTTGCCAGCCTGCCCGCCTGTCTGTGGTCTGCCTGGAGCGATCTGAGCGCGATGAAGATCCGCAACAATGCGGTGCTGCTGCTGGCCGGGGTCTTCGTGATCGCCGCACCCTTCCTGATGCCGCTGGAACAGGTCGGATGGCAATTGCTGCAACTGATCGTGGTGCTGCTTGTCGGCATGGTGATGAACGGCGCCGGGCTGATCGGGGCGGGCGACGCGAAATTCACCGCCGCCGCCGCGCCCTACGTGATGCTGGGCGACTGGAAACTGGTGGTGATGCTGTTTGCCACGGTGACGCTGGCCGCGGTCGCATCGCACCGGCTGGCCGGTGTGACGCCGCTGCGCAAGCTGGCGCCGGAATGGGAAAGCTGGACCCGCAAGGGCGATTTCCCGATGGGCCTGCCGCTGGGGATCACCCTGTCGCTCTACCTGCTGATCGGGGCGGTCTACGGCGGCTAATGTAGCCGCCTTTAATTCAAATCGGCCCGATCCCGCGCGGTTTTCTCCCTTTTTTCGCCAAACTCTGCCGCCAATATCGCTGCGAACGCCTTCAGAGGCCGCACCGATGACATTGGCAGGACAGGACATGAATATTCAGGCTCAGCCCCAAACCGGCGTCACCCCGCCGCCGCCGCCCAGCAGTCTGGAAGACATGCGTCTACCGATCCCGATGATGCGGGATATCCTGCTGAAAACCCTGTTCCGCAAATCCGTGACCAACGTCACCGACACCGCCGCCGCGATCTGCCTGCCGCGGATGGTCACGCAGGAACTGATCGACATCGCCCGCGAACAGAAGCTGCTGGAAGCGACCGGCACGCTGAACGCCAATGCGGGCAATGAAATGGGTTACCAGCTGACCGATGCGGGCAAGGCGCGCGCGCTCGACGCGCTGGCGCAGTCGGAATATTACGGTGCGATGCCGGTGCCGCTGGACGTCTACCGCGAACAGATCAAGCGGCAGTCGATCCGCGACATTCAGATCACCCGGCAGCAGCTGACCGACGCGATGGGCCATCTGGTGCTGCCGCAGGACCTGCTGTCGAACCTCGGCCCCGCGGTCAGCTCGGGCCGGTCGATCCTGATGTACGGCCCGCCGGGCAACGGTAAATCCTCGATCTCCAACGGCATCCGCGACGCGATGGGCGACAAGATCTATGTCCCCCGCGCCATCGAATATTCCGGCCAGGTGATCACCGTCTACGACCCGATCGTCCATTCCAAGGCCGAAGCGGTCGAAGACGACCCGCATTCGCTGCGCCGAAAGAAGGGCTTCGACAGCCGCTATGTTCGCTGCGACCGCCCGACGGTGATCACCGGGGGCGAACTGACGCTCGACATGCTGGACCTGAAATACAACCCCACCGCCCGCACCTATCAGGCGCCCTTGCAGCTAAAGGCGACGGGCGGCATCTTCATCGTCGACGACCTTGGCCGCCAGTCGGAACCGCCGCAATCGCTGGTCAACCGCTGGATCGTGCCGCTGGAGGAAAACAAGGACATCCTGGCGCTGCAATCGGGCGAAAAATTCGAGGTGCCCTTCGACACGCTGGTGATCTTTTCCACCAACTTCCACCCGAACGAAATCTTCGACCAGGCCGCGCTGCGCCGGATCTTCTATAAGATCAAGATCGACGGGCCCTGCCAGGAAGATTACCTGAAAATCTTCGCCCTGGTGGCGCGCAAGAAGGGCATGCCGCTGGAC
Source organism: Thalassovita mangrovi (assembly GCF_009857745.1). Taxonomy (GTDB): domain Bacteria; phylum Pseudomonadota; class Alphaproteobacteria; order Rhodobacterales; family Rhodobacteraceae; genus Thalassobius; species Thalassobius mangrovi. Next base: position 905,286 of record NZ_WWEN01000002.1, read on the forward strand.
GAGGACGCGCTGATCCACCTGATCCACGAAAAATACCCGACCATCGACAACATCTATGCCAATTACCAGCCGGTGTTCCTGATCGACCAGATGATTTCGATCTGCGACTTCGAAGGCATCCCCTATCAGATGTCGCCCGAACTGATCGACCGCGCCTGGTCGAACATGTTCGTGAAGGACGAAGTGATCGTGAAGTGATGCACCCGGTCAAGTTCCTCACCTCCCTGGTCTTGATCCTCACGCCCCAGACACTTGCCGCCGCGTCCCCGCAAAGGGACCTGGCCGCGCAGGTGGAGGCCGCCGGTTTCAACGACTTTGAAGACAGACGGCACGAAATCAGGATCGACCACTGCACGATGACCACCTTCGTCTACGAAGATTGGGACGAACACCCCAAGGTGCTGTGGTCTTCATTCGAGCTGAACCTCAAGGATCTGATCCTGCCGGACAGGCAGAAAGATGGTCTGCGCGTGTTCTGGCTTCCGAAATTCAAGGGCGATCGAGGAGCGGCCATGCTGACCTTCGAGATGGTTAAAGGCGCCACCGCCCGCCATGAAATGGCGATGCGCCGGAATCCGAAACCGCCGTTTGAACCGTCACCGCGCGAAGGCGTCGATGGCTATGTGTATAAGGAAAGTAAGAGCTTCTTCATCCTTCACGCGGGCCTTGAAGGCCCCGATCAAGGAGAACTTTTCATCAATCTGCTGGAACAATACAGATTGGAATACTGCTATCCTCTCGGTTGATGCAAACCGGCGGCAAGGCCCTGCCGGAAAAGTTGAGCCGCCGCGAACAGCTCCCTTGCACCGCCATCATGCCCGCCCGGCAGGGGCGCGGCGCGCAAAAGACCGCTGACGCGCGTAACCGACCGTCGCAGGGCCGATTCAGGGCTGGTCAATCCGCGAAAAACGCGCACGATGGGATTGTTGGAAACTACGGGCCATGTCCTTGAATATAACATGAACACCTATTCGCTGACCCTTTCTGGCGTGAAATTGGAAGCCTTGGAATCGGGGGCGCTATACTGGCCCGATCAGAAACTGCTTTGCGTTTCCGATCTGCACCTTGGCAAATCCGAACGGATCGTCCGGCAGGGGGGCGCCTTCCTGCCGCCGCACGACACCCGCGAAACGCTGGGGCGGCTGGAAAAGGACCTGCTGAGGACGGCGGCGAATTCGGTGATCTGCCTGGGCGACAGTTTCGATGCGTCCGCATCGTCGCGCGGGATCAGCGAACCCGAATTCATGTGGATCAGCCGGATGCAGGCGGGCCGACGCTGGGTCTGGATCGAAGGCAGCCACGATCCCGGCCCGCTGGCCATCGGCGGCACCCACCTGGCCGAATTGCCGCTGCCGCCGCTGCATTTTCGCCATATCGCGCGGCGCGGCGCCAGCGGCGAAATATCGGGGCATTTCCATCCCAGGGCGCGGGTCGACAGGGGCGGTCAGGCGGTCAGCCTGCCCTGTTTCCTGGTCGACAGCGACCGCATCATCATGCCTGCCTATGGCAGCCAGAGCGGCGGGTTGCACAGTTCGCACAAGGTGCTGACGCGGCTGATGCGCCCCGAGGCGCAGGCGATCCTGACGGGTCCGAAAATGCAGGCCATCCCGATGCCGCGGGATTGAGGCCGGGGCTCACAGCAGGCCCGCGGCCTCCAGCTCGGGGCGGAAGGTGCGGCTGACCGGAACCTCGGTCCCGTTGCTCAGCACCAGATACAGCTTGCCGCCGCCGCGCTTCGGCTCGCGGACCGCGTCCGCCGCGATCCAATGCGACCGGTGGGTGATATACCCCTCGACCCCGTCCATTTCCGCCACCGCGTCGGCAAAGCGCATCCGCAGGCTGTAAAGCGCGCTGCCGGTTTCGACGTCGACGAAATGATCGCGGGCGCTCAGATGCAGGATCGGGTCGCTGATTTCCGGCGGCAGGCGCAGGCGCAGACGGCACTCTTGTGCCGCCTCTTCGGCGTTGTCGGCCCCCTCCTCCGGCGGCGCGGCCGCCTCTTCGCTGGCCGCCATGAAGATGCTGCCGCTGCCCTCCTGCCCTGCTTCGGTCAATTGATGGAACCGGTGAATGCGCCGGATTGTGGTGATCAGGGCAGAGGTCAGCAGAACGAAACGCCCAATGCGCCAGAAATCGGGGTGCGTGCCCTGGATATTCGCCATCATGATCGAAGACAGGCCGAAGACGAACGGCGTCAGAACCAGCGTCATCACCATGATCGCCGCCACATCGAACCGCCAGCTGGTGTTGTCGTGGATATAGCGGCTGACCGTTCCGCGGACCAGTTGCGACAGGAAGACCGAACAGCCGCAGATCGTGAACCAATAGCACGTGCGCGGCACCCAGTCGTAATTGGAATAGGTGCCAAACGGCCCCATCACCGACGCCCCCACCGCGACCAGCACCCAGACCGCGACCGTCGGGTAGGAAAAGGTGTGTTTGGCCGCTTGGGTCACGAGGCTGATCATTCGGTTACCTGAAAATGGCTGGGATATATAAAATCTTGGCTGTCCAGTGGTTTACTTTGCATAATGCCATGTAACAACACCAAGCCGTCAATACGACCCTTTGGACGGCGGTGTTTACCTACGAAGTGATAAAAGCATGATGATAGACGACAGAATCAAGTCCAGTTTCGAAGCACAGGCGATGATGCAGACGCTCGGCGCGCGGCTGATTTCGGCGGGCGGCGGCGAATGCGTGATCGAAGCACCGATTCTGCCCGGATCGCGGCAGCAGCACGGCTACGGCCATGCCGGGCTGACCTTCGCGATCGGCGACAGCGCCGCGGGATATGCCGCGCTGTCGGTGATGCCCGAAGGTCACGAGGTCCTGACCTCGGAAATCAAGATCAACCTGCTGGCCCCGGCCAAGGGCGATCTGCTGATCGCGCGGGGCAAGGTGATCAAACCGGGGCGGCGGCTGATCGTTGTCACGTCCGAGGTGTTCGCCCGCGACGGCGGCGAGGAAAAGCAGATCGCGCTGATGCAGGGCACGATGGTGCCGGTGCAGGTCTGACACGCCCGCGAAATGAAAGAGCAGCCTTGCGGCTGCTCTTGAAGTCTCAGGCGGTCAGGCCCTCGGGTTCGGCCAGCCCGTGCGCCCGGCAGCAGGCGGTGACCGTGTTGGCCAGCAGGCAGGCGATGGTCATCGGCCCGACCCCGCCCGGCACCGGGGTGATCGCGCCGGCCACCTCGGCGGCGGTGTCGAAATCCACGTCGCCCACCAGACGGGTCTTGCCTTCGCCCTTTTCCGGCGCGTCGATGCGGTTGATGCCCACGTCGATCACCGTCGCGCCCGGCTTGATCCAGTCGCCCGGCACCATCTGAGGCCGGCCCACGGCGGCGACCACGATATCGGCGCGGCGTACCACTTCGGCCAGGTCCTTGGTCCGCGAATGGGCAATGGTCACCGTGCAACTGTCGCCCAGCAGCAATTGTGCCATCGGCTTGCCGACGATGTTGGACCGGCCGATGACGACCGCGTCCATCCCCGACAGCGACCCGTGATAATCGCGCAGCATCATCAGGCAGCCCAGCGGCGTGCAGGGCACCATCGCCTTCTGCCCGGTGCCCAGAAGGCCCACGTTGGAAATATGGAACCCGTCCACGTCCTTGGCCGGGTCGATGGTGTTGATCACCAGGTCTTCGTTCAGGTGCTTGGGCAGCGGCAGCTGCACCAGGATGCCATGCACGTCCGGATCGTTGTTCAGCCGGTCGATCAGCGCCAGCAGGTCCTCTTCGCTGGTCTCGGCGGGCAGCTTGTGCTCGTAGGAATTCATCCCCACCTCGACGGTCTGCTTGCCCTTGGAGCGGACATAGACCTGGCTGGCCGGATCTTCGCCCACCAGCACCACGGCAAGGCCAGGGGTGATCCCGTGCTCTTCCTTCAGCCGCGCCACATGGCCCGCCACCTTTTCCCGCACAGTGGCCGCAAAGGCCTTCCCGTCGATGATCTTCGCCGTCATGTATCGACCTTTCCTGATCCCGAACCGGGCCCGCACCCGGCCTGTCATACTGTTGTGATCTATTGCAGTGCTCTAACGCCCCGCCGCGGCAAACGCCAGACGGGCAAATCCGAAAAACGCCGTTTTGCGCCCGGCCCGGTTTCCCATCCGCACCAACGGCACCGCAACGGAAACCTGCTCAGAACAGCCCCTCGACCTCCCCGGCCTCGTTAAGCATGATCGCCTCGGCGCTCGGGTGGCGCGGCAGGCCGGGCATGGTCATGATCTCGCCGCAGATCACCACGATGAAGCCCGCGCCCGCGCTCAGCCGCACCTCGCGCACCGGCACTGAATGCCCCGTCGGCGCGCCGCGCAGGTTCGGATCGGTGGAAAAGCTGTATTGCGTCTTGGCCATGCAGATCGGCAGATGGCCGTAGCCTGCCTTTTCCCATTCGCGCAACTGGTCGCGGATCTTCTTGTCGGCCAGCACCTCGTCGGCGTGGTAAATCCGCTTGGCGATGGTTTCGACCTTTTCGAACAGCGGCATGTCATCGGGGTAAAGCGGCGCGAAATGCGACCAGCCGCCATCGGCCAGTTCCGCCACCCGCGTCGCCAGTTCCTCCGCGCCTTCGCCGCCCTTTTCCCAGTGCCGGCACAGGATCGCCTCGCTGCCCTGGCTGGCGACATAGTCCTTCACCGCCTGAATTTCGGCCTCGGTATCGGTGACGAAATGGTTGATCGCCACCACCACCGGCACGCCGAAGCCTTTGACGTTGGCGATATGGCGGCCGAGGTTCGGGCAGCCCTTTTGCACCGCCTCGACGTTTTCCGGACCAAGGTCGGCCTTGGCGACGCCGCCGTTCATCTTCATCGCCCGCACCGTGGCGACGATCACCACCGCGTCGGGCGCGATCCCGGCCTTCCGGCATTTGATATCGAAGAACTTCTCGGCCCCCAGATCGGCGCCGAAGCCCGCCTCGGTCACCACGTAATCGGCCAGTTTCAGCGCCGTCTTGGTGGCGATCACCGAATTGCAGCCATGGGCGATATTGGCGAACGGGCCGCCATGCACGAAGGCGGGGTTGTTTTCCAGCGTCTGCACCAGGTTGGGCTGCATCGCGTCCTTCAGCAGCACCGTCATCGCGCCGTCGGCCTTGATGTCGCGGGCATAGATCGGGGTCCGGTCGCGGCGATAGGCGACGATGATATCGCCCAGCCGCTTGCGCAGGTCGTCCAGGTCATCTGCCAGGCACAGGATCGCCATCACTTCCGACGCCACGGTGATGTCGAACCCACCCTGACGCGGGAAACCGTTGGCGACGCCGCCAAGGCTCACCACGATATCGCGCAGCGCCCGGTCGTTCATGTCCATTACCCGGCGCCAGACGATGCGGCGCTCATCGATTTCCAGCTCGTTGCCCCAATAGATATGGTTGTCGATCATCGCCGACAGCAGGTTATGGGCGCTGGTGATGGCGTGAAAATCGCCGGTGAAATGCAGGTTCATCTCCTCCATCGGCACCACCTGGGCGTAACCGCCTCCGGCCGCCCCGCCCTTCATCCCGAAACAGGGACCAAGCGAAGCCTCGCGGATGCAGATCGCGGCGTTCTTGCCGATCCGGTTCAGCCCGTCGCCCAGACCCACCGTGGTGGTGGTCTTGCCCTCGCCCGCAGGGGTCGGGTTGATCGCGGTCACCAGGATCAGCTTGCCGTTTTCGTGCCCGTTCAGCCCGGCGATGAAATCCTGTGAAACCTTGGCCTTGTCATGGCCATAGGGCAGCAGGTGATCGGCCCCGATGCCAAGCCGCGCGCCAATCTCCTGGATCGGTTTCTTATTGGCCTCGCGGGCGATCTCGATATCGGATTTATAGCTCATGGCACCCCTCCCCGGGTTCGCTGAAAACAGCTCTTATTCCGCCTTAACGCATACAGCCGCATACAAGGTGCCGCAAATCCGACATTTCCGCCCCGCGAAACGTCGCGTGCCCGGATTTGTCCGCCCCTGGCGCCTGCGCCACGGTCAGCCCCGCGCGGCGTCCAGATGCGCCCAGACAGGTTGGTCGGGCACATGCAGGGTCAGCGTGTCGCCCAGCTTCACCACGCCTTCGCGTTCGACCCAGGCGGTGACGCCGCGCTTGCCCCTGGCGGCCTGTTTGAACTTCTTGCCCGCCTCCGGCAGGTCCTCGGAAATCACCGGCGCAGGCAGGTGACAGGGCCGGTTTTCCATGTCGATCACCAAGGTCGCGCCCGACGGCGCCTGCAGCCGCGACGAGGGCGGCACATGGGTGAAATCGGGAATGCCCTCGATCACCATCGAGGCGCCGACCCAAGCGGGATCGAACCGCTCCGCCCCGATCGCCTGCGCGATCTTGGCCAGTTCTTCCTCGGACAGGATCGACAGTTGTCGTGTGTTGCGGATCTCGGTGCCCCTGGGATGTTGCAACACCACCCGGCTGCAGGACGGGCGCGTCACCCCGCCATGGGCCTCGCCCGCGATCCCGGCCCATGTCAGCATCGCGTCCTGCAGAGGGACCGAGCGCAAGTCGGCTTCACGGTCAGGCACGGAACCGAGCCAGGTGACACGGGCGGTGAATTGGGTGGGTTTCAGGGCAGGCATGGGCAATATCCGGTGCTAATTTTCGTCAGGATGGCGCAACCCGGCGGCACCCACAAATCATTTTCCGTGACGGTGCCAATTCCAATCGCTGTTCTCAAAATGCTCAGGCACGGTCGGCACTTACCACCCGTCTGCGTTCCGCCCCGCAAAGAAAAACCCCGCCGGAAAGGCGGGGTTTTCTGGGTCTGTTAAACGGTGGGTTCCGGTTCCATCCCGCCGTCGCCTTTCGGCTTCGACTTGGGCTTGGTCTTGGGGATGGCGGTGACCGACGGGGCGCTGCCCGCATCCGGCGTGTCGTCATCCGAACCGGCATGCGGCGGTTCGCCCTTCATCACCCGTTCGATTTCCTCGCCGGTCAGGGTTTCGTATTCCAAAAGCCCCTGCGCCAGACGTTCCCATTCTTCCTGCTTTTCGGTCAGGATGCGATAGGCGTTGTCGTAACCGTCCTGGATGAAGCGCTTGACCTCTTCCTCGATCATTTCCTTGGTATGGGCAGAGACCGAGAAACCGGGCGTCTGGCCGGAATAGCCTTCATGCGCTTCGGAATAGTCGATATTGCCGACCTTGTCCGACATGCCCCAACGCAGCACCATGGCACGCGCCAGGCCCGAGGCCTGCTGAATGTCGCCGGCCGGGCCGTTCGACACTTCGTCCTCGCCGTATTTCAGGATTTCGGCGGCCTTGCCGGCCATGGTCATGGCAAGCTTCTGCTCGCATTCCGACTTGTGCCAGTTCAGGCGGTCGATTTCCGGCAGGCTGACCACCATGCCCAACGCACCGCCGCGCGGGATGATCGTCGCCTTGTAGACCGGATCGCATTTCGGCAGGGCCAGGCCGACGATGGCGTGACCGGCTTCGTGATAGGCGGTCTTTTCCTTCTGGTCGGCGGTCAGCACCATCGACCGGCGCTCGGCCCCCATCATCACCTTGTCCTTGGCGTTCTCGAAATCTTCCATGGTGACGAAGCGGCGGCCGACACGGGCGGCCATCAGGGCGGCCTCGTTCACCAGGTTCATCAGGTCGGCGCCGGAAAACCCGGGCGTGCCGCGCGCGATGATGCGCATGTCGACATCGGGACCCAGCGGGGTCTTGCGCGCATGCACGTTGAGAATCTTTTCGCGGCCCTTGATGTCGGGGTTCGGCACGGTGACCTGACGGTCGAACCGGCCCGGACGCAGCAGCGCGGGGTCCAGAACGTCGCGGCGGTTGGTGGCGGCCAGGATGATGACGCCTTCATTGGCCTCGAACCCGTCCATTTCCACCAGCAGCTGGTTCAGCGTCTGTTCGCGTTCGTCGTTACCGCCGCCATAACCGGCACCACGGGCGCGGCCCACGGCATCGATTTCGTCGATGAAGACGATACAGGGGGCGTTCTTCTTGGCCTGTTCGAACATGTCGCGGACGCGGGACGCGCCGACGCCGACGAACATTTCAACGAAGTCCGAGCCCGAGATGGTGAAGAAGGGCACGCCCGCTTCGCCCGCGATGGCGCGCGCCAGCAGCGTCTTACCGGTGCCCGGAGGGCCCACCAGCAGCGCCCCCTTGGGGATCTTGCCGCCCAGGCGCGAAAATTTCTGCGGGTTGCGCAGGAATTCGACGATTTCTTCCAGTTCTTCCTTGGCTTCGTCGATACCTGCGACGTCGTCAAAGGTCACACGGCCCTGCTTTTCGGTCAGCAGCTTGGCCTTGGATTTGCCAAAGCCCATCGCGCCGCCTTTGCCGCCGCCCTGCATCCGGTTCATGAAGTAGATCCACACGCCGATCAGCAGCAGGAAGGGCAACAGGCTCAGGATGAAGGTCTGGAAACCCGACTGTTCCTGGCTTTCCGCCGAAACCGGGATGCCTTCTTTGAGCAGCATGTCAGTGACTGCGGCGTCTTCCGGCTTGATCGTCACGTAGTCGCGGCCATCGGTGCCACGGAAGCGAACCTTTTCGCCATCCAGCGTGACCTTGCTGACTTTTTCGTCCTGCACCGATTGAACGAAATCGGAATAGCTGGTGGTCTGGCTCTGCAGGGTGCTGCCCGACCCGCTGAACAGATTGAACAGCGCCAGGATCAGCAGGAACAGCACAACCCAAAAGGCGATATTTTTCGCGTTGCCCAAGGAAAATCTCCCAAATCTTCGATCCTCCCGCAGGTATCACAGGAGGCACCGTACTTAAATAGAGATCATGCGCCCATCTTCAATGAGATTAAAGGGCATTAACGAATTCGTCGCGCCCTTGGCCGAGCTTCGCCTGCCATCCCTCCGCCAATCCCGCCAGGGGAGCGGCGACCAGCCGGTCCTGACACCAGATCGCCGGATCGGCCATGACGGCGGCGGCCGGGCGGCCGCTGTCGCGCCAGTCGGGGCACATCGCCAGCCCGGCCTCGCCCAGGGCGGCGATCTGGACCCCTTCGGTTTCTGGGCCGCTCAGCGCCCACCTGCCGTCCCAATCTTCGGCCGGATCGCAGCTCAGTTCCTTCACCGCCTCGTATTCCCGAAACAGGTGCAGCCCGCCCTTGCGGACCATCATGCGGCAGCCCTGCAAGGTGGCGCCCCTGCCGTCGCGGGCGGCCTGCAGGAAATGCGCGACCTCGGCCCGCCGGGGCGCGTAACCGGCGCCGCTGATCCAGCGCAAAGCGGCGACCAGCACCCGGCGCGACAGTTCCTCGGGCAGGTCCAGGAAAGCGTCGCGCGCGACGATCAGATCGCCCGCCAGCATCTGCACGTGATCCCGTGCGAAACGCTGCGCGGCCCAGTTCAGCGCCTCGCGCGCCTGTGTCATGTTTTCCGCCACCAGCGACAGACGGTCCGGGTCGATCCCCAACGGGGCCAGTCCCGCCAGCGCCTGCCGCGCCTTCACCCGGTCGAAACTCGGATCGTCGTTCGAAGGGTCCTCGACCCAGTCCTGCCCGCGCTGCCGCAGATAGCTGCGCAACTCCTCCCGCCGCGCCTGCAACAAGGGGCGCAGGAAGGTCGCGCCGTGGCGGTCAAATCGCGGCGCGATTGCCGACAGCCCGTCGACCCCAGCCCCGCGCGCCAGCCGCATCAGCAGAGTTTCGGCCTGATCGTCGATGGTATGGGCCAGCAGCACCGCCCGCAGCCCGTGCCTTCCGGCCCAATCCGCAAGCAACCGGTAACGCGCCTGCCGTGCCTGATCCTGCAAATTGCCCTGCCCGTCCCAGCCGGTCCAGCGCAGCACCTCATGCGGCACCCCAAGCCCTTCCGCCGTTTCGCCGACAAACGCGGCCTCCTCGACGGCCTCGGCGCGCAACCCGTGATCGACCGTCGCGGCCAGAACCGGCCGGCCCGTTCGCCGCGCCCAATCCGCCGCCATCAACATCAGGGCCATGGAATCGCCGCCGCCTGACACGGCGACGCCAACGGGCCCCTCGGCAAGGGACCCGAGCGCGCTATCCAGCGCCGCGTCGAAATCGGCAGGGATCACTGGCAGGCGAACCGGGCGCGTTCGGCCTCGGCCTCGGCCACCGCATCGGCGCCGGGGAAACGCACGCCGACCTCGCCCAACGTGACGCAGGCTTCGGTCGTCTGGCCCAGTTCCCCAAGCGCGCGGCCCAGCTTGAACAGGGCCTCGGGGGCATCCGATCCTTCGGGCCCGGCACTGAACGCGTCGAGATAGGCGCGCGCCGCGCCGGTCTTTTCACCCATGTTGCCCAAGGCATCGCCGCGCCGCAGATGCGCGCGGGCGGTCAGCGGGGTGCCGGGATAGGCGTCCAGCAGACCTTCGAGGATCGAAATGGCCTCTTCGTTGCGGCCGTCCGCAAGCGCCGTGGTGGCGCGGTCGAAATCTGCCTGTTCGCCCACCGCCAGTTCCGGGCTGGTGGTTTCGGGCGTCAGCGCCACCGGGACCGATGTCGCGCCGGTATCGCCGCCCAGCGTGGTGGTTTCGCCCAGCTTGCCGATATCGCAATTGGGTTCCAATTCGCACAGGCGGAATTCCAGGTCGCCGATGCGGTTGCTGCCATCGCTGACGATCCGGTTGACCCGGTGTTCCAGCTGTTCGGTCTTGGCGGTCAACCGCTGCATCTGCGCCTCGATCGCGTCGACCCGCGCCAGGACCGCGCCGCCCGTGCCCCCCACCATCGGCGCGCCGGTGGTGCTGAGTTCCCGCTTCAGATGCTGGATATCGACGTAAAGAACCGACAGTTCCTGACGAATATCCGCCAGGGTCTGGTCCTGGTCCTGCGCCCAGCCCGCGGGGGCGGCGAAACTCAGCGCCGCAGCGCTGACGATGGCAGGAAGAAAGCGCATCGGCGTCTCAGCTCCTTAGCTCGACAGACCGGCCGAGAGGATCGTCACGGCGCGGCGATTCTTGGAATAGCAGGCCTCTTGCGAACAGATCTCGATCGGGCGTTCCTTGCCGTAGCTGACCACTTTCAGCCGGTTCGGCGCCACGCCGCGCGAAATCAGGTATTCCTGCACCGCGTTGGCGCGGCGTGCGCCAAGCGCGAGGTTGTATTCCCGGGTGCCCTGTTCGTCGGCATGGCCTTCGATGATGGCGGTGTAATCGGTGTTGGTCATCATCCATTCCGCCTGCCCGTCCAGCGTCAGCTGCGCGTCGCCCGACAGGGTCGACTGATCGACGGCGAAGAAGACGCGGTCGCCGACCGCCTGCTGGAAGTACAGCGGCGAGGTCGGATCATCGGCCGATCCGGCCACCCCGGCACCACCGCCGTTCAGGTAGACGTCATCGCCGAAACGGCCCGCATCGGTACAGGCCGCCAGCCCCAGGATGGAGGTTAGGAAAATTGCCTTTGCCACGAATTTCATTGGATTTGCCCCGCTCGATTTCGTGTTTCTTTCGCTATCAATATCATATCGTTTCCGCACTGGAAACGTGTTGCCTGTATACCGCCGGTCTTGGCGACTTCGCGCCAAGACCGGCATCCCTTGTCAGTTCTGCAGCGGCGACCAGGACGGGTCGGACGCGCCGCCCTCGGTCTTCACCCGTTTCAGGTTCCGCCCCGAAATATCCACCGAATAAAGGCTGGCCTCGCCGCCTGCGCCCTGGGTTTCGCGGGTGAACATGATCACCCGCCCATTGGGCGACCAGGTCGGACCCTCGTCAAGGAACGATGCCGTGAGCAGCCGTTCCTCGGACCCGTCGGTCCGCATCACGCCGATATGGAACCGGCCCTTGCTCTGCTTGGTGAAGGCGATCATGTCGCCGCGCGGCGACCAGACCGGCGTGCCGTAACGGCCCTTGCCGAAGCTGATCCGGCGCGGTTCGCCGCCATTTGCGTCCATGATGTAAAGCTGCTGGGTGCCGCTGCGGTCGCTTTCAAACACGATCTGCGATCCGTCCGGGCTGAAGCTGGGCGCGGTTTCGATCGACGGCGCGCTGGTCAGCCGCTTGGTCTGCCCGGTCGCGACATTCATCCGGAAAATATCCGTGTTGCCGCCCCGGGTGACCGAATAGACCACCGTCTGCCCATCCGGGGAGAAGCGGGGCGCGAAGCTCATCGTGCCTTCCTGGTCTTCCAACACCCGGCGGCGGACCGAAGCCACGTCGAGCAGGTAGATGCGCGGGAAGCCGGTTTCATAGCTGGTATAAAGGATACGGTCGCCGGTGGGCGAAAACCGCGGCGCCAGCACGATGGAGCTGCTGTCGGTCAGGTACTGCACATTGGCGCCGTCGTAATCCATGATCGCCAGCCGCTTCTTGCGGTCGCTCTTGGGCCCGGTTTCGCTGACATAGACGACGCGGCTGTCGAAATAACCGCCCTCGCCGGTGATCCGGCTGTAAACCGCATCGGCCACCTTGTGCGCCATCCGCCGCCAGCCGTCGCGGGTGCCCGCGAATTGCAGCCCCTGCCCCAGTTCCTGCCCGGCAAACACGTCGTAAAGGCGGAACTTGACCACCAGACGCCCGCCTGCCTGCAGATCGACCGCCCCGGTGATCAGCGCCTGCGCGTTGATCGCCTTCCAATCGGCGAACTGCACCGGGCTGGAAAAGCTGGAAATCTGGCTGATGAAGGCGCTGTCGGGGATTTGCCGGAACAGCCCGGTCCCGGCCAGGTCCTCGGCCACCACCTGCGCGATATCCTGCGCCAGCTGCCGCGCCGCGCCGCTTTCGGGAACGAAGCCGGGGGCGGCGAAGGGTAAGGGTTCGATCACCCCTTCGGTGATTTCGATCCGAAGCGGGCCGTTCTGCGCCGAGACCGGCAGGGACAGGGCCATCAGGGCCGCAAGGAGGGTCAGCAAGCGTTTCATCATTTGATCCTCATTTTCTCCGGATTGAAGGTCATTTCAATCTCGCGCCATTGTTCATATTTCTCGGGCGGCAGGTCAAAGCCGCGCGCGCCGCAGCGGATGATCGCCCGCCGCGCCGCCTGAAAGGCCTGATTGGCCGACCCGGTGGAGCCGCCTTGCGAATCCACCATGCGGATGGTGCCGGTTTCCGGCGTGCCGTCCTGATTCATCTGCACCGTCACCACAACGGTCGTGCGCAAAGCTTCCGTCGAAAGCGCGCCGGTGTTCCAGCATTTCTGCACCGCGACCCTTAACGCATCCTTTTCGCCCGAGGTCAGCGGCGGGCCGGAGGGCCGCGACGGGGTCGTCGGTTCCGCCGTGCCCCCGGCCAACGCCTGAGCCAGCGCATCGTTGACCGCGGCCTGCGTACCGGTGTCGGTTTCCGGTTCCGGCGCGGGTTGCGCCACCCGGGTCGGGCGGGTGCGCGGGCGGACCGAGGTGCTGGGCGCGCTGCTCGACGCTTCGGCCTCGGTCACGATTTCGGTCGCGGCCTCTTCCTCGGCCGTCTGTTCCTGTTGTTCGCGCTGGACCTCGGCGGCGCCGTCATCCACCGCTTCGTCCTGGGCGATATCGTCGATCTTCACATCCGGTTCCGGCGGTGCCACCGGTTCGGGGGCGACACGGGTGGTGGGCCGGGTCTGCGGCCGGTCGCTCAGATCGGGCGCGGCGGTGACCGGCGCCTCGACCGGCGGCACCAGAACCGGCGCCACGTCTTCGACCTCGGCGGGCGGCTCGGGCGGCAGCAGGGCCGCGACATCGGGCGCCTGTTCCGGTTCGGGGGGCGGCGCGGCCGCGTCGGGTTCCGCGATCACCGGGGCGGGGTCCGGGGCCTCGGCCTGCGGCGGTTCAGTTTCCGTCGCTTCCGGGTCCGGCGGGGTCAGCGCCACCATCTCGCTATCCAGGCTCGGCGCTTCGGTCGGGGCCATCATCGCGTCGAATTCCTCGGCCGAAATCATCGCCACCTCGGTCACCTCGAAAGGTTCCGGCGCGGGTTTGAACACCCCACCCAGCAGCGCCCAGCCAATGAGGCCGATATGCGCAGCACCCGAGATATACTGGCCGGTATTCATCCCCGCCTCAGTTTTCCGCCCCGTCCAACGCGGGGCCGCCGGTATCGGTCACCAGGCCGATATTGCCAAACCCGGCGCGGTTCAGCGCGCCCATCACCTGCACCACCTGTTCGTAAGGAACCGCTCCGTCGGCGCGCAGGAACACCCGGTCGCCTTCGCGTTCGGCAGCGATGGCGCGCAGGCGGTTGACCAGATCGGCGCGCGGCACCTCGGTTTTCTGGATCATCACAACGCCCCCTGCGGTGATCGTCACCGACAGCGGTTCTTCCTGTTCGCCGGGCAGCGCATTGGCCGCCGTTTTCGGCAACTCCACCGGCACGCCCACCGTCATCAAGGGCGCCGCGACCATGAAGATGATCAGCAGCACCAGCATGACGTCGACAAAGGGCGTCACGTTGATTTCCGACATCGGCCGGGCACCGCCGCGGCGGCTGCGCCGCCTGCGGTTGCCGCCGCCCGATTTCTGCATCACGCCCGCGCCCATGTCAGAGGTCCAGCTGACGGCTGAGGATGGTGGAGAATTCGTCGGCAAACGCCTCGTACCCGGCAATGATCCGGTCGGCATCGGCGGAAAGCTTGTTGTAGAAGATCACCGCCGGGATCGCCGCCAGCAGGCCAAGGCCCGTCGCCAGCAGCGCCTCGGCAATACCCGGGGCGACGACGGCGAGGTTGGTGTTCTGCTGTTCGGCGATATTGATGAAGGCGTGCATGATGCCCCAGACCGTGCCGAACAGCCCCACGAAAGGCGCGGTCGACCCGACCGTCGCCAGCACCGGCAATCCGTTCTGCAGCCCTTCGGCCTCTTTCGCGATCGCCACGTCCATCGACCGGTCGATCCGCGCCTGGGCGCCTGCGATCAGCCCGCCATCGTCGCGATGCGACCGGCGCCATTCGGTCATCCCGGCTGCAAAGATCTTTTCCGACTGGCCGCTGGGATCGGCGCCGATCTGTTCGAATAGCTGATCCAGCGGCTCGCCCGACCAGAAGGCGCGGTCGAACCGCGCCGCTTCGCGCCGGGCGGTGCGGTAGGTGATGATTTTCTGAAAGATGATCGACCACGACCAGAACGAGGCGGCGATCAGCAGGATCATCACCAGTTTCACGGTCAGCGTGGCGCGCGCGAAGAGGGCCCACAAGGAGAAATCAATCTCCTGCACCAGGGCGAGAGTTTCTGTTTCCATAAGCCTGCTCTGCTCTTGTCAGCCCTTTGTTTCCCGGGCTTTCTTGGCATCGACGCTATCCGATCCGAAAGCGGAAACCAACAGAATTGCCGCGTCATGACGGCGATTTGAGCGGATTATCGCGGGTTTGGGCGGCGTTTGGCGGACAAGGGCGGGTTTCGGACCGGGAAAACGCGCCAGGCGGGCGAGATTGCCACAACTCGCCCGATCCTGCGACCCGGAAGGGCGGCGGAGTTGAATTCCCTGCCCCGGCTGCCTAAGTCACTCTCAAAGACGTTTTCGCAGGAGGCATAATTGATGATTGTCGCAGTTCCCGCCAAAGGCCGCATCGCCGGTTAATCCGAGCCCCCGTTGAGGGATACCCGCCAGCAGGCGGCCTCCCCCGCGCGCTCACCCTTCACCGGTCCATGTTCGGCTGCACGCCCGGCACCTTTCCAGTGCCGTGACTTTTCACGTCTGCACGGATGCAGACGACTTTTGGCTGGTGAACTCCCAATGACAACTTCCAAACCCGGTCTGGCCGAACTCGGCTGGACGCCTTTCTTCAATTCGCAAACCTTCGACGACGACCTGTCGCGCCTGCTGCCCGTCCGGGTGATGGCGGTCCAGCGCGGACAGCTTTCGGTGGCCGGGGACGGTTTCGAAACCTCTATCCCCTCTCATCTGCCGGGGGCGGTCTCGGAGGACGATTACCCCACCGTCGGCGACTGGCTTCTGATCGACCGCGAAACCCACCGCCCCCACCGCCTGCTGAACCGGTCCAGCCTGTTCAAACGCCGCGCGCCGGGCAGCGGGCGCGGTGTGCAGCTGATCGCGGCCAACGTCGATACCGTCTTCATCGTTTCGTCCTGCAATCAGGATTTCAGCATCGCAAGGCTGGAACGCTACCTGGTCCTTGCGCGCGAGGCCGGCGTCACCCCGGTCATCGTCCTGACCAAGGCCGATCTGGCCGACGATCCCGGCGATTATGCCCGCCAAGCGCTCAGGCTGCAGCCCGGTCTGCTGGTCGAAACCGTGAACGCGCATGATCCGCAAAGCCTGGCCTGCCTGTCCGCCTGGTGCGGCAAGGGCCAGACGGTGGCCTTCATGGGGTCGTCGGGCGTCGGCAAATCCACGCTGATCAACACCCTGACCGGCACCGGCAACATCGCCACCGGCGCGATCCGCGAAGACGACGCCAAGGGCAGGCACACCACCTCGGCCCGGTCGTTTCACCGGCTGGAACAGGGCGGCTGGCTGCTCGACACGCCGGGGATGCGGGAATTGCAGCTGACCGATGCCGCCGCGGGGCTGGAGGAGGTATTCGACGACATCGTCGAACTGGCACA
The DNA here is from genome assembly GCF_009857745.1 of Thalassovita mangrovi. Lineage (GTDB taxonomy): Bacteria > Pseudomonadota > Alphaproteobacteria > Rhodobacterales > Rhodobacteraceae > Thalassobius > Thalassobius mangrovi. Next base: position 921,685 of record NZ_WWEN01000002.1, read on the forward strand.
TGCCTGCCGGTTTTCCGATTGCGGCCACGACAGCGAACCGGGCTGCGCCGTGCAGGCGGCGATTGCGGATGGCAGGCTCGATCCCGCCCGGCTCGATCGCTGGCGCAAACTGACGGCCGAGGACCGGTACAACACCGAAACCCTGGCCGAACGCCGCGCCCGCGACCGGGCTTTCGGGAAAATGGTCCGCTCGGTGAGCAAGGAGAAGCTCGGCAAACGCGGCATGGAGCCTTAAGAACAACTCTCAGGCCCGGCACCGCGCAAGGTGTCGGGCCTGAAACCTCAATGCACCCTTTGGCGGATGATCGCGGGCATCCGGGTCGGATGGCCGGTATCGGTCATCGTCACCACGGTGACCAGGGCCTGGAACAGCACATCCTCGCCCCGCTTGACCTTTTGTTCGAGAATCCAGCGCACCCCGGTCAGCTGCACCGTTTCGGTTTCCACCACCAGCAGATCGTCAAGCCGCGCCGGCGCCAGGTAATCCGCCTCGATCCGGCGCACCACGAAGACCAGCCCGTTTTCGTTCTTCATCTCGCGCTGATCGACACCCAGTTCGCGCACCCAGTCGCTGCGCGCCCGTTCGATATAGCGCAGGTAATTGGCGTGATAGACGATCCCGGCCATGTCGGTGTCTTCGTAATAGACGCGAATGGGCAATTGATGGGTCATGGTGATCGGGCTCCCCGCTGTGTCGGGCGCAGCCTAGCACCCCCGCAAGCGGGTGCAAGCCATGCCGGTCACGGTTGCCTGGTCAGCGGGTAGGTCGCCAGCGCCTCATAGACCGGCCCGTCCTCGCGCAGCCGCGAGCGGTAGAGTGAAAACGAGGTCGCCTCGCCGCCCTCCAGCGTGATCCCGCCCTGCCTGGCCATGTAGGCGGCGATGCGCTGGCGCGCCTCATAGGGCAAGGCGCGCGGGAAGCGCACCAAGGTCGCATGCGGCTTGAACCGCTGGCGCGGCAGGTCGATCCCGGCCATCCGCGCCGCCTGCGCCACCTTCTCCTGCAGCGCCGCCAGTTCCGGCACCTTTTCGAACAAGGCCGCCATCAGGCTGGGCTGCCTGCCGCCGAACAGTTCCAGCCCGGTCACCTTCAGCCGCACCGGCGCCATCTGGATCGCCCAGAGCATGTCGTGCAGCGGTTCGACCACCTGCGGGTTCTGCCCGGCGAGGAAGGCCAGGGTGATATGCAGGTTTTCCTCGTCCACCTCGCGGCCGACGCCCAGACCGTCCTGAATATCCATCAGGTCCTCGCGTAGGGGCTCCGGCAGGTCCAGCGCCACGAACAGCCGCAGATCGCCCCGGCTCATGACGCCGGTTCCTGCGCCTGCAGCCGGGCGAACAGCCGCAATGCGTGGCTGGCATCCGTTGCGGCGACCGGCAGCACCGGATCGTAAGCGGCCCGCACCACCCCGGCGATATCGGGGCGCAGAATGGTGGTGTCGCCCGCCACCGCCAGCGGCGAGGTTTCGGCGAAGGCCCGGTCCGACCACAGCAGCATCAGCTGCACCACCTGGCCCAGGGCCAGGGTTTCGGCGGGCATCCTGCCCAGTTGATCGTCGATCCGGATGAAGGCGAAGGCCGCCTGGATGCCACCCTGATCGTCGAACCGGAAGGCGCGGTACTGGTTGGCATCCGCCGCCTTCAGCCGCGCCACCAGCCCGGCCAGATCCGGGATCATCTTGTCCAGGTTCGGCACCCCGGGCAATTCATCCCAGTCGCGGAAGAAAAAGAACATCATGTTGGCGCCGAGCTCGGGATCGGTTTCCGCCAGCTCGTGCCCGGCCAGCTTTGCCACGGCCTCGATCGCGCCCTTGACGATCCGCAACGTGTCCTCCTCGACGCCGAAGACGATCGGCACGATGGGGCGGCCCCAGCGGGCGAATGCGTATTGTCCGTCTTTGCTGGTGAACAGGGTTTCGATCTCTTGCGGGGTCATGGCCGTTCCTTCAGATATTTGCCCCATTTTCTCTCGAATGCGTGGGCAAGGTCCACCCCCTGCCAATCGGCAAAGATCAAAAGAAAGCCGAAAAGATCGGCCAGCTCGTCCTCCAGCTCCCGACCCAGCGCCTCTGCGTCACCATCCGCCCCGCGCGACTTGCCCGCCAGCTTCAGATAGGCCGAGGCCACCTCGCCCAGCTCCTCGGTCAGCTTGCCAAGGTAAAACGCCCCGTCGCGTTCGATCCCGAAACTGTCGGCATAGATGCGCCCCACCTCGGCCGCGCGGGCCTGTAAAAACTCCAGATCCTTGTGCACCGCACCCCCCTTCTTCTTGGTAAAAATACTCAAATCCAAGGGCGAGGCCGGGAACCGCGCTAGTCGAACAGCGCGCCCTGCCCCGGCTCGCGCGGCGCCTCCAGCCCCAGATGCCGCCACGCCTTTTGCGCCAGCATCCGGCCGCGCGGGGTGCGCTGGATCAGGCCTTGCTGCAGCAGGAAGGGTTCGATCACCTCTTCCAAAGCATCGCGGCTTTCGCTCAGTGCCGCCGAAATCGTTTCGATCCCCACCGGCCCGCCGCCGTAATTTTCCGCGATCAGGGCCAGGTAACGCCGGTCGGCCCCGTCGAGCCCCAGGTGATCCACCCCCAGCCGGGTCAGCGCGTGATCGGCAATCGCCCGGGTCACCCGGCCGTCGCCCTCGACCAGCGCGAAATCGACTACCCGACGCAGCAGCCGCCCGGCGATCCGCGGCGTGCCGCGCGAGCGCTTGGCGATTTCGCGCGCGCCCTCCGCGTCGGCGGGCGCGCCCATCAGCCGGGCGTTGCGGGTGACGATCTCGTTCAGTTCCTCGACCGTGTAGAATTGCAGCCGGGTCGGAATGCCGAAGCGGTCGCGCAAAGGCGTGGTCAGCAAGCCCAGACGGGTGGTGGCGCCGACCAGCGTGAAGGGCTGCAATTCGATCCGCACGGTGCGCGCGGCGGGGCCTTCGCCGATCACCAGATCGAGCTCGTAATCTTCCAGCGCCGGATACAGCACTTCCTCGACCGCCGGGTTCAGCCGGTGGATTTCGTCGATGAACAAAACGTCGCGCGCTTCGAGATTGGTCAGGATCGCCGCCAGATCGCCCGCCTTGGCCAGAACCGGCCCCGAGGTCATGCGGAAATTCACCCCCAGCTCGCGCGCCATGATCTGCGCCAGCGTCGTCTTGCCAAGGCCCGGGGGCCCGTGAAACAGCGTGTGGTCCATCGCCTCGCCGCGCTGGCGGGCCGACTGGATGAAGACCTTGAGGTTGGCCCGCGCTTCGGCCTGGCCGATGAAATCGTCCAGCACCTGCGGCCGCAGCGCACGGTCGTTATCCTCGGGCTGGCGCTCGGGGCGCAGGGTGTTGTCGGGCTCGGTCATCGCGGCGCTTTCATGCAGGTGTCGACCATCCCCCTACCCTTTCGGCGCCAGCAGCTTCAAGGCCGCGCGGATCAGGTCCGACGTGCCCGCGTCGGGCGCGTCCTGCGCCGCCTGGGCCACCGCCGCGGCGGCCTCGGAGGGCGCATAGCCCAGGTTGGACAAGGCCGACAGCGCGTCGGATTGCGCGACCGCGCTGCTTTGCGGCCGCGGCGCCGGTTCGGCGGCGGGTTGGGAGGCGGCGATTTCCTCGATCACCTCGTCGGTCGAGGGCACTGCGCCCATCGCCGCGGGCAGCGATCCGGCCATCGCCATGACGGCGGGCGCCTTGTCCTTCAGCTCGATCACGACCCGCTGCGCCGTCTTGGGACCGACCCCCTTGGCCGCCTTGATCGCGTTGACGTCGCCCAGGGCGATCGCCCGGCTGACCCCGTCGGCGCCAAGCGCGCCGAGGATCGCCAGCGAGGCCTTGGCGCCGATGCCCTGCACGCTCATCAGCAGCCGGTGCCATTCCTTTTCCACCAGCGTCGGGAAACCGAACAGCTGCATCAGGTCCTCGCGCACCAGAAGATCGGTATAAAGCGCCACCGCCTCGCCCGGCCCCGGCAGGGCGGCAAGCGTGCGGTCGGAACAATAGACGATGTAGCCGACCCCGCGCACGTCGATCAGAACGTGATCCTCGCCGCGGTAATCGATCCGCCCGGAAACCTTGCCGATCATGCCCGAACCCTCTTTTCCTTCAGCATCGCGCCGGGGGCGCGGATGTAATGCGCGTGGCAAATGGCGATCGCCAATGCATCGGCGGCATCCGGACCGGCGATGACGACCCCGGGCAATTGCATCTTCACCATGTGATCGACCTGCTGCTTGGCGGCGTGGCCGACGCCGACCACGGTCTTCTTGACCTTGTTGGGGGCGTATTCGCCGACCGACACGCCCGCCTGCGCCGGCACCAGCAGGGCGATGCCCCGCGCCTGGCCCAGTTTCAGCGTGCCCACTGCATCCTTGTTGACGAAAGTCTGTTCCACCGCCGCCGTGTCGGGGGCGTATTGCGCGACCACTTCGGTCAGCTGCCGGTGCAAGGACAGCAGCCGCATCGCAAGATCTTCGCCCTCGGAATGGCAAACGCCGTTCGCGACATGCGCGATTCGGCTGCCTTCGACCTCGATCACGCCCCATCCGAGGTTGCGCAAGCCGGGATCGATCCCCAAAACCCGCATCTCTGCCCCCTGCCCTGTTGCTTTTCTGTTGCTTTTGGTGAGCATTAGCACGAAACGTGAACAAACGCCAAGCTTTAACAATCCGCCTAATAATTAGGCGTTTTCATAAATCTGTGCCAAGCAACGTCTGTTTTCGTCAAAATCACGTCCAAAAACGACGTTTGCGGCAATACCCGTTGCCCAATTTTTTAACGCTTCAACCCATGCCAGACTGCCATGCATAAACCGCATAGATACTATGCAATCAACGCCCATTGTGCGGCTAAAACCGGCATTCTATGTGCCGTCTCAGGAAAACGAACCACACTTTTTACACCGAGGAACCTGAAATGTCTGTCTATGACAACAACACCCAGTATCGGTCCGGCGCGATCGCCAGCCTGATTTCGCGCGGCGCCCTGGGCATCGCAAACACCATCATCGCCCTGCGCGATGCCGTCGTCGAATGGAACGCAACCCGCGTGACCATGAACGAACTGTCGAAACTGTCGAACCGCGAGCTGGAAGACATCGGCCTGTGCCGTGCCGACATCGCAGCGGTCGCGCGCCAGCGTTGATCCGCATGCCCGCCCCGAAAAGAAACGGCCGCGTCTGACTGGACGCGGCCGTTTCCGTTTTGAGAGAGTTTTTCGAACGTCACTTCAGGTAGGGACGCAGCTGGATCGCGAGAAATTGCGACACCGGGTCGGGCGTCATCAACAGGGCGCCGCCCTGCTCCACCATGCCACCCTTTGCCAGGTCTTCGACACGGTCCAGGTAAACGCCAAAGCCAAGATGCGCCATCAGCAGCGCCTTGAAGCCCAAGAACCCCACGACAAGTATCGCGATACCACGGGCCGGCACGCCGCGCCGAACGCGCCGTGGCCGGGTGACGATCAACCCGTCGCGCCCGACAACGGTGACATAGCCACGCCGCAGCCGTTTGCGCTTGCGACCAATCCGGCGCAGCCGCTCGTCAAACTCGTTAAAAGCATCGGCCATAGCAGCCTCCACTGGTTGAGCCCCCACTCAACACCGGAAAAAGCTACCGCCGAATTGTGGCGAAAAAGGGGCATTTGCCTCAAATTGGGCTAAATTCCCCCTTTAAATACCCTTATTTCTGGAGCGTCAGCGTCGTCCATTCACCAATCTCTTCACGATGGACCAGATTGATGCCGTTACGTGCATAAACCGCGATCACCTCGTCGGCCTGTTCGTTCAGAATCCCCGACAGAATCGCGTATCCGCCATCCTGCAGATGCGATGCCATGTCGGGCGCCAGGTCGATCAGCGGCGCTTTCAGGATATTGGCAAAGACCAGATCGAAAGGCGCGGCCTGTTCCAGTTCGGGATTGTCGAAACCAGCGGCGACGACGCATTTCACCCGGCCCTCCAGCCCGTTCACCGTGACATTGGCCGCGGCCACTTCGACCGCGACCGGGTCGATGTCGCCCGCCAGTACCGGGTTGGGCCAGATCCGCGCCGCGCCCATTGCCAGCACGGCGGTGCCGCAGCCGATATCGGCCACGTTCTGCCCGGTGAAACCGTCGTTATCCAGCCGGTCCAGCGCCCGCAGGCAGCCCTGGGTGGTGCCGTGATGGCCGGTGCCGAACGCCATCGCCGCCTCGATAAGCAGCGGCTCGGTGCCCTCGGGCACCTTGTCGGCGTCATGGCTGCCATAGACGAAGAAGCGGCCCGCCTCGACCGGGGCCAGTTCGCGTTTGACCTTGGCGACCCAGTCGGTTTCGGGCAGTTCGGAAATCACGAAGGGCTTGGCGCCGAAGGCGGCGGCCAGAACCGCCAGCCCGGCCTCGTCCGGGGCTTCGATGAAATAGCCGCCCACTTCCCACAGGCCCGATCCGTCCTCGATCTCGAACACGCCGACGCCGGTGGGTTCGGGGTTCAGCCGCTCCATCGCCTCGCCCAGTTTCTCGGCGGGCTCTTTTCCGGGCAGGGTGGTCAGGGCGGTAAAGGTGGGCATGGCTTTCTCCGGCTTGTCTCTGGCCTTGCGCCTAAGCGCGCAAAGCTCCCGGGTCAAGCCTTAGCGCGTTCCCGCGTCACGATCCCGCGCCCGGCCCGGACATAGCGCCAGCCGATCAGCGCCGCGCCGATGCCGATCAGCGTGTTGGCAAGGGCCTGCGCCATGACCACGCCGCCCGCGCCCCAGATCAGCCCCATGCCGAAGGCCAGCGGCGCCATCAGGATGCCGTCGCGCAGCCAGTTGCTGACCGTCGCCCAGACCGGGCGGCCCAGGTTGTTGAAGGCCGAATTGGACACGAACAGCGCCCCGGTGAACACGAAGGACCCGGCGGCGTAATGGGAAAACAGCCGCACGATATGGGCGCCCTCGGGGCTGAGCCCGAAACCGGCGGCGATCGTGTCGGCGAAGGCCGCCATCAGCGCCCAGGTGACGCCGGTGTAAATCGCACAGAATTTCAACGCATCGACATAGGACTGCGCCACCCGGTCGCGCAGCCCCGCGCCCGCATTCTGCCCGATGATGCCGCCGATCGCGCCGGACAGAGCGAAGATGCCGCCAAAGCCCAGGATGGTCAGCCGCGACACCACACCGAACCCCGCCACGGCGCTGTCGCCATGTTCGGCCATTGCGCGGATCAGGATCCAGTTGCCAAACGGCGTCGATAATTGCGTCGCCACCGCAGGCAGGGCGATCGCCAGATAGGGTTTGAGGAACGCCACCATGTCCCATTGCCGCGGCTTGGCCAGCATCTTGTGGCTGACGCCCAGCCAATACAGCCCGATCACCGCCATGGTCAGCCGCGACAGCACGATCACCATCGCCGCGCCATCGACGCCAAGCCCCAGGAACAGGATGAACAACGGATCAAGAAACACCGCCACCGCCCCGCCGGTCATCGTCACCAGCATCGAACGCCAGGCATCGCCCACCGCCCGCAACACCGCCGAGGCGCACATACCCATCGCGATGAACGGCAGCGACGGCAGCGAGATCGACAAGAACTGCACCGCCACCTCGAGCGTTTCGCCCTCGGCCCCGGACCAGACCAGGATGTCGCGCCGGAAGAAGAACACCAGCAGCGCCAGCAGCGTCTGCATCCCGGTGGCATAGATCAGCACCACCGACGCGATCCGACGCGCCCGCGCGCCCTTGCCCATGCCCAGCGACCGGCTGACCAGGGCCACGCCCGCGATCATCATCCCGATCGCTACCGAGACGACGAAGAACTGGATCGTGGCGGCAAATCCGACCGCCGATATCAGCACTTCCTGATGCAGCCGGCTGACCCAGAACAGGGTCAGGAAATCGACCAGGAACATGAAGCTGAGCCCAAGCGCCCCGGTCATCGTCATCACGACAACATGGCGCATGGTCGACCCGGTGGTGAACTTCGCCTGGGGATGCGCCATTGGCTTACTCCGCCGGTGCCGGAAGGAAACGGTTGAACACGGTCTCATTCCCCGGTTCTGGATGGCGCGGGATCAGCAGCGCCAGGCTCAGCGAGGTCGCCGCCATCCCGGCGGCCAGGAAGAACACCGCGCCCGGCGACACCAGCCACAGGTAGCCCAGGGCGGCGGGCAGGAACACCGCGGCGATATGGTTGATGGTGAAGGCCACGGCGGCGGTGGGCGCGATATCGCCCGGGTCCGCGATCTTCTGGAAATAGGTCTTCAGCGCCAGCGCCAGGGCAAAGAACATGTGGTCGATCACGTAAAGCGCCGAGGCCAGCAACACGCCCCAGCCGAACCAGTAGATACCACCATAGGCCAGGAACACGATCACCAGCCCGACATATTCGAAGACCAGCGCCCGGCGTTCGCCGAACCGCGCCACCACCTTGCCGAAGACCGGCGCCAGAACCATGTTCAGCACCAGGTTGATCAGGTAGAGCCCGGTCACTTCGTGCACGTCGAAGCCGAAGCGTTCGACCATCATGAAGCCCGCGAAGACGGTGAAGATCTGCCGCCGCGCGCCCGCCATGAATTGCAGCGCGTAATACAGCCAGTAACGGCGGCGCAGCACGAATTTCTTCACCTGCGGATTTGGTGCCTCGAACTGCGGATAGGCCAGCAGGCAGAACACCGCGACCACGGCGGTGAAGCCGCCCGCCAGCATGTAGACGATGTTATAAGTCAGCCCCAGCGATTCCCAGCTCAGCACGATCAGTACGTAAGCGACCAGCGTCGCCGCCGACCCGGTCGCCAGCAGCCAGCCCAGCATCTGCGGCGCGCGTTCCTTGGGCAGCCATTGCAGCTGCAGCGACTGGTTCACCGTCTCGTAATAGTGAAACCCGATGGAGCTGAGCATGGTGATGGTCAGGATCCCACCCAGCGACGGGAACCAGGCGGTCATCGCCGTGGCCACCCCCAGCAGGATCAGCGACACGATGCCCAGCACCTGTTCGCGGATCACCATGATCAGGGCGATCACTCCGATCGCCAGGAAGCCGGGAATTTCGCGCACCGTATGCAGCCAGCCGATATCGGAGCCGTCGAAATTCGCCACCTCGATGACGAAATTGTTCAGCAGCGCCGACCAGGTGAAGAACGCCACCGGCATCGCCATTGCCATCACGAATAAAAGGCTGATCGGACGGCGCCAGAACGGCAGGTCGCGCGCTTGCGCCAGGGGGATCGGGGTGGGGGTCGGAAACAGGCTCATGCCGTTGCTATACGCCCCCGCCCCGACCTTGGCGAGACGGAAAGCACCGCCGCTCTGTGCGGCAGCGCTCAGGCCAGCCTGCGTCAGGGCGCTGACGCTCAGGCGGCCGAGAAGCGGTATTCCACCTCGCCGAAGCGATCACGCGGGAAACCGTAGAGGAATTGCAGCCCCTCTTCACCGGCGACGACGCCGTGTTCCACGTCGCCCGGGATATACAGCGCGATGCCCGGCGCGATCTTGTGCGCCACGCCCTCGATGGTCACCACGCCCGATCCGGTGAGGCCGAAATAGAACTCCGACGGCGCGTGGCGATGCGGCAGCAAGGTGCCCCCGGCCTCGAATTCGGCCACGCCCAGAACCAGCTGGCTGGTCGGCGTGCGGTCGGCGCAGAACAGCGTCCGCCAGCGCACCGTGCCGAAGGCCGGATCGGTGCCGCCTTCGAGTATCTGATTGGCCACATCGACCAGAACCGGGCTGCCCGCCAGCATCATCGCCATCGCCGCGAAGGCCTGCGCCTGATCGCCCTCGGCCCCGGTCAGAGCGTTGAGGCCCGGCTGATTGTCGCGCTGTTCCATGCCGCGTCTCCTTGTCCGGCGTGACTGCATGACAGCTTCCGGACGGCGTGAGATTCGGTCTGGTTTATGCGCGACCCTCGCCGGTCGTTTTCCGGGCGCCGGAACGCGACAGGCCGATGTCGATTTCAGACCGAAGCGGCGCAAAAACGCTGCGGAGCGGCCTTATTTCACGGGCAATCCGGCCTGACCTGATCTGAATCAATGAAATTTGAATATATTTGTGACACTGACACGCGGAAGAAAGACTAAGGAGCCGCGCCATGGATTTGCTGAGCATCGTAGAACGGATCGGGGAACAACCCACCGCCGCCCTTTTCGGGCTGATCACCGGCATGGTTTTCGGGATTGCTGCGCAGCGGTCGCAATTCTGCCTGCGCGCCGCCACGGTGGAATTCGCCCGCGGCCACATGAACGACCGGGTCGCGGTCTGGCTGCTGACCTTTTCCACCGCCGTCGTCTGGGTGCAGGGGGCGCAGTTGCTGGGGCTGATGCGGGCCGAGGACGCGCGCATCATGGCCGTGCCCGGCAGCTGGTCCGGCGCGATCATCGGCGGCACCCTGTTCGGCATCGGCATGGTGCTGGCCAAGGGCTGTTCCGGCCGCTTGCTGGTGCTGGCGGCGACGGGCAACCTGCGCTCGGTCGTGTCGGGGCTGATCTTCGCCGTGGTGGCGCAGATGAGCCTGCACGGTGTCCTGGCCGGATGGCGCGACAAGCTGGCCGCGATGTGGATCACCGATGGCGGCCGCAACATGGACCTGCTGGCGTTTTTCCACCTGCCCGACTGGGCCGGGCTGGCCTTCGGCATCGCCACCGCCGCGCTGGCGCTGGAACTGTCGCGCCGCAACCGGATCGGCTTTTCCCGTCTTGTCTTCGCCTCGGGCGTCGGGTTTTCGGTTGCCCTGGGCTGGGTGCTGACCTTCGGGCTGAGCCAGATCGCCTTCGACCCGGTGCAGATCGAAAGCGCCACCTTCACCGGCCCCTCGGCCAATACGCTGATGTTCTTCCTCGAACCCAACCCGATCCTGGAATTCGACGTGGGCCTGGTGCCGGGCGTGTTCCTGGGCTCGTTCCTGGCCTCCTCGCTGGCGGGTGAATTCAAGTTCCAGGGGTTCGAGGGATCCTCGCCGATGCGCCGGGCGATGATCGGCGCGGCGCTGATGGGGTTCGGCGGTATGCTGGCCGGCGGCTGCGCCATCGGCAACGGCGTGACCGGCGGGTCGGTCTTTGCCGGAACCGCCTGGGTGGCGCTGTTCTTCATGTGGGTGGGCGCGATGGCCACCGACATCCTGATCGACCAGCCCGGGCTGCGCCGGCTGGCGGCGTGATTTTTTTCACGTGTCGGGGATTATTCTTCCAGTCCCTGCGTCTTTTATCGTGACCGTACCACAAAGGGCGGTCGCGATTTGACGCAAAGGACCGACACGATGACCATCAAATCCGTATTCGCAACCGCACTTGTCCTGACCACCCTGGGCGCCGCCGCCATGGCCGCCCCGGTGATCCAGACCGGCGACAGCGCCAAGGGCAAGATCCTGACCGACAGCGAGGGCATGTCGCTTTACACCTTCGACAACGACAAGGCCGCCGTCTCGAACTGCTATGACGATTGCGCCGCCAAATGGCCGCCGCTGTTCGCCAGCAACACCAGCCGCCCCGACGGCGATTTCGGCATCGTGCTGCGCGCCGACGGCAAGCGGCAATGGGCCTACAAGGGCCAGCCGCTTTATGCCTGGTTCCAGGACCAGCAGGCGGGCGACATCACCGGTGACGGCGTCAAGGGCGTCTGGCACCTGGCCCGCCCGTGATCTGACGAGGACCCGAAGCGATGGCTTTCCTGGACGAGGTAGAAGCGCAGATACCCGACCTGCGACGCTACGCGCATGCCTTGCTGCGCGATGCCGAGGCGGGCGACGACCTGGTCCAGGATTGCCTGGAACGCGCCGTGGCGCGGCAAGGCCAGAAGCGCCCGGACGGGTCGCTGCGGGCCTGGCTGTTCCGCATCCTGATCAACCGCCACCGCGACCTGATGCGCCGCGCCCCGCGGCCGGGGCATCTGGTGGCGGTTGACGACCTGAGCTTCGAACCCGCCCTGCCCGCCAGCCAGGATCAGCACCTGGCCCTGCGCGAAACCGAAGCGGCGATCGCGCGGCTGCCCGAGGATCAAAAACGCGCGCTGTTGCTGGTCGCCCTGCACGGCGCAAGCTTTGACGAAGCCGCCGAAGCGCTGGATATTCCCAAGGGCACGCTGATGTCGCGGCTGGCCCGCGCCCGCGCCAGCCTGCGCGACATGACCGGCCGAAACGCCGACCCCGCCCACCAGATGCGAAACAAGAGGTAGCCAATGCCCCAGGATCGTCCCCCCCTCACCGAGCAAGAGCTGATCGCCTATTTCGAAGGCGCGCTGGACGCGCCCGCCCAGCAGGAGATCGAAAACCGCCTGCCCCACGATCCCGCCGCCCAAGCGCTGCTGGAAGACTGGGCGCAGCAGAACGAAGATATCCGGCGGCTCTTCCCTGCCGGAAGCGACCCGGTGCCGGAGCGGCTGACCGAAGCGTTGCGGGTCAGGACAGCCCGCCCCGCTTCCGCGCCCTGGCTCCGGGTCGCGGCAATGGCGGGGCTGTTGCTGCTGGGCGGCGGCGCGGGATGGCTGTCGCATGCGCAATTCGCCCCCGCTGCGCAAATGCGCCCCATGGCGCAGGCCGCTTTGGCCGCCCATGCCACCTATGTCGTCGAGGTCGCCCATCCGGTCGAGGTCCGCGCCTCGGAGCGCGAACATATGGACACCTGGATGTCGCGCCGGATCGGGGCGCATGTATCGCCGCCCGATCTGGCGGGGTCCGGTTTCGTGCTGATGGGCGGGCGCATCTTGCCCGCCGACACGGGCACCGCCGGGCTTTACATGTACGAAAACGCCGAAGGGCAGCGTATCACTCTTTACGTGTCGCGCCAGACCGACCCCGAAGACAGCGCCTTCCGCTTTGCCAGCTCCGGGGCGACCCAGGGGCTGCACTGGAACGAAAACGGCATCGGCTATGTGGTCGTGGGGGATTTGCCGCGCGACGAGCTGAAATCGCTGGGCACCAGCGCCTATGAACAGCTCCTCTGACCCGAGCCCGGGTCAGAGGAAGCTTTGCGGATCGATATCGACGCTCAGGCGGACCTGATTTGACAGCTTGAACTGGCCCACCCATTTGGCGAGCGCCGCCTGCAGCGGCGCGCCCTTGTCCGCCTTGACCAGCAATCGCACCCGGTGCCGTCCGCGGATGCGGGCGATGGGCGCCGGGGCGGGGCCGAAAACCTGCGCCCCGATCTGCCGCAAGGGCGCGCTGCGCCGCGCCATCTCGGTACCCAGGTCGAACACTTCCTGCACGTCCGGCGACGACAGCACGATCCCGGCCATGCGCCCGAAGGGCGGCACACCGGCCTGGCGGCGTTCCTCGGCCTCGGCGCGCCAGAAGCCTTCTTCGTCGCCCGCCAGGATGGCGCGGATCACCGGGTGTTCGGGCTGGTAGCTTTGCAGCAGCGCCAGCCCCTTGCGTTCCGACCGCCCAGCCCGGCCCGCAACCTGCCGCATCAGCTGGAACGTGCGTTCGGCGGCGCGCAGGTCCGACCCCTGCAGCCCCAGATCGGCGTCGATCACCCCCACCAGCGTCAGCAGTGGGAAATTGTGCCCCTTGGCGACCAACTGCGTGCCGATGATGATGTCGGCGCCGCCCTTCGCGATCTCCTCGATCTGCGCCTTCAGCGCGCGGGCCGATCCGAACAGGTCCGACGACAGCGTCACCACCCGCGCGTCGGGGAACAGCTTCTCCGCCTCCTCGGTCAGCCGCTCCACTCCCGGGCCCACCGGTGCCATGCGGCCCTCCGCCCCGCAATTCGGACAGACCTCAGGCATCGGTTTGCTTTCGCCGCATTGATGGCAGACCAGCCGCTTCTGGAACCGGTGCTCCACCATCCGCGCATCGCAGTGATCGCAGGCGATCTGATGGCCGCAGGCCCGGCAGATCGTCACCGGCGCATAGCCGCGCCGGTTGATGAACAACAGCGCCTGTTCGCCCTTTTCGATCCTCTCCAGCACCGCCCTTTGCAGGGTGCCGGAAATCCAGCGATCCGAGGGCAGCTTTTCGCCGCGCATGTCGATCGCCTTCATGTCCGGCAGGACGGATTCGCCGAAGCGGCTGGTCAGGGTCAGCTTGTCGTATTTACCGGCTTCGGCATTGGTCCAGCTTTCAAGCGATGGCGTGGCCGAGGCCAGAACCACCCGCGCGCCACAAATGCTGGCGCGCAACACGGCCATGTCGCGGGCGTTGTACAACACCCCGTCTTCCTGCTTGTAGGAGGTGTCGTGTTCCTCATCCACCACGATCAGGCCAAGGTTCTGGAACGGCAGGAACAGGGCAGACCGCGCGCCGATCACCATCTGCGCGCCGCCCTGTCCGACCATTTTCCAGATTCGGCGGCGTTCGGTCATGGTGACGCCGGAATGCCATTCGGCGGGCTTGGCGCCGAACCGCGCCTCCACCCTCGTCAGGAATTCCGCCGTCAGCGCGATTTCCGGCAGCAGCACCAGCGCCTGCCGCCCCTGGCGCAGGCATTCGGCGATGGCTTCCAGGTACACTTCGGTCTTGCCCGATCCGGTGACGCCGCGCAGAAGCGTGGTGCCATAGGTGCCGGTTCGGACCGAGGCGCGCAACGCCTCGGCCGCTTCGGCCTGATCGTCGGCCAAGGCCTTGCCGCCGTGATCGGGGTCGAGCGTCGGAAAGGGCAGATCGCGCGGCCGGTCTTCTTCAAGCACCGCGCCCTGTTTCACCAATCCCTTGACCACGCCGGTCGACACGCCCGCCATTTCGGCCAGTTCCTTCAGCGTGAAGGCCAGCCCGCCGTAATCGCGCAGCACTTCCAGCACCCGGGTGCGGGCATCGGTCATCCGGTCGGGTTCCGTGCTGCCCAGCCGGTAGATTTTCTGCATCGACGGCGGATCGCCCAGCCCCGGCGCCCGTGTCGCCAGCCGCAGCATCGCCGGGCGCGGCGTCAGCGTGTAATCGCCCGCCCGCTTCAGGAAACTGCGCATTTCCTCGCGCATGGGGGCCACGTCCAGCACCCGGATCACCGACCGCACCCTTGAGCGGTCGTAATCGCCCTTGCCCCGGCCCCAGACCACGCCCAGCACCTTGCGCGGGCCCAGCGGCACCTCGACGAACGCGCCGCGCCAGCAGCCGCCCTCGGGCGCCTTGTAATCCAGCACACGATCCAGCGGCTGGGTGGTCAGCACGCCGACAAGATCGCCTTCGTCGAAGAAATCGGGTTCGGTCACGGGTCGCCTTTTATGGGTTTCGGGTTCAGACACTATGCGGTAAAGCCAAGCCGAGCAAAACCCAACCCATTCGAGGCTCAGACATGAAATTCTTCGTTGATACCGCCGATTTCGACGCCATCGCCGAGTTGCACGAGCTGGGCATGGTCGACGGCGTGACCACCAACCCGTCGCTGGTCAAGAAATCCGGCCGCGACATCCTGGAAGTGACCAAGCAGATTTGCGACCTGATCGACGGCCCGGTTTCCGCCGAAGTCACCGCCACCGATGCCGACACGATGATCGCCGAGGGCCGCAAGCTGGGCGAGATCGCGGAAAACATCGCCATCAAGGTGCCGCTGACCTGGGACGGTCTGAAGGCCTGCAAGGTGCTGAGCGACGAAGGCCGGATGGTCAACGTGACCCTGTGCTTCAGCGCCAACCAGGCGCTGCTGGCCGCCAAGGCGGGGGCGAGCTTCATCAGCCCCTTCATCGGCCGTCTGGACGATATCGCGCTGGACGGGATGGAAGTGATCGAAGACATCCGCACCATCTATGACAATTACGGGTTCGAAACCGAAGTGCTGGCCGCCTCGATCCGCTCGGTCAACCACGTTCTGGAATGCGCCCGGATCGGCGCCGACGTGGCGACGGTGCCGCCTGCGGTGATCAAATCGCTGGTCAACCACCCGCTGACCGACAAGGGCCTGGCCACCTTCCTGGCCGATATCGAAGCCGCGAAGATCAAGATCCTGTAACCGGGCACAGCCCCCGGACAGGCAAAAGGCGCGCCCCCTGGCGCGCCTTTTTTCGTTTCGCGAGTTATCCACAGGCACCGGGCGTCACAAGCCCATGGCGCCCTGTCTGGATTCGATTTTATCCACAGAACCTGCGCCGACCCGCCGTGCCACCGGCGGGTTCACGCCCAGTATCGCCTGAAAAACTTGAAGCAATCGCCGGAACCTTCTGCTAATATTCCGAAAAAAGACGAATGACGGATACATGAGCAGCAAACCCAAGATCGACGACGCCCTGCGCGAAAAAATCATCGCGCAGCCCGACGTAATCCTTGATGATCAGGACCTTATGCAGGCGCTGATCGCCGCGAACGAACGCGCGATGGGGGGCAATATCGTCGATCTGCGCGGCATCGCGATGGAACGGCTGGAATCCCGCTTCGACCGGCTCGAAGACACCCATCGCAGCGTCATCGCCGCCGCTTACGAAAACCTTGCCGGCACCAACCAGGTGCACCGCGCCATCCTGCGGATGCTGGACCCGATGGAATTCGAGGTCTTCCTGCGCGATCTGGGCGGGCCGGTGGCCGACACGCTGCGGGTCGATTGCATGAAGCTGGTGCTGGAATCGGTGCAGAACGACGACGAACCGGCGGTTCAGCGGCTGGGCGACGTATTGTCGGTGGCCGAACCCGGCTTCATCGCCGATTACCTGACCCAGGGGCGCAACATCCCGCTGCGCCAAGTCACCCTGCGCCAGATGCACGAAGGCGCCCCCGAAATTTACGGCGACAAGGCCGGATGGATCCGCTCCGAAGCCTGCCTGAAACTCGATTTCGGCACCGGCCGCCTGCCCGGGATGCTGGTGATGGGCTCCGAAGACCCGCATCAGTTCACCCCGCAGCAGGGCACCGACCTTCTGGCCTTCTTCGCCGGCGTGTTCGAACGCTCGATGCGCCGCTGGCTGTCATGACCCTGATTTCTCCGGCCGCGCGGGACGCCCTGCAGACCTGGCTGGAGGGGCAGAAGGCGTTGAAGGACGCCTCGGACCACACCATCGCGGCCTATTCCCGCGACGTCGCCGGTTTTCTGGGCTTCATCACCGAACACAAGGGACAGGCGCAGGGGCTTGGCGCGCTGTCGCAGATCACCGTGTCGGACATGCGCGCCTGGATGGCCTTTACCCGGGGCCAGGGCGTCGGGTCGCGGTCCTTGGCGCGCAAGCTGTCGGCGGTGAAAAGCTTCTATCGCTGGCTGGCCGAGCGCGAAGGGTTCGAACCCACTGCCGTGCTGTCCGCCCGAACGCCCAAATTCACCGCCAAGCTGCCCCGTCCGCTGGCCGAGGACGCCGCGCGCGACATGATCGAAACGGTGGAAATGCAATCGGACACGGATTGGGTTGGCGCCCGCGACATGGCGGTGGTGACGCTGCTCTACGGCTGCGGCCTGCGGATTTCCGAAGCCTTGGGGCTCAAGGGCCGCGATGTCCCGCTGGCCGAAACCCTGCGGATCATCGGCAAGGGCAACAAGGAACGCATCGTCCCGGTTCTGCCCGCGGCGCAGGCGGCGGTTGCCCGTTACATGCGCCTTTGCCCCTTCCCCGCCGAACCCGACGCGCCGCTGTTTCGCGGCGTGCGCGGCGGCGCCCTGTCCCCGCGCGCGATCCAGAAGGTGATGGAACAGGCGCGTATGCAGTTGGGCCTGCCCGCCAGCGCCACGCCGCACGCGATGCGCCACAGCTTCGCCACCCATCTGCTGAACGCGGGCGGCGATCTGCGCGCGATCCAGGAACTGCTTGGCCATGCGTCGCTATCGACCACCCAGGCCTATACCGCGGTGGACTTGAACCGCATTCTGGAAGTATACGAAAAGACCCATCCGAAAGCCGGATAACGCGCGCAACAGGGGTCTGGAATGGTTATCACGAACGAATTCAAGGCGTTGTCTGTCCACCTGCTGACCGCCACCGGCGCGGTTTTCGCGATGCTCGCGATGCTTGCCGCGGTCGACGAAAAATGGAGCCTGATGTACCTGTGGCTGGTCGTGGCCTTCGCGGTGGACGGCATCGACGGGCCGCTGGCGCGGCGCTATCACGTCAAGCATTACGCGGCGCAATTCGACGGCGTGCTGCTGGACCTGATCATCGATTACCTGACTTACGTCTTCATCCCGGCCTTCGCCCTGTTCAAATCCGGCCTGCTGCCCGGCTGGACCGGCTGGTTCGCGATCATCATCATCACCTTCGCCAGCGCGATGTATTTCGCCGACACCCGGATGAAGACCAAGGACAATTCCTTTGCCGGTTTCCCCGGCTGCTGGAACATGCTGGTGATCGTGCTGTTCGCGCTGACGCCGAATTTCTGGGTCATCCTGTCGCTGGTCACCGTGCTGGCGGTGGCGATGTTCACGCCGCTGAAATTCATCCACCCGGTGCGCACGATGCGCTGGCGCAGGCTGTCGCTGCCGGTGGCTCTGGCCTGGACCTGCTTTGCCGGATGGTCGGCCTGGGTCGATTTCCACCCCGACAGCTGGGCCCATTGGGGGCTGGTGGTGACCTCGATCTATCTGCTGCTGGTCGGGATCGTGCAGCAGATCGTTCCGGAGAAAGTGCAACAGGTCGTTGCGGGGAAATCCGCAGCCTGACTTATCCACATAATGTTGCAATAGGATAAGAAATCTGCCGATTTCTGTGGATAACTTTTGAAAAACGACTCATTCAGCCCAGGGATCGCATCGCGATCTATCAGGCCTAAACCTTCGATCAGGGACGGCACAGCCCGAACCAATACGAAAGGTTATGCACAAAAGATCGCAATACATCAAAAGGTATAGGGTTTTCTGTGGATAACTCCTGTATAAGAGTCCGTTTCGTGCAAAACCGCCCGAAACCGGCTCAGATCAGCAGCCCGGCGGCCCCTTCGTGCTTCAGCAGCCAGACCTTGGTTTCCACCCCGCCGCGGCCGGAAAAGCCGCCCAGCCCGGCGCTGCCCAGCACCCGGTGACAGGGGATCAGGATCGGGATGGGATTGCCGCCGCAGCCCTGCCCGATGGCCTGCGCCGGAACGCCAAGCTCGCGGGCCAGATCGCCATAGGTCCTTGTTTCCCCGAACGGAATCGCGGCAATCGCATCGCAGACCCGGCGCTGGAAATCCGACCCGTCCACCCGCAGCGGCAGGTCGAATTCGGTGCGGCTGCCATCGAAATATTCGTCCAGCTGACGAGACGCCTCCGCCAGGAGCGGCGAGGTGTCGGAAAACGCCCCGCCCCAGTCCAGGCCGGTGATTGCGCCGTCTTCCTCGCTCAGGGTGACCGCGCCGGTTGGAGTCTCAACAGTCAGCCGCAACATTCTGTCACCCCTTGCAAAAACGGCCCTGAACCGGGTTCAGGGCCGTCTCTCTCATTCAGCTCAGCGCCTCGTTGCACCGCTTACAGGTGCCCGGATGGCTGTGCAGGCCCACATCGGGCAGTATTTTCCAGCAGCGCTGGCACTTCTGACCCTCGGCCTTTTCGAACACCACGCCGACGCCCTCGACCTCCGGCAGGCGGAAGGCCTCGTTGGGCAGCGGATCGCCGGTCAGCTGGATATCGGAGGTGATGCAGATGTCGTCGAAGCTCACCGTTTTCAGCGCCGCCAGCATGTCGGCGTCGCGCACATGCACCACCGGCGCCGCTTCCAGCGAGGCGCCGATCACCTTGTCGGTGCGCTGCACCTCCAGAGCGGCGGTGACCACGCGGCGGGCCTGGCGCACCTGCGCCCATTTCGCCGCCAGCGGTTCGTTCAGCCAATCGGCCGGGGTTTCCGGGATATCGACCAGGTGGACCGAGCTGTCATCGCCCGGGAACCGTTCCAGCCACACCTCTTCCATGGTGAAAACCAGGATCGGCGCCAGCCAGGTGGTCAGCCGGTGGAACAGGATGTCCAGCACGGTGCGCGCCGAACGGCTGCGCAGCGTGTCGCCGTCGCAGTAAAGCGCGTCCTTGCGGATGTCGAAATAGAAGGCCGACAGGTCCACCGTGGCGAAGTTGAAGATCGCCGAGAACACGCCCTGGAAGTCGAAGGACTGGTAGCCCGAACGCACCTTGTGATCCAGTTCGGCCAGGCGGTGCAGCACCCATTGTTCCAGTTCCGGCATCTCCGCCGGGTCGACGCGGTCGGCCTCGGTGAACCCGCTCAGCGATCCCAGCATGAAGCGCAAGGTGTTGCGCAGCCGGCGATAGCTGTCGGCGACCCCTTTCAGGATCTCCGGCCCGATCCGCTGGTCGGCGGTGTAATCGGTCTGCGCCACCCAAAGCCGCAGGATGTCGGCGCCGTATTGCTTGATCACCTCTTCCGGCACGATGGTGTTGCCGAGCGATTTGGACATCTTGTTGCCCTTCTCGTCCAGGGTGAACCCGTGGGTGACCACGTTGCGGTAGGGCGCGCGCCCCTTGGTGCCGCAGGCCTGCAGCAGCGAGCTGTGGAACCAGCCGCGGTGCTGGTCGGTGCCTTCCATGTACACGTCGGCGATACCGTCCTCGGTGCCGTCCTCGCGGTCGCGCAGAACGAAGGCATGGGTCGATCCGGAATCGAACCACACGTCCAGCACGTCGAACACCTGGTCCCATTCCTCGGCATTGTAATCGTTGCCGAGGAAGCGTTCCTTGGCGCCCTCTTCATACCAGCAATCCGCGCCCTCGGCCTCGAAGGCCGCGAAGATGCGCTTGTTCACCGCCTCGTCGCGCAGCAGGAAATCGGGATCGGTCGGCAACGCGCCCTTCTTGGTGAAGCAGGTCAGCGGCACGCCCCAGGCGCGCTGACGGCTCAGCACCCAGTCGGGGCGGCTTTCGATCATCGAATAAAGCCGGTTGCGCCCGGTCTGCGGCGTCCATTTCACCAGTTGGTCGATGGAATTCAGCGCCCGTTCGCGGATCGTCTTGCCATAGGTATCCTGGCCGTCGCCGACTTCCTTGTCGACGCTGGCGAACCATTGCGGCGTGTTGCGGAAGATCACCGGCGCTTTCGACCGCCACGAATGCGGATAGCTGTGGGTGATCCGGCCGCGCGCGATGATGCCGCCAACCTCGACCAGCTTGTCGATCACGGCGGCGTTGGCCTTGTCTTCCTTGCCCTTGTGGTTGAACACCTTGAGCCCGGCGAAGAACGGCACATGCGGCAGGAATTCGCTTTCCTCTCCCACGTTATGGGTCATCCGGTCGAGCCAGTTGCGCTTGACGAAACATTCATAGTCATCGGCGCCGTGGCTCGGCGCGGTGTGCACGAAACCGGTCCCGGCATCGTCGGTGACGTGATCGCCGTCGATCATCGGCACGTCGTAATCCCAGAAGCCGTTTGCGCCGTCGATCCCGGCGAAGGGGTGCGACAGGGTCAAATCAGCCAACGCTCCGGAACCAAGCTCAGAAATTAGCTTATATTTTTCAACACGCGCCGCGTTGAAAACATCCTCAGCCAAGTTTGTGGCAAGCACATATCTATCGCCACGCTTTGCCCAATTATCAGGAGCGGCATCAGTGACTTCATATAGACCGTAATTTATCTTCGGATTATAAGCGACGGCCTTGTTCGACGGGATGGTCCAGGGAGTCGTGGTCCAGATCACCACAGAGAAAGGCTTCTCAAACAGGTTTGGGAACTGATCACTACCTTCACCAGCATTCGCCACTTTAAACGGCACCCAGATCGTGTGCGACTTGTGATCGTGATATTCGATCTCGGCCTCGGCCAGGGCGGTCTTTTCCACCGGCGACCACATCACGGGCTTCGATCCCTGATACAGCGTGCCGTTCATCAGGAATTTCATGAACTCGTCGGAAATCACCGCCTCGGCGTGATAATCCATCGTCAGGTAGGGATCGGCCCAGTTGCCGGTGATGCCCAGCCGCTTGAATTCCTCGCGCTGGATATCGACCCATTCATCGGCAAAGGCGCGGCATTCGCGGCGGAAATCCACCACGTTCACCTCGTCCTTGTTCTTGCCCTTGGCGCGGTACTGTTCCTCGATCTTCCATTCGATCGGCAGCCCGTGACAATCCCAGCCCGGCACATAGCGGCTGTCATAGCCCATCATCTGGTGGCTGCGCACGATCATGTCCTTGATCGTCTTGTTCAGCGCGTGACCGATATGCAGGTGGCCGTTGGCGTAGGGCGGGCCGTCATGCAGGGTGAAGGGCTTGCGGCTGCCATCCTTGGCCTTGTCGCGCAGACGGTCGTAAACGCCGATCTCGTTCCAGCGGTCCAGCCAGGCGGGTTCGCGCTTGGGCAGACCGGCGCGCATCGGGAAATCGGTCTGCGGCAGGTTCAGCGTGTCTTTATAGTCGGGGGTCTCGGGGGTATCGGCGCACATTCCGGGCGTCCTTCAGGATATAGTCGTCTGTCTGGGTTCAGGGCGGCGCGGTATCCCATACGCCTTGTCCCGGCGGCTCGTCTGGATCAGAGCGCCGGGCATGTAATTCGAATAATGATGGCAAAGCGTTGCATCATGCGCCGCTTATACGGCGCTGAAAGGCGGGGGTAAACCCGTCTCGGCCGCCCCGCGCGCGACAAAAAAGGGGACCGCCACAGGCGTCCCCTTCTGTTCGGCTCGATCTGTCTGGCTGGCTGGACCGGGCTGCGGAGCTGGCGATAAGCGCGCTGCGTTGCTGGACCTTGCTTGCGGGATGGATCATGCGGGCTGGACGGCGTCTCTCCTTCGCCATCTGGCTTTGATCCCTACCTAGGGCGTGAAATCGCCAAGGTCAAGATTTTTTCTTTTATTTCACATACTTGATATGTTTAGTCGGGTATGGTTTCCGATGTTTTCCATCGGGTTTCGCCGCCCGCCCGGCGGCTTGCGATTGTCCCCGCCGCCGCGCCCCCCTATCTATGGGATAGACGTTCTTCACAAGGCACCGCCATGACAGCCCTCCCGCCCCGCTTCGACGTCACCCGCGATGATATCGACCGAGTGGTGACGCATTTCTACGACTTGGTGCGCCAGCATCCCGGGCTCGGCCCGGTCTTCGCCGTGCATGTCACCGACTGGCCCGCGCATGAAGAACGGGTCGCCGATTTCTGGGCCAACGCGATCCTGCACGACCGCGGCTATGACGGCAATCCGGTGCAGGTCCATCGCGCCGCCGGTAATGTCCGCCCCGGCATGTTCGACGCCTGGCTCGCCCTGTTCGACAAGGTGCTGCGCGAAGACCTCCGCCCCGATCAGGCCGAGGCCTGGTCAGCGCTCGCCCACAAGATCGGCCGCACCTTCCGCGCCGGCGTGATGGAGAAAATGAAGGGCCCCGGCGGCGTGCCGATCCTGCGCTGACGCGCCCCACAGCCAACAATCCCATCCCGAGACCCTTGCCTGCGGGACCGCCTCCGGCGGGAGTATTTGAACCAAGAAGAAACAGCTTCTTCTTTTCACAAATATCCCGGGGGTGAATGGGCCGAAGGCCCAGAGGGGGCAGCGCCCCCTGCCCCGCTTCGCCACAGGCGAAGCACATGCTGCGCGCCCGGTACGGGCGCTCATTGTCCTAGCCCTTGGAAAACAGCCCCGCCAGCGCCCGCGACACCAGCGCCGACACCGACGGGCGCCGCTTGCGGGTGAACGGCACCGGCCGGCAGACCTCCATCGCCGCCACGCCCACGCGGGCGGTCAGCGCGCCGTTCACCACGCCTTCGCCAAAGCGCCGCGACAGTTTCGACAGCAACCCGCCACCGGCCAGCGTGCCCAGCATATCGTCGCCCGCCGCCACCGCGCCGGTCGCCACCAGATGGGTCATCACCGCCCGCATCAGCCGCCAGCTGCCCAGGGTGCCGGACCGGCCGCCATAGATCTCCGCCACCCGCCGGATCATCCGCAGGTTGCTGGTCAGCGCCGCCGCCACATCGGCCAACGCCAGCGGCACGATCGCCGTCACCGCCGCCACCTGCCGCGCCGCCGCTTGCACCTCGGCCTGTGCCGCCTTGTCCAGCGACGCCAGCAGCTCCACCTCGGCCAGGTCCATCAGGGCTGAGGCGTCGAATTGTTCGCCCTGCCGTTCCTCGAACCGTGCCCGCGCCCAGTCCATCTCGGACCGCGCTGCATAAAGCCGCATCAGCCCGCCGGTGACAGCCCGCGCCTTTTCGATGTCGTCCTCGCTCAGCGCCTCCTCGGCCCGCTTGTGCAGCGTGTCGATCCGCGCCAGCCGCGAAAACGCCGCCAGTTCGCGGATCACCGCGATCGCGACGGCCAGCAACAGCGCAATCCCCAGCACCGCCACCGCCATGCCCAGCACCGGCGAGCGGCTGATCAGCCCGGTGACGAAATCCCAGGCCGCCACCGACACCACCGCGCCGATGAAGGACAGCGCCAGCCCCAATATCCAGCGCCCCAGCCGCGACGGTTTGCGCGCCGCCACCCCCAGCACCGATTGCATCGCCGTCCCCTGCGGCAGCCCCTCGTCGCCGATCGCCGGCGCTTCGTCGGGGCCCGGCGCCTCGGGGGCGCCTTCCAGGTCGATCAGGATCGGTCCGTTGGTCATCGGCTCATCTCCTTGCGCCAGATCATCTGCATGTCGGGCAGGTTTTCGTCGTTATGCGCCCCGTCGCTGCGGGCGATTTCGGTGAAGCCTTCGCGGGCATAGAAGCGCTGCGCGCCCTCGTTGGCCTGGAACACCCAAAGCTGCAGGTAATCGCTTTCGGATTTCGCCCTGTCCAGCAGGTGCTTGCCAACCCCCTGCCCGGTTTCCCCCGGGCGCAGGTAGAGCGAACAGATATCGACGCCATCGCGGGCCAGGAACCCGATCACCCGGCCGTCGCGTTCGGCCACCGTGACCCAGCCGCGATCGATCATCGTGCCGCAAAACCCGATGGTTTCGGCCTGCGAATGCAGCTTCGGCATCCACTCGGTGCCGGTGTTGAACAGGTGCAGGATTTCCCCCGCCTGCCGCGCATCGAGCACCCGCGCCGGGCGCAAGCAAACCGTCACAACCGATCCCCGATCAGGAATTGCGCCGCCCGGTCAAGCCGGATATGCGGCGGCCCCTCGCCGGGTTTCAGGCTCAGCGCCGCCGGGGCGAACTTCATCACCTCATAATCGGCATCAAGCCATTTTTCCGCCCCCTTGCGCGCCGGCGACAGCAGCCGCGCAGGGTCTTCGGGCAGGGCGCCGGGATAGAACGCCGCCTGCTTGCCGGTGTCCAGCAGACGCCCACGCACGCAATCGACCTGCCGCCCGTCATGGGTCAGGGTTTCCTCGGTGGTGGCGCGCAGCGACGCGATGGCCAGCGCCTGGGTTTCGGCGCCCGCGAAATCGGCCCGGTCGCGCGCCTCGCGCAAAAGCGCCTGCATGATGGCGCTCAGCCGGGCGTGCTGGCTTTGATGCAGGTGATCGGACTTGGTGGCGGCGAACAGGATCTTCTCCACCCGTTTCGCGCCCAACAGCCGCGTCAGGAACGCCGTCCGCCCTGGCCGGAACGCGCCCAGGATATCGCCCATCGCCAGCCGCAAATCCTCCACCGCGCGCGGCCCGGAATGGATCGCGCCCAGGGCATCGACCAGAACCACCTGCCGGTCGATCCGGGCGAAATGATCGCGGAAAAACGGCTTCACCACCCGGGACTTGTAGGCGTCGAAGCGCCGTTCCATTTCCCGCAGCAAGGACCCGCGCTTCGACGCCTCCGTCACCGGCAGCGGCGCAAAGGTCAGCACCGGCGACCCGGCCAGGTCGCCCGGCAGCAGGAACCGCCCCGGGGTGCAGTCGGAAAACCCTTCCGCCCGCGCCCGGTGCAGGTAGTCGGTGTAGGTGCGCGCCAGCTCCTGCGCCACCGCCTCGTCATGCGGTGCCCCAACTTCCGCCACCCCGGCGCGCGCTAGGAATTCCTGCGCCGACGCCCGTCCGGCCAGCCGCCCGAGCATGTCGCGCGACCACTCGCCATAGCTTTTTTCCAGCAGCCCCAGATCAAGCAGCCACTCGCCCGGATAATCGACGATATCGAGATGCACCGTGCGCAGCCCCTGCAGCCCAGACAGCAGCCCCTTGGGGCGCACCTTGAGCGACAGGCGCAGTTCGGAAATCGTGCGAGTGCTTTCGGGCCAATGCGGTTCCGGCCCGGTCAGTGCCGCCAGGTGATTTTCATACTCGAAGCGCGGGATCGTGTCGTCGGGCTGCGGCTGCAGATAGGCCGCCTCGATCCGCCCGTCGGCGGCGGCGACCAGCTGCGGCATCCGCCCGCGATCCATCAGGTTGGCGATCAGCGAGGTGATGAAAACCGTCTTGCCCGAGCGCGCCAGCCCGGTCACCCCGAGCCGGATCACCGGTTCGAACAGCGTTTCGGAAATCGCGTCGCCGACCGCTTCGACCTGCCTCGTCAATCCGTCCGCCAATGTGCCGATCACCAAGGGCCCTGCCTTTCAAATCTCTCGTTCTCTGCAACATAAGCACAGGAGGGGGGCAGAAAAACCACCTGTGTTTCTTCTTGGCAAAAATACTCAAAATGCCCCGCCGCTTCCCAAGCCCCCGAATTTGCGGTAAGGGCGCGCCATGCCCAGATTTGCCCTCGAAGTCGAATATCACGGTGCCCCTTTCGCCGGCTGGCAGCGCCAGGCCGATCAGCCCTCGGTGCAGGGCGCGATCGAGGACGCGCTGGCGCGTCTGGAACCGGGGCCGCATACCATCGCCGCCGCCGGGCGCACCGATGCGGGGGTGCATGCGATCGGGCAGGTCGCGCATTGCGACCTGCAAAAGGATTGGGACCCGTTCCGCCTGTCCGAGGCGCTGAATTTCCACCTGAAACCGCAACCGGTGGCGATCCGCCGCGCGGCGCTTGTACCCGACGACTGGCATGCGCGGTTTTCGGCGCTGGAACGGCGTTACGTGTTCCGGCTGCTGATGCGCCGCGCCCCCGCCACCCACGATGCCGGGCTGGTCTGGCAGGTGTCGCAGCGGCTCGATCCCGAACCGATGCGTCGGGCCGCGGCCTACCTGATCGGCAAGCACGATTTCACCACCTTCCGCTCCTCGATCTGTCAGGCGGCCAGCCCGGTCAAGACGCTCGGCGAACTGCGTATCGAAGAGGTCGAGGGCTGGTCCGGTCCGGAACTCCGCTTCTTCCTGCGCGCGCGATCCTTCCTGCACAACCAGGTGCGCAGCTTCGTTGGCACGCTGGAACGGGTCGGCGCCGGGGCCTGGACGCCCGAGGACGTGCGCGACGCGCTAGAGGCCCGCGACCGCGCCGCCTGCGGTCCTGTCTGCCCGCCGCAGGGGCTTTACCTGGCCGGGGTGCAATATCCCGAGGACCCGTTCGTCTGAGGCAGAGTCAAAAGCCGGGACAGCGCCAGTCCGCGGGATGGCGCTGCGACCTTTAAGAATGGCAGTTTATGCCAGCCAAACCCGCGCTTCCTATCAGTAGCCGCACAAGCCTCTCCAAAGCGCCAGCCCGTGCGGGCGGACTGGCGCTGGCCCGGCGGCCTTCGGCCTTGTTCCGGGCCGGAACATGATCGGGTCGTAAGACGCCTAACTCACTTTCCGAAGGTCTTCACCGCGACGCCCTCGCCTTCCAGCGCCGCGCGCACCGAACGGGCGATGCCGATCGCCTCGGGCGTATCGCCATGCAGGCAGATCGTGTCGATCTTCGTTTCGATCCGCTTGCCGCTTTCGGTGATGATCGCCCCTTCGCCGACCATCCGCGCCATCCGTTCCCCGGCGACCTCCGCGTCATGGATCACCGCGCCGGGTTTCGACCGGTCGACCAGCGTGGCGTCATCGTTATAGGCGCGGTCGGCGAAAATCTCGCCCACCCAATTCGCGCCCAGCTCCTCGGCCGCCTGCTGCTGCTGCGTCGCGGCCAGCACCATGATCGCGATATCGGGGGCCACCGACAGCGCCGCCTCGTAACAGGCGCGCGCCAGACCGGCGTCTTCCGAGGCCATATTGGCCAAAGCGCCATGCAGCTTCAGATGCCGCACCTCGCCGCCCGCCGCGCGGGCCATCGCCTGCGCCGCGCCGACCTGATAGCGGATCTGGTTGGCTAGCGTCGCCTGCGGAACATGCAGCCGGTGGCGGCCGAAGCCGCGCAGGTCGTCAAACCCGGGATGCGCGCCGATGCCGACACCGTTTTCCACCGCTTTGCGCATCACCTGCATCATCACGTCCGGATCGCCGGCATGATAGCCGCAAGCGATATTGGCCGAGGTCACGATATCCAGCAGGGCGGCATCGTCGCCCATCTGCCAGGGGCCGAAGCTTTCGCCCATATCGGCGTTGAGATCGACTGAAAGGGTCATGGGTCTCCTTACTCCGCCCCCGTCGCGCGGCGGTTGGACAAAGCGTTCATCGTTCCTTACCTCGTGATTTCAGGGCCAAATTTCAAGCCCTGAAACGGCCCGGGGCATAGGGCGACATGTCGATATTGGGGGTCTTGCCGCCGATCATCTGGGCCAGCAGACGCCCGGTCTTGGCCCCGCCGGTCAGCCCGATATGCTGGTGCCCGAAGCCCATGAACACCCCCGGATGGCCCGGCACCGGACCGATCACCGGCACGGAATCGCTCAGCGTCGGGCGATGGCCCATCCATTCGGTCGCCCGATCCCAGGTCAGCCCGGGCATCGCCGCCTTGACCTGTTTCATCTGCAATTTGAACGGCGCCCGCGACGGTCCCGCCTCAAGCCCGCCGAATTCGACAATGCCCGCCAGCCGCAAGCGGCCTTCCATCGGGGTGATCACGAAGGACCCGGTCGTCATCATCACCGGCGACCGGGGCATGACGGACGGGTTCCACAGCTCGATATGATAGCCGCGCTCGGATTCCAGCGGCATCTTCAGCCCCAGCATCTTCGACAACGGCCCCGACCAGGCGCCAGTGGCGATCAGCACCGCGTCGCCGCACAGATCACCGGTGCTGCTTTGCACCCCGACGACCCTGTCGCCGTCGCGGATCAGCCCGGTCACATCGGCTGTCACCAGTTGCCCGCCCTGCGCGACGACATGGGCGGCCAAATCCTTCACATATTGGCCGGGATCGGAAATCCGGCCGTGATTGGGCATCGCCGCGCCGAACCCCATCGTGTCGCCGAAGGCCGGGTCGTAGGCGCGCAGGGCGTCGCCTTCGTATTCGACCGGCGCAAATCCGTAGGCCCGGTTGAAATCCCACTCATAGGCATCGGCCAGATAATCGCGGCGCGATCGGTACAGATAGACGAAATCGGCCTCCGAAATCCATTTCTCGGCCCCGGTCCCTGCGGCCAGCGCCCGGTGATCGGCCAGGCTGTCGCCGACAATCGGATAAAGCGCCTTCGCGGTGCGGCGCACGTCGCGGTCGTTAGCGTGGGACAGGTAGCGCGCCAGCCAGGGCAGCATCCGCGGCAGGTAGGACCAGCGCAGGAACAGCGGGCTGTCGGGGTCCAGCACCATGCGCGGGGCTCTGCGCCACAGCCCCGGCGTGGTCACCGGCACCACCGAGGCCGAGGCCAGCACGCCGCCATTGCCGAAGGACGCGCCTTCCGCCGGGCCCGCGCGGTCGACCAGAACCACCTCATGCCCGTCGCGTTGCAGCCAGACGGCGGTGGACACGCCGACGATCCCCGCCCCGACAACGATGACCCGATTTGCAGCCATGGCTTTCCCTTTCGATTCCGCGTGAACCGTAGCGGCAAAGACCGGCGGGTGAAATACGGGCGCAATCCCGCGACACGGTTTTTTCGCCGGGCGCGAAAGACTTGGCACATGAATTGCTCAATCCCTGATGCAGCAAGGATGTTACGCGCGTGGCCCGGGATGTTCCGGGACTTACGACCGGCGCCTCAACTCTATCTCTCCTTAACGGGGGGTCGGCCGCCTCGAACAGATCGACGGTCACGCGCGTCATCCAATGCTTTGCCTCTCTTCTGACCGGCAGGGATCGGGCGGACCTTCCCCCGTGCCCTGCCGATGAGCGCCCATTTTGACGGAAATTCTCCAAAAACCGCCGGATGTATCCGATCGGAAAGTTCCGGCCTCGTTTATTCGGGCAATACCGGCTTATCGCCCCGTCAGAGGTCATTTCCGCGATTGCCGCGCCAAACCGCGCCTTTTACCACGAAGGCTGACCCAAAACAGCGGCCCCTCGGGCCGGAACGCATGGAACACCGATGACCGACTACGCCCTTACCGTGAAATGCAAATCCACCCGCGGCATTGTCGCCGCGATTGCCAATTTCCTGTCCGATAACGGCTGCAACCTGACCGACAGTTCGCAATTCGACGACGCGGAAACCGGCAATTTCTTCATGCGCGTCAGTTTCCGCAGCGAAAAGGGCAAGGGGATGGAGGACCTGTCCCAGGCTTTCCAAAGCGTCGCCGGAGACAAGGGCATGAC
Organism: Thalassovita mangrovi; assembly: GCF_009857745.1. Taxonomy (GTDB): domain Bacteria; phylum Pseudomonadota; class Alphaproteobacteria; order Rhodobacterales; family Rhodobacteraceae; genus Thalassobius; species Thalassobius mangrovi. The sequence goes on from NZ_WWEN01000002.1 coordinate 951,773, forward strand.
CTATGCCTTCCACAACGAGAACGAAAAGATGAAGGTCGTGATCATGGTGTCGCGCTTCGGGCATTGCCTGAACGACCTGCTGTATCGCTGGCGGATCGGGGCGCTGCCGATCGACATCGTGGCGGTGATTTCCAATCACCTGGAATACCAGAAGGTCGTGGTGAACCACGACATCCCGTTCCACTACATCAAGGTCACCAAGGACAATAAAGCGCAAGCCGAAGCGCAGCAGATGGCGATCGTCGAGGACAGCGGGGCGGAACTGATCGTGCTGGCGCGCTACATGCAGGTGCTGTCGGACGAGATGTGCCAGAAGATGTCGGGCCGGATCATCAATATCCACCATTCCTTCCTGCCGTCCTTCAAGGGCGCCAACCCCTACAAGCAAGCGTTCGAACGCGGGGTGAAGCTGATCGGGGCAACGTCGCATTACGTCACCGCCGATCTGGACGAGGGGCCGATCATCGAACAGGACATCGTGCGCGTCACCCATGCCCAAAGCCCGGCCGATTACGTGTCCTTGGGCCGCGACGTGGAAAGCCAGGTGCTGGCCCGAGCGATCCACGCGCATATCCATCACCGGGTGTTCCTGAACGGTAATAAAACGGTGGTCTTCCCGGCCTCGCCCGGGTCCTATGCATCGGAACGGATGGGCTAAGCGCCCGTCCGGACCTCAGGCGAAGGAGGTTTCCAGCGCCGGGTGGTCCAGAACCGTGCTGACCTGTTCCGCCGTCGGCTGGGTGCCGTCGATCCGCAGCACAGGATAGGGGATCGATTGCAGCCAGTCTTCGTGCTGGGCGCGGTTGCGGCCGGAAAAATCGGGATCGTCATAACGCGACGCCCAGGCCATGAAGCCGGTATGGATCGCGGCCATGTCGCCGCCCGCCTTGATCCGCTCGCCGAACCGGGCCCGTTCGCGGGCGCGCAACCGGGCTAGCCGGATGCCCGTCGGCGCGGTGACGAAGATCACCAGGTCGACCTTGGACAACAGCGGATCGCCCCAGCGGTCGAAGGCCCCGCTCAGCACCCAGCCGCCGCGCCCCAGGGCGCGTTTCAGCAGGCTCAGTCTTTCGTTGACGCGGCGTTTCTGGCTGAACGGCGGATCGGCGGGCAGCCAGTAGAAATCATCGACATCCGCATGCGGCACGTCCAGAACCCGTGCCAGTTCCCGCCCCAAGGTGGATACTCCTGCCCCGGAAGCACCGGTGATATAGATCCTACGCCCCATATCCGTCCTCAGCCCCAATCTCCGTTCCCCTTGGGGTTTCAGGCTAATGCTGCACCTGCGAAATGCTCAAACTTTTTTTACAGATTTCTAACAAAATCGGCACAATTGCCGTTATAAAACCCTCATAAGGCGAAATAAACAGGCCCATCATCCCGTGCAGGTGCAGCATTTCCCGATTCGGAGCCGCCTTGATGATTCGTCCGCTCAGTTCCGCCTGCGCTCATCCAGCCCCAGACCACGGCCGATGATTTCGCGCATGATCTCGGAGGTGCCGGCATAGATCCGGCTGATCCGCGCATCGCTGTAGAGCCGCGAAATTTCGTATTCGTCCATATACCCGGCGCCGCCATGCAGCTGCAGGCATTCGTCGACCACCCGGCCTTCGACCTCGGAGGTATAGAGCTTCGCCTCGGCCGCCATTTCCGCGCTCAGCTGACCGGACAGGTGTTCGCGCGCGCAATGATCGGTCAGCGCCCAGGCGGCATCCAGTTCGGTCCGCATCGAAGCCATCTTGAAGCGCGAATTCTGGAACGTGCCGATCGGCTGACCGAAGGCGCGCCGGTCCATCACGTAATCCATCGTGATGCCAAACGCGTATTCCGCCCGCGCCACGAAGCCCAGGGCGCCGATGATCCGTTCCTCGGCCAGGTTCATCATCATCGTCTTGAAGCCGCGGCTGGGATCGCCCAGCACGTTTTCCTTCGGCACTTTCACGTTGTCGAAGAAAAGCTCCGCCGTGTCCTGCGATTTCAGCCCCATCTTCTTCAGGTTGCGACCGCGTTCGAACCCTTCCATGCCCTCTTCGACCAGGAACAGCCCGATTTCGTGCCCATCCCCGGTGCGCGCGGCGACCACGACCAGACCGGCCAGCAGCCCGTTGGAAATGAAGGTCTTGGACCCGTTCAGCACCCAGTGATCGCCCATGTCGGTGGCGCGCGTCCTGACCCCGCCCAGATCAGACCCGGTGCCCGGTTCGGTCATCGCGATGGCCAGGATGGTTTCCCCCGACACCACGCCCGGCATGAAGCGCTCGCGCTGTTCCTCGGTCCCCAGCTTGTGCAGGTAGGGGCCGACGATACGGTTGTGCAGCCCGATGAAGAACCCCGGTTCGCGCGGGTTGATTTCCTCGCACAGGATCATGTCGTAGCGGAAATCGTCCAGCCCCAGCCCGCCGTATTTTTCATCCGCATACATGCACAGGAACCCCTGTTCGCCCGCCTTGCGCCAGACCTCGCGGCTGACGCATCCGGCGGCGCGCCAGTCTTCGATATGCGGGAACACCTCGGCCTCGGCCCATTTGCGCACCGAGTTGCGGAAAATTTCGTGTTCTTCGTCGTAAAGGGTCCGTTTCAGCACGGGTATCTCCTGCCTCGTCGTATGTCTTGTTTTTGTGGGGAAAGGTGGCGGGGCGATCGAACGCCCCGCCGGTCAGACCGTCATTCGATGGTCTTGATCAGCTTCCACGATCCGTTATCGACCGCCGACACATAGATCGAGGTCGCAGCGACGTGGTTGTCGGGGCTCATCGACACCTTGCTGCCGGCGATCACATCGTCGTAGTTCAGCCCTTCCAGCGCCTTGATGAAACCTTCGCGGGTCAGGTCGGGACCGGCCGCTTCCAGCCCGCGCACCATCAGCTCCGCCGCCGAACGGCCCAGCAGGGCGCCGGTGCCCGGGAACTTCTCGCCGGTGGCTTCGGTATAGGATTTGACCCAGGCCGCCACTTCCGGATTGCCCATACGCGCCTCAAGGTCCTGCCAGCCGGCCCCGGCATAGACGCCGCCCATGACGCCCTGCGCCGCCAGACCCTTGGCCACCACGGTGTGGAACCCGGCCGAGGACAGCACGAATTTCAGGTCGCTCATGCCCAGCTTGTTGGCGGTGGCGATCACGTTGATGACCTGGCTGACGCCAAGCGCCAAACCGACCGTGTCGCAGCCGCCTTCCTTGATCTTGCCCAGAGCACCGGAAAAATCGGTCTCATCCGGCTTGTGCTTGGTTTCCACGCCGTAAGACACGCCCGCCGCAGCGGCGCCGTCCTTCAGCCCTTCCTGGATTTCCACCCCGAAATCGGTGGGCAGGTACATCAGGCAGAACATCTTCGATCCCTGTTCGGCGGCCATGTATTCGGTGGTCGCCTTGACCGCGTCGTAATAGGCGGCGGTGCCCGCGAATTTCCACGGCGCGGGCGGATCGACCATCTGCCGCGCGGCGGTCAGCGGGTTGATGTTGGGGATGCCCTTGGGCTCCATCAGCTTGAACATCGCGATATTGTGCGGCGTGCCGAGGCTCAGCAGCATGGCAAAGACACCGTCGCGGTTAATCAGCTTGTTGGCCGCCTGCACCGCCTTGGGCACCTGGTAGCCGTGATCTTCGACGATATAGGTGATCTTGCGCCCGTTGACGCCGCCCTTGGCGTTGATTTCGTCGAAGTAAAGCTGCGCGGCCTTCACCGCGGGGACCGAAAACGGCGCGAAGATGCCCGACAGGTCATGCGCCCCGCCGATCTTGATTTCGGTGTCGGTCACCCCGGTTTCGGCCCGCACCGCAGGCGCGGCAAGCCCCAGAGACAGCGCCGCAGCGGCGGCAATTCCTTTCCAGATTTTCATTGGTCTTCCTCCCTTATCATACTTCAAATCACTGCCCCGGCCCTCCCCGGCCGGGTCAATACATGCTTTCGATCAAGGCGGCGTGTCGCGTGTTCACGAAATTCCGCTTGAGTTTCATCGTCGGAGTAAGTTCCTCATCTTCCGCCGTAAGCAGAATGTCGATCAAGCGGAAATCCTTGATCTGTTCGACCTGGGCGAAGGATTTGTTGACCTCCTTCACCACGTCGCCGATCAGGTCGACCACTTCCTTGGCGCGGGTGAGCGAGGCGAAATCGGCATAGGGGATTTGCCGGTCCTGTGCGAAGCGTTCGACGTTTTCCTGGTCGATCATGATCAGGCAGGTCAGGTATTTGCGCCGGTCGCCGATCACCACCGCATCGGAAATATAGGGCGAAAACTTCAGTTTGCTTTCGATCTCGGCGGGGGTGATGTTCTTGCCGCCTGCGGTGATGATGATGTCCTTCAGCCGCCCGGTGATCTTCAGCGCGCCGTGATTGTCGATCATGCCGACATCGCCGGTCTTCAGCCATCCGTCCTCGGTAAAGGTCTCGGCGCTCTTTTCCGGCTTCTTCCAGTAACCGGCAAAGATGCCCGGCCCCTTGAGCTGAATTTCCCCGTCCGGCGCGATGCGCATCTGCGTGCCCGGCAACACCTCACCCACGGTGCCGACGAAGTTGCAAGCCAGCGTGTTGACCGTGGCGACGCCTGCGGTTTCGGTCATGCCGTAGCCTTCCAGCAGATGCACCCCGATCGCTTCGAACCAGCGCAGCAGGTCGGGCGAAATCGGCGCCGCCCCGGTGGTGCAGCGGCGGGTACGCGAAAGCCCCACCAGGTTGCGCAGGTTGCGCAGCACCAGAAGATCGGCCAGCGCCAGGTTCAGGCTGTCGACGGGGCCCAGCCGCCGTCCGTCTTCCTTGGCCAGCGCCTTCTTCATCCCCGCCGCGACGGCCCAGTCGAAGGCCTTGCGCCCGACCCATCCCGCCTCGGACCGCATGATGCTGATCCGGCTGTAGATCTTTTCCCAGATCCGCGGCACCCCGGTGAAGGAATGCGGGCTGACCTCGCGCAGGTTGTCGAAGACGGTTTCGGGGCTTTCGGCGAAATTCACCTTGCAGCCCGCGAGGATCGGGAAGTCGACCGAAATCAGCCGTTCCAGCACGTGGCACAGCGGCAGGAAGCACAGCAATTCGTCAGTCGGGAAGAATTCCAGCGTCTGTTCACCGGCAAAGCCCTGATACATCATGTTGCGATGGGTGATCATCGCCCCCTTGGGCGGCCCTGTGGTGCCCGAGGTATAGATCAGCATCCGCGCGTCCTGCGGCGTCACCGCTTCCAGCGCGGCCTCGAACTTCTTCGGATTGGCCTGTTCCTCGGCCTGCCCCAGTTCGATCAACTCGTCCCAGAACATCACCTGCGGATCGCTGAAACTGGCCAGCCCGTCGCGGTCGAAGACGATGACCTTGTGCAGCCCCGGCATCCGATCACGGACTTCCAGAAATTTGTCGAGCTGTTCGTCGTTTTCCACGAACAGGAACGGCGCGCCGGAATCGTTGATCAGATAGGCCAGCTGTTCGGCGCTGTCGGTGGTATAGACGCCCGAGGGGATGCCGCCCACCGCAGCCACGCCCAGATCTACGTACAGCCATTCGCGCCGGTCCTCGGACAGGATCTGCACCGGCTGGCCCTTTTCCAGCCCCATCGACAGCAAAGCCAGCCCGGCCCATTTGCCGCCCTGATAATAATCGGTCCAGCTATAGGCCTGCCAGACGCCCAGTTCCTTTTCCCGATGCGCGGTCTGATCGCCCAACTCGTGACAGCGCTTGGCCCAGAGCTTCACCATCGTGTCGCAGCCATCCATCGCGATGGGCGCGTCGTCGGGGATGATCATGTCCTGTGTCATCTCGACCATCGCTCACCTCCACGTCTTGCGCCGTTTCCAGCGCTTTTGCCCGCGTTGGGTTTCTTCCTGCCGGCCCAGGTAGAATTCCTGGATATCGTCGCTGGCGCGCAGGTCTTCGCAGCTGCCCGCCATCACGATCCGGCCCATTTCCAGAACGTAGCCCTTATGCGCCGTGTGCAGCGCCACATTGGCGTTCTGTTCCACCAAGAGCATGGTCACGCCCTGTTCGGCATTCAGCCGCTTGATGATGGCGAAAATTTCCTGCGTCAGCAGCGGCGACAGGCCCAATGATGGCTCATCCAGCAGCATCAGCTTGGGCCGCGCCATCAGGCCCCGGCCGATCGCCAGCATCTGCTGCTGGCCGCCCGACAGGAACCCGGCCGACTGCGCCCGGCGTTCCTTCAGGATCGGGAAATAGCTGTAGACCATGTCGATATCGTCGCGGATATCGGCGCCGCGCCTTGTATAGGCGCCCATGCGCAGGTTTTCCTCGATGCTCAGATAGGGAAACACCTCGCGCCCCTCGGGGACATGGGCCAGCCCCATGGCGACGATCTTGTCGGGTTCCATCCCTTCGATGCGCACCCCGTTGAAGTCTATGCTGCCCTTTTCGGGGTCCATCAGCCCGGAAATCGTTTTCATCAGCGTCGTCTTGCCCGCCCCGTTGGCGCCGAGAATGGTGACGATTTCGCCCTGTTCCACCGTCAAAGACACGCCGCGCAGGGCCATGATCGCGCCATAGAAGGTTTCGACGTTGCGGATATCCAAAACGCTCATGCATCCACCTCCGTACCAAGATAGGCGGCCTTGACCTGCGGGTCGGCCTGCACCTCTGCGGGGGTTCCCATCGCCAGCGGTTCGCCATTGGCCACGGCCAGAACCCGGTCGCTGACCTGGTTCACCAGACCCATGTCATGTTCGACCATCAGCACGGTCAGCCCCATGTCGCGGCGCATGTCCTCGACCCAGTAGGCGACGTCCTGGCTTTCCTCAACCGACAGGCCGGATGCCGGTTCGTCCAGCAGGATCATCTTCGGTCCCATCGCCAAGGCGCGGCCGATTTCCACCACCTTGCGCACGCCGTAGGGCAGACCCGCGATCAGCTTGTCGCGATAGGCTTCGAGTTCGAGAAACTCGATCACCTCCTCGACCTTTTGCCGGTGGCCCCGTTCGGCCCGGCGCACCTTGGGCAGGAACATCATGTCCTGCACCCAGTTGGTGGACCGGTGCGTGTGCCGCCCCATCAGCAGGTTGTCGAGCACGGTGGAATGATCGAACAGTTCGATATTCTGGAAGGTCCGCGCGATGCCCAGCGGCGCGATCTGATGCGCCGACAGGTGGGTGATGTCCTGCCCGTCGAAGCGGATGGTGCCGCGCGTCGGTTTGTAGAAACGCGAGATCAGGTTGAAGATCGTCGATTTCCCCGCCCCGTTCGGGCCGATGATGGAAAACACCTCGCCCGGCTCGACGCTGAAGGACACGCCGTCCACCGCCTTCACCCCGCCGAAATGGATGGCGAGGTCTTCGACCTGCAACAGGCTCATCGCATCCTCTCCGTCTTCAGATAGGTTTTCTGGCGGCGGAACATGTCGCGCCGGGCCAGCGGGAACAGCTGGAACCAGACCCGCAGCTTCAGCCAGCGGCCATAAAGCCCCGCCGGTTCATAGATGATGAAGCCCACCAGGATCGCCGAGAAGATCAGCGTGTCGAGCCCGGGGATCGAACCCAGATCGATCCCCGTCGTGCTGTTCAGCCCGTCGCGCAGGATCGCGATCAGTTGCGGCACGGCGGTGATCAGGATCGCGCCGAAAAACGCCCCCTGGATGAAGCCCAGCCCGCCGATGGTCACCACCAGCAGCAGGTTGATCGAGATGAAGACCGAGAACAGCTCATAGTTAAAGAAGCTGATGTAATGCCCCATCAGCGCCCCGGCCAAGCCCGTCATCGCGCAGCTGAGGCCAAAGGCCAGCGCGCGGGTGCGGGTGACGTTGATGCCAAGCGCGCGCGCCGAAACCTCGCTGTCGCGCACCGCAAGGAAACTGCGCCCGGTCGGGCTGCGCAGCAGGTTGGCGTATAGCCAGGTCACCAGAACCACGCAGCCAAGACACAGCCAGTAGAAATTGTTCAGGCTGGCATAACGGTCGAAATCCACCCCGGCGATGGTGATCGACGGTGCGAAGATGCCCCCCACCCCGCCGGTGATCGGTTCCAGGATGATGATCATCTCTTCCACGATGACGAAGAGCGCCAGCGTCGCGATGGCCAGGTAGATGCCCGACATCCGCACCGCCGGGATCGCCACCAGCGCCCCGAACAGTCCCGCAGCCAGACCTGCCAGCGGGAAGGCCACCACCCACGGCACGCCGATATTCATCAGCGCCGCGTCGGTATAGGCCCCGATCGCCATGAAGGCCGCGTGCCCCAGGCTCGCCTGCCCGGTATGCCCCACCAGCACCATCAGCCCCATCCCCGCCAGCGACCAGATCAGCGTGTTGGTCGCCTCGGCCAGGTAATATTCCCCCACCAGGAAGGGCAGCACCGCCATCACCGCCACCAGGGCGATGATCTTGCCGCGCGCCCACCAGTCCTCGTGCAGGTCGATGTCGTTGTCGTAGCTTGTCTTGAAAATCACTTTCATCGGCTCAGACCTTTTTCGCGTAGATCTGGGCGAACAGCCCGTTCGGCCGGGTGACCAGCACCGCCAGCATGATGATATAGGGGCTCATCTGGCTGATCCCGCCGGGCAGGTAGCGCGCAGCCACCGGTTCCACCACACCAATCAGGATACCGCCCAGCAAAGCGCCCGGCAGGCTGCCGAAGCCGCCGATCACCGCCGCCGCGAAGGCCTTGATCCCCAACAGCCCGATATTCGGGTCAATCGCCCCCTTTGAGGCGTAAAGCACCCCCGCGATGGTCGACACCACGCCCGACAGCGCCCAGATCGTCGAATTGATCCGCCGCACCGGCACGCCCACGATATAGGCCGCCATCTGGTTCTGCGACGCCGCCTGCGCCGCCAGTCCGATCCGGGTGTATTGGAAAAACAGCCACAGCCCCAGCGTCAACAAGCCGGTGACGATGATGGTGACCAAATCTTCATAGCCGATAATGACGCCGCCGAAATGCAGGCTTTTGCCGGCAAACGGGGTTTCCAGAACCAAGGGCGTGAAGCCCCAGATCGCGCCGGCGGCGAAGCGGAACACGAACCCCATGGCGATGGTCAGGATCACCAGCGCGAATTGCGGCTGGCCGAAGATCTGCCGCACCACGAAACGGTCGACGCCGTAGCCGACCCCGCCCATGATCGCGGCGGCCAATATCACTCCGGGGATGAAGGGCAGCGCCCAGTAATCGGCATTGACCAGCCCAAGCGCCACGAAGGCGCCCAGCATCATCATGTCGCCCTGGGCGAAGTTCACGCCCTCGGTCGCCTTGTAGATCAGCACGAAACCAAGCGCGACCAACCCGTAGACGCAGCCGGTGGCGACACCACCGATAATCAGCTGTATCAGTTCCATCCCTGCCCCTTTCTGGCCGCGCCTCTTGCGGGCGACTGACCGAAAAGGACATCGGTCCTTTCCCCGCACGAACGGGGGGCCGGGGGCAGTTCCCCCCGGGTGCAGTACGCATCCATGCCGTCTCCTCCCTCGACCGAATGAACGCTGTTGACTTCAGCTAAACACGGGTGTTCAATTTCTGTCAACAACGATGATTGACCCCCAATGAAAACCGTCAAATCCCGCATCATCCACGCGGCCATGCGGCTGTTCGCCCGCCAAGGCACCATGCACATCGCCGTCAGCGATCTGGCGAAAGAGGCGGGTCTGTCGCGCGGCACGATCTACAACAACGTCACCAATCCCGATGACCTGTTCCAGATCACCAGCCGGATGATTTTCCAGGAATTGCGCGACAGCGTGCGCGCCAGCCTCGATGAGGACGAAGACCCCGCCCTGCGGATCGCCACCCTGATCCGGCAACAGATAAGGCGGGTGCATGACGAACCCGACTGGGGTCGGTTCATCGCGCTGTTCGCGATGACCGAACCGCAGCTGGGCAAGTTCTGGGCGATGGAACCGGCCGACATCATCCGCAAGGGGCTGGCCATCGGCCGCTTCGATGTCCCGGCCTACCAGATCCATTCGGTCACCACCCTGGGCGGCGGCGCGATGATGGGATCGATTTCGCAGGTGCTGCAAGGGACAGTGACTTGGCGCAAGTCCGGTTCGGAAATCGCGGAACTATATCTGCGGGCAATGGGAATCGGCCGGCGCGAAGCGCGCCGCCTGGCATCCGTGGATTTCGACCCGCTGCCGCGGCTGGACTTTTCGGAAGTGGCAAAGGGGCTGACCGGACCGGAGGCGATGGCCGGATCAAACTAGGTTTTGGAGGAGAACCCGATGGCGGAAACCGCTTATATCTATGACGCGATCAGAACACCCAGATCGAAGGGCAAGCAGGACGGGTCGCTGCACGAGGTGAAGCCGATCAACCTGGTGACCACGCTGCTGAACGAAATGCAGCAGCGCCACGATCTGGACACCTCGCGCGTCGATGACGTGATGCTGGGCTGCGTGACGCCGGTGATGGAACAGGGATCGGTGCTGCCCAAGGTGGCGCTGCAGAAGGCCGGATGGGCCGAAAGCGTCCCCGGTGCGCAGCTGAACCGGTTCTGCGCCAGCGGCCTGGACACGTTCAACACCGCCGCCGCCAAGATCGCCAGCGGCTGGGAAGACGTGGTCTGCGCCGGCGGCTATGAAAGCATGAGCCGGGTGCCGATGGGCGCCGATGGCGGGCCGTTCGCCGAAGACCCCGAAACCTCGATCCAGACCGGGTTCGTGCCGCAGGGCATCGGCGCCGACCTGATCGCCACGCTCGAAGGCTGGAGCCGCGACGATGTCGATGCCTTCGCGGTGGAATCGCAAAAACGCGCCGCCCATGCCCGCGACAGCGGCTGGTTCGACCGCTCGGTGGTGCCGGTCCGGGACGAAAACGGCGTGGTTATCCTCGACCGGGACGATTTCATCAAGCCGGGCACCGACATGCAGACGCTGGCCTCGCTGAAACCCAGCTTCGCCATGCCCGGCAAGATGGGCTTCGACGCGGTGGCCTTGGCGAAATACACCGATGTGGAACGGATCGATCACGTCCACACGCCCGGCAATTCGTCAGGCATTGTCGACGGCGCTTCGCTGGTGCTGCTGGGCAACGAACAAGCGGGCAAGGACCTGGGCCTTACCCCGCGCGGCCGCGTGGTGTCCATCGCGCTGACCGCGACCGACCCGACCATCATGCTGACCGGCCCCGGCCCGGCGTCGCAAAAGGCGTTGGCCAAGGCCGGGCTGAGCATCGACGACATCGACCTGGTGGAAATCAACGAAGCCTTCGCCTCCGTCGCGCTGCGGCTGCAACGCGATCTCGACGTGCCGGACGAAAAACTGAACGTCGTGGGCGGCGCCATCGCCATGGGGCATCCCTTGGGCGCGACCGGCGGCTGCCTGGTGTCCACCATGCTGGACGAGTTGGAACGGCGGGGTCAGAAACGCGCGCTCATTTGCATGTGCGTCGGCGGCGGCATGGGCATCGCCAGCATCATCGAACGGGTCTGAGGGGGACGGACATGACTGATTTCATTTACGAAAAGGATGCCGACGGCATCGTGACCGTCACCATGGACATGCAGGGCCAGTCGGCCAACACGATGAACGAACGCTACGTTCCGGGCATGGACGAGGTTCTGAGCAAGCTGCGCGCCGAGGACGTCCTGAAAGGCGTCGTCTTCGCCTCGGCCAAGAAAACCTTCTTCGCGGGTGGCGATCTTGGGCTGATCCTCGGGATCGACAAGGCGGATGACGAGACCTTCCACTATATCGAAGAAAACAAGCGCCCCTATCGCGAGCTGGAACAGCTGCCCGTTCCGGTCGTCGCTGCCATCAATGGCGCGGCTTTGGGTGGCGGCTATGAGCTCTGCCTGGCCTGCAACCACCGCATCATCGCCGATGTGAAGGGCGCCGTCGTCGGCCTGCCCGAGGTGACCTTGGGCCTGCTGCCCGGCGCCGGGGGCGTGGTGCGGCTGACCAAGCTGCTGGGTTTGGAGAAGGCGCTGCCGCACCTGACCGAGGGCAAGCCGGTGAAACCGCAAGCGGCGCTGGCCGAGGGCATGGTCGATGCCGTCGTCGGCAGCACCGACGAATTGATCCCGGCCGCCAAGGCGTGGATCAAGGCCAACCCGGATGCCCACACGCAAGCATGGGACCAGAAGGGGTTCCGTTATCCCGGCGGCGACGCTTTGCACCCCAAGGTGCGGCAGATCGCGGTGGCCGCGCCGGCGGTGCTGTACCAGAAAACCCGTGGCCTGCTGCCCGCCCCCGCCAAGATCCTCGACATCGCGGTGAATTCGATGCGGATGGGCTATGACGCGGCCCTGCGCAACGAAAGCCGGGGCATCTGTGCCTTGGCCGTGACGCCGGAATGCAAGGCGGCGATCACCACCTTCTTCTTCGGGATGCAGGCGATCAAGGGCGGCAAGGTCCGGCCCGAAGGCGATCATTGGCAGGCGAAATCCGCCGCCATCCTCGGCGCCGGCATGATGGGCAGCGGCATCGCCTGGGCCCATGCCAATGCGGGCCTGCCCTCGGTGCTGAAGGACATGGAGATGGACAAGGCCGAGAAGGGCAAATCCTACACCGCGATGCTGGCCGACAAGCGGATCAAGCGCGGCCGGATGGATGAAGCCAAGAAGGATCAGCTGCTGTCGCAGATCGTCCCGGCGACCGAGGACAGCGCCTTCGAGGGCACCGACCTGATCATCGAAGCGGTGTTCGAAGACATCGCCCTGAAGGAAAAGGTCATCCCCGAAACCTTCAAGATGCTGGGCGAAAACGGCATTTACGGGTCGAACACCTCGACCCTGCCGATTTCGATCCTCGCCGAATCCTGCCCCGACCCGAGCCGCTTCATCGGGCTGCATTTCTTTAGCCCCGTGGACAAGATGAAGGTTGTCGAAATCATCCTGGGCGAAAAGACCAGCGAGGAAACGCTGCGCAAGGCCTACGATTACGTGCAGCAGATCGGCTACATGCCCATCGTGGTGAACGACAAACGGGGCTTCTTCACCTCGCGCGTGTTCTCGACCTATCTCGACGAAGGCATGGCGCTGATGCGCGACGGCATGGCCCCGGTCGCGGTGGAACGCGCCGGGTGGCTGGCCGGTATGCCGGTGGGCCCGCTCGCGGTGCATGACGAAACCTCGCTGGTGCTGTCGCAGAAGATCCGCAAGACGCATGAGGCGCTGGACAAGCGGCTTGGCGTGGAAAACGGGTTCTCCATCGACATGGAGGCCGGTAATCCCATCGTCGACGCGATGATCGAACAGGGCCGCGGCGGGCGGCATTACGGCGGCGGTTTCTACGAATACGCCGCTGACGGCTCGAAATCGCTGTGGTCCGGGCTGGATCAGTTCGCCAAGGGCAATGCCGAGATTTCGATGGAGGACGCCATCGACCGGCTGCTGTACCGCCAGGCGATCGAAACCCTGCGCTGCCTGAATGAAGGCGTGCTGCGGACCGAGGTGGAGGCCAACCTTGGCGGCATCTTCGCCATCGGTTTCCCGGCCCATACCGGCGGCGCGATCCAGTTCATCCGAGGGCTAGGAATCGATACCTTCGCCGCCCGCGCGGCGGACCTGGCGGATCGCTTTGGCGAACGCTTTGCACTCGACGCCAGCGCCTTCGACATCCTGCGCGACAAACAGGCCGTCGCGGCATGAGCGGACCGCTAAAGGGCATGAAGGTGGTCGAGATGGAAGGTCTCGGCCCCGCCCCCTTGGCCGGGCAGTTCCTGTCCGACCTCGGTGCCGAGGTCACTCTGATCACCCGCAAATCGGGCAAGCCCGACCCCTCCGACATCAACAACCGGGGCAAGCGATCCGTCGCCCTGAACCTGAAAACGCCCGAAGGGATCGAAGCTGCGCTGAGGCTGATCGAGGGTGCGGACGTTCTGATCGAGGGCTTCCGCCCCGGCGTGATGGAACGGATGGGTCTGGGGCCTGAGGTTTGCCACGCGCGCAATCCGGCTCTGGTCTATGGCCGGATGACCGGCTGGGGCCAGACCGGGCCGATGGCGCAGATGGCGGGGCATGACATCAACTACCTCGGGCTGACCGGGGTGCTGAACGCCATTGGCAAGAAGGACGAACCGCCCATCCCGCCGCTCAACATCGCCGCCGATTACGCCGGGGGCACGATGTTCCTGCTGCTGGGCATCCTGTCGGCGCTGTTCGAACGGCAAAGCTCGGGCAAGGGTCAGGTGATCGACGCAGCGATGGTCGACGGGGCACCGGCGCTGCTGGCGCTGGTGCATTCGATGATCGCGCGCGGCCGCTGGGGCGAGGAACGCGAAAGCAACTGGCTCGACGGCGGCGCGCCGTTCTACCGCACTTACGAATGCGCCGACGGCAAATACGTCTCGGTCGGGCCGCTGGAGCCGCAATTCTTCGCCCAACTGGTCGATCTGGCCGGGCTGTCCGAGGATCACAAGGCGACCCAATATGACGAAACGTCATGGGCGCAGCGGCGCGACAGCTATGCCAAGGTGTTCACGGCGAAGACCCGCGACGAATGGGTGGAAATCTTCGACGGCACCGATGCCTGCGTCGGCCCGGTGCTGAGCTGGAGCGAAGCGCCCGACCACCCGCATATGCAGGCGCGCGGCGTTTTCACCGATGTGGGCGGCGTGATGCAGGTCGCCCCTGCACCGCGTTTCGACCGCACCCCGCCGGGCCCGGTGGGCACCCCGCCCGCCCCCGGCGCCGATACAGACAGCGTTCTGGCCGAACTGGGCTATGACGCCGACACGATTGCCAGCCTCCGCGACAGCGGTGTGCTGACCTGAGGAGGAAAGACATGAGCGACGTGATCCGCATCGACCGTGACGGGGCCATCGCCACCGTCACCCTGACCCGTCCCGAGGCGTTCAACGCCATCAACGCCGACATGCGCAAGGCGCTGATCGACACGGTGGCCGAAATTGACGCCGACGACGCGATCCGGGTGGTGATCCTGAAGGGCGAAGGCCGCGGCTTCTGTGCCGGGGCCGACCTGAAGGGCGGGCTGCCGCCCCGGACCGACAACATGCTGGAAACCGAATACCGCCCGTCGCTGGAAGGCATCGCCAAGTCGCCCAAGATCTGGATCGCGCAGGTGCACGGATCGGCTGCCGGGATCGGCGCGGCCTATGCGATGAATTGCGACATGGTGACGATGGCCGACAACGCGTCGCTCTACATGGCGTTTGCCGCGATTTCGCTGGTGCCCGATGGCGGCAACACCTGGCTGCTGCTGAAGGGGATGGGATATCACCGCGCCCTGCAGGCAATCATTGAGGGGCAGAAGATCCCCGCCGCCGATTGCCTGCAATACGGGCTGGTGAACCAGATCGTGTCCGAGGACCAACTTGAGGCCGAGACCCGCGCCCTGGCCGAGCGCATCGCCAATGCCGCGCCGCTGGCGGCGCAGGCGGCCAAGCGCATCCTGCGCAATATCGGCGAAGGGTCCTTCGGCGACGCCTTCAGCGCCGAAGCGCGCGAACAGCAGGTGCTGACCCAAACGGACGATTTCCGCGAAGGCGTGCAAGCCTTCATCGAGAAACGCAAACCAGACTTCCAAGGCAAGTGAGACCCCAATGACCCTGCCCGCCCAATTGCAAAACCTGCGGATCCCGCTGATCGGCAGCCCCTTGTTCATCATTTCCAACCCCGATCTGGTCATCGCCCAGTGCAAGGCCGGCATCATTGGGTCCTTCCCGGCGCTGAACGCGCGCGAAAAGGACGGTGATCCGATCCTGCTGGAGGCCTGGCTGACCCGGATCAACGAGGAACTGGACCGCTACAATCAGGCCAACCCCGACACCCCGGCGGCGCCCTACGCGGTGAACCAGATCGTGCACCGGTCGAATACCCGGCTGGAGCGCGATATCGAGATTTGCGTCAAGCACAAGGTGCCGGTCTGGATCACCTCGCTGGGTGCCCGGGTCGAGGTGAACGAGGCCGCCCATTCGGTCGGCGGCATCACCCTGCATGACGTGATCAACGACCGCTTCGCCCACAAGGCCATCGAAAAGGGCGCCGACGGTCTGATCGC
This sequence comes from Thalassovita mangrovi, assembly GCF_009857745.1. Classification (GTDB taxonomy): domain Bacteria; phylum Pseudomonadota; class Alphaproteobacteria; order Rhodobacterales; family Rhodobacteraceae; genus Thalassobius; species Thalassobius mangrovi. Next base: position 967,649 of record NZ_WWEN01000002.1, read on the forward strand.
CGTGGCCGCCGGTGCGGGCGGCCATGCCGGTGCGCTGTCGCCGCTGGCCTTGGTGCAGGAAATCCGCGCCTGGTTCGACGGGCCGCTGTTCCTGTCGGGGTCCATCGCCACCGGCGATGCGCTGCTGGCGGCGCAGGCGATGGGCGCGGATGGCGGCTATGCCGGGTCGGCCTTCATCGCCACCGAGGAAGCCAATGCCGAGGACCGCTACAAGCAGATGATCGTCGAAAGCGGCGCGTCGGACATCGTTTATTCCGACCTGTTCACCGGGGTCTGGGGCAATTATCTGAAACCCTCCATCGCGGCTGCGGGGATGGACCCGGAGAACCTGGAACGCTCGGACCCCTCGAAGATGAATTTCGGCGAGAGCCGGGAAAAGCCCAAGAGCTGGAAGGAAATCTGGGGATCGGGCCAAGGCATCGGTGCGGTGAAGGAAGTGGTTCCGGCGGCAAAGCTGGTGGACCGGATCGCGGGCGAATATTTCGCCGCCTTCGAGCGGCTGTCGGGTCAGGTGGCGCGCTATCGGTGAGGGGGATGGGGGGCGCTGCCCCCCGCTGCGCCTTGCGCAGCTCCCCCCGAGGTATTTGGGCCAAGATGAAACGGCAGGTCAGTGTTCCGGATCGGTCGCCAGGTCGGCGAGGATCGGGCAATCGGGGCGGTTGTCGCCGGCGCAGCAGGACACCAGGTTGGCCAGTGTCGCGCGCATCTGCTGCAGCTCGGCCAGCTTGGCGTCGATCTTTTCCAGGTGATCGCTGGCGATGCGTTTGACATCGGCGCTGGCGCGGCTTTGATCCTCATAAAGCGTCATCAGGTTGCGGCAATCCTCGATCGAAAAGCCAAGCGCCCGGGCGCGGCCCAGAAAGGCCAGCTTGTGCAGGTCGCTGTCGCGGAACGTGCGGTAGCCGTTGGCGCTGCGCAGCGGCGTGATCAGCCCGATATCTTCGTAATAACGGATGGTTTTCGCAGGCAGGCCCGAGCGGCGGGCGACGTCACCGATATTCATGCCATTTCCTTTCCCTGGCTCAGACGGGGCGCGGCGAAGCGCAGCCGCAGCGCGTTGCCGAGCACGAAGACGCTGGACATCGCCATCGCCCCGGCCCCCAGCATCGGCGACAGCTGCCAGCCGAGCGCGGGATAGAACAGCCCGGCCGCGACCGGGATCAGCACGGTGTTGTAGCCGAAGGCCCAGAACAGGTTCTGGCGGATATTGCGCATCACCCGGGCCGACAGGTCGAAGGCGGTGACAACCCCGGTCAGGTCGCCCGACATCAGCACCACGTCGGCGCTTTCGATGGCGACATCGGTGCCGGTGCCGATGGCGATGCCGATATCGGCATGGGCCAGCGCCGGGGCGTCGTTGATGCCGTCGCCGACGAAGGCAATGGGGCCGGAAGCGCGCAGGCTGTCCAGCGCTTCGACCTTGCCCTGCGGCAGCACCTCGGCCACCACGTGATCGATGCCCAGCTGAGCCGCGATGACCTGTGCCGTGGCGCGGTTGTCGCCCGTCACCATCGCCACCTTGAGGCCCATACCGTGCAGCGCATCGATGGCGTCGCGGCTGGTCTGCTTGATCGGGTCGGACACCGCCAGCACCGCGGCGAGGTCCCCGTCGATGGCGGCAAAGATCGGCGTCTTGCCCTGTTCGGCCAGCGCCTGCGCCGCCGCTTGCAGCGGTGCGGTGTCGATCTTGCGCCGGGTCATCAGCCGTTCGGCCCCGATCATCACCCGCTGGCCCTCGACCGTGGCCATCACGCCGTAGCCGGTGACCGATCCGAATTTTTCCGCCCGCGGCAGGTCCGGCCCCGCCGCCTCCACGATGGCGCGCGCGATGGGGTGTTCCGACTGCGCCTCGACCGCCGCGATCTGGCGCAGCACGGCGTCCTTGTCGAAGCTCGCTTCGACCTGCAGATCGGTCAGCACCGGGCGCCCTTCGGTCAGCGTGCCGGTCTTGTCCAGCGCCACGGTTTCGCCCCCCTGCAGCGCCTGCAACGCGTCGCCCTTGCGGAACAGCACGCCCAATTCGGCAGCCCGCCCCGTCCCCACCATGATCGAGGTCGGCGTCGCCAGCCCCATCGCGCAGGGGCAGGCGATGATCAGCACCGCCACGCCGGCGACCAGGGCATGGGTCAGCGCCGGGGCGGGGCCGAAGACCAGCCAGGCCAGCACGGTCAGCACCGCGACGCCCATGACGGCAGGGACGAACCACATGGTGATCCGGTCGACCAGCGCCTGGATCGGCAGCTTGGCGCCCTGCGCCTCCTCGACCATGCGGATGATCTGCGCCAGCATGGTGTCGGCGCCGACCCGGGTGGCGCGGAAGCGGAGGACGCCGGTGCCATTGACGGTACCGCCGGTCACCAGATCGCCGGGGTGCTTGGCGACCGGGATGGGTTCGCCCGTCACCATGCTTTCATCGACATAGCTTTCGCCCGAGATCACTTCGCCATCGACCGCGATCCTTTCGCCGGGGCGGGTCAGGACGATATCGCCCTGCACCACCTCGGCCAGCGGGATATCCGCCGCCGCCCCATCCCGTTCGACCCGCGCCTGTTTCGGCTGCAGCCCGATCAGCTTGCGGATCGCAGCACCCGCGCGGCCCTTGGCGCGGGCTTCCAGATAGCGGCCCATCAGGATCAGCACCACGATGACGGCGGCGGATTCGTAATACACCGCGCGGCTGGCGGCGGGCAGCAGCCCGGGCAGGAAGGTCGCCACCAGCGAAAACCCGTAGGCCGCCGCGGTGCCCATCGCCACCAGCGCGTTCATGTCCGGCGCGCCGCGCAGCAGCGCCGGGAAGCCCTTGGCATAGAACACCCGCCCCGGCCCGATCAGCACCAGCGAGGTGAGGGCGAACTGGATCAGCCAGCTGGTCTGCTGCCCGATCGTCGCCATGATCCAGTGATGAAACGGCGGGATCAGGTGGCCGCCCATCTCGACGATGAAAACAGGCAGAGCCAGCACTGCGGCCAAAATCAGCTTGCGCCTGAGCGCCTGCGCCTCGGCCTCCTTGCGGTTTTCCTCCTGCGGCGGCGCGTCCTCGGCGAACTCCGCCTCATATCCCGCGTCGTGCACCGCGCGCAGCAGCGCGGCGGGATCAGTTGCCCCGTCCAGCAGGCTCACCCGGGCGGTTTCCGTGGCCAGGTTCACCTGCGCCGACATCACGCCGGGCACGCCCAACAGCGCCTGTTCGACATGACCGACGCAGGAGGCGCAGGTCATGCCGGTGATGCGCAACTGTCGCTCCGTCTGCCGGGCCGGATAGCCCGCCTTGTCCAGCGCCGACACCACCCCGGCGGGGGTGGCGGGGGCGTGGTAACGAACCTGCGCGGTCTCGCTGGCGAGGTTCACATTGGCCGTCTCGACCCCGTCCAGCGCCTTCAGCGCCTTTTCCACCCGGCCGACGCAGGCGGCGCAGGTCATGCCGGTGACGGGTAATCGCAGCGTTTCGTCAGGCAGGGTTTGATCGGTCATGGCGTGGTTCCTTCTGGTCCTGACAGGGCAGATGGTGCTTCCATCTACTGGAAGGTCAAGGCTGCAGCATCATTTTTATCGAAATCCCCCCGCCCCTCTTGACCTTCCCCCGCGGGAAGGCCCAATCAATCGGGGCAAACCGAAGGAATTAGAACGTGATCACCTTCCATGTCCCCGAAATGAGCTGCGGCCATTGCACTGCGAAAATCGAAACTTCGGTCCAGGCGGCCGACCCCACCGCGCTTCTGATCTTCGATCTGGACAGCAGGCAGGTGGAAATCGACAGCGCCGACGAAAGCGATGCGCTGCTGGCGGCGATCAAGTCGGCGGGATTCGAGGCAAACCTTCTATGAGGCCGGGCCTTCTCTGACACCTAGCGCGAAAACCGCGCCGGGCCAGTCGGATAGCCTCATCACCCGGCGCATCGGTCGTGAGGTAGTTTAAGCCGTCGATGCTATGGAAACTAGCATGTCACTGATTCTGACAGGACAAGCTCGGCCAGTGAATTCGTTGTCACCCTAATTAACATACACGCGTTTCAAGCTGACAATCGGGATCAGATTTGCGGATACCAACACAACGCTACCCCATAAAAAGGCAGGCCTACAACTCAAAGGGGTCTATTCTACCTGCGACGCCCGTGCCATATGTCAACGTATGACACCAGAAATCCACGATCTCTCGACCTTGAAGCTGAAACTAAAACGCACAACGGGGAAGCCTGCGAGCTTCTTGGTTGGTGCTCCGTTTTCATGGGATGAGGGACGTGGTGTTCCCCCCGTCGGCGGCTTCATTGAACTCATACGCAAAAGGGTTGCAGCAGAAGGCAGCAGCTACTCGGAGGACTTGGAAAAGCGATTGGAAGGTGCTGGAGCAGCGGGACAATACCAAGCTGCGATGTCCTTCGTTTATACCGTCTTCGACGCCGATGTGGTCTCAGAAATCGTCCAAGACGCAGTCTTGTCTGCCCGAAAGCCGGGTTCTCCAGTTCTTGATCCAACAGCAGATTTTGATGGCGATCCGAATGACTGGGACCTCTCTCGCGGCCAACGCGGGCTTGCGCATTTAGTTAAGCTCGATCCGAACAGGTTTCCGGGACCAGTCTTCACCACGAATTTTGACCCTATGATTGGGCTTGCGTTGCAACAGCAGGGCATCCGTTACCGACCCTACACGATTCCATTGGAAGGGTCTTTAAATGCGCCAATCAGTGTCGCCCGTGATGAGGTGAACATCTTCCACCTGCATGGCTACTGGCGAAACTCGCCTACGCTGCATAGCCCCGAGCAGCTTGAGGCGAAGCGGCAGCAGCTTCAAGCGTCCTTGGAAAAACACCTGAACCAAACTAATCTTGTCGTCATGGCCTACAGCGGCTGGGACGACATCTTCACATCAGCGCTCGCCAACTGCCTCAGCACAGACACTTTCAGTGGAACCGTTACATGGTGCTTCTACGGCAATAGCCCGGCTGAAATTCGCGAGCAAAATGCGGCTCTGTTTGAGAAATTCAAAGGCGGCATCCAGCAAGGGCGGATCACGTTCTTCCACGGCGTCAACTGTCACACCTTCCTCGACGAGCTGATCGCTGATCTTGGGTTCGATACCCCGACACGTTCGGCAATCGAAAGTTCACCGCTGGCCGGGTGGGAAGTGATCACGACAGAACGCCTCGACAACCTCACCCCCCTGACTGGCGACGAAGCTGTACGTTTCTTTGACGGGGCGATCCCAACACTACGTCACGCGATCAGCCCCCTGATCCCAAGGTTGAGTCAGACCGCGAGGCTTGTCGAAAGGATCGATCAAGGGCTTGCCAACACCGCCGCCTGCACCATGCAAGTGGTTCGCGCGGCAGGTGGTGAAGGTAAGTCGACGGCTCTGTTGCAAGCGGCGGTTACGGCGGCAACGGAACGCGACTGCATCGTGCTGCATCGCCCTTCCACCGATGCTGGTCTGAATCCAGACGTCGTCGCCTCGTTTGATCCGGCTCACCGCTGGGTGCTGGTTGCTGATGACGCAGAGGGGCTGATCAGCGATCTTTGGGAATGCGCCGTTCGCATGCACGACGCTGGACGGCACAACGTTACTTTCTTGCTGGCCGCGCGTGACGCCGACTGGATTGCTGAAAAGGGTGACCAAAAGGGTTGGAATGGGCGGCTGACTCGTCTTGATGATCTCGTGTTGGGCGGCATCAACGAAGGCGACGCGGAACTTGTCGTCGACGCTTGGAGCGAACAGGGTGATGCTGGTCTACGGGGGCTGATGTCCGAGAAATCCCGGGATGAGCGCATTAAGAAACTCGTTGCGGCGACGCGGGCACAAGATGTCAAAGCTGGCGACGGCAGTTTCTTCGGTGGCTTGCTCGACACTCGGTTCTCGGCAGCAGCACTGCTAGACCACGTCGTTACACTGATGGAGCCGCTACGCGACCGGGACATCGATGGCGGAACGGGCACTCTCTACGATGCCTTGCTCTACGTTGCGAATTGTCATGCGGTAGGGATGCCGGGACTTGAGAAAAGAGTTCTCGCGTCGATCTGCGACTTGCCGGTCAATCGCGTGTCGACGGTGATCACGGGCCAGCTTGGGCGCGAACTCGGCGCAGCAGAAAGCCGGGGTCATATTCTCACGCGGCACAGGCGGGTTGCCGAGGCGGTCACGGTCGCCTCAGAAACACGCTTCGGCTCGAACCTTGAAGACATTTGGGATGCGCTTGTCGAACACATTGCTCGGCTCGGACGAGAGGAAAAAGACATTGGTGAGTGCTTCAATTGGATAATCCACGCGGGGTCTCGTCTCAAACGGAGTCTGCCATCTGGATTGGATGATGACCGACGGGGCGCAATTGCTGTCGAAGCCGCCTATGCTGCCGTGAAGCATCAACCCGAGTGGCTCGGCGTAGTCGTAGATCTCGCGCGTGCACTGCGGTTATCTGGAAGGCCCGCCGAGGCCTGCAAAGAGATGTCAGACCGCCTGAAAACCGCGAGGGGAAAGCAAGACCTCCTTCGGATTATTCGGGGCTATTTCTACGAATGGAGCACATGCGCCGGAAACCTGCGGACGCGACAAGGATCGCTTGCAGGCGCATGGTTGGCAGCGTTCTCGCTGTCCGACAGTTTGCCGCCAGAGGTCACGCTTGAGCGAGCGAAGCTGTCCTGTGCGGGGCTTGGGGTGGCTTTCGAGAACCTCCTGTCGGGAGTTCCCGATAGTGCCTTTGCAAAAGGACGGCGCGCAGCCACTCATCTCGGCTGGCAGACCAATCCCGATCCACGAGCGGCTGGCTATTTCGAGCGACACCAATCGGAACTGGATGAAGCAGGTACACCCGTACCAGCGGACAACGACGAAGCACTGGTGTGGCTCAGCGAGGCGGCTCAGTCGGCGCACGCGGAACTCGATGATGCCCTGCTCCGGAACTTGCAGAAGAACGGACGGCTCACCTTCAAGCGATTGCGCGAGTGCCTCGACAAGCCGTAGCTTGACCGATCTCCCGGAACTTTTTGGGAAACATCGATGTTACGAACTGACTTCGAAGTTGGCCCGTGTCTAGTTCAGAAGTTTGCGGGAAGGGTTCCGATTGGGTGCCGCGCTAGGACCTCTGTACCCGGACTTTCGGTACGAGCCGAGACACATCTTGCAGATCGAATTGTCATGCGGTTGCAAGTGCTCGGCCAGCTTGGTTGCCTCCTCCAGCGTCTCACAACCATGCCACTTGCCATACTTTGCACCGCCGCCACCGCGACCAGTCCCTTGATTGCAGTTCACGCACTCTGCTGTGTGTATCTTCGCGAAATTGTGCTGCTCGCTCGAATAGACCCAGAACGCTTCCTGCCCATTGTCGACCGTCGGTCCAGCCACTAGGTCGGTAGATGCACTACGTTCGCTGGCTTTGACGTCCGCCAGGTAGGCGTCTGTGAGTTCCAGCAAATCGGAGATTTCCCAGACCCGATCCGTTAGGCCTATCTCCATAGCTGGTGTCGCCTGCTTCTGTTTCAGCACTTCCCCGATCTCTCTGCAAATCCGTGTTTTGGGATATGGGAGCCAACAATAGTTGTAATACATGATCGTCAAGGCCAAGGCGCGTTCGTGATGTCGGAGTTTCTTCGAGAACGCGTTGCTCTTCCTCGTGAATCTCTTGTTGAACATCCGAAGGGTCAGGTTGAAGCGTTCGACCGCGTACGTTGTGATCGACTTTTCCTCTATGTCGCCCGCTATGACCCTGCGCTCGGCCCCTTGATAGCGGCTTGCAGGCGTCGGTTCGCCCGCCTCGTTGGTTTGGCTTTACTGCTTGATGAGCATTGCTCGGTCAGCTTCGTCTCCGAAAACGATCTCTCCCGCTTCGTCATATGCCATCAAGCCGTCCGTCAGAATCTCCAACCTCTGAGTGAGTTGGCCATTCTCATCGACCTCCAGCTTGTCTCTAATCGATTGATAGAACGCGCGTGCGTCCGCTAGCTTCCGAGCACCCAGTCGATAACCCACAATAAACTTGGTGTCGGAGCAGATAGCGAGGTAGGTCCATACCGTGCCTGCGCCGACCTCTTGTACCTTCTGCCGCGCGACATTCTTCTGCTTCACTTTCACGAAAGACCAAAGCTCGTCCGCCTGAATCTGGCGCACTCGTAGCCTACGAGTCCGTGAGATATGGCGAATGGCCATTTCGCCAACATCACTGGCGAGTTTCGCCACAGTCTTGTTGCTCACCTTGTAGCGACGCTCGCATGATCGTTGCGAAGCGCACTCGACCAGTGAGTGAACGATTCCTTCCCTCGTTTCTTGACTCAGCCGGTTCACTTTTACTCCAAGACTTTATGCGCCCCGCAGTCGAGTATCTCATTAAGCGTATCAGTGCAACGTTTTTAATATCGATGAAACGTTTTATCTCTGCTATAAAGCAAAAAGGAACCAAACGTACAGGGGAAGGCGTCATGAAGCTGAGAAGCGGTTGGAGCGTCGAGTTTCAAACATTCGGAGCCAAAGAGGTTTTGGAGATAACACGGTTGCCGCAGGCGTTGCTGCGTCTCTGGAGGCAAAGAGGTTATTTCCCCGAGAAGGAGAAAGGGCGATGGGCTAAATACGACGCGAACGAGATAGCTAGTATTTATTTGCTGTACGCGTTTTCTAAGTTGGGCATGGCCCCCTCTCACGCGGCGCACTTTGCAGGCGACCTAGCTCCTGACCTACTGTTCTTCGCAACACTTTCCGTCGACGGGGCCTGCGAATTCCTCGGGCCACCGTCAGAAGTTGACGTCATGCGCCGTGAATTTGACGACTCTTTCGATCTGGCACGATCAGTGATCGAGCCGAAAGACGAAAGGCGTTATGTTGTGTCGGTGCACGGCTCTGCCTTCGAAAGGATTGGCGATCTTAACGACATGATCAACTCTGAAGCCAGCGAGTACTTTTCCTGTATCGACCTTGTGGCAGCGGGACGCGGGATCGCCATACGTGCGCAAAGACCTCTTGTCACTTTCAGATTTTCGACGGATCAAGCTGAGGCACCAAAGGCTCGGAGACTGTCGCATGGCCAGACATAGACCGACTGGCCCCAGAATAGCGTCACCGGTGATTTGTCAGAATCAGTGACATGCCAGTTTCCATAGCATCGACGGCTGAAACTACCTCACGACCGGCGCATCCGTGCGCTTGACTTTACCGCTGCAATCCCTAGATAGGCGGTATCGCTGCGCTGCCGCGTGAGCATGCCGCGCCGGGTCGGATCGACCTCGGGCGCACCAGCGATGAACCAGTTCCCATCACGCAGGGTTCTCCGGACGGGCCGGGTCACACGGGAAGCGCCCGTGCGATTTCGAGGCACCGCCGAACCCCGATTGATGTCGCACCGCGTGCGGCATGAGAAACCCGGCGCCGGGCCGTCCGAGGACGTCTGCGCGCCCTGAAAGGACATTACGTGTCAGACTTTTCTTCGCTCGGCCTCGGGCCGACGATTCTCAAGGCGCTGGAACGCGCCGAATTCACCCAACCCACCAAGATCCAGGAAAAGGCGATCCCGCTGGCGCTGGACGGCCATGACATCATGGGCCTGGCCCAGACCGGCACCGGCAAGACGCTGGCCTTCGGCCTGCCGATGATCGACCGGCTGCTGGACGAACCGGGCAAGCCGTTGCCGAAAACGGCCAAGGCGCTGGTGCTGGCGCCGACCCGCGAACTGGTGGGCCAGATCGCCGACAACATGCGCCCGATGGTGCAGAACACCCCGCTGAAGATCATGACGGTCGTGGGCGGCCAGTCGATCAACCGGCAGGTCAACGCGCTATCGCGCGGCACCGACATCCTGGTCGCGACGCCGGGGCGGCTGATCGACCTGATGGATCGCGGGTCGGTGGACCTGTCGACCGTGCGGTACCTGGTGCTGGACGAAGCCGACCAGATGCTGGACATGGGCTTCATCCATGCGCTGCGCAGGATTGCGCCCAAGCTGGGCACGCCGCGCCAGACCATGCTGTTTTCCGCCACCATGCCGAAACAGATGGAAGAGCTGAGCCGCAGCTACCTGACCGATCCGCGCCGGGTCGAAGTCGCCCCGCCGGGCAAGACCGCCGACAAGATCGAACAGTCGGTGGAATTCATGGAAAAGGGCGACAAGCCCGGCCGTCTGCGCGAAATCCTATCGGAAGACACCGACGCGCTGACGCTGGTCTTCATGCGCACCAAGCACACCGCCGAGCGGCTGATGAAGAAACTGGTCGCCGACGGCTATAACGCCGCCTCGATCCACGGCAACAAGAGCCAGGGCCAGCGCGACCGCGCCATTAAGGGGTTCCGCGAAGGGTCGATCACCGTGCTGGTCGCCACCGACGTGGCGGCGCGCGGCATCGATATTCCCGGCGTGGCGCGGGTGGTCAATTTCGACCTGCCCAATGTGGCGGAATCCTATGTCCACCGGATCGGCCGCACCGCACGGGCCGGGCGCGAAGGCGTCGCCGTGTCCTTCTGCGCGCCCGATGAACACGATTACCTGCGCGATATCCAGAAACTGGTCGGGCTGGATTTCGGCCTGCCCGCGCGCAAGGGCGGTGGCAATGGCGGTGGCAACGGCGGCCGTCCCGGCGGCGCCAAACCCGCGAACGGCGCGGCGAAACCGGGCGGAAATTCCCGCAACCGCAATCGCAACCGCCGGCGCAGAGGCGGGGGCGGCAAACCCGCCGCGGCCAAGATGCAGTCGGCCTGACGCCGGACCCGCGATCTGAAAACAAAAAACGCCAATGCTGGAAAAGCATTGGCGTTTTTCTTTGGCATCTGCCCCGGCAGGGTAGTTAGCGCACCGCGCCCTTTTCCGCCGCCCGGGTGGGCACCAGCGCCCGCACCAGGTCCTTCATGTGCAGGATGCCGACGTCTTCACCGTCCTTCTGCACCTTGAAGTTATGCGAGGTGTCGCCCTCGGACAGCTCGATCAGCTTTTCGAGGTTGTCGTTCGCATCCACCACGCCGGAAAATTCGGTTTCTCCGTTCAGCGGCGACATGACCGAGCGCACCCGCAGCACCCGGGCCCGGTTGATGTCGCTGACGAAGTCCTCGATATACGGATCGTTGGGGTTCAGCAGGATATGCTGCGGTTCACCCTGCTGCACCACGTAGCCGTCCTTCAGGATCACCAGGTGATCGGCCAGCTTCAGCGCCTCGTCCAGATCGTGGGTGATGAAGACGATGGTCTTCTGCAATTCCTTCTGCAATTCCAGCAGCAGGTCCTGCATGTCGGTGCGGATCAGCGGGTCGAGCGCCGAAAACGCTTCGTCCATCAGCATGATGTCGCTATCCGAAGCCAGCGCGCGGGCGATCCCCACCCGTTGCTGCATGCCGCCCGACAACTGGTGCGGATAGTGATCCTCGTAGCCGTCCAGCCCGACCCGTTGCAGCCAGGGCCGACCGTGGCTTTCGGCCGAGGCTTCGTCCTCGCCGCGCACCAGCCGCGACATGCCCGCGTTCTGCAGCACCGTGCGGTGCGGCAGCAGTGCGAATTTCTGGAACACCATCGACATCTTGTTGCGGCGCAGGTTGCGCAGCTGTTCCTCGTCGTAGTCCAACACGTTTTCGCCATCGACGATGACCTCGCCGCTGGTCGGTTCGATCAGCCGGTTCAGGTGGCGGATCAGGGTCGATTTACCCGACCCCGACAGCCCCATGATCACGGTGATTTCCCCGGCCTGCATGTCGACATTGATGTCCTGCAGCCCCAGCACGTGGTTGTACTTTTCCAGCAGCTCGGGCTTGCCCATGCCGGAATGGACATGCGGCAGCATCGCTTGCGGGTCGTCGCCGAAGATCTTGTACAGCCCGCGGATCGAGACTTTGGGTTCTTTGCTCATGTCCCTCTCCTCAGTCCTTTTGGGCCGTATTGATGCGGCCAAGCGACGCCTTGGTCACCCGGTCCAGCAGGATCGCCAGCAACACGATACCGAATCCGGAAACGAGGCCCACGCCCAGTTCCAGGTTACGGATGCCGCGCAGCACCAGCACGCCGAGGCCCGGGGCCGACACCAGCGAGGCGATCACCACCATCGCGAGGCTCATCATGATGGTCTGGTTCACACCGGCCATGATGTTGGGCATCGCCAGCGGAATCTGCACCCCGAAGAGTTTCTGCTTGTCGGTCATGCCAAACGCGTCGGCGGCTTCGATCACGTCCTGATCGACCAGCCGGATGCCCAGATCGGTCAGCCGGATCACCGGCACGATGGCATAGAGGATGATCGCGATGCCGTAGAGCTTCGATTCCGTCACCGAGAACAGGAAGATCAGCGGGATCAGATAGACGAAGGTCGGCAGCGTCTGCAGCATGTCGAGCACCGGCAAGGATACCCTTTGGAACCTGTCGCTGCGTGACATCAGGATGCCTATCGGCACCCCCAGAAGCACGCTGAACCCGGTACAGACGAAGATGATCGACAGGGTCTGGATCGCCGGCACGTAATGGTCGATGAAGGACAGGAACAGGAAGGAAATCGCGACGAAACCCACCAGCTTCCACGATCTCGACGCGCCCCAGACCGCCAGCAGCAGCAGCGGGATCACGATGAACCACGGCACCGTCTGGAACAGCCACAGCGACCCGTCCAACGCCCAGCTCAGCGGTTGGGAAATCGGGTCCAGCACCACTTTCAGCGGGTCCTTGACCGACAGGAACAGGTTTTCCACCCAGGTGGTCATGTCCCGCGTCCGCGCCACCGACGAACAGGATTCGTTCAACGTGTCGAGCGACGGGAACGGCGTGTCCCAGAAGGAAACCGGCGCGCCCTCGCCGCCGCCGCCATCCTTGCCCGATTTCGCCAGCAGTTGCGCCATGGTCATCGGACCGCCGGACGCGTCTTTTTCACACCAGTCCTTCAGGCCCAATGCGCCGAACAGCCAATCATAAGCGGCCATTTCCTATCCCCTTTTGTTCGTTCTTGGCGGGGCTGCCCCGCAGAAGCGAAGGGCGCCCGGCGGGCGCCCTTTGACTTGGTCGGTTACTTCAGCAGCGCCGAAAGCTTGTCCTTGGCCGCGTCGTTCAGCCAGCCGCCCCAGACGTCGGGCTTGCTGGTCAGGAAATAGACCGCCGCTTCCTCGGTCGAGGCGGTGTTGGCTTCTTTCCAGGCCAGGATGTCGTTCATCTGCGCGTTGGTGAAGGACACGTTCTTCATGAACGCGGTTTCTTCCGGGTGCGCTTCCATGAATTCGTTGGTCACGATGGTCTTGACCGGGCTGACCGGGTATTCCGACTTGCCGACGCCGCGGTTGGGGCATTCGGGATCGGCGTCACAGGCGTGAACCTCGGCGTTGTAATCGCCCAGGTCGATCTTCACCATCGGGAACTTGCCCAGGATCGCGGTCGGACCCCAGTAGTAGCCGAACCACGGTTCCTTGTTGGCATAGGCCGCCGCGATCGACGAGGCCAGGGTTTCGCCCGATCCGTGCTGGAACACCTCGATGCCTGCATCGACCACGCCGAAGGCCTGGGTTTTCGACGCGTTGGCGCGCTGGCAGCCCCAGCCTTCGGGGCACTGGTGGAACCGGTTGCCGATCAGCTCGGGATTGGCCAGGATGCCTTCCAGCGTGCCCGCTTCGGGATGTTCGGCAACGATGTAATCGGGCACCCACCAACCTTCGACGCCACCGTCGGACAGAACGTCGGTCAGGGTGCTGATCTTGCCCTCGGCTTCCAGCTTCTCATAGGACGGCGCGCCGTTGATCCACAGCTCGGTCACGATGTCGGGTTCGCCGGTTTCGGCAACCGAGGCCAGCGCCGGAACGGTCGAGGACGGCACCATGTCGACCTTGCAGCCATAGCCCTGTTCCAACACGAACTTGGCGACGCTGGTCACCACCTGGCTCGACGCCCAGTTCATCTCGGTCATGGTGACTTCGCCGCATTCGGCCGATGCCGCACCGGCGGACAGGGCGATGGCAGCTGCGGCAGCGCCGCATTTCAGGAAATTCGTTGTCATAAGGAGAGCTCCTTGTTGGATGAAGTCATTGATTTTTTGTGAATTATTTCCCACCCGAGAGGCCAGAAGGCATCATCACAGTGATCGGATCGGGACAGATCAGGCGGTGGCAGAGACTGCGGCGAAGGCGCATTGCACAGCCATCGCTACAAGCGTCTTGTGGTCCGTTTCTTGACACCCCCTTGCCAGCCAAGCCTGCCACGCGACCGCAGCCGCGCCTAACGATTTGCACACATTCCGCAGCGTCAGGTCCCCCTATTGGGCGCTGCTGCGCAGGGCGCTTCACGGCGGGCAATGGAACAGATACGACATCACTTGTCAAATAGCGACATTTACGCACCGCCCCGCCCCCGGCAAAAGCCGGATTTCGCCCCCTGCCGCATGGCCGGTATGCGGCAATTTTGCATTCGGCGGGTTGGCTCCCGGACGGGCTGTACCTATCGTGCGGAAAAACGAATACCGACAGGGGGCGTGCTGCGGATGATGACCGCGCCGGTAAGCTGACATGGCAAGACGTTATTCGGCCTGGAGCCTTTTTCGCGAAGGGCTGCGCGGGCACAAGGGCTGGGGCCCGGCCTGGCGCTCGCCCGAGCCGAAGAAACGCTATGACGTAATCGTCATCGGCGGCGGCGGGCATGGCCTCGCGACCGCCTATTACCTGGCGAAAAACCACGGGATAACAAACGTGGCGGTGCTTGAAAAAGGCTGGCTCGGCGGCGGCAATACCGGGCGCAACACCACGGTGATCCGTTCGAACTATTTCTACCCCGAAAGCGTCGCGCTCTATGACCTGTCGCTGCGGCTTTACGAGGGGCTGTCGAAAGACCTGAATTACAACGTGATGTTTTCGCAGCGCGGCGTCACCAACCTGTGCCATTCGGAACCGGAAATGGAAATGGCCGCGCGGCTGGTCAACGCGATGCGCCTGAACGGCACCGATGCCGAATTGCTCGACGCCGATCAGTTGCGCAAATTCATCCCTGCCCTGAATATCCGCCCCGATGCCCGCCTGCCGATCCACGGCGCGGTGTTGCAGCCGCGCGGCGGCACCGGGCGGCACGACGCGGTGGCCTGGGGCTATGCCCGCGCCGCCGATGCCGCCGGGGTCGACATCATCCAGAATTGCGAAGTTCTGGATTTCATCACCGAGGGCGGGCGTTGTGTCGGCGTATCGACCAGCCGGGGCGATATCCGCGCCGACCGGATCGGCGCGGCGGTGGCCGGGCATTCTTCGGTGTTGGCGGAAAAGGCAGGCGTCGGGTTGCCGATCACGTCCTACGCGCTTCAGGCCTTCGTGTCGGAACCTCTGAAACCGGTTCTGGATACCGTGCTGATTTCGCCGGTCACCGGCACCTATGTCAGCCAGTCCGACAAGGGCGGGCTGGTGATCGGCGGCGGGCTGGACCGGGTGCCGTCCTATGGCCAGCGCGGCAACCTGCCGGTGCAGGAAACGGTGATGGCCGGGCTGACCGAGATGCTGCCTATCCTGTCCAAGGTAAAACTGCTGCGCCACTGGGCCGGGATCGTCGATGTCACCCCCGACAGTTCCCCGATCCTCGGGCCTTCGGCGCTGGAGGGGCTGTATTTCAACTGCGGCTGGGGCACCGGCGGGTTCAAGGCGATCCCGGCGGGCGGGTATCTATTTGCCCACATCCTCGCCACCGGCGCCCATCACGACATCAGCCGCCCCTTCGGGGCCGACCGCTTCACCACCGGCCGCCTGATCGACGAAGGCGCCGCGTCCGGCATCGCGCATTAGGAGGTTTCATGCAGCTTTTCCCCTGCCCTTTCTGCGGACCGCGCGACGAACGCGAATTCCATTTCGCCGGTGAGATCGGCAAGACACGCCCCGACACCACGGGCGAGGTGAGTGCCGAGGACTGGGCGCGTTACCTCAACACCCAGCGCAACGAAAAGGGCCGCGTGCGCGAGGTCTGGATGCACCTGACCTGTTCGGAACTTTTCGTGATGGAACGCGACAGCGTGACGATGGAGGTGCTGTCGTCAACGCCCCTGCGGGAGGACGTCGAATGACCTCGCACCGCATCACCCAGGGCGGGCTGATCGACCGGTCGCGCCCCTTGCGTTTCAGCTTCGACGGCAAGACATATCAGGGCTATGAGGGCGACACGCTGGTGTCGGCCTTGCTGGCCAATGGTGTGCGCATCATGGGCCGCAGCTTCAAATATCACCGCCCGCGCGGTCCCTGGGGGGCCTGGGTGGACGACCCGAACGCGGTGTTCAACGTCACCTTGGGCGGCGTGGAATTCCCCAACTGCCCCGGCGCCACCACGATGCTTCGGGATGGCATGGTGACGCGCTCGGTCAACGCCTTCCCCTCGGCCAGCTTCGACCTGAAGGGCGGGCTGGACCTGCTGCACCGCTGGCTTGGCGCGGGGTTCTATTACAAGACCTTCATCTGGCCCGACTGGCACCTGTTCGAACCGATGATCCGCCGCATGGCCGGGCTCGGCGCGGTAAGCGCCGAGGTGATCGAAGGTTACGCTTCGGATCAGATGCACGATCGTTGCGAGGTGCTGATCGTCGGCGGCGGCGCGGCCGGGCTGGCCGCGGCCCGTGCGGCGGCCGAATCCGGCCGGGACGTGGTTCTGGTCGAGGATCACGATCAGGCAGGCGGCAGGCTCTACCAGCTCGACAGCGTCGAAGGACAAACACCGCAGGATTGGGTTGCCGATCAACTGGCGGCCATCGAAGCCGCAGGCGGCCGGGTGATGACCCGCACCACCGCTTTCGGCGTCTTCGACCACCGCATGGTCGGTCTGGCGCAACAGGGCCCCTTCGGCTATGCGCCCCGGCTTTGGCGGATGCGGGCCGACCGGATCGTGCTGGCCAGCGGTGCCATAGACCGGCCCGTCACCTTCGCCAATAACGACCGGCCCGGCGTGATGTCGCTGGACGGGGCCTGCGAATGGCTGGCGCGCTATGGCGTGCTGGCGGGGCGCAACATCGCCGTGCTGTCCAACAACAGCTTCGCCGCCCCCGCCGCGCGGATGCTGGCTGAGGCCGGGGCCGAGGTGACCGAAATCGACCCCACCACCGGCCCGATCCGCGCCCTGGGCAGCAAGCGCCTCAAGGGCATCGAGGTGGCGGGCAAACGCCACCCCGCCGACACCATCCTGGTGTCGGGCGGCATGACGCCGCTGGTGCATCTGTGGCGCCACGCGGGCGGCAAGCTCGACTGGGACGAGCGCACACAGGCCTTCCTGCCCGGCGCGGCGCCCGAGGGCATGGCGGCCATCGGTGCGGCCAACGGCACGTTCGATCTGGATCAGGCCCTGACCGAGGCCCGCGCGGTCGCCCGGGATGAGCCCCGCCCGGACAGGGCGGGCGATTACCGCGTCAAACCGCTTTGGCCCGAACCCGGATCGAAGGGGCGGCAATGGATCGATTTCCAGCATGACGTCACGCTGAAGGATGTCGAACTGGCGGCGCGGGAAAACTACGTCTCGGTCGAGCATCTGAAACGCTACACCACGTTGGGCATGGCGCAGGATCAGGGCAAGACCTCGAACATGGCCGGGCTGGCGGCGATGGCCGCGATCCAGGGCCGCCCGATCCCCGAGGTCGGCACCACCACCTTCCGCCCGCCCTTCGTGCCGCAGCCCATCGCGCTCTATTCCGGCCCACATGCCGGGCAGCTCTATCATCCACTGAAACGGCTGGCGCTGGAACCGCTGCACCGCGCGGCGGATGCGGCCTTGGGCGAATATGGCGGCTGGCTGCGCCCCGGCTGGTATGGGTCGGGCGACCCGGCGGGGCATGTCCGGGCCGAGGTGATCAAGGCGCGCGAAACGGCGGGCATTCTGGATGCTTCCCCCTTGGGCAAGGTCGAGGTGATGGGCCCGGATGCCGAAAGCTTCGTCAATTTCATCTACTACAACACCATCAAGACGCTGAAACCGGGGCATATCCGCTACGGCTTCATGCTGACCGAACGGGGCAACGTGATGGATGACGGGGTGATCGCGCGGCTGGGGCCGAACCGGTTCGTGATTTCCTGTTCCTCGTCGCATACCGATCACGTGCGCGCGCATCTCGAAGCCTGGCGGCAGGATGGCAACGATCCCGACCGGATCTTCATCCACGACCTGACGCAGCAATGGTCGACCCTCACCGTGACCGGCCCGAAGGCGCGCGACATCGTGGCGGCGCTGGACATGCCGCTGGACCTGTCCGCCGACGCCTTCCCGCATATGACCCTGCGCGAGACCACCCTCAATGGCACACCCGTCCGCGTCGCCCGGGTCAGCTTCACCGGCGATCTGAGCTTCGAGATTTCGATCCGTTCCAGCCGCGCCGCCGACCTGTGGCAAGCGCTTTGCGCGGCGGGCGAAAGCGTCGGCGCGGGCCCGATCGGGATCGAGGCGCTGTCGGTGCTGCGCGCCGAAAAGGGATTTATCATCATCGGCAAGGATACCGAGGGCGAAACCATGCCGCATGACCTGGGTTTCGGCATTCCGCGGCAGAAGAAACAGGCCGCTTTCGTCGGCGACCGCAGCCTGCATATGGAGGTCGCCAACCGCGACGACCGCAGGCAGCTGGTCGGATTCCGGGTCGATCCCGGCGCCCCGCCCCTGCCCACCGGCGCACATCTGATCGGCGACGGCGACACGCCCCGGTCTGAGGGCTATGTCACGTCGAGCTATGACAGCCCGACGCTGGGCCATCCCATCGCGCTTGGCCTGCTGGAACGCGGGGCCGACCGGATCGGCGAACGGGTCGCCGTCTGGCATCTGGGCCAGCGCTCCAGCGCGACCGTCTGCGCCCCCTGTTTCTTCGACCCGGAAGGAGAGCGCCTGAATGCGTGACGACCGCCACCGCTGGACGCCCTATGACGGCGCATGGTCCCCGTATGAGGTCGGGGGGATCGCGATCACCCCGGTCACGCCGGAGCGTCAGATCCTGATTTCCGCCCCCGCCGTCCTGTCGCGCCATCCCGGCGCCATCGGCTGGCCCGATATCGCGACGGGCGACAGCTACGCGATCAGCCTGCGGCGCGACCGGGTGCTGCTGGTGAACGGGCCGGATATGGCCGAGGGCTGGGACGACGAGATAGGGCAGGCGGTATCGGACGTGACCGACGCCTATAGCGTCTTCGACCTCACCGGCCCGAAAGCGCTGGAGCTGCTGAAACACGGCACCGAGATCGGGTTGCAGCAACCGTCGCGATCCGCCGCGCGGATGCTGTTCGGGCTGGGCGTGTTCCTGTACCGCCACGGGGCCGAGGATCGTTTCCGCCTGCATGTCCTGCGCGCGCAAGGACAAACCGCGTGGCAGATGCTGACCGGACAGGCCGGCAGGCTCTGATCAGGGCCAGTCGGTGAATCCCGCCATGCCCTGCGGCTTGGCATCCGCCGCGCTGTCGCGCAGCAGTTTGCGATAGCGACCGGGCGGCATCCCGGCATTGGTGCTGAAGAACTTGTTGAACTGCGCCGCCGAATTGAAGCCCAGAGAATCCGCGATCTGGTCGATAGTCATGTTCGACCGGTCCAGCAGCGATTGCGCCTCGTAAATCGTGCGGTCATGGATCAGCTGCAAGGGCGAGCTGCCCAGCGTGTTGCGGCAGATCGCATGCAGCCGGTCCGCGGTGGTGCCCAGGTCGCGCGCGTAATCCGCCACCTTCCAGCGCTGGCGGAAATGCGCCTCGACCAGTTGCCGGAACCGGCGCAGCAGCACCGTCTGCGCCGCGCCCCGTGCGATCCGGTCCGAGGTCATCGACACATGCCGCCAGATCAGCACCAAAAGGAACCGCAGCTGCGCCTCGATGATGGTTTCCATTCCCGGCTGGGCGGCGGCGATTTCGGCAAGGATGACGTTGAACGCCTGGGTGATGTTGGTGTTGACCGCGCCCTGCCCGTCCAGCGGCAACACATGCGGCCGGTCCGCCATCAGCCGCATTTCCGCCGCTTCCGGCTTACTGCCCACCGCCGCCGACAGGCCCAGTTCGCCGATCAAGAGATGCGCGCCCACCGACCCGGCAAAGAAACTGATCCGCACGGCCGGATCGACCGGTTGCCACAACAGCGCGGGCCCCGGGATTTCGCGACGCTCGGCCGGGCCGCTCAGCTCCAGCGTGCCGCTGCTGACATAGACCAGAAGCCAGCGCGGCCCGGCGCCGGTTCCGCCGCTGCCAACGACGCGATTCTGCAACCCGCCGCGCACCAGCTCGGCATGGAACTGAACCGGCTTGGCGGCCCCGGACGGCCCGGATTGGCCCGGTTCATTGGTATATTTGGCGGATTTTGACATTCATTCGCCAGATTTTCACATTTAATTCCCTGCGTCCAGCCTGTTCCCTTAGGATGAAAGTCGCGCAAGGCCGGGAGGAAAAGGCTGGCGGCTTTCTGGGAGGATAAGACTGAATGCTGAAAAGCCCGGATCAATTCCTGAGGGCCGACGGGGTATCCGCGTCGACTGCCGGGATCGCTCAGGCGGAAGACACCGCCAACCGCGCCGCGCGCGCGTTCTGGTCCTGGGCGCAGACGCCCGCCGAGGAGCGGCGCGACCTGCTGGAGGCGATGGCGGTCAGGCTGGGCGAAAACCGCGAGCGGCTGGAAACCCTGGCCGCGACCGAGGTGGGCGCGGCGAAACCCTGGATCGATTTCAATATCGACGTGGCCCAGGCCCATCTGCGCCAGGCCCGCGACCTGGTGCCGCTGATGGCCGATCAGGTGGTAGAAAACACCGATGGCAGCGGCCGGTCGATCCTGCGCCGCCAACCGGTCGGCGTGGTGCTGGGTTTTGCGCCGTGGAACGCGCCGATCACCTTGGCTGTGCGCGCCGTCGCGGCGCCGATGGCCTGCGGCAATTCGGTGGTGCTGAAAGCATCGGAACATTGCCCGCAGACCCACCGCGCGGTGATCGAGATTCTCAATTCCGCCGGCCTGCCCGAGGGCGTCGCCACCGTGGTCGATACCGCGCCCGAAGACAGCGTCGGCGTGGCCCGCGCGCTGATCCACCACCCGGCGGTGCGCCGGATCAATTTCACCGGCTCGACCCGGGTCGGCCGCCTGGTCGCCGAGGAAGCGGGCAAGGCGGTCAAGCGCTGCGTGCTGGAACTCAGCGGCAAGGCGCCGCTGATCGTGCTGGAAGACGCCGATCTGGACGCCGCAGCAGCCGCCGCCGCGGTGGGCGCGTTCTTCAACCAGGGCCAGGTCTGCATGTCGACCGAGCGCATCCTGGCGGTGGGCGATATCGGCGATCCCTTCGTCGAACGACTGCTCGCGCAGACCCGCAAGCTGCACGCCGCCGATCCCAAGGTCGAACAGGCGCCGCTGGGCCGGATGATCAATGCCGAGGCCGCCGCGCGGGTGCGCGGGCTGATCGACGACGCGGTGTCGAAAGGCGCGCGACTGTTGCTGGGCGGTGAGGTCGACGGCGCGGTGATGCAGCCCGCCGTGGTCGATGGCGTGACCTCGAACATGCGGCTTTATCACGAAGAAAGCTTCGGGCCGGTCGCATCGGTCATCCGGGTGCGCGACGCGGAAGAGGCCGTGTCGGTCGCCAACGATACCGAATTCGGGCTGGCGGCGGCGATTTTCGGCAAGGATGCCGATCGCTGCCTGGACCTGGCCACGCGGCTGGAAACCGGCATCTGCCAGATCAACGGCCCGACCATCCATGACGACCCCTCGATGCCGTTCGGGGGCGTCAAATCCAGCGGCTACGGGCGTTTCGGTGGCCTGACCGCGTTGGACGAGTTCACCGATCTGCGCTGGATTTCGCAACGCTTCGACGCGGACGCCGCGCGCATAGAAAAATGCTTGTTTTAGGGAGGAAACAACATGACGATGAAACGCAGAACCGCTTTGAAGCTGGGCGTTGCCGCGGCGGCAGGCCTTGCGGCGCCGCGCCTGGCACTGGCCAGCGACGTGGTCACCATCGGCGCCGTGGCGCCGAAAACCGGCCCGCTGGCCGGGGGATCGAACGTGTCGCACTGGCCCAATATCAAGCTCTGGTCGACCCAGGTGAACGAAGCCGGCGGGCTGAATGTCGGCGGCACCAGGAAGATGGTCGAAGTGGTCGAATATGACGACCAGACCAACCCGGGCGAAACCATCAAGGCGGTGCAGCGCCTCGCCACCCAGGACAAGGCCGATTTCATCGTCGCCCCCTATGGCACCGGGCTGAACATCGCCGCCGCACCGCTGTTCGACCGCTACGGCTATCCGCAGATCGCGGTGACGGCGATCACCGACCAGATCGACAGCCTGTCGTCGAAATTCCCCGGCATGTTCTTCACCCTGGGGTCGACCACCGCCTTCGCCAGCGACGTGGTGAACGTGCTGAGCAAGATGCGCGACGAAGGCACCCTGACCGGCAACCGCATCGCCATGGTCAACGTCGCTGACGCCTTCGGCATCGAACTGGCCGCCGCCGGTCGGCCGCTGTTCGAAAAGGCCGGGTTCGACATCGTCTATGACACGTCCTACCCGCTGGGCACCCAGGACCTGTCGCCGGTGGTCAAGGCCGCCAAGGCCGCCAACCCGAACGCCTTCATCGCCTGGTCCTATCCGCCGGACACGTTCGGGCTGACCGAACAGGCGGTGATCGAGGACCTGAAGGTCGAAGCCTATTACACCGCCGTCGCCACCAGCTTCCCGGCCTTCGGCGGCCGTTTCGCCGCCGCGGCCGAGGGCATCCTTGGCGCGGGCGGGGTGAACCCGGATTCCGAGGCGTTCAAGGCATACGCCGCCGCGCATGAGGCGGTGACCGGCGCCAAGCCCGATTACTGGGCCTCGGCCACCACCTATTCGTCACTGCAGGTGCTGCAGCAGGCGATCGAAGCAGCCGGGCTGGATCGCGACGCGGTCAAGGAACACATCCGGTCCCACAGCTTCGACACGATCCTGGGCGACATGTCGTTCAAGACCCACAACAACAACGAAAAGTACTGGACCGTCGGCCAATGGCAGGACGGCGTGTTCCACGGCGTCGCCTCGACCGGCCGCGACGGCGCCAAGCCGGTGCGCGTGAAGCACGGCTGGTCGTAACCTTACACGGTCTGGCGCCGCCCCCAACGGGTGGCGCCGGCCACACCACCACCGGACAAGATAATGGACATCATGATAATAGGTCTCCTGCTCGGAGGCACCTATGCGCTTATTGCACTGGGTCTGAACCTGCAATACGGCGTCGCGCGGATCATGAATCTCGCCAATGGCGAGATGCTGGTCGCGGGCGGCTTCACCGCCTTCTGGTTCTATACCGCGGGCCAGATCAGCCCGCTGCTGACGATCTTCATCGTCGCCCCCGTGGCCTTCGCGCTGAACTGGCTGATCTACCGGATCATGCTGGAACCGCTGGTCAAACGCGCCAAGACGCGCGGGCAGCTGGAGGTGGATTCGATCCTCGCCACCTTCGGGCTGTCCTTCGTCGCGGTGGGGCTGATGCTGGCCGCCTTCGGCGGTGACTATTTCAACTATTCCTTCCTGGCCAAGCCGGTCACGATCATGGGCGACACCTATGCGCAGAACCGCGTCGCGGCCTTCGTGGCGGCAGTGATCATCTGCGCGGTGCTTTACGGCTGGCTGAACTGGTCGCGCTCGGGCCTGTCGATCCGCGCCCTGTCGGTGTCGCCGGAAAGCGCCCGCCTGGTGGGGATCAATACCCGGTCGCTGTCGGCCGTCGCCTTTGCGCTTGGCGGCGCGGTCACCGCCACCGGCGGCGCGCTGGTGTCGTCCTTTCTGACGCTCGATGCCTCGGCCGGGATCGCGTTCACGCTGAAGGCGCTGATCATCGTGATCATGGGCGGCGTCGGCGATATCCGCGGCACCATCATCGCGGCGCTGCTGCTGGGCGTGGTGGAAACGCTGGTCGCCTCGCTGATCGACCCCGGGCTGACGCTGGCCGCGGCTTACACGCTGTTCATCCTGATCCTTCTGTTCCGCCCGCAGGGCCTGTTTGGCCGGAGACCGACATGACTTCGCTCGAAATCCGCAACCTCGCCCTGGCCGCGATTGCGCTGGCCGTCGCCGCCTGCCTGCCGCTTTACGGCTCGGATTACCTGAAATCCATGGGCATCACCGTGGCGATGTTCACCGTGCTGGCCACCAGCTGGGCGCTGTTTTCCGGCCCCACCCATTACATCTCGCTCGCCACCGCCGCGTTCTTCGGCGTAGGCACCTATACGACAGGCCTGGGGTTCGAAACCCTGCCCTTCTGGTCGCTGATCGCGATCGCGGGGGTGCTCGGCGCCGTACTGGCCGCCCTTGTGGGGCTTGCCACGCTGCGCCTGTCGGGGGTCTATTTCGTGATCTTCACGCTGGGCCTGGCCGAACTGGTGCGGCAGGTGATCACCTGGACCCAGAACATGAGCGGCCAGAAGGGGCTTTATGTCCTGACCGACCTGACCGAGGACCAGCTTTACCTGATGCTGGTGGGGCTGGCCGCGCTGGTCTATCTGACCGGCTGGCTGATCGGGCGGTCGCGGCTGGGCTTTGCGCTGCGCATCATCGGCGACGATGAAACCGTCGCGGCCCATTCCGGCATCAACACCGCCACCGCCAAGGTGCTGCTGTTCATGGTGTCGGGCAGCGTCGCGGCGATGACCGGGGCGATCCTGGCGCCGCGCTATGTCTATATCGAACCCGCGCTGGCCTTCGCGCCGATCCTGTCCTTCCAGGTGGTGATCATGGCGCTGCTGGGCGGGGTGCACCGGCTGTGGGGGCCGATCGTGGGGGTCATTCCCTTCACCCTGATCTGGGAAACCATATCGGTCAGCTTCCCCAGCCAGGTGACGCTGTTTCTGGGCATCGCCTTCCTGGTGATCGTCTATTTCATCCCGAACGGTTTTGTCGGGCTGATCGAAAAGGCCCGCGACTGGGCCCGCAAGCGGGAGGGCTTCGCATGACCGTCCTGTCGCTGCGCGGCGCGACCAAGCGCTTCGGCGGTCTTGTCGCCGTCAACAACGTGGATTTCGACGTGCAGGAAAACCAGGTCGTCGGGCTGATCGGCCCCAACGGTTCGGGAAAATCCACCACGCTGAACCTGATTTCCGGCGCGCTGAAACCGACCTCGGGCACGATTTCCCTGCATGGCAGCGCGATTTCCGGCCTGCGTCCGGAGAAGATCACCCGCAAGGGCATTTCGCGCACCTTCCAACTGGTCCGCCTGCTGCCCTCGATGAGCGTCGAGGAAAACGTGATTGCCGGCGCGGTCTTCGGCCATCGCCGCCGCTGGGGGCATGAGGCCCATGCCGAGGCGCAGCGCCTGCTCGACCGGGTCGGGCTGGGCGGCAAGGGGCAGCTGCAGATCGGGCAGCTGACCTATATCGACACCAAGCGGATCGAACTGGCGCGCGCGCTGGCCTCGGACCCCAAGCTGCTTTTGCTGGACGAATGGCTGGCCGGGCTGAACCCGACCGAGCTGCGCACCGGGATCGAGCTGATCCATTCGCTGCGCGACGAAGGCCGCACCATCATCCTGGTCGAACATGTGATGGATGCGATCCGCTCGCTCTGCGACGCCTGCGTGGTGATGTCCTCGGGCAGCAAGATCGCCGAGGGCACACCGGCGCAGGTCCTGTCCGACCCCGAAGTCATCCGCGCCTATCTGGGAGACGACGATGCTTGAACTGCAGGACGTGACCGTCGCCTACGGGCAGCACCGGGCGCTGGAAGGCGCATCGCTGAAGGTACGCCCGGGCGAAATCGTGGTGATCCTCGGCGCCAATGGCGCGGGAAAGTCGACGCTGCTGAAAGCAGTGTCGGGCATTTGCGAGGGCAAGGCCGGAGGATCGATAAGGCTGGATGGGGAGGAGCTGATCGACCTTTCGCCCGACCGGATCGTCGAGGAAGGCGTCGCGCTGGTCCCCGAGGGGCGCGGCATCTTCGGCGACCTGACGGTCGAGGAAAACCTGATGCTGGGCGCCTATCCGAAACGCGCCAAGGGCGAGGAACAGGCCAACCTGGAACGGGTCTATGGGCTGTTCCCGAAACTCATCGAACGCCGCCGCCAGGTGGTGCGCACCATGTCGGGGGGCGAGCAGCAGATGGTCGCCATCGGCCGCGCCATGATGTCGAGCCCGCAAATCCTGACGCTGGACGAACCCTCGCTGGGGCTGTCGCCGCTGCTGTGCAAGGAACTGTTCCAGAACCTGAAGGCGGTGAAGGGCTTGGGCATCGGCATCCTGATGGTCGAACAGAATGCCAAGCAAAGCCTCGCCATCGCCGACCGGGGGTATCTGCTGGAAAACGCCCATATCGTGTTCGAGGACACGGCGCAGGCCTTGATGCACGACCCGGCGGTGCAGGCCGCCTATCTCGGCGCGGGCGGGGCGGCATCGCCGCATACCCACGAAGACCCGATTGAGCACAGCGAAACCCTACCCGTCCCCGAGGTGCCGCGCAGTTTCGCCGTTCGGCCGCCGTCGCGGCAACGGCAATCGGCCGACGCGCTGCTGGGCATCCGCACCTCCGATCTGGTCGCCCGCGCCAGCGCGGCGGCAAAGCCGCCGCCCGCGGCCAAGAGCACACGTCTGATCCAGCTGCCGTT
>NZ_WWEN01000020.1 GCF_009857745.1 Thalassovita mangrovi
CTCCAATTCCTTTGTGTGCTGGTACCCATGCCAGGTAGACTTTTTCCTTTTTTATTAACTGCTCTATTATTTGACTGACTAACTCTGATTCACTCTTATCTGGTTGTGCTTGAATGATTCCCAATGCATATTGTGAGTCTGTCACTATGTTTACTTCTAATCCCGAATCCTGCAAAGCTAGATGAATTGCTTGTAACTCAGTCTTCTGATTTGTTGTGTCCGTTAGGGGGACAACTTTTTGTCTTCCTCTGTCAGTTACATATCCTGCTTTTCCTAATTTAGTTTCCCTATTGGCTGCCCCATCTACATAGAAAGTTTCTGCTCCTATTATGGGTTCTTTCTCTAACTGGTACCATAACTTCACTAAGGGAGGGGTATTGACAAACTCCCACTCAGGAATCCAGGTGGCTTGCCAATACTCTGTCCACCATGCTTCCCATGTTTCCTTTTGTATGGGTAATTTAAATTTAGGAGTCTTTCCCCATATTACTATGCTTTCTGTGGCTATTTTTTGTACTGCCTCTGTTAATTGTTTCACATCATTAGTGTGGGCACCCTTCATTCTTGCATACTTTCCTGTTTTCAGATTTTTAAATGGCTCTTGATAAATTTGATATGTCCATTGGCCTTGCCCCTGCTTCTGTATTTCTGCTATTAAGTCTTTTGATGGGTCATAATACACTCCATGTACCGGTTCTTTTAGAATCTCCCTGTTTTCTGCCAGTTCTAGCTCTGCTTCTTCTGTTAGTGGTACTACTTCTGTTAGTGCTTTGGTTCCCCTAAGAAGTTTACATAATTGCCTTACTTTAATCCCTGCATAAATCTGACTTGCCCAATTCAATTTTCCCACTAATTTCTGTATGTCATTGACAGTCCAGCTGTCCTTTTCTGGCAGCACTATAGGCTGTACTGTCCATTTATCAGGATGGAGTTCATAACCCATCCAAAGGAATGGAGGTTCTTTCTGATGTTTTTTGTCTGGTGTGGTAAATCCCCACCTCAACAGATGTTGTCTCAGTTCCTCTATTTTTGTTCTATGCTGCCCTATTTCTAAGTCAGATCCTACATACAAATCATCCATGTATTGATAGATGACTATGTCTGGATTTTGTTTTCTAAAAGGCTCTAAGATTTTTGTCATGCTACACTGGAATATTGCTGGTGATCCTTTCCATCCCTGTGGAAGCACATTGTACTGATATCTAATCCCTGGTGTCTCATTGTTTATACTAGGTATGGTAAATGCAGTATACTTCCTGAAGTCTTTATCTAAGGGAACTGAAAAATATGCATCGCCCACATCCAGTACTGTTACTGATTTTTTCTGTTTTAACCCTGCAGGATGTGGTATTCCTAATTGAACTTCCCAGAAATCTTGAGTTCTCTTATTAAGTTCTCTGAAATCTACTAATTTTCTCCATTTAGTACTGTCTTTTTTCTTTATGGCAAATACTGGAGTATTGTATGGATTTTCAGGCCCAATTTTTG
>NZ_WWEN01000021.1 GCF_009857745.1 Thalassovita mangrovi
CCATTCGCCATTCAGGCTGCGCAACTGTTGGGAAGGGCGATCGGTGCGGGCCTCTTCGCTATTACGCCAGCCCGGATCCTTATCGATTTTACCACATTTGTAGAGGTTTTACTTGCTTTAAAAAACCTCCCACATCTCCCCCTGAACCTGAAACATAAAATGAATGCAATTGTTGTTGTTAACTTGTTTATTGCAGCTTATAATGGTTACAAATAAAGCAATAGCATCACAAATTTCACAAATAAAGCATTTTTTTCACTGCATTCTAGTTGTGGTTTGTCCAAACTCATCAATGTATCTTATCATGTCTGCTCGAAGCGGCCGCGGGCACTCTTCCGTGGTCTGGTGGATAAATTCGCAAGGGTATCATGGCGGACGACCGGGGTTCGAACCCCGGATCCGGCCGTCCGCCGTGATCCATGCGGTTACCGCCCGCGTGTCGAACCCAGGTGTGCGACGTCAGACAACGGGGGAGCGCTCCTTTTGGCTTCCTTCCAGGCGCGGCGGCTGCTGCGCTAGCTTTTTTGGCCACTGGCCGCGCGCGGCGTAAGCGGTTAGGCTGGAAAGCGAAAGCATTAAGTGGCTCGCTCCCTGTAGCCGGAGGGTTATTTTCCAAGGGTTGAGTCGCAGGACCCCCGGTTCGAGTCTCGGGCCGGCCGGACTGCGGCGAACGGGGGTTTGCCTCCCCGTCATGCAAGACCCCGCTTGCAAATTCCTCCGGAAACAGGGACGAGCCCCTTTTTTGCGGCCGCGGCACAGCAGTGGTGCAAATGAGTTTTCCAGAGCAACCCCAAATCCCCAGGAGCTGTTGATCCTTTAGGTATCTTTCCACAGCCAGGATTCTTGCCTGGAGCTGTTTGATGCCCCAGACTGTGAGTTGCAACAGATGCTGTTGCGCCTCAATAGCCCTCAGCAAATTGTTCTGCTGCTGCACTATATCAGACAATAATTGTCTGGCCTGTACCGTCAGCGTCATTGACGCTGCGCCCATAGTGCTTCCTGCTGCTCCCAAGAACCCAAGGAACAAAGCTCCTATTCCCACTGCTCTTTTTTCTCTCTGCACCACTCTTCTCTTTGCCTTGGCCATTCTATGGGTGTTAATCCTCATCCTGTCTACTTGCCACACAATCATCACCTGCCATCTGTTTTCCATAATCCCTGATGATCTTTGCTTTTCTTCTTGGCACTACTTTTATGTCACT
Source organism: Thalassovita mangrovi (assembly GCF_009857745.1). Lineage (GTDB taxonomy): Bacteria > Pseudomonadota > Alphaproteobacteria > Rhodobacterales > Rhodobacteraceae > Thalassobius > Thalassobius mangrovi. The sequence continues at coordinate 1,203 of NZ_WWEN01000021.1, forward strand.
ATTATCTTGTATTACTACTGCCCCTTCACCTTTCCAGAGGAGCTTTGCTGGTCCTTTCCAAACTGGATCTCTGCTGTCCCTGTAATAAACCCGAAAATTTTGAATTTTTGTAATTTGTTTTTGTAATTCTTTAGTTTGTATGTCTGTTGCTATTATGTCTACTATTCTTTCCCCTGCACTGTACCCCCCAATCCCCCCTTTTCTTTTAAAATTGTGGATTAATACTGCCATTTGTACT
>NZ_WWEN01000022.1 GCF_009857745.1 Thalassovita mangrovi
ACGATGCCCGCAGAGGTCAGTTCCGGACGGTCGCTGGCCGCGACCTTGTCCTCGACCCATTCCGACAGGCCTTCGGAGGCCGGGACAGCGGCGGTTTCAACCGCGGCAGCACCACCTTCGCCGGCGGCGTCGAAGGACGAGGTGCGGAAGGTGATAACCTTCTTTTCATCTTTCGACTTTACCGTCTGGATCGCGTTGCCGGCATAGACCGGGCGCTCAAAGGTGTCGGCGTCGACAACGCCCGACACGTCCGAGATCACCATCACGTCGAGCAGAGCCGCGACGCGCGGCATGATGTTCTTGGCGTCGGTGGTCGAGGGCGCCACGATGTGGCTGTAATCGCCCGCCAGCGACGCGATCAGCGCCGCGGTGGGTTCGGCCAGCCGGTGGCCGAGCGAGGCATCCTCGGCGACGAGAACCTTGGCCACGCCGTCGATCTTGGCGGCCTCGGCCCCGGCCTCGGCGGCGGCGGCGCCGACGCAGAGCGCGGTCACGTCGCCCAAGCCCTTGGCGGCGGAAACGGCCTTGGCGGTTGCGTCCAGCGCCAGCGCGCCGTCGGTGACTTCAGCAAGCAGGAGAACAGCCATTACACGACTCCCTTTTCTTTCAGTTTCGCGACCAGCTCGTCGACCGAACCGACGATCTCACCGGCCTGGCGGGCCTCCGGTTCGGAGGTCTTGACGATTTCCAGGCGCGGGGTGACGTCGACGCCGTAATCACCGGCGGTCTTTTCATCCAGCGGCTTCTTCTTCGCCTTCATGATGTTGGGCAGCGAAGCATAGCGCGGCTCGTTCAGGCGCAAATCGGCGGTGACGATCGCCGGCAGCTTGACCTTGATGGTCTGCAGACCGCCGTCGACTTCGCGGGTGACCACGGCGGCACCGCCGTCGATGTCCAGTTCCGAGGCGAAGGTCGCCTGCGACCAGCCCAGCAGCGCCGACAGCATCTGGCCGGTGGCGTTCATGTCGTTGTCGATCGCCTGCTTGCCGGCGATGACCAGCCCGGGTTGTTCTTCGTCGATCACGCCCTTGAGGATCTTGGCGACGGCCAGCGGTTCGATATCGGTGTGGACGTCATCGGCGGCCACCACCAGGATGGCGCGGTCGGCACCCATGGCCAGCGCGGTGCGCAGGGTTTCCTGCGCCTGCTTGACGCCGATGGAAACCACCACGACCTCTTCGGCCTTGCCGGCTTCCTTCAGGCGGATCGCCTCTTCCACGGCGATTTCGTCGAACGGGTTCATCGACATTTTGACATTGGCCAGATCGACACCGCTGCCATCCGCCTTAACGCGGACTTTCACGTTGTAGTCGATCACACGTTTGAC
>NZ_WWEN01000023.1 GCF_009857745.1 Thalassovita mangrovi
ATGGCAAAGGAAAAGTTTGAGCGTTCTAAACCGCACGTTAACATCGGCACGATCGGCCACGTTGACCACGGCAAAACCACGCTGACCGCAGCAATCACCAAGTATTTCGGCGAATTCAAAGCCTACGACCAGATCGACGGCGCGCCGGAAGAAAAAGCCCGCGGGATCACCATCTCGACCGCACACGTGGAATACGAGACCGAAGCGCGTCACTACGCCCACGTCGACTGCCCCGGCCACGCCGACTACGTGAAGAACATGATCACCGGTGCGGCGCAGATGGACGGCGGCATCCTGGTTGTGAACGCAGCTGACGGCCCGATGCCGCAGACCCGCGAACACATCCTGCTGGCCCGTCAGGTCGGCGTTCCGGCGCTGGTCGTGTTCCTGAACAAGGTCGACCAGGTCGACGACGAGGAACTGCTGGAGCTGGTGGAAATGGAAGTCCGCGAGCTGCTGTCGGCCTACGACTTCCCCGGCGACGATATTCCGATCATCGCAGGTTCGGCTCTGGCCGCTCTGGAAGGCCGTGACCCGGAAATCGGCGAAAACAAGATCCGCGAACTGATGGCGGCCGTGGATGAATACATCCCGACCCCGGCCCGTGCCGTGGACCAGCCGTTCCTGATGCCGATCGAAGACGTGTTCTCGATCTCGGGCCGCGGCACCGTTGTGACCGGCCGTGTGGAACGTGGCGTTGTGAATGTCGGCGACGAACTGGAAATCGTCGGCATCAAGGACACCCAGAAGACCACCTGTACCGGTGTTGAAATGTTCCGCAAGCTGCTGGACCGCGGCGAAGCCGGCGACAACATCGGCGCGCTGCTGCGCGGTATCGACCGTGAAGCGGTCGAGCGCGGCCAGGTTCTGTGTAAGCCGGGTTCGGTGAACCCGCACACCAAGTTCGAAGCCGAGGTCTACATCCTGACCAAGGACGAAGGCGGCCGTCACACCCCGTTCTTCGCGAACTACCGTCCGCAGTTCTACTTCCGGACCACCGACGTGACCGGCACCGTGACCCTGCCGGAAGGCACCGAGATGGTGATGCCGGGCGACAACCTGAAATTCACCGCCGAGCTGATCGCCCCGATCGCGATGGAAGAAGGCCTGCGCTTCGCCATCCGTGAAGGCGGCCGCACCGTGGGTTCGGGCGTCGTGTCGAAAATCCTCGAGTGATCAACTCGCTGATCTGAATAGAGAAGGGCCGCCCAAGGGGCGGCCCTTTTTCGTTG
>NZ_WWEN01000024.1 GCF_009857745.1 Thalassovita mangrovi
TCGCCGTCGCCGCCTTCCAGCTGGTCGTGGCCGCTGCCGCCGTCGATGTAATCGTTGCCGTCGCCGGCCAGAACGGTATCGTTGCCGGCACCGGCCGTGACCACATCGTCGTTCGATCCGTCGGCGGCGTCGTTATGATCGATCCGGTCACCTTCAGGGTCGCCGGTAAAGTTGGCGTCTATCAGCTCGCTGTCCGCCCCGCCTTCGACGATGCCGTTGAGAGCGGTGGTGCTTCCGTCGGGCGCGCCCGAGCCTCCGCCGGTGTCGCCGGCGCCGCCACCGGTATCGCCCGCAGTTCCGCCGGCGTCAGCCGCCGGAATCCCCATCGCCGCCAGCTGCGCCACGTCCGACACATCGGCCGGGGCAACCCCGACCAGGGTCAGCGCTTCCCCATGCGGGAAGCTCAGAACCGCGTTGCCCGCCCCGTCGTCCGACACCACCACGTCGTTCACATCGACCGGGTTGCCAGCGTCGTCGGTCAGGCCGGACACGTCCAGCAGGTCCTTGCCGCTATAGCTCCCGTCGGTGTTCAGCACCGGCGCATCGAAGCCTTCGACACGGTCGGTGCCGGAAAAATCGGCCAACACCAAAGTGTTGGTGCCGCTGCCCAGCACCAGGTGTTCGACGCCCTGGAAATTGGCGGTGGAGGTGCCGTCGGAGACGGTGCCCGCGCCCCGGTTGGTCGGGCTCAGGTCGACGGTCAGATCGTCGGTGACCGCGGACATGTCGAGGATGTCGCCATTGACCTCGTCCTGGTCTTCCATCTCGATCGTGTCGTTGCCGAAATCGTTTTCCAGCGTGATCGTGTCGTCGCCATAGCC
>NZ_WWEN01000025.1 GCF_009857745.1 Thalassovita mangrovi
ATAATAATCTCCTTTCATTTCATTATTGGGCACCATAAACACGTTCTCCTTGTTGTGATAAACAATTTTGATGCTTTGGTTTCAAAAGAAAAGCTTCTTTTTCTACCATTTTTAGAATCGAAGTTCGACTTTCAATTGGGATAAACATGGATTCACATAATAATCTCCTCTCTTTTCATGATTGGGCACCATAATCACATTCTCCTCGTTGGGATAAATGATTTTGATGATTTGATTCAAAAGAAAAACTTGTTTTTCCACCTTTTTTAGAATTCAAGTTCATCTTCAAATTATGATAAACATGGATTCACATAACGATAACCTTTCTTTTCATGAATGGGCACCATAATCACATTCTTCTCGTTGGGATAAATGATATTGATGCTTTGGTTTCAAAAGAAAAACTTCTCTTTCTACCATTTTTGGAACCAAAGTTCGACATTCAGTTGGATAAACATGGATTCACATAATAATCTCCTCTCTTTTCATGATTGGACACCATAATCACACTCTCCTTGTTGTGATAAATGATTTTGATGCTTTTGTTTCATAAGAAAAACTTGTTTGTCTACCATTTTTAGAATTGAAGTTCGCCTTTCAATTGGGATAAACATGGATTCACATAAAATATCCTTTGATTTCTTGATTGGGCACTATAAACACATTCTCCTTGTTGTGATAAATGATTTTGATGCTTTGGTTTCATAAGAAAGACTTCCTTCCACCATTTATAGTATCAAAGTTTGTCCTTCTATTGGTATAAGCATGGATTCACATAATAATATCCCCTCTTTTCATGATTGGGAACTAT
>NZ_WWEN01000026.1 GCF_009857745.1 Thalassovita mangrovi
ATAAGGAGAATGAATTTATGGCACTCAATCATTAAAAGAAAATAGATTATTATGTGAATCCATGTATATCCTAATTGAAAAACGAACTTCAACTCTAAAAATGGTATTAAAAGAAGTTTTTCTTATGAAGCCAAAGCATCAATATCGTTAATCCCAATAAGGAGAATGTGTTTATGATGCCCAATAATGAAAAGGAAGGAGATTATGATGTGAATCCATCCTTATCCCAATTGAAACATAAACTTTAATTCTAAAAATGGTAATAAGAGAAGCTTTTCTTATGAAACAAATCATCAATATCGTCAATCCCAATGAGGAGAAAGTGTTTATGATGCCCAATAATGAAAAGGAAGGAGATTATTATGTGAATCCATGTTTATCCCAATCGAAAAACGAACTTCAAATCTAAAAAAGGCAATAAGAGAAGTTTTTCTTATGAAACAAATCATCAATATTGTTAATCCCAAAGAGGAGAATGTGTTTATGATGCCCAATAATGAAAAGAAAGGAGATTAATATGTGAATCCATGTTTATCCCAATCGAAAAACGAACTTCAATTCCAAAAATGGCAATAAGAGAAGTTTTTCCTATGAAACCAAAGCATCAATATCATTAATCGCAATGAGGAGAATGTGTTTATGATGCCCAATAATGAAAAGAAAGGAGATTATTTTGTGAATCCATGTATATCCTAATTGAAAAACGAACTTCAACTCTAAAAATGGTATTAAAAGAA
>NZ_WWEN01000027.1 GCF_009857745.1 Thalassovita mangrovi
CCCAACTTGCGCCAACAATCTACAAGAGACTCTCATCGCCCGCTCCATCTCCAATGTGGGCCCGTTCCACTAAGATTGTATTTTGCACGATTAAGTCTAGCAGAAGTGTCACTTTTTCGGTCGATCCTGTTTTTAAACAGTATATATCCTTCTGTCAATTGATTTCTCGACTTAAACCCGAGTGCTTGATTAAAAAATAAATTCAAAAAGAGGTGCAACACGAGGACTTCCAAGGAGGTCACCCATCCTAGTACTACTCTCGCCCAAGCACGCTTAACTGCGAAGTTCTGATGGGATCCGATGCATTAGTGCTGGTATGATCGCACCTGTGCCAATTTGCGCAAACAATCTACAAGAGACCCTCATTGCCCGCTCCATCTCCAATGTGGGCCCGCGCCACTAAGATTGTATTTTGCACGATTAAGTCTAGCAGAAGCGTCACTTTTTCGGTCGATCCTGTTTTTAAACAGTATATATCCTTCTGTCAATTGATTTCTCGACTTGAACCCGAGTGCTTGCTTAAAAAATAAATTCAAAAAGG
>NZ_WWEN01000003.1 GCF_009857745.1 Thalassovita mangrovi
GGCCTGTCGGAATGGGTCGAGGACAAGGTCGCGGCCAGCGACCGTCCGGAACTGACCTCTGCGGGCATCGTGGTGTCGGGCGGCCGTGGCGTCGGGTCGGAAGAAGACTTCAAGATCATCGAAGCGCTGGCCGACAAGCTGGGCGCCGCCGTCGGTGCCTCCCGCGCCGCGGTCGATTCGGGCTTTGCGCCGAACGACTGGCAGGTGGGCCAGACCGGCAAGGTCGTGGCGCCGGAACTCTACATCGCCTGCGGCATCTCGGGGGCGATCCAGCACCTGGCGGGGATGAAGGATTCCAAGATCATCGTCGCGATCAACAAGGACGAAGAGGCGCCGATCTTCCAGGTCGCCGATTACGGCCTGGTCGCCGACCTGTTCGAAGCGGTGCCGGAACTGACCGAAAAACTGGGCTGAGCCCGGTTCGGACACGAAATGCGAAAGGCCCGCCAATCGGCGGGCCTTTCTGCTTTCAATCCCCCGCTGTCCGGGGCTCCTCCGCCTCAGCGTCAATTCCGCGAAGGGAAGACGCCCACGGTCGCAATGCAGAACTTCATCGACAGGGACGGCTGGTAAATCTCGACCGGCTGACTGCCACCGGAATTACCGATCATCGTGGTCACCTGCGTTGTCACCACCCCGTTTTCCATCGTCTGATCCAAAGCACCGCCGGAATTGTAGATGTCGCCGGCGCTGAATTCGCCGAACTTGTTGCCTTGCGGAGAGACGGCATTCACCGTTGCCGAAGTCGCATGCATTTCCGACGCGGCCGTGCTCGTGGCGGCATGGTTGTGCATCGGCAGTTGCGCTTGGGTCAATATCGTTGTTCCGGTCCCGAACTTCTCGCCCTGAACAAACGCAGGCTGGCCAGGCCCTTGTCCCATGCCGACCGGCACCCGACCGCGCAGATCCGGCAGGGCGAAGGTCGTACGCCCGTCGCCGCCATACATGGTGCCAAGGAGCGAAAACAGCGCCGTGTTCGCCGAAATCGGAAGCAGATCGCCATTGGCTTCCCTCCAGCCACGCGGGCAGAAATTCTGCCCGACCATGACGATATCGCCGATATAAGGTTCGGGCCCCGCCTGTGCGGGGGCAGCAATCAAACCGGACAAACAGGCCAAGACACAGGGAAGTAACGGAAAACGCATAATAACTCTCCTATAGGTTAATCAATTTTAACGCAGACCATACTGCAAACAAATCAACCCTAGGGCGACCCAGCTTTCCGGCCAAGAAAATTCCAAAAGACGGTTAAAAGCGGCCTTTCGACACCGCGGCTTCTAAAACTGACGGATGCGCCGCTTGCCTTGTCTGTCACCGGGCCAGGCTGGACAGGGCCACTCCGGCCAGCACAACCGTCGTTGCCATCAGGAACGCCAAGGACGGTACCTCGCCCAGGAACAACACCCCGCCCGCGATCGCGATCACCGGAACCGTCAGCTGCGCGACCGCCGCCCGCGTCGCCCCCAGCATCGGCAGGATCGCATACCACAGCGCATAGCCCAGCCCCGAGGTCACCGCCCCGGACAGGACCGCCAAAAGCAGGCCCGCCATATTGGCCCCGCCCATCCCCTTCGCAAGCAGCAGGATCAAAGCAATCGGCACCGCCAGCACGAAATTCGCCGCTGTCGCCTGCAACGCGTCCCCGGCCCCGCGACCGTTCAGCGAATAGATTCCCCAGCCGATCCCAGCCAACACCATCATCCCCGCCTGGATGAACGGCAGGGTGACACCGCCACCCGGCCACAGCAGCCAGACGAGCCCGGCAAAGGCCACCAATGCCCCGGCCCAGCGTATCGCTGGCACTCTCTCGCCCAGCCACAGCGCGCCCGCGAACATCGTGACCTGCACCATGCCGAACAGGACCAGCGCGCCGATCCCGGCATCCAGCGCGGTATAAGCCATGGAGAAGCCGAAGACATAAAGGCTCAGCGACAGCACCCCGATTAGCCGCCCGCGACCGCCAAGCGGCACACCGCCGCGTAGGATGAAGGACAGCAGCGCCAGCATCGCCGCTCCGGCCATCAGGCGGACGGTACCGAACAGCACCGGGTCCAGCCCCGCCTGCGCCAGCCCCATCCGGTTCAGCACCGAATTCGCCGCAAAGGCGATCATGGTCAGCACGGTGAGGCCGAACAGCCGCATCAGACCGGCTTGTCGAAGGCGGCGCGGGCGGCGGCGGCCTTGGCCCGCATCGCGCAACCCTCAGCGTGATCGTTGATCAGCCCCATCGCCTGCATGAAGGCATAGACCGTGGTCGGGCCGACGAATTTCCAGCCGCGTTTCTTCAGCGCTTTCGACAGCGCGACGGAGGCGGGCGAGGTCGATTGCGTCTGCGGTTCGCCTAAACCCGCCGGATCTGGTTCATAGCCCCAGACGAACGCGGCGATCGACCCGGCCTCGGCGACCAGGTCCTGCGCGCGGCGGGCGTTGTTGATCACCGCCTCGATCTTGCCGCGGTGGCGCACGATACCCGCGTCCTGGAGCAGGCGGTCCACGTCGGTTTCGTCATAGGCGGCCACCTTGTCGAAATCGAACCCGTCGAAGGCGCGGCGGAAGTTTTCCCGCTTGGCCAGAATGGTGCGCCAGCTCAGCCCCGACTGGAAACTTTCCAGGCACAGCTTTTCGAACAGGCGGATGTCGTCGCCCACCGGATAGCCCCATTCGTTGTCGTGATAGGGCAGGAATTCCGCCACGTCGCCGCACCATTTGCAGCGTGGCTTGCCATCCGGGCCGGTGATCAGATTGTCCATGACGTGCCCTCCCCTGCACCCCTGTAGGACCGACCCTACCGGGCGTCCGGGCCCCGCTCAACTTACAAACCGTCGAAGGCCGCCGGATAGACCAGTTCAAGCGCCGGGGCGTCGGTGCCGGGGCCCGCGATCAGCGTGTGTTCGACCGGATAGGGGCTTTGCAGATTGGCGGCGCGGGCCTGGCTGAACCCGGCCTTTTCGTAAAACCCCACCTCGCCCAGCACCACGACATAGGTGCCGCTCAGCCGCGCCCATTCGCTCAGCAGCCCCATCATCCGCTTACCCTGTCCTTGCCCCTGCCAATCGGGATCGACGGCGACCGGCGCCAGGCAAAGCCAGTTCTTCGGCGACCGCATCCAGGACAGCGCGTAATAGCCGATGAGGTCATCGCCGGCGGGCACCACGGTTTCGCCCGCCATCGCCTTGGATTTGCGCAGCTTGCGCACCAGCCTGACCTCGTCCTGCCCGCCGAAGGCGCGCTGCAGCAACCGGTCGACCTTGGCCTCTTCGCCCTTGCGCAGCTCGCGCTGAAAATCGCCCTGTATCGGCATCCCTGTCCTCCTGAAACGAAAAGGGGCAGCCCGAAGGCTGCCCCAATGTCTTCCGATATGGAAGGCAGATCTTACATCATGCCGCCCATGCCGCCCATGTCGGGCATTGCCGGTGCGCCGCCATCCTTGGAAGGCTTGTCTGCAACCATCGCTTCGGTGGTGATCAGCAGGCCAGCAACCGAGGCCGCGTCTTCCAGAGCGGTCCGGGTCACTTTCGCCGGATCGATCACGCCGAAGGAGAACATGTCGCCATATTCTTCGGTCTGAGCGTTGAAGCCGAACGAAGAGTCGGTCGATTCGCGGACCTTGCCGGCCACGACGGCACCGTCGACGCCTGCGTTTTCGGCGATCTGACGCAGCGGCGCTTCCAGCGCGCGGCGCACGATGGCGATACCTGCGTTCTGGTCAGCGTTGGCGCCTTCCAGACCGTCCAGCGACTTGCCGGCCTGAACCAGGGCAACACCGCCGCCCACGATCACGCCTTCCTGCACGGCTGCGCGGGTTGCGTTCAGAGCGTCGTCCACACGGTCCTTGCGCTCTTTCACTTCAACCTCGGTCATGCCGCCGACCTTGATCACGGCAACACCGCCGGCCAGCTTGGCCACACGTTCCTGCAGTTTCTCGCGGTCGTAGTCCGAAGAGGTTTCTTCGATCTGGGTGCGGATCTGAGCGACGCGCGCTTCGATCTCGGCCTTTTCGCCGGCACCGTCGACAACGGTGGTTTCGTCCTTGGTGATCTGGACCTTCTTGGCGGTGCCCAGCATGTCCATGGTGACGTTTTCCAGCTTCATGCCCAGGTCTTCGCTGATCACCTGACCGCCGGTCAGGATTGCGATGTCCTGCAGCATGGCCTTGCGGCGATCGCCGAAGCCCGGTGCCTTGACGGCTGCGATCTTCAGACCGCCGCGCAGCTTGTTGACCACCAGGGTCGCCAGCGCTTCGCCTTCAACGTCTTCCGCGATGATCAGCAGCGGCTTCTGCGACTGGATCACCGATTCCAGCAGCGGAACCATCGGCTGCAGCGACGAGAGTTTCTTCTCGTGCAGCAGGATCATGCAGTCTTCCAGATCCGCGATCATCTTGTCGGGGTTGGTGACGAAATAGGGCGACAGGTAGCCGCGGTCGAACTGCATCCCTTCGACGACAACGGTCTCGGTTTCCAGACCCTTGTTTTCCTCGACGGTGATGACACCTTCGTTGCCGACCTTCTGCATCGCGTCCGCGATCTGCTGACCGATTTCGGCTTCGCCGTTGGCCGAGATGGTGCCGACCTGGGCAACTTCAGCCGAGTCGGTCACTTCGCGGGCCATGTCCTTGATCGCCTGCACGACTTTGTCGGTGGCCAGGTCGATACCGCGCTTCAGGTCCATCGGGTTCATGCCGGCGGCAACCGATTTCATGCCTTCCTTGACGATGGCCTGGGCCAGAACCGTCGCGGTGGTGGTGCCGTCGCCGGCTTCGTCATTGGTGCGCGAAGCGACTTCTTTCACCATCTGCGCGCCCATGTTTTCGAACTTGTCTTCCAGTTCGATTTCCTTGGCGACAGATACACCGTCCTTGGTGATGCGGGGGGCGCCGAAGCTCTTGTCGAGGACCACGTTGCGGCCTTTCGGGCCCAGGGTCACCTTGACGGCATCGGCCAGGATGTTCACGCCAGCCAGCATGCGGTTGCGGGCATCGGTGTTAAATTTGACGTCCTTAGCAGCCATGTTCTTTGCTCCTGTTTCTTAAATCTGTTGCGCGACGATCAGGACAGGATGCCCATGATGTCGGATTCTTTCATGATCAGCAGCTCTTCACCGTCGATGGTGATCTCGGTGCCGGACCATTTGCCGAACAGGATCTTGTCGCCTTCCTTGACGTCCATTGCGATGCGATCGCCGTCGTCGTCCTTGGCGCCTGCGCCGACTGCGACAACCAGGCCTTCCGCCGGCTTTTCCTTGGCGCTGTCGGGGATGATCAGCCCACCTGCGGTTTTCTCGTCGCCTTCAACGCGGCGAACCAGCACGCGGTCATGAAGCGGAGTAAATGCCATCTCTGAGTCTCCTTGGCTCAGTGTTTCTCCCGGGCTCCCTTCGTCATGAAGCAGAGCCGTTAGCACTCACCCTTGTCGAGTGCTAACGGCGCATAGTTAGGAAGATGGCGGGGGTGAGTCAACAGCCGCGATGTGAAAATTGGACGAAGCTCAAACGCCAGTGGGAACAGGGGTGGAACGCCGGTGTTACCCCGCCGGGGACAGCGCCGCCCGGCCCGCACCGGACAGCGCGTAGATGCCCGTTTCCACCCGTTCGAACCAGCCGTAGTGATTGTCCGCCATCACCCTTGTCGCCCGCTTCACCCCGGTTTCCCGCGCCACCACGGAGCCCTTCGACGCACCGTTTTCGGCCAGGAAGGCGGCGCAGCGCAGCGCCTCCTGCCGATAAGACGTCACCAGCCCGCTGCGCACCGCACCGCCCTTGTTGGGATCGCCTTCGCGGCGTTCGAATTCATTCATCAGCGACGCCTGCCGCTTCTTCACCTTGCGCGGCTGGAACGGCGCGGGGTCGTGATGCACCTGCACCTCGCCCGCCTCCAGGTGGACCGAGATCACCCCCAGCCCCAGCCGCTTGCACAGTCCCAGATTGCCCTTGAACGCCCGCCACCCGGCCCGCCCCTTCCAGCGCGGTACCGCGACATAGACCTGATCGGTGATCTTCTGCCGCTCCACCGCCTGCTGCAGCAGGGTCAGCGAAAACCCGGTTTTCAGTTCGATCACCACGGGCGCTTCGCCGTCCCGCACCGCCATCACGTCGGCCGCGCCGATTTCCGCCTTCACCTCGAAGCCGAGGGTCTCGAAGAACGCCTTCACCGGGCCGTAGAGATCGGTTTCGACGGGTTTTGTTTTCTCGCTCAACGACAGGCTCCAACGGATCACGACACGCAAAGCAACCAGATGGCGAATTCTTTCCGCCAGACACTCTTGCCGAGATTGCGCTTTCTGCTAACCTCCCGCGAAATTAGAGGAGAATTCAAGTGCTGCGCCTTTGGCTTATTCTTTCTTTTGTCCTGTTTGCCCATCCGGCTTTCGCCGTTTGCGACGGCGAATCCGGTTTCTGGTCCTTGCCCGAACCAAAACAGCAGCAATTGCGGGACCGGGCCAATCAGAAGCCCTTCCCCGAAGGCATTCTCTGGCAGATCGAAAAGAATGGCGTGACGTCTCACATCGTTGGCACGATGCATCTTTACGATCCGCGTCACGACGATACGATTGCCCGCGTGAACCCGCTCCTGGACCAGGCCGAACAGGTCTTCTTGGAGATGAGCAGCGATAAGGAAGCAGTCTTCCAAGAAGACCTGACCAGCAATCCCGATCTTTTTCTCCTAAACGAAGGCCCCAGCCTTATCGATCTGTTGGGCGAAGACAGCTGGAACCGGCTGCTTCCGCAGCTCAAGTCACACGGCATCCCGGGCTTCATGGCGGCCAAATTTCAACCATGGTTCCTCGGCATAACCCTGGCAATCCCGACCTGCGCGACCCGCGATCTGAGCCAAAAGAAAAAGGGACTGGACCGCATGGTAGAAACGGCATCAGAGCAACGGGATCTCATCATCCGTTCGCTTGATGACGTGCAGGGCATGATTGCGCTCCTTACTCAGGATCCGCTGGAAAAGCAGGTGGAAGAGATGAAATGGAGCCTGCAATTCGAGCTGTCGGATGTGATGTCGGGTGGCAGCGACCTCGCGGATCACTATTTTCGCGAACAAACCCAGCTCGGCTGGGACTACCTGACCTACAGGGCCGTCAGCCACTACGGCGAAAAACCCGAGGACCGGGACAGGATTCTGTCGCTTCTTGACGAATTCCTGGTCACTCTGGTCGACAAGCGCAACGCGTCCTGGGTCGAAACCCTGGCACAGGAACTGGCCCGCACGCCGTCCTTCGTCGCCGTGGGCGCGCTGCACCTGCCGGGGGAAAACGGCGTGCTGGCACTGCTGGAACGGCAGGGGTTCACCATCACCCGGCTGCCGCTGACCGAGGGCTAAAACCGATCCCGGTGCCGCACTGCGGCATCAAGGTCACACCGCAGCGCAGATAGGTGACAATCCGCCCCGGCCCTTCTATAAGGCGCGCAAAATCGACTTTCCGCGCATATGAAGGATTCTCTGACATGACCATCCAGGTTTTCGGCCACAAATCCCCCGATACCGATTCCACCGGGTCGCCCATCGTCTGGGCCTGGTACCTGAACGAAGTCAAAGGCGTTGCCGCCGCCCCGAAACTGCTGGGCGAACCCAACACCGAAGCCGCCTTCGTGCTGAAGCGCTGGAACCTGGACAAGCCGGAAATCATTTCCGACGTCGAAGCCGGCGCGCCGGTCGTCATCGTCGATACCAACAACCCCGCCGAACTGCCGGCGTCGATCAACGACGCCGACATTCAGGCGATCATCGACCACCACAAGCTGGTCGGCGGGCTGGAAACCAAGGGCCCGATCGACATCACCATCCGCCCGCTGGCCTGCACCGCGACCATCATGGTCGACCTGATGGGCGACGACGCCGCCAAGATGCCCGACGCGATCAAGGGCGCGGCGCTGAGCTGCATCCTGTCCGACACGCTGGAATTCCGGTCGCCCACCACCACCGATCACGACCGTGAAGTGGTCGAAAAGCTGGCCGCCGACCTGGGCATCGACATCAAAGCCTATGCCGCCGAGATGTTCGAAGCCAAATCGGACGTGTCGGCGTTTGCCGATGCCGAACTGCTGCGGATGGATTCGAAGGAATACACCATCGACGGCACCGAATTCCGCGTTTCGGTTCTGGAAACCACCGCGCCGAAGATGATCCTCGACCGCAAGGACAGCCTGATGGCTTCGATGGTGGACGTCGCCAAGGAAGATGGCGCCGATCAGGTGCTGCTGTTCGTCATCGACATCCTGAATGAAGAAGCCACCCTGCTGGTGCCGAACGACCTGGTGAAAACCGTGGCCGAGAAAAGCTTCGGCGCCACCGTTGACGGCGACACCGTCGTCCTGCCCGGCATCATGAGCCGCAAGAAGCAGATCATTCCGAACCTCAAGGTCTGATCACCGTCTGGTCACGGCCCCGAGCTTCAAACGACAACACCCGCGGACATCTCCGCGGGTGTTTTTCTTTGGCAGGCAGGGGGGATTAGTCGCGACCGCCATTCCCGTTGCCGCTGCCCGCACCATCACCCGCACCACCAGCGGAAGCCGTTTCCTCACCGCCCTTGTAGCCGCTGCCATCCTCCGGTGCGTCCCCGCCCAGGCCGCCACCGGCTTGGCTGCTCACGTCCTGCACCATGTTGCCCAGCTGTTCGTCCTCGCCGGGGGTGTCGATGCTCTGTTCCTGATTCACATCATGATATTGCGCATTCACGACATCATCCTCGTCGGCCCAGGGGTTCGCGTGCGAAGCCATCACCGGCGCCGCCGTACCCAATGCGATCACGATAGCCAGAGTCGTCTTTTTCATATCGACTTACCTTTCACATACATTCGTTGTCTGCTGCGTCTTCACGCTGGAAAGGCATATATAAGATTTAACTTTTATTTTGATCATATATTTCAGAAAGATGCCGCCCGTAGGCGAAAAACGGCGGCTTTCGGCCTTCAGCCTGGGCGGGTTACCGCCACGGGCAGGCGGCAGAGTGTCGCGCCAAGACAGTTTCACACGGCACCGCACGGCGCGGGATACCGCTTCGCCACCCCTGACCGCCCGGCCCTCAGCCGCGCCGGGAAATATCGCAGGCCGGATGGGTCAGATGCACGCCGTTGGCCAGGCAATCGGCGCAGAAATAGCCGCAGCCGGCCTTGGCCCAGACCTCTTCGGGTTCCGCCGTCAGCGCCTTGCCGCAGCCATCGCAATGCAGGTCCTTGTACAGCTCGGCCAGCTTGACCGAGGAAATCTCGAATATCTCCATCCGACCCTCGCAAAAATCCTAGTTTACGGGTGGCGCCGGTCCGGCACCCCTGTCATATCTTCGCCCCGTATGGTGACCCCAGAACAGGCACGTTTGCATGACACAGATCATTTCCGCCCTTTCCGAAGTTTCCGACCGCTACGACGCGCTGTTCGTCGATCTGTGGGGCTGCGTCCATAACGGCGTCACCGCCTATCCCGAAGCGGTCGCGGCGCTGCAGGCCTATCGCCAGAAGGGCGGCATCGTGGTGCTGGTGACCAATTCGCCGAAACCCCGGCTGGGCGTGGTCGAGCAGCTGAAAATCTTCGGCGTGCCGGAAGACGCCTATGACACCATCGCCACCAGCGGCGACAGCGCCCGCGCCGCGATGTTCGAGGGCTATGTCGGGCAGAAGGTTTACTTCATGGGCGAATGGGATCGCGACGCGGAATTCTTCGAGCCGCTGCATATCCTGGAACACCCGATCGACATCACCCGCGTGCCGCTGGACGAGGCCGAAGGCATCGTCTGCTGCGGCCCGAACGATCCGATGGCCGACCCGGAGGTGAACCGGGCCGATTTCCTTTATGCCAAGGCCAAGGGGCTGAAGCTGCTTTGCGCAAATCCCGATATCGTGGTCGACCGTGGCGAGGTGCGCGAATGGTGCGCCGGTGCCCTGGCAAGGCTTTATACCGAGATGGGCGGCGAGAGCCTGTATTTCGGCAAGCCGCACCCGCCGATCTATGACCTGGCGCGGATGCGCCTGGCCGCGATCAACCCCGACATTGCCGACAGCGCGATCCTGGCCATCGGCGATGGGGTGCATACCGATATCCAGGGCGCGATGGGCGAAGACATCGATTCCCTGTTCATTTCCGGCGGGCTGGCGCGCGAGGATACCAAAACGTCGCAGCAACCCGACCCGGAGGCGCTAGAAGCCTACCTGAAAAGGGAAAAATCGGCCCCGACATTTACGATCGGGCAGCTGCGCTAAGCGAAAAAGGGCTTGATTTTCTGCGTCTGCAAAGTAATAAAGTTGCCGAAACGCCCTTCGGGGCGGTGATTTATTACTCGCCCAGAAAAATCGGAGGGTCGGATGTTGGACAACCTGCCGCGCGGAACGATCTGCATCGAAGATATCGAAATGGGGATGACGCGCCATCTGCGCAAAGTCGTCACCGATGAAGATATCGAGATGTTCGCCAAGGTATCGACCGACCACAACCCGGTGCACCTGGACGACGATTACGCCCGCGACACGATCTTCAGCGGCCGCATCGCCCACGGGATGCTGACCGCCGGTCTGATCTCGGCGGTGATCGGTGAACAGCTGCCCGGTCACGGCACCATCTACATGGGCCAGACGCTGAAATTCCTCGCCCCGGTGCGCCCCGGCGACATGGTAACCGCCGAGGTCGAGGTGATCGACATCGATTTCACCAAGCGCCGGGTGAAGCTGGATTGCCGCTGCATGGTCGATGGCAAGAAGGTGCTGGCGGGCGAAGCCACCGTGCTGGCGCCGTCGCGTAAATTCGACTGATCCGTCCCGCATGGCAGCCCTGACCGCAACAAGGCTTGCGCCTGCCTGCGCGCGGGGCTAACCCTGCGCCATGCGTATCATCCGGGATTACAGCTTTGTCACCGATGAAGATCGCGGCGCCTCGGCCGCGATCGGCAATTTCGACGGGGTCCATCTGGGCCACCAGTCGGTGATCGAAATCGCCCGGCGCGAGGGCGCAAAGATCGGCGCGCCGCTGGGCGTGATGACGTTCGAACCCCACCCGCGCCAGTTCTTCGCCCCCAACGCCCCCGCCTTCCGCCTGATGAGCCGCGAAGCCCGCGCGCACCGGCTGGAAAAGCTCGGCGTCGAAAAGCTCTATGAGCTGAATTTCAACGCCACCCTGTCGTCGCTGACGCCCGAAGATTTTGCGGCGAAGGTGATCCACGAAGGGCTGGGCCTGAAACACGTGGTGGTGGGTGCCGATTTCTGCTTCGGCAAGGGCCGGGCCGGCGATGTCGAGGACCTGAAACGCTTCGGCGCGGAACTGGATTTCGGCGTCACCGTCGCGGAGCTGCTGAAGGGCGACGGGATCGAAGTGTCCTCGACCGCGATCCGCAACGCGCTGAGCGAAGGCCGCCCGCGCGACGCCGCCAAGATGCTGGGCCACTGGCACCGGATCGAGGGCGAGGTGATCGGCGGCGATCAGCGCGGCCGCGAACTGGGCTTCCCCACCGCCAACATGTCGATCGACGGGCTGCACCCGCCGAAATTCGGTGTCTATGCGGTGCTGGTCGATATCCTGGAAGGGCCGCACAAGGGCCGCTATCACGGCGCCGCTTCGATGGGGGTGCGGCCGATGTTCGGGGAAAACCGCCCCAACCTGGAAACCTACCTGTTCGATTTCAAGGGCGACCTGTACGGCACCAACCTGTCCATCGGGTTGGTCGATTACCTGCGCCCCGAGGCGAAGTTCGACAGCCTGGACGCATTGATCGATCAGATGAACGCCGACTGCGCCAAGGCGCGCGACATCCTGGAAGCGCTATGAACAGCCCCAAGCTTCGATGCCGGTTCTGGGAAACCGTCCCGCTGGAAAAGATGACCCATGACGAATGGGAAGCGCTGTGCGACGGCTGCGGCAAATGCTGCATGAACAAGCTGGAAGACGAGGAAACCGGCGAAGTGGCGCTGACCAATATCGCCTGCCGGTTGCTGGACGACGAAACCTGCCGCTGTTCGCAATACCCGATCCGCCACCAATTCGTGCCCGAATGCATCGTTCTGAAGCCGCAGAATATCGAGGAAAACCTCTATTGGATGCCGCAGACCTGTGCCTATAAATTGCTGTGGAACGGGCAGAAGCTGAAGGATTGGCACCCGCTGATCAGCGGCGATCCGGAAAGCGTGCACCTGGCGGGCGTATCGATGCGCGGCCGCACGGTGCCCGAATTCGAAGTGCCCGAAGAAGACTGGGAAGAATATATTATCGAGGAGCCGACCTGATGTTCTTTGCCTCTGACAATGGTGGGCCGACCCATCCGCAGATCCTTGAAGCGGTCACCAAGGCCAACGAAGGTTACCGCAGCGGCTATGGCGCCGATGCCGAAATGGACCGCGTGCGCGCGATGATCCGCGAGTTGTTCGAGGCGCCCGAGGCGGCGGTTTACCTGGTGGCGACCGGCACGGTGGCCAATTCGCTGGCGCTGGCCACCCTGTGCCAGCCCTGGGACGCGATCTTCTGCACGCCGCTCGCCCATATCGAGGAAGACGAAGGCAACGCGCCCGAATTCTACACCGGCGGCGCCAAGCTGACGCTGGTGGGCGAAGGCGACAAGATGACGCCCGAGCAGCTGCGCGCCGCGATCGCGGCCAAGGGCGGCAGCGTCCACAACCCGCAGCGCGGGCCGGTGTCGATCACCCAGGTGACCGAACGGGGCCGGGTCTATAGCCTGACCGAGATCGAGGCGCTGTGCGGCGTGGCCAAGGAATTCGACCTGCCGGTGCATCTGGACGGGGCGCGCTTTGCCAATGCGCTGGTCGCGCTTGGCTGCACCCCCGCCGAAATGACCTGGAAGGCCGGTGTCGACGCGGTCAGCTTCGGCGGCACCAAGAACGGCTGCATGGGGGTCGAGGCGGTGATCTTTTTCGATCCGAAACACGCCTGGGAATTCGAGCTGCGCCGCAAGCGGGCCGGGCACCTGTTTTCCAAGCACCGCTACCTGTCGGCGCAGATGCTGGGATACCTGACCGGTGACCTGTGGCTGCAAACCGCGCAGCAGGCCAATGCAAATTGCGACCGTCTGGCGGCCGGGATGCGGGAACTGCCGGGGGTGGAATTCATCGCCGAACCGCAGGCCAACATCATCTTCGCCAAGATGCCGCGCGCGCTGCACAAGCGCCTGTATGACGCCGGAGCCTATTACTATCTCATCGAGGGCGAGCTGGAAGGCGACGACCCCGACGAATTGCTTCTGGGCCGGTTCGTCTGCGACTGGTCGATCGGCGCCGAGGGCGTGGATCAGTTCCTTTCCGCCGCGAAGGGCTGATCCCCCACCGCTTCGTTTTCCAGGAAGTCGCGGATCATCGCCGCCACCACATCGGGATGGGTGATCGGGGCCATGTGCCCCGCCCCCGCGACCGTTTCCACCCGGCAATTGCCGATCCGCCGGTTCAGGCCGGCGGCCACCAGACGGGCCACTTCGGGCGTCTTTTCGCCCTCGATCACCAGCACCGGCATCGCCAGGTCTTCCAGCGCGCCGCTGTGCAGCAGTCCCGGCGCGTCCTCGATGATTTCGGGGGCGGCGGCGTCGATCATTCCGATGGTCTGCGCCATCTTCTTGCGCAGGTTTTCCGGCAGGCTGTCCCAGTCGCGGCCATCGCCCCAGACATCGGAAAACACCCGCGCCGCCGTCATCAGGTCGCCCGCCTCCAGCGCCTCGGCATAACCGGCCAGTTCCGCGTCGTGACGGTCCCGCGCCGCCGGATCGTCGGCATAGGCCACGGCGAAGAACACCGGTTCGATCAGCACCAGCGAGCGCACCAGATCGGGGTGTTCGGTCGCCAACCGCAGCGCCACGGTGGCGCCGAAGGAATGGCCGATCACATCCATCGGCCATTTCAGGAATTCCGCCGCCATGTCGGTGGTGATCCGCTGCAGCGGGCCGCGATCGTCCCAATCGCCGCTTCTGCCGTGACCGGGCAGATCGAAGGCCGTCATGTGCAGCAGGTCGCTTAATCCCGCCGCCATCCCCTTCCACGCGCCGGTATGGCCCAGGGTGCAATGGATCAGCAGCGCCTCGCGCGGGCCGTTGCCGAAATCGGTCCAATAGGTCGGGAAGCCGCCTTTCAATCCTTCGGGCATCGCTCAGATCTTACCTGCGAGATACAGCTCCAGGTCGTCCAACCGGTCCTGGCCCCAGAACTTTTCGCCGCTGTCGGTGATGAAGAAAGGCGATCCGAACACGCCCTCGGACACCGCCTGTTCCAGGTTGGCAGCATAGGTTTCCGCCCCGCTCAGCAATCCGCTATCGGCCAGCGAAGGATCGAAGCCCGCGCCTTCAAGGCAGGACTTGATCACCGCGTCGTCGGCAATGTCCTTGTCCTCGACCCAGCAGGCTTTCAGCAGGCAATGCACCAGCCCCGGAAGATCGCCGCCCCCCGCCTTCTGCGCAGCGATGATCGCGTAGGAGGACGGCGCGGCATTGGTCGGCCAGAAGGCCGGTGTCATGTTCAGCTCCATCCCCAGCTTGCGCGCCTGGCGCGGCAGTTCCTGCGCCCGGTAGGCGATCCGGCTCGGGTGCCGGGCGGGCAAGGGGGCGCCGCCGGTGCGCGGAAAAGCGGCGACAATATCGAAGGGTTTGTAAGTGACGGTGGCACCGTGGCGTTTCGCGCTTTGCTCTAATCGATCACCTACGAGATAGGCATATGGCGAAAGCATCGAAAAATAGTAATCAATATGTGCCATCTGCGACTTTCTCTCCCACTGCATAGGTTTGCCTGACCGTAGTGAGATGGTAAGCGGTGTCAACGACACGATTCTGTCATCTCGACCAACCTGGGGAACCGTCGACATGTCCAACCTTAAAGAACCTAAACTCATCGCCGGCAACGCAAACAAGCCGCTGGCGCAGAACATCGCGCGCCGGATGTCGATGCATCGGGGCAAATCCATTGGCCTGGTCGATGCCCGGGTCGAACGTTTCAACGATCAGGAAATCTTCGTCGAGGTCTATGAAAACGTCCGCGGCGAGGACATGTTCATCATCCAGCCGACCTCGAACCCGGCGAATGACAACCTGATGGAACTGCTGATCATGTCCGATGCGCTGCGCCGTTCGTCGGCGTCGCGGATCACCGCCGTGATCCCCTATTTCGGTTATGCCCGCCAGGACCGCCGCACCAAGGCCCGCACCCCGATCAGCGCCAAGCTGGTCGCCAACATGCTGGTCGAGGCGGGGATCGAACGGGTTCTGACGCTGGACCTGCACGCGACCCAGATCCAGGGCTTCTTCGATATCCCGGTAGACAACCTCTATGCCTCCCCGATCTTCGCGCTGGACATCAAGCATCAGTTCGCCGGATCGCTGGAAGACGTGATGGTGGTGTCGCCCGACGTCGGCGGCGTGGCCCGCGCCCGCGAACTGGCCAAACGGATCAACGCACCGCTGTCCATCGTCGACAAGCGCCGCGAAAAGCCCGGCGAAGTCGCCGAAATGACCGTGATCGGCAATGTCGAAGGCAAGAAGTGCATCATCGTCGATGACATGTGCGACACGGCCGGGACGCTGTGCAAAGGCGCCGAGATTCTGATGGAACACGGCGCCAGCGAAGTACACGCCTATATCTCGCACGGGGTCCTGTCGGGCCCGGCGGTGGAACGGATCACCAATTCGGTTATGAAATCGCTGGTCATCACCGATTCGATCCAGCCGACCGAGGCGGTTCTGGCGACCCCGAATATCCGCATCCTGCCGACCGCACCGATGTTCGCCCAGGCGATCCTGAACATCTGGAACGGCACCAGCGTGTCGTCGCTGTTCGAAACCGAAACGTTGGACCCGATCTACGAGGGTCAGTTCAAGAGCTGATCTGAATTACAGGTCTGAAAAGGGCGCCCTATGGGCGCCTTTTTTGTTTGGCGGGTTGCTATCTCAGAAAGTCCCCTGCTCGGGCGAACCGGACGTCAGACATCCGCCAAACGGTTTGGGATCAGGTCCGCTTTCATCAAGTGCGTTTCGGACTGAACGTGCCCTTCCCTCACATACTTCCCCATACGGGTTGGCATGTCGGCTTCTTGGAAGGCACCGGCGATCCTCACCACGAAACCCTCCTGACTGGTCAGGTCCAAAGAGCCGGCAAGCTCGACGACTAGGTCAGCCGTATAAGCGCCGCGATAAAGCGTCGGAACGGGCGTGATGCCCAATTCCTCAAACCGCAGCAACGTCAAATCCCACGGCTGGATTTCATCACCTATGATCCATGCAAAGCCGAGAAAATATGAGGGCAGCGCATCATAGGCCACGGAATGACGCGCGTAGAGGTTTTCACCCACGATGCGTTCATTCTCTGCAAGCTGCGGTGAAACCGCTGCCGCGAAGGCCTTAAGCCAGTCTCGGGACGGATGATAGCGGCTATCAGGGCTGCGGGCATGAGAACCGCCGGAATGGATGGTGGTATTCTCACCGTCCATCTTTTCGGTCACCACGAGATCGGATTCATTCAACCCTTCAAGTGACGACATGATCTTGTCATCGCTTGTCGCGCCGGGGGAAATCGGCAGGTGGAATGTGCGGCCATATTTTTTCATAGAGAACCTATTACATTCAATATCGGCAATCCGGCGACCAAGGCCGCACCGGTACAAAAGCAGCCGCCCAATCCTCGGCCTATCTCAGGGAATGTCCCATTCGTCGTCGTCGCGCAATTCACCGATCGCCATCCACGACACTCGGATACGCGCGATCCTAGTATTGTCCCAGGTGCTGAAGACCATTTCGAAATCGCTTGTCGTGATGTTCTGCGCGGTCAGGTCGGCGCGGATATTGGTGGAATAGTCCACGTCCCACAGCGACACAGAACAGGTCACCGACGGGGCCGATTTGAAAGGTTCGCTGAAATGAACCTTGGCGCGGCGTTCGCGGCTGCCTTCGCCGGTCCACATATCGCCGCCATCTTCGAAATCGGAAAACAGGGCCACGTCGCCCTGATCGATACCAATCAAATTCGATTTTATTTTCTTCATGGCCGGAAAGTTGCCCCGCGACATCCGGCGCGGTCAACCATTAGTCGTGAAAAAGGCCCCTCGAAAGGGGCCTTTTCGCATTCCGGTCTGAACCGTTCCAATCAGAAATTGGGCTGGTTCGGATCGAGCCCGATATGGGTGCCCATGGCAACCATGTCCGCCAGCAATTTGGCGGCATCGTCAACCGGACCGGGTTCGTTATGGAAGAATTCCTTCGCCTTGTTCAGCGCATCGGCAGCGGCCTGGACCATGCTGTCGATGTCTTCCTGCGTCACGTCGGCACGCGGGATCGCGCGCTCGGCCAGGACCGAGATCGAGGTGGCGCTGATTTCGGCGAAACCGCCGGTCACGACATATTCGATCTCGCCTTCCGGGCCGCTGACATGCAGCACGCCGGGGCGCAGGGTGGTGATGGTCGGGGCATGGCCGGCCATCGCCGTCATGTCGCCATCCGCACCCGGAATCTGAACCTGCTCAACCACGAGCGAAGCAAGGCTCCGCTCGGGGCTGACCAGATCGAATTGCACTGTCTCAGCCATTAAGGGCCTCCTTAGGCTGCTTCAGCAGCCATTTTCTCGGCTTTTGCGATCACTTCGTCGATGCCGCCAACCATGTAGAAGGCTGCTTCGGGCAGGTGGTCGTATTCGCCGGCCACAACCGCCTTGAACGACGAGATGGTGTCTTCCAGCGGAACCTGAACACCGTCCGAACCGGTGAACACTTTCGCAACGTCGAAGGGCTGCGACAGGAAACGCTGGATCTTACGGGCGCGGGCAACGGTCAGTTTGTCTTCTTCCGACAGTTCGTCCATGCCGAGGATCGCGATGATGTCCTGCAGCGACTTGTAGCGCTGAAGAATACCCTGAACCTGGAAGGCCACGTTGTAGTGTTCTTCACCCACAACCGCCGGATCCATCAGACGCGACGAGCTATCGAGCGGGTCAACGGCCGGGTAGATACCCAGTTCCGAAATCGCACGGTTCAGAACGGTGGTTGCGTCCAAGTGGGCAAAGGTGGTTGCCGGTGCGGGGTCGGTAAGGTCGTCCGCAGGCACGTACACGGCCTGGATCGAGGTGATCGAACCGTTCTTGGTCGAGGTGATGCGTTCCTGCATCGCGCCCATGTCGGTTGCCAGAGTCGGCTGGTAACCCACGGCCGAAGGAATACGGCCCAGAAGCGCCGACACCTCGGAACCCGCCTGGGTGAAGCGGAAGATGTTGTCGACGAAGAACAGAACGTCGGTACCGGACTGGTCGCGGAACTGTTCTGCCAGCGTCAGGCCGGTCAGAGCAACACGCGCACGTGCCCCCGGAGGTTCGTTCATCTGACCGTAAACCAGGGCAACCTGCGATTCTTCCAGGTTGTCGGGCTTGATCACGTTGGATTCGATCATTTCGTGGTACAGGTCGTTCCCTTCACGGGTCCGTTCACCAACACCCGCGAACACCGAGAAACCCGAGTGCACTTTTGCGATGTTGTTGATCAGTTCCATGATCAGAACGGTCTTGCCCACGCCGGCGCCGCCGAACAGGCCGATTTTACCGCCCTTGGAATAGGGGGCCAGCAGGTCGATCACCTTGATGCCGGTCACCAGGATTTCCGACTCGGTCGACTGTTCGTCGAATTCCGGGGCGGGCTGGTGGATGGCGCGGTATTCTTCCGCGTTCACCGGGCCTTTTTCGTCAACCGGTTCGCCGACGACGTTCAGGATGCGGCCCAGGGTCGCGTTGCCGACCGGCACCGAGATCGGTGCGCCGGTGTCGACCACTTCCTGACCGCGGACCAGACCTTCGGTCGCGTCCATAGCGATGGTACGGACGGTGTTTTCGCCGAGGTGCTGAGCAACTTCCAGGATCAGGGACTTGCCGTTGTTTTCGGTGGTCAGTGCGTTGAGAATTGCCGGCAGTTCGTTTTCGAACTGCACGTCCACAACGGCGCCGATCACCTGGGTGATTTTGCCTTTTGCGTTAGCCATTGTTTCGTCTCCGTTCTCTTAGAGCGCTTCAGCGCCCGAGATGATTTCGATAAGTTCGCTGGTGATCACGGCCTGACGCGAGCGGTTGTACTCGATCGTCAGTTTGTCGATCATCTCGCCCGCGTTCCGGGTCGCGTTGTCCATTGCGGACATCCGCGCCCCTTGTTCGGACGCACCGTTTTCCAGCAGTGCCGAGAAGATCTGCGTTGCCACGCCACGCGGCAGCAGGTCGGCCAGGATGGCCTCTTCGTCGGGCTCATAATCGTACAGGGTGGCGTCCCCTGCATCTTCCTGCGCTTCGAAAGAAGCCGGAATGATTTGCTGAGCGGTCGGGATCTGGGAGATCACCGACTGGAAGCGGTTGTAGAAGATCGTTGCCACGTCGAATTCACCGGCATCGAAGCGATTCAGAAGATCGCGCGCGATGTCCTGCGCGTTGACGTAGCCGACGTTTTTCACCTCGGACAGATCGACATGGCCGATAGAAAGGTCGCCCAGGTCACGTTTCAGTTGTTCACGGCCTTTTTTGCCGACGGTCAGGATCTTGACCGTCTTGCCTTGAGCGATCAGCTGTTCGGCTTTGGCGCGTGCCAGTTTTGCGATCGAGCTGTTGAAGCCGCCGCAGAGGCCACGCTCTGCGGTCATGACCACCAGAAGCTGCACCTGGTCGGAACCGGTACCCGACAGCAGCTTGGGCGCGCTGTCAGAGGAACCGACCGAGGCCGCCAGCCCGGCCAGAACGGCGTTGAACCGTTCCGTGTACGGGCGCGAGGCTTCTGCAGCATCCTGCGCGCGGCGAAGTTTCGCCGCGGCAACCATCTGCATGGCCTTGGTGATCTTCCGAGTGTTCTTCACACTCTCGATCCTGTTTTTTAGGTCCTTGAGACTCGGCATTGCCTAATCTCCCTTATGCGAAGTCAGCTGCGAAATCGTCCAGCGCGGCTTTGACTTTGTCGGCCAGCTCACCTTTGACCTTACGGTCGTTGTTGGTGATGTCTTCCAGCAGATCGGCGTTCTTGCCGCGCAGGTGCGCCAGCAGGCCCGCTTCGAAGCGCGCAACGTCGCTCACTGCGACCTTGTCGAGGTAACCATTGGTCCCCGCGAAGATCATGCAGACGATTTCGGCGTTGGTCAGCGGCGAATACTGCGGCTGCTTCATCAGCTCGGTCAGACGGGCGCCACGGGCCAGCAGCTGCTGGGTCGAAGCGTCGAGGTCGGAACCGAACTGGGCGAAGGCCGCCATTTCGCGATACTGAGCCAGCGACAGTTTCACCGGACCGGCAACCGAGGACATCGCCTTGGTCTGGGCCGACGAACCCACGCGCGACACCGACAGACCGGTGTTCACAGCAGGACGGATACCCTGGTAGAACAGTTCGGTTTCCAGGAAGATCTGGCCGTCGGTGATCGAGATCACGTTGGTCGGAATAAACGCCGACACGTCGCCGCCCTGGGTTTCGATGATCGGCAGCGCGGTCAGCGACCCTGCGCCGTGATCTTCGTTCAGCTTCGCCGAACGTTCCAGCAGGCGGGAGTGCAGGTAGAAAACGTCGCCCGGATATGCTTCACGCCCCGGCGGACGGCGCAGCAGCAGCGACATCTGGCGATAGGACACGGCCTGCTTGGACAGGTCATCATAGATGATCAGCGCGTGCTTACCGTTGTCGCGGAAGTATTCCGCCATCGCGGTTGCGGCGTAGGGGGCCAGGAACTGCATCGGCGCAGGGTCCGAAGCGGTCGCGGCAACGACGATCGAGTATTCGATCGCGCCGGTTTCTTCCAGCTTCTTCACCAGCTGGGCAACGGTCGAGCGCTTCTGACCGATTGCGACGTAAA
Organism: Thalassovita mangrovi; assembly: GCF_009857745.1. GTDB lineage: Bacteria > Pseudomonadota > Alphaproteobacteria > Rhodobacterales > Rhodobacteraceae > Thalassobius > Thalassobius mangrovi. Next base: position 20,760 of record NZ_WWEN01000003.1, read on the forward strand.
CGCAATACAGTTTCTTGCTGTCGTCGTCGCCGGCGGCGTCGTTGTAGGATTTCTGGTTCAGGATCGCGTCCAGAGCAACGGCGGTCTTACCGGTCTGACGGTCACCAATGATCAGCTCACGCTGGCCACGGCCGATCGGGATCATCGCGTCGACCGATTTCAGGCCGGTTGCCATCGGTTCGTGAACCGATTTACGCGGGATGATGCCGGGGGCTTTCACGTCGGCGATGCGACGCTCGGAAGCGGCGATCGGGCCCTTGCCGTCCAGCGGGTTGCCCAGACCGTCAACGACGCGGCCCAGCAGGGCTTCACCGGCGGGAACGTCCACGATGGCCTTGGTCCGCTTGACGGTGTCGCCTTCTTTAATGTCACGGTCGGAACCGAAGATCACGACACCGACGTTATCGTTTTCCAGGTTCAGAGCCATCCCGCGGATACCACCGGGGAATTCGACCATTTCACCAGCCTGGATGTTGTCGAGGCCATAGACGCGGGCAATACCGTCACCGACGGAGAGCACGCGACCAACCTCGGCAACTTCGGCTTCCTGACCGAAGTTCTTGATCTGGTCCTTCAGGATCGCAGAAATCTCTGCTGCTTGGATACCCATTTATCCGACCTCTTTCATTGCATTCTGGAGGGAGTTGAGCTTGGAGCGGATCGAGGTATCGATCATCTTCGAGCCCACTTTAACGACAAGACCGCCGATGAGATCTTCATCAACGGTCGCATTGATTTTAACATCTTTCCCGACCCGCGCGGCCAGGGTTTTCGCCAGTTTGTCCGCCTGGGTCTTGGTCAGCGCCTTGGCGCTGGTGACCTCGGCGGTCACTTCGCCCTTGTCTTCGGCGATCAGCGCGGCCAGCTGATCCAGCAGCTGCGGCAGAACGAACAGGCGGCGTTTCTGCGCCATCAGCGCCAGGCCGTCCCGCAGGACCGGTTCCAGGCCCATCTTCGCGGCCAGCGCGGCGATGGCGTTTTCCTGGTCGTCGCGCGACAGCAGCGGCGAGCTGATCACGGCGCGCAGATCGTCGCTTTCAGCCAGCGCGGCGGCAAGATCGGTGACATTGGGTTCGATCTTCGCGAGAGACTTGGCCTCTTTCGCGAGCTCGAAGATGGCGGTGGCATAGCGCGCGGCAATGCCTGAGGAGATCGAAGCTGGTTCGGACACGTCCACCCTTCCGACTTTTATGGCCCCGTCTCGGGCCGCTCGGACCCGCCCCGGGGGCGTTTGGATCATTGACCTTCGTCAAAGTATCGAAATCGGCGTGGGTGTAGCAGAGCATTCCTCACCTAGCAACATACTATGAAATCTTTGTATGCGAAAGAATACCGCACCTTTTCATGCACTTAAGCAAGGTGCGACTGTTTGGACGCCTTTTAGAGGGCAAAAAAAACAGCGCTTTTCCACAGCTTTTTCGATTCCCTGCCCGAGATGGCGGCAAATCCGTCAAAAACTGTTATCGCTATCGGGATCGATCCGCGCCGATGCGGGGCCGTTTCAATGCCGCCGGACGGTATCGTTCTACCTCCCGCAGGGGGCAAATCACAAATTGGCGACTGGGCCGCATTTCGCCGAACCGACCCCAGAACGCGCCGAGGCCCCGGCCATGGGAACATCGCCCGCGCCTAGACCGGTTTCGGTTCCTTCGCCGGGCTGGGCGACAGGATCGACAGCGGTTTCTTGACCGCCTCGCGCAACCCCGGCCCGCTGGGGGCGTGGACGCGCTTGGACACCTCGACCATGATCACCCCGCCGGACACCACCACCGAAAAGGAATGGCCCATCCGTTCCAGCATATCGCCGGTCTTGCGCCAGAACCGGCGCGGCGACGGTGGCTGGTACAGCGCGGTTTCGTTGCGTTCGGGCATGAAGTGGTGCCGCTTGAGCTGGGTTTCCAGCTGGCTCAGCGTATAAGGGCGGCCGAAACCGAAGGGCGTCGCGTCGCTGCGCGACCACAGGCCGGCGCGGTTGGGCACGATGAACAGCGCCTTGCCGCCCGGCCCCAGCACCCGGAAACATTCGTCCAGAACGGCGGTGGGCTGTTCGCTGGTTTCCAGCCCGTGCATCAGCACCAGCTTGTCGACATGGCCCGTCTCGATCGGCCAGGACACTTCTTCGCAGAGCACCGATAGGTTGGGCATCCCGGCAGGCCAGGGCATCACTCCCTGCGGCCCGGGCATCAGGGCGGTCACCCGCCGCGCTTCGTTCAGGTAAGGGCGCAGCAGCGGCACGGCGAAACCGAACCCCACCACGGTCTGGTTATGAGCCTCGGGCCATATCTTCAGCACCTGATCGCGCACGGCTTTCTGCGCCGCACGGCCCAACGTGCTGCGATAATAGAAATTGCGCAGGTCCTGCACATCAAGATGCATTGCAGCCGGTCCCTCGATCCGCCACTGTAGGGACAGAATAGCAGTCGAAGGAAGAAACGCCATGCCCCTTGAGCTTGTCACCATCCCCTGTCTCAAGGACAATTACGCCTATCTGGTGCATGACGCCGAAAGCGGCGAAACCGCCGTGATCGACGTGCCCGAGGCCGGGCCGATTTCCGCCGCGCTGAAGGAACGGGGCTGGACGCTCAGCCATATCCTGCTGACCCATCACCACTGGGACCACATCGATGGGGTGGCCGACCTGCTGAAGGATCACCCCGCGAAGGTGATCGGGGCGGAGGCCGACGCGCACCGCTTGCCGCCGCTCGACATCGCGGTGGCCGAGGGCGACACGCTGAGGATCGGCGGCGAGCCGGTGCAGGTGATCGACGTGTCGGGCCACACGGTCGGCCATATCGCGTTCTATTTCGCCGACAGCAAACTGGCCTTCACCGCCGACAGCCTGATGGCTTTGGGTTGCGGTCGGCTGTTCGAGGGCACCCCGGACCAGATGTTCGACAGCCTGTCGAAACTGGCCGCCCTGCCCGCCGATACGCTGATCTGCTCGGGTCACGAATACACCCAATCGAACGGGAAATTCGCGCTGACCATTGATCCCGACAATCCGGCGCTTATCTCTCGTATAGAGCAGGTCCAAAAGGCGCGTGCAGAAGGCAAGGCAACGGTCCCCAGTCTGTTATCGGAGGAACTGGCGACCAATCCTTTCCTGCGCTGCAACGATCCCAAGGTGAAGGCCTCGGTTGGCATGATCGATGCACAACCTTCTTCAGTCTTCGCCGAGATCAGGAAGCGCAAGGATAGTTTCTGAGCGCACGCCCAGCGGATCGGCAAACGGACGTTTTGTGAGGTTACACCGGTAGAAAACACTTGAAGCCGCCGCCATATCGACCAAACTTTAATCCTAACAGGTGATGGTCGGACGGACGTTGTAGGTTACAGGCTTCGATTTTTTCGACCCAACTATGGAAGGAGCACTGCCGTGCCTTCATTCTCGAATACGCTGGAACAGGCAATTCATGCCGCGCTGGCCCTGGCCAATGCGCGCAAGCACGAATTCGCCACGCTGGAACATCTGCTTCTCGCCCTGATCGACGAGCCCGATGCCCTGCGCGTTCTCAAGGCCTGTTCGGTGGATACCGAGGAACTGCGCGGCACCCTGATCGAATTCGTCGATGACGACCTGTCCAACCTGGTCACCGAAATCGACGGGTCCGAAGCGGTGCCCACCGCCGCCTTCCAGCGGGTGATCCAGCGCGCCGCGATCCATGTCCAGAGCTCGGGCCGCACCGAAGTGACCGGCGCCAACGTGCTGGTCGCGATCTTCGCCGAGCGCGAATCGAACGCCGCCTATTTCCTGCAAGAACAGGACATGACCCGCTATGACGCGGTCAACTTCATCGCCCATGGCGTGGCCAAGGATCCGTCCTATGGCGAAACCCGCCCGATCACCGGATCGGACGATGCCGAGGACGAAGGCCCGCAAAGCACCGGGCCGGAAACCATCGATCCCAAGGAATCGGCGCTCGGCAAGTATTGCGTCAACCTGAATGTGAAGTCGCAGCAGGGCGATATCGACCCGCTGATCGGCCGCCAGCACGAGGTGGATCGCTGCATCCAGGTGCTGTGCCGCCGCCGCAAGAACAACCCGCTGCTGGTCGGTGACCCGGGCGTCGGCAAGACCGCCATCGCCGAGGGCCTGGCGCGCAAGATCGTCGCCGGCGAAACGCCCGAGGTCCTGGCCCATACCACCATCTATTCGCTCGACATGGGCGCGCTGCTGGCCGGCACCCGTTACCGCGGCGATTTCGAGGAACGGCTGAAGGCGGTGATGACCGAGCTGGAAGAACACCCCGACGCGGTGTTGTTCATCGACGAGATTCACACCGTGATCGGCGCAGGCGCCACCTCGGGCGGCGCGATGGATGCGTCCAACCTGCTGAAACCCGCGCTGCAGGGCGGCAAGCTGCGCTGCATGGGGTCGACCACCTACAAGGAATTCCGCCAGCATTTCGAAAAGGACCGCGCGCTGTCGCGCCGGTTCCAGAAAATCGACGTGAACGAACCGTCGGTGGAAGACGCGGTGAAGATCCTCAAGGGCCTGAAACCCTATTTCGAAGATCACCACGGCATCAAGTTCACCAATGACGCGATCAAGGCGGCGGTTGACCTGTCGGCGCGCTATATCAACGACCGCAAACTGCCCGACAAGGCGATCGACGTGATCGACGAAGCCGGCGCGGCGCAGCACCTGGTCGCCGAATCCAAGCGTCGCAAGACCATCGGCGTCAAGGAAATCGAGGAAGTGGTCGCGAAGATCGCCCGCATCCCCCCGAAGAACGTGTCGAAGGACGATGCCGAGGTTCTGAAAGACCTGGAAAAATCGCTCAAGCGCGTGGTGTTCGGCCAGGACAAGGCCATCGAAGCGCTGGCGAGCGCGATCAAGCTGGCCCGCGCCGGGCTGCGCGAACCGGAAAAGCCGATCGGCAACTACCTGTTCGCGGGCCCGACCGGCGTCGGCAAGACCGAGGTGGCGAAACAACTGGCCGATCAGCTGGGCGTGGAACTGCTGCGCTTCGACATGTCGGAATACATGGAGAAACACGCGGTATCCCGCCTGATCGGCGCGCCTCCGGGCTATGTCGGTTTCGACCAGGGCGGCATGCTGACCGACGGCGTCGACCAGCACCCGCATTGCGTGCTGCTGCTTGACGAGATCGAAAAGGCGCACCCGGATGTCTACAACATCCTGCTGCAGGTGATGGATCACGGCAAGCTGACCGACCATAACGGCCGCACGGTGGATTTCCGCAACGTGATCCTGATCATGACCTCGAACGCGGGCGCCGCGGAACAGGCCAAGGCCGCCATCGGGTTCGGCCGCGACCGCCGGACCGGCGAGGATACGGCGGCAATCGAACGCACCTTCACGCCGGAATTCCGCAACCGTCTGGACGCGGTGGTCAGCTTCGCGCCGCTGCCGAAGGACGTGATCCTGCAGATCGTCGAAAAATTCGTGCTGCAGCTCGAGGCCCAGTTGCTGGACCGCAACGTGCATATCGAACTGACCAAGCCCGCCGCCGAATGGCTGGCCGACAAGGGTTACGACGACAAGATGGGCGCCCGCCCGCTGGGCCGCGTGATCCAGGAACACATCAAGAAGCCGCTGGCCGAGGAATTGCTGTTCGGCAAGCTGGCCAAGGGCGGCCTGGTCAAGGTCGGCGTCAAGAACGGCGAGATCGAGCTGCGCATCGAAGGCCCCGGCCAGCCCCGGCTGTCCGGCGACAAGCCGCCGCTGCTGACCGCGGACTGATGAAACCCGGCCCGATTATTCTGGCCCTCGCCCTCGCAGCGACATCCGCTGCGGGGGCGCCGCTTTTTCAGTGGCCGGTCGACTGCACCCTGGGCGACGATTGCTATATCGAGGATTACGTCGATCACGACGCGGACACCGGCGAAATCCGCGATTTCGCCTGCGGCATCAAAACCCGGGACGCCCATAAGGGCACCGATATCGCGCTGCTGTCCTTCGACGAAATCGACACCGGCGTCACCGTCCGCGCCGCCGCCTTCGGCCGGGTCGAGCGCATCCGCGACAGCATGGCCGACGACCGCCTGATGCGCGGGGTCACGTCGCAAAACGCCTGCGGCAACGCGGTGCTGATGACCCATGGCGACGGCTGGCAAACGCTGTACTGCCACATGAAACTAGGGGCGATTTCGGTGAAACCGGGCGACGTACTGCAACCGGGCGACCCATTGGGGCTGGTCGGGCTTTCTGGGCAGACCAACCACCCGCATTTGCATTTCCAGGTCATCAAGGACGGCAAGATCATCGATCCCTTCGATGCCAGTGCGGAGGCAGGCGAAAGCTGCGGCGATCCGGTGGAAACGCTGTGGGCCGACCCGGCGGAATATGATCGCACCGGGCTGCTGACCGCGGGCTTTGCCGACAAGGTGCCCTCGATGCAGGCGGTGCGCTCTGGCGCGGCCCGGCTGGAGGACGCGAAGGCAGACGCGCCGCTGGTCGTCTACACGCTGGCGGGCGATGCCGAACCGGGCGATCTCCTGACGCTTTGGGCGACGGGGCCGCAGGGCGAAGTGTTCCGCCAGCAAATCCCGCTCGACGATCCGCAACGCGCCGTGATGCGCGCCATCGGCCGCAAGGCTCCCGCCGGGGGATGGCCGAAGGGCGCCTATCAGGGCGAGGCGCTGCTGAGCCGCGACGGCGCGGTGATCGCGCATCGCTTTGCCCATGTGACGGTGGAGTGAAGACCCGGTTTTGAACGCGGAGGGAACCCGGCGCTCGCGCGCCGGGCTTGGGGGCCAGCCCCCAAACCCCCGAGGTATTTCAGCCAAGATGAAACGGGAAATCGCCGCGTGTCCGGCGTGGCGCAGGCATGCCGCGATGCCGGAGGGCGCTCTACCGCTCGGTCAGCTTCAGCTCGATCCGGCGGTTCTGCGCCCGGGCCTCATCTGTATCGTCGGTGTTGACCGGCTGGTACTGGCCGAACCCATTGGCGCTCAGCCGTTCGGGCGGGATGCCGAGGTTCTGCACCATGAAGCGCACCACCGACAGCGCCCGCGCCTGGCTGAGTTCCCAGTTGTCGGCGAATTCCGCCCCCGGCCAGATCGGCCGGTCGTCGGTATGGCCGTCGACCCGGATGATCCAATCGATTTCTTTCGGAATATCGGCCGAGATGTCGCGCAGGATCGAGGCCACATTGGCGATCTGCGCCGCGCCCCCTTCGGACAGGTCGGCGCTGCCCGAAGCGAACAGGACCTCGGACGAGAACACGAAACGGTCGCCGACGATGCGGACCCCTTCGCGGTCGCCCAACAATTCGCGCATCCGGCCGAAAAATTCGCTGCGGTAATTCTCCAGGTCCTTCTTTTCGGCCTCGAGCCGCTGCTTTTCCTCTTCCAACCGCAGCCTTTCGGCCTCTTCCAGCTGCCGCCGTTTGCGTTCCTCGGCCGCCGCACGGGCCAGCGCCGCGTTCAGGTCGGAGCCCAGGGATTCGATCCGCACCTTGGCCGAGACATCGCGTTCCTTGTAATCGTCCAGCAGCGCCTGGAGGCTGCCCAACTGGGTCCGGAGCGCCGCGATTTGCTGGTTCAGCAGGGCCTGCTGGCGCTGCGCCTCGGTCGAGATGGCCTTTTCCTGCGACAGCGCCTCGTTGGCTGCCGCCGCCAGCGCCGCCTGCCGCTCGGCCTCGCTCAGGTTTTCGCCGGCCGCCTGTTCGGCGGCCAGCTTCGCCGCCAGCGCCTCGGCCAGACGCTGTTGCAGGGTTTCCTTATCCGTGGCCAGCGCCGCCTCGGCCTCGCTCAGCCTGGTGCGCAGGTCGGCAATCGCCTGTTCGCCACCCTCCGCCCGGGCCAATGCCGTCGCGAGTTTCGCGGTCAGGTCCTTGCTGGCCACATCGGCGGCGGCCAGCAGCGTCAGGGTCTCCTCGGCCTTGCGGCGCTGTTCCTCCAACGCCAGCGTCATCGCGGTCAGTTCCGCATCCGCGTTTTGCAGCTTCTCGCGCAGCGCCTCGGCCGCAGCGGCCTCGGCAAGGCGGGCCTTTTCCTCCTCGCTGAGCGCGTCTTCCAGCTCCCCTACCCGCGCAGTCAATCCTGCATTGGCGGTCTGGGCCTCGGCATTCTGAGCCTGCAGGTCGGCGATCAGCGCCTCCAGCGCTTCGCGTTTCGCGGCGGCCAGACGGGCGGCTTCGGCACCCGCGTCGATTTCGTCGCGCGCCTGCGCCAGGGCGAGGTTCAGCGCCTCGCGCTCATCGATCAGCCCGGCGCGTTCCTGTTCCAGAGACGCGACAGCGCCCAGGGCCTCGTCGCGCTGCGCCAGGAGTGACGCGACCTGCGCCTCGAAATCGGTGATCTTCAGATTGGCCGCGTCCAGCGCCGCCGCCGTGCTGTCGCGTTCCGCGGTCAGCGATGCGATCAGCGCCTCGCGCGCATCCGCCTGTTGTCGTGCCGCCGCCAGCGTCGCGTCGAGCTCGCCCACCCGTTCGGTCAGTTCCGCGCTGCGCCGCTTTTCCAGCCCCAGGGCATCGGCCAGCGCCGCCACCTCGGCCGACAGCGCGTCGAGCTTGCTTTCCTGTCCCGAGATCGTTTCGCGCAGCACGAACTGCACCACCATGAAGATGGTCAGCACGAACATCAGCACCAGCAGAAGGCCGGTCATCGCATCCACGAAACCGGGCCAGATCGAGCTTTGGAAACGCTGCCCGGTGCGGCGCGACAGGGCCATGATCAGCCCTCCCTGTCCCGGGTCCGGGCGCTACGCAGGGTGGGAAGGTCGGCCTCGGCGATGCGGCCCTGGGCCACCAACCGGGTCAGAGAGGCGATGTCCATCCGCAGCTCGGCCATGGTTTCCTGCCGCCCGGCGCTGATTTCTTCGAGGATGCGCAGCAATTGCACGTCGATCGAGCGCAGCCGCATCCGGCTTTCGGCATCCATGCCTTCGCCGACCTCGCGCTCGCCAAGCACCTCAACCAGCCGTTCCTGCCCCTCGGCCACCCGCTCCAGCGCATCGTTCACCGGGCGGTTGCCCGCCAGCCGGTCGGTCAGCCGTTCGATGGAGACGGCCAGGCTGCTCAGTTTGTCGTCGACGCTGGCACGGCCCGCTTCGGAATGCTCGAACAGCTGCCGCATCCGGTCCATCTGTTCCAGCATGTGATCGAGGATCTGCGTCGCGGCGGAAAATTCGCCGCCGCCATCGGTTTCGCCCGAGGAAAAGCCCAGCCGGGTGATCGAGGACAGCCATTCTTCCAATTCGCGGTAGAACCGGTTCTGGCCATGTCCGGCCAGCAGTTCCAGCAGCCCCACCACCAGCGACCCGGCCAGACCCAGCAGGGACGAGCCAAACGCGACGCCCATGCCGCTGAGCTGCGCGTCAAGCCCGCTCATCAGCCGGCCGAAGGTTTCGACGCCGCTTTCGCCCTCGGCCGGGGCCAGGCTGCGAATGGTGTCGACCAGCGCGGGTACCGTGGTGGCCAGACCGTAAAACGTGCCCAAAAGCCCCAGGAAGATCAGCAGGTTGACGATATAGCGGGTGATTTCGCGCGCCTCGTCGATCCGGGTGGCGACCGATTCAAGGATCGACTGGGTCGAGGAGGAACTGATCTGCATCTGCGCGTTGCGGCTGCGCAGCAGCGTCGCCAGCGGCGCCAGCAGCCGCGGCGCGCGCAGGTATTCCTGTTCGGTATCGCCGGAAACGAAGTTTTCGATCCAGCGGACCGAACTGAACAGCTGCACCATCTGCCAGAAACAGGCGATGACCCCCATCGCGAAGACGAACAGGATGAACCCGTTGAGATAGGGGTTGGCCTCGAACACCGGCAGGATCCGCGGCAGCGCCAGGACGACGACGAAGCCGCTCAGGCCAAGCACCAGAAGCATCAGCAGAATCTGGCGGACAGGTGGTGAAAATTGCGGCTCCGCCTCGCGGTCCGTCTGTACCATTCGGACAGATCCCCGGCTTTGTTTTGGTTGCCGGAACCTTAGTCCGGGAAACCCTTGAAGCCAAGGACTTATGCGCGGATACCGCGTACCCGCTCGCTCAGCCAGTCCAATTCGGGATCACGAATTCCCAGCTCGTGCAAATGGGTGGCGGTGTTGTACAGATATTCGGCATTCGGGCCACGCCCGCCATGGGCGCGGGCGATCACCCGGGCCTGATCCTCAAGCGCCATGCCGCCGCAATACTGCACGTGGCCGGGATCGATGACATAGGTCACCGCCTCGACCCGGCGGCCATCTGCAAGATCGATCTGCAGCTGTTTTTCCAAGTAGGCCGAACTGATCAACTCGCGTTCGCGCAGGTAGTCCAGCACGCGGGTCTCCTGCTCGGGATACACCGCCAAGGCCAGCCCGTTGCAATGCACCGCCTCGGCCTCGTCCAGCGCCAGGACCAGGCCCGGTTCTTCCTCGGTGCCGCGATGGTGGATCGACCACATGCAGAAACTGCGGTGATATCCGGGCAGCCGCGCCAGCACGCGTTCGGCCGGGTCGAAACCCGGGTTCCAAAGCAATGACCCATATCCGAAAACCCACATCGTCATGCCGCTGGTCCTTTCACCCTGTCCCTTGTAAACACCAGACCGTGCAGAAGGAAAAGGGGTGCGCGGGTGAAACGGTTGTTGATTGCCATCCTGGTCGCGGCCGGGCTCTGGGCCGGCTATTGGGTGGTCGGGTCGCGCGGGGTCAAATCGGACTATAGCGACTGGTTCGACGCGCGCCGGGCCGAGGGCTGGTCGGCCGACTATTCCGACCTGGCGGTGCGCGGTTTTCCCAACCGGTTCGACACCACCTTCACCGATCTGGTGCTGGCCGATCCGACGACCGGATGGGCCTGGCAGGCGCCGTTTTTCCAGGTGTTCCGGCTCAGCTACAAACCCAACCATGTCATCGCGATCTGGCCCGATCAGCAGCTGATCGCGACGCCGGGCGACAAGTTCGACCTCAGCAGCGCCCGGATGCAGGCCAGCCTGGTGACCGATCCCAAATCCAACCTGACGCTGAACCGCGCCAACCTGGTGGCCGACACGCTGCAGATCGCGCAGCGCGGCCATGACGCCACCACGATGACCGCCCTGCACGCCGCCGTGCAACGGCAGGTGGGCGAGACCGCGCTGTATCGCGTCGCGCTGGCCGCCGACGACCTGGCGCCGTCGTCGCGGTTCCGTACCCTTGTACAGAGCGACGGGCTGCCCCGCACCCTGTCGGCCTTCAGCGCCGATCTTCAGGTCGGTTTCGACCGACCCTGGGACCTGAGCGCGATCGAGCAAAGCCGCCCGCAGCCGCGCCGCATCGACGTCAAGCTGGCCGAGGCGAAATGGGGCGATCTGGAACTGGCGCTGGCCGGGGAACTGGACATCGACGATCAGGGCCGCCCCAAGGGCCGCCTGACCGTCAAGGCGCGCAACTGGCGCGAGATGCTGAACATGGCGGTGGCCGCAGAGGCGATTTCGCAGGGTTTCGCCGATCAGCTGGAAAGCGGGCTGAACCTGATCGCCGGGCTGGCGGGCAATCCCAAGACGCTCGACATCCCGCTGGATTTCCGCCGCGACCTCGTCTTCCTCGGCCCGGTGCCGATCGGCGCGGCGCCACTGCTGCGGCTGCGTTAAGAACCGCCCTGACGGCATCGCCCGCGCGCGCGGGCGACATTCGCGGGCGCGCGCCCGCGACCCGCTCCCCAAACGGCCCGAAAACCTGCCCTCCGCAGCCTAGCGGCAATAGGGCCCGCTGCGATAGCGCGCGGTGTCGAAATGGAAATGATCGCGGTGATAGCGGTCGCTTTCTGGGCTCAGAACCGTGCCGAAGGGACCGCAGGCCGCCTTGTGCATCTTGCGCAATATCCGGCCCGGCTTGCGCTTGCCCCAGTCCTTCAGGACCGAGATTTCCTTGCCATTCTTCAGCGTCACTCCGCCGATATCGATGGCCCGGCCCTTGCCGTGTTCGGAAATCCGCGCGCCCTTGCGGTTGTTACGGGTGCGGCAGGAATAGCTGGCCATCACCCGCAGCTCCGCCACGCCGCCGCCATGCCGCCCGACGGCGGGCATCACGCCCTTTTCCACCCATGTCTTCAACGCCTTGGCGGTGGTGCAATCCGTCACCGCCGGCTGGCTGAGCGCCACGCCGGACACTTGCCGCAGGCGGATCGCCTCCTGCACGCCGCACCCGGACAGCTTGCCCGGCACGTATCCGACCGGTTCGCCGACCAGCTTGGGATCGTTGCAGACCGTGCCGCGGCGGCGGTCCTTGCGCGACTGGATCGCGTCGCTGAATCCGCTGTCGTCCCGGGTTCTGGGCCGCAGCAATTGCAGAAGCCCCTTGCGGTCTTTTTGTTCCGTTTGCGGCTGCACGCCCAACACGCGCGGGGTGACGTCGGCGATGATCGCCTGCGCCAGATCGCCCCGGGCCACCGGACGCAGCGACGTTCCCGGCGGGTTGGCAGCGGCCGCTTGGGCCAGTGTCACGCCGATGAGGAACGCCACGATCCGTTTCATTCTTTCGCCTGCACCCTGCCGAAATCCGGGGCTTCGGTATCCTGCCCCGCTTCGATGATACCACGGCGGATCGCCCGGGTGCGGGTAAAATAATCGAACAATTCGTCGCCGTCGCCGGTGCGGATCGCCCGCTGCAGCGCGAACAGTTCCTCGGTGAAGCGGCCGAGGATTTCCAGCGTCGCGTCCTTGTTGGTCAGGAACACGTCGCGCCACATGGTCGGGTCCGAAGCGGCGATCCGGGTGAAATCGCGAAACCCGGCGGCGGAATACTTGATGACTTCCTGGTCCGACACCCGGCTCAGGTCGTCGGCCACGCCCACCATCGTATAGGCGATGAGGTGCGGGATATGGCTGACCACGGCGCAGACCAGATCGTGGTGTTCGACCTCCATCCGTTCGCAATTGGCGCCAAGCGCCTGCCAGAACCGTTCCAGCCTTGCGGTCGCCTCTTCGTCGGCACCGTTGGGCACGATCAGGCACCAGCGGTTGTCGAACAGGGTGGCGAAACCGGATTCGGGGCCGGAATGTTCGGTCCCCGCCATCGGGTGGGCGGGCACGAAATGCACTCCCTCGGGGATATGCGGGCCAACCGCCTCGATCACCGATTTCTTCACCGATCCCACGTCGCTGACAGTGGCGCCCGGTTTCAGATGCGGCGCGATTTCGGCGGCGACCGCCCCCATCGCGCCAACCGGCACGCAAAGCACCACCAGATCGGCATCCTGCACCGCCTCGATCGCGCTGTCGCAGACCTTGTCGCACAGCCCGATCCGGCGGGCGGTGTCGCGGGTTTCCTCTGACCGGGCATAGCCCGTCACTTCCCCCGCCACGCCCGCGCGTTTCATCGCCCAGAACATCGAACTGGCAATCAGCCCCAGTCCGATCAGCGCCACGCGGTCGTAGATCGGGGTCATGCCCCGCCCTCCTTGAACTGCCCGATGGCATGGGCCACGCGGCGGCAGGAAGGTTCATCGCCGATGGTGATGCGCAGGCAATTGGGCAACCCGTAACCGGCCACCTTGCGCACGATCAGCCCCTGGGATTTCAGATAGGCGTCGCAGGCATCGGCCTCGCCCTGATCGGCGAACCGTGCCAGGATGAAATTGGTGTGCGATTCGTCCGCCGCCACGCCGTGTTTTTCCAGCGCCCCGATCAGCCAGGACCGCAGCCGCGCGTTTTCCGCCCGGCATTTTTCGGTATAGGCGGTGTCGCGCAGCGCTGCCTCGGCGGCGGCCAGCTGCACGGTGGACAGGTTGAAGGGCTGGCGCACCCGGTTCAGCACATCGATGATGTCGCGCGGCGCATAGCCCCAGCCGATCCGCAACCCGCCCAAGCCATAGATCTTGGAAAAGGTGCGGGTCATGATCACGTTTGAGCGGCTCGCCACCAGCGACGCGCCGCCGTCATAGCCCAGTTCAAACTCGGCATAGGCGCCGTCCAGAACCAGCAACGCCTGCTCCGGCAGCCCGTCGGCCAGCCGCGCGCAGTCGTCCAGATCGATCATCGTGCCGGTCGGGTTGGCCGGGTTGGCGATGAACACGATCCGGGTCTTGTCAGTGCAGGCCGCCAGGATCGCGTCGACATCCACCACCCGGTCCTTTTCCGCCACCATCACCGGGGTTGCACCGCAGGCATGGGCCAGGATCGGGTACATGGAAAACCCGTGTTCGGTATAGATCACCTCGTCGCCCGGTCCGGCATAGGACTGGGTGACGAATTGCAGCACCTCGTCCGATCCCACGCCGCAAATCACCTGATCGGGATCGATGCCGTGGGCTTCGCCGATTGCCGCGCGCAGCCCGGCATGGTCGGTCGCCGGATAGCGATGCAGTTCATAGGTCGCGCGGCGGGCAGCCTCGATCGCGGCGGGGCTGGGCCCGAACGGGTTTTCGTTCGAGCTGAGCTTCACAACATCGGACACGCCTTCGACATGGGCCGCACCACCGACGTAAAGCGCGATTTCCATGATGCCGGGCTGGGGCGTGATCTTGGTCATGTTCGTGTCTCCTTCGGCTTTCCATACCAAAGCCGCTTCGGAAAGGGGAAGATCGAAACCGCCCGGCGAGCACGCCGGGCGCGTCTCATTTTAAAGGCGTTGCCGAACTGCCATGCCCTCAGGCCTTCTTCGACCGTGCCGACAGCCAATCCATCGCCGCCATCAGCACACCCGAGGCCACGAAGACCAGGTGAATGGTCACCAGCCAGGTCAGTTCACGGTCGCCGAACACCTCTTCGGCGGACGCCTGACCGATTTCCATGAACCGCTTCAGCAGGTGAATTCCCGAGATCGCGACGATCGAGGCGATCAGCTTCATCTTCAGCCCGCCGAAATCGACGGTGCCCATCCAGCTGGGCCGGTCCACCGTATCGCCGATATCGAGCTTGGAGACGAAGTTTTCATAGCCCGAGAACAGCACGATCAGCAAAAGGTTCGCCGCCAGCGTCAGGTCGATCAGCGTCAGCACCACCAGGATCGACTTGTCGACGCTCATGGTCAGGACCTGCGGCACGTAATAGGCCAGTTCGCGCACGAAGATGACGGTCAGCATCGCCAGCGACACCGCAAGCCCCAGATACATCGGCGCCATCAGCCAGCGCGAGGCGAACAACCCCTGTTCGAATTTCCGTTCCAACGCAGGTTTCTGCGACATGTGTTTTCTCCACTCTGCTCAACTCAATAACGGCTTGCTAGTCCGGGCGGCGCCTTGCGCCAATGCGACCAACTGCGCATAGAAAAACCCGCCACACGAGGCTTCGTGCGGCGGGTTTTCCGAAACTTGCGAATTTCGGCGAAGAACCCTTAGTTCTTCGCGTAGAATTCGACGACCAGGTTCGGTTCCATGATCACCGGGTAGGGCACGTCGCTCAGGCCCGGGGTGCGCACGAAGGTTGCGGTCATCTTCGAATGGTCGGCGTCGATGTAATCGGGAACGTCACGTTCGGGCAGCTGAACGGCTTCCAGCAGGACGGCCATTTGCTTCGACTTGTCGCGGACCTCGATCACGTCGCCTTCTTTGACGCGATAGGAGGGGATGTTCACCGGCTGGCCGTTGACCAGGACGTGGCCGTGGTTCACGAACTGACGTGCAGCGAAAACGGTCGGCACGAACTTGGCGCGGTAGACGACGGCGTCCAGGCGGCGCTCCAGCAGGCCGATCAGGTTTTCACCGGTATCGCCTTTGACACGCTCGGCTTCGCCGTAGATGCGGCGGAACTGCTTTTCGGTCAGGTCGCCGTAGTAGCCCTTCAGCTTCTGCTTGGCGCGCAGCTGGGTGCCGAAGTCGGACAGTTTGCCCTTGCGGCGCTGACCGTGCTGGCCGGGGCCGTATTCACGACGGTTGACGGGGGATTTCGGACGGCCCCAGATGTTTTCACCCATCCGGCGGTCGATTTTGTACTTGGCAGACGTGCGTTTGGTCACGGCTGATCTCCTTCTAAAGGGCGTCGCCCCGATGGGCGACTATGAAGGGCGTTGTCCTCTTGGGTTTCCCCATGACAGGCATCCCCTCGCGGGGGCCACCAACACCAATGAAGCCGCGCTTATATCCGGGTTTGGGGGAGAGTCAAGCGATGCAAGCAAGGATATCGTGGCCCGGGGACGCAAAACGCGCCCTGTTCCGGGCCAGGGCCCTCAAGCCGCCTCGTACATCAGGATCGCCGCTTCCGACTGGCTCAGGTTGCGGCGCGCGTAGCCGCCATAGGAATGTGGGTCCAGTTCCAGTTCCGGATAACGCGACAGCAGCCGCATCCGGTCGGTGTCTTCCAGCGTGCTCAGCGCCGCGTTGGAGGGATGGAAGCTTTCGGTTTCCACCCCGTTGGCCCACAACACCTGGTGGTTGCCCAGCAGCAGGTGGATATAGGTCACTTCGCGCAGCTGCGTGTCGACGGTGACCCGGTTGCCATCGACCAGGTCGCGCGCCGACACCAGAACCTCGGGCGTGTTGAACAGGGCGCGGGCCACGTCGCCGCGCACCAGCATCCGGTGGCCGGGCGACACCAGCAATTCCTCGTCCGGGCGCTGCACCCCCAAGGCACCGGCGCGGATGCGGATCGGCCGCAGCTTCGGCATCGCGAACAGCCGCGCCCCGGTCATCCGGCGGCTGCCGATCCAGAGGATTTCCTGCGCCCCGTTATCCTTGGTCTGCACCTTGTCGCCTTCGCGCAGCTGCTCGACCAGCTTCGGCCCTTTCGGGGTTTCGATCCGAGTGCCGGGGGTAAAGCAGATCACCCCGCCGCTGCCCGCGCTCATGTGATTGGCCTGCATCGCATCCAGCGTGTGATGCACCACCCACAAGTCCCGGTCCGCCGGCGGTATCCGCCCCATGAACATCAGCAGCGGCAAGGCCCCGCCGCCCACTTCGATGACCGTCAGGGTGAAAGTCCGCGTGCCGTCGGTGACGACGATATTGCTGTCGGTCAGCAATTCGTCGACCTCGACCGCGTCAAGGTCGGTCGTGTTCTGCTTCGCTGCCCCCACCAGACGGCGCACCATACGCGCAGCCCGTCGGCGGAGATTGGCCTCTCCGTCCGCCTGATCCAAACGCAACAGTTCCGTTGGCCCGTCCACCCTCACCGCATTGCCATGCCAGGACCATGCGGTCCCGACGCTCAGCGCATGCACCGGGGCGGCTTCTATGCCGTCTGTTTTTGTTTGTGACCAGGAAATGACGAACGTGCCGCTAAAGCCCGTTCCCATGCCTGATACCTGCCTCTTCGTTTTTTATAAACTTAAGTATATCCAAGGCGCACGCCCCTGCAAACCCGCAAAGTCATAAAAAGGCATGAAAAAACGGCCAATTGGTCGCAGTTTTCGTCGCAGACCAACCTGCGACAGGTATCAAAAGTCTAGGTTCAGCCGGATCGAGCCCACCACCTGGCCTTCGCTCTGGCCCTCGAATTCCTCGCCCAGCCAGGTCACGCCGTAAAAGCCGCTGCTTTTTTCGCCCTGCCAATGCACCCCTGCGCGCAGCCGCTGGCGGCTGTCGGTCAGCGCGTATCCCCGGCTGGCGGGCAGATAGGCCGAGTCCGTCACATGCGCGATATCGGCACCGATCACGAAGGTGCGCCCGGGGGCGGAATTCTGCATCGTGCGATAGCGCTGGCCGCTGACCGGATCACGCACCAGCAATTCGCCGCGGCCGATCTGGCCGATGGTGATGTCGGCGCCCGCCCGCAGCATGGTTTCCACGCCGATCCGGGTTTCCACGAAGGGGCGGAACGCCGCCTGCCCCAGCATATATTCGCGCCCCAGTTCCATCACGAAGGTCGGATGAACGCCGTTACCGATCTGGCCGCCCAGCGTGGTGTCCGAAGCCTCCTCGACTCCCAGAACGTCGTGCAGCGTGGTCTGGAAATCGTCGAGCCCGGTCATCGGGCCGGTCATCACCATGTCCAGCCCCATCGAAATCTCGGCCTTGCGCTGCTGGTAATGGGTGTGCATGCCGAAGGACAGGATACCGGCAAAGGGCCGGTCGCCCGCCGCCGGGGACACCAGGTTGTCGGGACCGATGATTTCACCGCCGAAGCGGAATTCCAGCAACTCGCCGAACCGGTCGGGCAGTTCCCCGTCCCAGCCGGTGCCGTAAATACGGCTCGACGCGACGGAGCCGCTGCGCCAGCGGTCCTGGGTGTCGCCGATGAAATCGTTATTGATCAGCCGCCCATAGCCCAGCCGCACGCGTTCGCCGGCGTCGGCCTGAGATGTCAGGGTCAGCAACCCGAGGGCAGCGGCGGTCAAGAAACGGATCATGCGATCATCCCAAATTTAGCGCCCCCCAGCGTCGCATCTTGGTAAACGACCCGCCGGGGAATTTCTAGTGCAGCGAAGCCACAATCGGGCGATTTCGCCCGATCCGTTGCAGCTGTGGCAAGAACCATGCCCAGACAATCCTGCTATTCCGTTACGCTGTTCAACAGCAGGCTGGTTTCGCTGTTCAGCACGCCCTTCACCTCGCGCATTTCGCGCAGCACCCGGTCGAATTGCGGCAGGGTTTCGGCGCGGATTTCCACCACAAGGTCCCAGGACCCGTTGGTGGAATGGACCGAGGTGACCTCGGGAATCTTGCGCAGGGCGCGGATCACCATGCGCGACATGCTGCCCTGCAATTCGATCATGGTGATGGCGCGTATTTGATCGCGGTAATCTGCATCGGTTTCGATGGTGAATTTGCGGATGCGCCCATCGGCCAGCAAGGCGTCGATCCGGTTCTTCACCGTGGTGCGCGACACGCCCACGATATGGGCCAATTCGGTGACCGAGGCGCGGGCATTTTCCTTCAGCGCGGCGATCAGGCGGCGGTCGGTGGTGGACAGGTCGGACATCATAATCCCCGGATATTTCTCAATTCGAAACTTACTATTTCAATTTGCAAAAGTGAACGATCAATTTGGCCAATTTTTCCTCTGAAAACGGTCAACCGGATCGGCAGATTTGGGCGAAACAGCAATTTCGCAGGATTTCCGATGACCCCGACCTGTCACATCGTCGGCGCCCCGGTGCAGACCGGCGCCTCGCAACCCGGCTGCCTGATGGGGCCCGCCGCCTTCCGCACTGCCGGATTGCCCGACGCCTTGCGGCAACTGGGCTGGGACGTCACCGACATGGGCGACGTCGCCCTGCCCGATACCGCGCCCGTCGCCCATGGCAACGGCGCGGTGCGCAACCTGGCCGAAATGATCGGCTGGACCCGGGTGTTGTCGCAGGCCGCCTATGAGGCCGCCACCAACTGCGACCTGCCGGTCTTCATGGGTGGCGATCATTCTATGGCCGCCGGCACCGTCAGCG
This sequence comes from Thalassovita mangrovi, assembly GCF_009857745.1. Taxonomy (GTDB): domain Bacteria; phylum Pseudomonadota; class Alphaproteobacteria; order Rhodobacterales; family Rhodobacteraceae; genus Thalassobius; species Thalassobius mangrovi. The sequence continues at coordinate 39,945 of NZ_WWEN01000003.1, forward strand.
GCGTGGCCCGCGCCGCTGCCGAAGCGGGCCGGCCGCTGTTCCTGCTGTGGCTCGACGCGCATCCCGACCTGCACACGCTCGACAGCACGACAAGCGGCAACCTGCACGGCACGCCGGTCGCTTACCTGACCGGGCAGCCCGGTTTCGACGCCTTCCCGCCGTTGGCCGCGCCGGTCGATCCGCGCAACATCTGCATGATGGGCATCCGGTCGGTCGATCCGGCCGAACGCGCGCTGATCGCGGACCTGGGCATCACCGTGCACGACATGCGCGCCATCGACGAAACCGGCGTCGCCGCGCCGCTTTCCGCCTTCCTGAACCGCGTGGCGGCGACGAACGGCATCCTGCATGTCAGCCTCGACGTCGATTTCCTCGACCCCGCCATCGCGCCTGCCGTGGGCACCACCGTCCCCGGCGGCGCGACGTTCCGCGAAGCGCACCTGATCATGGAAATGCTGCATGACAGCGGGCTGGTTGGATCGCTGGACCTCGTTGAACTCAACCCCTTCCTGGACGAACGCGGGCGCACGGCGCTTTTGATGACCGATCTGGCCGCCAGCCTGTTCGGCCGCCGCGTTCTGGACCGCATGACACGGAGCTTCGCATGACCCAACCTTCCGACAAGGCGCTGGTGCCTTTCGTTTCCGTCGACAACATGATGGCCTTGGTTAACGCCACCGGGATCGAGGCGATGCTGCGCGACCTGGCGGGGTATATCGAGGAAGACTTCAAACGCTGGCCCGAATTCGACAAGACCCCGCGCGTCGCGTCCCATTCCGCCGACGGGGTGATCGAGCTGATGCCGACGGCGGATGCCGACAAATACGGCTTCAAATACGTCAACGGCCATCCGAAAAACATCCGCGACGGCTTTCAGACCGTCACCGCCTTCGGCGTGTTGTCGAGCGTCGCCAACGGCTATCCGCTGCTGGTCACGGAAATGACCGTGCTGACCGCCCTGCGCACCGCCGCGACCTCGGCGCTGGTGGGAAGCTACCTTGCGCCGAAAGGCGCGAAGGTAATGGCGATGATCGGCAACGGCGCGCAATGCGAATTCCAGGCGCTGGCCTTCAAGGCGATCTGCGGCATCGACACGGTGCGGCTGTACGATATCGACCCGGCGGCGACCGAAAAGGCCGTGCGCAACCTGGCGAAAAGCGGCCTGACCGTCATTCCCTGCCGGTCGGGCGAAGAGGCGATAGAGGGCGCCCAGATCATCACAACCTGCACCGCCGACAAGCAATACGCCACCATCCTGACCGACAACATGGTGGGCAGCGGCGTGCATATCAACGCAATCGGCGGCGACTGCCCGGGCAAGACGGAACTGCACCGCGATATCCTGCTGCGATCCGACATCTTCGTGGAATACCCGCCCCAGACCCGGATCGAGGGCGAAATTCAGCAGCTCGACGACACCCACCCGGTGACCGAGCTGTGGCAAGTCATGCGCAATGAGGCGGCGGGGCGGCGCGATCCGCGCCAGATCACCCTGTTCGACAGCGTCGGCTTCGCCATCGAGGATTTCAGCGCCCTGCGTTTCATCCATGACCGCATCAGGGGCACGGCGTTTTTCGACCATCTGGACATGCTGGCCGACCCTGACGATCCGCGCGACCTGGTCGGCATGGTCAATCGCGCGGCTTGATCACCTGCAGGCGCGGGTCGTCCTGCGCCATTTGCAGGATCAGATCGCGTTCGGCGTCGAAATCATGCGGCACGTCCTTGGCCGCGCGGCGGCCGGACAGCGACAGGCTGGAAAAGAAATCGAACCCGTGCAGGCGGATTTGCGCAAACGGCAAGGCGCAAAGCGCGGCCGTGGCGATCATGCCCGTCGAGGGCCGGCTGCCCAGCTTGCCCATCAGGTCCTGCGACAGGGCGGAGGGCGTCAGCACGAAACCGGGCCGCCGCGCCAGCGCGTAATCCAGCCGCTTGCGCTTGCTGCTGGCCCAGAACACGCGGGCCGGTGTCAGGTCGTCCAGCACTTCCTGCGGCAAGCGGACCGAGGTGAAAATCCAATCGGTGCGCGCGCCGTGGCTGGCGTCCGTTCGCCCCGGCGCCGTGTTCAGCCGCACCACGATATCGGCCGCGTCGATCTGCGCCCCCTGCTGCGTGTCCGCCAGCGCCCGCGCATTGCCCACCAGCGCCACGGATTTGCCCCGGACCTCATCGGCCAGCGCCGCGAACGGGGTCGCGAAAGCGGCCAGCGCGGCCTCATCCCCGGCGCGCTTGGCAAGCAGGAAACGAATCCGGTCCCAGAACGGAATCATCGGGCGGGGCGGGGTTTGGGACATCTGGCAACCGGCAGTCTTCAAGGCCCTAAGGGGCGGGGAGCAAAGCCCCGCGACATTGCCCTATCCGGGGGCCGAGGAAAACCCGTGATCTGGCCCCGCGATCAAAGGATACCGGTTTCGGCCACCACGCGCCGCACCTCATCCGCCGCCTTTTCGCGCACCGGGCCATAGCCGCGAATTTCCATCGGGGCGGCCAGCACCTGCTGCACCCGGTCATGGGTATCGACACGGTAAGCGGCGGGGATGCGATCCAGCGCCTCCTCGAACCAAGCCAGCAAGTCGCGATCCAGCTTGCGGTCGGCGGTGCGTCCGAACGGATCGAAAGCGGTGCCGCGCAGGCGTTTCATCCGGGCCATTCCCTTCAGCACCGGCGTCATCCACGCGCCGAAACTGCGCTTGACCGGGCGGCCGCGCGCATCCTTTGCCCCGGGCAGGAAGGGCGGCGCGAAGTGGTACTGAACCTTGTAATCGCCCTGGAATTCCCCGGCCAGTTGCGCAGCGAAGTCCGGCTGCGTCATCAGCCGGGCGACTTCGTATTCGTCCTTGTAGGCCATCAGCTTGAACAGCGATTGCGCCGCCTGCGCGATCAGATCATCGGGCAGATGTGGCCGCAACGCGCCGATCCGGTTACGGAAACGCTGCGCGTAGGCGGCATCCTGATAATCGGTCAGGAAGGCCGCGCGGCGGTCGATAACGGTTTCCAGGTCCTGCGCGGCCGGTTCTTCTTGCTTCAGCATCGTTGCCAGAAGCGAAGGCTCGGCGGCATAAATCCGACCCAGGTCAAAGGCCAGCGCGTTCTTTTCCACCGCCACGCCATTCAGCAGGATCGCCTGTTTCATCGCCAGTTCCGACACCGGCACCAGCCCCCTCTGCCAGGCCGCGCCGAGCAGGATGATATTGGCGAACACGCTGTCGCCCATCAGCTGTTCCGACATCCGGTTGGCATCCATCGACAGCACGTTGTCATCGCCCACGGTCGCCCGCACCAGCGCTTCGCGCTCGTCGATCTTCAGCTGTGCATCGCGGTGCAGCACCAGATCGCCGGTGGGCATTTCCGCGATATTCAGCACCGTACGGGTGCCTTTTCGGTAATGCACCGACGCCTTGGGCGCAGAGGCCACCACTGCGTCGCAACCGATCAAGGCGTCGGCCGATCCTTCCTCGATCCGCACCTGGTTGATCGCATCGGGGCTGTCGCCCAGCCGGACGTAACCGATCACCGTGCCGAATTTCTGCGCGAAGCCGGTGAAGTCCAGAACGCTGGCGCCCTTGCCCTCCAGATGCGCGGCCATGGTGATCAGCGCACCGACGGTCACGACACCAGTGCCGCCCACGCCCGCGACCAGCAGGTCGAAGGGGGTGGTGAGATCGGGCAGTTCGGGCTTAGGCAGCCCTGCCAGATGCGCGGCGACATCCAGGTCGACCGGTTTGCGCTTGCGCCTCTCAGCCCCTTCCAGCGTGACGAAGCTGGGGCAGAAGCCGTTGAGGCAGGAAAAATCCTTGTTGCAGCTCGACAGGTTGATTTTGCGCTTGCGGCCGAATTCGGTTTCCTTCGGCTCCACGCTCAGGCAGTTGCTTTCCACCGAACAATCGCCGCAGCCTTCGCAGACCAGATCGTTGATGAAGGCGAACCGCTTGGGGTCCTCCATCTTGCCGCGCTTGCGGCGTCGGCGCTTTTCGGTGGCGCAGGTCTGTTCGTAGATCAGGACCGAAACGCCCTCGATCTCGCGCAGCTCGCGCTGCAGCCGGTCCATGTCTTCGCGCGGATGGAAGGTGGTGCCGGGCGGGAAATCGGCCGCGTCGAACTTGCCGATATCGTCCGAGGCCAGCGCGATCCGCTCCACCCCTTCGGCGCGGCAGGTCTGGGCGATGCCCTGCACCGAAACCGGCCCGTCCACCGGCTGCCCGCCGGTCATCGCCACCGCGTCGTTGAACAGGATCTTGTAGGTGATGTTGGTGCCCGCCGCGACCGCCTGCCGGATCGCCAGCGATCCGGAATGGTACCAGGTGCCCTCGCCCAGGTTCTGGAAGATATGCCCTTGGCCGGTGAATTTCGACGCCGCCACCCAAGGCACGCCCTCGCCGCCCATCTGGGCGTAACCGATCGTGTTGCGGTCCATCCAGCTTGCCATCACGTGGCAGCCGATCCCCGAGGCGGCGATGCTGCCCTCGGGCACCTTGGTCGAGGTGTTGTGCGGACAGCCCGAGCAGAAATAGGGCGTGCGGGTGGCGCCGGGCACCTGCAGAACGGGCGGTTTCACCGCGATCAGCTTGCGGGCCTTTTCCACCAGCCCTTCCTCGGGGAAGAACCGGTCGAGCCGTTCGGCCACCACGCCGACCAGCTTCAGCGGGCTCAACTCACCGGTCCAGGGCAGCAGCGGATCGCCCGCCGCACGGTGCTTGCCGACCATCTTTTCCGGCTTGTCGCCCGGCCAGTCATAGAAATATTCCTTGAACTGGCTTTCGATGATGCCGCGCTTTTCCTCGACCACCAGCACTTCGCGCTTGCCGCGCACGAAGGACAGCGCATCGCGCCGCGCCAAGGGCCAGACCATGCCGACCTTGTAGATATCGACACCCAATTGGCGGCATTTTTCCTCGTCCAGCCCCAGAAGGCGCAGCGCCTCCATCAGGTCCAGATGCGCCTTGCCCGCGGTGACGATGCCGAATTTGGCGTCCTCGATATCATAGATGCGCTTGTCGATCGGGTTGGCTTCAACGAAGGCTTCCACCGCCGCCAGCTTATGGGTCAGCCGGGTTTCGATTTCCGGGCTGGGCAGGTCGGCGGTACGCACATGCAACCCGCCCGGGGGCGCGGTGAAATCGGGCTGCACGAAGGCGCGGTCGGGCTGCAATTCGACCGATGAACCGCTTTCGACGGTTTCGGAAATCGCCTTGAACCCGACCCAGGTGCCGGAAAACCGCGACAGGGCGTAGCCGTATTCGCCGAAACTCAGGTATTCGGCGACCGAGGCCGGGGCCAGCGTCGGCATGAACCAGGCCATGAAGGCGACGTCGGACTGGTGCGGCATCGAGGATGACACGCAGCCGTGGTCGTCGCCCGCAACCACCAGAACCCCGCCATTCGGGGCGGAGCCATAGGCGTTGCCATGCTTCAGCGCGTCGCCCGACCGATCGACCCCCGGCCCCTTGCCGTACCACATGGAAAAGACGCCATCGACTTCGCAGGACGGGTTGAGCGACGCCTGCTGCGCGCCCAGAACGGCGGTAGCGCCCAGGTCTTCGTTCACCGCCGGCAGGAATTCGATCCGATCCTGCTTCAGCTTGTCCCGGCTGCGCCACATTTCCAGGTCGAACCCGCCCAAGGGCGAGCCGCGATAGCCCGACACGAACCCGGCGGTGTTGCGCCCCGCGTCGCGGTCGCGGCGCGCCTGGTCGAACAGCACCCGGACAAGGGCCTGGGTGCCGGTCAGGAACACCCGCCCGGCGGGCCGGTCGTAACGGTCGGAAAGCTGATAGGTGTCGAAGGCGCGGGGCTGTTGGGTCACGGCGGAATCCTCTTTTTTGGAAGATTTACCTGAGAAGCGCCGGAAAATTTGGTCAATATACTGGGCGTTTTGCGATTATTGTGGTAATTATTTTCACTAACGGATCACATACGAACTGAAATTTCGCCCATGCTGCCTGAGACCGATCAGAAAATCCTGCGACTGCTGAAGCGCGACAGCCGCATTTCCAACGCCGATCTGGCCGACCAGGTGGGGCTGTCGCCGTCCTCCTGCTGGCGACGGGTGCGCGCACTGGAGGAAAGCGGCGCGATCCGCAATTACAGCGTGGTGCTGGACGACGAAAAGATCGGGCTAGGCTTCCAGGCCATCGTGCATGTCCACCTGACCCGGCACGATCCGGAAAAGCTGCAGCAATTCATCAGCGCCATCGGCAACAAGGAAGAGGTGCGCGATTGCTATGCCACCACCGGGGAATCGGATTATCACCTGTTCGTCAGCTGCCGCGACCTGAACGCCTATAACCGGTTCCTGGAAGAGTTCCTGTTCCGCCTGCCCGCCGTCGCCAGCGCGCAAAGCAACGTGGTGCTGCGTTCGCTGAAACATCAGGGCGTGACGGCGGCGCGCCACGCCTGACCCGGATCAGGCCCGCATCAGGACGGAACGCGCGTATCGCTCGTGTCTGCCGGGTCGGCGATATACCAGTCCTCAAGGATCGCCTTCAGGTCATCGAGCTTGACCGGCTTGGTCAGGATGCCGTCCATCCCGGCCGCGAAACAGACCGACGGCTCTTCCTTCAGGGCGTTCGCGGTCACAGCGATGATCGGGGTCTTCGCCCGCCCGGTTCCGGCTTCCTTTTCGCGGATCGCGGCGGTCATCGCATAGCCGTCCATTTCGGGCATGTGGCAATCGGACAGGATCAGCCCGTATTGCCCCGCCTGCCATTTTTCCAACCCTTCCTTGCCATTCCCGGCAAGATCGCAGGCATAGCCCAGCATCTGCAACTGGCGGGTCAGAACATCCTGGTTGATCCGGTTGTCTTCGCAGATCAGCACAGGCAGCTCCCCGGTCTGCGCCGGCGCATCGGTTCCGGCCTGTTTGCCGGGCGCTTCGGGGCGGCTGCTTTGCCCCTGGCGCAACGCCTGAATACCGTTGAGGATATCGCCGAAATGCACCGGCAGGCGGTGGGACACATAGATCCCCGGGCTGACCATCCCCTTGGCGGTGCTGCGGCTGGGATCGAGAACAAGAACCTTCGTCCCCCGGCCCAGCCCGCGAATGTCTTCCAGCAGCGCGTCGTTTTCGCCTTCCGAAAAGCTGCCCAGCAGGACGATCGGGTCATCTTCGGCCTGCGCGACCGAGGACAGCAGTTCCCGCCGATCCAGGATCCTTTCGAAACTCGCCCCGTGGGCCGGGAAGAACTTCGGGAAACAGTCGCTTTTGTCCGGAATCTCGACAAAGCCCAGCAACCGGGCACCGCCCAGATCGTCCCTGGCCTCCTGCCTCTCCGCCGTTTTGAGCGGCAGATTGACGGTGAATTCGGACCCTTTGCCCAGGGTGCTTTCGACATCGATACTGCCACCCATCATCGCCACCAGACGGTTGGAGATCTTCAGCCCAAGCCCGGTGCCGCCGAATTGGCGCGCGGTGGATGTGTCGGCCTGCTGAAAGGCGGTAAACAGCCCGTCAATCGTTTGCTGCGACATGCCGATACCGTTGTCGACGACATGCAAGCGGATCGCGCCGCAGTCATCCAGATCGGCATAGACTTCCACCATCCCGGCATGACCATCCGCCCGTTTCGAAAACTTGACCGCATTGCCGACGAGGTTGAGGATGATCTGGCGCAACCGGACCGGATCGCCGATCACGAAGCGCGGCACCCGCGGATTGCAGTAATTCAACAGCTTCACGTTTCCGGCGCGCGCCGTCGTCGAAAAGGTTTCGATGGATCGCTCGACCAGCTGAAGCAGATCGAGCTCCACTTCTTCCAGGTCGAGCTTTCCGGCCTCGATCTTTGACACATCGAGGATATCGTCGATCACCCGCAGCAGGTGGTCGGCGGATTCGTTGATGGTTTCCAGCAACCGGCGCTGGCCGTCGGTCAGATCCGTCGAGGACAGGATTTCCACCAATCCCACCACGCCGTTCATCGGGGTGCGGATTTCGTGGCTCATATGCGCCAGGAAGGAACTCTTGGCCTTGCTGCCCTCTTCCGCCCTCTGGGTCTGGACTTCCAGTTCGCGGGTCCGTTCCGCGATCTTTTCCTCCAGCCCGACATTGAGCTGGCGCAGCTTTTCCGCCGTTTCGCCGAACGCATTGAGCGCCCGGGCCATATCGCCGATTTCGTTCTGCATATCGAGATGCGGAATGGCGATGCCGGTTTCCCCCTTGGCCATCCGGCGCGAAATGTCGGAAATATTCCTGATTTGCCGCGACAGGCGTTTGCCCAAGAAAAGCCCGGACAGGATCGATCCGGCCGCCACGAACAGCAGCGCGGCGACGATGATGGTCACCATCTGGCCGCTGATCCTGTCATATTCGAACCGGGCGTCCTCGACCCGGTACAGGGCATCCGCGCGCAGTTCCTCCATCAGATCGCCCAGGCCGTGATAGAGCTTTTCCGAACTGCGCCGCAGACTCACCAGCGAGGCATTCACCGCGTTGAGCGCCTCAAGCTGGGAGAAATACAGCCGTGACAGCGTTTCAATCTCGGAAACCTGACTGTCCGGAAGCGATGCATTTTGCAACTCCGCCCTGACCGGGGCCAGGAATTCGGAGGCATCGACATTCGCCAACCCGCCACTCGTAGCGGCCTCCATATCCCGCGGTTCCGGCCACTGTTCGAGCATCACCATGTAAGCGGCCAGGGATACCGTCTTCAGCCTCTCGGCAATCTCCGACCGGGTCGTTTCGATTTCTCCCAGAAGTCCCTGGGCGTTGCCCAACCCGAGGCGGGTGATCTTTTGCAGTTGGCTGTCGACTATCCGCTGGTAAAGGCCGATCTGCTTCAGCCCTTCTTCCATGATCGAACGCCGTTCATCGTTACTCACGACGGAGGCCGCGACGGTCAGATGTGCAAGGGCGTTTTCGAACAGGGCCTCCATCCTTTGCCGGTCCGGTTCGAGATCGGCCAGCCCCCCGTTGAACCGGCTTGCCAGAATGCGCGTTTCCAGCCGCCTGATTTCATTGCTCGAAAGATAGATCGTCGTGACGTGGGAAAGGATTTCTTCCTCATAGGCACGGACGGAATTGACCCGGCCCAGCATCGAAACGGCATCGAAGAAGAACGCACCGACCAGCGTCAGGGCGCTGACCGTAATCCCAACCAGGAGGCCAAGTTGCGAAGAAACCTTCAACCCCACGGTTCATCTATTCCTTTTTTCCACAACAAGGCCAATCTTGAAATTCATAAATAGCAATAGCCGCAACCCTAGAGGGAACGCTTTCGTCTGCAATAGCATCAATATGCTTCCCTCGGGAAAGATTCTTTCAACGCCTGTTTTTTGACCCAACAGATCACGCCAATGTAAAACATCCGCCCCGGCGCTCATGCTCAAACGGCAAAAAACGACGCTTTTATAGGCCACTTGACGCTCAGGCATCCGGATGGGGCCGTCTGCCTGCCGCGAAACAGCGGCCGGAGGCCCCCGGGGACAGGCCGCAAAGACAGCCAACGCGCCGACGAACGGTGCTATGATCGCGCCGGACGGCGGCCGCCGCCAGCATTATTGACGCCAATGTCATTATGACATATTCGCCATTTCGACCAAGCCAATTGGAGGTTTCATGATTCGACCTTCCTGCCTTACCGCCATTGCCATCTCCTGCCTGCCCGTCGCGGCAATCGCGGAAACCGCTCTGCCCGTCGAAATCGTCACGGTGCAGGCCGCCCCCAACATCATCGACGGCCGGCTCGTCGGTACGATCGAAGCTGCAAATTCCTTTCCCGGCGCCTTCCGCGCCAGCGGCCGCATCGTGGAAATCGCCGTCGACACCGGCGACCGGGTTCCGGCCGGAACCATCATCGCACGGCTCGACGCGACCCAGGCCGAGGCCGCGGTCGCGGGCGCCCGGGCCGGGATCGAAGCGGCCGAAGCCGCCTTGCGCCAGGCCGAACAGGCGCGCGACCGCGCCCGTAACCTTCTCGAACGCGGCGTCGGCACGCAATCGCAGCTCGACGCGGCGGAGGAGGCCTTCCTGAGCGCGCAGGCGACGCATAACCAGGCCGCCGCCGGGCTTGAGACCGCGCAACAGGCCGTCAAGGATACCGTCATCGTCGCTGACGACGATCTGATCGTGCTCGACAAACTGTCCCAGCCCGGCGAAATCGTCGGCCCGGGTCAGGAAGTCCTGACCCTCGCCACCGAAGGCCGGCTTGAGGCGCTGTTCCTGTCCCCCGACATGTCCGGACTGGAGGAAATGCGCGGCAGCGAGGTTGAACTGCGGCCCGAGGAAGGGCCGTCGGTCACCATCACGATCACCGAAATTTCCCCCGTCCTGACCTCCAGCGGTACCGTCGAAGTCCGCGCCGCGCTTCCGCCCGGCGCCGGTGACTGGCTCAGCATCGGCGACACGGTCGAAGGCCATGTCCGCCACGAAACCACGCCGCTGCATTCGGTGCCCTGGACGGCGCTTTCCGCCACCAGCGACGGCCCGGCGGTCTGGACAGTGGACCCCGACACCATGGCCGTGCATCTGAGCGTGATCGAAATCGACAGCTACGAAGACGACCGCATCGCCATTTCCGGCGGCCTGTCCGACGGGACGATGGTGGTCGGCGCCGGATCGCAGGCGCTTTACGAAGGCAAGATCGTCAAGCCCGCAGGAGACAGCCAATGAAACCGATGATCCTGGCGGCGGCGCTGGCCCTGCTTCCCCTGCCCGCCCTTGCCGAAGATGCCCCCGCCGCTGCAACAGAGCCGCGCCCGGTGATTTCCGAAATCGTGACCGCCGATCCGGCCCGCGCCCGCAGCTTCGCCGGAGTGATCGCCGGTGAAAATGTAGCGAACCTGGGCTTCCTCACCGGCGGGCGGGTGTCCTCGGTTCCGGTTGCGGCGGGCGATCAGGTCATGCAGGGCGACACGTTGGCCACGCTGGACGAGGTCACGCTGGAACAGGACCTGGCAAGCGCGCGCGCGGCGCTGGCCGCCGCCGAGGCCAAGGCGACGCTGGCCGAACAGCAATTCGAACGCACCCAGACGCTGAACGAACGCGGCGTGGCGAGCACCGCCGTGCTGGACGCCGCCCGCGCCAATCGCGATGCCATGGCCGCCGAGGCCGAAAACGCCCGCGCCAGCCTGACCCGGGCCGAGGACGCGGCGCATTACGGCGTGCTGAGCGCGCCGCATGACGCAATCGTGCTGTCGGTACTGGTAGACCCCGGCGCCACGGTGTCGGCGGGGTCCGCGGTCGTCAAGCTGGCCGATCCGGTCGGCCGCGAAGCGCTGATCGACGTACCCGAAGCCTTTGCCGGCCTGCTGCCCTCCGACGCGGCCTTCATCCTGCGCCGCCACGCCAATGACAGCGCCAGCACCGGCGCCCATCTGTCGGTCATCGAACCGGTGACCGAAACCGGCCTCGGCACCCGCCGCCTGCGCCTGACCCTGGACGACCCGCCCGAGGATTACCGCATCGGCAGCCTGATCGAGGCGACCTATGCCGAAGTCAGCGCGCCGGTCATCACTCTGCCCCGCGTCGCCATCGCCGACGGCCCCAAGGGCCCCGGCGTCTGGCGCGTCGAAGGGGCGGATCGCCAGGTTCATTTCCTTGCCGTCACCCTGGGCACTGAGATCGGCGACCGGGTCGTCGTCAGCGAAGGCATCGCCGTCGGCGATGAAATCGTCACCCGCGGCGTGCACAGCCTGACCGAAAACCAGAACGTGGGAGCCCGTCTGGAATGAAAAGCTTCAACCTCTCCGACTGGGCGCTGGCCCACCGTTCCTTCACCTGGTTCCTGATGATCGTCTCGATGATCGCGGGCGCGATCAGCTATGCCTCGATGGGGCGCGAGGAAGATCCCTCCTTCACCATCCCGACCATGGTGGTGGCCGCCTCGATGCCCGGCGCCACGGCCGAGGAAATGCTGACCCAGGTCACAGACCGGATCGAACGCAAGTTGCAGGAACTCGACGGGCTCGATATCACCCGCTCGGTCACCTATCCCGGCCAGACGGTGGTTTACGTCGATCTTGGCGACGATGTGAGCGGCGACGAAATCGATGCCCGCTGGATCCGCGTACGCAACCTGATGTCGGACATCAGGGGCGATTTCCCGCAGGAATTCAAAGGGTTTTCCTTCAACGACGATTTCGGCGACGTGTTCGGCAATGTCTTCGTATTCACCGCCGACGGGTTTTCGCCCGACGAGGTCAAGACCTATGCCGAACGGGTCCGCGACAAGGTTCAGACGCTGGATGCCGCCGGCAAGGTCGACCTGATCGGCACCCGCGACCGGGTCGTGCATATCGAATTCTCCGCCACCCGCCTGGCCGCTTTGGGCCTTGATGGGCAAAGCGTTCTGCAGGCGCTTGCCGTGCAGAACCAGATCGTGTCCTCCGGATCGATCCAGACCGCGAACGAACGCATCCTGATCCGGGTCAGCGGCCAGTTCGACGATGTCGAAGCGCTGGCAAATGCGCCGCTCAGGATCGGCGGCGTCTTCTTCACCCTGGCCGATGTCGCCAAGGTCACCGAAGGCTATGACGATCCGCCGCAATCGCTGGTGCGCTATAACGGCAAGGAAGCCATCGGGCTGATCGTGGGGATGCGCAAAGGCGAAAACATCCTCAAATTCGGCGAAGAGCTCGACGCGATGATGGAGCAGCTGGAAACCGGCCTGCCGATCGGCATCGAGATCCACAAGGTCGCCGACCAGCCCAAGGTGGTGGAAGAAAGCGTCGGCCACTTCCTTCAGGCGCTGGCCGAGGCGGTGGTGATCGTTCTGGCGGTCAGCTTCGTGTCGCTTGGCGTGCGCGCGGGCTTCGTCGTGTCGCTGGCGATCCCGCTGGTGCTGGCGCTGACCTTCGTGGTTCTCGACATCATGGGGATCACGCTGCAGCGGATTTCGCTGGGGGCGCTGATCATCGCGCTCGGCCTGCTGGTCGATGACGCCATGATCACCATCGAAACGATGATTTCGCGGCTCGAACTGGGCGACAACCGGCGCAAGGCGGCGTCGCATGCCTGGACCTCGATCGCCTGGCCGATGCTCAGCGGCACGCTGATCACCGCGGCGGGCTTCATCCCGATCGGGCTGAACGGATCGGCGGCGGGCGAATACACGATTTCGCTGTTCTACGTCATCGGCATTTCGCTGCTGATCAGCTGGTTCGTCGCAGTGATGTTCGCCCCCGTGCTTGGCGCCACCTTCCTGCCGAAGAACTGGAAACACCACGATCCCGCCCCCGGGCCGCTGCGCCGGTTGTTCCACGTGATGCTGCGTTTCGCGATGCGGTTCCGCTATCTCACCATCGCGCTGACCATCGGCATTTTCGCCGTCTCGGTGGTGGGGCTGGGCAAGGTCGAACAACAGTTCTTCCCGACCTCGGACCGCCCCGAAGTGGTGGTCGACGTGTCGCTGCGCCAGAATGTCAGCTTCTTCGCCACCGATGCCGAAATGGCGGCCTTCGACGACTGGCTGAGCCAGCAGGAAGGCGTCGAATACTGGACCACCTATGTCGGTGACGGCGCGCCGCGTTTCGTGCTGACCCTGCAGGGCCCCACCGCCGGGCCGCATGTCGGCCAGGTGGTGATCATGACCACCGGGGCAGAAGCGCGCGACCGGCTGGCCAAGGCGATCGCCGACTATTCCGATCAGCGGCTCGGCGTCGAATTCTTCGCCAAGTTTATCGAGCTGGGGCCGCCGGTCGGCAAACCGGTGCAATACCGCATCACCGGCCCCGATGCCGATGTCCTGCGCGACCGCGGCCGCGACCTGGCCGCGGTGCTGGCCGGCGACGACCGGCTGCACTCCATCAGCCTGGACTGGAACGAACCGGTGCGCGTCGTGCGGGTCAACCTGGATCAGGCGCGGCTGCGCCAGCTCGGCCTGACGCAGTCCGACGTCGCCGGGGTTCTGGCCAGCCTGTTCGAAGGCAGCCGGGTCACCCAGCTGCGCCAGGGCCGCGACCTGGTCGACGTCCTGATGCGCGGCGAGGCCGAGGACCGCACCTCGCTGGCGGCGCTGCAGAACCTGCAATTCGCCGGCGCCCGCGGCGTGCCGATCCCGCTGTCGTCGATCGCGACGCTGGAATGGGTGACCGAACAGCCGATCCTCTATCAGCGCAATCGCGAACCGGCGATCACCGTCAGCGCCGCGATCCTGACCGAGGACCAGCCCGCCACCATCGTCGAGGCGCTGGCCGACGATATCGCCGCCTTCCAGGACAGCCTGCCGCGCGGCTTCGACGTGGCGGTCGGCGGCACCGTAGCGGAAAGCGCCGACAGCCAGGCGCCGATCATGGCCGCCGTACCGATCATGGTGTTCATCATCCTGCTGCTGACCATGATGCAGGTGCAAAGCTTCCGCACCATGTTCGTGGTGATGGCGGTGGCGCCGCTGGGGCTGATCGGGGTGGTCGCCTCGCTGCTGGTCTCGGGCGCGCCGCTGGGCTTCGTCGCCTTCCTGGGCGTGCTGGCTCTGATCGGCATCCTGATCCGCAACTCGATCATCCTGGCGCAGGCGATCGACGACCTGATCGCCGAGGGCAAAAGCCGCTGGGACGCGGTGTTCCTGGCCTCGGACCAGCGGGCGCGGCCGATCCTGCTGACCGCCGCCGCCGCCTCGCTGGCGCTGATCCCGATCTCGCGGCAGGTGTTCTGGGGCCCGATGGCCTATGCGATGATGGGCGGCATCATCGCCGGTACGCTGATCACGCTGATCTTCGCCCCGGCGCTTTATGTCGCGGTCTACCGGGTGCGGCCAACGGATAAGGGGGCGTCATGACCACTGACGACAATCCCGACCACCGCACCCGCGTCGGCCAGCAGCGCCGTGAACGGATGCGTGCCCGCCTGATCGAGGCCGCCACCCTGGTCTTTGCCGAACGCGGCCCCGAGGCGGCGCAGATCGAGCACGTGATCCAGCAGGCCGGCGTGTCGCGCGGAACGTTCTACAACTATTTCCGCACCACCGACGAATTGCTGCTGGCCGCCAAGAACGCGCTTGGCGTGGAAATGATCACCATGGTCCATCAGGCCTCGGATATCGCCGCCCCGCCGTCGCAGCGCCTGGCCGAGGGGGTCAAGGCCTTCATCGACCTGATCCAGCGCCACCCTTTGCTGCTGGAATTCACCGCGCGGCTGGGGATGCGCAATTTCGACAATGGCGGGCTGGTTCCGGCGGCGACCGAGGAACTGCTTTGGGATGTGATCGACCGCGATGCCGCGGCCGACCTGACCCCGCAGATGGCGAACGACATCCTGCAGGCCTCCACCCTCGCCATCATGCTGCGGCTGCGGGACGGCGAAACGGTCGATATCCCGGCCTTCGTCGCGGCGATGCTGAGGATGCTCGGCCATCCGGCGGCAGAGGCCGCACGCGTTTCCGAACGCCCCTTCACCCCGCTGGACGTGCCCGCCGACAGCCTGATCACCCGAAGCGAAACGGCGCGCCGGACCGGGATGTCGTCGCCCCGGGCCTAGCCGCCCGGCACACCGCGCGGCCCGCCACGCTCAACGACCGCAGAAATTAAAAAAGGCGCCCGAAGGCGCCTTGTTTTAATGGTCGGAGTGAGAGGATTCGAACCTCCGGCCCCTGCCTCCCGAAGACAGTGCTCTACCAGGCTGAGCTACACTCCGATCCGGATTGACCGACCTATGAAACGCAAGCGCGGGACTGCTTGCAGGCGGCAATCGTGAAGTGGTCGCTCTATCGGCAATTCGCCGGGCATTGTCAAGCACCCCATCGCGCAAAAAGAACAGGCTTTGCACCTCGGCATAAGATTCCTTGCCCAAGCCCATTGCCAAGGAGAAAACGCAAGACCTTCGCCCAGGGAAATGGGCCAAACGCAGCGATTGCGCTTGGAATTCCCGAGTTTAGAGGCAATCATGCCGAACCGCGTGTGAATGCAGTATGAGTAAGGTACCGGAAACGCTGGAATGACGCAGCAACAGGCACGTTCTGATTTTTCGAAGAATCTCGACCGGCATATCAAGGCAAGCCGGTTTGCGGCCATTGCCTGGCTCGTCCTGTCGCTTCCCTGGCTCGCCTATTTCACCTTCGCGCAGGATTATACCCGGCTTGGCATTCTGGGCTTCAGTGTCGCCAACCAGGTTTTCGCGCTGGCCCTGTTCCGGATCGGCCGGCACTATGCGGCGCGGGTCTACTGGCTGTCGGTGCAGATCGCGACCTTCCTCGTGGGCGGCTATTACCTTGGCGGAGCAAGCGAGGCGGATCTGCTGTTCCTGTTCGTGCTGGGCCTGCCGTTCCTGTTCTTCTGCTGGCGCAACGAACGCACCACCCTGATCGTGTTCGAAACGCTGGTGTTGCTTGGCTCGATCGCGACGTTTTCCTTTGACTGGCTCGACCTGCATACGCAGTGGTTCAGCTACCCCGCGACGCGGCATCTGAATGCCTCGCCGGAACTTTATAACTTCAGCCTGAAACTGACCGTCGCCGTCCTGCTGATTTCCGAGATCGCCTATTTCGTCCGGATCACCCAGCTGGCAACCGATGCCGCCGATGACGCCTTGCAGCAATCCGACGAAGCGGCCCGGGCGAAGGGCGAATTCCTGGCCAATATGAGCCACGAGATTCGCACTCCGATGAATGGCCTTGTCGGGATGATCGAGGTGCTGGAAACCACCGACCTGACCGATCAGCAGACGCGGGTGATCGGCACGATCCGCAATTCGGCCTTTTCGCTGCTGCGGATCGTCGACGACATCCTGGACGCCAGCAAGGTCGAGGCGGGCAAGCTCACCTTGGAAGAAACCAAGACCGAGTTGCGCCCGCTTGTCGAAGGGGTGGCGCAGACCCTGCAAACCACCTCGGACCAGATGGGCGTTCATATCCGCATGCTGATCGACCCGGAGCTGCCGGACTGGATCATGACCGACCCCGGGCGGCTGCGGCAGATCTTGCTGAACCTGCTCAGCAACGGTGTGAAATACTCCTCCAAGCAGCTGACCGACCGTCAGGGCGAAGTGCAGATGCTGGCCGAGATGGGGCCCGACGACACCCTGCGGTTCCACTTCAAAGACAACGGCATCGGCATGAGCCGGGATTTTCTGAACAAGCTGTTTGACCCCTTCACCCAGGCCGAAGCCTCATCCCACCGGATTGTCGGGGGCACCGGGTTGGGATTGGCGATCACCCGCAGCCTGATCGATATGATGGGGGGAAGCATCGCCATCGACAGCGCCCAGAACAAGGGCACCGAGGTGACGCTGGACCTGCCGCTGGCCCCCGTCGACGGGCCAAGCAGCATGCCCGACCTGTCCGGGCTGGAAGTGGTCTGCTTCGACCTGCTGGACGAAGCGGCGCGCGACGGCATGAAACGGCTGGTGTCGAAGGCCGGGGCGCATATCAGCTTCGTGCGCAATGTCGAAGACATGATGCGCCTTGACGGCGCCGTGACGGACAAGCCGATCGTCCTGCTGCCGACCAGCAGCGACGCCCAGTCAAAGTCCCTGCAGACCGCAGTGACGGCACAGGTGCCGAATGCGAAATTCGTCCGGTTTTCCTCAAGCAGAACGGCGCGCTACGGATTGCTGAGCGGTTCCTGCTACCTGATCCAGATCTTCCCGATGATGACCAGCGAACTGCTGCAGGCGATTGCCGTGCTGGCCGGGCGCGCCAGGGGTTCGGACAGCCCCCTCGGCGAAAGCGCGGCGCACGGCGGCCTGGCGGCGCCGGAAACCGAAACCGGGCTCGGCGACGCCAAGAACGTGATGATCCTGGTTGCCGAGGACAATGAGATAAACCAGATCGTGCTGAGCAATCAGCTGGATATCCTCGGCTACCCGCATGACATCGCCGCCAATGGCCGCGACGCTTTGACGAAATGGAAAAGCGGGCTTTACGACCTGGTCCTGACCGATTGCCACATGCCGCTGATGGACGGGTTCGAACTGACCAGCGCGATCAGGGAGCTCGAGACCGAACAAGACGCCAGCCATACGCCGATCATCGCGATCACCGCGAACGCGCTGGCCGGCGAAGCCGAGAAATGCATCGACATGGGTATGGACGGGTATCTGGCAAAACCGGTCGAACTGAACGAATTGAAGAAAAAACTCGGCCAATTTGCATTCTGATACAGTAGTATCCACCTATAGTTCTTCTGTCCCCCTGCATGAAGGGGCGGGGGCCGAAAGCCCCCGGAGCCGGTTAAAAACTCTTGCACTGTGGACGTATGTTATAGACTGGGGGAGTTGTGTTTAAGAAATTTTGGAGCGGCATAGCCTTGGCGCAAGGGACTCAACCCGCTGGCTTTTCTGACCTGGAACAAAGGGTCAGGTTCAGCAAATTCGCTCTGCTCCAATCCGCGGTCATGCTCGCTTTTTGGCTGGGCTATTTCGCCTGGATCGGCAACACCGAATATTTCTACATGGTTCTGCTGGCCAGCGCGTCCTGCCTGCCCACCGCGTTTCTGCACCTGCTGCGATGGGATTACCTTGCGCGGGTCGCCTGGAATATCGCGGTCCCCGCCATGTATCTGGCGCTATCGATCCGATACGGCAAAGACATCACGCCCGAATATTTCTTCTTCTTCCTGCTCGCCCTGCCCTTCCTGCTGTTTTCCTGGACCGAGGAACGGCGCACCCTGTTCTTCGCCGCGACGATCCAGACGCTCGTCAGCCTGTTCGCGCTGAGCCTCGATTTCCTCGACATTCCCCAGGGCGGGGGGCTCACCCCGCTGACCGAAGAACAGGCCCGCACGATCGAATGGAGCATCCGCATCGCCGTCGCGGCGCTGCTGCTGATTCAGATGGTCTATTTCTCGTGGCTGAACGGGCGCGCCCAGACCGAGGCGACCAAAGCCCTGAAAGAAGCGAATTACGCCGCCCGCACCAAGGGCGAATTCCTGGCCAATATGAGCCACGAAATCCGCACCCCGATGAACGGCGTGATCGGGATGATCGAGGTGCTGGAAACCATGGACCTCAATGCGCAGCAGGCGCGGTCGGTGGGCACCATCCGCAATTCCGCCTTCGCGCTGCTGCGGATTCTCGACGACATCCTCGACGCCAGCAAGATCGAGGCCGGCAAGCTGAACGTGGAAAAGACGAAGGTGGAACTGCGGCCGCTGCTCGAAGGCGTGTCGCAGACCCTGCAGGTCATGGCCGATGAAAAGGGCGCGGAACTGCGCCTGCTGATCGACCGCAAACTGCCGGAATGGATCTGGGCGGATTCGGGGCGGCTGCGCCAGGTTCTGCTGAACCTGCTCAGCAATTCGATCAAGTATTCGGCCAAGAACCTGACCGGCCATACGGGAACGGTCGTCCTGAATGCGCAAAGCCACCGGGGCAACCAGCTTGTCATCATCGTCAAGGACAACGGCATCGGGATGAGCGAAGAAGTCCAGTCCAACCTGTTCGAACCCTTCGTACAGGGCGAACAATCCACACGGCGCCGCGTCGGTGGCACCGGGTTGGGGCTGGTCATTTCGAAGAACCTCATCGAACTGATGGGCGGCACCATCAGCGTCGAAAGCAAGGACGGCGAAGGCACCAAGACGACCATCACCCTGCCGCTGGAACCCGCCGCCGGGCCCAGCCGCCTGCCCGACCTGACCGGGCTGAACGTGGTCTGCTATGGCATGGATGATCCGCTGATCCGGGAAGGCATGGGGCATATCCTGGGTGCCGGTGGGATTTTCAACAATTTCATCGACGAGAAACACATTGTCGAGGCGCAAGACCCCGAACGGATGAACCGATCGATCATCATCTTCCCCCCGATGGAGGAGGAAAAGCGCAACGAGCTGCAGGAGGATTTCGAAAATCTGTTCCCCGGCGCAGGCTTCATCCATTGCAGCCCGGTGCGCTCGGACCGGTTCGGACTGATTTCGAAAAACACCTACCGGATTCAGATCTTCCCGATGATGACGAGCGAACTTTACCACGCGCTGGCCGATCTGAGCGGCCGCGGCGACCATGGCGGCGACGCCGCCGCCGATACGGCGACCAATGCCGGGCCCGAACATGCCCCCGGAAATCATCGCATCCTTGTCGTCGAGGACAATGAGATCAACAAGGCCGTGCTCAGCAAGCAGTTGGAAATCCTGGGCTACCCGCACGAATTGGCCTCGGACGGGGTGGAAGGCTATGCCAAGTGGCGGTCGGGCGATTTCGATCTGATCCTGAGCGATTGCCATATGCCGCGGATGGACGGGTTCGAACTGGTCGGGGCGATCCGTTCCGAGGAACAGCGGGAAAACCTGCCGCGGGTGCCGGTCATCGCGATCACCGCCAATGCCCTGCAGGGCGAGGCGGAAAGATGCAAGGCGGCGGGCATGGACGGCTATCTTGCCAAGCCGCTGGAACTCAATGCGCTCAAGGCGCAGATCCTCAAGCTGCTCAAGACCCGTCAGCGGCAAGCGGACGTTTCGTGATCCGGCGCACCGCCCGGAAACGCAAACGGCCCGCCAGGATGGCGGGCCGTCCGAAACGATAAAGGCCGAAGCTTACAGGCTGCTGTCCAGCGCCGCGACGATCGCGTCGCCCATTTCGCTGGTCGACACCGGGGTGACGCCCTCTTCGCCCAGCAGGTCGGCGGTACGCACGCCATCGGCCAGCACTTTCTCGACAGCCGCTTCCAGACGATCGGCCTCGGCGCCCATGTCGAAGCTGTAGCGCAGCGCCATGGCGAAGCTGAGGATACAGGCGATCGGGTTGGCCTTGCCCTGACCCGCGATATCGGGGGCCGAGCCATGCACCGGTTCGTACAGGGCTTTCGGGCGGCCATTGGCCATCGGCGCGCCGAGGCTGGCCGAGGGCAGCATGCCCAGCGAACCGGTCAGCATCGCGGCGGCATCCGACAGAAGGTCACCGAACAGGTTGTCGGTGACGATCACGTCGAACTGCTTGGGCCAGCGGCACAGCTGCATCGCGCCGGCATCGGCATACATGTGGCTCAGCTCGACGTCGGGGTATTCCTTTTCGTGCACTTCCGACACCACGGCGCGCCACAGGATACCCGATTCCATCACGTTGGCCTTCTCCATCGAGCAGACCTTGTTGTTGCGCTTGCGGGCCAGTTCGAACGCCGAACGTGCGACGCGTTCGATTTCGCTTTCGGTATACCGCTGGGTGTTGATGCCGACCCGTTCGTTACCTTCCTCGAAGATGCCGCGCGGTTCGCCGAAATAGATGCCCGAGGTCAGTTCGCGCACGATCATGATGTCCAGACCGGCCACCACGTCCTTCTTCAGCGACGAAAAATCGGCCAGCGCGTCGAAACACTGCGCCGGGCGCAGGTTGGCGTAGAGGTCCATTTCCTTGCGCAGGCGCAGCAGGCCGCGTTCCGGCTTCACGCTGAAGTCCAGATCGTCGTATTTCGGGCCGCCCACTGCGCCAAGCAGAACCGCGTCCACCGATTGCGCCTTTTCCATGGTTTCGTCGGTCAGCGGGGTGCCATGCGCGTCGTAGCTGCAGCCCCCGACCAGACCTTCGCTGACGTCGAAAACCAGCCCGCGCTTGTCGCCGTACCAATCAATGATCTTGCGCACCTCGGCCATCACCTCGGGGCCGATCCCGTCACCGGGCAGAATAAGAAGCGAAGGGTTGGTCATTTCACTGTTCCTCGGTTTTAAATTCAGGCAAACGCCTATCCTTTAAAGCCGGAAAGATCAAGAAACGAAGGGCGCCAGACCGCTGCAAAGCCGGTCCCAGACCGCCGCGATCCGAGGCACGTGGCGCAGCCCCTGCGGCGCGGCCAGCCAGACCGGCAAGGGCGGGATCGTCACCCCGATATCCAGCAGCTCGACGCCCGGGTCGGCATCGATCAGATTGCGCTGCCCGAACCCCACGCCGCAGCCCGCCCGGATCAGTTGCCAATAGGCGTTCTGGTCATCGCAACGGGTGGTGAACCAGTCCCGCGTCGCCGGCCAGCCCAGATCGCGCATGCCGCGCAGGATCAGCTCGCTCTGATCGAAACCGACAAGCGCGTGATCCATCATGTCCTGCACCGTTTCCGGGCGGCCGTGCTTTTCCACATAAGACGTCGCGGCGCAGACCCCCATCCTGATCTCGCCCAGCTTGCGGGTGACGATTTCCAGCTGCTGCGGCTGGTACATCCGAACGGCGATATCGGCTTCGCGGAACAGCAGGTTGTCGCTGCGGTCCGACGCCACGAGGTCGATGGTGATCCCCGGCAGGGCTTCGCGGATATCGGCGACAATGCCGGGCAGGTAATTCAGCGCGGTGACTTCGCTGGCGGTGATCCGCACCGTGCCGCTGGTGCCCGCATCGCGCCCCGCCACCGCCATGGCGATTTCGCGCATCGCCTCCTGCATGCGGCGGGCGGCGGGCAGGATCGCCTGCCCCGCCTCGGTCAGGTCGAAGCCGCGCGGCTGCCGGACCAGCAGCGACACGCCCAGATCGGTTTCCATCTGCTTGATCTGGCGCCCCAGCGTCGGCTGGCTCAGCCCCAACTGCCGCGCCGCCGCCGATAGCGACCCCCGTTCGGCCACGGCAAGGAAACTGCGCACCAGCGCCCAGTCGGTTTGATCGAGATTTGCCATTCACAAATGAATACACAACCTTCTGTTTCAGGCAATAGGCATTCAAAACAGAACGGCATATTTCAGTGGCAGAAAATTCAGACAAGCAATTCAGAAAGGAACAGATCAATGCAACAGACAGTCCTGATCCTGGGTGCCAACGGCCGTTTCGGCAGCAACGCCGCCCAGGCCTTCGCCGCCGCCGGATGGCAGGTGCGCAAATTCGACCGCAGCCGCGACCGGCTGGAACAGGCGGCGCGCGGCGCCGATGTGATCGTCAACGCCTGGAACCCGCCCTATCACCATTGGGCCAAGGAAATCCCGGCGCTGCACGCAAGGGTGCGCCGGGCCGCTTTGGAAAACGACGCGACGGTGATCATCCCCGGCAATGTCTATGTCTTCGGCCCCGATGCGCCCTTCCGCTGGACAAGCGACACGCCGCATCTGGCGACCAACCCTCTGGGCAAGCTGCGGATCGATATGGAAAACGCCTATCGCCGCGACGGGGTGCGCACCATCGTGCTGCGCTCGGGCGATTACATCGACACCTCGGCCTCGGGTAACTGGTTCGACATGCTGATGGGCAAGCACCTGTCCAAGGGCAAATTCTACTATCCCGGCCGCGCCGACATTCCCCATGCCTGGGGTTACCTGCCCGATGTGGCGCGGGCGGCGGTGATGCTGTCGGAAAAGCGCGATCAGCTGAAGCGGTTCGAAGACGTGCCGTTTCCCGGCTACACCCTGACCGGTCAGGAACTGGTGGCGGCGATTTCCAAGGTGTCCGGCCGCGACATCAAGCTGAAGAAAATGCTCTGGTGGCCGATGAATTTCGCCCGGCCTTTCGCGCCGGTGCTGAACGGGATCTTCGAAATGCGCTACCTGTGGAACCTGCCGCACCGCCTTGACGGGGAACGGTTCAACGCCCTGCTGCCGGATTTCCAGCCCACCCCGATGGAAGAGGCGCTGGCCCGGGGCATCGCGCCGCTGATGCCCGATGCCGCATCGCCCAAGCCGCGCCGCGCCGCCGCCTGAGCGCTAGTCGGGCAGGGCCAGGTCGACCCAGACCAGCCGGTGCCGGCTGGCCGCCTCGGCCACCGGCGCGAAGGGATCGCCGGGGGCGGGCCACAGAACGCCCGCCCCCAGCACCTTCAGGTCGGCCGAGGGCAGGACGTAATCCACCCGCATCGGGCCGGTCGCCTCCCAGGCGACCGTCGCGGCGTGATGGGTGTCGGACAGCGGCAGAGGATCGCTCAGGCGCGGATCGCCCAGCAGCGCCCTGATCGCCGCTTTCCGCCCTTCGCCCCGTTCGGGATCGGCATTCGCATCGCCTGCCAGAACGAAGGCCCCTGTCACCGCCCCACCCAGATCGCCATCCAGATAGGCCCGCCACAGGCGCAGCTCGTCGGCGTTGCGGAACCCGTTGCGATCCTCCGGCCCGTCGAAAACCGGCGGCGTCGCGTGGAAGGTCAGCAACGTGATCCGCCGCCCCGAGGGCAGAACCACCGGCACCACCCAATGCCCGATCGAGCTGAGCCGTTGCACCCTCGCGGCCTCAACGCTCAGCACGCCCTCGGCCTTCGGCCCCTCGGCCCGCGCCAGATCGGCCCAGAGCAGCCCCGACAGATCGCGCACCCCGTCGTGGTCGATGGGAAAGCGCGACAACACCGCCATGCCGCCCTGCCCGGAAAACAGCCCATATCCCTGCGCATCACGCGGCCCGCCGATCCGCCCGTCGCCATCCAGGTCGATGCCGCTTTGCCAGCCGCTATTGGGCCGCAGGGTGAAAACATGGGGATACTCCAGCCCCGCCGCTGCGACCGCCTTGCGCAGCTCGGATAACGCGGCGCCGCCGTGATCGTAATCGATCCCCTGCAACGCCACGACATCGGCCCCGGCGCGGGCCAGCACCCGGGCCATCGCCCGCACCTGTTCATCGCCCCTGACGATATCGCGCAGCAGCAGGCCCGGGCCTTTCCGGCTCAGCTCGGTATTGAAACTGGCGATGCGCAGGGTTTCGGCCCAACCGGCCGATCCCGCGACAACCAGCGAAAGCAGAAGGATCAGGCGATATGCACCTTGGATTCGGCATAGGCGCGGCGGCGCTTTTCGCCGATCATGTCGGCGACGCGCCCCAGGGCGATCCCGCGCAGCATCATCAGGCTTGGCAAACAGGCCCATATCGTCACCGACCAGATCAGTGCATGCGGCTCAGACAGGATATCCAGGCTCATCGAACCCCAGATTCCCTTGATCACCGCCGGGATCAAGAATGGCAAAATGAAACCTAACATAACGTTAAGCCGGGCATCCCGCGTCAGCCGGGTCAGCACATCGCCCTGGGTCGGGTCGAACATCGGCAGGTTGATCCAGACGTTGAAGCCGCCATTGCCGCGCGGCCAGTTGCCCAGATGCACGGCGGCAAAGAAGAACAGCACCGCCATCGCGGAAATCGCATAGGCCATCGCCGCGGTCATCCGCAGCGTGCTGACCAGCGCCGCCGGCGTCTCGGGCGGCAGCGTCAGCAGCGCCAGCCGGATCGGCGAATAGGGGAAATCCATCAGGTTGCCGAGAATCCGCGCAAACGCGGTCAGTACCAGCGAAATCTGCGTCGGATAGGCTTCGGCCCGCAGGATCATCGCCAGGATGAAGACCACGATCAGGACGGTGGTGAAGCGCAGCCGGTTGAACGGCGCGGCATAGCGGAATTCGATCACCGATGGGTATTCCGCGATATATTCGAAGAAGATCATCGCACCGGCGAGGATCGCCACCAGAACGACCAAAGCCGAGGCATCGCCCGCCGTGCCCGGCAACAGCATGGACGGCATAGCGATAAGAAACGCTACAAGGAATGCACGGCTAGCCGCGCGTGCCACATGTTCGATCACTGCCCGATCCCTTAATCTTGGCCGGATGCAATTCTTTGCCGCATCCTGGTTCCAATTCGATCCCGCACGTTGGCGGACTGCCTCATTCTTGCCCCAATCCTGCCTTGTTTCGAAATTTGCCTCAAGATGGGATGATTGAAATCGCTGCAATCTCCACGCCTTACCGGGGGAAGTGGTGCCGGTTTGCATCATTGCGGCGGCCACAATTGGGGTTTTACGGCATATTTTGGGGCTGGATTGGACCGAAGCCATAGGCGGGGAAGCGGGGCACAGCCCGCCCCTAAACAAAAAAGCCGCCCCGAAGGGCGGCTTTCTCAAAGGGTGTTCTCAAAGGATCAGACCCAGGGGCGTTCGGTTGCCATCTTGTCTTCGAAGGACTTGATCGCACCGGCCTTTTCCATCGTCAGGCCGATGTCATCGAGCCCGTTCAGCAGGCAATGCTTCTTGAACGCATCCACTTCGAACTTGATCACTTCGCCGTCCGAGGTGGTGATTTCCTGCGCTTCCAGATCGACGGTCATCCGGGCGTTCGATCCCTTCTCCGCGTCCTTCATCAGCAGATCGACCTGTTCCTGCGGCAGCGCGATCGGCAGGATGCCGTTCTTGAAGCAGTTGTTGAAGAAGATGTCGGCGAAGCTGGTCGAGATCACGCATTTGATGCCGAAATCGGCGATCGCCCAGGGCGCGTGTTCGCGCGAGCTGCCGCAGCCGAAATTGTCGCCCGCCACCAGGATCTGGGTGTCGCGATATTGCGGCTTGTTCAGCACGAAATCGGGGTTTTCGTTGCCTTCGCGATCATAGCGCATTTCGTCGAACAGGTTCACGCCCAGCCCGGACCGCTTGATGGTCTTCAGGAACTGCTTGGGGATGATCATGTCGGTGTCGATATTGACCAGCGGCAGGGGCGCCGCGATACCGGTGAGTTTTTCAAACTTTTCCATATCTTCGGCTCCTCAGGCGTCTTCCAGTTCCATCAGCTCGCGCACGTCGGTCAGGTGACCGGTCACCCCGGCGGCCGCGGCCATGGCCGGGCTCATCAGGTGAGTACGGCCCTTGTAGCCCTGACGCCCCTCGAAGTTGCGGTTCGAGGTCGAGGCGCAGCGTTCTTCCGGCGCCAGCTGGTCGGGGTTCATCGCCAGGCACATGGAACAACCGGCCATGCGCCATTCCAGACCCGCATCGGTGAAGACCTTGTCCAGGCCTTCTTCCTCGGCCTGCGCCTTCACCAGGCCCGAACCCGGCACCACGATGCCGCGCACGCCCGGGGCCAGCTTGCGGCCCTTCAGCACTTCGGCAGCGGCGCGCAGATCCTCGATCCGGCCATTGGTGCAGGACCCGATGAAGACCGCGTCGATCTTGATATCGGTGAGCTTCTCGCCCACTTCCAGCCCCATGTATTCGATGGCGCGCTTGGCCGCGTCCACCTTGCCGCCGGTGAAATCCTCGGGCGCGGGCACGTTGGCCGAAATCGGCAGCACGTCCTCGGGCGAGGTGCCCCAGGTGACGACCGGTTCGATGTCTTCGCCCTTCAGCGTGACCACCTTGTCGAAATGCGCGCCCTCATCGGTGTAGAGCGTTTTCCAATAGGCCAGCGCCTGTTCCCAGGCAGCGCCTTTCGGCGCGTGCGGGCGGCCCTTGACGTATTCAAAGGTGGTTTCGTCCGGCGCGATCAGACCGGCGCGCGCGCCGCCTTCGATCGCCATGTTGCAGACGGTCATCCGGCCTTCCATCGACATGTCGCGGATCACCTGGCCGGTGTATTCGATGACATAGCCGGTACCGCCGGCGGTGCCGGTGGCGCCGATGATGGCCAGCGTCACGTCCTTCGGGGTCACGCCCGGCTTCAGCTTGCCGGTGATTTCCACCTTCATGTTCTTGGATTTCTTCTGGATCAGCGTCTGGGTGGCCAGCACGTGTTCCACTTCCGAGGTGCCGATGCCGTGCGCCAGCGCACCAAAGGCACCGTGGGTCGCGGTGTGGCTGTCGCCGCAAACAACGGTCATGCCCGGCAGGGTCCAGCCCTGTTCCGGCCCGACGATATGCACGATGCCCTGACGGACGTCGGTCACCGGGTAATAGTTGATGCCGAATTCCTTGGCGTTCTTGTCCAGCGCGGCAACCTGCACGCGGCTGTCCTCGGTCATCTGCTCGGGGTTTTCGCGGCCCGGCGTGGTCGGCACGTTGTGGTCCGGCACGGCGATGGTCTTGTCCGGCGCGTGCACCGGACGATGCGCCATGCGCAGGCCCTCGAAGGCCTGCGGGCTGGTGACTTCGTGCACCAGGTGGCGGTCGATATACAGAAGGCAGGTGCCGTCTTCGGACTGGTCGGCGACATGCGCATCCCAGATCTTGTCATAGAGTGTCTTCGGGGCGGTCATGGTCCTCTCCCGTGGATTGTCTTGGATGAATTCAGGGTGTGACAGAGATGGGCGCGCCTTATAGGCGGGCCAGAACAGTATGCGTGGCGCCGAAGAACCTCCAGGGCAGGCGCGCGCGATCATCCATGTCGAAAATCCGTTTCATGCTTGGGCAAATAGCGCCTCTGCCCGAGTCTTACAAGTGTCTTACAAGTGTCTTGCCGGATCGCGCGCCCCATGCCACCCTGCTTGCATGGACCAGACCCAGGCCGACACCGCCCTGCCGCAAAGCACCGAGGAACTGGCGCTCGGGCTGTGGGCTGATGCCGAGCGTTTCATTTCCAGCCTGCTGCGCCCCTGGAGCGCCTATCAGATTCTCATCGCGCTCGGCCTGTTCCTGGCCGCCCACCTGCTGCAAAAACTGATCGGGCCGAAGCTGCACGACTGGATGCGCAGCAAGGGGCACTGGCCCAACTGGCGGCTGCGCATCCTGGTGGTTCTGCACCGGCGGCTGCGGCTGATCCTGTTCGTGGCGCTGATCTGGCCCACGGTCTGGATCATGCGCGACCGCACCTGGCCCAGCCGGTCCTACATGCTGGGCATCCTGGCGCAACTGGCCTTCGCCTGGCTGGTGATCGCGGTGCTGACCCGGCTAATCGTCAATCCCTTCCTGCGCCAGGTGGTGCGCTATGCCGGCTGGATCTGGGTCACCCTGTCGATCCTCGGCCTGACCGAGGACACCCGCCTGCTGCTCGACAGCGCCGCGATAGACATCGGCGGCACCCACCTGTCGCTGTGGCTGCTGCTGCAGGCGGTGGCGGTGCTGACGGCGCTGTTCACCCTGGCCCGGGTCCTGTCGCGCGCCAGCGCCGACAGTATCCGCGGCAACAAGGATATCAGCCCCTCGATGCAGGTGCTGCTGATGAAGTTCCTGCAGGTGCTGCTGTACGGCGCGGCGGTGTTCATCGGGCTCAAGACGGTGGGGGTCGACCTGACCGGGCTGGCGTTTCTGTCCGGCGCCATCGGCGTCGGGCTTGGCTTCGGGCTGCAGAAGGTCGTGTCCAACCTGGTGTCGGGCGTCATCATCCTGATGGACAAGTCGATCAAGCCCGGCGACGTGATCTCACTCGGCCCCACCTTCGGCTGGATCGAGGCGCTCGGCGCGCGCTATGTCAGCGTGGTCACCCGCGACGGCAAGGAATTCCTGATCCCGAACGAGGACCTGATCACCGGGCAAGTGGTGAACTGGTCGCATTCCAACGATTACGTGCGGCTCGATATCCATTTCGGCACCGCCTATAGCGACGATCCGCACCGGGTGCGCGAGATCGCGGTGGAGGCCGCCAAAAGCGTCGACCGGGTGCTGACGATCAAGCCGCCGGTCTGCCATATCGTGGGCTTCGGCGACAGTTCGGTCGATTACGTCCTGCGCTTCTGGATCGAGGACCCGACCGGCGGGCTGACCAATATCCGCGGCAATGTCTTTCTGGCGCTGTGGGACGCGTTCAAGGAAAACGGCATTTCCATCCCCTTCCCGCAGCGCGAGGTCACCCTGCTGCCCGGATCGCAGGTCAGAACCGAAACCGAATGATCCCGGCCGGCGCCCGTGGCGAAGCGATTGGGGGCGCTGCCCCCAGACCCCCGAGGTATTTGAGCCAAGATGAAGCAAGAAAAGCTTGGTCGCTTCTCCTGTTTTTAAATATCCCCGCGCGGCAGGCCTCCCGAAAGAAAATGCTGCTGAGCATTTTCTTGAGATATCAAGCGCGCCCGGCACGGGCGCACAATCCGATCCGCCCGCGATCTTTGGCCGACCGGGATTGTCCCTTGAACCTGACATTGAGATTTATCATATGAAATGATAATCTGTATTTGTCTGGCGCCGGGACCTATCGCGGCGTGTGAAGCAAGGAGGACAATGTCCTGTCTCTTAACCATGACGCGGCGGGTGCCGCCGAACTGGGGGCCGCTATGACCCAGGCCCCCGCAAGCGTGACAAGCGAGCAGCTGCTTGCGCGCATCCTGAGCTCTCTCGAAGATGACAAGGCCGAAGACATCGTGCAGATCGACCTGCGCGGCAAGTCGTCGATCGGCGATTACATGGTCGTGTGTTCCGGCCGCTCGTCGCGCCAGGTGGCGGCAATCGCCGAAAAGCTGGTCGAACGGCTGAAGCAGGAATTTCACCGCACCAGCCGGGTCGAGGGCAAGGATACCGGCGACTGGGTGCTGATCGATACCGGCGACGTGATCGTTCACATCTTCCGGCCTGAAGTGCGCGAGTTCTACCAGATCGAAAAGATGTGGCAGCCCGCCGGGGCGTCCCCCGCCCAGGCCTGATGCGGGTCCATATCTGCGCGGTGGGCCGGTTGCGCACCGGCCCGGAACGCGCTTTGATCGACGATTACCTCACCCGCTTTGACCGCACCGGTCGCGGGTTGGGGCTGGGGCCTTTGACCATCCACGAAGTCGAAGACAAGAAGGGCGGCGGCATGGCCGCCGAGGCCGAGCTGCTGGAACGCGTCCTTCCCAAGGGCGCCGTCATCTGCACCATGGACGAACGCGGCAAGCTGATGAGCTCGCCCGATTTCGCCGATAAGCTGGCGGGCTGGCGCGATGCCGGGCGGGGCGATCTGGCCTTCGTCATCGGCGGCGCCGACGGGATCGACCCGTCCCTGCGCGCCAAGGCGGATTTCTCGCTCTCCTTCGGCAAGATGGTCTGGCCGCACATGCTGGCGCGGGTGATGCTGAGCGAACAGCTCTACCGCGCCGCCTCGATCCTGGCGGGAAGCCCCTATCACCGGGTCTGAACGCTTGCCCCTTGCGGGCTGGCCCCTTAGATGGGGGATAACTTCACGAAGGGCCGATCATGACATATCCCAAACCCGTTGTTCTGTGCATTCTCGATGGCTGGGGGCTCAGCGCCGAAACCAAGGGCAATGCCCCGGCGCAAGCCAATACCCCGAACTTCGACCGGATCATGGCCGATTGCCCGCATAACCAGCTGATCACCCATGGCCCCGATGTCGGGCTGCCCAGCGGCCAGATGGGCAATTCCGAAGTCGGTCACACCAATATCGGCGCCGGCCGGGTGGTGGCGATGGACCTGGGCCAGATCGACCTGGCGATCGAGGATGGCAGTTTCTTTTCCAACGAGGCGCTGCAGGGCTTCATCGCCAAGCTGAAGGCCTCGGGCGGCACCGCGCATCTGATGGGGCTGGTGTCGGATGGCGGGGTGCACGGGCACCTCACCCACATCATCGCCGCGATCAAGGCGATCACCGAGGGCGGCGTGCCGGTGGTTCTGCACGCGATCACCGACGGGCGCGACGTGGCGCCGAAATCGGCCTTCACCTATTTCGAGGAACTGGAAGCGGCGCTGCCCGAAGGCGCCCGGATCGGCACCGTCACCGGGCGCTATTTCGCGATGGATCGTGACAACCGCTGGGAACGAGTATCGGAGGCCTATGCCGCGATGATCAAGGGTGAGGGCGGCCATTCCGCCAGCGCCCATGCCGCCGTCGACGCGGCTTACCAGCGCGAGGAGTCGGACGAATTCATCACCGCCACGGTGATCGGCGATTACAAGGGCGCCAAGGATGGCGACGGGTTCTTCTGCCTGAACTTCCGCGCCGACCGGGCGCGGGAAATCCTGCGCGCCATCGGCGAACCGGGCTTTGCCGATTTCGACACCGGCACCCGCCCCGACTGGGCCGCTTTGCTGGGCATGGTGGAATATTCCGAAGGCCATAACGCCTATATGGAAACCGTGTTCCCGGCGCGCGACATCGTCAACACGCTGGGCGCCTGGGTCGCCAAGCAGGGCAAGCGGCAGTTCCGCCTCGCCGAGACCGAAAAATACCCCCATGTCACCTTCTTCCTGAACGGAGGCAAGGAAGACCCCGAGGTGGGCGAAGACCGCTACATGGCGCCCTCGCCCAAGGTGGCGACCTACGACCTGCAGCCGGAAATGTCCGCCGGTGAGGTAACCGAACATTTCGTCAAGGCGATCGAGGACGGTTACGACCTGATCGTGACCAACTACGCCAATCCCGACATGGTCGGCCATACCGGCGATCTGAAGGCGGCGATCAAGGCTTGCGAGGCAGTGGACCAGGGCCTGGGCCAGGTCATCACGGCGCTGGAAAAGGCGGGCGGCGCGATGATCGTCACCGCCGATCACGGCAATTGCGAACAGATGATCGACCCCGAAACCGGCGGGCCGCATACCGCCCATACGATCAACCCGGTGCCGGTGATCCTGGTCGGCGGGCCCGAGGGCGCCAAGCTGCGCCAGGGCCGTCTGTCCGATCTCGCCCCCACCCTGCTGGAGCTGATGGGCCTGCCGCAGCCGGCGGAAATGACCGGGAAAAGCCTGCTGGAATGATCCGCGCCTGTCTCACCGCCCTTTGCCTTGCCAGCGCTCTGCCCGCCTGGGCCGAACCCGATCCGGCTGCGCTGGCCGAAGCGGCGGCGGAACGGCTCGACACTGCGGCGACCGCCTTGTCGAAGGCCGACAGCGCCCGCGACCGGGTCAAGGCGCTGTCGGAAACGCTGCGCGCCTATGAGGACGGGCTGGAAGCGATGCGCGAAGGGCTGCGCCGGGTGTCGCTGCGCGAGGCGCAGTTGGCCAGCGAATTGCAGGCCCGCGAGGGCGAAGTCGCCCGGCTGCTGGGCGCGCTGCAATCGCTGTCGGCCACGCCCGCGCCGGTGCTGATGCTGCACCCCGACGGCCCCGCCGACACCGCCCGCGCCGGCATGTTGCTGGCCGATGTCACCCCGGCGCTGACCGAAAAGGCCGACCGGCTGCGAGCCCAGCTGGAAGAGGTGTCAACACTGCGCAGCCTACAGCAGAACGCGGTCGAGACGCTGGAAAAGGGACTGAACGGCGTGCAGCAGGCCCGCGCCGAACTGAGCCAGGCCATGGCCGACCGCACCAACCTGCCGCGCCGCTTCACCGAGGACCCGGTGAAGACCGCGATCCTGATCGCCTCGGCCGAAACGCTGTCGGGCTTCGCCAGCGGGCTGAGCCAGATCGCCGAGAACGAAGCCCCCGGCAGCCTGCCGGACATCGCCCATCGCAAGGGCCAGCTGCCGCTGCCGGCGCAGGGCGTGGTGCTGCGCCGCGCGGGTGAGGCGGACGCGACCGGCATTTCCCGCCCCGGCCTGATCCTGGCGACCCGGCCCCGCGCCTTGGTCAGCACCCCCACAGCGGCAACAATCCGCTACCAGGGGCCGCTGCTCGATTACGGCAATGTGATGATCCTTGAACCCCAGGCGGGGCTGTTGTTCGTTTTCGCCGGGCTCGATGTGGTTTATGGACAGATCGGACAGGTCCTGCCGTCGGGCAGCCCGATCGGGCTGATGGGCGGGCAGGACGCGGAAATCGGCGCCATTCTGTCCCAGTCGGGCAATGGGGCTGGTGCTGAGGCGACAGAAACGCTCTATATAGAGATCAGAGAAGACAACGTGCCGGTCGATCCGGAAACGTGGTTCACAACCGGGAAGGATAACTGAGCGATGAAGAAATTCGTCATGGCCGCGGTGGGCGGTACTCTGGCCGGGCTGATTGCCACCACCCAGGTGGCCGGGCCGCTGCTGGCGCAGGAAGCCGCGAAACAGACGAATGTCTATGAGCAGCTCGACCTGTTCGGCGACATCTTCGAACGCATCCGCGCCCAGTATGTCGAGGAAGTGGACGAGAAGAAACTGATCGAGGCGGCGATCAACGGCATGTTGACCTCGCTCGATCCGCATTCCAGTTACCTGTCGCCCGACGACGCAGCCGATATGCGGGTGCAGACCCGCGGCCAGTTCGGCGGATTGGGCATCGAGGTCACCCAGGAAGAGGGCTTCGTCAAGGTGGTGTCGCCGATGGACGGCACCCCGGCGGCCGAGGCCGGGATCGAGGCGGGCGATTTCATCACCCATGTCGACGGCGAAAGCCTGCTCGGGCTCGGGCTCGACGAAGCGGTCGACCTGATGCGTGGCCCGGTGGGCAGCGAAATCATCATCACCGTTGTGCGCGAAGGCGAAGCGGAACCGTTCGACGTTTCGATCATCCGCGACACGATCAAGCTGCAGGCTGTGCGCGCCCGCACCGAGGGCAACACCGTCGTGCTGCGGGTCACCACCTTCAACGACCAGACCTATCCGGGCCTCGAAGAGGGGCTGAAAAAGGCGGTCGAGGACCTGGGGGGCATGGACAAGGTGAACGGCTTCATCCTCGACCTGCGCAACAACCCGGGCGGGCTGCTGACACAGGCGATCCAGGTCTCCGACGCGTTCCTCGAAGGCGGCGAAATCGTGTCCACCCGCGGCCGTATCCCGTCCGAGGGCGACCGCTACAACGCCACCCCGGGCGACCTGGCGGAAGGCAAGCCCGTCGTGGTGCTGATCAATGGCGGCTCGGCCTCGGCGTCGGAAATCGTGTCGGGCGCGCTGCAGGATCACCACCGCGCCATCGTGGTCGGCACCAAGAGCTTCGGCAAGGGATCGGTGCAGACGGTGATGCCGCTGCGCGGTGACGGCGCGATGCGTCTGACCACGGCGCGCTATTACACGCCGTCGGGCCGGTCGATCCAGAACCTGGGCGTGTCGCCCGACATCGTGGTCGAACAGCCCCGCCGCGCTCCCGAGGCCGAAGCGGATGACACCGCCGCCCGCCGCACCCGCTCCGAGGCGGACCTGCGCGGCAGCCTGTCCAACGACAGCCTGAGCGAGGACGAGATCAAGCAGATCGAGGACGAACGCGCCAAGGCCGAGGAAGCCGCCAAGCTGCGCGAGGAAGATTACCAGCTCGCCTATGCGGTCGACCTGCTGATGGGCCTGTCGAAGATCGACCTCAAGGACTGATCGTCCGGAACAGACCGAAACAACGCCGCCCCCGCGACAGCTTCGCGGGGGCGCCTCCATCCCGGGACCAGGATCACCGATGACACCCGCAGAAATCGCCAAACTGCCCTATCGCCACTGCGTCGGCGTGATGCTCGCCAACCCGCAGGGCCAGGTCTTCGTCGGCCAGCGCATCGACACGCCCGGCCCGGCCTGGCAGATGCCCCAGGGCGGCATCGACAAGGGCGAAACCCCGCAACAGGCCGCGCTGCGTGAGCTGTGGGAAGAAACCGGCATCCCCGCCGATCTGGTGCGGATCGAGGCGGAAACCGAAGACTGGCTGACCTACGAGCTGCCGCATGACCTGGTGCCCAAGATCTGGAAAGGCCGCTATCGCGGTCAGGAACAGAAATGGTTCCTCGCCCGGTTCGAAGGCAGCGACAGCGACGTGAATATCGAAACCGATCACCCGGAATTTTCCCGCTGGCAATGGCTGTCGCCCGATCACCTGGTGGAAAACATCGTGCCGTTCAAACGCGCCGTCTATACCAAGGTGCTGAACGCCTTTCGCGCCAAGATCTGACCCTCATCCGAGCTTTTTCTTGGTCCAAGTACCCTAGCCGAAGGCGCGAGGCGCGCAACGCCTGCCGCGCGGCGCGACCCTCCCCTTGCCGCCCGCGCAACGGCAGACGCGCCGCCTCTCTTAAAAATCAGCAGAACCCGGCAGCGGGCCGGATGATCCCGGTGTCGATGGCGCGCCAGTTGCGGATCGGCGCGTTCATCCGCTTCAGCGTCGCCGGGTGGTTCGGGTCCAACAGCCCCAGCTTCACCAGGATCGCCGCGATGGCGCATTCCGCCCCGCGGGTCGATCCGTCGGTGACCTTCAGCGCCACGCCCAGCTTGCGCTCGGGGATGATGGCGATGAAAAACGCCTCCGCCCCGGTCTTCAGCGCCACCCGGCCGCCCATCGCGCGCATCAGTTCGGTACAGGCGCGGCCCTCGCCCGCCACCAGCTCGGGATAAGCCACCATCGCCTTGCGCAGCCGCGCCGCCGCCTCGGCGCGCACGCCCGACCGGTCCTCGGCGGAGGCGAAATAGGCCATCGCCCGCGCCATGCCGTGCAGCGACACGGCGAAATTGGGCGCCGAACAGCCGTCGATCACGTGACCGGGGCTGGGTTCGCCGCAGACATCCTCGAACGCCTCCAGGCAGGCCTGCTGCACCGGGTGGTCGAAATCGACATAGTCCGGCCCCGCCCCCAGATGCTTGGTCAGCGTCAGGAACCCGGTATGCTTACCGGAACAGTTGTTGTGGATCTGGCAGGGCTGTTGCCCGGCCCGGATCAGCGCATCGCGCATCTCGATATCGCGCGGTTCCTGCGCGCCGCAGCGGAAATCGTCTTCGCCCCGGCCGATATGATCCAGCCAGGCTTGCACCCGGTCGGTATGGATCGCCGCCGCGTTATGCGACGCACAGGCCAGCGCCAGGTGTTCTTCCCACAAACGATAGGCATCTGCCGCACCGCTTTCCACCAGCGGCAGGGCCTGAATCATCTTCGAGGACGACCGCGGCAGCACCACGATTTCAGGATCGCCCCAGGCCTCGACGATCTGACCGCTGTCGTCGCAGATCACCGCGTGACCATGGTGGACGCTTTCCAGAAAGTCGCCACGCCATACTTCTGCCATCGGGACCGGGTTTGTCATTGTCTGCCTCGTTTCAACTCTATGCGATCTCTGTGCGATTTTCCGCCAATTGCCCTTTCGCCGCTGGCGGCTTTCGGACTATTGTTGCAATGTCGAGCGCGATACGCCCTTTCGCCCCAAGACGCCACACCAAGGCGCGCGAAAAGGCAAGCAGGAATTGAGGCAAAGACAGCTGGAGGCTGGATCGAATGATTTCACGTTTTGTAAGCGGCATTGCCGGGGCCGCAATGGTGCTGGCCGCCACGGGTGCATGGGCGCAGCAGACGAGCGATAATCAGGTAGCCGCCAAGACGGACTGGAGCGTTTTCGAGGACAGCGATCCGCGCGAATGCTGGGCGGTGTCGTCACCGAAGGAAACCGTGAACACCAAGGATGGCCGCGTGGTCGCGGTGCGCCGCAGCGACATCCTGTTGATGGCCTTCTACCGCCCCGGCGCCGGGGCCAACGGTCAGATCACCTTCACCGGCGGCTATCCCTTCGCGCCCGGTTCCAACGTCAACCTGACCATCGACGACAACAGTTTCGAGCTGTTCACCGAGGGTGAATGGGCCTGGCCCGCCACCCCCACCGATGACGCCAAGATCATCACCGCAATGAAGCGCGGCAAATCCGCCGTCCTGACCGCGCATTCGTCGCGTGGCACCAACACCAAGGACACGTTTTCGCTGCTGGGCTTCACCGCCGCAGTGGAAGAGGCCGAAAAGCGCTGCAAGTAAGCGAGCCTTCAGTGTGGACAGACAAGGCGGCCTTTCGGGGCCGCTTTTTTATGTCGCACATATCTTTTGGCTTTGCCGTCCGAATCCTATATGAAGCGCATTCACCCTCGATAGGACTGAAGAAATGACGGCCGACGCACCGATCACCCAGGATGTTATGACGATCCCCCGGAAACTGCCCGAGGGGCCGGTCAACCTTGTCGGCCTGACCCGCGACAAGCTGCGCGAGGCTTTGCTTTCGATCGGCACACCGGAAAAGCAGGCCAAGATGCGGGTGAACCAGATCTGGCAATGGATCTATCAATGGGGCGTGCGCGATTTCGCCGAGATGACCAACCTGTCCAAGGCCTATCGTGCCCAGTTGGCAGAACATTTCGTCATCGAAATCCCCGAAGTGGTGTCGAAACAGGTCAGCGCCGACGGCACTCGCAAATACCTGGTCCGCATCGCCGGCGGGCACGAAGTCGAAGTGGTCTATATCCCCGAAACCGATCGTGGCACGCTTTGCGTGTCCAGCCAGGTCGGCTGCACGCTGACCTGCTCCTTCTGTCATACCGGCACGCAAAAACTGGTGCGCAACCTGACGGCGGGCGAAATCGTCGGCCAGATCATGATGGCGCGCGACGATCTGGACGAATGGCCCGAACCCGGCGTCGGCACCGGCGAAGCAGGTCCGCGCCTGCTGTCCAACATCGTGCTGATGGGCATGGGGGAACCGCTTTACAATTTCGACAACGTGCGCGACGCGATGAAGATCGCGATGGATGGCGAAGGCATTTCGCTGTCGCGCCGCCGCATCACGCTGTCGACCTCGGGCGTGGTGCCCGAAATCGCCAAATGCGCCGAGGAAATCGGCTGCCTGCTGGCGGTGTCGTTCCACGCCACCACCGACGAGGTGCGCGACAAGCTGGTGCCGATCAACAAGCGCTGGAACATCGAGACATTGCTGGACGCGCTGCGCGCCTATCCGAAACTGTCGAACAGCGAACGGATCACCTTCGAATACGTGATGCTGAAGGACGTGAACGACACCGATGAGGACGCCCGACGCCTGGTCAAGCTGATCAAGGGCATCCCGGCCAAGATCAACCTGATCCCGTTCAACGAATGGCCCGGGTCGCCCTATCAGCGTTCCGACTGGGACCGGATCGAAAAATTCGCCGACATCATCTACAAGGCCGGTTATGCCAGCCCGATCCGCACCCCGCGCGGCGAAGACATCATGGCTGCCTGCGGCCAGCTGAAATCGGCCACCGAACGCGCCCGCAAATCCCGCGCCCAGATCGCGGCCGAGGCGGGGCTGTCGGAATAAGCCACCCAAATCCCATGGTTTGAGACAGAGGCAAGGCGCTTTAAAACGCCTTGCTGCAAGCCTGTTCGAACGGGCTTGCCCCCGGCCAGGGGCAAGGTAGCCGCAACAATTCTGCCCCGAAGGGCCTATTGTTCCCCATTTTCACACAATTGCCCCGTTTCGGCACATTTTCAGCCGCACTCCGCTGGCACCAATTCTGCAGCAACTTAGGCGCAGGAGGTATTGCCATGATTGCGAATGAAATGACGACCCAAGCCGCAGAACAGCGCGAACTCTTGGCCCTGATCCGGTCCGAGCGGGAAAAATCCGTGTCGGTCCGCGAATGGAAACACCGCCTGGTGGGCTATGGCTATGCCGTCCGCAACACCGATCATGGCGACGTGATTTCGCGCTTCGGATCGCAGGAAGAACTCTGCGGCATTCCGGCCGAATTGCTGCATTAAGCCTCGACGTCGGGGATACGATCGCGCCGGGTTCCGGCCCATTGCCAGTCGGAGATGATATCGACCGCGTCCTGCGCCGTTTCGACAAAGCGAAACAGGTCCAGGTCCTCGGGTGAAATCGTGCCCGCGTCCTTCAGCGCTTCCCAGTTGACGATCCGGCGCCAGAAGGATTCGCCGAACAGCAGGAACGGCACCCGTTCCATCCGCCCGGTCTGAATCAGCGTCAGGCTTTCGAACATTTCGTCCAGCGTGCCGAAGCCGCCGGGGAAAATGCACACCGCCTTCGCCCGCATCAGGAAATGCATCTTGCGGATGGCGAAGTAGTGGAAATTGAAACTCAGGTCCGGCGTCACATATTCGTTCGGCGCCTGTTCATGCGGCAAGACGATGTTCAGGCCGATCGAAATACCGCCCGCTTCCGTCGCCCCTTTGTTGCCCGCCTCCATCACGCCGGGGCCGCCACCGGTGCAGATGACGTAATCGTGCTTGCCGTTGCCCAGCCCCTTCAGCGTCATCAGCCGGGAAAATTCCCGCGCCTCTTCGTAATATCTGCTGAGTTCGGCCAGGGTTTCGGTCTTCGCCGTATGCTTCCTGTCGGGGCTCGGGATTCGCGCGCCGCCGAACAGAACGACGGTGCTTTCCACCCCGTATTCGTCCAGCAGCATCTGCGGCTTCAGCAATTCCAGCTGCAGCCGCACCGGGCGCAATTCATCACGGCAGAGGAAATCGTTGTCGTTGAAGGCCAGCCGGTAGGATGGCGCTCGCGTCTGCGGCGTGTCCGGCACCCCACGCGAGGTTTCGATATCGGTCGGGGCGTCGCGAAATACGCTGCGGCGATCGTCTTTCATTCGGCGATCCTCCTTGCTGGAATAATGTTCCCAAGACCTAGCGCGGAACCGGCGGGGACGCCAGCGGCGCCGGGGGCCTGTCCCGATTATCCGCTTGTCGCGGGCGCTTGTCGAAATTATAGATAATCTATGAGCGAAACGCCTGCCATCACCGCCGACCGCATCTATGACACCCTCTCGCAACGGATCATCCGGGGCGAATTGGCGCCGGGCGAAAAGCTGCGCCAGGATCATATCGCGCGGGAATTCGACACCAGCCACGTACCGGTGCGCGAAGCCCTGCTGAAGCTGCAGGCGCATGGGCTGGCGGTCAGCCAGCCGCGGCGCGGGATGCGGGTTTCGGCGCTGGACCCGGCCGAGCTGCGCGAGATCACCGAAATGCGCGTGGTCCTGGAAGACCTGGCACTGCATCACGCCTGCTTCCAAATGACCAACGCCGATTTCGCCAAGGCCGATGCCGCCCGCAAGGCCTGCGATGAAGCCGAGGACCTGCCAACGTGGGAAGCCCGCAACCGGGCCTTTCATCGCGCGATCCTTGCCCCGTGCGGTATGCCCCGGCTGATGGCCGCGATCGACGACCTGCACATGGCCAGCGCGCGGCACCTGCTGGCCAGCTGGCAAAGCGGCTGGCAGCAGCGCGAAGACAAGGAACACGCGGCGATCCTCATGCTGATGCGCCGCCGCGATGCCGAAGGCGCCGCCGACCTGCTGCGCCGCCACCTGCGCCGCGCCGACCGGATTTCCCGCCGATAAACCCCTGACCGGGCAGGCATTTCAACCCCGCTCAAATTCCGCCTTGCAAAATTATCTATGAATGCAATCATGCGCCGCAACATGGAATCATTTTTATCTATAAAAAGGAACGGGACATGACTTCCACCCCCACTTCTCAAACCGCCGCCCCCGGCGCAACGCGGACCGGACAGGCGCTGCGCGTCCTGGCGGGCGTCGCCCTGCTGACCGCCAGCGCCAAGATCCAGGTGCCGTTCTGGCCGGTGCCGATGACGCTGCAGATCGCCGCGATGATGGTGCTGGCCGCCGCGTACGGGCTGCGGCTGGGCAGCGCGACGATGATCGCCTACCTGGCCGTCGGCGCGGCGGGTCTGCCGGTCTTCGCCGGTACGCCGGAAAAGGGCATCGGGCTGGCCTATATGCTGGGCGGCACCGGCGGGTATCTGGCCGGGTTCCTGGCCGCGACCGTGATCGTCGGCTTCGCCGCCGACCGGCTGGCGAAACTGGCGCTGTGGCCCGCGATGGCGATGGGACTGGTCGCGATCTATGCGCTTGGCCTCGGCTGGCTGGCGCAATTCGTGCCGGGCGACAAGCTGCTGGCCTATGGCTTCACCCCGTTCATCCTGGGCGACGCGGTGAAGATCACCATCGCCGCACTGCTGGTCTGGGCCGCGCCCAAGGCGCTGATGGTGAAGTTGCGGGGCGCCGGGCTGGATCGCTGATATCCGGCCCAGCCCTTCCCGGTTGAAACACCGCATGCACCGCGCGAACGCGGTGCATGCCCTAGACGACAGCGTCAGCCCCGCCGCTTCGTCACGCGGACAGCAAGCGCGAAGGCCAGAGGCGAGACCCCCTGCGTCAAGATGAAGGCGATAGGCCAGGCCGTAATCGCCTGCCGGGGCCAGCCGGCCAGCCATTCCGCCGTCGGCCCGATGGCGATGAGGGACATGAAGCCAGACATGAGCACCGCCATCATGACGGTGATCAGGAGTTGCGCGACAATCAGCGTTTTTCGATCCATTGAGATGCTTTCCGTAATTGCGGTCGGTCGGGGCAGTGTCGACTCCCCCGGCACCGACCATGTTTCAGGTCGATGCCGCGGGTTCGCGCTTGGGCGCGACTGGATCTCTGACAGGCAGAGGGCCGGAATAACCAAACCGGCCTCGCAATCTTTTCGGCCCTTGGGAAATACGCCCGCGTCCCGCGCCGTGCAACCGCGAAAGGGGCCCGATCCGGCGTTTCAGGCTTACCCCGCGTCGGTTTGCGCCTTGAGCCGCGCGACCAAATCGTACAAAGACGGTGCAACTTATTTTCCGAAGGAGACCGAGACCATGTCGAACGCCCAACTGGAGCAAGCGATCGAAGCCGCGTGGGACGCACGCGACACCATCACCCCGGCCACCACCGGCGAAACCCGCGAGGCCATCGAAGAGACGCTGAACGCGCTGGACAGCGGGACGCTGCGCGTCGCCGAGAAAATGGAAAACGGCGACTGGCACGTGAACCAGTGGGCCAAGAAGGCCGTTCTGCTGGGCTTCCGCCTGAAGGACATGGAAATCCAGGACGGCGGCCCGCAGGGTTCCGGCTGGTGGGACAAGGTCGACAGCAAGTTCAAGGGCTGGGGCGAAAACCAGTGGAAGGCCGCGGGCTTCCGCGCCGTGCCGAACTGCGTCGTGCGCAAATCGGCCTTCATCGCGCCGGGCGTGGTGCTGATGCCGTCCTTCGTGAACCTCGGCGCCTACGTGGATGAAGGCACCATGGTCGACACCTGGGCCACGGTGGGCAGCTGCGCCCAGATCGGCAAGGGCGTGCACCTGTCGGGCGGCGTCGGCATCGGCGGCGTGCTGGAACCGATGCAGGCGGGCCCGACCATCATCGAGGACAACTGCTTCATCGGCGCCCGCTCGGAAGTGGTCGAAGGCGTGATCGTGCGCGAAGGCTCGGTGCTGGGCATGGGCGTGTTCATCGGCCAGTCGACCAAGATCGTCGACCGCGAAACCGGCGAAGTCATGTATGGCGAAGTACCGCCCTATTCGGTGGTCGTCGCCGGGTCGATGCCGTCGAAGAACGGCGTCAGCCTGTACTGCGCGGTGATCGTGAAGCGGGTCGACGAACGGACCCGGTCGAAAACCGGCATCAACGAATTGCTGCGCGACTGATCGCAGCCAAATCGCGAATTTCGGAAAGGGCGGCCTGCGGGGCCGCCCTTTGCATTTGCAGCATCCCCCTTGACATTTCGCAGCGCGGAAGAAATTTCTATGCATGCGACCCGAGGCCCTTTGCCCGGCGCATCCTGTCCGAAGGCCGCGTTCCATTCCTTACCGCCGTCCACCACGGCAGATCGCGACATTCCGATGAAACCCAAACTGCTCACCACGCTGCAGACCTATAACCGTTCCCTGTTCCTGTCCGACCTCTTCGCCGGGATCAGCGTTGCCATGGTGGCGCTGCCGCTGAGCATCGCCATCGCCATCGCGTCCGGCGCGGGGCCGGAAAAGGGGCTGATCACCGCCATCGTCGCGGGGTTCCTGATTTCCGCCCTGGGCGGCAGCCGGGTGCAGATCGGCGGCCCGACCGGGGCCTTCATCGTGGTGGTCTTCGGGGTGATCGCCGAACATGGCTATGACGGGTTGGTGCTGGCCACCTTCATGGCGGGGATCATCCTGCTGATCGCCGGGTTCCTGCGGCTGGGCAACCTGATCCGCCATGTGCCCGAACCGGTGATCGACGGCTTCACCATCGGTATCGCGGTGATCATCGCCACCAGCCAGTTGAAGGACCTGCTGGGCCTGCCGCTGGACAAGGTGCCGGCCGATTTCATCGCCAAGCTGGAAACCCTGTGGGGCGCGCGCGACGGTCTGAACCTGGCCGCGCTGCTGATCGGGCTGGTGACGATGATCCTGATCGTGACCCTGCGCCGGATGGCGCCGCGCTTCCCGGGGCTGATCCTGGCGGTGGCGGCAACCTCGGCCGTGGTGGCGCTTGCGCAGCTGCCGGTCGACACGATCTTCAGCCGCTACGGCGCTTTGCCCAGCACCCTGCCGATGCCGGCCCCGCCCGATCTCAGCGCCGCGCGGATCGCCGAATTGCTGCCCTCAGCCTTCGTCATCGCCTTCCTCGCCGGGGTGGAATCGCTGCTGTCGGCGATCGTCGCCGACCGGATGAGCGGCGGCAAACACCGGCCCAACGCCGAAGTGCTGGCACAGGGCTGGGCCAACATCGGATCGTCGCTGTTCACCGGCATGCCCGCGACCGGCGCCATCGCCCGCACCGCCACCAATGTGAACGCGGGCGGCAAGACGCCGGTGGCCGGGCTGATCCATGCGCTGACCATCCTGGTGGTGATGATGGTCGCCGCGCCGCTGGCCGGGTACCTGGTGATGCCGGCACTGGCCGGGCTGCTGATGATAACCGCCTGGAACATGAGCGAGCCGCATAAATGGCAT
Source organism: Thalassovita mangrovi (assembly GCF_009857745.1). Taxonomy (GTDB): domain Bacteria; phylum Pseudomonadota; class Alphaproteobacteria; order Rhodobacterales; family Rhodobacteraceae; genus Thalassobius; species Thalassobius mangrovi. The sequence continues at coordinate 83,652 of NZ_WWEN01000003.1, forward strand.
AACTACCTGTCGATGCGACGTTCCGATCAGTTGCTGCTGGTGCTGACCCTGGTGCTGACCGTGCTGGCCGACCTGACCGTGGCGATCGGGGTGGGCGTGGCGCTTGGCCTGGCGCTGCGGCTGCGCCGCCGCGAGGTGCAGCCGCCCGAATGGACGCCGCCGGAACGCTGAGGCGTTAAATCCAAAGCGCCGCGGCGCGATTTGCGCGAGTGGTCTTGATCGCGCGCGCGGCCCGGCGTATTGGCGAAGAATGAGCGAGAAAAAGCAAAAGAAACCGTCCCGGCAGCAGGTTTACACCCTGCTGGTACAGGTCGGCCGCAAAGACGGCGACGGGCTGCCCGAGGGCGCGACCGGCGCGGCGCTGATGGTCTATTCCAGCGGCGTGGACGAAGCCGAGGCGGTGCGCGAAACCGTCGCCATCCTGAAACAGGCCGACATGGCGCCGCTGGACGTGACCGGCTACGGCACGCTGGACGAACGGCTGGAACAGGGCCACGACATCAACGCCGAGGAACGCGAACTGATGGACCGGGCGCTGGCGGAAAACGCGGTGATCGTGGCGCAGATGACGCCGTTTTTCGAAGACGAGTGAGAGTGATTTTAGACAGGTGTTTGTCTAGCTGAGCGATACGAGAAACGACCGACGCAAGCGACGCGCTCAAATCAGATGCTCCGCCCGGCTGAAGGCTGGGCAGCCCCCGACCGCCCCCATGGGCGGGGGCTTCACCCCCACCCGCGGCCGGGGGATGCCCTTAGCGATCTTATTTGCTTGTCTGCCGCATTTCCCGGAACCACGCCTCACGCCGCCCGCAGATCGGCCAGCGTGTTGGCTTCGAAATGATCCAGCACCGGGAAGGCGGGCGCGGCATGTTCGGGCAGGCGCGACCGGTCGCACCCGGCCAGAAGGCTGGCCCCGATCACATCGCGATTGCGCCGCAGCCGCCCCATGAACAGCGTTTCCAACGGCGCGCCCGCGGCCAGAACCGGTTCGTTGCCGGGCAGCAGGACCTGGTAATAGCTCGCCGTTTCCGCCTTGTCGTGACGGATCGCCGACACGCCGTTGACCAGATGCCCGGCGGGCACCAGCACGTTTTGTTTGCCGAACAGGTATTCCACCGCCGATCCCCCGATCCGCAGCCGCTGTTCTGCCCCCACGACGATATCCTGCTGCAGCCCGAAATAGGGCGCGCGCAGGCGTACCGGGCTGAACGATCCGCGCGCGGGTACCGTGCGCCGGATCACCGCCAGCACCGGCTGCGCGCCATGGCCCGGCGAGCGGATCAGATCGCCGCGCCGGATCTGGCTCGCCCGGCGATATCCCTGCGCCGTCAGCACCGGAACCGACCCCGACAATCCCGGCATCGGCCCGACCGGTTCGATTTCGGTGGAAATGGCAAAGAAGGTCACGCCGCGATCCATCTGCCGCTGCAGCGGGTCCAGCGTCATCACCCGCAGGTCCGACAGCAAGAGCGGCTTGGGATCGCGCAGTTCCTGCACGAACACCTGGCCCGAGGCGATCCGTTCCACCGCCAGCCGCCCCCAGCGCGCAGGCGCATCCCAGGAATAGGTCACCCGCAGGGTTTCGGTTTGCGACACCGCCCCGTGTTTCAGCACGGTGTGGAACACGTCCTTGCCCTGCGCCACCACCAGGACGATCCCGCCCGAGGGCAATTCCTGCACCGACAGGCTGCTGACCCAGGGGTGATCGCGGTGATAGCCGATCAGATTGCGCGGCCGCCCGTCGCCGGGCAGCTTGGTTTCGAACAGGATGCTGCCACGGGTCAGCAGGCTGTTCGGGGTCAGGTCCTGCCGCGCCGGGCCGCCATTACCGCCGTCGATCCCACCGAGGTCGAAAATCTGCCGGTCCTGATCTGACAGCGCGATCCAACTCATTCAGGCCACCTCGAGTCCCCGGCTGATCAGCCGGGCCTCGTATCCGCGCAGAGTGCGCCGCGCCGCCGGGCCATAACCTTCGCCGCTTTCGGGGTCGAGTTCGGGGAACAACTCGCAAATCTCGGCCATGGTTTCGCGTTCGAAACTGTCGCACATCTGCGGCCCCGGCAGGAAGCTTTCGGTTTCCAGCCCCTCGGACCAGATGATCTGGTGCTCGTCGAACATCACGTGGACATAGGTCACGCTGTCGCCCTCGATCTGCTGCACCGAATGGCCGTTGACCAGTTCGCGGGCGGCGACCAGAACCTCGGGCGTGCCGAACAGAAGGTCGCTCAGGCTGTCGCGCACCAGCACCCGGTGCAGCGGCGACACCCACAATTCGCGGTGATTGCCGAAGGTCTTCTTGGCGATGCGGATCGGGGCGTAATCGCCCGTGGCCGCGACCTCGCGCGATCCGATCCAGCTGACCGGCTGCGGCCCGTTATCCTTGGTCAGCACCAGATCGCCGGGCTGCAAGGATTCGACCGGCACCGCCCCGTCAGGGGTGCGGATGCGGGTGCCTGCCACGAAACAGGGCACCTGATTGATGGTGACGAAGGCGGTGTCGGACACGCCGGTATCCGATTCCACCGTGTAGGAGAAGATTGCGCTTTCCTCGTCGCCATCGGCGATCACCGTGATGGTGCCGTCGGCATTGACCTGCAATTGCTGCCCGGTCGACAGGGTCACCACCGAACCGGCCGAAACCGCCTGCCCATTGATATGGGTCAGGGTCAGGCTGCTGCCCGCCGGGCCGTTGTCATTCGCCATGACATCGACCGTCTTGCTGCCGCCGGGGGCGACATCCACCACGTCATCGCCCGCGATCAGCGCGGTCTGAATGCTGCCGCCCGCGATCAGCAGGTTGGAATCGTAGGACGAATCCGACACGTCGGCGATGCCGATCCGGATCGAATTCACCTCGCCCGGATTGACCGACATGGTCAGGGTCATGGTGGCGGTGAACCCGTCCATTTCCGTGTTGTATTCGTCGTTCAGGTTGGAAATGAACAGGCTTTGGTTATTGCCGCTGTTGATGTTGGCGGGGTCGATATCGCCGTCGCCGATGCCAAGTTCGACGAATTCGTCGTTCACCCAGACGCCGATGAAATCCTGGTACAGGCTGTCGGTATATTCGGGGTATTCCTCGGACGAAAACACGAACTGGATCGTCATCGTATCGCCATCGGGGATGAATTCGACGTCGAGGAAAGACGCGTCATAGGTATTGGTGCCGGCGGCCGCGTTAAAATCGGCGTTATTATTGATGCCGCTGGTATTGGTCGAGGTGTTGCTGGCCTGGTTGGTGTCGGTGTTGGTATTGCCCCAGTTGCCGCCATTGCCGTTGCCGTTATTGCCCCAGCTGTTGTTATTGCCGTTATTGCCCCAGCCGTTCCACCCGTTCCAGCCGCCCCAATTGCTATCGCTGCTGCCATTGGTGAAATCGCTGGCATGACCGGTGGACAGGATCACCCCGGTATCGCCGGGGGTGACATCCGGTGCGATGCTGTCGCCGTCGGAATAGATGCCCGACGACTGGTTGTCGCCGGAATAGCTGGCACTGACGACGGTGACGCCCGCGCCGAAGATTTCCTCCGCCATCTCGACGGCGGACGCACTGGTATCGATCGTTAGTTCCTGCGCCGTTGGCATGCTCTGCCCCATTCCTCTTGCGGCAGCGCACATTGACGGCAGCAAACCGGCGATACCGGTTCGTTTTCCTTGAAATCTGCTCGTCCGGGCCTTTTGGCCTTCGGTTTTTGCGCCCTGCCTCGGGTCATTTTCCTGCAGGAATACACCCGAAAGTATATGTTTGTTAAGTGCTTGTTGGCTTCCGGTCCTGCGCTTCTGCGCGACAGATGCAATCGGGTAACAGCTGCGCCTCGCGCCAATTGCGGTTTGCCCCGTTTCACGCTACCCCAACCCCAAGCAAGGGAGCCCGCCATGACCCAGAACCATCCGTCGCCCATCGATCCGGCCAAACTGACCGCCGACCTGATCCGCTGTCCTTCGGTCACCCCCGAAGAAGGCGGCGCGCTGCAGCTGCTGCAGGCGCTGCTGGAAGACGCCGGTTTCGCCTGCACCCGGGTGGACCGCAACGGCACCCCGAACCTGTTCGCCCGCTGGGGCGACAAGGGGCACGCGAAAAGCTTCGGCTTCAACGGCCATACCGACGTGGTGCCTGTGGGGGACGAAGCGGCCTGGACCGTCGGCCCGTTCAGCGCCACCGAAAAGGACGGCATGATCTGGGGCCGGGGCGCAACCGACATGAAATCGGGCGTCGCGGCCTTCGCCGCGGCGGCGGTTGATTTCGTCCGCCAAACCCCGCCCGAGGGCGCCGTCATCCTGACCATCACCGGCGATGAGGAAGGCGATGCGCTGGACGGCACCACCGCCCTGCTGGACTGGATGGCGGATGAGGGCGAGGCGATGTCGGTCTGCCTGGTCGGCGAACCCACCTGCCCCAACGAGATGGGCGAGATGATCAAGATCGGCCGGCGCGGATCGATGACCGTGTGGTTCAGCTTTACCGGCGTGCAGGGCCATTCCGCCTATCCGCACCGCGCCAACAACCCGCTGCCTGCGATGGCGCGGCTGATGGACCGGCTGTCGTCGCATGTGCTGGACGAAGGCACCGATCATTTCGATCCCTCGACGCTGGCGGTGGTGACGATGGATACCGGAAACCCGGCCACCAACGTGATCCCGGCGCGCAGCAAGGCGACGGTGAACATCCGCTTCAACGACGCCCATTCCAGCGACAGCCTGACCCATTGGCTGCAGCAGGAAGCGAACCGGATCACCAAGGAAACCGGGATCGAGGTGGACATGGAAATCAAGGTGTCGGGCGAAAGCTTCCTGACCCCGCCGGGGCCGCTGTCGGACCTGGTCGCGAAATCGGTCGAGGCCGAAACCGGCACCATCCCGGAACTGTCCACCTCGGGCGGCACCTCGGATGCGCGGTTCGTCAAGGATCACTGTCCGGTGGTGGAATTCGGGCTGGTGGGCAAGACCATGCACCAGGTCGACGAACGGGTGCCGGTGGACCAGATTCACCAGCTCAAAGCGATCTATACCCGCATCCTGTCGGATTATTTCGGATGAGCTGGGACATCTCGGAAAGCCCCGACCTGGCCGCCTGCCACGCGCTGCGGCGGGAGGTGTTCATCGAGGAACAGGGGATCGCCGAACCCGACGAATGGGACGATCTGGACGATCAGGCGGTGCATCTGCTGGCCACGATCGACGGCGTGCCGGTGGGCACCGCGCGGCTGCTGACCGACGGCAGCACCGGCAAGATCGGCCGCATCTGCGTGGTGAAATCGCAGCGCGGTACCGGGCTCGGCGCGGCGCTGGTGCGGGAAGGGATCGACCGCCTGTCGGCGATGGAGGGGATCGAAACGATCCGGCTCGGCGCGCAGCAATACGCGATCGGGTTTTACGAAAAGCTGGGTTTCGCGGTCTGCGGCCCGGTCTATGACGATGCCGGCATTCCCCATAGTGACATGGAACGCCCGGTGTGAACCCGCAACTGGTCGTCATGATCAAGGAACCGCGCCCGGGCCGGGTGAAAACCCGGCTGGGCCGCGACATCGGCATGATCAGGGCCGCCTGGTGGTTCCGCCATCAAACCGCTCGCCTGCTGCGGCGGCTGCAGGACCCGCATTGGGATTTAGTGCTGGCCGTTAGCCCCGATCACGAAGGCCTGTCGTCGCGCATCTGGCCCGCGCATCTGGAACGGATGCCGCAGGGCGCGGGCGATCTGGGCGACCGCATGGCGCGGGTGTTCCGGTCGCGCCCGCCGGGGCCGGTCTGCATCATTGGCGCCGACATTCCCGGCATCACCCCCGCCCATATCGCCCGCGCCTTCCGCGCCTTGGGCAATCATGACGCGGTGTTCGGCCCGGCGCCGGATGGCGGCTATTGGCTGGTCGGGCTGAAACGGGTTGCTCCGCCGCCCGCCACCCTGTTCCAAGATGTCCGCTGGTCCAGCGAACACGCGCTGGCCGACACGATCGCCACCCTGCCCGGCCTTCGCATCGCCCGGATCGATACCCTGCATGATGTGGATTGCGCGGCAGACCTGATCGCCGCGCGTCAGCCCTGACGGGCAGTTTCGCCGCCTAGCTTCGCCGCCGCGCGATTTCCCGGTACAGCGCTTCCCGGCTGACGCCCAGTTCGGCGGCCAGCGCGCTGCGCCCTCCCTTGCCGGGCAGGTCCCCGTTCAGCGCCAGCCACATGTCCAGCCGCTGCGCCACCGTCTTCAGCCCGCGGATTTCGGCCCGCGCCCGGGCCGCCTGGATGCCGCGCGCAAGATGGGAAACCCATGCCCTTTCAAGCGCCGCATCCCGGCTCAGCAGATCGAGGAAAACGGGCTTGGGCAGGACCTTGCAGAGACTGTCCTCCAACGCGATCCCGTCGCAGTGATAGGCATCGGAATAGACCGAGGCCTCGGCCAGAACGTCGCCATCACGGGCGGTCTGCATGATCATTTCGGCACCGGTTTCGGCCACCCGGCGCAGGGCAAGACAGCCGGAGGACACGCAATAGACCCGCCGCACCGGGTCGCCGACATGGAACAGGCTGTCGCCCGCGACGATGGCAACCGGCTGCGCCGTTTCAAATAAGCGTGAAATCGGATCGGACATGATCATTATCATATCTTGTGCCGACCGCCTGCGGCAAGCTCCCCGCGATCATCAAACGGAGCCCGTCATGCGACCCCATATCCTTGTCCTGTCCCTCGCGATGCTCGCCTTGCCGGTTGCGGCGCAGCAGGCGATGCCGATGGATCATGCCAGCCACATGATGGAGGGGCACGCGATGACCCACGACATGCCCGCCCCGGAACAGGCCGCCATGTCCGGCCCGCGCGAACCCGGCCAGTCGGCCTTCGCCGCGATCCAGGAAATCGTGAACCTGCTGATGGCCGATCCCGGCACCGACTGGGATCAGGTGAATATCGACGGGTTGCGCGACCACCTGGTCGACATGGACAACGTCACCCTGCACGCCGCCGTGAAAACCGAACGGATCGAAGGCGGCGCGCGCTTCACCGTGACCTCGCCCGATCCGGCCGTGGCCGCATCGATCACCCGGATGATCAGCGCCCATGCGGGCACGATGGATGGCGTGACCGGCTGGCGGATGACATCCATGCCGCTCGACACCGGGGCGGAAATGGAAGTCACGGGCGACGCCGGTGAGGACGCGAAAATCAGGGCACTCGGCTTCTTCGGGGTGATGAGTTTCGGGATGCATCACCAGGCCCATCACCTGGCGCTTGCCACCGGGCACAATCCGCACCAGCACTAGGCGATGACACCCGCCCGGCCACTGTTTTCCCGCGTGACGCCACGCCCGCGCCGTGCTACGCCAAACGCATGAGCAAACTGCCGACCAAGGACGAAATCCTGCAATGGATTTCGGACAACCCGACCCTCACCTCGAAACGCGATATCGCCAAGGCCTTTGGCATCAAGGGCGCTGCGCGGATCGACCTCAAGCGCATTTTGAAAGAGCTCGAGGATGAAGGCCATCTGCAGAAGCGCAAGAAGACCTATCGCGATCCCGACAAGCTGCCCCCGGTCAGCGTGCTGCAGATCACCGGCACCGATGCCGACGGCGATCTTTACGCGCGGCCGATGGAATGGCAGGGCGAAGGCGTCGAACCCATCATCCTGGTGATCCCGCGCGCCTCGGACCCGGCGCTTGGCGAAGGCGACCGCATCCTCGGCCGCTTGACCGAGGTGAAGGGCGAGAAACACCATTACGAGGCCCGGCTTATCCGCCGCATCGGCACCAACCCGCACAAGGTGCTGGGCGTGTTCAAGAAAACCGCCGAGGGCGGCCGCATCCTGCCGATCGACAAGGGCGACGGCAAGGAATGGCAAGTCCCCCCCGGCGCCACCGGCGGCGCCAAGGATGGCGAGCTGGTCGAGGCCGAACAAAGCGGCCCCAAGGGCCGGATGGGCCTGCCAAAAGCGCGTATCGTGACCCGGCTGGGCGATCCCACCGCGCCCAAGGCGGTGTCGCTGATCGCGATCCATCAACACGGCATCCCCGACGATTTTCCCGACGAGGTGATCGCCGAGGCCGACAAGATGAAACCGGCGGGCCTGAGCGGGCGCGAGGACATGCGCGACATGCCTCTGGTGACCATCGACCCGGTGGATGCGCGCGACCACGACGATGCCTGCTGGGCGCATGAGGACGACGATCCGAAGAACGACGGCGGTTACGTCATCTGGGTCGCCATCGCCGATGTCGCCCATTACGTGACCTCGGGCAGCGCGCTGGACCGCGAGGCGCGCAAGCGCGGCAATTCCAGCTATTTCCCCGACCGGGTTGTGCCGATGCTGCCCGACCGGCTGTCGGGTGACCTGTGTTCGCTGCACGAAGGGGTGCCGCGCGCCTGTATCGCAGTGCGGATGCAGATCGACGCCAAAGGCGACAAGGTCGGCCACCGTTTCGTGCGCGGGCTGATGCGTTCGGCCGCGTCGCTGAATTATCAGGAGGTGCAGGACGCCCGCGACGGCAAGCCCAACGACAAATGCGGCCCCCTGATGGAGGACGTGATCGACCCGCTTTACGAGGCCTATGCGCTGCTGGTGAAGGCGCGCAACCGGCGCCAGCCGCTGGACCTGGATCTGCCCGAACGCAAAGTGGTGCTGAGCGACGAGGGCAAGGTGCTGAGCGTCAATTTCCGCGACCGACTGGATGCGCATAAGCTGATCGAGGAATTCATGATCCTCGCCAATGTCGCCGCCGCTGAAACGCTGGTCACCCGCCGGTCGCCGCTGCTGTTCCGGGTGCACGAGGAACCGAGCCCCGAAAAGTTGGAAGCCTTGCGCGAAACCGCCCAGGCCTCGGGCCTGGTGCTGGCCAAGGGGCAGGTGCTGCAGACCCGGCACCTGAACCAGCTTCTCGCCGCCGCCGAGGGCACCGATTACGACGAGCTGATCAACATGTCGACGCTCAGGGCGATGACGCAGGCCTATTACAGCCCGGCCAATTTCGGCCATTTCGGGCTGGCGTTGCAGGCCTACGCGCATTTCACCTCGCCGATCCGGCGTTATTCCGACCTGATCGTGCACCGGGCGCTGATTTCGGCGCATCAATGGGGCAAGGACGGGCTGAGCCCGGGTGACGCCGAAATCCTCGAACAGACCGCAACCCATATCAGCGAAACCGAACGCCGCTCGATGATGGCCGAACGCGACACCACCGACCGCTATCTCGCCGCCTTCCTGTCGGAACGGGTGGGCAACGAATTCAGCGGCCGGATCAGCGGCGTGGCCAAGTTCGGCGTCTTCGTGCGGATGGACGATACCGGCGCCGATGGCTTGATCCCGATCCGCACCCTGGGCAGCGAATATTTCCACTTCGACGCCGAATCGGGAACCCTGATGGGCGCCGATACCGGGTTGACCCTGTCGCTGGGCCAGCGGGTGACGGTGAAACTGACCGAGGCCAGCCCGGTCACCGGGGGCATCGCGCTGGAACTGGTCAGCCTGGAAGGCGAAACGGTGCCACGCGGGCCGGTGCGCGGCCGCGGCAAACCGGCCAAGCGCCGCGCGGTCAAGGCCAAGCGCAAGGCGGACAAGGTCAAGCGCAAGGTGGAACGCCGTCGGCGCTGATCCGCCGGAAATCGGCGGCGCTTTGCGCGCCGGTCCGCGTTCCGCGTTTGCATCCTTCCTTGCGCTTCGCTTTCACGCTACCATTTACCCAAGCAAAGCCGGTTTTAACGGGGCGCGAGCAATGGTCATGTTTAAATTTCTGCCCGCAATCACGGGCATCGTATGTCTTTCCACTTCGGCAATGGCCGATCCGGTCGATCAGTCGTTGCGCCCGCAGCAGCGCCCGGGCGCTGCCGCGCAGGTCGCTGGCGAAGCCGTTCAGGTGTCGAGCAAGAACCTGGGCTTCGAACGCTGGATCGCGGGTTTTCGCAAACGCGCCAATGCCGCCGGGATTTCCCAGGCCACCTTCGACCGCGCTTTCCGGGACGTCAAATACAATGCCGACGTGATCCAGAAGGACCGCAACCAGTCGGAATTCACCAAGACGATCTGGGAATACCTCGACAGCGCCGCTTCGGATACGCGGGTCAGCAACGGCCGCAAGGCGCTGCAACAGCACGGCCGCACCCTGCGCGCGATCGAAGCCAAGTATGGCGTCGACAAGGAAGTCGTCGCCGCCGTCTGGGGGCTGGAAAGCGCCTATGGCACCTATCGCGGATCGACCAACGTGATCGAGGCCTTGGCGACGCTTGCCTATGACGGTCGGCGCGGCCGGTTCTTCGAGGCGCAGCTGATCGATGCGCTGAAAATCCTGCAAACGGGCGACACCACGCCGCGCAACATGACCGGCAGCTGGGCAGGCGCGATGGGCCATACCCAGTTCATCCCCTCCTCCTACCAGGCCTTCGCGGTGGATTTCACTGGCGACGGGCGGCGCGACATCTGGTCGGACGATCCCGCCGACGCGCTGGCCTCCACCGCGTCCTATCTGGCGCGGCACGGCTGGACCAAGGGGCAACCCTGGGGGGTCGAGGTGAAGCTGCCGCAGGGGTTCAACTATGCGCTGGCCAACCGCAAGACCCAGAAAATGCCGTCGGAATGGGCGCGCATGGGGGTGACCGGGATGGACGGCCGCCCGGTACGCGATTACGGCGCGGCCTCGGTACTGCTGCCGGCGGGGGCGCAGGGCGCGGCCTTCCTGATCTTCAAGAACTTCGCGGTGATCGAACGCTACAACACGGCGGATGCCTATGTGATCGGAGTCGGCCATCTCAGCGACCGGCTGAAGGGCGGCCCGAAGATCAAGTCGAAATGGCCGCGCGGCGACCGGGCTCTGAGCTTTGCCGAACGCAAGGAAATGCAAAAGCTGCTGACCCAGAACGGGTTCGACACCCAGAAGATCGACGGCAAGATCGGGCCGCTGACGATCCAGGCGGTGCGCGGATACCAGCGCTCGGTCGGGATGGAACCGGACGGTTACGCCTCGCTCAATATCCTGAAAAAACTGCGCCGGAACTGATTGCCAAACGCGGCAGCACTTGGCATGGTCACCCCGTTCTCAGGGCGGGGTGAAATTCCCCACCGGCGGTAAGGGTGAAACGCCCCGAGCCCGCGAGCGCCTTGGCGGTTCCGTCGAGGGTCAGCAGATCTGGTGCGATTCCAGAGCCGACGGTCACAGTCCGGATGGAAGAGAACGACAGAGGACCGGTTTCCCGGCCCTTTCCTGTCGTCTGCCGCCTTGGGTGACATGTGTCGATAGGAAAGGAAAACGCATGACACTCAACCGCTATGCCTTCGTCAAGGCCAACTGGCATTCCGATATCGTCGATCAGGCGCTTGTCGGGTTTACCGAATTGATCCCCGCCGAGCAGGTCGACGTGTTCGACGTACCCGGCGCATTCGAAATGCCGCTGGTGGCGCGCGATCTGGCCGAATCGGGGCGTTATGCCGCCGTCGCGGCGGCCGCCTTCGTGGTCGATGGCGGCATCTACCGGCACGATTTCGTGGCGCAGGCCGTGGTCGACGGGTTGATGCGCGCCGGGATGGATAGCGGCGTGCCAGTTCTGTCGGTGTCGCTGACCCCGCACCAGTATCAGGAAACCGACCATCACAACGCGATCTACCGCGCGCATTTCGTGGAAAAGGGCCGCGAAGCCGCCCGGGCTGCGCTGATGATCGGCAAGACGCGGGCGCAACTGGCCGCCTGATTCTCACCCCCGGTCAGGTTTTGGCCGGGGGGTTCGCCGCTCCCTTGCGGGCGCGTCTCGCAACGAGGCAGCCCGCACAGGGCTGACGCGTTACTTGGCTACGAATTCCGACTTGGCGTAGCCCTGCACGTACAGCAGCGAGGTCAGGTCGCCGAAATTGATCCGCACGTCGCATTGCGCCGCGACGGTGGGTTTCGCGTGCAGCGCCACGCCGGTTCCGGCGCGGCCCAGCATGCCCAGATCGTTGGCGCCGTCGCCCACCGCGATGACATCCGATTCCTCGATCTGCAGGTGCTTGGAAATCCGTTCCAACGCCTCGACCTTGGCTTCGCGCCCCAGGATCGGACGGGCCACGTCGCCGGTCAGAAAACCGTCCTCGGCAAGCAGGATATTGGCGTGATTTTCGTCGAAATTCAGTTCCTTGGCGACCTTGCGGGTGAAGGCGGTGAAGCCGCCCGACACCAGCGCAGCATAGCCGCCCGCCGCCTTCATCGTCGCGATCAATTCGCGCCCGCCGGGCATGAAGGTGATGCGTTCTTTCAGCACCTTGTCGATGACGCTTTCCTGCAGCCCCTTCAGCAGCCCGACCCGTTCCAGCAGCGCGCCTTCGAAATCCAGCTCGCCGTTCATCGCGCGCGCGGTGATTTCCGACACCCGCTCGCCGACGCCGGCCTCATCGGCCAGCTCATCGATGCATTCCTGCCGGATCATTGTGCTGTCCATATCAGCCAGCAGCATCGTCTTGCGGCGCCCCGCGACCGGCTGCACCACCATGTCCAGACCCATGCGCTGGACGTCTTCCCAGACGTCCCAGCGGTTGCCCGGAACCTGCGGAATTTCAAATTCCGCCGCCTCGTCCGGGGCCAGCCAGACCACATCGCCGCCGCCCCAGGCATTGCGCAGCGAATCAAGCAAGGATGCCTGCAGATGCGGCTCATCGGGATTGCTCAGGAGGGTCACGACATACATGTGAAAGTTTCCGATCGTAGCTGTTTGGGGTCGCAAATCGACGCTCGAGCGGCGCTATAGCGGCATTTTGGCTATTGTGAAAGCGGATCAACGCGACTATTTCCAGCAGTGGGACACCTCTCCCCAACGAGAGGCGCTTATCTGGAAGGGTAGCATTCATGGCTATTGAACAACCGGCAACGCGGCCGGCAAACCCGCGTTTTTCCTCTGGCCCCTGCGCCAAGATCCCCACATTCACCCTGGATAAACTTTCCGATGCCGCACTGGGCCGGTCGCACCGCGCCGCCGTCGGCAAGGACAAGCTGAAAGCGGCCATCGAAGGCACGCGCGAAATCCTGGGCATCCCCGCAGATTACAAGATCGGCATCGTTCCCGCCTCGGATACCGGCGCGGTCGAAATGGCCATGTGGTCGCTTCTGGGCGAACGCAAGGTCGAGATGCTGGCCTGGGAAAGCTTTGGCTCGGGCTGGGTCACCGACGTGGTGAAACAGCTGAAACTCGACGCCGAGGTCAAGACCGCCGAATACGGTCAGATCGTCGATCTGACTTCGGTCGATTGCAACAACGATGTCGTCTTCACCTGGAACGGCACCACCTCGGGCGTGCGCGTTCCCAACGGCGACTGGATCGCCGACGACCGCGAAGGCCTGACCATCTGCGACGCCACCTCGGCCGCTTTCGCGATGGACCTGCCCTGGGACAAGCTCGACGTGGTGACCTTCTCCTGGCAGAAGGTGCTGGGCGGCGAAGCGGCGCACGGCATGCTGATCCTCAGCCCCCGCGCCGTCGAACGGCTGGAAAGCTACACCCCGGCATGGCCGATGCCGAAAATCTTCCGCCTGACCAAGGGCGGCAAGCTGATCGAAGGCATCTTCCGCGGCGAAACCATCAACACGCCCTCGATGCTGGCGGTGGAAGATTACCTGGTCGCGCTGGACTGGGCCCGCGAAGTCGGCGGGCTGCAGGGCCTGATCGCCCGCGCGAACGCCAACACCAAGGCGATCGCCGATTTCGTCGAACTGCACGACTGGATCGATTTCCTGGCCCACGACCCGGCCACCGTGTCGAACACCAGCGTTTGCCTGAAGTTCACCGACGACCGGATCAAGGACGGCGCAGCCTTCGCCAAGGCCGTGGCCAAGCGGATGGAAGCCGAAGGCGCGGCGCTGGATATCGGTGCTTACCGCGACGCTCCGGCGGGTCTGCGTATCTGGTGTGGTGGCACGGTTGAGCTTTCGAATATCGAAGCGATGCTGCCCTGGCTCGAATGGGCCTTCCAGACCGAGATCGAGGCTCAAGGCTAATATCCGTGATCGAGGTCACCTTCGATACCGGCTTTGCAGAAGTCAGGTTTTGGGCAAAAGGTGAGGGTATATCGGGCCACAGGAGCGGCCCAAAAACCTGGCCGAAACCCGTAACTCCCGGTCCTATCGACTGGTGTCATCTTGATGCCCTCGTGCTGAACTGCAGCGCTGGATCGGTCTTCGAAGTTGGCCTCGACTACACGGAAAAACATGGCTGGAAAGCATGGGAAGAAGGTGGCGAAGCCCTCATGTGCGCTCTGTTCGAACATGTCGATGGACACCAGGCTGCGATTGGCCTGCGCGACTATGAATGGGCTGAAGAGCACATGAACCTCACGGTTCAGGACGCCGCCAAGCTCCCTGCCAAAGCTTGGGCAAAATACAAAGCGAACTCGTCAGCGGAGCGTGAATTCGAAATTTCGCTGGCACTCACAAACTCTCCGGCTGATGACATGGAGGCACTGTCTCCATGGCTTTACGTCGACAAGATACTCAAATTCTAAAAGGACGTCCCAAATGGCTCCCAAAGTACTCATCTCCGACAAGCTGTCCGACGCCGCCGTTCAGATCTTCAAGGATCGCGGCATCGACGTGGATTTCCTGCCCGACGTGGGCAAGGACAAGGACAAGCTGGCCGAAATCATCGGTCAGTATGACGGCCTGGCGATCCGGTCGGCCACCAAGGTGACCCCGACCATCCTGGAAAACGCCACCAACCTGAAGGTGATCGGCCGCGCCGGCATCGGCACCGACAACATCGACAAGGAAGCGGCGTCGAAAAAAGGCGTGATCGTGATGAACACGCCCTTCGGCAACATGATCACCACCGCCGAACACGCCATCGCGATGATGTTCGCCGCCGCCCGCCAGCTGCCCGAGGCCAGCGCCTCGACCCATGCCGGCAAGTGGGAAAAGTCGAAATTCATGGGGGTCGAGCTGACCCACAAGACGCTGGGCGTGATCGGTGCGGGCAATATCGGCGGCATCGTCTGCGACCGCGCCCGCGGCCTGAAGATGAAGGTCATCGCCTATGACCCCTTCCTGAGCCAGGAAAAGGCCGACATGATGCAGGTCGAAAAGGTCGAACTGGACGATCTGCTGGCACGCGCCGATTTCATCACCCTGCACGTGCCGCTGACCGACGGCACCCGCAACATCCTGAGCCGCGAAAACCTGGCCAAGACCAAGAAGGGCGTGCGCATCATCAACTGTGCCCGCGGCGGCCTGGTCGACGAAGAAGCGCTGGCCGACCTGATCAAGTCGGGCCATGTGGCAGGCGCCGCCTTCGACGTGTTCTCGGAAGAGCCGGCGAAGGAAAACCCGCTGTTTGGCCTGCCCAACGTGGTCTGCACCCCGCACCTGGGCGCGGCGACCACCGAAGCGCAGGAAAACGTCGCCCTGCAGGTGGCCGAGCAGATGTCGAACTACCTGCTGGACGGCGCCGTCGAGAACGCGCTGAACATGCCATCGATGACCGCCGAGGAAGCCAAGGTCATGGGCCCCTGGGTCGCTCTGGCCGGTCACCTGGGCAGCTTCATCGGTCAGCTGACCGAGGAACCGGTCAAGGCGATCAACATCCTCTATGACGGTGTGGTGTCCGAAATGAACCTGCCGGCGCTGAACTGCGCCGTGGTGGCGGGGATCATGAAGAAGGTGAACCCGGATGTGAACATGGTGTCGGCCCCGGTCGTCGCCAAGGAACGCGGCATCCAGATTTCGACCACCAACCAGGATAAATCGGGCGCCTTCGAAGGCTACATCAAGGTGACCGTGGTGACCCCGGAACGCGAACGCTCGATCGCGGGCACCGTGTTCAGCGACGGCAAGCCGCGCTTCATCCAGATCAAGGGCATCAACATCGACGCCGAAGTCGGCGGCAACATGCTCTACACCACCAACGAGGACGTGCCGGGCATCATCGGTACCCTGGGCGGTGTCCTGGGCCAGAACGGCGTCAACATCGCCAACTTCACCCTGGGCCGCGCCGAAGCGGGCGGTGAAGCCATCGCGCTGCTTTACGTCGACAACGTCCTGGAACAGAAGGTTCTCGACGATCTGGCCGCGACCGGCCTGTTCAAGCAGATCCGGCCGCTGTCCTTCGACGTGGCCTGATCACCGCACAGATGAGATGAAATGGCGCCGTCCCCGACCGGGGCGGCGCCTTTTCTTTGCCGGTCACGCCCGGGCGCGCGATTTCAGCACCACCGCCAGAAAGATCAGCATCGAAATCAGCGTCAGGATCGATCCGACCTTGGCGAAGGTCTCGCCCTGATGGCGCAGCGCCATCACGATCCCCGGCACCATTGTCGTGACGCCGAAAAACGCGGCGCCCAGATGAAGTTTCGGCAAGATGCCCTCGGCCGCTGACGGCACCGTGTGATAGTAGAAGGCGAAAAGCGCCATCGTCACCCATCCCACCAGGTTCAAATGCGCATGCGCCGGGGCCAAGGTATAGGTATGGGTTGCCGACATCTGGATGCCCCAGCCCATCCCGAGAACGACCGCCATAGCGGCCAAAACCATGAAATAAAAAGCTATTCCCTTCATTATCCGTCCCTCGCTGTGATCAATACGCCCGGCGCTTACGGCCGGATCTTTATGTGGCTTTTCAGCCGTTTAAATCTTTTCGGCCTGGCCGCGCCTGATATCCGCGCCCGGGGGCCGTTTCGTTCAAAATGACGTCTTCAATGGCATCGCGCCCTGGCGCGAAATGGCGCCATCATGCCCGATGTTCGCATTTCGGCCAAGCTGCAGCGCAATACCGCCCCTTCAGCGCCCGCCCGGACGGGCGCATCTGCCGCGCGTTCCGCCCTTCCGGTCCGGTCCGATCCGCGATAGCGTCGCGCCGCAAAGCAAACCCCGAGGACGACGAATGACCGATACCCCGATCTACGCGGTGGGCGATATCCACGGCTATCTGGAGCAGCTGGACTGGGCCATCGACCTGATCGAAAGGGACGGCGGCAAGGAGGCGCGCATCGTCTTTCTGGGCGACCTGGTCGACCGTGGGCCGGACAGCCGCAAGGTGATCGACCGGCTGATGGCGGGGATCGAGGCGGGGCGCGACTGGACCGTGATGCGCGGCAATCACGACGAGGTGTTCAAGAATTTCCTCGAATCCGGCATCGCGGATCATCCCCGCATCCGGCCCGGCGTCGACTGGTTCCATGAAAGGGTCGGCGGGCGGGCCACCCTGGCCTCCTACGGGGTGGAAGACCTGGACCGACCGCTTGAAGAGCTGTGGAAGGACGCGCAGGAACGGGTGCCGCAGCGGCATCTGGATTTCCTGAAATCGCGCCCGTTCAGCAAGGAAATGGGGCAGTTTCTGTTCGTCCATGCCGGTATCCGCCCCGGGGTGGCGCTGGACCGGCAGGACCCGCAGGATATGATCTGGATCCGCAACGAATTCCTCGATTTCGAAGATCCGCACCCCTGGCTTGTGGTGCATGGCCACACCCACCGGCCCACCGCCGAACATCACGGCAACCGGGTCAATCTCGACAGCGGCGCGGGCTATGGTCAGCCGATCACGGCCGCCGTGTTCGAAGACGGCCGGGTCTGGACGCTTACACCGCTGGGCCGCGAGGAACTGCAGCCTAAGTAGAACTACCGAAAGCGGCTTCTGACGGAACGTTCCCGCTGTTATTGCGCCGCCGATCCGCTAGGTTTGCCGCAACCTTTGCAAGGGAGAGGACTCATGACCGATATCGTAATCCTGGACGGTGTGCGCACCGCAATCGGCACTTTCGGCGGATCGCTGGCCGGGGTGCCCCCGACCCAGTTGGCCGCCATCGCCACCAAGGAAGCCCTAGCGCGTTCTAACGTGGACGCGGCGCAGATCGGCCACGTGGTGTTCGGCCACGTGATCAACACCGAACCGCGCGACATGTATGTCAGCCGCGTCGCGGCGATCGAGGCGGGCATTCCCGACAGCACCCCGGCGATGAACGTCAACCGGCTGTGCGGCTCGGGCGCGCAGGCCATCGTTTCGGCCACCCAGAGCCTGATGCTGGGCGATGCCGATTTCGCCGTCGCCGGCGGCGCCGAATGCATGAGCCGTTCGCCCTATATCGTTCCGGCGCAACGCTGGGGCCAGAAGATGGGCGACATCCAGACCATCGACATGATGCTGGGAACGCTGAACTGCCCGTTCGGGTCCGGCCATATGGGCGTGACGGCGGAAAACGTCGCCTGCGAACATGGCATCAGCCGCGAAGACATGGACGCCTTCGCGATGACCAGCCAGGAACGCGCGGCGGCGGCTATCGAAGCGGGGTATTTCAAGTCGCAGATCGTGCCGGTCGAGGTGAAGGTCAAGCGCGACACGGTGATGTTCGACACCGACGAACACCCCAAGCGTTCGACTCTGGAAGGGTTGGCGGGCCTGCGCCCGGCCTTCAAGAAGGACGGGTCGGTCACGGCGGGCAACGCCTCGGGCATCAATGACGGCGCCGCGGCGCTGGTGTTGGCCCGGGCCGATGCAGCCGAAAAGGCCGGGCTGAAGCCCAAGGCGCGGGTCATCGGCTATGCCCATGCCGGCGTGCGCCCCGAGGTGATGGGCATCGGCCCGATCCCGGCGGTCGAAAAGCTGCTGGAAAAAACCGGGCTGAAAGCCAGCGATTTCGACGTGATCGAATCGAACGAAGCCTTCGCCGCCCAGGCCATCGCGGTGAACCGGGCGCTGGATCTGGACCCGGCCAAGGTGAACCCCAACGGCGGCGCCATCGCGCTTGGCCACCCGGTCGGGGCGACCGGCGCTCTGGTCACCGTGAAGGCGCTTTATGAGCTGGAGCGGACCGGCGGGTCCAAGGCGCTGATCACCATGTGCATCGGCGGCGGTCAGGGCATCGCGCTGGCCATCGAGCGTCTGTGAACCAGAAAGCCGGGGCGATATCGCCCCGGCCTGAAATCTTGTAGGGCGGGTGCCGCGGCGCCCGCCTTATTTCATCAGCACCACTGGCACCTTGCAGGTGCGGATCATCTGTTCCGTCGTCGACCCGATGATCAGGCTGCGGATGCGGGAATGGCCATAGGCCCCCATCACCAGCAGATCATAGCCTTCACCATCGACGAGATCGCCAAGCGCCGTTTCCGGCTGGCCTTCGATCACCTTGACCTCGGCCTGATGCCCGCCTGCGGCCAGCGTCGCCTTGGCGTCGTCCAGCCCGCGCTTGATCGCATCGCTGGGCTTGCCCACCGTCACCACGGTGCAGGCCAGCCCGGCGAACAGCGGATCGCGCGCCACGTAATCCACCGCCTTCATCGCGCTGACCCCGCCGTCGAAGGCGATCAGCACTTTTTCGATCGGCTTGAACGCCCGGTTGGCGACAAACACCGGCGTCTTCGCCGCCCGCACGATCCGTTCCAGGTTCGACCCCAGATGCATCTTAGCGAAATCCGCCGCCTCGCCGCGCTTGCCGATCACGATCAGGTCGGCATCGGCTTCCTGGCTGGTCACCGTTTCCACGATGTCGCCGTTGCGCAGATGCGGGGTGACGGCGGCCACGCCATCGCCCTCGATCAGCGCCTTGGCGTCGTCCAGGATCGCCCGCCCCTGCGCCTGCGCCAGCTTGGCGCGCTGCGCGTCAAGCTCGGCCAGGTCGGCCATGATCTTGCTCCGCGCGCCGAGGCGCAGGTTGCCGCTCAGGTCGCCATTGGTCCCTTCGCGCCGTCCCAGCACGTGAAACAGATCGACCGAGGCGCCGATCCGGCCCGCGATCCATCCGACATGGTGGCAGACGCTTTCGGAATAATCCGACCCGTCCACCAATGCGATGATCTTGCTCATATCCGCCCCCCTCAATGCGCCAGCAGCTTGTCAGCCGCGCCGGGCTTGTCATGCTCGCCCAGCTTGTCGACGATGGTGCGCGACGCTTCGTTCATGCCCTTGATTTCCACCTCGGCGCCGTCACGGCGGAACTTGAGCACAGCCATGTCCAGCGCCGCAACCGAAGAAATGTCCCAGATATGGGCGCGGCTGACATCGATCACGACCTTTTCCAGCGCCTCGCGGAAATCGAAGGCCTTCATGAAATCGTCGGACGAGGCGAAGAACAGCTGCCCCTCGACGATATAGGTGCGCTGGCGCCCGTCCTCGGACAGTTCCGAACGCACCGCGAACAGCTGCGCGATCTTCCAGGCGAAGAAGATGCCCGACAGCAGCACGCCGACCAGCACACCGATCGCCAGGTTATGGGTGAACACCACGAAGACCACCGTCGCCACCATCACGATGGAAGACGAGGCGGGATGTTCGCGCAGCGAGGTGATCGACGACCAGCTGAAGGTGCCCACCGACACCATGATCATGATCGCCACCAAGGCCGCCATCGGGATGCGCGCCACCAGATCGCCCAGGAACACCACCAGGATCAACAACACAGCGCCCGCGATGAAGGTCGACAACCGCCCGCGCCCGCCCGATTTCACGTTGATCATCGACTGGCCGATCATCGCGCAACCGGCCATGCCGCCAATGAAGCCGGTGCAGAAATTCGCCACGCCCTGGCCGATACATTCCTGGTTCTTGCTGGAATTGGTGTCGGTCAGTTCGTCCACCAGGTTCTGGGTCATCAGGCTTTCCAGCAGGCCCACCGCCGCGACCGCCGCCGAATAGGGCAGGATGATCATCAGCGTTTCCATGTTCAGCGGAATGTCGGGCAGCAGGAAGATGGGCAAGGTGTCGGGCAATTCGCCCATGTCCCCCACCGTGCGCAGGTCGAGGCCGAGGCTGAGCGATACGATGGTCAGGATGACGATGCAGACCAGCGGCGACGGGATCGCCTTGGTCAGCAGCGGGAAGGTATAGATGATGACCAGACCTGCCGCGACCATCACGTAAGTCAGCGGCGGCACGTCGATCAGTTCCGGCAGCTGCGCCATGAAGATCAGGATCGCCAGCGCATTGACGAAGCCCGTCATCACCGACCGCGACACGAAGCGCATCACGTAACCCAGCCGCAACAGCCCGGCCCCCACCTGCAGCACGCCTGCGAGGATCGTCGCGGCCAGCAGGTATTGCAGCCCGTGATCCTTCACCAGCGTCACCATCAGAACGGCGGTCGCGGCGGTGGCCGCCGAAATCATCCCCGGACGGCCGCCGACGAAGGCGGTGATCACGGCGATCGAGAACGACGCGTAAAGCCCTACTTTCGGGTCGACGCCTGCGATGATCGAAAAGGCAATCGCTTCGGGGATCAGCGCCAGGGCCACAACCAGCCCCGACAGCAGGTCGGCGCGGATATTGCCGAACCATTCATGCTTGTAGGAAGAAAGGGACATCATCGGCAATCTGGCCTCCGTTCCCGGCCGCCCATGACGGGGACCGGCTGTTCAGTTTCTCGCGAATTGGGCTAATCGGGGCCGTTTCCGGCCCCTTCCCGCACTTGCCCGCGCTTATATCCCGCCGCCGTCAGATCGCAACCCGCAGGCCGATTTCGGGGACCATAAAGGGCCAATCGAGACAATTTGAGCCGTCCCGACCCCGTTTCGTGCTATTCTCTACGCAGGCCGGTGTCATTTTCGACCACGCCTTCCTGACCCGAAGACGCGGCCCAAGAGCATTTTCCACCCGCCGGCCTGCCTTGGACAAGGGAGGACTGACTATGGTCAAGACAATCGGAAACCCGCTCAGCTGGGGCGCCGCGGCGCTCACGGACGCGGGGCATGCCATCGAAACGGCGGCCGAAAACATCGGCAGTCACCACCAGGCGATACCGGAGATCCGGCCGCTCACCCTGGCCGATATCCGCATGGCGCTGCGCAAGGGGATCGACGACTTCGCCCATTTCCGCAGCGACGTGATGGTGATGGCGCTGCTCTATCCCGCCATCGGCATCCTGCTGGCCTTCGCGGCGTTTCACCGCGACATGCTGCACCTGTTCTTCCCGATGGCGGCAGGGTTCGCGCTGATCGGGCCGTTCGTCGCCACAGGGCTATATGAGCTCAGCCGCCGCCGCGAAGCGGGCGAACCCGCCAGCTGGGCGCAGGCGCTCGCCGTGTTCCGCCCGGCGGTGGCCGGACCGGTGCTGGCGCTCGGGCTCTACCTCGCCGTGCTCTACGCGATCTGGCTCTACGCGGCGGCCTGGATTTATGAAATCACCATGGGCCCCGACCTGCCCGACACCCTGCGCGGCTTCGCCACCGAGGTGACGACAACCTCCGAAGGCTACGCGATGATCATCCTCGGGCTGGCGGTGGGCCTCGTCTTCGCGCTCCTGGTGCTGGTCAGCAGCCTGATCTCGTTTCCGATGCTGATCGACCGCCGCGTCGGGTTGCCCGTCGCCGTGGCGGCCTCGTTCCGGCTCGCGCGGCAAAGCCCGCGCGCGGTCTGCTTCTGGGGACTCACCGTCGCGGCGATCCTTATCGTCGCCTCGATCCCGGCCTTCCTGGGGCTGATCCTGGCGCTGCCGATCCTCGGCCACGCCACCTGGCACCTCTACCGCGCCGCGGTCCGGTTCCCGGACTGACCCGCAGCCGGTTTCTTCTTGGCCAAAATACTCCGGGGTGAATGCGCGGCTCCGCCGCGCAGAGGGGCAGCGCCCCTCCGCCCCGGCAGCTATCAGACCGAATAGGTCGGGTGGAACGTGCCCGCCGGCGACAGGGTAAAGATGTCGAACCCGTCCGCCGTCACGCCGATCGAATGCTCGAACTGCGCGCTCAGCGACTTGTCGCGGGTCACCGCGGTCCAGTCGTCGGCCAGAACCTTGGTTTCCGGGCGGCCCAGGTTGACCATCGGTTCGATGGTGAAGAACATGCCTTCTTCCAGCACCGGCCCGGTGCCGGGGCGGCCGTAATGCAACACGTTGGGGGGCGCGTGGAACACCCGGCCCAGCCCGTGACCGCAGAAATCGCGCACCACACTCATCCGGTGGGCTTCGACATAGGACTGGATCGCGTGGCCGATATCGCCGAAGGTGTTGCCGGGCTTGACCATCTCGATCCCCTTGAACAGGGAATCATGGGTCACCTGGATCAGCCGCTCGGCCTTGCGGCTCAGCTTGCCGGCCACATACATCCGGCTGGTATCGCCGTACCAGCCATCGACAATCACGGTAACGTCGATATTCAGGATATCGCCATCCTTCAGCTTCTTGTCGCCGGGGATGCCGTGGCAGACCACGTGGTTGAGGCTGATGCAGCTGGCGTGCTTGTAGCCCTTGTAACCGATGGTGGCCGATTTCGCCCCGGCCGCGTTCACCTTGTCTTCGATGATCCGGTCAAGTTCCTCGGTGGTCTGGCCGGGGAACACATGTTCCGCGATCTCGTCGAGGATCTGCGCCGCCAGATGCCCGGCCTTGTGCATGCCCGCGAAATCGCCCGCTTCGTGGATGCGGATGCCATCGCGCGTGATACGTCCCTGATGCGTGTCGTTCACCGGGTTCACCTTTTCATCGAAATTTCTACAGTGGCTCCCTACTTAGGACAGATGGCGGCCAAGGGCCAGCCCCCGTCAAAGCGGCAAGCTGCACGCCGCCTAGCCGGTCACGAAGGGCAGCGGTTTGCCCAGCTCGATCTCTTCCGGCGAAATCCGGCAATCGAAGGCCAGAACCTCGACCCCCGCCGCGCGCGCCTGCGCCAGCCCCGCCGCATAGGCCGGGTCGATATCGCCCGCGATCCCCACGCGGTCGCAATCGGTGCGCTGCACCAGGTACAGCATCACCGCCCGGTCGCCCGCCTGCGCCACCGCCGACAGCTCGCCCAGGTGCTTCAGTCCGCGCGCGGTTACGCTGTCGGGGAATTCGGCAAATCCCGGCTGGCGCGACAGCGTTACCGATTTCACCTCGACAAAGGCGCGCCTGTCGCCATCCGACAGCAGGAAATCGATGCGGCTGTTTTCACCGTATTTCACCTCCGGTCGAACCTCCGGATATTCCAATCCCGGCACCTCGCCCGCCATCAGCGCCGCCTTCAGCGCCCGGTTCGGCACCGAGGTGTCGACGCCGGTGAAATCGCCGCCGTCGTGTTCCACCAAACGCCAGCCGAATTTCAGCTTCTTCTT
Organism: Thalassovita mangrovi; assembly: GCF_009857745.1. GTDB lineage: Bacteria > Pseudomonadota > Alphaproteobacteria > Rhodobacterales > Rhodobacteraceae > Thalassobius > Thalassobius mangrovi. The sequence continues at coordinate 107,584 of NZ_WWEN01000003.1, forward strand.
GGGATCGTCATTCGGTTCCAGCCAGATCCGCATCCCCGGGTCTGCCAGCCCCATCATGCTGCCGGGATTGGCGCAATGGGCGGTGATTTCGCGGCCGTCCTCAAGCCGGGCATCGGCCAGGAACCGCTTGTAGCGGCGGATCAGCACTGCGGGCACAAGAGGGGTTTGAAAGCGCATGTCCCGCGCCTATACCGGGAGCTGAGTTTTCGCAAGGAAGGGCGACATGACCAACCCAACCGCCGCCATGCTGGTGATCGGCGATGAAATCCTGTCGGGGCGCACCCGCGACAGCAACATGCACCACCTCGCGACCGAGCTGACCAAGCACGGCATCACCCTGGCCGAGGCGCGTTTCGTCGCCGACGACGCCGATGCCATCGTCGCGGCGGTGCAGGCGCTGTCGCAGGCGCATGATCATGTCTTCACCTCGGGCGGGATCGGGCCGACCCATGACGACATCACCGCCGATTCAATCGCGGCGGCCTTCGACACACCGATCGACGTACGCGACGACGCCCGCGCGCTGCTGGCGGATTATTATCAACGCAGCGGGACGGAACTGAACGACGCTCGCCTGCGCATGGCCCGCATCCCCGAAGGCGCTGCGCTGATCGACAACCCGATTTCCGTGGCGCCCGGTTTCACCATCGAAAACGTCCATGTGATGGCGGGCGTGCCCACGATCTTCGAGGCGATGGTGGCCAGCGTGTTGCCGACCCTGACCGGGGGCGATCCGCTGCTTTCGCAAAGCCTGCGGGTCGAACGCGGCGAAGGCGAAATCGCCGAACCGCTGGGCAAGCTCGCCGGGGAATTCCCCGACCTGTCCTTCGGGTCCTACCCGTTCAATCAGAACGGCATCTACGGCACCAATATCGTGGTGCGCGGCCAGGACGGCGCGCGGGTCGACGCGGCGATGACCGCGCTTGCCAAAATGGTGACCGCATGACGACGCCCACAATCGAACAACTCTATGACGTGATCGACGCCACCTGGCCCGCCGCCTCGACCCGCGAAATGGGGCCGTGGCTGATCCGCGAAGGCCAGGGCGGTGGCCAACGGGTATCCGCCGCCAGCGCGAGGCGCCCGGTCACGGGCGACGAGATCGCCCAGGCCGAAAAGGCGATGCAGGATCTCGGCCAGCCGCGCCTGTTCCAGATCCGCGAAGAGCAGCATCAACTGGACGCGATGCTGGTCGAACGCGGCTACGTGGAGGTCGACCCGGTGAATTTCTGGATCGCCCCGGTGGGCGACATCGCCACCGAATTCCCGCCCCCCGTCACCGCCTTCACGGTCTGGGAACCGCTGGCGATCCAGATCGATATCTGGGCCGCGGGCGGCATCGGGCCGGGCCGCATCGCGGTGATGAACCGCGCCGCAGACCCCAAGACCTCGCTCTTGGGTCGTCTGAACGACAGCCCCGCCGGCACCGCCTTCGTCGGCATCCATGACGGCATCGCCATGCTGCACGCGCTCGAAGTGCTGCCGCATCAGCGCAAACAGGGCATGGCGCGCTGGTTCATGCGGCTTGCCGCCTTCTGGGCGCGCGATAACGGCGCCAAGTATCTTTCCGTCGTCTGCACACAAGAAAACGCGGCAGCCAACGCGCTATACCGGTCCCTGGGAATGTCCCTCGCCGGGCAATACCATTACCGCAGACATGAGGAGGACCTGTCATGAGTAAGAAAACCGCGATCACCGCCCTGAACCTGCAGCCCGTCGATCCGCTGCCCGAAAAGACACAGAAATATTTCGACATCTGCGAGGAAAAGCTGGGGCTGGTGCCCAACGTGCTGATGGCGCATGCCTTCGACGTCGACAAGCTGAACGCCTTTTCGGGGCTCTATAACAACGTGATGCTGGCCGAGAGCGGCCTTTCCAAGCTGGAACGCGAAATGATCGCGGTGGTGGTGAGTTCGGAAAACAAGTGCTTCTACTGCCTGACCGCCCATGGCGCTGCAGTGCGCGAACTGTCGGGCGACCCGATGCTGGGCGAAATGCTGGTGATGAATTACCGGGTGGCCGACCTGCCGCCGCGGCAGAAGGCGATGCTGGATTTCGCCGTGCTGCTGACCAACGCCCCGGCCACGATCGAGGAAGAAGACCGCCAGGCGCTGCGCGATGTGGGTTTCAGCGATCGCGATATCTTCGACATCGCCAACACGGTGGGGTTCTACAACATGTCCAACCGCGTCGCCGCCGCCATCGACATGCGCCCCAACGACGAATACCACGCCAGCCACCGTTGATGCGCGGCATTGCCCTCATAAGCCTGGCTTTTGGCCTGGGCCTTTGCGCCCCGGCCGGGGCATTGGAACTGACCCTTCCCGCCGCCGCCACCGCACTGAGCGATGAACGCGTGGCGATGGACAGCTACGATCTGCCGACCGGCCCCTATGCCGATGGGCAAATGCCGAAGGAAAGCTTCGAGGGCCATGTCACCCGGCAAAGCTGGCGGGTGGCGGCGCAGGGGCTGACCTCGCTGCAGCTGCTGGCGCCGCTGCGCGAACAGCTGCAGGACGCCGGTTACGACATCGTGTTCGAATGCGACACGCTGGATTGCGGCGGCTTCGATTTCCGGTTCGAGACCGAAGTGCTGCCGGCCCCCGCGATGCATGTCGACCTCAGCGATTTCCGCTTCCTGTCGGCGCAGAACGGGCCCGACGATCATCTTGGCCTGCTGGTCAGCCGCAGCGCCAATGCCGGGTTCATCCAGCTGATCCGGGTGACCAAGGACGCGCAGGCGCTGCCGGTGAAACCCTCCACTGGTGCGGTGCTGCCGGGGATCGCCGAAACGCCCCGCCCCCTGCCCTCCGACCCCGTCGGCGTGCTGGTCGCGCAGGGTCATGTGGTGCTGGGCGATCTGACGTTCGAAACCGGCTCCGCCTCGCTGGGCGAGGGGCCTTATGCCTCGCTCGACGCGCTGGCGGAATTCCTGCTGGATGATCCCTCGCGGCGCATCGCGCTGGTCGGCCATACCGATGCGGTCGGCGCGCTGGACAACAATATCGCTTTGTCGAAACGCCGCGCGGCGTCGGTGCTGGAACGGCTGGCGGCGCGCTACGGTGTGCCGCGCGGACAGATGAGTGCCGAAGGCATGGGCTATCTGGCCCCCATCGCGCCGAACCAGACCCCCGAGGGCCGCGAAACCAACCGCCGGGTCGAGGCGGTTTTGCTCAACACCGACTAACCCGGCGTCAGCCGTCCCCCCGGATCAAGATCGCCCGGAAATCGTTGACATTGGTTCCCGTCGGCCCCGGCTCGAACAAGCCGCCAACCGCCGCGAAGGCGCTGTAGGCGTCGTTCTCCGCCAGCGCCCCTGCCGGATCCACCCCGGCCAATCGCATCGCCCGCGCGGTGCCGCCATCGGCGAAGGCGCCCGCATTGTCCTCGGACCCGTCGATCCCGTCGGTATCGGCGGCCAGCGCGGTCACGCCATCCACCCCGTCGATTTCCAGCGCCAGCGACAGCAGGAATTCGCTGTTGCGCCCGCCCCTGCCCTGGCCGCGCAGGGTCACCGTGGTTTCGCCCCCCGACAGCAGCACGACGGGCGGCGCGAAGGGCCGCCCCTTCGCCGCCACTTCGCGGGCGATGGCGGCATGGACCTTGGCCACTTCGCGCGCCTCGCCCTCCACTGCGTCCGACAGGATCGCGGCGGGGATGCCCTCGGCCTCGGCCAAAGCCGCCGCCGCCTCCAGCGACTTGGCGGCGGAGGCCACGACATGAACCTCGTTGCGGGCGAAGCGGGGATCGTCGGGGCTCGGCGCGTCCTCGGGCGCGGTATCGAGGAACTCGGTCACCCGCTCGGGCAATTCGATGCCGTAATCGCGGATCGCGGCCCAAGCCTCGGCCCGGCCCACGGCATCGGGCACGGTCGGCCCGCTGGCCACCTGCGCGGGATCGTCGCCGGGCACGTCCGACACGATCAGCGACACCACCTTAGCCGGGTACGCCGCCGCCGCCAGCCGACCGCCCTTGACCCGGCTCACCTGCTTGCGGATGGCATTCATCGCCCCGATCGGCGCGCCGCTGGCCAGCAGCGCCCGGTTCAGCGCCACCTCGTCATCGAAGGTCAGCCCCTCGGCGGGCCCGGCCAGCAGCGCCGATCCGCCGCCGCAGACCAGCGCCACGACCAGATCGTCCTCGCCCAACCCCTCGACAGCCGCGAAAAGCGCCTCCGACGCGGCAAGCCCGGCGTCATCCGGCACCGGGTGGGCGGCCTCCAGAACCTTCACATGCCGGGTATCGCAGGAATAGCCATAGCGGGTCACCACCACCCCTTCGACCGGGTCGCCCCACAAGTCCTCGAACGCCGCGGCAAGCTGCGCCGCCCCCTTGCCCGCGCCGATCACCACCACGCGCCCCTTGGGCCGTTCCGGCAGATGCGCGCGCAACGCCTCTTTCGGGTCCGCCGCCCGGATCGCCGCGCCGAACAACCGCGTCAGGACCGCCCGTTCATCCATTCCAATCTCCCTCTTTGCCCGCCAGCCTAGGCAGCGGGTCCCGGAATGAAAAGCGCCCCGCTTTCTTCTTGGCCCAAATACTCCCGCCGGAGGCGCAGCTTTCCGCAGGCGTCCCATTTCTGGACCTAAAAGACCTCGCCAACTGGCGCTATCCAATCCCCCCGCTTCGCGTGTGAAATAGGTCCAAAGGCGCCAGGACGAATCCGTCCGCGTCCCCCTCATGACAGATGGAGTTCCCGATCATGGACGGCAAATTCGAAAACGACATTCAGGCGGTGGTGGATGCCGACCGCGCCCATGTCTGGCACCACCTGGTGCAGCACAAACCCTTTGAAACCGGCGAACCGCGCATCATCGTCGAAGGCAAGGGGCTGAAGGTCTGGGACCAGAAGGGCAAGGAATATATCGACGCCGTGTCCGGTGCGGTCTGGACCGTCAACGTGGGCTATGGCCGTGAAAGCATCGCCGACGCGGTGCGCGACCAGCTGGTCAAGATGAACTATTTCGCCGGGGCCGCGGGCAACGTGCCGGGCGCCGAATTCGCCGAGCGGCTGATCGAGAAGATGCCGGGCATGACCCGGGTCTATTATTGCAACTCGGGGTCGGAAGCGAACGAGAAAGCCTTCAAGATGGTGCGCCAGATCGCGCATAAGAAATACGGCGGCGAGAAGCACAAGATCCTCTACCGCGACCGCGATTACCACGGCGGCACGCTGGCCGCGATGTCGGCGGGCGGGCAAGATGAACGCAACATGCAATACGGCCCCTTCGCGCCCGGTTTCGTGCGCGTCCCCCATTGCATGGAATACCGCAAGGAAGAACTGGGTCTTGGGCACCTGTCGGGCCGCGAATTCGGCATCGCCGCAGCCAACCTGATCGAGGACGTGATCCTGCGCGAAGGCCCCGAAACCGTCGGCGCGCTGTGCCTGGAACCGGTGACGGCGGGCGGCGGCGTGATCACCCCGCCGGAAGGATACTGGGAGCGAGTGCAGGAGATCTGCAAGCAATACGATATCCTGCTGCATATCGACGAAGTGGTCTGCGGCATCGGCCGCACCGGCACCGAATGGTTCGGCTATCAGCATTACGGCATCAAACCCGACTTCGTCACAATGGCGAAGGGCGTGGCCTCGGGCTATGCCGCGATCGCCTGCTGCGTGACCTCCGAGGCGGTGTTCGACCTGTTCAAGTCCGATCCGTCGGACAAGATGGACCATTTCCGCGACATCTCGACCTTCGGCGGCTGCACCGCGGGCCCGGCGGCGGCGCTGGAAAACATGCGCATCATCGAGGATGAGAACCTGCTGGAAAACTGCACCGCGATGGGCGAGCGTTTCATGTCCAACCTGCAGGCGCTGATGGACAAGCACGCCGTCATCGGCGACGTGCGCGGCAAGGGGCTGTTCCTGGGCGCCGAACTGGTCAAGGATCGCGAAACCAAAGAACCGGTGTCCGAGGCGGATGTCGGGGCCGTGGTCGTCGAATGCGGCGCCCTGGGCGTGATCATCGGCGCGTCGAACCGGTCGATCCCGGAACGCAACAACGTGCTGTGCTTCTCGCCCGCGCTGATCGTGACCGCGCAGGAGGTGGACGCGATCACCGACGCGGTGGACAAGGCGCTGACCAAGGTGTTCGGCTGAAAGCGGGGATGAGGGGCGCTGCCCCTCTGCGTTGAAAATTGACAAATTTTCAACGCATTCACCCCGGGATATTTTTTAAACAGAAGAAGGGCGGGCCGGTTCTTTTCGGTCTGCCCTTTCTTTGTTCAAATGCATCGAAAAGTGGCGCTGCGCCTGCTTTTCCCTTGTGGCGAATGCCGCCCCATGGTTGTTTCCGCCCAGGCATGACCCATACTGGGATGCCGGTTGACCAAATGAGGGACCCAATGAAACGACTGATCTTTATTCCTGCCGTCCTGGCCGCGACGCCCGCGCTGGCGCATCTCGATCCCGACACCCACGGATCGGTGGCCGCCGGCCTGTCGCATCCGCTGTTCGGGCTGGACCATATCCTGGCCATGGTCGTCGTCGGCCTGTGGGCGGCGCAGATCGGCGGCCGCGCGATCTGGGCGGTTCCGGCCAGCTTTGTCGGCGTGATGATTGTCGGTTTCGGACTGGCCCTCGCCGGCCTGCCGCTGCCGATGGTGGAACCGATGATCCTGGCCTCTTCGGTGGCGCTTGGGCTGCTGGTCACCATGGCGGTGCGGCCCGACCCGAAGATCGCGGCGGTGGTTGTCGGCCTGTTCGCGCTGTTTCACGGCCATGCCCATGGCGGCGAGCTCGGCTCGGCCGAGGCGGCGACCTTCGGGCTGGGCTTTGCCGTTGCCACGGCGGCGCTGCACGGTATCGGCGCCGGGGTCGGCCTGCTGCTGAAAGGCCAGCAAAAGGCGCTGCGCATCCTGGGCGGCGGCACCGCCCTGGCCGGGCTGCTGATCGCCTTCGCCTGATCGGAATACGGAACGGGGCGCCCTGCAGCGCCCCGATCCAATCGTCATACCAGCTGGAACAGCACCCCGGCGATGATCGCGCCGCCGATGCCGAGCCCCAGATAGGCGGCGAAGACCCGCGGCTTCACCAGCGACCACACCGCCGCCATCGCCGGGATCGAGCTGACCGCCCCGGCGATCATGAAGGCCATCGCGGCCCCCGCCGTCATCCCCTGATCAATCAGCCCCGCCAGCAGCGGCGGCGCGACATAGGAATTCAGGTAGGCGGGCATGCCGACCAGCGCGGCGATGACGATCGGCAGCACCCCTTCGCCGCCCACCGCGCGGGCGATCAGGTCGGCGGGCACGTAGTCGACCAGCAGAGCCTCGAGCACATAGGCCAGCGCCAGCCATTTCAGCAGGAACAATCCGTTGGAGATGAATTCCTCGCGGAACCGCGCCCGGCGGTCGGTTTCCTGCCAGAAGCGCCAATGCGGTTTGCCATCGAGCTTCGGCCCGCTGCAGGAACAGCAGCCGGTGCTTTTGCGCGGCTTCAGCGGGTCGGCGAAGGCGCCCCGCCCGATCAGCCCCTTGACGACGAAACCGCCGAACAGGCCCAGGGCGACGGCGAAGACCGCCTTGCCGATGGCGAAATCCCAGCCCAGGGCACCTGCGGTGATCAGCAGGGTCGGCGGGTCGATCAGCGGCGAGCTGAGCCAGAAGGCCATCACGGCGGACAAGGGCGCGCCAAGCGCCAGCAGCCCGGCGATGAACGGGATCACCTCACAGGAACAGAACGGCGCCAGCCCGCCAAACAGGGCGGCCAGCAGGATCATCCGCACCTCGCGCCCCTCGAAGGCGCGGGCGACCATGACCTCGGCCCCCGTCGCCTTGAGATAGGCCAGCAGCAGCACCGCGAAGAGGATGTATTGGCCGGTATGGGCCAAGGCCTTGGCGGCGAAGACGATCACCGTGCCTAGGTTGCCAGGATCGAGCACCGCCACCGCCAGCAGCAGGGCGACGATCACCGCCCAGGGCGTTTTCAGGACGTCGGCCCATTTCCAGTTCCGGCCGGGATTTTGTGTCAGATCAGCCATCGTTCGCCGCCTTTCCGTTCATGTCCGCGCAGCATTCGCAGAGGATGAAATTCGCCAGTTCCTTCAATTCGTCGAACCGGGCGCGGTTGAAGGTGCTGCGCCCGATCTTCTGCTGTTCCACCAGCCCGCCGGCGGCGAGGAATTTCAGGTGATGCGCCAGGGTCGAGGGCGCGATTCCGGTGCGTTGCTGGATTTCACCGACGGTTAGGCCGGGTTCGCCCGCCCGCACCAGGATGTTGAGCACTTGCAGCCGCGCCTCGGATCCCATGGCGGAAAATCCGTTGGCCGCTTCTTCCCAGTTCATTGGCTTGGCTCCTCAATTGATTCGATATAACTAGTTTTATAGTTATATTGGGCAGCCGGTCAAGCGGGGAGCCGAAAATGACGCCAGCGCAGTCTCAGCCCAGCTTCGTTTCCGCCAGTTTCACCAGCGCCGTCAGGGTCTTGTTGATCGGGGTCGGCACGCCCAGTTCGCGGCCCTTGCGGACGATTTCGCCGTTCAGGAAATCGATCTCGGTCATCCGCCCGCGTCGCAGGTCCTGCGCGGTCGAGGAATATTGCCCCGGCATCGCCTTCGCGATTCCCCGCACGTTATCGAGCAGCCCGTCTGGCAGGGCGACGCCCGCCGCTTCGGCCACCGCGCGGCATTCGGCGACGTTGTCTTCCAGCAGCTCGGGAATGCCGTCCTGCGCGACCAGCGGGCCGTAGGGCATGTCGGCCACCGCCGACAGCGCGTTATAGGCGCAGTTGAGGATCAGCTTGACCCATTGCGCGGCGATGATATCGGGCGACACCACGGTTTCCACCCCGGCGCCATTCAGAACCTCGGCCGCCGCATCGCTGCCCGGTCCGCCGATCGCCAGGTCGCCGCGCCCTTCATGGCGCACCACGCCCGGCCCCGCCATCGCCGAGGCGACATAGACCACCGTGGGGATCACCGCGTGACCGGTCACCGCCTGCAGCCGTTCGGGATTGCTGACGCCGTTTTGCAGGCTTAACAACAGCGTGTCGTCCGACAGGTACGGCGCGATCTGGCGGCCAGCGTCCTCGGTATCGCTGGATTTGACGCAGAACAGGACCATCCCGGCCCCGGCGATGGCAGCGGGATCATCCGACACCTCGACCGCGATCACGTGGCTTTCACCGCCCATTTCCAGGATCAGCCCGTTGGCCTGTACCGCCTCGACCAAGGCCGGGCGGCCGATCAGCACCACCTCGTGCCCGGCCCGCGCCAGCATCGCGCCGTAATAACACCCGACCGCACCGGCCCCCATCACTGCGATTTTCATCCGCATCCCTCCGAAACCTTATTCGCCGCCACCCTGCCGAAGCGGGCGCCGATTGTCACCCGCAACCGTCTAAGGCCAGTTTACCCGTCCGATAAGACCAGATAACTTGCACAAATGGTGATCCCCGTTGAGACATTTTTCCTCGATCCGCAGGCCCAGGGCACGTTGCAGGCCCAGGTCCAGCAGATGATTTCCGCGGGCATCCTGTCGGGGCGGTTCCGGCGCGGGGAAAAGTTGCCCTCGACCCGGAAACTGGCGCAGCAGCTGGGGATCAGCCGGATCACCGTGACGCTGGCCTATACCGAACTGGTGGCGAACGATTACCTGACATCGCGCGGGCGGTCGGGCTATTTCGTGTCCGACAACGCGCCGGAACCGATGCCGGAACGGTCCGAACCGGGCGGCGGCGTGCCGGTCGACTGGTCACGCGCCATCGGGCAGCATTATACATCGAATTTCGCGCTGGAACGGCCGCTGGACTGGTCCCGCTACCGCTATTCCTTCCTTTACGGGCAGACCGATCCGACGCTGTTCGATCACGCCCATTGGCGGCTGTGTGCCCTGCGCGCGCTTGGGCAGAAGGATTTCCAGGCGATGACGGCGGACCTGTACGATCAGGACGACCCGCAGCTCATTGAATTCATCCTGCGCCACAGCCTGCCGCGCCGGGGCATCCATGCGCGGCCCTCCGAGGTGTTGCTGACGCTGGGGGCGCAGAACGCGCTGTGGCTGACCGCACAGGTGCTGCTGAACCGGCAGCGCAAGGCGGCGATTGAAAACCCCTGCTATCCGGCGCTGCGCGATATCCTGACCCAGTCGCGTTGCCAACTGGCGGCAATCGACGTGGATGAACACGGCCTGCCGCCCGAGGCGATCCCGGACGGCACCGACGTGATCTTCACCACGCCGTCGCATCAATGCCCGACCTCGGCCACCATGCCGGTCGACCGCCGCCGCCGGTTGCTGGCTCGCGCCCGCGACATGGGCGCGCTGATCGTCGAAGACGATTACGAATTCGAAATGTCCTTTCTCGCGCCCGCATCCCCGGCGTTGAAATCTCTCGATGCGGACGGGCGGGTGATCTATGTCGGCAGCTTTTCCAAATCGCTGTTTCCGGGGCTGCGGCTGGGATATCTGGTCGGGTCCGAACCCTTCATCCGCGAAGCCCGCGCTCTGCGTGCCAGCGTGCTGCGCCACCCGCCCGGCCATATCCAGCGCACCGCCGCCTATTTTCTCAGCCTCGGCCATTACGACGCGCAGATCCGGCGGATGAGCAAGGCTTTGGCCGAACGCCGCGCTGTGATGGAAGAGGCGATCCGGCAGTACGGGCTGGACATCGCCGGAACCCGGTCCTTTGGCGGGTCGTCGCTGTGGATGCGCGCGCCGGAGGGCACCGACATGCGCGAGGTGGCGGCCCGGCTGCGCCAGCAAGGCGTGCTGTTCGAAACCGGCGACAGGTTCTTCAACGGGCCGGACGTGCCGCAGAACTATTACCGGCTGGCCTATTCCTCGATCCCGGCGGAGCGAATTCCGCAGGGGATCAGGTTGATCGCCGAGGCGTTGCGCATGAAAGACGGCGACTAACCCCGCTGCCTCACTTTTTCGATTTCCAGCTGTCCAGCCAGCGCCCGATCCGGCCGCGCTTTTCCGCCAGCGAATCCGAGGCGGCGTCATAGCTGTCTTCCAGCTCCTCCAGCACCGGGTCGATCCGGTTGCGGCGGAACCGGCGCCAGCGCGCCCAGATCGCCCAGACCAGGGCGAAGAACAGGGTCAGGATCACGATGTTCAGCCACGGGATGATGCGCACATCCGGCCCGGCGACCGGCTTGATCGACACCGCGTTGGGGAAGATCGACAGGAATTCGTTGCGCCAACCGTAATGCTTCACCGCATACCATTCCGGCGCCGCCTTGGTGGAAACGGCATCGCTTGCCTCGGCATAGAGGTTCGAGGTGTCGAACTTGAAATAAGGCGGCCAGCCCCAGCCGGTATCTTCGTTGCGATAGACCCGGATATCGCCCTCGGGCGTCACCGCGTGGATGAACTGCACATCGCGGTTGATCAGGTCGACCGACTGGTCGTCGGGCGTGGCCCAGAACATCCGGGTCCAGTCGTTCAGCTCCTGGCGCTCCACCTCGGTGTTGACGATCCGGACGATATCGTTCTGCGGCAGCGTGTAATGGAAAAACGCCGCCACGATCAGCCAGAACGTGCCCCAGAATGCCCATTTGAAATAGACCATCTCAGGTCCTCCTCAGTAGAAATTCACAAGATAGACGATGACGCCGATCAGCAGAATCGGCACGACATAGACCAGCAGGATCAGCCGCCGGCGCAGCGAATGGGAATAGTCCTCAAGCCCCTCGTCGATGAAGGCCTCGCGGTCGCCCTCGCGGATTTCCTCGTCCCATTCGCGGGCCAGCTTACGCTTGCGCACCGAACGCGACCACAGCGAAACCGCCACGAAGACCGCCGTCATGAGGACAAAACAGATGATGAACAGACGCGCCAGTGCCAGCATTTTCGTTTCCTATCCGCCTTATCCGCCCCACGGGCCTTTGACCGGGTTCTTCACCGGGCCCCGGCTGGGCCGCACCGCGCCCCAAGGGCCGACCCGGCCGATCATATCGTCTTTGTCCGGTTCGCGCATCGGCGCGTCGTGACCGAACAGGGCCGCCCGCGCCCCCGCCTTGTCCACCAGATATTCCCGATCGAGGAAATCCGCCACATAGGATTTCTTCGCCTCGCTCCAGCCCTGATAGGCGCGGTAGAAGGCTTCCTTGTGACAGATGAACAATTGCCGCACATCCTTGGGCGCCAACTCCGCCAGCAGCATGTTCACCAGGTCGCGGTCGGGATGATCCGCCGCCCGCAGGGAATAGAAATAGGCCGGGTGGTCCGAGGTGATCCGCGGCCACGGCCCTTCCTCCTCGGCCCACCTGAGCAGCGCCTGCAACCCGTGGAATTCCGGCGGCAGGGCGTCGGCATGGGCCCGCGCCAGCGCCCGGATATCGCGCCGGGTGGCGCCGGTCAGGTCGATGCCGGTATCCTGCGCCGCGTCGACGATGATGAAATCCAGCTTCTGCCGCAGGATCGCCCCGGCATCGATGCCGCGCGCCTTGACGATGGGTTCGACCAGATCGTTGTCGTCGAGGAACCGGGCGATCTGGTTGCGGTCGGCGAAATCAAGCAGGCTTTCCACCGGCAATTCGCCCAGCTTCATCTTGTCCCCCACAGCGATCGCCGTCGCCGGGTGAACCAGCCCGCGGAAGATATAAAGCCCGCCGAAATGCGCGGTCCAGAAATTGTCCTGCGCGAATTCCATCTGCTGCAGCCGCACCGGGTTGCGGGTCACGTCGCCGGTTTTCTTGGCCAGCCCGATCATCTCGGCGATCAGCACGTCGTCGAACCAGGCGTCGTCGTCGGCCATGAAGCGGTCGATCTTTTGGCCCAGCTCCTCGGCGTCCTTGACCGTGCCCGCCGTCGTATCGGCCTCGATCCTGAGCGTGCGAATATCGAACAGCGCCTTGGGATCACTGACCGAATAGACGGAATTCAGCAATTCCCCCGCCACCGCATCCCGCGCGGTCAGTGCGAAAAGCTGCGCCTCGTTTTCCTCGATGAACCGGCGCAGGATCGACCGGGACATGGAGAATTTGACGTTCAGCAGCGGCGCGGTCTTCTGCGCCGTGCTCAGCAGGATGAACTGCCGGTTGACCCCGTTGGGGTTGAGATAGAGGGGGTCGGACAGTTCATCGCCCACTTCCGGGGAATATCCGGAAATGTCGATATGAAAATCGGTGAGCCCGGTGCGCTTGCCGGTCAGATGGGCCAGCGCGCGGTTATAGCGCTCTACCAAGGCGGGGCTGCTGACATGGATCAGGTTGCCGAACATCAGGCCACGGTCGATGAGGCGTTTCATGGCTTCATATTCTCAACATAGACAGGCAACTGAACAGGGCCTGAACCATCAATAACTAAATTTTCCGGGAATGGAATTTGCAACTCAACCGGTCGGCATTCAGGGAACCTGTTTAAAACCAATCGTTCTACTAAGCGCACGTGGAATACAGTTAAAACGTTTGCAACGGACTCCGCCCAACCGAACCAACATTCGATGAGGTCGCCAACGCTGTGCTGATCATCAATCAGAGCACTCAACTGCCCAAAGATAAACGCTTCTTCACCCAAAGAATAAAACGAATTATGGCGATTGGCGGTGTCTAAAAACGTAATTTCTAGTTCATCGGCCAGGGTATCAGCAGCCTGCTTTGCATCCTTCAGGCTCGTATGAGCGGTAGCTGTGTCCCTAATTTTGCTAGCGACATCATAGCCGACGCTATCTTCGATCCAGAAAAATTCAGTCGTTACTTCACATGCTATCTCACCAACATCACCATTCTGGTTCTTACACCGTTGTATGAACCTCCAGAATTCGAAGAGGCGTATTGTGAGCGCGCGAAGAAGGCCTACTTCTTGCCCATATTTCATCCAGTCAATAGCCGTGCTCCCAGAAGGCTCAAAATTCGAGAGCCAAGTGAGCTTACTGAAGTTGTTCACATCACTAGCGCAATAGGAAGAAACGGACAGCGCCGCCAATTCAGAACGGGACAATTTTTGACGAAGTTCGCCCACCGTGATTTTTGTTTCAAAATATGTTTTTTCGATAGGCATTTAGGTTGGCTTCCCCTCCAGATACCGCCGCTTCGCTTCCTCCTGCCGTCCGAACTCCCGCACCATCGCCTCGATGGCCACCTCGTCCGACTTGTCGGCATAGCGGAATTCGGAATCCGCGTAGCGGTTGATTTCCTGCAGCACCATGTCGGTGGTGATCGGCACCCGCAGCGCCGCGATCATGTCCTTTTTCCGCTCGTAGCTCTGGAACAGGAAAAGATCGGGCTTTTCCATCCATTCGTCGGGCAGTTCGAAATCCATCGCGCGGACCTTCACCGCGTCGGTGATGTTCTTGATCGCGCGGCCGGTGAAGCGTTCGTCGGCTTCCTGAATGGCCTTCAGATAGGTGCCCATCTTGGCAATGGTGTCCAGTTCGCCGATCCGTCCCTGCACCCGGTCGAACACGTTCAAGAGGCCTTCCTCCTGCGGTTTCGAATGCGACTCGAAGGACCGCGCGACGGCCTGTCTAATTTCCTGCGCCGCGTAAAGGTCGTGATCGCCCAGCGGGATGTCGTGGTTCTTGCCCATCAGCAGGTGCAGGATGTCGATGTAATCCTCGCGTGACTGCGGCCCGTCGACCAGGAACCGGGCACCCGCCCTTTGCCGCAGCGCGTCGTCCACGTTTTCGGGGTAATTGGAAAACATCCCGAAGGTGCAGTTGCCGCGCACCACCGTGTTGGCCCCGGCGAAGCTTTCCATCAGAACGGCGGTGATTTCCAACTGACCCGCAGACGACTGCCTGTCGCCGCGCTTGCCCGCCAGTTGGTCAATATCGTCGATGGTGCCGAAACCGATCACGTTCGGATCGACGATGTTGTCGATGAAGGCCTTGGCGTTCTGCCCCGACTTGCCCTGGTAGCTGTCGATATTCTCGGTGCTCAGGTTCTGGTAGCGGAACGGGTAATCGGCGACCGCGCAGTAATCGTGGATCAGCCCCGCCATCATCTGGATCAGCGTCGTCTTGCCGGTGCCCGGCTTGCCGTCGCCCATGAAGGTGAAGATGAAGCCCCCCAGTTCGGCGAAGGGGTTCAGTCGGCGGTCGAAATCATAGGCCATCAGCATCTTCGAAAGCCGCATCGCCTGATACTTGGCGATGTGATTGCCCACCACCTGGTGCGGCTTCTTGAACTGCATGGTCAGTGTCGTGCCGCGCGCCTTGCGCGCGGGGGTGAAGCCCTGGATCGCGAAATCGTCCGCCTCGACCTTCCAACTGGTATTGCCGAAGGCTTCCAGCCGCCCCATCGTCTGGGCGCGCAGGGCGGCCTTTTCCATCAGCTGTTCGGCAAAGGCCGTGACAGTGGCGATCAGCGTCGCGTCGTCCTTGGCAAACGCCGCCAAGTCCTGGTCCAGTTCCCAGAGCGCGCCATGCAGGGCCAGCTGCGCGTTGTCGGTCAGCACCTCCTCGACCTGGCCCAGCTCCACCGTCACCTCGCTCATATGCGGCGCCAGCAGGAAGGCCGCGGCATTGGCGAAGACATGCAGGCACACCAGCGCTTCTGCCGCCAGAAGCCCGGAAAATTCCTGCTTGCGGTCGGCGGGCAGGGCGCCTTCCAGATTGGCCCGTTTCAGCGCATCCAGGCCGGTCTGCGCCGAATAGGCCGCCCCCATCGCCAGCGATATCGCCAGCGCCCGGCGCAGCGCGTTCATCACATGCGCCTGCAGCGGCGAAATCAGCGCGCCTTCGCCATCCGCCGCCTCGATCCGTTCGATCAGCCGCACCCCTTCGGGCCGCGCCACCGAGCGGGTCACCATCCCCGGCGTGGTCGACCGGAACCGCCGATGCCCGGAGATCCCCGGCGACCGCCCCGATGCCACCGGCGCGTCCTTGCCCTTGGCGATACGCGGCGTGTGATCGATCCCTTCCAGCATCGCCAGGGCGGCACCGTAATGGGCGCGGATGTCTTCCTCGCGCAGTTCCATCTGGTCGCTTGTCAGGCTCATCAAATCACCTTCTTCTTGGCTCAAATACTCCCGCCGGAGGCGCGGGAAATTTCCAATTTCCCGGCAAATTCTGCATCAGAATCTGCCGGCTCCAACCTCACCGATAACTCAGCACCCGCCCCGCATTGCTCACCACGAACTTGCGCACATTGGCGAACCCCGCCGGGTTCTTTTCCGCCAGCACCTGGTAGGGGCGTTCGGGCAGGATGATGCTGCGCTCGGTGCGCGTCGCGCCGGTATCCGCGCCGCGCCCGCCGAACGGGTCGAGCGCGAAAACCTCGCGTTCGACGGTGGAAAACCAGCCCGATTTTTCCTCTTTCACCCGCTCGCTTTCCAGCTCCTCCACCGTCCAGGCCAGTGCCCAGTCCTGCCCCTCGGGGCTCTCCGCCTCGGCCAGGACCTCGCGCAGGGGCCCGGATTGCCGGGTGAAGGCGTGGGAATACATCGGCCCCAGATGCAGCCGGCTGAACCGTTTCGGGTGCAGGTCGTCGAAGCGTTCATCGAACCCCTTGGCAATGGTCACCAGCTTCAGACCGCCCAGGGCCTGCCCCATCAGATGCGCCTGGACCTCGGGCCAGCGCGCTTCGTCCTTGGGCAGCCCGTGGCGGCCGGTGTCTTCCAGCTCCATCAGGTAGATGACCGGCAGGTTGACCTGGCTGTCGTACACGGCCCAATGCAGCAGGTAGCGGCGGCGCTCATCCCCGCCCAGCCAGACCGCGCGCGGGTCGTTGCGGGCCCAGAACAGGTGTCCTTTGACCAGTTCCTCGTAATAAAGCCGCTGCGAGAGGGCGAATTGCAGCCGGGTCGGGATCTCCCGCTCGCCCACGATCTTGCCCACCATCTGCCGTTTCAGCGCTTCGACCGAGGGCATGTTTTCCAGGTGGCGTTCGGCCTGCATCGCGTCATTGGCCATCACCAGCAGTTCGTTGAAAACCGGGAAACCGCTGTCGACCGTGTCGATGGAAAGCGATCCGAAGAACTGCCCGGTATCGCGCCCGGCCAACAGGTATTTCATGCTGAGCGCACGGAAGGTGAAACCGATCTCGGCCATGTAGCGGGTGAGGATCTTGACCTCTTCCGCGCCCAGATCACCCTCGGCCTGCATCTGCGCCGCGATGCTGCCCAGATGCGAGGTGATGACCTCGAACTTGCGGAAATAGCGGCGGCTGGCGAAGGTGTCGGTCAGGCCGGCGTGGTCAGCTGATACGTCAATCACTTTCGCAAACTTCCATCTGAATTGATGCCGCTCCACCAGACAATCACACTACCCAATGGGCCTTGGCTGCTCTTTTGCCACCGCTTGAAAAAATACTCGTTCTCAGCCATGTGCATTGCGACCCACATTCCCCTATTCAAAAGGGGACCAGCCCCAAGAAGCCAAAAGAAGAACAGAATGGACAGGGCGGCCAGTGGTCTCGCTCCTCCAGGACAAGGGCCATTCTCAAAGGCGCATGGATCAATGGAATACGCCTTTACTCCCAAGGCGACGCCCAGAGCCATAAACATATAACAGCGACGGCGGAAACTCATGCCCCATACAGGTTCTTGTCATGCTTCTCGACAATCGCCTGGAACCGGCGGGCGAAGCGTTCATCGGCCTTGGCCTTGGCTTCCAGCACCTCGCGGGCAAACACCATGTGTTCCTCGTGCTTTTCCATCATGTCGGCCATGCGCTGGTTCGTCGCCGTGCCGATCGCGGCCATGGCGGCCTGCGCTTCCTTGTCGGTCTGCACGCCGATTTCGTTGATCCGGTGCGCCACGTCCTGCTGCTGCGCCGTCTTCAGCGATTTCGACAGGGCGTCATACAGCACCACCCGTTGCTTGGTATCCGTCTGCAGCTTGTTGATCAGCACCATCTGGGTCGCCGCCTGGTTCTGCAGACTGTCCACCCAGGTCTTGCCCTTCTCGATATACCGCTCCAGCGTCTGGGATTTGGCCAGCTTCACCTGCTCGGCCTGCACCAGTTCGTTATAGGCCTTGTTCATATCGGCCAGTTCGGTTTCCAGCTTGGTGCGTTCGGCCGCGTCCTGGGTGACCGAGATCTTGTTTTCCAGTTCGATGATCTTCGGGTCCATCGCCACGATCTGCGCGCGGGTGTCTTCCAGCTCGCTCACCGTCAGTTCGCGGTCGCTCAGCGTTTCGGACAGGTTGGTTTCGACCTGCACCTTCTGGTCGTTCAGCGTCGCCAGCTGGCTTTCCAACAGCTTGGTGATCACGTCCGATTTCGCGATCAGATCCTGCAGCTTGTCGTCGATATTGGCGGTGCGCATCCGGTCCTGGCGCATCGATTCCGACTTCGCCCTGGAAAACACGCCGACGAAGCTTTCCCAGCCCGTCTTGTTGCGCATTTCGTCGAAATCCTTGGAAAAGGCGGCGGTGACGTCGTCCAGCCCCATGATCAGTTCGGCGATATTGGCGTTCATCACATCGGTATGGGCGTGGACGTCTTCCAGCGTGGCGTTTTCGATGTCGATCATCGCATCCTCGCCGGTGGATATCTTGCCGCGCGCGGTTTCGATGCGCGAAGTCAGCTCCGCGATCTTGGCCTGCGCTTCGGCCATCTGTTTCTGGGATTCCATCACCTGGGCATCGAAATTCGCCATCATCTTCTTCCTTTGGGTCAATACCTTAGCGCATATATGGGGAATGTTATAATGATTTACATCCCCTGCCATGCCGAATTCATCAGGAGTGTGTCAAACTCAACCTAAAAAAGAAAGCGGCAAGACAGGCTTGCCCGGCGCCGGGGCTTGGCGCTAAATGCCTATGAATAATTTGATCAAATCAAGGAATGCCCACCATGCTCCATTTCCCGGTCACTGCCGCAGGCCCCGGCGAAACCGAACGCCCCGACGCTGGGAAACTGATCTCGGGCGATCCGGAATTCACCACCTGGAACCTGGAAGAGCGCGACGGGCTCTATTGCGGGATATGGAAATCGACGCCCGGCAAGTGGCGCGTCAGCTATGACGAATGGGAATATTTCCGCATTCTCAGCGGCGTTTCAGTGCTGACCGATGCCGAGGGGCAGGAAATCCGGCTGCAGGCGGGCGATGCGCATGTGATCCGGCCCGGGTTCAGCGGCACCTGGGAAGTGATCGAAACCACCACCAAGGATTACGTGATCCGCTTGTAAGCGCGCTTTTCGCTCATGCCGGCGCGGCCAGTCTGGTTTTCCGGACTTGCTAGTCATTGCGCCCCAGATAGCTTGACAGAATGAACATCGAAAACAGAACTCCGAGAATACCCGTTTGGATTCACCCCGTTGGCGTTCTCGGATTAGCGGCTCTGCTCGCAATCATGCTGGTCGCTCTGCAACGTGGCCTCGAACCGTTCGACCGCCAAGTGCACCACATTCAGAACCTTCTGGTCATTTACCTGTTATGCGTTGCCATCGGGGCTTGCCTTTGGTGGGCCGTGCTTGGTTTGCGCCAACGAACGCCACCGGTTCCTTTGCTGCGTCCGGGAAGAGCACGCATTCTGGGAACTGTACTGCTATGGCTGTTCGTACCCGTGGGCTATGGCTTCGGTATCCCCATTACCAATCTCTGGCTATGGGCGCATATCATTTTGAGGAAAGGCGCGACCGATCAGCCTTTAGTATTGATCTCCTTGACGCTTCTCATCCTTTGCTACGTCATTGCATCGACGCTCATCAGCGTGACGAAACGCGGGGGTAAACGCATACTCGCCTTTGTCATCGCGGGCCTCTGCATTGCATGCGCGGTCTACATCGTGGTTGGAAGTGCCAGTCTCTGATCCTCGGAAAAGGCGTCAACCGGCACTCCCCAATGTTTCAGGCGTCTAGCCCACCACGTTGAAATCCGGCCCGTAGGGATAGCCGGTGATGTTTTCGTTGCCGTCCTCGGTGATCACCAGGATATCGTGTTCGCGATAGCCGCCCGCGCCGGGCTGACCGGCGGCGATGGTCAGCATCGGTTCCATCGAAATCACCATGCCGGGTTCCAGCACCGTGTCGATATCCTCGCGCAGTTCCAGCCCCGCCTCGCGGCCGTAGTAATGCGACAAGACGCCGAAACTGTGGCCATAGCCGAAGGTACGGTATTGCAGCAGGTCGCGCTCGGCGAAGAGGGCGTTGATCTTCTCGGTCACCTCGGCGCAGCTCACACCCGGTTTCAGCAGGCTCATCCCGTATTCATGCGCGGCGACGTTGGCTTGCCAGATTTCCAGGCTCGCCGCGTCCACCTCGCCCACGAACATGGTCCGTTCCAAAGCGGTGTAATAGCCGCTGATCATCGGAAAGGTGTTGAGGCTGAGGATATCGCCCCTTTGCAATGCGCGGCTTGTCACCGGGTTATGCGCCCCATCGGTGTTCAGCCCCGACTGGAACCACACCCAGGTGTCGCGGTATTCGGCGTCGGGGAAGCTGCGCGCGATCTCCGCCTCCATCGCGTCGCGCCCGGCCATGGCGACGTCGATTTCCCGCACGCCCTCCTTCACCGCGTCGCGGATCGCATAGCCGCCGACATCGGCCACCCGCGCGCCTTCGCGGATCAGGGCGATTTCCGCGGGGCTTTTATGCATACGCTGGCGCATGGTGGCTTCATATACATCGGCCATGCGGATGGGTTTCAGGAAGGTCTCCAACTTGCCCAGCTGCAGCAGGGTTAGGTGATCGGCCTCGTAGCCCACCGCCTTGCCTTCGCCGGTGACCGACAGAATCGCGCGCCAGTAATTGTCGCGCTGCCAGTCGGTATAGGTGATGTTGTCGCCGTGGCAGCGCCGCCAGGGCTGCCCGGCATCGATGCCCGCGCTGATCGTCACGCTGTCGCTGGCGGTCACCACCAGCCCATAGGGCCGGCCGAAGGAACAATAAAGAAAACCGCTGTAATAGGCGATGTTGTGCATCGAGGTCATGACGACGGCATCAAGGCCCTGGTCGGCCATGATCCGGCGCAGGCCCGCAAGGCGCGCCTCGTATTCCGCGGGCGCGAAAGGCAGCGGGGCCTTTTCGCCATTGTGGTAACGGTACATTTCTGGACGGGATGTCATTTCGACCCTCCTTGGAAAAGAAAGGTCCCGGCGTACAGGACGGGTTCCGGGCGCATGGCGCTTGCCATGTGGCGACGCCATCGCCCCGCCCTGATCCCGACCTTGCCGATCCCGCGCGATCTGGCAAGATGTTTTGCGACATTTGACGAGGGAATTCAGACCATGACCGATCAACCCCGCCCCGGTGCCCGCAATCTGATCACCGATGTCGCGGGGTTCCGCGTCGGCAACGCGCAGGATGCGGCGATCAAGACCGGCGCGACGGTGCTGGTGGCGGATGCGCCCTTCACCGCCGGTATCCACGTGATGGGCGGCGCGCCGGGGACGCGGGAAACCGATCTGCTGGCACCGGACAAGACGGTGGAGCAGATCGACGCGCTGGTGCTGTCGGGCGGGTCGGCCTTCGGGCTCGACGCCGCATCGGGCGTGGCGGATGCGCTCAGGGCGCAGGGGCGGGGGTTTGCGGTGGGCGATCAGTTGGTGCCGATCGTGCCCGGCGCGATCCTGTTCGACCTGATCAATGGCGGCGACAAGGACTGGGCCGACAACCCGTACAAGCGGCTCGGGGCCGAGGCGTTGGCGCAAGCAGCGGCTGACTTCGATCTGGGCAGCGTCGGCGCGGGCACCGGCGCGACCACCGCCAATTTCAAGGGCGGGCTGGGATCGGCCTCGGTCACCTTGCCTTCTGGACACACGGTGGGCGCGCTGGTCGCGGTGAACGCGCTTGGATCGGCGGTGGTGGGCGAGGGGCCGCATTTCTGGGCGGGGCCGTTCGAGCAGGGCGGCGAATTCGGCGGGCGGGGCGTGGCCGCAAGCTATCCCGAACCGCACCTGCCGCCGACCAAACTGGCCGCCCATGCCAACACCACCATCGGGATCATCGCCACCGACGCCACGCTGACCCAGGCGCAATGCGCCCGGTTGGCGACCGCCGCCCATGACGGGTACGCCCGGGCGCTTTTCCCGTCGCATACGCCGATGGATGGCGACCTGATCTTCGCCGCCGCATCTGGTGCCAAGCCGCTGGAAAACCCCATCGTTGATACGCTGTACCTCGGCCATGCCGCCGCCACCTGCATGGCCCGCGCCATCGCCAGGGCGGTGTTCCACGCAAGCCCCGCGATGGGCGATCTGCAACCTTGCTGGTCGGACAGACACGGATAAGCCGGGCCAGCGCCAGTCCTCGGGGTGGCGCTGTGCAGCCGTGAGCATGGCAGTTTATGCCAGCCACATCCGGGCGCCCTGTCGGCGATAGAGCTTAGCTCACCACAGCGGCAGCCCGGGGGGCGGACTGCCGCTGGCCCGGCGGCCTTCGGCCTTGTTCCGGGCCGGAGTGCCTCGTTCCCGGCATCTTATCCCGGCAGCAGCAGCTCCAGCATCCGGCTGTCGGGATCGGCAAGCCCGTCGATCACATTGAAATGGTGCTTGCCCGGATCGATATGCAGCTCGCAGCGCCAGGCCTCGGCCAGCGCGGTCGCTTGTTCCAGGAACACCGGCCGTTCCTCGGCACCGACCCAGACCACCACGTCCATGCCGGGCATCGGCAGCATCAGGGTCGGGCTTTCCATCGCGGCATCGGCCATTTCCATCTTGAAATCGGCATTCATCGAGGTCTTCACCATCGGCCTGAGATCGGCCACCGGCGAAATCGGCATGATCCGCGCCACCCGTACCGCCACCTGCGCCGGCAGCATCCCCGGCGTCGCCATCCGTGCCACCAGGTGCCCACCCGCCGAATGGCCCGCCAGCAGGATCGGCCCCGACACCATCGCGGCGGCCTGCGGGATCATATGGGCGATCTGGCGGCTGATATCGGCGATACGCACCTCGGGGCACAGATCATAGGACGGCATCGCCACCGCCCAGCCCTTTTCCAGCGCCCCGGCGGCCAGATGCGACCAGTAGGATTTATCGAATTTCAGCCAATACCCGCCATGCACGAAGACAAACAGCCCCTTGGCCCCGCCTGCGGGCTGGAACAGATCGAACACCTGCCGCGGGCTGTCGCCATAGGGAATGTCCAGCTCGGCCAGCCCCTGTTCCAGCATCCCTTCGCGGAACCCCGCCGCGTCTGCCGCCCACCGGCCCGGATACGCCTCGGCGCCTTCGATATACGCCGCATTGGCGTAGGCATCGTCCAATTCCATGTTTTGCCTCTTAGTTTTTCTGGACAACCCTAGCGCCAGATGTTTTGCCTGTGCCAGCACAAAAAACCGGAGGGCAGCCCGATGCTGGATCAAAAAACCGATCTGAAATCTCTGTTGAAGGACCCGTCGCTTCTGGCGGAACAAGCGTTCATCGCCGGGGAATGGGTCGCCGCTGAAAACGGCGCGACCTACGAGGTCACCAACCCCGCGCGCGGCGACGTCATCGCCACCGTGGCGGACCCGACCCGCGCACAGGTCGCCTATGCCATCGAAAAGGCCGCCGAGGCGCAGAAGGAATGGGCGCAATGGACCGGCAAGGAACGCGCCATCGTTCTGCGCCGCTGGTTCGACCTGATGATGGAAAACCAGGACGACCTGGCCACCATCCTGACCGCCGAACAGGGCAAGCCGCTGGCCGAAGCCAAGGGCGAAATCGCCTATGGCGCGTCCTTCGTCGAATTCTTCGCCGAGGAAGCCAAGCGGATCTATGGCGAAACCATCCCCGGCCACCAGCGCGACAAGCGGATCACGGTGATGAAACAGCCGATTGGCGTCGCCGCCTCGATCACGCCGTGGAACTTCCCCAACGCGATGATCACCCGCAAGGCCGGCCCGGCGCTGGCCGCCGGTTGCGGCTTCGTGGCGCGCCCGTCTGAACTGACGCCGCTGTCGGCGCTGGCCTTGGGCGTGCTGGCCGAACGCGCGGGCCTGCCCAAGGGCATCCTGTCGATCGTGCCGACCTCGGACGCGCCGGGCACCGGTCAGGAATTCTGCGAAAACCCGACCGTGCGCAAGATCACCTTCACCGGGTCCACGAACGTGGGCCGCATCCTGCTGCGCCAGGCCGCCGACCAGGTGATGAAATGTTCGATGGAACTGGGCGGCAACGCACCCTTCATCGTGTTCGACGACGCCGATCTGGACGCCGCCGTGGAAGGCGCGATCATGTGTAAGTTCCGCAATAACGGCCAAACCTGCGTCTGCGCCAACCGGATCTATGTGCAAGACGGCGTCTACGACGCCTTCGCCGAGAAGCTGAAGGCCGCGGTCGAGAAGCTGAAGATGGGCGACGGGCTGGAAGCGGGCACCGACCTAGGGCCGCTGATCAACGACAACGCGATCAAGAAGGTGCAGGAACATGTCGCCGACGCCACCGCCAAGGGCGCGCAGGTGATCCTGGGCGGCGGCGATCCGATGCAGGGGCCGGGCAATTTCCTGCCCCCCACCATCGTGACCGGTGCCACCAACGACATGCTGTTCGCCACCGATGAAACCTTCGGGCCCTTGGCGCCGCTGTTCCGCTTCAAGGACGAGGACGAGGTGATCGCGATGGCCAACGACACAATCTTCGGTCTGGCGTCCTATTTCTATGCCAAGGACCTGAGCCGCGTTTACAAGGTGGCCGAGGCGCTGGAATACGGCATCGTCGGCGTCAACACCGGCATCATCTCGACCGAAGTGGCGCCGTTCGGCGGCGTCAAGCAATCGGGGCTGGGCCGCGAAGGCAGCCATCACGGCATCGAGGAATACCTCGAAATGAAATATGTCTGCATGTCGGTGTGACCGGCAGCACAGGCAGGACATGAAAAGGGCGGGGCCTTGGCCCCGCCCTTTTTCTTTTGTCCGCGTGAGAACTCAGGCGGCCGGTTGCAACCGGCGCATTCCCGGCGTTTCGATCCGCGCCATCGTCCTGACCTCGCGCCCGCTCAGCACCGGCGCGGCGCGCGGGCCATACAGGCTTTCCACCGGCATATCGCCGTCCAGCGCAGGTTTCAGCTCCGGCGCATGACGCAGGATATCGGCGCGGCTTTCCGGCCCGACCGCCGCCATCGCCATCGGGCCGGGCCACATGCTTTCCACCACCGCGCCCTCGGCCAGCAACAGCGCGTGCCGCGGCAGCAGCAGGTGATGATAGGACACCGATTTCATCCCGTGCGCGACGCGGAAGCTGCCGCCTTCCCGCTGAGCCAGATGGGTGGCGCGGGCCAGCCTCATGCCCTCCGGCGTGTCCAGAGCAACCGCGTGCTGCGGCGACAAGCGCAGTTCACGGCGGTTGCCGAGGCTGCCGAACTGGATCGCCACTGGCCGCAGCTGCGGGTGCGCCTGCAGTTCGGCTTCGCCCAGGACGCGCCCGCCGGCCCATGTGATCGGCAAGACGGACCCATCGGCGCAGACCACCTCATCGCCCGCGCGCAGCCGTTCGACCGGCACCGCGCCATCGGGTGTTTCGATCAGTGTTCCCTTGACGAAGCAGGGAATACCCATCGCATAAAGCTGGCCGGGATCGGACACCGATTGGGCTGAAATCCCCTTCAAGACGATCTGTTCGCCATTCGGGAAGGTGAGAACCGCGTTGCCGTTCTCATCGCTGCCGACGCTGACATCCCAGGTTTCGACCGTCTCACCATTCGCATCCCGCAAGGTGGACACATCCAGCTGGTCGTTGGTGAACCCGTCCAGGTCATCGTCGCCCAAGTCGAAATCGCTGATGGTGTCCGCCCCGGAGGTATTCACATAGGCGGCCCCTTCGGGTTCGGTCCCCAGCATCGCGTTCGACTGCTGGCCCTCAAGCGAAAAGACATCGTGCCCGTCACCGCCGGACAGAAGATCGGCGCCGCTGCCGCCGATCAGCGTGTCGTCACCGGTCCCGGCATAGATCGTGTCGTCGCCAGCGCCACCGTAAAGCAGGTCGTCGCCATCCTCGCCGGTACCCTCTTCCTCGACGAATTCCGCATCCCAGCGGCTTTGCGCCAGGGTGTTGATCGTATTGGGATCGTTGCCCGAAAGCAGCGAGTTCAGCGAGATCGACTGGATCGGGCCTGCTTCCAGCGCCTGCTGATCGCTGTTGTAGGTCATCTCAGGCGCCAGGAAGAGATCGCCATCGACGGTCTGGAATACAACCGCGCTGATCGGTGCGGTGGTGCCGTCCTCGTAGGTGATGGTGGCGTCGTAAACCAGCACCGAGTCGATATAGGTTTCAACGCCATTGACATAGATCGCATCCGCCGGGGCGCCGGTACTGTCGGTGGTGACCGACCAGGACCCGTCGACATAGCTCGTGGCGTTGGGCGCATCCATGGCTGCGAAACGCCCGTTCAGCGGATCGCTTTCATCCCCATAGCTGCCGACCGCGGCTCTCCAGTTTTCGGCGCCGTAATTAGCATGGTCCTGCCCCCCGTATTCATAAGGGTCCAGATCGGCCACATTGCCCAGGTTGATCACCGTGTATGACGTCGAACTGCCGCCGCTTCCGGTCGTCGTCGTTTCACTGCCGCTGCTGGTGATCAGGTCGTTGCCATCACCGCCATAGAGCGTGTCATTGCCTGTACCGCCTTCGATCTGGTCATCGCCGCTTTCCCCATAGACCAGGTCATTGCCGTCACCGCTGTCGATGGTGTCGTTATCCGCCCCGGCGTAGATCGTGTCCTGGCCGGAGCCCCCTTCGACACTGTCTTTCCCGCTTTCGGAATAGATCAGGTCATCGCCACCATCGCCGCTGACCGTATCGGCCCCGCCAGCGGCATATATGGTGTCGTTACTTTCGCCCCCCGAAAGCGATTCATCCCCGCCGCTGCCATTGATGGTATTGGCATCGGCAGATTCGTAGGTCTGTGAATCGATCTCCGCGGCGTTCGGGGCGTTGTACTGGTTCACATCCTCGACGCTGGTGACTTCGTAATGGACGCCGGGGGTCATATCCCCGTCCACGATCGTGCCGACGAACCGACCGTTGATTTCGACCGTGTAGACATTGATCGTGCTTCCGTCCGGCCCGGACAAGGTGAGGCAGCTTTCCAGATACCCCCGGCCCGAGCCGGTGACATTGCCATTGGCATCCCTGACGGTCAGATACTGATCTGAATCGTTGCCCACTTCATTATTGGCGGAATCGCCGTCGAGCGTGGTGTCGCCCCCGTCGTTGAACGTGAAGCTGTAGGCATCCGTCGAATTGCTCCAACTGGAATCAAGTACAACCGTGTCGCCGACGCCGACCGAGGTGCCACCATTCGCATTGGTGAGCTGACCGGGACCGAAACCGGCAAAAGAATTTACGTTGCTGTCTGTTGTCTGAGTAGAATCTGGGGGCGGATAATCGTGGGGCATACGGAAACCTTGCTAAAACTACTTCACAAGTTACGAACGACGCCCCAGCCGCCCGTCTTACCGCCCCGAACCGCCTCAAAAGGGTGTCCGCCTATCCATTGGGATAAATCGAATATTCAAAAGTTGATTTCACCCGGCAAAGCCCGACAGGTCACAGCGCTTGCCGGGCGGAACGCCCCATCCAGACGGCGTCAGGTTTCCGGCAGATGCTTGCGCAGAACCTGGCCCAGCCGGGTGATGCCTTCCTCGATCTGCTCGGGCCCGGGGCTGGAAAAGTTCAGCCGCAGCGTATTGCGCCCCGATCCGTCGGCATAGAACGCCGCGCCGGGCACGAAGGCCACCCGTACGCTGCGCAGCGCCTCGGCCAGCAATTCGGCCGCATCCAGACCCTTGGGCAGGGTCATCCAAACGAACATGCCGCCCTCGGGGCGGGTCCAGTCGACGCCGTCGGGCATATGCCGTTCCAGCGCCGCCAGCATCCGGTCGCGCTTGACCCGGTAAGCGTTGCGCAGGGTGTCGACATGATCGTCGAAGCCGTCCGCGACCACCTCGGCCACCGCGATCTGGTTCAGGGTCGGGGTGTGCAGATCGCCCGCCTGTTTCAAAAGCACCATCTTGTCGATCACCGATTTGGCCGCGCAGACCCAGCCGATCCGCAGCCCCGGCGACAGGGTCTTGGAAAACGACCCGCAATAGATCGTGCGGCAGGCGTCGATATCGCCCTGCTGCTGCATTTCCAGCGCCAGGATCGGCGGCACGGAATCGCCGTCGTAACGCAGCGACTGATAGGCCGCGTCCTCGATCACCGTGCAATCCAGATCGCGCGCCATTTGCAGCACGTTTTCGCGTTCCGCTTTTGTCAGCGTCACCCCGGTCGGGTTGGCGAAATCCGGCGACAGGTAGGCAAATTTCACCCGCCCGCCTTCTGCCTCGGCCTGGGCCGCGAAATCCGCCGCCGTACGGTTGCTGTTCGGGTCCAGCCGGTCGTAATTCGGTTCATAAGCGTTGAAGGCGCCAAGCGCGCCCAGGTAGGTCGGCCAGCCGACCAAAGCGGTGTCGCCGGGCGACAGGAACAGCTTGCCCAGGTAATCCAGCGCCTGCTGCGATCCGGAAGTGATCAGGATATTGTCCTCGCCGCACTCGACGCCCAGCTCGCGCATATGCGCCGCGATCCAGCGGCGCAGCGGTGGGTAGCCTTCGGAGGTGGAATATTGCAGCGATACGCCCGCCTGCCCGTCGGCAAGCGCCCGCGCCATCGCATCGCGGAACGCCGCGGCGGGGAACAGGGCCGGGTCGGGGATGCCACCGGCAAAGGAAATGACGTCGGGCTGGTCCAGAAGCTTCAGCAATTCCCGGATTTCCGACGCCTTCATGCGCCCCATGCGCGAGGCGAAAAACTGATCAACCGACATGATGATCCTCCTGTCATGGAAGATGATCTTCCCGCCGATTTAAGTCAATCTGCCTGACATAAATCGTGATCGGCGCCCGATCACGAAAAAGGGCGGGCCAAGGCCCGCCCCGTACTCTTCACGGTACAACCCGGATCAGTTGACGGCCTTGGCGTCGACCACGTCCTTTTCGGCGGCCTGGCCGCTGGCGATCTCAATGCGGCGCGGTTTCAGCGCCTCGGGCATTTCCCGGACCAGATCGATATGCAGCATACCGTCGGCATGGGTGGCCCCGGTCACCCGCACATGATCGGCCAGCGTGAAGCGGCGTTCGAAGGCGCGGGTCGCGATGCCACGGTGCAGATAGACGCGTTCCTGGTCCTCATCGGCCTTGCGGGCCGCGACGACGAGCGCGTTTTCCTTCACCTCGACCGACAGGTCGGCGTCGGAAAAACCAGCCACCGCGATCGAAATGCGGTAGGCGTTTTCATCGGTCTTTTCGATATTGTAGGGCGGATAGCTGTTCTGCGGCGCCTCGTTGGCGAAGACGCGGTCCATCATGTCGGCGATCTGGTCGAAGCCGACACTGGCACGATACAGCGGTGCAAAATCAAATGAGCGCATAGGGGTAATCCTCCGTTCTGAGCGATACCAGGTTGGTGCCTTCCAATCGGACAGGCGAGAATGGCGGAACCCAAAAAGGCGTTCCGGTACAGCATCATGTGGGGGGTGGGAATGGGGGTTTCAACCCCCGCCGGGGCGGATGAAACGCGCCCCGGTATTGTCGCGCCCGGTGCCGGGTTTCAGCCGGATGATGCGCCGGTCCGGTGCCGCGACCGGATCGCGGCGCAACTGCGCCTTCAGCTCGGCGATCCGCTTCGGCAGGGCCATGCCGAAGCCCACCTTCCTGCCGTTGACATTGCCGCCCGCCGACACCAGCGACAGGATGCGCCCCCGGCCGCCCACCCGGGCGAACACCGGCGCGCCGGAGGACCCGAAGGTCACGTTGCAGTCGAACGCCATCACCTCGTCCCGCTGGCCCAGCAGGGTGCAAACGCGCTGCCGCGACAGCGCCTCGGCCCGGCCGACACCGTAGGAGGTCACGGAAATCTCCGTCCCGGCATTGCCGCCGGAATGGATCGCGAAAGGATCGGCGTCGCGGCTGGTGATCGGCTGCTCCAGCCGGACAAGGGCAACATCGTGGCGGATGTTGTCGGTATTCGGCGGCAGGGCCGGGTTGTAGCCCGGATGCGCCGCGATCTGCAGCCCGCTCCGTTCGGCGATCGCCACCCCGTCGCGCAGCCCGGCGCGGAACACGATGCGGTCGGCCGGACGCAGCGCGTTCGTCCGCCGGTCATAGACGCAATGCGCGGCGGTCAGCACCAGATCGGGCGCGATCAGGGTACCGGTGCAGAACCCCTTGCCGTCCAGATCGAGTCGCCCGACCGCTTCCCAGCCCAGCAGGTCGTCGCGATCCGTCAGCCGCCGCAGCCCGTCCGCCGCCGCCGGCAGCGCCAGGGCGAAAGCGGCCAATACCGCAAGGACAGGACCGCCCCGCCTCATTGCTTGAGGAACTTTGCGCCCGTGGTGTCGCGCGCATCGCCCACCCGGACGCGCCGGGCCTGCGATATGGTGGGTTTCAGGATGCCGACATTGTTTTCAAGCTGGCTGCGCAGCAAATCGATGCTGCCGTCGAGCTGGCTACCCAGGGCCACCCGTTCGCCCTCGGCCTGCGCCTTGGCGGAAATCACCGACACGATCCGCGCCTGCCCGTCGGCGAAGCTGAACACCGGCGAACCCGACGATCCGAAATCGATATCGCAGGTCATCACCAAAACGCCCTGCTGGCGGCCCTTCACCCGGCAGATTTCCTGCATCGACGGCGCCTCGGCCCGGTCGCGGGCATAGGACACGACGCCGACCCGGTCGCCGGTGCGGGCATCGCGCGCCACCTTGAACGGGGTGACCGATCCGTTGCGAATGGGCTGTTCCAGTTCCAGCAGCGCCAGGTCGTTGCGCACCCGGTCGGCCGAAACCGGCCCGTCATAGCGATAGGACGGATGCACCACCGCCCGGCGGACCCAGCGATAGGCCTCGGCCCGGCCATTGCGCAAACCGGCCTGGAATTCGATCTGGCTCTGGTCGATGCGCTCGCCGCTGTCGGGATCGAACAGGCAATGCGCCGCGGTCAGCACCAGGTCGGGCGCGATCAGCGCCCCGGTGCAGAACCCGTTTCCGGCCAGCTCCAGCCGCCCGACCGCTTCCCATCCCTTGCCGTCCTCGCCGGTATCGAGCCGGCGCAGCATCGTGTCCTGCGCCTGGGCGAAACCCGCGGCGAATACAATCGAAAGCGCGATGAGAAGTCGGTGAAGCATGCGGGGCCTTTCCTGATCTCCCGCATCCTTAACGGCGAGTTTTGGCAAAATTTTGGCGTCAGCGCAAAATCGGCGCCCCGCCCAGTGCCGGCGGCTTCGGCCCGCCCGTCGCCCAGTCCAGCAATTCCACCGTATGCACCACCGGCACGCCGGTGCCCGACCCGATCTGCATCATGCAGCCGATGTTTCCGGCCGCAATCACGTCGGGGTTCTTGGCCTCCAGCGTGCGCACCTTGCGGTCCTTCAGCTGCTTGGAAATCTCCGGCTGCATCAGGTTATAGGTCCCCGCCGAACCGCAGCACAGGTGGCTGTCGGCCGGTTCGACCACGGTGAAGCCCGCCTTTTTCAGCAGGTCCTTGGGATGGGTCTTGATCTTCTGGCCGTGCTGCAGCGAACAGGCGGCGTGGTAGGCCACGGTCAGGCCCTTGTCGGCCCCTTCCGGCAGGTCCAACTGCATCAGCACCTCGGACACGTCCATCGCAATCTCCGACACCCGCTTGGCATCCCCGGCCAGCGCATCGTTGCGGAACATGTGGCCGTAATCCTTCACCGTGGTGCCGCAACCGGATGTGTTGATGACGATGGCATCCAGGCCTTCGCCATCCATCTCCGCCACCCAGGAGCGGATGTTCTTGGCTGCCGTCGCGTGGCTTTCATCGGTCTTGCCCATGTGATGGGTCAGCGCGCCGCAACACCCCTGCCCCTTGGGGATCACCACGTCGCAACCCAGCCGCTTCAGCAGCCGGATCGTGGCGTCGTTGATGTCGGTGTTGAGCGCGCGCTGCGCACAGCCGGTCATCAGCGCCACCCGCTTGCGGCGCGGCTGTTCCGCCTGAAAGGTCTGCGGGTCGTCGTTGCGGCTGACCGGCGGGATATGTTTCGGCGCCATTTCCAGCATCGCCTTCAGCCGCGCATCGGGCATCAGGAAGGCGAAAGGCCGCCCGATCTTCGCCCCCAAAAGCGCCAGCCGGAACCGACCGGGATAGGGCAGGATACGCGCCAGAATCCAGCGCAGGGCGCGGTCGGAGAAGGGGCGCTTGTAATTCTTCTCGATATAGTCGCGCGCGTGATCGACCAGATGCATGTAATGCACCCCCGACGGGCAGGTCGTCATGCAAGCCAGGCAGGACAGGCAGCGGTCGACATGCTTGACCGTCTTGGCATCCGGCACGCGTTCGTTTTCCAGCATGTCCTTGATCTGGTAGATCCGGCCGCGCGGACTGTCCAATTCGTCGCCCAGCACCTGATAGGTCGGGCAGGTCGCGGTGCAGAACCCACAATGCACGCAGGCGCGCAGGATCTCGTTGGCCCGCTGGACGCCGGGATCCTGCAGTTGTTTTTCAGTAAAATTCGTCTGCATCGCTTACCCCATAAGCCCCGGATTGAGGATACCGCGCGGGTCGAACTTGGCCCGCACGCCCTGAGACAGGGCCGCCACCGGCCCCGGTTCCGGCTGGAATACCGGGATGGTCTTGCGCGTCTCCTCGCTGGCCCGCACCAAGGTCGCGTGACCGCCGATCCCGGCCAGTGCCGGACGAATATCGCGCCCCGCGCCGACCAGCGCCCAGACCAACCCGCCACCCCAATCGTAAATCAAACCTTCCGCCTTGAGCGCCGCCCCGAGCGTCGGCGCGTCCGAGGGCTTCACCGAAATCCGCCAGACATCGCCGGGCTGCCCGGCGAAGGCCTCCACGTCGCGCAGCCGCTTCCAGTCGGCGGCGATCTTTTCGGCCCCGGTGTCCACCGCGACCTCGCCGAATGCCGACAGGCGGGATTTCAGCTGCTCCGCCCGATAGGCCACCGATTTCTCGAACCCCTCGACGCGGATCATGGTCAGTGCCGCGCCCTCCGGCCCTTGCGGCAGATGCGCCGCGCCCGACACGTCGAAGGGCGATCCCAACGCGGCCGCCATCGCCGCGACGGCCCGTTCATCGCTCAAGCCTGCGACCCGGATCGTGGCGGCGGTTTCCGGCTTCGGCAACACCTTGAAACTGACCTCGCTCAGCACGCCCAGGGTGCCGTAGGACCCGGCCATCAGCTTGACCAGGTCGTAACCGGTCACGTTCTTCATCACCCGGCCGCCATTCTTCAGCACCCGGCCCATGCCGTCGACAAACCGCACGCCCAGCATGAAATCGCGGCAGGCCCCGGCCTGGATGCGCCGCGGCCCGGAAACATTCGCCGCAGCCATGCCGCCCACGGTCGGTTCGCCCGACGTGCCCAGCAGCACCCGGTGATCCATCGGTTCGAACGGCAAACGCTGGCCCTCGGCGTCCAGCGCCGCCTCGACCTCGGCCAGCGGCGTACCCGCCTTGACCACCAGCGTCAGCGCGCCGGGCTCGTAAAGGTCGATCCCGCTCATCCCGCCGGTCTGCAGCAACTCGCCCTCGACCGGAACGCCGATGGGCCGCGTGCCGCCGCCCTGCACCTGCAACGGCCCCGCCGCGCCCGCGATGATCTCGGCCAGATCGGCCTCTGTCTGTGGTGTCATCATCTTCTTCTGTTCCAAAATATCTTGGGGGGAATGCGCGCGCCCCGCGCGCAGGGGGGCAACGCCCCCTATTCCGCCGCCATCCGCCGCGCTTCACTTGCCGCCAGGGGGAACACCTTGGCCGGGTTCAGCAACCAATCGGGGTCGAACACGTCCTTCACCGCCATCTGGATATCCAGGTCGTCCGGATCGAACTGATCGACCATCAGGTCGCGCTTTTCGATCCCCACCCCGTGTTCGCCGGTCAGGCAGCCACCCACCTCGACGCAGAGTTTCAGGATGTCGGCGCCGAAGCGTTCGCACAGTTCCAGGTCACCCGGCTTGTTGGCATCAAACAGGATCAGCGGGTGCATGTTGCCGTCGCCCGCGTGGAACACGTTGCCGACGCCCAGCCCGTATTGCTGGCTCATCTCGCCGATCCGGCGCAGCACGTAGGGCAGCTGGTTCACCGGAATGGTGCCGTCGAGGCACATGTAATCGTTGATCTGCCCCATCGCGCCGAAGGCCGATTTGCGGCCCAGCCAGATGCGGGCGCTTTCATCGGCATTGGTGCTTTCGCGCAGCTCCACCGGGTTATGCGACCGGGCGATGGCGAGGATCTTGTCGAGCTGTTCGGCAATCTCCTCCTCGCTGCCTTCGACCTCGACGATCAGCAGGGATTCGCAATCGGGATAACCGGCGCCGGCAAAGGCCTCGGTCGCGCGGATGACGGGGCGGTCCATGAATTCGATCGCCACCGGCAAAACGCCCGCCTTGATGATGTCGCTGACGCACTGGCCCGCGACCTCGTTTGAATCGAATCCCATCAGAACCGGCCGCGCCCCTTCGGGCTTGTGCAGGATGCGCAAGGTGGCCTCGGTCACCACGCCAAGCTGGCCTTCGGAACCGCAGACGACACCCAAAAGGTCAAGCCCCCCGGCATCCACATGCGCGCCACCCAGTTCCACCACCGTGCCATCCATCAGCACCATGGTCACGCCCATCAGGTTGTTGGTGGTCACGCCGTATTTCAGGCAATGAGCGCCGCCCGAATTCATCCCGACATTGCCCGCGATGGCGCAGGCCAGCTGCGAGGACGGATCGGGGGCATAGAAGAAATCGTTTTCTTCCACCGCGCCGGTGACGCTTAGGTTGGTGCGCCCGGTCTGGACCCGGATGAAACGGTTTTCGTAATCGGTTTCCAGAACCTCGTTCATCCGCGACACGCCAAGGATAACGCTGTCGGCGGTGGGCAGCGACCCGCCCGCCAGCGAGGTGCCCGCACCGCGCGGCACCACCGGCACGCCCATGTCGTGGCAGATCTTCATCACCGCAGCGACCTCTTCGGTGTTGGCGGGCAGAACGGCGGCCAGCGGCGGGCAGCGATAAGCGGTCAGCGCATCACATTCATAGGCGCGGGTTTCGGCCTCTTCATGGATCACCGCGTCCGTGGGCAGAACCTGCTGCAGACGTTTCACCAATAGCGATTTGCTGGCCAGAACACTGGCGTTGGGCTGGGGCATGTCCATGGGGGGCTCTCCTGGCAATTGGTAAAATAATATAACCAAAACGGCGGATGCCGCAATTCTTTTCCGCAGCCCTGTCCGCGGCCCTTGCCTAAAGGGGGCGGCGCGGGCAGTAAAGGGCCATGGATTGGGTCAAGATCATTCACATTCTTTGCGTCATGGGCTGGATGACCAGCATCTTCGCCGTGCCGCGCGCGCTGATCTACTGGAAGCGCGAATATGACAGGCTGGGCGAATTCGGCCCCCTTGGAGACCTGACGATTCGGCTTTACCGCTTTTCCGCCGGGCTGGCGGTGATCGCGCTGATCACCGGGCTGTGGCTGGCCTGGGGCTTGGATTTCCCCGCCTGGGTCTGGCTGAAGCTCGCCCTGGTGGCAGCGCTGGCGGCGCATTACGTCTGGACCGGCAAGCTGGTCATGGCGGCGCGCAAGGGCGTGTTCCGCGAAAGCGACCTGTTCCTGCGCATCTTCAACGAAGTCAGCGTTTTCGGCGCCATCGCGATCCTTTGGGTCGTGGTGGTGAAACCGTTCTGAGCCATGGCGATCACCGACCACCTGGCCCTGTTCGCCCCGCTGGATTTCGCCGCCGTCGGGCTGTTGTTCCTGACCTGGCTGGTGATCGGCTGGCTGATCCAGCATCCGGGCCGCAAGAAACCGTCGGTGTCGATCCTGATGGCACAATACCGGCGCGAATGGATGCGCCAGATGGTCACCCGGCAGCCGCGCATCTTCGATTCCCATACCCTGTCGACCCTGCGCCAAAGCACCTCGTTCTTTGCCTCTGCCTCGCTGATCGCCATCGGCGGGGCGCTGGCGGCGATCGGCAATGCCAGCCAGCTCGCCACCGTGGCCCAGGACCTGACGCTCAGCGCCGATCCCAGGATGGTCTGGGAAGTCAAACTGCTGATCACCCTGCTGCTGCTGACCGCCGCCTTCCTGAAATTCGTCTGGTCGCACCGGCTGTTCGGCTATTGCGCGGTGCTGATGGGGGCGGTGCCCAACGATCCCGAAGACCCGGTCGCCATGCCGCGCGCGTTAAAGGCGGCAGAGATCAACATCACCGCCGCGCGCAGCTACAACCAGGGCCTGCGGGCGATCTATTTCGCGCTGGCCAGCACTGCCTGGCTGCTTGGCGCGATACCGCTGATCGTCGCCACCCTGGTGACCTTCGCGATCCTGTGGCGGCGCGAATTCGCGTCGATGTCGCGCTCGGTCCTGGTGGGCAATGAGGACGGCATGGGGCACACGCCATCGTGACCGCGCCGCGCCCGTCCGGATGCTAAGCTGACCGCATGAAACGCATCCTGTTTCCCCTGTTCTGCATCGCCTTGTCCGCCGGCCCCGTGCTGGCCGATGACCCGCAGATCGTCGCGGTCGAAGCGGCGCGCGCGGGCATGGGGTGGCGCATCGACGTCACGCTGAGCCACCCCGATACCGGCTGGGATCATTACGCCGACGGCTGGGAGGTTCTGGATGAGAATGGCAACCGGCTGGGCATCCGCAAGCTGATGCATCCGCATGTGACCGAACAGCCCTTCACCCGGTCGCTGTTCGACGTGATGGTGCCCGACGGCACCCGCGAAGTGTATATCCGGGCCCGCTGTTCGGTATCAGGCTGGGGCAAGGACATGGTCGCGGTGCGGCTGGAACACTAGCGGCTCAGCGCCGGCCCTCGCGCAGCCAGGCGGCCAGGATCAGCCCCAGCGTCAGGATCAGCACCAGCCAGGGCGGCAGCAGCGGAATGCGGGTGACCGACCGGGTTTCGGACGCTTCGCGCGGGGTGATGCCGATCCACCCGCGCCCCGAGGCGGGACGGCCCGCGCGCACGTCGCGGATGCGCGGCACCCCGTCCGACAGATTCAGCACCCCGCCGCGCAGCGGATCGATCACCGGGCGCAGCACATCGCCCGTGGCGATAGTGGCCTCAAATTCGCGCGGCGCCGCCGGGCCCAGCCCGATCACCGTTTCGGCCTCGCCCTGTTTCAAACGATACAGCCCGATCTCGGCGCCCTTGTATTTCGCTTCGAACTGCCCCGGCGCGACCTGCCGCATCTCGAGCGTCACCGTGTCACCCGAGGGCGAGGTGACCTCGACCGGGCCGACGGTTTCTTCCAGCGTGCGGCGCAGGATGCGCATGTCCTGCCCGACGGCCGAGGCGGTCAGCACCTCTTCTTCCAGCGCCGGTTCCTTCATCATCCAATGGGCCAGCCGCCGCAGCAGTTCCAGCTGCGGCCCGCCGCCCTCGAACCCCCGCGCCCAGAGCCAGGCCTGATCCGACGCCAACAGCGCGATCCGCCCCTCGCCGACCCGGTTCAGGATCAACAGCGGCGCGTCTTCGGCACCGCTCATCACCACGGTGCCTTCCTGCGGCTCGACCTCGATCTGGCGCAGCCAGCGGCCCCAATCGCCCTGCCATTCGCCATGCAGCCCGGCGGTGACCGGGTGGCGTTCGCCCAGATCGGTGACCTCGGGGCGGTAGCCGCGTTCGATCACGCGCGCGGTGGGCCGCGCCGGCACCACCGTGGCAAGCGGCGAGCGGAACAGCGACGCGGCGCTGGCGAAATCGGGCCCGGCGGCGATCAGAACCGCGCCGCCGTCGCGCACGTAGCGGGCGACGTTTTCCAGGTAGAGCGACGGCAGGATGCCGCGCCGCTGGTAGCGATCGAAGATGATCAGGTCGAAATCGTCGATCTTTTCGAGGAACAGTTCGCGGGTCGGAAAGGCGATCAGCGACAGTTCCGCCACCGGCACGCCGTCCTGTTTTTCCGGCGGCCGCAGGATGGTGAAATGCACCAGGTCGACCGAACTGTCGGATTTCAGCAGGTTGCGCCAGGTGCGCCCGCCGGGATGCGGTTCGCCCGACACCAGCAGCACCCGCAAGCGGTCGCGCACGCCGTTGATCTGCACCAGCGCGGAATTGTTGCGATCGGTCAGTTCGCCCTCAATCGCGGGGGTCGAAATCTGGATCACGTTGCGGCCGCCATGCGGCAGGGTGATCGGCAATTCGAAACTGGCCCCCAGCGGCACCATCACCCGGGTCGGGTCCTGCCCGTCCAGCGCGATTTCAAGCGGCACCTCGAAGAGGCCGGGCGGGGCGTTGCCGGTATCCTCAATGCGGAATTTCAGCGTGACCGGTTCGCCCAGGATGCCAAAGGCCGGGGCGGCATCGACCACCAGCCTGCGGTCCCAATCCTCGGGCCGGCCGCTCAGCAGCAGGTGCATCGGCGCGGGCAGGTCGGGCAGCCGGTCCAGATCGTGCACCCGCCCGTCGCTGATCGCGACGATCCCGGCGATCCGGCCGCGCGGTTCCTGCGCCAAGGCCTCGTTCAGCGCGCCCAGCAGCAGGGTCCCGGCATTGTCCGGCCCGTCGCCGACCTCGACCCGGCGCACCTCGGTATTCGGGCGGGCGGTCAGCCGCGCCTCCAGCGCGTCGGCGGCGGCACGGCTTTGCGCGGCGCGGTCGGACAGGTTTTGACTGGCGGACTTGTCTTCCAGCAGCAGCACGATATCGCTCAGGCTATCGCGCTCTTCCTGCCGCAGGGACGGGCCGGTCAGCGCAGCGACGATCACCACGCCCGCCAGCAGCCGCAAGGCCCAGCCCGCCAGACCCCGCCAATAGGCCAGCCAGACCGCCACCAGCACCACCGCCCCCAGCACGGCCAGAACCGGCCAGGGCAGCAGCGGATCGAATGTGATTTCCCCGGTCATTGGCCCAACCTGTCAAGCAGCGCAGGCACATGGACCTGATCGGATTTGTAATTACCGGTCAGCACATGCATGACCAGGTTGACGCCGAAGCGATAGGCCAGTTCGCGCTGCCGTTCGCCGGAAAAGCCGCGCCCGACCGGGAAAAGCGGATTGCCCTCATCGTCGGTGGCCCAGGCCGCGGCCCAGTCGTTGCCGCCGATCACCACCGGCGTCACCCCGTCGTTGAGGTTGCGGAACGGCATGCCCTCGATCTTTTCGGCATCGGGCGGCGATGCTTCGACCCAGATGTCGCGGCCCGAAAACCGGCCAGGGAAATCCTGCAGCAGGTAGAAGGTGCGGGTCAGCACGTGATCGCCCGGCAAGGGTTCCAGCGGCGGGATCGCCAAAGGTTCGGCCAGTTGCCGCAGCTTGCGCCCGTTCGGGCTGGCCGCGCCAAAGCCCGCGATATCGGCATCGCGTGTGTCGAACAGGATCATCCCGCCGGTGCGCAGATAGGTGTTCAGTTTCTCATAGGCCGCGGCAGACGGCATCGGCTGATCCCCGGTGATCGGCCAGTAGAGCAGCGGGAAGAACGCCAATTCGTCGCGTTCCAGATCGACGCCCATCGGCGGGTTCGGTTCGACCGAGGTGCGGAAGAACAGCGTGTCGGACAGGCCCAGCATCCCGGCACGGGAGACATCGTCGACCGCGCGGTTGCCGGTGATGACATAGGCCAGCACCACCTCGGCGGTGGCGTTCAGCGCGAATTGATCGTCCTGCGCCCGCGCCTGGTAGGGCGTCAGGGACACGAGGCACAGCACCACGCCCAGGGCCGCCTGCCGTCCGCGCAGCGACAGCCGCCCCGACAACGCCAGCGCGGCCACCACATCAGCCAGCAGGATCAACAGCGCCAGCGCCAGAAGATACCCCGCCAGCGGCACCTGTTCGGGTCGGTCCAGTCCCGCCACGGCGACCGAGGCGGGCCAGGTCGCGGCGATCAACTCGCGGCCGGGTGTCATCACGTTGCGCGCCAGTCGGCGGGTTTCGCCCTCGTAAAGACCGGGGCGCAGATCGGGGCCCAGCGGCGCCTCCACCAAATCCTCACCCGCCACCCCGGCAAGGTTAGCGGCGTCCTGCATCCGGCCGAACCCGTCGAGGACGCGCAGCGGCTGCCACACCGATCCGGCCAGGTCCGCGGCTTCGGGCTGCCCGGTGACGGACGAAACCGCCAGACGGTCCAGCATCCGCACGAACAGCCCCGACAGCGGCAGGGTCGACCATTCGGCATTGGCGGACACATGGAACAGAACCACCCGTCCCTGCCCCAGCGATTTGGCGGTCACCAGCGGCGTGCCGTCGGTCAGTTCGGCGATCACCCGTTCGGCCAGCGACGGATCGGGCTGCGCCATCACCTGCGACGACACGGTGACGTCTTCGGGAATCGGCAGGCCGTAGAAGGGGCTTGTTTCGGCAAAGGGTGCCAGTGCCTTGGGTTCGCCCCAGCTCATCGCGCCGCCGACGCTGCGCCCTCCGGCGCGCAGCCGCACCGGCATCAGCGGGTGTTCGGCGCTACGGCTCAGATCGCTGGCGGCCAGGCGCGGCCCGGCGAAGCGCAGCAGCATGCCGCCCGCCTCGACCCAGTCCTGCAGCGCCCGTTCCTCGGCGGCGGGCAGGCCCGCGACATCGGCCAGAACAATCACGTCCGGATTGGCGGGCAGGATATCGGTCAGCGCCCCGTGCAGCAGGTCGGCGGAGGGTTCCAGCGCCTGTTGCAGGTAATGCAGCGGCGACAACAGCTCCAGCCCCTCGCGGTCGTCGCGCAGGGTGATCAGCGCCACTTCGCGGCGGCGCAGGCTGTCGTCGCTCAGCGCCACGGCGCCGGCGCTGCGCTGGCCCGCGATGTCGAAGCGGCTGACCCGCGCGCGCAGCTCGGCGGGCAGCGACAAGCGCGCCTCGCCACTTACCGCCCCGGCCTCGATCCGCAGCGGCAGGGTGGCCAGCACCCGCTCGGTCCCCGCCGGGTCGCGGCCATGGGCGCGCAGGTCCAGCGTCAGGTCGGATTGCGCCCGGCTGCGGGCGGCGGTCAGGACGATTTCGCCATCCTCGAAGGCGGGCGGCAGCAGCGCCACCGCGCCGCGCCCGTCCTCGAACACCTGCACCCGCCCGCGCTGCGCCAACGTATCGACCAGCCGGTCATGCCCGGCGAAATCCAACCCATCGGACATCCACACCGTGTCGAAATCGCCCGCGATGCCCTGTGTCAGCTCCAGCGCCTTGTCCGCCATCGCCCCGGTGGGTTCCCACGGCGCCGGTTGCAGCCCGGCCAGAAGCGGGCGCAGATTGCCTGCGGGCTGGAACAGCGGCGGCTGGGGATCGGTCAGGGTCAGCAAAGCGGCGGTGCGGCCGTCGCGATCGGCCTCGGCCAAGACCCGGTCGGCCAGCTCCACCCGCGCATCCCAGTCGCGCGCGCCCGCCCAGCCGCCATCCAACACCAGCAGCAACGGCCCGGATCGCGCCTGTTCGCCGCCTTCGGGGTTCAGCACCGGACCGGCCAGCCCGACGATCACCGCCGCCGCCGCCAGCATCCGCATCAGGATCAGCCACCAGGGCGTCTTGTCGGTGACGCTGTCATCATCCTTCAACCCCAGCAGCAGCACCACGCCGGGAAAGCGGCGGCGCAAAGGCGCAGGCGGCACCGCGCGCAGCAGCAGCCACAGGACCGGCAGCAGCACCAGCGCCCATAACAGGTAGGGCGCGGCGAAGCCGATCTGCGCCAGCCAGCCCATCACGCGGTGCCCCGGTTCAGCGCCTGCCACAGCCAGAGCAGCGCCACCTGCGCGCTGTCGCTGGTGTGATGGGTGTGGAATTGCCATCCGGTGGCGGTGCACAGATCGGCCAGCGCGGCCTTGCGCCGTTCCAGCCGCTTCAGATAGCGGTCGCGCAATTCGCCCGCCTTCAGCGTCTCATGGGAAACCGTGCCGCCGATGCTTTCGAAAATGGTGCGGCCCTGGAACGGAAACGCCTCCTCGGACGGGTCGAGGATTTGCAACAGGATGCCGCGCACGCCGCGATCGGCGGCCTTGGTCAGCGCCTCGCGCACCGCGTCGAGATCGCCCATGAAATCGGACAGGAAAACGGCCCGCGCCTGCGGGATCATCG
The DNA here is from genome assembly GCF_009857745.1 of Thalassovita mangrovi. Classification (GTDB taxonomy): domain Bacteria; phylum Pseudomonadota; class Alphaproteobacteria; order Rhodobacterales; family Rhodobacteraceae; genus Thalassobius; species Thalassobius mangrovi. The sequence goes on from NZ_WWEN01000003.1 coordinate 149,341, forward strand.
CGCGGGCTTCGGGCACGCCGTAATCGGCATCGTCGTCCTGGGCAAAGATTTCGGCCAGCCGCAGGATTTGGTTGTTGCCCCGGCGCGGCGGCAGCAAGGTGCCGGTCAGCCCGACCCGTTCGCCCCCCCGCACCAGCAGGATCGCCACCGCCAGCGCCAGCAGCCGCGCGCGGTCGGCCTTTTCCGGCAGGTTCTTGTTCGAGGTGAACCGCATCGAGGCCGCCTGATCGACCCAGAGCATCACGCTTTGCGCGATCTGCCATTCGCGTTCGCGCACGAATTGAGTATCGCCGCGCGCCGAGCGCCGCCAATCGATCATCCGGCGCGAATCGCCCGGCTGCACCGGCCGGTATTGCCAGAAATCATCGCCCATCCCGGACCGCCGCCGCCCGTGTTCGCCCAGCAGCATGTTCCCGGCCAGATGTTCGGCCCGGGCCAGCAGGGGCGGCAGCAGCGCGGCCTGTTCTTCGGCCCGCGCCCGGAGGGGCGTTAAGGGTGTCAAGCGGCGGCCTCGATCCGGGTGGTGCGCGCCACGGTGGTTTCGATCAGCTCGGCCAGGCTGTCACCGCGCGCGCGCGCGGCGAAGTTCAGCGCCATCCGGTGGCTCAGCACCGGGCGGGCCATCGCGGCGACGTCTTCGACCGAGGGGGCCAGCCGCCCCTGCAGCATCGCCCGCGCCCGCACCGTCAGCATCAAGGCCTGCGCCGCGCGCGGCCCCGGGCCCCAGGCGACGGTCTGTTTCACCCGCTCATCCGCGGTTTCGTCATCGGGACGGAAGGCTCGGACCAGATCGAGGATCGCCTCGACCACACTATCGCCCACCGGCATCCGCCGCAGCAGGGTCTGGGCACGGATCAGTTCCTCGGCGGTGAAGACCTCATGCGCTTCCTCCTCGGCCACCCCGGTGGTGGCCAGAAGGATGTCGCGTTCGGTCTGCCGGTCGGGATAGGCCACGTCGATCTGCACCAGGAAGCGGTCGAGCTGCGCCTCGGGCAAAGGATAGGTGCCTTCCTGTTCGATCGGGTTCTGCGTCGCCAGCACGTGGAACGGTTCGCCCAGCACCCGGGTTTCGCCCGCCACGGTGATGTGATGTTCCTGCATCGCCTGCAGCAGCGCCGATTGCGTCCGCGGGCTGGCGCGGTTGATTTCGTCCGCCATCAAGAGCTGACAGAAAATCGGCCCGGGCACGAAGCGGAACGACCGGCGCCCCTCGGCATCGGTTTCCAGAACCTCGGAGCCAAGGATATCTGCCGGCATCAGGTCGGGGGTGAACTGGATACGGTTGCCGTGCAGCCCCATGACGGTACTCAACGTATCGACCAGCCGGGTCTTGCCCAATCCCGGCAGACCGATCAGCAGCGCGTGACCGCCGCACAGCAGCGCCGACAGGGTCAGGTCGACGACCTGTTCCTGACCGATGAACCGCCGGGTGATCGATGCCTTCGCCTCCGCCAGCTTGGATTCGAGCGCTTCGATTTCGGCCAGCAGGTCGGTGGCATCGGACATGGTCAAACTCCGCTGTGAACTATATTGGTAGAATTGAGTGTATCGCGCCAAACGCAAATGGCAAAAGCAATGAGCCAACAAATGTCCGTGAAACCGTCGACCGAAAGCCTGACCGCCGCCGCCCGCGCCGCTTCCAAGGGCAAGGGCCTGCCGCCTGTGCATTTGTGGAACCCGCCGTTCTGCGGTGATCTGGACATGCGTATCGCCCGTGATGGGACATGGTTTTATCTGGGCACCCCGATCGGGCGGCCCGAGCTCGTCCGCCTGTTTTCCACGATTCTGCGAAAGGACGATGACAGGTATTTCCTTGTCACCCCGGTGGAAAAGGTCGGCATCACGGTCGAGGACGCGCCCTTCGTGGCGGTGGATTTCGAGGCCGAGGGGGAAGGCCGCGACCAGGTGCTGCGCTTCACCACCAATGTGGGCGATCAAACCAAGGCCGGCCCCGACGCGCCGATCCGCGTGGTGCGCGACAGTGAGACCGGCGAACCTTCGCCCTATGTGCTGGTGCGCGCCAATCTTGAGGCGCTGATCGACCGCAAGAGCTTCTACCGGCTGGTCGATCTGGGCGCCCATCACGAGGTGGATGGCGAAAGCTGGTTCGGGCTGTGGTCGGGCGGCGCGTTCTTCCCGGTGATCCCGTCGGCCGAATTGCCGGACTGACCCCGCTTTCCACCGGCCCAAACCTTTTTAACTTCTCCTGAATACTGCTGACAGAATGCTGTCAGCAGCCTTGTGTCATACCCTCCTTGTCATTCACACAAGGAGTTCGCGCAATGACCCAACAGCCAATCGTCGTCTGGTCCGAAATCCCGGTTTCGGATATGCAGAAATCCATCGCCTTTTACGAAACCGTCTTCGGATACGACATGAAACTGGATGAAACCGGACCCAACCCCATCGCCGTTCTGGGCAGCGCATTGAATGCGGTGGGCGGGCATCTCTACCCGGGCAAGCCGGCCGAGGCCGGTCAGGGTCCGACCCTGCATCTGGCGGTGCCCGGCGCGCTGGAAGACGCCGCCACGCGCTGCGCTCAGGCGGGCGGCACCGTGTTGAGCGGACCGGTTGCGATCCCGCCCGGCCGCTTCGTCTACGCCCGGGACCCGGACGGCAATTCGCTGGGCCTGTTTGAACCGAAGGTGGCCTGATGCGCCGCGCCGACCGCCTGTTTCAGATCGTGCAATACCTGCGCGGCGGGCGGTTGGTGACGGCGGCGCAATTGGCCGAGAAACTGGAGGTCACGCCGCGGACCATCTACCGCGACGTGGCCGACCTGATCGGGTCGGGCGTGCCGATCGAAGGCGAGGCCGGGGTCGGGTACGTCATGCGTGACGGTTACGACCTGCCGCCGCTGATGTTTTCGTCGGACGAAATCGTGGCTCTTGTGGCCGGGGCGCGGATGATCCGCGCGTGGGGCGGCAGCTCGATGGCGACCGCGGCCGAGGAAGCGCTGGTCAAGATCAACGCGGTGCTGCCCGAGGCGGCCCGGTCAAGGGCCGAAGAGGTGCAGGTTCACGCCCTGGCGCTGCAGGACATGACCGACGCATTGCGCGACCGGATCGACCGCGTCGAGGCCGCCGCCAACAGCAATACAAGACTGCACATCGCCTATGAGGATGAAAGCGGCAACGCGACCAGCCGCAGCATCCTGCCGCTGGGGCTGTGGTTCTGGGGCAAGGTCTGGACCGTGGTCTGCTGGTGCGAGCTGCGCGAGGATTTCCGCATGTTCCGGCTCGACCGCATTCAAAGCTTCAGCGAAGGCGGTACATTCAAACCGCGCCCGGGCCAAACCCTGCGCGATTTCTACCGGCTGGAAGCCTACAAGCGCCGGTCTTAATCCTTCAGATCGATATTCCGCACCAGACCTTCCTGCGCGGTGCTGGCGACAAGCCGCCCGTCGCGGGTGAAGATCTGGCCGCGGTTGAAGCCGCGCGCGCCGCCGGCCCAGGGGCTGTCCATCGCGTAAAGCAGCCATTCGTCCATGCGGAAATCGTCATGGAACCACATCGCGTGGTCGAGGCTGGCGAATTGCATGTCGGGATCGACGAAGGCCTTGGCGAAGGGCAAAACGCAGGTGCCCAGCAGGCCATAATCCGAAGTATAGGCCAGCGCCGCGCGGTGCAGATCGGGATCGTCGCCGAAATCGCCGCGCACCCTGATCCACATGTTCTGGACCGGTTCCTGCTTTTCGCGGGTGAAGGGCGGGCGCAGCCCCACCGGGCGCATTTCGATCGGGCGCGGCATGTTCAGCCAGTTCAGGAACGCCTCGGGCAGATCGCCGCGCATCCGTTCGCCCAGTTCCTCGTCGCTTTCCAGCTCCTCGGGGGGGGGCACGTCGGGCATCTGCACCTGGTGCGACAGGCCCGGTTCGGTAACGTGGAAGGAGGCGGCAAGGTTCAGGATCGGCTTGCCCGACTGGATCGCCACCACCCGGCGGGTGGCGAAGCTGCGGCCGTCGCGGTCGCGTTCCACACGGTAGAGAACCGGCTTGGTCGCGTCGCCCGGGCGCATGAAATAGGCATGCAGAGAATGCACCGGGCGGTCCGGATCGGCGGTCCGGATCGCCGACATCAGCGCCTGGCCGATCACCTGGCCGCCAAAGGAGCGGCCCCGCCCCTGCGGCGTGGCGATGCCGCGAAAGAAATTGTCTTCGACGGTTTCGACCTCGAGAACGTCGTGAAGCCATTTGACCATATCGGTGCCGGTCTGTTCCGCCATCTTCTATCCCATCGCAGCCTGCGTTTCGTCCTAAACGACTGCAACGCGCGGAAAAGTGCAAGCTCTAACGGGACGTCACGACGCGGTGCCGTCGTCAGTGACCGATCAGCCGGGTGTCCGCACAGACCGATCCGAAGCTTTCCAGCTCCAGCACCGCATGGGCGATTCCGTGGCGGTCCTTCAGGGCCCGCTTGACCGCGATCTTGACCTCTTCGGCGTCGGTCGTGCCGTCCAGCACCACGTGGCTTTCCAGCGCGGTTTCGTGTTCCTGCATGCGCCAGACATGCAGGTGATGGATGTCGCCCACCCCATCGATCCCGCGCAAGGTCGCGGCGACCTCTTCCAGGTCGGTGTCTTCCGGCGCGCCCAGCATCAGGATGCGGATCACCGGCAGGATGCCCTGCCAGGAATGCCACAGGATGTAGCCCGAAATCAGCAGCGTCACGATCGGGTCGACCAGCCGCCAGTCATACAGCAGGATCAAGGTGCCGCCGACGATCACCGCCACCGATCCCATCGCATCGGCCAGATTGTGCAGGAAGGCCGCCCGCATATTCGCGCTGTCGCCGCTCAGCCGCCAGATCAGCAGCGCCGTGACGCTGTCGATCACCAAGGCGACGACGGCGACGATCACCACGATCCAGCCTTCGACCTCAGCCGGGTTGAACAGTCGCTGCACCCCTTCGGCCGCCAGGTAGAAGGCCACCACGATCAGCGTGGTGTAATTGATCAAGGCCGCCACCACCTCGGCCCGGCCATAGCCGAAGGTCATCGAGGCATCCGCCGGGCGCTTGCCGATGCGGCGGGCGAAGAAGGCGATGACCAGCGACAAGGCGTCGGACAGGTTGTGGATCGCATCGGCGATCAGCGCCAGCGATCCCGACACCACCCCCGCCACGATCTGCGCGAAGGTCAGCAGGATATTGACCGCCACCGCCCAGGCCACCCGCCGGTCGCCGCTGTCGAGATCGGGATGGTGGTGATGGTGCCCGTGGTGGTGATCATGCGGCATGTCGCGCCCTCAGCTTCGGGTCAGTTCCAGGAAGACGTCCTGAAGATCGGCCTCTTCGGTCTTCACGTCGCGGATGCGGATGCCAGCGTCGCGCACCGCCGCCAGCACCTGTTCGGCGCTGGTCTGATGCGCGTGGTAGCTCAGCGCCACGGCGCCGTCGGCGCGGGTTTCCACCGCGATGCCGGGGGCCTCGGGCAGGGTCGTCACCGCGTCTTCGGGGTGGATCACCATGGTCTTGGCGTCGATCCGGTTCAGCAAGTTGTCCTTGCTGTCGCGCGCCACCACCTCGCCCTGGTTGATGATGGCGATCTCGTCGCACATCTCCTCCGCCTCTTCGAGGTAATGGGTGGTCAGGATGATGGTCATGCCCTCATCGTTCAGCTTGCGCACATTCGACCACAGCATCTGGCGCAGCTCGATATCGACGCCGGCGGTGGGTTCGTCCAGCACCAGCACATGCGGCGCATGCACCAGGGCCTTGCCCAACAAAAGCCGCCGCCGCATCCCGCCCGACAGGGTGCGGGCATAGGCATCGGCCTTGTCCTCTAGCCCGATCAGCTTGAGGATCTCGTCGGTCCGCCGCTGTGCCTTGGGCACCGCATAAAGCCCCGCCTGCACCTCCAGCGCCGCGCGCGCGGTGAAAAACGCATCCAGGTTCAGTTCCTGCGGCATTACCCCGATCGAGGCGCGGCTTTGCCGCGGGTTCACGTCCTGATCGAAGCCCCAGATATTCACCTGCCCCGCGGTTTTCACCACCAGACCGGCCAGGATATTGATCAGCGTCGACTTGCCCGCCCCGTTCGGGCCCAGCAGCCCGAACACCGATCCCTGCGGGATATCCAGGTCGATGCCCTTCAACGCATGCTTTTCCGGCTGTCCCTTGGCGCCGCGATAGGTCTTGCGCAGACCGCGGATTTCGATGGCATTGCTGCCCATGGCACTACTTGCCCCCGGCTTTATGATCGCTCATAACAGCACCTAGATCATGTGCAGCCAAAAGGAAACGTCCCGGATGACGACCCAAGCGCCAGAAATCAAGATTGTCGAGAGCTCCAAGATTGCCTGCGACGGCGGCGAAGGCGTCCTGGGCCACCCCCGCGTCTGGCTGCACATCCCGGAAGAAACCGGTTACATCGAATGCCCCTATTGCGATGCGAAATACATCCTGAAGGGATCGGCGGCTGATCAGAACGGCTGACCCCGGACGGGTCGCAGTCGCGACACCGGCGGAATTCTGAGTATTTTTAGAACGATGAAAGGGCTGGGCGGATTGCCGTCTGGCCCAATGGGTTTCGGCATGGCATGAAAGGCCACGCGCAACAGAACCGGGGGAAAGAGCATGACATTCGGCAAGGGCTGCCACCTGCACCTGATCGACGGATCGGCCTTCATCTTCCGCGCCTATCACGCGCTGCCGCCGCTGACGCGGAAATCCGACGGCCTGCCGATCGGCGCGGTGGCGGGGTTCTGCAACATGCTGCAGCGCTATATCGACGGCAATAACGGCTCCGACGCCGCGACCCATGTGGCGGTGATCTTCGACTATTCCGGCAAGAGCTTCCGCAACGACCTTTACGACCAGTACAAGGCCAACCGCCCGCCCGCGCCCGAGGACCTGGTGCCGCAATTCCCGCTGACCCGCGAAGCCACCCGCGCCTTCAACATCGCCTGCGAGGAAATCGAAGGCTACGAGGCCGACGACATCATCGCCACGCTGGCGCATCAGGCGCGCGACGCGGGCGGCCGCGTCACCATCGTGAGTTCCGACAAGGACCTGATGCAGCTGGTCGGCGACGGCGTCGAAATGCTCGACCCGATGAAGAACAAGCGGATCGACCGCGAGGGCGTGATGGAAAAATTCGGCGTCGGCCCGGAACGGGTTGTCGACGTGCAGGCGCTTGCCGGCGACAGCGTCGACAACGTGCCCGGCGCGCCCGGCATCGGGGTGAAGACCGCCGCGTTGCTGATCAACGAATACGGATCGCTCGAGGAACTGTTGGACCGGGCCGAGGAAATCAAGCAGCCCAAGCGGCGCCAGACCCTGATCGAAAAGCGCGACCAGATCGAGATGTCGAAGAAGCTGGTGCAGCTCGATTGCCACATGGAGCTCGACTTCACGCTGGACGATCTGGAAGTGCGCGATCCCGATCCCGAGGTCCTGATGCATTTCCTGGCCGAGATGGAATTCCGCACCCTGACCAAGCGGATCGCCGATCAGATCGGAGTCGAACCGCCCGCGATCAAGGACACCGACCCGCGCGGCGCCGAACCGGGCGAAGCCGATACACCCGAGGAACTGCCCTTCAAACCCGAGGACTATGAATGCGTGCGCGACGCCGCCGCGCTGGCGGGCTGGATCGCGCAGGCGCGCGAACGCGGCTACGTGGCGGTGGACACCGAAACGACGGGGCTGGACGAAATGCGCGCCGATCTGGTCGGCATTTCGCTGTGCATCGAGCCGGGCAAGGCCTGCTATATTCCGCTGGCGCACAAGGACGGGGCGGATGACCTCTTTGGCTCCGACAACCTGGCCGAGGGGCAGATGCCGCTGGACGAGGCGCTGGACCTGCTGAAACCGGTCCTGGAGGACGAAAGCGTCCTGAAGATCGGCCAGAACATGAAATACGACGCCAAGATCTTCGCCCGCTACGGGGTGGATGTGGCGCCGATCGACGACACGATGCTGATGTCCTACGCGATGAATGCGGGGCTGCACGGCCACGGCATGGACACGCTGTCGGAACGCTACCTGGGCCACACGCCGATCCCGATCAAATCGCTGCTGGGATCGGGCAAGTCGCAGATCACCTTCGACCGGGTGCCGGTGGATGACGCGGTGAAATACGCCGCCGAAGACGCCGATATCACCCTGCGCCTGTGGCAGCTGTTCAAGCCGCAGCTGCACCAGACCCGCGTCACCACCGTCTACGAGACGCTGGAACGCCCGCTGGTGCCGGTGCTGGCGCGGATGGAAATGGACGGGATCAAGGTCGACCGCGATACGCTGTCGCGCATGTCCAACGCCTTCGCCCAGAAAATGGCCGGGTTCGAGGCCGAGCTTTACGAACTCGCGGGCCACGAATTCAACGTCCAGTCCCCCGCCCAGGTCGGCGCGATCCTGTTCGAGGAAATGGGGCTGGAAGGCGGCAAGAAGACCAAGACCGGTCAATGGTCGACCCCGGCGGATGTGCTGGAGGACCTCGCCACCGAACACGATTTCGCCGCCCGCGTGCTGGATTACCGCCAGCTGCAGAAGCTGAAATCGACCTATACCGACGCGCTGCAGGATCACATCCACCCCGAAACGGGCCGCGTTCACACTTCCTACCTGCAAAGCGGCGCCAACACCGGCCGGCTGTCCTCGAACGATCCGAACCTGCAGAACATCCCTGTCAGGTCCGAGGAAGGCCGCCGCATCCGCGAAGCCTTCGTCGCGGACGAAGGCAAGGTGCTGCTGTCGCTCGACTACAGCCAGATCGAGCTGCGGATCCTGGCCGAAATCGCCGGGATCGACGCGCTGAAACAGGCGTTCAAGGACGGGCTCGACATCCACGCGATGACCGCTTCGGAAATGTTCGATGTGCCGCTGGGTGAAATGACGCCGGAGATTCGCCGCCGCGCCAAGGCGATCAATTTCGGCGTGATCTACGGCATTTCCGCCTTCGGGCTCGCACGTAACCTGCGCATCCCCCGCGCCGAAGCGCAGGACTTCATCACCCGCTATTTCGAACGCTTCCCCGGCATCCGCACCTACATGGACGAAACCAAGGAATTCGCCAAGGAACATGGGTTCGTGAAAACCCTGTTCGGGCGCAAGATCAACACGCCGGAAATCACCGCCAAGGGCCCGCGCGCCGGTTTCGCCCAACGCGCGGCGATCAACGCGCCGATCCAGGGCACCGCGGCCGACGTGATCCGCCGCGCGATGATCCGGATGCCCGCCGCCATCGAAGGCCTGCCCGCAAAGATGCTGCTGCAGGTGCATGACGAATTGCTGTTCGAAGTGGACGCCGACCGCGCCGAGGACGTGATCGCCCGCGCCCGCGAGGTAATGGAAAGCGCCGCCGCCCCCGCCGTGCACCTGTCGGTGCCGCTGACCGTGGATGCCGGCCAGGGCGCCAACTGGGCCGAGGCGCATTGAGAATGAGCGCGCCTTTGGCGCGCGCTTGATGTCTCACGAATTTGCCTACGCCAAATTCGCTCGGAATTTCCGCCTCCGGCGGGAGTATTTGGACCAAGAAGAAACCTAAAAGACGTACGAAGACGCCCTAGCGTTTCTTCTTGGCGACAATACTCCGGGGGATTGGGGGCTGGCCCCCAATCCCGCATATCAGGCCGGTTGCAACATCCGGCCCAGCCGGCGCCCGCCCAGCACATGCACATGCAGATGCGGCACTTCCTGCACGCCGTTTTCGCCGGAATTGGAAATCAGCCGGAATCCGTCGCCGATTTCGCCCGCCTGCACCCCGGCGATCTTGCACACCTCGCCCACCGCGCGGGTGAAGCCGATGATTTCTTCGTCCGAGGCTTCCAGCGCAAAATGGTCGTAGCAGACATAGGGCCCCTTGGGGATCACCAGGATATGCACCGGCGCCTGCGGCTGGATGTCGTGGAAGGCCAGCGCGTGCTCGGTTTCCAGCACCGTGTTGTTGGGGATCTCGCCGCGCAGGATCTTGGCGAAGATATTCTGGTCGTCATAAGCGTAACTCATCGGTCCCCTCAGTCAGCAAACAAATAGTCTATTCCGACGATTTCTTGCGCCTTGTCCTCGGAAATGGCAAGGAACTGCGCCACTTCACTGGCATTTTCCTCCGTCCGGCCGGATTCCCGGATGCGGTGGTGATTGGCGAAATTGGCATCGCGGATGCGGTCGGTTTCGAACGCCATGTCGTGTCGGATGGTGGGCAGCAGCCGTTCCAGCGTTTCGGGCGGCGTCTGTTCCCCGGCCAGGCCGATCCGGGTGGCGTGGCCGACCAGGAAGTCGTCGCTGAACTCCACCTCGACCTCCAAGAGCTTGGTGGTCGACCGGTCGCCGCAGAAATCCTGCAGCAGGTCCAGCGCGCCGGGATCGAGGCAGATGATCAGCCGGTCGGTGGAATAATAATCGAACAGCATCCGCATCAGCGCGCGACGGTGGCGGTGGCGCTTGCCGATAGTTTTCTGGATGCCGCCCAGATCGGGCAGCGGCGTCGATTCCTCGTTGAACAGGTATTCGATCGCCGGGATATCGGTCGCCTTGCGGATCTGTTCCAGCAGCCGCTTGGCCACGTGCCATTTCTTGCACACCACGATGAGCAATTCGCGTTCGCGGCCCAGCGAGCTTTCGGTTTCCCAGAACCGCATCCCGAAGCGCCGCCCGATCCGGCCCCGCCCGGTGAGGAACTTGTACAGGCTGCGGCCCTCGTTGGAGATCTTGAATTCGACCCCCTCGGCGGCATAGAGCGCGCCCAGCCGCGCCTTCAACTCGCGCGCCTCGGGGCTGATCTTGCGGGCAAACAGGAAATCCTGGCTGAGCAGCAGGTCGTAGTGATCGTTGTAGAAGGTCACCGGCATGCCGTAGTCGGAAAACATCAGGAAGGTCAGCGTGCGGCTTTCGATTTCCTCCTCCGGCACGATGTGGCGCACCAGCGTCTGGAAAAAGGTCTCATCGGGAATCCAGGTGGTGCGGAAGAACCGCATCACGTCCTTGCGCGCCCGGGTGAAATCCATGATCCATTCGATGGTGCGGCGGCGCAGGCACCACCACTGGCTGCCGATCTGGATCTGCAGGTCCTGCGGGATTTCGCGTTCCAGCCCCAGCTTCTTCTGCAGGTTCAGCGCCCCGTAATAGCGCTTGGGCTGGGTCCGTTCGTTGAAGAAGTGGCGATAGATCAGCCGGCCTTCCTTCATCCCGGTCTTGATCCAGTCGCTGTCGAAGAAATCGAAGCTTTCGATGAAATCGCGGTCGTTATCGTCAAGGAAGTCATGCGAATACTGCGCCGATTTGATCGCCATGCAATCGCCCGACAGCATGTAGAAATGGGTGGCGCTCGGGAACGCCACCAGCGCCGCGTCGATCGCGTTCAGCGTCGCCTGCACCAGGGACCATTCGCCCCAGCCGCATTTGATCCGCTTGCGCGCGAAGGTGACGTTGGGATTGTCCTGCAGCGCTTCCTTGATCTGGCGGAAATGATCCGGGTTGGCGCGGGCGTCGAAGTGAATCGACATGTAATCGCCCGCCGCGGTGAGCCGTTCGGCCTGGGAAATGATGGCCTCCGGGTCCTTATGGCACAGAAGGATGAACGCGATTCTTGCCATCTATGGAAACGAAAGCCCCTGTTTTCCGTGATTGTTTACATAGATACGGCCGATCGAAGATTGAATAAACCGGGTTTCTTTGGTTTTTCTAAACAAAAGCAAAGCCCCTTCGTTGCAGGGGGACATAACCGGAGGCATAGGTTCATGGGATTTCCCGGCACTTGGATGACCGAAAGCGAAAGCGTGGTTTACCGCGTCGTGCCCAAATGCGCGTGTTCGACCATCGGTCAGATCATGTATTATTCGGATCACGGCACATTCTTCGACGGCGACATCCATGACGCCCAGGAGGGCATGCACAAATGGGCCTTCGAGGACAGCCAGCCGCTGATCACCCGCAACGTGCAGCAGCACCGCTCTTATGCCTTCACCTGCGTGCGCAACCCCTATAGCCGCATCCTGTCGAGCTTCTTCGACAAGATCTGCGGCATCCAGCGCAACGGCCGGCGCTATCGCGGCAACCTGGTGCCGATGCTGATCCAGAAATACGGCATCGAGGTCGGCGGCGAGGACGGCAAGGAGGAGTTCGACCAGATCAAGAGCTTCCGCCGCTTCCTGCTGTTCGCCCGCGACACCATCCGCTGGCGCAAGCCGATGGACCCGGACATCCACTGGTCGGCGATGTCGGGGCATGTTTCGACCTTCATCGTCAACGGCGGCAGCTACGACCAGATCTTCTTCACCGAGAAGTTCAACGAGGGCATGCAGGAGGTGCTGGATCATATCGAGACGCCGCACCCGGTCGACCTGGCCGCGATCCCGCGCTTCAACGAATCCGAAGGCCACGGCCCCAAGCGCGCCCATCCGATCGAGGACTATTTCGACGACCTGTCGATGCACCTGGTCTATGAAATCTACAAACGCGATTTCGAGCTGTTCAAATACGATTTCGAAAACCCGGGCAACAAGATGCCGCTGGGCGAGATCGACCTCGACGAGGTGCATGCAAAGCTGGGCGACTGAGGAAATGCCTTCGCCTGCGGCGGGCGGGTAGAGGGGCCCTGCCCCTCTTGGCCTGCGGCCAATTCACCCCGAGGTGTTTGCGCCAAGATGAAAAACCATTCCTTAACCGGAATCAGGGTTCACTCTCTACGCGGTACAGGCTGAGGAGCCGATGACCGCCCAAGGTGAAGTCGCCCCGCCACCGGAAAGCATCGGCCTTATTCCGACCGGCCGGTGACGGGGCGCATCCACAGCTTCATCTTGGTCCAAATACCTAATTCCGACCCGCGAGGGATCAGCCGATCAGCCCTGCCTGGCGGAACAGATCCTTCAGGTCCGCTTCGGGGCGGGCGCCGAAATGGCTGATCACCTCGGCCGCGGCGACACAGCCCATGCGGCCGGCCACGTCCAGCGGTGCGCCGGTGGCATAGCCATAGAGGAACCCGGCGGCGAACTGATCGCCCGCGCCGGTGGCGTCGACCGGGGTGATCGCGTTGACCGGCACCACCACCTCTTCTTCACCGCGCACCAGCACCACGTCATGGCCCGACCGGGTGCAGACCACCATGCCGGCATCCGCCGTCGCCTGTTCCAGCGCGGTGCTGAGATCGGTCTGGTAGAGCGATTCCCATTCGTGTTCGTTGCCGATCACGTAATCGAGGTCCTTCACCAGACGGCGGAAATCGTCACGGTGGCGGTCGACACAGAACGGATCGGAAAGCGCGATGCCGGCCTTGCCGCCCGACGCGCGGCACAGTTTGGCGGCGCGCTCGAAGGCTTCCTTGCCCTTCGGCTTGTCGTAAAGATAGCCTTCGAGGAACAGAATTTCCGCCGCGCCCGCCACGTCGTCAGACACGTCGTCGGGCCCCAGTTCCGAGGAAATCCCCAGATAGGTGTTCATCGATCGTTCGCCGTCGGGCGACACGAAGATCATCGAGCGCGAGGTCGGCAATTCGCCGCCCGCCACCGGCGGGTTGACGAAATCGGTACCGTCCTTGGCCATTTCATCGGCATAGAACCGGCCCAGCGCATCGTCATGCACCCGCCCGATGAAGCCGGTGTTCAGCCCCAGATTGCCCAGCCCCGCCAGCGTGTTGGCCACCGACCCGCCCGGCGCCTGGGTGCGGTTGGTCATCGACCCGTAGAGCAATTCGCCGCGGTCGCGCTCGACCAGCTGCATGATGCCCTTCTGGATCCCCATCAGGTCGAGGAAACTGTCATCGCTTTGGCTGATGACGTCGACGATGGCGTTGCCGATGCCGACAACCTGGTATTTCTTCATGGGGTTTTATCCTCGTATTGGCAAAGGTCGCGGATCAGGCAGGCATTGCATTTGGGCTTGCGCGCGACGCAGGTATAGCGGCCGTGCAGGATCATCCAATGATGCGCGTGCAGCTGGAAATCGACCGGGATATTGTCTTCGATGGCGCGTTCGACGGCGACGACATCCTTGCCCGGGCAAACGCCCGAACGGTTGCCGAAGCGGAAGATATGGGTGTCCACCGCTTGCGCCGGATAGCGCCACCACATGTTCAGCACCACATTGGCGGTCTTGCGCCCGACGCCGGGCAGGGCCTGCAGCGCAGCGCGCGAACAGGGCACCTCGCCGTCATAATCGTCGACCAGGATCTTCGCCATCTTCATGACGTTCTTGGCCTTGTTGCGATAGAGCCCGATCGTCTTGATATGTTCGACCAGGCCTTCTTCGCCCAGGTCCAGCATCTTCTGCGGCGTGTCGGCGATCTTGAACAATTCGGCGGTGGCCTTGTTCACGCCCTTGTCGGTCGCCTGCGCCGACAGCGCCACCGCCACCAAGAGCGTATAGGCGTTGACGTGATCCAACTCGCCCTTCGGTTCCGGTTCGGAGTCCTGAAAGCGGGTGAAGATTTCGCGGATGGTGTGATAATCGAGTTGCTTGGCCATGTCCGGTCGGGCTTGTTTGCGTCTTCTTCCCCTAGCCGGATATGCCCGCAATATCAACGGGACGCGGCGACGCGCAGCGCTTCCCATTCCGCCGGTGTTTCATCGCTGCCCTGCACGAAGCTGGCCACGGTCAGCCCCTGGTCGGGGAAATGCGCCACCAGGTTGGCCGAAAACGGGCCGCCGCCGGCATGACCCAGAATCGGCACATCGCCTTCGGATTGGCCGATCATCAGGCCGAGCCCGTAACCTGTCCGTTGCCAGATGCGCCCGGCGATGGCGCCGCCCTGCATGTAGGGCGTGCTCATTTCCTCGACCAGACGGGGCGGCAATAGCCCACCGGCCAGAATCCCGTGCAGCATCCGCGCGGCATCGGCGGCACTGCCGATCAGGCAACCGTGATAGACCCATCCGGGGTGATAGCCGCCACTGTCCCAGACAAGCCCCTCGAAATCGCGCGGACTGCGCGCCAGCCGCACGGTTTGCAATCCCAGGGGGCGCGCCAGCCGCCGGGTGACGATCTGTTCCAGGTCGGCGCCTTCGCTGACCTCCAGCGCGAAACGCAGCAGCATGTAGCCGATATTGGAATAGCGCCAGACGCTGCCCGGTTTGCCGAGCAGATCATCGGCATGCGCTTCCTCCAGCATCCGCGCGACCGGCCAGGGGGCTTCGCCCGCCTCGACCGCCGCGCGGTAGCGCCCCACCGTGCCGTAATCCCTGAGCCCCGATATATGCGCCATCAGATGCCGCAGGGTGAAGGGATGGCCCTGCATCGGCGCATCAAGATCGAGCGCGCCTTCCTCGGCGCGCAGCAGCAGGCAGGCGGCAATCGCGGTCTTGGTGAAGCTCCACCACGGCAGCACCGCGCTTGGCGCTTCGTCGCGCCAGAGCGTGCCGGTATCGTCCAGCGCGGCGGATATGAACCGAGGAGCCTTCATCGGGCCAAGGTGATCCGAAGCGGTCAAAAGCGCAAGTTCCGGGTCGCGCGGTGAGGCCGCGATGGGGTAGAGTTTGACAGAAGGAAGGACCCGAAATGCTGCACCAGACGCCCGAAACCGGTTACCACTACAACGTCATGCGCCGCGCCATCGAATTGATCGATGCCGCCGGGCCGGGGATGAGCCTCAACGACCTGGCGGCGCAGATGGGGATGAGCCCGGCGCATTTCCAGCGATTGTTTTCGCAATGGGTCGGCGTGTCGCCGAAACGCTACCAGCAATACCTGACGCTGGACCACGCCAAGGCGCTGCTGCGCTACCGCATGACTACGCTCGACGTCAGTCACGAGGTCGGCCTGTCCGGCAATGGCCGGCTGCACGACCTGTTCGTGAGGTGGGAAGCGATGAGCCCCGGCGAATATGCCCGCGCGGGCGAAGGATTGGATATCTACTGGGGCTGGTTCGACAGCCCGTTCGGGCTGGCGCTGGTCATGGGCACCTCCAAGGGGCTGTGTGGCCTGGCCTTCGCCGCCGAAACCGGCACCGAGGCGGCGCAGGAAGACATGGTCGCGCGCTGGCCCAATGCCAATTTCATCGAAGACCCGGCCATGCTGAAACCGCTGGTCGACGCGGCCTTCGCGCAGAAGGGCGAAACCGCGCTGCACATGATCGGCGCCCCGTTCCAGATCAAGGTGTGGGAGGCGCTGCTGCAGGTGCCCTCGGGCCATGTCACCACCTATTCGGAAATCGCCAATCGTATCGGCAAGCCCAAGGCGGTGCGCGCGGTGGGCACCGCCGTCGGGCGCAATCCCGTAAGCTGGCTGATCCCCTGCCACCGGGCGCTGCGCAAATCCGGCGCCCTGGGCGGTTATCACTGGGGACTGCCGGTGAAACGCGCGCTGCTGGCCTATGAGGCGGCCCGCGCCGACGGCGACGCAGCCCCGCAGGGCTGAGAAGCCCTTATCATACGCGGATTGCTGCCGATCCTGACGCAGAGTTGTATTTCATAGCGCAAACAAAGGTCTATATTGCCCCTGACCCGCTATCGCGGAGACTCATGAGAGGCACGAAGATATGACCCGAGCATCCAAATTTGTCCTGTTCCTGGGCGGCGCATCGCTGCTGACCGCCACCGCTTGTACCGATCCCGCGATGATGGACGGCAGCGATCCCTATCAGCACACCAAGGAAGGCGCTGCTCTCGGCACCGTGCTGGGCGCGATCACCGGCGCCGCGATCAGCAAGGACAGCGGCAAGGGCGCCGTCATCGGCGGCATCCTGGGCGGCGTAACCGGCGCCGCCATCGGCAGCGACCTGGACAAGCAGGAAGCCGAGCTGCGAAACAGCCTCGACAACCGCGTCGCCATCACCAACACCGGTGACCGGCTGATCGTGTCGATGCCGCAGGACATCCTGTTCGACATCGACAGCACCTATGTGCAGCCGGTACTGCGCGACGACCTGCGCGCCGTGGCCACCAGCCTGCGCCGCTATCCCAACAGCACCGTCCAGGTGGTGGGCCATACCGACAATACCGGGTCGGCCGAATATAACCTCGACCTCAGCCAACGCCGCGCCGCCGCCGTGTCTTCGATCCTGATCGAGTCGGGCGTGTCGGCATCCCGCGTGCTGACCATCGGCCGCGGCGAAGACCAGCCGATCGCCACCAACCTGACCCCGGAAGGCCGGGCGCGGAACCGCCGCGTGGATATCGTGATCCTGCCGAACTGATCCGGTTCTGTGTGAAAATGTACGGGCGGCTTGCAACGGCCGCCTGTACCTGAGCGCCCCGTGCATTAGATTGCCACGCGACAAGTGAGGCAAAAAGGGGCCGTCATGACAACGCTTCTGACGATTTCAGGCTCGCTGCGCGCGGGCAGTTTCAACCGCAAGCTTCTGACCGAGGCTGTGGACTTGTTCGGCCCCGCCGACCGGATCGACGCCGACCTCAACCTGCCGCTTTACGATGGCGATCTGGAAGACCGCGACGGGCTGCCCGCCGCGGTGATCCATCTGGCCGATCAGATCGCGGCGGCCGATGCCGTGATCATCGCGTCGCCTGAATATAACAAGGCGATCACCGGGGTTCTGAAAAACGCGCTCGACTGGATCAGCCGCGACAAGCGGGGCGTTCTGAAGGACAAACCGGTGGCGGTGATGTCGGCCAACGCCGGGCGCACCGGCGGCGAGACCGGGCAGTATATGCTGCGGTCCTGCCTGGTGCCTTTGCAGGCGCGGGTTCTGGCCGGTCCCGGCGTGATGATCGCCAATGCGGCAAAGGAATTCGAAACCGGCAGGCTGGAAAACGAACGATACCTCAAGACGCTCGGCGAATTGATGGACCGGCTGCGGGCCGAAGCCAGCTGACTCAGACCCGGTTGGAAACCTCGATCAGGTTGCCGTCGGGATCGCGCAGATACAGCGACAGGATCGGCCCCATTGCGCCGCTGCGCCCGACCGGGCCTGCCTCGAGCGGCACGCCCATATCGGCCAGGTGATCCATCCAGTCGTCAACCGACGTATCGCTCAGGAAACACAGGTCCGCCGATCCTGGCGCCGCGTGCCGCGCCTTGGGCAGGAATTCCGCCCCGGCCTGATGCAGGTTGATCTTCTGCGACCCGAAATACAGCGCCCAGCGGCTGCTGCCATCGGCGGCGTCGAACCGTTCGGCCCGCATCCCCAACACCTCGGAATAGAAGCTCACGGTTTCGGCAATATCCGAAACCGTCAGAACCAGATGATCGAGCGCGGTAAGTGCAGGCGTCATTTTCCGTTTGCCCCCAGAAGACCTGACTTCTACCTTCCCGCCATGACCGAGATCGCGCAAGAAGAATCCCGCCAGAGCGATGTGATGGACCCGGCCCGCGCCAGCGCGCTGCAGGTCACGCTGGGCCTGCCCGCCGATATTGCCGCAGGCACTCCGCTGCCGCCGTTCTTCCACCAGATCTATTTCTGGCAACCGGAACCCGCGCCGCGCCTGGGCCGCGACGGCCATCCGAAAACCGGCCTCGGGCTCATCCCCGATCTGGGCCTGCCGCGCCGGATGTGGGCCGGCGGACGGCTGGACTTCCACGCGCCCCTGCTGGCCGGTGTCGCGGCGGAAAAACGCACCACCGTGGCCAAGGTCAGCCGCAAGGAGGGCCGCAGCGGCCCGCTGGGTTTCGTCACCCTGAAACACGACATCCATCAGCAGGACCGGCTGTGCGTCACCGAATACCAGGATCTGGTCTATCGCGAAGACCCCGCGCCGGATGCGCCGAAACCACAATCCCCCGCCGCCGCCAGTGATGAGGACCGCACCGAACAGGCCGCATTCACCTCGACGCAGCTCTTTCGCTACTCGGCGCTGACCTTCAACGGTCACCGGATACACTACGATCTGGATTATGCCCGTGACGTCGAAGGCTACGCCGGCCTGGTCACCCACGGCCCCCTTCTGGCGCAGCTGTTGATGCTGATGGCCGAACGGCAGATGGGCCCGCTCAACCGCTTCAGCTTCCGCGCCACCGCGCCGCTGATGCACTATGAGCCCGCCACCCTGTGCTGGAAATCCGACGGCACGATGTGGGTGCGCGGCCCCGACGGCCGCCAATGCATGCAGGCCGAGGCGGGTTAGCGCCTCAGCTGCTTCTTCTTGGCAAAAATACTCAAATCCGCCCGCTCGGGTGGCGCTATACCCTCAAAGGCTCGCCTCGGCCCGGAATCCCTCCGGTATCCGGTCGATCCCTTCAAGCAGCAGATCGGCCATCACCTGCCCCACTTTCGGCGCCATGCCGAACCCGATCTTGAAGCCGCCATTGGCGATATACTGGCCCCGCTTGGTGGGATGCGCGCCCAGAACCGGAGCGCGGCTGCGCGTGCGCGGGCGGACACCGGCCCAGCGTTCCACCACCTCCGCCCCGGCCAGCGCCGGAACCGCAGCGAAGGCGCGCTCCAGCACTTCGTCGAGCTGGCCGTCCACCGATTTGGGATCGTCGTAATCGCGTTCGCTGGTCGATCCGATGGCGACGGTGCCGTCGGCATGGGGCACCACGTGCACCGCGTCGGCGAAAAGCTGCGGGCAATCGCGCGGATCGAACCCGATCCGCAGCGACGCGCCCTGCCCCTTCACCCCGTTGCCGAAGGTCCGGGTTGTCTCAAGGTTGATCTCCTCCAGCCCGGCGACACCGGTGGCCCAGAGCACACGGCCCTGCGCCGGGCCTTCCGCCACGATCTCGCCGCCCTTGGCCTCGATCGCCGCCACCAGGGCGATGCAGGCCATGCGCGGATGCATCCGGGCGCTCAATGTGTCGCGGATCAGCCAGCCGGTCGGACTCAGCGGCGCCCAGTCGCCCGCCTTTGCCGCCTCGATCACTTCCCAGATCGCCTTGCCCTGCCACAGCTCCGAAGCACCCGCGCGGCGCGACCGCGCCAGCTCCAGCGCCTTGTCGTCGGCTACCGGCTGCAACCGGCCCGAACGGGCATAGCCTGCGCGCTTGCCGCCCGCCGCCTCGACCCCGCGCCAGAATCCTTCGGCCATAATCAGGCTTTCGAACTGGAACTGCTTCTTGTCGTTCCAGTTTTCCGGCACATGCGGCGCTAAGGCCCCCACGATCCCGCCGCTGGCCCCGGCGCCCGGGCCATAAGGGTCGATCACCCGAACCGAGGCCCCGCGCGACAGGCAGGACCAGGCAACGGAGAGGCCGAAAATCCCGGCCCCGTAAACGGTCACGTCAGCCATTGCCATTCCCCGCATTCCCTTTCATTGTCCCGCCATTCTCAACCGCAACCCTTAAGGGATCAGACGATGCAAGACCAGCGTGCCGAACTGGAATGGCGCGATGAAACGGTGCCGGTATCGACACGTTTCGACGATCCCTATTTTTCGCTCGACAACGGGCTGGCGGAAACCTCTTACGTGTTCCTGGGCGGCAACGACCTGCCCGAACGGTTCCGCCCCGGGTTCCATATCGCCGAGCTCGGTTTCGGCACCGGGCTGAACCTGCTGGCGGCGCTGAAGCTGTGGCGCGAAACCGGTCAGGAGGGCGTTCTGCACTTCACCACGTTCGAGGCGTTCCCGATGTCCCCGGATGAAATGATCCGCGCGCAACGGGCCTTCCCGGACATCGCCGAAGTCGCCGCCGATCTGGCACCGCACTGGTCCGACGGGTTGCACCGGATCGACCTGCCCGACCTGCGCTTCGAGATGATCCGCGGCGATGCGCGCGAGACCCTCCCGCATTGGGAGGGACGAGCGGACGCCTGGTTCCTCGACGGGTTTTCCCCCGCCAAGAACCCCGAGCTCTGGGGGCCGGATCTGATGGCCGAGGTCTGCTGCCACACCGCGCCCGGCGGCACCGCGGCGACCTATACGGCGGCGGGCTTCGTCCGGCGCGGGCTGCAAGACGCCGGGTTCGAGGTGGATCGCCGCCCCGGCTTCGGCCGCAAACGCCATATGACCGTCGCGCGAAAGGCCCCGGCATGAGTTCGACCAACACCCGGCTCGGCATCCTGCTGATGGTGGCCACCACCTTCGTCTTCGCCGTGCAGGACGGCATTTCCCGCCACTTGGCAGGGGAATACAACGTCTTCATGGTGACGATGATCCGCTACTGGTTCTTCGCCGCTTTCGTGATTGCCATCGCCAGCCGCAAGGCTGGCGGCGTGCGCGCCGCCGCGCGCACCACCCAGCCGCTGCTGCAAAGCTTCCGCGCGCTGCTGCTGATCACCGAAATCTGCGTCCTGGTCTTTGCCTTCACCCGGCTGGGGCTGGTGGAAAGCCACGCGATCTTTGCCGGATACCCGCTGCTGATCGCCGCCCTGTCCGGCCCGGTGCTGGGCGAAACCGTCGGCTGGAAACGCTGGAGCGCGATCGCGGTCGGCTTCGTCGGCATACTGATCATCCTGCAACCGGGCGTCGGCGTGTTCAAACCGCTGGCGGTCCTGCCGGTGCTGTCGGCGCTGATGTTCGCGCTGTACGGATTGCTGACCCGCTATGTCGCCCGCAAAGACAGCGCCGCGACCTCGTTCTTCTGGACCGGTACAGTGGGATCGGTGGCGATGACCCTGATCGGCATGTGGTTCTGGGAACCGATGTCGGCGGGCGACTGGATCTGGATGGCAACGCTTTGCGTCACCGGCGCCTTGGGGCATTTCCTGCTGATCAAATGCTACGAGGTGGCCGAGGCCAGCGCAGTGCAGCCCTTCGCCTATCTGCAGCTGGTCTTCGCCTCGGCGATCGGTATCATGGCCTTCGGCGAAACCGTCCGGCTGAACGTCGCCATTGGCGCCGGGATCATCGTGTCGGCGGGGCTGTTCACCCTATGGCGAGAGCGGCAGAACGCTTGATCCCACAAGTTCCTTGCTGAACGGCTGCGGCAGCGGATCGCGGCCCAGTTTGGCGCGGTAGACCGGCAGGGATTCCGCCACCCGCATCACGTAGTTGCGGGTTTCGCGGAACGGGATGAATTCGACCCAGTCGATCACATCCACCGCCCCGCTGCGCGGATCGCCGTACAGGTCCATCCAGCGTTCCGGCCGCCGCGGCCCGGCGTTGTAGCCCGCTGCAACCATCAGGATATTGCCGTTGAACCGCTGCCCCAGCGACGCCAGGTAGGCGCTGCCCAGCGTGGCGTTATAGCTCCAGTCGCTCAGCACCCTGGCCGGGTCGTGATCGATCCCCAGGTCGCGCGCCACCAGCTTGGCGGTGGCCGGCATCAGCTGCATCAGACCCTGCGCCCCGGCGCCGCTGACCACCCGGTAATTGAATTCGCTTTCGCGCCGCGCGATGGCCAGCGACAGTTCCATCGGCACCGGCAGGGTCATGTCGCGCATCGGATGCAGCGCGTAATAGGGCCCGGCCACGACCAATCCGCGCCGCGCCGCCTCTTTGCCGACCATCACAGCCAGATGCGGTTCCTGCATCTCGTCCAGCAGATCGCCCAGTTGTCCCAGTTCGGTCGGCGTCAGGGTTTCGGCCATATGCCGCAGGAACTGCACCGACAGGTTCACTTCACCCGCGCGCAGCAACAGCATGGCGGCCTCGAAGACCGAGGAGTTGGCAAATTCCGCCTGCCGCCAATCGGGAAAGGCATCGCCCCCGGCCAGCGTCGCGTCGAACGCGATCCCGGCCTTTTCCGCCGCCAGCAGCCCGTAGAAGCTGGTCTGGTACTGCGCCCCTTCGGCATAGGCCAGTTTCGCCGCCTCGGCGTCGCCCGCCGCTTCCTGCGCGCGGCCCAGCCAGTACCCGGCCCGGCCCAGAGAAATCGGCGTGTCCACCGCCATGCGGAACCGCTGGAAATGATCGCGCGCCAGTTCCGGATCGTTGAGGAAGCGCAGCGCGATGAAGCCAGACAGCCATTCCAGGTCGGCGTAATCCGACCCTTCGGTCAACCCGTGGGACGAGGCGATGGCATAGGCGGTCTGCATCTTGGCCGCCCGCATCTGTTCGCGCGCCATGCTGCGCCGCCAGCCGGACCATTGCCCCGGTTCGCCCAGGCCTGCCGCCGATGCGCTGCGCTCCAGCAGCAATGCGATGGCGTCGTCGCTGCGCCCTTTCTGCATCCGCCAGCGGAACCGCTCATAGGCCAGCCCCGGATCATCGGCCAATTCCTTGGGCACCGCTTTGATCAGCGCGTCGACATCCTTGCGCTGCGCCCGAAGCCCCAGCCGCGCCGTCGCCAGCTTGCGCCAGCCCTCGGGCACCAGCGGCAGCATGTCGGTCACGTTGCTGGACCAGTCGCGCCACAGCACCATGTCGAGCCGCGCTTCATGATGCGGCGCCAGCAGTTTCGGATAGGCCGCCAGCAGCGCGGCATGTTCTTCCTTGTCCAGCGACAGGGTGCGCCAGCCCAGCACCAGCCCGGCTTCGGCTTCGCCCTGCCGCCCGGCTGCGCTCAGCGCCTTGGCATAGGCCAGCAGACCGGTGCCGGTCTGTGGCGGTTCGGGTTCGAAAAACGCGATCACCTGATCGGGCGCGGCCTCGGCCATCGCCGCCTCGCTGCGTTTGCGCAACAGCTTCAGACCCGGCCAATCGGCGCGCCGGGACAGGAAGGCGGTCACCTCTTCGGGTGTGCCCTTGCCCGCCCGCAGGCGAATCCATTCGACGATATCGGCGGACACCTGCCCACCCGCGCGTTCGGCCAGTTGCGCGGCGCGGTCCCAATCGCGGTCCTGGGCCGCATCGATGGCGCTGGCAAGCGGCCGGGGACCGGGATTTTGCTGCGCTTGGGCGGGAAGAATCGTCGCAGAAATGGCAAGGAACAGGGGAATAAGACGCAACATGGCTTGCTTTTACAAAGGAACAAGGGATAGACAGCGCAAGCTTAATTCCGCGCGGCTTCCGGTGCAAATCACGAAGGCGAAATCATGCCCGCCCCGGCGCGCGCAGCGGATCGAACTCACCGGGCCGAAACCGGCCATACGACAGAAGGAGCGTGTCATGTTCAGAGGATCTTTTCCTGCTTTGGTCACGCCGTTCAAGAACGGCGAGCTGGATCTGGAGACGCTCAAGAAACTGATCGAATGGCATATCGGCGAAGGCACCAACGGTTTCGTCCCCGTCGGCACCACCGGCGAAAGCCCGACACTGACCCACCGCGAACATGAAACCGTGGTCGAGGAAGTGGTCAAGGCCGTCGCGGGCCGGGTGCCGGTGATCGCCGGTGCCGGGTCGAACAACACGCTGGAAGGCATCCGCCTGATCCAGCACGCCGAAAAGGTCGGCGCCGACGCCGCGCTGGTGGTGACGCCCTATTACAACAAGCCGACCCAACGCGGGCTGATCGCGCATTTCACCGCTATGCACGATTGTTGCGAGCTGCCGATCATCATCTACAATATCCCGGGCCGCTCGGTCGTCGACATGACGCCGGAAACCATGGGTGAACTGGCCAAGCTGCCCCGCATCGTCGGCGTCAAGGACGCCACCGGCGATCTGGCCCGCGTCAGCCAGCAGCGCGCCGCCTGCGGCGCCGATTTCTGCCAGCTGTCGGGCGAAGACGCCACCGCGCTTGGCTTCAACGCCCATGGCGGCACCGGCTGCATTTCGGTCACCGCCAACGTGGCGCCGAAACTCTGCGCCGAATTCCAGGCCGCGACCCTGGCGGGCGATTACGCCAAGGCGCTGGAATACCAGGACCGCCTGATGCCGCTGCACGAAGCGATCTTCGTCGAACCCGGTCTGGTCGGCGCGAAATACGCAATGGCCAAGCTGGGCCTGTGCAGCGAAGAGGTCCGCCTGCCGCTGACCGGTCTGCTGGACAGCACCAAGGCCAAGATCGACGCCGCGATGGCCCATGCCGGTCTGATCTGACCTACCTGAACACCGCAAATAAAAACGCCCGGTCCAGGACCGGGCGTTTTTCGTTTCGCGAGTGGTATCTTGTTTATTCGGCCGCGTTCTTGTCTTCGTGCGCGATGTCGCCCGCCAGATCGGGGCGGGTCAGCGCCACCAGCGCGTCATATTGCGACAGGAACACCTCGCCGGTCATTTCTTCGAGGAAATGGCTGCGCTTCAGGCGGTCCATCACCGGGCCCTTGACCTCGGACATGTGCAGCTTGATGCCGGCGTCATGCAGGCGATGGTTGATCGCCTCCAGGCTTTCCAGCGCCGACATGTCGATCTCGTTGACCGCCGAACATTGCAGCACGACGTGCTTGATCGGCTCGTCGCAGGCGACCCGGTCATAGACGTAATCCTCAAGGAAGCGCGCATTGGCGAAATAGAGGCTTTCGTCGATCCGCAGCGTCACCACGTTGGGATTGGTCTGCACGTCGTGGCGCAGGATGTTGCGGAAATGCTGGGTGCCGGGGACCAGCCCCACCTCGGCCACATGCGGGCGCGAGGTCTTGTAGAGGAACAGCAGCACCGACAGCGCCACGCCGGTCGACACGCCGATTTCCACGCCGAAACCCAGGGTCAGGAAGATGGTCGCGGCCACGGCGGCGAAATCGACCTTGGAATATTTCCAGGTGCGGCTGAGGATCGAGAAATCGACCAGGCTCAGCACCGCCACGATGATGGTCGCGGCCAGCGTCGCCTTGGGCAGGAAGAACAGCAAGGGCGTCAGCAGCAGCGCGGCGAACAGGATGCCCACGGCGGTAAAGGCGCCCGCGGCGGGGGTTTCCGCCCCGGCGTCGAAGTTCACCACCGAGCGGGCGAAACCGCCAGTCACCGGGTAACCGCCCGACACCGCCGCGGCGATGTTCGACGCGCCCAGGCCCACCAATTCCTGGTCGGGAGTGATGCGCTGGCGTTTCTTGGCGGCCAGGGTCTGCGCGACCGACACCGATTCAACGAAGCCGATGATCGAAATCAGCAGCGCCGACACGAAGAGCGACGACCAGATTTCCCCATCGAAGGACGGCAGCGTCAGCGGCGGCAGGCCCATCGGCACCTCGCCCACGATTTTCACGCCATGGCCGGCCAGACCGAAAATCCAGGTCACCAGCGTGGTCACCACCACCGCCGCGACCGGACCGGCCTTGGCCAGGATGTCGGCCAGGCGCGGTTTCAGCCCGAAGCCCAGCAGCAGCGGCTTCAGCCCCTTGCGCACCCAGAACAGGAATGCGGTCGTGGTCAGGCCGATGAACAGGGTGATCGGATTGGTCAGGTGCTGGTTCTCGAACAACGACGTCACGATTTCGACCAGGTTGTGACCATGCGCATCGATGCCGAAGATATGCTTCAGCTGCGAGGTGGCGATCAACACACCCGACGCGGTGATGAAGCCCGCGATCACCGGGTGCGACAGGAAGTTGGCCAGGAAGCCCAGCCGGAAAATCCCCAGCACCAGCAGGATCACACCGGAAATGAAGGCCAGGGTGATCGCCGCGGCGGCATATTCCGCCGTGCCCTGCAGCGCCAGGTTTCCGACCGCCGCTGCCGTCATCAGCGACACCACCGCCACCGGGCCGACGGCCAGCGCGCGGGAAGTGCCGAAGATCGCATAGGCGACCAGCGGCAGGATCGAGGCGTAAAGCCCCATTTCCGCCGGCAGCCCCGCCAGCAGCGCATAGGCCAGCGATTGCGGGATCAGCATGATCGTCACGATCACCGCCGCAACCACGTCGCTGGTCAGCGTGTCTTTGTCATAAGTCTTCGACCATTCCAGGATCGGCAGGTGCCGTTCCAGCGAAGCGCGAGTGAGAGAGGGCAATCGCATGAGTGTGTCCTTGGGCAAAAGAGGAGAGGGCGGGAAGTTCCCGCCCTTTTTAATACGTCGTCAGTCCGGTCAGCTGGCCGAAACCTTTTCCGGCTTGATCATCCATTCCTTGCCGCGCAGCATGGCCTTCCAATAGACCGGCGGCAGGATCTGCTCCTTCAGGATCCAGGCCGCGCGGGTCGGCTTGGTTCCGTCCAGGATGAATTTCGGGAAGGACGGCAGCAGCGCGCCGCCATAGCCGAATTCGGCCAGGACGATCTTGCCCTTTTCCACCGTCAGCGGGCAGGACCCGTAACCGTTATAGATCGCGGCGGGCGATTTGCCGTTGATGTCGTCGACCAGGTTTTCGGCCACCACCGGCGCCTGCATCCGCGCCGCGGCGGCTGTTTTGGCGTTGGGGGCGTTCATCACGTCGCCCAGCGACCAGATGTTGTCGAATTCCTTGTGGCGCAGCGTCGACTGATCCACGTCGACCCAACCGGCCGCATCGGCCAGCGGCGACACGCGGATGAAATCGGGCGCGGTCTGCGGCGGGCAGACATGCATCATGTCGAACTCGACCTCGACGCGCTCGACCTCGGTGTCGGGCTTGGCGACGTCGAACCAGGCTTTCTTGGCCACGCCGTCGACCGCCACCAGGTTGTGGAAGAAGTTCAGGTTGGCGTTGTAGCGCTCGATGTATTTTTCCAGCGCCGGAACGTATTCCTTCACCCCGAACAGCACGCCGCCGGCATTCATGAAGTTCACCTCGATGTCCTTCAGGACGCCGCTGCGCAGCCAGTGGTCGCTGGACAGGTACATCGCCTTTTGCGGCGCGCCAGCGCATTTGATCGGCATCGGCGGCTGGGTGAACAGGGCGCGGCCTTCTTTCATCCCCTTGACCAGTTCCCAGGTATAGGGCGCCAGGTCGTAGCGGTAGTTCGAGGTCACGCCGTTCTTGCCCAGCGTTTCGACCAGGCCTTCGACCTTGTTCCAGTCCAGCTTCAGCCCCGGGCAGACCACCAGGCGGTCATATTTCACCACCCGGCAGCCGTCGAGGATGACGGCGTTGTCCTTGGGTTCGAAGGCGGCGACGGCGGATTTGATCCAGTGCACGCCTTTCGGGATCAGGCTGCCCATGGTCTTGGCCGTGGTTTCCGGGTCGAAGATACCCGCGCCGACCATGGTCCAGCCGGGTTGGTAATAATGGATGTCGGCCGGATCGAGGATGGCGATTTCCAGGTCGGACTTGCGGGCATGAATGCTCGCCGCTACCGCGATCCCGGCGGCACCGCCACCAACGATCACCACGTCGTATTTCGCGTCACCGGTATCGGTCGGGGTCTTGCCGCCGTTGACGATGCGGCGCACGACGCCCGCCATGTCATAACCCGCCGCCTTGGCCGCGGCGAGGATATCGGCGACCGGCTTGTCCTTGGCCACCGACAGCGACCACAGCGTGGTCGAGCGGGTGCCGGTGCGGCAATAGGCCAGGGTCGGCCCCGGAAGTTCGATCAGCGCCTTGCCGAAATCGTCGGCGTCTTCGTCGCGCACCTTGCCTGCTACGATCGGCAGATACCGGACCTGCAACCCTGCCGCCTTCGCTGCGGCTTCGATTTCCTCGAAGGTCGGCTGGTCAGCCGCTTCGCCGTCGGGCCGGTTGCAGATGATCGAGCGAAAACCCAGCTCGACGAGCTTGGCCACTTCATCCGGCATGATCTGGGGGGCGACGGACAGTTCGTCAGAAATCTTCTTGGGGTCCATGATCTGGAATCCTTTCACGAAGTCATACGCGGCAGGTGTTGATACCGAGCAGACGATAGAGTGGGCAGAATCTCAACGCAGAGCTGAATGCCAGCAGAGCGCCTACCACCATAACCGCAATTCGGGCCGCGCCTATATCCCAGATCGAAAAATGGGTCAGGTAGGGCGACAGGAACAATCCGACGCCCAGAACCAGGCGGATCAGACGGTCCAGGTTTCCGACATTGCAGGTCATGCTGTCTCCTTCAATGGGCAACATATAAAGTATTATGAATGTATTTTTCAACCCGATTTCCGCGGGGCGCCTGAAATCGGAAAATCCAAAAGTAATTCATAGTGTTAACTAGATTCAGTCGTATTTCGAACCGGCATCCGCCAATCCCTGCAAAGCCCGCAAAACAAACGTTCAGAGCCGATTTCTTCCCCCCGGGCGTCGATTCCGGCCTTCCTGCACCAAGGACGATCACCGGCTTTTCGCGCCGATCCGCCGAATTGCGGCGGAAACGAAAAAGCCCCCGCCGATCCTCCGGCGGGGGCTTTCCATGCGCTTGCGGATGCGATCAGTCCAGGTCTTTGGGCAGGGCCAGGTTCAGGATGATCGACAGGCCCGCCGCCGGCAGCAGACCGCTGGTCAGCAGGATCTGCATCGTCTTGGGCAGGTGCTGCAACGCGCCGGGTTCCAGCTGCAGGCCCAGGCCGACCGACAGCGACACGGCGAAGATCACCATGTTCCGGCGGCTCCAGTTGACGTCGGACAGCATGTTCACGCCCGATGCGGCCACCATGCCGAACATGACGATCACGCCGCCGCCCAGCACGTTGATCGGAACCGTGCGGATCACCGCACCGACCACCGGCACCAGGCCGCAGATGATCAGGAAGATCGCGCCGATGGTGACGACGTGGCGGCTCATCACCCCGGTCATCGAAATCAGGCCCACGTTTTGGCTGAACGAGGTGTTGGGCAGGCCGCCGAAGATGCCCGCCACGGCGGTGCCCAGCCCGTCGGCGAAGGTCGCGCCGGCGATTTCCTTGTCGGTCGCTTCGCGCCCGGCGCCGCCCTTGCAGATGCCCGAGGTGTCGCCGACGGTTTCGATCGCCGACACGATGGCCATGAAGCACATGCCGATGACGATGGCGCTGTTGAATTCAAAGCCCCATTTGAACGGCAGCGGCAAAGCGAAGGCCGCCGCCTTGCCGACATTGGCAAAGCTGACCTGACCCATGGCGAAAGCCACCGCGTAGCCCACCAGGATGCCGACCAGGACCGCGGCCACGGCCAGGAAGCCGCGGGTGAAGAACTTCAGCGCCAGCGTCACCACGATCACCACCAGCGCGGGCAGCCACATGGCGAAGGAACCGTATTCCGGCTTGCCGATCAGCGGCACGCCGCCCGCCGCGTACTGGATGCCGACGCGGATCAACGCCAGCCCGATCATCAGCACGATCAGCCCGGTCACCAGCGGCGGCAGGGCGAAGCGGATCTTGCCGATCACCGTGCCCAGCATGAAGTGGAAGATGCCGCCGATCATCACGCCGGTCATCAGCCCCGCCATCCCGGCGGTACCCTGGCCCGCGACGGCGGGGATCATCACCGGGATGAAGGCGAAAGAGGTGCCCTGCACGATCGGCAGCCGCGCCCCCACCGGGCCCATGCCGATGGTCTGGAACAGCGTCGCGATGCCGGCGAACAGCATCGACATCTGGATCATGTAGGTCATGTCCGGGAAACCAAGCGCGCCCTGGTCCGACCCGAAGCCGAAACCGGCCGCGCCGGCGATGATGATGGCCGGGGTCACGTTGGCGACGAACATCGCCAGCACGTGCTGGATGCCCAGCGGGATCGCCTTGGCAAGGGGTGGGGTGTAATTCGGGTCCTGCAACTGGGCAGGCGTGCCGATTGCAATTGTAGTGTCTGTCATCCCTCGTTCTCCTATTGGATGTCGCCCCTCTTGCCGGGGGCTCAGCGTTGTATCTGATACGGTGTCTGGAACTGGTACTCCTGCAGGTTCGCGGTGTCGCCGATACGGTCGACCACCGCGAACAGCCCGGGCGCATGCAGAGGGGTCAGCACCCCGTGCCAAGTGCCGCGGTGAAAATTGATCGCCTGCCCCGGGGCGGCGATGAAGGCGCGGATGCGCCCGGGGGCGTCGTTGTCATCCTCGGCCACGACGACCAGCCATTCATGCTGCGACATCGGGATGAAGGCCTGGCTGCCCTCGGGGTGACGCTCGACCAGGTCGAGCGTGTAGGGCAGCGCGCGCGGTTCGGCCTTGAAGATCGAAATCCCGGCCCGCCCGCCCGGGCCGAAATCCAGCTGCGCCCGGTCGTGGAAGCGGCCGCAGAAACCCTGGTTGATGATCTTGTCCGGCGCGCCCTCGGCCTCAAGCACATCGCCGAACGGGGCGAAGGCGGCGCTAGTGAGCGGTTCGGTTTTGATCACGTTGGTCATCTGTGGTTCCTGTCGGACCGGCGGGGGCTGCCTGCCCCCGCACCCCCGGGGATATTTGTGAACAGAAGAAGCTCAGAGCGCGAGCTTCGGATGCCGGTTGACGTCCTTGTAGAGCAGGTAGCGGAAGGGCTCATTACCGGTGGCGATGCAGGCCTGGGGGCAGAAGGCGCGCAGCCACATGAAATCGCCCGGCCCGACCTCGACCCAATCCTTGTTCAGCAGGTAGCGCGCGGTGCCCTGCAGCACGTAAAGCCCGTGTTCCATCACATGGGTTTCGGCGAAGGGGATGCGGCCGCCCGGCTGGAAGGTGACGATATTGACATGCATGTCGTGGCGCAGGTCATCCGGATCGGCAAAGCGGGTGGTGGCCCATTTGTCGGTGTTGGGCATGACGCTGGGCGCGACGGCCTGATCCGAGGTCAGGATCGGATCAGGGCGATTGAGTCCCGGCACGTCCTCGTAGCGTTTGCGGATCCAGTGGAATTGCGCGACATCCTCGCCCGCGTTCCACAGCGTCCATTTGGCGCCGGCGGGGATATAGGCATAGCTGCCCGCGCTCAGATCGTGATCGGCGCCGTCCAGCGTCAGGCGCAGGCGGCCGGTTGCGACGAACAGACCGGCCTCGGCCAGCGGATCGGGATCGGGCGTATCGCTGCCGCCGCCCGGCGCCAGTTCGACCGCGTATTGCGCGAAGGTTTCGGCAAAACCGGAAAGCGGCCGGGCGATGATCCAGGCGCGGGTGTTTTCCCAGCCGGGCAGCAGGCTGGTCACGATATCGCGCATGGTGATCGCGGGGATGAAGGCATAGGCGTCGGTGAAGATCGCCCGGCCCTCGGGGTTCACGGATTGATCCGGCAGCCCGCCGGGGGGAAAGGCGTAAGTCACAGCATGTCCTCCAGCCGCAGACGCGCGATGCGTTCGACCTGCTTGCAGGCCTCGTTGAATTCGACCTCGGTCGGGTTGTCCAAGCGGCGTTCGAAGGCCGCCAGGATGCCCGGCTTGTCATGATCGCGTACCGCGATGATGAAGGGGAAACCGTGCTTGGCGACATAGGCGGTGTTCAACTCGGTGAAGCGCGCGCGTTCGGCATCGGTCAGCGCGTCGAGCCCGGCGCTGGCCTGTTCCGAGGTGCTTTCGGCGGTGAGCCGTTTCGCGGCCGCCAGCTTGCCCGCCAGATCGGGGTGCGCCGTCAGCACGCCGAACCGTTCGTCGTGAGAGGCCGAACGGAACATCCGGCAGAGCGCGTTATGCAGCCCGGCGGCGCTGTCATGGGCCGGGCCCAGTTCCAGGTCAAAGGCGCGCTCGGCGATCCACGGCGAATGTTCGAACACGCCGCCATAGAGGGTAACGAACCGGTCCTTGGACATCTGGCTGGGCCGCTCGAAGCGTTGATGCGGATGGGTCGCTGCCCAGTGTTCGGCGATGTCGATCCGGCGCGGGGTCCAGACGCCCTCGACCCCCTGGATATAGTCGATGAAGCGCTTCAGCCCGGCCATCTTGCCCGGACGCCCGATCAGGCGGCAATGCAGACCGATGCTCATCATCGCCGGTTTGCCTGCTTCGCCTTCGGCATAAAGCGTGTCGAAACTGTCCTTCAGATAGGTGAAGAACTGTTCGCCGGTGATATAGCCGGGCGCGGTGGCGAACCGCATGTCGTTGGCTTCGAGCGTGTAGGGGATGATCAGCTGATCACGGTCGCCGAATTCCATCCAGTGCGGCAGGTCGTCGTCATAGGTGTCGCTGACGTAATCGAAACCGCCTTCCTCGGCGGTCAGGCGCACGGTGTTGACCGAACAGCGCCCGGTATACCAGCCGCGTGGGCGTTCCCCCACCACCTCGGTATGCAGGCGCACCGCCTCGGCGATGGCGGCGCGTTCTTCCTCCTCGGGCATGTCCTTGTGTTCGACCCATTTCAGCCCGTGCGACGCGATTTCCCAATCGGCCGCCTTCATCGCCTCGACCTGTTCGGGGTTGCGCGCCAGCGCCGTCGCCACGCCATAGATCGTCACCGGGATGCCGGCGCCGGTGAACAGACGGTGCAGCCGCCAGAACCCTGCCCGCGCGCCGTAATCGTAGATCGATTCCATGTTCCAATGCCGCTGCCCCGGCCAGGGCGCGGCGCCGGCGACATCGGACAGGAAGGCCTCGGATTGGCCATCGCCATGCAGCAGGCAGTTTTCGCCGCCCTCTTCATAGTTCAGCACGAACTGAACCGCGATCCGGGCGCCACCCGGCCATTGTGCATCGGGACGATCCGCCCCGTATCCGATCATATTACGTGGGTAACGCTTCATTTCTGTACTTTCCGTGATGTCCCTTGTTCTACGCCACCAAATGCGCTTGTCTCTTTCAAAAATATTTTGAAACACTTTCAGGCGTGTGTTTCGGAACCAGATGCGCCTATCCTTCCGGCAACACCCCTGTCGCCTGCCTGATAAAGGAGCATTCCAATGGCCGAAGGATATCTGACAACCCACGTTCTGGATACCGCCCGCGGTTGCCCGGCGGCGAAGCTTGCGGTTTCGCTGTACCGGATCGAGGGCGAAACCCGGTCGCTGCTGGCGCAGATGGTGACCAATGCGGATGGCCGCACCGACAGCCCGATCCTGCCGAAGGGGGAATTCGCGGTGGGGATTTACGAGCTGGTGTTCGAAGCCGGAGATTACCTGGATGCGGCGGGCGTCCCGGTGGAGGAGCCGCGGTTTCTCGACATCGTGCCGATCCGCTTCGGGATTTCCGACCCCGAGGCGCATTACCACGTGCCGCTGCTGCTTTCGCCCTTCGGGATGAGTACGTATCGGGGGAGTTGACGCGGGGCCTCATCCGCCCTGACCTGGGAACGCGTGCCCCCGAGGGCATCATTCCGTGATCAACCGAACCACAGCACGGGTCGCGTGGAACATCTGCGCTATTTCGAAGGTCGCCAAGAATAAAAGCGGATAGCAGAGCGCCTCGCGCGCCTGGAAGAACGGGACGATGCGCGCCCACCTGGCGAAGCGCGTGAGCAGCGGCACCAAGACGAGGGCGAGCCCGCCACCGATCAGCGCCCCCGCAAGAATATCGCTGGGCCAGTGAAACCCGCTCACGATGCGCGGCAGGGAAACGGCGAACACCGCCCAGAACAGCGCCAATACGCCAAAGCGGCGATCGACGAGCAGTATTCCCACCGCCAGCCCGATGAACAGCGATGCGTGATCGGACGGCATCGAATTCCAGCCGTCGAGTTCCATGCGGCTTTGCCCTGCCCTGAGAGTGACGAACACGCCCTCCGAATGAATGGGACGTGCGCTGTAGGGCAGGAAATTGGCCAGCGCCCGGGTGATCGCGATGATCGGGAAGGTCGTCAGTAACACGGCAATCAGACGTTCGCGCGTTGCGGTTCTTTCCTCTTGCGACGACGGAAGGAACCAGAGCGCCCAGACCACGAGCATGAAGGGGAGCGCTTTGACATAGACACCCTCCGAATACTTCAGAAAGGCGTCCAGCGCGTCGTAGCGGCCATTCCATTGGTTAAACCAGCCCAAAATGAGCTCGTCATAATGACCCGGTGAAAAGGATGTCGCTTTGGTGTCCATCGCCAATGCTCCGACACGCGATCTATGCCTCAAGGGTAAGATAGGTTTCCGTTTTCGATCAAGCCGTGGGGAGCGAGTCTATGGCTTTGGGCCGTTCCGAGCGTTGCGTTTATGCAAGATGCTCATATTCGGGCGCTACAAACCGATACCGATGGCCGCCACGACAATCCAACCCTGCCCAAGGGGGGATGGCAGGGATTTATGAACCCGCTTTCGAGGCCGAAGCCGAAAGGATTCGATCCGCCAGTTCAGCGATATTCACCTCATGCTCGGTCGAGACTGACACAACCGGGCCGACGCCAAGGGGGTAATGCTGCGCGAACTCACGCATCCGTACCGCCAATTCCTGACGATCCCGGGTGTGGTCAAGATGGCCCGGGTGGCGCGACCGCCGGAAGAACCTCTCGGTGGCAAGCGCCGGAGGGCACTCGCAATAGAGCTCGATGATTTGACTGAAGCTCCCGGCAATCCAATCGGTGGGCGTTCCACTTTTTGAATCTGCATTCGTCGGACGCCAATGGGACACCAGGACCGCGGAGGACAGTTCCTCCGCTTCCGCCTGAAAAAGCGCATCAGCCTTGCGACTCAACGATTGTCGCCACGCCCAATCCCCGACGCCTTCGCATTCGTACAGGCTTTCGAGGAAATCATCCTTGTCGAGGAAGGGAAGATCGAGCGCTTCGGACACACGTCTTCCAAGCTGGGTTTTCCCGCTTGCCGGAAGCCCGGAAACCACGATGCCCAGTCTTTCCATATCCTGCCCTGAAGCCGCCTCTGCAAACACCGTAACTTGGGCAAATCAAGCCAACAACAGGCTTTGCAAAGTGAAGGCATGAGCGAAAACCTCAACACGCCCCAGCCGGAAAGCGAATTTCGTACGCTTCCATCCCCCTTGGTTTCCCCGCCAAACGCCCTTAAATACCGGCTTCCGATGGACAGGCCCGGCAAGGCCCGCTAGAGAACCGCAATGGCTAAGAAACCGACAGATCCCAATTACAAGGTCATCGCCGAAAACCGGCGGGCGCGGCACGACTATGCCATCGAGGAAGATATCGAATGCGGCATCATCCTGCAGGGGTCCGAGGTCAAGTCGCTGCGGGTGAATTCCGCCAATATCGCCGAAAGCTATGCATCGGTGGAAGACGGCGAACTGTGGCTGATCAATTCCTATATCGCGCCCTATGAACAGGCGAAAACCTGGGGCCACGAGGAACGGCGCAAGCGCAAGCTTCTGGTGTCGAAGAAGGAACTGGCCCGGATGTGGAACGCCACGCAGCGCAAGGGGATGACCCTGGTGCCGCTGGTGCTGTATTTCAATCACCGCGGCATGGCCAAGCTGAAGATCGGCATCGCCAAGGGCAAGAAACTGCACGACAAGCGCGCCAGCGACGCCAAGCGCGACTGGGACCGGCAGAAACAGCGGCTGCTGCGCCACGGCGACTGAGCCCGCCCCGCGCCGCCAGCCCCCGGAAATAACGCAAAATATTGCCCCGGAACGCGCCCCGAAGCCGCGCCCGGTCTTGCCAGCCTGCCCCTTGCAATGTAGGCACGACAGGAAGCTATCGAAGGGGGCCCTCATGGCGATTGACGATCCCAAGACACTGGTTTCGACCGACTGGCTGGCCGCGCATCTGAAGGATCCCGATTTGCGGATCATCGATGCCACCATGCCGTTCGTGGGTGAAACCCGCGACACCCGGGCGGAATATGAACAAGCGCATATTCCCAATGCGCGTTTCTTCGATATCGACGATATCAGCGATCACCGTTCCGAACTGCCGCACATGGTGCCGCCGGTGGAAAAATTCATGAGCCGTTTGCGCGCCATGGGCGTGGGCGACGGCCACCAGGTGGTGGTCTACGACACCGCCGGGCTGTATTCCGCGGCGCGCGTCTGGTGGCTGTTCCGGCTGATGGGGCAGGACAATATCGCGGTACTGGACGGCGGGCTGAAGAAATGGCTGGCCGAGGGGCGCGAAGTCGAGGACATGCCGCCCATCGTGCGCGACCGCCACATGACGGTGCGGCGCCAGAACCACATGGTCAAGGACGTGACGCAGGTGTCTTCCGCCTCGAAGCTGGGCGATTTTGAGATCGTCGATGCCCGTTCCGCCGAACGGTTCAAGGGCGAGGTCGATGAGCCCCGCGCAGGGCTGCGCCGGGGTCACATCCCGGGGGCCAAGAACGTGCCCTTCACCGATCTGCTCAACGATGACGGCACGATGATATCGCCCGAGGACATCCGCGCCCGGTTCGAAGCCGCCGGCGTCGATCTGAAAAAGCCGGTGATCGCCAGCTGCGGGTCGGGCGTGACCGCCGCCGTGCTGTGCCTGGCGCTGGAACGCATCGGCAAAACCGATCATTCGATTTATGACGGGTCGTGGTCCGAATGGGGCGCCTTCCCCACCCTGCCCGTCGCCACTGGAGAAGCCTGAAACATGTTCAGCAACCTGAAAGAACAACCCGCAGACAAGATCCTTGCGCTGATGCAGCTGTTCAAGGACGACCCGCGGCCGCAGAAGATCGACCTGGGCGTCGGCGTCTACAAGAACGCCGAGGGCCTGACCCCGGTGATGCGCGCCGTGAAGACCGCCGAAAAGCAGCTGTGGGAAGCGCAGGACAGCAAGTCCTATGTCGGTCTGGCGGGCGATCCGGCCTTTGCCGACGCGATGATCGACCTGGTGCTGGGCGATGCCGTGGCGCGCGAAAACGTCGCCGCAGCCGCCACCCCGGGCGGCACCGGCGCGGTGCGCCAGGCGTTTGAAATGATCCGCATGGCCAATCCCGACGCGCGCGTCTTCGTGTCGAACCCGACCTGGCCGAACCATGTCAGCATCCTGAAATTCATGGGGATGCCGATGGCCGAATACCGCTATTTCGACAGCGCCACCCGCGGCGTCGATTTCGACGGCATGATCGAGGATCTGAAACAGACCAAGGCGGGCGACGTGGTGCTGCTGCATGGCTGCTGCCACAATCCGACCGGCGCCAACCTGAACCTGGTGCAGTGGCAGATCGTGGTCGACACGCTGCTGAAAACCGGCGCCATTCCGATGATCGACATCGCCTATCAGGGCTTCGGCGACGGGCTGGAAGAAGACGCAGCCGGCACCCGTCTGGTGGCGTCGAGCATGCCCGAATGCCTGATCGCGGCGAGCTGTTCGAAGAATTTCGGCGTCTACCGCGAACGTACCGGCATCCTGATGGCGGTCGCACAGGACAAGGGCCTGCGCGGGCTGACCCAGGGTACGCTGAATTTCCTCAACCGTCAGAACTATTCCTTCCCGCCCGATCACGGCGCGCGGGTGGTGACGATGATCCTGCAAAGCCCCGAGCTGCGCGCCGACTGGGCCGCCGAGCTGGAAGAGGTACGGCTGTCGATGCTGGGCCTGCGCGAGCAGCTGGCCGGTGAATTGCAACGCCTGTCCGGGTCGGACCGCTTCGCCTTCATCGCCGACCACCGCGGCATGTTCTCGCGCCTCGGCACCACGCCGGAAATGGTCGACAAGCTGCGCGCGGAACACGCGATCTACATGGTCGGGGATTCGCGGCTGAACATCGCCGGGCTGAACAAGAACTCGGTGCCGATCCTGGCCAAGGCGATCATCGACTGCGGCATCTGAGACCGGCCGGGGGATGGGGGCGCTGCCCCCGCCGCCGCAAGCGGCGACTCCCCCGAGGTATTTTGACCAAGATGAAAGCCGACCCGGGGGATGTTATCGCCGGGGTCGGCAAAAGGTGGGATTGCGATGGCAGAACGCATCGACGCGGAACCGGTTCCGGCCCGGCTGGTGCCCGAGGGGGACACGCTGCGCGATCTGCGGCAGGCGGCGCCTTTGGGGCGGCTGTCGGCGGCGGATCGGCTGTTGCTGATCGGGCTGACCCGGCTGAAGCAGAACTGGGACGGCACCGCCTGTGTGATCGGGGCCGACCGGACCCATTGGGTGCAGATCAGCGCCGATGAGGCGGTGAGTTTTCAAAGCTTCCTCACGCCGCGGCTGGCCGCGACACTTGCCCCCGATGCGGAGCGTGGGGATAGCGAGGCCGCCGCCGACACGCTGTCGCGCCCGGAACGGCTGGCGACGCATCTGAGCAGCGCCGATATCGCCGGGTCCAAGGACGCCATTCTGGGCCACCTGATCGGGGCGGAGATCGCCGCGACCCGGCCCTATTGGCTGGGCCAGATGGTGGCGGTGATCGGCGAAGGGGGGCTGGCCCGCGCCTATGCGGATTTGCTGGGCCAGCAGGGCGTTCCGGCCGAGATCATCGCCCCCGGCGACTGCTCCGAGGCGGGGAAGGCCGCGCTGAACGGCACCCGCGGCTGACGCCACGCGCGGCTTGCCAATGCCGGGGGGCCGTGCCACGCTGTTGACCAAATGGTAAAGTGGAGCGATCCGGTGCAAACCGATATCCAAGACAAGGCCGCGCAGCTGCCGCAGGTGACCGAACCGCGCAATCCGGGGATGGAACTGGACCTCGATTGGGTGATGCGGGCGCAGGCCAACACATCGGCCATCGAACGGCGCGCGGCCACCCTGCCGGGGCGCCGGTCGGTGAAGAAGGATTACCAGGCGGCGTGGCTGCTGAAGGCGCTCACCTGCATCGACCTGACCACGCTGGCGGGCGACGATACCGACGGCCGGGTGGCCCGGCTGTGCGCCAAGGCGCGGCAGCCGGTGCGGCCCGATATCCTCGATGCGCTTGGCGTGTCGGGCATCACCACCGGCGCGGTCTGCGTCTATCACGACATGATCGCGCCCGCGGTAAAGGCGCTCGACGGCTCGGGCATCCCGATCGCGGCGGTATCCACCGGCTTTCCGGCGGGCCTGTCGCCGTTCCACCTCCGCGTGGCCGAGATCGGCGAAAGCGTGAAGGCAGGGGCCGAGGAAATCGACATCGTGATTTCGCGTCGCCACGCGCTGACCGGCAACTGGCAGGCGCTTTACGATGAGGTCAAAACCTTCCGCGAAGCCTGCGGCGAGGCGCATCTGAAGACGATCCTGGCGACCGGCGAATTGGGCAGCTTGCGCAACGTGGCGCGCGCTTCGTTCGTCTGCATGATGGCGGGGGCGGATTTCATCAAGACCTCAACCGGCAAGGAAAGCGTCAACGCCACCCTGCCGGTGTCGCTGGTGATGATCCGGGCGATCCGCGATTATCATGAACGCACCGGCTACCGCGTCGGCTACAAGCCCGCGGGCGGGATTTCCAAGGCCAAGGACGCGCTGACCTACCTGGCGCTGATCAAGGAGGAACTGGGCGACCGCTGGCTGCAGCCGGACCTGTTCCGCTTTGGCGCCTCAAGCCTGCTGGGCGATATCGAACGGCAGCTGGAACACCATGTCACCGGGGCCTATTCGGCCAGCTACCGCCACGCAATGGGGTAAGGCGCCTAGCCGCCGAAACAGGAGCGACCTGCATGACCGTAAAGGACATTTTCGAAACCATGGATTACGGCCCCGCCCCCGAAAGCGCCGCCGAGGCGCTGGCTTGGCTGGTCGATCAGGGCGACCGGTTCGGCCATTTCATCGACGGTGACTTCACTGAAGCCGGTGAGGGCTTCGAGTCGAAGAACCCCGCCACCGGCGAGGTGCTGGCGGTGCTGACGCAGGCCACGCAAGGCGATGTCGACGCCGCCGTCGCCGCTGCCCGCAAGGCGCAGCCCAAGTGGGAAAAGCTGGGCGGGCATGGAAGGGCCAAGCACCTGTATGCGATCGCGCGGCTGTTGCAGAAACATGCGCGGCTGTTCGCGGTGCTGGAAACGCTGGACAACGGCAAGCCGATCCGGGAAGCGCGCGATATCGACGTGCCGCTGGTGCAGCGGCATTTCTATTTCCACGCCGGTATGGCGCAGCTGATGGAATCCGAACTGCCGGACCGCGAGGCGTTGGGCGTCTGCGGCCAGATCATCCCGTGGAATTTCCCGCTGCTGATGCTGGCCTGGAAAGTGGCACCGGCGCTGGCGATGGGCAACACGGTGGTGTTGAAACCGGCCGAATACACCTCGCTCACGGCGCTGCTGTTCGCCGATATCTGCCGCAAGGCCGGGCTGCCCAAGGGCGTCGTCAACATCGTCACCGGCGACGGCGCGGTGGGCGAAATGATCGTGGGCCACCCGGATATCGACAAGATCGCCTTTACCGGCTCGACCGAGGTGGGCCGGAAAATCCGCGCCGCGACGGCAGGCAGCGGCAAGGCGCTGACGCTGGAGTTGGGCGGCAAGTCGCCCTACATCGTCTTCGACGACGCCGATATCGATTCAGCCGTCGAGGGGCTGGTTGATGCGATCTGGTTCAACCAGGGCCAGGTCTGCTGCGCCGGGTCGCGGCTCTTGGTGCAGGAAGGCATCGCGGAACGCTTCATCGACAAGCTGAAGGCGCGGATGGACAAGCTGCGCGTCGGCGACCCGTTGGACAAATGTATCGACATGGGCGCGCTGGCCGATCCGGTGCAGTTGCAGACCGTGCGCGACATGGTCGATGGCTGCACGGATGGCGAAATCCATCGGCTGAACGCGCAATTGCCCGCGGGCGGCTGTTATTACCCGCCGACCCTGATCACCGGGCTGGAACCGTCGCATCCGCTGATGCAGGAGGAAATCTTCGGCCCCGTCCTGGTCTCCACCACCTTCCGCACCCCGGCCGAGGCGGTCGCGCTGGCCAACAACACCCGATACGGGCTGGCCGCCACGGTGTGGACCGAAAACGTGAACCTGGCACTGGATATCGCGCCGAAACTGGTGGCGGGCGTGGTCTGGGTCAACGCGACCAATCTGTTCGACGCCGCCGCAGGGTTCGGCGGGGTACGCGAAAGCGGATACGGGCGCGAAGGCGGCTGGGAAGGGCTGCAATCCTATACCAAGCCCAAGGGCAAGGCCAAGCCGCTGGCGCGGCAGGAGCCCTTCGCGGGCGACAAGATCGAACCGGAAACGGTGGATCGCACCGCCAAGCTTTATATCGGCGGCAAACAGGCGCGGCCCGATGGCGGGTACAGCCGCGATGTCTGGTCCAAGTCTGGCAAGCATCTGGGCGAGGTGCCGATCGCCAGCCGCAAGGATATCCGCAACGCGGTCGAAGCGGCGCGCGGGGCCGCCGGTTGGTCGAAAACCACCGGCCATCTACGGGCGCAGATCCTCTATTACATCGCCGAAAACCTGTCGGCGCGGGCGGACGAATTCTCCCACCGGATCGACGCGCTGTCCGGCCACCACGGCGCCAAGGAGGTCGAGGCCTCGATCCGGCGCCTGTTCACCTATGCCGCCTGGGCCGACAAATACGATGGCCAGGCCAAGGGCGTACCGATCCGTGGCGTCGCCCTGTCGATGCGCGAACCGGTCGGCGTAATCGGCGCGATCTGCCCGGACGAGGCGCCGCTTCTGGGGCTGGTGTCAGTGATGGCCCCGGCCATCGCCATGGGCAACCGTGCCGTGCTGGTGGCAAGCGAAGCGATGCCGCTGGCGGCGACCGATTTCTATCAGGTGCTGGACACGTCGGACGTACCGGCGGGGGTGGCCAACATCCTGACCGGATCGCATGCCGAACTGGCCGGGACGCTGGCGAGCCACTTGGATGTGGACGCGGTGTGGAGCTTCTCGTCCTCGGACATCTCCGGCCTGATCGAGCGCGAAAGCGCAGGCAACCTGAAACGGACCTGGGTCAATAACGGTCTGGCCCGCGACTGGATGGGGACCGAGGGTGAAGGCCGCGCGTTCCTGGATGCCGCAACCGAGGTCAAGACGATCTGGGTGCCCTACGGAGAATGATCGCTCCTGCCTTTACAGCAAGAACTTACTTAGCGGCGAGAGCCACTCGCCGCTTCATCAGCCGAATTTCTACGACTTTTTTAGGGGTTGGTTTCGGAACGAATTAGCAGCCACGTGTAAAAAGAACATTCATGAGCGAACTTTTCACATCCATCGAACACCCGATCGTCACACAAGTTAACAAGATAAAGTATCTACTCACCAAACAAATCCGACCCATCAATGATCGCATATTGGAAGTGGACATCGCGGCTGCGATTAGCAACGAAGAGACCACAAGTATGGGCGGGATCGATGGTGTCCATGCTCTTACAATCACGCCTCAAAGTGAGGCCTTCAGGTTGAGTTTCGAGGGCTTCGTTTCTTATGCTGTAACCGAAGAAATGTTCACGCAGGAAAGCGACGAAGAAGTCTCGATAGGAGGTTGGCTCCGAATTTATTCTAAGTCTTTTTTCTTAGATTTCGTGAAGCGGAGTACCTGGGCGGAATCCTATTACGACACCGTCCTTATTCACTATCAAATCAATACACTTGACCACACAATTGACATCGTAACTTCGAGTGCACCCGAAATTCTCAAGCTGTAGCTAGCGATGGAAACGCAATTTTGGTCTCAAGGTGATTAACGGGCTCAGCTAAACCCTACTGGCTCACCGGCAAGCCTTCCGGCTGCCCCACCACCACGAAGGTCAGGTGTTCCGGGTCCAGCAGCTTCTTCGCCACCCGGTTCACATCCTCCAGCGTCACCGCCTCAACCTTGTCGTTGCGGGTGACGATGTAATCGACCGGCATATCGTCCATCTGCATCCCGACCATGATACGCGCGATCGAAGCGTTGCTGTCGAAGTGCAGCGGATAGGACCCGGTCAGATAGGTCTTGGCGTCGTCCAGTTCCTGCTGCGTCACGCCCTGTTCGGCCAGACGGGCCCATTCGTCGCGGATCACCTGCACCGCTTGCGCCACACGGTCATTGGCGGACGCCACCGATCCCATCCACAGCTTGGCCTGATCCTTGTCCGCCAGATAGCTGTAGACGCCATAGGTCAGCCCGCGCTTTTCGCGCACTTCCTGCATCAACCGGCTTTCGAACGACCCGCCGCCCAGGATCAGATCCAGCACGAAGGCGGGGAAGAAATCGGGGTCTTCGCGGTCGATGCCCTTCTGCGCGAAAACCGCGACCGATTGCGGCGTGTCGAAGGGCACGACCTTGACCCCGCCGGGGAAATTCAGATCCGCAGGGCCGACCAGCGGCGCGCCGGTTTCGGGCAGGTCACCCAGCAGCCGGTCCATCAGTTGGGCCAGTTGCGCCGCGTCGATATCGCCCACCGCCGACACATAGACCCGGTCCTTGGCCAGCGCGCCTTGATGCGCAGCGATCAGGTCGTCGCGGCTCAGCGCGGCGACGCTGTCCAGCGTGCCGTTTTGCGGCCGGCCATAGGGGTGGTCGCCGAACACCAGCTCCGCGAAGGCGCGCGAGGCGATGTCGCGGGGGGTCTTCAGGTCGGATTTGATGTTGGAAATCACCTGCGCCCGCACCCGCTCGATCGCGTCCGCGTCAAAGCGCGGCTGGATCAGGGCGGCGCGCAGCAGCTCCACCGCCTGGTCGCTGCTTTCGGTCAGGAACCGGGCCGACACGCTGACCGCGTCGTCGCTTTGATCGAACTCGAAACTGGCCGCCAGCTCCTCG
This sequence comes from Thalassovita mangrovi, assembly GCF_009857745.1. GTDB lineage: Bacteria > Pseudomonadota > Alphaproteobacteria > Rhodobacterales > Rhodobacteraceae > Thalassobius > Thalassobius mangrovi. The sequence continues at coordinate 193,037 of NZ_WWEN01000003.1, forward strand.
GTCGCGCGGGCGAAATCGCGCGCGTCCATGTCGCCCGCCCCTTCTTCCAGCAGGCCCACCATCAGGTTGCTCGCGCCTTCCTTGCCGGGCAGGTCCAGCGACGCGCCGCCCTTGAAGCGCAACTCCAGTGCCACGAAGGGGATGGAATGGTTTTCCACCAGCCAGGCCTTGAAGCCGCCCTCCGAGGTGACGGTCTGAATATCGACCCCGGCACGCGCCGGCAGGGCCGCGAACAGGATCACGAACAGCGACAGGATACGCAGGATCATTGGGTCACCTCCTCGGCCATCACCCAGCCGGTAACGGATTGCCGCCGGTCCAGAACGTCGCGGGCCGCGGCCATGATGTCATCGGCCGTCACCGCCTGCAGGATATCGGGCCAGTCCTGCACATCCTGCACCGTCAGCCCCTGGGTCAGCGCCCGGCCATAGCGGTTGGCCAGCCCTTCGACATCGTCGCGGGCATAGATTTCCGAGGCTCTGATCTGGGTCTTGATCCGGGCCAGTTGTTCCGGATCGATCCCTTTCGCCATGAAATCCTTCAGCACCTTGTCCATAGCATCCTCGACCTCTTGCAGCGCCACGCCCTGCGACGGCACCGCGATCAGCGAAAATGTCGTATCGTCAAGCGACGTGCCGCCATAGAAGGCCGCCGCATAGACCGCCTTCTGGGTTTCGAATTGCAGCTTTTCGACCAGGACCGAGGTCTGCCCGCCACCGAGGATTTCGGCCAGCAGGGTCAACGCCGCGGCCTTTTCCTGCGCCCCGGCATCGCGTTCGGGGGCCAGGTAGGACCGGCTGACATAGGGCTGCGCAACCCGCGCGTCGCGATAGGTCAGGCGGCGCTCGGCCAGCTGCGGCGGTTCCTGGCTGCGGTAGCGCTGCTGCGGCAGGTCGGGATTGGCCGGGATCGCGCCGTAATATTTTTCCGCCAGGGCGCGCACCTCGTCGGGCTGCACATCGCCGGCCACCACCAGGATGGCGTTATTGGGGGAATAATAGGTGCCGTAGAAGGACAGGGCGTCTTCACGGCTCAGCTCCGCCATCTCGTGGCGCCAGCCGATGACCGGCACGCCGTAGCGGTGATTGAGGTATTGCGCCGCGTTCTTCTGTTCCCGGAACAGAGCGGAGGGGTTGTTTTCCACCCGCATGTTGCGTTCTTCCAGGATCACATCGCGTTCGGTCTTGATGTTGTCCTCGCTCAGCTGCAGGTTGACCATCCGGTCGCTTTCCATCCGCATCATCAGGTCCAGCCGGTCCGCCGCGACGCGCTGGAAATAGGCGGTGTAATCGTAGCTGGTGAAAGCGTTGTCGCTGCCGCCCTGCTTGGCCACGGTGGCGGAAAATTCGCCCGGGGCCAAAGTGTCGGTGCCCTTGAACATCAGGTGTTCGAGGAAATGCGCGACGCCGGATTCTCCCACCGGTTCGTCCGCCGATCCGGCCCGGTACCACACCATGTGAACCGCCACCGGGGCGCGATGGTCTTCGATCACGACGACCTCCATCCCGTTGTCCAGGTCGAAGGTCGTGACCTGGTCGGTGGCCCAGGCGGGCAGGCAGGTGGCGATCAGAGCGGCAACGCTCAGGGCAAATCGGATCATGCGGCGGATCTCCTGTCGGTTAGGGGAAAGATACGCGCTCACCCGCGGGCCGCAAGTGGGGGTTACGAGGATGTGACCAAGCGCCCTGCCCCGCGTGATCGGCGCGGGGGGCTTTGCAAGCAGCGATGCGGAAAACGGGCCCCGTCGCGCGAAGGGCGCGGCGCGGGCGGATCAGCGCAGGTCAGGCGGCGCGGTGGGCGTGGCGACACCCCGGGCGCGCCACTTCGACAGCGTCTTCTGCGCATCAAGCGTTTCACGCCGATAGGCTTCGGAATAGCGGTCGACCTTGACGATGCGGATCTTGGTGAAGCGCGACTGGCGGCGGCGGAAATCTTCATCCTCGGCAGCCAGCGATTCGCGGATATCCGACGGCACCCCGTTGCGGCCCGCATGGGCCAGAAGCGCGCTGTCGGCGGCGGGAATGCCGTTGCCCGGCTTGCGCGCGGATGCCTTGCCGCCCAGGGCGACGACAGCATCGCCAAGTGGGTCCTGATCGGTCAGGTTGCTGCCCCCCGGCGTCGGAGCCGGAAGCGTGTTCAGGTCCTTCGGGGTCTGAAGTTCCTTGCCCGGGATGATCGAAAACTCATCCGGACCGCCGGTGAACGACCGCAGGTCGCGCAGGGAAATGTCCCGTTGGTCCCCGGAACAGGCCGCGACGGCCAGTACTGCAATCAACAACAACGCGCGCGGCATTGCCACCCTCCTGATACATCCGCACCCGTCTTAGCGGATTGCGTCGGCGGCGTCACGGGGCCTTTTTCGCCCCACCCCACAGAACCAGCCCGATCGCGCCTGCGAAGATCGCGATATCGGCCACGTTGAAGGCATAAGGGTTGTCGATGCCGCAGCAGGACATATTGAGAAAATCGGCAACCGCGCCGTAAAGCAGCCGGTCCACCACATTGCCCAGGGCGCCGCCAATCAGCAGCCCGGCGGACATCAGCCCGATCTTGCCGGGCCGGTCACGCGCAACCCACCACAGCACCGCGGCGCAAACCGCCAGCGCCACGGCGATCAGAACCCAGCGGGTCATGTCGGAATTTTGCGAAAACAGCCCGAAATTGACACCGTAATTCCACGCCATACGCAGGTTCAGCAGCGGCGGAATCACGTCGATTTCACCAAGCAGGCGCAGGTCGAGCATATGCACGACGATGTATTTGCTGGCCTGATCGGCCAGGAAGGTCCAGAACCCTGCCCAGAACACGGTGGTCATCTGCTCGTCCTCGATGCCGGGCGCTGATGCGCCTCTTGTCATGGCCGTTTCCGGCGAGCTTAGCACAGACTCGCCGGAAACCATTGTTTTTTCTGCCATGATCAGTGGCGGAAGTGGCGCATGCCGGTCAGCACCATGGCCAGGCCGGCCTCGTCCGCTGCCGCGATCACCTCATCGTCGCGCATCGACCCGCCCGGCTGGATGACGCAGGAGGCGCCGGCGGCCGCCGCTTCCAGCAGACCGTCGGCGAAGGGGAAGAACGCGTCGGAGGCCACGGCCGACCCTTTGGTCAGCGGCTCGGCCAAGCCCAGGGCCTCGGCCATCCGTTCGGCCTTCTTGGCGGCGATCAGCGCCGAATCGACCCGGCTCATCTGACCGGCGCCGACACCGACGGTGGCGCCGTCCTTGACGTAGACGATGGCGTTCGACTTGACGTGCTTGGCGACTTTCCAGGCGAACAGCAGGTCTTTCATCTGTTCCTCGGTCGGCGCGATCTTGGTCACCACCTTCAGGTCGTCCATGCCGATGAAACCGTTATCGCGGTCCTGCACCAGCATCCCGCCCGACACCTGGCGATAGGTCAGGCCCGGTGCCGAGGTATCGGCCAGTTCCGGGGTGATCAGCAGACGCAGGTTCTTTTTCTTGGCAAAGATTTCCTGTGCGGCTTCATCGGCGCCCGGCGCGATGACGACCTCGGTGAAGATCTCGGTGATCTTGGCGGCGGTGGCCGCGTCCAGCTTCTGGTTCAGCGCCACGATGCCGCCGAAGGCCGAGGTGCGATCGCAATCGAAGGCGTTGGAATAGGCTTCCTCCAGCGTTGCGCCCTTCGCCACGCCGCAGGGGTTGGCGTGTTTGATGATGGCGCAGGCCGGGCCGTCCTTGGGCAGGAATTCCGACACCAGCTCGAACGCCGCGTCGGTGTCGTTGATGTTGTTGTAGGACAGTTCCTTGCCCTGCAGCTGCTTGGCGACCGCGACACCCGGACGGTTCGAGCCGTCGGTGTAGAAGGCCGCCTTCTGGTGCGAATTTTCGCCATAGCGCAGCGATTGCGCGAAGGTCCCGGCAAAGACGCGGCGGCGCGGGGTTTCTTCGCCGATCGCATTTGCCATCCAGGTGCTGACGGCGGCGTCATAGGCGCCGGTGCGGGCATAGGCGATCTGCGCCAGCTTCTGGCGGAAGGCGCGGGAGGTCTGGCCGTCATTGGCGTCCAGTTCGGCCAGCAGCGCGTCGTAATCTTCGACGTCGACAACGGTGGTGACGAAGCCGTGGTTCTTGGCCGCGGCGCGGATCATCGCCGGGCCGCCGATGTCGATGTTTTCGATCATCTCGTCATAATCCGCACCACGCGCCAAGGCCGCCTCGAACGGGTAGAGGTTCACGACCAGCAGGTCGATGCCGCCGATGCCGTGTTCGTCCATCGCCGCGACGTGATCTGCGTTGTCGCGCAGCGCCAGCAGACCGCCATGCACCTTGGGGTGCAGCGTCTTGACGCGGCCGTCCATCATTTCGGGGAAGCCGGTCACTTCGGCCACGTCCTTGACCTCAAGCCCGGCCTCGCGCATCACCTTGGCGCTGCCGCCGGTGGACAGCAATTCCACGCCCCGGTCGGACAGGGCTTTTGCCAGGTCGATCAGGCCGGTTTTGTCGGAAACGGAAATCAACGCGCGGCGCACGGGATAAAGGTCGGTCATGGGGCAGCTCTCTGCTTGTTCAGGTCAGGTCCGGTTCGTCCCGGTTCAGGTCGCGGATGCTGATCGGCGTTTCCTGCGCCTTGGCCAGCGTCCACCGGATGCGGGTCGCATAATCCATCGCGCGGCCAGATAAAACGATTTGTTTGGTCGCACGGGGCCTCAAACGGCCTTTTTCGAGGTAAACGGACGGTTCCAACGTCATTTTCAACGCCCCGTCGTGCCGAAACACCCACAATTCGCCGCTCTTCAGCGCCAGCGAAACCGCCGCGCCGCCCATGTCGACGGTGGCGTCGACATCCGGGTGCAGGTGGAACCGCACCTGGAACGGCACACCCTGCAATTGCGATCGGGTCAGCGCCTTGTCGAATCTCTGCCGGTCCGAGGGCTCGATGGCGACCAGCAGGTCCTCGCCCGACAATCCGCGCCCGTCGAGGCTCAGTTCCAGCGTCCGCGCATGGGTCAGCCCGTGGGTTTTCAGGTATCCGTCATGGCCGCCCTCGAACAGCATCCCGTCGATGCTTTGCGACAGTTGCACCGGCACGTCCCTGGGCACGTCGATCAGCATCTCGGCCTTCGCCGTGCTGGTACCGAAACGGGAACTGGAATAGCCCTCGATCGACAGGGTGGAATGGCTGGGCGTGGCGCGCCCGGCGCGGCGCCAGTCGGCCCCGAACACCGCCCCCGATCCGCAATTGACCACCACCGGGCGCCGCCCCGAGGTCAGTTCGAACGCCAGGGTGGAGGCATGGGCGTTGCCCGACGCCTTGGCCCCCGGCGGCGCGGCGGCATCGACGATGATGCTGGTGCGCCCGCCGCCCAGCCGCGCATATCCCATCGCCAGCCCGTCGGCATGGCGCGCCTTCACCCCCGAGGCCGCCAGCGCGGCGTCCAGCCGCCCTTCCAGCCCGCGCCCGCCGCCATGAAACCGCGCCAGGCCGCCATCGGCATGGCGCAGGGTGCGCAGCGTCGGCGCGATCCGCTCGATCGCGGCGGCGTGTTCGCGCCCGACATGATGACCGGTTTCCAGCAGGGCCGCCGCCGCCCAGGTCAGCAGGGTGAAGACCTCCAGCAGTTCCTCGGGGTTTCGCGTCGGGATACCGCCCTGATCGTCCACCTGGGTCCGGCATTCCTTTTCCAGCGCCTTCACAGCCGGGGCGACGTGTTTTTCCATCCCCTCCAGCGCCAGCCCGGCATAGATCAGCCCGGTCAGCGCCTCGAAACGCGGCAGGCCCGGCGTCGCCTTGTGCCAGCGGCGGCTGAGGAAAATCGTCTGCTGCGCCAGCGAGCGGTAAAACGCGTCCGACGCCGCCTGTTCCTGCCCGCGCAGCACGAACAGCGCGTGATGGATCCAGCGGATGATGCGGCGCCCGGCCAGGTCAGGCGTCCAGCCCGGCCCCTTGCCGCTGCCATAAAGATCGATCCATCCCCACAGCCAATCGGCCGCCAGTTCGCGGGTCTGCGGATCGCCAACGGCAGCCAGATCGTCCAGCCAGACGAAGCCGTGAATTTCATCCTCGAACAGCGTGTCGGGGGCGTCCACATCCCAGATCCGCACGCCCTTGGCTTCGATCAGGTGGCCGGCGAACAGGTAGTTTCCGGCCAGCAACTGACGACCCCGTGCGAAGGACCCGATGGTGCGCGGTTCGGGCTGGCTGACGAATCCGATGGCGGGGCGTGCAAGGCTGGCCCACCGCGCATGCAGGCGGTGCATCCCGCGCGTATAGCGCGCCGATAACCCTTCGCGACTGGACATCTGCTCCCTGCCTCTTGCGCTCTTGCGGCGGAATTGGCGCGAGGATAGCCCGCAACTTTTCTCATGTCACCCGGCGAAAACTTCCGGTTGCGGAAATCGACCGGTCAGGCGGTCAGGCAGGCGATGTAAAACCCGTCCATGCCGCCCTTGTCGGCCCAGTAATCGGGACGCAGGCGCAGCCCGCCTTCCTCGGTGATCCATTCCGGATCGATCCCCGGCAGGTCAAACCGTTCGCGGTCGACCTTGAGCCCGGGATGGCGTTCCAGCGCATCCTCGACCTGGCATTCGCCCTCATCCGGCAGCAGCGAACAGGTGCAGAAGACCAGCCGCCCGCCCGGTTTCAACAGGGTCAGGGCGTGGTCGATCATCTGCGCCTGCAAATCCATCAGCGCACCGAATTCGCTGCCATCCTTGGCCAGCGGCAGGTCGGGGTGGCGCCGGATCGTGCCGGTCGCCGAACAGGGCGCGTCGAGCAGGATCGCGTCGTATTGGCCCGTATGGTCCAGCGCGTCGCCGGTGATCAGTTCCGCCTTCAACCCGGTGCGGGCGAGGTTTTCCGCCACCCGCTCCATCCGCGCCGGGGACAGATCGATCGCCGTCACCTCGGCACCAGCGGCGGCCAATTGCATCGTCTTGCCACCGGGGGCGGCACACATGTCCAGCACCGCCTCACCGGGCTGGGCGTTCAGCACCCGGGCCGGAATGGCGGCAGCGGCATCCTGCACCCACCAGTCGCCCGCCTCGAATCCCGGCAGAGCGGAGACCTGACCGGGGTCCTGCAGCCGCACCGATCCGGTCGGCAACACTTCGCCCCCCGTGGCCTGCGCCACCGCTTCCGGATCGCCCTTGGCGGTCAGGTCCAGCGGCGCGCCTGCGAAATGCGCCGCCTCGAACGCGCCCACCACATCGCCGCCATAGGCCATGACCAGCGGATCGCGCAGCCATTTCGGCAGCCGCGGCGCGCGCAGGTTGGCCCAGGTCTCGGGGCCCCGCTCGGCGATCTTGCGCAGAACCGCGTTGACCATGCCCTTCATCGCCTGGGTGCGCTTGTTGGCGGCGGTCAGGTTGACCGCCTCGTTCACCACGCCATGGGCATCGCCGCCCTGGCACAGTTCCACCGTGGCCAGCCGCAGCACGTTGCGCACGTAAAGCGGCGGGTTCTTGCGCAGGTGTTTCTGCAACAACCGGTCGGCCCGCTCCAAGCCGCGCATCGTGTCGGTCGCCAGCCGCTGCGCCCGCGCCCGGTCGGCCGGATCGAGCCCCTGCAACACCCCCTGGCCCAGCAATTCGGACATCAGCCGGTCTTCGCCCAGCACCTGGTTCAACAGGTTCAGGGCGGCGCTGCGGGCGGTTTGTTTGGGCTTAGGCGACATGAGATCCCTTTGATCTTGGGCGATGCGGGCGTATATCAGGGCCAGGACCCGAGAGGAAGACAAGATGACCGAAACCCGCAAGGACCTGCCCGCCGCCGCCATCCGCGCCCTGGCCGAGGCGGAGGAACGCCGCAAGAAAGCCGAGGCCGAGGCGAAGAAACTGCCCAAGGAACTGGGCGGGCGCGACGGGCCGGAGCCGGTGCGTTATGGCGATTGGGAAAAGAAGGGCATCGCGGTCGATTTCTGATCCGTCGGATTTCCGCGGATGCGGTTGGGGGCTCTGCCCCCAAACCCCCGGGATATTTGTGAAAAGAAGAAGAATAGGCGCGCCCCTGCTTCTTCTTGGCGAAAATACTCCCGCCGGAGGCACCCCGAGCGAATTTGGCGCAGGCAAATTCGTGAGATATCAGGCGCGCCCGGAACGGGCGCACAATTTGATCGAGAAAGGCAATCGAGCCGCGGCGGGTGGCGCGATACATCCCGCCGCTATTTCAGGCGCCCTTATTTCAGACTGTATTCCTCGATCTTGCCTTCGCCCTTGTTGGGAATGAACAGCACTTCCTGCCCATCCGAACGCACCTCAACGCAGTTCTCGCCCTGGTCGCTGGTGCCGTAAAAAATCCGCTTGCACAGCTGCCGGCCTTCCCATCGCCAATATCCCATGACCGGCCGCCCCCAGGCGTGCCCCTTGACCTGGCCCAGTTCGTCGAAGCTGATCCGGACAAAGAACTTCGTCAGCTGACGCCCCTCCACCAGTTTGAAGAAGCCGTCGCGGTCATTGATCGTGACGAACCCGGCGGCGAAGGCCGGATGCACGCCCAGCAGGGCTATGGAAAGGATCAGGGCACGTATCATGGTCTTCTGCAGTGCATCGCGATGTGGCGCGATGCCTGCAAAAGCCATGCCAAGCCCCGACGCCGGGTGTCAGAGCCCCAGCACGTCCATCATGTCGTATTCACCCGGGGCCTTGCCCTGGCCCCACAGCGCCGCCTTCAGCGCACCGCGGGCGAAGATGGCCCGGTCGGTGGCGATATGGCGCAGCACGACGCGTTCGCCCGGCGCCGCGAACAGCACGTCATGTTCGCCGACGATATCGCCGCCGCGGATCGCGCTGAAGCCGATATGGCCCCGTTCGCGCGCCCCGGTGATGCCGTCGCGGCCGCGATCCGATACGTTGTCGAGCGACACGCCGCGGCCTTCGGCGGCTGCTTCGCCCAGCATCAGCGCGGTGCCCGAGGGCGCGTCGACCTTCTTGTTGTGATGCGCCTCGATCACCTCGATGTCGAAATCTTCGTCCAGCGCCGCCGCGACCTTCTTGGTCAGCTGAACCAGCAGGTTCACGCCCAGCGACATGTTGCCGGCACGGACCACCGTCGCGTGGCGGGCGGCGGCGTTGATCTTCTTCAGATCGTCCTCGCTCAGCCCGGTGGTGCCGATCACATGCACCGCGCGGGCCTGCGCCGCCAATCCGGCGAATTCCACCGTCGCGGCGGGGGCGGTGAAATCGATCACCGCCTGGGCATGGGCGAACAGCTCCAGCGCGTCGTCGCTGACCGCGACGCCCATGGGCGCGCCGCCCATGCATTCGCCGATATCCTTGCCGATCCAGTCATGGCCGGGCCGTTCCAGCACGCCCACCAACCGTGCCTTGTCGCTTTCCTGCACGGTCTTGATCAGCATCTGGCCCATCCGGCCCGATGCCCCGGTAATCACGATCCCCGGCAAGTTGGTCATGGCTCTGCGCTCCGATAATTTGCGTCTGCGCCTGCATAGCGAAGCATTGCCCGCTTGGCAAAGGGGGGCGGAAGGCTTAAGTGCGGGACATGGCCAAAGGTAACTATTCTCATGGGGGCGGCCCCAGCACGCGACAGCTCAGGGTCGGGGAACTGATCCGCCGGACGATGTCCGAGGTGTTGATGCGCGGCGACATCCACGATCCCGACCTCAACCGCATGTCGATCACCGTGGGCGAGGTGCGCACGTCGCCCGACCTGCGGGTGGCGACCTGTTTCGTGCTGCCGCTGGGCGGCCAGGGCGGCGACGACGCGATCAAGGCACTGGCCCGCAACCAGGGTGAGCTGCGCCGCATCATCGGCCGCAAATGCGGGCTGAAACACGCGCCCGAGCTGCGGTTCCTGCTGGACGACACCTTCGACCGGATGGACGAAACCCGCCGGTTGCTGGACCGCGAAGACGTCCGCCGCGACCTGGACAAGGAATGATCCGGGGCGGGGTCTTCCCTGCCCTGGCGGCGCTGCTGCCGCTTGTCTTCGCCCTGCCCGCTGCCGCCGTCACCTGCCAGGACAGCGACTTTGACGGCAAATCCTACACCATCTGCGAAACCGACCCGGCGCGCGAGGACCTGCGGCTGTTCCTGCGCGGCGATGACGGCCGCATCCTGGGCCAGTTCAACCGCATCGACGCAGCGCTGGAACCGGCGGGCGAGCGGCTGATCTTCGCGATGAATGCCGGCATGTTCCATCCCGACCGCAGCCCGGTCGGGCATTACATCGAGGACAGCCAGCAGGAAAAACCGGTGATCGAATGGCCAAGCCCCGGCAATTTCGGATTGCTACCCAACGGCGTGTTCTGCATCGGCGACCGCGAAGCGCGGGTCTATGAAACGACGCAATATCTGGCGGCGCAGCCCGATTGCCTTTACGCCACCCAGTCGGGCCCGATGCTGGTGATCGACGGCGCATTGCATCCGCGCTTCCTGCCCGACAGCAGCTCGCGCTACCTGCGCAACGGGGTGGGCACGACGGAGAACGGCGACCGGGTGGTGTTCGCGATTTCCAACGAACGGGTGACCTTCGATGAATTCGGCAGGTTGTTCCGCGACGGGCTGGGATTGCCGCAGGCGCTGTATTTCGACGGCAAGGTATCGCGGCTCTACGCCCCCGCGCTTGGCCGTCACGATCCCGGCCTGCCGGTGGGGCCCATCGTCGGCATCGTCGCACCGCGCTGAACACAAGGACGTTTGACAGGTGCGCGGGGGTGCGCTAGGTCGCGCGCCTCAGATAGCAGATCGGGGATCATCATGGCGCGCAGACGTAAAGGGCGGGACATTTCGGGCTGGCTGGTCGTGGACAAACCGGCCGGGATGACCTCGACCGCCGTGGTCAACAAGGTCCGCTGGGCGCTCAATGCCAACAAGGCGGGCCATGCCGGCACCCTGGACCCGGAAGCGACCGGCGTTCTGGCGGTGGCATTGGGCGAGGCGACCAAGACGGTTCCCTATATCACCGACGCTTTGAAGGCTTACCGCTTCACCGTGCGGCTGGGCCAGGCCACCAACACCGACGACGCCGAGGGCGAGGTGATCGCAGAAAGCGACGCGCGCCCCAGCGATGACGAGATCAAGGACGCCCTGAACGGCTTCCTCGGCGACATCATGCAGGTGCCGCCGAAATTCTCGGCGGTGAAGATCGACGGCCAGCGCGCCTACAAGCTGGCGCGCGAGGACGAGGAGTTCGAAATCGCCGCGCGGCCGCTTTGGGTCGAGGAACTAGTGATGACCGACCGCCCCGACGCCGATCACGTCGAGCTGGAAATGACCTGCGGCAAGGGTGGTTACGTCCGCTCGATCGCCCGCGATCTGGGCGAAAAGCTGGGCTGCCACGGTCACGTCCTGAAACTGCGCCGGATCTGGTCGGGCCCGTTCGAGGCCGAAGACGGGATGACCTGGGAGCAGATCGAGGAACTGGCCCGCACGCCGGAACTGGACGAGTACATTCGCCCGCTGGAGGAAGGCCTTGCCGACCTGCCCGAGGTCAAGGCGACCGAACAGGGCGCGGCAAAGATGCGCAACGGCAATCCCGGCATGGTGATCGCCCATGATGTCGAATACGGCGAGGTCTGCTGGGCCTCCTTCGACGGCCACGCGGTGGCGGTGGGTGTGTTCAAGGCGGGCGAACTGCACCCGAACCGGGTCTTCGTGCGGGACTGACCCCGCCGATCCTTATCGTGATCCCAAACCCAAAACACCCCGGCCTTGCGACCGGGGCGTTTCAGGAAAGTCCCGTGTGTTGCTCGATGTCCCCCAGCCCCTCGGGGCTTTGACGCTGAGCGCACCCGGGCGGGTGCCGTTGCTGCGGCTTATCAGGAAATTTCGCCGATCACCTCTTGCAGGGCGCGGGCGCAGAGGATGATGTCGGCGCTTTCGCCTTCCTCTTCGCTCATCGCGTTGCCTTCGATGTCGAACCATTCGGCACCGCCGTTCACGTTGTCGTAGAAGGCGATGCTCAGATCGGTCTGATCGCCGTTCAGGGTCACGACCTCTTCGCCGTCGATCTCGATCAGGGTGGTGTCGGTTTCAGCGTCGTAGCTGCTCAGCAACCCGTTGATCGCGTCTTCGGTGGTGAAATCTTGCGCGTAGTAGCCTTCGTGCACCGGGAAATCGATTTCCAGCTGATCCTCGCCGGCGGTGAAATCGGTGATCTCGGCCGCTTCGGCATCTGCCGGGTAGGTGGCGCCGAAGACGTGGAACAGGTCGGCGCCTTCGCCCCCCGTTGCCACGGTGCCCTGGCCCAGCCACAGTTCGTCATCGCCTGCGCCGCCGTCCAGGACGTCGCCGGCATCGTCGACGCGGGTCAGGGTGCCGGGTGCGTGGTTCCAATCGTCGCGGAACGAAGCGTCACTGCCGCTGAACAGTTCGTCGTCGCCTGCGCCGCCTTCGATCGTGTCGGCGCCTTCGCCGCCGAAGATGCTGTCGTCGCCATCGGTGCCGGTCAGGTCGTCCGCTTCGTCATCGCCGTTCAGCCAGACGCCCAGCAGGTCCAGTTCTTCGTCGTTCAGGTCGATCTCGGCCAGGGCGGCCTCGGGATCGGCTTCGATCAGATCGTCTTCCTTGCCCGACTCGATCACATCCTCTTCCACGCCCTCAACGTCGTCACCGACGAGAGCGAAAGAACCGACCAACAGAGTACCAAGCATCAGAAGGAAAGACACGGGAGAACCTCAAGCATGTAACAGTTTCAACTTACGAAGACTTCTACCACTACTTATGAGTCATACTGAGTCATCTAGTTGACGACGAAAGCCGGATTCCCAACAGGAACAAAGTCCGGGATTGAACGCCCTGACACATACCTCGGTCCTGCTTTCAGGCGTTTCGATCTGGCCCCGGGCACCGAAACCGGCCCCGATCAGGGCGGCGGGGGATAACCCGCCCCTCCCCGATGCGCCAAAGGATACCCCCTTTGGGCAGAATCAGAATCGCCCAGCCCCGGCCTTGCGGGGCGCTGCGCCCGGAAGAATCTGCCAAATTGGTAAACGCCGCCCCGCCCGGATGTTGCGCATCGGCCCCGAAACCGGGAAAACAGATCCCATGATCATCCGCGACTTCCAAAAGGGCGATGCCCTCTCGACCGCCGTTTATTCGGATTGCGAAAAATATCGCTACCAGCTGACCCGCACCTGGGACCCGGCCGGGGAAAAGGCGCTGTTCGTCATGCTGAACCCCTCGACCGCAACCGAGGTGCAGAACGACCCCACGGTGGAACGCTGCGAAAGGCGGGCGCGGACGCTGGGCTTCGGCGGGTTCCGGGTGACCAATATCTTCGCCTGGCGCGAAACCGACCCCAAGAAGCTGCGCAAAAGAAGGAAGCCGGTCGGGCCGGACAATGACCGCATCCTGGTCGAAAGCTGCGACTGGGCCGACCGGATCATCGCCGGATGGGGCAGCCACGGCGATCACATGGATCGCGGCGCCCATGTGGCAAAGCTGTTGCAGGGCACCGGCCGCCCGGTTTTCCATCTCGGCCTGACCAAGGCCGGGCATCCGCGCCACCCGCTTTACATCGCCTATCGCCAGCAACCCGAACCATGGGATATCCGACCGTGACCCAAATGCCCGACACGCCAGACCCCCGCGACGCCCACACCGACCAGGAAGCGGTCGACGCGATCCGCCAGCTGACGCTTGAGGTGGAAAGGCTGAACAATCACCGCTTCATCGCGGTGCAGAATTCGGTGACCCGGCTGCTGCTGTTCAATTTCGCCCGCGGGCTGGCCTTCGGGCTGGGGTCGGTGCTGGGCGCATCGCTGCTGGTGTCGATCCTGACCTGGTGGCTGTCGCAATTCGAATTCCTTCCGGTCATCGGCGACTGGATGGCGATCCTGGCCGACGAATTCGAACGCGCCACCGGCGCAGGCGTTAACCAAGGAACTCAATAGGTTTAGACCAGCCTCCCGCGGCCGCGTTACCCTGAACGGGGGCGAAAGCGGGGTAGAGATGATAATGCTCACGGGCGTGCTGGGCGCGATGATGGTCGGCGTGGCGCTAATCGGGCTGGTATCGGGGTTCGACCTGTCCGGCGACGAAGCCCTTCCTGAAACGGGGCCAGATGACAGCGGCGCGGACGACCCTCTGCTGGAACCTGAGTCGGAAATCCTGCCGGTTGTCCTGTCCGGGACCGAAGGCAACGACATCCTGGCCGGGACCGGGATGGATGAGAACCTGACCGGCGGTAGCGGCGAGGATCAGATCAACGGCTATGGCGGCGATGACATCGTGGCGGGCGGCGATGGGGCCGACGACCTGCATGGCGGCGAGGGTGACGATGCCCTGCAGGGCGATGCGGGCGCGGATACGCTGCATGGCGAAGCCGGCGACGATACGCTGTCCGGCGGCGATGGCGATGATCGACTGTTCGGATATGACGGGGATGACGGCCTGGACGGGCAGGCGGGCGATGACAGCCTGACCGGCGGCGACGGGCAGGATACTCTGACCGGCGGTCCGGGCGACGACGCGCTGCTGGGCGGGCTGGGCGATGACAGCCTGGCCGGGGGCGAGGGCGCCGACACCCTGTTCGGCGGCTGGGGCAACGACCGGCTGAACGGCGACGACGACGCGGCGGCGGATTTCCTCAACGGCGGTGGCGGCGACGATACGATCGCCGCGGGCGACGGCGACGTGATTTCGCTGGGCGACGGATCGGATTCGGTTCTGGTCGGCGACTGGATCGTCGATCCGGTCGAACTGACCGATTTCGACGTCAACGAAGACACGCTGCTGCTGATCTATGACGACACGGCCGAGGAGGAACCGGTTCTGGAACTCATCCCCTCGCTGACCGAACCGGGCAACCTGGTGCTGACCATGAACGGCGATGCGGTCGCCACGCTGAACCATATCGACGAAACCAGCACCAACAGTATCGTGCTGATGCCGCAATCGAGCCTGGCAGGCGCCAACCTGGTCTGACCGCCGTTTGGGCTTTTCTTTTCACGGGTTTTGACCTATACGCCCGCATCTGCCTTCGGATTCGCCGGAGCAGAGATCATGGACCTTGCTGGACGACATCCCGGCTTGTGCCCCTAACCCTTTCGAACAAAGGAGATCCCGATGTCGATCACCGTGGAAGAAAAAGCCCGCGTCATGAAGGAATTCGCAACCAAGGAAGGCGACACCGGTTCGCCCGAAGTTCAGGTTGCCATCCTGTCGTCGCGCATCGCGACCCTGACCGAGCACTTCAAGACCCACAAGAAAGACAACCACGGCCGCCGTGGTCTGCTGAAAATGGTTGCTCAGCGCCGTAAGCTGCTGGACTACCTGAAGGGCAAGGACGAAGCGCGCTACCAGGACCTGATCAAGCGTCTGGGCCTGCGTCGCTAAGATCCGACGACACAGCGAATTGCGAAACCGCGTCCCATCCGGGGCGCGGTTTTTCTTTGTGCGCAGGGCTTCGGGGGACCCTGCGGGGAAAACCGGCTTGCCGACAGGTGCGCCGCGGGCTAATGGAGGTATGTAATAACATAACACACCCAACATATCGGAGCATCTCATGACCGATTCCCGTCTTCCCGTCACGGTTTTGTCCGGCTTTCTGGGCGCCGGTAAAACCACGCTGCTGAACCGCATCCTCAACAACCGTGACGGCCGCCGTGTCGCGGTGATCGTCAACGACATGTCCGAGGTCAACATCGACGCCGACCTGGTGCGCGCAGGCGGGGCCGAGCTGAGCCATACCGACGAAACCCTGGTCGAAATGTCGAACGGCTGCATCTGCTGCACCCTGCGCGACGACCTGCTGATCGAGGTCCGCCGCCTGGCCGAGGAAGGCCGCTTCGATACGCTGCTGATCGAATCGACCGGCATCGCCGAACCGCTGCCGGTGGCCGCCACCTTCGAATTCCGCGACGAAGCCGGGCAAAGCCTGTCGGATCTCGCCCGGCTCGACACGATGGTGACGGTGGTCGATGCCTGCAACCTGCTGGCGGATTATTCCAGCCACGACTTTCTCAGCGACCGGGGCGAATCCCTGGGCGAAGGCGATGACCGCACCCTGGTGGACCTGCTGACCGAACAGATCGAATTCGCCGACGTGGTCATCCTCAACAAGCAATCCGAAGCCGGCCCCGAACGCATCGACGCCGCCCGCAAGATCGTGCGCAGCCTGAATGCCGATGCCCGCATACTGACATGCGATTTCGCCGAGGTGCCGATCGCGGAAGTGATGGAAACCGGCCTGTTCGATTTCGAAAAGGCGCATGAGCACCCGATGTGGGCCAAGGAACTCTATGGTTTCGCCGATCACACGCCGGAAACCGACGAATACGGCATCGCATCCTATGTGTACCGCGCCCGCGCGCCCTTCGACCCGCAGAAGATCCACGATTTCCTGAACGGCAACTTGCCCGGCGTGATCCGCGCCAAGGGCCATTTCTGGATCGCCACCCGGCCCGACTGGGTCGCCGAATTCTCGCTTGCCGGGGCGCTGTCCAGCGTCAAACCCTTGGGCAAATGGTGGGCGACCGTGCCGCAGGAACGCTGGCCCGACCACCCGCAGGCGCTGAGCTATATCAATCAGCACTGGTCCGAACCCTTCGGCGACCGACGGCAGGAACTGGTATTCATCGGCAGCGGCATCGACTGGCCCGCGCTCAATGCCGGGCTGGAATCCTGCCTGCTGCCCGACGCCGCGCCGGATCTTGCTGCCCAGGCCGGGCTGCCCGATCCGTTCCCGCACTGGCGCCAGGCCGGGGAGGCCGCGTGAGCCCCGCCCGGGGCGGCAATCGCGGCGCGACACGGCTGAAGCTGCGCCGCAGATCGACCGACCCGATGCGCGATTACGACGCGCTGCCCCAGCCCCTGCGCCATTGGGTGGCGCAGGCGGCGCTGCCCTGGTCGCCGACGTCCTGCTTGGCGATCTGGCGGCGCACCCTGAACACCGGCGGCGGCCCGGACGAGGCGATCACCCGCCTGAGCCGGGCCGAAGCCGCGATGCTGGCCCGCGACGACAGCACGCCGAGCGCGCAGCCGTCCTAGATCACCGTCGCCTGCCGGGCGGCGGCCCAATGGGCCAGCCGCTCCTTCAGCAGCCGCTCACGTGTCAGCGCACCGATATCGTCCTTCAACTGCTCCAGCCGCTCGAAGCGGAAAGCGTCCGCGCCATGCTCGGCCCAGGCCGCCTGCAACCCGCGATGCGGGTTGCTGCCCTGGCGAAGGGTGAACCACAGCCGGTTTTCCACCGTATCCAGATTGGGCGTGCGCCCCACCCAGCAGGCACCGCTGGCCTGGCAGGTCACCGCATAGATGCCCACGGCGGGTTTGCGTTCCTTATAGGCGGCGATCAGCGCCTTTTTCCGATCTCGCTCCACGCTCCGTCCTTTCCCGTTCAAGCCGTCCGGGCAGGCGAATCTTTTTACCCGGGTTTAATTGACATGACATTTTTACCCGGGTAAATACAAGCGCAAACAAGGACCCCTGCCGATGACCCAGACCTGCACCGCCTTTTCCGGCACCAACCTCATCGCCTCCGGCCCGCTGGCCGAGGTGGCGCTGACGGTCAAATCCGCCGACGCGCCGCAGGTCCTGGTCTTTGACGACCGGACCGGCGCGGTGATCGACCTCGACCTGCGCGGATCGAACGAGGAAATTGCCGCCCGCTACGCCCCCGCACCCGAAGACGCCGCGCCGCGCAAGCGCGGGCGGCCGAAACTTGGCGTCGTCGCGCGCGAGGTCACGCTGTTGCCGCGCCACTGGGACTGGCTGCAAGGCCAGCCCGGCGGCGCTTCGGCCACGCTGCGCCGGTTGGTGGAAACCGCCCGCCAGCAGGACAGCGGCGCGACCGCGGCCCGCGCCGCCCGCGACGCGGCCTATCGCTTCATGTCCGCCATAGGGGGCGACCTGCCCGGGTTCGAAGACGCCGCCCGCGCCCTTTTCGCGGGCGACATGGACGGGTTCGCCCGCCAAATCGCCGACTGGCCCGCAGATATCGCAGCCCACGCGCAACGACTGGCCGTCGGACCCGGCGCAACGGAAAAGGACGCGCAATGACGACTTACCTCGAACCGACGCAGGCCTCGGGGCGCGCGCTGATGATGCGCGGGCTGACCGGGCCGGTGGTGATGTTGAACCTGCTGAGGTTCCGCGACGTCGCGGATTATTCTGCCGATCCCGGCCTTGCCCCCGACAGCCCGATCAGCGGCGCCGAAGCCTTCGACCGCTATGTCGCCCATACCGACCCGTTCCTGCGCGAAACCGGCGGCGAGGTGATCTTCATGGGCGAAGGCGGCCCCTTCCTGATCGGGCCCGAGGCCGAATATTGGGATCGGGTCATGCTGGTGCGGCAAGCTTCGCTCGACGCCTTCATGGCCTTTGCAGATCACGCCGCCTATCTCGAAGGGATCGGCCACCGCACCGCCGCACTGCAGGATTCCCGGCTGCTGCCGATCGCCCCGATGGCGTGATCCGCAGGGCGCCGGGGCGACCTTCGCCGCCGCATGTTTCCTGTTCCAAATTGCGCCAAACTGCTGTATGGCCGCATCATCTGAGACGTTGCGCCCTGACCCTGGCGCTCGAAAGAAAGATAGTGGGGTCGGCGGCAATGGGGCCGCCATGACAACGGAAGACCCGGGATACGCCTGGGAGTGCTTCCAATTAGGATACGCAAATGTTTGACGTAACGACGAAATCGATGCAGTGGGGCGATGAAACCCTCACTCTGGAAACGGGCAAGGTTGCCCGCCAGGCGGATGGCTCGGTCATCGCCACCCTGGGCGAAACTTCGGTCATGGCCAACGTGACCTTCGCCAAGGAACCCAAGCCCGGTCAGGACTTCTTTCCGCTGACCGTGCACTACCAGGAAAAATACTATGCCGCGGGCAAAATCCCCGGTGGTTTCTTCAAGCGCGAAGCGCGCCCGACCGAAAAAGAAACGCTGACCGCGCGCCTGATCGACCGTCCGATCCGCCCGCTGTTCGTGCCCGGCTTCAAAAACGAAGTCCTGGTCATGTGCACCGTGCTGAGCCACGACCTGGTCAACGATCCCGACATCGTGGCGATGATCGCCGCCTCGGCCGCGCTGACCATTTCCGGCGCACCGTTCCGCGGCCCGATCGCCGGTGCCCGCGTTGGCTTCGTGGATGGCGAATACGTCCTGAACCCGTCCGTGGACGACATGCAGGACCTGCGCAACAACCCCGAACAGCGTCTGGACCTGGTCGTCGCCGGCACCAAGGACGCGGTGATGATGGTTGAATCGGAAGCTTACGAGCTGACCGAAGACGAAATGCTGGGCGCCGTGACCTTCGCGCACGAACAGATCCAGCCGGTCATCGACCTGATCATTTCGCTGGCCGAAGAAGCCGCGAAAGAACCCTTCGACTTCCAGGCTCCCGATTATTCGGAGCTCTACGACGTCGTTAAGGCCGCCGGCGCCGACAAGATGCACGCCGCCTATGCCATCACCGACAAGCAAGAGCGCGTTGCCGCCGTTGCCGCGGTGAAGGAAGAAATCAAGGCCGGCCTGAGCGAAGAACAGCTCGAAGACGCCAACCTAGGCTCCGCCCTGAAGAAGCTGGAATCGACCGTCCTGCGCGGGTCTGTCGTGAAGGAAGGCAAGCGGATCGACGGCCGCGCGCTGGATCAGGTGCGCCCGATCGTGGCCGAAACCGGCCTGCTGCCGCGGACCCACGGGTCGGCGCTGTTCACCCGTGGCGAAACCCAAGGCCTGGTCGTGACCACCCTGGGCACCGGCGACGACGAACAGTTCATCGACGCGCTGCACGGCAACTTCAAATCCAACTTCCTGCTGCACTACAACTTCCCGCCGTACTCGGTCGGTGAAGTGGGCCGCGTGGGTTCGCCGGGTCGCCGTGAAATCGGCCACGGCAAACTGGCATGGCGCGCGCTGCAGGCGGTTCTGCCGGCTTCGACCGATTTCCCCTACACCGTCCGCATCGTGTCCGAGATCACCGAATCGAACGGGTCGTCCTCGATGGCATCGGTCTGCGGCGGGTCGCTGTCGATGATGGACGCGGGCGTGCCGCTGAAGGCCGCCGTTGCCGGTGTGGCCATGGGCCTGGTGCTGGAAGACGACGGGTCCTACGCGGTTCTGACCGACATCCTGGGTGACGAAGACCACCTGGGCGACATGGACTTCAAAGTGGCGGGTACCGAAAACGGCATCACCTCGCTGCAGATGGACATCAAGGTCGCGGGCATCACCCCGGAAATCATGAGCAAAGCCCTGGCCCAGGCCAAGGACGGCCGCATGCATATCCTGGGCGAGATGAACAAGGCGCTTTCGGGCGTCGGTGAATTCTCGGTCCACGCGCCGCGCATCGAAACGATGCAGATCCCGACCGACAAGATCCGTGAAGTGATCGGTTCGGGCGGCAAGGTGATCCGCGAAATCGTCGAAGTGTCGGGCGCCAAGGTCGACATCAACGACGACGGCATCATCAAGATCGCGTCGCCCGACGGCGAATGCATCAAGAAGGCCTATGACATGATCCATTCGATCGTGGCAGAGCCGGAAGAAGGCCATATCTACAAGGGCAAGGTCGTGAAGATCGTCGATTTCGGCGCCTTCGTGAACTTCTTCGGCAAGCGCGACGGCCTAGTCCATGTCAGCCAGATCGAAAACCGCCGCCTGAACCATCCTTCGGACGTTCTGAAGGAAGGCCAGGAAGTCTATGTGAAGCTTCTGGGCTTCGACGACCGCGGCAAGGTGCGCCTGGCGATGAAGATGGTCGACCAGGAAACCGGCGAAGAGATCGCGAAAGAGGAAAAAGAAGAGGAGTGATCTTCTCCTCTTTCTGAAAATTGAGCGCCCCGGCCATAATGGCCGGGGCGTTTTTTCATGCCCGGCTCACTTTTTCATTTCGGCCAAGCAAAGAAAAACCCCCGCAGAAACTGCGGGGGTTCCGATGCCTTCAGTCAGATCGCTTGCGATCAGGCGACGTGCTTGGTGGTGCGCAGGTAGGGCAGCTTGACGTCGATTTCGCCGAACTTTTCCTTGGCTTCTTCGTCGGTCAGCGACAGAGCCACGATCACGTCCTGGCCGGAAACCCAGTTGGCCGGGGTTGCGATCGGGGTGCCGAAGGTCGCCTGCAGACCGTCCAGCGCGCGCAGGACCTCGGCGAAGTTGCGGCCCACCGACATCGGGTAGGTCATGATCAGCTGGACCTTCTTGTCCGGCGAGATGATGAAGACCGAACGGACCGAGGCGCTGTCGGCAGCGGTACGGCCGTCGGCCAGGTAGGCTTCGGCGGGCAGCATGTCGAACAGCTTCGACACTTCCAGCGATTCATCGGCGATGATCGGGAAACCGGCCGGCGCGCCCGAGAAGCTTTCGATGTCGTTTTTCCATTGCACGTGCTCGTCGACGCCGTCGACGCTCAGACCGATAACCTTGGTGTTGCGCTTGGTCCATTCCTCGGCCAGCTGCGCCACGGCGCCGAATTCGGTAGTGCAGACCGGGGTGAAATCCTTGGGGTGCGAAAACAGGATGGCCCAGCTGTCGCCGATCCAGTCATGGAAGGTGATGGTACCCTGGTCGGTTTCGGCGGTGAAGTTCGGAACGATGTCGTTGATGCGCAAGCCCATGATCTGGTCCTCTCTGAGTGGCTTTAATATTCTGCGAATTAGATACGTTCTAAATTGAGATTTTCCAGCCCTTTTTCGCCCCTATCGACATCTTAGGACGGAAGGTCGCAGGGTTTGACAAAACCGAAAATTTGATCAAATTAGGGACAGGTTAGAGTCGGGGCATAACCCCGCTTGAAGCTTTCCAAAACCCCTGTCAGAGTGCGCGGGAATCTGCGGTTTTTATTCCGCCTAGCGGAAAAAATGACCGGTATCTAATTATCTCACGGGAGAGAGAGATGATCGAAAAACGTCAATTCTACATCAACGGCGAATGGGTCGATCCGATCGAAGGCAAAGACCTGAATGTCATCGATCCCTCGACCGAAGAACCCTGCGCGGTCATTTCGCTGGGTTCCCAGGCCGATGTAGACAAGGCGGTCGCCGCCGCCAAGGCCGCCTTCCCGGCCTGGATGGCCACGCCGGTCGCGGAACGCATCGCGCTGGTCGAAAAGCTGCTGGAAATCTACAAGCGCCGCGGCGAAGAAATGGGCGCGGCGATGTCGATGGAAATGGGCGCGCCGATCGACATGGCGAACACCCAGCAGGTCGGCGCCGGCACCTGGCACATCACCAATTTCCTGAAAGCCGCAAAGAATTTCGAATTCATCCGCCCGCTGGGCGATCACGCGCCGAACGACCGGATCATCTATGAACCGATCGGCGTCTGCGCCCTGATCACCCCGTGGAACTGGCCGATGAACCAGGTCACGCTGAAGGTCGTGGCCGCTGCCATCGCCGGCTGCACCATGGTTCTGAAACCGTCCGAGGAAAGCCCGCTCGACGCGATGCTGTTCGCCGAATTCATGGACGAAGCAGGCTTCCCCAAGGGCGTCTTCAACCTGGTCAACGGCGACGGCATGGGCGTCGGCACCGCGCTGACCGGCCACAAAGACGTCGACATGGTCAGCTTCACCGGCTCGACCCGCGCCGGGATCGCGATTTCCAAGAACGCCGCCGACACCGTCAAGCGCGTGCACCTGGAACTGGGCGGCAAGGGCGCCAACATCATCTTCGCCGATGCCGATGACAAGGCGGTCAAGCGCGGCGTGCTGCACATGATGAACAACACCGGCCAAAGCTGTAACGCCCCCAGCCGGATGCTGGTGCAGAAGGGCGCCTATGACATGGCGGTGGAAACCGCCGCCGAAGTCGCCAGCAAGGTCACCGTGGGCAGCGCCCACGAAGCCGGCCGCCATATCGGCCCGGTGGTGAACGAAGCGCAGTGGAACAAGATCCAGGGCCTGATCCAGACGGGCATCGACGAAGGCGCCCGCTTGGTCGCCGGTGGCCTGGGCCGTCCCGAAGGGCTGAACAAGGGCTTCTTCGTCCGCCCCACCGTGTTCGCCGACGTGACCAACGACATGACCATCGCGCGCGAAGAAATCTTCGGCCCGGTTCTCTCGATCATCCCGTTCGAGACCGAGGAAGAAGCGATCGCCATCGCCAATGACACGGTTTACGGCCTGACCAACTACGTCCAGACCCAGGACGGCTCCAAGGCCAACCGGGTGGCGCAGCAGCTGCGTTCGGGCATGGTGGAAATCAACGGCACCAGCCGCGGCGCAGGCGCCCCCTTCGGCGGCATGAAGCAGTCGGGCAACGGCCGCGAGGCCGGCATGTGGGGGATCGAGGACTTCCTGGAAATCAAAGCGGTTTCCGGCTGGACCAACGATTAATCCGCGAACGGAACGCGCCGCCATTGCGGCAAACCGGCATCCGGGGCTATGACAGCCCCGGATGCTTTTCTTTGCGGGGGGGCCGAATGGCCGGGACCAAGCCGAAATCGCAAGCCGACTTCGTGCCGGAAACGGTGCTGAAGCGGGATATCTTTTCCGAAACGATTTCGGGGCATCTGGCCTCGGACCCGTCGGTCAAGGTGGCGCTGCGCAAACTCGACGGGGTGCCCTGGTACGCAAGGCCGCTGTCGCAGTTCCTGGCCCGCAGGGAAGCGCGCGGTCTCAGGGCGGTGCAGGGCATCGAAGGGGTGCCGGTGCTGCTGGCCGCCGACCGGGCGGGCATCCTGCGAATCTGGTCGCAGGGCACGCCGCTGCACCTGGCGAAACCCTCGAACCCGGAATGGTATCGCGACGCCAAGCGGCTGCTGCGCGACATGAAACGGCGCGGCGTCTGCCATAACGACATCGCCAAGCCGCAGAACTGGCTGATGACGCCGGACGGCCGCGCCGCGGTGATCGATTTCCAGCTCGCCAGTGTGCACAAGCGGCGCGGCAAGCTGTTCCGCATCGCCGCGCGCGAAGACCTGCGCCACATGCTGAAGCAGAAACGCGCCTTCGCGCCGCATCTGCTGACCGCGTCGGAACGCCGGATGCTGGCGCGCAAATCGCTGCCGTCGCGGATCTGGATGGCCACCGGCAAGAAGCTTTATAACTTCGTCACCAGGCGGCTGATGAACTGGTCAGACAGCGAAGGATCGGAAAACCGCATCGAAAAGGACGGCCCGGCGATCCGCGAAGCGTTGCTACAGGCGGGCGCGCGCGACGTGGCCTTCGCCGCCTATGCGCTGCCCGCGGGCGGCGTCGGGCTCTATGCCTTTGTCGAGGGCGATCTGTCCGCGAGTGCCCTGCCGCAGAGCGAGCCGAAACCGAACCTGGCGCAGATCGTGGCCACACTGCCGCGCGATGCGGAGGGCGAGGTGCGGGCCGACCTGCTGGAACTTATCGCCACCAACCGGCTGGACGAGCTGGAACAGCTACTGCGCGACGCGCCGGAACTTGCGGATGTGGTGAATGCAATCGCTGCGGGCCGCCTGAACCTGACCGACCGCCGCTTGCGCTGAGCGCCGACTTCCTCAGAACGGCACCTTGGCCCGAAACGCCATGCCCTTGCCGCTTTCGGGATGCTTGATGCGCAATTCCTCGGAATGCAGCATCAGGCGCGGGAAATCCTGCGCCGCCCCTTCGGCATAAAGCGGATCGCCCAGGATCGGATGGCCAAGCGCCAGCATATGGACCCGCAGCTGGTGGCTGCGACCGGTGCGCGGCATCAGCCGCACCCGGGTTTCGTTATCGCCGTATTTCAGCACCCGCCAATCGGTGATGGCCGGTTTGCCGTTCTCGTGATCCACCATCTGACGCGGCCGGTTCGGCCAGTCGACGATCAGCGGCAGGTCCACGGTGCCGGTCTTCGGCTCCAACCGCCCCCAGACCCGCGCGACATAGGTTTTCCGGGTGCTCCGCTTTTCGAACTGCATCGACAGGTTGCGCTGCGCATGGGGCGATAATGCGAAGATCATCACCCCCGACGTGTCCCGATCCAGCCGGTGCACCAGCAAAGCCTGCGGGAACACCGCCTGCACCCGGGTGATCAGGCAATCGGCCAGGTGTTCGCCCCGTCCGGGCACCGATAAAAGGCCGCTGGGTTTGTTCACCACGACGATTTCGTGATCCTCGTGCAGGATCTCGAGCGGATCGGTGGGGGGATTATAGTCTGTGCTCCATGCCATGGCCGGGAAATACGCGGGCGCGCGGCGGGGCGCAACCGCCGCTTACATCCGCGAATGGCGCAGTTGCCGCCACATCGACACCGAATAGATCACCAAGGCCGCCCAGATCAGCGGGAAGGCGATCATACGGGCATGGTCGAACGGTTCGCCAAAGACCAGGACGGCCACCAGGAAAATCAGCGTCGGCGCGATGTATTGCAGCACACCGATGGTCGACAGCCGCAGCAGCTTGGCCCCGTTGGCATAGGTGATCAGCGGCACCGCCGTCACCACACCGGCGCCCATCAGCAGCGCCATATCGGCGCCGGAAGCGGTGAAATGCCCCTGCCCCGTCACCAGCAGGTAACCGGCATAGCCCAGGGCCAGCGGCAGCAGGATCAGCACTTCGAGCAGGAAACCCTGGTTCGGCCCCACCGGCAGCGATTTCTTGAAGAAGGCATAGAAGCCCCAGGTCACGGTCAGCCCCACCGCCGCCCAGGGCAGGCTCCCGGCATCGATCCACAGCACCGCGACCGCCAGCACCGCCAGCGCGATCGCCACCCCCTGCGCCTTGGTCGGCCGTTCACCCAGCAGCAGCGCGCCCAGGGCGACGCTGAACAGCGGGTTGATGTAGTAACCAAGCGCCGCGTCGATCGCCCGGCCCGACGCGATCGACCAGACATAGATGCCCCAGTTGACCGAAATCAGCAGCGCCGTGACGCAGGCCATGATCAGGGTGCGGGGGGTGCGCAGCGCCTGGACCAGATCGCTGGTGCGGCGCAGGTAGATCAGCAGGGCGGCAGCGATGGGCAGTGCCCAGATCACCCGGTGCGCCACCACTTCTGCGGCCGGGATATGGGCCAGAAGCTTCATGTAAAGCGGCATGAAACCCCACATCAGATACGCCGCTATGGCAAAGGCAAGCCCTTGGGGCGTATCGATATTTTCGGGTTTCGCGGGGGTGTCGGACATCTGGAAATTCCTTGTTGCCCCACGGCTTTATCGCAGAAGGGCGCGCGGCGAAAGACTGCAAAGGCCCGGTCAGGGTTTCTGCACGACACCATCCGCAATGTCATAATAGTCGCCCTTGTCGGCAACGAAGATATGCTGCGCGATCTTTACCCCCGTCGGCCCGTCGATCGCGCCCAGGGCGAAGCTGATATGGGGATCATTGGTGCCGTGCCAGAACAGGAACGCACCGCAATCCGGGCAGATGCCGCGCCGCGCGGCGTCGGTGAGCGAAAGCCAGTGAACCGGCCCCTCGATCCGCAGCTGGTCCTCGGGCACGTCGGCGGAAGCCCATGCAATTCCAGCCATTTTCCGGCACTGGCTGCAATGACAGGCGGTCGCGCCGCGCGGCTGCCCCGTGACCTTGAAATGCACCTTGCCGCAGGCGCAGCTTCCTTCCAGCATGACGGACCCCTTTGCGTTCGCTATTTGTTCCGAATTCACGCTAGCGTGGGCCAAGGGAAGCGCACAATAGTTTTTACGCATTTGAGGCTTTTGTAGCCCGTTTCGATACAGATTGCCCGGGCGGCAAAAAACCAGCGCCCCGCCCCCAAAACCGGGACGGGGCGCCGTGTCGTTCAGACCCGCTCGATGGCGATGGCGGTGCCTTCGCCGCCGCCGATGCAGATCGCCGCGATGCCGCGTTTCAGACCGCGCTTTTCCAGCGCGTTCAGCAGCGTCACCATGATCCGCGCGCCCGAGGCGCCGATCGGGTGACCCAGGGCGCAGGCGCCGCCGTTCACGTTCACGATGTCGCGGTGAATGTTCAGCTCGCGCATGAAGGCCATCGGCACCACCGCGAAAGCTTCGTTCACTTCCCACAGGTCGACGTCTTCGACGCTCCAGCCGAGCCGGTCGAGCAGCTTGCGCGCGGCGGGCACCGGGGCGGTGGGGAATTGCGACGGCGCATGGGCGTGGCTGGCATGGCCGAGGATGCGCGCGCGGATGTTCAGGCCTTGGGCTTCGGCGGCCTCTTGCGAGGCCAGCACCAGCGCCGCAGCACCGTCCGAGATCGACGAGGAGTTCGCCGCCGTCACCGTGCCATCCTTGCGGAAGGCGGGTTTCAGCATCGGGATTTTCTCGGGCCGCGCCTTGGCCGGTTGTTCGTCGGTGGAAATGACGTGTTCGCCGTTCTTGTGATGCAGGGTGATCGGGGCGATTTCGCCCTCGAAGGCACCGCTGCGTTCGGCGTCCAGCGCATTGGACAGCGAGGCCAGCGCGTATTGGTCCTGTTCTTCGCGGGTGAACTGGAACGCCTCGGCGCAGTCTTCGGCGAAGGTGCCCATCAGGCGGCCCTTGTCATAGGCGTCTTCAAGACCGTCGAGGAACATGTGGTCCTTGACCTCCTGATGGCCGATCCGGGCGCCGCCGCGCATCTTGGGCAGCAGGTAGGGCGCGTTGGACATGCTTTCCATGCCGCCCGCGATCATCGTGTCGGCATGGCCAAGCGCGATCTGGTCGAAGGCGACCATCGCGGCTTTCATGCCCGATCCGCACATCTTGTTCAGCGTGGTGGCGGGCACTTCTTCGCCCAAGCCGCCGGCGAAACCGGCCTGGCGCGCCGGGGCCTGGCCCTGGCCGGCGGGCAACACGCAGCCCATCAGCACCTCGTCCACCGTCGCGGCACCGGCATCGGCCAGCGCGGCGCGGATCGCGGCGCCGCCCAGAACCGAGGCATCGACCCCGTCAAACACCCCCTGGAACCCGCCCATTGGGGTTCTCGACGCTCCTGCGATAACGACCGGTTTCATGGTAATTCCTCCTATGTTGCCACGTGCATAGCCAATGGCGAGGATCGCTGTCTAGCCTGCACAGCAACGGCGTGCGGCATGACGCCACGGCGAAAGGGGGCGCGACGAACGGCTTCGACCTTTCCCCCTGTTCAAACAATTGGGGCCAGCGCCGCAAAAGTCCAAGATTCGCCATATTACCCGCGCAATCCCGCCCGAATGGCAGGGCATAGTGAAGACCGTAGCTGCACAAGCTTCCCTCGGCGTCATGTGTTTATAGCCCCCACCCAGTACATGACGTCGAGGAATTTTCACCAGTTTCAAATCCGCAAGGGACTCTTTATTGTGCCGCCAAACAGCGGAGTAAAGAATACCCATGAGAGATTTCCAATTGCCCGGCCGTTCGCCCGTCATCGCGGCCAACGGTATCTGTGCCACCTCGCATCCCCTCGCCGCGAAAACCGCGATCGATATTCTTGAACGCGGCGGCAACGCGATGGACGCCGCGATTGCCGGGGCGATCCTGCTGGGCATCTGCGAACCGCAGATGACCGGGATCGGCGGCGACTGTTTCGTGCTGCTGTCGCCCGCGGGCAGCGACGACATCCTGGCGCTGAACGGATCGGGCCGCGCGCCCAAGGCGGCCTCGGCCGCGGCGCTGCGCGAGCGCGGTCTGTCGGCGGTGCCGGTCTACGGTCAGGAAGCGGTCACCATCCCCGGATCGGTCGACGCGTTCTGCCGCTTGTCGGAAGATCACGGCCGCATCGGGCTCGACGCGATCCTCGCCCCCACCATCCGCTATGCCGAGGAAGGCGTGCCGGTCGCGCCGCGCGTGGCCTTCGACTGGGCCAACAGCGGCAAGACCCTTCAGGGTCACGGGCTGCGCCACTTCATGCCCTCGGGCAAGACGCCGAAGGTAGGCGAAATGTTCCGCGCCCCCGGTCAGGCCGAGGTTCTGCGCCGCGTCGCCAAGGACGGCCGCAAGGCGTTTTACGAGGGCGAGATCGCCGAGGACATGGTGAACACCCTGCAGGCGATGGGCGGCGTCCACACGATGGAAGATTTCGCCAATACCGCCTGCGATTACACCTCGCCGGTCAGCGGTAATTATGCCGGTGTCGACCTGTACGAGCATCCGCCGAACGGCCAGGGCGCGACCGCGATCCTGATGCTGAACATCCTGAAGCATTTCGACATTGCGGGCATGGACCCCTGGGGCAGCGAACGCGCGCATATCGAGGCGGAAGCGGCCAAGCTGGCCTATGACGCGCGCAACCGGTTCATCGCCGATCCGTCCCGGATGGCGCAGCCCGATTACATGCTGCTGCCGGAAACGGCGGCCAAGCTGGCGGCACTGATCAACCCGAAAAAGGCGATGGCCGCCGCCGCGCCGCTGACCGAGGCGGTGCACAAGGACACGATCTATATCACCGTCGTGGACCGCGACCGGATGGCGGTATCGCTGATCTATTCGATCTTCCACGGCTTCGGGTCGGGCATCGCGTCGGAAAAATTCGGCATCCTGCTGCAGAACCGCGGCGCAGGCTTCACCCTGCAGGAAGGGCACCCGAACGAAATGGCCGGCGGCAATCGCCCAATGCACACGATCATCCCCGGCATGCTGCGCAAGGAAGGCCGGGTGCTGATGCCCTTCGGCGTGATGGGCGGGCAGTACCAGTCGAACGGTCATGCGCGTCTGGTGTCGAACATGCACGATTTCGGGCTGCCCCCGCAGGAAGCAATCGACGCACCGCGGTCGTTCAGCTTCGACGGCAAGATGCAGGTCGAACGCGGCTATTCCGACACCGTGCGGCAGGAACTGGCCGATCTGGGCCACGATGTGGTCATCCCGGAAACGGCGATCGGCGGCGCGCAGGCGATCGTGATTGGCGAGGACGGCGTGCTGGAAGGCGGATCGGACCCGCGCAAGGACGGTTGCGCCCTGGGGTACTGATCGAAAAGACGGGCGCGGGCCGTTCTGGCCCCGCCCCTGCCCGCGCGGCTTAGTTCAGCTGGAAATGCAGCGGGTAATGACCGTCCTGGAACGGGCCGAACAGGTCGGGGATGTCGGGGTGATCCACCGGTTCGCCGGAATAATCCGCAACCAGGTTCTGTTCCGACACGTAAGCCACGTAGTAACTTTGATCGTTCTCGGCCAGCAGGTGGTAAAACGGCTGTTCGCGGCGCGGGCGGCTGTCCTCGGGGATGGAGTTGTACCATTCCTCGGTATTGGCGAATTGCGGATCGACGTCGAACACCACGCCGCGGAACGGGTGCTTCTTGTGCCGAACGATCTGGCCAAGGTGATATTTTGCACGCGTCTTCAACATGGTCTTGCAGCCCTCTTACCCCAGAGATAGACGCTTTGGGCAGTAATTGTCCATGTCAGAGCCCGAATTCTGGGGGAAACAGTCTGTGAACCTTGTCTTTACAGTCCTCGAAATCACCGCACCGGTGTTCCTGCTGGCCGCCATCGGCTTTGGCTGGGTCAAGGTCGGGATCGAGTACCAGGTGCGATTCGTCACCCAGCTGGCGATGACGCTGTCGGTGCCCTGCCTGATCTTCACCTCGCTGATGAAGACGGAAATCGACCCGCAGGCGTTAACCAAGCTTTCGCTGGCCTCGGTGGCGGCTTACGCGGCGGTGTCGGTGCTGGCCTTCCTGATGGTGCGGCTGGGCAAGCTGGACCTGCGGACCTTCATGGCACCGATCATTTTCGGCAATACCGGCAATCTGGGCCTGCCGCTGGCGCTGTTCGCCTTTGGCGAAGTCGGGCTGGGGTACGCGGTGGTGGTGTTCGCGATCATGGCGATCTGGTCCTTCACCTTCGGGGTGTGGCTGGTCGCCGGGGGCGGATCGCTGGTCAAGGTGGTCAAGGAACCGCTGGTCGGCGCGACGGTTCTGGGCGGGATCTTCCTGTGGCAGGGCTGGGAAACCCCGGTGTTCCTGACCAATGCCCTGGAACTGATCGGGCAGATGGCGATCCCGTTGATGCTGATCACGCTGGGCGTCGCGGTGGCGCGGATGCATCCGGGCCATATCAAGCGCGCGACCTGGATTTCGCTGGTCAAGCTGCTGCTGTGCTTCGGCATCGCCTGGGTGGTCGGGCAATGGTTCGAACTGGACAAGGTCGCCTTCGCGGTGCTGGTGATCCAGATTTCGACGCCGGTGGCGGTGACGTCCTACCTGCTGGCGGAAAAATACGGCGCGGATTCGGAATCGGTGGCCGGGCTGGTCGTTGTGTCCACCCTGATGTCGGTGGTCGCGATCCCGCTGATGCTGGCCATTTTGCTGTAACGCAACGGTGATGTGACCGCATCTGCCATTTGCAGCAGCGCCCGATTCCGCTACACTGTCAAAAAAACATGAAAGCGAGAGGCAGATGAGCAGAACTCTTCGCGCTTTGGTCCTGTTGATGGTGCTGGCATCCTGCGGCGGCGGCAATTATTCCGCGCCGCGGAACCTTGATGACGCCTGTTCGATCCTCAGCCAGCGCCCGAAATACGGACGCGCCTTCAAGGCCGCCGAACGCCGCTGGGGCGTGCCGGTGCATGTGCAGATGGCAACGATTTACCAGGAAAGCAAATTCGTCGGCAACGCGCGCACGCCGTTCCGCTATGTGCTGGGCGTGATCCCGATGGGGCGGCAAAGCTCGGCCTATGGCTATGCCCAGGCGCTGGATGCCACCTGGGAACAGTATCAGCGCGAAACCCGGTCGCACCGGGCCAAGCGCGACAATATCCGCGACGCCGCCGATTTCATGGGCTGGTACATGACCACCAACCGCGATCGCAACGGCGTGGCGCTGGACGACGCGCGCAATCAATACCTGGCCTATCACGAAGGCCATAACGGTTTCGCGCGCCAGACCTACCGGCGCAAGAGCTGGCTGATGCGGATCGCGGGCACGGTCGAGGCCCGTTCGGACATGTACGAGGCACAGCTGCAAAGCTGCCCCCGGCGGCTGCGCTGATCAGCGTTTGTCGCTCAAATTGGGGCGGGTGATGGTGAACAGCTGGTTGTTCAGAGCAATGCCGGTTTCCATCGCCCCCAGCACCACCGTGGTACTGCCGCCGGCATCGTCATTGACCACCCATTGACGCAGCTCCACCGGGTTGTCGGTGAAGACCAGCTGCAGGTTGCCGTATTCGGGATGGTCCGGATCCTGCGCGGTGATCGTGGTGGCGGTGCCGTCATAGGAATGGCCCACCACCATGTCGGCCTGCGCCAGATCCACCCGTTCGGCCAGGATGATCGACAGGGGAGTCTGGTTCAGCGGATAGGTTTCCGGCCCGCTGTCCGGCGTTTTCGGATCATAGATCGCCACCGCCCCGGAACTGGCCAGGACCAGCGTATTGTCGGGGCCGGAATATTCGAACCGCATCCGGCCGGGCCGTTTCAGCATCAGCGTGCCGGTGGAAATCGTGCCATCATCGTTGATCTGGGTGAAATTCGCCCGCGCGGTTTTCATCCGGTTCAGATAGGCCGACAGGTCGTCGAGCGAAATTTCCTCTGCCGAAACCGGCAGGGCGAAGGCCAGCAGGGCGGCGGCCGAGGCGAAAAGCGTGCGTCTATCGATCATGTCACCAATCTAGCCATTCCGCGGGCGATTGCAGCCCGGCCCGGGTCACATTTCCGGGAGAGGGCGAAAAACGGCCCGTCGTGGGCGACGGGCCGTCATGGGTGTCAGTGTTGTTCGGGCACCAGGATTTCGCGCTTGCCGACATGGTTGGCGGGGCTGACCACGCCTTCTTCTTCCATCTGTTCGACCAGTCGCGCGGCCTTGTTGTAACCGATCGCCAGCTTGCGCTGGATATAGGAGGTCGAGCATTTGCGATCCTTGATCACGATGGCGACCGCCTGATCGTAAAGCGCGTCTTCGCCGGTGGTGTTGCCGCCAAGGCCCAGCACCAGGTCGATATCGCTTTCCTTGTCCTCGTCGGGGCCTTCGACCACGCCGCCGATATAATCGGGCGGGCCGTAAGCCTTGAGGTGGTTGACGATTTCCTCGACCTCTTCATCGCTGACGAAGGGGCCGTGGCAGCGGGTGATCTTGGCGCCGCCGGCCATGTAGAGCATGTCGCCCATGCCCAGCAGCTGTTCGGCGCCCATTTCACCCAGGATCGTGCGGCTGTCGATCTTCGAGGTCACCTGGAAGGAAATCCGGGTCGGGAAGTTGGCCTTGATCGTGCCGGTGATCACATCGACCGAGGGCCGCTGCGTCGCCATGATCAGGTGGATGCCCGATGCCCGGGCCATCTGTGCCAGACGCTGGATGCAGGCTTCGATTTCCTTGCCCGCGACCATCATCAGGTCGGCCATTTCGTCGACGATGACGACGATATAGGGCATTTTCTCGGGCTGGATTTCCTCGGTCTCGAACACCGGTTCGCCGGTGTCGTCGTCAAACCCGGTCTGCACCGTGCGCGAGAAGGTTTCGCCCTTGCTGAGCGCATCGGCGACGCGGCTGTTATAGCCGTCGATATTGCGCACGCCCATCTTGGACATCTTGCGATAGCGGTCTTCCATTTCGCCGACGACCCATTTCAGTGCCACCACGGCCTTCTTCGGGTCGGTGACGACGGGCGACAGCAGGTGCGGGATGCCGTCATAGACCGACAGTTCCAGCATCTTCGGGTCGATCATGATCAACCGGCAGTCTTCCGGCGTCAGGCGGTAGAGCAGCGACAGGATCATCGTGTTGATCGCCACCGACTTACCGGACCCGGTGGTCCCTGCGATCAGAAGGTGGGGCATCTTGGCCAGGTTCGCGACGATCGGATCGCCGCCGATATCCTTGCCAAGCGCCAGCGGCAGTTTCATGTTGCTGTCGCCGAAATCGCGGGCAGCGAGGATTTCGCGCAGCACCACCTTTTCGCGGTTCTCGTTCGGCAGTTCGATGCCGATCACAGAACGCCCCGGCACGGTGGAGACACGCGCCGACAGGGCCGACATCGAGCGCGCGATATCGTCGGACAGGCCGATGACGCGGGATGCCTTGAGACCCGGGGCCGGTTCGAGTTCGTACATGGTGACGACGGGGCCGGGGCGGACCGACACGATTTCGCCCTTCACGCCGTAATCGTCGAGCACGTTTTCCAGCATCCGCGCGTTTTCCTCCAGCGCTTCGTCGCTGAGGTGATGGCGCTGGATCAGCGTCGGGTTGGTCAGCAGGCTGAGCGGCGGCAATTCGTAGTGCGGCCGGTTGGATTCGTCGAATTGCAGCGAGGGCTGCGCTTCGGCCTTGGCACGGGTCGAGGGCTGCACCGGCTTGCGGTTCAGGTGCTGCACCACCTTGCGCGGTTCCGGTGTCGGGATGGCGCGCGGGGCCGGGGCGACCGGTTGATAGGGCTCTTCCTCATAGGGGTCCGCCTGATAGGCGTCGTCCTGGTAGGGCTCGGCCTGATAGGGATCGGCCTGATACCCGTCGTCATGATAGGGTTCGGGCTGATAGGCGGCCTGATCGAACTGGGCGACCGGTTCTTCCTGCAGCGGCACGTCCTCGGCGAAAGGCGTTTCGTCATAGGACATGTCGTGCGGATAGCCCATGTCCTGCGGCGCGGCCACGGCAGGGGCCGCGACGGGTGCGGCCACAGCGGGCGTGGCGACAGGAACGGCCTGCGAGGCGGTCAGCGGCGGTTCGGGGCGCAGGCCCGCCTGCGGCTGGGTGTTCAGGATCAGCGGGTCGGGGCCACGGCCGCGGCCCTTGGTCAGCGGCGCCACGGTTTCGACCTGGACGTTCGGGTTCTGGCGGACCCGGCTCTTGATCACGTCGGCGATCTTGGCCTTGATCCGGTCGTCCTCGGGCGCGGCGACATCCGCAGCCATGGGGTTTTCGACCAGTTCCGGTTCCGGCAGGTCCTCGGGCAGAGGTTCCGGGCGGCGGATCAGCGCGGGCATCCGGCTCAGCAGGCTGGGCTTGGCCGGTTCCGGTTCGTCCTCGATCACCGGGTCGGGGTCCTGTTCCCAGGCGTTTTGCGCGGTCCATTCGGCCTGCTGTTGCGCCAGCTGCTGGCGGGTTTCGCGGCGGGCGGCATTGCGGGCCTGCAGCGCCTGGGCCGCGCCAAAGGCGCCGGTCGCGCCGCGGCCCAGCAGGGTCATCAGCGTGGCATAGGTCATGATCACGCCGACCAGCAGGAAGCGCGCGATCAACCGCAATTCGGGCATGGTGAAGCCCAGCACGAAGGCGGTGAGGCCGATCATCGCCAGCGCCAGCAGCACCGAGGCGATTTTCAGCCCGATTTTCATCCCCACCGGCATGAAGTTCAGGAAAGCGCCCAGAACGGTGTCGCCGAAGCGCCCGCCCAGACCGAAACCGTGCGACCAGTCGGGGCCCGGCACCAGGGTGGAGGCATAGACGGAAGTGACCGCGATCAGGATCGGCAGGAAGATCAGCCGGCCAAAGGCGCGGTCCGAGCCGTGATGCAGCGCCAGCCGCAGGCCCCAGCCGATCAGCGCCAGCGAGATGATCCAGCTGCCGTTGCCGACAACGACGAACAGGAAGGCGGAAATCGACGCACCGGTCCGGCCCAGCCAGTTCTGCACCGGCGCATCGGTGGACGACATGAAGGACGGGTCGTCGGGGTGATAGGAAAACACCATCGCCGCCACGGCCAGCCCCAGGATCGTCAGGACGATGCCCAGAAGCTCCTTGCCGCGCTTTTCGATCGCGGCCTGCATGTCGCTGTCAAACAGCGGATCGCGCCCTCGTGTCTGATATGCCATTCCTGCCCTCGTCCACTTACCCATAGATGCAGTCGCGCAGCCTGATCAGCCCGCGCCGCATGTCTTCTTTTGGGGCCACCATGGCGACCCTTATGTATTGCTTGCCGGGATTGAACCCGTCCACGTCCCGCGCCAGATAGGCGCCGGGCAGCACCCGCACCCCGGTTTCCTGCCAGAGCTTCAGCGCCGCCTGTTCGCCGTCTTCGACCGGCAGCCAGAGGAAGAACCCGGCCTCGGGGCTCATGTAGCCGTCGACGCCCGCGAAGATTTCATCCGCGATGGCGAATTTTTCCTGATAGAGGCGGCGGTTTTCGATCACGTGATGTTCGTCCGCCCACACCGCTTCGGCCACCCGTTGCAGCGGCAGCGGCAAGGGCGCGCCGGCATAGGCGCGCAGCAGCTTGACCCGCTTCAGGCATTCCGGCCCCCCGGCCACGAAGCCCGAGCGGAGACCCGGCAGGTTCGAGCGTTTCGACAGCGAATGGAAAATCACCACCCGTTCGGGATCGGCGCCCAGTTCCTGCGCCACCTGCAACGCGCCCACCGGCGGGGCGTCGCGGTAAATCTCGGAATAGCATTCGTCGGCGAAGATGCGGAAATCGTGCTTTTCCGCCAGCCGGATCAGATCGGCCCAGTAATCGCGCGACGCCACCGCCCCCTGCGGGTTGGCGGGCGAACAGATATAGGCGATGGCGGTGCGATTCAGCACCTCCTCGGGCAGCGAGGTGAAATCGGGAAGGTGCCCGGTTTCCTTAGTGGCGGGCACGAAGACCGGCTCCGCCCCCACCGAAATCGCCCCGATCATGTAGACCTGGTAGAACGGGTTCGGCATCAGGATGATCGGCTGCTGGCCGTTCTTGCTCTCCGGCGTCAGCGCCATCGCGGCGTTATACAGACCTTCGCGGGTGCCGTTCAGCGGCATCACCTGCGTCGCAGGGTCGATGGACACGCCATAGCGACGCTTGATCCAATCGGCGATCGCGCCCTGCAATTCCGGCGTGCCGTCATTGGGGGGGTAATTGCCGAAGCCATCGATATTCTTGGCCAGCACACCCGCAACCCAATCGGGAAAGCCGTGTTTCGGCTCTCCGATGGTCATATGCATCACTTCGCCGCCCGGTTCATGCACGTCCAGCAGGGCGCGCAGACGCGGGAAAGCATAAGCGGGTAGGTTCGAAAACCGCTCAGGAAACATCCAATACTGCCTCAAGTTACGGGATCATTGTCGTCCCGTTTTTTGTCAGATTACCCAATGACATGGGTTTCGTCCAGAATATTGAGGCAGGGCGCGGCGGCGCTGTGACCTTTTTGACGAAAGCGGTGCGCGCTCAATCGGCGCGCAGAACCGCCTCGGCCGCCGCCGCGACGCGCAGCAGGCGTTCTTCCTGAAACGGCAAGCCGTTCAACAGGATACCGCAGCTGGGCACCCCGGTGGGCAGGGTGACGCCGCAATTGCCCATCAGGTTGCCGACCCGCGTGTTGTTCAGCGTCAGCAGGTTTTCGGTGACGTAGTAATCGTCCTCGCCCATCAGCCGGTCGAGCTTCGGCGGCAGGTTGGGCGCGGTCGGCCACAGCACGGCGTCGAACCCGGCCACCCGCGCGTTCCAGCGGGCGCGATAGCCTTCGAGCTCCTGCCAGGCGGCGACGTAATCGTGGCCCAGGAAATGCGCCCCGCTGCGGAACCGATCAAGGATGCGGTCGAACATCAGGCCCGGATTGGCCTCGATCACCTCGCGCCAGGTGCCGTAGGCTTCGGTGGTGAACAGGATCGCGGCCAGGTCCATCGCCTGCGCCACTTCCGGCGCGTCGATCTTGACGATCTCCGCCCCGGCCCCGGCCAACCTCGCCACCGCGTCGTCGAAGGCTTTCAGGGGTTCCGGGCGGCATTTTTCCAGCACCGCCGTCTGCAGCACGGCAAAGCGCTTGCCCTGCAGGGTCGCGCCGCGCAGGTCGGCCGGTTTGCCGCCCTCCAGCATCGCCAGCATCAGCGCCGCGTCTTCGACCGAGCGGCAGAGCGGGCCGACGGTGTCGAATTTTTCGCACAAGGGCACCACGCCCTGCAGCGGGATCCGTTTCGGCGTGGTCTTCAGCCCGACCAGATCGTTCCAGGCCGAGGGAATGCGCACCGACCCGCCGGTATCCGACCCGATGCCGCAGGCGGCCAGCCCGAAGGCGACCGAGGTCGCGGCGCCCGAGGACGATCCGCCCGACACCGCGTCATGATCGTTGACGCAAGGCGGCGATGCAGTGACCGGGTTCAGCCCCAGCCCGGAAAAGGCCAGTTCGCTCATATGGGTCTTGCCGAGGCAGACCAGACCGGCGGCGGTGGCGTTGCGCAGCACCGGCGCGTCGCGGCCCGGCACTCGGTCCTTCAGCAGGGCCGATCCGGCTTCGGTCGCGACGCCGGCGCTGTCGAACAGGTCCTTCCAGCTGATCGGCACCCCGTCGAGCACCGACAGCCGGTACCCGGATTTGGCGCGCTCGGCGGCGGCCGCGGCTTCGGCCATGGCCCGGTCCGCGGTGACGCGGGCATAGATGCGGTCGCGGAATTCATGCGCCTCGATCGCGTCTAGATAGGTGCGCGTCAGCTCCACCGGGTCGATCGCGCCCGCGCCGATTCCCCGCCCCAGTTCCGCCGCGCTTTGTTCCAACCAATCCTGCATCGCAAACTCCTCGTCTTTGCGCGAACGGTAACGGCAGCGGAACGCATGGACAATCCCGATAAGAGGCGCATATTGCAGCACATGGAATTTGACAGCGATATCCTCATCGTCGGCGGCGGGCTGAACGGCCCGGCCCTGGCATTGGCCCTGGCGCAATCAGGGCTGACGGTCACAGTGATCGACGCCCTGCCCCGCGCGGCGCAGGACAGCGATGATTTCGACGGCCGCGCCTATGCGCTGGCGCTGGCATCAAAGCGGTTGCTGAAAAACATCGGCATCTGGGGCCGTGTGGCCGCGAACAGCCAGCCGATGCTGGAAATCAAGGTCAGCGACGGGCGCGCCGGTGAAGGGCCGCTGTCGCCCTTCTTCCTGCATTTCGATCATGCCGAGATCGAGGAAGGCCCGATGGGCTACATGCTCGAAGACCGCTACCTGCGCCGGGCGCTGGCCGACGCGATGGCCGAGGAGGCGCGCATAACCCTGCTCGACGGCGAAACCGTCACCGCGCAGGACATCGACAGCGGCGGCGTCACCCTGACGCTGGCCTCGGGCAACACGCTGCGCGGCAGGCTCTTGGTGGGCTGCGACGGGCGTCGGTCGGGCACCGCCGAACGCGCCGGTATCACCCGGACGGGATGGGATTACGGCCAGACCGCGCTGGTCTGCGCGATCGAACACGACCTGCCGCATCACGGCATCGCGCATCAGTTCTTCATGCCGCCCGGGCCGCTGGCGATCCTGCCGCTGCCCGGCAACCGGTGTTCCATAGTCTGGTCGGAAAGCCATGAAAACGCCGCCGCCTTCCAGGCGCTGTCGGATCAGGATTACCTGCAGGTGCTGCGGCCGCGCTTCGGCGATTTCCTGGGCGATATCCGGCTGGCCGGCAAGCGCTTCACCTATCCGCTGGGCCTCACCGTCGCCGACAGCTTCGTGGCCGAGCGGCTGGCGCTGGTGGGCGACGCGGCGCACGGGATGCACCCGATCGCGGGCCAGGGGCTCAATGCCGGGCTGCGCGATATCGGCGCGCTGACCCAGGTGCTGTCCGACGCCAAGCGGCGCGGCGAAGACATCGCCGCCGAACCGGTGCTCGACCGTTACCAGGAATGGCGCCGCTTCGACACCGCGACGCTGGCGCTGACCACCGACCTGACCAATAGGCTCTTTTCCAACGACAACCCGCTGCTGCGCGCCGCCCGAGATCTCGGCATGGGGGTGATCAACGCGATGCCGGGGCTGCGCCGCAACTTCATCCGCGAAGCCGCGGGCCTGACCGGCGACCTGCCCGAGCTGATGCGCTAAGCCTTTTCTTCTTGGAAAAAATACTCCGGGGGAGTCGTTGAAAATCCCCCGGATTTTCAACGGCGGGGGCAGCGCCCCCCGCTTCGCCGCGCGGCGAAGCACTGCGCCCGCGCGCGCGGGCGCCCCACCAGGCAAAGAAAAAGCCCCGCCAGAGGACGGGGCTTTCTCAATTCCGAATGCGAAAGCTTACGCTTCCTTCGCCTTCTTCTTGACCGGCGCCCAGAGGCGCTTGTTGGTCAGGTAGAGCAGAACCGACAGGATCGACAGGAACAGCACGGCGACGAAACCGGCATGCTGGCGCGCCATCATCTTCGGCTCGGCCGCCCACATCAGGAAGGCGGCGACGTCGGTCGCCTCGTGATGCAGCTCGTTGGAATGGCCGTCGGCGAATTCCACGTCCTCACCGGACAGCGGCGGCGCCATCGCGATCCAGCCGCCGGGGAAGGCGGTGTTCTCGTAATAGGTGGTGCCCGCTTCTTCCTTCTCCTTGCCGGTGTAGCCGGTCAGGATCGAGACGATGTATTCGGGTCCGCCGATGCCCTTGACGAACTGGTTGATCCCCGACCCGTAGGGGCCGTGGAACCCGGCGCGGGCCTTGGCCATCAGGCTGAGGTCCGGCGCGTTCGGGTCGCCATGGGGCGGGAAGTGATCGGCCGGCGTGCGCGGGCGCATGTCGTCCAGTTCCGGGTCGTAGATTTCCAGCTGCGCCGCATAGGCGCGGACCTGGTCCTCAGGCAGCGCCGGGCCGCCTTCGTCGGCCAGGGTGCGGATCGGCACGAATTTCATGCCGTGGCAGGCCGAGCAGACCTCGGTATAGACCTGCAGGCCGCGCTGCAGCTGCATCTGGTCGAACTTGCCGAACGGACCTTCGAAGGAGAAGTCGACATCGTGGATGTGACCGCCTTCCGCTGCGATGGCGCCACCTGCCGAAAGGGTCAGGGCGGCAACTGCGGTAATCGCGAGTTTCTTAAGCATTATCCCGTTTCCTTCTTATTCGGCCGGCTTGCCATAATGGGCGTTGAAATCTTCCTCGATCGTGGCCGGGGCCGCGGTCGGTTTTTCGATCACGCCCAGGATCGGCAGGATTACCAGGAAGTAGGCGAACCAGTAGGTCGCGCCGATCAGCGAGATGTAGGGATAGATCCCGTCGGTCGGCATCGCGCCCACCCACATCAGCACGATGAAGTCGAGCACCAGCAGGTAGAACCACCACTTGAACATCGGGCGGAACCGGCCCGAGCGCACCCGGCTGGTGTCCAGCCACGGCACCAGAGCCATCACGATGATCGCGCCGAACATCGCCAGCACGCCGAAGAACTTGGCGTCGACGATGCCGCCGGTGATCCAGCTTGCCGCCATCACCACCCAGACGTCGCCGGTGAAGGCGCGCAGGATCGCGTAGAAGGGCAGGAAGTACCATTCCGGAACGATGTGGGCGGGGGTCGAGAGCGGGTTGGCCTCGATATAGTTATCGGGGTGGCCCAGGAAGTTCGGCATGAAGCCGACGACGGCGAAGAACACCGCCAGCACCACGACCAGCGCGAACAGGTCCTTGATCACGAAATAGGGCCAGAACGGCAGGGTGTCTTTCTCGGCCTCTTCCTTCGACCCCTTGCGGACATCAACGCCGGTCGGGTTGTTGTTGCCGGTGGTGTGGAACGCCCAGATATGGACGATGACCATCGCGGCGATCACGAAGGGCAGCAGGTAGTGCAGCGAGAAGAAGCGGTTCAGCGTGGCGTTGTCCACGGCGGGCCCGCCCAGCAGCCAGGTCTGGATCGATTCACCGATGAACGGGATCGCGCCGAACAGGCCGGTGATCACGGTTGCGCCCCAGAACGACATCTGACCCCAGGGCAGAACATAGCCCATGAAGCCGGTCGCCATCATCAGCAGATAGATGATCATGCCGACGATCCAGGTGATTTCGCGCGGCGCCTTGTAGGAGCCGTAGAACAGACCGCGGAAGATGTGGATATAGACCGCGAAGAAGAACAGCGAGGCGCCGTTGGCGTGCAGGTAACGCAGCATGAAGCCGCCGTTCACGTCGCGCATGATGTGTTCGACGCTGGCGAAGGCCAGGTCCACATGCGGGGTGTAATGCATCACCAGCACGATGCCGGTGACGATCTGCAGCGCCAGGCAGAACGCCAGGACGATGCCCCAGATCCACCACCAGTTCAGGTTCTTCGGGGTGGGGATCATGATGGTGTCATAAAGAAGACCAACGATCGGAAGGCGGCTGTGCAGCCACTTTTCGATGCCGGTTTTCGGTTCGTAATGGTCGTGAGGAATTCCGGACATGCTACGCTCCCTTAACCCAGCTTGATCGTGGTTTCGTCTTCGAAGACGGCGATAGGCACGTCCAGGTTCCGCGGCGCAGGACCTTTGCGGATCCGGCCCGCGGCATCGTAATGCGACCCG
The DNA here is from genome assembly GCF_009857745.1 of Thalassovita mangrovi. Lineage (GTDB taxonomy): Bacteria > Pseudomonadota > Alphaproteobacteria > Rhodobacterales > Rhodobacteraceae > Thalassobius > Thalassobius mangrovi. The sequence goes on from NZ_WWEN01000003.1 coordinate 234,843, forward strand.
TGGCAGGGGCAGAACCAGCCGCCGAAATCACCCGAACCGTTGCCGATCGGAACGCAGCCCAGATGGGTGCAGACGCCGATCATCACCAGCCATTCGCCGGCTTCGTCCATCGTGCGGTTCTCGTCCGATGCGTCGGCGTCGGGCTTGTTGGCGTTTTCCGATTTCTTGTCGACCAGGTCGTTCAGGTCGACCGCACGCGCTCCGGCGATTTCTTCCTCGGTACGGCGACGGATGAACACCGGCTTGCCCAGCCATTTAACGGTCAGCTGGGTGCCCTTCTCAATGCCCGAAACGTCAACACGAATCGAGGCCAGCGCCTTCACGTCGGCGGAGGGGTTCATCTGATTGACAAGCGGCCAAACGGCGGCACCTGTGGCAACGGCACCGGCACCTGCGGTGGCGTAATACAGGAAGTCCCTGCGGGTGCCTTCGTGATCTTCTGCGTGGGACACGAGGTTATCTCCATTTTTCGGCCGGACCCGGCCTAATATCGGTTCTAGCGGCAAATTGATGCAGCCTTTCCGAGGCGCTGTTTAGCGGGGGATTCCCGCTCAGTCCAGCAGACAATGCTCCCGGGAGGTTGCATGCGCGCAACAGTTACCTATGTGTCGCGGTTGAGCCGCACCCGCGGAAGGTCTATGTTGCCGCGCAGAAACGCCGACCTTTTCGCAAGGAATCCCCCAATGTCACGCCTTCTTACCACCACCTCGGCCCTGATTCTGTGTCTGGCGGGCGCCGCGAGCGCCGAAACCCAGATCAGCGTTTACGGCGGCTGGCAGACCTCGCCGCACAGCCGGATCACCGGCACGCTGCCTGCCGGCGTGGATTATCCCGGCCCGTTCAGCAGCTCGATCGGCTGGGACGGCAAATCCTTCACCATGCCGCCCTATTACGGCGCCCGCGTCACCTTCTGGCAGGGCGGCAACTGGGGCTGGGGGTTTGAGCTGAGCCATGACAAGGCCTATGCCGGCGCCGACATGTCGCCGGAATTCACCCGGCTGGAGTTCACCGACGGTCACAATATCTTGACGGTGAACTACATGAAGCGCTGGCCCGGCAAGTGGGACAAGTTCACCCCCTATGTCGGCGCCGGTATCGGTGTCGCGATCCCGCATGTCGACATCACCCCGACCGGCGGCCAGCATACCTATGAATACCAGTATACCGGCCCGGCCGCGCGGCTGACCGCGGGCGCCAGCTACCAGCTGAACGACCGCTGGGGGCTGTTCGGCGAATACCAGTTCACCATTTCGGACAACGACGTGGAACTGACCGGCGGCGGCGATCTGAGCACCCGGATCATCACCAACGCGCTGAATGTCGGCGTGAGCTTCTCGTTCTGAGCGGGACCTGAGACAGAGGTGCGCGCCGCCGGCGCGCGCCTGTTTGCCTCGTCGCAGGCCGCTGGCCTGTTTCCTCGGGGGTGAGGGGCGCTGCCCCTCTGCGCGCCGAGGCGCGCATTCACCCCGGAGTATTTTCACCAAGAAGAAACGGATACGCGCCCGCCTCAGTCGCTGGGCTGGGTCGCCTTCATGCTGTCGCGGGCGTTGAACACCGCGAACCAGTCGTCCAGCGCGTCGTTGCCCTTGCGCCAGTTGCGGCCCGCGTGGCGGAAATCGAGATAGCCCAGGGCGCAGCCGATGGCGATCTGGCCGATATTGAGCGGCCCGGTCAGGTGCGACATCCAGCGGTCGTTGACCGCCTTCACGCCGCGCGCGGCCTTTTCCCACTGCGCCTCGACCCAGTCCTCGTAGACCATATGCGGCGGGCGCACCCGAGATTCGTAGACCATCAGCACCGCGGCATCGAGAATGCCGTCGGCAGTGGCTTCCAGCGTCATCACCTCCCAGCGGCTGGCATCGGGGTAGAGCCCGCCGCCGGCGCGGTCGTTGAGGAACTGGCAGATCACCCGGCTGTCATAGATCGCCGGGCCGTCGCCGCGGATCAGCGCCGGAATCTTGCCCAGCGGGTTGGCCGATTGCAGTTCGACCGGCGTCGAGACCGGCGTGGTTTTGACCGGCAGCAGGTCGACATCGTCGATCTGGCCGGTTTCGCGCAGGACGACCTCGACCTTGCGGACGAACGGCGATGCCGGCGAATAGACGAGTTTCATGGCGCTCTCTCCCTCTGGTTCGCGGCTGAGATTAGCACCGCGAACCGGGCTGTCCATCACTCAGGCACCGGCAGATCGCGCATCAAGGCGGCCAGCGCGGCAATCTCGCTGCCGAAACCGGTCTGTTCTATCGCCTCGGCGGCAGAAAGCCGGGCGGCGTCGGGTTTGTTCTGGCCCAGTTTCCAGGTGCCGTCGATATCCTCGATCCGCATCTTTGCCGGGACGATCATCCGCATCAGCCGGTCCATCGCCTCATCCGGCATCTTGTCGGTCTTCCAGATGGGTTTCGGGGCCAGATCGGCCTCGAACCGGTCGGACAGGCGATCCAGCACGCCAAGCAGGTCGTCCTGCGGCAGCAATTCGGCGGGACCGGACAGGTGGACGGCGACGTAATTCCAGGTCGGAACCTGGTCTTCGATCCCGTACCAATCGGGCGAGATATAGCCATGCGGGCCGGAAACGGCGAGCTTGACCAGCTGCGGGGTCTTGAGCCGCCGCGCGATCGGGTTGGAACGGACCAGGTGGAAGATCACATCGTCGCCCTCGATCAGGAAGGGGATATGCGACAGGAGCGGCGCGCCGGTGTCATCGGCGGCAGCAAGGATGCCGAAACCGGTCGCCTGCGCGAAATCCAGGTTCTGTTGGCGCGAAGCCTTGCGGTAGATCGGGTTGGGATGCATGGCGGGCCCTCTGATGCGTGTCGGCCGCAGGGTTCCGCAACGCCGCGCCGGAGGCAAGGGTTATGCGTTCAGTTGCGTGCCCGAGATGCCCAAAATCCGCGCCTCGACGATGGCGCCTTCGGTCTGGGCGGTCTTGAACGTCACCTCGGTGAACTGTTCGGTGCGGCCCATATGCGGGTTTTCCATCAGGATGCGGTGGGTTTGGCCGATCTGCTGCGACAGGTGTTTTTCGACCTGCGCCTGACCTGCCTCGCGCAGGCGAGCGGCGCGTTCCTTGATGACGTTGCCGTCGACCTGGTTCGGGATTTTCGCCGCGGGGGTGCCTTCGCGTTTCGAATAGGGGAAGACATGCAGCCAGGTCAGATCGCATTCGGTAACCAGCTTCAGCGAGTTTTCGAAATGCGCATCGGTTTCGGTCGGGAATCCGGCGATGATGTCGGCGCCGAAGGTCATGTCGGGGCGCAGCCTGCGCGCTTCCTCGGCGAAGCGGATCGCGTCGTCGCGCAGATGGCGGCGCTTCATCCGTTTCAGGATCAGGTCGTCACCATGCTGCAGCGACAGATGCAGATGCGGCATCAGGCGCGGTTCCGTCGCGATGGCCTGCATCAGGTTTTCGTCCACCTCAATCGAATCGATCGATGAAATGCGCAGCCGCGGCAGGTCCGGCACCAGTTTCAGGATGCGCATCACCAGATCGCCCAGTTTCGGGCTGGCGGGCAGGTCGGCGCCCCAAGAGGTCAGGTCGACCCCGGTCAGCACGACCTCGTTATAACCCTTGTCGACCAGCCGCCTGATCTGATCGACCACCACGCCGGCGGGGACCGACCGCGAATTGCCCCGGCCATAGGGGATGATGCAGAAGGTGCAGCGGTGATCGCAGCCGTTTTGCACCTGCACATAGGCGCGGGACCGGGTGCCGAACCCGTCGATCAGGTGACCGGCGGTTTCCGTCACGGACATGATATCGTCGACCTGCACCTTTTCGGTCTGGCCGATGAAATCGGGGCCCATCGCGTTCCAGGTTGCGGGCTGCATTTTCTCGGCATTGCCGATGACCAGGTCGACCTCGCCCATCTTCGCGAAGGTTTCCGGTTCGGTCTGCGCGGCGCAGCCGGTGACGATCAGCTTGGCGTCGGGGTTTTCGCGGCGCAGCCGGCGGATTTCCTGCCGCGCCTTGCGCACCGCCTCGGCGGTGACGGCGCAGGTGTTGACCACCACGGCGCCTTCGACCCCGGCCTGTTGGGCCAAGTCCTTCATCGCTTCGGTTTCATAGGCGTTGAGCCTGCAGCCGAGCGTGGCGAAAACGGGGGGCTTGGCGGTCACTTGATCTGCCCCTTCACCGAGGCGATGAATTCGGCGGTCAGATGAGCGGTGAACACATGCATGGTTTCGCCGGTCATCCAGACGCCGTCGTCGCGCCAGTCGATGTGCAGAGAACCGCCATCCAGGTCGATCCGCACCGAGCGCCCGGTCAGCCCGCGCCGCGCCGCCGCCACGGCGGTCGCGCAGGAAGACGAGCCCGAGGCCAGCGTCACGCCGACGCCGCGTTCCCAAACCCGCATGCGCAGGTGATCCGGCCCGATCACGCTCGCGAATTGCACGTTGGTGCGCTCGGGGTAGAGCGGGTGATGTTCGGTCTCCGCCCCGCGGGTTTCCAGATCGACGGCTTCGGCATCCTTGACGAAGAAGGTGCAATGCGGGTTGCCCATGCCGGTGGCGGTGGGCTTGCCCTCGATCGGCAGTTCCAGCGTGTCCATTTCGCGCGCCAGCGGGATTTCATCCCAGGAAAGCTGCGGCTGGCCCATGTTGACCGAGGTCAGGCCATTGCCCGCATCCACCGCGTAAAGATCGCCGCGATCGGTGGTCAGGTGCAGTTCGCGCTTGCCGGTCTCATCCATCAGGTGGCGCGCGATGCAGCGGGTAGCGTTGCCGCAGGCGGCCGAGGTCGATCCGTCGGAATTGTAGAACACCAGATGCGCGTCGCCCGCGCCCCGTTCGATCACCGCCAGCTGATCGTAACCGACCCCCTTGTGGCGATCGGCGATGGCGATCACCAGCTCGGGCGGCAGGTCAATGGCATGCGCGCGCGCATCGACGACGACAAAGTCGTTGCCAAGCCCGTGCATCTTCATGAAGGGCAAAGGGGTATCCGCGCGGTTTTCCATCGCGCCCATATACGCCTGATTCCCCCCGCTTTCCAGTGCCGCCCGGCGCAACCCCGGCCTGGGCCAGCGGCAAGGCTGCACCTCTTCGACAGAGGCTCCAGTCGGGAACACCACCGCAGACACACGATCCCCTTGTTTTTCAAGGCTTCTGCGAGGAAAACAGAAAACATTGTCGAAAATGAAGATTTTAGGGTTGACCCTCCTGCCCGCAGTTTCTAGAAGCTGCCTCCACAGTGGGCCGTTAGCTCAGTTGGTAGAGCAACTGACTTTTAATCAGTGGGTCGCAGGTTCGAATCCTGCACGGCTCACCACTTAATCCTGAAATATCAATGGATTACGCGCCGCGCCTTCGGGCGCGGTTCGCGCGTTCTGAATTGCCGGAAGCAATACGGAAGCACCGTGACAGAAAGATTGGCGCTGCTTCATGATGCAGGAAGGCAACACGGTGATCGTCGGGGAGCAAGGTTATCGCGGGTGACAGCCCAGCGCTGCCACTCATAATTCAGGGCAAATCAAACGCGGATTCCCGGAAGCTTTCACACGGCCTTCGATGCAGCGTTCATGCTCGCCCTTATGCCGGAAAGTCGATCATGAGTTGAAACGCAAACGAATATTTCCGAAAGTCCCTCAAGATCATTTTTATTAGGTGCAAAGCACCAGCAAGGGACGTTTCAAGAATGGAAATTGCGGAAGTATTCGATCTGGCACGTTGGTATCAGGATCAGGGGCCGAAAACAGGTAGGCTTTACCAAGAGCTTCAAACTGTCCTTCAGCACAATGCTTCACAGAACCAGAAACAACCGGTTCGGGAGCCGCTAGAGAAGTTGATTTCGGCCTTGAAGGCGTTGCCAATGGCGGAACTCAGCTTTCAACAAGTTGCGCATCTCGATGACATGGGCGTGGCGTGCTTTCTCGGGGTTCGGGGGGCTGAGTTTGTCGAACGAGTAGTAACTCAGTCGAGTTACGACCCCGCAACCTCGGCTTCTGAAATAAAGACGGCGACGGACACAGTGAATGCCACTGTTGGGACGTTCCAGAATCTAGCAAACACGCTGAAGGCAGCAGCCTTTAAGACGGATAATGAAGCGGAAAAGCTGGATTCTGACACTGCTATGGCTCGGATCCAGTTTAGGCAGGACGCATCGATCAGGAATATCGCGGAGATGAAGAAGTGGTCGGGCGACTGGAATGACATCGCCAGAGGCATTGGTCACCTGGTCGGAGAGACACCGCATGACATGAAAGTCGTTGGGGCGTCCAAAGGGTCCATTATCGTGTGCGTCACGGGAAGTATGATGCTCATCTCAGCATTTGCATTCATGTCGAAAAAAGTGTCCGGGATCGTGCTCGACGTCCTTCGCGTCCAAAATGCTATCGAAGACCTGCGCCACAAGCGCCTCTGGAACGATACGATCGAGAAGTCCATGAAAGATGACTTGAAGAAGCGAGAAGGAGCATTGGTGGACGAAATCATCGCGGGCCTGAAGGAGCGCGCAGGAGATGGCTTTGTTCAGGAGCACGACGCCCACCTTACAACTGCAGTAAAAAAATATGTCGACTTCAGTAAGAAGGGTGGTGAGGTGGATTACCTTCAGCCGCCTGAACCCGAATTTGAGGAGGATCAGGCGATGGGCGACCACGAAGAATCCCAGAGTCTGCTTGTGACCGAGCTGCGGGATCTGATCTCAGAGATCAGATCGATCAAGAGCGAGAGTTTGCTTCTGGAAGACATGTCGGGGGAAGTGGGGGATGATCCCCAGTAAGGGGGAAGGGACATTCGGTTGAGCTAGACGCCGTGCGAGACGAGGGTTCTCAGCGAGCTGGTCGAGGTTTCTACACGCACCGGGCCGTTTTCCTCCCTCCTTACCAGTCGCGCCCAGGCGACGCTCCTGACGAAAGCCCGGACTCATAAGATGCTGCGAGCGTAGTGCCGTAGGTAAGCCCGGCGCGTAGCCTAGGTTGCCCAGGTAGAGCGGACAGGCATAGTCGGCTCATACCGGCCCTTCGTACGCAAGCGGCGGAAGAGGAGAGAAGACACCTGTAGAAGCGGACACTGCTCAAGGGAGCGCCTTTGACATACAAGGGTGCATGGATCTGCGTGCTGCAACCGGATGAGCAATCTGAGTCACTGTTTTGGCTGGGCAATTTCCCACCGCCCGACATGACCCGCCGTTCGGATATCGCCGCGCTTTTTCATACGATGAAGGTAGGAACGAAAGGTTGTTTCTTTGAGGTCAAAGTTTGTCAGGCGCGCTTGGCGATACAGCTCTTGCGTAGAAAGAGGCTTCATCGTGCCACGCAATGCCTGTAAAACAGCGTTTTCAGCTAGAACACGGTTGGCGCTGTTCTTCCGAGTTGTGAATTTGAGACCTTCGCGCTCAGCCCGTGCCTTGGAGAGCTGCCTGCTCAACGCACGGCGCTCGTCTTCAAGCTCCCTGATCCGCGCTTCAATATCTTCCAATTCGCGGGTCAGGCGCTTCTCAAAATAGGTCAGATTATCGTCCATGTTGACCGTTGCATTTATATTTTTGCAACAAATAGTGTTGCACTTAATGATTTTCTAGTCAACAATTTCAAATAGTTGACAAAGTTGACAGGGCCTTCAAAATAATGTACACTCGCAAAATATTTTGCGAGTGTACATTATTCATATCGCCATGCGCAGTATTTTGTTGCACTTAACGGTTTCCATGACATATCTGCAGTAACAACTAACCCTGCACTTTGTGAGGCTTGGACTCCAACGGGTAGGGGGAAAAAGCCGGCGCAAGCCGGTTTTTTTATGTCTGAGGATATTATTCTGAAGTTACGTACACGCATCTACATTGACGGTTACAATCTCTATTACGGCTGCCTGACAAAATCACCATTCAAGTGGCTTGATGTTCTGACTTTATTTGAAAGTAAGATCATCCCCAGCATTCTCTACCGACCAGAGAAGGGCGCGCCTCCGGCTGAGATGGATCTGGTTCCAGACAGCGCCGTCAAATACTTCACGGCCAAGATCGTGGAGAGCGCCGCCAAAGGAGCAGATTCCGTATCGTCTCAGGCGCAGTACCATAACGCGCTATCAAAGCAGTGGGATGGGCGTGTTGAATTCGTGTTAGGGGGGTACGCGCTTTACAAAGCCAAACAAGCCCTCATTCCTGAGGACGACCCCACCCGGCAACCCAAGGACTGCGAAAAGGTACAGGTCTGGAAGATCGAAGAAAAACGGTCTGACGTTAGCATCGCACTACATATGTTTGATGACGCGATGCGTGGCGAGATAGACCAAGTTATTCTTGTGACTAATGACACCGATCTGGTTCCAGCCTTCGAAATGTTGGAGCAGCGCTGCCCACAGGTCGTGCGGGGGCTGGTCATTCCCACAAGAAAATCTGGCAATGATCAGAAGGTAGAACGGCAGGCCAATGCCTCCTTAAGCGAACTCGCACACTGGGTGAGACATTACATTACCGAAGATGAGCTACGCCAGTCACAGCTACCTGACGTAGTTCGTGGCGGACGAAGGGCATCTGTCAAGCCACACTCGTGGTATGCGAGGCCAGATCATCTGCAAACCATGCTAGATTTAGCGCGGCCCGTTCTCTGCAAAGACAACGCAACCATGAAATGGGCACGCGAACCCAATAAATGGCTGAGTGACCTGCGCCCGATTGATCTGATCGAAACGGATGAAGGGGCGGCCCGCGTGTTTGCCTATATTGAAGAATATGTGCGCTCTCAATCCTAGTGGTTAGGTCAATTGGGCAGCCTAAGCCTGCGACGCTGTATTTGCCGGGAGCTAGAATTGTCTACGCTGAATAGTGCGCAAGTCCGGTGCACATCACCGCGCTAGAGTGTTTTGCCGTGATCCGGAACAACGTCCGCTTTGCGGAAGCCGGAATGCAGTGATGATTAAGGGTTCGAACGGCAGGTTTGGACCGTTCAGGCGTGTTTGCGAAGTCCGGTTTCTGCGCATTTCTGCCGTCGGAGGATACCGCAACGAAAGTCCGTTCAACGCCTATCCTAATAACCCGCGCCGCTGATGCGGCGCGGGAAACCAGTGATGGCGGGATAGTTCACGCAATAAACCGATAACGATCCTTCGCAGATGCCAGCTTGTTCGCAGCACGTTCTGGATCAGCCTGAATATCCAGCCGCAAACGCTGTCCCATACCTTCCAAATAGTCTTGCAGGTTGTCGCTCTCGATACCCTCAAGAGCGGCCAGGGTAACGCAGTTTCCGACGGCAAGTGTCATCATCAATTTGATCTGCTCGGCTTTATGGACCTCCTTAATAGCACTTGGAGCCAGGTAGCTACGCAGTTCTGTTAGGTCTGCATCGCTTTCGATTTTGGCCAGGTCCCAGATTTCATGGTTTGGCCATCGAGCCCGGTTCGTATCGAAAGGGTCCGGTTCGCAGTAGCGCGTTTTCTTGAAAGCCTCCGCAATCACGTCTCCGAACATGGCGTCGAAATGTTCCCACCGGCTGATGTTCCAACGGTCTTTCATGACCCGCTTGCCCGCCCGAATCTCGATACGCCAGACTTGGCTTTGGGAGCGGTCTTGAGGATCGAGGGGAGGCACCCCCTCAGCTTCCAAGTTGCTATTCCAGATATCCCACCAAATCTTTTTTTCATGACCTTTTTCGATCACCTCACGGCGCTTGTCATAGAGGATGACCTGCCGACCAGGTGTCTTGCCAATGGTGACTGACGTAAACCGCCCCGATTTTCCGTTGCTGCGGACATGCTCGTCGGGGGTGCAATAGTCTGCGCGATTGGTGTGACTGTGGATCACGAAGTTTTCGGGCGTCAGTTCAAACTCAGGGGCTAGAATATCCACGCAAAAATCTGTGCGCCCGATGCTCACCTGATGAGGGCCATAGCGCACGCCCAAACGTTCCAATGTCTTGGCGATGTAGGCACGAACCTTGCCCAATCCCTGGGTTGCCAGAAAGTGCGAACCGATGATGATCCGGATGCCCCAAGGATCGCGCGGATTGGGTTTCTTGAAGAACCATTGGGAGGCCCAGATGTCACTGCTCAGAATGAAGCGATAGCCCTGCGCACCATTGGGCCAAAGATCGAAGTCTGCGCCTCCATAGGTCACAGGAAGTTTCTGACGGGCTTCCTCGGCCTGTTCACGGATGGGGTCGAGATGTTCGAAGAGCTCCGCAGGAATGTTCGCTCCTATTGAGAGCTCCAGGCGATCAAATCCACGGTGTACGATTTTCATTTGTTTTTCCTCTCTGCTTGGCGGGCGGTATTTCCAGAGGGGGGTGCTACAATCACCCCCCTCTTACGGCGGACGCCGCGCTGCTTGGTAAAGGTTTGGAAATTGGGCGGGCGCTAGCGCGCCCTTCGATAGCGCCTCCGGCGGGGCAGCTATTGTTTTGGGGCCGGGCTTGTCGCCCGGCGATGTTATTGGCTGTCAGCAGTCAGACGTTTTGCGATCCAGCTTTCTGCCCGTTCAGCGCATTTGGATACGTTCAGAAGGTCATTGTGACCAAAGGCGCTCGTATTGCGCCAATCCCCCTCCTGGGTCTTGTAGGAGCGGGAAATATCGACGGAATAGAAACCGTCATTGTTCCAGATCGTGGCCGTGATCAGGCCGATTTTGAACTTGTACGCCGGTTGTTGGCTCATGGTGTTTCCTTTCAGGTGCCAGGGCAGCGGACATAGAAAGGGCGCAGGGTGACGGTGCCGCCCCGCGCCCCTAGAGCCATCCGGCCCCAAAATCCCACTCAGCGCTGCCAACTCTGAACGGGCAAAACTCTATTGGTTAGGAAGGTGCGGTGGTGGTGTTCGCCACGCGCTTGCCACTGATCCAGTCTTGCAGGTCGCGGCGCGTGTAGCGCACGGAACGGCCCGAAACCTTGATGAAGAGCGGGCCGCCGCCGCGCACGCGCCAGTTCTGCAAAGCCCGCACGGAATAGCACAGGTAGCTAGCCGCTTCTTTCTCGTCGATCAGGCGGTCGTAGTAGTCAGGATCAAGTTGTGTTTGCATATCTGTCTCGCTGCATGTCGTTGCGTTGAGATGAATATGCGGCGTAATCGAATCGGTTCGTAACAACACATCGGGAAAATTTTGGACCCTATGTGTTGGGTGGCATCAGTCGTCAGCCAAAACTCTCAATATCCGAATGCCAAGAGCTTCTGGCGTGCCGTAACTTCGAGGCTCGTAGCTATCTAAGAGGAGCTTGGCCATCGTGAAAAAGGCCCCGTTGTATCCTTCTTCTGTTAACTCGTCTCGATAGCACTGAGACTTTGCAGGACGCTTAGTTTCTGTTTCGTAAAGCGCGGCAAGATCGCACAACAGTTGATCAAGCGCTGGCTTTGAACTCGTTCTTTTCGCGCCCTTGGTCTCGTCGAAAAGGTCCAACTCCATCTGGCATGCAGCAATGATATTTTCGGCGGCCTCTTGAGCGTCGGCTATGCTCTGGTCGTCATCTGGGAAAGGTTCGTCACTTTCAAAGCTCCAAACCTCATTCGACGGATCATAGGTTACAGCAACCAGGTTGGTTTCCACTGCGCGAGATACATCTTGCGACAGGGCATTTACTGCATCGATAAACTGGGAAGCTTTGTCTCTCAGTTTGGTGAGTTGCGCGCGACGTTCTTTCTTTGGCGTCGCATGGAACGCCACTTGATAGCGTTCATACCGGGTCAAAAGCCGTATGAGATCATTCGAGAACCGATCAATTGGCCGTTGGGCTCCCATCGATGTGTGAAGCGCTTCAACCAACTCACTTGGTAGGCTGTCTTCCACCTCTTCCCGGAGAGATATGCCGTCTTCAAAATCTTCCGCCATTATGTTCGGCATCCCCCGATCTCTGGTTTGCCAATGGATATCTATTAGTTGAGGCAATCTCCAGAAGCACGCGGACCGAAGCATATAGAGAGCCAAACGGGAAATCACACTTCTAGCTACTTAAGTAATTAGGCCCGCGTCTGCTCCTAATAACTAGTTAGCGAACCACACGCAGCGCCGGATTGTCTCGCGTATCCTTACGTACCGCGCGCGCCAACCTGGCCGCCACCGAACCCGCCGCGCGCTGCACGGCATCGTCTGCCAGGTGCGCATATCGCAAGGTCGTGGTCAGGTTCTTGTGCCCCATGATTTCCTTAAGGGTGAACGGGTCGATCCCGTCTTTCATCGCAACCGATGCATAGGTGTGCCGCAGATCGTGAATACGCACGTCATCAATCCCGGCCTTGGCACGGATACGCCGCCAGGGTTTCTGCAAATTGACCAGGGGCGCGCCTTCGACCTCCCCTAATATTACGTAAGGATTCTTCGGCGCCCGAGGCAACTCCGTGAGAATGTCATAGGCTTCCCTAGGTAAAGGTATGCGCCGCCTTCCGGTCTTGCTGTCGGGCAATTCCAAATGGTGCGTCGTCACATAGTCCCAACGCAGCGTTAGAATCTCATTCAGGCGGCATCCGGTATAGATCAGCAACAGGATGGCCGACACGACGTAAACGCTCTCTGTCCCCTCTTCCAACGACTCTGCCAGCACTTCCCCAAGTCGGATTTGTTCCTCGTCGCTCAGGTAGCGCTTCTTTTCCTCTTCGCGGAACTTCTTGATCCGTCGGGCAGGGTTCGATCCCGCCTGACGCAAGCCCCAGTCTTCGGCCAGGTTGAACAGCTTCGATAACATGCTGGCCGCGCGGTTGGCTTGATAGGGTGTCTCGCGCAGACCATGGTGAAATGCCACCACATCGGCGCGGGTCACATCGGCAATCGCCAACGGGCCGAGTTTGGGCCGGATGAAGCGGCGAATGATGCTGCGATAATCGCGCGCGGTAGTCGGCTTGCAATGCTGATCCACATATTCTTCCAGGAAGCGGTCACAGAGACCCGCAATGGTCGGTGCGTGACGCTTGGCCTGACGCTGGGCGGAAGGGTCTTCTCCGCGCGCGACAGCGGCCAGAAGCTGCCTTGCCTCGCCCCGCGCCTCGTCAGCAGTCAGCACCCCATGCTGACCGATGGTGACGCGCCGTGTGCGCCGCCCGGCCCGATACTGGACCAGGTAAGTCTTCTTGCCGGACGGATAGACGCGCACGCCGAAACCGCGCACATCACGATCCCAGACCAGATAGTCCTGCTTTTCGATTTCAAACCCCTCGACGGACCTCTTGGTCAGCTTGAACATTTCCAGAACACCCCTTGCTTCCGTTTTGCTTCCGGAAGCTATACGGAAGCAAATTGCAGTGAATTATGGCGTAACTGATGAAACGACAGCGCGCGCGAAGGCAAGATAAATAATTGATCTGAATGCATTTTTCGCAATGCAGCGAAATCTGGCGAAATGTGTGAAAATCGACCTGGCCGTTCTTTTAATCAGTGGGTCGCAGGTTCGAATCCTGCACGGCTCACCACTTACCAAATATCGATGATGACGCGATGCACCTTCGGGTGCTGTTCGCGCGTCGTTGCGTTTGCTGGGATCAACCGGGATGCAGCGCGGCGGTGAAGATTCGCGCGGGCGCGGGGCGGTTCGGCGCTGCCGACGGAATAAGCCTCCAACTGTCATGAAACGATTGCCCGAGCCTTTATACTGCCCTTGGCCGCCCTTCTTGACACCGATCAAGGCGATGCAGCGGGGGCGGCTGGTTTGCTAGGCGTTGTCTGACACGGAGCGAGGCAGGGAATGACCCGCAGGATGCCGAAGGTTACACTGGCGCACAGGTCGGCTTCGGGCCGGGTGCGGCTGCGTTGCCCCGCCCTGCGCGGACGGGCCCAGCATCAGGCCGCCGTCATCGCCGAGCTGCGGGCGCATCCCGGCGTGGCCTCGGTCGATCTGCGCGACGGCACCGGCAGCATCGTCATTCAGGCCAGCTCTGCTGCCGAAACCGGGACGCTGATCGATCTGGTGCAAGCGGCCTATGTGAACCCGCATGCGGCCCGCCCGCAGACCGAGGCGATCCCGACGGCGCCGGGAACCGGCAGCGCCACGGCATGGCACAGCCTGCCCGCCGAAACGGTGGCGCAGCGGCTGGGCGCGGACCCGCAGACAGGGCTTGGCGCGGCGGAAGCGCGGGCGCGGCTGGCCCGCGACGGCGCCAACATGCTGCCGCAGCACCGCCGCCCGTCGCAATTTTCGATCCTCGCCGAACAGTTCCAAAGCCTGCCAGTGGCGATGCTGGCAGGTTCCGCCGCCGTGTCGATGGTCACCGGCGGCGTGGCGGATGCGGCGGCGACGCTGGTGGTGGTGGCGATCAACGGGGTGTTCGGCTATGTCACCGAAGGCCAGGCCGAGGCGACGATGCACGCGCTGATCGACAGTTCCAGCGACAAGGTGACGGTGCTGCGCGACGGGCGCGAAACCGATCTGCGCGCCGCCGATATCGTGCGCGGCGATATCGTGCTGGCGCGGCCGGGCACGGTGGTGGCGGCGGATGCGCGGGTGCTGTCGGCCGAGCGGCTGAAGGTCGACGAATCCGCGCTGACCGGGGAAACCGAACCGGTGCGCAAGCTGCCCGACCTGGTGGTCGGCGAAGACACCCCGATCGGCGACCGCCCGACCATGCTGCATGCCGGGACGCTGATCACCGAAGGGCGCGGCCGGGCCTTGGTGGTGGAAACCGGCGCCGACACGGCAGCGGCGCGGATCGCTTTGCTGAGCCAGACCGCCAGCCGCCCGCGCGCGCCGGTGGAAACCGAGCTCGACGCGCTTGGCGCGCAGCTGGCCAAGCTGTCGCTCGCTGCCTGCGGGCTGTTCTTCGGCATCGGCTGGATGCGCGGCATCGGGCTGGCCGCGATATTGAAGGATGCCCTGGCGTTGGCGGTGGCGGCGGTGCCCGAGGGATTGCCGGTCGTCGCCACCACCACCATGTCGATCGGGCTGAAACGGATGGCGCGGCAGGGCGTCCTGGTGCGCCGGATCGACACCGTCGAAAGCCTGGGCGCGCTGCAGGTGCTGTGCCTGGACAAGACCGGGACGCTGACCCAGAACCGACTGCGGGTCAGCGATGTGATGACCGGGCTGGACCCCGACGCGCCCGGTTCCGGGGCGGCGCGGGCGATGCTGTTCCAGGTGGCGGCGCTGAACAACGACGCCCTGCCCGGCCCGGACGGCGCGCAGGGGTCATCGGGCACCGAACGCGCGGCGCTGGATGCCGCGCTGGCCGAGGGGCTGGATGTCGCCGCACTGCGCCGCGACCGGCCGCGCACACGGCTGATCGAACGCACGCCGGACCGGCCCTACATGGTCACGGTGCATGACGGCCCGGGGCCGAAAACCCTGGTCAAGGGCGCGCCGGAAACGGTGCTGGGCTTTTGCAGCCATATCTGGCTGGACGACGGGCCGGTGGCGCTGACCCCGGCACACCGGGCGCAGATCATCGCGGCGAACGACCTGCTGGCGGCGCGCCCGGCGCGGGTGCTGGGTTTCGCCTGCCGCAAGGCCGGGCTGCGCAAGGACGAACCAATGGGGCTGACCTGGCTGGGGCTGATGGCGATGTCCGACCCGCTGCGCCCCGGCGCGAAGGATTTCATCGCCGCGATGCACCGCGCGGGCATCGACACGGTGATGATCACCGGCGATCAGGCCGCCACCGCCGGGGCCATCGCGCATGAGCTGAACCTGTCGAATGGCGGCCCGTTGCGGATCGTCGACGCGCCGGAACTGTCGCGGATGGAGCCCGCGCTGCTGGGCGGCGTGGCGCGTAACGCGCATGTCTTCACCCGGGTCAGCGCGCCGCAGAAGCTGGCCATCGTCAAGGCGTTGCAATCGAGCGGCGCGGTGGTCGGGATGACCGGCGACGGGGTCAATGACGGCCCGGCGCTGAAGGCGGCCAACGTGGGCATCGCGATGGGCGCCAGCGGCACCGACCTGGCCCGCGACGTCGCCAATGTGGTGATCCGCGACGACGAGCTGACCACCCTGATCGAGGCGGTGTCGCAGGGCCGCGCGGTGTACCGCAACATCCGCCGAGCGCTGGAATTCCTGGTCACCACCAACCTGTCGGAAATCGCCGTCGGCATCGCCGAGGCGATCCACGGCCCCGGCGAATTGGAAACGCCGATGGAACTGCTGTGGATCAACCTGGTCAGCGACGTGTTGCCGGGGCTGGGCCTGGCGCTGGCCGATCCCGATCCCGACGCGATGGAACGCCCGCCGCGCGATCCCGGCGAACCGGTCATCCCGCCGCATGATTTCCGCCGCATGGCGACCGACAGCACGATGATCGCGGCGTCGTCGCTGGCGGCGCATTTCGCCGGGCTGGCGCGCCATGGCCCCGGCCCGCAAACCCGCAGCATGACCTTCCTGTCGCTGTCGCTGGGGCAGCTGCTCTATGCCCTGACCTGCCAGCGCGGCGACATCCGCAAACTGCGGCCCGATCACCTGCTGGAAAACAAGGTGCTGGACGCAGCGCTGCTGACCTCGGCGGGCACCGCCGTGCTGCCGTTCTTCGTGCCGCCGCTGCGGCGGCTGCTGGGCATCGCGCCCATCAGCCCGGTCAGCGCCGCCATATCGCTTGCCGCCGCCGCGGCGCCGGCCGCTGCGGTGCTGGCGCGGCGCGGCGTCCAGATCGAATTCGAAACCCTGGAGGGGAAACCATGCGAAACTTCATGATGACATCTGAAGCGGTGACCGAGGGGCATCCGGACAAGCTGTGCGATCAGATCAGCGACGCGGTGATCGACGCCTGCCTCGCCACCGGGTCGCGCGCCGGGGTCACCGCCGAATGCGCGATGGCGACCGGGGTGACCTTCCTGTCGGTGCGGTCGGGGGCCGAGCTGCCGGTGGATTTCGCCGCCCTGGCGCGCCGCGTCATGTCCGAGGCGGGGTATGAGCAGAAGAAACGCGGCCGGGTGCCCACCGTGATGCTGGAACTGTCGCATGATCCCGATCTCGAGGCCGAGGCGCTGGCGCCGGGGCGCGCACGTCACATGGTGACCGCCTTCGGCTATGCCTGTTCGGGCAATGACACCGCCATGCCGCTGCCGATCCTCGCCGCGCACCGGATCGCCCGGGCGCTGGACGCGGCGCGGCGCGATCAGCGGTTGTCCTGGCTGTCCCCCGACGCCCAGGCGCAGGTGGCGGTGCGGTTCGAAGACCGCCGCCCCGTGGGGCTGAGCGCCATTGCCCTGACCGTGGGTGCGCATGACGCGCCCCCCATCGAGGCGATGCGCGAAGCGCTGCGGGCCGAGGCGGTCGACCCGGCGCTGGAAGGGCTGGGCCTGGGGATCGACGCGGATACCCGTTTCGTGGTCTTCCCCGCCCATGGCGAGGCCGGGCCGGAGATTCATTCCGGCCTGACCGGGCGCAAATCGGCCGACGATTTCTATGGCAGCCTGACCCGGCGCAGCGGATCGGCGCTGAGCGGCAAGGACCCGTCGCGGATCGACCGCATCGCCAGCTACGCGGCGCGGCAGGCGGCGCGCTGCGTGATCGCCGCCGGGCTGGCCTGGGAATGCGAAGTGCAGCTGTCCTATATCGTCGGCGACGAAGCCCCGGCCAGCGTCGAGGTCGACACCTATCAAAGCGGAAGCATCGAGGATGCCGAGATTTCCCGCCGCCTGCGCGAGGTGTTCGATTTCCGGGTCGGCGCCATCGCCGAGCGGATGGATCTGTGGCGGTTGCCCGCGATGCGGGACGGAAGGTTCTACCGCGATTTCGCGCGTTACGGCCATATGGGGCGGGACGAACTGTCGCCGCCCTGGGAAGACGTCGATTTGGCGGATCGCTTGGCCTGAAACCGGATCAGCCCCGCTTCGCGGTCCTGTCGAGCAAGGAAAGCGCACCCAGTGCCAGCGTCGTCGCCGGTCCGGCGATCCGGCCCCGGCCAAGCTGCACCACCGCGCCACCGATCAGTGCCAGGGCGATGGCGGTGCGCAGGTCCAGCGCGTTGCCGGTCTTGTCCTTCAGCCCCAGATCGGCCTGCATCAGCCCCATCTGCAGCACCTGGTTGACCGGCGGCGCCTGCGGCTTTTCGCCGATCCTGGCGAAACCGCGCGTGGCGGCCTCCTTCAGCACCTCCGCTATGGGGCTGTGGCTTTCGACGATGACGCTGCCGGTATTGGGCCGCACCTGCGCCCGCAGCACCCCGGGAACCGAGGCGAAGCTGTCCGCCAGCCGGGCCAGCGCGTCATGTCCCGCGGGCGTGTCGAGCTTCAGCCGCGCGCGGTGGCGGCTGGCATGGATCAACTGCAGCTTGACCGGGTCCGCCGCGTCGCCGGTCCGGTCATCCAGCATTGGTCCCGGCCGCTTCCGGTTCGGTTTCGCCCTCGGCGCGCTCGGCTTCCATTTCCTCGCGCACCTCGGCGATGATGTCTTCCATGCTTTCATAGGCTTCGGCGCCGGCCTTGCGGAATTCGTCGAAGGCGACAGCGCCGGTGCGCATCCCGGCCCGGACGATCGGGCGCCCGGCGCGGCCAAGCGCCACGGCGACGCCGGGGATCAGCATGACGGCGCCGACCGCGACAGCGGCTCCCAGGAAAAAACTCTTGTTCATATCGGGGCTCCTGGCGACAGGGAAAAATGATCTTGAGCGAGGTCAGCGTAGGAGCCACGTGCCAAACAGGCAATGGTTTTTTCCGGTAAAAAGGTCGCGATGCGCCGCCCCTAGCGGCGCAGATATTCCGCCGCCGCGCGCCCGGCCCAGCGGCCGGTCGCCAGGCAGCCGGTCAGCAGGTATCCCCCGGTCGGCGCTTCCCAATCGAGCATCTCACCGGCAACGAAAGTACCGGGCCGCGCTTTCAGCATCAGCCCGCCGTCCAGCGCTTTGAAGCGTACCCCGCCGGCGGTGGAAATCGCCTCGTCCATCGGGCGCGGACCGACCAGCGGCACCGGCAGATTCTTCAGCACCGGCGCGATGTCGGACGGCAGCGGCCGGGCAAATTCCATGATCAAGGCGAGCTTCACCGGGTCCAGCCGCAGACCCTTGCGCAACCGGTTCTTCAGGCTCTGTTTCGGCCCGATCCGGTCCAGCCGGGCGCGGATATCGTCCTCCGACAGGTCCGGCAGCAGGTCGATCCGCAGCCCCGCCCCCTCGCGCAGGGCGCGCGACACGGCATAGATGCCACCGCCCTCCAGCCCGCGTTCGGAAATCACGCATTCGGCGCGCACGTGTTCCTCGCCCGCCTTCAGAACGACATTCTTCAACGGCTGACCGAACTGCGCGGCCATGTGATCCGACCAGTCGACGATGAATCCCATATTGGCGGGCCGGAACGGCGCCAGGGAGCCCGCATCGAACAGACCGGCCCATTGCCCGTCCGATCCCAGCCGCGCCCAGCTGGCGCCGCCGCAGGCCAGCACGCAGATGTCGGGCCGCAATTCCTTCGCCCCCTCGGGCGTGTCGAAACCGAAATCCTCGTCCCAGGACACCCAAGCCCAGCGCGTCCTGATCTCCACCCCCATCTGCGCCAGCCGCCCCAGCCAGGCCCTGAGCAACGGCGAGGCCTTCATCGCCCTGGGAAACACCCGGCCCGAGGACCCGGTGAACAAGTCCTGCCCCAGCCCTTCGGCCCAAGCCTGCACCTGCTCCGGCCCGAATGCGCGCAGCATCGGTTCAAGCACCGGCGCCGCATCCCCATAGGCGGCCAGGAAGCGCTCGAACCCTTCCGCCTTGGTCAGGTTCAGCCCCGATTTCCCCGCCATCAGGAATTTGCGCGCCACCGAGGGCTTGGCCTCGGCCACCACCACCTTGTGACCGGCCCGCGCCAGCTCCTCGGCCGCCATCAACCCGGCGGGCCCCGCCCCGATCACCAATGCCGCGATGCGTTCCGCCACGCCCGATCCCCTTGCCAGCGGCCCCTAGCGGCCGCAAACTCCGTCATGCCGCGCCGAGATGCCAGGAACAAGCCCCGCGATGCCCGACGATCCGATCTGCCCGCTATGTGACCGCCCCATTCCAAGCGATGCGAAACAAAGCCTGCATCACCTGGTGCCCCGTCTGAAAGGCGGCAGGAACGGCCCCACCGTGCTGCTGCACCAGATCTGCCACAACGAGATTCACGCCACGCTGAGCGAGGCCGAACTCGCCCGCGACTACAACACCATCGCGGCGCTCAAATCGCATCCCCGGCTCGCCCGCTTCATCGCCTGGGTCGCCAAACGCCCGCCCGGCTTCCATTCCAAGACCCCCGGCCCGCGCAGAAAACGCTGATCGGTTTCTTCTTGGCCCAAATACTCTGGGGGAGTCGCCCGGCACGGGCGGCGGGGGCAGCGCCCCCCATCCGCTTCGCCGTTCAGGCGAAGCCCCCCCTCCAAGGCATACGAGATCAGCGGCACATCTCCTTGATCCCCGCCGCGATCTCGGGCTTCGCCGC
This sequence comes from Thalassovita mangrovi, assembly GCF_009857745.1. GTDB lineage: Bacteria > Pseudomonadota > Alphaproteobacteria > Rhodobacterales > Rhodobacteraceae > Thalassobius > Thalassobius mangrovi. The sequence goes on from NZ_WWEN01000003.1 coordinate 255,070, forward strand.
CAGGGTATCCGCCGCGATCTCGCGCGCGGCTTCCACCACGTCGCCCTCGATCAGCCGGTCCACCAGCCCGAAGCGCAGCGCCTCCTCGGCGGTGATCTTCTGCCCGCCCATCAGGATCAGCTTGGTCCGCGCCGGGCCGATCAGCGCCGCCATGCGCCCCGGGTCGGATGGCTGCGGCAGGTAGCCCAGCTTCATCACCGGATAGAAGAACTTCGCCCCCGGCACCGCCAGCCGGATATCGCAGGCCAGCACCATGCCGTTGGCGCCGCCCGCCAGCGTGCCGTTCAGCGCCGCGATGGTCAGCCCCGGCAGCGCCGCGATGGCGCCCGACAGCCGTTCCCACAACGGCGAGGTGGCAAGCCCCGCCTTGGCCGCCTCAAGATCTGCGCCGGCGCTGAACACCTTGCCCTCACCGGTCAGCACCAGAACCCGCGCGTCCCGAGCGCTTTCCGCGATCTCGCACAGCCGTTCCAGCATCTCGGCGGTCAGCGAATTGGCCTTGTCGGGGCGGTTGATCGTCACGATCCACAGCCCGCCGTCCTTTTCCAGCCCGATCATATCAGCCCCACCTTTCTGCGAATCCCCTCGTCGCGCAGCGACACTTCCTGCCCGCACAACCCGTCGCCCGCCGGGCCGCACATCCACATCAGGCATTTCGCCGGCCATTCGGGCGGAATGTGGTCTTCCCAGTTCAGCTCGGACACCTTGTTGACGCCGCTGGCCTTGATTTCGCGCTGCATCTGGGTGGCCACCGTGCCCGGCGACAGGCCCATGATGCGGATGCCGTTGTCGCGGCATTCAAGGTCGGCGCAGCGGGTCAGCATCGCCGCCCCGGCCTTGGAACTGCAATAATGGCTCCAGCCTTCCAGCGGGTTATGCGCAGCCCCCGAAGAGATGGTGATGACGGTGCCCTGGCCCCGCTCGACCATGCCGGGCAGCACCGCGCGCATGCCGTTGAACACGCCCTTGAGGTTGATGTCGATGGCGCTGCCCCAGCCGTCGGCATCGGCGGTCAGGATCGAGGCGATCGGTTCGATCACCCCGGCATTATTGATCAGGATATCCACCGGCCCGAACCGGTCCCCGGCCGCCGCCACGGCGGTTTGCATGTCGCCGTAATCGGCCACGTCGCCGGTCACCGCCAGCCCGCCGATTTCCTCGGCGATCTTGCCGATTTCACCGCCCGATCGGGCCATCAGCACCACATTGGCCCCGGCCGCCGCGAATTCCCTTGCCGCCGCCGCACCGATGCCGCGGCTGGCCCCGGTGATCAGCACGGTCCGATCTTTTACGTCGCTCATCTGTCATCTCCCTCGGATAGGGCAAGTGGTAAACCGCGCCTTTGCGCGGGTCCAGCCCGTATCCTCTTGACCCTCGGGTGCCGAAAGCGGAAGCTGCTGGAAACATTTGGAGGAAAGGTTCTTTCGTGAAACATATTGCCACTTTTAAAACTCCGCTGATGGCTGCCCTGCTGCTGGGCGCCGTGCCCGCTTTCGCCGATGTGACCCCCACCGATGTCTGGGGCGACTGGAAATCGCAAATGGCCGCTTTCGGCTATGAAATCACCGCAAAGGAAACCCTGTCCGGGCCCGACCTGAACGTCAGCGACCTGACCATGCGCGTCGAGATTCCCGAAGACGGCGGCAGCGTCACCGTGGCGATGCCCGGCATGACCTTCCACGACAATGGCGACGGCACCGTCGCGATCCAGCTGCCCGCGATCCTGCCGCTTGACGTGCATGTCGAAGCGGAAGGCGACGATCCGGTCGACCTCAAGGTGAATTACACCACCACCGGGCTGGCGATGACCGCCTCGGGCGCGCCCGACAACATGACCTACAACTATGCCGCCGCCTCGATGGGCATGGCGCTGGCCGAAATCGTGGCGGAAGGGAAATCCGTCGACATCGGCGAGGCCAGCCTCACGATGAACAATGTCAGCGGGAGCAGCAGCACGTCGGGCAGCGACCTGAAGACGCGGACACAGGATTTCCGCGCCGACGCCCTGTTCTATACCGTCGACATGGCCAACCCGGACAAGGCCGAAGAACGCGTCACCATGAAGGGCCAGATCAACGGGCTGTCCGCCAAGGGCACCGCCGCGATGCCGGAAGGCGTCGATACCGAAGACATGGCCGCGGCCATGGCGGCGGGTTTCGCGGTGGACGGCAGCTTCGAATATGCCGGCGGCCAATCCGAATTCGCCTTCGCCGGCGACGGCGAGAATTTCAGCGGCAGCAGTGCGTCGGACTCGGGCAAGTTCGCCATTTCGATGAATGCCGACCAGATCGCCTATTCGGTGGCGGCAACGGGCACCAAGCTGAACATGCAATCGTCCGACCTGCCCTTCCCGGTCGAAGTTGCGCTGGCGGAAACCGGGTTCGACATCGCCATCCCGGTGGCCCAGACCGAAGACCCGCAGGAGTTCCGCTTTGCGGTGAAACTGGGCGATTTCACCATGTCCGACATGATCTGGGGCATTTTCGACCCGACCGGGCAATTGCCGCGCGACCCGGCCACCGTGGCCTTCGACCTGGCCGGCAAGGTCAAGGTTCTGGCCAATATCTTCGACCCGAAAACGATGGAATCGATGACCGACGCCGCGCCGGGCGAATTGCACGCGCTTGACATCAACGGTCTGACCGTGCGCGCGGCCGGGGCCGAGCTGACCGGCAAGGGCGCCTTCACCTTCGACAATTCCGACCTGCAGTCCTTCGACGGCATGCCGCGCCCCGAAGGCGTGCTGAACCTGATGCTGACCGGCGGCAACGCGCTGCTGGACACGCTGGTCGCGATGGGCTTCGTCCCCGAAGACCAGGCCAACGGCACCCGCATGATGATGGGGATGTTCGCGGTGCCGGGCGATGCGCCCGACACCCTGACCTCGACCATCGAGGTCAATGCAGAGGGCCATGTGATGGCCAACGGTCAGCGGCTGAAATAACCGCATAAACTGCTTGAAAACCGGGCCGCGGGCGGATGTCCGCGGCCCTTTTTGCACCCCTGAACGGCCCCGGAACTTGCACCGGCCCCTTCGGGGGGTTACCTGACTTGAACCTTTTCACAGCGATCAAGGCCCATGACACAGACGCTTGAACACCTGACCCATGCCCTTCTTGACGCGGCGCGCAAGGCCGGGGCCGATGCCGCCGACGCTATGGCGGTCGCCGGAACGTCGCTGTCGATCGACGTGCGCGACGGCAAGCTGGAACAGGCGGACCGGGCGGAAGGCACCGATATCGGGCTGCGCGTCATGATCGGCAAGCGGCAGGCCAATGTGTCGTCGTCCGACACCCGGCCCGAAACGCTGGCGATGATGGCCGAACGCGCGGTGGCGATGGCCAAGGAAGCCCCCGAAGACCCCTATATCGGCCTGGCCGATCCCGATCAGCTGGCCCGCGACTGGGATATCGCGGCGCTGGAAATGGCCGATCCCGCGGCGGAACCCGATCCCGCCACCTTGCAGGAAGACGCCCGCCGCGCCGAGGCCGCCGCCTTGGCGGTCGAGGGCGTCAGCCAAGTGCAATCGGCCAGCGCCGCCTATGGTCACCGGCAGATTCATCTGGCCGCCACCAACGGGTTTTCCGGCGGCTATGCCCGCACCGACCGCGCCACCAGCTGCGTCGCCATCGCGGGCAGCGGCACGGCGATGGAACGCGACCATGACGGCGATATGCGGATTTTCCAATCCGACCTGCGCAGCCCCGAGGATATCGGCGAAACCGCCGCAAGACGCACCGTTGAGCGGATCGGCGCGCGCAAACCGAAAACCGGTTCCTACCCGGTGCTCTATGACGAACGCATCGCCGCGTCGCTGATCGGTCACCTGCTGGCCGCGATCAACGGCACCGCGATTGCGCGCGGATCGTCCTGGATGCTGGGCGGCATGGGCGAACAGGTTCTGCCCAAGGGGATGAACCTGATCGAGGACCCGCACCGCCCCCGCGCCACCGGATCGCGCCCCTTCGACGCCGAGGGCCTGCCGACATCGCTGCGCGAGATCGTCAGTGACGGGGTGCTGAACGGCTGGACGCTGGACCTTGCCACGGCGCGCAAGCTGGGGCTGCAATCGACCGGCAACGCGGCGCGCGGCACCTCGGCCCCGCCGTCGCCCACCACCTGGAACGTGGCGCTGACCCAGGGAGACAAGACCCGCGAGGACCTGCTCAAGGACATGGGCACCGGGCTTCTGGTCACCTCGATGATCGGGTCGACGATCAACCCCAACACCGGGGATTATTCGCGCGGGGCCAGCGGATTCTGGGTGGAAAACGGCGAAATCCAGTACCCGGTGAACGAATGCACCATCGCGGGCAACCTGCGTGACATGCTCAAAACGATTGTTCCGGCGAACGACGCGCGCACCTACCTGTCGCGCGTGGTCCCGTCGCTTCTGGTCGAAGGGATGACCCTTGCCGGCGACTGACCTTCCCCTCCTGATCGAGACGGCCAAAGAGGCCGGCGAGATCGCCCGCAGTTTCCACGGCCCCAAGGCGCGCGCCTGGGACAAGCCGGGCAATCTGGGCCCGGTGACCGAGGTCGACCTGGCGGTGAACGATTACCTGCGCGACACCCTGACCGAAGCGCGGCCCTCTTATGGCTGGCTGTCGGAGGAGGACGAAGACACCGCCCGCCGGCTGACCCGGCCGCGCGTCTTCATCGTCGATCCGCTGGACGGCACCCGCAGCTTCATCGAGGGATCGCCGACCTGGGCGCATTCGCTGGCAGTGGCGGAAAACGGCATCGTGACCGCCGCGGTGGTCTATCTGCCGGAAAAGGGCAAGCTCTACAGCGCGGCGGCGGGACAGGGCGCGTTCCTGAACGGCGAACCGATCCGGGTATCGTCACGCAGCGAATTGGCCGGCGCTTCGGTGCTGGCGGCGCGGCCGAACATGGACCCGTCCAATTGGAAGGGCCAGCAGGTGCCCGAGTTCAAGCGCGGCCATCGGCCGTCGCTGGCCTATCGGCTGGCGCTGGTGGCCGAGGGCCGCTACGACGCGATGCTGACCCTGCGCGACAGCTGGGAATGGGATATCGCCGCGGGCGACCTGATCCTGCGCGAAGCGGGGGCCGAAGTGTCCGACAAGCGCGGTGCGCCGTTACGGTTCAACAACCCCCACCCCAAGGTGAAGGGCGTGATCGCGGCACCGGCGGGATTGCACCACGACATCGCCAAGCGGCTGGCCTTCTGGCCGGAATAATATATCCGTCATTTTGGATGTAATTCCACCGGCGCGCGCGCCGTCAGCGGCCGCCGCCCCGCCTTGCAGCCCTTCAAGCCACCGCATAGATTGACCCCGTTCAGTCAGGAGCCCCGATGCCCCGATCCCTCAGCCTCGCGGCCTATATGGCGCTGGCGCGGCGCGCGCCGCGCAACCCGATCGCCTTCCCGGCCGAGCGGCCCGAAGGCGAACTGATCTGGGCGCATGTGTCGTCGATGCCCAAGGCGGCGGCGATCCTGCAGCTGTTTCACCGGCTGAAACCGCTGCGCCCGGGGCTGCGCTTCCTGCTGACCACCGCGCCGGACCTGCCACGGCCCGATCACCTGAAAAGCGACGTGATCTGGCAGCAGGTGCCGGAAGAATCCGTGCCCGCCATCGACGCCTTCCTGGCGCATTGGAAACCCGACCTTTGCCTGTGGAGCGGCGGCCATCTGCGCCCGGCGGCTATCGAGATGACGGCACGGCGCGGCGTGCCGCTGTACCTCGTCGATGCCGAGGCCCCGGCGCTGGAAGAGGCGCGGTTCCTCTGGCTGCCCGATATGGGGCGCGGTATCCTGCGCCGGTTCCGCAAGATCATGGCCATCGACGATGCCGCCGCGCAGCGGCTGCGCCGGATCGGATCGAATGGCGAGGTGGTTGAAATCACCGGCGCCCTGCAGGAAGGCCGCGCTGCGCTGGACTGCGACGAAGACACCCGCGACAAGCTGGCGGCGATGCTGGCCGGGCGGCCGGTCTGGCTCGCCGCGATGGTGCAGCGCGAGGAACTGGATACCGTCACCCGGGCGCACCGGACCTCGATGCGGTTCGCACACCGGCAATTGCTGATCCTGGTGCCCGACGACGAAACCATGGGGCCGCAATATGCCCGGCAGCTGCGGCAGCAAGGCTGGAATATCGCGGAATGGTCCAACGGCGAATATCCCGAGGAAACCACCCAGATCCTGCTGGCCGATACCCGCGGCGAACTGGGACTGTGGTACCGGCTGGCGCCGATCACGCTGATGGGCAGTTCGCTTCTGTCGGGCTTCGGCGGCCGCGACCCCTATGAACCGGCCGCCCTGGGATCTGCCATTCTTTACGGCCCCAATGTCAGCCGCTACCTGCCGGGCTACAGCCGCCTTGTCGCCGCGAGGGCGGCACTGATCGTGAAGGATTCCGACACGTTGGCCAGCGCGATTTCGCGCCTTTCGGCCCCCGATCAGGCCGCAGAAATGGCCCATGCCGCGTGGGAGGTCAGTTCGTCCGGCGCCGAAGTCACCGACGCGCTGATCGAGATGATCCAGGACGAGCTGGACATGCGGGGGGCGGCGTGATGCGGGCGCCGCGGTTCTGGTTCACCCCGCCCGAGCGGCCCGCGATCCGGGCGCGGCTGTTGGCGCCGCTGGGATGGCTTTACGGTGCCGCCACCGCAAGGCGGCTGCGCCGGGGCACCCCGTTCCGCGCGCCGGTGCCGGTGATTTGCGTCGGCAACCTGAACGCGGGCGGCACCGGCAAGACCCCCACCGCGATCGCGCTGATCCTGAAACTGATGGCGATGGGCAAGGTGCCGGTGGTGGTGTCGCGCGGCTATGGCGGGTCGGAGGAAGGGCCGGTCGCGGTCGATCCCGCGACCCACACGGCGGCGCAGGTGGGGGACGAGCCGCTGTTGCTGGCGGCCTTCGCCAAGGTGGTGGTCAGCCGCGACCGCGCCGCGGGCGCGAAGCTGGCCGCCGAGCTGGGCGCCGATGTGATCGTGATGGATGACGGGTTGCAGAACCCGGCGCTGCACAAGGACCTGTCGATTGTCGTGGTGGATGCCGCCAAGGGCTTCGGCAATGGCCGCTGCCTGCCCGCCGGGCCGCTGCGCGAACCGGTGGCGGCGGGGATGAAACGCGCCGACCTGGTGCTGTCGATCGGCGACGCGGCGGCGCAGGACAGTTTCGCCGAGACCTGGTCCGGCGCGATCCCCGTGCCGCACCTGACCGGCCAGCTGGCCCCTTTGCAGACCGGGATGGACTGGCAGGGCATGGTGGTGCTGGCCTTCGCCGGGATCGGCCATCCGGAGAAATTTTTCCGCACCCTGCGGGGGCTGGGCGCCGACGTGGTGCGGGCCGAGGCGCTGGACGATCACCAGATGCTGACCCCGGCGCTGCTGACCCGGCTGGAAAACGAGGCCCGCCTGCGCGGGGCGCAGATGGTGACCACCGAAAAGGACGCGGTGCGGTTGCCGGAAGGTTTCCGCTGGAAAGTGGTGACCTTGCCGGTGCGGCTCGAACTGGACGGCGAGGCGCGGCTGGACGAGATGCTGCGCGGGTTGTTCGGGGGATAAGGGGGCGCTGCCCCCGCCGCCCGTGCCGGGCGACTCCCCCGGGATATTTTTGAACAGAAGAAGCGGGTCAGCGGACGATCAGGCGGGTGCCCGGGGTGATCAGGCGGGCGATCTGGATCAGGTGGTCGCGGCGGAAGGCGATGCAGCCCTCGGTCGGGTAATGCGGCCGGCGCCATTGGTGCAGGAAGATGGCCGACCCCTTGCCGGGGGTGGCGACGGGGTAATTCCAGTCGGTGATCAGCACGATATCGTAAAGCGGATCGGCGCGGCGCAGCTGTTCGTGGCTGTGGCCGTAGGGTGCGCGGACCGGGTGGTTATAATCGGGCTGTGTTGCGTCGTCGGACCACAGGTCGGACGGGCCGATCGGTTCGGCCCAATAAGCGGGGCGTGCCACGCGGTCGGGACGGTAAAGCATGCCGAGGATGCGATGGGTGCCCTTAGGGGTGGCGCCGTCGCCTTCGCGCTTGTCAGTGCTCAGCCCCCCGCGGCCGATGCTACAGGGGTAGTGGCGGCCCTGAAAGCGGATGCCGCGTGCGGTAAGCACCATGTCGGCAGGGGTCACAGCAGGTGCCCCGATTTCGCCGCCTTGGTCGCCAGGTAGCCGCGATTATGATGGGTTTCGCCCACTTTCAGCGGTACCCGTTCGACCACTTCGATGCCGTTCTTTTCCATCATCGCGATCTTGCGCGGGTTGTTGGTCAGCAGCCGCACCTGGGTGAAGCCCATCGATTTCAGGATATTCGCGCCGAGCTTGAAATCGCGTTCGTCGTCTTCGAACCCCAGCCGGTGATTGGCCTCGACCGTGTCAAAGCCCTGATCCTGCAGCGAATAGGCGCGCATCTTGTTGGCCAGCCCGATGCCGCGCCCTTCCTGGTTGAGGTAAAGCAGCACGCCCGCGCCTTCCGCCCCCATTTGGGCCAGCGCACCGCGCAACTGCGGGCCGCAATCGCATTTCAGGCTGCCCATCACGTCGCCGGTGAAACAGGCCGAATGCAGCCGGGCCAGCACCGGCTTGTCGCGCGGCGGCGATCCGATTTCAAAGGCGTAATGTTCCTCGCCGCCATCGTCGGGGCGGTAGATGTGCAAACGGCCGGCCTCGGAAGCTTCGACCGGCAGGCGGGCGCTGACCACCGGGTGCGGATAGGGCGAGGAAGCCAGCAGGTCGCGGGCGCGGTCGGCATTGAGCACGGTCAGCGCGTATTCGCCGGCAAAGACGTAAGGATCGGCCAGCGGCAGCATCACCGCCGCCGGCAGCAGCCGGGCCGATTTGATCAGCGTGATGGCGACCCGGTGCAGATCGGCCGGACCTTCGCGCAGGGTCTGCAGCGGCCCCTTCATCGGTTCCTTCAGATCGTCGGCCGGATCGGCCACCCCGCGCAGCCAGCTCATCGAAGCATCGGGCGGCAGAACCACCCGCGCCAGATCGCCGTCATAGACCCGCGCCTTCAGCGTTTCGGCGCGGCGCGCGGTGATCGCCAGGACCGGCTGCCCGCCCAACGCGCGCAGATCGGCCAGCCGCTGCGCATCCAGCGTTTCGGCGGCCAGGACCAGCGCGCCCTCGCCGTCGCGCACCAGAACCACCGGCACGCCCATGCGCAGATCGGCGCGGGCGCGGGCGACAATTTCGGTCATATCTGGGGCGAAGCTCATGCATCCGATCCTGTTCTTTCGCTGTCACTTAGTCCTTTTTGTTGGAATTTGAAACATTTCCCGGTCAAAGAACACGTCCACGTGAGCAGATTGCAGCAAATCTTGTCTGAAGCGTGCAGCGGGCGCATCTGTTTCTCACGCAAACGCAAGGAACCCACGGGGAGCCCATCATGCCACAGCTCAAGAAAATCCTGCTTGTCGACGATGACGACGATCTGCGCGAAGCGCTGAGCGAACAATTGGTGATGACCGAGGATTTCGACGTCTTCGAAGCCGATAGCGGCGCGGAGGCGATGAAGAAGAGCAAGGAAGGCATTTACGACCTGCTGATCCTCGATGTCGGCCTGCCCGATACCGACGGGCGCGAGCTGTGCAAGCTGATGCGCAAGCAGGGCGTCAAGAGCCCGGTCATCATGCTGACCGGCCATGACAGTGATGCCGACACCATCCTCGGGCTCGACGCGGGCGCCAACGATTACGTGACCAAGCCGTTCCGGTTTCCCGTGCTGCTGGCCCGCATCCGCGCCCAGTTGCGCCAGCACGAACAATCCGAGGACGCGGTGTTCCAGCTGGGGCCGTATTCCTTCCGCCCGGCGATGAAGATGCTGGTCGACGAGGACGAAAAGAAAATCCGCCTGACCGAGAAGGAAACCAATATCCTGAAATTCCTCTACCGGTCGTCCGAGGGCGTGGTGCCGCGCGACGTGCTGCTGCACGAGGTCTGGGGCTATAACGCCGGGGTAACCACCCACACGCTGGAAACCCACATCTATCGGTTGCGTCAGAAAATCGAACCCGATCCGTCCAACGCCCGTATCCTGATCACCGAAAGCGGGGGATATAAATTGGTCGCCTGATCTTGACCAAGATCAAAGAAACCCCATCTCAATCGGGATACTTAATATGTATACCGTCGCATAATCGGTTAATTATGCACCTCCCTGTTGGACTGACCCGGGCTTGGCCCGGGTCTTTTTTTGTCAGACGGCAGGGGGCGGCCACGCTCCATGTGCGCGGTTCAAAACCGGGTATTCCCTCGGGCGGCCATAATCTCTAGGTTGCGCTCCTATGACGATCACTGATCTCCATCTCCTTCCGGCCCTGGGCCCTTGGCTCATCTGTGCCCTTGCCGTCGTGCTGGGCACGACAATTCAAAAGCTTTCGGGGGCCGGGTTCGGCATGGTTGCCGCGCCCATCATGACAATGGTTGCCGCGGACTGGGTGCCTGGGACGGTTCTGCTTGTCGGGTTCCTCGTCGGTGCGGGATCGGTTCTGAGCGCGCGGGACGCGATCGTTCTGAAGGACCTGCCGCCCGGTTTCATGGGGCGCACGCTTGGCGCGATTCTGGCCGCGTCGATTGCGGCGATTGTCGTGGGCTCCCCCGCGCTGCCCGTCGTCGTGGCCTGTATCGTGCTGTTCGCCGTGGCGCTGAACCTTGCGGGGCTGCGGGTTCCGATCAACAAGGCTTCGCTGTTCGGGGCCGGCACGGTCGCCGGGATCATGGGAACGCTGACGGGGATCGGCGCGCCGCCGATGGCGATCCTTTATTCGCGGGTCGAAACGCGCCGCTCGGCGGCGTCGCAGAATGCTTTCTTCGGCTTCGGGATGGTCGTGTCCGTGCTCGCCCTCGCGATTGCGGGGGTCATGCGCTGGCCCCAGGTCGCCTTCGCCGCATCGCTGGCGCCGCTGGTGCCGCTGAGCCTTTATCTGTCACGCCCGCTGGCGAAGCGTTTCGAGCGTGGTTCGATCCGGCCCTGGGCGCTTGGGCTTGCCGCGACCGCGGCGGTGATCCTGCTGGTTCGCAACCTCTGACCCTTTGGCGGCGCACGTCCAACGCGCCGCACCCGTTTGCCCCGTTTTCGGGTTGCACCCCGCCCGGAGCTGCGGGCATTCTGCGCCGCGAACCGCTAATCGGAGTCCCCCATGTCCTTCACCCTTGCCACCTGGAACATCAACTCGGTCCGCCTGCGCGAACCCATCGTCTGCAAGCTGATGGAGGAAGAGGCGCCCGACGTGTTGTGCCTGCAGGAATGCAAGAGCCCAGTGGACAAGATCCCGCTGGAAGCGTTCAAGGCGCTTGGCTACCACTACATGGTGGCGCGCGGGCAGAAGGGGTATAACGGCGTCGCGATCCTGTCGAAACTGCCGATCGAGGATGCGGGCGACATGGATTTCGCCTCGCTCGGCCATGCCCGCCACGTGGCGGCGCGGCTGGAAAACGGCGTCACGGTGCATAATTTCTATGTCCCCGCGGGCGGCGACAAGCCCGACCGCGAGGTGAACGAGAAATTCGGCCAGAAGCTCGATTACCTGACCGAGATGCGCGACTGGTTCAAGGGCGAGAATTTCGACAAGTCGATCCTGGTGGGCGATCTGAACATCGCCCCGCGCGAAGACGACGTGTGGTCGCACAAGCAGCTGCTGAAGATCGTCAGCCACACGCCGATCGAGGTCGATCACTTCCATCAGGTGATGGAAGCGGGGAAATGGGCCGACGTAACGCGCAACGACATCCCCGAGGGGCTGCTTTATTCGTGGTGGTCCTACCGCGCCAAGGATTGGTCCGCCGCCGACAAGGGCCGCCGTCTGGATCACATCTGGGCCACCGACGACATCAAGCACGCCGGCCATTCCAGCCGCATCCTGCGCGCCGCGCGGGGCTGGGAACAACCCAGCGACCACGCGCCGGTTTTCGCGACGTTCGATCTTTGATCGGCCTGCGACGGTGCTGAAACCTTGGAATTTTCCCTTCCAGGGTTCATATAAAGACAAACGCGAAATCCCAAGGATAGGGTTGTCATGCTCGAACTAGGTTCCACCCCGCCCGCCACCGATCTGATCAAGGACGTGACCGAGGCCAATTTCATGGCCGATGTGGTCGAAGCCTCGCAGGACGTGCCCGTCATCGTCGATTTCTGGGCCACCTGGTGCGGCCCGTGCCGCACGCTGGGCCCGATGCTGGAAGACGCCGTGACCAAGGCCGGCGGCGCTGTGAAGATGGCCAAGATCGACGTCGATCAGAACCAGATGCTGGCGCAGGCGCTGGCGCAGCAGGGGCTGCCGCTGCAATCGATCCCGACCGTCGTGGCCTTCGTCAAGGGCCGCCCCACCGACATGTTCCAGGGCGCGGTTCCCGCATCCGAAATCGACGCCTTCATCAAGCGCGCCATCGAGGCGGGCGGCGGTGAGGCCGGTGGCGGTCTGGAAGAAGCGCTGGCCGCGGCCGAGGAAATGCTGGCCGAGGGCGCGGTGGAAGATGCCGCCCAGACCTTCGCCGCCATCGCCGAGGAAGACCCGAGCAGTGCCGAAGCCTTCGCCGGGCTGGCGCGCTGCCAGATCGCCCTGGGCGAGCTGGACCAGGCCGAGGCGGTGCTGAACGGCGTTGCCGCCGAGATCGCCGACGCCGCCCCGATCGAGGCCGCCCTCGCACAGCTGGAACTGGCGCGCCAGGCCGCGAATTCCGGCCCGCTGGACGATCTGAAAGCAGCTGTCGAAGCCGATCCGGCCAACCTTGAGGCGCGGTTCGAACTGGCGCAGGCGCTGCATGCCGCCGGTCAGGTCGAGGAAGCGGTCGATCAGTTGCTGGACCTGTTCCGCCGCGACCGCGAATGGAACGACGGCGCCGCCAAGCAGCAGCTGTTCACCATCTTCGACGCGCTCAAGCCGAACGACCCGGTGGTGCTGCACGGCCGCCGCAAGCTCAGCTCGATGATATTTGCCTGATCGCGGCATCGGGCTATGTCCACGCCCATGACCAGACCGATCCAGCTGCCCGACACCATCCCGGTGTTTCCCCTGCCCGGAGCGCTTCTGCTGCCCCGGGCCCGGCTGCCGCTGCACATCTTTGAGCCGCGTTACCTGGCGATGCTGGACGATGCGCTGAAAACGCCGGCACGGCTGATCGGGATGGTGCAGCCCTGCCTGACGCCGGGGTCCGATCCGGGCCACCTGCATCAGATCGGCTGCGCCGGGCGGGTAACGCAGTTTTCGGAAACCGAGGACGGGCGCTACATGATCACCCTGACCGGGATTTCGCGTTTCCGCATCCGCCGCGAAATCGACGGCTTCACCCCTTACCGGCGCTGCGAGGTGTCCTGGGCCGGGTTCGAAAAGGACCAGGGCGCGGAAGAACACGATACCGGGCTGGACCGGGACGCCTTCATGGACCTGCTGACGCGGTTCTTCAGGCAGCGCAACCTGGATACCGATTGGGACAGCATGGCAGATGCCGATGACGAATTGCTGATCAATTCGCTGTCGATGATGCTGGATTTCGCCCCCGAGGACAAACAGGCCCTGCTGGAGGCGCCCTGCCTGTGCACCCGGCGCGAAACGCTTGTCACCCTGATCGAATTTGCGCTACGCGGGGGCGAGAACGAGGAAAAGCTGCAATGACCGATACACCGCCCTTCGACCGCCACATGCTGGAAGCGCTGATCTGCCCGGTCACCCATGGCCCGCTGGAATACGACGCCGAGGCGCAGGAGCTGATTTCGAAATCGGCCAAGCTGGCTTTCCCGATCCGCAACGGCATCCCGATCATGCTGATCGACGAGGCGCGCAAGCTGGACTGAGCCGAGCCGGGGTTTAATCCGCCAGAAGTTCCAGCGTCCTTTCGCAGCGCTGCCCGCCGTAAAACGCCTCCAGCACCTGGCCGAACACCGGGTCGGCATCGGGCAATGCGGCGAACAGGGTGGCCGAGCTGCGCAGCTTCATCCCGTCGATCCCGCCCAGGATGTCCTCGGCCGGTTGCCCCGCATGGGTCAGCATCAGCCCCATCATGTGGATCAGCCGCGGCCCCAGCACCGGATGCGCCAGATACTCCGCCGCCTCCTGCATATCGGCGATACCGTAGAGCTGAGCGAAATTCGACCGGCCCAGGCCGCGCAATTGCGGGAAGACGTACCACATCCAATGGCTCAGCTTCCGCCCCTGCGCGATTTCGCGTTCCGCGTCGGCGTAATTGCGTTCCTGTGCCAGCACGAAGCGGTCCAGCGTGTCCTGTTTCATGATGCGTCCCGCCCCATACAGACCTGTTACACGGATGGTTGAACCTGCGCGGGTCCCGTGTCAACGTCGGTAGAAAACAGGATAGAGCGATGACCCCCAGCAAGCCCGACCTCCGGATCGAAACACCGCAACTGATCGAGGCGGAAGCGTTCGACGATGCCGCCGCCGCCGTGGCCCGGCTGGAGGAACTGTACGACGGCGCCGTCGAATTCCTGTGCCGCAATTTCCTGGCGACGATGGCGATCGGCCGGGCCGATTGCCGCTATCGCGCCTTTTATCCCGAAATCCGCATCACCACGACCAGCTTCGCCAAGGTCGACAGCCGGCTGAGTTTTGGACATGTCGCCGAACCGGGCACCTTCGCCGCCACGATCACCCGGCCCGACCTGTTCCGCAATTACCTGCGCCAGCAGATCGCGCTGCTGATCGCCAATCACGGCGTGCCGGTGGTGATCGGGGTCAGCGACACGCCGATGCCGGTGCATTTCGCGGTGGCGAACGAAACCGACATGACGGTGCCGCAGGAAGGGGCGGGCGATTTCATCCTGCGCGACGTGTTCGACGTGCCGGACCTGTCGACCACCAATGACGACATCGTCAACGGCACCTACCAGATCCCCGCCGACGGCACCGCGCCGCTGGCGCCGTTCACCGCGCAAAGGGTGGATTATTCGCTGGCCCGGCTGGCGCATTACACCGCCACCGATCCGGTGCATTTCCAGAACCACGTTCTGTTCACCAACTACCAGTTCTACGTCTCGGAATTCGAAAACTACGCGCGCGACATGCTGTCCGATCCGGACAGCGGCTATACCTCCTTCGTGGCGACGGGGAACGCCGAGATCACCGAAGCCGTGCAGGTGCTGCCGCGCGCCGACAAGATGCCGCAAATGCCCGCCTATCACCTGAAACGCGCCGACGGGTCGGGGATCACACTGGTCAATATCGGCGTCGGGCCGTCCAACGCCAAAACCGCGACCGACCATATCGCGGTGCTGCGGCCGCATGCCTGGATCATGGTCGGCCATTGCGCCGGGCTGCGCGCCAGCCAGAGCTTGGGCGATTTCGTCCTGGCCCATGCTTATCTGCGCGAAGACAAGGTGCTGGACGACGACCTGCCGGTCTGGGTTCCGGTGCCGGCGCTGGCGGAAATCCAGATCGCGCTGGAACAGGCGGTGGCCGAGGAAACCCAGCTGGAAGGCTATGACCTGAAGCGGGTGATGCGCACAGGCACGGTGGCCAGCCTCGACAACCGCAACTGGGAACTGCGCGATACATCCGGCCCCGTACAGCGGCTGAGCCAGTCGCGCGCGGTGGCGCTGGACATGGAAAGCGCGACCATCGCGGCCAACGGTTTCCGCTTCCGGGTGCCCTACGGCACATTACTTTGCGTCAGCGACAAACCCCTGCATGGCGAACTGAAATTGCCCGGCATGGCCAGCGATTTCTATAAAACACAGGTTTCGCGTCATTTGCTGATTGGCATCCGGGCGATGGAAAGGCTAAGGAAGATGCCATTGGAGCGTATTCACAGCCGGAAATTGCGGAGTTTTGACGAGACCGCGTTCCTTTGATCACAGAAAATCGATTTTTTGCTTGTTTTGCCCTTGCCGCAGGACACAATTCGTTGTGTTTATACGCGACATACAGTTAAATACTGCTCAATGAGGCCCAATAAATCGGGCAAGCTAAGGAGACCAAAAAATGGCAAAACCGATGACCAAGACTCAGCTCGTTGCTGCTCTGGCTGAGGAAATGGGCGCAGAGAAGAAAACCGCAACCGCGGCACTGGACGCCATCGTATCGATCATCACCAAAGAAGTTTCGGCCGGCGGCGCCGTGACCCTGCCCGGCGTTGGCAAAATCTACTGCCGTGAACGCCCCGAGCGCATGGTGCGCAACCCCGCCACCGGCGAGCAGATCAAGAAAGAAGCCGACAAGGTCGTCAAGATGACCATCGCGAAGGCTCTGAAAGACAGCGTGAACAGCTGATCTTGCATCTTCGTCAAGTTTCGGAAAGGGTCGCCTTCGGGCGGCCCTTTTCTTTTGGGCCGAAGCAAACGGGTCCCGCTGCGAATGGCCCGGTGCGAACAGGGAATGGGATTTCGGGATGAATATGCGCGCCGTCGCGATGGGGCTGGCTTTTGCCCTGATGTGGTCTTCCGCCTTCACCTCGGCGCGGGTGATCGTCGCCTATGCGCCGCCGATGGCATCGCTGTCGCTGCGCTTCCTGGTGTCGGGGATCCTGGGCATCGGCATCGCGCTGGCCCTGGGCCAAAGCTTCCGACTGACCCGGGCGCAATGGCGCGCCACCATCGTGTTCGGCATTTGCCAGAACGCGCTGTATCTAGGGCTGAACTTCATCGCCATGCAGACGGTCGAGGCCTCGCTCGCTTCGATCATCGCCTCGACCATGCCGCTGATGGTGGCGCTGGCCGGATGGGCGGTGTTCCGCGACAAGCTGCCGATGCTGGGCATTGTCGGTCTGGTGCTGGGCGTGATCGGCGTGGTGCTGATCATGGGCGCGCGGATCGAAGACGGGGTCGACCGCTATGGGCTGGGCCTGTGTTTCATCGCCGCCGCGGCGCTGACCGTGGCCACGCTGTCGGTGCGCGGCGCGTCCTCGGGCGGCAATGTGATGATGATCGTCGGGCTGCAGATGATGGTCGGCGCGGTCTGCCTCGCCGTGGCCTCGGCGCTGTTCGAACCGCTGGAAGTGACCTTCAGCTGGCAGCTGATTGTGGCCTTCATCTATACCACGCTGGTGCCCGGGCTGGCCGCGACATGGGTGTGGTTCACCCTGGTCAACCAGATCGGCGCGGTGAAGGCCGCCACCTTCCATTTCCTCAACCCGTTCTTCGGCGTCGCCATCGCGGCGGCGCTTCTGGGCGAAAGCCTTGGGGTGCTGGACGTGGTCGGCGTGGCGGTGATCGCGGCGGGCATCCTGGCGGTGCAGCTGTCGAAGCAGAAACCCGCGGCGGGGTGATCGCAGAGCCGGGCCGGGCTACCCTAAATCAGCACCGCAAGAAGAACACTCAGTGTCACGAAGGCCCCGAAGGTCGCGCCCAGAAGCGCGATCGAGGCGACGCCTTCATGGCCGTAATCCAGCGCGAAGACGGTGTAGATCAGGAACATCGGCATCGCGGCGGACAGGATCACCGCCTTGTGCATGTCGGCGCCAAGCGCGGGCATCCCGATCATCGGCAGCAGGAACGCCACCACCGCCACCATCGCCGGATGCACGATCAGCTTGCCCGCGACGATCTGCGCCGCCAGCACCTGATTGCCCTTCAGCGGCAGCCCGAACAGCGACCCGCCGATCACGAACAGCGCCAAGGCACTGGCCGAGGCCGCCAACATGTCGAGGAACCGGATACCCGGCGCCGGGATGGTGAGGCCCGACAGCATGATCGCCATGCCGGCCAGCAGCCCGACGAACAGCGGCCGCTTCAGGATCGACAGGAACAGCGCGGCGAACATGCGCCAGCGGCTGGAATGGGTCTGGTCGCGCGAGGATTCCAGCATCACCAGCCCAATCGGGATCAGCAGGAAGTTTTCCACCACGAAATTCAGCGCCAAGATGACGCCTGCCTTGTCGGGGAACAGCAACAGCATCACCGGATAGCCGACGAAACCGGAATTGGGGCAGCTCGACCCCATCACCCCGATGGCGCGGCGCGCGGGCCCGGTGCGTTGCAGCGTCAGCACCGCGTACATCGCGCCGATCGTCGCCACCCCGCCGATGGCGAAGACGGCCACATAGGACAGGTCCAGAACCTCGGCCAGGTCGCGTTTGATCAGCGCCGCGCAAAGCAGCGCGGGCAGGGCGATGTTCTGGACGTATTTGCTCATCACCCGCATGTCGCTTTCGGTGAACATGCCGAACCGGACCGAGGCAAAGCCAAGCGCGATGGCCGCGAAGATCGGGAAGGTGATGGACAGGATGTCTAGCATGATGCGGTGTTCCAGTGTTGCGGCGGCTCAGAGCCGATTTCCCCGGCGATATCGGTCAGGAAACGATGCATCGCCGCCACCCGGCCTTGCGCCATTGCGCGGCCGGTGGCGGTCTGCATCCCCTCGGCCAGCCGCAGCAGCTTGACCGGCCAGTGATCCAGCGAATAGGCGCGGTCGTCCGGGGTGCGACCGGCGGCGAAGGGATCGTCGGGGTGATAGATCGGGCGGTTCAGCTGGCCCGACACGGAAAACGCCCGGGCGATGCCGATGGCGCCGATGGCATCCATCCGGTCGGCATCGCGCAGGATGCGGGCCTCGAGCGTTTCAGGCTCTATTCCAGCGGAAAAGCTGTGCGCTTCGATGGCGTGGCGGGTATTTTCGATCTCCGCATCGGCAAATCCCAGAGCGATCAGATGCGGCGCGGCGGCCTCGGCCGCCAGGCGCGAGGCCTGCGCCCGGTTGGGTGCGTCCTTGGGCAGGTTGACCAGATCGTGCAGATAGGCCGCCCCGATCAGCACCCGCAGGTCGCCGCCCTCGGTTTCCGCAATCCGTTGGCTGGTGGTCCAGACCCGATCCAGATGCGCCAGATCATGGGCGCTGTCCTGCGCCATGTCCCGTTTCGCGATGTTTCGCAGGGTCTGGCGCAGGGTTTCCATCACCCGATCGTGCCGCGGTTTTCGCCGATCTGGCCGCGATGCAGCAGCAGGTGATCAAGGATCACGCAGGCCATCATCGCCTCGGCCACCGGCACCGCGCGGATGCCGACGCAGGGGTCGTGGCGGCCCTTGGTGATCACCTCGATCGGGGTGCCGTCCTTGCGGATCGATTTGCGCGGGGTGAGGATCGAGGAGGTCGGTTTGACCGCAAAGCGCACCACCACGTCCTGCCCGGTGGAAATACCGCCCAGGATGCCGCCCGCGTGGTTCGACGAAAACACCGGCTGGCCATCGTTGCCCATGAATATCTCATCGGCGTTTTGCGACCCGCGCAGCTTCGCCGCCGCCATGCCTTCGCCGATCTCCACGCCCTTCACGGCATTGATCGACATCATCGCGGCGGCCAGATCGGTGTCGAGCTTGCCATAGATCGGCGCGCCGATGCCCGCGGGCACGCCGCGCGCCACAACCTCGACCACCGCGCCAACCGAATCCTGGTCCTTGCGCAGTTTCTGCAGGTAATCGGCCCATTGCTGCGCCACCTCCGGCCCCTGCGGAATCCAGAAATCGTTCTGGTCGATCGCGTCCCAGTCGAAGCTGTTGCGGTCGATCTCCAGATCGCCCATCGCGGTCATGTAGCCCTTGATTTCCAGCCCCGGCACCATCGCCTTGATCGCTTCGCGCGCCACGCCACCGGCGGCCACACGGGCGGCGGTTTCGCGGGCCGAGGACCGGCCGCCGCCGCGATAGTCACGGTTGCCGTATTTCAGGTGATAGGTGATGTCGGCATGACCGGGGCGGAAGGTTTCGGCAATATCGCCGTAATCGCGCGACCGCTGGTCGGTGTTTTCGATCATCAGCTGGATCGGCGTGCCGGTGGTCTTGCCCTCGAACACGCCCGACAGGATTTTCACCGCGTCCGGTTCCTGCCGCTGGGTGGTGTGTTTGCTTTGGCCCGGGCGGCGCTTGTCCAGCCAGTGCTGCAACATCGCCGCGTCGACCGGAACCTCCGGCGGGCAGCCATCCACCGTGGCGCCCAAGGCGGGCCCGTGGCTTTCGCCCCAGGTGGTGACGCGGAACAGGTGACCGAAGGTGTTGATGCTCATGTGCAGCTCCTTTGCAGCCTGCAATACAAAGCGCGGGTCCCCTGCTCAAGCTCTTTTGCCTTGAAACGACGTATCGCCGACGCTAGGTCTGCGGCTACCTCGGGGTGCGTGCCGTGCGTTGCGGCGGGCTGAGATGCGATCGTGCAAACCCGTTGAACCTGAACCGGTTAAGACCGGCGGAGGGAAGGTTTGGATGGTATCCGTTCTGACTCCGCCCGTCGCAGTGAGGAGGATACCTGTGAAGTATCTAGCATTTGCCACGGGATTGTTTGCCGCCACCGCAGCGGTGGCCGAAACGCCCGTATTGACGATCTACACCTATGAAAGCTTCGTATCCGACTGGGGCCCCGGCCCGGCGGTCGAAAAGGCGTTCGAAGAAACCTGCGGCTGCGACCTGCAATTCGTCGGCGCAGGCGACGGCGCGGCCCTGCTGGGGCGGCTGAAGCTGGAAGGCAAACGCACCAAGGCCGATATCGTTCTGGGGCTCGATACCAACCTGACCGCCGCGGCGCTTGAGACCGGGCTGTTCGCCGAAACCGCGGTCAGCGCCGATTACGACCTGCCGGTCGCGTGGAACGATCCGGTCTTCGTACCCTATGACTGGGGCTATTTCGCCTTCGTGCAGAATGCCGACCTGGCAAACGCCCCCACCGATTTCAAGGCGCTGGCCGACAGCGATCTGAAAATCGTCATCCAGGACCCGCGCAGCTCGACCCCCGGGCTGGGGCTGCTGATGTGGGTGAAGGCGGCCTATGGCGACGAGGCCCCGGCGATCTGGGAAGGTCTGAGCGACAATATCGTCACCGTGACCAAGGGCTGGTCCGAAGCTTACGGGCTGTTCCTGGAAGGCGAGGCCGACATGGTTCTTTCCTACACCACCTCGCCCGCCTATCACCTGATCGCGGAAAGCGACGCGTCGAAAACGGCAGCGAAGTTCAGCGAAGGCCACTACATGCAGATCGAAGTGGCGGGCAAGATCGCCAATACCGATCAGCCTGAACTGGCCGACAAGTTCCTGCAGTTCATGGTCACCGACGCCTTCCAGTCGATCATCCCGACTACCAACTGGATGTATCCGGCGGTCACCCCCGAAGCGGGCCTTCCGGAGGGGTTTGAGACCCTGATCCAGCCGGAAAAAGCCCTGATCGTGCCCGCCGATCAGGCCGATGCGGTGCGCGACGCGGCGCTGGCCGAATGGCTTGAGGCGCTGTCGAAATGATCAGGGGCGGCCCGGGATATGCGGCGGCGGCGTTTGTCCTGCTGTTCATTTTCGGGCCGCTGATCGTGGTCTTTGCCAGGGCCGGGGGCGGCACGCTGCCCGGCCCTGCCGATTGGGCGGCGGTGCGGTTTTCGGTGACCCAGGCGACGCTGTCGGCGCTGTTCAGCGTCATATTGGCGATCCCGGTATCCCGGGCGCTGGCGCGGCGGAAATTCCCCGGGCGCAATATGCTGATCACCCTGCTGGGCGCGCCCTTCATCCTGCCGGTCATCGTGGCGGTTCTGGGGCTGCTGGCGGTGTTCGGCCGCAGCGGCATATTGAACAGCCTGCTGGACTGGGCCGGGTTGCCCACGGTGCAGATTTACGGGCTGCACGGGGTGGTCCTGGCGCATATTTTCTTCAACCTGCCGCTGGCGACGCGGATTTTCCTGCAGGCCTGGCAACAGATCCCGGCGGAACGGTTCCGGCTGGCCGCCAGCCTGAACATGAGCGCAGGGCAGGTGCTGCGGCGGCTGGAAATCCCGATGATCCGGGCGACGGCGCCGGGCGCCTTCATCGTCATCTTCGCCATCTGCCTGAGCAGTTTCACCGTCGCGCTGACGCTGGGCGGCGGGCCAAGGGCCACCACGGTGGAACTGGCGATCTATCAGGCGTTCCGTTTCGATTTCGACCTGGGCCGCGCCGCCGTATTGGCGGTGATCCAGACCGTGCTGGCCGGAATCGTGGCGCTGTTCGCGCTGAAATATTCCCGCGGCGAAGGGTTCGGCGCCGGGCTTGACCGGGTGGTACGCCGCTGGGATGCGCAATCGGCGGGGCTGCGGATCACCGATGCCGCGGTGATGATCCTGACCGCACTGTTTCTGCTGCTGCCGCTGGTGCTGGTGGTGATAAATGGCATCAACGGCTGGGCCAAGATGCCCGATCAGGTGTTCACCGCGCTTTGGGTGTCGCTGGTCATTTCGCTGTTTTCGACCGCGCTGGCGCTGGTGCTGGCGCTGGCCATCGCGCTGGCCGCGTTGCATCGCGGCTGGGTCGAGGTGATCGGGCTGCTGGGCATCGTTTCCTCGCCGCTGGTGCTGGGCACCGGGCTGTTCCTGATCGTGCATCCCTATGCCGATCCGGCGCGATTGGCCTTCGTGGTGACCGGTCTGGTCAACGCGCTGACCGCCTTGCCCTTCGTGCTGCGGGTGCTGATCCCGTCGCTGCGCGGGTCGGAGAAGAATTTCGGCCGGCTGGCCGATATGCTGGGCCTGACCGGCTGGGCCAGGCTGCGGTTCCTGCTGCTGCCACGGGCGCGGCGGGCGCTTGGGTTTTCCGCCGGGTTGGCGGCGGCGTTTTCGATGGGCGATCTGGGCGTCATCACGCTGTTCGCCGATCCCGGCAGCGCCACCCTGCCGCTGCAGATGTACCGGCTGATGGGGGCGTTCCGGATGGAGGCCGCCGCCGGGGCCGGGTTGCTTCTGCTGGTGTCCAGCCTCGGGCTGTTCTGGATTTTCGACAAGATGGGGCGCGGCGATGTTGACGCTTGAGAAGCTGCAAATCGTGTTGGACGGTTTCACGCTGGATGCCGACTTTCAGCTGGAACAGGGTCGAAATCTGGCCCTGATCGGCCCTTCGGGGGCGGGAAAATCGACCCTGCTGAACGTGATCGCGGGCTTCCTGCCGCCCGCGTCGGGCCGGGTGCTGTGGCGAGGTGAAGACATCACCGCCCTGGCCCCGGGGAAGCGGCCGATTTCGATGCTGTTTCAGGACAACAACCTGTTTCCCCACCTCACCGTGGCGCAGAATATCGGGCTGGGTATCCGCCCCGACCTGAAGCTGAACGCGGCCGAGCGCGAGGCGCTGAACGACGCCCTGACCCGGGTCGGTTTGGCGGGCATGGCCGAACGCAAACCCGGCCAGCTGTCGGGCGGGCAGCAAAGCCGGGTGGCGCTGGCCCGGGTGCTGGTGCAGCGCAAGCCGCTGGTGCTGCTGGACGAACCGTTTTCGGCGCTCGGACCGGCGCTGAAACACGACATGCTGCGGCTGGTGGGTGATTTGATGCAGGAAATCGGCGGCACGCTGATCATGGTCAGCCACGAACCGGAAGACGCGCAGATGATCGCCGACGTCACCTCGGTCGTAGCGCAGGGCACGGTCACCGCACCGAAACCCACCGCCGCGCTGTTCGAAAACCCGCCGCGGGTGCTGCGCGACTATCTGGGCAGCTGAGTACAGGGCGCGGAAAGGCGCGGTTTATCCGTAACATGAGGTTGCACGCGGACGCCGGGACCGCCACAGTCGGCTCAGTGTCACCGAAAGGAGTCCCGCGATGGATTTCATGTCGATCATCTGGATTTTCATTCTGATCACGGCGCTGCAGCCGGCCTTCCAGAAGAAGCTGCAAGAGGCCCTGCGCCAGCGCAAGATCGACGAGATTCAGCGCAAGCGCGGATCACGGGTGATCGTTTTGGTGCACCGGCAGGAAACCATGAGCTTCCTCGGCTTTCCGCTGATCCGCTACATCGACGTGCAGGACAGCGAACAGGTGCTGCGGGTGATCGACAGCACCGACGAAGACACGCCGATCGATTTCGTCGTGCATACCCCCGGCGGCCTGGTTCTGGCCGCGGTGCAGATCAGCCGCGCCTTGCGCAAGCACAAGGCAGATGTGCGCGTGTTGGTGCCGCATTACGCGATGTCGGGCGGTACGCTGATCGCGCTGGCCGCCGATCAGATCGTGCTGAACCGCCACGCGGTTCTGGGCCCGGTCGATCCGCAGCTCGGGATGCAGGGGGGGCAGGCCGCCGCCTCCATCCTCGCCGCGGTGGCGCAGAAGAACCCGAAGGATATCGACGACGCCACCCTGATCAACGCCGACATGGCGAAGAAGGCCATCGCGCAGGTGAAGGGCGACGCGGTGAAGCTGCTGGCCAGCCACATGGATCAGGCCGAGGCCGAAAAGGTGGCCGAAAAACTGGCCTCGGGCACCTGGACCCACGATTACCCGATTTCGGCCGAAGAAGCGCGCGAGATGGGGCTGCCGGTCAGCACCGACATGCCGGCCGAGGTGATGGACCTGATGCGGCTTTACCCGCAGCCGGCGAACAAGCAGGGCGGGGTGGAATACCTGCCGCGCAAACCCCAATAGGGCTTGCCCCGGCCCGGCCCCTGCCCCAGATACAGATCATGACCAAGACATTGATTTCCTTCGGCCACGGCTATTCGGCGGCGGAACTGGCCAAGACCCTGATCCCGCAGGGATGGCGCATCATCGGCACCACCCGTCGCGAGGAAAAATGCGACGCGCTGCGCGCGGCGGGGGTGAAACCTGTGCTCTGGCCCGATACCGACATGACGCCCTATCTGGATCAGGCCAGCCATATCCTGATTTCCGCCGGGCCGGATGCCGACGGCGATCCCACGCTGCGGCTTTATCGCGATCAGATCGCCGAACGGGCGGAGCAATTTGAATGGGTCGGATACCTGTCCACCACCGGCGTATACGGCGACCATCGGGGCGGTTGGGTCGATGAGGATACCGCGCTGACGCCCTCGACCAGGCGCGGCCAGTTGCGGGTGGAGGCAGAAGCGGAATGGCAATCCATCCCCGGCCTGCCGCTGCATATCTTCCGGCTGGCGGGCATCTACGGCCCCGGGCGCGGGCCGTTTGCCAAGGTCAGAAACGGCACCGCGCGGCGGATCGTCAAGCCGGGGCAGGTGTTCAGCCGTATCCATGTGGAAGACATCGCACAGGTGCTGGCCGCTTCGATCGCGCGGCCCAATCCGGGCGCGGCCTATAACCTCTGCGATGACGATCCCGCCCCGCCCGAGGACGTGATCGCCCATGCCGCCGAATTGCTGCACCTGCCGGTACCCCCGGCGGAGGAATTCGCCACGGCTGAAATGACGCCGATGGCGCGCAGTTTCTATGGCGAATCGAAAAAGGTGCGGAATGACAGGATCAAAACCGAATTGGGCGTCCGGCTGAAATATCCCAGCTATCGCGAAGGGCTGACGGCGCTGCTGCAAGCCGAAGACTGAGCGCAGATCAGCCGGAAGCGGCCCGCGTTAGGACGGTTCAGGCTCTCTTCTCACCAATCGAAGCGACGCCGAGAACTTCGAGAACCTTGGTTTCGATATCCGACGCGTTCAAGCCTGCGACCTCATACATCGCTTCGGGCGAGGCCTGATCGATGAACGTATCGGGCAGCACCATCGAACGGAATTTCAGCCCCGTATCGAACACGCCCTTTTCGGCCAGCAATTGCGCCACGTGGCTGCCGAAGCCGCCGATGGCGCCTTCCTCGATGGTGATCAACGCCTCGTGATTGCGCACCAGGTCGAGGATCAGGTCTTCGTCCAGCGGCTTGGCGAAACGGGCATCGGCCACGGTCGGGCTGATGCCGCGCGCGGTCAGGGCTTCGCTGGCCTGCAGCACCTCCTGCAGACGGGTGCCGAAGGACAGGATCGCGACCCGCGACCCTTGCCGCACCATCCGGCCCTTGCCGATCTGCAGAACCTCACCGCGTTCGGGCAGGTCCACGCCCACCCCTTCGCCGCGCGGATAGCGGAAGGCGATCGGCCCTTCGTCATGGGCGGCGGCGGTGGCGACCATGTGCATCAGCTCCGCCTCGTCGGCGGCGGCCATCACCACCATGCCGGGCAGGTTGGCCATGAAGGCCACGTCGAAACTGCCCGCATGGGTGGCGCCGTCGGCCCCGACCAGACCGGCGCGGTCGATGGCGAAACGCACCGGCAGGCGCTGGATAGCAACATCATGCACCACCTGGTCATAGCCGCGTTGCAAGAAGGTCGAATACATCGCGCAGAAGGGTTTCAGCCCGCCCGCCGCCAGACCGGCGCTGAACGTCACGCCGTGCTGTTCGGCGATGCCGACGTCGAAACAGCGCGAGGGATAGCGTTCGGCAAACAGGTTCAACCCGGTGCCGTCGGGCATCGCGGCGGTCACCGCGACGATCCGGTCGTCGCGCGCGGCCTCGTCCACCAGCGTCTTGCCGAAGACCGATGTATAGCTGGGCGCGTTCGACGGCGCTTTCTTCTGTTCGCCGGTGACCACGTCGAATTTCGCCGTCGCATGACCGCGGTCGCGGGCGCGTTCGGCGGGGGCGTATCCCTTGCCCTTCTTGGTCAGCACGTGGATCAGGATCGGGCCGGTCGCGCGCGCCTTGACGGTGCGCAGCACCGGCAGCAGCTGATCCAGGTCGTGCCCGTCGATGGGCCCCAGATAGGAAAAGCCCAGTTCCTCGAACAGGGTGCCGCCGACGGCCATGCCCTTGAGCATTTCCTTGGCCCGCTTGGCGCCTTCGCGGAACGGTTCGGGCAGCAGGCTGACCGCCCCCTTGGCCGCGGCCTTGAATTCCTGGAACGGTTCGCCCGCATAAAGCCGGGTCAGGTAGGTCGACAGCGCGCCGACCGGCGGCGCGATGGACATTTCATTATCGTTCAGGATGACGATCAGGCGCTTTTTCAGGTGGCCCGCGTTGTTCATCGCCTCGAACGCCATGCCCGCGCTCATCGACCCGTCGCCGATCACCGCGATGGCGTCGCCCAGACCACCCTCGGCCGTGCCGCCCAGATCGCGTGCCACGGCGAAACCCAAGGCAGCCGAGATCGAGGTCGAGCTATGCGCCGCGCCGAACGGATCATAGGGGCTTTCGCTGCGCTTGGTGAAACCCGACAGGCCGCCCTGCTGGCGCAGGGTGCGGATACGGTCGCGACGCCCGGTCAGGATCTTGTGCGGGTAGCTTTGGTGGCTGACGTCCCAGATCAGTTTGTCCTTGGGGGTATCGAACACCGCGTGCAAGGCGACGGTCAGTTCCACCACGCCAAGCCCCGCACCCAGATGGCCGCCGGTCACCGACACCGCGCTGATGGTTTCCGCGCGCAGCTCATTGGCGACCTGGTGCAGCTGAGCGTCGCTCAGCCGTTTCAGATCGGCAGGAACGTGAACCTGATCAAGCAGCGGTGTGTCGGGTCTGTCTGGCACTGGTCCCCTCCGGGGATGTTAGCTTTGTCGCGCAATAACGAAACGGGCCGCTTGCCGCAAGGTTTCCGCCTCGTCGCCATAGGAATCCAGGGCGACATGCGCCTGTTCGATCAGCTCGGCCGCGCGCGCTCGCGCGCCGTCGAGCCCCAGCAGCGACACGAAGGTCGCCTTGCCGGCCTTTTCGTCCTTCTGCAGCCGCTTGCCTGCGGTTTCTTCATCGCCCGTAACATCCAAGATGTCGTCGGCGATCTGAAAGGCAAGGCCAAGCGCCTGCGCATAGGCGCGCAGCGGCGCGGAATCGGCGCGCGCCAGCACCGGACCGGCGGCGGCGGACCATTCGATCAGCGCCCCGGTCTTGCCCGCCTGCAATTCGGTGATCTGTTCGAGCGTCAGCGGTTCCGGTGCGGTTTCGGCGGCAATATCAAGCGCCTGACCGCGCACCATGCCCTGCGCCCCCACGGCGCGGGCAAGGCCCAGCACCAGATCGGCGCGCACCGTTGCGTCGGGCGAACATTCGGGGCGGGCCAGCAATTCGAACGCCAGCGTCTGCAACGCGTCACCGGCCAGAACGGCGGTGGCCTGATCCCATTGCACATGCACCGTGGGCAGGCCCCGGCGCAGGTCGTCGTCATCCATGCAGGGCAGGTCGTCATGCACCAGCGAATAGGCATGCAACGCCTCGACCGCGGCGGCGGGCCAAATCGCCTGTTCCGGCGCGATGCCGTGCAGCCGCGCGGTTTCCAGCACCAGGAAGGCGCGCAGGCGCTTGCCGCCCGCGCTGGCATAGCGCATCGCCTGGACCACCGACAGGTCGCCCATCGGCGCGATCACGGCATCCAGATGCGCCTGCACCCGGTCGGCGGCGTCTTTCAAACGGGTTTCGAACACTTACAGACCTTCGACCGGCTTCAATCCAGCGGGGTTGCCGTCGCCGTCCAGCGTGATGGCGGCGACCTTTTCCTCGGCTTCCTTGAGCTTGGTCTCGCAGCGCTTCTTCAGCTCCGCCCCGCGCTCGTAAAGCTTGATGGAATCCTCCAGCGCCACGTCGCCGCGTTCCAGCTGGCCGACCACCGTTTCCAGCTCTTTCATCGCTTCTTCGAAGCTCATTTCGCCGACGGGTTTATCGCTCATGCGCCCTTCTCCATCAAAACCTGAACATGCGCGGCGGATGACGCCGCCAGCGCGTTCAGATCATATCCGCCCTCCAGAGTCGAGACAACGCGCCCGCCGCAATGTTTGTCGGCAAGATCGCAGAGTTTTTCGGTGATCCAGGCGTAATCGTCGGTGTCCCAGCGAAGCTCGGACAGCGGATCGGCCTTGTGCGCGTCGAAGCCGGCGGAAATCAGGATCAGTTCGGGCCGGTAGGCGTCGATCATCGGGAACACCCGGCGGGTATAGCTGTTGCGCATCTCAAGGCTGCCGGTTTCCGGCGCCAGCGGCAGGTTGACGATCTGGTCGTATTTGCCGCGTTCCTTTTCCGCCCCGGTGCCGGGCCAGTGCGGGAACTGGTGCGAGGAAAAGAACAGCACCTTGTCTTCGTTCCACAGCAGGTCCTGGGTGCCGTTGCCGTGATGCACGTCGAAATCGACGATGGCGACGCGTTTCAGACCGTGCGCCGCGATGGCATGTTTGGCGGCAATGGCGACATTGCCGAACAGGCAGAACCCCATCGGCTTTTCCCGTTCGGCATGATGCCCCGGCGGGCGGCAGGCGACGAAGGCGTTTGCCACCTCTCCCGCCATCACCGCGTCGACCGCCGCCACGGTGCCGCCCACCGCGCGGCGCGCCGCCGTCATCGATCCGGAAGACATGTGGGTGTCGGCATCCAGCGGCCGCGTCCCGGCCTGCGGTTCGGCCGCCGCGATCTCGTCGATATAGCTTTGCGGGTGGCACAGGCCGATCACGTCATCGGGTGCGGCGGGTGCCTCGCGCCGGTCCAGCCCGTCGAACGGCTCCAACGCCTCTGCAATGGCTTCCAGCCGCGCCACCTGTTCGGGGTGGCCGGGCGGCGTCTGGTGCGCCAGGCAATCGGCATGGCTGTAGAATGCGGTCGTCATTTCCCCTCCCTGACAGACCGACGCAGCCTAGCACAGAATATCGGGGGGACAGGCTCTAATTCGGGACGCTCAATCGGGCTGCAGCATATACCCCGCGCCGCGCACCGTCTGCAGGTAGCGCGGCTGCTTGGGATCGTCCTCGATCTTGCGGCGCAGGCGGGTGATCTGCACGTCCACCGCGCGTTCCTGCGCCTGGCCCCGGTCGCGGCCCAGATCCTCGACCAGCTTGGCGCGGCTGATCGCTTCGCCGGGCTGGGCGGAAAAGATCTTCATCAGCTGGCTTTCGGTGGCGGTCAGCCGTACCAGGTCGTCGCCGCGCCACATCTCGCCCCGGTTGATGTCGTATCGGATCGGCCCCAGCGTCAGCACCTTCGGCCCGGTATCCTGCGGCGCGAGATCCGGCATCCGCCGCAGGATCGCGTTGATCCGCAGCAGCAATTCCTTGGGCTCGAACGGTTTCGACAGGTAATCGTCGGCCCCCGCTTCCAGCCCGACGATCCGATCCTCGGTTTCGCCCTTGGCGGTCAGCAACAGGATCGGCGTTTTCAGCACCTGCCGCAGGTCGCGGGTCAGGCTGATCCCGTCCTCGCCCGGCATCATCACATCCAGCACGATCAGGTCGAAATCGAGCCCCGACAGCAAACGCCGCGCATGGGCCGCGTCGCGCGCCGCCGACACCAGGAACCCGTGCCGGATCAGGAATTTCTGCAGCAGCCCGCGGATACGTTCATCGTCGTCGACGATCAGCAGATGCGCGTCGACTTCGCTCATGCGCCGTTCTCCTTCAGGGCGTGGTATTTGCGGCGCATTTCAGGGTCCATCATCGCCTCGAGCACCTGGCGGAACCCGGCCACCGCCTGCGGCCCGGCGGTGCGATAGGCGGCGCGCATCCGCGCCCGCTGGGCGTCGGACAGGGTGCGTTCCAGCTCCGCGCCCGCCTCGGTCAGGAACAGGTGGCGTTCACGCTTGTCGGCGGTGCCGACCCGGCTTTCCACCAACCCGTCCTCGATCAGCGTGCGCAGCACCCGGTTCAGCGACTGCTTGGTCACCCCCAGCAGCACCAGCAGGTTGTTCACCGTCGTGCCCGGCGCCCGGTTGATGAAGTGGATCGCCCGGTGATGCGCCCGCCCGTAAGCCATGCCTTCGAGGATGCGATCGGGATCGGCGGTGAAACCGCGATACGCGAAATACATCGCCTCGATTCCCTGACGCAGCTGTTCGTCGGTCAGGAAAAGAAGGTTTTCGCCGGTGGGAATGTCCCCCATGAATGCCCCCGAAAATTAATAAACTGCCTGCGGTATGGGCAGCTTAAGTCAGTCTTGTTGACTTTCCAAGATCAACTTGGTACCGAATCGCAGTTTTCACGCAAGAATATGTCCGATCCGGACCAAGCTTGCGCAACATTCGCAAAGGCGCGCTAGCGCAGGAGGCAAAGAACATGGCCGGGTACGACGACCGCGACGGAAAGATCTGGATGAACGGCAAGCTGGTGGAATGGCGCGACGCCAAGGTCCACATCCTGACCCATGCGCTGCATTACGCCTCCTCGGTGTTCGAGGGCGAACGCTGCTACAACGGCACCATCTTCAAGAGCGCAGAACATTCGCAGCGGCTGCGCAATTCCGCCAACCTGCTGGATTTCGAAGTGCCCTATTCGGTCGAGGAACTGGAAAAGGCCAAATACGACGTGCTGGAGGCCAATGGCTGGAAAGACGCCTATGTGCGCGCCATCGCATGGCGCGGCGCCGGCGAAGACATGGGCGTCGCATCGCGCAAGAACCCGGTTCAGGTCGCCGTCGCGGCCTGGGAATGGGGCAATTACTATGGCGACGCCAAGATGAAGGGCGCGAAACTGGATATCGCCAAGTGGCGCCGCCCCGACCCGGCCACCATCCCCTGCGAAGCCAAGGCCGCCGGTCTTTACATGATCTGCACCATGTCGAAACACGCCGCCGAGGATAAGGGCTGTTCCGACGCGATGATGTTCGACTATCGCGGCTACGTGGCCGAGGCGACCGGCGCCAACATCTTCTTCGTCAAGGACGGCGAAGTGCACACGCCGAAGCCCGATTGCTTCCTCAACGGCATCACCCGGCAGACCGTGATCGGCATGCTGAAGGACCGCGGCATCACCGTGAACGAACGCCACATCCTGCCCGAGGAACTGGAAGGTTTCGAACAGTGCTGGCTGACCGGCACCGCCGCCGAGGTCACGCCGGTGGGCCAGATCGGCGACTACACCTTCGAGGTCGGCGCGCTGACCCGCGAGATTTCCGAGGCTTACGAGAAGCTCGTGCGCGCCTGATGGCGGCGCTGCGCGACGCGATTGAACGGGCCGGGGTGAAGGACGGCGCAACGCTGTCCTTCCACCACCACCTGCGCAATGGCGACGACGCGATGCGGCAGGTGCTGACCACCTGTTCCGACATGGGGCTGCGCGGGTTGCATATCGCGCCCTCCTCCCTCTTCCCCGTCCACGGCGCTTTGATCCCGTTTGTCGAAAACGGCACCGTGACGCGGATCACCACTTCTTACATGACAGGGCCCTTGGCCGATGCGGTGCGCGCCGGGCTGCTGCCCCATCCGGTGACTCTGCAAAGCCATGGCGGGCGGGCCCATGCCATTGCCTCGGGCCGGTTGCAGATCGACGCGGCCTTCATCGCCGCCCCTGCGGTCGATGCGGCGAACAATCTCAGCGGCGCGGCGGGACCGGCCGCCTGCGGTCCGCTGGGATACGCGATGGTCGATGCGGCCCATGCCAAACACGTGGTGGCGCTGACCGATCATCGCTGCGAAACGCTGCCGCGTATCTGCATCCCCAGCACCCAGGTCGATCAGGTCGTCGAGGTGGATCATATCGGCGATGCGACGCAGATCGCGTCGGGCACCACCGGGCGGGCACCTTCCGAACAGGGCAAGGTGATCGCCGATCTGACCGCCCAGCTGATCGCCTGTTCCGGGCTGCTGCGCGACGGGTTTTCGTTTCAGACCGGGGCGGGCGCGACATCGCTCGCCGTGGCCCGCGCGCTGGCGCCGGAAATGGCGGCGCGCGGCGTTGTGGGGGATTTCGCGGCGGGCGGCATCACCGGTGCTCTGGTCGACATGTTCCATGAAGGGCTGTTCCGCAAACTGTGGGACGTGCAGGCCTTCGACCTCGCCGCGGTGCGCTCCTACGCGCAGGACACCAATCACCACGCGATGTCGGCCGATCTCTACGCCAGCCCCGCCCGCGCCGACAGTATCGCCAAACGGCTCGACGTGATGATCCTCGGTGCGGCCGAGCTGGACCGCGATTTCAACATCAACGTCACCTGCGCCAGCGACGGGCGGATCATCGGCGGATCGGGCGGCCATGCCGATACCGCCGGGGGCGCGAAGCTGCCGATCGTTACCACCACCCTGCGCGCCGGGGGGCATGCCAAGCTGGTCGAAAACCTGACCTGCCTGACCACCCCGGGCAACACGATCGGCGCGGTGGTGACCGAGGCCGGTATCGCCGTGCACCCCACCCGGCCCGATCTAGAACGCGCCGCCCGGGCGGCGGGCCTGCCGGTCACCACGCTCGACGACCTGCGCCAACAAGCGGGCGAAACGTCCGGCCCCGGGCGCGGCACCGGCCGCATCGTGGCAATCTGCGAAGCCCCCGACGGCCGCGTCATCGACCAGATCCGCGCGGCGTAAGCCCCCCCGCGATACGTCACAAAACCTTCCGCCATTTTTCACTCTCCGGTCAGAGGCGCTTTACAGAATCGCCCTTCTCTCGACGCGTTCATCCACCCCGACACGCCAGGGAAACGCGAAAGGGAAACCTTCAAATGACCAAGCTTCTGAAACCCAGCCGCCGTGCGGTTCTGGCAGGCGGCACCGCCTTTGCCGCCTCGCTCGCCATGCCGTCGCTCAGCCGCGCCAATGCTCGTCCGGTCTTCACCCACGGGGTGCAGTCGGGCGATGTGACCAATGCCTCGGGCATGATCTGGACCCGCACCGACCGCCCCGCGAAGGTGATGATGGAGGTCGCCACCACCGAAAGCTTCAAAGATGCCCGCCGCCTGGCCGCGATCGACGCGTTGCCGCAAAGCGATTTCGCCGTGAAGCGCCTGGTCGCCGACCTGCCCGCCGATCAGGACATCTTCTATCGTTTCACCGCCGCCGACCTGAATGACATCAGCGCCACCTCCGACCCGATCGTGGGCCGGTTCAGGACCGCCCCCGCCGGCCGCCGTGGGGTCCGCTTCGCCTGGTCGGGCGATACCGCCGGCCAGGGCTGGGGCATCGACGACGAAGGCATGCGCACCTATGCCACCATGGCCCGCCACCAGCCCGATTTCTTCATCCATTCCGGCGACACGATCTATGCCGACGGCGCGATGCAGGACGAGGTGACGCTGAAGGATGGCGGCACCTGGAAAAACACCGTGCTGATCGACGAAAAGCGCAAGGTCGCCGAAACCCTGGACGAATATCGCGGCCAGTGGAAATACAACATGATGGACGAACATGTCCGCGCGCTGAACGCGATCTGCCCGACCTTCTTCCAATGGGACGACCACGAGGTGGTGAACAACTGGTCGGCCTCGAAAGACCTGACCGCCGATGACCGCTATTCTGAAAAATCGGTGCATGTGCTGGCCGCCCGTTCCGCCCGCGCCTTCCACGAAATGACCCCGATCAGCTACACGCCGGCCGAACCCGGCCGGGTCTATCGCAAGATCCCCTACGGCCCGATGCTCGACGTGTTCTTCCTCGACCTGCGTTCCTATCGCGGCCCGAACCACGATTCGATGGAAACGGAACTGACCGACGACGCCCGCGTGCTGGGCGCCGAACAGATGGCCTGGCTGAAGCGCGAACTGGCCGCTTCGAAAGCCACCTGGAAGGTGATCGCCTGCGACATGCCGATCGGGCTGATCGTCTGGGACAACTGGAAGGAACAGGCCGGCGCCGAAGGCGTGGCGAATGGCGATCACGGCACCCCGAAGGGGCGCGAGTTGGAAATCGCGGACCTGCTGCGCTTCATCAAGACCGCCGGCATCGCCAACACGGTCTGGCTCACCGCCGACGTGCATTACACAGCGGCGCATCACTACAGCCCCGACCGCGCCCAGATCCAGGATTTCGATCCGTTCTGGGAATTCGTCTCGGGCCCGCTGCATGCCGGCACGTTCGGCCCCAACGATCTGGACATGACCTTCGGGCCGGAAGTCCGCTACGTGAAGGCACCCAGCAAGGAACAGGGCGCCAACCTGCCGCCCTCGATGGGTCTGCAATTCTTCGGCCTGGTCGATATCGACGGCGCCACCCAGCAGATGAAGGTCCGGCTGATGGATCGCGGCGACACCGAGCTGTGGTCGATCACGCTCGACCCGCAGGGCCTGTCGCTCTGACCATAAAAGAGGGGGCGGTTCAAAACCCGCCCCCATCTTCTTCTGTTCATAAATATCCCGGGGGAGTCGCCCAAGGGGCGGCGGGGGCAGAGCCCCCTGCTTCGCCGCGCGGCGAAGCGCGCCCCTGTCAGCTCGGGCTCATCCCGCGCAGACGCTCGGACCGGCGCCGCAGCAATTCCACCGTGGTCAGAAGCCCGATCGAAATCACCACCAGGATCGTCGCCACCGCCAGGATGGTCGGCGAAATCTGTTCGCGCAGACCGGTGAACATCTGCCAGGGCAGCGTCTTCTGCCCGGCCGAGCCGACGAACAGCACCACCACGACCTCGTCGAAGGAGGTGATGAAGGCGAACAGCCCGCCGGAAATCACCCCGGGCAGGATCAGCGGCATCTGCACCTTGAAGAAGGTGGTCACCGGATCGGCCCCCATATTGGCCGAGGCCCGGGTCAGCGACCGGTCGAAACCGACCAGCGTCGCCGTCACGGTGATGATCACGAAGGGAATGCCCAACGCGGCATGCGCCAGCACCACGCCGAAATAGGTGCCCTGCAGCCCGATGCGCGAATAGAAGAAATACATCCCCGCCGCCGAGATGATCAGCGGCACGATCATCGGCGAAATCAGCACCGCCATGATGGCGCGGCGGAACGGCACGTGTTCCGCGCTCAGCCCGATCGCCGCCAGCGTGCCGAAGCTGACCGACAGCAGCGTCGCCACCGGCGCGATCATCACCGAATTGCGCAGCGCCTGCTGCCAATCGTCATTGGTGAAGAAATCGCGGTAATGCTTGAGCGAATAACCCGCCGGGTCGAAGCGCAGCATTTCCGGCGTGAAGGTGAAGAAGTCCTGCGCGTTGAAGCTCAGCGGCATCACCACCAGGATCGGGGTGATCAGGAACACCAGGATCGCGCCGCAGATGATGCGGAACGTATAATGCCAAAGCACCTGCATCGGGGTCAGGTAGGGCACCAGCTTGGCCCGGTAGCGGCCCTCGTACAGCCAGTAGGTGAACCAGCCGAAGAACCAGCCGAAGCCCAGCCCGAGGATCAGCCCGCCGGGCCCGGCCAGCAATCCGCCGGCCAGCACGAACAGCGCCATCAGTCCCCAACGCATGGGTTTTTCATTGTCGGTCATCTGGGTCATCGCGAAGGCCAGCACCGCCAGCAGCGCGGCGCCGATCACGATGCCAAGTAGCCCGCTGCCTTGCGCGGTGCCGACGAAGAGCCCGGCAATGCCCCCCGCGGCGGCCACGACCGGCACGTAGAAACTGACGGGTTTACGGGAAATCGGGGTCAGAGCAGCCACGTTTCAGCCTCCCTTTCGCATGGTGCCGGCAGGTGCGGCGAAGCGGTGATCGGTTTCGGTCTTGCGCGTCATCGTCTTACCCCAGCTTCACGTTATCGATGCCGACGATCTTGTCGTAGACCCAGTAGAGCAGCATCACGACGGCCAGCAGGATCGTCCCGAGCGCGGCGCCCAGGCCCCAGTTCAGCGAGGACGAGATATGGAAGGCGATCCGGTTCGAAATGAACGTCCCGGTATTGCCGCCGACGATTTCGGGCGTGATGTAATAGCCGATGGCGAGGATGAAGACGAGCACCGAGCCAGCACCGATCCCCGGCACGGATTGCGGGAAATAGACCCGCCAGAACGCCGTCCAGTTGGTCGCGCCCAGCGATTTCGCCGCCCGCAGATAGGTCGGCGGAATGGTTTGCATCACCGAATAGAGCGGCAGGATCATGAACGGCAGCAGGATATGCGTCATCGCCACGATGGTGCCGAACTGGTTATTGATCATCACCAGCCGCGCGTCGTCGGCCACCAGGCCCAGCCAGACCAGCGTATCGTTGATCACGCCCTGTTGTTGCAGCATCACCTTCCAGGCCGAGGTCCGCACCAGCAGCGAGGTCCAGAACGGCAGCAGCACCAGGATCATCAGCAGGTTGGCGGTGCGCGACGGCAGGTTGGCCAGGATCCAGGCCACCGGATAGCCCAGCATGATACAGGAGAAGGTGATCACCAGGCTCATGAACATGGTGCGCTTGAACAACATCAGATAGATCTGCTGGTTCTCGGGGCGCTTTTCGATCCCGTCCGGGGTCTTCTGCATGTCGATGGCGTTCAGGTAATAGCCCGAGGTGAATTTCGGCGAAAAGGTCTGGATCACCCGCCAGATTTCGGGATCGGCCCAGTCCTTTTCCGCATCGGCGAATTGTTCGGCCAGGCTGACGGTTTCGAAATCGCCGACCGCGCTACCTGCGGCGGTGATGCGAGCGTCAGAGGCGCCTTTGCCCCCGGTTTTGGCAAGGTCGAGATAGAGCGTGGTGAAGAGGAAATCCTCGATATCCTCTTTCGCCGGATCGTCGCCTTCGGTGTTCAGATAGGCGACCCAGCGGTCCCAGCTGCGCGCGGTGAAGGGAAGCGCGGTGCGGTTGGATTTATTATCCATCATCGCGACCCAGCTGGCCGGGTCTTCCCAGCTTGCATCCAGCGCGGTGAACTGGTCGGTGTATTTATCGGTGTCGAACTTGCCGACCTGGCGGCCCGATTTGCGGAACAACGAGGACATTCCGGTCTGTTCGTAATTCAGCCGGGTGCCCAGACGGGTGTGCAGTTTCTGTTCCTGCGCCAGGAACAGGTCGACATAGAAGGCTTCGAACAGGGATTCGGGCAGCGGAGCGCCGCCTGCGGAATCCCAGTCGTTCAGAACCACCACCGTTTCGGGCAACGTGTCGGAAACGATTTCGTTTTCCACCGACCGGAACAGCATGCTGGCGATCGGAGCAATGAAGGTCAGAAGCACGAAGATCAGCAGCGGCGCGATCAGCGCCAGCGCGCGGATTTTCTGCATCCGCAGGGCGCGGGCAAGGCTGCGCTTGAGCGGGGTTCCGTCCGCTGCCAGGACAGGACCGTCCGGCGCGGCGCCGGGGGCATGGGTCTGTTCGCGCGAATCGAGCGTCGCCGTTTCGTGGAACGCGTCTTCCGGTGTCGGCGCGTCGGCTGTCTGTTGGCCAGAGCCCTTCAGTTCGCTCATTGTCGGTCCCCGTTGGTTTGGTTGGGACGGGCCGCGCACGGCCCGTCCTTTTCACGTCGTTGCGTGATTACTTGGCCAGCCACGCCTGGAATTTCGCATCCAGATCGTCGCGGTAATCGGCCCAGAATTCGAAGTTATACAGAACTGCAGTCTTCGAGTTCGCCGGGTCGGTCGGCATATGCGGGGCCATGTCGATGCCCAGATCTGCGTGCTTGCCCACCAGCGGTGCCGAGGACTTACGCGCCGGACCGTAGGAGATGTACTTGGCCTGGTCGGCCAGACGCTGGGTGTCGGTGGCGAAGTAGATGTAATCCAGCGCGCGCTTCTGGCGCTCTTCGCTCAGACCGGCGGGGATGATCCAGCCGTCCAGGTCGAACACCTGGTAATCCCACAGCATCGCGACCGGCTGCTTCTGTTCAACGATCAGCGAGAACAGGCGCCCGTTATAGGTCGAACCCATCACGACTTCGCCATCGGCCAGCAGCTGCGGCGTGTCGGCGCCGGCCGACCACCAGATGACGCTGTCCTTGATGGTGTCCAGCTTGGCCAGCGCGCGGTCCTGACCTTCTTCGGTTTCCAGCACGTCATAGACTTCGTCGGCCGGAACGCCGTCACAGATCAGCGCCCATTCGACGTTGTTGACCGGGCGCTTTTCCAGAGAACGCTTGCCCGGATACTTTTCCAGGTCGAACACGTCGCAGATGTTATCCGGCGGGGTGTCGCCGACCAGGTCGGTGCGATAGCCGAAGGTGGTCGAATACACGATCTGCGGGATGAAGCAGTCGGAAACCAGCAGGTCGCCGAAATCGTCCTTGGCCGAGGTGCCGTCGGGCGCCGGGGCCAGCTGGGTGTCGGGATCGATTTCCAGCGCCAGGCCTTCGTCGCACAGGCGCATCGCGTCGGCGGCAACCACGTCGACCACGTCCCAGGTGACGTTGCCGGCTTCGTTCATCGCGCGCAGCTTGGCCACCGCTTCGGCCGAGCTTTCATCGTTGATGATGTTGACGCCGGTCTTTTCCATATAGGGTTCGTGATAGGCTTTCAGCTGCGACTTGGAATAAGCGCCGCCCCAGGACACGATGGTCATGTCTTCGGCAGCAACCGCACCT
The DNA here is from genome assembly GCF_009857745.1 of Thalassovita mangrovi. Taxonomy (GTDB): domain Bacteria; phylum Pseudomonadota; class Alphaproteobacteria; order Rhodobacterales; family Rhodobacteraceae; genus Thalassobius; species Thalassobius mangrovi. Next base: position 293,769 of record NZ_WWEN01000003.1, read on the forward strand.
GCTGCGAAGGCAAGGGCGGTGCTGGCCAAAAAGATCTTGGTCAGTTTCATTAAATTTCTCCCAGTTTCTTCCCGTATTTAAATATTGGACCCCGGGGTCACGGGCATAACACGAGGGGTCTCAGGCGGTCCGCACCCCCGGCAGCCGGGGAGGCGGTTTATCCTGTTACGCGTCGAGTGCGTGACAATCCTGGGGCAGCCAGCCGATTTCGATCTGCTCCCCGGGCTTGAGCCGGACCTGGTCCGGCGCGTTGCGCGACTTGATGATGAATTCATCGTTGCCGGCAACGCTCAGGCGGGTGCGGAACACGTCGCCCATGTAAATGAATTCCTTGACCGTCGCCTTCAGAAGATGCGCGTCTTCCTTCAGCCGGTCCTTGTTGAATTCCACGCGCTCGGGGCGGATCGACACCTTGGTGCGTTCGCCCACCTGCGACACATTCACCGGCTTGCAGTCGATCAGTTCGCCATCGTCCAGCTGGACTACGGCGCTGTCCGCGCTGATTTCCTTGACCACACCTTCGAGCGTGTTGTTTTCGCCGATGAACTGCGCCACGAAGCTGTTTTGCGGCGATTCATACAGGATGTCCGGCGGATCGAGCTGCTGAATGCGGCCATCGTCGAAGACGGCGACGCGGTCGGACATGGTCAACGCTTCGGTCTGGTCGTGGGTCACGTAAACGGTGGTGATGCCCAGGTCATGCGCCAGCCGGGTGATTTCGAACTGCATGTGTTCGCGCAGCTGCTTGTCCAGCGCGCCCAGCGGTTCGTCCATCAGCACCAGTTCGGGTTCGAACACCAGCGCGCGGGCCAGTGCGATCCGCTGTTGCTGACCGCCCGAAAGCTGCGCCGGGCGGCGGCCGCCGAAGGCACCCATCTGGACCATGTCCAGCGCGCGCTTGACCTTCTCTTCCCGTTCGGATTTGCCGATCTTGCGGACTTCCAGCGGGAAGGCCAGGTTTTCGGCCACCGTCATATGCGGGAACAAAGCGTAGTTCTGGAACACCATGCCGATGCCGCGCTTGTGCGGCGGGATGTTGTTGATCGGTTTCCCGTCCAGAAGGATTTCGCCGTGGGTTGCGGTTTCGAACCCCGCCAGCATCATCAGGCAAGTCGTCTTGCCGGAACCCGACGGGCCGAGCATCGTCAAAAACTCGCCTTTGGGCATGCTGAGGTTCAGATCTTTTACGACCAGCGTTTCGCCGTCGTAACTTTTTTGTACGCGTTCAAACGCGACAAAAGCATCGCTTGTCGTTGCGTCAGGCAAAGTAGCTCCCCGTGATTTTATTGGCGGTTTAGACCGCTCTTTCAAAATAAGTAAAACGAACCCCCAGTTCAGTTGCAACCAATTCGCGGCACTTTTGGGCAAAAAGCGACATCTCCTGCGCAAATGACCGGAATCCCGTCTTTATGCCCGCCCTCGTTGAAAATGACCGCTCAAACCTTGATCGGCGGCGGTAAGAACCAGGAAATTCAGCCTCTGTAACTGCCTACATTTTATGCATCCGGCCCTTCTGTCAACAAAACCTCGACCGGATTAGACGCCCCGCGCGTCGCTCAGACGGGTCATTTCACCGGCTTTGGGCGGCTTTTTGGCTCTCATTGCCCTGCGATTCCGATCCTCCGCCGCGCATTGACTCGGAAAATCGGCCAGGATGGTTCCGGACGGTCCGGAAGGTCGGTTCCAGACCCGTAAAATGTCGGTTCTGGAACAGATGACGCCCTTTCCCCCCTGCTTGAGTGGAGGGAACACCCTGTGGAGTACCATCATGTCGCCAAATGCCATCCCCTTTACCCCCCGGGAATATCAGCGCCGGCTGGCCCTGACCCGCCAGGCCATGGCCGCGGCCGGGCTGGATGCGCTGTTCATCGAGGACCCGTCGAACATGGCCTGGCTGACCGGCTATGACGGCTGGTCCTATTATGTGCATCAGGGCGTGATCCTGACCCAGGAGGGCGAACCGGTCTGGTGGGGCCGCAACATGGATGCCAATGGCGCGCGCCGCACCGCCTGGATCGGCGAAGACGCGATCCGCCCCTATGGCGATGAGTATGTGCAATCGACCACCCGCCACCCGATGCAGCACCTGGCCGCGCTGCTGAAGGACCTGGGGTTTGAGTCCGCCCGCATCGGGGTGGAGATGGAAAACTACTATTTCTCGGCCAAGGCCTATACCACGCTGCTGGCGGAACTGCCGCAGGCCGAAATCGTCGATGCGACCGCGCTGGTGAACTGGCAGCGCGCGGTGAAATCGGACGAGGAAATCGCCTTCATGCGCCGCGCCGCGCGGATCGCCGAAAAGATGGTCGGCGGCGCCATCGAGCGGGCCGAACCGGGGCTGAAGAAGAATGAACTGGTCGCCAGCATCTATCAGGACGCGCTGATCGGGGCGGATGGCCATTGGGGCGATTACCCGGCCATCGTGCCGATGTGCCCGTCGGGCGCCGATGCCTCGGCGCCGCATCTGACCTGGGACGGGTCGGAATTGCAGGCGGGCGAATGCACCTTCTTTGAACTAGCAGGCGTCTACCGCCGTTATCACACACCGTTCTGCCGTACCGTGTTCCTGGGCACCCCGCCCGACGACATGAAACGCGCCGAAGCGGCGCTGGTCGAAGGGCTGGAGGCCGGGATCGACGCCGCCCGCGCCGGCAACCAGGCGCGCGACATCGCCAACGCCCTGGCCGGGCCGCTGGAACGCGCCGGGATCGAACGCGGCGCGCGCTGCGGCTATTCCATCGGGCTGTCCTACCCGCCCGATTGGGGCGAACGCACCGTCAGCCTGCGCGACGAGGACGAAACCGTTTTGCAGCCCGGCATGTGTTTCCATTTCATGCCCGGCATCTGGTCCGACGGCTGGGGGCTGGAAATCACCGAACCGATCCTGATCACCGAAAGCGGCCCGGCCCAACCCTTCTGCAGCCTGCCGCGCCAGCTGTTCGTCAAACCCGGCACCATGGCCGGGGCGGCCTGACCGCACCCGCACCACTCGGCGGCAAAGAAAAACGCCCGCATCCTTCACCGGGATGCGGGCGTTTTGTTTTTTCAGTGCGTTGCGGCGATCAGGAGGCCGGTTTCCACAGGCCTTCTTCCTTGACGCGCGCCATGCCTTCGTCCAGCGACTTGGCGGCGCGTTCGATCAGAATGTCGACCTCGCCGCGGGTCATCACCAGCGGCGGACTGATGATCATCCGGTCGCCCACATGGCGCATCACCAGGTTGTTGGCAAAGCAGCGTTCGCGGCAGATATAACCGACGGTACCCGCATCCGAAGCGAACTTGGCGCGGCTTTCCTTATGCGGGGTCAACGCGATCGACCCCATCATGCCGACGATATTGGCCTCGCCCACCATCGGGTGATCGGCCAGCGCTTCCCACTTTTCCTTCAGGTAGGGGCCGACATCGTTCTGCACGTGGCCGACGACATCCTGTTCCTGCATGATGTTGAGGTTTTCCAGCGCCACGGCGGCGGCCACCGGGTGGCTGGAATAGGTGTAACCGTGATTGAATTCGCAGCCGCCGATCACCTCGGCGATCTCGTCACTGACGATCGAGCCGCCAATCGGCTGATAGCCCGAGGACAAGCCCTTGGCGATGGTCATGATATCGGGTTTCCAGCCCACGGTCTGCGACCCGAACCAGTTGCCGGTACGGCCGAATCCGCAGATCACTTCGTCGGCGATCAGCAGGATTTCGTACTTGTCGCAAATGCGCTGAATTTCCGGCCAATAGGTTGCCGGCGGCACGATCACGCCACCGGCGCCCTGCACCGGTTCGGCGATGAAGGCGGCGACATTGTCTTCGCCCAGCTGTTCGATGGCGCGTTCCAGTTCGCGGGCGCGCTGCAGCCCGAATTCCGCCGGATCGGTGTCACCGCCCTCGGCCCACCAGTCGGGCTGGTCGATGTGGTGAATGTCGGGAATCGGCAGACCGCCCTGCGCATGCATGCCGCCCATGCCGCCCAGCGACGCGCCGCCCATGGTCGACCCGTGATAGGCGTTCTTGCGGCTGATGATGATCTTCTTGGTCGGCTTGCCCTTTTCGGCCCAATAGGTGCGCACCATGCGGATATTGGTGTCGTTGGCTTCCGATCCCGACCCGGCATAGAACACGTGATTCAGATCGCCCGGCGCGATCTCCGCCAGCTTCTGGCTCAGCGCGATGGCGGGCACGTGGGTGGTCATGAAGAAGGTGTTGTAATAGGGCAGTTCCTTCATCTGGCGCGCCGCGACCTCGGCCAGGCGCTCCTGCCCGTAACCGATGTTGACGCACCACAGACCGGCCATGCCGTCGATGATCTGATTGCCTTCGCTGTCGTGAATCCACACGCCATCGGCCCGGGTGATCACCCGGGCACCGCGTTCCGCCAACTCGCTTTGGGTGGTAAACGGATGCATGTGATGCGCCGCGTCCAGGGCCTGCAATTCGGCGGTCGGCATATGATTCGAGATCGTGGTCATGAGATCCTCGTCTGTCTGAAAATAGGGCTGTGACCACGCGGGGTGGTCCCTCGTGATCTAAAATATGATCAAATTAAATATTGTCAATCGAATCGATCAGCGCCCCGACGTCATGCCAGCATGATGCGGACCTGCTCCATTCCCTGCATCATGTCCTCGATATTTGCCTGCGCGGTGCGCTCCGGATCGCCGGCCTGCAACCCGGCCAGAAGGTCCTTGTGCTTGTCCGGCAGGTTCTGGGTTCCGACCCGTCCGCAGACCACCCGCAGCGACGGCCCGAATCGCAGCCACAGCCCTTCGGCCAGGTCGGCCAGGATAGGCGCATCCGCCATTTCATAGATGCGCGCATGAAACCGGTAATTGTGTTCCAGATAGGCCTGCAGGTCGCCCGACACGATCGCCTGGTCCAGCACCCTGTCCGCGTGAGTCAGGAACGCCAGGTCGTCAGGCGTGGCATTTACCGTTGCACGGCGGGCCAATTCGCCTTCGAGACATTCGCGGGCGACGATGATCTCTTCGATATTCTTGGCCGTCAGCAGCGGCACGATGACCCGGCGGTTGCCCTGGAATTTCAGCGCGCCCTCGGCGGTCAGCCGCCTGATCGCTTCGCGCACCGGTGTCATTCCGGCGCCCAGGCTTTCCGTCAAACCCTGGATCGTCACCGGCTGGCCGGGGGCGATTTCACCGAAAAGAATCTGCTCGCGGAGCATGCGATAAACGATTTCATGCGCCGGCAAGCGCGTCTCGATAGCCTCTGCAACGGTCAACTTTCGGGCACCTCCGACCTTAATGCCTGTTTTATTAGCACTGTTTTCTCACCTTCACTTGCGAGTTTAGCGGCTGCGTGGAAACATTACCATATTGCCTTGCGCGGCAAAGTTTGATCAAATTACATCGAAGGGCATCAAGACCCTCGATCAATGGGAGAGTATGACATGAAGAATCGTTTTCTAGCCGCAACCGCGGGCCTGGCGCTGATTGCCGGGGCCGCAGCGGCCGAAGAAGTTCGAGTATATAACTGGTCCGACTATATCGACGAAGACCTGCTGGCCAAGTTCGAAGAAGAGACCGGGCTCGACCTGGTCTATGACGTGTTCGACAGCAACGAAGTCCTGGAAACCAAGATGCTGGCGGGTGGCTCGGGCTATGACGTGGTGGTTCCCACCGGCACCTTCCTGCAGCGTCAGATCGCGGCAGGCGCTTTCCAGAAGCTGGACAAGAGCAAGCTGCCCAACATCGCGAACATGTGGGACGTGATTTCGTCGCGGACCGCGAAATACGACCCCGGCAACGAATATGCGATCAACTACATGTGGGGCACCACCGGTATCGGTGTGAATGTCGGCAAGGTGCAGGAAGTTCTGGGCGAAGACGCCCCGCTGGACAGCTGGGACCTGGTCTTCAAGCCCGAGAACATGGAAAAGCTGGCCGATTGCGGCGTGCATTTCCTCGATGCGCCGACCGAAATGATCCCGGCCGCGCTGAACTATATCGGCGAAGATCCCGACAGCCACGATCCCGACGTGATCGCCAAGGCCGAGGGCGTGTTCATGGCCATCCGCCCCTATATCCAGAAATTCCACTCTTCCGAATACATCAACGCGCTGGCCAATGGCGACATCTGCGTCGCCGTGGGCTGGTCGGGTGACGTGCTGCAGGCGCGCGACCGTGCTGCCGAGGCCGACAACGGTGTCGAGATCGCCTATAACGCGCCCAACGAAGGCGCGCAGATGTGGTTCGACATGATGGCGATCCCGGTCGACGCTCCGAACCCGGACGGCGCCCACAAGTTCCTGAACTTCATCATGGACGCGCAGAACATGGCGGCGGCATCGAACTATGTCTATTACGCCAACGGCAACCTCGCGTCGCAGGAATACCTGGAAGAGGACGTGATCGGCGATCCGGCGATCTATCCCTCGCCGGCAGCGCTGGAAAATCTGTTCACCACCACGCCTTATGACGCCAAGGTTCAGCGCGTCGTGACGCGACTGTGGACCAAGATCAAGTCGGGCACCTAAGACCCGGAACCGATACGGGCCTGCGCCACACCGGCGCGGGCCTTTTTTTCGACAGGAAAGACCATGCCCCAGACCGTCTTCGCCCCTTGGGAGAACCCCGAGGAAAAGCCGCTTATCCAGTTCAAGAACGTCACCAAGCGCTTCGGCACCTTCACCGCAATCGACAACCTGACGCAGGACATATACGAGCGCGAATTCTTCGCACTGCTGGGCCCGTCGGGCTGCGGCAAGACCACGATGATGCGGATGCTGGCGGGGTTCGAACAGCCGACCGAGGGCCAGATTCTGCTGGCCGGTCAGGACATGGCCAATGTCCCCCCGAACGAGCGCGCGGTGAACATGATGTTCCAGTCCTACGCCTTGTTCCCGCATCTGTCGGTCTGGGAAAACATCGCCTTCGGCCTGAAACGGATGAAGATGTCGAAGGGCGAAATCGACACACGCGTACATGAAATGCTGCGCCTGACCCGGTTGGAACGCTTCGCCCGGCGCAAGCCGCACCAGATTTCCGGCGGTCAGCGGCAGCGCGTGGCGCTGGCCCGGTCGCTGGCGCGGGCGCCCAAGCTTCTGCTGCTGGACGAACCGCTGGGCGCTTTGGACAAGAAGCTGCGCCAGGACACCCAGTTCGAACTGATGGATATCCAGGAAAAGACCGGCACCACCTTCGTGATCGTGACCCACGACCAGGAAGAGGCGATGACCGTCGCCTCCCGCGTGGCGGTGATGGACGAGGGCAAGATCATCCAGGTGGCGACGCCCGACAAGATTTATGAAGAACCCAATTCGCGCTACGTGGCCGATTTCATCGGCGACGTGAACATCATCGAAGGTACCGCCAGGAAGGTCGGCGAAGACGGCTATGACATCGCCTGGGCCGAGGGCCAGGAACCGTTCCACGCCAAGACCAACCGCGAGTTGAGCGACGGGCAGAAAGCCTATATCGCCATCCGCCCGGAAAAGATCGCGGTCGCCGCGGAAAAGCCCGAAGGGGCCTATAACTCGATCAAGGGCAAGATCGTCGACATCGCCTATATTGGCAACATGTCGACCTATCACGTCGAAATCCCCGGCGGGCTGATGATCAAGGCGCAGACCGCCAATACACGGCGGCTGGCGCGGCGCGGCTTCACCTGGGAAGACGAGGTCTGGCTCAGCTGGACCCTGACCGCCGGTTCGGTGCTGGAGGAATAGGATGAGACGCTTCTTCCTCATCTCTGCCCCCTATATCTGGCTGCTGGCGCTGTTTCTGGTGCCCTTCGTGATCGTGCTGAAAATCTCGCTCAGCGACACGGCGCTGGCGATCCCGCCCTATAATCCCACGCTCGACCTGACCCAGGGCTGGGCCGGGTTCAAGGATTTCCTGTCCAAGCTCGATTTCGAAAACTTCGTCTGGCTGACCCAGGACGACCTGTATTGGAAGGCCTACCTGTCCAGCCTGAAGATCGCCGCCCTGTCGACGGTGCTGACCCTGATGGTGGGCTACCCCATCGCTTACGGCATGGCGCAGGCGCCGGATGAATGGCGCCCGACGCTGATGATGCTGGTGATCCTGCCGTTCTGGACCAGCTTCCTGATCCGGGTCTATTCCTGGATGGGAATCCTGGGGAATGAAGGATTGCTGAACCAGCTGCTGCTGTGGCTCGGGGTGATTTCGGAACCTCTGCACATCATGAACACGCCCACGGCGGTCTATATCGGCATCGTCTATACCTATCTGCCCTTCATGATCCTGCCGATCTACGCGGCGCTGGAAAAGCTCGATAGCAGCCTGCTGGAGGCGGCCGAGGACCTGGGCTGTTCGCGGCTGTCGGCCTTCTGGCTGGTGACCATCCCGCTGTCGAAAAACGGCATCATCGCGGGCTGTTTCCTGGTCTTCATCCCGGCGCTTGGCGAATTCGTCATCCCGTCGCTGCTGGGCGGATCGGGGACGCTGATGATCGGCAAGGTGTTGTGGGAAGAATTCTTCTCCAACCGGGACTGGCCGGTGGCCAGCGCGGTGGCGGTGGTGCTGCTGCTGATCCTGATCATCCCGATCATCCTGTTCCAGCGGAACGAACAAAAAGCGCGGGAGGCGGATCAATGAGACGGTTCACATGGTTCAACGCCACCTCGCTGACGCTCGGTTTCGTGTTCCTCTACATGCCGATGGTGATCCTGGTGATCTACAGCTTCAACGCCTCGAAGCTGGTCACGGTCTGGGCCGGGTTTTCCACCAAGTGGTATGGCGAGCTGGTCCAGAACGAAGCCTTCCTCGACGCGGCCTGGGTCACCTTCCGCGTGGCGGTGTTTTCATCGACCATCGCAACGGTGCTGGGCACGATGGCGGCCTATGTGCTGGTGCGCAGCGGCCGGTTCTTCGGCCGGACGCTGTTTTCCGGCATGATCTATGCGCCACTGGTGATGCCCGAAGTGATCACCGGCCTGTCGCTGCTGCTGCTGTTCATCGGTATCGGGCTGGATCGCGGTATCCTGACCATCGTCCTGGCGCATACGACCTTTTCGATGTGCTACGTGTCGGTGGTGGTGTCGTCGCGGCTGGTCAGCTTCGACAAATCGCTGGAAGAAGCGGCGCTCGACCTCGGCTGCACCCCGATGCAGAGCTTCCGTCTGGTCACCCTGCCGATCATCGCCCCGGCGGTGATTTCCGGCTGGCTGCTGGCCTTCACCCTGTCGCTGGATGACCTGGTGATCGCGTCGTTCACCTCCGGCCCGTCGGCCACCACGCTGCCGATCAAGATCTTCTCGGCGGTGCGTCTGGGCGTCAGCCCCGAAATCAACGCGCTGTCGACCATCATGATCGCGATCGTGACCGTCGGCGTGATCTCTGCCTCGCTGATCTCGAAACGGTCGGTGGTGCGGCAGAAGCAGGAAGAACAGGAAGCGGCACAAAGCTGATGCAACGAATCATGTCTGACTATGCTTACGGCCCGGAACCGCGCAAAAGCTGTTTCTGGGGGGTAAGCACAATTGCCGCCGACCAGATGCCGCCGGCGCGCGGCTCGGTCCGCACCGAATACGCGGTGATCGGCGCCGGTTTCACCGGGCTGAACGCGGCGCTGAAGCTGGCGCAGGCGGGCCACGCGGTCGCCGTGTTCGAGGCTGAAAGCCCCGGCTGGGGTGCCTCGGCCCGCAATGGCGGGTTCTGCTGCCTGGGCGGCACCAAGCTGCCGTTCAAGATGATCGCCAAACGGCACGGCCAGCAGGGGTTGCTCGATTGGTGCGCCACAGAAATCGCCGCGATCGAACAGGTGCGCGGCTTCCTCGACCGGACCGGCACCGATGCCGACACCCATTCAAAGGGCGAAACCATCCTGGCCCACACCCCCGCCGCGATGCGCGGGTTGCGCCACGAACAGGCCGAGTTAGAGACTGCTTACGGCTTCAAGACCGAGCTGATCGAACGCGAAGAACTGGCCGGGCACGGGATGCGCGGGCGATTCTTCGGCGGGCTGACCATGCCCAACGGGTTCGGTCTGAACCCGCGCAAATATTCCGACGGTCTGGCCCGCGCCTGCCTGGCGGCGGGGGTCACGATCCACGGCCTCAGCCCGATCCTGTCGGTCAAGCGCGACCAGGGCGGGTTCGCCCTGCAGACGCCCGAGGCCAGCGTGCAGGCCGACAAGGTGATCTTCGCCACCAACGGCTATTCCTCCGAGGATGTGCCGGGCTGGATGCGCAGCCGCTACATGCCGCTGCAATCCAACGTCCTGGTCACGAGGCCGCTGAAACCGGACGAGATTCGCGCCGGGTGGAGCAGCGATCAGATGGCGTACACCCATCAGACCTTCCTGCATTATTTCCGGCTGATGCCGAACGGGCAGTTCCTGTTCGGGATGCGCGGCGGGCTGACATCGTCGCCGCAATCCGACGTGGCGCTGCACCGACGCACCCGGAAACAGTTCGAACAGGCCTTCCCGGCCTGGGCCCATGTGGAATCGCCCTATAACTGGAACGGCGTTCTGGCCTTTTCGCTGAAGGGCGCGCCCTATGTCGGGCCGATCCCGGAACTGCCCGGCGCCTTCGTGGGCTTTGCCTATCACGGCAACGGGGTCGCGATGGGATCCTATGCGGGGGCGCTGCTGGGCGATATCGCGCAGGGCAAGGAACCGGATCGGCTTTACCCCGCGTTGCTGCGCGATGTGCCGGGGCGGTTCCCGCTGGGCCGTCACCGCCGGATGCTGATGGCGCCGGGATATGCCTATGCGGCGCTGACCGGGAAATGATAGGCCCGGCCTTCGGGCCGGGTGCCCCCAAATACAGTCTCTAATAAGGCTCTTTCGCCCTTTAGCCCTGCGGCGTCATCCCCGACCGCGCCTTGGCGCGTTTGATCCCAAGCGCGTGTTCGCGCCAGATGATCAGCACCCCTGCCAGGATCACCAAAGACGCGCCCAGCAGCATCTGCTGGGTCGGCACCTCGGCAAAGACGAAATAACCGATCAGCAGCGCGAACAGCATCGAAGCGTAATCGAACGGCGCCACCACCGAGGCCCCGGCAAAGCGATAGGCCGAGGTCAGGAAAATCTGCCCCAGCCCGCCCAGCAGCCCCGCCGCGATCAGCAAGACCGCCTCGCGCGCTTCCGGCACGACCCAGCCGAAGGGCAGCGTCAGCAGCGACAGCGTGGTCGAGGTCAGCGAGAAGAAGAACACGATGGCCGAGGTCTGTTCGGTGCGCACCAGATTGCGCACATGTATCTGCGCCAGCGCGGCAAACACCGCCCCCATCAGCACGAAGGCGGCGCCAAGCGCCTGCGTGGTTTCTACCGTTTCCCCAGCAAACAGGGTCAGCCGCGGTTCGATCACGATCAGAACCCCGACCAGCCCCAGCCCCACCGCCGTCAGCCGGAACAGATGCACCTTTTCGCCCAGGAACATCGCCGCGAAGATCACCGTCAGCAGCGGCGCGGCATAGCCGATCGCGGTCACCTCGGGCAGCGGCAGCAGGCCGAGACCGGCAAAACCCATGCCCATCGCGGCGGTGCCGACGAAGCCGCGCCAGAAATGCCCCATGGGCGACGCCACCTTCAGCCCGGTCCGCAGATTGCCGCGCAGCCAAAGCCAGCCGAAGATCACCGGCATGGCGAAAAGCGAGCGGAAAAACACCGCCTCGCCCGGCGGCACATGGCCTGAGGTCGCCTTGATCACAGCCGACATGGTGATGAACATCAGCACCGAGCCGAGTTTGAAAATAATGCCCTTCGCCGGGTTCATGGGGGTCTCCCTTCGGGTTGCGGCGATGCTGAACGGGTTAAGGAAAAAGGTCCAGCCCTTGCACTTGCGAAAAACCATGCGAAAACGTCATGACGAGTTTGCAGAATACAACAGGATCGGGGGGAACATGTTCGACGCCAATTACCTTATCAGCCGCCTGGCCCAAGGGGCCGCCACCACGCCGGACAAGGTTTTCGCCACCCGCCCCGGCCTGCCGGATGTGACCTATGCCGCGCTTTTCGAGGGCGCGCAAAGGCTGGCGCAAAAACTGACCGCCGCCGGGTTGCAGCCGGGTGACCGGGTCGCGGTTCAGGTGGACAAGACACTGGAAGCGGTCGAGCTGTACCTTGGCACCGTGCTGGCCGGCGGTATCTTCCTGCCGCTCAATACCGCCTATACAGGGTCTGAAGTGGCCTATTTCGTCACCGACGCGACGCCGCGCATCCTGGTCTGCGATCCGGGCCGGGTCGAAGAACTGGCCCCGCTGGCGGGCGAGGCCACGGTGTTCACGCTGGACAAAGACGGCGCGGGCACGCTGATGGACGATCTGCCCGCCGCCGACCCTGCATTCCAGCCGGTCGCGCGCGGGGCCGATGACCTGGCGGCGATCCTTTACACCTCGGGCACCACGGGCCGGTCCAAGGGTGCGATGCTGAGCCACAAGAACCTGGCGTCGAATTCCGAAAGCCTGCGTGAGCTGTGGCGCTTCACCGCCGACGACGTGCTGATCCACGCGCTGCCGATCTTCCACACTCACGGGCTGTTCGTGGCCACCAATGTCAGCCTGCTGGCCGGGGCCTCGGTCGTGTTCCTGGCGAAGTTCGACGCCGAGGCGATTCTCGACGCGATGCCGACATCGACCGCGCTGATGGGGGTGCCGACCTTCTATACCCGTCTGCTCGACAATCCGCGTTTGACGCTGGAACAGTCTCGAAACATGCGGCTTTTCATCTCCGGATCGGCGCCGCTGCTGGTCGACACGCATGAAAAATGGGAACAGCGCACCGGCCATCGCATCCTCGAACGCTATGGCATGACCGAAACCAACATGAGCACCTCGAACCCCTATGACGGCGAACGCCGCGCGGGCACCGTGGGTTTCCCGCTGCCCGGGGTCGAGTTGCGCATCGTGGACGACGGTAAGGAAGTCGCGCAGGGCGAAATCGGCGTGATCGAGGTGCGCGGCGACAACGTGTTCCAGGGCTATTGGCAGATGCCGGAAAAGACCGCCGAGGAATTGCGCCCGGACGGGTGGTTCATCACCGGCGACCTGGCCACGCGGGATGCCGACGGCTATGTCACCATCGTCGGGCGCGCCAAGGATCTGATCATCACCGGCGGCTTCAACGTCTACCCGAAGGAACTGGAAAGCCTGATCGACGACATTCCCGGCGTGCTGGAAAGCGCCGTGATCGGCGTGCCGCATCCCGATTTCGGCGAAGCGGTCGTCGCGGCGGTGGTCAAGGAAGACCCCGAGTTGACGCTGGAGCAGATCAAGGCGGTGACCGGACGCGACCTTGCCAAGTTCAAACAGCCCAAGGAAATCCTGTTCGTGCCAGAATTGCCCCGCAACACGATGGGCAAGGTGCAGAAGAAGGCGCTGCGCGAAACCTATTGCGACCTGTTCGGCTAAAACTGGCCGACCTGACGGAAGGTCATCGGCGGCCTTTGGCCGAAAATGAACTGATCGGTTTACTTTTTGCCGGCGCGATCCAGATTGTCGTTCGTTCAGACACGCATGGGGTCACCCGACCCTGTGCAAAAACCAGAACGAAAGGAACTGGATATGACTGTCAAACGATTGAGCCTCGCCACGCTTGGTGCCGCGCTGATCGCCGCCCCCGCCTTCGCCGGATCGCCGACCCCGGCGCCGGTGGAACCCATGATCGCCCCTGCCCCGGTCGTGTCGACCGGCGGCGACTGGACCGGCGCCTATGGCGGTCTGAGCCTCGGCTATGCCGATGTCAGCAGCTCGGGCGGCGCGGCGCTCAGCGGCGACGATCTCATCGGCGGGCTGAGCCTGGGCTATGATTACGATTTCGGCCAGTTCGTTCTGGGTGCCGGAATCGACTACGATTATTCCGACATCGACCTGGGCGGCGGCGAATCGATGGAAGGCATCGGCCGGCTGAAACTGCGCGCCGGTTACGACCTGGGCCAGGGGCTGCTTTACGCCACCGGCGGTCTGGCGCGGACCTCGCTGGCAGGGCTTGGTGAAGATAACGGCTATTTCGCCGGGATCGGCTATGAGCACATGATCACCGACAAAGTGTCGGTCGGCGGCGAAGTGCTGTACCACGCCTTCGACAACTTCAACGGATCGGGCACCGATATTGAAACGACCACGGCCGCGGCCAAGGTCAATTTCCGCTTCTGATACTGCAACGGGCGCCCCGTAGGGCGCCCGTTTTCCGCTGGATTAGGGTCTGTTATCGCCGCGGCAGCACCCAATCGGGCCGCGCGAAATGGCAGGTATAGCCAGTGGGCAGCCGTTCCAGGTAATCCTGATGTTCCGGCTCCGCTTCCCAGAAATCGCCCACCGGTTCCACCTCGGTCACCACCTTGCCGGGCCACAGGCCGCTGGCCTCCACATCCGCGATGGTGTCCAAGGCGCAGTCCTTCTGCGCCTCGTCGACGTAATAGATCGCCGAGCGATAGCTCAGACCGATATCATTGCCCTGCCGGTTCACCGTGGTCGGGTCGTGAATCTGGAAAAAGAATTCCAGCAGCTTGCGGTAGCTGGTCTTTTCGGGATCGAAGATGATCTCGATCCCCTCGGCATGGGTGCCGTGATCGCGATAGGTCGCGTTGGGCACGTCGCCGCCGGTATAGCCCACGCGGGTGCGGATCACCCCCGGCAGCTTGCGGATCAGATCCTGCATGCCCCAGAAACAGCCCCCCGCCAATACAGCGCGTTCTTCCATCAGACTTCCTCCACCTGGTCCAGGTAATCGCCATAGCCTTCATCCGCCATGTCATCGCGATGGATGAAACGCAGAGAGGCCGAGTTGATGCAATAGCGCAACCCACCGCGATCCGGCGGGCCGTCGTTGAACACATGGCCCAGATGGCTGTCGCCGTGGGTCGAGCGCACCTCGGTCCGCACCATGCCATGGCTGGTGTCGTTCAATTCGGCGATATTGGCGGGCTCGATCGGTTTGGTGAAGCTGGGCCAGCCGCAGCCGGATTCGTACTTGTCGGAGGAGGCGAACAGCGGCTCGCCCGACACCACGTCGACATAAATCCCGGGTTCCTTGTTGCGCAGCAGCTTGCCCGATCCCGGCCGTTCGGTGCCGCTTTCCTGCGTCACCCAGAACTGTTCCGGCGTCAGGTTCGCCACCACATCGGGGTTTTTCTCATATTTCGGCATCTCGGCCCTCCCGTCCTGTTTCGCCCTGCTAAGATGGCGCAAATTGCCCGAAAGCAAAGCCCCGTTTCACGCCGATCCCGCATTCGTGTTCAGCTGCGCCACCGCCCAGCGGGCGGCGTCGGCCACGGTTTCATCCGTATCCCCGGTCAGGCGCTGCGCCACCGGCAACAGATCGGGCAGGCCGGAATTTCCGATGGCGTAAAGCACGTTACGGACGAACCGGTCACGCCCGATCCGCTTGATCGGGCTGCCGGAAAAGAACGCGCGGAACCCGGCATCGTCAAAGCTTGCCAGTTCCGCCAGCTTCGGCGCCTTCAACTCATCGCGCGCGTGGTAGCGCATTTCGCGCGCCTCCGTCGCGAACTTGTTCCACGGGCACACCGCCAGGCAATCGTCGCAGCCATAGATGCGGTTGCCCATCAGTGCCCGCAGGTCTTCGTCCACCGGGCCGTGATGTTCGATGGTCAGATAGGAAATGCAGCGCCGTGCATCGAGCTGATAGGGCACCGGAAAGGCCCGCGTCGGGCAGATGTCCTGGCAGGCCGTGCAGGTGCCGCAATGGTCGGATTCGGCTGGATCAGTGTCTAATTCAAGCGTGGTGAAGATCGACCCGATGAAGAACCAGCTGCCCAATTCGCGGCTGACCAGATTGGTATGCTTGCCCTGCCATCCCAGCCCCGCCGCCTGGCCCAGCGGCTTTTCCGCCACCGGCGCGGTGTCGACGAAGACCTTGACCTGCACCTCGTCCGGCCCGGTCTGGCCGGCCTCGGCGATCAGCCAGCGCGCCAGCCGCTTCAGCCGTTTCTTGACCAGGTCGTGATAATCGCGGTTCTGGGCATAGACCGAAATCGCGCCCCGGTCCGGGTGCTTCAGAATCTCCAGCGGATCGTGCTCGGGCGTATAGCTTTCGGCCAGCATGATGACAGATCGTGCCTCGCCCCACAGCGCCGCCGGGTTGCCGCGCCATTCCGCCCGGTCCTCCAGCCATCCCATCTGCCCGTGCCGCCCCGCCTGCAGAAACGCGCCCAAACGTTCGGGCACCTGCGGAATGTCGCCGGGCCTACAGATCCGGCAGGCATCGAACCCCTCTTCAAAGGCCCGCTCCACCAGTCTCTGTTTCAGCGCAACTCCCATCTTCTTCTGTTCCTAAATATCCCCGGGGGAGTCGCCCAGGGGGCGACGGGGGCAGCGCCCCCAAACAAGCCCGCGATCAGAAATCCAGGTCGGAATAATGCGCCGGCTGCGGGAAGCCAGGAATCTGGTCGGCCAGGATCGACCGGAAGGCCGGGCGCGACTTGATCTTGGCGTACCAATCCTTGACCACCGCGTGGCGGTTCCAATCCACGTCACTGATGTAATCGAGCGCCGACAGATGCGCGGCGGCGGCGAAATCGGCGATGCTCATCGTGTCGCCCGCCAGCCAGCGGCGCTGATCCAGCAGCCACGCCATGTAATCGAGGTGATACTTGATCTTCTGCGCCCCGGCTTTCACGTTCTTCGAATCCGGGTATCCCAGCCCCATCACCTTCTTGTTGACCCGCTCGTAAAGCAGTTTCGACGTCACCTCGTGATGGAACTTGTCGTCGAACCACGCGGCCAAGCGGCGCGCCTCGTACCGTTCATCGGGCGTGCGCGGCAAAAGCGGCGGGTCGGGATAGACTTCTTCGAGATATTCGATGATGGCGCCGCTTTCGGCCATCGTCTTGCCGTCCAGCCGCAGCACCGGCACCTTGGCGCCGGGGTTGCGGCGCAGGAAATCGGTATCCTGTTCCCAGTAACGTTCCTCGACCAATTCGCATTCGATGCGCTTTTCGGCCAGGCACAGGCGGACCTTGCGGCAGAACGGGGACAGGGGGAAATGGTACAGCTTGGCCATCGGCACTCGGATCTCTGATTAGCGGGAACGGGCGTTCCTTTGAATGCCCGCTTGGGCGTGGATTTTCAATCCTCGAAACACGCGGCGCGGCCGTCTCGGCGGATCGTTTCCGCCCCGTCCAGGATCGTTGCGGCGCGCCGCCGCACGAATTCGGCGGGCTTGGAGGCCGAACGCGCCTTGGGCGAGGGCAAAATCGCCGCCAGCCGCGCCGCCTGCACCGGTGTCAGGTCGGCCGCCTTCACCCCAAAATAGTGCCGCGCCGCCGCTTCGACGCCGAACACGCCCTCGTCGAATTCCGCCACGTTCAGGTAGACCTCGACGATGCGGCGCTTGGTCCAGACCAGTTCGACCATCGGCGTCATCGCGGTTTCCAGCGCCTTGCGCAGCCAGTTGCGGCCATGCCAGAGGAAAGTGTTCTTCACCACCTGCTGGCTGATCGTCGAGGCGCCGCGCGTCGCGCCGTCTTCGATCGCGGCGCGGATCGCCGCCATGTCGAAACCCCAGTGGCTGCAGAAATTGGCATCCTCCGCCGCCACCACCGACCGCGCCATCACCGGCGCGATGTCTTCCAGGTCGGCCCATTGCCGCTTGATCCCGCCAAGCCGGTTTTCTTCCTGCTTCATGTAGATCGTAACGGGCGGATTGACGAAGGCATAAGTGGCGATCCAGACCATCGACAGGCCCCAGACCACGATCAGCGCGCGCAGGCTCCAGCGCGCCAGCCAGCGGATGGGCCGGATCGGCTGCTTCTTCGCCTTGGTTTTCTTCCTCGATGTCCGGGTCTTGCCTGCCATGTTCCAGCTATAGGCGCGGGCCGGGGTTGAGAAAAGGGCTCTGTTGGTTTTGCCCCAAATCAAGGCAGCGCTTCGCAAGTCCCCCTATTCCTTCGGCATGCTGCAAAGGAGTTCTGCGATGAAGACCAACCAACTGCCGCACTACGACATGGACGACAACCCCACCGGATGCTGCCCGCGCTTCCATCCCGAGGTTTGGGACGGGGTGGAACTGCATTTCGAAGACAAGCCCTTCGTACGGGCCGAAACCAAGTCGGTGATGCATGTGCCGGTGAACATGGGAAAGGTGTTTTCCCGGGTTCAGGAGCATTTCGAATCCTCCGGCGGCTTCGATCCCGACGACACCATCGTGATGAGCCGCGATCTGTCGCCCTGGACATCCGAACATCTGTTCGCCGCGCCGCACCCGGTACCGGAAGAAGAAATGGTGACCCTGTCGGGGGATTTCATCACCAAGGTGTTCGAAGGCCCCTACAAGGAGGCCAAGGACTGGTATGACGAGATGAAGCAGATGGCCGCCGCGCGCGGCAAGACAGATGGCGAGGTCTGGTTCTTCTACACCACCTGCCCGAAATGCGCCGAGGTCTACGGCAAGAATTACGTCGTCGGGCTGGCTGAGGTCTGAGGCAAAGAAAAACGGCGGCCCCGCAAGGCCGCCGTTCTGTTTTTCGTCTCTAATCCGGGCTTATTCCGCCGGAACCGCCTTTTCCTCGAGGCTCAGCGGGTGCGGAATGTGGATCAGCATTTCCTTCGGGCAGACCTGGACGAAGTTCTGCAACTCGCTATCCCAGTGCTGCAGGATTTCGGCGGCCTTGCGGCTACCGGTTTCCGCCAGGTGCTGTTCGATCAGGCCCTTCAGCTGATCGTGCCAGTAGGGCACGGTCACCGGGCAGGTCACCAGCGTTTCCATGTTCATCATGGTGTCGGCCTGACCTTCCGGATCATAGAGATAGGCCATGCCGCCGGTCATGCCCGCGCCGAAGTTGGCGCCGATCGAGCCCAGGATCACGGCCACGCCGCCGGTCATGTATTCGCAACCGTTCGAACCGCAGCCTTCGATCACCACGTTCGCGCCCGAATTCCGGACCCCGAAACGTTCCCCGGCGCGGCCCGCCGCGAACAGGAACCCGTCGGTCGCACCGTAAAGAACGGTGTTGCCGATGATGGTGTTGTCCTCGGCGACCAGCGGGCTGGCCATCGGCGGACGCACCACCACGGTGCCGCCCGACAGGCCCTTGCCGACATAGTCGTTGGCATCGCCCGACACTTCCAGCTTCAGACCCGGTGCCGCGAAGGCGCCAAGCGACTGGCCAGCGGACCCGGTCAGCTTCACCGTCAGGTGATCCGGCTGCAATGCGTTGCGCATGCCGAAATTCTTGACGATGTGGCTTGAGGTGCGGGTGCCGACGGTGCGGTCGGTGTTCTGCACCGCGTAAGACAGCTGCATCTTTTCGCCGTCTTCCAGGAACCGCTGCGCGTCGCGCACGATTTCGGCGTCCAGCGTATCGGGCACCGCGTTGCGCGGCTTGTTGCGGTCATAGGTGATGTCCTTCACGCCATCGACCATCAGCAGCAGCGGGTTCAGGTCCAGATCGTCCAGATGCGCAGATCCGCGGCTGACCTGGCTCAGCAGGTCGGCCCGGCCGATCACCTCGTCGAGGCTGCGCGCACCGATGGAAGCGAGGATTTCCCGCACTTCCTGGGCGTAGAAGGTGATCAGGTTGACCACCTTGTCGGCGTTGCCGGTGAACTTGCCGCGCAGGGCTTCGTCCTGGGTGCAGACGCCCACCGGGCAGGTGTTCGACTGACACTGACGCACCATGATGCAGCCCATCGCGATCAGAGCGGCGGTGCCGATGCCGTATTCCTCGGCGCCCATCATGGCGGCCATGACGATGTCGCGGCCGGTGCGCAGACCGCCATCGGTCCGCAGCGTCACCCGTTCGCGCAGGTTGTTCATCGCCAGAACCTGATGCGCCTCGGTCAGGCCCATTTCCCACGGCAGACCGGCGAACTTGATCGAAGTCGCGGGCGACGCGCCGGTGCCACCATTGGCGCCGGAAATCAGGATGATATCGGCCTTGGCCTTGGCCACGCCGGCGGCGATGGTGCCAACGCCCGAAGACGCGACCAGCTTCACCGTCACCTTGCAGCGCGGGTTGATCTGCTTGAGGTCATAGATCAGCTGCGCCAGGTCCTCGATCGAGTAGATATCGTGGTGCGGCGGCGGCGAAATCAGCGTCACGCCCTTGGTCGAATGGCGCAGACGGGCGATCAGGTCGGTGACCTTCATGCCGGGCAGCTGACCACCTTCACCGGGCTTGGCGCCCTGGGCCACCTTGATTTCAAGTTCCTCGCACTGGTTCAGGTATTCGGCGGTCACGCCGAAACGGCCCGACGCCACCTGCTTGATCTTGGCCGACGGGTTGTCGCCGTTGGGTTCCGGCACGAAGTGTGCCGGATCTTCACCGCCCTCGCCGGAATCCGACTTGGCGCCGATCCGGTTCATCGCCACGTTCAGCGTCTTATGCGCCTCGGGGCTCAGCGCGCCCAGCGACATGCCCGGCGTCACGAAGCGTTTGCGGATCGAGGTGATCGATTCGACCTCTTCGATCGGCAGCGGCTTGCCCAGCGGTTTGAAATCCATCAGGTCGCGCAGGTGGATCGGCGGATTGCTTTGCATCTTGGCCGAATACTGCTTCCACAGCTCGAACGACGCGCGGTTACAGGCCTGCTGCATCAGGTGCATAGTCTGCGCGCCCCAGGCATGGGTTTCGCCGGATTTCCGCGCCTTGTAGAAGCCGCCGATCGGCAGCACGTCGCGGCCGCCGCGCCAGCCTTCGGCGTGGACGTCTTCGACCTTCTTCTGAATGCCGCTGACACCGATGCCGGAAATGCGCGAGGTCATGCCGGGGAAGAATTCCGCCACCATGGCACGCGACAGGCCCACCGCTTCGAAGTTCAGGCCGCCGCGATAGGACGAAATCACCGAGATACCCATCTTGGCCATGATCTTCAGCAGGCCCTGGTCGATGGCGTCGCGATAGCGCCGGGTCGCTTCGGTCAGGGTGCCGTCAAGCAGACCGCGTTCGATCCGGTCGGCCAGGCTGTCCTCGGCCAGATAGGGGTTCACGACGGTCGCGCCGCAGCCGATCAGCACCGCGAAGTAGTGCGGGTCGATACATTCGGCAGACCGCACGTTCAGCGAACAGAAGGTCCGCAGGCCCTTGCGGGTCAGGTGCGAATGCACCGCGCTGGTGGCCAGGATCATCGGCATCGCGATCCGGTCTTCGCGCTGGTTCTGGTCGGTCAGCACAAGGTGACCGGCGCCGGAGCGCACGGCATCCTCGGCCTCGTTGCGGATCCGCTCCAGATGGGCGCGCAACGCGCCGGCACCGGCTCCGGCGGGGAAGGTGCAATCCAGCTCCACCAGGTCGGCGTTGAACTGGCGCACCAGTTCCGCCCACTGGGAATTGCCCACGAAGGGGCTTTCCAGCACCAGGATTTCGGTCTGCGCCGAGCTTTCGTCGAGCACGTTCTTCAGGTTGCCGAAACGGGTCTTCAGGGACATCACCCGGTATTCACGAAGCGAGTCGATCGGCGGGTTGGTCACCTGAGAGAAGTTCTGGCGGAAGAAGTGGCTCAGCGGGCGGTATTGCTTGGACAGAACCGCCGACGGGGTGTCGTCACCCATCGAAGCCAGCGCTTCCTTGCCGTCCTCGGCCATCGGCGCCAGGATCTGTTCCAACTCCTCAAGCGTGTAACCGGCCGCGATCTGGCGCTTGCGCAGTTCCGACCCGGAGAAGACCGGCTTTTCGGTCAGCCCGGACAGGGCTTCGTCCAGATCGTTGATCTTGCCGACCCAGTCGCCGAACGGCTGGCTGGCGGCCAGTTTGTTCTTGATCTCGGTGTCGTGGAACAGTTGGCCTTCCTGCATGTCCACGGCCAGAAGCTGACCCGGGCCAAGCGCGCCCTTTTCCTTCACCGTCGCCTCATCGGCGGGGACCATGCCCGCTTCGGACCCGGCGATCAGCAGGTCGTCCCCGGTCACCACGTAGCGCATCGGGCGCAGACCGTTACGGTCCAGACCGGCGCAGACCCAGCGGCCATCGGTCATCGCCAGCGCGGCGGGACCGTCCCAGGGTTCCATGACGGAGTTGCAGTAGCTGTACATGTCACGCCAGGCGTCGGGCAGTTCCTTGGCCTGCTTCGACCAGCTTTCGGGCACCAGCATGGTTTTCGCCATCGGCGCGTTGCGGCCGGCGCGGACCAGCACCTCGAACACCGAATCCAGCGCTGCCGAATCCGACGACCCCGACGGGATGATCGGCTTGATGTCTTCGGCCAGGTCGCCGAAGGCGCTGGAAGCCATGCGGATCTCATGGCTCTTCATCCAGTTCACGTTGCCCTTCAGCGTGTTGATTTCGCCGTTATGGGCCAGCATGCGGAACGGCTGCGCCAGCCACCATTCGGGGAAGGTGTTGGTCGAATAACGCTGGTGATAGATCGCGAAGGCGGATTCGAACCGTTCGTCCTTCAGGTCGGGATAGAATTCGGCCACCTGTTCAGCCAGCATCATGCCCTTGTAGATGATCGAGCGGCAGGACAGCGAACAGACGTAGAGGCTGCCGATACCCGCGGCGGCGGCGGCCTTTTCGATCCGGCGGCGGATCACGTAGAGTTCGCGTTCGAACGCTTCCTCGTCGATGTCCTTGGCGTTGGAAATCAGGATCTGTTCGATCTCGGGCCGGGTTGCGTTGGCCTTTTCGCCAAGGCAGGAAATATCGACCGGCACGTGGCGCCAGCCATAGATGTGGTGGCCCATCCGCAGGACTTCGGATTCGACGATGGTCCGGCAGGTTTCCTGTGCGCCGAAATTGGTGCGCGGCAGGAACACCTGGCCGACGGCCATCAGGCGGTCGGCATGCGGTTCGTGTCCGGTGCGGCGGATCTGGTCATAGAAGAAGGGCACCGGGATCTGCACGTGGATGCCCGCGCCGTCGCCGGTCTTGCCGTCGGCGTCGACCGCACCGCGGTGCCAGATCGCTTTCAGCGCGGTGATACCGGATTCGACCACCTTGCGGCTCGGCTTGCCGTCCAGGGACACGACAAGACCAACGCCGCAGGAGGAATGTTCATCCTCGGCCCGGTACATGCCGTTTTCGGCGACCCATTGGCGCTTGGCTTCTTCGGCCGCGACCCAGTTTTCATCATATTTCGTCATATCCAACCCTTCCTTGTCTGGTGGGTCAGGGCCCGGTCAGAGGGCCCAGAGAATTCGGTGGGGCGGGCGGGGGACCGCCCGGAATGGTTCATTCGGCGGCGACGGCCTTGGCGTCGTTCAGGTAATCGAGGATCGCCTCGGCGCTGTCGCGCCCGTCCTTGATCGCCCAGACCACCAGCGAAGCGCCGCGCACGATGTCGCCCACGGCGAACACACCATCGAGCGAGGTCTGCCCGGTCTGGAAATCGGCGCGGATGGTGCCCCAGCGGGTCACTTCCAGCCCGTCGACACCCCAGAGCTTGGGCAGGTCTTCGGGTTCGAACCCAAGCGCCTTGATCACCAGATCAGCCTCTTCGACATAATCGGCGCCTTCGATCACCTCGGGGGCGCGGCGGCCCGATGCGTCCGGCGCGCCAAGGCGCATCTTCTGCACCATCACGCCGGTGACCGGTTCGCCGACAAAGCCCTTGGGCGCGGTCAGCCAGTCGAATTCGACGCCTTCTTCCTCGGCGTTCTGAACCTCGCGCTGCGAGCCCGGCATGTTGGCGCGGTCGCGGCGGTACAGGCATTTGACCGAGGTCGCGCCCTGGCGGATCGCGGTGCGCAGGCAATCCATCGCGGTATCGCCGCCGCCGATCACGACGACCTTCTTGCCCTTGGCGTTGAGCGAGCCGTCTTCGTATTCCGGCACCTCGTCGCCGAAGCTGAGCTTGTTCGACACGGTCAGGTAATCGATGGCGCGCACGATGCCCTCGGCGGTCACGCCCGGATAGGTCAGCACGCGGGTTTTATAAACGCCGGTGGCGATCAGAACCGCGTCATGCTTGCCGCGGATCGCGTCGAAGCTGAGGTCTTCGCCGACATTGCAGTTCAGCACGAATTCGACGCCGGATTGTTCCAGCTGTTCGACCCGGCGCATCACGATGTCCTTTTCCAGCTTGAAGCCAGGAATGCCATAGGTCAGCAGCCCGCCCGCGCGGTCGTAACGGTCATAGACGGTGACCTGCACGCCAGCGCGGCGCAGCATGTCGGCCGCGGCCAGACCGCCGGGGCCCGCACCGATGATGCCGACCGACTGGTCGCGCTCGGTTGCCGGGGTGATCGGCTTGACCCAGCCCTGTTCCCAGGCCGTATCGGTGATGTATTTTTCCACCGACCCGATGGTCACGGTGCCGTGGCCCGACTGTTCGATCACGCAGTTGCCTTCGCACAACCGGTCCTGCGGGCAGATGCGGCCGCAGATTTCCGGGAAGGTGTTGGTCGACTGGCTGATCGCGTAAGCTTCTTCCAGACGGCCGGAAGCGGTCATCCGCAGCCAGTCGGGAATGTTGTTGCTCAGCGGGCAATGCGCCTGGCAATAGGGCACACCGCATTGGCTGCAGCGGCTGGCCTGTTCCTTGGCCTTTTCATCGGCGAATTCCGCGTAGATTTCGTTGAAATCCTTGTTGCGCTGATCGGCGTCACGCTTTGAGGGCATGTCGCGTTCGATCGACACGAATTTCAGCATCGGTTGCTTTGCCACGTCGCTGCCTTTCCTGAAGGAAGAATTAGAGTCGGCGCTTAATACGTTACCTTAAAGATGAATAAAAGTCACACATGCTGACCTACATTCGCAGAATACCCGTTGAAACTGCTGCCATGCAGCAATTTGGCGCATTTTATAGGTCCGATACGGACCTATAAAAAATCTTTCCCCGCGTTCTCAATGCTTTATACCACAAGAAACCCTTGCATCACAGAGCCGCCAATGACCTTCATCCATCTGCTCATTATCGCGCTGATTCAGGGCGTTACCGAATTTCTTCCCATTTCTTCCTCGGGCCACCTGATTCTTTTTCCGAATCTTACCGGGCTGCAGGATCAGGGTCAGGTGATCGATGTCGCCGCCCATGTCGGCACTCTGGCGGCGGTGGTTCTGTATTTCTGGGCCGATGTCCGCATCGGTCTGGCGGGGATTCCGCGCATGCTGACCGGGCGGATCGACACGCCCGGTTCGAAACTGGCCTTCCTGCTGGCGCTGGCGACGATCCCGGTGATCCTGTTCGGGCTGGTGCTGAACCTGACCGGGATCGACCAGATGCTGCGCAGCACCGCGGTGATCGGCTGGACCATGCTGGGTTTCGGGCTGGTGCTCTACTGGGCCGACCGCAAGGAACCGTCGCCGAAAACCGATGCCGACTGGTCGCTGATGGATGCCTTGATGATGGGTCTGTGGCAGGCGGTGGCGCTGATCCCGGGCACGTCGCGGTCGGGGATCACCATCACGGCCGGGCGGATGCTGGGCTATAACCGGCACGACGCGGCGAAACTGTCGATGCTAATGTCGATCCCGACGATTTTCGCCAGCGGCGCGCTGCTGACCGCCGAGATGATCGGCACCGCCGATGCCAGCGCCGCGCGGGACGGGGCCGTCGTCGCCGGCATGTCGTTCATATCGGCGCTGCTGGCGCTCAGCCTGATGATGCGGCTGCTGCGCACCACCAGCTTCACGCCCTATGTGATCTATCGCGTGATCCTGGGCGCGATCCTGCTGTTCATCGCCTATACGTAAAAGGGGCGGGCCAAGGCCCACCCCTTTGAAATCCTATCGGACCGAAATCAGCTGATTTTCAGGTTCTTCGCCGATTCCTTGATCGCGTCGTATTGCCCGGTCGGGCGGAAGCGCCACAGGTAATCGGGCAGCACCGCTTCCAGCGCAACCGGGTGGATGCCCAGATCGGTCAGCCCCTTGGCGCCCTCGGACACCACGTTGTCATTCGCCAGCAGCTTCACCTGATCGCCGGTCAGCGGCGATTTGAACAGGCCGAGGCTGATCTTGCTGGTCAGCTGACCGAAGAACGCCACGATCCGGGCCAGCCAAAACGGCAGGTTCATCACCAGCCGGCGGCGGCGCACCACGCTCAGCATCTGGCCCATCAAGTCGCGCATCGTGTTCACGTCGGGCCCGCCTAGTTCATAGACGCCCGGTTCCGCCTTGCCGTCGACCGCCAAGACGGCGGCCTTCGCCACGTCGTCGACATAGACCGGCTGGAACTTGGTGTCGCCGCCGACGATCGGCAGGATCGGCCCCATCCGCGACATCGACGCGAAGCGGTTGAAGAAATCGTCCTCGGACCCGAAGATCACCGACGGACGCAGGATTACCGCGTTGGGCATGTAGGACAGCACATTGGCTTCGCCCATCGCCTTGCTGCGGGCATATTCGCTGGCGCTGTCGGCATCGGCGCCGATGGCCGACAGGTGCACCATCGTTTCGATCCCCTGCTCGGCGGCGATACGGGCGATGCGCCCGGCGCCGTCGGCCTGGATCGCGCCGAACGTGTTCTTGCCGCTCTCGTTCATGATGCCGACGCAGTTCACCACCGCATCTGCGCCCTGCATCACCGCCGCCACGCTGGCATCGTCGCGGATGTTGCACAGGACGGGTTCGACCTGTCCCGGCGCGCCATAGGGTTTGACATGCATCGCTTCGTTGGGGCGGCGTACGGCGACGCGGATGCGCCAGCCGTCTTTCGCCAGGCGCCGCGTAATGTAGCGGCCAACAAAGCCCGACCCGCCATAGATGGTCACGAGTTTCGACATAAGGATGACTCCGGCAGATAAAATTTGCTGCGTCGTTCCTAGCCGCACAAGGATGCCCGGACAAGGAAATAAGCCCGGAGTGAAAAAAGTTGAAAAACCTCGTTGACACCACCTGCGGGCAGGGATACATCGCCCCCCACGACACCTGCCCAGGTGGCGGAATTGGTAGACGCGCTAGCTTCAGGTGCTAGTGTCCGTATGGACGTGGAGGTTCGAGTCCTCTCCTGGGCACCATTCCCCTAACATTGATATACCGCCCGCAAACCCCCGGAAAACATTGCTTTCCAGGCGGTCGTTCTGCGCGTCAGTCCGACAGCAGCGGCATCACCAGCGAAAACAGTTCCGCCTGCGAAGAGATCGCGCATTTGCGGTAGAGCTGCTTACGGAACACCTTGACCGTCTGCGGGCTGATTCCCAGCCGCAGCCCGATCGACACCGACCCGTGACCGCGCAGAATCAGCAGCGCGACCTCGGATTGCCGCTGGCTCAGCGCGATGTCGTGGCGCTCGATCAGCCGTTGCCGCACCCGGTCGACCAGCGCCGCGTCGGTATAATCGCCGCTCGACGACAGCCCGGCCCATTGCTTGGCAACCAATCCGCAGGCAATCGCGCTCAATCTGTGGGCAATTTCCATGTCGCGCGGGGAAAAACTGCGGCCCGAACTGGCGTCGCGGCCAAGGCAGATATGCACCGAAACGCCCTCGGCCGGATACGCGACATAGGCGATTTCATCGACCAAGGTGGTGCGGCGGTAATAGCTGGCGAAATATTCATTGCGGTGGAACTGGTCGGGGGCGAAATCGCGCAGCCGGTATAGCCCGGGATCGACCCGGGTCACGTGCAGTTCGTGGAACGGATCGATCAGGTAAGCCCCTGAAATATAATCGCTATCTATCCTTTCATGCACCGAGGGAACGCGCGCCTGGCAGAACAGGATTTCCGGCCTGCGGGTCTGGAAATAGGCCAGCATCGTTGTGTTGTCGATTTCGATGCAACGGTGCAACCACGCATAGAAGGCCGGCGCGAAATCGTCGGTTCCAAGCGCGGCGATCGCGGCGCCAAGATAGGCTTCGGTCGAGTTCGGCAAGGCCCGCATCATACCCCCTTGGGGGTATATACCCCCGAAACTGGCTCTCCTTAGCATTAGTGGCGTGAATTGGGGGTATGCCGCAAGAGGGGTCCGGGAAAAGCCGATGAACCAGCACAGCATCGCCGTAGATGTCGACAAGGTCGTGAAACGATACGGCAGCGTCACTGCGCTGCACGGCGTGTCGATGGATATCCGCGAGGGTGAATTCTTCACCCTGCTGGGGCCCTCGGGCTGCGGCAAGACCACGTTGTTGCGCTGCATCGCGGGATTCGAGGATGTCAGCGAAGGATCGATCCGCCTGCATGGCGAAGACATCGCGCCGCTGCCGCCGCATAAGCGCCCGGTCAACACGGTGTTCCAGCAATACGCGCTGTTCCCGCATATGACGGTGCTCGAAAACGTGGCCTTCGGTCTGCTGCGCCGCGGCTGGTCGGCGATGGATGCCAATGGCCGCGCCCGCGAGGTGCTGGCGCTGGTGCAGCTTTCCGATTTCGCCAGGCGCAGCCCGGGGCAATTGTCGGGCGGTCAGCAGCAGCGCGTCGCGCTGGCCCGGGCGCTGGCGCCGGGGCCGCAGGTTCTGCTGCTGGATGAACCGCTGTCGGCGCTGGACCTGAAGCTGCGCCAGGCGGTTCGGGTCGAACTGAAACAGATCCAGCGCGAAACCGGCATCGCCTTCGTCTTCGTCACCCATGACCAGGAAGAGGCGCTGACCATGTCCGACCGCATCGCGGTCATGTCGGCGGGCCATGTGCAGCAGATCGGCACCCCGCGCGAAATTTACGAGGCGCCGGTCAATCGCTTCGTCGCGGATTTCATCGGCGAAACCAACCTGCTGGAGGTCGAGGTCGGCTCGGTCAGCGACGGTATGGCCGACATTGCCCTGCCGGGTGGCGCGCGGCTGACCTGCCCGGCGGCCGATGGCGCCCAGCGCGGCACGGGGCACCTGTCGATCCGTCCCGAACGCATCACCCCCGCGCCCGCAGGGGCGGGCAGCCTGCAGGCCACGGTCGAAGATCACGTCTATCTTGGCACCGATATCCAGCTGCATATGCGGCTGTCGGATGGCGAAGCGATGGTCGTGCGGATGCAGAACGCCGCGGCCGCCGGCATCCCCGAACGCGGCACCGTTCTGGGTCTTGAGGTGGAGGCGGGCGCGGCGCGCCTGCTGGCCGACTGATGGCGGGCGCCGCGCCGCAGGGCGCTTCCCGGTCCGAGATTTATCGCGGCAATGGCGGGCGGCTGATGCTGCCCGTGTGGGTGTTCATCGGCATCTTCCTGGTGCTGCCGGTGCTGCTGATGGCAATCTATTCGGTGCTGACCAAGGAATTCCGCGGCGGCGTGATCTGGGATTTCACCCTGGCCGCCTATGACCAGTTCTTCCTCAATCGCGGCCTGTTCGGAGACGAACCGCCAACCGTGGAATGGACCTATATCGGCATCTTCTGGCGTTCGATCTGGCAGGCGGGGCTGGCCACCGTGTTCTGCCTGCTGATCGGGTTCCCCACCGCCTGGTTCATCGCCACCCGCGACCCGCGCTCACGCTCGGTCTGGCTTTTCCTGATCACCATCCCCTATTGGGTGAACCTGCTGATCCGAACCGTGTCGATGAAATTCCTGATCCGCGATACCGGGCCGCTGAACGAATTCCTGCTCTGGACCGGGGTGATTTCCGAACCCCTGTCGCTGATCAACACCAATTTCGCGGTGCAGCTGGGGCTGTTCTATTCCTACCTGCCCTTCATGGTGCTGCCGATCTATGCCGCCGTCGAACGCTACGATTTCTCGCTGTCCGAGGCGGCGGCGGATCTTTACGCCGACAGCTGGACCACTCTGCGGCTGATCATCCTGCCGGTGGTGAAACCCGGCATCGTGGCGGGCTGCATCCTGGTGTTCGTGCCCTCGCTCGGCGCCTTCCTGGCGCCCGACCTGCTGGGCGGGGCCAAGACCTTCATGATCGGGTCGCTGATCGAGGAACAGTTCAAGGGCGCGGCGGGCAACTGGCCCTTCGGCGCGGCGGCGGCGATGATCCTGCTGAGCATCGTGATGGGCGTGCTGCTGATCCACGCCCGCGCCCAGACCCGGGGGGATGGCTGATGGCCACCACCGACCTGCGCCGCTTCACCGGGTTCCGGGCGATCACCATCCTCTGCCTCGTGGTGCTGTACGCGCCGCTGGTGATCGTGGCGGTCTACAGCTTCAACGATTCCACCTCGATCACCCGCTGGGGCGGGTTTTCGTTCAAATGGTACGCCGATGTCTTCACCGGCCCCGACGCGCCCAAGTTCCGCGCCGCCGCGATCAATTCCTTCACCATCGCCATCGGTGCGGCCACCTGCGCCACCGCGATCGCCACCGCCGCCGCCGTGGCGATGAACCGCGCCGGACGGTTCCGCGGCAAGACGGCGAGCCTGGCACTGATCAACCTGCCGCTGATGGTGCCCGAAATCGTGACTGCCGTGGCGTCGCTGATCTTCTTCATCACCATCGGGTTCAAGACCGGGCTGATGACCATCTTCATCGCCCATATCGTGTTCTGCATCCCGTTTGCCTACCTGCCGATCTCGGCCCGGATGCAAAGCATTCCCGACATGTACGAACAGGCGGCGATGGACCTTTACGCGACGCCTTGGGAAGCCTTCCGGCTGGTGCTGCTGCCACTGATGGTGCCGGGCATCCTGTCGGGCTTCCTGCTCGCCTTCATCATTTCTCTCGACGATTTCCTGATCACGAATTTCGTCAAGGGCGCGGGTGTCGAAACCCTGCCCACGGCGATCTTCGGGTCGGTCAAACAGGGCATCAAGCCCAACATCATGGCCATCTCGACGCTGCTCTTGGGCGTTTCGGTGGTCTTCGTCACGCTTTCCTGGATCATCGGGCGGGCGGGGCAATCAAAACAATAACCAAAACGACAATCAACAGCGGAGACACCCTCATGAAAACCTTCCTGACCACCACCGCCCTTGCCCTGGGCCTTGCCACGGCGGCCGCCGCCGAGGGCGAGCTGAAAATCTATCACTGGTTCGAATACATCCCGCAGGAATTGCTGGATAAGTTCGCCGCCGAATACGACGTCAAGGTGACGATGGACACCTTCGACAGCAACGAAGCCCTGCTGGCCGCGCTGAAGGCGGGCAAGATGGGGTCCTATGACGTGGCCGTGCCCGGCGATTACATGGTCAAGATCATGGGCGACGAAGGCATGCTCGACACCTTCACGCCCGACGAAATGCCCAATCTCGGCAATATCCAGGACCAGTGGATGGATGTCGATTTCGACCCGGGCCGCAAATCCTCGATCCCGTATCAGTGGGGCTCGACCTCGTTCTCGGTGAACACCGAGGTCTATACCGGTCCGCTCGACAGCCTCGGCCTGATCTTCGATCCGCCGGAGGAGCTGAAGGGCAAGATCAACGTGCTGGATACTTCCGGCGAAACCCTGACCCTGGCGTCGCTTTACGCCGGCATTCCGCAATGCACCTCGGACCGCACCCAGCTCAAGGCGCTGAACGATCTGGTGCAGGCGGCGAAGCCGTATTGGGCCAGCTTCGGGTCTGATGTGGCCAAGGACGTGCTGGTATCGGGTGATGCCGCTGCCGGGATGATCTGGTCGGGCTTTTCCGCCAAGGCCCGCGCCGAGGGTGCGCCGATCCAGTATGTGTTCCCGAAAGAGGGCATGATCGTCTGGATGGATAACGTGGTGCTGCTGAAGGATGCGCCGAACCGCGACAACGCGCTGAAGTTCATGAACTTCCTGCTGGAGCCGGAAAACGCCGCCGCCGTCACCAACTACGCCGCCTATACGTCGGGCGTGAAGGGTGTGGAGGAATTCCTGCTGCCGGAAATCGCCAATTCGCCGGAATCCAATCCGCCCGCGGATGTGAAGGGCGTCTTCGTGCAGGCCTGCCCGGAAGAGGTGCAGGTCATGTATGACGCCATCTGGACCAACCTGAAGAAGTGACGATGAAGATCGCCATATATCAGGGGCCGCCCATCGGCGGCGATATCGAGGCGGGATTTGCCCGCCTCGATGCGCAAACCCGCGCGGCGGCGCAGGCGGGGGCAGCGATGATCGTCTTCCCCGAACTGTTCCTGCCCGGCTACAACCGGCCCGACCTGCACGGTACCCTGTCCCAGCCGCTGGGCGGGGAATGGTGCAACCGGGTGGCGGGGATCGCGCGCGAAACCGGCTGCGCCATCACTCTGGGCTGGGCCGAACGCGACGGCGACACGGTTTACAACGCCGCCACCGCCATCGGGGCGGATGGTGCGGTTCTGGGCCATTACCGCAAGATCCAGCTGTACGGCCCGATGGAACAGGCCAGCTTCGCGTTTGGCGACAGCTACTGCACCTTCGACTTCATGGGCACGACTGTGGGTCTGCTGATCTGCTATGACGTGGAATTCGCGCCGCATGTGCGGGCACTGGCGGAACGCGGGGCGAAGCTGATCCTGATCCCAACCGCCAACCCGGCGGGGTTCGAACATGTGTCCACCACCTTCGTGCCGTCGCGCGCGGCCGAGATGGACCTGACCATCGCCTATGCCAATTTCTGTGGCGCCGAGGGCGATCTGACCTTTGGCGGCCATTCATTGATCGCGGGCCCCGACGCCCGCCCGATCGTCAGCGCCGGCACGTCCGAAGCGCTGCTGATCGCCGATATTTCGCAGCCCATCGATCCGGCGCTGCGCTCCATGCAACTTGCCGATTTCAAGGAGGTCTGAATAATGTCTCTCGATCTGGACACATCCACCGACGGGGTACTTACCGCCGACACCCATCTGGTGCAAAGCTTTGCCGATCTGAACGCGCTGAAACAGGATGGCGCGCGCACGGTGATCGTGGGGGCCGAAGGCGCCTATGTCACCGACAGCGAAGGCAACCAACTGATCGACGGGATCGGCGGGCTGTGGTGCGTCAACGCGGGGCATCGGCGGCGCGAAATCATCGACGCGATCACCGAACAACTGGAAACGCTGGATTTCTATTCGACCTTCTACAACTTCACCCACCCGGCCGCCGCCGGTCTGGCCGCCAAGCTAGCCGAGCTGGCGCCGGGGCACCTGAACAAGGTGCATTTCGGCAATTCCGGGTCGGTCGCCAATGACAGCGCGATCCGCATCCTGCACCATTATTACAACCGTCTGGGCCAGCCGAAGAAGAAACAGGTTCTCAGCCGCCAGGGCGCCTATCACGGCTCCACCTACCTGGCGATCGCAATGACCACGCCGGAATATTCCGAAGGCTGGGACAAGGCCGAGGGGCTGATCCATCACCTGAAGAAGCCGCATCACTGGCGTGAAGGCGAGGGGATGAGCGAGGCCGAATTCCTCGACGCGCTGATCGCCGACGCGAAGGGCCGGATCGAAGCAATCGGGGCCGAAAACATCGCCTGCTTCATCGCCGAACCGATCATGGGCGCCGGTGGCATCATCGTACCGCCCAAGGGCTATCACGCCGCGATGGGCGCGCTGTGCCGCGATTACGAGATCAAGTATATCTCGGACGAGGTGGTCACCGCCTTCGGCCGTCTGGGGCATTTCTTCGCCTCCAAGGATGTCTTCGACGTGCAGCCCGATATCATCACCACCGCCAAGGGTCTGACCTCGGGCTATCAGCCGCTGTCGGCCACGATCATGAGCGATGAAATCTACGAAGTGATTTCGGGCGAGAGCGGCAGTTTCCTGCACGGCATGACCTATTCCGGCCACCCCGCCGCCGCCGCCGCGGGGCTTGCCAATATCGCGCTGATGGAACGCGATCAGATTCCGCAAACCGTCCGCACCACCGGCAAGCTGTTCGAGGGCAAACTGCGCGACCTGGCTGATATGGACATGGTCGGCGAAGTGCGCGGCAGCCATTTCATGATGGGCATCGAATTCGTCCGCGACAAGGCGGCGAAGACGCCGTTCGAGGTCGAGGACATGATCGGGCTGAAGGTCGCGCAGGCGGCGCAGAAACGCGGCCTGATCGCGCGGCCC
This sequence comes from Thalassovita mangrovi, assembly GCF_009857745.1. Classification (GTDB taxonomy): domain Bacteria; phylum Pseudomonadota; class Alphaproteobacteria; order Rhodobacterales; family Rhodobacteraceae; genus Thalassobius; species Thalassobius mangrovi. Next base: position 327,373 of record NZ_WWEN01000003.1, read on the forward strand.
TTGGGCAATATCCTGATCCTGTCGCCGACGCTGGTGATGGACGAGGCAATGATCGACACCACGGCAGGGATCTTGTGCGAAAGCATCGCCGAGGTTCAAAATAGTCTCTAATCCAGCGGAAAGGGGGGCATAATGTCCGTTGAGAAAACCGAGGTCCTGATCGTCGGCGGCGGTCAGGCCGGGATCGCGATGAGCGAACATCTGAGCCGGGCGGGCGTGTCCCACCTGGTGCTGGAACGCGGCCGGATCGCCGAAAGCTGGCGCACGAAACGCTGGGATTCGCTGGTCGCCAACGGCCCCGCCTGGCATGACAAGTTCCCGGGGCTGGATTTCAGCTGCGACCCGGACGGGTTTGCGACCAAGGACGAGGTCGCCGCTTACATGGAAACCTATGCCCAGCAGATCGACGCGCCAGTCCGCACCGGGGTCGACGTCACCTCGGTCACCCGGCTGGAGGGCCGGCAGGGCTTCCGCGCGGAAACCAGCGCCGGACCGGTCGAGGCCGATTACGTCGTCGCCGCCACCGGCCCGTTCCATCACCCGCTGATGCCCGATCTGGTGCCCGAAAGCGCCGGTGTCACGCAAATCCATTCCGTCGATTACCGCAACCCGGCGCAATTGCCCGAAGGCGCGGTTCTGGTCGTCGGCGCCGGATCGTCCGGCGTGCAGATCGCGGCGGAACTGCGCAAGGCGGGGCGCGATGTCTACCTGTCGGTGGGCCCGCACGGGCGTCCGCCGCGCAGCTACCGCGGCCGCGATTACTGCTGGTGGCTGGGCGTGCTGAACAAGTGGGATGCCGAATCCACGCCGGGGGTGGAACATGTCACCATCTCGGTCAGCGGTGCCGAGGGCGGGCATACCGTCGATTTCCGCGAACTGGCCGCGACCGGGATCACCCTGCTGGGCCGGACCGGGGCCTATGAGGACGGCAAGCTGAGCTTCGCGCCGGACCTGGCCAAGAACATCGCCGAAGGGGACCGCAATTACCTTGCCGTGCTGGACGAGGCCGACGCTTATATCGACCGCAACGGTCTGGACCTGCCGGAAGAACCCGAGGCACGGCAGATCGGCCCCGATCCCGATTGCGTCACCCATCCGATCTTGGAACTGGACCTCGCAAAGGCAGGCATAACGACCATCGTCTGGGCCACCGGCTTCGCGCTCGATTACGGTTGGCTCAAGGTCGATGCGCTCGACGACAAGGGGCAGCCGGCGCATCTGCGGGGGATTTCGGACGAACCGGGGGTCTATTTCCTCGGGCTGCCGTGGCAGACGCGGCGGGCCTCTTCCTTCATTTACGGCGTATGGCATGATGCTCGCTATATCGCCGATCACATCCTCAAGCGCCGCGCCTACCTCGCCTATCCGGGCGCGCCCAGTTAAGAACGGAACCCCAATGGCCCATACCCGCATTCGCAAGTTCAACACCCGCGATACCTATCCCGAACAGAAGCTCGACAACGACCTGTGCCAGGCGGTGGTCGCCCGCGGCGCCACCGTGTTCCTGCGCGGGCAATGCCCGCAGGACCTGGACACGGCCGCAAACATCGCCAGCGCCGATCCGGTCGATCAGACCCATAAGGTGATGCAGAACATCCGCCAGCTGATCGGTGAAGCGGGGGGCGAGATGGCGCACCTGTGCAAGGTGGTGGTCTACCTGACCGATGTGCGCCACCGCGAAGCGGTCTATCGCACCATGGGCGAATACATCAAAGGCATCCATCCGGTTTCCACCGGTGTGGTGGTGACGGCGCTGGCCCGGCCCGACTGGCTGGTCGAAATCGACGCGACCTTCGTGATCCCGGACTGAGGGGAAGCCCATGACCTTTTCCATCGTCGCCCGCTGCGCCGAGACCGGCCAGTTCGGCGTTGCCATCGCATCGTCCTCCCCCGCCGTCGCCGCGCGCTGCGCCTTTGCCCGGGCGGGTGTGGGGGCGGTGGCGTCGCAGAATGTCACCAACCCGGCGCTCGGGCCTGCCGTTCTGGACAGGCTGGCCGAAGGTGCGGATGCTGAAACGGCCGTGACACAGGCGCTCACTGGTGAGGATTTTCCAGATTACCGCCAGATTTTGGCGGTGGACGCGCAGGGCAACAGCTTCATCCATTCCGGCGCAAACGCTTTGGGGGTCTGGACCGCCGCCAGCGGAACAGACTGCGCATCGGGCGGCAACCTTCTGGCCAATGACGGCGTGCCCGCCGCCATCGTCGCGGGGTTCGAATCCGCCAAGGGCGCGCTTGGCGATCGTTTGATCGCCGCGATGCGGGCGGGGCTGGCGGCAGGGGGCGAGGCCGGGCCGGTGCATTCCGCCGGATTGCTGATCGTGGACAAGCAGGCGTGGCCCTATGCCGAGCTGCGTTGCGACTGGTCTGAGTCCTGCCCCATCGCCGATATCGCCGCCGCCTGGGAGGTCTACAAACCCCAGGCCGACGATTACGTGACCCGCGCGATGAACCCCGCCGCCGCGCCGTCCTACGGCGTGCCGGGGGACGAATAGGCAATGTTAGAGACTGAAATCCTCGCCCGGTTGGTGGGGTTCGAAACCATCACCGATGGCCCGAACCTCGACCTGGTCGACTGGGTGCAGGATTTCCTGTCAGACGCCGGTTTCGACGTCACCCGCATCCCGTCCTCCTGCGGCACCAAGGCCGGGCTGCTGGCGCGCTTCGGCGCGGGCGACGGCGGCGTGTTGTTTTCGGCCCATAGCGACGTGGTGCCGGTCGCCGGGCAGGATTGGCAAACCGATCCGTTCACGCTGACCGAAAGGGACGGGCGGCTGATCGGGCGCGGCAGCACCGATATGAAGGGGTTCCTGGCCTGTATCCTGGCCCATGCCGCCGAGGTGAAACAGGCCCCGCCCAAACGCCCGATGATGATCGCGCTGAGCTGGGATGAGGAAATCGGTTGCCGCGGCATCCCCGAGATGATCGATATGGTGATCCCCACGCTGGGCCGTCCCGACCTGGTGATCGTGGGTGAGCCCACAGAAATGCGCCTGTGCACCGGGCACAAGGGCAAGGCCGCCTATCGCGCCACCTGCCACGGGCAGCCCGGCCATTCGGCGATGGCGCCCCTGTTCACCAACGCCTTGCATCTGGGGGCTGACCTGATCAGTGCCCTGCGCCGGGTACAGGCGCGGCTGGCGGAGACCGGCGCGCGCAAAGACGGCTATCAGATCCCCTATTCGACACTGCATGCGGGCCGGATGTCGGGCGGCGTGGCGCTCAACATGATGCCGGAGGAAGCGCTTATCGATTTCGAAATCCGCCACCTGGCGGCGGAGCCAGCCGAGACGCTGCTGGCCGAGGTCAGGCAGGGCCTGCCGGAGGGGATCGAGATTGCCGAGGTCGCCTCCTATCCCGGCCTCGCCGCCGATCCTAAACAACCCGAAATCGCTGCCCTTGCGCAACTGCTCGACAATCCTGAACCAGTTAAAGTTTCCTACGGAACCGAGGCTGGTTTCTTCGCCGCGCTTGGCCTGCCGACGGTCGTTTGCGGGCCGGGCAGCATGGCGGACGGGCATCAGCCGAACGAATCCATCGCTGTCGGCGAGCTGGAAAGGTGTTCCCGGCTGATCGCGGCTTTTCTGAACTGAAAACACCCCTCAAGCGGTGCTGCGTCCTGAATGTGGAACACAGGCGGGACCACGGAGCCGGACGGCCCGGGCAAACGATGAAATTCTGAGCATTTCACGGGCATTCCCCAAAATATTTGACCAAACGATATGAAAGCCGTGAGGCCCTGAAAATTTTATCCCCACTATGTTTTCATTTGAGAGCGAAATGGATGATTGCGAATATTCCGACCGATCTTCTGAGAACATTTGTCACCGTGGTCGACCTCGGCGGATTCACCCGCGCGGCGCAGAGCCTGGGGCGCACCCAGCCCGCGGTCAGCCTGCAGATCCGCCGGCTTGAAGACCTGCTGCACACCAAGCTGATCCGCACCGAGGGGCGCCAGGTCAGCCTGACCGAGGCGGGCATGGCGCTGAGCCCCCAGGCGCGCCAGATGCTGCGGCTGAACGACGATATCGTCGCGCATTTCGCCGATCAGGCGCTGGAAGGCGGACTGCGGGTGGGCATGCCCGCCGATTTTTCCCACAATTTCCTGGTCGAGGCGATTTCGCGCTTCGCGCTGGACAACCCGGAGGTCCGGGTCGAGGTCGAATGCCTTGTTTCCAAGGATCTGCGCGATGCCTTGGCCGATGACCGGCTCGATATCGCGGTCGCCATCGCGCCGGATGACACCGCACCCTTCCTTGTCGACACGGCCACGATCCGACCGTTCTGGGCGGTCGGCGAAACCTATCGGGGCGATCCGCGCGACCCGCTTGCCATCGTGCGGCATCCCGATCCCTGCGAATACGCCACCCGGATGCGCAACGCGCTGCGCGAAAACGGGCGGAAATGGCATACCACGCTGGTGTCGCGCGATCTGTCCGGGGTGCAGGCGGCCGTGCGCGCCGGGCTGGGGGCCAGCGCCCTGACGCCTGCCACGCTGACCCCGGGAATGCGGGTGGCGCGCGATGACGAAGGATTCCCAGCCCTGGCGCCGCTGAAGATCGGGTTGTTCTACAAACACGCCGCCCTGTCGCGGGCGGGGCACGGGCTGGCCCAGCATCTGATGTATCATATCGGTGAGGCGGGAAATCCGGCGATCCATAAGAATCCGTAATGCGCCCCTTCAAATTGGCAGTTTCCGCATCAAACCGATCCGTTCCTAAGATGCCCCGGTGAACAACAAGAATCGGGCCTGGGAAAAAAGCCCGGTCGAACAACAGGGAAACGTAACGATGAAAAGCACCTCTGCTCTGACGCGGCGCGGCTTCATGACCGGTGTGGCCGGCGCGGCGCTCAGCACCCCGATGCTGAACCGGGCCTGGGCCGCGGAACCCACCGTGATCAACATGCTGGCTTGGTACGGCCATGCCGAACCCGACATCGTCGGCGAATTCGAAGCGGCCAATAACGTCAAGTTCGTTCCGAAATACTATGCGGGCGGCGACAACATGCTGGCGCTGATCGCGCAATCGCCGCCGGGCACCTATGACCTGATCCTGTCGGACGCCGAATTCGTGCAGCAGCTGAACGCGGCCGGCTATATTGAGCAGATGGACGCGTCGCTGTACCCGTTCGACGACTTCTTCCCGGAATATCAGCACTTCCCGGGTCACTGGGTCGGCGACGACCTGTGGTCGGTGATGGTGCGCTACGGTCTGCTGGGCGTGTCCTACAACACCGAAGCCCTGACCCGCGAAGAGGCGATGAGCTACAATTGCTTCTGGAACGAAAAGGTCAAAGGCAAGGTGGGGCATTTCGACTGGCACCTGCCGAACCTGGGCCAGATGTCGCTGCTGATGGGCAACGACAAACCGTCGCCCTTCGACATCAGCGAAGACGCCTGGGAAGCGGTGCAGGAAAAGACCATGAGCCTGAAGCCGCAGGTCGGCGGCTATTTCGATTACGGCGGAACCTTCTCGTCGCTGAAGAACGGCGAAATGCTGGCCATGTGCGGCATCGGCGACTGGATCACCGGGGTCCTGCAAAAGGACGGCGCGCCGGTGGCCAGCGTGATCCCCGAAGAGGGCGGTATCCAGTGGACCGAAAGCTATTCGATCGGCAAGGGCACCACCAAGCACGACATCATCAACAAGTTCATCCAGTACATGCTGAGCCCCGAAGGCCAGGTGAAGTCGATCGAAATGGCCGCCTATCCCGGCCTGTCGCCGACCAAATCGGGCTGGAAAGCCATCCAAGCCACCAACCCCGAAGAGGCGAAGCGGTCCGGCATGCTGGAGGATTCGGATCAGAACCCGATCAAGATGTATCAGGAAGGCCGCGTGCATATCCGCGACATTCCCCGCCAGCAGTCGCTGGAGGACTGGAACGACTTCTGGTCGGAATACAAAACCGCCTGATCAGGCGGGTCCCGGCGCCGCGCGCGCCGGGACCTTTCGAGCCATAGAGCCATGAAGACCCGAATTTCACTTTATCCCTATGTCTGGCGCCTGCCGCTGCTGATCTGGCAGGGGCTGTTTTTCGTCGGCCCGCTGGTGCTGATGGTGGCGATGTCCTTCTGGCTGGTGAAGAACTACCGGATGGAGCCGGATTTTATCCTCAAGAACTGGGATAAGATGCTGAGCCGGGGCTATTTCTGGGATGCCTATTGGATTACCCTGTGGCGCGCCAGCCTGGCTGCCGTGCTGGCGTCGCTGATCGCCTTTCCCGCCTCCTACACCCTGGCCTTCCGGGTCAGCGAAACGACACGCCGCTGGGCGATCTTCTTTCTCATCGTGCCGTTTTTCACCTCTTACCTGGTGCGGGCCTATGCCTGGCAGGTGCTGCTGGCGGAATCGGGGCCGATCAACGCGATCCTGGGCTTTGTCGGACTGGGGCCGCTGACCATGCTGAACACCGGGATCGGGGCGATGGTGGGATACATGACGCTGGTGCTGCCGCTGGTCGTCATCCTGCAAACCTTTTCGCTGGCCGCGATCGACCGCAACCTGATCGAGGCCGCGTGGAACCTTGGCGCGCGGCCGCGCGCGACGCTGTTCCGGGTGATCATCCCCTCGGCCCGCGTCGGGCTTATCATCGGCGCGGTCTTCGCCTTCATCCTGAGCTATGGCGATTTCGTCAGCCCGTTCTACCTGGGCGGATCGAAGCCCCCCACCATGTCGATCCTGATCATCGACACCACCAAATCGGGGCAGCAATGGCCGCGCGCGGCTGTGGTCGCCATCATGATGATCGTGACGCTGTTCACCGTGGCCTTCGCCGCCGTCGGCGCGGCCTATGGGCGGAGGAAATGACGATGCGCCTTTCCGACGTCCTGTCGCGCATATACGTGCTGGCGCTGTTCCTGTTCGTGTTCCTGCCGATCCTCACCAGCGTCGTGTTCTCGTTCAATTCGGACCGGTTCCCGACCGTGCCGTTGGGCCATTTCACCACCCATTGGTACGAAACCGCCTTTTCCCGGCCCGAGGTCTGGACCGCGTTTGGCAATTCGCTGATCGTCGCGGTCTGCGCGGCGGCTTTGTCGACCGTGCTGGGCTTCGTCACCGCCTATACCGATTACCGCTACGGGTTCCGGTTCAAATCCGCCTATCTGGCGCTGGCGCTGCTGCCACCTACCATTCCGCTGGTCATCATGGGGCTGGCGATGCTGGCCTGGCTGGGGCGGCTGGGCCTGTCGGGCACCCTGCCCGGCATCGTCATCGCGCATACGGTGATGGGCGCGCCCTTCGCCATGGCGATCTGCCGGATGCGGCTGCAGCAGATGGACCCGTCGCTGGAGGCGGCTGCGTGGAACCTCGGCGCCTCGCCCTGGCGGGCGATGTCGGCGGTGGTGATCCCGTTCACCGTGCCGGCGCTGATTTCGGCCTTCTGCCTGACGGCGGCCGTCAGCTTCGATGAATTCATCGTCGCCTGGTTCGTGTCGGGGCTGAACAAGACCGTGCCGGTGATGATCCTTGAAATCCTGCAGGGCAACGTGGATCCGCAGATCAACGCCATCGGCACGGTCGTGTTCCTGACCTCGATGACGCTGGTGATCCTGGCCCAACTACTGATCCTTCGCCGGAGTGCTGCATGACTAAACAAGAAACATTGGTCACCTTCCAAGGCGTCCGGAAACAGTATGACGATTTCGTCGCGGTCAAGACGCTGGACCTGGAAATCGGCCGGGGCGAATTCGTCGCCATCATGGGGCCGTCGGGCTGTGGCAAGACCACGACTTTGCGGATGCTGGCCGGGCTGGAAAGCCCGACCGAGGGCACGATCACCATCGGCGGCAAGGTGATGAACGACGTGCCCGCGCATGAACGCGATACGCCGCTGGTGTGGCAATCGCTGGCGCTGTTTCCCTTCCTCAACGTGCAGGAAAACGTCGAATTCGGGCTGAAGATGCGCGGCGTGCCGGATTTCGAACGCCAGCCGCGCGCGCTCATGTGGCTGGAACGGATGGGGCTTAAGGGGTTCGAAAAGCGCCGCATCGACCAGCTGTCGGGCGGTCAGCGGCAGCGCGTGGCGCTGGCGCGTTCGCTGGTCACCGAACCGGAAATGCTGCTGCTGGACGAACCCTTGTCGGCGCTCGACGCGCATCTGGTGATACGGATGCAGGGCGTGCTGACCAAGCTGCAGAAGGAACTTGGCATCACCTTCGTCTATGTCACCCATTCGCAATCCGAAGCCTTCGCCATGGCCGACCGCGTGGTCATCATGGGCCAGGGCGAAGTCGCCCAGATCGGCGCGCCGCGCGACATCTTCCGCGCGCCGCGCAACCGCTTCGTGGCGGAATTCGTCGGCCGCAACAACATCTTCACCGGGCTGGGCCGCGAGGGCCGCGATATCGTCGTCGCCGCCGACCGTATTTCGGTGACCCGCGACAAGCCCGAAGGCCCCGCGATCAAGGCCGAATTCCTGTCCGAGGAATTCGTCGGCACCGCCATCCTGTGCTATTTCGAAACCCCCGAGGGCGAGGAGCTGAAGGCGCAGGTCACCGAGGAACAGCTCGAAGCGCTTGGCGCGGAACCGGGCATGGCGTTCTGGCTGGGCTGGGCGCCCGAGGCCGCGCATGAGATGGAGGGGTGAGGATGGACTGGCCCAATGGGGCGGGATTTGCCGCCGCGATCACCTTCGACATGGATGCCGACAGCCTGATCCACGCCGCCGGGCCGGACGGGTGGAAAAACGCCTATGCGGTATCGATGGGCCAATACGGGCCGCATGTCGCCATCCCGCGCATCCTGGAAACCTATCGCCGGCTGGGGATGAAGCAGAGCTTCTTCATCCCCGGCTGGTGTGTGCAGACCTATCCCAAGGCGGTCGAGGCGATCCTGGAAGGCGGGCACGAAATCGGCTGCCACGGCTGGATTCACGAAAACCCGGCCAATCGCAGCGCCGATCAGCAGGCCGAGGATCTGGACAAGGCGATCGAGGCCTTGGCGGCGTTTTCCGGCTACCGCCCGCGCGGCTATCGCGCGCCGGTCTACCAGATCACCAACGACCTGCCGGGGCTGCTGCTGGACAGGGGTTTCACCTATGACAGTTCGATGATGGCCGATGACGATCCTTACGCGCTGGACGTGTCGGGGCGGAAGCTGATCGAAATCCCGCCGCATTGGGGTATCGATGATTGGCCGCCCTTCGCTCATTACGAGGAAATCGGCTACATGATGCCGGTGCGGGGCCCGTCCGAGGGGCTGGCACCGTTTTTCGAGGAATTCGTGGCCGCCAAGAAGGATGGCGGGCTGTGGCACGCGGTCTGGCATCCGTTCCTGACCGGGCGGCGGGCGCGCTGGCAGGTGGTCGAGGAATGGCTGGAAACCGCGCTGACCGAAGGCGCATGGTTTGCCACGCTGGGCGAGATCGCCGATCATTCCGCGAAACTGGATGCCGAGGGCGGGCTGCGCGTGTTGCCCTTCCCGGCCTATGAAGGACCCCAGACATGAGTTTTGATCTGATCGTGAAGGGCGGCACCCTGCCCGACGGCACAGTGGCGGATATCGCCATTCAAGGCGACCGGATCGCCGCGGTGGAACCCGGGATCGCGGCCGACGCGGGTGAGGTGATCGACGCCAGTGGCAAGCTGGTCAGCACCCCCTTTGTCGACTCGCATTTCCACATGGATTCGACGCTCAGCTATGGCCGGCCGCGGGTCAACGCGTCGGGCACCCTGCTGGAAGGGATCGCGCTTTGGGGCGAGTTGAAACCGATCCAGACGCGCGAGGAAATCGTCACCCGCGCGCTGGACTATTGCCGCCAGGCGATCGGCAAGGGCATCCTTGCGATCCGCAGCCATGTCGATGTGACCGACCCGGATTTCAAGACGGTCGAGGCGCTGCTGGAAGTGCGCGATCTGGTGAAGCATGTCCTGGACCTGCAACTGGTCGCCTTTCCACAGGACGGCTGGTATCGCGCAAAAGGCGCGGAAGCGCAGGTGATCCGCGCGCTGGACGCTGGTGTCGACGTGGTCGGCGGCATCCCGCATTTCGAACGCACCATGGCCGACGGCGCGGCCTCGGTCCGGGCGGCCTGCGAGCTGGCCGCCGAGCGGGGGCTGATGGTGGACCTGCATTGCGACGAAAGCGACGACCCGATGTCGCGCCATGTCGAAACGCTGGCCGCCGAAACCACGCGGCTTGGCCTGCAGGGGCGGGTGGCCGGGTCGCACCTGACCTCGATGCATTCGATGGACAATTACTATGTCGCCAAGCTGATCCCGCTGATGGCCGAGGCCGAACTGGCCGCCATTCCCAATCCGCTGATCAACATCACCCTGCAGGGGCGGATGGAAAGCTATCCCAAGCGGCGGGGCATGACGCGGGTGCCGGAACTGCGCGCGGCCGGGCTGACCGTCGCCTTCGGTCAGGATTGCGTCAAGGACCCGTGGTATCCGCTGGGATCGGGCGACATGCTGGACGTGGCGCATATGGGGCTGCACGTGGCGCAAATGACATCGCCCGACCAGATGCGCGCGGCCTTCGGCATGGTCACCGAAACCCCGGCGAAGATCCTAGGGCTCGATTATGGCCTGTCCAAGGGTGCAAGGGCGAGCCTGGTGGTTCTGGACGCCCCCAACCCGATCGAGGCGCTGCGCCTGCGCCCGGCGCGGCTGTCGGTGATTTCGAACGGCAAGGTGGTCGCGCAGACGCGGCCAAGCGAAACCACGCTGCAGGCCGGTCTGTAACTTGGGGCCTGTGTCATCGGGGATGCGGCCGGGGTGTTCCGGCCGTGGCCCGGCCGGAGGTAGCGCGCCACGGCGGTCGTTCACCGGCCGCGACTCGGTCCCGGGTGAGTCGCTGAGCAAAATGTAAAAAGACATTGATCATGCACATTTTCTGAGCAGATTGCCGCATTGCAGCATGAGCTGACACCCGCCAGAAAATATCCCTATAGCTAAATCAAATATCTATAGCCAAAATTAATAATGCAGACGTGTTTTAAATTGGTCATTCTTTCCGCCGTTTCGTAAAAGCCATCTGACCCTTACAACCGGGAGGAACCCATGAAACGTTTCCTGAAGACATCCTTTGCGGCGCTTGCCGTACTGGGCGCAGCCAGCGCCGCCCACGCGCAGGAAGTGACGCTCAGCGTTCATCACTTCATGTCGCAGAAAGCCCCGCTGCACGCGAAATTCCTCGTGCCGCTGGCCGAAAACATCGCCAAGGCCAGCGACGGCCGCATCAAGCTTGAACTGTTCGACAGCATGTCGCTGGGCGGCCGTCCGGGCGACCTGTACGACCAGGCCGTCGACGGCGCCGTCGATATCGCCCTGACCCTGCCGGGCTATACCTCGGGCCGCTTCAACCAGTCCGAAGTGTTCGAACTGCCCTTCATGATGCAGGATCCGGTGGCCACCTCGAAAGCCTTCTATGATCTGGTCGAAAGCGACCTGCAGGACGGCGAATTCGAAGAAGCCAAGATCCTCACCGGTTGGGTTCACGGCCCCGGCGTGATCCACTCCGAAGAACCGATCACCAAGCTGGAAGACCTGGCCGGCAAGGAAATGCGCGGCCCGACCCGCCTGGTCACCGACCTGCTGGGCGAACTGGGCGCGACCCCGGTTGGCATGCCGCTGCCGAAGATCCCGGAAAACCTGTCCAAGGGCGTGATCAGCGGCGCCGTGGTGCCGTGGGAAGTGACCCCGTCGATCCGTCTGGCCGAGCTGGTTCACAACCATACCGAGCTTGGTGGCGACAAGGCGCTTTACACCGCGACCTTCGTTCTGGCGATGAACTGGGACGTCTATGAATCGATGCCCGAAGACCTGCGCGCTATCCTGGACGAACAGACCGGCAAGGCGCTGGCGGAATTCGCCGGTAACGTGATGGTCGAAGCCGATGCATTCGGCCGGTCCAAGGCGGAAGGCAACAACATCATCCAGCTGGACGAAGCCGAAGTGGCCCGCTGGATCGACGCGGCGAAGCCGGTCTATGACCGCTGGATCGAACGCGCCAACGGCGAAGGCTTCGACGGCGCCGCCGCCATCGAAAAAGCCAAAGCGCTGATCGCGGAAAACCAGTAATCCGCTCACCCTACGCAGGTCCGGCCCGCCACAGCGGGTCGGACCACCCCCTTTGCTGGATGATTTCATGACAATCTACGAACGTACCGAAAGGGCGATCACGCGCTTTGCGGCCGGTTTGGCCCTGCTGGGCGGATTGGGGCTGATCTTCGCCACTCTCGTCACCTGCCTGAGCATCATTCTGAAACTGGTCCGGCGCGTGCTGGACGGGATGTTCGGTTCCGGCCCCATCGGCGACGCCCTGCCCTGGCTGCACGCCATCCTCGGCGAGGAAGAGCTTGTCACCTATGGCGTCGGCTTCGCCCTGTTCGCGGCGCTGCCCTGGGTGATGATCCGGTCCGGCCATATCCGGATCGACCTGTTCGAACCGGTTTTCGGCCGCCGCCTGAACCGGTTCCTGAACCTGATCGCGGATATCGCGCTGGCGGCGATCGCCTATCTGATCCTGACCCGGCAATGGTTCCTGATCATCAAGAAGGCCCGTGGGTCGAAAGAACCCTTCGGCAACCTTCTGCTGCAGGGCGATTTCGCCCAGGCCGCCGACCGGATCAGCACCAACCAGGAATCGCAAATCCTCGGCCTGCCGCTCTGGCCCACCTATATCGTGGCCGAAATCTGCGTCGCCGCCTTCCTCATCGTCGCTTGCTTCTGCGTCTGGCGCAGCGCCCGCGACCTGTTCAAAAATCCTCAGGCGGGGCAGTGATCCATGTTCGAATTCCTGACATCCACTTTCACTGATTTCCAGCTGGGCCTGCTCAGCTTCCCGGTTCTGCTGCTGCTGATCGCGCTGCGCGTACCACTGGCCGCCGCGATGTTCATCGTCGGCCTGGTCGGTACCTACCTGGTCGCCGGCAACATGCGGATGATGGACAGCCAGCTGAAGACCTTCACCTACGGCACGCTGACCAACTATTCGCTGTCGATCATCCCGCTATTCCTGCTGATGAGCGAATTCGCCACCCGCGGCGGCATGTCCACATCGCTGTTCAAGGCCGCCGAAGCCTGGCTGGGTCACCGCCGCGGCGGGCTGGCCATGGCGGCGATCGGCGCCTCGGCCGGGTTCGGCGCGGTCTGCGGTTCGTCGCTGGCCACCGCGTCCTCGATGGGCCGGGTGGCTTTGCCGGAACTGGACCGCGCGGGCTATAGCGGGGCGCTGTCCACCGGCGCGCTGGCCGCGGGCGGCACACTGGGCATCCTGATCCCGCCCTCGGTGGTTCTGGTCGTCTATGCGATCCTGGCCGAGGAAAACATCGAGAAGCTGTTCACCGCGGCCTTCATCCCGGGCATCCTGGCCATGCTGGGCTACATGGTCACCGTGTCGATCTATACCCGCATGGTGCCGGGGTCGGGCAACGCGCTGCCGCGGATGCCCTATCGCGACCGCTTCCAGGCGCTGTTCCAGGTCTGGCCCGTCATGCTGATCTTCGCGCTGGTGATCGGCGGCATCTATACCGGTGCGTTTTCGCCCACCGCCGCCGCCGCCGTTGGCGTAGCCGGCACCGCTGTCGTGGCCTGGTCCAAGCGCAGCCTGAACCTTGAGGTGATCAAGGAAGCCCTGCTGAACACCGCGCAGTCCTCGGCGATGATTTTCTTCATCATCCTGGCGGCGGGCGTGTTCAATTCCTTCCTGTCCTCGGCGCAGTTGCCGCAGACGCTGGCCGCCTATTTCCTCGAGGCCGACGTCAGCCCGTGGACGATCCTGATCGGGATGCTGCTGCTGTACCTGATCCTGGGAACGGTGATGGATTCTCTGGCGATGATCTTCCTGACCGTGCCGATCTTCATTCCGATCGTGACGCAGCTGGATTTCGGTATCCCGCAGGCGGAAATCGGCATCTGGTTCGGCATCCTGGTGCTGATGTCGGCGGAAATCGGTCTGATCACCCCGCCGGTCGGCATGAACCTGTTCGTCATCAACGCGATGTCCAAGGGTGTCAGCATCGGTCACACCTATCGCGGGGCAATGCCCTTCGTGGCCTCGGACATCATCCGGATCGGGATCCTGGTGCTCTTCCCGTCGATCACGATGTGGCTGGTGCGGCTGTTCTACGGCTGATCGCGCAATCGCGGCTTGACGGCAGCCGCCGTCGCGGATTTCAATCTGAAACGGCCCGGCCCATCGCCGGGCCGTTTTTATTTATTCGCAAGACGGGACGCATCGCATTGGCCGCGACCTTGAATTCCGCCCTCGACCTGCTTGACGATCTGGTCCGCTTTCCCGGCCTGCCGGGGCAGTCCAACCTGGACATCGCGGGTTATGTCCAGGCCTATCTCAAGGATCACGGCGTCTATTCCGAACTCATCTTCGACGACAGTGGCGAACGGGCCAACCTGCTGGCCACCATCGGCCCGGCGGTGGATGGCGGTATCGCCCTGTCGGGACATATGGACGTGGTGCCGGTCGACGGGCAGGCCTGGACACGGCCCGCGTTCGAACTGACCCGCGAGGCGGGCCGCGTCTATGGCCGCGGGGCGGTCGATATGAAGGGGTTCCTGGCCTGCGCCCTTGCCGTGGTTCCAGACCTCGTCACAGCGCCGCTGAAGCGGCCAGTGCACCTGGCCTTCACCTATGACGAGGAACCCGGGTCGATCGGCGCGCCGGGGCTGGCGCGGCATTTCGTGGCGACCGGGATGAAACCGGCGGCGGTGATCGTGGGCGAACCGACGGAAATGAAGGTGGTCGCGGGCCACAAGGGCGGGTTCGAGCGCTGCACCCGCTTCACCGGCGTCGCGGGCCATTCCTCGGACCCTGCGCGCGGTGTCAGCGCTATTCATTACGCCGCCCGCTTCATCACCTTCCTCGAAGGGCTGGGGCAGGAATTTGCCGCCAACCCGCTGCCCGACAGCCCGTTCCATCCGCCCTATAATACGGTCAACGTGGGCACCATCGGCGGCGGTGCCGGGCGCAGCATCATCGCCGAGGATTGCACGCTGGACTGGGAACTGCGCGTCACCCCGCCCGATGACGGGATCGCGGCAATGCGGCGGATCGAGGCGTTCCTGAACGATCTGGAAGCGCAAATGCAGGCCGCCTTCCCGCAGGCGTCGATCGTGACCGAACAGGTTTCGAATTACCCGGGGCTGCGCTTCGATCCGGGTTCTTCGGCGCTGGACGTGGTGCGGCAGCTGAGCGGCGAAAACGGCTTCACCGCCGCGCCCTTCGGCACCGATGCGGGCTGTTTCGACCGCGAGGGCCTGCCCAGCGTGGTATTCGGCCCCGGCAGTATCGAGCAGGCGCATATCCCCGATGAATACATCGAGACGGCGCAGATCGAGGCCTGCCTGGCCTTCCTCGGCGCGCTGTGCGACCGGCAATGCCGGGATTTGTGACCGCGCTTCTATCACAAAGCTCATAGAAATCCGGCGCAGACCCATCGCCCCCTTGCTCCGTGGGCGCAAAGCGGCCGGGCGCCAAGTGATGGGTGACACCGGTGCTTGCGGGCCCTGCGCAAACGATCCGAACGGCCGATATTCAAGCCGATCGCGTGGCAGTGTGGCACCATCCGGCCGGGGCAAAACCCGGGGGCTTCAATTCCGGGTTTTCATGATTCGAAAAGTGATGTTTGTAGACACAGGCAATAACATTTCGATTCTATTTTCTATGCCTGATTGTTTTTTAAATACAAAAATCGTCTTAAGATAGTTAATTGGATTTAACGTCTATTCTACAATAAATTTGATTAGAATTATTCCAAACTACCAAAGCGGTATAAAAGCAACTTATGAGTGTTGAAACAGATTGTTTTCGGCGAATTTGGCGTAAAAGTGTATTTATTTAAATACAATTACAACATCTTACAGTCGGGGCTATTCGAAACATTTGTGACGCCCCGGATAGTTTCTTAATCTAAATCAAAGTTCCTTTGTTCATCAGATGTATACCTGTTCCTAGTAACCCGTACTAATCGCCTTAATCCCTCGTATTAGAACGGACGGTAAATCAAGGTTTTTAAAGTGTGAAACGCGCTCGCAGCGCTTGGAAAATTGGAGTTGAATGAGATGAATTTCGTGACGCTTTATATCGCAGACGTTATCCGCCGCCTTCGTGCCGACGACGACGGTCTGGCGCTCACCGAATACCTGGTCGTTCTCGGCCTGCTGATCGGTGGCGTGATCGCCGCGGTTATCCTTTTCGGCGATAACCTGTCGGCTGCGTGGACAGCATGGGCCGGATGGCTGGATGACCAGTTGGGCACACCCCCGGCCGTCGTCGAATAAATCGCCGGATTCACAACAGAATCTGCCTATCACCAGGGGCATTTATATTAGAAATTTGCCCCTGGCGATGTGGCTGCAACGGAGTTGCCAAGACTCTCGTAACTGGTCCCGGCGGTGCCGCATGAAGCGATCTGTTCGACAGCTCGGTCATGTCGGACCCAATGCAAACAGGCATTCGAATCTACCTTCCACGCATTCCTGAACCTCCGGTTTCCGAAGCAGGAAAGTGTCCCAAGGTTCGATAATAGGAAAAGTATATGCGGCTTTCTGTAGTTATCAGCTTCATCCTGGCCCTGATCCTGGCCGGCCTTGCCGTTGTCGCTGCACGCAACTGGTTGGCGCTGGAAAGGCAGCAAATCACCGCCTCGGCCCCTGCCGTTCTGCGAAAAGACGAAGACAAACCCAAAAACACGATCGTCGTGGCCGCGGAACAGATCAGCTTCGGTGAGCGGCTGATCCCGAACAAGCTGCGCGAAATCGAATGGGCGGCGCAGGTTTTGCCGCAGGGGTCGTTCGCGACCATCGAAGACCTGGTCGTCGACGACAGCGAAGAAAACGCGCGTTTCGCGCTGACGTCGATGTCCGTCGGCGAACCGATCCTGTCCAACAAGGTGACCATCCCCGGTCAGCGGGCGAAACTGTCCACCTCGCTGACGCCCGGGATGAAAGCGGTGTCCATCCGGGTGAACGACGTTCTGGGCGTGGCCGGTTTCGTTTTGCCGGGCGACCGGGTGGATATCCTGCTGACCCGCGGCCAATCCGGCGAAACCTTCGTCGATGTGTTGCTGCAGGGGGTGAAGGTACTGGCGATCGACCAGATCGCGGACGATCGCAAGGATCAGCCCAGCGTCGTGCGCACCGTCACGTTCGAGGTCAGCACGGAAGAGGCGCAGAAACTGGTTCTGGCCGGAAATGTCGGAACCCTGTCGCTGGCGCTGCGCAACGTGGCCTCGACCGATGTGGAACAACCGGAACGGCTGACGTTGAACGATCTGAGCGACGCCGACGTCGCCCAGGCCCTGGCCCGCGAAAACCTGGCCCGCGTGCAGGAAGAGGCCGAAAAGGCGCGGCAAGAGGCCAGCCAGGCCCGCGAGGAGCTTTTGAAGATGCAGGCGGAAGCCGAAAAAGCGGTCGAGGAAGCGCGTCTGCAGGCCGCAGAAACGCGCGACGAGGCCTCGCAACAGCGGCTGGATGAGCTGGAAGCGTTGCTGAAAAACATATCCGAAGGAATTTCAACCCGCCTGGAAGGTGTAGAACAGAAGATTGATTCCCAAGAACCTGTTATAGTCGAAAAGGAAGTTGTTGTTGAACGCCCTGTCGAAGCGCCGGTTCCGACCGTCGCTGCTCCACCGAAGAAGAGTACGATTGGTGTCATCCGGAACGGCAATCGGGATGAGTATAAGGTGGAACATTCCGTGGCAGACGCGTTCGCTCAAGGCGGCGCTGAAGCAAGTCAATAAGCGATAAGCGTTGCCCGTTTTTAGGGAGGAGCTGTTGTTGTTGAAGAAGAGCAGGTTTCAGGGGCAGGGAAAAACAATGAATAGACTTATCTACAAATTTCAAAGGTCAGGCGTGTTCGCCGTGCTGGGGCTGGCATTCGTTCTTGCCGCGGCGCTGGCGGTTCCGGCATCGGCGCAGACGCGGGACATCACCATCGGCGACGGGGTCGTTTCCAAGATCGAAATCGCGCCGAGCACGACGCTCACGGTGCGGACCAACAAACCCTATGCGGATATTCTGATCGGCGACACGAGCATCATCGATGCCTTCCCGCTGACCGACAGTTCTCTCTATATTCAGGCGCGGCAGAACGGCCTGACCAACGTGACGCTCTACGACAGCAACAAGAAGCTGCTGGAGGTCCTGTCGGTTCTTGTCCGCACCGATTTTTCGGAACTGGAACGCGCGATTTCCCGCGCGGTGCCCAGCGCGCAGGTCGACGTCCTGAACGTCAACAACCGCATCCGCCTGTCAGGTCAGGTGAAAAACAACGTGGATGAACGCCGGGTGCTGGAAATCGCGTCGCAGTTTTCCAGCGATCCGATCGTCAACGCGCTGCAGGTCAAAAGCGCCCAGCAGGTCGAACTGGATGTCCGTATCCTCGAGGTCGAGCGCAATTCGGGGCGGAACCTGGGCGTCGATCTGACCGGAACGCGGAGCGACGGTTCGCAGGCGTTCACCACCAATTACGGACAGAGCGCTATACCGGCCGGGGCGCCCTTCGGTTCTGTCGTGGGTCAGTTGCTTGAAGTGTCGGGCTTTCGGATCGACACTGTGATCAACGCGCTTGAATCCAAGGGCCTGGCCCGCCGGCTGGCCAATCCGAAACTGGTCACCACCAGCGGGATCGAGGCGAATTTCGTCGTCGGTGGCGAAGTGCCGATCCCCGAGGCCACGATCAACGAAAACGGCACCGCGATTTCCGGCACCGATTACCGCGAATACGGGGTGCGGCTGAATTTCGTGCCGCAGGTCCTGGACGACGAGCTGATCAGCCTGCGCATCAGCCCCGAGGTCAGCGATATCGACCCGTCGGTGACGGTGAACGGTCAACCGGCCTTCATTTCGCGCAAGGCCGAAACCACCGTATCGCTGCGCAACGGGCAAAGCTTCGCCATCGCCGGCCTGCTTCAGGCCAACAACGCGCGCACCACCGATCAGGTGCCGTGGCTGGGCCAGGTGCCGATCCTTGGCGCGCTGTTCAGTTCGCGCGGATTCCAGAAGCGGGAAACCGACCTGGTGATCCTGGTGACGCCGCGGCTGGTGCAGCCGGTCGGCCCGAACAAGCCGCTGGCCTCGCCGCTGGATGACGCGCGCTCTTCGAACGATGTCGAGCTTTTCCTCCTGGGGATGTTGGAAGTGAACCGCAATTTGCTGCGCCGGTTCCGCGACGGCACCGGGGTCGCTGGCCCCTACGGCCACATGATTGATCTGGAGTTTGAAGATGGCGTCATCAAGAAAAAGTAAGCTGGGGATCGCCGCGCTTTTCGGGGGCATGATCCTGACCCTGTCCGGTTGCGCCGATTACCTCAGCAACCGCGACACGATTACGGCACGGGCGGGGAACGCCTCGATGGCGAACACGGCGATCCAGGAAATCCAGCCCTGGCCGCCGGCCGCCTACCGGACCACGGTCGGGTACGGCGGCTGACCGCCGGCGCCATTATCAGCTCATTGGATGTTGGTGCGGCTGCGCGCACCTCCGTCCCCGCGTTTGTGTATTTGTTCTTGAACGAGATCGAGTCTCGCAATGTCTGAGCACGGCCATACCGGATTGCGACAGGACCAGCAGGGGGTCATCCTTGTTGAGGCCCTCGTTGTTGCGCCCGTTCTCATCATCCTGACCTTCGGCTTGCTGGAATTCGGCAATATGCTGTGGCAGCGGATGCAGTTGCAGACCGGGGTGCGCGACGCGGCCCGCTATTGGTCGCGCTGCGCGAATGCGATCAGCGGCGTCACCTGTTCGCAGGAAATCGCGCGCAACATCGCATTCTACGGCCAGCCAACGGTTGGCGATTTCGAACGGGTCGCCGGCTGGAATGACGCATCGGAACTGACCATCACTCCGGCCACGCCGCCGTCGCCACCCGGTGGCAGCGCTGCGATCTCCGTGGTCACCGTGACGGGGCGGACGCAATATCAGGGATCGCCCGCCCTGGGCTTCATTCTGGGGACGGCCCCGACCATCCAATACTCATACGAGATGAGGTTCATCGGATGGTAACGCGCAATATCTACAGCCGGTTCCTGCGGCAGGAAACGGGCGTCACCATGATCGAGGCCCTGCTGACCATTCCCTTGGTCTTTCTGCTGATGGCGGGCATGATCGAGGTTGGAACCATGATGTACCAGTTCAGCCAGACCGCGAAGGCGATGCAGGTCGGTGCCCGGCTGGCCGCGGTGTCCTCCCCGGCTGTGGCCGACATGACATGGCTGACCGAAGATTATCCCGAGGATTCGGATGGGACACCGGTTCCAACGGATTTCCGCGAAGTAACCTGCGGGCCCGGCGCTGCGGGTTGCGATGCGGATGCCCTGGCGCGGATTTACGATGGCGGCGACGGTCTTTGCGGCGCGACCGGCGACCTGTCCGGCATCTGCGATGTCGCGCCCTTCATATCGGAAGACAACCTTGTGATCACATATCGGCGGTCCGGTCTTGGCTATGTCGGCCGACCAAGGGGGCCTGTCGTGACCGTTTCCGTCGAGGTGGATGGATTGAATTTCGATTTTTTCATTCTGGATGACCTGATCAGGTTCTTCCTTCCATCCTCCACCTTCGCATCGAGCTTCGAAATACCGGCGCAGCGGGTTTCGATGACCAGTGAGGATTTATCCAGTTGCCGGGGAGTATGCCCATGAATTTACGCGCTGACGAAAGCCTTTCCATGTCCAATCAGCCGAATGTCCAGCTCAAGTTGGTGAACGGCCCCGGTGCCGTTTCGACCGATCTAGAAACCCTGATCACAGCCAACCGGCGGATCAAGTTTTCGGCCCTGGCGGACGAAGACCTGACCCAGGGAACGCATCTTTCCAAAGCGGATGTCCTGATCGCCAACCTGTCCGGGATGGACGAGGACAACGTCGATTTCATCAACAAGATCCGAAGCCTCGCGCCCGATATGCCGCTGATCGTCACGACGCCGCCACTGTCGCCGCAGGAAATGCGCGTTCTGTTCAAGTTCAACGTATTGGATTGGCTGCCGGCGCCGGTCGGTCCCGACGAATTGATGGACAGCATCTTCAAGGGGGTCCGGGCCCGCAAGAGCCACAGCAACAGGGTGCATGCGGTGGTGTCGACCGTGGGCGGGGCCGGGGCCACGACGATGGCGGTATCGATGGCGGACCTGGCGGCGACCAAGCTGTTCAGCAAGAAGGGATCGGTCGCCCTGTTCGATCTGGATTTTTCGACCGGCAACTGCGGCTATGTCGTGAACATGGTCAGCAATTTCAACCTGGCCAATGTCGTGTCCACGCCGCGCCGGGTGGACGGGGAATTCATCCGCGTCATCCAGCAGCGCCACGAACACGGGTTCTATCTTTATTCCTTCAAGCGGCCCGAGTTGAATACCGAACTGAACGGCTACGAACTTGTCCTGCGGATGCTGGATGCGGTCAGCGCCGAGCATGAGCAGGTGTTCCTGGACATTCCCTATTACGAAACCGAGTGGAAAGACGACGTGTTCGCGGCGGTGAACACCCTGACGCTGGTGACGGTGCTGAACCTGCCCGCGATCAAGCACACGCTCGAACTGGTCGATCGGATCAAGCAGTTGCGGGGCTCCGATTTCCCGGTGCAGGTCGTGTTCAACAAATGGGAAACCAAACTGTTAGGGCAGCGCATCGGAAGCCGGCGTCTAAAGGAACTGTTCGGCGACACCCCGTTGCATTACATCCCGCAGGCCAACAGCCTGATCGGGGAAAGCATCGACCGCGGCGTACCGCCGAGCGCCGTCAGCGCGCATTCGAAATACCTGCGCTCCCTGCTGCACTACTTGAAGCAGATCGAGCTTGAGGAGGTGGCGGGATGATCCGTCGGGCGATCCTGTCCCGGCGACGCTTCGTCCTTGGCGCAGCGTTGAGCCTGATCCCGGCCGCTGGGGTCAGGGCCGAGATGATGAAAGTGCCCCGCGATCACGGCGAAAAGACGCTGGAGATCGTGCCTTTCCCCAGCACGGAAAAACCCGGGACGATCATCATTTCGAACAGCGACCGGACGCTGCACCGCGTGCTTGGCGGCGGCAAGGCGGAACGCTATCGGATTTCGGTCGGCCGCGACGGCTTCAGCTGGACCGGCACCACCTATGTCGGGTCCAAGAAGGAATGGCCCGGCTGGCGCCCGCCGTCGGCGATGCGGCAGCGCGATCCGTCACTGCCCGACTATGTCCCGCCGGGGCCGTATAACCCGCTGGGGGCGCGGGCGCTGTATCTTTATTCGAATGGGCGCGACACGCTGTATCGCATCCACGGCACCAATAGCGCCGACACGGTCGGCGGCTATGAAACGTCGGGCTGTTTTCGCCTGACCAATCGGGATGTGCTTGATTTATTTCAGAAAGTTCCAACGGGGACAAAAGTTATCGTTCACTGAACAAGGTGACGGAAAGGCGATCATGGTCGGAAGGTTTTTTAAAAAGTTCCAAGACGCAGATGACCAGCAGGATGCGATACCGATTTCCCCGGATATTTCCGGGAATGCCGAACCGCATGTGATGGTGAAAACCAAGGCAAGCGCCGAGGCCGAACTGCCGGATTTCGTCAACGAACGGGTGACGCTGCACCACTACCTGATCGACAAGATCAACCTTTCGATCCTCGACACGATGGAAGAGGATGAAATTCACGCCGAGCTTCTGCCGCTGGTGCGGGCCTATGCCAAGGAACACAATTTCCCGCTCAGTTCGACCGAGCTCGACGCGCTGGTCGAAGATATCGGCGACGAAATGCTGGGGCTCGGCCCGATCGAACCGCTGCTGGATGACGATACCGTCTCGGATATCCTGATCGTCGGCGCGGACCGGGTCTATATCGAACGGTTTGGCAAGCTGGAAAAAACCAAGGTCCGGTTCAAGGACGAAGACCACCTTTTGCGGATCATCAACAAGATCGTCGCCTCGGTCGGGCGCCGTGTCGATGAAAGTTCGCCGCTGGTGGATGCCCGCTTGGCCGACGGGTCGCGGGTGAACGTGGCGATCCGGCCGGTCGCGGTGGACGGGCCGCAGGTGTCGATCCGGAAATTTTCCAAGCGGCCGTTTTCGCTGAGCCGCCTTGTGCACAACGACGCGCTGGCCACCGGCATGGCCGATCTTCTGGCCGCCGCGGTCGAGGCCAAGATTTCGGTCATCGTGTCGGGCGGCACCGGGTCCGGTAAGACCACCATGCTGAACGCGATGTCGGCCTATATCCCGCATGACGAACGCCTGGTCACCATCGAAGACGCGGCCGAACTGCAGCTGCAACAGCCGCATGTGGTGCGGCTGGAAACCCGCCCGCCGACGGTGGACGGCCGCAACGAAATCATGCAGCGCGACCTTGTGAAGAACGCCCTGCGGATGCGCCCCGACCGGATCATCATCGGCGAGGTGCGCGGCGCCGAAGCCTTCGACATGCTGCAGGCGATGAACACCGGCCACGAAGGATCGATGTCGACGATCCACGCCAACAGCCCGCGCGACGCCATCGCGCGCCTGGAACAGATGGTCGGCATGGCCGGCATGCCGATGAGCCAGCTGTCGATCCGGTCGCAGATCACATCCGCCATCGATCTGATCGTGCAATTGTCGCGGCTGCGCGACGGCACCAGGCGGGTGGTGTCGATTTCCGAAATCACCGGGATGGAAGGCGATGTCGTCCAAATTCAGGAACTGATGTATTTCAAGCGGCTGGGCGTCGACGAACACGGCAAGGTTCTGGGCGAATTCCGGGCGACCGGCATCCGTCCGCGTTTCCTCGACGAATTGGCGATCCTCGGCCTGGATCTGAAACCCGAATTTTTCGACCCCTCAAAGGTGCTTTGACGCATGTTGAATTCTCTGATCGTCATTTACGGCCTTGTCTTCGCTTCCGCCCTGCTTCTGGTCGAAGCGGCGTTTCAGGCGCTGATCACCTCGCGGCGCCATTCGCAGGAAGTGCAGAACCGTCTCGAGGCGCTCAAGCTCAAGGTCGGCACCGATGCCGCCTATTCGCAGCTTCTCAACCGGCGCGGTGTGCGCGGGGGCGACGATGAAAGCCTGGGCACGATGCTGTGGAATTTCTATGCCCAGTCGGGGCTGGAAACCAGCGTGCCGCGCCGCATCATGTATGCCGTGGTGCTGTTCATCATCGGCTTTGCGGTGACCGATCTGTTCATCACCAACAACCTTTTCGTCAAGATCCTGTTCGGTGTCGTGCTGTTGCTGCTGGTCGCGTTCCTGGTGGTCTATTTCGCACGCGCCCGCCGGATCAAGAAATTCACCGCGCAATTGGCGCCTGCGCTCGACATCATCGTGCGCAGCCTGAACGCAGGGCACCCGCTGACCGCGGCCATCGGCCTTGTCGCGCGGGAAATGCCCGATCCGATCGGGTCCGAATTCGGCATCCTGACGGATCAGATCACCTTCGGGTCGGAACTCGAAGACGCGATGCTGAACATGATCACGCGGGTCGGATCGCCCGAACTGAACCTGCTGGCCGTGACGGTAAGCGTTCAGCGCGGCACCGGCGGCAACCTGTCCGAGATTCTGGAAAATCTCGCACAGATGCTGCGCGACCGTTTGATGCTGCGCGCCAAGATCCGCGCGATTTCCGCCGAAGGGCGCTTCACCGCCTGGTTCATGATGCTGTTCCCGTTCGGGCTGTTCGCGATGATCCGGTCGCTGGTGCCGACCTATTTCGACCCGCTTTGGGATAGCGGCTACGGCGGCATGGTCATTGGAACCTGTATCATGTTCATGATCTTCGGGTTCTTCATCGTGCGTCGGCTGGTGAGCTTTGATTTCTAGGGCAACAGGCAGGGAGAGGAAGACAGAAACGTGACTGAAAATCTCATCCTTCTTGCGGTTTTCACCGCCGTGCTGCTGGCCACTTTCAGCATTTTTACGGTGGTCGCTCAGCGTCGGGACGTGGAACGCAACATTGAAAGCAGCAACAAGAGCAAACGCGCGCGCGCAAACGATGCGCTGCTGGCGACCGGCAACGAAAAGCTGCGCTATTACCTGGACGTGGTCGCCAACCAGGGCCCGAACAGCGTGCGGATGCGCCTGGTTCGGGCCGGGTATTACGACAAATCGGCGGTGCTGCGGTTCAACCTGATCCGCTTCGTATCGGTGGCGGTGGTGTTCACGGTGATGCAGGTCGGCCTGCCGCAGGTCCTGCCCACGCTCAGCCGGAACCTGACGCTGATCCTGTCGCTGTGCCTGGCCGGGATCGCCTTCATCGGCTGCTCCTTCGTCCTGGAAAAGATGGGCAACAAGCGGCTGCGGGAATATCGCAAGATTTTCCCCGACCTGCTGGACCTGCTTCTTGTCTGCGTCGATTCCGGGCTCAGCATCGACGCGGCCTTCGACCGGGTGACGCGGGAATTCCTCAACACGGTGCCGGATTTCGGGATGCAGCTGTCGATCGTCAACCTTGAAATCCGCGCCGGGCGTCCGATGCACGAAGCGCTTTACAACCTGTCGGACCGGATCGCCGTCGAAGAGGCGCGCAACCTCGCTATCCTGTTCCGCCAGTCCGAAGAACTGGGGTCGAGCGTGTCGAAAACGCTACGCACCTTCGCCAACGAAATGCGCCAGTTGCGGATCATCAAGGCCGAGGAAAAAGCCAACACGCTGCCGGTCCGCATGCTGTTCCCGATGGCGTTCTTCATGTTTCCCGTCAGCCTGATCATCGTGCTGGTCCCGATCATGATTTCGCTGATCAGCCTGCTGCAGCAGATGGCGCCGGGCTGATTTCACGGCGCTTGCGGCAATCGGACGGCACAGAGCAAAGAGGATGGTATCGACGTGATCTTAAGGATTTTCGGACAGGACAAGACTCCCGACCTCCCCGAACCCCGGGACGCGGCGGCGCTGCCGGACACGCCCGCCCCGCTGCCGCAACCGGATGACCCGCAGCCACAGCCCGAAGAAGGCGCGCCGATGACAGAAGCCATTCAAGACCAGCCGGACCCGACGGTTCAGGCGCCCCCCCTGCATCACCAGGAACATTACTTCGCCGCGCCGCCGCCGCCGAAAACGATGGAGGAAACCGGGCTTGGCGAGTCCTTCCTGATCGGGCTGGTCAGCAAGGTTCTGCAGCAGGGCGGCACAATGACGCCGACCGAAATTTCCGGGGTGATCAAGCTGCCCAAGGTGATCTGCCGGCAGATCATCAAGGAAATGACCCACCTTCTTCTGGTCGAGGCGCAGGGGCTTGAAACGCAGGATATCAAGTCGGATATCCGCTATACGCTGACCGACCGCGGCAAGAGGTGGGCCTTGGACGCGATGCGGGTGTCACAATATGTCGGCCCCGCCCCGGTCACGCTGAAGATGTTCGAAGAGCAGATCCGCAAGCAATCCATCGATCATGAAAAGATTCACCGGGCCGAGCTCGACAAGGCGTTTTCGCATCTTGTGATCCCCGACATCCTGAAGGCGCAGCTGGGACCGGCGGTGAATTCGGGCCGGTCGATGCTGATGTACGGGGAACCGGGCAACGGCAAGACATCGCTGGCCGAAGCGATCGGCACCTCCTTCATCGATGTGGTCAGCTTTCCCTACGCGATCCTGGTCGGCAACCAGTTGATCCGCTTCTACGACGAAACCCTGCACCAACTGGCCGACCTGCCCGAAGGCGCCGACCCGGTCGATCCGCGTTGGGTCGCCTGCCACCGCCCGGTGGTGATCGCGGGCGGCGAGTTGACGCTGCCGATGCTGGATTTGGAATTCGAACACACCGCCCGCTATTACGAGGCGCCGATGCATCTCAAGGCGCTTGGCGGCATTTTCGTGCTGGACGATTTCGGCCGTCAGCTCGAACGGCCGCAGGCCTATCTGAACCGTTGGATCGTGCCGCTGGAAAAGGGCTACGATTTCCTGTCACTGCACACCGGCAAGAAATTCATGGTGCCCTTCGATCAGCTGGTGGTGTTCTCGTCCAACTTCTTTCCCGAGGAACTGGGCGACGAGGCGTCATTGCGCCGGATCTATTTCAAGATCCACGTGCCCTCGCCCACCCGTGAAGATTACATGCAGATCTTCCGCGATGTCTGCCGGGCTGCCGGGCTGGAATGGAAACAGGACGTGATGGAAGAGTTTTTCGAGCGCAAATACGAGACGGAGGAATACGTGACCTCCGGCGCCCATCCGGGGTTCCTGGTCAGCCATATCCTGGCGGCCTGCCGATATCTCGACCGGGAACCGGAATTGAATCCCGAATTGCTGGACCTCGCCTGGCGCAACGTCGCGGCCAGCAAGAAGCGGCATTGAATCGGTTTTTTGCATTCGGCCGGGGCGAAATTGCCGGAACCCCGGACTGCAAGTAGGAGAAAAGGATATACCTCTTTTTCATCTTTGAGTGCGTAGATTGCCGGTTGTGACCCGCCTGCGTTGGCCGAAACACGGCTAAACTGTGAGAAAGTTACAACTTATCTGCCTTCGAACACCGTGAAGAGGCATAGTAATGCTAAAATTTTAGCCCATCCTGTAGTAGGCTAATAAAAAGTTTTATGAAGAAATCGTGCCGGCTGCGGCGCGACAATTGATCGAGGAATGGTGATTATGAAACGACTGATCGTTCTCGTTATGGCGTTCGCTCTGGTTGGCTGTGACGGATCCTCGTCATTCTCGGAATCGCCCGCCTCCAACAAAGATACGTCGAATGTCAGTTTCTATCCTGACGACGAATTGATCGTTTCGGCCAAGGTTCAATTCCGCGAAGGTAATTACGGCAAATCCTACACGATGTTCAAAAAGGCGCTGGACGTGACGCCGAACGATCCGCAGGCGTGGCTCGGTTTCGCGGCAAGCGCGGACATGCTGAACCGGTTCGACAAGGCGGATTACGCCTATCGCAAGATGCAGCCGGTCATCGGCAACCGGATCGAGTTCCTGAACAATTACGGCTATTCGATGCTGCTGCGGGGCGAATTGAAGACCGCCCGGCAATATTTCCTGAAGGCCTACGAAAAGGACCCGTCGAATCCGGTCACGGCGAACAATCTCGAAATGCTGCGCAATTCGGTCAATTTCCCCCGGCGCACGCGTGAGGATCTCAAGGGTATCTGATCGTCGTGGCGGTCACGGTCTCCATCATCGCCCAAATCGCGACGGTCTTGCTGATGATGGGGGTCGCATGGCACGACGCGCGGCACTTCAAGATCCGCAATACCGTGGTTCTGACCCTGCTGGCGCTGTACCTTCCGGTGGCGGGAATGATGGGGTTTCACGACTGGCAGGGCGATTTGATCGCCGGTGGGGTGCTCTTTGCCGTGGGCTTCGTCATGTGGATGCTGCGGGCGCTTGGCGGGGGCGATGCGAAGCTGATGCTGCCGCTGGGAATGCATCTTGGGTTTGATGGGCTGCTGCCCTTTGCGGTGCTGCTCATGGCGGGGTCGTTCCTGCTGTATCTGGGCATCGTCATGTCCCGCGCCCTGGGCGCAGAACGGGGGATCGGCGGCTGGATGGCGGGTATGAAGGAAACCGGAAGGGTGCCATATGGCGTGTTGCTGGCCCTGGCATCGGTGCCGGTGCTGATCCTGAAGGTCTTGATGATCCCCTGACAGATAAGGGGATCGGCGAGAAGGTTTTGTGTTGAAGAACTGCGTCGCGGTCTGACCCGACCGCTATTCTGCGCCGCGCGTTTCGCTGCACGGCGGATGGAGGTTCCGATGAAAAGGTTTTACGCAGCCCAAGACGGGTACGTCCTGATCCTGTCGCTTCTGATTTTGCCGGTGTTCCTGGTCTTCGGCCTGTTGCTGATCGATATCGGCCGGGGCAACAACGCGCAGGGGGATCTGCAGGCCGCCGCCGATTCCGTGGCGCTGGCCGGGGCGCGGGAACTGGATGGCGGGGCGGATGCGATCACCCGCGCCCAAAGCGCGATGGCGCAGGTCACCAATTCGGTCAGCATGCTGGCGCATCGGGGCAGCGACGTTCACATCGGGCTGACCTATGCGGATGCCGAGGGCAACGCATTCACCGTCTTTTTCCTCGATGACATTCCCGAACTCGACACCAGCCCGATCGACGCGGCCTGGATCACCGCCCATGCGACCAATGTCGGGTCCGACGCGGAATACGTCTATGTGCAGGCGCAGTCGCGCGATCTCGACACGATCTTCTTCGCGGACATTCGAAACCCGGAACAGCTGACGGTGCCGGTGGGGGCGACGGCTGTGGCGACCTATGTCGCGGCGATCTGCCGTATCCCGCCGCTCTATATCTGCAATCCGTTCGAATATGATTCGAACGGGACCTATGTCGGCGACCAGTTACAGGAAAATTTCCGACGCGGCGACCTGCACGGGCGGTTGTTCCGGCTGCACCCCGCGGGCAACCAAACGGCGTCGCCCGGCAATTTCGGTTTCCTGCAGGTGAACGGATCGTCCAGCGCCAACGCGATCCGAGATATCTTTGCCGGGGCCGACAACCCGACCTGCTATGATGCCGATACGGTGACGACGAAACCCGGCGCGGCCACCTCGATCAGCCAGGGGATCAATGTGCGCTTCGATATCTATGAAGGCACGTTCAGCCACTACAACAACAACAGTTTCCCGGTCCCGCCGGCCCTGAACGTGCGCAAGGGCTATGCGCCGGATGAAATCGGCAATAGCGGCAACTACGACTATTGCGACATCACCGCCGGCGATGACCATTTCAATCCGACGCTTGGCGACGATGGCATCGACAACGGCGTTTACAGTTTCGAAGACAACTCGATCATGGCGCAGCCCAACGAAGGCGTTCCCGGGTCGTATATCGGCAGCGGCGACTGGCATCTGCAGCGCTATCTCGAGGAGGTTTACCTCGATGATAACGGCGGCGAGCTGAGCGCTTCGGAAGTCGCGACCGTGCTGGCCAGCATCCCGAGCTCCTTCGACCCGCTGCCCGCCGGAAGCGAGGGGGTGCCGGGGCCGTCGCGCTTTGACACCTATCTCTATGAACAGGTCGCGGGCAGCGATCCCAGAAGCCCGACCGGCAGGCTGATCGATCTGGCTTCGGCCGCCGGGGAACTGGGCCGGGCCCAATGCATGGCGGGGTCGAACGATCCCGACATGGCCCCGATCGCGTCTGATCCGGTCAACTATATCGACAGGCGGATCACCTATGCCGCGATCATCGATTGCGGCGAAGGCGCGGCCGAAGGCGGCGGCGTGAACACCTATAACGTCAACAGCTATGCCAGCATCTTCCTGACCCGCCCGATGGAAAACAACGGTTCGGCAGACGGGACGATCGATGTTGAAATCATCGACATCACCGGCTGGGGCGGCAATGGCAGCCTGGAAAGCGTGCTGCGGGAAGAGGCCGTTCTGGTCCGATAGGACGGCGCGCGGCGAACCGACGGAATTTTTCTTGAAAATTTGGGCCGTGACATGTCGCCGGCGGTGGATGAGCCGTGGGCCTTGCAGATTCATGCCTGCCTATTTTGTAGACAATAACGCTATTGTTAATCCATATTGTATACAATATTGCGAATGCAGCATTTAGAAGTTGGGGCGAAACATGGCGCAGGGGCGAAAACTCTTCATCGTCGCGGCATCCGCAACCGATCATGAAGGACATGACAATGGACAGACGCAAGTTCCTTGCCGCCTCGACTACCCTCGCCGCCGCCCCTCTCGCGGCGCCCAGCATTGCCAGTGCCCAGACCAGCTTTAACTGGAAGATGACCAACGCCTACGGGCCCGGTTCGCCCTTCTATGTCGAAGGCCCCGGCAGCCCGACCGATTTCTGCAAGAAGGTCGCCGAAATGTCGGACGGCCGCCTGAAGATCCAACACTTCGCCGCCGGTGAACTGATCCCCGCGATGGAAGGTTTCGACGCGGTGCGCAGCGGCGCGGTCGAAATGAACGCCGCCAACGCCTATTTCTGGGCCGGTAAAATCCCCGCGGCGCAGTATTTCACCACCGTGCCCTTCGGCATGAACTTCCAGGGCATGAAC
This sequence comes from Thalassovita mangrovi, assembly GCF_009857745.1. Classification (GTDB taxonomy): domain Bacteria; phylum Pseudomonadota; class Alphaproteobacteria; order Rhodobacterales; family Rhodobacteraceae; genus Thalassobius; species Thalassobius mangrovi. The sequence goes on from NZ_WWEN01000003.1 coordinate 358,244, forward strand.
GCCTGGCTGTATCACGGCGGCGGCATGGAGCTGTGGGACGAACTGTATGAACCGCTGGGCCTGAAGGCGCTGCCGATGGGCAACACCGGCGTCCAGATGACCGGCTGGTTCCGCGAACCGATCGAAAGCGTCGCCGATTTCAAAGATCTCAAGATGCGTATCCCCGGCCTGGCCGGCAAGGTTTATGCCGCGCTTGGCGTCGACGTGAAACTGCTGCCCGGCGGTGAGATTTTCCCGGCGCTGGAACGCGGCGTGATCGACGCGGCCGAATTCGTCGGCCCGTTCCAGGACCGTCGTCTTGGTCTGCAGAACGCGGCCAAGTACTACTACACCACCGGCTGGCATGAACCGTCCAACGTCACCGAACTGCTGATGAACAAGGCCGCGTGGGAAAGCCTGCCCGCCGACCTGCAAGCGATCGTGAAATCGGCGGCCATGGCCTGCAACCTGGAAAGCCACACCTGGAGCGAGGCGAACAACGCCGCCGCGCTGAAGGACCTGGTGGAAAACGAAGGTGTCATCGTCAACACCCTGCCCGACGACGTGGTGGCCGAGCTGAAGACCGTCACCGAAAAGGTGCTGGCCGAATTCGCCGCCAAGGACCCGGCGGCGCAGAAGGTTCACGACGCCTTCATGGCGTTCAAGGCGGAACATGCAAGCTGGGCGGCGGTTTCCGAAAAGCCGCTGTACAGCCTCTGATGTCCGGCGTGATCAAAACCGTAGCGGACGGGGCTTCCAGCCTCGTCCGCCACACCGGCCAGATCGCCGCGTGGAGCGCTCTCGCGCTGGTGCTGGTCGTCGCGTTCAACGTGCTGTCCCGCTATCTGTTTTCCTACGGCACCGTCGCCCTGCAGGAAGCCGAGTGGCACATCATGGCTGTCACCGCGCTGTTCGGCATGGCCTACGGGCTGAACCAAGGCGGCGAAGTGCGGGTCGATATCTTTTACGGCTCGATGAACCGGCGCGCGCAGGCGCTGATCGATCTGCTGTCGAACATGCTGCTGTGCGCCGTTGCGCTGATCATCGCGTATCTGTGCATCGCCTACGTTCAATCGAGCTATGCCATCAACGAAGGGTCCCCCGATCCCGGCGGGCTGGGATACCGCTATCTGCTCAAGGCGACGATGCCGGTGGCCTTCGTGCTGCTGGCCATCCAGGCGGTGGCGATGACGGGCGAGGCCGCGGTGAAGCTTTTGAAGCCTTCGCCGCTGAAACAGGAATAAACAAGTGCCCTATACCGAGATCCTCGCGCTCTGCATGATCGGAGCGTTTTTCCTTATGCTGCTGATCGGCATGCCCGTGGCCGTGTGCCTGGGCGTGACCGGTTTTGCCTTTGGTTTCATGGGCTTCGGCCCGATGCTGTTCACGCTGATGCCGGCGCGCATTTTCGGGGTGGTGACCAATTACACCCTGCTGGCGCTGCCCTTGTTCATCTTCATGGGCATCATGTTGGAAAAGTCACGAATAGCCGAAGACCTGTTAGAGGTCATAGGTTTCGCCATGGGCGGGCTGCGCGGCGGCATGGCCTTGGCGATCATCCTGGTGGGCGTGCTGATGGGCGCGGCATCGGGCGTTGTCGGCGCCACCGTGGTCACCATGGGTCTGATCGCGCTCGGGCCGGTGCTGAACCGCGGCTATAACGCCGGGGTGGCGTCCGGGGTGATCTGCGCCTCGGGCACGCTGGGGCAGATCATTCCGCCCAGCCTGGTGCTGATCCTGCTGGCCGACATCATGGGCGAAAGCGTCGGCACGCTGTTCGCCGCGGCACTGTTCCCCGGGCTGCTGCTGGCGGGGCTGTTCGTGGCCTATGTGCTGATCCTCGGGCTGGTATCCCCCAACACCCTGCCCGCGATCCCGAAAGAGGAACGCGATGCGATGCCGCGCGGCGAACTGGGGCGCAAGCTTCTCAAGGTGGTGCTGCCGCCGATCGCGCTGATCGTGCTGGTGCTGGGATCGATCATCGGCGGCGTCGCTGCCCCGACCGAAGCCGCTTCGATGGGCGCGTTCGGGTCGATCCTGCTGGCGCTGATGGCGCGGCGGCTGAACTTCACCATCCTGAAAGACGCGGTGCGCGGGGCCTTCGTGACCTCGGCCATGGTGTTCCTGATCCTGATCTTCGCGCAGCCCTTCGGGCTGGCCTTCCGCGGGCTGGGTGGCGAACACCTGGTGCAATCGGCCTTTGCCGGGATGCCGGGCGGCTTCGAAGGGCAGATCTTCTTCCTGATGCTGCTGCTGTTCGTGCTGGGCTTCTTCCTCGAATGGATCGAAATTTCCTATATCGCCCTGCCTCTGTTCCTGCCGATCTTCCTGCAATCGGGCGCCGACATGGCCTGGATCGCCATCCTGGTGGCGATGAACCTGCAGACCTCGTTCTTGACGCCGCCCTTCGGCTGGGCGCTGTTTTTCCTCAAGGGCGTTGCCCCGCCCGAGGTGAAGACCTCGGACATCTACAAGGGCGTGCTGCCCTTCATCGGGATCCAGCTGATCGGGCTGAGCCTGGTGTATTTCTTCCCCGGGCTGGCCACGTGGCTGCCCCAAGCAATCGGATGGTAAGACATGCTACATGCAGCATTGGGATATGAAGGCGCGGTCACCGCGCCCCATCGCCACGCGGCCCAGGTGGGCCGGGACGTCCTGCGCGACGGCGGCACCGCGGTAGAGGCGATGGTCGCCGCCGCCGCGGCGATCGCGGTTGTCTATCCCCATATGAACGGGATCGGTGGCGACGGATTCTGGCTGATCAAGCGCAAGGGCGAAGCACCGGTGGGCATCTTCGCGGGCGGTCAGGCAGCAGCGCTTGCCACCCCCGAATGGTACGCCGAACAGGGCCATGGCGACGCGATCCCCGCCCGCGGCGGATTGGCGGCGCTGACCGTGCCGGGCACCATCGGCGGCTGGCAGGCGGCGCTCGACCTGCATGACACCAAGCTGCCGCTGGACCGGCTGCTGGCCCCGGCCATCGCCTATGCCGAAAACGGCATCGCGGTAACCGGTAACCAGTCGCGCACCACCGCCGAGAAACTGGATGGGCTGCGCGACGTGCCGGGGTTTGCCGACACCTTCCTGCAGGACGGCGAGGTGCCCGCAACCGGCGCGCTGATGAAGCAACAGGCGCTTGGCCGCACCCTGCGACACCTGGCCGAAAACGGGCTGGGGTCGTTCTACAAGGGACCGATCGCCGATACCCACGGCGCCTACCTGGCGGCCAATGGCAGCCCGCTGCGGGCCGAAGATTTCGCCGCATACGGTGCCGAACGGGTGACCCCGCTGGAGGTCGAAACCTCGCACGGGACGCTGTACAACATGGTCGCGCCGACGCAGGGCGTGGCATCGCTGATGATCCTCGGCCTGTTCGACCGGCTTGGCGTGACCGAAGGCGAAGGGTTCGATCATATCCACGGGCTGATCGAATCCACCAAGCAGGCCTTCATCCGCCGCAACGCGGAACTGGGCGACCGCACCCATATGGATGTCCCGGCGCAGGATTGGCTGGAGACCGACGCGCTGGACGCGATGGCGGCGCGGATCGACCGCGAAAAAGCGCTGCCCTGGCCCTATGAGCCGAAACAGGGCGACACGATCTGGATGGGTGCCTGTGACAGCGACGGCACCGTCGTCAGCTTCATCCAGTCGGTGTTCTGGGAATTCGGATCGGGGCTGACCTGTCCGGAAACCGGCGTGTTCTTCCAGAACCGCGGCGCGGGGTTCTCGTTGCAGCCGGGCCCGAACCAGCTGGCGCCGGGCAAGCGGCCCTTCCACACGCTGAACCCGGCGATGGCCGATCTCAAGGACGGACGGGTGATGGCCTATGGCACCATGGGCGGCGAAGGCCAGCCGCAGACGCAATCGGCGGTATTTTCCCGCCACGTACAATTCGGCATGGACCTGCAGGCAGCCGTCACCGCGCCGCGCTGGCTGCTGGGCAAGACCTGGGGACAGGACACCACCACGCTGAAACTGGAAAACCGCTTCGACCCGGAGCTGGTCGCGCAACTGAAACAGGCCGGGCACGAGGTCGAACTGATCGATCCCTATTCCGACCTGGCCGGCCATGCCGGCGCGGTGGTGCACCATCCTTCGGGCCTGATCGAGGCGGCAACGGATCCGCGCTCGGACGGCGCGGCGATCACGGACTAAGGAAAGACTGAATATGACCGATTTCACACTCATGGAACTGGGCTTGCTGCTCGGCACCGTCATCCTGTCGGCGATCCTCGCCGGGATCATGGCGGGGCTTCTGGGCGTCGGCGGCGGCATCGTTTTGGTGCCGATGCTGTTCTGGCTGCTGTCGTTCACCGACTTCCCGCCCGAACTGTTCATGCATATGGCGGTCGCGACCTCGCTGGCCACCATCATGTTCACCTCGGTGTCCTCGGCGCGGGCGCATAACAAACGCGGCGCGGTGGATATGAGCCTGCTGAAGCTCTGGGCCCCGGCGATGGTTGTCGGCGCTTTGTCCGGCGGGCTGGTGTCGCGCTATATCGATGCCGGCGGGCTGAAGGCGATCTTCGGTTTCATCGCGCTGCTGGTGTCGGTCAACATGGCGCGGCCGAAACCGCTTGTGCTGCGCGACAGCCTGCCCGAAAGCAAGATCGTCCATGTCGCGATTTCCGGTGTGACGGGGCTGTTTTCGTCGCTGATGGGGATCGGCGGCGGCACCCTGTCGGTGCCGATCCTGTCGGCATTTTCGGTCGAAATCCGGCGCGCCGTCGGCACCGCCTCGGCCTTCGGCGTGGTGATCGCGGTGCCTGCGGTGATCGGTTTCGTCGTGTCGGGCTGGGGCGTCGAAGGCCGCCCGCCGCTGTCGCTGGGCTACGTCAACGTCGCCGCGGCGATGGTCATCCTGCCCTTCACCGTGGGCTTCGCCCCGGTCGGTGCACGGATCGCCCATGCGGTCGACACGAAATGGATCAAGCGGGTGTTCGCGCTGTTCCTGTTCATCACCGCGATCAGGATGCTGCTGTCGGTCTTCGGCTGACGCAGTGCGCGCCGGGCCTGTCACTTCATCCGTGACAGGACCTCGCGCGCCGCACTGACAAGATGACGACGCAGGGCCCGTTCGGCGCCCTGCGTATCTTTTTCAAGGATCGCGGTGACGATGGCCGCGTGTTCTTCGTTCGACCGCGCCATCCGCTCAAGCGATTGCAGCTGGGTCTTGCGGAAGGGGGCCAGCTTCAGCCGCAGCGTTTCGGCCAGCCCCTCGATATCCTCGTTATGCGTCCCGGCATAGATCATCGCGTGGAACTCGGTATTGGCCTCCTCGTAAGCCGCCGAGTCGCCGCCGGCCGAGATGTTGGTCATTTTCTTGTGCAGCTCTTCCAGCTGCCCGCGTTCCCCGATGGTCATCCGTTCCGCCGCGAAACGGCCGCACAGCGCCTCGACCTCGCCCATCGCTTCGAACATCTGTTCGATTCGTTCGCAGGTGATATCCACCACCACGACGCCGCGATAGGGCAACCGTTCCGCCAGCGACCGGGCCACCAGCACGTGCAGCGCCTCGCGCACCGGGGTGCGCGACACGCCGAAACGGCGGGTCAGGGATTGTTCGTCAAGCTTCGTTCCCGCGCCGATTTTGCCGGTCACGATCTCGGCCTCCAGCTCCGCCGCGATCGCGGTGCTGTGGACTTCCCGCACGGCGGTACGGTCGCTGGAGAGTTTGGCCTGTTGCATGGTCGCGTTACGCTCCCCGATATTCCTATTTATCAGCATCCCTTGCGGGCTTGCCACGACAACGGCGCGTCGCGGCAGGGCTATAACCATTTTGCGCCGGATGACCCGGCTTGCCAATAAACGATCTGGCCAATCGCCGACTGCCGTGTGGTCAATCGGCCAGATGACCGTGACGGCAGCATCCTTGGCCGCATTGCACCCGATTTAACCGCCGAGCATACGCTGCAGCATGGTCCTTCCCCGCGCGGTCCCGTAGCGCCGCGGCGGTGCTCAGCCCAGCATGGCCTCGACCAGTTTCTGCACCCGCAGCGCCTCTTCCGGGGTGGCAAGCCGGTTGGGCTTGCCTGCCAGGCACAGCAACAGATCGTCCAGCTGCGCCTTCAGGCTGACCGCGCGCGGGTCTGCGGGGCGGGTGGTCAGTTCGCTGAAATCGCCGCCGTCCGAAACCGCATCGACATAGAAATCGGTGATCCGGCGGCTGGTCTTCGACCCCTTGATGGTCAGTTCCTGCCGGTCCGGCTGCGCGCCGCCGACGCTGGCCATGACGGTCACCGGGCGGCCATCCGCGGTTTCCAGGCGCGCCAGCATATGGGTTTCGCACAGCGCCGGGTCGGCCGGATAGGACGGATGCGCCCAGGCCACCGAAAGCGGCCCCAAGATGCGTTCCGAGAAGAACAGGAAATGCGAAATGACTTCGCGGGTCATGCCGCCTTCGTCCTTGAAGCGCAGCCAGTCCGCCGCCTTTTGCCAGGCGCGCGGCCAGGCCGCGTAGGTCACCACTATATCGGCCCCCACCACGTCGCCCATGGCACCGCTTTGCGCGGCCTCGGACACATCGGTCAGCGCGGCACCTGCCGCCTGGGTGAAATTGACCGCCGCGGGCACGCCGAAGGATTTCAGCCGGGCGACAAGGTCTTCGCTTTCTGCCACGTCGACGCCCAGCGGTTTTTCAAGGAACACCGCCTTGCCTGCCGCCGCGGCCGCCAGCGCATAGGCTTTGCGCGGCACCGGCGGGCAGGCCAGGTAAACCAGATCGGCCGCTGCAATCGCCGCTTCGGCGCTGTCCGTGATGGTAGCACCCGGTGCCAGCAGGCTGGCGGCATCGCAGGCGTCAGAGGACGGGTCCCACAGGGCGACCGGGTCGTATTCCGGGTGCCGCACCATGTGTTCCAGCATCCGCTGTCCCATGATGCCCAATCCGATAATCGCTGTCTTCACGCCCATGCGTCTTTCTCCTTAACCCGCTTTGGCCTGCAATAAAGCGGTTTCCATCATCATATGCACGCCCTTGTTGCCGTTGACCGTCTGGGTGACCCGCAGATCGCCGATCAGCGAACACAGCATATAGGCGTCTTCCCGGCTCAGCCCCGTGCGGTCCACGATCAGCGCGATCATGTCGCGCAGCGCCATTTCGGCGCAGCGGTCCAGGTCTTCGTGGATGCCCATGGTGATCAGATGCGTCGGCGTTTCGGCGCGGGGAAAGGCGAAATCCAGATCGTCCCGCACGGTCAGGCGGAACGTGCCCGACAGCGCGGTTTCGATCGCGGTGACGCAGACCTCGCCATCGCCCTGCACGCCGTGACCGTCGCCGCAGGAAAACAGCGCGCCTTCGGCGAAGACCGGCAGGTAAAGCGTGGTGCCCGCGACCAGTTCCTTGTTGTCGATATTGCCGCCATGGGCGCGCGGCTGGATCGTCGAAATCCGGCCCCAGTTCGGCGGCGGCGCCACGCCCATCACGCCGAAGAACGGCTTCAGCGGCAGCTCCAGCCCCCAGGACATCCGCCCGGTCATCGCCTCGGTGTCCAGCGGGATGATGACATTGCGGTAGGTCTGGAAATCGTCGGGTAAAGTCCCCGCCAGCGGCCTGATCATGTTCCAGCCCCAGTCCTGGCGCAGGGTTATGTCGAGGATATCGACCTGCAGAACATGCCCCGGTTTCGCCCCCTTCACCGCCACCGGCCCGGTCAGGATATGGCCGGGCACCTGCCGGTCGGATCGGGCGTGGATATCGAACAGCTCGGGCGGGATGTGGAAACCGGCATCCTTTGCCGGGATCTGCTCGGGGCCGCCCGACACGGTTTCGATGGTCACGATCTCGCCGCTGTCCACCTCGAGCGCCGGCTCCAGCGTGGCGTCGAAATAGCCCCAGGCGCAGGTTTCCGGGCTGGCTTTCAGAAGATGGGTCATGTTGAGGGCCTCAATTCATTTCAAACTTGATGTACGCCGCCAGCGGGTCAACCCGCAAGCGGCGGGCGTTCGGCGGCAACGCCCAGCTTCGCCTCCAACGCTTGGCCGAGGTTGAGGATCGTGCCTTCCTCGAACAGCCGCCCCCAGAGCGAAATGCCCTGCGGCACCCTGAAGCGTTCAGCGGTTTCATCGACGGTACCCGCCACCAGGTTCTTCGAGCCAAGCGCCGTGAGACCGCGCGATCCCAGCATGTCGAATCCCGCCCGCAGATGCAGGCAGGGATGGCCGGTGAAATTCGACGCCACAAGCATCGGGCCGGTCGCATAGGGGCCGATCAGCGCGTCCACCTCGTCAAACAGCCCGTCCAGCGCCTGCATGACTAGGTAACGCAGCCGGTCCAGCTGCACGTGATCCACAGCCGACAGGAACCGGGCCTTGCGGAAACTGTTGGGCCAGGCCGCTTCGTCCTGCCGGGTCAGGGTATCGTCCTGACCGGTCAGCGTCAGGTCCTCGAAGGCGGCGGCGGCTTCGGCGAAAAGCGTGTTCATCAACGACCCATAGGGCAGATCGGGCAGCGACACCTCGACCACCTCGATCCCCAGATCGCGGGCGGCGGCAAGGGCGGCATGATCCACCTCTGTCGCGCCGTCGCCGAAGGCTTCGGGCAGGTAACCCAGCTTCAGCCCCTCGATCCCCTTGGCGGCATCGAAGGCGAAGGGCGCTTTGATCGTGCCGCGGTCGGCCATGTCGGCGCCGTTCAGCGCGTCCAGCACCAGCGCGGTGTCCGTCACGCCCCGGCAGATCGGCCCGACTTTGTCGAGCGACCAGCACAGGGTCATGCCGCCCGCCCGGCTGACCCGGCCGAAGGTCGGGCGCAGCCCGGTAGTGCCGCAGCGCTGGCTGGGCGAGGTGATCGAGCCCAGCGTTTCGGTCCCGATGGCGAATGCGCACAGCCCCGCCGCCGTGGCCGAGGCCGATCCGGCGCTCGACCCCGACGATCCTTCCCCGGTGTTCCACGGATTGCGGGTGCGCCCGCCATACCAGATATCGCCATAGGCCAGCGCGCCGAGCGTCGTCTTGCCCAGCAGCACCGCGCCCGCGTCGCGCAGCAGGGTCACGATGCGCGCATCGCTGTCCGGCACCCGCGATTGATAGGGTTCGGCGCCCCAACCGGTCACAACATCCTTGGTATCGAACAGGTCCTTCACGCCGTAGGGAATGCCATGCAGCGGGCCCAGCGACTTGCCTTCAGCGGTCAGTGCATCCATCGCGTCGGCTTGGGCCAGCGCGATCTCGGGGGTCACCGTGGCGAAGCAGAAAAGAGTCGGGTTAAGGCGTTCGATCCGGGCGAGGTAAATCTCGGTCAACCGGCGGCTGGTCAGCGTGCCGGAGGCGATCCACGCGCCCAGTTCGGGCAGGGAAGCAAAGGCGATGTCTTCGTCGCTGTCCGGCAGCGGCATATCGGGGCGTTCGACGCTGACCCCGTCGGCGGTCGACATTTCGAACCCCGGCAGCCGGGGATCGAAGCGCAGCGCCATCGGGGTGTGATTGCCCAGCTCGACCTTGCGCAGCTCTTCCGCCAGTTCGATCTGCCCGTCGAGATTGCCGATCATCTGCGCCCGTTCACGCGCGCTGTAGGCGATCCCCAGCAGCCGTTCGGCGGCTTCGATATCCGCTTCAGTAATGGTGCGGTTTTCCATGACGTCCCCCTTGGGCAAACGCGATTCAACAGGCGGCAGAAGCCGCCGAAGTCGAAGATGTGAAAGGAAAAAGGCGGCGGGGAAATCCCGCCGCCCTGATATCAGCCGTCGATCGCCTGGCGCACGTCCAGCGCGTCGCGCAGCCAGTCGCCGACGAAGTTGATCGCCAGCACCACCAGCATGATCGCCAGCCCCGGGAACACGCCCAACCACCACGCCTGGGTGATGAAGCCGCGCCCGTCGGCCAGGATCAGCCCCCAGGTCGGCGTATAGGCATCGACGCCCAGGCCGAGGAAGGACAGGCTCGCCTCGCCCAGGATGGCGTAGGACACGCTGACCGTGGCCTGCACGATGATCGGCGCCACCGCGTTGGGCAGGATGTGAATGAACAGCGTCCGTGCCTTGGAAAAGCCCAGCGTGCGCGCGGCGTCGACATATTGTTCCTCGCGCAGCGTCAGGGTCATCGACCGGGCGACCCGGGCGAAGTCATCGACGAAGGCCAGCGACAGCGCGACGATCACGTTCAGAAGACCGGTGCCGAAGACGGCGACCAGGTAGACCGCGATGATGAAGTTCGGGAAGGCCCATTGCAGGTCGATATAGCGCATGATCACGAAATCGAGCCACCCGCCGAAATAGCCCGCGACCAGCCCCAGCACGATCCCGATCACCAGGGCAATGGCGACGGTGGACACGCCGATGAACAGCGACACGCGGGTGCCGTGCAGGATACGGCTCAGCAGGTCGCGGCCCAGGTCGTCGGTGCCCAAGGGATGGGTCCAGGACAGGCCCGACATCATGTCCAGCGTCATATCGTTCGGGTCGAACGGCGACAGCAGCGGCGCGAAGATGGCGCCGAGCACGAACAGCAGCAGCACCAGCAGACCGGCCTGCGCCTTGCGGTCCTGTACCAGCGTGGCGTGGAACCGCGACCGGCGCTTGGCCGGCGCCATTTCGAGGGCTTGAGTAGTATCGACCATCAGTTCAACCGGATTCTGGGGTCGATCACGCCATAGAGCAGATCGACGATTAAGTTGGAGAAGACAAAGATCGCGGAGACCACCAGAACGGCGCCCTGCACCACCGGGTAGTCGCGGTTCAGAATGCCTTCGATCAGCACCCGCCCCAGCCCCTTGATGGCAAAGACGTTTTCAACCACGACCGCGCCCGAAATCAGCAGCGCGAAGGCGATCCCGATCACGGTGATCACCGGGATCATCGCATTGGGCAGCGCATGGCCGAACATCACCATCCAGGGCGTCAGCCCCTTGGCGCGCGCGGTGCGCATGTAATCGGCCTTCAGCACTTCCAGCAGCGACGACCGGATCATCCGCGCGATGATCGCCGAAAAGGCGGTGCCGATGGCGATCGACGGCAGGATCAGGTGGCTGAACCACGGCCAGAACCCTTCGGCCAGCGGCACGTAGCCGATGGCGGGCAGCCATTGCAGATTGGCGGCGAAGACGATGATCAGCAGGATCGCCAGCCAGAAATCCGGCATCGACAACCCGAGGAAAGCCAGCAGCGACACCGTCGTATCGGTGGCCGAATTGCGCCGGGTCGCCGACAGGATACCGGCCGGGAGAGCGATGACCAGCGCCACGACGAAGGCGATCAGCGACAGCGACAAGGTGCGCGGGATCGCTTCGGACAACACGCTGGTGACCGCGACGCGGCTGCCATAGATCGAATTGCCCAGGTCGCCCTGCAGCATGTTCTGAATCCAGATTCCGTATTGCACGAACAGCGACCGGTCGAGACCGAGGCTGCGCTTCATCGCCTCGATTTCATCGGGGCCGCCGGCATCGGCCAGCATCGCGGCAATCGGATCCCCCGGTACGAAACGCAGCATGAAAAAGACCAGAGTCGCCACCGCCCACATGACGATGACGGACCCGATCAATCTGCGAAGCATGTAGCTTGCCACTGGAGCAGTCCTTTCAAAAGAGGGCCTGCCGGGGCGGGTTCAAACCGCCCCGGCAGGATTGGTTTAGCCTTAGCCCAGCGTCACGCGGTCAAGGTCGTGCAGGCCGGGAATCCGGCTTTCGGCCGGGTAGTTCACCGACTTGTGGCGCACCTGAACGTCGACGGGGTGATACAGGAAGCCGCAGGCCACCCGGTCCGAGGTGATCTGGTTGGCCTTCTGCACCAGTTCCTTGCGCTTCTCGAGATCGGCGGTCACCGACTGTTCGTCGATCAGCGCGTCGGCCTCGGCGTTGCTGAAGTAACCGAAGGCGTATTTTGCGGTGTCGCGAGTACTGCCGTTGAACTTCGACGTGGTTTTCATCCAATCGACGACACCGTCATCGGGATCATAGTCGCCACCCGAACCGCCAAGGCGCATGTCGTATTCGCAGTTGTTGAAGTCCTGGATACCGACCGAGAATTCCTTGGGAACGACCTTGATCGTGATGCCCAGGACCTGCTTGAAGATATTGGCCAGCACCAGACCGTTACGCTTCTGCGACGGGGTGGTGATCAGTTCCAGTTCCGGGAAACCCTTGCCGCCCGGGAAACCGGCATCGGCAAACAGCTTGCGGGCGCCTTCGGGGTCAAAGGCCTGCATGGATTTGTCCGCGATGCCTTCGTCATAGTAGAACGCCATTGCCGGGTTGATGGTGCCATAGCCCGGTTCGGCATAACCGAAATGCGCCTGTTTGACATAGGTTTCGCGGTCCAGCGCCTTGGCCAGCGCCAGGCGGACCATGAAGCCCTTGTCCTTCATCAGCTCTTCCATCGGCTTGTCGAAGTCGGTGACCTTCATCGGTTCGCGCCACGGGTTCATCCAGACCGACTGGAAGCCCGGTGCCGCTTTGATGTCGACGATCAGGTCGGAATTGGACTTGAACCGGTCGATCAGCTGAGCCGCCAGCGGGTTGCCGCCGATATACTGGATGTCGCCCGCTTCCATCGCGGCCGCCAGCGGTTCGACGCCGTCGATCGGCTTGATGACCACCTTGTCCAGCTTGGGACGCTCGGGATCGTAGTAGTCGGCGAATTTTTCCAGCACGACACCCTGACCCAGGACGTGTTCGACCACCTTGAACGGACCGGTGCCGACCGGGGTCAGGCCGTACTGGGCGTCACCCATGGATTCCAGCGCGCCCTTGCAAACGATGGTCATGGCGCGGCCCGAGGCACGTTCCAGCGTCTTGGTCAGGAACGAAGCCTGCGGCTTCTTCAGGGTGAATTTCACCTCGTAATCGCCCAGCTTTTCGAGGCTGGCGACATTGCCCAGAACCTTGTAGTGGATCGAGATATCCGGGTTCGACGAACGCTCGAAGGTATAGAGAACGTCATCGGCGGTGAACGCGTCGCCATTGTGGAAGGTCACGCCTTCGCGCAGCTTGAAGGTATATACCAGGCCGTCATCCGACACGGTCCAGGTTTCGGCCAGGTCGCCCTGCGCGACCAGGTTCGAATCGATATGCATCAGCCCCGACAGCACGTTCGAGGTGACCTGGAACTGCAGAACCTGACCGATCTTGGCCGGGTCCAGGGTCTGAATTTCGGCCACGCCGGCCCAGCCGCAGGTCAGGGTACCGCCCGGTGCGCCCGACGCGCGCGCCATGCCCGAGAAACCGGGCGTCAGATGCGCAGCGGTCAGGGCGCCACCCGCCGCCAGCAGGCGCAGGGTGGTGCGGCGCGACAGTTTGGGCCCCGACAGGTCCTTGCCGGTCAGGCCCACCATCGGGTCCTTGGGATCGAAGTCGTGGGCGTCATCCCACATCTTTCGCATTTTCTTGCTGAAGCTTTTGGTATCAGTCATTTTCTACTTCCCTGTTGTTGTTACTGAATGAGTGGAAATTCAGGCACTCGGAACGGTTATGCCGGTTTCCCAGCAGGCGGCGAGGTGACCCGGTTCGACCGGATCGAGAGGCGGTACTTCGCTGCGGCAGCGATCTGTCACGAGCGGGCAGCGCGGGTGGAAAAAACATCCGGACGGCGGGTTGGCGGGGCTGGGCACCTCGCCTTCGAGCGGCACGATTTCGCGGCCCTGCTCGTAATCCGGATCGGGATTGGGCACGGCGTCGATCAATGCCTGGGTGTAGGGATGGCGCGGCTTGGCGAACAACGGATCGGACGGTGCAGCTTCCGCCATCCGGCCCAGATACATCACCCCGACCTGATCGCAGATATGGCGCACCACCGACAGGTCGTGACCGATGAACAGGTAGGTCAGGCCCAGTTCCTTCTGCAGGTCTTCCAGCAGGTTGATAATCTGCGCCTGGATCGACACGTCGAGCGCCGACACCGCTTCGTCGCAGACGATCAGTTCCGGGTTCATCGCCAGCGCCCGGGCGATGCCGACGCGCTGGCGCTGACCGCCCGACATTTCATGCGGGTAAAGATCGGCGAAGCGCGCGGGCAGGCCGCAGATATCCAGCAGGCGGGTGACCTCGGCCTTGATTTCGCTTTCCGGCTTGAGGCGATGAACCCGCAGCGGTTCGGAAATGATCCGCCCGGTGCTCATCCGCGGATTGAGCGACGAAAACGGGTCCTGGAACACCGCCTGAACGCGGCTGCGGAATTTCTTCAGCGCCGGGGCGTCCATCTTGGCGATATCCTGACCATCGAAGCGGATGGTGCCGGCGCTGGCTTCGACCAGCTGCAGCACCGCGCGGGCCACGGTGGTCTTGCCACAGCCGGATTCGCCGACCAGCCCGAAGGAGGTGCCGCGCGGGATCTTGAACGACACCCCGTTGACCGCCCGGACGACGCCGACGGTGCGCTGCATCAGACCCTTTTTGATCGCGAAATTGACTTCGAGGTTTTCGACCTCGAGCAATGGCGTTGCGCTGCTCATGCCACGGCCCCTTCTTCTTTGGATGCGTCCGCGCCGGCATTCCAGCAGGCGACCTCGTGACCGTCGGTCATGGAAAAATCGGGAACCTTTTGTGCGCAGATTTCGGTCGCCATCGGGCAACGCGGGTGGAACCGGCAACCGGTCAGTTCGACCGTCGCATCCGGCGGCGCCCCCGGGATCGGGCGCAGCGGCGTATCGCGCGGCAGGTCAAGACGCGGCACCGAGGCCAGCAGCCCCCGGGTATAAGGGTGCTGCGGATCGCGATAGAGCTGCCGCGCGGATGCGCGTTCGACCACCCGACCGCCATACATCACCGCCACGTTCTGCGCATAGCGCGCCACGATGCCGAGGTTATGGGTGATCAGCACCATCCCGATACCGTGATCGCGGCACAGGCGCGAAGTCAGGGCGAGAATCTGCGCCTGGATCGTCACGTCCAGCGCCGTGGTGGGTTCGTCCGCCAGGATCAGGTCGGGTTCGCAGGACAGGGCGATGGCGATCATCACCCTCTGCCGCATGCCGCCCGACAACTGGTGCGGATATTGGTTCAGCCGCCGCTCGGGATCGGAAATCCCGACCTCGGCCAGCAATTCCAACGCGCGGGCCCGGGCCGCCTGGCGGTTTAGCCTCAATTTTAGGCGCATTCCCTCGATCAGCTGGTGCTCGATCGACCGAACCGGGTTCAAAGAGGTCATCGGTTCCTGGAAAATCATAGCGATCTTGCTGCCGCGAAGCGCGTTGCGCTCTTGCGGCGGAAGGGCGGTCAGATCGGTGCCGTCGTACAGGATCTTGCCGCTGGCAACAGACAGGCCTTCGCCCAGAAGA
Source organism: Thalassovita mangrovi (assembly GCF_009857745.1). Classification (GTDB taxonomy): domain Bacteria; phylum Pseudomonadota; class Alphaproteobacteria; order Rhodobacterales; family Rhodobacteraceae; genus Thalassobius; species Thalassobius mangrovi. The sequence goes on from NZ_WWEN01000003.1 coordinate 373,433, forward strand.
TCCATCACAGCCAGGGCGGTCAGGGATTTTCCGGACCCGGATTCTCCAACCACCGCAAGGGTTTCTCCGCGATCCACAGAAAAATGCGCATCATGCACCAGACGGCAAGTTCCGCCGTCACGTGCCACGTCAATCGCCAGGTTTTCAACGCGAAGAAGCGTCATTTTCTTGCTACTTTCCGTTAGGTTTGTCTGGACATCAGACAACATTATCATTATCGATATTGATACTAGAAGTGAGAAAATTTGAATGTCAATACCTGTAGCCACCTCTCTCGATGAACTGATGAACGATCTGCCGAAAGTGGGCGGAAAAAAGTCAGATCTGGTTTACGCCGCATTGAAGAAGGCGATTTTGTTCCGGCTTTGCCCGCCGGATTCGCAGTTATTGGAAACCGAACTGGCCGGGCGGTTCGGCTGCAGCCAGGGCACGATTCGCGAAGCCCTGCTGCGGCTTGACGACGACGGATTGGTGCGGCGCTCAGGCTATCGCGGCACCCGGGTCACCGAAACCAGCCCCGAAGAAGCGGTCGAGATGGTGCGCATCCGCCTGTCCATCGAACGCGGTGTCGCGCGCAAGATCGCGACGGCCGATATTTCACAGCATCGCGACACGCTGGACGATCTGATCCGGCAGATGGCCGACGCCCATAAGAAAGGCGACCTGTATCGCGGCAGCGAATTGGACCGGTCCTTTCACTGCGCTCTAGCAAATGCGGCGGGGATGGAGCTGCTGTCGCCGCTGCTGCTGCGCTGCGCCCTGCACATCCACCGCTTCACGCTCGGCAGCGTCGAGGTGCCCCGCTACTTCTTCCAGGAAGCGGGAGTCGACGCCGAACACCGCGCGCTGCTGCAGCAACTGACCTGCGGCGATCCCGATCGGGCCGAGGCGGCCATCTCGGCGCACCTCGCTCATGTTCTGAGCCGCTGGACACCCTCTCTCTATGAAGCGGTGGGCCCCGACGTATTCAGCACCCTTAGAAAATAAGACAGCCGCCAGGCTCAACACGGGAGACCCGCATGGTTTCATTCACAACACGCCCAGAAATCACCGGCACCTTCGGCGTCGCCACCTCGACCCATTGGATCGCGTCTTCTGTCGGCTTCGGGATTCTCGAAAAGGGCGGCAATGCCTTCGACGCGGCCGTCGCGATGGGATTCACCCTGCAGGTGGTTGAACCGCATCTGAACGGGCCGGGCGGCGAATTCCCCGCCATCACCTATTCGGCCAAGGACGACAAGGTGCAAGTCCTGTGCGCCCAGGGCATCGCGCCGCAGGGTGCGACGATTGAAAAATACCGCGACGAAGGGTTGGATCTGATCCCCGGATCGGGGCTGCTGGCCACCGTGATCCCCGGCGCCTTCGACGGCTGGATGCTGATGCTGCGCGATCAGGGCACGATGACCCTGCGCGAGGTGCTGGAACCGGCGATCTACTATGCCCGCAGCGGTCACCCGGTGCTGGAACGCGTATCGCTCGCCATCCAAAGCCTGGAAGAGCTGTTCACCAAGGAATGGCCCAGCTCCGCCGCGGTCTGGATGCCGGGCGGCAAGGCCCCTGCCCCGGGCGAAATGTTCCGCAATCCCGACCTGGCCGACACCTGGGAACGCCTGCTGAGCGAGGCCGAAAGCGTCACGGATCGGGAAGAACAGATCGAAATGGCGCGCAACTGCTTCTATCGCGGTTTCATCGCCGAAAAGATCGGCGCCTACCTGTCCGAAGCCTGCGTCATGGACGGCACCGGTGAACGCCGCAAGGGCGTGCTGAGCGCCGAGGACATGGCCGGATGGAGCGCCAATTGGGAAGCCCCGCTGACCCTCGATTACGACAACTGGACCGTCTGCAAGACCGGCCCGTGGAGCCAGGGTCCGGTAATGTTGCAGAACCTGCAGCTGCTGAAACAGGCCGGTATCGCCGACATGGATCTGATGGGCGCGGATTTCATCCATACCGTCATCGAATCGATGAAGCTGACCTATGCCGACCGCGAAGCCTATTACGGCGATCCGAACTTCTTCGACATCCCGATGCAGGAATTGCTGTCGGCCGATTACGCCGCCAAGCGCGCCGCGCTGATCGGCACCACCGCGTCGCTGGAACAGCGTCCGGGCATGATCAAGGGGCTGGAACACCTGGCACAGGCCGCGATCGACCGCGCCAGCGGCGTCGGCAAACACGCGGTGGGCGCCGATGCAGGCGAACCGACCATGGCGCATCTGGCCAAACCGTCCAACCGGCGCGGCGACACGGTGCATATCGACGTGGTCGACCGCTGGGGCAACATGGTGTCGGTCACGCCCTCGGGCGGCTGGCTGCAATCTTCGCCCATCGTGCCGGGGCTGGGCTTCGCGCTCAATTCCCGGGCGCAGATGTTCTGGCTCGACGAGGGCCTGCCCACCAGCCTCGCCCCGGGCCACCGCCCGCGCACCACGCTGACCCCGTCGCTGGCGCTGAAGGACGGCAAGCCGCATCTGGCCTTCGGTACGCCCGGCGGCGACCAGCAGGACCAGTGGCAGCTGATCTTCTTCCTGCGCCTGGTGCACGGGCAGCAGAACATGCAGGAAGTGATCGACGCGCCGCTGTTCCATTCGCAGCATTTCACCGGGTCGTTCTATCCCCGCCAGGCCATGCCGGGCCGGATGATGATCGAACCCTCGGCGGGCGAAGCCATCATCGCCGATCTGCGTGCGCGCGGCCACGATGTGGACGTGTCCGATCCCTGGTCCATCGGCCGGCTGACCGCCGCCGCGCGCGATTCCGACGGGTTGCTGCGCGCCGCCGCCACGCCGCGCCTGATGCAGGCCTACGCCATCGGCCGGTAAGGAAGAGCGATGACCTATTCCATCGTCGCCCGTGATCCCGCGACCGGACATCTGGGCATCGCCGTCGCCAGCCGCTTCTTCGCGGTTGGCGCGCTGGTGCCGCATATCCATCCCGATGCCGCCGTGGCGACTCAGGCCTTCGTCAACCCGATGTGGGGCGTCGAAGGATCGGCACGGCTGCAGGGTGGCGAAGCCGCCGACACGGTGATCGCCGACCTGATCACCCGCGACGGCGGACAGGCGCAGCGGCAGGCGCATATGATCGACGCCAAGGGTGGGATCGCCGCCCATACCGGGGCGGACTGCATCGACTGGGCCGGGCATTGCAGCGCCGTCGGGGTATCGGTCGCGGGTAACATGCTGGCCGGTCCGCAGGTGATCGAGGACACGCTGGCCTGCTACCTGAACAATCCGGACAAGCCCTTCGCGGACCGGCTGCTGCTGGCAATGAAAGCGGGAGAGGCTGCGGGCGGCGACAAGCGCGGACGGCAATCGGCCGCGCTGCGCATACACCGCGGTCAGGATTATCCGTGGCTCGACCTGCGCGCGGACGATCACGCCGACCCGCTGGCCGAACTGGAGCGGCTGCTGTCGGTGGCGGGCGAACGCTACCTTCTGTTCGCCGAAGAATTCGCCACGACCGGGAATTTCTCGGGCTGCCCCGACCGAACCGCGCTTGATCGCGCCATCGCGGAGCATGAAGCGAAAAGACAATCCGACGGGGTGACCTCGCGCTCTTTCGCCAGCCTGCCCTAAGCCTGCGCAGGCCGCCGCTTTCGGCTGGTGCGCCCCCGCGAAATGGCGTTAAGTCCGCGCGGTTATCCATTCTCGAAAGGCCGGAAGATGAACCTCCCCAGAACACGGGCTCTTGGACTGGTGGCAGCGCTTGCCACCGTGACGATCTGGGCGACGTTCCTGCTGGTCACCCGTTTCGCCGTGAAAAGCAGTTTCACGGTCGAAGAGGTTCTTGTCCTGCGCCTGATCCCCGCCGCCCTTCTGATGGCCCCGGTCATGTGGAAACTGGGGGTGATACCGCGCGGGCAGTCCGTGCCGCGCGCGCTGTTGCTGATGCTCGGCGCCAGCGCCGTCTTTCCCTACGTGGTGTCCAAGGGGCTGGCGTTCGCACCCGCCTCTGACGGCGGCGCGCTGGCCCCCGGGATGTTGCCGTTCTGGACCGCGCTGGCGGCCTTCGCCCTGGCGGGCGAAATCCCCGGGCCGCGCCGCCGGATCGGGCTGGCGCTGATCCTGACCGGCGCGATGGTGGTCAGCCTGTGGCAGATCCTCGCCGGGGCGGATGACGGCGCCTGGCGGGGCCACCTGATGTTCCTGTCCGGCTCGGGGCTCTGGGCGGTCTATTCCGTCATTTTCCGCCAAAGCGGGCTCAGCCCCCTGCACGGGATGGTGATCGGGCTGTTCTGGGGGGCGCTGCTGTTCACCCCGATCCTGTTCGCGACCGGCAATGTGAGCTTCGCCACCGCCGGCCTGGGCGACATCGCGGTGATGATCGTGCTTCAGAGCTTCGTCATCGGCATTCTGGCGATGTTCCTGTTCGGCTACGCGGTGCAGATCCTCGGCGCCGCCGAAGCGGCCGCCTTTGGCGCCTTGACGCCGATCCTTGCCTTGCTGGGCGGCGTGGCTTTCCTGGGTGAAACCGTCACGCCGCTCAAGGTCGCAGGCGTCGCCCTGGTAGCGGTCGGCGTCTTCCTTGCCTCGGGCGTTCTGAGCAAGGCCCGGTCGGCGGCTGCATCCTGAAAGCCGGATTCCCGCGTTTAAAAACGCATCAGGTATCTTAAGTTTTTAAGGTGAAGTGGTGCCGCTGAAGGGACTCGAACCCCCGACCCCATCATTACGAATGACGTGCTCTACCAGCTGAGCTACAGCGGCCTGGTAGGCGGGGCTATAGCACCCCGCCCGACCTTGGAAAAGACCTATTTTTGGGCGGCTTCTTCGATGCCTTCGGCCATATCCCCGGCGCGAACCGTCTCGTCCTCGAGTTCGGCGATCGGGTCGAGAACCTCCGCCTCCTCGACCGGTTCGGGCTGCTCGGCCGGTGCGGCTTCTTCCGGTTCAGCCGGTGCGCTGTGATCCTCCAGCGATCCGACGATCAGCGGCAGCATGGCGACACCGGTGGCCGAGGCGACCTCGGCCTCGGGCGGGGATTTCCAGCTCAGCGTGTCGAAGCCGCCGCAGTTTTCGCAGACCGGCACCCATTCGTGATGGATGTTGTGGCATTTGTCGCAGACCCATTGCGGCCCGCGCGGCGCGCTCAGCGCCCGCGCCAGCCAGCCCTTGACCACCGTGTCCGACGCGCCTTCGCCGCGCGCCACAGCCGCCATGATGGTCAGCACCCGCGAATCCGGGGCCTGATCGATCAGGTCGCCCAGGGCGCGGCGGGCGGCGGGGAAATCTTCCGCCGCGATCTGCAGCTCGGCCTCCAGCAGCTTGGTTTCGCGGTGATCGGGCACCAGCTGCAGCAGCGGATGGAACCGTTTCAGCCGCTCGGCCGGGGTTTCATCGGGATGAATCGCGGCAAAAGCCGCGGCCAGGTCGGGATGCGGATGCACCGACCAGGCTTTCTTCAGCATCCTTGCCGCCTTGCGCTGCTGCTGCTTTTCGATCATCGCGCGCGCCGCCAGCGCCGCCGCCGGCACCAGGTCGGGCGACAGGCGGTTGGCCTCGATCGCTTCGTCCAGCGCCTCGGGGCTGCTGCCTTCCTGCAGGATCGCCTTGGCTTCCGACAGGGCCAGAACCGCATCGCGGCGCTTGTGCACGTCGCGCGGCAGCGACCCGTTTTTCAGCTTCAGGTTCAGCGTGCCGCGCGCGCCGGACCAGTCGCGCGCCTGCGCCTGCAATTGCAGCAGCGTGTCCTGGGTTTCCTCATGCTTGGGCTTCAGCGCGATGGCCTTTTCCGCCAGCTTGCGCGCGGTGTCGGTATCGCCCTCGGACAGTTTCTGTTTCATGATGCCGCGCACGCCGACGAAACGTGTCTTGTCGTCCTTCAGCAGCCGCTTGTAGACATCCTGCGCCTTCTTGGTGTCGCCCGCCATTTCCGCCGCCTGCGCGGTCAGAAGGTTGGTTAGTTCCGGCTTGCCGAGGTATTTTTCCGCCCGCGCCGCCTTGTGCATCGCGGTGCGCGGTTCGCCCGAGGCCAGCGCCATCATCCCTTCGGTCAGCGCCTGGTATCCCTTGCGTTCGCGGTTGCGGTCGAAATAGCGCGACAGCGCGGTTTCATCGCCGTTGAGGAACTTCAGAACCGCCACGGTCAGCGAGGCCAGTTTCAGCAGCAGCCAGACCGACAGCAGCAGCACCAGGAAGGCGATCACCGCCATCAGCGGCGTCAGGTTCAGTTCGATCCCGCCGAAGGCGATGCGCACACCGCCGTCCATTTCCAGCAGATACCCCGCGCCCAATGCCGCCGCGGCGACGAGGACAACGAAAACCACAATCTTGATAAGAGACCAAAGCATCGATCGTTATCCCCTTAGTTATTCATCAACTGCTGGCTCAGCGCCTCGGCGGCGGCCATTGCATCGGCCCGCTGGGTGGCCAGCGCCATCCAGTCGGTCAGTTCGACCCGGCCCTGTTCGGGCAGGGTCTGCAATTCGGCCATCGCATCGCTCAGGTGGCCGGCTTTCAGCGCCGCTTCGGCGCGCGACAGGATCGCGTCGGCATCATCGCCCTCGCGCGGTTGCAGCGACCGCACGCCCAGCTGATCGCGCAGGAAGGTCAGCGCGCCACCGCCGGTTTCGGTATCCCGCGATGCCCGCAGCGCGGCGCGGGCAGCCTCCGGGAAGGCTTCCAGCAAAGCGGCCTGGGTCGGCGCGCCGTCGGCCATGCGATCCAGAACATCGGGCACCTTGATCCCAGCCTGTTTCAATTCGCTCACCGGTTCTGCGAAGGACGCGCCGGTATCCATCGCGACCTGGATCTTGGCCAGCGCACCGCGCAGCACCACGTCGCGGGCGCTTGCCGCGGCGTCGGCCTTCTTGGCCTCGGCGGCGGCCAGCATGTCCTCGATCTCGCTGCGCTGCTTGGCCATCGAGTCCTGCAGCGCCTTCAATTCGCGCTCATAGGCATCGACCGCCTCTTTCGACGCGAATTCGGTGATCGGTTTCTTTTCCATCTCGCTCAGGCGGGTGTCATAGCCCGCGATCTGCGCCGCGATCTGATCGAGCCGGTCATTGGTTTTCGCCACGTCGCCAGACAGCCGCGCCAGGTCGGCGCTTGGATCGGCCGGCATCTTGATGCCGTCGATCCGGCCCGACAATTCGCCGATCTTCTTGTCCTGCGCCGCCAGGCTGGATTGCGTCTGCGCTTGCAGTTCGGCGATCCCGGCACCGCCCGACAGACCCTCGGGGAACAGGTAAAGCGCGCCCCCTGCCCCGATCCCGGCGGCGATCACGCCACCCAGAAGCGCGGGAAAGAAACCGCCCTTGCGGATAACGACCGGTTCGGATGCGGATGCCGTGGGCGTATCTTCGACGGAAGCTTCTACCGGTTCTTCGGCGTCTTCTGCGGGCAGTTCCGCCTCCGCTTCGGGTTCCTCTTCAGGCTGCAGGTCTTCCGCGTCGATGTCGGCCTCGGATCCCTCAGCATCTTCGCCCGTCTCGACGGCCTCTGCGGTTTCCTCCTGCGATTCCTCGCTTGCGTCCTCCGCTTCGGTTCCCTGTTCGGAAACCTCCTCACCCTGTTTCACATCCGTCTCGTCCACGGTGACCGCGTCTTCGATCTCTGCCGCTTTATCTTCGGATTTCTCTGGGTTTTCCTTGGGATCGGCCACCTGCGCCTACCTTTCGAATCTGTAATATCCGTAAACCTCAAAACCGAGGTCAGCTTACTTTCCGCCGCCGGAAGCCTCAAGCGATCTGGCTGCGTCCATCAGTCCCTCTATCGTGTCGATCATCGCCGCCGCGTCGGGTGCCGCTGCCCGCGCGACCTGTTGCACCGGCAGCCCGCCCAGGGCATCGGCCACCGCATCGCTCATCGCGGCGATGAAAAGCGGCGCATCGCCCGCGTACTGACTGACAAAGATTTTCGCGCTGCGCGGCGAAAAAAGCGGCACAATCACAGGTTCCTCGCCCGAAAGCAGCGTTTCGGCCTCATCGCTCAGCGCCGTTTCGCGCTGTTCGTAAACCACTTTTTCGTCCGTCGCGATCCCTGCCCCGGTCAGCCGTTCGGCCAGTCGCCCACGCGCATGGTGGCCGCGCAGATGCAGCAACGGCCCCGCCGGGCGATCGGCCATAATCCGCTGAAACAGCGCCTCGGCGTCCGGTTCCACCGCGATCGGATCGAATCCCGCCGCCTGCGCCGCAGCCGCTGTCGCGTCGCCGACGGTATAGCAGGGCCTGCCCTGCCCGTCTGGCACCGCTGCCAAGGCGTTTTGCGAGGTGAAGATCAGCGTCCCGGCCCCTACCAGATCGGGCGCCGTTCCAACCGGTTCGATCCGCATCAGCGGCGAAATCACCACCTGCACATCGCCCAGCCGTTCCCGCAATTGCGCCGCGAAACGCTGCGAAGACGCCAAGGGCCGGGTCAGCAGAAGTGTCGCCATGTCACCGCCGGGATTGTTTGAACCTGCCTGCGGTGTTACCTGCGGGGCAGCATTCATGCAACGGGCGGGATCATGGGCCAGACGCGCACCATTCTGGGATTGGAAAGCAGCTGCGACGACACCGCGGCCGCCGTCGTGCGGCAAAACGACGGGGAAAAGGCGGAAATCCTGTCCTCGGTCGTCTTCGGCCAGACCGAACTGCACGCCGAATTCGGCGGCGTGGTGCCCGAAATCGCCGCCCGCGCCCATGCCGAAAAAATCGATCTTTGCGTGAAACAGGCGCTGGACCAGGCCGATATGCGGCTGTCCGACATCGACGCCATCGCGGTGACCGCCGGTCCCGGGCTGATCGGCGGCGTGTTGTCCGGCGTGATGTGCGCCAAGGGATTGGCCGCCGGGTCGGGCAAACCCTTGATCGGGGTGAACCACCTTGCCGGCCACGCGCTGACGCCGCGTTTGACCGATGGGGTCGCCTTTCCCTACCTGATGCTGCTGGTATCGGGCGGGCATTGCCAGTTCCTGCTGGTGAAGGGCCCGGAGGATTTCACCCGTTTGGGAGGCACCATCGACGACGCACCGGGCGAAGCTTTCGATAAGACCGCGCGGCTTCTGGGCCTGCCGCAACCGGGCGGACCGTCGGTCGAGGCCGAAGCGAAAATGGGCGATCCCAAGCGGTTCCGCTTCCCGCGTCCGCTACTGGACCGGCCCGGCTGCGACATGTCTTTTAGCGGGCTGAAAACCGCGCTGCTGCGCGCCCGCGATCAGGTTGTGGCGGAAAAAGGCGGGCTGACGGTGCAGGACCGCGCCGATCTGGCCGCCGGGTTCCAGGCCGCCGTGGCCGATGTGCTGGCGGAAAAGACCCGCCGCGCGCTGGCGATCTATCTGGAAGAAAACCCCGCGCATCCCACCCTGGCCGTGGCTGGTGGTGTTGCGGCGAACAAAGCGATCCGGGCGGGATTAGAGACTGTTTCGGAGGAAATGGGCGTTTCCTTCACCGCCCCGCCGCTGAAACTGTGCACCGACAACGCGGCTATGATCGCCTATGCCGGGCTGGAACGGTTCCGGCTGGGCCACGCCGATGACATGACCCTGGTTGCAAGGCCGCGCTGGCCGCTGGACAAACAGGCCAAAGCCCTGCTTGGATCGGGGAAGAAAGGGGCCAAGGCATGATCGCGGTTGCAGGATCGGGGGCATTCGGAACGGCGCTGGCGATTTCGCTGGCCGCAAACGGCCAGGCCGTGCAGCTTTGGGCGCGCGATCCCGACCATGCCGAGGAAATGCGCCGGACCCGTGAAAACGCCCGCCGCCTGCCGGGGGTGGCATTGCCCGACGCCCTGCAGATCATCACCGAATTAGAGACTATTCCGGCCGAAATTCCGGTTCTTCTGTCCGTGCCGATGCAGCGGCTGCGCGATATGCTGGTGCTGCACAAGCTGGCGCTTGGCGGCCGGCCGCTGGTCGCCTGCTGCAAGGGGGTGGAGCTGTCCACCGGGCTGGGCCCGACGGCGATCATCGAGGAACTGATACCCTCGGCCATGCCCGCGATGCTGACCGGGCCCAGTTTCGCCGCCGATATCGCCCGCGGGCTGCCCACTGCCCTGACGCTGGCCTGCCACGACCGCGCGGCGGGCCGGGCGCTGCAACAGGCGCTGTCCACGCATAACCTGCGCATCTACCGCACCACCGACACGATCGGCGCCGAACTGGGCGGCGCGGTGAAGAACGTGATCGCCATCGCATCCGGCGCGGTGATGGGCGCCGGCCTGGGCGAAAGCGCCCGCGCGGCGCTGATGACACGCGGTTTCGCCGAAATGCAGCGCATGGCGCTGGCGCTTGGCGCGCAGCCCGAAACCCTGTCGGGCCTGTCGGGTTTCGGCGACCTGGCGCTGACCTGCACCTCGGACCAGTCGCGCAATTACCGTTTCGGCCAATCGCTGGGCCGCGGCGAAAGCTTCGACGCCTCGATCACCGTCGAGGGCGCCGCCACCTCCCGCGCCGTGCTCGAGCGGGCGCGCGAGATGAAAATCGACATGCCGATCACCGAAGCGGTGGTGGCGATGCTTGACGGCACATTGCAGCTGCGTCAGGCGATGGAAATGCTGCTGTCCCGACCCCTGAAGGAGGAATGAATGCTGATAGCCCTGATCGCCCGCGACAAGAAAGGCGCGCTGGAAATCCGCAAGGCCAACCGTGATAACCACCTGGCCTATATCGAAAAAACCGGCGTCGTCGCCCAGGCCGGGCCGCTGATCGAAAACGGCGACATGGCCGGATCGCTGGTCATCCTTGACGTGGCCGACATGGCGGCGGCCGAAGACTGGGCCGCGAACGATCCCTATGCCAAGGCGGGCCTGTTCGATAAGGTCGAGCTGATCGAATGGAAAAAGGTGGTCGGCTGATGCGCTACTGGCTGTTCAAATCCGAACCCTCGACCTGGGGCTGGGACGACCAGATCGCCAAGGGCGATGCGGGCGAGGAATGGGACGGCGTGCGCAACTACCAGGCGCGCAATTTCATGCGCGAAATGAAAATCGGCGATCGCGGTTTCTTCTACCATTCGCAGAAGGAAAAGGCGGTCGTCGGCATTATTGAGATCTGCGCCGAGGCGCATCCCGACAGCAAGACCGACGATCCCCGCTGGGAATGCGTCGACATCAAGGCGGTCGGGCCGCTGAAAACCCCGGTGACGCTGGACCAGATCAAGGCCGACGAACGGCTGGCCGACATGGTTCTGGTCAAGAATTCCCGCCTGTCGGTACAGCCGGTGACGGCGGAAGAATGGCAGATCGTCTGTGCCCTGGGCGGCGTAAGCCCCTAGCCTTGTTCAAAAAGATCGGGCAGTCTTCCCGCGCAACACATTGCGGATAGGGGAGAAAGCAATGGAATTCGTGAACGTCTTCGTGGCGGCAATCGCCGCCTATGGGTTCGGTGCGATCTGGTACATGATCAACACCAAGGCCTGGACGGCGGCCTCGGGCGTGGAAACGAACGAGGACGGGCAGCCCAAGGACCGTTCGCCGATGCCCTATATCGTGTCCTTCATCTGCGTGGTGATCGTGGCCGGGATGATGCGGCACATCTTTTCGCTGGCCGGCATCGATACGCTGGGCATGGGTGTGGTGGCCGGGCTTGGCGTCGGGTTGTTCTTGGTGACGCCGTGGATCGTCACCAATTACGCCTTCGCCCGCAAACCCCGCGCGCTGAGCCTGATCGACGGCGGTTACGCCACCGGCGGCTGCACCATCATCGGGGCGGTGCTGACGCTGTTCTGATCTTTAAAACAGGCTCTGTTTCGGCTTAACAGACAGTTTCGACCGCGCTGCATATCGAGGTGATGACCTCGTCCAGCAGGGCCTGATCGGTGGATTCGCCCATCACCCGGATCAACGGTTCGGTGCCCGATTTGCGGATCAGCAGCCGCCCGTCGCCGTTCAGCCGCTTTTCGCCCTCGGCGATGGCCTGCTGCACGCAATCGGTTTCCAGCGGCAGCTGCCCCGGCGCGAAGCGCACGTTGCGCAGGATCTGCGGCACCGGATCGAAGACGCGGGCCAGGTCGCTGGCCTTGCGGCCGGTTTCGACCATCGCGCGCAGGAATTGCAGTGCCGCGATCAACCCGTCGCCGGTGGTCGCGTAATCGGTCATCACGATATGGCCCGACTGTTCACCGCCCAGGTTGAAGCCCTGCGCGCGCATCTTTTCGACCACGTAGCGGTCGCCCACGGCGGTGCGTTCCAAAGCGATGCCCTGACCTTCGAGATAGCGTTCAAGCCCCAGGTTCGACATCACCGTCGCGACCAGGGTGTCGCCCGCCAGCGTCCCGTCGCGTTTCCACAGCGACGCGATCAGCGCCATGATCTGATCGCCATCGGCCTGTTCGCCGTTTTCATCCAGGATGATCACCCGGTCGGCGTCGCCATCGAGGCAGATACCCAGATTGGCGCGGGTTTCGCGCACCTTGGCCGCAGCGAACGCGGTGTCGGTCGATCCGCAGCCGTCGTTGATGTTGAGCCCGTTCGGGGTGACGCCGACCGGCACCACCTCGGCGCCCAGTTCCCACAGCACCGAGGGGGCCGCCTTGTAGGCGGCGCCGTTGGCGCAATCCAGAACCACCCGCAGCCCGTCGAGCCGCAGCTTGTTCGGGAAGGTGGTCTTGGCATATTCCACGTAACGGCCCAGGGCGTCGTCGATCCGCTTGGCCCGGCCGATATTTTCCGGTGCGGCCAGCGCCACGCCTTCGTTCAGCAGCCGTTCGATTTCCACCTCGGCCTCGTCCGACAGCTTGAACCCGTCGGGGCCGAAGAACTTGATGCCGTTGTCATAGGCGGGGTTGTGGCTGGCCGAAATCATCACGCCGACATCGGCGCGCATCGAATGGGTCAGGTATCCGATCGCCGGGGTCGGCATCGGGCCCAGCAACAGCACGTTCATGCCGGTCGAGGTGAAGCCAGCGGTCAGCGCGTTTTCCAGCATGTAACCGGACAGCCGGGTATCCTTGCCGATCACCACCCGGTGTTCCTGCTGGTCGCGGCGGAAATACCGCCCCGCCGCCGCGCCGAGCTTCATCGCCAACTCCGCCGTCATCGGGAAACTGTTGGTAAGCCCGCGCACCCCGTCCGTGCCGAAAAGAGACCGTGTCATTGCCTGACCCTTCAGTTTGCTTCGATCTTTCCCGTTCCTAACCACCGGGTTTGATCAAGTCCAGCCGCAGCCCCGCGTCATCGCTTTTGCAATGCGCATAAAGCTGCCGGTTCCGGCGCGATCCCGATACAGTCTGAAACATTTACCCCGGCCCCTTGTCAGCGATAGAGGTTTTCCCGGCCGAAATGCTTGACCAGCATGTAATAGACCACGGCGCGGTATTTGCGCGGCTCATCCCGACCGTAATCGTCGATCACCGACCGGATCGCCGCCATCAGCTCCGGCCCGTCGTCGAGGCTCAGCTTGCGGATCAGGAAATTGTTGCGGATCAGCGCCAGTTCGGATTGCTGGCTGGCCGCCACGATCGACCCGTCGGGATCATAGATCACCGGGCCGCAGCCGATGGTCACCCTTTCCAGCAGGTCCATATCCGGTTCCATGCCGCATTTGGTTTTCAGATCCTCGGCGTATGTCGCGATCAGCTCGTCCCGTTTTCCCATCAATCAGCCCATGAATATCGTCGTTAAAATATCGTTCTGCCCGACACAGGTGATTGAAGGCTAGCCAGCCTTGCCTCGGACCGGAAGACATTTCTGCACCCACCAACCCGAAGCAATCGAGTGGCTGTACACCAAATCTTGACCTCACGCCCCGCCAGGTTCGCTTGTATCACCGGGCGTATCACGGTCGTATGGGGCTTCAATTGCTTTTCCGGATACCCCTTTCATGATCCCCGCTCAGAAACAGGAAATCACCTTCACTCGGCTGCCGGAAATTTCACCGGACGCGTTGATCGCCCATATGTCCGATCCGCGCGTGGCCGAACATATGCCGCTTCTGACATTCGAATGGGATCGCGACATGGTTGCCAAATTCGTCGCCGCAAAAGAAGGTTGCTGGCGCCGCGACGGGCTTGGCCACTGGGCCTTTCTGTGTGACGGCAGCTATGTCGGGTGGGGCGGTTTCCAAAGAGAGGGCGATGAATGGGATTTCGGCCTGGTATTGCGGCCCGACGCCTTTGGCTTGGGCGCGCGCATCGCGTGGAAAGCAATCGCCTTCGCGCGGGCCGATGATCGCATTCCCTTCGTGACCTTCCTGTTGCCGCCGTCACGCAGGAACCTTGGCGCGCTCGGACGGATGGGCGCGGAATTCGTTGAGGAGATCGAATATGACGGCGCGCGTTTTCTGAAATTCCGCCTCGATACCGCCTGACACCCCGAACCTGCGGGCGGTCAGCCCGCGATCAGCGCATCCAGCTCGGCGCGTTCAAGCGATGCCGGCGCAGCGCCGTCACGGGCAAGACGTGCGCCCAGCCGGGTCATCGCGTCGTTCAGCGGCGTGGCCACACCGTGCAACCGGCCCAGCAGCGAAATTTCACCGTTCAGGTAATCGGTTTCGACCGACCCCGCGCCACGGGCAAGGCTTTGCGCCGTGGACCCGCCGACGCGCGGCACATCGGGCACTTCGCCCGTTTTCATGAGCGCGTCGCGCCGGGGATCGGCGGCGGAAACATCTTTCCAAGCAATTCCGGCGGCTTCGTATACCGCGATCGCCTCGGCTTTCAGACGTTCCGAGAGATCCTTGTAATCCACCTCCCGGCCCAAGGCGGCCTGAAGGATGTTGGACAGGTTCATCAGCAGCTTGCCGTATTTCGACGCCATCGCATCGTCGGCGACGAAGGGTTCGATCATGCTGCCTTCAAACGCCTTTGCCAGCGCTTCGTCGGCGGCGTCGTGCCCCGACGGGTAGCGGCCGAAATCGAACATGCCGAAACGCGGCGCGCACCAGCCGACCACTTCGCCGGGTTCAAGGAAGCTCGCCGGCAGCATGACACAAAGCGCATGGACATTGGGGAAACGGCGCAGCGCGATGCGTTCGTTTTCCACGCCGTTCTGCAGGCAGAAGATCGGCTGCTCCACGACCCCCGCCGCGCGCAGCCGCTCCAGCGCCGCCTCGGTATCCTGCGTCTTCATGCACAGCAGGATCGCGTCGTCTTCGCGAAAGTCGATTTCCGCCGGATCAGAGACGCAGTCGAAGCGCACCCGTTCGTCGAAATCCGGCGAACGCATGCGCAATCCGTTTTCCCTGATCGCATCCAGTTGGGCACCGCGTGCGATGCCGATCACCTCGATGCCGTTCTTGGACAGGGCGGTTGCCACCGCCCCGCCAATCGCACCGACACCGTAGACGATTGCCCGCATATCAGTACCGATAGTGTTCCGGTTTGAACGGGCCTTCGGGG
The DNA here is from genome assembly GCF_009857745.1 of Thalassovita mangrovi. Classification (GTDB taxonomy): domain Bacteria; phylum Pseudomonadota; class Alphaproteobacteria; order Rhodobacterales; family Rhodobacteraceae; genus Thalassobius; species Thalassobius mangrovi. The sequence continues at coordinate 388,686 of NZ_WWEN01000003.1, forward strand.
CTGACGCCGATATAATCGGCCTGGTCCTTGCTCAGCTTGGACAGCTTCACGCCGATCCGGTCCAGATGCAGCCGGGCGACCTTTTCGTCCAGGTGCTTGGGCAGGATGTAGACCTCGTTCTTGTATTCCTCGCCACGGGTCCACAGTTCAATCTGCGCCAGCGTCTGGTTGGTGAAGCTGGCCGACATCACGAAGGACGGGTGACCGGTGGCGTTGCCGAGGTTCAGCAGACGGCCTTCGGACAGCAGAATGATCCGTGCGCCGCTCGGCATTTCGATCATGTCCACTTGGTCCTTGATGTTGGTCCATTTGTGGTTCTTCAGCGCCGCGACCTGAATTTCGTTGTCGAAATGGCCGATATTGCCGACGATCGCCATGTCCTTCATCTCGCGCATATGCTCGATGCGGATGATGTCCTTGTTGCCGGTGGTGGTGATGAAGATATCGGCGGAGGACACCGCGTCTTCCAGCGTCACAACCTCGAACCCGTCCATCGCGGCCTGCAGGGCGCAGATCGGATCGACCTCGGTCACTTTCACCCGGGCGCCGGCGCCGCGCAGCGACGCGGCCGAGCCTTTGCCCACATCGCCGTAACCACAGACCACGGCGACCTTGCCGGCCATCATGGTGTCGGTGGCCCGGCGGATACCGTCGACCAGCGATTCCTTGCAGCCGTATTTGTTGTCGAATTTCGACTTGGTGACGGAATCGTTCACGTTGATGGCGGGGAAGGGCAGGTGGCCCTTTTCCATCATCTGGTACAGGCGATGCACGCCGGTGGTGGTTTCCTCGGTCACGCCCTTGATCATGTGGCGCTGCTTGGTGAACCAGCCGGGGCTTTCCTTCAGCCGCTTCTTGATCTGCGCGAACAGCGCGACCTCTTCCTCCGAGGTCGGGGTTTCGATCAGGTCGGTTTCGCCTTCTTCGACCCGCGCACCCATCAGGATGTACAGCGTCGCGTCGCCGCCATCGTCGAGGATCATGTTGGCGCCGCCTTCTTCCTCGAATTGGAAGATGCGGTCGGCATAATCCCAGTATTCTTCCAGCGTTTCACCCTTGATGGCGAAAACCGGAACGCCGCTGGCCGCGATCGCGGCCGCCGCGTGGTCCTGGGTCGAAAAGATGTTGCACGAGGCCCAGCGGACATCGGCGCCAAGCGCCACCAGCGTTTCGATCAGAACAGCGGTCTGGATCGTCATGTGCAGCGACCCGGCGATGCGCGCGCCTTTCAGCGGCTTGCTGTCGCCATATTCCGCGCGCAGCGCCATCAGGCCCGGCATTTCGGTCTCGGCGATGTCGAGTTCCTTGCGGCCGAACTCGGCCAGATTGATGTCTTTTACGATATAATCGTTTGCCATCCGGATGGCTCCTTACAAACACGGTTTGCTAGGCAGATAACATCCACCCCATGACCAGACAATGAAGGATTGGGGTTTCGCGCCTTTTGGGGGTAACGGGCCCGCGAAATTTCGATGCCACCGCGTTCTGCGCCCGCCTATCCGTTGCGCCACCTTTCGCAGGGCGCTACCTAGGGTCCCAGGATCAGGAGATCGCGACATGGCCGCCAAACAACCCCGCGCCTGGCAAAGGATGCTTTCGGGCCGCAGGCTGGACCTGCTGGACCCGACCCCGATGGATATCGAGGTCGAGGACATCGCCCACGGGCTGGCCTTCGTGGCACGCTGGAACGGGCAGACGCTGGGCGATTTCGCCTATTCGGTGGCCGAGCATTCGCTGCTGGTCGAGGATCTGTTCACCCGCATGTATCCCGGAACGCCGGTGAAATGGCGGCTGGCGGCACTGCTGCACGATGCGCCGGAATACGTGATCGGCGACATGATTTCGCCGGTCAAGGCGGCGGTGGGGCCGGGATATGACGAATTGGACAAGCGGCTGATCGCGGCGATCCATATCCGCTTCGGCCTGCCCGCGGCGATCCCGGTAACGGTGAAGAAACAGATCAAGAAGGCCGACCGGGTCAGCGCCTGGATGGAGGCCACGCAGATCGCCGGGTTTTCGGTCACAGAAGCCAACAAATTCTTCGGCAGGCCCGACCCGCAGGTAATCGAGGGCCTGTCGATCCGGCTGCGCCCGCCGGTCGAGGCGCGCAACGATTACACCGCCCGGATCGAAGCCCTGCTGCAGGACTGCTGAAATGAAGATCCGCCGCGCCACCCGGCTCGACACCCGGCAGATGGCCGATCTGCTGAACGGCATCATCGCGGCGGGCGGTACGACGGCGATCACCGATCCGGTCACCGGCGACATGCTGTGGGACTGGATCGAAGCGGGCGCCGGTCGCGCCGCGTGGCACGTGGCGGAACAGGATGGCGAAATCATCGGCTTCCAATGGATCGGGCCGCAGGATTACCTGCCTAGCGTGGCCTGCGATATCGCGTCTTTCGTGCGGATCGGGCAGACCGGGTTGGGGATCGGGTCGCAACTGTTCGACGCGACGCAGGCTGCGGCGCGCGATCTTGGCTATGCCTGGATCAACGCCAATATCCGCGCCGATAACGAAAGCGGGCTGACCTATTACCAAAGCCGCGGATTTCGCACCTATGACCATTGGCACGATTACCGGCTGAAGGACGGGCAGGTGGTCGACAAGGTTCTGAAACGCTTCGACCTCGATTGATCCCCGGCTTTCCCCCCTGTGCAATCGCGCAACACCGGGCGCGGGCATAGGGAATTTCCCTTCAACAATCCCGCGAACCTGCCGTTGGGGATTCAGATGGCGCATCTTGCCCCGACAGGCGGGGCGGCGCGGTACCTGGCAGGATGGGGGTGGCCCATGACGACCGATATACTGGCGCTTGTCGCAAGTTATTTCCTGTGCAGCGCAGCAGCCGAACGGCAGATGCTGAGCGAGGATCAATCGGCGCAATGTTCCGCCATCCTGAGCGAACTGAAACAAAGCTTTGCCGAGCTTCAGCAAGACGGTGCAGACCGGCAAAACCATGCGATGATCGTCGGCCAGGGTGATGACGGCTATCACAGCTGGCTGGCGGAAAACCCGCAACTGGCCGCAAGGCTGCGGGCCGAGGCCCGGACCCAGCTGGCGATGTTCAGTTTCTGAGGGTCAAAGCAGGCCGCTCACCCGCCCTTGTCACAGCGATCAGCGCGGGCTGCGCTTGGCCAGGATGCGCTGCAGCGTACGGCGGTGCATGTTCAGGCGCCGGGCGGTTTCGCTGACATTGCGGTCGCAGAGTTCATACACCCGCTGAATATGTTCCCAGCGCACGCGATCCGCGCTCATCGGGTTTTCCGGCGGCGGCGGCAATTCGTCCCCGGTCGCCAGCAGGGCATTGGTGATGTCGGTCGCATCGGCGGGTTTCGACAGGTAATCGGTGGCGCCGATCTTGACCGCCGCGACGGCGGTGGCGATGGCGCCGTAGCCGGTCAGGACCACGACCCGGCAATCGGGGCGCTTTTCACGCAGCACTTCGACCACGTCCAACCCGTTGCCGTCTTCCAGCCGCAGGTCGCAGACCGCATAGGCTGGCGGGCGGGCGGTGGCGATCGCCTTGCCGGCGGCGACCGACCCGGCGGTTTCCACTTCGAACCCGCGCTTTTCCATCGCTTTCGCCAGACGCTTCAGGAACGGTTCGTCATCGTCGACGATCAGAAGCGATTTGTCCTCGCCAATATCCTGCATCTGATCGGTCATGTCGCTCCTCCAAAGTCGCGCGCTCGGTGTTTAGATGGTTCTATAGCGCGGGTCCCCCTGCGTCAAATGATCCCGGTCGGTCCTAATTTCAACCATGCGCGTCAAGAAAACACTGAACCCTGTCAGCCATTTGCTCGGGCGTCAGGTCGCGGCGGAAGAATTCGACAAAGCCGTCATCGGGGAACACCAGATAGGTGAAGGTCGAATGGTCGATCAGGTAATATTCCTCGTCGCCCGCTTCCGGTTCCTGTTTCTGATAGAAGGTGCGATAGGCCTGGCTGGCCGCCTTGACCTGTTCCGGAGTCCCGGTCAGCCCGATCATGCGCGGATGCATGTAATCGGTGAAATCGGCCAGCAATTCGGGCGTGTCGCGGTCGGGGTCGATGGAAATGAACACCGGTTTTACGATCTTGCCCCGGTTTTCCAGGATTTCGACCGCCTCGGCATTGCGCGTATTGTCCAGCGGGCAGACATCGGGGCAGAAGGTATAGCCGAAGTAAAGCAGCGTCGGCTGATCGATCACGTCTTTGTCGGTCACCGTCTTGCCGGTCTCATCGACCAGGGTGAACGGCCCGCCGATCTGGGCCCCGCCGGCCACCGCGCTGGTGCGGCAGTCAGCATATTTGTCATCCGGCCCCGGCCCCGAGGTCACGAACCAGGTCACCCCCAACAGGGCGGTTACGGCAACGGCCGAGATCGAAGCGATAAGCGTGCGGTTCATGATGCTGTCCTTGGTTCCGGAACGGTGTATTGATTGATGTACCTGCATATTTAACACTGAAACCAGAAGTTCAACGGGGCGAAGGCGCGCATGGCGGAAACCAAGTTCGATGTGCTGAAGGGTCAGGAGCGCGGCAACTGGATCAAGCTGCGCACCATCATCCTGCTCAGATGGGCCGCCATTGCCGGGCAATTGACGGCGATTTTCGTCGCCGAGCGCATGTTCGGCCTGCAGCTGGAACTCAGCCTGTGCCTGCTGGTCATCTCGGTGTCGGTGCTCGGCAACCTCGTGGCGATGTTCATCTTTCCCGAAAGCAAACGGCTGACGGAAAACGAAAACCTGCTGATGGTGCTGTTCGACCTGCTGCAGCTGTCGCTGCTTTTGTACCTGACCGGCGGGCTGCATAACCCGTTTTCGATCCTGATCCTCGCCCCGGTGATCGTGTCGGCCTCGGCCCTGTCGCTGCGCTCGACGATCTTCCTTGGGATGACGGCCATATTGGCGGTGACGCTGCTGGCGGAATTCCACCTGCCGCTGAAGACCGCGGACGATCACGTTTTGCGGGTGCCCGACATTTTCGTCTTCGGCAACTGGATCGCCACGGTGATCGCGGTGATCTTCCTCGGCGCCTATTCGCGCCGGGTGACGGTGGAAATGCATGCCATGTCGGACGCGTTGCAGGCGACTTACATGGCGCTGTCGCGGGAACAGAAGCTGACCGATATCGGCGGCGTGGTGGCCGCCGCCGCGCATGAGCTGGGCACGCCGCTGGCGACGATCAAGCTGACCAGCAGCGAATTGATCGAAGACCTGGAAGACCAGCCGGAACTGCAAGAAGACGCGCGGCTGATCCGCGAACAGGCCGATCGCTGCCGCGATATCCTGCATTCGATGGGGCAGGCGGGCAAGGACGACCTGCACCTTCGCCAGGCGCCGCTGATGGCGGTGCTGCGCGAAGCCGCCGAACCGCATATGGATCGCGGCAAGCTGATTCATTTCGACCAAGCCAGCGCAGAGCTGGACCCGACGACGCAGCCCAGCATCCTGCGCCGTCCGGAAATCATCCACGGGATGCGCAACCTGATCCAGAATGGTGTCGATTTCGCCGCCCGCAATGTCTGGATCGAAGCGGGATGGTCCAATGACACGATCTGCGTGCGGATCATGGATGACGGGCGCGGGTTCCCGCCGCATCTGATCGGCCGGATCGGCGACCCCTTCATGCGCCGCAAACGCAGCCAAGCCGACGATACCAAACGCCCCGAATACGAAGGCATGGGGCTGGGCCTGTTCATCGCCAAGACGCTGCTGGAACGGTCCGGGGCGGAGCTGAGTTTCGCCAATGGCCGCGACCCGCACCCGCCTTACAACGCCGATTCCGAACGGTGCGGCGCGATTGTCGAAGTGGTCTGGCCGCGGCGCGAAATCGACGCCGAAAGCGGGGAAAACGCGGTTCCAATCGGTAAAAACCGCCCCCTGGAGGTCTGATCCCCCCCTAAATTAAACTTTTATTAACGCATTTTACTAAATCTTTCCGAGTATTTTGAAGGGTTTATACAATGCTTGATTTACAAAGTTTAATGGTCGTGAGTGCCATTTCCTTGTCAGTCGCTTCGCTTACCTTTCACGTCGTTTCCCGGCCCGCGGCACCGGAACCGAACCCTCAGGCAAGATCGGCGCGGTCGACCCGGTTCCTCTATGACGGGCCGGAGCTTCTCGATGCCAGCGAAGGTGGCGAAGATCTGCTTGGCCTGTGCAGCGATCGCTGCGACTGGCAGGAACTGGCCAAGCTGCTGATGCCGCGGTTTCCCGGCTTTCCGGCGATGCCGCCGAACGGGCTTTCCAAACAACCGATCACGCTGGATTCGGCCGATATCGGCGCCCGATCGCAGGTGGTGATCGAAAACATACGCGGCCTGATCCGCGTCAGCCTGATCGAACATTCCGGCGACCCGGTCCTGTCTGCCGGCAATCTGCACCGCCAGCGGCTGCAGGCGGAGCGGATCGAAACCCTGTGCAACGCGGCCCACAGCGCGCCCTATCCGATCTGGCAGACCGATCAGGACGGCAAACTGCGCTGGAGCAATGCAGCCTATGACCAGGTCAAAAAGGCCTGTTTCAAAACCTCCTCGGTTACGCCGCCGCTTTTCGATCTGCAGGGCAACAGCCCGGACGCAACAGTGCGCAACCGTATGTCGGTGACCGTGAACAACGGCGCCGAGGAACTGTGGTACGACGTGACCTCGGTGCGGGGTGACGATTTCACCATGCATTACGCGATGGATGTCAACGCAGTGGTGCAGGGCCAGGCGGCGCAGAAGAATTTCGTTCAGACCCTGACCAAGACCTTCGCCCAGCTGTCGATCGGGCTGGCGATTTTCAACCGCAAACGCGAACTGGCGCTGTTCAACCCGGCCCTGGCCGACCTGACCGGCCTGCCGGTGAGTTTCCTCAGCAACCGGCCCGGCCTGCACAGCTTCTTCGACCGGCTGCGCGACAACCAGACCATGCCGGAACCCAGGGATTACACGTCCTGGCGCGAAAAGATGGACGACCTGGCCAATGCCGCCGCCGACGGGCGCTATCTGGAAACCTGGAACCTGCCGTCCGGGCTGACCTACCGGGTCAGCGGGCGGCCGCATCCGGACGGTGCCGTGGCCTTCCTGTTCGAAGATATCAGCGCCGAAATTTCGCTGACCCGCCGGTTCCGCGCCGACCTGGAACTGAACCAGTCGGTGATCGATCACCTCGATCTGGCCGTGGCGGTATTTTCCGCCAGCGGTCAGCTCTACCTGTGCAACGAGCTGTATCGCGAGATCTGGCAAACCGATCCCGATCGCAGCTGCGCCGAAGTGTCAATCCGCGATTCCCTGGACCTGTGGCAACAGTCCTGCCTGCCGTCGGACAGGTGGGATGACATCGCCCGTTTCGTCACCAGCGCCAATCCCGCGACCGACCCGGGCGGCGTGGTGCAGCTGAGCAACGGCACCCGTCTGAACACCCGCATGATGCGGATACGCGGCGGCGCCAGCATGGTGGTTTTCGACTTTGCCCGCCCGGCGAAACGGCGTATCAGCCTGGCCAAAACCACCTGAACCCGCTTGCAGCCTGCGCGCTTCCGGGTAATCTCCGGACATGGCCAGCTGCCCCTTGATCATCGACCTGAAAACGCCCGACGACACCGCAACCCTGGCCCGTGCGATCGGGGCGCGGTTGCGCCCGGGCGACGTGATCCTGATGGAAGGCGGCATCGGCGCCGGCAAGACCCATTTCGCCCGCGCCCTGATCCAATCGCTGCTGGTTGAGCCCGAAGACGTGCCGTCGCCCACCTTCACCCTGGTGCAGGTCTATGACGGGGCCGACGCGGAAATCTGGCACAGCGATCTGTACCGTCTGGGCAGCCCCGACGAAGCGGTCGAACTGGGGCTGGAAGACGCGTTCGAAACCGCGATCTGCCTGGTCGAATGGCCCGACCGGCTGGCCGATCTGGCGCCCGCCGACGCCCTGACCCTGTCCTTCGAGGTCACCGGGGACGAAACACGCCGGGTGACCTGCCGCTGGAGCGACGCGAAATGGAACGAAAAACTGGACGGGGTGGCGCCATGACGGGCAGGGCGGATTTGATCGACGCTTTCATCGCGGGTACCGATTGGGCCGGGGCATACCGACGCCCGCTGGCGGGCGATGCGTCGAACCGGCGTTACGAACGGCTGCACCGGGACGGCGAAACGGCCGTCCTGATGGATGCGCCGCCGGAAAAGGGTGAGGACATCCGCCCCTTCACCCGGATCGCCCGGTTCCTCACCGGGCTGGGGCTGAGCGCGCCGCGCATTATCGCAGAGGATGCTGAACACGGCTTCCTGATCCTCGAAGACCTCGGCGACGACCTGTTCGCCCGCGTCATTCCGCGCGATCCCGATCTGGAAACCCCGCTTTACGAAGCCGCGACCGATGTCCTGACCCTGCTGCACCGGGCCGATCCGCCCGACCTCGATCCCTATTCCCCGCAGGTGATGACCGACATGGCCGCGCTGGCCTGGCAATGGTACCGGGCGGGCAGCATCGGCAGCGATGAGGCGTCGGAACGGGCGTTCCGCGATGCCTTCGGGCCGATCCTCGAAACCCATGCAAGCGACCAATCGGTTCTGATCCAGCGCGATTACCACGCCGAAAACCTGCTGTGGTTGCCGGATCGTGTGGGCGAGGCGCGGGTCGGGCTGCTGGATTTCCAGGACGCGATGACCGGCCACCGCGCCTATGACCTGGTGTCGCTGCTGCAGGATGCGCGGCGCGACGTGCCGCCCGCGATCGAGGCGGCGATGATCGACCGCTATGTCGATCACAACGGCATCGACCCCGACATGTTCAAAACCGCCTATGCGGTGCTGGGCGCCCAGCGCAACCTGCGCATCGTCGGCGTTTTCGCGCGGCTGTGCATCCGCGACGGAAAGGCACACTATGTCGACCTGATCCCCCGGGTCTGGGACCTGATGAAACGCGATCTGGATCACCCGGCGCTGGCCCCGGTCAGACCGCTGGTGCTGGACGCGCTGCCCGAACCGACACCCGAAATCCTGCAGGAATTGAGACTGAAATGCGCCCGCAAGCCGTGATGCTGTTCGCCGCTGGCTTTGGCACCCGGATGGGGGCGCTGACGGCGGAAAGACCCAAACCCCTGATCGAGGTCGCGGGCCGTCCGCTGATCGATCACGCGCTGGATTTCGTCGACGCTTTCGGCGCCGAAACGGTGGTGGCCAACCTGCATTACAAATCCGACATGCTGCGCGCCCACCTGGCCGGGCGCGCCATCGGGTTTTCCGAGGAACAGCCCGATATCCTGGAAACCGGCGGCGGGCTACGCGCCGCGCTGCCGATGTTGGGGCAGGGGCCGGTGATGACGATGAATACCGACGCGGTATGGAACGGGCCGAACCCACTGAGCCTGCTGGCCGAAGCCTGGGACCCCGACCGGATGGATGCGCTGCTGATCTGCATCCCGCGCGCGCAGGCCGTCGGCCATGCCGGGCAGGGCGATTTCATCGCCGACGATCAGGGCCGCCTGACCCGTGGCCCCGGCGCGATCTATGGCGGCGTGCAGATCGTGAAGACCGAGGGGCTGAGCGATATCGAGGACGAGGCGTTTTCGCTTAACCTGCTGTGGAACAGGATGCTGGATGAAAACCGTCTGTTCGGTCTGACCTACCCGGGCCAATGGTGCGACGTGGGCCGCCCCGAAGGGATCGAACTGGCCGAACGCATGGTGGGGTTCAGCGATGTTTGACCCATCCAAGCCGCGCATCTTCGGCATCCCGTCGGGGTCGGATTTCCCGAAAGTCCTGGTCGAGGGGTTGATGCAACGCCACGGCGATGCCCCGCCTGAGGACCTGGCGCGCGCCACGCTGATGGTGAACACGCGGCGGATGGCGCGGCGCATCCGCGACCTGTTCGATGCCGGCCCGGCGCTGCTGCTGCCGCGCATCGGGCTGGTCACCGATCCGGCGATGGGCCGTGTCCTGCCCGACATTCCCGATGCCGTATCGCCGCTGCGCCGCCGGCTGGAAGTGGCGCAGCTGGTGTCGCGCCTGCTCGACAGCCAGCCCGATCTGGCGCCGCGCGCCTCGCTTTATGACCTCTCCGACAGCCTTGCCGCCCTGATGGACGAAATGCAGGGCGAAGGGGTGGCCCCGGACGTTCTGCGCAACCTCGATGTCAGCGATGAATCCGGCCACTGGAAACGCGCGCTCAACTTCCTCGACATCGTGCAGCACTATTTCGAAGACAGCATTGATGCCCCCGACAGCGAAACCCGCGCCCGGATGATCGTCACCGCGCTGACCGGGGACTGGGCCGCAAACCCGCCGCAAACCCCGCTGATCGTCGCCGGGTCCACCGGATCGCGCGGCACCACGATGCTGCTGATGAAGGCGGTGGCGAAGCTGCCGCAGGGCGCGATCGTGCTGCCCGGCTTCGATTTCGACATGCCGCTTTCCGGCTGGGACGATCTGGATGATGCTTTGGCGGCCGAAGATCACCCGCAATACCGGTTCCGCAAGCTGATGAACGAGCTGGGCATCGGCCCGCAGGACGTGCAGCCCTGGACGGATACCCCCGCACCCTGCCCGCCGCGCAACCGTCTGCTGTCGCTGGCGCTGCGCCCGGCCCCGGTGACCGACCGCTGGCTGGAAGAAGGCCCGCAGTTGCAGGACCTCGACCAGGCCTGCGCCGACCTGACCGTGATCGAGGCGCAATCGCAACGCGACGAAGCGCTGGCCATCGCCCTGCGCCTGCGCCGCGCCGCCGATGAGGGCATCACCGCCGCGCTGATCACCCCCGACCGGATGCTGACCCGGCAGGTGACCTCGGCGCTGGACCGCTGGGGCATCGTGCCCGACGATTCCGCCGGCACGCCGTTGCAACTGTCGCCGCCGGGGCGCTTCCTGCGACATGTTTCGGCGCTGTTTCACCGCAAGCTGACCTCTGAATCGCTGCTGACGCTGCTGATGCACCCGCTGACCCATTCGGGCGGCGAACGTGGCCCGCACCTGCTGCTGACCCGTGAACTGGAGCTGCATATCCGCCGCACCGGAATGCCGTTTCCCGACCCCGTCCAGATGCGCGCCTGGGCCGCCGTGATCGACAGGCCGATGGCCGTGGCGTGGATGGAATGGCTGATCGAGAATTTCATTGACAAGGATACGGGCGGCGAAATCGCCCTGACCGATCATGTCGAACGTCACATGATCCTGGCCGAAGCCATCGCCAATGGCAGCGCACCGTCGGGCGACAGCGCGCTTTGGTCCGGCGATTCCGGGCTGGCGGCGCAGGGCGTGGTGGCGACGCTGAGCGGCGAGGCGGAACATGGCGGCATCCTGTCGGCATCGGATTACGCCGACATGTTCGGTGCGATCCTGTCGCAGGGCGAGGTCCGCAACCCCGATGAACCGCATCCCAAGATCCTGATCTGGGGCACGTTGGAGGCCCGGGTGCAGGGCGCCGACCTGGTGATCCTCGGCGGTCTGAACGAAGGCAGCTGGCCTGAAATGCCCAACCCCGACCCGTGGCTGAACCGCCGGATGCGGCATGACGCGGGTCTGTTGCTGCCCGAACGCCGCATCGGTCTGTCGGCGCATGATTTCCAACAGGCGGCGGGCGCGCCGCAAGTCTGGATGACACGATCGGTCCGGTCCGATGACGCCGAAACCGTGCCGTCGCGCTGGCTGAACCGGATGACCAACCTGCTGAACGGCTTGCCGGGGCAGGGCGGCGATGTGGCGCTGGCCGGTGCCCGCGCGCGCGGCGATGAATGGCTGGCGCTGGCGCGCAAGCTGGAAGAACCGGGAACGACCCCCGCCGCACCGCGACCCTCGCCGCGCCCGCCGGTTGCGTCCCGGCCCAACCGGCTGTCGGTCACCGAAATCAAACGTCTGATCCGCGATCCTTACGCCATCTATGCTCGTCACGTGCTGCGGCTGCGACCGCTGGACCCGCTGATGCGCGCGCCCGACGCCTTGCTGCGCGGGATCGTCACCCATTCGGTGCTGGAACGGTTCATCCACGAATGCCGCGCCGATCCGGCAGCGCTGACCGCGCAGCGGCTCAATGAGATTGCAGACACTGTTCTGGCCCAAAACGTGCCCTGGCCCGATATCCGCGCGCTTTGGGCGGCGCGGATCGGGCGCATCGCGGACTGGTTCGTCGCCTCGGAAAAGGAACGTCAGGCCCGCGCAGTGCCGACCTATTTCGAAGAAAAGGGCGAGGTCGGTATCGACGGCATCGATTTCACCCTGGTGGGCAAGGCCGACCGTATCGACATGGATGATATGGGCCGCGCCCATATCTATGACTACAAGACCGGCGCGCCGCCCAGCGCCAAGCAGCAGCGGATTTTCGACAAGCAGCTTCTGCTGGAAGCGGCGATGATTTCGCGCGGCGGTTTCCCCGATATCGGACTGGCCGATGTGGCCGAGGCGACATTCATCGGGCTGGGATCGAAACCGGCGGAAGTTGCCGCGCCGCTTGAGGACGAACCGGTCGAACAGGTCTGGGACAAGTTCGAAACCCTGATCCAAAGCTATTTCCAGCCCGAACAGGGCTACACGGCGCGGCGCGCCCTGTTCAAGGACAGCGACATTTCCGATTACGACCAGCTGTCGCGCTTCGGCGAATGGGATGTCACCTCAGAGCCCGAACCGGAGGACCTGTCATGACCCCCCGCAACGAGGCCACCGAAAAGCAGGTTCAGGCGGCGCGCCCGAAACATTCCACATGGCTGGCCGCCAATGCCGGGTCGGGCAAGACCCGGGTTCTGACCGACCGGGTGGCGCGGCTGCTGCTGGAAAAGGTGCAGCCGCAGCATATCCTGTGCCTGACCTATACCAAGGCCGCGGCGAGCGAGATGCAGAACCGGCTGTTCAAGCGCCTGGGCGAATGGGCGATGCTGGCCGATGACAAGCTGCGGCTGCAATTGCTGGATCTGGGCGTTCCGGGCAGCATCAGTGACGAAGACCTGCGCAACGCCCGCACCCTGTTCGCCCGCGCCATCGAAACGCCGGGCGGGTTGAAGATCCAGACGATCCACTCGTTCTGTTCCTCGCTGCTGCGCCGTTTCCCGCTGGAAGCCCGCGTCAGCCCGCAATTCGCGGAAATGGAGGATCGCGCGGCGGCGCTATTGCGCGCCGAGATCGTGCAGGACCTGGCCGACGGGCGTGACGCCCCGGTAATCCGCCGCGTCGCGCATCATTTCACCGGCGAGGATTTCGAAAGCCTCACCGCCTCGATCGTGCATCAGCGCGCGTCGCTGCAAACCCCGCTGGGGCCGGACGATTGCCTGCAACTGTTCGATCTGGACCCCGGTTTCGACGAAGAGGCGCTGCAATCGCTGGTCTTCCTCGGCGATGAGGAGGATTTGCTGCGCGACGTGATCGCGGCGCTGGAAACCGGCAAGTCGAGCGATGCCAAGGCCGCCGCCAAGTTGCGGCTGATCGGGCGGCTGGACCTATCCGCCCTACCCATGCTGGAAGACGTGTTCCTGTTCGGGGCAAGCGCAAAATCGCCGTTTGGGGCCAAGATAGGGTCTTTCCCGACCAAGGATCTGCGCGAATCCATGGGCGCGCTGCTGCCCCGGCTGGAAAACCTGATGCGCCGGGTCGAAGACGCGCGAAACCGGCGGCTGTCGCTGTCGGCGGCGCGCAAGACCCATGCGTTGCAGGATTTCGCCCGCATCTTCCTGCCCGCCTATGAGGCGCGCAAGCAGCAGATGGGGTGGCTCGACTTCGACGACCTGATCCTGAAGGCGCGCGACCTGCTGACCGATCCGGCGGTGGCGGCCTGGGTTCTCTATCGCCTCGACGGCGGTATCGACCACATCCTGGTGGACGAGGCGCAGGATACCAGCCCTGCCCAATGGAAGGTGATCGAACTGCTGGCGCAGGAATTCACCTCCGGGTCCGGGGCACGGTCGCAGGTGGAACGCACGATTTTCGTGGTCGGCGACAAGAAACAATCGATCTATTCCTTCCAGGGCGCCGATCCGGGCGAATTCGACCGGATGCAGGCGGAATTCGCCGCGCGTCTGGCCACCACCGAACGGCCGCTGAACGAGATGGAGCTGCAATTCAGCTTCCGGTCGTCCCACGCGATCCTGTCGCTGGTGGACGAGGTGTTCAAAGGCCGCGAAGCATCCGGGTTCCATACCGGGTCGGAACACCGGGCGTTCAAGGACAAGATGTCGGGGCGGGTCGATCTGTGGCCGGTGGTGGACAAGACCGGCGAGGAAGAAGACGACGATTGGGCCGCGCCGGTGGACCGGCTGGGCGTCAAGCATCACACCGTTTTGCTGGCCGAACGGATCGCCCGGCAGATCCGCGCGATGATCGACCAGAAAGAGACTATTCCGGCGGAAATCGGCCATTCCGGCGAATACAACATGCGCCCGGTCAGCGAAGGCGATTTCCTGATCCTGGTGCAGCGCCGGTCGGACCTGTTCGCGGAAATCATCCGCGCCTGCAAGGAACAGGGGCTGGCCATCGCCGGGGCCGACCGGCTGAAGGTCGGCGCGGAACTGGCGGTGCGCGATCTGGCCGCGCTAATGAGCTTCCTTGCCACCCCCGAGGACAGCTATTACTTGGCCGTCGCTTTGAAATCGCCGCTGTTCGGCTGGGACGAACAGAAACTGTTCGACTTCGCCCATCGCCGCACCGAAAAACACCTGTGGGAAACCTTCCGCCACCGGCAGGAGGATATCCCCGAGGTGATGGAGGTGCTGAACGACCTGCGCGGCAAGGCCGATTACCTGCGCCCCTATGACTTGATCGAACGCATCCTGACCCGCCATGACGGGCGGCGCAAATTGCTGGCGCGGCTGGGGGCCGAGGCCGAAGATGGCATCAACGCCTTCCTCTCCCAGGCCTTGGCCTATGAACGCAGCGCGATTCCCAGCCTGATCGGGTTCCTGCAATGGATGGAAACCGACGAACTGGAAATCAAGCGGCAGATGGACAGCGCGGGCGACCGTATCCGGGTGATGACGGTGCATGGCGCCAAGGGGCTGGAAGCGCCGATCGTGATCCTGCCCGACACCGGAAAACGCAACGTGCAGCTGCGCGACGAAGTTCTGGCCGACGAGGGTCAGGTGATGTGGCGCACCGGCAGCGGCCAGATGCCGGACCGGATGCAGGCGGCGCGCGACAAACGCATCGCCGCCGAGGAGGCCGAGCGCGACCGGCTTTTGTACGTCGCGATGACGCGGGCGGAAAAATGGCTGATCGTGGCGGCGGCGGGCGATCTGGGGACAGACGGGGCAAGCTGGTACAGCAAGATCGGCAAGGCGATGGAACGGATGGCGGCAGAAGCGCAGGACTTCCCCTTCGGTCCCGGTCTGCGACTGAGCCACGGCGATTGGGGCGGCGACATTGTCGCCGCGCCGAAACGGGCCGAGGTGGAGGATGTCGTTCTGCCCGATTGGGCCCGCAGCACCGCCGCAACGCCGGAACCGATTGCCAAGACGCTCAGCCCCTCGACCGACCTTGGCGGCGCCAAGGCCCTGCCAGGCGAGGATAACCTGGACGAAGAAGCAGCCAAGAAACGCGGGCGGCAGATTCACCTGCTGCTGGAACACCTG
The DNA here is from genome assembly GCF_009857745.1 of Thalassovita mangrovi. Taxonomy (GTDB): domain Bacteria; phylum Pseudomonadota; class Alphaproteobacteria; order Rhodobacterales; family Rhodobacteraceae; genus Thalassobius; species Thalassobius mangrovi. The sequence goes on from NZ_WWEN01000003.1 coordinate 404,196, forward strand.
CCCGAGGCAGATCAAGCGGATTGGCCCGACCTGGCCGCGAAGCTGCTGTCGCGCGGGGCCGACGCGGCGGGGGAGGATGAGCTTCCCGCGCTACTGGAAGAAGCGACCCGGGTGCTGACCAATCCCGATCTGCGACCGCTCTTCACCGATACCGCGCTGGCCGAGGTGCCGGTCACGGCTACGCTCGACGCCTTGGGCGGGCAGCGCATCCACGGCACCATCGACCGGTTGATCGTCGGTGAAAAAACCGTGATGGCGGTGGATTTCAAAACCAACGCTGTGACGCCGGAAAACCCCGAAGATTGCCCGCTTGGCCTGATCCGGCAGATGGCGGCCTATGCCGATGCTTTGACAAGGATTTATCCCAATAAGGACGTGCAGACCGCGCTGCTGTGGACCCGCACGGCGCGGCTGATGCCGCTGCCCGGGACGCTGCTGACACATTCGCTCGAAACGATCTGTCCGACTTGACGATTTCGGGTTCCAAACCTAGTTTTGCAGCAACCCAATTTTCAGGAGAAACCAAATGGGCACCGTAGCCGTTACCGACGCAACCTTCGACGCCGAAGTGAAGAATTCCGACATCCCCGTCGTGGTGGATTTCTGGGCTGAATGGTGCGGCCCCTGCAAGCAGATCGGCCCGGCCCTGGAAGAACTGGCCGCCGAACTGGAAGGCAAGGTGAAGATCGCCAAGGTCGACGTGGACAGCAACCCGAGCTCCGCCGCCGCCATGGGCATCCGCGGCATCCCGGCGCTGTTCATCTTCAAGGACGGCCAGGTCGTGTCGAACCGCGCCGGCGCAGCACCCAAGGCCGCGCTGCAAAGCTGGATCGAATCCTCGATCTGATCGGTTGCCGATACCGAATTGACGAAAACCCCGGTGCTTGCGCCGGGGTTTTTCTTTGCGAGGCCGTGAACGCTAAACCGGCCATCCGCCCCGCCGCAGCGCCTGGCGGATCTTGTTCTTGGCCTTGGGCGTACCGGCATTGATCGACATCTTCTGCCAGAACCACCAGATATAGCGCGCGTAATCGGGTGTTTCAGCCAGCACGGTTTCAAACGCCCGATCCAGCCCCTGCCGGTACACATCCGCCGCGACATGGTGGAAATCCACCCGCGCGAACAACACGCAGGGCTTGCCGAAGAAATAGCCGTTGAAGGCGGCGCTGGAATTCTGCGTCACCACGTAATCGCAGCGTTGCAGCATCTCGACCATATCCACCTCCTGCACCGTCAGGCGCGGGAAGCGGGCCGCCAGCGCATCCAGCTTGGAAATTTCCGAGGCCGTATAATGTTCCTTCGGGTGCAGCGTCGCGATTACCCGGCGCGACGGATCGTGCTGCAGGGTGGACACCAGCATTTCAAGCGGTGAACAGGTCTGGAACGACCGCCGTTCGGTCAGCCGCCCCTGCAACGGGGCATAGATGATGCCGTCGCGGGTTACCTGTTCCGCCGCGTCGCCGAACAGCCGCTTGCGCCAGAACCCATAGAACCGCTGCGCTTCGGTGTCGTCGATCCTGTCCGGGTCGAACCGGGTGTTCGCCACCCGCCAATCCCAGCGTTTCGTCGTCGGTTCGATCTGCCAGAACGGATAGTGATAGACCCGGCGGAAGGTTAGCGCGCGTTCCCCCTCCGGTTCGTCCATGTGGAACAGACGGTATCCGGGCCGGTTCACGCTGTCGGCGCGTTCGCGCAGGGAATTGCCGTTGAAACCGACGCTGAACCCGGCCTCTTCGACAACCTCAACGATCTTGGCGATGAAATTATGCTTGCCTTCCCGGGCGCTTTTTAAAAGCTCGGGTTCAAGATAGAAATCGAGGTGTGTAGGACTGCTCATGGATGGAAAGCTACCGGGCGCAACCGGGGCGGGCAAGCGCTACCCTTGTGCCGCCGCGCGCCAGCTTCCATATAGGCGGCAACGACAGGAGGCATCGCATGGCTGAGGATAAATTCCCCGGATGGCACGGCACCACCATCATCGGCGTCAAGAAGGGCGGCGAAGTGGTGATCGCGGGCGACGGGCAGGTTTCACTGGGTCAGACCGTGATCAAGGGCACCGCGCGCAAGGTGCGCAGGCTGTCCCCCGGCGGCTATGACGTGGTGGCGGGCTTTGCCGGATCGACCGCCGATGCCTTCACCCTGCTGGAACGGCTTGAGGCGAAACTGGAAGCGACCCCCGGTCAGCTGGCCCGCGCCAGCGTGGAACTGGCCAAGGATTGGCGCACCGACAAATACCTGCAAAAGCTCGAAGCGATGCTGATCGTCACCGACGGCGCGGAAATGTTCGTGATCACCGGCGCGGGCGACGTGCTGGAACCCGAACATGACGTCACCGCCATCGGGTCGGGCGGCAATTACGCCCTAGCCGCCGCACGCGGCATGATGGACAGCGACATGAGCGCCGAAGACATCGCCCGCAAGGCGATGGCGATCGCCGCCGATATCTGCGTCTACACCAACGGCAATTTGACGGTGGAGACGATCCGCAAATGATCTCCGACGACGATCTTCGCGCTGCCGTCGGATCGGGCCTGTTGTCCGAGGCGCAGGCGGCATCGCTGGCGGCGCTGGCCGACAGCCGCCGCGGGGCGCGCGAAAATCTGTCACCGGGGGATGAACCTTTCGAGCTGTTCAAAGGGTTCAACGAGATTTTCATCGTTGTCGGGCTGCTGATCCTGGCCGGGGGCTGGGCCGGGGTGACCGGCGTGGCGCTGACCGGACAGATCGTCAACGTGCAGACCGAGGTGGCGACCGCCGCCGCCATTGCCGCCGGTGCCATCTGGGCCCTGTCGGAATACTTCATCCGCCGCCGCCGCATGGTGGCGCCGGCCATCGCCCTGTCGGTGCTGTTCGCGCTGAACGCAGCGACCGGGCTGACCGCGTGGTTTTCGCAGCCCTTCATGGTGGCGCAGAACGACCTGACCAGCCTGCCGTTTCCTCTGGCCCTGACCACCGCGGCGACCGCGCTGTTCTGGGTCCGGTTCCGGGTGCCCTTCGCCATGGCGCTGATTGCGCTTGGCATCTTCGCGCTGGCGTTGCTGATCGGGGCCAACCAGGCCGGGGGACGGCCCGCGGAACTCACCGATTTCTTCCTGCTGTCGGCCAGCGGGCCATTCGCCTGGATCACGTTGCTGGTCGGGCTGGCCGTTTTTGCCGTGGCGATGTTTTTCGACATGAGCGACCCGCACCGCGTCACCCGCCGGTCGGCGCAGGGGTTCTGGCTGCACGTGGTCGCAGCGCCCGCTTTGGTCAACACCATCGCGCTCAGCCTGCTGGAAAAGGGCACGTCGGGCGCCTACCTGATCCTGCTGGCCGTTCTGGTTCTTTTCGCCGCCGTCGCCATCGTGATCGACCGCCGGTCCTTCCTGATTGCCGCGATCGGCTATATCGTCACCCTGGCCGGCACCGTTTTCGACGGCGGGGGCGCGGCGATGACCATTCTGATCCTGGGGCTTTTCCTGGTGATCCTCGGTGCATTCTGGGCCCGGATTCGCGCCACGCTTCTTTCACCCCTGTCCGGGCTGCTGCCGCTGCATCGGCTGCCGCCCTCTCACTGATAAGGGATTGTCATGACCAATCTTACCCCCCGCGAAATCGTTTCCGAACTCGACCGCTTCATCATCGGCCAGAACGACGCCAAGCGCGCCGTCGCCGTCGCCCTGCGCAACCGCTGGCGGCGCAAGCAACTGTCCGACGACCTGCGCGACGAGGTTTATCCGAAAAACATCCTGATGATCGGGCCCACCGGCGTCGGCAAGACCGAAATCAGCCGCCGCTTGGCGAAGCTCGCCAAGGCGCCCTTCATCAAGGTCGAGGCGACCAAGTTCACCGAGGTCGGGTATGTCGGCCGCGACGTGGAACAGATCGTCCGCGATCTGGTCGATGCGGCGATTTCCCAGACCCGCGAATACATGCGCGAAGAGGTCAAGGCCAAGGCGCATCAGGCCGCCGAGGACCGGGTGATCGAAGCCATCGCCGGCACGGATGCGCGCGAAGCGACCCGCGACATGTTCCGCAAGAAGCTGAAGTCGGGCGAGCTGGACGATACGGTCATCGAACTGGACGTGGCCGACACCTCGAACCCGATGCCGATGATGGACATCCCCGGCCAGCCGGGCAGCCAGATGGGCATGATGAACCTGGGCGATATCTTCGGCAAGGCCTTCGGCGGCCGTACCGTACGCCGCCGTATGACGGTGGCCGAAAGCTATGAAACCCTGATCAGCGAAGAGGCCGACAAGCTGCTGGACGACGAAACCGTGACCAGGACCGCGCTGGAATCGGTGGAAGAAAACGGCATCGTCTTCCTCGATGAGATCGACAAGGTCTGCGCCCGCTCCGACGCGCGCGGCGGCGACGTGTCCCGCGAAGGGGTGCAGCGCGACCTGCTGCCGCTGATCGAGGGTACCACCGTTTCCACAAAGCACGGCCCGGTGAAAACCGATCATATCCTGTTCATCGCCAGCGGAGCCTTCCATATCGCCAAACCGTCCGACCTGCTGCCCGAATTGCAGGGGCGTCTGCCGATCCGGGTGGAGCTCAGGCCGCTGACCGAGGACGATTTCGTCCGCATCCTGACCGAAACCGACAACGCGCTGACCCGGCAATACACCGCCCTGATGGCGACCGAGGAAGTGACGGTGAGCTTCACCGACGACGGCATCGCGGCACTGGCCAAGATCGCGGCCGACGTGAACCAGTCGGTGGAAAACATCGGCGCGCGGCGGCTTTACACGGTGATGGAGCGGGTATTCGAGGAACTGTCCTTCACCGCGCCGGACCAGCCGGGTCAGTCGGTGACGGTGGATGCCGCCTTCGTCGACAAGAACCTGGGCGAGCTGACCAAATCGGCCGATGTGAGCCGCTACGTTCTGTAACGCCAAGGCCGCGCAGCACTGGCATCGGTTTTGGAAAACCGCTAGCTCTGGCACTGTGACAAGCGCCGGAGCCGCCCGTGATCAGAAGCGCCCTGATATTCTGCCTGTTCTTCCTGGCCGCCTGCAGCGACCGGGAAATGATCGTGATGAGGCCCGAGGCGCGGGAAACCGGCCAGGTCTATACCGCCTTCGTCGCCACCAATCGCGGGCAGAACGATCAGGGCTGGTATGGGCACGACCGGGCAGGGGCGCTGGATTACCTGTCGGTGGACGTATCAGTTCCGCCGAAGCGCGAGGTCGGGCAGATCAAGATCGGGATGGGCGAAACCGATCCGGAAAGACATTTCGTCATCACCGGAAAACAGGATTTCACCAGCGCTGGCGGCTTCACGTCGGCCATACGAACAGCACTGGCCAAGCAGCCTCGGGGCGACCGCGACGTTCTGATCTACGTGCATGGCTACAACAACAGCTTCAGCGACGGCGTGTTCCGGACCGTGCAGATGAAACACGATTTCGACCTGCCCGGCATCGTGGTGCATTATTCCTGGCCAAGCGCCGCCAACCCGCTGGCCTATACCCATGACCGCGACAGCGTTCTTTACGCCCGTGACGGGTTCGAAACCCTGCTGCGGCAGGTCCGCGCCGCGCAGCCGGGGCGGATCATCCTTGTCGGGCATTCTCTGGGCACGATGCTGGTGATGGAAACGCTGCGGCAGATGGAAATCGCCACGCCGGGATGGTCGAAGCGGGCACTTGGTGGCGTTGTCCTGGTGTCGCCCGATCTGGATATCGACCTGTTCAAGACCCAGGCCGATCGCCTGGCCGGGCTGCCGCAGCCCTTTGCGATCTTCGTGTCCTCGCGCGACCGCGCGTTGCAGCTGTCAGCGCGGCTGAACGGCAGCCGCAGGCGGCTGGGCAACCTGACCGATCCCGAAGAGCTGGCCGAATATCCCGTCACCCTGATCGACGTTTCCGAATTCGCGCAGGAATCCGGCACGCGGCATTTCACGGTGGGAACCTCGCCGCTTTTGATCGCGCTTCTCAGCAACAGCGCCGCGGTGAACGAAGCCTTCGGTCAGGACCGCGCGGGCCGGTCGGGGCTGTTGCCGGGCACGGTGATCACCGCGCAGAACGCGACGCAGCTGATCCTGTCGCCGCTGTTGATGCTGAATTAACGGTTGCGCCGCAGGTAAACGTAATAGGCGCCCGATCCGCCATGGCTGAGATGCGCCTCGGACACCTGCAAGACGACCGCCGACAAGGGCGGCATGGTCAACCATTGCGGCACGTTGTGTTTCAGCACCCCGAAGCGCACCGGGATCGGCCCGCCTTCGTCGCGATGCTTGCCCTTGCCGGTGATCACCAGCACCAGCCGCTTGCCCTGCGCATGCGACCGCATGATGAACCCGTTCAGCACCGAATGCGCCTTGTCCAGGGTCATGCCGTGCAGGTCGATCCGGCCCTCGGGCACCAGTTTTCCGCGCCTCATCTTGCCGAAGGTTTTCTGATCCATCCGCACGGGAGTGTTGCCAAGCTGTTCGGAAATGCTGGGCATCAGGTCGTCGCGGGGCGGTGTTGCACCGGCCCTGGTGCCGACCTGGAAGTCCGGCAGCCGGAAAGACGGCGCTTTCTTCGGTTTCGGCTTGGGTTTGGGCAATTCGGAATGGGGCCGGTCGGGGTTCAGCCGTTCGGCCGTATCCGCCACCTTCTTCCACAGCTCCACTTCCTCGGGGCTCAGCCGCCGTCGCGTCATTGCTCGCTCTCCGGCAGCAGGGCAAAGGCGCGCTGGATCGGCAGCAGCACCATCATCCGCCCCGCATCGCGCAGCTTGCCAGCGGCGCGGCCCGCCGCATCGCCGGTACCGAAGAAGATATCGGCCCGCTGCGGCCCCTTGATCGCCGATCCGGTATCCTGCGCCACCATCAACCGGCGGATCGGCTGTTCGCCGTGCTTTTCCAGCCAGACCGGCGCGCCCAGCGGCGTGAAGGCGGGATCGACCGCTATGCTGCGCCCCGAAGTGACCGAGCGGTTCATCGCGCCCAGCGGCCCGTCTTCGGGCGACACCTTGTCGATCTTGCGGAAAAACACATAGGACGGGTTGTGGCGCAGCAATTCCAGCCCCTCGACCGGGTTGCGCCGGACCCAGGATTTGATCACCTGCGCCGACACCTGGTGTTTCCGATAAATCCCGCGCCGGATCAGTTCGACCCCGATGGACCGGTATTCGTGTCCGTTCGACCCGCCATAACCGACCCGGAGATGATGCCCGTCGGGCAGCCGGATGCGACCAGACCCTTGGATTTGCAGGAAAAACAGTTCCACCGGATCGTCGACCCAGGCGATTTCAAGCCCGCGGCCTTCCATCACGCCGCTGGTTTCGATCTCGCCCCGCGACAACCATTGCCCGGCGCCGCGCGCTTCGCGCGGCTGGCCGTAGACCGGGAAACGGAACCGGTCGGTCCGCACCAGCGATCCGTCCAGTTCGGGTTCGTAATAGCCGGTGAACAACGGCTTTTGCCCGTTCTCGATCAGCACCGGACGGAAGAAAAGCTCAAAGAACGCCTTGGGATTCTCGATCGTCTGCGCCACGGCGCACAGCGATTGCCAGTCGGGCGCATCGATATCGGGGCAGGTGGCCAGGAACACGTTCAGCGCGGCGGCGTGATCGTCGCGGTCCCAGCCATCCAGATCGGCGAAATCATGCACCTGATAGGACAGGTCGGCGGATTGCGCCGCACCTGTCATCAGCGCCCCTGCCAGAACGGCGGCTGGCAGCCGCCGGATCATTCGCCCGTTGCGACCAGTTGCCAGTTCGGATCGTCGGTTCCCATCTTGCGGGCAAAGGTCCAGACGTCCTTCTGACGCTTGATCTCGTTCAGCTTGCCTTCGACGATTTCGCCGGAACTGTCGCGCACGACCGAGGTCAATTCGCCAACGAATTTCACCGAAATCTCGGCGACGTTGTTTTCGAATTCCGCGTCGACCAGCGCCATTTCGCGAATACCGATGAAATCGGCCTCGATCTTCAGGCCCTGCGCTTCGCGCGCTTCGACTACTTCGGCGAAGCTGGCATAGACGTCATCGCTGAGGAACGGCTTGATATCGGCCATGTCGCCGCGTTCGAACCCCATCAGGATCATTTCATAGGCACCGCGCGCGCCGCCCAGGAATTCCGACACGTTGAAGCTGGGTTCCACGCGCTTCATCTGCGCCAATGCATCCGCCGCGGCGCTGCCTTCGGTGGCGTGATCGGTGATGTCGCGGTCGGGACCGCCTTCGATCACTTCGAAATCACGGCGCGGGGCGGATTTTTCCGGCACTTTCTGAACCGGGGGCTTTTCAAAACCCTCGCGGGTGCCCAACACGTTTTTCAACCGCAAAATCAGGAAGATTGCGATGCCAGCCAGTACCAGAAGCTGCAAAATCGGCGAATTCATACTATCCTCTCGAACCCATGGGCGTGGAAACCGGCCCGTTGGCTACTTATGTAGGTGAGGCAGGCGGTCAAGTCCACTGCGTCAAGGTTACAGGAGAGTGCCAAAAATGTGGCTGTTAATCGCTTTTATCGCCGTTCCGGTTATCGAGATCGCCCTTTTCATCCAAGTGGGCGGTTTGATCGGGACATGGCCGACGATCGGAATCGTCGTTCTGACCGCGATGCTGGGCACCTGGATGGTGCGGGCGCAGGGGCGTTTGGCGATCGGTAACCTGCAACGGTCCTTTTCCCAGCTCGACGATCCGACCGAACCTTTGGCGCATGGCGCGATGGTGCTGATTTCGGGCGTCCTGCTGCTGACGCCGGGTTTTTTCACCGACGCGCTTGGCTTTGCCCTGCTGGTTCCGGCGATCCGCTCGGCCTTTTTCCATTACCTGCGCAAGCGCGTGCGGGTTCAAAGCTTCACCATGGGCGCGGCGGGCACCCGGCAGGAATACCGCCCGATGCAGGACGATGACGTCATCGAAGGCGAATTTTACGAGGTCGATCCGTCAAAACGACCGACCCACCGGCCTTCGGGATGGACCAAGCATTGAGGCGCGTGATCCATCCTGATAAGGACGGATCAAACGCATTTTCTAGGAGCAAGAAATGGCTGAAGCTGCCACCGACCCGCAGGCCCCGTCCTTCCGCATGAACGTGTTGAACCAGTTCATCCGCGACATGTCCTTCGAAAACATCCTGGCGCAAAAAGGCGCGTCGGGCGAAGTCCAGCCGGACGTCAAGGTTCTGGTCAACCTGGACGCCAAGAAGCGGAGCCAGGAAAACCAGTATGAAGTCGCGATCAAGCTGACCGTGGATTCCTCGGCCAAGGATAGCGACGCCAAGCTGTTCCTGCTGGAAATCGACTATGCCGGGATCTTCCAGATCGAAGGCGTGCCGGAAGACCAGATGCATCCGTTCCTGCTGATCGAATGCCCGCGCATGATGTTCCCGTTCCTGCGCCGCATCGTCAGCGACGTGACCCGCGACGGCGGTTTCCCGCCGCTGAACCTGGAAAACATCGATTTCGTTCAGCTGTATCGCAACGAACTGGCCCGCCGTCAGGCCGAAGGTCAGACCGCGCCGGCGAACTGATCCCTTAAGACAGCTTTTTCCAAAGCGCGCCGTCGCCCATCGCCTCGACAAAGGCATCATGGGCGGCGGTTTCTTTTTCGGTGATCCGCGGCGGCAGCGGCGCCGGACGCTTGAAGGGGCGCCAATCGTCGCCGCCATCGCCGCCCGACGACCCGGTGGACACCGTGCTGAGCCCGAAATCGGGCTGCCGGCCGCCGATCAGTTCCAGATAGACATCCGCCAGGATTTCGGAGTCGAGCAACGCGCCGTGCAGCGTGCGCGACGAATTGTCGATGCCGAAGCGGCGGCACAGCGCATCCAGCGTCGCGGGCGAGCCGGGAAATTTCTTGCGCGCGATGGCCAGCGTATCAAGCGCCTGTTCCCACGGGATTTGCGGCAATCCCATCCAGCCCAGTTCGGCGTTGAGGAACTTGATATCGAAGGCCGCGTTATGGATCACCAGCTTGGAATCGCGGATGAAATCCAGGAAACTCTGGCCCACTTCCTTGAACAGCGGCTTGTCCTTCAGCGTCACCTGACCCGGTTTCGGGTCCTGCGGCGGCTGCAACAGGTCGGGCCCAATGCCGTGCACGCCGAAAGCTTCGTCCGGCATGTAGCGTTCGGGGTTGATATAGACGTGATAGGTTTCGCCGGTCGGCATGTGGTTATAGAGCTCAAGACAACCGATTTCGACGATCCGGTCGCCCGAATTCGGGTCGAAACCGGTGGTTTCCGTATCCATCACGATTTCACGCATTGCGCAGCTTCCCCTGAATATCGTCGATCACCGCCTGCACCTGCGCGCGCGCGTGATCCAGCGTGTCGGTTTCGATCACATAATCGGCCCGGGCGCGTTTTTCAGCGTCCGGCATCTGTTTTTCACGGATCGCTTCGAATTGCGCCTCGGTCATGGTGCCGCGGTCCATCACCCTTTGTTTCTGGATTTCGGCCGTGGCCGACACGGTGGCAACCGCATCCATCGCCGCGTTGCCGCCGGTTTCGAACAGCAGCGGGATGTCGAAGACAAGGATATCGGCCGTGGCATGGGCAATGAAATCGGCGCGGTCTTCGCCGACCAGCGGATGGACGATTTCCTCGATCCGTTTCAACGCGGTGGGATCGCGCCCGATGATCAGTTTCAGCGCCGCGCGCGACACTTCACCATCGATCACCGCCTCGGGAAAATCGCGCTCGAACGCCGGAACCGCCTTGCCACCCCTGGAATACAGCCGATGCACCGCCGCATCCGCATCCCAGACGGCGCAGCCCGCTTCGGCGAACATTTTCGCGGTGGTGGATTTGCCCATCCCGATCGACCCGGTCAGGCCCAGCTTGAAACTCATCGCAGCAACACCGCGCGGGTGGCCGCGTCGACCACGGGCCGTTGGCCGAACCAGCGTTCGAACCCCGGCACCGCCTGGTGGATCAGCATGCCCAAGCCGTCGACGGTGACGCATCCCATGTCTTCGGCTTCGCGCAAAAGCCGCGTTTGCAGCGGGTTATAGACCAGATCGGTCACCAAGGCGCCCTTCTGCAACCCGTCCAGCGGCACCCGCAATTCCGGTTTGCCCAACATGCCAAGCGAGGTGGTGTTCACCACCGTCGCCGCCTGTTCCAGCATGTTGCCGGCCTGGACCCATTCGACCACGCTCACCCTTGTGCCGAAATCCTGCTTCAGCGCTTCGGCGCGCGCCCGGGTGCGGTTGCTGATCAGGATTTCCGGCACACCGGCATCGAGCAGCGACGCCACCACGGCGCGCGCGGCGCCCCCGGCGCCCAAAACCGCGGCGGGCCCGGCCGCCGGGTTCCAATCCGGTGCGTTCTGACGCAGGTTTTCGATGAAACCATAGCCATCGGTGTTGTCGGCGTGGATTTTCCCATCTTCGCGGAAAATCAGCGTGTTCACCGCCCCGATCAGCGTCGCCCGGTCGGTGACCTGATCGGCGATCCGCATCGCGGCTTCCTTATGCGGCACGGTGATGTTGACGCCGACAAAACCCATCCGGGGCAGGGTGCGCAGCACGTTTTCCAGGTCTTCCGGCGCCACATCCATCGGGATGTAATGGCCCTTGATGCCAAGGGTTTTCAGCCAGTGACCGTGCAAAAGCGGCGATTTCGAATGGGCGATCGGCGATCCGATCACACCGGCCAGGGGAATACGCTCGACACTCATTGTTGCAGCTCTCCTCGCAGGGTCAGGTAGGACAGGAGTTCCAGAAGCGGCAGCCCCAGGACCGTAAAGTAATCGCCGTCGATACGGGAAAACAACCGTACACCTTCCTCTTCAAGCTTATAGGCGCCCACGCAATGCCCGATTTCCGGCCAGTTGCGATCCAGATAGCCCTCTAGGAAGTCGTCGGAGAAATCGCGCATCCGCAAACGAACCTGCCCGATATGGCGCCAAAGCGGTTTGCCCGCCTCGCAGATCACCGCCGCCGACAGCAACATGTGCCTCTCGCCCCGCATCTGGCGCAGCTGATCGCGCGCCTCGTCCCGGGTTTCGGGTTTCGACAGCATCTGACCGTTGAAATCGAGCACCTGATCGCATCCGATGACCAGGGCGTCGGGGAATTTTTCGCTGATCTTCAGCGCTTTCATCTCGGCCAGCGTGTCGGCGATGTCGCGCGGCGTGGCCTCTTCGGCCAGAAGCGCGGCTTTCACCATCTCTTCGTCGATTCGCGGCCGTTCAACGGTGAAGGAAACGTTGGCATTTCTGAGCAGGGATTGCCGAATTTCGGACCCAGAAGCGAGGATCAGATTTTTCTGCATGTGGATAAACCCGTGGGAAAGCGATGGCATGACTTGGTGACGAGTACTGGATGGTTCGGGGGATCTTTGCAAGCTGTGCGAAACTCACCATTCCATGCCACGCTTGCAAGACGCTTATCCTTTCGGGGCAAGGATAACTGCAAACCTGTGGCAAACCCCGGTTTCACCGCCCCAGTCCAGAAATTATCCCCGGTTCCGGTTTTCAGAAATATTATTACAACGCATTGAAATTATACAATAATCAGAAAATTACCCAGAAAGCACACCCAATATTTCCATAGGTTTCTCTACAGGCTTCCGGCCAAGTGAAAATCCCTCTGGATAAGTCGGTAATCCACAGGAATCCGGCTACCCTAAAACAAAAACAATCCTTTTATCTTTCTTTATTTATTTTTGTTTGCCTGCCCGAGGACTTGCACCAACCATGCCAGGATGAGAATTGACTCAGAAAGGGACGGCCCTTATATCGCAGCCTAAGCCCCCGTCCGGGGGACCTGATTTTCCTTCAATGAAGATGACGGCAATCCCGACGGGATTGTGCGCAGGATTATTCCAATGACAGAGCAGCAGCAGCGCCTGAACCTCGCCGATCTCAAGGCCAAGAGCCCCAAAGACCTTCTTGCCATGGCGGAAGAGCTGGAAATCGAAAACGCCTCGACCATGCGGAAGGGCGAAATGATGTTCCAGATCCTTCGGGAAATGGCCGATGAAGGCTGGGAAATCGGCGGTGACGGCGTGCTGGAGGTCCTGCAGGACGGATTCGGCTTCCTGCGGTCGCCCGAAGCGAACTATCTGCCGGGTCCCGACGACATCTATGTGTCGCCCGACATGATCCGGCAGTATTCTTTGCGCACCGGCGACACCGTCGAAGGCGTGATCAAGGCGCCCGAGGAAAACGAAAACTACTTCGCACTGACCTCGGCCACCACGATCAACTTCGAGGAACCGGAAAAGGCGCGTCACAAGATCGCCTTCGACAACCTGACGCCTCTCTATCCCGATGAGCGGCTGAAGATGGAAATCGAGGACCCGACGATCAAGGACCGCTCGGCCCGGATCATCGACCTGGTATCGCCGATCGGGAAGGGCCAGCGGTCGCTGATCGTGGCGCCGCCGCGGACCGGTAAGACGGTTCTGCTGCAGAACATCGCCCATTCGATCGAAACCAACCATCCCGAATGCTATCTGATCGTCCTGCTGATCGACGAACGGCCCGAAGAAGTCACCGACATGCAGCGCTCGGTGAAGGGCGAAGTGATTTCGTCGACCTTCGACGAACCGGCGACCCGTCACGTGGCCGTTTCGGAAATGGTCATCGAAAAGGCCAAGCGCCTAGTCGAACATAAACGAGATGTTGTTATCCTTCTCGATTCGATCACAAGACTTGGTCGTGCCTTCAACACCGTGGTGCCGTCCTCGGGTAAGGTTCTGACCGGTGGTGTGGACGCCAACGCGCTGCAACGGCCGAAACGGTTCTTCGGTGCGGCCCGGAATATCGAAGAAGGCGGGTCGCTGACCATCATCGCCACCGCGCTGATCGATACCGGTTCGCGCATGGACGAAGTGATCTTCGAAGAATTCAAGGGCACCGGTAACAGCGAAATCGTGCTCGACCGCAAGGTCGCCGACAAGCGCGTGTTCCCGGCGATGGACATCCTCAAATCCGGCACCCGGAAAGAGGACCTGCTGGTCGATCCGAAGGATCTGCAGAAAACCTTCGTTCTGCGCCGCATCCTGAACCCGATGGGCACCACCGATGCGATCGAATTCCTGATCTCGAAGCTTAAACAGACCAAGACCAACACCGAATTCTTCGATTCGATGAACGGATAAGGGTCCAGGACCTTACAGATGGACACGATTTTCGCCCTTGCCACGGCCCATGGTAAGGCCGGGGTCGCGGTGATCCGCGTGTCCGGCCCTATGGCCTTTGCCGCGGGCGAAACCTTGGCCGGGTCATTGCCGGAAGTGCGCAAGGCCGGGCTGCGGCTGCTGAAGGACGGGCAGGGGGTACGCCTGGACGAGGCGCTGATCCTGTGTTTCGAGGACAAGGCCAGCTTCACCGGCGAAGCGGTGGTGGAATTCCAACTGCACGGATCGACCGCTGTCATCGCCGCCGTGTTGCGCGAATTGGGCAACATGGACGGGCTGCGCCAGGCCGATCCCGGCGAATTCACCCGCCGCGCGCTGGAAAACGGCCGTCTGGACCTGGCGCAGGTCGAAGGCCTGGCCGATCTGATCGAGGCTGAAACCGAAGCGCAGCGACGGCAGGCGTTGCGGGTTCTGTCCGGCGATCTGGGCAACCGGGCCGAGGAATGGCGCCGCGACCTGATCCGCGCGGCATCGCTGCTGGAAGCGACGATCGATTTCGCCGATGAGGACATCCCGGTCGACGTGTCGCCGGAAGTGAACGAATTGCTGGATCGGGTGATTGCGTCTCTAAGCAAGGAAATCGCCGGGGTTTCCGCCGCCGAACGGGTCCGCACCGGATTCGAAGTTGCCATCATCGGCGCGCCGAATGTCGGCAAATCGACCCTGTTGAACGCTTTGGCGGGGCGCGATGCGGCGATCACTTCGGAATATGCCGGCACGACGCGCGACGTGATCGAGGTGCGGATGGACCTGGCCGGATTGCCGGTGACTCTGCTGGATACCGCCGGATTGCGTGAAACCCAGGACAAGGTCGAAGAAATCGGCATCCAACGTGCCCGCGAACGGGCAGGGCTGGCCGATCTGCGGGTGTTCCTGGTCGAGGGCGATCAGAAACCGGATTTCGAACCGCAGCCCGACGATATCGTTCTGAAGGCCAAGGCGGACCTGCTGGACGATAAATCCGGCGCCGTGTCCGGGGCGAGTGGAGAAGGCGTCGCGAATCTGATAGATCAGATCACTGAACGCCTGTCGCAGCGCACCGCAAATATCGGCATCGCCACCCGCGAACGCCATCGCGTGTCGATGCAGAACGCGGTTGCCGCGCTGGACGAGGCGAAAAGACTGGTCGCGATGGGCGAAGACATGACCGATATCGCGGCCGAAGAAATGCGGACGGCGATCCGCGCGCTGGATGCGCTGGTCGGCCGGATCGATGTTGAAAACCTGCTGGACGAAATCTTCGCCAGTTTCTGCCTTGGGAAGTGAGGAGTGTTTCACGTGAAACAATTCGACTTCGATGTGATCGTGATCGGCGGCGGACATGCCGGATCGGACGCCGCCCATGCCGCGGCCCGGATGGGCGCGCGCACCGCGCTGATCACCCTGCGCAAGGACGGGATCGGCGTGATGTCCTGCAATCCGGCGATCGGGGGCCTCGGCAAGGGGCACCTGGTGCGCGAGGTCGATGCACTGGACGGCGTGATGGGCCGTGTCGCCGACGTATCGGGCATTCAGTTCCGTCTGCTGAACCGTCGCAAGGGCCCGGCGGTGCAGGGGCCGCGTTGCCAATCCGACCGGAAACTTTACCGCCAGGCGATGCTGGCGGAGATAGAGGCGCAGCCGAATCTGCAGATCGTCGAGGGCGAAGCGACCGATTTCATCATGAACGGCGAATCGGTTGCCGGCGTGATCCTGGCCGACGGATCGGAGCTGAACGCGAAGCAGGTGGTGCTGACCACCGGTACCTTCCTGCGCGGCGTGATCCATATCGGCGATGTTCGGCGCCCCGGCGGGCGCATGGGCGACAAACCCTCGGTCAAGTTGGCCGAACGAATCGACGGGTTCGAATTGCCCTTGGGTCGTTTGAAAACCGGCACCCCGCCGCGGCTGGACGGGCGCACGATCAAATGGGACCTTCTGGAAATGCAGCCGGGCGATGACGACCCGGTGATGTTTTCCTTCCTGTCCAAGGGCCCGTCGGTGCGGCAGATTTCCTGCGGCATCACGCACACCAACGAACGCACCCACGAAATCATCCGTGAAAACCTGGAACGCTCGGCGATGTATGGCGGCCATATCGAAGGGGTAGGGCCACGTTATTGCCCGTCGATCGAGGACAAGATCGTGCGATTTGCCGACAAGACCTCGCACCAGGTGTTTCTGGAACCCGAAGGGTTGGACGATCACACCGTCTATCCCAACGGGATTTCGACCTCGCTGCCCGAGGATGTGCAGCGCGATTACGTGCATTCGATCTTTGGGCTGGAGGATACCGAGATCCTGCAACCCGGCTATGCCATTGAATACGATTACGTCGATCCGCGCGCCTTGGATTCGCGGTTGGCGGTGAAATCGGTGCCGGGGCTGTTCCTGGCTGGGCAGATCAACGGCACTACAGGGTACGAGGAGGCGGCCGCGCAAGGGCTGGTCGCCGGCTTGAATGCTGCGGCCTCGGCCTTGGGCCGTGAACCGGTGCTGTTCAGCCGCTCCGACAGCTATATCGGCGTGATGATCGACGATCTGATCACCCGCGGCGTGTCGGAACCCTATCGCATGTTCACCTCCCGCGCCGAATTCCGGCTGTCCTTGCGCGCCGACAACGCCGATCAGCGGCTGACCCCAAAGGGGATCGAGGTTGGTTGCGTCGGCGAAACGCGCAAAGCCGCGTTCGAGGACAAGATGGAACGGCTGCAGGCAGGCGAGGCGCGGCTGAAAGCGGCGAGCTTCACCCCGCACCACCTGAAGGAACACGGATTCAACGTCAATCAGGACGGCGCCCGGCGCAGCCTGTACCAGGTGCTGTCCTTCCCGGATGTCGATTTCGACAAGCTGATCGAGCTGGACCCGGACCTGTCGGATATCGACGGGGAAATCCGCGGCCAGCTGGAAAAGGACGCGCTTTACGCCAATTATATCGAACGGCAACAACGCGATGTCGAGGCGGTGAAGCGCGATGAGATGCAGGTGATTCCGGCCGATTTCTCTTATGACAGCATTGAAGGGCTGTCGAACGAGCTGAAGCTGAAGCTGAAACAGGCGCGGCCGGAAAACCTGGCCCAGGCAGCGCGGGTTGAGGGAATGACACCGGCGGCGCTGACTTTGCTGCTGGCGAAGCTGCGGCAGGCGAAACGGGAAAAATCCGCGTGAGACAGATCGGCATCGATGTTTCACGTGAAACAATGGTGCGGCTGGAAGCCTATGCCGCGCTGCTGGAAAAGTGGAACCCCAAGATCAACCTCGTCGCCCGCTCCACGCTGGAAACCTTGTGGGATAGGCATTTCGTCGATTCGGCGCAGGTGTTCCGGCATCTGCCCGACGGCGCGGCAAGCTGGGCCGATCTGGGCAGCGGCGGCGGTTTTCCCGGGTTGGTGATCGCGATCCTGGCGGCGGAAAAGGCGCCGGAGATGCAGGTGGCGCTGGTGGAAAGCGATACACGCAAGGCGGCGTTCCTGCGAACGGTGATCCGGGAAACCGGCATTTCCGCGCGGGTGATCGACGAGAGGATCGAAAACATCCCGCCCTTGCAGGCAGATGTGATTTCGGCCCGGGCACTGGCCGACCTGTCGACGCTTCTGGGCTTTGCTGCCCAACATTTGGCGCAAGGCGGCGTCGCCTTGTTCCCGAAAGGCGTCAATTGGGAAAAAGAGGTGCAGGAAGCACGGCAGAAGTGGCGATTCGCCTGTAAGCAATTTACAAGTGAAACCGATACCGGAGCCGTCATCCTGCGAATCGAGGGAATAGAACATGTCTGATCCGACCCGTCTGCCTGGACCGAAAATCATCGCGGTGGCGAACCAGAAGGGTGGGGTGGGCAAGACCACGACGACGATCAACCTTGGCGCGGCGCTGGCGGCGGAAGGGATGAAGGTTCTGGTGGTGGATCTGGACCCGCAGGGCAACGCCTCGACCGGGCTGGGGATCGACCCCGAGAACCGCGAATACACCACCTACGACCTGCTGATCGACGACAGCGACCTGGACAAGGTGATTCAGCCGACCCGCACTGAAGGCATGGATATCATCCCGGCCACCGTCGATCTGAGCTCGGCCGATATCGAGCTGATGTCGAACGAAAAGCGGTCCTTCCTGCTGCATGACGCGCTGCGTCAGCACGCGATGGACGCGCATGAATACGATTTCATCCTGATCGATTGCCCGCCGTCGCTGAACCTGCTGACGGTGAACGCGATGGTGGCGTCGCATTCTGTGCTGGTGCCGCTGCAATCGGAATTCTTCGCGCTGGAAGGTCTGTCGCAGCTGATGCTGACGATCCGCGAAGTGCGGCAAAGCGCCAATCCGGGGCTCCGGATCGAAGGTATTGTGTTGACCATGTATGACGCACGCAACAACTTGTCTCAGCAGGTCGAAGCAGATGCGCGCGATAATCTGGGCGACCTGGTGTTCAACACGGTGATTCCGCGCAATGTCCGGGTCAGCGAAGCGCCGTCTTACGCGGTTCCGGTCCTGGATTACGACCCGACCTCGAAGGGCGCGCAGGCCTATCTGCAGCTGGCCAAGGAATTGATGTCGAAAAACATCCGCATCGCGGCATAATAAGAAGAAAAAGAGGGCAAGATGAGCGATAAACCCAAATCCCGCGGCCTGGGCCGCGGATTGTCGGCGTTGATGGCCGATGTGAACCCGACCCCGACCACTGCTGAAACCGGCGACAGCATGCGCCGGCCCGACATGATGGTGCCGATCGAAAAGGTGCAGCCGAACCCGGATCAGCCGCGCCGCACCTTTACCAAGGAACAGCTGGACGAACTGGCCGCTTCGATCAAGGAAAAGGGCATCATCCAGCCGCTGATCGTTCGGGAAAAGCCGGGCGAAAAGGGAATGTATGAAATCGTCGCCGGGGAACGCCGCTGGCGCGCGGCGCAGATGGCGATGCAGCACACGGTCCCGGTGGTCGTGCGCGATTTCGACGATACCGAGGTTCTGGAAGTCGCGATCATCGAAAACATCCAGCGCGCCGACCTGAACCCGGTGGAAGAAGCCGCCGGCTACAAGCAGCTGATGGAGAAATTCGGCCATACCCAGGAAAAACTGTCCGAGGTTCTGGGCAAGAGCCGCAGCTATATCGCCAACCTGGTGCGGCTGCTGCAATTGCCCGAAGAAGTTCAGGAATTCCTGCGCGAAGGCAAGCTGAGCGCGGGTCACGCGCGGGCGCTGATCACCTCGGACGATCCGGTGACACTGGCCAAGAAGGTGATCCATTCCGGCCTGTCGGTGCGGGAAACCGAACGGCTGGCCAAGCAACCGGCCGGTGAGATCTTCAACGAGGCTGCAAAGCCCACGAAGAAGGCGCCGAAATCGCTGGAAAAGGATGCCGATACCCGCGCGCTGGAGGGCGATCTGTCCGCCGCCATCGGCATGCAGGTGTCGATCGACCACGATCCCGGCAAGGAAAGTGGCATGGTGATGATTACCTACAAGGATTTCGATCAGCTGGACGAGCTGTGCCGCAAGCTGTCGGTCACGAGTTAGGCCGCGTCCATATAAAAGTCAGAACTGCGCCCAGGGTGATTGCCTGAATGATCAGGAGCATCGGGCGCAGTCCCATGATCAGCGCAATTGCGAAAACGGCGACGATAGACAGGGTGGCGATCCGCTTGCCTTTGCTACTGATCGCGCCACGGGTCTGCCAATCGACGATCGAGGGCCCGAAGGTCGGGTGCTCGATCAGCCAGGCGTGAAGCCTTTCACTGGAGCGGGCGAAGAAGAACGCGGCCAGCAGCATGAAGGGTACCGTCGGCAGCAGCGGCAGCACTACACCGATCAGGCCCAAAGCGACGCTGATCAACCCCAAAATAGCCCAGATAACACGCATCAGCCGTCCACCAGCAGTTCCCTGATAACGGCATTGAGTACCATGCGCCCCTGATCTGTCACGCGTAGTTTTGACGCAGATGGCGCGATCATGCCGATATCTGTCAGATAGGCCAGTTTTTCGGCGTTCAAAGGCTGCCCTGCAAGAGCAGCATAGCGATCAATATCTATGCCTTCGCTGATGCGCAGCCCCATCATTAGGTATTCCCCGGCCTGATCCATCCCACTCAGCGCACGGCGGGTTTCCGCGCCGGTGCCGCTTTCCACGCCGTGCAGCCATTTGCCCGGCGTCAGTTCGGTTTCGCTGGCGATGCGCTGGCCGTTCAGCGTCACCCGGCCATGGGCGCCGGGGCCGATGCCGACGTAATCGCCATAGCGCCAGTAGATCAGGTTATGCCGCGATTCCGCGCCGGGTTTGGCGTGGTTCGACACTTCATAGGCGTTGAACCCGGCTTCGCCGCAAATGTCCTGCGTCGCCTCGTACATGTCGGCGGCGGTATCGTCTTCGGGCAACCCGCGCAGCGATCCGCGGTTGTAGCGGTCGCCGAAGGCGGTGCCTTGTTCGATGGTCAGTTGGTAGAGCGATACATGGTCGATCGCCATCGACAGCGCCTCGGACAGTTCAGCGCGCCAATCCTGCAATGTCTGGTCCTGGCGGGCATAGATCAGATCGAAACTGACCCTCTCGAACTGTGTGCGGGCGATATCGAAGGCCTTGCGCGCCTCCTCGACCGTGTGGATTCGGCCCAGACGGCGCAGATCGCGGTCGTTGAGGGCCTGGATGCCCATCGAAACGCGGCTGACCCCGGCCTGGGCATAGGCGGCGAAGCGGCCTGCTTCGACCGATCCGGGATTGGCTTCTAACGTGACTTCAAGATCGTTGGCCTGCGGCCAGATCTGGCGGACCCGTTCCAGGATGGCGTGAACCACGTCTGGGTTCATCAGGCTGGGCGTGCCGCCGCCGAAGAAGATGGAATTCAGAACCCTGTGCGGGACTTCTTCGGCGTAACGGTCAAGCTCGGCCAGATAGGCCCTGAGCCAGCGGGATTGGTCGATTTCGCGCGCTACATGGCTGTTGAAATCGCAATAGGGGCATTTGGCCTGACAAAACGGCCAATGCAGGTAAAGGCCGAAGCCCCCCTGTTGCCAATCCTCACTCAAAGCAGCCCTTTACCAGCTTGGCAAAGGCATCCGCGCGGTGGCTCATTTCCTGTTTCTTGTCCTGGTCCATTTCACCGAATGTAATGTCGAAACCCTCAGGAACAAACATCGGGTCATAACCGAAGCCGTGTTCGCCGCGCGCCGGCCAGATGACCTGACCTTCGACGCGGCCCTCGAACAGTTCGTCATGGCCATCGGGCCAGGCCAGGCACAGGGTGCAGACAAAGGCGGCCTTGCGCGGGAAGGGGGCGTTCTTTTCTTCCAGCAGCTTCCAGGTCTTTTCCATCGCCATCGGGAAATCGCGCCCGTTCGGCGTTTCCGCCCAGTCGGCGGTGTAAACGCCCGGCGCGCCGTTCAGTGCCTCGACCGCGATGCCGCTGTCGTCGGACAGGGCGGGCAGGCCGGTTTCCTTCGCCGCGTAATGCGCCTTGATCCGGGCGTTGCCGGCGAAGGTGTCTTCGGTTTCCTCCGGTTCCTCCAGCCCGTGTTCGGCGGCGGAACTGACATGGATTCCGAAAGGTGCAAGCAGCGCGGAAATCTCGCGCAGCTTGCCCTTGTTGTGGCTGGCCAGGACCAGTTGATCGCCGTCGAACTTACGCTGCATCGACCGCTGCCCGCTGCGCCGAAACCAGTTCGCCGACGCCTTTTTCCGCCAGATCCAGCAGCTGGTTCATCTGATCGCGCGAATAGGTCGCGCCTTCGGCCGACATCTGCACCTCGATTAGCTGCTTGTTGCCCAGCATGATGAAGTTGCCGTCGACGCCCGCTTCGCTGTCTTCGGGGTAATCCAGGTCCAGAACCGGCTGCCCGGCGTAAATGCCGCAGCTGACCGCGGCGACCGGTTCGATCAGCGGATCGGAATAGATGTCGCCCGCCTTCATCAGCTTGTCCACTGCCAGGCGCAGCGCGACCCAGCCGCCGGTGATCGACGCGCAGCGGGTGCCGCCATCGGCCTGGATCACGTCGCAATCGATGGTGATCTGACGTTCGCCAAGCGCCACGCGATCCACGCCTGCGCGCAGCGATCGACCGATAAGCCTTTGAATTTCAACGGTTCTTCCGCCCTGCTTGCCCGAAGTGGCTTCGCGGCGCATGCGCGACGTAGTAGACCGCGGCAGCATGCCGTATTCCGCCGTGACCCAACCCAGGCCCGATCCCTTGATGAAGGGCGGAACACGGTTTTCCAGGGTCGCGGTGCACAGCACATGGGTGTCGCCCATGCGGATCATGCAGGACCCTTCTGCATGTTTGGTGACGCCCGTTTCGATTGAAACTGCGCGCATTTCACTTAAATCTCTACCAGATGGCCGCATGTCGTTTCCCCTTGTCCATTTAATGCGGGGATACAGGGCGGGGCGCGTCAAACGCAACCCCGATTGACCTTTGCGGCACAACCTCTTTAATGACCCTGAGCAGGGTTTCGCGAATGGATGACGGCAAGAACATTCTGGCACAGATGAACGACAGATCGCGCGAAGTGTTTCGCCGCGTCGTCGAAAGCTACCTGTTAAGCGGCGATCCGGTGGGGTCGCGCAGCCTGACCCGCGAGATGAGCGAAAAGGTCAGCGCCGCCACCATCCGCAACGTGATGCAGGACCTGGAATTCATGGGCCTGCTGGACAGCCCGCATGTGTCCGCCGGTCGGATACCCACCCAGATGGGGTTGCGGATGTTCGTCGACGGCTTGCTGGAAGTGCGCGACCTGGATCAATCCGACCGGATGATGCTGGACGAAACCGTCGGCAGTAATGCGGGCGACGTGCCTGATATCCTCAACCGGGTCAGCACGGCGCTTTCGGGCGTGACGCGAGGCGCCTCGCTGGTGCTGGCGCCCAAGCACGAGGCGCCGATCAAGCATGTGGAATTCGTGTCGCTGGGGGCCGAGCGGGCGCTGGTGGTTCTGGTCTTTGCCGACGGGCACGTTGAAAACCGGCTGTTCACCCCGCCGGCGGGGCAAACCCCGTCCTCGATGCGCGAGGCGGCGAATTTCGTCAATGCTTTGGTCGAAGGCAAGACGCTGAGCGAGCTGAGCGTCGCGATCCGGCAGCAGATCGATGCGCGGCGTCAGGAAATCGATGTGCTGGCGCGCGACCTGGTCGAAAGCGGCATGGCGCTATGGGAAGGTGACGGCGGCGAACACGAACGGCTGATCGTGCGCGGCCGGTCGAATCTGTTGCAGGCCGAAGGCGGCGAAGCGGACCTGGAACGCATCCGAAACCTGTTCGACGACTTGGAACGCAAGCGCGATATCGCCGATTTCCTGGATCTGACCGAGGCGGGCGAGGGTGTTCGCATTTTTATCGGCTCGGAAAACAAACTTTTCTCACTTTCGGGTTCCTCTTTGGTGGTGTCTCCCTATATGAACGCTGATCGTAAGATTGTCGGTGCGGTCGGGGTCATCGGGCCCACACGCCTAAACTATGGGCGGATCGTGCCGATTGTGGACTATACGGCACAGCTGGTTGGACGGATGATTTCCGACCGCAGCTAAAGTTGGAAGGTGGCACATGCCCAAGGAAAACGAATTTCTCGACGATATCGAAGCCGCCGAGGCCGAAGCCTTTGCCGAGGAAAACTCCGAGATCACGGATGAGGCAGCCGAAATCGACGCCCTGCGCGCCGAGCGCGACGATTACAAGGACAAGTTCATGCGCGCCCTGGCCGATGCGGAAAATTCCCGCAAGCGCGCCGACAAGCAGCGCCGCGAAGCCGAACAATATGGCGGTTCGAAACTGTCGCGCGACATCCTGCCGGTCTTCGACAACCTGAAGCGCGCGATGGACGCGGTGACCGACGAACAGCGCGAACAGATGGGCGCGATGATCGAAGGGGTCGAACTGACCCTGCGCGAATTGCTGAGCGTGTTCAAAAAGCACGGGATCGAGCTGATTTCGCCGGAGGTCGGCGACAAGTTCGACCCGCAGATGCACGAAGCGATGTTCGAAGCCCCGGTGCCGAACACCGTGGCGGGAGAAATCATCCAGGTCGCGGCCGAAGGCTTCATGCTGCATGACCGTCTGTTGCGCCCGGCGCAGGTGGGCGTGTCGTCCAATCCCGGCTAAACAGATCGCCGGTTAAGTGATAGAAAGCTCCCATCCATTTGGGAGCTTTTTCTTTTGCGACATTTCATCCTGGCCCTTTTCATCGGCCTTGCCGCTATTTCCGCGCGCGCGCAGACCTATCCAGATTACACCGAGATTTACGTGAACGACTTCGCCGACCTGTTGTCGGAAGAAGACGAAGACCGCATTCGCGGCAAGCTGCAGGAATTGCGCCGCGAACGCGGGATCGAATTCACCGTGGTGACCATCGGGCTGATGTCCGATTACGGCCATGTGGGCGACATTGAACCTTTCGCCACCGGGCTGTTCAACGACTGGCAGGTCGGCAATGCTGGGCGCAATGACGGCGTGATGCTGCTGGTGGCGCGATACGACCGCAAGCTGCGGATCGAGGTCGGGTCGGGTTACGGCAACGATAAGAACATCCCGATGAAGGACATCATCGACGATGTGATCGTTCCCCGCTTCAAGCGCGACGATTACGTCGGCGGGATCGAGGACGGGGTGGATGCGGTGATTTTCGACCTGACTGGAAGTTACCCGGGCGAATACGACGCCAGCTTTGCGCAAAAGGCGCTGAACCGAGGCAAGCGGTTCCTGGATTGGATCGGTGGCTGGATTTTCGTGATCTTGGCGCCGTTGCTGGGCTTTCCGGTGCAGGCCTATCGCCGCTGGCAGCGCAACAAGCCGCGGATCTGCCCAAATGACGGGTCGCAGATGGAACGGTTGGATGAAGCCTGGGACGACAACCACCTGCAAAAGGGCCAGATCACCGAGGAAGAGCTGAAAAGCGTCGATTACGATGTCTGGGTTTGCCCGAAATGCGATCACGTGACGGTCGAGGCCTACAAGGCCTGGTTCAGCCGCTATTCCGCCTGCCGGTCCTGCGGTTACAGGACGGTGGAAGGTGAAACCGAAATCCTGGAACCCGCCACCACCTCATCGACCGGCACCAAGCGGATCGATTATCACTGCCTGAATTGCGACGACCGCTGGTCGGTCACCCGGATCATTCCGCGAAAATCCTCCAGCTCCTCCTCGGGGTCCTTCGGCGGCGGATCGTCCAGCGGCGGCGGCGCCAGCGGCAGCTGGTGATCCGCTATTTCAGCCGCGTGACCTTGGTCATGCCCATGATCGCCTTTTCGAAAAACGGCTCGGATTTGCCCTTGCGGATCTTGTGCATGAAATATTTCTCGAACCCGATCTTGGCGAGGTGCACCCAACGGCCCTCGGACGCCCAGTTCAGATTGCGCGGCGGGTTTTGCGGCTGGGCAAGGAAGGCCACGCCCTTGTTGCCGAAATCGGCCAGGCAGAAGGCGTTCCACGATCCTTCCAGCGTCGGTTCCTTGCCCTCGAGCTCCAACCCGATATTGCCGGCGGTGGCGGCGACCATGCTTTCGATCATGTAGCCGGTTTTCGGAACGCCGACCGCGACGGGCGTCGCTTCAAGCGGCGGGATCGCGATGCAGACGCCGACCGAATAGATGTTCTTGAACGTCGGATTGCGCTGATGTTCGTCGACGATGACGAAGCCGCGCGGATTGACCAGCCCCTCGATGCCGCGCAGCGCGGGGATGCCGCGGAACGCCGGCAGCATCATCGAATATTTGAAGTCCAGTTCGTGCGATCCGACTGCTTCCTCGGCTGTTTTCATTTCGGTGACGAACATCTTGCCGTCTTCGACCTTGTCGACCTTGGCGTTGGTGATCCACTTGATATGCCGGTGGCGCATTTCGCTTTCGAGAATGCCCTTGGTGTCGCCGACGCCGCCAAGCCCCAGATGGCCGACATAGGGTTCGGCGGTGACGAAGGTCATCGGCACCTTGTCGCGGATTTTGCGTTTGCGCAGCTCGGTATCCATGATCATGGCGAATTCATAGGCCGGGCCATAGCAGGACGCGCCCTGCACCGCGCCGACCACGATCGGGCCGGGATCGCGGCAGAATTCCTCCCAGGCGTCATATGCGGTGACTGCGTGATCCACGGCACAGACCGAATGGGTGAACCCGCCATGCGGGCCAAGCCCTTCGACTTCGTCGAAGGCAAGTTCGGGGCCGGTGGCGATGATCAGGTAATCGTAACTGACCTCGCGCCCGGATTCGAGGATCACCTTGTTGTTCTCGGGTTCCAGCTTGGCGGCGCCGTCGGCGATGAAATCGATCCCCAGCTTCTTGAGAACCGGATCAAGCTCGATGGTGATGTCTTTCTTGGTCCGCCATCCGACCGCCGCCCAGGGGTTGGACGGGGTGAACTGGAAATAGGATTGATTGGATATCACCGTGATCTTGTCGGACTTGCCGATTTCACGTTTCATATCATAGGCCATCGGCAAACCGCCGATGCCTGCGCCAAGAATGACGATTTCTGCCATAACGGATTCCTCCTTCGCGGTATCGCAATGCTTGAAACAGCATTTTCAATTCGCGCCCGGAAAGAGTGACAGGGGCCCCGGGCCCCCGTCAAATGAAATTTGAGATCGGTAAACGGGTCGTGTTCGCCGTTCGGGTCCCGGTTGTGGGGCTTAACCGGCCTTGGTCAATCCCTTGAGATCGTACAGGATCTGCAACGCCTGCCTTGGGGTAAGGTCGTCGGGGTGGATGTCCTCGAGCTTCTGTTCGACCTCCGAGGGGCCGCTTGGCGCGGCGACTGGCGCCGGGGCAGGGGCGGCGGAAAACAGCGGCAGATCGTCGATCACCGCCTGTTTCTTGCCGCCTTCCCGTTCGCCCTTTTCCAACGCGTCCAGAACCACGCGGGCGCGTTCGACCACCGCGTCGGGCAGGCCCGCGAGCTTCGCCACCTGCACCCCGTAGGAGCGGTCGGCGGCGCCCTTGCGCACCTCGTGCAGGAAAATCACCTCGCCTTCGAATTCCTTCACCGCGACGGTGGCGTTTTCCACACCCTCGAGCTTGGCTGCGAGGTTGGTCAATTCGTGGTAATGGGTGGCGAACAAAGCCCGGCAGCGGTTCACATCGTGCAGATGTTCCAGCGTCGCCCAGGCGATCGACAAGCCGTCATAGGTCGCGGTGCCGCGCCCGATTTCATCGAGGATCACCAAGGCCCTGTCGTCGGCCTGGTTGAGGATCGCGGCGGTTTCCACCATTTCCACCATGAAGGTCGACCGCCCGCGCGCCAGGTCATCGGACGCCCCGACGCGGCTGAACAGCTGGCTGACCAGCCCGATTTCCGCTTTCCTTGCAGGGACATAGCTGCCCATCTGCGCCAGCAGCGCGATCAGCGCGTTCTGCCGCAGGAAGGTCGATTTACCGGCCATGTTGGGGCCGGTCAGCAGCCAGATATCGGCGCCGTCAGTGCCTTCGGCCAGGTCGCAATCATTGGCGATGAAGGGCGCGCCGCCCTGTTTCTTCAGCGCCTGTTCGACCACCGGGTGACGGCCACCTTCGATATGCAGCCGGCGAGAATCGTCGACCGTGGGACGCGCCCAATCCTCGGCCCGGGCCAGATCGGCGAGCGAGGTGGCAAGGTCCAGTTCCGCCAGCCCGCGTGAAGCGACGCTGATTTCGTCGGCGCGGGTCAGGATCGCCTGCCGCAGGACCTCGAACAGCCGCTTTTCGATTTCCAAGGCCCGGCCGCCCGCGTTCAGGATCTTGGTTTCCATTTCCGACAGCGGCACGGTGGTGAACCGCACCTGGTTCGCCGTGGTCTGCCGGTGCTTGAACGTGTTGGACAGCGGCTCAGACAGCATCTTGTCGGCATGGGTCGCGGTGACCTCGACGAAGTACCCCAGCACGTTGTTGTGCTTGATCTTGAGCGAGGTGATGCCTGTTTCCTGCTGGTATTGAGCCTGCATTTGCGCGATCACGCCGCGCCCTTCGTCACGCAGCTGGCGCATTTCGTCGAGTTCTTCGTCGAACCCCGGCGCGATGAAGCCGCCATCGCGGGCTAGCAGCGGCGGTTCGGCGATCAGCGCCTGATCCAGCAGGTCCAGCAATTCGTCATGGCCGACCAGCGCGCCGGCGGCATCTTTCAGCAGCGCCGGTAGGTCGAGCGGCGAAATATGATTTGAGATTTGCCCGGCCTGATCCAGCCCGTTGCGGATCGCCGCCAGATCGCGCGGCCCGCCGCGATCCAGACCCAGCCGCGACAGCGCGCGATCCAGGTCGGGCACCTTGCGCAACTCATCGCGCAGATCGGCCCGCATTCGACCCTGTTCCACCGCAAAATCCACCGCGGCCAGCCGGTCATGGATTACCGACAGCACCCTTGAGGGGCTGGAAACCCGCCGTTCCAGCAGCCGCGCGCCAGCAGCGGTCACGGTGCGGTCGATGGTGGCCAGCAGCGATCCGGCCCGTCCGCCGTTCATCGCGTGGGTCAGTTCCAGGTTGCGGCGCGTGGCGGCGTCGATCTGCATCACCCGGGCTTGGGCTTCGCGATGCGGTTTGCGCAACAGCGGCAGTTTGCCCTTCTGGGTGATTTCCAGATATTCGACCACGGCGCCCATCGCAGACACCTCGGCGCGGGAAAACTGGCCGAAGGCATCGAGCGACGACACTTCGAACAGCGCGCACAGCCGCTTTTCGGCACTGGTGCTGTCGAAGGCGGCGCGCGACAGCGGCGTCAGCGACGCGCCGGATTCAGAGACTATTTCAGCCAAATCGTGCTCTTGCGCTTCGGATACCACGACCTCGGACGGCATCAGCCGCGCCAGTTCCGGGCCAAGCCGCACCGGCGGCAACGGCATCACGTGGAATTCGCCGGTCGAGATATCGACCCAGGCCAGTGCAGCTTCGTCCCGCACCAGGGCATAGGCGCACAGGAAATTGTGCCGCCGGGCTTCCAGCAGGGATTCCTCGGTCAGCGTCCCGGGGGTGACCAGCCGCACCACTTCGCGCCGGACCACGGATTTCGACCCGCGTTTCTTGGCCTCGGCCGGGTCTTCCATCTGTTCGCAGACGGCGACGCGGAACCCCTTGCGGATCAGGGTCAGCAGGTAGCCTTCGGCGGAATGCACCGGCACGCCGCACATCGGGATGTCTTCGCCTGCGTGCTTGCCGCGCTTGGTCAAAGCGATGTCCAGCGCTTCGGATGCGGCGACCGCATCGTCGAAGAACATCTCGTAAAAATCGCCCATCCGGTAGAACAGAAGCGCATCCTTATGGGCTTCCTTGATTTCCAGATATTGCGCCATCATGGGCGTTACTGCTGACACGATTTACCCCCGTTTCGTTTCGGCAGACCTTACAAATCGCGGGGCCGGGACGAAAGGCGAAAACGTGTTTCTGTTGAGACGCGGGCGTTCCCGCTGTAAGAGGCTTCGACTACATTAATTTCAGGCCAGACAGATGACAAAGCAGAAAGTTACCCCGGAAGAGGCTTTGGCGTTCCATTTGGAACCCACCCCCGGGAAATTCGAAATCACCGCGACCGTGCCGATGACCACGCAGCGCGACCTGTCTTTGGCTTATTCCCCCGGCGTCGCGGTGCCCTG
Source organism: Thalassovita mangrovi (assembly GCF_009857745.1). Taxonomy (GTDB): domain Bacteria; phylum Pseudomonadota; class Alphaproteobacteria; order Rhodobacterales; family Rhodobacteraceae; genus Thalassobius; species Thalassobius mangrovi. Next base: position 433,770 of record NZ_WWEN01000003.1, read on the forward strand.
CGAAGCGATCGCGGAAAACCCCGAAACCGCCTATGACTACACCAACAAGGGCAACCTTGTGGCGGTGATTTCCAACGGTACCGCCGTGTTGGGCCTTGGCAACCTGGGCGCTTTGGGATCGAAACCGGTGATGGAAGGCAAGGCGGTGCTGTTCAAGCGCTTCGCCGACGTCAATTCCATCGATATCGAACTGGATACCGAGGACCCGGATGAAATCATCAAGGCGGTGAAGCTGATGGGGCCGACCTTCGGCGGCATCAATTTGGAAGACATCAAGGCGCCCGAGTGTTTCATCATCGAGCAGAAGCTCAAGGAAGAAATGGATATCCCGGTCTTCCACGACGACCAGCACGGCACGGCGGTGATCTGTGCGGCGGGGCTGATCAACGCGCTGCATATCTCGGGTAAGAAAATCGAGGACGTGAAAGTCGTTCTGAACGGGGCCGGTGCCGCCGGGATCGCCTGTATCGAACTGCTGAAGCGTATGGGCGCGCGGCATGAGAACTGCATCGTCTGCGACACCAAGGGTGTGATCTACCAGGGCCGGACCGAGGGCATGAACCAGTGGAAATCGGCCCATGCGGTGAAAACCGACCTGCGCACGCTGGATGAGGCGATGGAAGGCGCCGACGTGTTCCTGGGCGTATCGGTCAAGGGCGCGGTGACCCCCGAAATGGTGGAAAAGATGGCCGACAACCCGGTGATCTTCGCCATGGCGAACCCCGATCCGGAAATCACCCCGGAAGAGGCCCATGCGGTGCGCGCCGATGCCATCGTGGCGACCGGCCGGTCGGATTACCCCAACCAGGTCAACAACGTGCTGGGCTTCCCCTACCTGTTCCGCGGCGCGCTGGATATCCACGCCCGCGCGATCAATGACGAGATGAAGATCGCCTGCGCCGAGGCGCTGGCGAAACTGGCGCGCGAAGATGTGCCGGACGAGGTCGCGATGGCCTATGGCAAGGCGCTGACCTTCGGGCGCGATTACATCATCCCGACGCCGTTCGACCCGCGTCTGATCCACACCATCCCGCCGGCGGTGGCCAAGGCGGGGATGGATACCGGCGCAGCGCGCCGTCCGATCATCGACATGGACGCCTATCAGGTGTCTTTGAAATCGCGGATGGACCCGACCGCCAACGTGATGCGCGGCATCCATGCCCGCGCCCGCAAGGCGCAGGCGCGGATGATTTTTGCCGAGGGCGACGATCCCCGCGTGTTGCGCGCCGCCGTGCAATATCAGCGGTCCGGCCTGGGCAAGGCTTTGGTCGTCGGCCGCGAAGCGGATGTGAAGCAGAAGCTGGAAGCCGCCGGCATGGGCGACGCGGTGCGCGAACTGGAAGTGGTGAACGCCGCCAATACCCGGCATCTGGATACCTACAAGGATTTCCTTTACCGCCGCCTGCAGCGCAAGGGGTTCGACCGGCACGACATTCACCGGCTGGCCGCGCGCGACCGGCACGTGTTTTCGTCGCTGATGCTGGCGCATGGCCATGGTGACGGGCTGATCACCGGGGCGACGCGGAAATCGGCGCATGTGCTGAAGCTGATCAACCACGTGTTCGACGCCGATGCCGAACATGGCGCGGTGGGTGTGACGGCGCTGCTGCACAAGGGGCGGATCGTGCTGATTTCCGACACTCTGGTGCATGAATGGCCGAATGAGGAAGACCTTGCCAATATCGCCGAACGGTCGGCCGATGTGGCGCGGCACCTGGGGCTGGAACCGCGGGTGGCCTTCGTTAGCTTCTCGACCTTCGGCTATCCGGTGTCGGAACGGGCGGAAAAAATGCACCTGGCCCCGGGCGTTCTGGAAAAACGCGGCGTGGATTTCGAATACGAAGGCGAAATGACCGTCGACGTGGCGCTGAACCCGAAAGCGGCCGAAGCCTATCCGTTCCAGCGGCTGACCGGCCCGGCCAATATCCTGGTGGTTCCGGCGCGGCATTCGGCCTCGATCTCGGTCAAGCTGATGCAGGAAATGGCGGGGGCGACCGTTGTGGGCCCGATCCTGTCGGGCGTCGACGTGCCGATCCAGATCTGTTCGACCGGTTCGACCGCCAACGACATCCTGAACATGGCGCTGCTGGCTGCCTGCAAGATCGGATAAGGAAGGACCGCCCCGATGACCATCTGGAACCTCGGGTCGATCAATTCCGACCATTTCTACCGCGTCGGGCACCTGCCGGCGCCGGGGGAAACCGTGCTGTCGGCGGGGATGGAACGCGGCCTGGGCGGCAAGGGGGCCAACATGTCGGTCGCCGCCGCCCGCGCCGGGTCGCATGTCAGCCATATCGGCGCGGTGGGGACGGACGGGCAGTGGGCCATCGACCGGCTGACCGAATACGGCGTCGACACGCGGCCCATCGCGGTGCTGGACACGCTGACCGGCCATGCGGTGATCGCGCTGGACGATGCGGGCGAAAACCACATCATCGTGTTTCCTGGCGCCAACCGGGAAATTTCCCGCGACGCCGTGGGTCTGGCGCTGGCCGAGGCCACGCCGGGAGACATTCTGGTGATGCAGAATGAAACCAATCAACAGGCGTTTGCCGCTGAAACAGGGTCGAAACTGGGGCTGAAAGTGGCCTATGCCGCCGCGCCCTTTTCGGCCGAAGCGGTGACGGCGGTTTTGCCCTATCTCGACATTCTGGTGCTGAACCATATCGAAATGGCGCAGCTGGTCGAAGAAACCGGGCTGCTGCCGGGGCCGAAGCTGGGCGTGGATACGGTGATCGTGACCAAGGGGGCCGAGGGTTGCGTGCTGTATGACCGCAAAAACGGCTGGGACGCGATCGGCTTCGACGCGATCCGGGTCGATGCCGTTGACACCACCGGGGCGGGGGACACGTTCACCGGCTATTTCCTGGCCGGGATCGACCGTGGCATGGGGGCCGAAGACGCCATCGAGCTGGCGATCAAGGCTTCGGCGCTGATGGTGACGCGGCAGGGCACGGCGGATGTGATTCCCGACCTGAAAGAGGTCCTGGACTGGTCCTGACCGGCGCCCCGGCGCGGTTTTTAGTGATTGGCGAAGGGCGCAGCGTCGCCCCACAGCGCGCGCACCCGCTGATCCCGGCCGCAGGCGTCGCGGTAGCGCTTGTAGGCTGCCGACTGCTTGATCGGGCCGAAGCGGGTCAGCACGCGATTGTCGCCCTTGTAATAATCCTGGTGATAGCCTTCGGCTTCGTAAAATGGCTGGGCCTCAAGAATCGGGGTCACGATCCTGCGGCCCAGGGCGGCTTCGGCGCGGGCCTTTGCGGCCTCGGCAAGCTGCTTTTCAGCCGGATCAGACACGAAAATCGCGGTGCGGTAGCTGTCGCCGCGATCGCAGAACTGGCCGCCCGCATCGGTGGGATCGACCGAGCGGAAAAACAGGTCCAGCAGGGTTTCGCGCGACACCACGGCGGGGTCGAAATGGATTTGCACCGCTTCGTAATGGCCCGATCCGCCGCGGCTGACCTGTTTGTAGGTCGGGTTTTCGACATGGCCGCCGGTATAGCCCGACACCACGCTTTCGACGCCCTGGACGGATTCGAAATCGGATTCGACGCACCAGAAACAGCCGCCCGCCACGGTCAGTACCTCTTGTCCCGCCGCCTTGGTGTCGCCGCTATTTACCGCCCATCCCAGCAGGATCGCGATGGACAGGATTATCGGTTTCAGATCGTTGAATGTCAGCATGGCTTGGCCTCCTGGCGCCAAACTGCATCGGCGCGCCGATCCTGACCAGCACCTGCAACGGAATTTCACGCAGGGTTGAGCGCCCGTGACCGCGATGTTTCCGGTCTTCTCAATCCGGCGGAACGGGTCTAGCCTTAATTAAAAATGAGCAGTTTTAAAAAGGAGCAGTGTTATGCGTATTGCGATGTGGTCGGGGCCGCGCAACCTGTCGACGGCGATGATGTATTCCTTTGCGGCACGGGGCGATTGCGCCGTGGTGGATGAACCTTTCTATGCGGCTTACCTGCGGCTGACCGGGCTGAACCACCCGATGCGCGACGATATCCTTGCGTCGCAATCGCAGGACCCGGAGGAGGTTGTGAAGGCGCTGTTAGGCCCTGTTCCAGCCGATAAGCCGCATTTTTACCAGAAACACATGACCCAGCACATGATCCCGGGCATCCCGCGCGACTGGATGGCGCATGTTGCCAACGTGTTCCTGATCCGCCACCCGGCGCGGGTGATCGCCAGTTTCGGGGCGAAATACGACAACCCGACGCTGGAAGATATCGGGTTCACCCAGCAGACCGAGCTTTACGATTACGTGCTTGGGCTGGGCCATCACCCGGTGGTGATCGACAGCGCCGATATCCGCCGCGATCCCGAAGGGATGCTGACCAAGCTGTGCGCCGCGATCGGGCTGGATTTCATCCCGTCGATGCTGAACTGGCCCCGGGGCGGACACCCCGATGACGGCGTCTGGGCGTCGCATTGGTACGGGGCGGTGCATGCCTCGACTGGATTCGCCCCCGCCGAGGGCGATCTGCCGGAGCTGGAAGGCAAGGCGGCGGAACTGCTGGAACAGGCGCTGCCGCATTACGAAAGGCTGGCGGCGCTGAAGCTGTAGGACGACGCCTCAGCCCTTCAGCAGGCCGGCCAGCTTCATTGCCACGCCGGGATCGCCGGACACTTTCAGCTTGCCCATCACCACGGCGGTCATCGGGTTCAGCTTGCCGGCGACCAGCTTGTCCAGGTTCTTGGCCGACAGTTTCAGGGTGCAATCGGTGGGCTGGTCTTCCAGGCTGACCTGTTTGTCCGCGATGACCAGAACGCCATCGTCGCCGCAGTCGAATTTCAAACTGTCGGTGAACGAACTGGCGGCAACGTTGCCGCGGATTTTGTCGGCGATTTCGGCAAGCGTCATGGTGTCCCCCAAATGAAAAACGCCCCCCTTGGATAGGGGGGCGTTAAAGGCGTCACAATTATGACTTGGCGTCAGCCCTTCAGGCGGCGTTTCCGCGCACCCAGCAGCTTCAGGCGCAGCGCGTTGAGCTGGATGAAGCCCGCCGCGTCCTTCTGATCGTAAGCGCCGGCGTCTTCCTCGAAGGTCACGTGGGCTTCGGAATACAGCGAATGATCCGACCAGCGGGCGACGGTGAAGGCCGAGCCCTTGTAAAGCTTCAGCTTCACGGTGCCGGTGACGTGCTCTTGCGATTTGTCGATCAGCGCCTGCAGCATTTCGCGTTCGGGCGAGTACCAGAAGCCGTTATAGATCAGTTCCGCATAGCGGGGCATGATCGAATCCTTCAGGTGACCGGCGCCGGAATCCAGCGTGATCTGTTCGATGCCGCGATGGGCCTCCAGCAGGATGGTGCCGCCGGGGGTTTCATAGATGCCGCGCGACTTCATGCCGACGAAACGGTTTTCCACGAAATCCAGCCGGCCGATGCCGTGTTTGCGGCCATACTCGTTCAGCTCGGTCAGGATCGTCGCGGGCGACATCGCAACGCCGTTGATCGCCACCGCGTCGCCCTGCTCGAAGGTCACTTCGATGAATTCGGGCTCATCGGGCGCATCTTCGGGGTTCACGGTGCGCTGATAGACGTAATCGGGGGCCATTTCGGCGGGGTCTTCCAGAACCTTGCCCTCGGAGGAGGTGTGCAGCAGGTTCGCGTCGACCGAAAACGGCGCTTCGCCGCGCTTGTCCTTGGCGATCGGGATCTGGTTCTGTTCGGCGAAGGCCAGCAGCTTGGTGCGCGAGGACAGGTCCCATTCACGCCAGGGCGCGATCACCTTGATATCGGGGTTCAGCGCATAGGCGGCCAGTTCGAAACGCACCTGGTCGTTGCCCTTGCCGGTGGCGCCATGGGCGACGGCATCGGCGCCGGTTTCCTCGGCGATTTCGACCAGGCGCTTGGAAATCAGCGGCCGTGCGATCGAGGTGCCCAGCAGGTACAGCCCTTCGTAAACGGCATTGGCGCGGAACATCGGGAAGACGAAATCGCGCACGAATTCTTCGCGGACGTCTTCGATATAGATGTTCTCGGGCTTGATCCCCAGAAGCTCGGCCTTCTTGCGGGCCGGATCCAGTTCTTCGCCCTGACCGAGGTCGGCGGTGAAGGTGACGACTTCGCAGCCATATTCGGTCTGCAGCCATTTCAGAATGATCGAGGTATCGAGGCCACCGGAATAGGCCAGGACAACTTTCTTGGGCGCGGACATGGGAGCTCCTGATATGTCAAGTTTTCAAGCGCGATACCGGGTTTTGCGACCAAGAGCAAGGTCGTGTCGGGAAGCTTGGCGCTTTGGCAAAATTGTTCTAATAGTCTGAAAAACAATTTCAGGTAGAGACATGTTCGGATTACTGCTGTTTGCCCGTTCAATCTGGAGCGTGGTCTCAAATCCTCAGCGGCTCATAAGGGTATACACCGCGCCATTGGTTGTGGGTGTAGGGTTCTTTGTACTTCCATACTTGGTAGCCGGGGATCGGTGGCCCATTATGACCAATTTGGGAGGAGGGACTTTTTTCTATGATCCGTCTTTAGTTTCTCCATGGTTCATCCCGCTTTCTTGGGCGAGCTCTACCGGTCTCTTTCTTTGTTTAATCTGGGCCGCAGTAAGCTGGCATCGCGCGGTGCTATTGCAGCCGCGCCCGGGTGATGCATCCTGGCTTCCACAGCTTGGTTCGATCGCGCGATACCTATTCGGATTGGCAGTTGTCGTGGGGACGCTATGGGGCGCTTGGATTGCCGTCGATTTGGTAGTTGCGTTTCTGGCTAATTCGTTCTCGCTCAATACAGACGAATTACTACCCAATAAAGTGGCGAGCATTGCACCTATTGCTCAGCTTTGGCTTTTTCTTGCTACTAGCCCTGTAATGGTTGCTGCGTCGATTGGTCAGGCTAAACAAATTTGGCAGCTGCTTCTTACAACGCCGTCCCGCATTTTCGTTTCGCTGATCTGCGCAGCATGTATGTACGGCTTGGCATCCGGACTTTGGTGGTTCGCGGACGAATATATGCCGTCCTATATCAGTTATGTTTTGGTTTCCCGCTTGGGCACGTTGTTTCTGGGCATGATCGGGATAAGCCTTCTGACCACCATCTACGGCCATTACGTCGAGGGGCGCGACCTAACCTGACCGGTATACTGCCGTCTTCTTTGCCTCGGGGCCTTGCCTTGGGGCAAAGGATGATCCACTCAGGTGAGCATGAACGATTTTCTGAAAAAGGCCCGGGTGGCCGAACGGCAGATGCGGGCGCTGTTCCCGGCGACGCCGCTTTTGCGCAACGATCACCTGTCGGCCAAGTACGGCGCCGATATCTGGCTCAAGCGCGAAGACCTGAGCCCGGTGCGCAGCTACAAGATCCGCGGCGCGCTGAACGCGATGGGCAAGGTGCTGGCCGCCGATCCGTTGCGCGAAGTGTTCGTTTGCGCCAGTGCGGGCAACCACGCGCAGGGCGTGGCCTTCGTCAGCCGCCATTTCGGCGTGAAGGGCGTGATCTTCATGCCCGTCACCACGCCGCAGCAGAAGATCGACAAGACCCGGATTTTCGGCGGCGACAATGTCGAAATCGTGCTGACCGGGGACTATTTCGACGACACGCTGGCGGCGGCGCAGGAATACTGCGCGGCCCATGGCGGGCATTTCCTGTCGCCCTTCGACGATCTGGACGTAATCGAAGGCCAGGCCAGCGTGGCGGCGGAAATCACCGCGCAGCTGGGCCGCGATCCCGACATGGTGGTGCTGCCGGTGGGCGGCGGCGGATTGTCGGCCGGGATCACCCGTTACCTGAGCGAGGTGTCGCCGGACACCGACATCCGCTATGTCGAACCGGCGGGTGGGGCCAGCCTGCGCGCGGCGTTGCGCGACAAGCATCCGGTGAAGCTGAAGAAGGTGGACAGTTTCGTCGACGGCGCAGCGGTGGCGCAGATCGGCGCCTATCCGTTCGAAATCCTGGCCCATACCGATCCCGACCATGTGCTGGACGCGCCCGAGGACCGGATTTGCGTGACCATGCTGGAAATGCTGAATGTCGAAGGCATCGTTCTGGAACCGGCCGGGGCCCTGTCGGTCGATGCGCTGGCCGATCTGAAGGGCGAAATCATGGGCAAGACCGTGGTTTGCGTCACATCGGGCGGGAATTTCGATTTCGAACGCCTGCCCGAGGTCAAGGAACGCGCGCAGCGTTTCGCGGGGTTGAAGAAATACTTCCTGCTGCGGCTGCCGCAGCGCCCCGGGGCGTTGAAGGAATTCCTCAATATCCTGGGCCCGGATGACGATATCGCGCGGTTCGAATACCTGAAGAAATCGGCGCGCAATTTCGGGTCGGTTCTGCTGGGCATCGAAACCTCGCGGCCGGAAAATTTCGAAGCGCTTTACAGCAAGCTCGACGAAATCGGGATGACCTTTCAGGACATCACGGATGACGAGGTTCTGGCTGAATTCCTGATCTAGGCGGCGAATTTCCTGGGCAAGTCCCGGGTGAATTCCGCCAGCGAGCGGTCGAAATGATCGAGGATCGAAGCAATGTCGATCCGGTCGCGGCGGCCATCGGCGGCCATCCGTTCGCTGGCCTGGCATTTTTCGGAAAACGCGCTGAAGCCGAGGTTGGCCGCGCCCAGCTTGAGCAGATGCAGGTCGCTTTCCAGATCGTCCGGGTTCGGACGGTGGCGCAGCTTTTCGATCACGCCGTGCAGGTTGTCGAGGAAGAGGCCGAAGACTTCCCCGAAATCTTCCGCCCCGATTTCATCGCGCAGTTCGGCAACTTTGATCCAGTCAATCATCGCAACCCCCATGAAATGCGGGGGATGATCCACCTTGGGTCTTAAGATTTCCTGATCATGGGTCCGGGGCGGGGTAAAACAGGCCCCGGTACGGCCTAGCCCAGCCGTTCCAGGAAATGCCGGTCGCCCGGATTGCCAAGCGCATCGACGGCCAGGTCGTAGGGCATCCAGACCGCGCTGTGATCGGGTTCCGGCGGTTCCGCCAGTTGCCGCACCGGGCGGGCGGCGTAGATGGTGCACAGCTTTTCCGCCCAGATGTCGTATTCCGGCATGAAGGTGAAGCGGCGGAAGGCACCCAGGCGTCGCGGCACCGAAATCGACCAGCCGGTTTCTTCGAACACTTCGCGATGCAGCGCGTGCAAAGGCGATTCGCCCTTGTCGATGCCGCCGCCGGGCAGCTGGAATTCGGGCCAGGGGGTGGCCTGATGGGTCAGCAGCACCTGGTCGCCCAGCGTCAGCACCGCATAGGCCCCCGGCCGCAGCGTATAACGTCGCCCGGTTTCGGGCGGTGTTCCGAATCGTCTGATCATGGGCTTTCCTTGGAGTGCGGCTTGTCGCGCCTATATAGTCGCTGTATGCCAAGGCCAGGCGCATAAGGAAACCCCATGACTATTGGTTCGAAACTCGCCTGGGACGACACCGTATTGCCGTTCCAGCTGGACAAATCCGATATCCGCGGCCGCGTTGCGCGGCTTGACGGCGTATTGGGCAATGTTCTCAAACAGCACGACTACCCGCCGGTGGTCGAAGCTCTGGTCGCCGAAATGGCGCTGCTGACCGCGCTGATCGGCCAGACGATCAAGCTGCGCTGGAAACTGTCGCTGCAGGTGCAGTCGAAAGGCCCGGTGCGGATGATCGCCACCGATTATTACGGCCCGACGAAAGAGGGCGAACCGGCCCGCATCCGCGCCTATGCCAGCTATGACGCCGCGCGGCTGACCGATGGCGCGCCGTTCGACCAGGTCGGCGAAGGCTACTTCGCCATCATGATCGACCAGGGCACCGGCATGATGCCGTACAAGGGGCTGACCCCACTGGCCGGCAAATCGCTGAGCGACTGCGCCGAGGCTTATTTTGCCCAGTCGGAACAGATTCCGACCCGATTCCAGCTGAGTTTCGGCAAATCCACCGAACCGGGGAAGGGCGAACACTGGCGCGCCGGCGGCGTGATGATCCAGCACATGCCGAAAGCTTCGCCCTACGCCAAGGGGGCCGAGGCGACCGGCGAAGGCGGTCTGCTGCATGCCCGCGACCTGATCGACGACGACGCCGAGGAAAACTGGAACCGCGTCAACGTCCTGTTGTCCTCGGTCGAGGAGATGGAACTGATCGGCCCCCACGTGACGGTGACCGACCTTCTGGTCCGGCTGTTTCACGAGGAACAGCCGCGCGTTTACGACGCGCAGCCGGTGCGCTTCGGCTGCACCTGTTCCGAGGCGCGGGTGCGGCAGACCCTGTCGATCTATTCCGCCAAGGACATCCAGAAAATGACCACCGAGGACGGCCGCGTCACCGCCGATTGCCAGTTCTGCGGCGCGCATTACGACCTGGACCCGGAAACGGTCGGGTTCGACGCGAAAAAGGCGCCGGGCGATGAGTGATCCGCTCGATCCGGTGATGCGCGCGCTGGGCAAGACCAGCGCGGCATCGTCGGATTTCGACCTGAACCCCGATTTCAAGCTGCCCGAGGGGCGCCAATTGCGCGCCGCTGGGGTTCTGGTGGGCTTCGTCGAACGTCCGGGCGGCACCCGGGTGATCCTGACCAAGCGGGCGTCGCATCTGAAACACCACCCCGGGCAGATCGCCTTCCCGGGCGGCAAGGTCGAAGACAGCGACGCGGATGTGACCGCCGCCGCCCTGCGCGAGGCGCGTGAAGAGGTCGGGCTGCACCCCGGCATGGCCGAAGTTCTGGGCATTCTGCCCAGCCATGAAACCGTGACCAGTTTCCAGGTGACACCGGTCCTGGCCCGGGTCAGCCCGGATTTTTCGCCCCTCCCCGAACCGGGCGAGGTCGACGAGGTGTTCGAGGTGCCGCTGGCCCATCTGGCGAATCCGGCGAATTTCCGCATCGAATCGCGCCGCTGGCGCGGCCAGCGACGGAATTATTTCACCGTGCCCTTCGGCCCCTACTATATCTGGGGCGCGACCGCCCGTATCCTGCGCGGGCTGGCGGAACGGATGGCGGTATGAAGATCACCGATGCGTGGATAACCCAGCCTGCAACCCAGGCCGTGTGCCGCGCATTGCTCGATGCCGGCTACAAGGCCTATTTCGTCGGTGGTTGCGTGCGCAACGCGCTGTTGCGTACCCCGGTCAGCGATCTGGACATTTCCACCGACGCGGTGCCGGAAAAGGTGATCGAACTGGCCGAAAAGGCGGGGCTGAAGGCGATCCCGACCGGCATCGATCACGGCACGATCACGGTGGTTTCGGGTCACATTCCGCATGAAATCACCACCTTCCGCCGCGACGTGGAAACCGACGGTCGCCGCGCCGTGGTGGCGTTTTCCACCCATATGATCGACGACGCGAAACGGCGCGATTTCACCATGAATGCGCTTTATGCCGATGCACAGGGTGAAATCTATGATCCGCTGGGCGAAGGGATCGACGATCTGTCGGCGCGCCGTGTCCGGTTCATCGAAGACCCCGAAATGCGCATCCGCGAAGATTTCCTGCGCATCCTGCGGTTTTTCCGCTTTCACGCCTGGTACGGCGATCCCTTCGGTGGGCCGGACCCGGAGGCATTGGCGGCCATCGCGGCGAATCTGGACGGGATAGAGACGCTTTCGCGCGAACGGATCGGGGCGGAGATGCGCAAGCTGCTGGCAGCGCCCGAACCCGCGCCCTCGGTCGCCTCGATGCGGATGACCGGGACATTGGCGCGGGTGGTGGACGGCGCCGACGATCGCGCGCTGGCGCCGCTGGTGTCGTTCGAGCATCATTTCCACATGTCGCATGACCCGATGCGGCGTCTGGCCTGTCTGGGCGGCGACGGGCAGGGGCTGCGCCTGTCGAACGGTGACAAGCGGCAGCTGGCGCTTTATCGCGCCGGCATGGCCGGATCGGAAAGCGCGGCAGAGTTGGGATATAGGCACGGGGCGGAAATTGCGGTGGGTATCCTTGCGCTGCGCGCCGCGCAGTTCGAACAGCCGCTGACGGAAAGCAACGTGGCGGCGGCGCAAGCGGGGGCCGGGCAGGCCTTTCCGGTCAAGGCCGCCGATCTTATGCCCGCATACCAGGGCGCGGCGCTTGGCGCGCGGCTGAAAGAGCTTGAAAAACAGTGGATCGCCTCGGGCTTTACGCTTGGTAAGGAGCAATTGCTGGGCTGACCCGCCCTTGCCCTGCGCTGTCGCGTGCTATCTCATGGCAGGACATTGCATAAGAGCCCGCCATGGCATCCCGATTGATCGATCCTTTCCGTCCCTCCGACCGGCCGCCGCCGCAAAAGCTGGTGGCGTTCATCCGCTGGGCGCTGGCCGATGCCTGGGGCGCTGTGGGGGTGGCGGCGGTGCTGTCCTGCGCTGCCGGGCTGTTCGACGCCGGCACCGCCTACCTGCTGGGCAAGGTGATCGACAGCACCACGGGCGCTGCGCCGGAAAGCTACTTTTCAGGCTCTAACCTTGCCCTGATCCTGTTTGGCGTCGCGTTTTTCATCCTGATCCGGCCCGCCGTCTTCGCCCTGTCGGCGCTGGCGAACGGGGTGATCCTGGGCCCCAATGTGACGCCGCTGGTCCTGTCGCGGCTGCACCGCTGGACGCTGGGCCAGTCGGTGGAATTCTTCGACAACGATTTCGCCGGGCGGATCGCGCAGAAGCAGATGCAGGCGGCCAACGCGTTGGCGCAGGTGACGCTGGAATCGATCCATGTGGTGGCCTTCGCCATGGCGTCGGTCGTGGGATCGGTGGCGCTTCTGCTGACCATCGATATCCGCATCGGTTTGGCGTTTTTGGCCTGGTTTAGTCTCTATATCCTGCTGATCCGCTGGTTCCTGCCGCGGGTGCGCAAACGCGCCGGGGCGCGGGCCGGGGCGCGGGCGGCGGTGTCGGGGCAGGTGGTGGACACGATCACTAACATCAAGACGGTGAAGCTGTTCGCGCTGGCTGAACACGAAGACCGCGCCGCATTGGGCGCGATGGACGTGTTCCGCGACAAGGCGCTGCAATTCGGCTGGCTGTCCACCGGGTTCCGGCTGTCGCTGATGTTCGTCGCCGGATTGCTGCCGATCCTGCTGATCGGGGCGACGCTGTGGTTCTGGTCGAAGGGGCAGGTCACCGCAGGCGATATCGTGGCGGCGGGCACCGTGTCTTTGCGCCTGTCGCAGATGACCGGCTGGTTCAGTTTTTCGCTGATGGGCATCTATGCCAGCCTGGGCGAGGTCGAGGACGGGATGAAGACCCTGACCCCGCGCATCCGGCTGGAAAACGCGGCGGATGCCGGTGAGTTGAAGGTCAGCAAGGGCGAAATCGCGCTGCACGATGTCAGTTTCGCCTATGGCCGCGAAGTGGGCGGGGTCAGCAATATCGACCTGGTGATACGGCCGGGTGAAAAGCTGGGCATCGTCGGCGCATCGGGGGCGGGGAAATCGACGCTGGTGGCGCTGCTGCTGCGGCTTTACGACCCCGAGGAGGGGCATCTGGAAATCGACGGGCAGGACCTGCGCGACGTGACGCAGGAAAGCCTGCGCCAGCAGATCGGCATGGTCACGCAGGAAACCGCGATGTTCAACCGGTCCGCCCGCGACAACATCCTTTACGGCCGCCCCGACGCCAGCGAGGACGACATGATCGCGGCGGCACAAAAGGCCGAGGCGCATGAATTCATTCTGACCCTGCGCGATCACGAGGGGCGCGAGGGATACGCGGCCTATCTGGGCGAACGCGGGGTGAAACTGTCGGGCGGGCAAAGGCAACGTATCGCGCTGGCCCGCGCGATCCTGAAAGACGCGCCGATCCTGGTGCTGGACGAGGCGACGAGTGCCCTGGACAGCGAGGTCGAAGCGGCGATCCAGACCGCGCTGGAACGGGTGATGGAGGGCAAGACCGTGCTGGCCATCGCCCACCGCCTGTCGACGATTTCGCAGATGGACCGGATCATCGTGTTGGATCAGGGCCGGATCGTCGAACAGGGCAGCCATGACGAATTGCTGGCGCTTGGCGGGCTTTACGCGCGCTATTGGGACCGGCAATCGGGCGGCTTCATCGGGTCCGACGCGGCGGAAGCGGCCGAATAGGGCTTCCGAAGCGGGCTTTCGCGCGCTATTGGGCGCGCATGAGCGAATACACCATCATACGTCTGGGCCATCAGGGTGATGGCATCGCCGAAGGGCCGGTTTTTGCGCCGATGACCCTGCCGGGCGAAGTTGTCAGCGGCACGCTGGACGGCAACCGTTTGCGCGACATGCGGATCGTCACGCCGTCCGACGACCGCGTTTCCGCCCCCTGCCGGCATTACAAGAGCTGCGGCGGTTGCCAGTTGCAGCACGCCTCGGACGCCTTCGTGGCCGAGTGGAAGCTGGGCGTCGTGCGCCAGGCGCTGGCGGCGCAGGGGCTGGAGGCGGAGTTTCGCCCTATCGTGACATCGGCGCCGCAAACCCGCCGCCGCGCCAGCCTGTCGGTCAAGCGCACCAAGAAGGGCGCGATGGCCGGGTTCCATGCGCGCGGATCGGACGTGATCATCCAGATCCCCGATTGCCAGCTGTTGAATCCCGACCTGATAGCGGCGATCCCGGTGGCCGAAAAGCTGGCCACGATCGGCGGCAGCCGCAAGGGCGAGCTGAGCGTGCTGGTCACCCTGTCCGAGGTCGGTCTGGATATCGCGGTGAGCGGCGGCAAGGAGCTGGACGAACCGCTGCGATTGGCGCTTTCGGCTGAAACAGAGACGCATAAGCTGGCGCGGCTGGCCTGGGATGGCGAGGTGATCGGCCAGCGTGAACCGCCTGTTCAGCGCTTCGGCAAGGCGCTTGTCGCGCCGCCGCCCGGCGCCTTCATGCAGGCCACGCCGGACGGTGAGGCCGCATTGCTGGCTGCTGTGAAAGAAATTGTCGGCAATGCTTCGCAGGTCGCCGACCTGTTCGCCGGGTGCGGCACCTTCGCGCTGCCGCTGGCCGAACGGGCCGAGGTGCATGCGGTCGAGGGCGAGGCGGCGATGGTCGCGGCGCTTGACCTGGGGTGGCGCCGCGCCGGGGGGCTGAAGAAAGTCACGCATGAGGCGCGCGATCTATTCCGCCGCCCGTTGATGCCCGACGAATTGCGCAAATTCGACGCCGTAGTGATCGACCCGCCGCGCGCCGGGGCCGAGGCGCAGGTCAAAGAACTGGCCGGATCGGAGGTGCCCAAGATCGCCTTCGTGTCCTGCAACCCGGTCACCTTCGCGCGCGACGCGCGGATTCTGACCGAGGCGGGATTCAAGCTGCATTGTGTGCAGGTGGTGGATCAGTTCCGCTGGTCCGCGCATGTGGAACTTGTCGCGTATTTTACGGGGAAGCAGGGCTGAAACCGCAATAACTGCTCCTCTTTTTGGCGGATATGCGGTATAAATCAGCAAAAAGATAAACGAGGCAGGCATGAAGCGGTTTTTCAAACTGTTGACGATGGGAGTCGTCCTGTGCGCCGTTGCGGCGTGCAGTTCTTCGAAGATCAAGACCTATGAAGGTGCGGAAGTCACCGGCATCGTCGTGCAGAAGGAAAAGCGCAAGCTGCACCTGATGAGTGACGGCAAGGCGCTGAGAAGCTATGAAATCGGGCTGGGCAACGAACCGGTCGGCCAGAAGACCAAGCAGGGCGACGGCAAGACCCCCGAAGGCCACTATTTCATCAACCGCCGCAATCCCAACAGCCGCTATCACCTGTCATTGGGGATTTCCTATCCCGACCGGTCGGCCTGGCAGCTGGCGCGCGAGGCGGGCAACGATCCCGGCGGCGATATCTTCATCCACGGGCGCGGGCGGGATTTCGATCCGACCAAGGGCGACGACTGGACCGCCGGCTGCATTGCCGTCACCGACCGCGAAATAGAAGAGATTTACGCGATGGTCCGGGACGGCACGCCGATTTCAATCTATCCCTGACGCCGGTCAGACCTGATCATGCATTCACGGCCTGCCGCGCGGCATGTTTCGGAAACGGAACCATGCGGCCGGTCTCTTCGTCCCAGAGCTTCCAGCGCAGGCAGCCAAGCGCCTCTCGGAACCCGATCCGGACCGAGCTGAAATGCGGCGACAGGTCCCGGTGGCAGCGTTTCAGGTTGTAGCAGGGGATATTGGAATTCAGGTGGTGCAGATCGTGATAGGCGATATTCGCCGTGCACAGGTCGAACAGCCATCCGAAATCCAAGACGGCCGATCCCTGCATCGCAGCGGTTTCGAAATCCAGATCGGGCTTGCGGCCCCAATATACGGTTTCGAAATTGTGCTGCACATAAGGGATGATCACACCGCAGGAGGTGCCGATCACCACCGATCCCAGCCAGACCAGCAGCGCGATCGGGCCGAAACCGAGGTAAAGCGCGGCCAGGACGGCGGCGACCATGACATCATGCGCGATGACATCGCCGATGCCCGATGCGCGGGCATTGCGCGGAAAGCGGTAGATCACCGCGTAAAGCAGCGTCGGGCCGAGGATGAACAGCAGGAAGAAGCTGCGATAGATTCGGTATCCGAGTTTCCGCCACCACGGCGCGGCCTGATATTCGGCAACCGTCATGACATAGATCTCGGTCGCATCGCGCCGGTCCAGATCGCCGATATGGGCGTGGTGCAGGTTGTGATTATACCGCGTCGCCTTGTAGGGCGTCAGGGTGAAGGGCGACAGGAATGACCCGACCAGGTTGTTCATCCGGCGGGTGGTGAAATACGACCCGTGGCCGCAATCGTGCTGCAGCATGTAAAGCCGCACCGCCATGGCGCCGTTCACGCACATCAAAGGCAGGGCCAGTGGCCAGAGCGACGTTTTCGCCACCACGATCGCCCCGATCAGCGCCGCGACATAGATCGCCAGCGTGACGGCGATATTGGTCGCGGCGATCCTGTTGTCGCGCGTGGTATAAGCCCGGGTCAATTGCCGCAGGCCCGGTCCCCGACCGTTCCCCATCGTGATATGCTCCCTGTCCGCTTCGAGTTGCCCCGCCTTTTCGGCGGTGTTCAGCGAACTGGTGCATACCGACTGGCGGCTCACAAGCTATCATTGTGTATTTGCGTGAAAGGGTTAGCGAGTGTGGAATCCCCGTCACGCCACGCAGTGAGGATGGTGGGTTTCGCGATCGGGTATAGGAAGAGCGGTCAGCCGCCCATCACCAGGGTCCACCAGATCTTGCCGTTGGGATCCTGATGCCAGGCGAATCCCATCTGCACCGCTTCCTTGTCGAGGATGATCCGGCGGGTGTCGGGCTGTTCCAACCAGGCGCCAAGGGTTTCGATTTCGGTTTCGTAGGTTTCCGAAATGGTTTCGCCGCGGAATTCTCCTTCATAGCCGACCCGCCCGACACGGTCGATGGGCGAAGACCCGTCAGAGCCGAAATGCCACGGCCGTCCCTGTATCGACATGTCGCGCGAATGGGTGGCGGCGGCGGCGTTGAGCTGCGCGTTCAGTTGCACCGGCGCGGCCCCGGCGGCCTGCCGCAGGGCGTTAACCGAATCCAGCATCCGGTACTGGATCGCCGAGCTTTCGCCAGCCCCGATGTAATAGCGCCGCGGCATGGGTTTTCCGTCCGGGCCCATTTGGGGGGTCGTGTCGACACAGGCCGAAAGCGACAGGGCGGAGATCAGAACAAGACCAAGAAGACGCAGCATTTCATTCACCACTTATGGACATTTTGGAAAATGTCCTATCGCGGCAGGCGTTGCGATTCAAACCCACATCGGCGTGAGTTGACCTATTAACGGGTGTTTGATTTGCGACTGAGGCTTTCGCGCCATATAAATCAGCGATGCTGCGCTATATGCGGCGAGTGAGGTGTTTCGATGACGGATAATCGTGTGAACAAGTTGAATCGGCGAGGTTTCCTGGCGGGAACGGCAG
Organism: Thalassovita mangrovi; assembly: GCF_009857745.1. GTDB lineage: Bacteria > Pseudomonadota > Alphaproteobacteria > Rhodobacterales > Rhodobacteraceae > Thalassobius > Thalassobius mangrovi. Next base: position 451,517 of record NZ_WWEN01000003.1, read on the forward strand.
CTTTGTTGGGCAGTCCGGTGCTGGCCCAGGATGTCGACGGCGCGGGTAGCGTGGAGGTGGAACAGGATATTTCGACTGTCGTTCGCCACAATATTTCAAGTTTTCGTGCGCTGGATTGGCGGCCCTACTTCAGCAACCTGAGAAATGGGGCGATTCTGGTCGATATCGATTCCAGGGCGCTGCATTTCTGGTCGCAAGATGGGGAAACCTACAAGCTCTACCCCTCCAGCGTGCCGCTGACCGACGAAATGACCCGCCGTGGCCGCACCAGCGTGGTGCGCAAGGTCGAAGGCCCGGAATGGCGCCCGACCCCGTCTATGAAGAAGCGCAACCCGGAATGGCCCGATTACATCCCGGCAGGGCCGGAAAACCCGCTTGGCACCCATGCTTTGTACCTCAGCTGGACCTATTACCGCATCCACGGAACCCATGACACGCGCAAGATCGGCCGCCGTTCGTCCAATGGCTGCATCGGGCTGTACAACGAACATATCGCTGAACTTTTCGCGCTGACTAAGGTGGGCACGCAGGTGTTGCTAATTTGACGACATAGTGGCGGTCTGTGCCAAATCTCCGACAACTAGCATTTGCAATTGAACGGATTTGTTGGTTAGAAATTGACACAAGGCATGTCTTGGGCGCTTAACGTCGTTTAACTTCCAAGCGTTAGGCAATTAACTGGAGTAAACATCATGAAAAAACTCGTTCTGGCCGCTGCTCTGACCGCCGCCGCATCGACCGCATTCGCTGGCAGCATGGCCGAGCCCGTCATGGAGCCGGTCGTCATCGTTGAAGAAGCTGCAAGCTCCTCGACCGGTGGCGTTCTGGTGCCGCTGGTTCTGCTGGCCGTCATCGCCGCAGTCGCAGCCAACTAATTGGCCTGCGCATCCTGCGCATAAAGAATTAAAAAAGGCGGTGGATTTCCCACCGCCTTTTTTTATGTCCGGGGGCGGGCGGTTTTCAGTCCAGCCAGCCCTTGAGGTTTTCCTCGACCAGTTCGGCCAGCGCCTGCATGTGCAGCGGCTCGGCGTTCAGGCAGGGGATATAGGTGAACTTCTCACCGCCCGCATGTTCGAAGCTTTCGCGAATCTCTTCGTTGATTTCTTCCAGCGTCTCGATGCAGTCGGCGGAAAAGGCGGGCGCGATCACCGCGATATGTTTCTTGCCTTCCTCGGCGGCCTGGCGGGCGACTTCTTCGACCGTGTAGGGGCGCAGCCATTCCTCGGTGCCGAACACCGACTGGAAACTGGTGATGATCTGGGTGTCGTCCCAGCCCAGACGTTCCTTCAGCAGCCGCGTGTTCTTCTGGCATTTGCAGTGATAGGGATCGCCCTGCATCAGATAGCGTTTTGGCATCCCGTGATAGGACACGACCAGCAGCTCGGGCTTGGATTCGGCGGCGGCATAGGATTTTTCCACCGACTGGGCCAGCGCCTCGATATAGGTCGGGTGTTCGAAGTAATCCGGCACGGTGCGGGCGGCGGGCTGATAGGGTTCCTTCATCAGCGCGCGGAAGAACTGATCGTTGGCGGTCGCCGTGGTGGCGCCGGCATATTGCGGGTAGAGCGGGAAGAACAGGATCTTGGTGCAGCCCGCCTCGACCATCGCCCGGACCTTGGAATCGGTCGAGGGGTTGCCGTAGCGCATGCAGAAATCCACCATCACGTTGTCGCCGTAACGGGCCTTCATCAGATCGGACAGCGCGGCGGTCTGTTCCTTGGTGATGGTCAGCAGCGGGCTTTCGTTCTTTTCCTCGTTCCAGATCGACCGGTAGGCCGCGCCCGAGGTGAAGGGCCGCTTGGTCAGGATGATCAGCTGCAGCAGCGGCTGCCATTTCCACGCCGGGAAATCGATCACCCGCTTGTCCGACAGGAATTCGCTCAGGTAGCGGCGCATCGACCAGTAATCGGTATTGTCCGGCGTGCCCAGATTGGCCAGCAGAACGCCGACTTTCTCAGCCGCGATCTTGGGGTGATCGGCTGGGGCGTGGTCGGGTCGGGTGGCGTTTTTCAAAGCATCCGGCATCTGGGGTCCCTTCATTGGTTCCTGAATCGCGTTTCAAAGGGAAATATACGGTTGCCGCTACAGGTCAATCCGGCAGGCGCTTTTCCAGCGTTCCAAGCGCGTCAGCGAGACGAGCGGTCGCACTTCCGGGCCGCAAAGGCTGTGGTTGGCTGGGGTCGGGGGCCCAGCCGGTGAGGAAGATCAGCTCGAACGTGGCGGCGACGCGGTTTTCGTCGTCGGCATGCAGCGATTGATAAATCTCGGCCGCGCGGCGCAGCACCGAAGGCCGGGTCGGGTGGCGCAAGCGGCCTTCGAGCGCGTTGACCTCGCCCATGGCGCGCAGGTCGCGCATCAGGTGGAAGGCGGTCTGGTAGCTGACATTGAGCGCCAGGTTATCGGCCACCGGTAGGGTCAGCCCAGCGCGTTGCAGCAGCCCGCCCAGATCGCGAATCTCCGCCATCGGCAGGACCCGGGGGGACAACCCGCCGCTGATCTCGATCTCGGCCTCGGCAAGGGCACTGCGCAGTTGCGCCAGGGTCTGGCCGCCGAACATCGCGGCCAGGAAGAACCCGTCGGGGGACAGCGCGCGGCGGCTTTGGATGATCTGGCCGACCGGATCGTTGGCCCAATGCAGCGCCATCGCGTGGATCACCAGATCATGCGCGCCGGGGTCCAGCGCCAGCACCTCGTCATCCGCCACCACGGTCGCGCCGGGCAGGACGGAAGACCAGAAATCGGGGAAGCCGGTCACGATGGCGGGCTTCGTAAATTCCCTGTTAACCATCGCCAGCCGATCCTGAAGCTCCTCCGCAGCGGTTTCGTGCAGGAACAGGGCCGGGTCGCGCTGGGCGCGGGTCCGGTTGCGGTTCAGGGCGTCACGGTCCGTCAGGCGGGGGGCGTTGGTCATGGGGCGTAAATAGAATGGCTTGGCAGAAGTTTCAAACCGCGTTGCGCGCGATCTATCCGCCCCGCTGCCTGAGCTGTGGCGAGATGGTGGAAAGCGAATATGGGCTGTGCGGTCCTTGCCGGGGTGGCACGGCCTTCATTGGCGGGCTGACCTGCGATGCCTGCGGCACGCCCCTGCCGGGCGACCCGTGCGACGACCCGGTGCTGTGCGACGACTGCCTGAGGCTTTCGCGGCCCTGGTCACGTGGGCGGGCGGCGCTGTTGTATCAGGATAACGGCCGCAGGCTGGTGCTGGCGCTGAAACATGGTGATAGGCATGACATCGTGCGCCCGGCAGCACAGTGGATGCTGGCGGCGGCGCGGCCGATCCTTGCCCCCGACATGCTGGTTGCGCCGGTGCCGCTGCATTGGCTGCGGCTGGCGCGGCGGCGGTTCAATCAATCGGCGCTGCTGGCCGAACGGGTGGCGGGCCTGGCCGGGTTCGATTACTGCCCCGACCTGTTGCAGCGGCACCGGGCGACCCGGTCGACCAAGGGGCAGGGGCTGGAGCAACGCTTCGCCACGATGCAGCAGGCGATCCGCGCCCACCCGCGCAATGCGGGGCGAATCGCCGGGCGGCACGTTTTGCTGATCGATGACGTGATGACCACCGGTGCCACTTTATCCGCCACGACCGAGGCCTGCCTTGCGGCAAATGCAACGCAGGTTTCCGTGCTGCTACTGGCGCGCGTTGCCAAGTCTTCCTAAATAACGGACAACTCAACGACCCGTTTCAGGAAAGACCACCATGCCGAATATCGAAATCTATTCCTCGCCGCTGTGCGGTTTCTGCCATGCCGCCAAGCGGCTGCTGAACGAAAAAGGCGCTGAATTCACCGAATTCAACGTGCTGACCAATCCGACGCTGAAGCCGCAGATGATCGAACGCGCCAATGGCAGCCGCACCGTGCCGCAGATTTTCATCGATGGCCGTCATATCGGCGGTTGTGATGAGCTTTATGCCCTGGAACGCACCGGTCAGCTCGACCCGCTGCTGGCGGGCTGATCGATGACCCGCGCCGCGCTGCTGCAACTGAACGCCTCGGACGACCCGCAGGCCAACCTGCCCGTCACCCGCGCCTTCCTGCGCGAAGCGGCGGAGGGCGGGGCGCAATTCGTGCTGACGCCCGAGGTGACCAATTGCCTGTCGTCGAGCCGCGACCACCAGCGTAAGGTGCTGCAGCGGCAGGAGGACGACATCACCCTCGCGGCGCTGCGGTCTGATGCGAAGGAGCTGGGCATCTGGCTGCTGATCGGGTCGCTGGGGCTGAAGACCGGTGATCCGGACGGGCGGTTTGCCAACCGGTCCTTCCTGATCGACCCGCAGGGCGAAATCGCGGGCTGGTACGACAAGATCCACATGTTCGACGTGCAGGTGTCGGAAACCGAGACCTACCGCGAATCGGATGGCTACCGCCCCGGCAACCGCGCGGTCGTCGTGCCGACACCCTTCGGCAACGTCGGCATGACCATCTGTTACGACGTGCGCTTTCCCTATCTGCACCGGGCGCTGGCCAAGGCGGGGGCGACGATCCTGACCGGCCCGGCGGCGTTTTCCCATGTCACCGGCGAAGCGCATTGGCATACGCTACTGCGGGCGCGCGCGATCGAAACCGGCTGTTACGTCCTAGCCCCGGCGCAGACCGGCACCCATGACACCCATAACGGCCAGCCGCGCCGCACCTTCGGTCATTCGCTGGCGGTGGCGCCCTGGGGCGAAGTTCTGGCCGATGCGGGAACCGAGGCTTGCGTCACATTCGTCGATCTTGATACCAAGGCGGTCATAGAAGCGCGCCGGAAGGTTCCGTCGCTGATCCATGACCGAAAGTTCGACGGCCCTTGAGCGACGAAACCTATTCCCTAGCCATCGCCTTGTTCAGCGAATTGCTGACCGCCGACCAGTTGGTGCGCAACCGGCTGTCGAAGGTATTGCCCAAGGGGATGGAGATTTCGCATTTTTCCGTGCTGAACCAACTGGCTCGGGCGGGCGATGAACGCACCCCGGCGCAATTGGCGAAAAGTTTTCACGTCACGCGCGGCGCGATGACCAACACGCTGTCGAAACTGGAATGGGCCGGGTACGTGCATATCCGCCCCGATTGGGACGATGCGCGCCGCAAGATGGTGGCGATCAGCCCGGCCGGACGGCAGGCGCGCGACGCGGCGCTGGCGGCGATCACGCCGATGATTTCCGAACTGGTGGGCGAGCTGGGCGAAGACAAGGTGCGCGCCGCCCTGCCGATCCTGCGAGAGTTGCGGGTCAAGCTGGAAGAGGATTGAGCCGGGCGGCTGTCGTCAGCCCGGTTTCACGCTGGCGGTGACGTAATTCACGCTCAGGTCGCGATCCGACAGCGACCATTGCCAGCTGATCGGATTGAACACGAATCCCTTGCGATCGACCGGGTCCAGCCCGGCCTTGCTGATCAGGTCGTAAAGTTCATCGGGGGTGATGAATTTCGACCATTCATGGGTGCCCTTGGGCAGCCAGCGCATGACGAATTCCGCCCCCACGATGGCCATGGCGAAGCTTTTCGGATTGCGGTTGATGGTCGAACAGATCATCAGCCCGCCGGGTTTCAGCAACTGCTGGCAGGCGGTCATATAGGCCAACGGGTCGGCCACGTGTTCCACCACTTCCATGTTCAGCACCACGTCGAACTGTTCGCCCGCCGCGGCCAGCGCTTCGGCCGTGACGTTGCGGTAATCGATGTCGAGACCGGATTGTTCCGCGTGGACCTGCGCCACCGGGATATTGCCCGCCGCCGCGTCGGCGCCCACCACCGTCGCACCCAGCCGCGCCATCGGTTCGCTGAGCAGCCCGCCGCCGCAGCCGATATCCAGCAGCCGCAGCCCTTCGAACGGGCGCTCCTGCGACAGATTGCGCCCGAACTCGCCGGCGATCTGCTGCGTGATATAATCAAGTCTGCAGGGGTTGAGCATGTGCAGCGGCTTGAACTTGCCCTTCGGGTCCCACCATTCGGCGGCCATCGCTTCGAACTTGGCGACCTCGGAGGGATCAACGGTGGTCTGAGCGGCTTGCATTCTGCTCTCCATATGCTCTTTTGGGTCTGCGCCACTATATAGGACGATCATGGACAAATACTCGGGCCAAAAAAGCGCAGTTCATTACCTGCACCCGCCGATCGACCCTTTCGATCAGCGTATGCTCGACGTGGGCGACGGTCACAAGATTTATCTGGAACAGTCCGGCAAACCCGACGGCGTGCCGGTGGTGGTGTTTCATGGCGGTCCGGGCGGCGGCTGCAGCCCGGCGATGCGGCGCTATTTCGATCCGCAGGTGTTCCGTATCGTGCTGTTTGATCAGCGCGGCTGCGGCCGGTCGCTGCCCCATGCCAGCGTCGAGGACAACACCACCTGGCATTTGGTGCGCGATATCGAACTGATCAGGCGCGAGTTGGAGATCGATACCTGGTACGTGTTCGGCGGCAGCTGGGGCGCGACGCTGGCGCTGGTCTATGCCCAGGCACATCCCGAATCGGTGCTGGGGCTGATCCTGCGCGGGGTGTTCCTGGCAACCCAGTCGGAACTCGATTGGTTCTATGGCGGCGGCGCCGGCAAGTTCTGGCCGGAAACCTGGGCGCGGTTCGCCGACCTGATCCCCGAGGAAGAACAGGGCGACATGATCGCGGCCTATCACAAGCGACTGTTTTCCGGTCACCTGCCGACCGAAACCAAATTCGCCAAGGCCTGGGCGCAATGGGAAAACGCGCTGGCCTCGGTCTATTCCACCGGCCATGGCGGCGACAGCCCCGGCGATTACGCCCGCGCCTTTGCCCGGCTGGAAAACCATTATTTCACCAACGCGGCCTTCCTGGAACGCGACGGGCAGATCCTGCAGGACATGCACCGCATCGCCCATATCCCCGGGGTGATCGTTCAGGGGCGTTACGACATGATCTGCCCGCCGGCCTCGGCCTGGGCTTTGGCGAAACGTTGGCCCAATGCCGACCTGAAGATGATCCGCAACGCCGGTCACGCGCTTTCGGAACCGGGGATCAGCGCCGAGCTGGTCCGGGTGATGGATCAGATCGCGGAAGACGGCGGGTTGGGGTGACGCTGGCGCAGATCAGCAATCCCCTTGCAAGATCGGTCAAACAAGCCTATATCCCCTCTCAACAGCGGCGCGTCGGGCAACCGACGCTCCACCGGGAAAGATCGACGGGCCGCGCGCCCGTTTTTTTGTGTTTGGATGATATGACCAACGACCTGATAGCCAAAGCCGCGATGGATCGCCGCCTCGCCGAAATCATCACCCCCGTGATCGAAGACATGGGGTTCGAACTGGTGCGGGTGCGGCTGATGGGCGGCAAGACCCATACGCTGCAGATCATGGCCGAACGTCCCGAGGGCGGGATCGAGGTTGATGATTGCGCCAAGATTTCGACCGCCGTTTCGGCCGTTCTGGACGTCGAAGACCCGATCGTAGACCAGTATATGCTGGAAGTGTCGAGCCCCGGCATCGACCGGCCGCTGACCCGGCTGAAGGATTTCGAAACCTACGAAGGCTACGAGGCCAAGCTTGAAACCACCGAGCTGATCGACGGTCAGCGCCGGTTCAAGGGTGTGCTGGCCGGGGTCGAAGACGACGAGGTGCTGATCAATATCGACCAGAATGGCGAAGAGGTGACCGTGGGTCTGAACTTCGACTGGCTGTCCGACGCCAAGCTGGTTCTGACCGACGAGCTGATCAAGGAAATGCTGAAGGCCCGCAAGGCCGCCGGCACCCTGAACGAAGACGAATTTGACGAGATTGAAACCGAATCCGGTTCCCAGGAGGACTGAAGACAATGGCAATTACTTCTGCAAACCAGCTGGAGCTGTTGCAAACCGCCGAAGCCGTGGCCCGCGAAAAGATGATCGACCCCTCGCTGGTGGTCGAAGCGATGGAAGAATCGCTCGCCCGTGCGGCGAAGTCGCGTTACGGCGCCGAAATGGATATCCGCGTGTCGATCGACCGCAGAACCGGCAAGGCGACCTTCACCCGCGTCCGCACCGTGGTCGAGGAAGAGGACCTGGAAAACTACCAGGCCGAAATGACCGTCGAACAGGCCAAGCAGTACATGTCCGACCCGCAGGTCGGTGACACTTTCGTCGAGGAAGTGCCCCCCGTTGAACTGGGCCGGATCGCGGCGCAGTCGGCCAAGCAGGTGATCCTGCAGAAGGTGCGCGAAGCCGAGCGGGATCGTCAGTACGAAGAATTCAAGGATCGCCAGGGCACCATCATCAACGGTGTGGTCAAGCGCGAGGAATACGGCAACGTCATCGTCGACGTGGGCCGGGGCGAAGCGATCCTGCGCCGCAACGAAAAGATCGGCCGCGAAAGCTATCGCCCGAACGACCGCGTGCGCTGCTTCATCAAGGATGTGCGCCGCGAAACCCGCGGGCCGCAGATCTTCCTGTCGCGCACCGCGCCGGAATTCATGGCCGAGCTGTTCAAGATGGAAGTGCCGGAAATCTATGACGGCATCATCGAAATCAAGGCCGTGGCCCGCGACCCCGGTTCGCGCGCCAAGATCGCCGTGGTGTCCTATGACAACTCGATCGACCCGGTCGGCGCCTGCGTCGGTATGCGCGGTTCGCGCGTGCAGGCCGTGGTGAACGAGCTGCAGGGCGAAAAGATCGACATCATCCCGTGGAACGAAGACGTGCCGACCTTCCTGGTCAACGCGCTGCAGCCGGCGGAAGTGTCCAAGGTGGTTCTGGACGAAGATGCAGAACGCATCGAAGTCGTGGTGCCCGACGAGCAGCTGAGCCTGGCCATCGGCCGTCGTGGTCAGAACGTGCGCCTGGCGTCGCAGCTGACCGGCCTGGATATCGACATCATGACCGAATCCGACGACTCGGCCCGCCGCCAGAAGGAATTCGAGGAACGCACCCAGCTGTTCGTCGATACCCTGGACGTGGACGAATTCTTCGCCCAGCTGCTGGTGTCGGAAGGCTTCACCAACCTCGAAGAAGTCGCCTATGTCGAACTGGACGAACTGCTGGTCATCGACGGGGTCGACGAAGACACCGCCAACGAACTGCAGGCCCGTGCCCGCGATCATCTTGAGGAACAGGCGCGCAAGGCAATCGAAAAGGCCCGCGAACTGGGCGTCGAGGACAGCCTGTTTGACTTTGAGGGTCTGACACCCCAAATGATTCAGGCATTGGCCGAAGACGGCGTGAAGACGCTGGAAGACTTCGCCACCTGCGCCGACTGGGAACTGGCCGGCGGCTGGACCACGGTCGATGGTGAACGGGTCAAGGATGACGGTATCCTGGAACCCTTCGACGTGTCGCTGGAAGAAGCCCAGGCCCTGATCATGACCGCCCGCATCGCCCTGGGCTGGGTCGACCCGGCCGAGCTGGAAGCCGAAGCCGAGGAAGAGTCCGAAGCCGAAGGCGAAGAAGGCGCAGAGGAGGCCGAGGCCTGATCGCAGGGCCTCGGAGGCTGTCCGCATGACGCGCGGTGGGAAGCATAAGGACCGGGAACACGGTTCGGAACGCAAGTGTATCGCCACCGGCGCGATCGAGCCCAAATCGGGCCTGATCCGCTTCGTGGTCGGTCCCGAAGGTCAGCTCGTGCCGGACCTGATGGAAAAATTGCCGGGCCGCGGGATCTGGGTCTCCGCGGACCGTGCGGCGTTGGAAAAGGCGGCCAAGAAGGGATTGTTTTCCCGCGCCGCCAAGCAACAAGTGAGCGTGCCCGAAGATCTGGCCGATCTGGTCGAACAGGCGCTGGTGCGCCGGATCGTCGATCTGATCAGCCTGGCCCGCAAGGGCGGCGAAGCGGTGTCCGGGTTCGAGAAGGTCAAGGACTGGCTGATCAAGGATCAGGCCGAGGTGCTGATTCAGGCCTATGACGGATCGGGCCGGGGCAAGTCGAAGCTGCGGACGCCGGAAGGCGGGTCTTTCATTGGCTGGCTCAGCGCGGATGAGCTGGGTCAGGCCTTTGGACGACAAACTGTAATACATGTGGCGCTAGGCGCTGGAGGTTTGACCCAGCGTGTAGTAGAGGAAGCCGCAAGACTTAAGGGTATGCGAGCCCCAGGCGGCGACGATGACCGCCGGAAAGGATGAAGAGAGCCAGATGAGCGACAACGACGGTAAAAAGACTTTGGGTGTACGTGGCGGGCCCCGTTCGGGCAATGTGAAGCAGAGCTTCAGCCACGGGCGGACCAAGAACGTCGTGGTGGAAACCAAGCGCAAGCGCGTTGTGGTTCCCAAACCCGGCGCCGCCAAGACAGGTGCGGGCAAGGGCGGTCAGGCCATCGGCGATCCGTCCAAGCGTCCCGCAGGGATTTCCGACGCGGAAATGGAACGCCGGATGAAGGCGTTGCAGGCGGCCAAGGCGCGCGAGGCGGAAGAAGCCGCGCAGCGCGAGGCCGATGAAAAGGCGCGCGAAGAAGAACGCATGCGCCGCCGCGAGGAAGCCGAGGCGAAGGAACGCGAAGAGCGTGAACGCGAAGAGGCGCTGAAGGCCAAGGCCGAGGAAGAGGCACGCAAGAAGAAAGAGGCGGAAGAAGCCGCCAAGCGTGCCGCCGCCGCTGCTGCCGCCGCACCCCAGGGCGAAGAAAAAGGCCCGGCACGGTCGCAGAAAGCGGCCCCCGCAGGCGGCGCTGCCGCCGCTCCGCGCAAGAAGGAACGCGAAGAAGACCGCGCCCGTGGCAAGGGCCGTGACGACAGCCGCCGTTCGGGCAAGCTGACCGTCAACCAGGCGCTGACCGGTGGCGAAGGCGGCCGGCAGAAATCGATGGCCGCGATGAAGCGCAAGCAGGAACGTGCCCGCCAGAAGGCGATGGGCGCGCCGGTCGAGCGTGAAAAGGTCGTGCGCGACGTTCAGGTGCCCGAAACCATCGTGGTGTCGGAACTTGCCAACCGGATGGCCGAACGGGTCGCCGATGTGGTCAAGTCGCTGATGAAAATGGGCATGATGGTGACGCAGAACCAAACCATCGACGCCGATACCGCCGAGCTGATCGTCGAGGAATTCGGCCACCGCATCCAGCGGGTGTCGGATGCCGACGTCGAGGACGTGATCCAGCAGATCGAAGACGACGAAGCCGATCTGCAGCCGCGTCCGCCGGTCATCACCATCATGGGCCACGTCGACCACGGCAAGACCTCGCTGCTGGACGCGATCCGCAACGCCAAGGTGGTCGCGGGCGAAGCCGGCGGCATTACCCAGCATATCGGCGCCTATCAGGTGAAGACCGACAGCGGTTCGACGCTGACCTTCCTCGATACGCCGGGCCACGCGGCCTTTACCTCGATGCGGTCGCGCGGTGCGCAGGTCACCGACATCGTGGTCCTGGTCGTGGCCGCCGACGATTCGGTGATGCCGCAGACGATTGAGGCGATCAACCACGCCAAGGCTGCCGGTGTTCCGATGATCGTGGCGATCAACAAGATCGACAAACCCGCCGCCGATCCCAACAAGGTGCGCGCGGAACTGCTGCAGCACGAAGTGATCGTCGAGGCGATGTCGGGCGAGGTGCAGGACGTTGAAGTCTCCGCCGTGACCGGTCAGGGCCTGGACGAACTGCTGGAAGCCATCGCGCTGCAGGCGGAAATCCTGGAACTGAAGGCCAACCCCGACCGCGCCGCCGAAGGCGCCGTGATCGAGGCGCAGCTGGATGTGGGCCGCGGCCCCGTCGCCACCGTTCTGGTCCAGAAAGGCACCCTGAAGCAGGGCGACATCTTCGTCGTCGGCGAACAGTGGGGCCGGGTCCGGGCGCTGGTCGACGACAAGGGCGAACGGGTAAGCGAAGCCGGGCCGTCGGTTCCGGTCGAGGTTCTGGGCCTGAACGGCACCCCGGAAGCGGGCGACGTTCTGAACGTGGTGGATACCGAAGCCCAGGCGCGCGAGATCGCGGAATACCGTGAAAGCGCCGCCAAGGAAAAACGCGCCGCCGCCGGGGCCGCTGCAACGCTGGAACAGCTGATGCAGAAGGCCAAGGACGACGAAAACGTCAAGGAACTGCCGATCCTGGTGAAAGCCGACGTGCAGGGTTCCGCCGAAGCCATCGTTCAGGCGATGGAAAAGATCGGCAACGAAGAAGTCCGCGTGCGGGTTCTGCATTACGGCGTCGGTGCGATCACCGAAACCGATGTGGGCCTTGCCGAAGCTTCGGGCGCGCCGATCATGGGCTTCAACGTGCGGGCCAATGCCTCGGCACGGAACTCGGCCAACCAGAAGGGCGTGGAAATCCGCTACTACTCGGTCATCTATGACCTGGTGGACGATGTGAAAGCCGCCGCTTCGGGCCTGCTGTCCGCGGAAATCCGCGAACACTTCATCGGCTATGCCGAGATCCGCGAAGTGTTCAAGGTGACGGGCGTCGGCAAGGTCGCCGGCTGTCTGGTCACCGAAGGCGTTGCCCGCCGCTCGGCCGGCGTGCGCCTGCTGCGCGACGACGTGGTGATCCACGAAGGCACGCTGAAGACGCTGAAGCGCTTCAAGGACGAGGTCAAGGAAGTCCAGTCCGGCCAGGAATGCGGTATGGCCTTCGAAAACTACGACGATATCCGCCCCGGCGATGTCATCGAGATCTTCGAACGCGAGGAGGTCGAGCGTCAGCTCGACTGATCCGCGGCCATCACCGGCACAAGAAAAAAGGGGAGAGCGAAAGCTCTCCCCTTTCTCTATTCCGGTATGTCGTGCGTCAGGCGGCCTTGCTCGGCACCGGCTGACCGGCGAATTCCCGATCGCCGACCCGGACGAGAATCTTTCCGTCCGGCAGTTTCCGCACAAACGTTCCTTGGATGGAAATGTAATTTCCGATCACGATTGTACGCAGCATTGCTCAAGTCTCCCACGTGAATGGTTTGATGGGGTACTTCAAGAATTACAGCGTTTTGACACAAATCCTACAAAAAAGATCGTGATCTTCCCAAAACCTATACCGATTAGAAAGCCGGAAACGCGCAATCTCCGGGTTTTTCGATTCGAACGCGGTGCTTCGCCCAAGAACTGTGCAGATGCCCCGCGTGCCGGATCACAGCCAGTCGCGCAGAATCGGGATCAGCGGGATGTCGGCCGGCGGCATCGGGTAATCGCGCAGATCCTTCGCATGGACCCATTTCAGGGTCTGACCTTCCTTGGGGTGGGGAATCCCGTCCCATTTGCGGCAGGCGAACAGCGGCATCAGCAGGTGGAAATCGTCATAGCTGTGGCTGGCGAAGGTCAGCGGCGCCAGGCAGCTGGCCCAGGTGTCGATGCCCAGTTCCTCGTGCAATTCGCGGATCAGCGCGTGTTCGGGGGTTTCGCCCGGTTCGATCTTGCCGCCTGGGAATTCCCACAGACCGGCCATGGATTTGCCTTCCGGCCGCTGTGCAAGAAGCACGCGGCCGTCGGCGTCGATCAGCGCAACGGCGGAGACCAATACGGTTTTCATCGCGACCTCAGGACCGGTAATCGGCGTTGATCGAGATATAGCCATGGGTCAGGTCGCAGGACCAAACCGTGGCCGTACCATTGTCGAGGCCAAGATCGACCCGAATGACAATCTCGTCCTTCTTCATGTAGGCGGCGCCGGCTTCCTCGGTGTAGGACGGGGCGACCCAGCCGTTTTCGGCCACCAGAATATCGCCGAACCAGATGGTCAGCCGGTCACGCTCGGCGCGCTCGCCCGACTTGCCGACGGCCATGACGATACGGCCCCAGTTCGGGTCTTCGCCGGCCACGGCGGTTTTCACCAGCGGCGAATTGGCGATGGCCATGGCGACACGATGCGCGGGGCCATTGGCATTTGCGCCGGTGACCTGCACCTCGATCAGCTTGGTCGCGCCTTCGCCGTCGCGGGCGATCTGGATCGCAAGGTCCTTCATCACCGCATGCAAAGCATCGCGGAACACCCGCACCCGCGGATCGGCGAAATCGGTGATCGGTTCCATATCGGCCTTGCCGGTGGCGGCGACCAGAACCGTGTCCGAGGTCGAGGTGTCCCCATCCACCGTCACGCAGTTGAAGGTCGAAGCATTGTCGAGCCAGAGGCATTGCTGCAGCACCTCGCGCGAAATCGCGGTGTCGGTGAAGATGTAGCACAGCATGGTCGCCATATCGGGGGCGATCATGCCCGAGCCCTTGGCAAAACCGGCGATCTTTACTTCGACCCCGTCGAGCGTGGCGGTTTCGGTGGCACCCTTCGGGAAGGTGTCCGTGGTCATGATCGCACGGGCAGCCTTTTCCATGGCGCCCTCATCGAGCGCCGCGTTCAGGTCACCGATCTTGGCGGTGATCCGTTCCCATTTGAGCGGCTCGCCGATCACGCCGGTGGAGGCGGTGAAGACGCGATTGGCGTCGATGCCCATTTCCTCGGCCACGGCCGCGGTGATCTTCGCGACCGAGTCGAAACCGGACTGGCCGGTGAAGGCGTTGGAATTGCCCGAATTCACCAGGATCGCGGCCTTGCCGCCCAGATCCTCGGTGATCTTTTCCTGACAATCGAGAACGGCTGCCGAGCGGGTGGACGAGCGGGTGAAGACACCGGCAACAGCGCTGCCTTCACAAAGCTCGGCCAACATGACATCCGTCCGGCCCGCATAGCGCACCCCGGCCTCAAGCGCGGCGAAACGCACGCCATCGATCACCGGAAGATCGGGAAATTTTTCTGGCGCCAGCGGCGAAACGGGGAGTTTTCCAGCCATGGATCAGTCCTCGAAAATCGTGGTGTCGTTGAGGATAGCGGGATCAAGGGCATCGGCGCCGGTGCGGTCGATGTCGGCCTTGCCGGTCAGCTCTTCCAGCAGCGCGCTGATGGTCTTTTCCTCGATATTGGCGACCAGTTCGCGGCGCACCTCGTCCAGCGACGGGGCCGGTTGCATGCGGGTTTCGTTCAGCTTGATCACGTGCCAGCCGAATTGCGTCTGAACCGGATCGGACACCTGGCCCGGTTCCATCGCGACCACCGCGTCCTCGAACGGCTTGACCATCATGCCCGGCCCGAACCAGCCCAGATCGCCGCCATTGGGGCCCGAGGGACCGGTGGAATTGGCCTTGGCCAGCTCGGCGAAATCGGCATCGCCGCGGGCTTCCTCGGCCAGTTTCTTTGCCTCTTCCTCGGTTTCGACCAGGATATGCGCCGCCTTGTATTCCGGGGTCGGTTCGGCATTGGCATAGCTGGCGTCATATTCGGCCTGCAGCGCCTCGTCGGTGATGGCGTTTTCCAGCACGGCCTCGATGGCAAGGTTTGCCAGCGCGCCGCGGCGCTGGTTGTCCAGCTTGTACTGGGTGGCCAGCGGCACTTCGCCTTTCAGGGTCTGTTCCAGCAGGGTCTGCTGGATCACCTGGTCGACAAGACCGGGATACAGCATCTCGACGGGGAATTGCTGATATTGCGCGGGCAGCGCCTGGCGGGTCTGCAGCAGGTGGCCCAGGGTGATTTCGGTCCCGTTCACCGTCGCGATGACGGTATCCGCCTTGGGGGCATCTTCGGCCATCACCGGCAGCGCAAGCCCGATGGAAAGGGCGGCGGCTGACAGGAAAGTGAGGCGTTTTGACATGGGTTGGGTCCTTTAAAGGCGCGCTTCGGGCGCGTGACGTTGACACTGCACCAGCCGCCCCTTACATCGCCATAAGGCATTTGGACCGCTGGACTTGGCGCCTGTTTTATTCGGTGCGCTCGTGTGCAGCAAGCAAATGCCACGCACGATATTGTCAACGACCAGATCGGATAGAACATGCTGGGTTTCGGAACTCTCGCCAAAAAGGTCTTCGGCACGCCTAACGACCGCAAGATCAAGGCGACCCGCCCGTTGGTGGAAAAGATCAACGCGCTGGAACCGGAATTCGAAAAACTCTCCGACGAGGGGCTGATCGAAAAGACCGCGGAATTCAGGAAACGGGTGGCCGAGGGCGAAAGCCTTGACGCGATCCTGCCCGAAGCCTTCGCCAACTGCCGCGAAGGCGCCAAGCGGGCGCTTGGCCTGCGCGCCTTCGACACCCAGCTGATGGGCGGGATTTTCCTGCACCAGGGTAACATTTCGGAAATGAAGACGGGTGAAGGCAAGACGCTGGTCGCGACCTTCCCGGCCTACCTGAACGCGCTGACCGGGCGCGGCGTGCATATCGTGACGGTCAACGATTACCTGGCCAAGCGCGACGCCGAATGGATGAGCAACGTCTATACCGCTCTGGGCATGACGACCGGCGTGGTTTACCCGCAGCAGCCCGAGGTCGAAAAGAAGGCCGCCTATGGCTGCGACGTCACCTATGCGACCAATAACGAACTGGGCTTTGATTACCTGCGCGACAACATGAAGTCGGAACTGACCGACATGAACCAGCGCGACCATTACTTCGCCATCGTCGACGAGGTCGATTCGATCCTGATCGACGAAGCGCGGACGCCGCTGATCATCTCGGGCCCGGCGCAGGACCGTTCTGACCTTTACCTCGCCGTCGACAAGCTGATCCCGCAACTGTCCGAGGATCACTTCAGCATCGACGAAAAGACCCGCAACGTCACCTTCACCGACGAAGGTAACGAATACCTCGAAGAGCTGCTGCAGAAGGCCGGTCTGCTGCCCGAGGGGCAAAGCCTGTACGATCCCGAAAGCACCACCATCGTTCACCACGTGAACCAGGGGCTGCGGGCGCACAAACTGTTCACCAAGGACAAGGATTACATCGTCCGCGACGGCGACGTGGTTCTGATCGACGAATTCACCGGCCGGATGATGGCCGGGCGGCGCCTGTCGGACGGTCTGCACCAGGCCATCGAGGCCAAGGAAGGCTGCCCGATCCAGGCCGAAAACGTGACCCTGGCGCAGGTGACATTCCAGAACTATTTCCGGCTCTACGACAAGCTGTCGGGCATGACCGGCACCGCGGCGACCGAGGCCGAGGAATTCATGGAAATCTACGGGTTGGGCGTGGTCGAAGTGCCGACCAACCGGCCGATCGCGCGGATCGACGAGGACGATCAGGTCTATCGCACCGCCAAGGAAAAGTTCGAAGCCGTCGTGCGCACCATCAAGGAAGCGCATGAAAAGCAGCAGCCGGTTCTGGTCGGCACCACCTCGATCGAGAAATCGGAATTCCTCAGCCAGCTGCTGACCGAGGCGGGGATCAAGCACAACGTGCTTAACGCGCGCCAGCACGAGCAGGAGGCGCAGATCGTCGCCGATGCCGGCAAGCTGGGCGCGGTGACCATCGCCACCAACATGGCCGGGCGCGGCACCGACATCAAGCTGGGCGGCAATGTCGAATTCAAGATCATGGAAGCCATCGAAGGCAATCCCGAGGGCGACCATCAGGCGATCCGCGAACGGATCGAAACCGAACACGCAGCCGACGAACAGGCGGTGAAGGATGCCGGGGGCCTGTTCGTTCTGGCCACCGAACGGCACGAAAGCCGCCGCATCGACAACCAGTTGCGCGGCCGTTCGGGCCGTCAGGGTGACCCGGGTCGGTCGTCCTTCTTCCTCAGCCTCGAAGACGACCTGATGCGCATTTTCGGGTCGGAACGGCTCGACAAGGTGCTGTCGTCGCTGGGCATGAAGGAAGGCGAAGCGATCATTCACCCCTGGGTGAACAAGTCGCTGGAACGGGCCCAGGCCAAGGTCGAGGGGCGCAACTTCGACATCCGCAAGCAGCTGCTGAAATTCGACGACGTGATGAACGAGCAGCGCAAGGTGATCTTCAGCCAGCGGCTTGAAATCATGGAAGCCGACGACCTGTCGGAAATCACCAAGGACATGCGCGACCAGGTGATCGACGATCTGGTCGATACTTTCATCCCGCCGAAATCCTATGCCGACCAGTGGAACACCGAAGGGCTCTATGCCGCGGTGATCGAGAAGCTGAACATGGACGTGCCGGTCATTAAATGGGCCGAGGAAGAAGGCGTCGACGGCGACGTGATTGCCGAGCGGCTGGAAGAAGAAGCCGACAAGATGATGGCGGGCAAGGCCGAAGCCTTCGGCGCCGACACCATGCGGCAGATCGAAAAGCAGATCCTGCTGCAGGCGATCGACGGCAAATGGCGCGAACACCTTCTGACGCTGGAACATCTGCGCTCGGTCGTGGGTTTCCGCGGCTATGCGCAGCGCGATCCGCTGAACGAGTACAAGACCGAAAGCTTCCAGCTGTTCGAATCGATGCTCGACGGTCTGCGTGAGGACGTGACCGAAAAACTGGGTCAGATCCGTCCGATGACCGAGGAAGAACAGCAGCAGCTGATGCAGCAGATGGCGGCGCAGCAGGCCGCGATGCAGCCCCCGGCAGAGGACCCCGAGCCCGCAGCGGCAGCGCCGGGCGAGGCACGCGAAGGGTTCGACGAAAACGATCCCTCGACCTGGGGCAATCCGGCGCGAAACGAACCCTGTCCCTGCGGATCGGGCAAGAAATTCAAGCACTGCCACGGCCGTCTGGCCTGATTTCAGCCGGGCGCGGGGTCAGAAAGACTCCGTGCCCGCGCCACATGTCTGCCTTTTTTCTAGTGTTTGATTAAAACTGATCAGACCCGTTCTGGAGGCAGCAATGGTAAATCCGAATCGTATCTTGATGGGCGCCGCATCCGTCACCGTCGCTTTGGCGATCGGATTCGTGATGCAATCGGGGCCGCAGCCGCAACATCTGACGGCCGCAGCCCCGGTACAGGAAAAGCCGCTGAAACCGGCGCAGCCCGCGCCCGTTGCCGCCGCTTCCGCCGCAAAGGATCGGATCGACTTGGACGGGATCGCGCTGACGGTCGCGCCAGCTGTCGAACAGGAAAAGCCCGCGGTTCTGCCCGTCGAGGAAGAGGCGGTGCTGCACGCCGCGGCCACACCGCAGCTCGATATCGCCCCGATCGTTGAAACGCCGGTGCTGGACCAGCCGGAAGCGTCCTGCGATCCGCAGATGTCGGCCCGGGCGATGCCCGCCGCGATGGTGGAACTGACGCTCGACGCGGCTTGCCTGCCGGATCAGCGCGTCACCATTCACCACAACGGCATGATGTTCACCGCAACGATGGATGCCGACGGGAAACTGACCGTTCAGGTCCCCGCGCTGTCGCAATCCTCGGTCTTCATCGCCGATTTCGGCAATGACTTGGGGGCGGTTGCCCACAGTGCCGTGCCCGATCTGATGGATTTTGAGCGCGCTGTGCTGCAATGGCAAGGCGATGCCGGGTTGCACCTGCACGCGATGGAATTCGGCGCCGGCTTCGGCCAGGACGGTCATGTCTGGGCCGAACGCCCCGGGTCGGCCGATCAGGCGCTGGCCGGGCAGGGCGGGTTCTTCACCCGTCTGGGCGACGCGGCGCAGCAGGACGCCCACCTTGCGGAAATCTATACCTTCCCCTCGGGCCAGGCGGCGCGGGCGGGCGATATCGCGCTCAGCGCCGATGTCGAGGTCACCAGCGGCAACTGCCATCAGCAAGTGATCGCCGAGTCGCTGCAGCTTTCTCGCGGCGGCGCTTTGGAGGCGCGCGAACTTGTGCTTTCCATGCCGCAATGCGACGCGGTGGGTGACTTTCTGGTGTTGAAAAACCTGCTGCAAGACCTGAAGATCGCCGCGAACTGAAATCAGCGATCCGGGGTGGGTCCATGGCAATGCGATGTGCGGCGGTTCTCGCCGCACTTTTTCTTTTGGTCACGGCGCCGCTGGCCCGGGCGCAGGACGTTACCCTGATGTCGCGCGACGGATCGGTGGAAATCACCGGCACGTTGCTGGGATTTGACGGCGAATTTTACCGGGTCCACACCATCTATGGCGAACTGACCGTGGACGGGTCGGGGGTGTCCTGCGATGGTCCCGGTTGTCCCAACCTGACCGATTACGTGGCCGATCTGACACTGTCCGGCGCCGGGTCGATGGGGCGGGTTCTGCTGCCCGCGCTGATCGAGGTCTTCGCGCAAAAATCCGGCCACGCGGTCAGCCGCGAGGCAATCGATGGCAGCAACACCCTGTTCACCCTGACCGAAGCGAGCAGCGGCAAGATCGCGGGCCGCTTCACCATCCGGCTGACCAACAGCGACGAAGGTTTCGCCGATCTTCTGGCCGACGAGGCCGATATCGCCCTGTCGCTGCGCGAGGTGCGCCCGGAGGAGGCGAAGCTGGCGCGAGAAGCCGGTCTGGGCGACATGACCGGGCGGGGCCGCAGCCGCGTGTTGGCGCTGGACGCGCTGGTGCCCATCGTTGCGCCCGGCAACCCGCTGCGCCAGATCGGCACGCCGGACCTGGCGCGGGTGGTGGCGGGCGAAATCACCAACTGGGCCGAACTGGGCGGCCCCGACGCGCCGATCACCGTGCATATGCGCGACGATCCCTCGGGCATCTGGCAGGCGGTCGAGGACCGGTTGCTGGACCCGGCGGGCAAGACCCTGACCGGCTATGCCGAGAGGTATGACAGCGGCCCGGCGCTGGCCCGGGCGGTGGAACATGATCCGTTCGGGATCGGCCTGACCAGCGTGACCGAGATCGGCAACACGACTCAACTGGCGCTGAGCGGCGATTGCGGCTTCGCCCTGGCCGCCAGCCGCAAGACGATCAAGACCGAGGATTATCCGCTGACCGCGCCGATGTTCCTGTACCTGCCGGCGCGGCGGTTGCCGAAACTGGCACGCGATTTCCTGAGCTTCACCCGTTCGACGGCAGCGCAGTCGGTGATCCGCCGCGTCGGCTTCACCGATCAGCAGCCCGAGGAGATCGAGATCGACCGCCAGGGCAACCGTTTCGCCAACGCCATCGCGCGCGCGGGCAAGGAGGTCGGGCTGGACGAGTTGCAGCGGATGGTGTCGGTGCTGTCGGGCCGCAAGCGGCTGACCACCTCGTTCAGGTTCGAGCCGGGATCGGCGCGGCTCGATGCGCAATCGCGGTCGAACGTGGCGCAGCTGGCTCATGCGCTGGAGGCCGGTTTGTATGATGGTCGTGCGTTGATGTTCGTGGGGTTCAGCGATGGCGACGGGCCTGCCAAGGCCAACCAGGCCATCGCGCTGCGCCGCGCCAAGGCGGTTCTGGCGGCGGTGCAGCAGGCGGCGGAGACGGCGAATTTCGACCGGCTGGAGATGCTGGCGGACGGCTTTGGCGAAGCGATGCCGATGGCCTGCGACGACAGCGCCTGGGGCCGCCGGGTCAACCGGCGGGTCGAGGTCTGGCTGCGCTAGAGCAACCCTTCGGAACGGAAGCTCAATTCGCGCGATTTGCCGATGATCAGGTGGTCGTGCAGTGTCAGGCCAAGCGCCAGCGCCGCCGATTCTACCTGCTGGGTCATCGTGATGTCAGATTGCGACGGGGTGGGATCGCCCGACGGGTGGTTATGCACCAGGATCAGCGCGCTGGCATTGAGTTCCAGCGCCCGTTTCACCACCTCGCGCGGATAGACCGGCACGTGATCGACGGTGCCGCGCGCCTGTTCCTCATCCGCGATCAGCACGTTTTTGCGGTCCAGGAACAGCACCCGGAACTGTTCGGTATCGCGATGCGCCATGGCGGTGTGGCAGTAATCCAGCAATGCGTCCCAGCTGCTGACCACGGGGCGCTGCATCACCCGGGCGCGGGCCAGACGGTGCGCCGCGGCCTCGACGATCTTCAGCTCGGTGATGACGGCGGGGCCGACGCCGTCGACCTCGCTCAGCCTTGGGATCGGGGCCGACAGCACCCGGTTGAAATCGCCGAACCGGTCAAGCAGCAGCCGCGCCAGCGGTTTGACATCCTGCCGCGGGATGGCGCGAAACAGCACCAGTTCCAGCATTTCGTAATCGGGCATCGCATCCGCCCCGCCGCGCAGGAACCGGTCGCGCAGCCGGATGCGGTGATCCTTCATATAGGAGGGCAGTTTCGGCGCCTTGGCCGGGGCCACGGGGGCGGCGCCCGCTGCGAAGAGCGGCAAGGTCTGTTCGGAGAAGGCGCGTGGTTTGGGCATGCGGGCAAGGCTGCCCGGGATTGGTTAGGGAAGCGTTAAGCGCCGAAGGGGAGGGGTGCTGCCCCGGATTTGACTCTAATCAATCTAAAAAGCTGCCACTTCCGGTATTCTAATTTGGTGAAACGGCGCGATCGGCGACCGGGATTATACGTTGGCCTGCCCATCAAGCGCCTCCATTTCAGGAGCGAGACGATGGAACGAAGCTCTACAAAGCTCATTTTACGACATAAATTCGGCGCCGCCTGGCGCAACGTGATTTTCGGCCTGACCGTCTTGGCGGGCGGGGCGGTGATGGCGCACGCGGAATCGGGTGAACCGACCTATCACCAGGGCGAAGACATCTTCATCGAAACCGGCGTCGAAGCGCCCGACCGCAGCCCGAGCTGGTACGCGCCGATGGTGGGCAAGCCCTATGCGCCCAGTTTCGAGATGCTGGCGACGCGGGGCACGCAGGGGCGCTACTACTCTTACACCTACCCGGTGACGCTCAAGGACATGATCAAGTTCCACGGCCATGACTGCGAAGGCACCATCCATGCCGCCAACAACGCGCGCATCGCCTTCGACATCCTGTTCCCCGATGGGATCGTCGACCGCAGCGTGCTGTGGGGCATCTCGGGGACCTCGCCCTGCTGGTCCGACGCGGTCGTCTTCCTGACCGGGGCGCGGCTGCAATACGGCAATCTCGGCTATTTCAAGGACACCAGCTATTCCCACGCCATCGTGCTTTATCGCGAAGATACCGGCGTCGCCGTTCTCGCCACCTGGAAGAAGGGGATCAACAACATCCCTGGCGAACCGGTGATGCTGCCGGGGGTGATCGATTGGCAAACGAAGGTCGACACGGACGCGGTGATGCAGCTCAAGGCCGACGTGAAGACGGCAGGGGGCACACCGACGCCCTACCAGGTCGACAAGCTGCGCTATCTGCAGTTCACCCATGTCAACGACATCCTCGAGCACCCGCTCGAGATGAGCTACCAGGCGCAGGTGATCGAGGATTTCCGCTGGGAGGACTGGATCGATCCGGACAAGACCATCGCCAAGCCGCATAGCCGCGGCGATATCCGGCTGAAGAACTATCCCTATCGGGACCGCCCGATTTCGGGTCCGGAAGAGGGGCAGTAAGCCCCGACCGGCCCGACCGTTTCTCGGTCGGGCCGGGAGTTCTTTAAAAGAAAAAGGGGAACGCGCCGGTTCCCCTTTTCAAAGTGTTTGCGATGGGGCTGGATCAGCCCTTCATCGAGTCCCAGAAGCTTTTCACCGAGGAAAAGAAGCTGGAGCTTTCGGGGTTGTTGTCTTCCGAAAGCGCTTCGAATTCCTTCAGCAGTTCCTTCTGCTTGCCGGTCAGGTTGACCGGGGTTTCCACCGCCAGTTCGATGAACATGTCGCCTTCGTGGCCGCCGCGCAGGGCCGGCATGCCCTTGCCGCGCAGGCGCATCTGGCGGCCCGACTGCGACCCCGCGGGAATCTTCACCCGGGAACGGCCGCCGTCGATGGTCGGGACCTCGATATCGCCACCCAATGCCGCCACGGTCATCGCGACCGGTACGCGGCAATAAAGGTTGGTGTCCTCGCGTTCGAAGATCTCGTGCTTCTTCACCTCGATGAAGATGTAGAGATCGCCCGAGGGCCCGCCGCGCATGCCTGCCTCGCCTTCGCCGGCGAGCCGGATACGGGTGCCGGTTTCGACGCCCGCCGGGATGTTCACCGACAGCGACCGGTCCTTGTGAACCCGGCCCTGGCCGCCGCATTTCTTGCACGGGTTCTGGATGATCTGGCCCATGCCGTTGCAGGTCGGACAGGTGCGTTCGACGGTGAAGAAACCCTGCTGCGCGCGCACCTTGCCCATGCCCGAACAGGTCGGGCAGGTCTGCGGTTCGGCACCGCCTTCGGCGCCCGATCCGTCGCAGGAATCGCAGGTGACCGAGGTCGGCACCTTGATGGTCTTCTGCATACCCGAATAGGCTTCTTCCAGGGTGACGCGCAGGTTGTAGCGCAGGTCGGCGCCGCGGGCCGCGCGGCTGCGTCCGCCGCCGCCGCGACCGCCCATCATGTCGCCGAACAGGTCGTCGAACACGTCCGAGAAGGCGCTGGCGAAATCGCCCTGGCCGCCACCATAGCCGCCGCCGGGACGTCCACCGCCCATACCGCCTTCGAAAGCGGCATGGCCGAAACGGTCATAGGCGGCTTTCTTTTCGGGGTCTTTCAGGCAGTCATAGGCTTCGTTCGCTTCCTTGAACTGAGCCTCGGCATCGGGGTTGTCGGAATTGCGGTCTGGGTGCAATTCCTTGGCTTTCTTGCGATAGCCCTTCTTGATTTCTTCAGCAGAGGCCCCCTTGGCCACGCCAAGCACGTCGTAATAATCACGTTTTGCCATTGGGTCTCCCCTCCATGAGGAACGTCAAGGGCCGGCCCGGCAGGGACCGGCCCCGAACATTTCGGGAAAACGCTTACGAGCGCTTGTCGTCGTCGAGGTCTTCGAAGTCGGCGTCGACGATATCGTCGTCACCGGCGCGGGTATCGACATCATCGACATCCGCCGGAGCCGCTTCGCCTTCTTCCTGGCTGGCCTTGTAGATGGCTTCGCCCAGCTTCATGGCGGCTTCGGTCACGTTCTGCACGCCCGACTTGATCTTGTCGGCGGTGGCGTCGTCTTTTTCCAGATCGTCCTTCAGCGCGGCAATCGCCAGTTCGATGGCCTCGATGGTGGTCGGGTCGACCTTGTCGCCATGCTCTTCCATCGACTTTTCGGTCGAATGGATCAGGCTTTCGGCCTGGTTGCGCGCTTCGACGAGTTCCTTGCGATCCTTGTCCGCTTCGGCGTTTTCCTCGGCGTCCTTGACCATCTTTTCGATGTCCTCGTCGGACAAGCCGCCCGAGGCTTGGATCGTGATGTTCTGTTCCTTGCCGGTGCCCTTGTCCTTGGCCGAAACAGACACGATGCCGTTGGCGTCGATGTCGAAGGTCACCTCGATCTGCGGCATGCCGCGCGGGGCCGGCGGGATGTCTTCGAGGTTGAACTGGCCGAGCATCTTGTTGTCGGCCGCCATTTCCCGTTCGCCCTGGAAGACGCGGATGGTCACCGCGTTCTGGTTATCCTCGGCGGTCGAGAAGACCTGGCTCTTCTTGGTCGGGATCGTGGTGTTGCGGTCGATCAGGCGGGTGAAGACGCCGCCCAGGGTTTCGATACCCAGCGACAGCGGGGTCACGTCGAGCAGCACGACGTCTTTCACGTCGCCCTGCAGCACGCCGGCCTGGATGGCGGCGCCCATGGCCACGACTTCGTCCGGGTTCACGCCCTTATGCGGTTCCTTGCCGAAGAACTTGGTGACCTCTTCGATCACTTTCGGCATCCGGGTCATACCGCCGACCAGAACGACTTCGTCGATGTCGGAGGTGGTCAGACCGGCGTCTTTCAGCGCGGCCTGGCAGGGCTTGATCGAGGCCTTGATCAGGTCGCCGACCAGGCTTTCCAGCTTGGCGCGGGTCAGCTTCATCACCATGTGCAGCGGCTGGCCGCCTTTCGGGTCCATCGAGATGAACGGCTGGTTGATTTCGGTCTGCTGCGACGAGGACAGTTCGATCTTGGCCTTTTCGGCGGCTTCCTTCAGGCGCTGCAGCGCCATCTTGTCCTTGGTCAGGTCGACGCCGTGCTCTTTCTTGAACTCGTCGGCGAGGTAGTTGACGATCCGCATGTCGAAGTCTTCGCCACCCAGGAAGGTGTCGCCGTTGGTCGACTTCACTTCGAACAGGCCATCGTCGATTTCCAGGATGGTCACGTCGAAGGTGCCGCCGCCAAGGTCATAGACCGCGATGGTGTGGGTTTCTTCCTTGTCCAGGCCATAGGCCAGCGCGGCGGCGGTCGGTTCGTTGATGATCCGCAGCACTTCCAGGCCGGCGATCTTGCCGGCGTCCTTGGTGGCCTGACGCTGGGCGTCGTTGAAATAGGCGGGAACCGTGATCACCGCCTGGGTGACTTCTTCGCCCAGGTAGGATTCTGCGGTTTCCTTCATCTTGCCGAGGATGAAGGCGGAGATTTGCGACGGGCTGTACTTGTCGCCCTTGGCTTCGACCCAGGCGTCGCCATTGCCGCCATCGACGACTGCGAAGGGCAGGTTTTTCTTGTCCTTGGCCAGATCCGCATCGTCGGCGCGGCGGCCGATCAGGCGCTTGACGCCGAAAATGGTGTTGGAAGCGTTGGTGACGGCTTGGCGCTTCGCGGCCTGGCCGACCAGGCGTTCGTCGTCGGTGAAGGCGACGATCGACGGCGTGGTGCGCGCACCTTCGGAGTTTTCGATCACTTTGGGCTGCGAACCGTCCATGATGGCGACGCAGCTGTTGGTGGTCCCAAGGTCAATACCGATGACTTTCGACATATTATTCGATCCCTTTACATTTCAAGGCGATGACACGAGGCGGGGACCCGTTATGGCATCCTGCCCCGATCCGGTTGTGCGATGTGCCATGCATCATCGCGCTTCCCGGCGTATATAGGGAGGCAGAAACAGCCCTGCAAGCGGTGTGAGCGGGTGGGAAACGCGATTCACATGCAAAAAATTGACGACGAGGCGTTATCGAGCGTTTTGGGGAACGGAGGGCGATCATGGCCGGTCATTTGACGGTGCGGGGTTTCGAAATCCACAGCGGCAAGCTGGATGCGCAGGCGCAGCGTGCGCTGGTCGCGGATCTGCGCCGGGTGATCGAAGCCGCGCCGATGTTTTCGCCGCAGACGTCGCGCGGCAAGCCGATGTCGGTGCGGATGACCTCGGCCGGGAAATACGGCTGGTATTCGGACCGCAAGGGATACCGGTACGAGCCCCGCCATCCCGGCGGCGCCCCCTGGCCGGCGATCCCGGGCAGCGTGCTGGCGCTGTGGCGCGACCTGGTCAGCCCGGAACGCGATCCCGATTGCTGCCTGATCAATTTCTACGGCGAAGGCGCGCGGATGGGGCTGCACCAGGACCGCGACGAGGCCGATTTTTCCTGGCCTGTGCTGTCGGTGTCGCTGGGCGACGAGGGGCTGTTCCGGATCGGCAACCAGACAAGGGGCGGCAAGACCGAATCGATCTGGCTGCGCTCGGGCGACGTGATGGTGATGGGCGGCGAGGCGCGGCTGACCTATCACGGCATCGACCGGATCCGCTTCGGGTCGTCGCAACTGCTGCCCAGGGGCGGGCGGATCAACCTGACCTGCCGGGTTGTGGATTGAGGCTGCCATTGCGCGATTGGGGGCCAGCCCCCAAACCCCCGGGATATTTTTGAACAGAAGAAGGCCGGGGCCCTTTTCCTTCCCGGGCCGGGATCAGCGGCGGGCGCTGAGGCTGACCGAGCTATTCTTGCGGGCGTAGAATTCGCCCATCAGCCCGATCATCAGGAACACCAGGCTGACGATGATCGGATAGGTGATCGAACTGTTGCGCGGAAAGTAGTTGATGAAGGTGAAGCCGCGGGCCTGGTCGATGCAATGGAATAGCGGGTTCCAGTCGAACATGTTCAGCATGAAGGTGGGCAGCGAATTGGCCAGGAACATCTTGCCCGAGGCGATCATGTTGGCGCGCTGATAGATCAGGGTGATCATGCCGACCGCGGTGGGGAACCAGGGCTTGATCGCCAGCAGCACCATGCCGATCGACAGGCCCGAGAACCAGGCCAGCATCAGCATGCCGAAGGCCCCGGCCGGGTCTTCGATCACGAAATGCTTGAACGCCACGTAGTAGACGAACAGGATCAGCGACAGTGACAGGACCTGGATGTAAAGCGCGCTGAGCGCCGAGGACAGGATCGCGATGATCGTGTTCATCGGCGCGTGCAGCATCATCGGAGATGTCGGCCCTTCGGACCCGACCACGGCGCCCAGCGTCTTGGTATGGGTCATGTAGAGGAAGATGCCCGACATCAGGTAAAGCAGGAAGTCGCCGCGCACCGCGGAGGAACGCAGGCCCAGCAGCGTGAACATCACGTAGAAGGCCAGCACGAAGACGACCAGCTGCAGCAGGTTCACGATGATCGACATCAGCGCGTTGCGGTGCGACTTGCGGATCTTGCGGGCGATGCTGTGATAGATCAGCTCGGCGATGGTGAAGGTCGCGACCAGGCCGGAATCTTTCCGGGAATTGTAAAACATGGTGGCACTGCTCCCGCGGGTGGCGGTTATGAATACGGCCCATTCTTGCCGTTTGCTTAGCTCCGGATCATAAGGAGGAAGACATTTCATTTCAACAAATGGCCGCAACGGCCGATCCAGAATGAGGAGTTTCAGTTTGGATTACCAGAAACTGACCGAGGTCATGCGCAAGCTGGCCCTGGAAGCCGGCGACAAGATCATGGAAATCTACAATTCGGACGATTTCGAGGTGAAGGTGAAATCCGACGACAGCCCGGTGACCGCGGCGGACGAAGCCGCCGATGCGCTGATTTCGGCGGGGCTGCGGGCGGCTTTCCCGGATGTGCTTCTGGTGACCGAGGAACAGGCGGAGTCGCATGCGGAAAAGGCCGATACGTTCCTGATCGTCGATCCGCTGGACGGGACCAAGGAATTCATCCATCGCCGCGGCGATTTCACCGTCAACATCGCCTATGTCGAAAACGGCGTGCCGACCCGCGGCGTGGTCTATGCCCCGGCGAAGAACCGGATGTTCTATACCCTGGCGGATGGCAGCGCGGTGGAGGAAACCGGTGCGCTGGATAAGCAGGTGATCGGGCAGACCGCGCCGATCAAGGTGTCGCAGGCCGATAACGACGCGCTGCTGGTGGTGGCGTCGAAATCGCATCGCGACCAGGCTACCGACGATTACATCAACAAATACAGCGTCGCGGATTCCAAGAGCGCCGGATCGTCGCTGAAATTCTGCCTAGTCGCCACCGGCGAGGCCGATCTTTACCCCCGCGTCGGGCGGACGATGGAATGGGACACGGCGGCCGGCCACGCGGTGCTGCAGGGCGCCGGCGGCAAGGTGGTGCGTTTCGACGATCACAGCCCGCTGACCTATGGCAAGGAGGGTTACGCCAACCCGTTCTTCATCGCCTATTCGCCCAGCGTGGCGCTGAAAGAGGCCTGATGGCCCGGGCGCGCGCCACAGGACCCTGCAGGGGGCGCCGCGGATGACGGCGCCTTCGGTCAGCATCGTGGTGGTCAGCCGCCACCGGCCGAAGGCGCTGCAATATTGCCTGACCAGCCTGTCGCGGCTGGTCTATCCCGCTTACGAGATCATCGCCGTCACCGATCCCTCGGGCGAGGTCGCCATCCACGACATGGGGCTGACCGGCAAGGTCAGGGTGGTGCCCTTCGACATCGCCAATATTTCCCAGGCCCGCAACGCCGGAATCGAGGCCGCGGGCGGCGATATCGTGGCCTTCATCGACGATGATGCGGTGGCCGAACCGCTGTGGTTGCACCACCTGGCCGGGGCCTTCGCGGACCCTGAGGTCGCCGCGGCGGGCGGGTTCGTGCGCGGCCGCAACGGGATCAGTTTCCAGTGGAAGGCGCGCGGCGTCGACTGTACCGGGGCCGCTTTCCCGATCGCGGTGGAGGAGGAACGCAGCACCGTCCTGACCCCGCCGCCGGGGCAGGCGGTCAAGACCGAGGGTACAAACATGGCGCTGCGGCGCGAGGTTCTGCTGCGCCTGGGCGGGTTCGACCCGGTGTATCGTTTCTACCTCGATGAAACCGATCTCAACATGCGGCTGGCGCGGGCCGGGCATAAGACCGCCATCGTACCGCTGGCGCAGGTGCATCACGCCTATGCCGCCAGCGACAGGCGGCGGCAGGACCGGGCGGTGCGCGACCTGTTCGATGTCGGGGCCAGCAGCATGGCCTTTCTGCGCCGTCATTGCCCCGAAGCGATGTGGCCGCAGCGGCTGGAGGCCTTGCGGCAGGAACAGCGGGCGCGGTTGCTGGCGCAGATGCGCGACGGGTTGCTGGAACCGGGCGGGGTGCGCCAAGCGCTGCGGCGGCTGGAACAGGGGTTGGCCGAGGCGGATGCACCGGCGGGTCCGTTGGAACCGCTGCAGGGCAATACCGGGGATTTCCTGCGTTTCGACAGCCGCGCTACGGGTGAACATGTCGAATTGGCCGGGCGTATCTGGCGCAAGCGGGAGCTTTGCCGGCAGGCGGCACAGCTGGCGGAACAAGGGAAAACCGTGTCCGTTTTCGCCTTTTCGCCCACTGCCCTGTTTCATTCGGTGCGCTACCGGAAACCCGGTTTCTGGCTACAACGGGGCGGGCTGTTTGGCCGCAGCGAAAGGCATCAGAACCTGTTTCAGATCGGACTATTCGCCGCGCGTTTGCGGGCGGAAACCGCGCGAGTCGCTAAAATTCGCTGGATTTGCTCAAAATCCGGGCGATAACGCCACAATATTGGCCGACTCCTTTGATAGAGCGCCAAAACGGCTGTTGTCCTCGTCTTAACGGAATGGCTAACATGTCGTATATAAAATAGGGCAGCAAAGCTGCGCAGAGTTGATCTGAGGATTAGTGATGAGAGCAAAAGTAACCAAGGCGATTTTCCCGGTGGCAGGTTTGGGAACCCGGTTCCTGCCGGCGACCAAGTCGGTGCCGAAGGAAATCATGACGCTGGTGGACCGCCCGCTCATTCAATACGCGATCGATGAAGCCCGTGCTGCCGGGATCAAGGAATTCATTTTCGTCACCTCGCGCGGAAAATCCGCGCTTGAGGACTATTTCGATCATTCGCAAACGCTCGAAGCCGAGCTGCGCAAGAAGGGCAAGACCGACCTGTTGGAAATCCTCAAGGAAACCAACATGGATTCGGGTGAAATCGCCTATGTCCGCCAGCACAAAGCGCTTGGGCTCGGTCACGCGGTATGGTGCGCCCGCCGCCTGATCCATAACGAACCCTTCGCCGTGATCCTGCCCGATGACGTGATCGCCGCAGAAAAGCCCTGCCTGCAGCAGATGGTCGAAGCCTATGCCGAAACCGGCGGGTCGATGGTTGCCGCGATGGAAGTGCCGCCGGAAAAGGCCTCGGCCTATGGCGTTCTGGACGTGAAGGAAGACATGGGCTCCGTCGTGTCGGTCAACGGCATGGTGGAAAAACCCGCCCCCGAGGAAGCGCCCTCGAACCTGGCGGTGATCGGCCGTTACATCCTGCATCCCAATGTTCTGAAGACTTTGAACAAGAAGGAAACCGGCGCCGGCGGGGAAATCCAGCTGACCGATGCCATCGCCAAGGAAATCGAAACCGAGCGCGGCGTTTACGGTTACCGTTTCCGCGGCCAGCGTTTCGATTGCGGATCGAAGGCGGGTTTCCTGCAGGCGACCGTGTCCTTCGGCCTGTCGCGCGACGATCTGAAAGACGAATTGATGGCCTATCTGCAGGAAGTCATCGCACTGGATAAGGCTGCGCAATAAGCGCGGCCTGGGCGCAGGGCGCGATATACCCTGCGCGACCGGCAATCGGTCATCTTCCGGTCTTTCGGCGTCTTTCGCGGTGGTGAAAGGGGCGGAACGATCCCCATGCCCAAGTCCCGCATCAAGCGGGCGAATGCACAAAGCTTGTATCCGGATCGGTTCGGGCCAAGGATGGGCCGGGATAACCTCAACCCGTTCGACCCTGGACCGGATGATCGCAGATGCATGGCGCTGGCACCAAACTGGCCATTCCGACAAATAACCCCGCGCCAGCGCGGTTGCTGGACGTAACCCGGCTGTTGCGCCGCGCTGGGCGCGTGGCGACGGGCATCGACCGGGTCGAAGCCGCCTATCTGGACCATCTGCTGCGTGACGAGGGGCCGCTTTTCGGGCTGGCGCGAACCACGCTGGGTTACGTGCTGCTGGACCGGGCCGGGCTGGAAGGCTTCCGCGCGCGGGTCGCGGGCGAAATCCCCTGGGGGCCGCCCGATATGCTGTCACGCGCATCGCGCCGGCTGAACCCGGATCAGAAACGGGCGCAGGCCGATATCAGGCGGCTGAGTATCCGGCGTTGCCTGCCGCAACGCCTGGGCCGGATGCTGGCGCGGGACCTGCCCGAGGGCAGCCATTATTTCAACATCGGCCATTCCAACCTGACCGACCGGGTGCTTTTTACTCTGAAACAGAGCCTGAATGCGCAGATCGTGGTGATGATCCACGACACGATCCCGCTGGATTTCCCGCAATACCAGCGCGCGGGAACCGTCGTTCCCTTCCGGCGGATGCTGGAACGGGTGCGGCGGCAGGCCGACCTGATCCTGTGCAACTCGGAGCAGACCCGGGCAGATGTCACCCGGCATATGGCACCGCAGGGTGCTGTGCCCGATTGCCTGGTCGCGCCGCTGGGGGTCGAGATCGCCGAGCCCGAACCGATGCAGATGCCCGAGGGTTTCGATCCCGCGCGCGCTTATTTCGTCGCTTTGGGTACGATCGAGCCGCGCAAGAACCACGCTTTGCTGCTGGATATCTGGGACGGGCTGGCGCAGGAGGACGCGCCGCAATTGCTGATCTGCGGCAATCGCGGCTGGAACAACGACGCGGTGTTCGCCCGGCTGGAGGATTGGGCCGCCCGCAATGGGCCGGTGTTTGAAATCAGCGGCGCCAGCGACGGGCAGCTGGCGGGGTTGCTGCAGGGATCGGCCGGGTTGCTGTTTCCCAGCCATGCCGAAGGTTACGGATTGCCGCCGCTGGAGGCGCTGGCGCTTGGTGCGCCGGTGGTCTGTTCCGACCTGCCGGTCTGTCGAGAATTGCTTGGCGAGAACGCCATTTACGCAGATGTGAATGATCGGTATTCTTGGCAAAGACAAATAAAATCGCTGGCGGAAAGCTGGCAGGCAGATAGTCGGGCAAGCCATTCCGGAATGGCACGTTTTGTGCCCCCTTGTTGGGAAACGCATTTCAACGTGGTGTTCAAGCTGGCGTGACGGGCCCGAAGAAGCCTGTCGTGACGCCAGTCGGGTGAGGGGAAAAGTTTGGGCGTTTGGCAGGCATACCGTCTGAGGCTGAAGCGGCAGCGCTATCTGGTCCGCGCCTTTCGCAAGCGGCGCGAACTGACGCCCGTCGTCAACCGCACCGATCAGATCAAGCCCGGCGACATCCTGCTGTTTTCGACCCAGCGGAACGAACAGATCCGGCTGCCCTATTTCCTGCAATATTACCGCGACATGGGGGTGAACCACTTCCTGATCGTCGACAATGACAGCACCGACGGATCGCTGTCCTACCTGCAGGATCAGCCCGACGTGTCGCTTTGGCATACACGGGGCAGTTACAAGCGGTCGCGCTTCGGGGTCGATTGGCTGAACTGGCTGCAGCGTAAATACGGCCACGGGCATTGGAACCTGGTGGTCGATCCGGACGAATTCCTGGTCTATCCGTTCTGCGACACGCGGCCCTTGCGGGCGCTGACCGACTGGCTCGACGCATCGTCGATCAAATCCTTCAGCGCGATGCTGCTGGACATGTATCCCAAGGGGCAGATCGACCAGCAGCCCTATCGCGCCGGGCAGAACCCGATGGAAATCGCCAACTGGTTCGATTCCGGCAATTACACGATCGAGCGGAACTGGAAATTCGGCAACCTGTGGATTCAGGGCGGGCCGCGCAGCCGGGTGTTCTTCGACAAGGCGCCGGAAAAGGCGCCGGCGCTGAACAAGATCCCGCTGGTGAAGTGGGATCGCAAATACGTCTACATGAGCTCCACCCACATGCTGCTGCCGCGGGGTCTGAACCTGGTTTACGACGAATGGGGCGGGGAAAAGGCCAGCGGGGCGCTTCTGCACACCAAATTTCTGGACACGTTCCATGCAAAGGCCGAAGAAGAATTGCAGCGCAAGCAGCACTATTCGGCCAGCGTGGAATATATCGCCTATGCCGAAAGCCTGAACGACAACCCGGACCTGTGGTGCAAATGGTCCGAGAAATACATCAACTGGCGCCAGCTCGAGATTCTCGGGCTGATGTCAAAGGGCAACTGGGCGTAAGGGGGCGCAGGTGGGGACCGTCGGGATCGTCATGCTGGTGCATACCGCACTGGGCCGGGCCGAACAGGTCGCGCGGCACTGGGCCGCCGCGGGCTGCCCGGTGGTGATCCATGTCGACCGCAATGTCGATCGCGCCACCTTTACCGCTTTCCGCAAGGCGCTGTCGGACCTGCCCGATGTGCGCTTCAGCGCCCGACACCGCTGCGAATGGGGCACCTGGGGCATCGTGGCGGCGTCGCAAAGCGCGTCCGAGCTGATGCTGGCGGAATTCCCCGATGTGCGCCATGTCTACCTGTCCTCGGGGTCGTGCCTGCCGCTGCGCCCGGTGCAGGAGCTGATCGACTACCTGGCCGACCGTCCGCGCACAGATTTTATCGAAAGCGCCACCACCGCCGACGTGCCCTGGACCGTGGGCGGGCTGGACGAGGAACGGTTCACGCTGAGTTTTCCGTTTTCGTGGAAAAAGCAACGGGCGCTGTTCGATATCTGGGTGAACCTGCAGCGCAAGCTGGGGCTGAAGCGGAAAATGCCCAACGGCATCGTGCCGCATATGGGAAGCCAGTGGTGGTGCCTGACCCGGCAAACCCTGTCGGCGATCCTAGAAGACCCCGACCGCGATCTGTACGACCGGTTCTTCCGGCAGGTCTGGATCCCGGATGAAAGCTATTTTCAGTCTCTATCCCGGCTCTATTCGACCAATATCGAAAGCCGGTCGCTGACCCTGTCGAAATTCGACTTCCAGGGCAAACCGCATATTTTCTACGACGATCACCTGCAATTGCTGCGCCGGTCGGATTGTTTCGTGGCGCGGAAAATCTGGCCCCATGCCGACCGCCTGTACGAGGCGTTCCTGACCGACCCGGCGGGCACGATGAAGGGGGCCGAACCCAATCCGGGCAAGATCGACCGCATCTTCGCCAAGGCGGTGGAAAGGCGGACGCGCGGGCGGCCGGGGCTTTATATGCAAAGCCGCTTCCCGCATGAGGGCTGGGAAAACGGCGTCACCTCGGGGCAGTATTCGGTGTTCGAGGGCTTTTCCGACCTGTTCGAGGATTTCGACCGCTGGCTGGCCAAGGTCACCGGCGCGCGGGTGCACGGCCACCTGTTCGCGCCCGAGCGTGTAGAATATGCCGACGGGCAGACGGTGATGAACGGTGCGCTGTCAGACAGCGCGCTGCACCGCGATTATAATCCGCAGGCCTTCCTGACCAGCCTGATCTGGAATTCACGCGGCGAACGGCAATGTTTCCAGTTCGGGCCGGGCGACGTGCAGGATATCGACTGGCTGTTCGCGCAGGACCCCAATGCGCAGGTGTCGGTGATTTCCGGCGCTTGGGCGGTGCCGCTGTTCAAGTCGAACCGCAATTTCGCCGAACTGCGCAAGGAAGCGGCGCTGCTGCAGAAGATCGAAGCCGAGCATCTGAACGTGCTGCGGTCGCCCTATGCCAAGGCGCGGATTCGGATCTGGACCATGGCGGAATTCATCGAAAACCCGATGGAACCGCTGCAGACCATCATCGACGAGATCGGCAACCGGTCGCGCAGCCGGCTGACCGAGGCGCCGAAGATGGCCGATCTGGCCGGCTTCGGCCAGTTCCTGCAGAACCTGAAGAACCAGGGCATGCACCCCTATCTGATGGGCGATTTCGCGGTCGAACGCGGGCTGTCCAAGGGCGACCGCCCGAAACGCAAACCCTATCTGGTAAGATGATCCGCGATGAATGACAGGTTCGATTATTTTGTCGTGTTCGCCGAAATGCGCACCGGGTCCAATTTTCTGGAAGCGAACCTGAACGCCTTTCCCGGGCTGGTGTGTCACGGCGAGGCGTTCAATCCGCATTTCATCGGCTACCCGAATTCGACCGAAATCCTGGGCATCAGCCAGGACATGCGCGATGCCGATCCGGCGCGGCTGATCGAGGCGATCAAGCGGCAACCGGGCAAGATGGGCGGTTTCCGCTATTTCCACGATCACGACCCGCGGGTTCTGGATCAGTGCCTGAACGATCCGCGCTGCGCCAAGATCATCCTGACCCGCAATCCCGTCGACAGCTATGTCAGCTGGAAGATCGCGCAGGCGACCGGGCAGTGGAAACTGACCAACGTGAACAAGCGCCGTGACAGCAAGGCGCGGTTCGACCGGGCCGAGTTCGAAAAGCACTTGGGCGATCTGCAGGATTTCCAGGTGCTGCTGCTCAACGGGTTGCAGAAGACCGGGCAGACGGCGTTTTACGTGGCTTACGAGGACCTGCAGGACCTCGACGTGATGAACGGGCTGGCGCGCTGGTTGGGGCAGGAAGATCAGCTGGACTCGCTCGACGACAAGCTGAAGAAGCAGAACCCGGCGCCGGTGTCGGAAAAGGTGGAAAACTTCGCCGAGATGGAACAGGCGCTGGCGCGGCTGGACCGGTTCAACCTGACCCGCACGCCCAATTTCGAACCGCGCCGCAACGCGGTGGTGCCCAGTTATGTCGCCGCCGCCAAATCGCGGCTGTTGTACCTGCCGGTCCGGTCGGGGCCCGAGGCGACGGTGATGCGCTGGCTGGCGGCGCTGGATGGGGCGGACGAGGGCGATCTGCAGTCGGGCTTCAGCCAGAAGACCCTGCGCCAGTGGAAAAAGGACAATCCGGGTTTCCGTAGCTTCACCGCGCTGCGCCATCCGGTGGCTCGCGCCCATGCGGCGTTCTGCGACAGGATCCTGTCCACCGGGCCGGGCAGCTTTGCCAAGATCCGCAAGACGATCCAGAAGACTTTCAAGCTGCCGCTGCCGGACGAGGTGGATAGCAGTTACGACGCGGCGACCCACCGCGCCTGTTTCATCGGGTTCCTGGAGTTCCTCAAGGCCAACCTGTCAGGCCAGACCGGGGTGCGGGTCGATGCGTCCTGGGCCAGCCAGGCGCAGGTGCTGCAGGGCTTCACCGACGTCGCGCCGCCCGATTTCATCCTGCGTGAGGATGAGATGGAGGCGATGCTGCCCTTCGTCGCCGCGCGGGCAGGGCAGGGGCAGGCGCCCGCGCCGGCCCCCGTGGCCGACACGGCGCCGGTGCCGCTGAGCGCGATCTACGATGACGAGATCGAGCAGTTGGCGGGCAATATCTACCAGAAGGATTATATCAGATTCGGGTTCGGCCGCTGGAAGTGATCAGGCCGCCTGCGCCCCCTGGGCGGCGGTCAGGATCGTGTACAGCGTGCTGGGATCGTTGTTCGAGCGCAGCTTGGAACACAGCGCGCTTTCGCGCAGCGTCCGCGACACCAGCGCCAGTGCCTTGAGGTGTTCGACCCCGGCTTCTTCGGGGGCGAACAGGGCGAAGACCAGGTCCACCGGCTGCCGGTCGATGGCTTCGAAATCGATCGGCTTTTCCAGCAGGATGAAGGCACCGACGACGCGATCCAGATCGGTCAGCCGCGCATGCGGCAGGGCCACGCCGTGGCCCACGCCGGTCGGTCCAAGGGTTTCGCGTTCCAGCAACGCCTCGACCGCCGCGGACGGATTGACGCCGTAAGCGGAAAAGGCCAGGTCGCCCAGGTCGTGCAGCAGGCGTTTCTTGCTGGAGGCCGAGGCAACAACCTTGACGGCCTCAGGCTTGAGGATTCTGGAAAGTTCCATTTGGCTTACGTTGCTCCGCAGGCGGGTCGTTGGCCGCCGTTATTTCTGTGGGTCGATCCAGCCGATATTGCCGTCATCGCGCCGATAAACGACGTTTACCCCTTCTCTACCCTCATTGCGGAAAACAAGAACCGGTGCCCCGGCGAGTTCCATCTGCATGACGGCTTCGCCCACGGTCAGCGACGGGATCTTGGTTTCCATCTCTGCGACGATGATCGGTTCCAGCTTTTCGGGTTCGGAATCCGAGTCGTCACTTTCAGGCGCGAGGATATACGCGGCTGCGCCGAATTGTTCAACCGGCTCGGTTCTTGAGGCGTGATGGTCCTTCAGGCGGCGCTTGTAGCGGCGCAGCTGCTTTTCCATCTTGTCGCAGCATTTTTCGAAGGAGGCATAGATTTCGTGGTCATGCGCCTTGGCCTGGGCGGTCAGCCCCGTCGACAGGTGCACAGTGGCTTCGCATACATATTCGTTGGCCGATTTCGAAAAGATGACATTCGCGTCGGTCGGGCGCTCCGCGTATTTCTTGACCGCGGCATTCAGCCCTTCCTGGACGTGAACCTGCAGCGCTTCGCCGATATCAATCTGCTTTCCACTGATCTGATAGCGCATCTTGTCTCCTTTACGTGACAAATCGGGTGCTTCGCCGGCCCGCATCACGCGACCGGTTCTCGTTATCCCCGAATGCTGGAATGCGACATGACGTGGGCTTGGCCGTGACCGGGCCTTGTCAACAAGACCACAAGCATCAGAGCTGCGAGTTCCACGACTGTCATGAGAACCATTTGAGGCGACTCGATGGGGGTCTGTCAATCGACGTGTGAAAGAAAAATGACGGCGCCCTGACGGATCGGGCGGATTTTCAGGAAATCCTGAAACTTTCGCCCAGATAGACGCGGCGGACGTTTTCGTTTTCGACCACCTCGCCCGGCGTGCCGGACATCAGCACCTTGCCGTCATGCAGGATATAAGCGCGATCAACGATTTCCAGAGTCTCGCGCACGTTGTGATCGGTGATCAACACGCCGATGCCGCGTTTCTTCAGGTCGGCCACCAGGTGGCGGATATCGCCGACGCTGATCGGATCGACCCCGGCAAAGGGTTCGTCGAGCAGCAGGTATTTCGGGTTGGCGGCCAGGCAGCGGGCGATTTCCACCCGCCGTCTTTCGCCGCCCGACAGCGCCAGCGCGGGGGCGCGGCGCAGGTGTTCGATGGAAAATTCCGACAGCAACTCTTCGAGCCGCTCACGCCGCTTGTGGCGGTCCTTTTCGGAAATATCCAGCACTGCCGAGATGTTGTCTTCGACACTCAGCCCGCGGAAGATCGACATTTCCTGCGGCAGGTAGCCGATGCCCAGCTTGGCGCGGCGATACATCGGCAGGTTGGTCACGTCGCGCCCGTCGATCAGCACGTGACCGCCTTCGGGATAGACCAGGCCGCAGACCGCGTAAAAGGTCGTCGACTTGCCGCTGCCGTTCGGGCCCAGCAGCGCCACCACTTCGCCGCGGTTCAGTTCCATGCTGAAATCGCGGATCACGACCCGGGTCTTGTAGCTTTTGCGCAGGTTGCGCACGACCAGGCCGGAATCGCCTTCGGTCACGGTCAGATCGGGCGCCGCCATTGGATCACTCCTTGGGTTGCAGCGTGGTTTTCACACGCCCGCCGACCTGCGCCGTGCCGGCGTTGAGATCGATGTTGATCCGGTCGCCCGACATCACGTTGGGCCCCTGGCTCAGCAGCACCGAACCCAGCAGCAAAACCATGCCCGCATCGACATCGTATTCGGCGGTCTGCGCCTCGGCCGCGTCTGCGCCGCTGACCAGCGTCACGCCGCCCGTCGCTTCGAGCTTGGAAATCCGGCTGTCGTCTTCCTTGTAGATCACCAGCACGTTGTCGGCATTGATGATCATGTCGCCCTGGGTGACGACCACATTGCCGATAAAGGTCGCGGTGCCGTCTTTCTGGCTGACCGACAGTTTGTCGGCGACGACTTCCACCGGCAGGTCGGTGTTCTGCCGTGCCTTGCCGAACGCCACATCCTCGGCCAGCGCAGGCAGCGCGGGCGCGATCAGGAACATGCACAAGGTGAAAGCGGTCAGTCGTGAAAATCGCACGGGAGCATCCTATTCTTGCGGTTGATATACCAGCTTTACGCCGTTTGTGAAAAGCAAATGGATCTCGTCGCTGTCGGGATCGGTGGTGAGCTGCATTTTCCCCGCCTCGATGGTTCCCGGCGGGCCTTCGCCCGAGACCGGACCATCGGTTTCCGCCTCGATGGCGCTGAGCTTGGTCTTCAGGTTTTCGCTGCGGATGGTGTAGCCGGTCGAGCTGGTGATCACCACGCCGCCCATCAGTTCTGCCTCTTCCTGTTGCGTGTTCAGCAGCGCGCTGCTGGCCTGGAAAGAGATATGCGCTCCGGTGGTCAGATCAATCTCGGCCTTGAGATTGCTGGCATGGGCGACATTGGCGATTTCGGCGTCGGGCTGCGCGGTTTCGGCGGTGAAGGAAATCAGATCGCCCTGCGGGGTGGCCCCGGCGAAGCGCGGGGCGGAAATGATTTCTTCCTTCACGCGTTCCTTCAGCTCGATCTGGGAAAACGGCAATTCGCCGCTGTGATCGCGCCCACGCGACAGCAGGAACAGAGTCGACAACAGCGCCAGCGCCGCCAGCGGCAGCAGGATCTTAAGCCAGGCGATCAGCCTTGAATGGAAACCGTCGCGCGATGCCATTTTTGTCCGCCGCTCGGGGCCCAGGTCAGTGGGCGAAAATGTCGATCTCGGGCCAGCCGGCCAGGTCCAGCTTGGCACGGGTCGGCAGGAAATCGAAACACGATTGCGCCAGCTCGACCCGGCCTTCGCGTTCCAGCATACGGTCCAGTTCGGTTTTCAGCCGGTGCAGGTACAAAACGTCCGACGCGGCATAGTCGAGCTGCGCCGAGGTCAGATCGGGCGCGCCCCAGTCCGACATCTGCTGCTGCTTGGAAATGTCGGTGGACAGCAATTCGCCCAGCAGGTTCTTCAGCCCGTGCCGGTCGGTATAGGTGCGCACCAGTTTCGACGCGATCTTGGTGCAATAGACCGGCGCGGTCAGCGCCCCGAAGGCGTTGTAGAGCGCGGCGATGTCGAACCGCCCGAAATGGAACAGTTTCAGCACCTCGGGGTTTTCCAGCATCCGGCACAGGTTCGGCGCCGCCGTCTGGCCCTTTTCGATCTGCACGATATGGGCATTGCCGTCGCCGCCGGACATCTGCACCACGCACAGCCGGTCGCGATGCGGGTTCAGCCCCATGGTTTCGCAATCGATCGCCACGACAGGACCAAGGTCCAGCCCGTCCGGCAGGTCGTTCAGGTAAAGATGGTTCGCCATGGTGGTTCCTTCTGCGCCCCGCGCGGGGGTGACGATTCGAAAACTTGGGCGGTTTGGGGGAAATTCAGGGCCGGAACCGCCAGATTTGAAAGGGTTCTAGGGCATTTCGCGGGGCTTTGCCAAGCAGGGGCGGGGATTCGAATCGCGATTCCCTGCCGATGGAACGGCCAATACCAAGGTCCTGACGGGAAATTGACGCCGTTTTCGGCGGGTGAGCGGAAAAATTCGCAAATCAATATATTTTACAAATCATTGTTTTGTATGAGAAAAAACTTCTAAAAACGCGCCTTAGTCAGGCGGAATCTGTCAAAAGTATGTATTCCCATACCATTAACCGGATATTCGGCGGTCCGTGCTTCAAGGTAAAAACGATACCAAGGTACTGGTGATGAGTTCCTTTGTTCTAAGTAAGCGTAACGAGTAGTAAAGAGTTGTAGGAGCGCGAGTAGAAAACACGTCTAGGCAGTCAACCGTTGTTTTCGATGTCCCCCAAAAATCCTCGCGCTCCTTTTTCTCTCTCATCAGTTCTGTTTTTCTCTCTGATGTCCAAAGGCCCCGGCGTTTATCGCCGGGGTTCTTTCTTTTGGCGATGGTGCTGAGGGCCTGATCGGCAAAAAAAGACCCGGTGCACGGGGCACCGGGCGTTACAGTCGGCGGGGAAAAAGGGATCAGACCAGGCCGTAATCGCGCGCCAGCAGCGCCGCCTGGGTGCGGTTCTGCACGTTCAGCTTCTTGTTGATCAGGGTGACGAACTGTTTCACCGTGGTTTCCTGGATGCCCAGGTCGCGGGCGATATGCTTGTTCGTCTTGCCGGTGGCGAGTTCCCGCAGGATTTCGGTTTCGCGCTTCGACAGGTTTTCGAAGAAGGGATTTTCCGGCTGGTCGTCGGGTGATTCGAACAATTCGTCCGGCAGGTGCTTGCCGCCCATGGCGAGGTATTTCAGCGTGTGGGCGAAATAATCGGGCGTGGCGGATTTCGAAATGATCCCCGAGGCGCCCATGCGGATCGCCTCCAGCGCGTCGGAACGCGGGATCTGCCCCGACATCAGCGCCACATGATCGGTATTCGGCGCCGCCAGAACCTGGCGCAAGCCGGCCAGACCGTTCATGCCGGGCATCATGTAGTCGAGAACCACCAGATCGTACTGGGCGCCGTTTTCGATGATCTGCATGGCGGCGGGCAGGGTCCCGGCCTTGTCCACCTTCATGCTGCCGTCATGCGACAGGAAGGTCACCAGCATTTCGAGAAGGAGAAGATGATCGTCGGCCAAGAGAACGCGCATGAGCGAATATTTCCCGCCTTTCCTGATTACCAAGACAACTTTTTACCGGAATCAGCTTACCCGTTTTGTGCAGTTGACGGAACTGCGGCGGGCTTTGAAAATCGCATGAAATCAGGGTTATAAGTTCGTGTGCCGCGCACTAAGTGATGGCGAAACACGACTTAAGGCTAGTTTTCTGTGCGAAAGGCGAAGCCACTTTTGGGTGTTTCGCCTCTCCACTTGTCGCCTAAAGCACGAATCGCCTAATTCCCCCGGAATTTTGCCGGGCGTTTTTCGAAGAAGGAATCGATGCCCTCGTCGAAATCCTCGGAGGTATAGAGGATCGCCTGGGTGTCGCGTTCGGCAGCTAGGTAATCGTCGAATCCCATCGGCAGCCGGGCCAGCAATTGCTTGGTATAGCTGTTGGTCAGCGGCGCGCCTTGGGCGATTTCCTCGGCCAGCGCCAGTGAGTGGGCCAGCGTCGCACCGTCTTCGGCGATGTCTTCCACCGCGCCCCAGTCCTGCGCCGTGCGCGCGTCGATGGTGCGGCGGGTGAAGGCCAGCCACTTGGTCCGGCCCATGCCGATCCGGGCGCTCAGCGTGTGCAGCGATCCCAGGTCGGGGATCAGCCCCAGCTTGCCGAAGGGCAGTGAAAACTTTGCCTCCGGCGCTGCCACCACGATATCGCAGGCCGCCGCCAACGACATGCCCGCGCCGACGCACCAGCCTTCGACGGCCGCGACGACGGGTTTGGGCCCCTGCACAATCACACGCATTAGGTCGGCGGCGTCATTCATCCGTTCGCGCCCGGCGACCGAGGTGATCCCCTTCATCGTGGACAGGTCGCCGCCGGCGCTGAAATTGCCCTGCGCGCCGCAGATCACGATCACCCGCACCGTGTCGTCGCGCATCGCCTGTTGCAGCAGATCCTTCAGCGCCCCGCGCAGATCCGGTGACAGCGCGTTGCGCCGCTTCGGCTGGTTCAGCCAGATCAGCCGCGTCGCGCCCAGCGATACGGGAACGCACAATCCGTCGTCGGCGCCGGGTTCGGCCGGGATGGGCAGGGTCATCGGTTTATCCTCCTCTTTGCCGGGCATTGGTCGCATGAGGGGGCGATGCCGCACAAGACCGTTCAGCGCGCCGGGGGACGGCCGCCCAGGACCTCGGTCAGTTCATCGGCCAGCCGCATCACCACCGCGCCGGTTTCCGCCACCTTTTCCGGCGTCATCCGCGCTGCGAGCCCGGACACGGAAATGGCGCAGGCTGCTTCGCCCTGCGGCCCCCAGACCACGGCGGCGACGCAGCGCAGGCCCA
The DNA here is from genome assembly GCF_009857745.1 of Thalassovita mangrovi. Classification (GTDB taxonomy): domain Bacteria; phylum Pseudomonadota; class Alphaproteobacteria; order Rhodobacterales; family Rhodobacteraceae; genus Thalassobius; species Thalassobius mangrovi. The sequence continues at coordinate 494,782 of NZ_WWEN01000003.1, forward strand.
GTACGAATTCTTCGTCATCCAGCGCGAATCCGCGGTCGCGAATCCGGGCGATTTCGTTGTGTACCGCGTCGCGGCTGGTCAGGCTGTGCGCCGTCATCGCGCGCAGTCCGTGGCGGTCGATGATGCGGTCGATGGCGTCGTCTTCCCAGGTCGCCAGGATCGCCTTGCCCATGCCGGAACACATCACCGGCACCCGCCCGCCGGGGGGCGATATCGCGCGCATGATTTCGCGGCTTTCCACCTGGGATATGGTGACGACCTCACCATCCTCGATCACGCCCAGATTAGCGGTTTCGCGGGTGATATCGCGCAACCGGCGCAGGAAGGGCAGGGCGGGGGCGACGAAGCTGCGCTGCTTGGCATAGGCCGATCCGACGGCAAAGGCCTGTTGCCCGATATGCCAGCGGCCGCTGGCGGCATCCGACTGCACGAAACCGCGCTGTTCCAGCGTGGTCAGCAAACGGTGTGTGGTGGACACGGCCAGACCCGCCTCCTTCGCAAGGTCAGACAGCCGCGCGCCATCGCTGACCTGCGCGATCCGTTCCAGCAGTTCCAGCGCCCGGTGCACCGATTGAACGCCGCCTGTTTGCTTCTCTGCCATGACATGCCTTTCCATTTTCGGAAGACACTTTTCCACGATATGGAAAACTTTGACAAGGGGCGAGACGGCATCCCGTGGTATTCTTATTCTGCGCGCAATCATGAAAGGAGAGTCGCGATGACTGATTACGTGACCCGCGCCGGGATTCAGGTGGCCAGCGAACTGGCTGAACTGGTAGAAACGCAGATCCTGCCCGATCTGGGGCTGGAGGCCGAAACGGTCTGGGCAGGCTATGCAAAGATGCTGGCCGATCTGGCGCCGGAAAACCGCCGCCTGCTGGAGGTCCGCGAAGACCTGCAGAAACAGATCGACGACTGGCTGGCCGCCCGCAAGGGGCAGGACTGGGATAACGACGCCTACCAGGCGTTCCTGCGCGAAATCGGATACCTGGTGCCCGAGGGCGAGGATTTCGAAATCACCACCGGAAACGTGGATGACGAAATCGCCCGTGTCGCGGGCCCGCAGCTGGTGGTGCCGGTGATGAACGCGCGTTTCGCGCTGAACGCTGCGAATGCGCGTTGGGGATCGCTCTATGACGCTCTGTACGGCACCGACGCCCTGCCGGGCGCGCCGGAAGGGACCGGTTACGATCCCAAGCGCGGTGCACAGGCGGTGGCCTGGGCCGCGGATTTCCTCGACAAGGCGGTGCCGCTGGTCGGCGCGTCGCATAAGGACGTGACCGCCTATCAGCGCAATGGCGCTGAACTGTCGGCGATGATCGACGGGCGTGACGTGCCCTTCGCCGATCCGGCCGCTTTCGTGGGCTATACCGAAGACGGCGACAAGGCGTCTTACATGCTGCGCCATAACGGCATGCATATCGAGCTGCTGATCGACCCGTCGCACCCGGTGGGGTCCACCCATCCGGCCGGCCTGCGCGACGTGGTGCTGGAAAGTGCGCTGACCGCGATCCAGGATTGCGAAGACAGCGTCGCGGCGGTGGATGCCGAGGACAAAACGGATGTCTACGCCAAGTGGCTTGGCCTGATGAAGGGCGATCTGGCCGAGACCTTCGAGAAGGGCGGCAAGCAGATGACCCGCCGCCTGGCCGAGGACAAGGTGCTGACCGCGCCGGACGGTTCCACGCTGACCCTGCAGGGCCGCGCGCTGCTGCTGGTGCGCAACGTGGGTCACCTGATGACCACCGACGCGGTGCTGATGGATGGCCAGGAAACCCCCGAAGGGATGCTGGACGCGCTGATCACCGTGGCCTGCGCCATGCATGACCTGAAGAAGACCGAAGGACCGCGCAATTCGCGCGCCGGATCGGTCTACGTGGTGAAGCCGAAGATGCACGGCCCCGAGGAAGTGGCCTTCGCCAATACCATGTATGGCCGGGTCGAAGACATCCTTGGCCTGCCCGCCAACACCGTCAAGCTGGGCGTGATGGACGAGGAACGCCGTACCTCGGCCAACCTCAAGGAATGTATCCGCGCGGTGAAGGACCGTCTGGTCTTCATCAACACCGGCTTCCTGGACCGGACCGGCGACGAGATCCATACCAGCATGAAGGCCGGGCCGTTCATTCCCAAGGGCGAGATGAAGGATGCCGGTTGGCTGTCCGCCTATGAGGACGGCAACGTCGATACCGGTCTTGCGACCGGCATGCAGGGCAAGGGCCAGATCGGTAAGGGCATGTGGGCGAAACCCGATGCGATGGCCGAAATGCTGGAGGCCAAGATCGGCCACCCGATGGCCGGCGCCAACACCGCATGGGTGCCGTCGCCCACCGCCGCGACGCTGCACGCCACCCATTATCACCAGGTCGACGTTTTCGCCCGTCAGGACGAAATCAAGGATCGCGCAGCGGCCAGCCGCGACGCGCTGCTGACCCCGCCGCTGCTGGCGGGCCGCAACCTGACCGAAGACGAGGTGCGCCGCGACGTGGACAACAACTGCCAGGGCATCCTGGGCTATGTTGTGCGCTGGATCGACCAGGGCGTGGGCTGTTCCAAGGTGCCCGACATCAACGATGTGGGCCTGATGGAAGACCGCGCGACGCTGCGGATTTCGTCGCAATACCTGGCGAACTGGCTGATGCACGGCCTGGTGACCGAGGATCAGGTGATGGAAAGCCTCAAGCGCATGGCGCTGGAAGTGGACCGCCAGAACGCGGGCGATGCGGCCTATACGCCGATGGCCCCGGGGTATGACGGCGTGGCCTTTGCCGCCGCCTGCGACCTGATCTTCAAGGGTGCGGAACAGCCTTCGGGCTATACCGAGCCGGTTCTGCATGCCCGCCGCCGCGAAGCCAAGGCGCAACAAGGAGCGTAATGATGATTACCGTAACCAGACTGGATTGCGCCGACGCGCGCGTGATGATCGAAGGCGCCCGCGCCAAGGCCGATGAGATCGGGGTGCCGATGTGCATCGCGATCACCGACGACGCCGGCAACCTGATCGCGTTCGAGCGGATGGATGGCGGCAAGGTGACCTCGACCACCATCGCGATCGACAAGAGTTTCACCGCCTCGGGCGCGAAGAAGGCGACCCATGAATACGGCGCGGCAGCCCAGCCGGGCGCGCCGGCCTATGGCATCGGGTCGGCTATCGGTGGCCGCTTGATGGTGGTGGGCGGCGGCCTGCCGGTCTTCGTGAACGGCGACTGCGTCGGCGGCATCGGCGTCAGCTCCGGCACCCCGGCGCAGGATACCGAAGTGGCCCAGGCCGGGCTCGACGCCTTCCTCGCCACGCTCTGAGCGGCGGGGCTGTTATCAAGATGTGCGCCCTTTCAGGGCGCGCATGATTTGCTTCGCCTGAAGGCGAAGCGGTGCGGGGGCGCTGCCCCCGTCGCGCCTTGCGCGACTCCCCCGGAGTATTTCGGCCAAGAAGAAGCCGCCGGGATTTTTCTGAAAAGGCTTGTTGGTTGCAAATGTAACCACTACGCCCTTCTGAAAAGGAGGACTCAAGCCATGAAAATCGAGAAGATTCACCACGTCGCCTATCGCTGCAAGGATGCCAAGGAGACGGTGGAATGGTACCGCGACATGCTGAACATGGATTTCATCCTGGCGATCGCCGAGGACCATGTTCCGTCAACCCATGAACCCGACCCCTACATGCACGTGTTCCTGGATGCGGGCGACGGCAACGTGTTGGCGTTTTTCGAATTGCCGACCAAGCCGGAGATGGGGCGCGATCCCAACACGCCGATCTGGGTGCAGCATATCGCCTTCAAGGTGAAGGATCGCGACGCCTTGGTCGAATTCAAGGAGCACCTGGAGGAGAAGGGCGTCGAGGTTCTGGGCGTCACCGACCATTCGATTTTCCATTCGATCTATTTCTTCGACCCGAACGGCCACCGGATCGAGCTGGCCTGCCCGGACCCGGAAGAAGACGCGATGCTGGAAAAGCTGAACGCGGTGAAATGGGAGATGCTGGAGGAATGGTCGCGCACCAAGAAAGCCCCTCGGCACGCGGACTGGATGCATAAGAAGGAATTGAGCGGGGTTTGATCAGCCCGTGAAGGGCTGGTCCGCCAGGTCCGCCGCGATATCGTCGTCCAGCGGCGTGTCGCAGCTGTTCAGGATATAGCCCAGCGTGGAATAGAACCCCACCGTGGCGATCACGTCGAAAAGGCCCTTTTCGCCGACAAGCGCGATCAGGGCCTTTTGCGTATCCGGCGACAGGCGCTTGGCGGTGAACAATTCGTCCACCGCGCCGGCGATGGTGGCGTCGTCCTTGTCCATGTCCGAGACAGGCCCGCGGATCGATCCGATCCGGGCATCCGACATGCCGCAGATGCGGGCGCGGTGCACGTGCTGGTTCCATTCGTAGGACGAGCCGAGATTGTGGCCGGTGCGCAGGATCGTCACCTCGCTCAGTTGCGCCCCGAGCGCGTTGTCGATCACCACGTGCTGGCGCAGCGGCGCCCAGGCCTTCAGCAGCTCGGGGTCATGCGCCATGGTGCGGTAGACGTTCAGCTTTCCGGCAAACCCGTCGCGCAGATCGGCGACCGCTTCGGGCCAGTCGGCATCGGTGATCGGGGGGAAGCGGAGCGGGTCGGTCATCGCATGGTCCTTGCTTTGGGTCTGGCAGCTGCGCCGGAAAATGAGGCGGCTGATGCAAAAAGCGAAGCCCTCACCTTTCGGCCCCGGTTAAATAAATGCCGGGGTTTAACCGTTATCCTGAGGGGTATCGATTCGCAAAGTTTCCGAAAATAGCGCCGTTTCCGCCGGTCGATTGGGAAAACCCACGCGGCGGAAAGGAAAACCGGCCCAACCGCGGGTCGTATATCGGTTCAGACGCCGGAAAGGCCGTTATGTTTTTCAAATTCCTTCTTTGTTCGGGACTGGCCGCGGCGCTGAATCTGATGTCGGGGCACCTGTTTTACGGCGTGTTGGGCTTCGACAGCCCGGTGGAATACCCGGTCTCGGTCGCCTTGGGGTTTGTCCTTGGGATGGGGGTGAGCTTCGTTCTGAACCGCGCCTATACCTACGACCCGTCCGGCCGTCCCCCGAAACAGGAGCTGCGGGATTTCTTCATTGTTTCGATTGTCGGCCTGGTTCTGACCACTCTGACGGCGCATCTGTTCCTGACCGGGCTGAGATGGCTGGCGGCCGGGCAATGGCCCCTGCCGGTCGCGGCGGAAGCGGTCGCGCATGTCATGGCGGTCGGTTTCACCGCCTTCTATTCCTTCTTCGCGCATATGCATGTGAGCTTCCGCCGAGCCCGTGCTGTATCCAGTTCTCTTGTCACCTAGGGATCGATCATGACCCAGAAGATCGCCGTCATCGTCGGGGCCGGCCCGGCCGGTCTGACCGCCGCTTACGAACTCGTCACCCGCACCGATATCAAGCCGGTCATATTCGAGGCCGACACCCAGGTCGGCGGCATTTCCAAGACCGTGAATTACAAGGGCAACCGGATCGATATCGGCGGCCACCGGTTCTTTTCCAAATCCGACCGGGTGATGGAATGGTGGACCCATATCCTGCCGCTGCAGGTGTTGAAGGACGGCGAGGAAGGGCTGACCATCACCTATCACCACCGCCAGCGCGAGGTGGATACCCACGGGCCGGCGGCGGATCCCGATCAGGTGGACGAGGTGATGCTGGTGCGCAACCGGGTGTCGCGCATCCTTTATGATCGCAAGATGTACGATTACCCGCTGAAATTCAGCCTGCAGACCTTCGCCAACCTGGGGGCGCTGCGCACGGCCAAGATCGTGGCGAGCTATGCCAAGGCGCGGCTGAACCCGATCAAGCCCGAGCGCACCCTGCGCGATTTCATCGTCAACCGGTTCGGGCAGGAGCTCTATGCCACCTTCTTCCGCGACTATACCGAAAAGGTTTGGGGCGTACCCTGCGAAGACATCCCCGCCGACTGGGGCGCGCAGCGGATCAAGGGGGTGTCGATCACCGGGCTGATCAAGAACATGCTGCGCAAGCTGAAGCCCGCCACCGGATCGCTGTCGCAGAAGGATACCGAAACCAGCCTGATCGAACGCTTTCTCTATCCCAAGCATGGGCCGGGGCAGCTGTGGGAAGTGGTGGCGCGCGAAATCGAGGCGCGCGGCGGCGAGATTCATTACCGCAACTTCGTCAGTGGCATTTCCCATGACGGCGCCCATATCAGCGGCGCCACCGTGACGGGACCGGATGGCGAGACCCGCGAGGTGAAGGCCGATTACCTGTTTTCCTCGATGCCGATCACCGAGTTGATCGGCGGCTGGGCCCCGCCCGCCCCGGCCGAGGTGCGCGAGGTGGCCGAGGGTCTGAGCTACCGCGACTTCATGACCGTGGGGATTTTGCTGAAGCGGCTGAAACTGGGCGGCGGTACCGATGCGCGCGGCCTGGCGGACAAGGTGCCGGACAACTGGATTTACATCCAGGACAACGACGTGAAGGTCGGGCGGCTGCAGATTTTCAACAACTGGAGCCCCTACCTGGTCGCCGATCCCGATACGATCTGGGTGGGGCTGGAATATTTCGTCAACGAGGGCGATGAATTCTGGACCATGGAGGAAGAGGCGCTGAAACAATTCGGCGCGGCGGAGCTGGAAAAGCTGGGCGTGGCCGATCCGGCCGATGTTCTGGACGCCGTGGTTGTGCGCACGAAAAAGGCATACCCGGCCTATTTCGGCACTTATGACCGCTTCAAGGAGGTCGAAACCTATACCAGGCAGTTCGACAACCTGTTCTGTGTTGGCCGCAACGGGATGCACCGCTACAACAACCAGGACCATTCGATGCTGACGGCAATGATCGCAGTCGATGGTATCGTCGACGGTCGCGATGTCCGCGAGGAATTGTGGGACATCAACACCGAAGAGGAATATCACGAGAGCAAGTAAGGCCGCGGAAGACATCGAATGACGTTGAAGCCCGATCCCAATGGCGATCTGACCGGCAGCAGGTTCACCTACCGGCTGGCGTTCCTGGTGGCGCTGCTGATCTACACGATGCTGCACTGGCAGGGTCTGGGGGATCTGTTCACCTATCTGACGCTGCCGGACAACGATGATGCGATGCGCCTGGTACAGGTGCAGGATTTGCTGGCCGGGCAGGGCTGGTTCGACATGGTGCAGCACCGGGCGATGCCGCCCGACGGGTTGTCGCTGCACTGGTCGCGGCTGGTCGATCTGCCGCTGGCCGGGCTGACCCTGTTTTTCCAGCAGTTCACCGCGCCGGACAGGGCGCTGGCGCTGACGGCGGCGCTTTGGCCGGCGCTGCTTTTCGTTGCTTACCTGGCGATCGTCGGGCGGGTGGCGTCGCGGGTTTTTGGCACGATTGCCGCCAGTTTCGCGGTGGTCGCGGCAGCGGCGACGCCCGGCTTGTCCTTCAGCATCTTCCCGCCCGGCCGGGTCGATCATCACAGCGTGCAGGTGATCTGCATGGCGCTGGTCATATCGGCGCTGATCCTGCCCGGGCGGCCGGTGCTGCGCGGGGTGATGGGCGGGCTGGTCGCGGCGGTGTCGCTGGCGGTCGGGCTGGAAACCATCGTGGTGCTGGCGCTGGCCGGGGTGGTGCTGACCGTGCAGCATGTGCTGGATCATCCGGGCGCCACCGATCGTCTGGTGGGATACGGGATCGCATTGGGCGGGGCTGCGCCCTTGCTGTTCATGATCCAGACCGATCCGGCGCTTTGGGCGGTGCCGCGCTGCGATCAGCTGTCGCCGCCGGTACTGGGGATCACCTCGGCGGCGATGGCCTTTGCGCTGATCACCTATCTCAGCCGGGAAACGGTGAGGTCGAAACGGGCGCGCGGGGCGATGGCGGCGGTCATGATCGTGGCGATCCTGGCCGGGCTGTGGCCGATGCTCAGCCCGTGCCGGGAAGGGCCGTTTTCGATGCTGCCGCCCGAGGTGCGCCACCTGATCCTGAGCCGCATCACTGAATCCCTGTCGGTGGTGCGGATGTTCGAAAGAAATCCCGGTTTCGCCACCCAGCTGGTCCTGCCGCTGGCGCTGGTTTCTGCGCTGCTGATCTGGCAGCTGATCGGCAGTGCCAGGGGCGCGCGGTCGGCCGTTTCGGTCCTGCTGGTCTTCACCCTGCTGGGGCTGGCCGGTCTGTTTTACCAGATTCGGGTGATGATCTGGGGGCTGGCGGTCCTGCCGCTGGGCTTCGGCGCCGCGATGGCCTGGGCGGTGGGGCGCGACTGGGGCGGGTGGCGTTGGGCGAAGGCGGCGCTGTTGCCCGTCGTCGGCATTCTGGTGATCTATCCGCATGTTTTCACCCAAAGCCCGCTTTTCGCGGCGGCCCTGATTGGGGAAAACCAGCCGGTGAATGGCAAGCTGGCGAGCGCCGATCAAAACTGCAGCCGCCGCGACAAGTTCGACGGGTTGCAGGATATCGAACCGATGGCGGTGCTGGCGCCGCTGAACCTGGGCACCAAGATCCTGCTTTATACGCCGCATTCGATCTTCGCCGCGCCCTATCACCGCGCGCCCGAAGCCTATTGGAACGGCACCCTGGCCTTCAGCGGGTCGGATATGGACATGGCGCGGCGGCTGCGCACGACCCGGGCCGATTACGTGCTGGTCTGCGACGGCGAGGTCTATGGCAAAGCCGACAGTATCGGATCGCGGCTTGCCCGCGGCGAGGTGCCGGCGTGGCTGCAACCGGTCGATACCGGCGGCGGGCCGATCCGGCTGATGCGGGTGGACCGGGCCAGGCTGGCGCCCTTCGTGAACGGCAGCTGAGGCCGCGCCGCCCGATCTGGTCAGGGCGGCCACCATATGCGAAAATGCCTTGGAAAGACGCAGGGGATCGGCAGTGCTGGAAAAGATCAGGTCGCTTTACGAAGGCGAAACGCCCCAGGCGCATCGGTTCCGCTATGCCGTTCTGGCCTTCGATTTCGTCACCATCTTTTTCGTCATCGCCACTTCGTTCTTTCCCAGGACCCTGGCGGTGGAAATCGCCGATGCGATTTTCGGCCTCCTGATCCTGCTGGATTTCTTCATCCGCTTCTGGCTGGAAACCGAAAAGGGCCGGATGTGGCTGCGGCTGGCCACCTGGGCCGATATCGCCGCCGTCCTGTCCTTTCTCGCGCCGATCGCGGGCGAAGGGTTCGGGTTTCTGCGCATCCTGCGCACGCTGCGGCTGCTGCACACCTATCAGTTGCTGTCGCGGCTCAGGCAGGATTTCAAATTCTTCCGCGAAAACGAAGACGTGGTGCTGGCCTCGATCAACCTCGGCGTTTTCCTGTTCGTGATGACCGGGCTGATCTATGCCACCCAGGAAGCGGTCAATCCGCTGATCGGCAATTACGCCGACGCCCTTTATTTCACCGTCACCACGCTGACCACCACGGGGTTCGGCGACATCACCCTGACCGGGCCGTGGGGGCGGATGTTGTCGGTGGGGGTGATGATTTTCGGCGTCACCCTGTTCTTGCGGCTGCTGCAGGTGCTGTTCCGCCCTTCCAAGGTGCGCCATGAATGTGAAGTCTGCGGGCTGGTGCTGCACGATGCCGACGCGGTGCATTGCAAGCATTGCGGCACGGTGCTGCATATCCGGACCGAGGGCGACGTATGAGGGCGCTCAGCCGCGCAGCCCCTTTTCAAGGGCGCCGATCACCTGCCGCAGCCCGGCCGTAAGGCGCTTGTCGCGCCGGACCATAAGGCCAAGGCTGCGCGTCAGGCGCGGCACCAGGGGCACCGCCCCAAGGCCCCCGCCTTGTTCCTTGGCGACCGACGAGGCGGGCAGAACCGACCAGCCCAACCCTGCCGCGACCATTTCCTTGATCGCTTCGACGCTGCCGAGCTCCATCACCGGCTTGGCGGTCACGCCGGAATCCTGGAACCAGCGGTCGATCAGCAGGCGCGTGTGCCCGGCGTCTTCGTAAAGGACCAGCGGCCGCGCGGCGAGAGTTTTGGCCGTGACCGGCCCGTCCGGCGTTTCACCGGCGGGAAAGATCGCCATCAGGTCCTCGGTGAACAGCGGGGTCGTTTCCAGCGATCTGCCGGCCGCGGGCAGGGTGACCAGCGCCAGGTCGAGAGCGTTTTCTTCCAGCAGGCGCTGGATGTCGGGGCTGTTCCCGGTGCGCACGACGCATTCCAGCCCGGGTATCCGGCGCGACAGGTCCCCCAGGATCGGCGGCAGCAGGTAGATGCAGGCGGTCGCCCCGGTTCCGATCCGGACCCGCCCGGCGCTGCCGGCGCGAAACGGCTGCACTGCGTCCTGAACCGTCTCCAGCTCGTCGTGAATCCGGTGTGCGCTTTGCAGCACCAGCCGCCCGACATCGGTCGGCTGCACCTTGCGACCGCACCGTTCCACAAGACGCGCGCCGAAATAGCGTTCGAGCTGCTGAATTTGCTGGCTGACGGCCGGCTGCGACAGCCGCGCCTTTTCGGCCGCGGCGGAAAAGGTGCCCAATTCAACGACATCGATCAGGATGTCGAGATGCTGGAGTGTCAGGGTATTTTTCAAAGCGTACCTTATACCTTGTATAAATTGCATATCATTTTCTTTTCTTTCGGGAAATGCGAATTTGTCCCGGAAACGATTGAGGAACACATCATGACGTCCGGTGATTCACTGATTCTGCGGGACTGCGGCCCCGACGACATTCCCGCGATACAAAGCATCTATGCCGATGCGGTTCTGACCGGCACGGCGAGTTTCGAACTGGTGCCCCCGAGCGTCGATGAAATGCGCGCCCGCTGGGAAAACATCACCGGCGGCGGCTATCCCTATCTGGTCGCAGTGCTGGACGGCGAAGTGGCCGGTTATGCCTATGGCGGCGCCTACCGGGCCAGGCCCGCCTATCGCGGCAATGTCGAAAATTCGGTCTATGTGCGCAAGGATTGCCAACGCGGGGGCGTCGGCCGCGCGCTGCTGGAGGAGCTGATCCTGCGCTGCACCGAAAGCGGGTTTCGCCAGATGATCGCAGTGGTCGGCGATTCCGCCAATGCCGGGTCCATCGGCCTGCATCGCAGCCTCGGCTTCGATCTTGTCGGCACGCTCCGCTCGGTCGGCTGGAAACACGGGCGCTGGCTCGATACCGTGCTGATGCAGCGCGCGCTCGGGCCGGGGGACAGCACGGCTTTCGAGGGGTAGGCAATGCTTTCGCGCCCCGCGGTCGCCGCGATCGGTCTGACCCAGATGGTGAACTGGGGGCTTTCCTACTATGCGCTCGGCGTTTTCGGACCCGCCATCGGTGCCGATCTGGGGTTATCGCCCGAACTGACCTATGGTGGCTTCTCGCTCGCTCTCGTGGTGATGGGACTGAGTTCGGGCTGGCTTGGCCGTCAGCTGGACCGTCATGGCGGCCGGGCGGTGATGTCGGCGGGGTCGTTGCTGCTGGCGCTTGGGTGTTTCGCCCTAAGCCAGGCGCGGGGCGTGCCGCTTTACCTCACCGGCTGGCTGGTGCTGGGCGTGGGCATGCGGATGTGCCTTTATGAGGCCGCCTTCGCGGCGCTGGTCCAGGTGGGCGGCGCCGCCGCGCGCCCGGCGCTGTCGCAGATCACCTTGCTGGGCGGCCTGGCCTCGACCGTGTTCTGGCCGCTGGGGCATCTGCTGCAGGAAACGATCGGCTGGCGGAACGGGATGATGGTCTATGCGGGCATCGCGCTGACGATGATCCCGCTTTACCGGCTGCTTGCCGCGCCGGGGCGGTCGGCGGAGGGGATGGAAAAGCATAGCACCGGGACCCGGATCGTTCCCGGGCAACGTGTTGCGGCGCTGCTTTTCGCCGCTCTCGTCGCCGCCACGGCCTTTCTCAGCTCCGGCCTGTCCGCGCATCTGATTGGAATCCTTTCGGGGCGGGGCCTGTCGCCGGAACTCGCGGTTTCGCTCGCGGCCCTGCCCGGCATCGCGCAATCCACGGCGCGGCTGGCCGAGATCGTCTTCGGTCGCTGGTTGGACCCGAGGCGGCTGGCGCTACTTGCCTCCGGGATTCTGACGCTGGGGATGCTGGCGGGGTTCGGCATCGCCGGGGCGGGCCTGGCGGCGCTGGTCTTCGTCCTGGCCTATGGCGCGGGCAACGGTTTGCTGACCATCACGCGGGGCAGCCTGCCGCTGGTGTTGTTCCCGGTGGACGATTACGCGATGATTGCGGGGCGGCTGATCGGCCCGTCCTTCTATGGCGCGGCGGCGGCGCCCGTCGTCTTCGCCGCCCTGATCGACGGCTTTGGTCCGCAAGCGGCGACGGGGCTGAGTGTGCTGCTGGCCCTGACGGCCGTTGGATGCGCCTGGGGGCTGTACCGGCTGCGCAATACGGGCATGTGACGCCGTCGCGCATAAAGGGGGAGAGCACGCGCCCCAATTGTTTACGGCGCGCAAATCCATGCGCGCCGTGAGATTTTAGCGGTGTCCCGGCAAGCGATCAGAAATCGAGGTTTTCCACGCTCAGCGCGTTCTGCTGGATGAATTCGCGGCGCGGTTCCACCACGTCACCCATCAGCTTGGTGAACAGGTCGTCGGCCTCGGTCATGTCCTCGATCCGGACCTGCAGCAGGGTGCGCGCTTCGGGGTCCAGCGTGGTTTCCCACAGCTGATCGGGGTTCATTTCGCCCAGACCCTTGTAGCGCTGCAGCGTCAGGCCCTTTTCGCCTTCCCTCAGGATCGCGTCGAGCAGGTCCAGCGGCCCGTGGATCAGCACGCTGCGGTCCTTGCGGATCAGCGTGGCGGGCAGCTCGTACACCTCTTGCAGCGACTTGGTGAAGCTGCCGGTCTTGCGCGCCTCGCCCGAACGCATCATCGGGCCGTCTAGGGTGCGGACTTCCTCGACCCCGCGCAGGATGCGGGCCAGGCGGATGCCGTGATCCTGGGTGATCCGGCCCTGCCAGCCGCGTTCGTATTCCAGCGCGATGTCGTCGAGCCGTTTCGCCACCTTGTCGGCAACGCCCTGCAGGTCGGCATCCACCGCGCCGGGCACGAAGGCCCCGGCGATCGCCGCCTGTTCCAGGATGTGGCGCGGGTAATGGGTCGGGAAGGCGTCCAGCACGCGCTTGAGCTGGCGGGCCTCTTCGACCACGCGTTTCAGGTCGGCCCCGGCGATTTCCATGCCGCTGCCCAGTTTCAGCACCGTGTCCTGGGTGCCCTGTTCGACCAGGTAATCATCCAGCGCCGCCTGGTCCTTCAGATAGACCTCGGATTTGCCGCGGCTGACCTTATAGAGCGGCGGCTGCGCGATATAGAGGTAACCGCCTTCGATCAGTTCCGGCATCTGCCGGTAGAAGAAGGTCAGCAGCAGGGTCCGGATGTGGGCGCCGTCGACGTCCGCATCGGTCATGATGACGATCTTGTGGTAGCGCAGCTTTTCGATGTTGAATTCGTCGCGCCCGATGCCGGTGCCAAGCGCCATCACCAGGTTGCCGATTTCCTGGCTGCTGAGCATCTTGTCGAAGCGCGCGCGTTCCACGTTCAGGATCTTGCCGCGCAGCGGCAGGATCGCCTGGGTGCGGCGGTCGCGGCCGGTCTGGGCCGACCCGCCGGCGGAGTCGCCCTCGACCAGGAAGACTTCGGTCTTCGACGGGTCCTTTTCGGAACAGTCCTTCAGCTTGCCGGCAAGGAAGTTCACGTCCATCGCCGTCTTGCGCCGGGTCAGTTCGCGCGCCTTGCGGGCCGCTTCACGGGCCAGCGCCGCCTCGATGATCTTGCCGACGATCATCTTGGCCTCGTTGGGGTTTTCCTCGAACCATTCGGACAGCTTTTCACCGGCCAGGCTTTCCACCGCCGGGCGCACTTCGGAGCTGACCAGCTTGTCCTTGGTCTGGGAGCTGAACTTCGGATCGGGCACCTTGACAGACAACACGCAGGTCAGGCCTTCGCGGGCGTCGTCGCCGGTGAAGTTGATCTTTTCCTTCTTGGCGATGCCGCTGTCCTGGGCGTATTTCGTCAGCGTCCGGGTCAGCGCGCCGCGGAAACCGGCCAGGTGGGTGCCGCCGTCGCGCTGCGGGATGTTGTTGGTGAAGGGCAGCACGGTTTCGTGGTAGCTGTCGTTCCACCACATCGCCAGTTCGACGCCGATATCGTCCTTTTCGCCGACCACGTAGATCGGTTCGGCCATCAGCGGATGCTTGGAGCGGTCGAGGTATTTGACGAATTCCTTCACGCCGCCATCATAGAAAAGTTCCTTCCTCAGCGGTTCGGCGGGGCGTTCGTCTTCGAGGATGATGCGCACGCCGGAATTCAGGAAGGCCAGTTCGCGCAGGCGCTTTTCCAGCGTCTCGAAGGAATATTCGAGGTTCGAAAACGTGTCGGTCGAGGCGAGGAAACGCACCTCGGTGCCCTTTTCGCCTTCCGCGTCGCCGACGACGCGCAGGTGTTCGGTGCAGTCGCCATGTTCGAACTTGGCGTAATGTTCCTTGCCGTTGCGCCAGATGCGCAGCTCCAGCCACACCGACAGCGCGTTCACCACCGACACGCCGACGCCGTGCAGACCGCCGGACACCTTGTAGGAATTGCTGTCGAACTTACCGCCGGCGTGCAGCTGGGTCATGATGACCTCGGCCGCGGAAACGCCTTCTTCCTCGTGGATGTCGACCGGAATCCCGCGCCCGTTGTCGCGCACCGACACGCTGCTGTCGGCGTGAATCTTCACCCGAACGAAATCCGCGTGACCCGCCAGCGCCTCGTCGATGCCGTTATCGACGACCTCGTACACCATGTGGTGCAGGCCCGATCCGTCATCGGTATCGCCGATATACATGCCCGGACGCTTGCGGACAGCTTCCAAGCCCTTGAGAACCTTGATAGAATCCGCGCCGTATTCCTGCGAGTTTTGCTCGGTTTCGGACATTCAGCCCATCCTTTGTTATTGTCAGGAATATATACGAAACCTTGCGGGGAATGTCACGTCCCACACCAGATTTCGCGGGTCCCCGGCAGGCGGGGATGTTTGGGCCGTTTCAGGCTTCGGTCACGCTGGCCGATTCCGTCGTCACCGCCGGATTTTGTTCGACCCAGCGGCACACCACGGCGCGGGCCGCTTCGGTATCGGCGGCCTCGATCGCGTTGCGCAGATCCTTCAGCGCGGTGGCCATTTCGATTTCCGAAAGGAAGCCTTCCTGCGCGCGCAGGATCTTGGGATGCGGCGTGGTCAGCATGTCGGGGCTGATCAGCAGTTCCTCGATCAGCTTCTCGCCCGGGCGCAGGCCGGTGACCAGGATCTCGATATCGCCATGCGGGTGTTCATCGTCCTTCACGGTGAAGCCCGCGCCTTCGATCATCTGGCGTGCCAGTTTGCGGATCGGCACCAGGTCGCCCATGTCGAGCACGAACAGGTCGCCGCCCCGGGCGAAGGACCCGGCCAGCAGCACCAGCCGCGCCGCTTCGGAAATGGTCATGAAATAGCGCGCGACATCGTTATGGGTCAGCGTCACCGGACCGCCGCGGGCGATCTGTTCCTCGAACAGCGGGATGACCGATCCCGACGATCCCAGCACATTGCCGAACCGGACCATCGAATAGAGCGTCGTCTGCGACCGGGTCGCCAGGTCCTGCACCACCAGTTCGGCCAGACGCTTCGACGCGCCCATGACGTTGGTCGGGCGCACCGCCTTGTCCGACGACACCAGGATGAACCGTTCGACCCCGGCGACGCGCGCCGCCTCGGCGACGGTGCGGGTGCCTATCACGTTGTTGCGCAGCCCGGCGATTTCGTTCTTTTCCACCATCGGCACATGCTTGTAGGCCGCGGCGTGCAACACGATATTGACCGAATTGTCCTCGAAGGTCTGCTTCAGCAGGATCGGATCGCAGACCGATCCCAGCACCGAGGTCACCCGGACGTTCGGAGCCAGTTCCTGCAATTCCTTTTCGATCGAATAGAGCGCCAATTCGCTGTGATCGAGAAGGATCAGGTTGTCCGGTTCGCAGGCCACCAGCTGACGGCACAGTTCGGACCCGATCGATCCGCCGGCGCCGGTGACCAGGATGCTTTGCGATTTATAGGTATGCGCCACGGTGGGCAGTTCGCTTTCCAGACCGTTGCGGCCGAGAAGATCGCCGATGGATACCGGCGTGCTGCGCTTGGAAATGTCGCGGTCGGTGATCAGTTCGGCGAAGGACGGCAGCGAATGGACTTCGCAGCCCATGGCGCGCAGGCGCAGCGCGATGCGGGCCTGGATCGAAGGGGCGGCGGTCGGCATCGCCAGCACCACGCGGTCGACCGCCTTGCGCGCGATCAGGTCCTTCAGGCGGCTGCTTGCGTAAACCGGGGTGCCGACCAAGGTCAGGCTTTGCAGGCGCGGGTTGTCGTCGACGAAGGCGACCAGATCGACCTGATCGTCGGTGCGCAGCGCAGCGGCCAGTTGCTGACCGGTCTGGCCGGCGCCGTAGATGATGACGCGGGTCTGTTTGCGGCCGCGGCGATAGATCGTCCGGACGATTTCCCGCAGCACCATGCGCGACGTCACCACCGCGATCAGATAGACCATCCCGAAAATCGCCAAAGACGCGCCGGGCAGCGGTCCGCCGAACACGATATTCAGCGCGATGCCAGCCAGCCCCAGGATGGAGGCCAGCCCGGCGGTGCGGTGAATCCCGCCCGTTTCGAAGGCATTCAGCCGGATGCGCGGCAGCCCGAGGGTCTGCGCGATCCCCGGGGCCAGCAGGGTCAGGATTGCGGCCAGGGTGAAGAACCCGGCGGGGATGTGACCCTGAAAGATTTCGGCGTGGCTCAGCAGCAGGGTAATGCCCAGGGATACGGGCACCAGAACCATGTCGATGAACAGGAAGATAAGAGCTTTGTGCCAGTCCTTAAGACCGCTGGCAAAGCTAAACAGGGACATTATCAGCCTCCAGTGTGGCCGGGGTATTCAATTTGACGCAACTTACTGAAAGCATTCGAGACACGGGTTAAAGGTTGCCGAGTAGTTAAAGTTTTTCGGGCAATTCCCTGATGACTGTATTTTTCGCATTCCAATAGCGCAAGGCCGGAGTACCCTATCTGTATGTTTTTGGGCGAGTTGTTGCCTTCAATCCCTACTTGAGCGGGAGTTTTCGGAACACCGTTTTCAACATCAGCAAAAAATCTAGGCAAAGGCTACGCCGGTGTTGGTAAATTATATCCAAAGCGGCTTTGCGCGGAATACAGCGGCGGATATAGGCCCGTTCGGTTTCCGCCGGAGTCCGGCATTCCGACAGGATGTTTTCTTCGTGTTTGTGAAACAGAACCGTGGCCAGCCCGGTAATGCCGGGGCGCGATTGCAGCACCTGGCCATAGAGTTCGGGGAACATTTCCACATAGCGGTGCAGCGGCGGACGCGGACCGACGAAGGAAATGTCGCCGCGCAGGATGTTCCACAGCTGCGGGATTTCATCCAGCCGGTAGCGCCGCAGGAAGGCCCCAGTCCGTGTGATCCGCGCCGACTTGTCGCCGCCCGAAACACCGCTGTCCTTTTCGACCACCGTCATGGTGCGGTATTTCCACAGCATGAAGGGTTCGTCGGCGGTTTTCATCCGTTCCGAGATATACAGAACCGGACGGCCGTCGCGGATCAGGATCACCAGGGTCAGAATGACGATCAGCGGCGACAGCAGCACGGCCAGGAACAGCGCCGCGGCCAGGTCGAACAGGCGTTTTGACCAGGTCATGCGCGTGCCCTCCAGTGCAGCCAGTCCCGCACGATATGATCCGGGTCGCCGTCATCGCGGGGCAGGGGGGCAAGCCGGTGCAGGCACTCGGTGTTCAGAACGGCGATTTCGCGCGCCGCGTCCGGCGCCGGTTGCCAGTCGAAGGGAATGCCCGCCGCGTGCAGCAGCGCATCCATCGTCACCGGGCGGGAGGCGCCGATATTCACGGCTTCGGGCAGATCGGTCAGTGGGCGAAGCGCCAGCGCCTCGATCGCGCGGGCCAGGTCCGACGGCGCGATATAGCTGCGCGCGGGGCCGTGGCCTGATGCGAAACGGTGCAGGGTCAGCGGGGTTTTGACTTCGGCTGCCTGATAGGCATCGACCGAGGCGGCCAGGCTTTCCGCCCCGGCCACCGATCCGATCCGCAAACAGCAGCTTCGCGGGCCGGTTTCCGACCGCACGGCGATTTCCATATCGGCCTTGGCCGCGCCGTATGCGTTCGGCGCGCCGACGGGATCGTCCTCGCCCAGCGGGGCGTCCGACGGCGCATAGACGGCGATGGAGGACGCGTGCAGCACCCGGTCGGCCCCGGTGGCGCGGGCGATGCGCATCGCCTCCAGGCCGAGATCGGTATTGGCGGCAAGCGCCCGGGCGTCGCCCGATGTCACGCCCCAAAGCGACAGCACCGCGTCGATGGTACCCAGGTCTTCGGCCGGGTCGCCCGGCGCGAAACGGATGCAATCGGCGGCATCGGGTGCGGCATCGCGGAACTGATAGATCACCCGCAGCCCTTGCGGTGTTTCTGCCGACCAGACAGCGCGCAAAAGGCGCCCGACCTTGCCGGACGCCCCCAGAACCAGAATTGTCTTCACGTCTTGCCCCGTCACCGGCGGTGATACCCTTGCCGTGTTTTTCTTCCCGCCTTGGTATCACCGGTGCGGCGCGCTGAACAGCCCGATCAATCCGCCCAAAAGGGCGCGCGCAATTCGCGTTTCAGGATCTTCCCGATCGAGGATCGCGGCAGCGTATCGCGGATTTCCACCTGCGCCAGACGGTGGCTTTTGCCCAGCTGCGCATTGGCGTCGGCCAGAATCTCTTCCGCCGTTTTTTCCGACCCCGGCTTGCGCACCACCAGGCCCAGCGGCGTTTCCCCCCACTGGTCCGACGGGATACCGATCACCGCGGCGTCGGTGACATCGGGATCGCGCAGCAGGATCAGTTCCAGGTCGTTGGCATAGATGTTCAGCCCGCCGGAAATGATCATGTCCTTCTTGCGATCCGACAGGATCAGGAACCCGTCTTCGTCGAAATGGCCCATATCGCCCGAGCGGAAATACATATCGCCGTTTTCGTCGCGCCAGATGTATTCGGCGGTCAGGTCGTCGCGGCCGAAATACCCCGCCATCATGGTCGGGCTGCGGCCGCAGATTTCGCCGATTTCGCCCTGCGGCACCTCATGCCCGTCCGGCCCGATCAGCTTGATAACGGTGCCTGGCCCCGGTTGCCCCACCGAATGCAGCTTGTCTGTCATTTCGTCGGCAACCAGGATGGTCGTCCCGCCGCCTTCGGTCAGGCCGTAATATTCGATCAGCTTGCCGGGGAAACGCGCCAGCACATCCGCCTTCACATCCGCGCGCAGCGGTGCCGAGGTGGAAAATTTCACCCGCATCGAGGACAGATCGAATGTGTCGAAATCCGGCACGTCCATGATGCGCTTGTATTGCACCGGCACCAGCATCGTGTGGGTGATCCGTTCCTTTTCGACGATTTCGAGGTACTTGCGCGCGTCGAATTTCGCCATCAGGAAAACGGTCGACCCGCCGAACAGCGTGGGCAGGAAGGACACGATGGTGGTGTTGGAATAAAGCGGCGTCGACAGCAGCGTGCGGGCGTCGTCGCAATAACCGCTGGGTTCGGCCCGTTCCATCTGAATGGCGCGCATCCAGTGATCGTGCAGGATGCCCTTGGGCGTGCCGGTGGTGCCCGACGAATAGATGATGTTGAGCGGATCGTTCCAATCGACCGGGACCATCGGGTCACTGTCGGTCTGATCGGCCAGCAGGGTTTCGTAACTGTCGAATCCCGGAGCATCGAAATCCAGCGCCACGCAATGCGCGCCGATCCCGTCCAGGAAAGGCGCGGCCAGGTCGCGGTAGTGATCGGCGAGGAAAAGCACCTTGGACCCGCTGTCCTTCACCATCTTTTCCAGCGCTTCGGACGACGCCATGGTCGACAGTGGCACGACGCAGGCCCCGGCCTTGAGCGTGCCGATGAATATCTCGGCATAGGCGGTGGAATTGGGCGACAGCACCGCAATGCGGTCGCCCTTGCCGACGCCGAGCGCGATCAGCGCATTGGCGACGCGGCTGCTGCGGGTGTCGAATTCGGCCCAGCTCAGCCGGGTATCACCGCAGACGATCGCCTCTTTGTCCGGGGCCTCCTTGGCCCGCGCGCGGATGGCGTCGATGACGGTTTTCTGTGGTGCTTCTGCTGGCTTGGCAGGTGTGACAAGGCCCATGCGCGTCCTCCTTCGCGTTGGTCGCGCGCAGTATCGGTTGTCCGATATGCGAAATCAAGTTCCGCTTTGCGGGTTAATCGGCGATCTGCCGCAGCTCCGAGATGCCGTTGTTCTCGCTCACCTCGATATATTGGGCACGATTGCCAAGGGCGTCGAACAGCTCCGGCCCGGTGCCGGTCATCCAGGCCTGCGCGCCGAAGCCGACGATTTCGTCGTAAAGCGCCGCCAGCCGCCCGGCGTCGAGATGCGCCGCGACCTCGTCCAGCAGCAGGATCGGCGCCATGCCGATCCGCTCCGACAGGGCGCGGGCATTGGCAAGGATCAGCGACACCAAAAGCGCCTTTTGTTCGCCGGTGGAACAATCCTTGGCGGGAACCCCCTTGGCCTCGAACACGCCGTAAAGGTCGGTTCGGTGCGGACCGACCAGGCTGCGCCCGGCGGCCAGATCGCGGAACCGGCTTTCGGCCAGCGCGCTGCGCAGGTCCTCTTCGCTTTGCGGCATCTCGCCTTCGCTCTGCACCAGTTCCAGCGTCGCGGTGGGGAAGGCGGTTTCGGCCTGCGCCTGCGCCTGCGCCAGGAATTCCAGCGTGTCGCAGCGATGGGCGTGGATCAAAGCGCCGCTTTGCGCCATCTGGATTTCCAGCGCCGCATACCAATGCGCATCGCGGACCTGATCCTTCAGCAGGCGGTTGCGTTCGCGCATCGCCTTTTCATAGGCCAGCGTCGCGTCGGCATGGGCGGGAAAGAAGGACAGCGCCATCCGGTCCAGGAACCGCCGCCGTCCCTCGGCGCCTTCGATCCACAGCCGGTCCATCGACGGGATCAGCCACAACACCCGCGACAGCCGCGCCAGGTCCAGCTGGGCGGCGGATTTGCCGTCGATCTTCAGCTGCCGCGCGGCGCCCTTGTCGGACCAGATTTCGATCTCGTGCAGGCGGGGGCCGTTTTGCAGCAGCCCGGTGATCTTCCAGCCCAGCGTTTCGGGCCGGCGCATCATCTCCTCGGCCGAGGCGCGGCGCAGCCCGCGGCCGGGGGAAAACAGCGATACCGCTTCCAGGATATTGGTCTTGCCCGACCCGTTCCGCCCATAGATGGCGACGGGCCGCCCGTCGCAGCTGATCCGGCCCGTTTTATGGGACCGGAAATGCGACAGGGTCAGCTCTTTGAGCGCAAGATCAGCCATCAGGTGCCTGCGTTTTCCGGCGCAGAAAACGCCGCGGAATTTGGATCAAATTCCGCCGCGCCTCAGACGCGCATGGGCATGACCACATAGACCGCCGAGGTGTCGTTGCCTTCGCGCATCAGGGTCGGGTCGCCCGACGAATTGAACAGGAAGACGGCGTTTTCGCGATCGACCTGGCTGGCGATTTCCAGCAGGTACTTGGCGTTGAAACCGATTTCCAGCCGTTCGTCGTTATAGGCCACGGCCAGTTCTTCCTCGGCCGCGCCGCTGTCGGGGGCGTTCACGGACAGCACCAGCTTGTCCTCGTCCAGCGACATCTTCACCGCGCGGGACCGTTCCGACGACACGGTCGCCACCCGGTCGACCGCGGCGGCGAATTCGCTGGCGTCGACTTCCATCTTGCGGGTGTTGCCGACCGGGATGACCCGGCTGTAATCGGGGAAGGTGCCGTCGATCACCTTGGAGGTCAGGGTGATATTGGGCGTGGCGAAGCGGATCTTGGTTTCGGAAACCGAGACGGCGATCATCATGTCGTCGTCGTCCAGCAGCTTGCGCAGTTCGCCCACGGTCTTGCGTGGCACGATCACGCCGGGCAGTTCTTCGGCGCCCATCGGCAGGTCGGCATCGATCCGGGCCAGGCGGTGACCGTCGGTCGCCACCGCGCGCAGCACCTTGCCGCCATCGGCATCGGCCACATGTAGGTAGACGCCGTTCAGGTAGTACCGGGTTTCTTCGGTCGAGATGGCGAATTTCGACTTGTCGAACAGGCGCCGCAGCACCGGCGCCGGGGCGCTGAAATTCGACTGGTATTCCGAGGTCGCCATGACCGGGAAGTCTTCTTTCGGCAGGGTGGCCAGGTTGAAGTTCGAGCGGCCCGCTTCGACCGTCAGGCGGCCCGCGACGCCGTCGTCGGTCAGGGTGACCAGCGCGCCATCGGGCAGTTTGCGGACGATTTCGTGCAGGGTGACGGCGGACACGGTGGTGGCGCCGGCCTTTTCGACCTGGGCGGGAACCTTGTCGACCACTTCTATGTCGAGGTCGGTGGCGCGGAACGACACGCTGTCGCCCTCGGCTTCGATCAGGACGTTAGCGAGGATCGGGATCGTGTTGCGACGTTCGACGACCGATTGCGCCTGCGACACGGCTTTCAGAAGCGTCCCGCGTTCGATGCTGAATTTCATTCCCTCGCTCCTATCCCTGTTCCGGCTCATGGTCCGGGGGTTTGCAACCTAGCGAAATCCCCAATCGGCTCAAGCCTTTTATTGGTTTGTCTGTCGGAAAGCGGGGGGCGTCAAGGGGAAGGGCGCCGCTGCGGTGATGCAGCGGCGCCCAACTGTGCGTTTGAGGTTACGCTTCGAGCGCGCGGCGCAGCATTTCGAGGTCTTCGGCGATCTGGCCGTCCTGCTGGCGCAGTTCCTCGATCCGCTTCACCCCGTGCATGACGGTGGTGTGGTCGCGGCCGCCGAAACGGCGCCCGATTTCGGGCAGCGACCGGCTGGTCAGCTGTTTGCACAGATACATGGCGACCTGGCGCGGACGGGCATAGGTGCGCACCCGCTTCGGGCCGATCATGTCGGACAGGCGGATGTTGTAATGCTCGGACACCTTGCGCTGAATTTCCTCGACGGTGATCTTGCGCTCGGAGGCGCGCAACACGTCGGCGAGGCAATCCTGGGTCAGTTCCATCGTGATCGGGCGGCCGACCAGCGAGGCGAAGGCGAACAGACGGGTCAGCGCCCCTTCGAGAACGCGCACGTTGGTACTGATCCGGTGGGCGAGGAATTCCAGAACCCCCGGCGCCAGTTCCAGTTCGGGATATTGCCTGCGGTGCAGATCGACCTTCGATTGCAGGATGCCCAGGCGCAGTTCGTAATCGGTCGGGTGCAGGTCGACGACCAACCCGCATTGCAGGCGCGACTTGATCCGGTCTTCCAGATCCTTGATTTCGCCCGGCGCGCGGTCGGCCGAGATGATGATCTGCTTGTTCTGGTCCACCAGCGCGTTGAAGGTGTGGAAGAATTCTTCCTGAGTGCTGTCCTTGCCTGCGATGAATTGCACATCGTCCACCATCAGCACGTCGACCGAACGGAACAGCTGCTTGAAATCCATCATCTTGCGGTCGCGCAGCGCCTGCACGAAACGGTACATGAACTGTTCCGCCGACAGGTAGACGACGTTCAGGTCGGGCCGCCGGGTCTGCAGTTCCCAGGCGATGGCATGCATCAGGTGGGTCTTCCCAAGCCCGACGCCACCATAGAGGAACAGCGGGTTGAAGGTGACAGGACCGCCTTCGGCGACCCGGCGCGCGGCGGCATGGGCCAGTTCGTTGGGTTTGCCGACGACGAAGGAATCGAAGGTGAAGCGCGCATCCAGCGGCGCGCCGGGAACGGTGTCTTCGCGCGCGGCCTGCGGGGCGGCGGCCACGGCGGGTTCCTCCTGTTTCACGTCATCCGTCAGCGTTTCTTTCTTGGCGACCGGCGCCGGGCGTTGGCTCAGGTTGGCGGCGACGCGGAAATTGATCCGCCGCACATTCGCGCCCACTTCGCCCAGCTGATGCAGGATCAGATCGCCGAAATTCTGGGAAACGTAATTCCCCAGGAACGAGGTCGGCACCTCGAAGATGGCCACGCCATCGGTAATTTCCAGAAACTCCAGCGGCTCAATCCACGTGGTATAGTTGTTCTTGCCAACCGTGGTGAGAAGGTTTTGCTGCAGTTTGCCCCATTGTTCTTGCGTCATGTTCCCCATTCCAGCCTGTCATCGACCATTTTCAGTTCTTTTTGCGGCATCCTGCACAATTGCCGCATGACTTGTCACCTGTATTGTCGGCACAAAACGACCCTCACCGTTGCAAGTATATGCAACAGTTGTGCCGTCCCGAACCGGACCGAACCAAGCGCTCAAACTGCAACACTCGATAGTTACCCCAACGCAACAGAAGGGGTTTCGAGGGTTGCGCATCGAGCGCGTAAACTTGTTGGACTGGCGTGGGCAAATACCCACCGAGCCCGCACAGATTGCATTCACCGCATGAATGCGTCCGTACGAGTACTTCGAACCTGCCGTCCCGTTGCGTCGCGTGAACGGTTCGGCGCGCCTGTCCCCCCAAGGCGATGTGAATCGCTTGAGTGAAGCTAGCAAGTCGGCTGTGGATGGAGCAACCGATCTTCGGGGCTTGACTCGGAGAATCGGAAAAAGAATCTCTCCGGCCGATTTTTTCTGCAACACCCGCGCCGAAAATTCAGAACCGGAATGCAAAAAGGCGCCACAAATGTGGCGCCTTTTAACAGAAAATTAGGAGTTTCCGGTAGATCCGGAATCAGCCCAGTGCTTTGACGCGGGCTGCCAGGCGCGACACTTTGCGCGACGCGGTGTTCTTGTGGAACACGCCCTTGGTGACGCCACGCATCAGTTCGGGCTGAGCGACGCGCAGCGCGGCTGCGGCAGCTTCCTTGTCACCCGAAGCGATCGCTTCTTCGACTTTGCGCAGGAAGGTGCGGATGCGCGAACGACGTGCTTTGTTGACGGCGAAACGACGCTCGTTCTGACGGGCGCGTTTTTTGGACTGGGGCGAATTTGCCATTTCGAATCTTCCCTTGGGTTCGGGGTTGCATAGGTATAGCGCGCTTCCCCACCGGACAGTCATTCTGTCGGGAACGATTCTAGCCTAGGCGGGCTTCACGCGCATGTATCGCGCCCTTCTAGCCAAGATTCGCGGAATTGCAACTGAAAACGGGCGGAAACCCCGCCCGTTCCATTCAATCCGGCCTTGATCCGCTTACTTGTCGCGGAATTGCGGCGTGCGCTTGTCGATGAAGGCGGCCATGCCTTCCTTCTGGTCCTCGGTGGCGAACAACGAATGGAACATGCGGCGTTCCATCAGCAGCCCCTCGGCCAGCGGCACTTCGAAGCTCTTGTCCACCGCTTCCTTGATCAGCATGACCGAGATCATCGATTTCTCGGCGATCTTGGCGGCGGCGGCCATCGCTTCTTCCATCAGCTTCTTGGCGGGCACCACGCGGCTGACGAGGCCAGAGCGTTCCGCTTCCTCGGCATCCATGAAGCGGCCGGTGAGGTTCATGTCCATCGCCTTGGCCTTGCCGATCGCCCGGGTCAGACGCTGGGTGCCGCCGATGCCGGCCATCACGCCCAGATTCACCTCGGGCTGGCCGAACTTGGCGGTGTCGGCGGCGATGATGAAATCGCACAGCATCGCCAATTCGCAGCCGCCGCCCAGGGCATAGCCCGACACGGCGGCGATGATCGGCTTGCGCACCCGCTTGATGTCGTCGAGCTCGGGCCCGAACAGGTCTTCGGTCAGAACCTCGGTATAGCTCTTTTCGCTCATCATCTTGATGTCGGCCCCGGCGGCGAATGCCTTTTCCGAGCCGGTCAGCACGATGCAGCGCACCTTGTCATTTTCCTGCGCCGAACGCATCGCGTCGGCCAGTTCGGTCAGCAACTGATCATTCAGTGCGTTCATCGCGTCGGGGCGGTTCAGTTTCACCAGCGCGATGTGGTCTTCTATTTCGACGATGATCGTCTCATAGGCCATGAATTCTGCTTTCCATTGTTCCGGTCAGTCCCGATTGATGGCCAATCCGCGCGCCCGGATCAAGCTATCTTTGACAGCTCGGGCAGTAAAAACTCGACCGGCCCGATTGCACGATGCGGCGGATGACCGAAGGGCAACCGTCGCTGTGACAGGGCTGGCCTTCGCGGTCGTAAACGTCGAATCGGTGTTGAAAATAACCAAGTTCGCCGCCCGCGCTGCGGAAATCCTTCAGGCTCGATCCGCCCGCCGCGATGGCGTCGTTCAGCACCTCGCGGATGATCGGCACCAGCGCCGCGATCCGCGCGGCGGAAATCTGCCCGGCCTTGCGCTTGGGGTGGATCCCGGCCCGGAACAGCGTTTCGCAGACATAGATATTGCCCAGACCGGCGATGATTCCCTGATCCAGCAGCGCCGCTTTGATCGGCGTGTTCTTCCCCTTCAGCGCGGCCACCAGGTAGGATTCGGAAAACGCGTTGCCCAAGGGTTCCGGCCCCAGAACCGACAGCAGCTTGCTGTCTTCCGCCGTGGCGGTTTCCAGCAGGTCCATCGCCCCGAAGCGGCGCGGATCGTTGAAGGTGATACGCGCGCCGTTATCCATGTCGAACACCACGTGGTCATGCTTTTCCGGCGCGGGATGGTCATGCACGAACTGCCCCAAAGGATCGCCCGACACCAGCATCCGGCCGCTCATGCCCAGGTGGATCAGCAGCGTTTCCCCCGAATCGAGATCGGCCAGGATGTATTTTGACCGCCGCCTGAGCGACAGAACCCGGCGGCCCCTCAGCCGCTCGGCCATCCCTTCGGGAAATGGCCAGCGCAGATCGGGGCGGTTCAGCTGCGCGCTTTCGATCACGGCGCCTTCCATCGACGGGGCAAGGCCGCGGCGGACGGTTTCGACCTCGGGTAATTCGGGCATATGGCTTCCTTTGACAGATCGGCGCATTGCAGCGCCCGGTCAGCGCCCTATAAGAAGGGTCTGAACAACGGACTGGCAAGACCCATGACCGAGACAAAAGATAAAACCACCCATTTCGGATTTGAAACCGTGCCCGAGTCGGAAAAGGCCGGGCGCGTGCAGGGGGTGTTCGGGTCGGTTGCGTCGAAATACGACGTGATGAACGACGCGATGAGCATGGGCATTCACCGCATCTGGAAAGACGCGATGATGGATTGGCTGGCGCCGCGTCCGAATACGAAACTGCTGGATGTGGCTGGCGGCACCGGTGACATTTCCTTCCGTTACCTCAAACGCGCGGGCAAGGCCCATGCCACCGTGCTGGACCTGACCGAACCGATGCTGGTCGAGGGCCGCAAGCGGGCCGAGGCGGCGGCGATGGCCGACAGCCTCGATTGGGTGGTCGGCGACGCGATGGCGCTGCCGTTTGCCGACAACACCTTCGACGTCTACACGATCAGCTTCGGCATCCGCAACGTGACCCGCCCGCAGGAGGCTTTGAACGAAGCCTATCGCGTGCTGAAACCCGGCGGCCGTTTGATGGTGCTGGAATTCAGCCAGATTCCGAACCACCTGATGCAGAAGGTTTACGACCTTTATTCCTTCAACATCATCCCGCGCATGGGGCAGCTGATCGCCAACGACCGCGATTCCTACCAGTACCTGGTCGAATCGATCCGCAAGTTCCCCGATCAGGAAACCTTCCTGTCGATGGTGAAACAGGCGGGGTTCGAGAACGCCAAGTACCGCAACCTGACCATGGGCATCGCCTGCCTGCATTCGGGATGGAAAATCTGACATGCGCGGACCGCACAACATCTGGCGGCTGATCCGCACCGGCGCCACCTTTGAACGTTCGGGCGCTATGCGCGAAGTGCTGGACGGGATGGAAGCGCCGCGGTCGATCCGCATCGCCGCGCGGGTCCTGGCCTGGCCGTTCCGCTTCCTGGGCTACAGGGGCGATCCCGCGATGCCGCCCGCCACGCGGGCGCTGACCGCCTTGGGCCCGGCCTATATCAAGTTCGGCCAGATCCTTTCGACCCGCCCCGACGTGGTGGGCGAAGAAATGGCCCAGCATCTGCGCGTGCTGCAGGACAAGCTGCCGGCGTTTTCCGTCGAAGCGGCCAAGAAGGCGGTCGAGGCCGAACTGGGCCTGCCGGTGGACGAGCTGTTTTCGGAATTCAGCGAACCGGTCGCGGCGGCCTCGATCGCGCAGGTGCACCGGGCGCGGTTGCGCGACACCGGCGAATTGGTGGCGGTCAAGGTTCTGCGCCCCGGCATCGAAAAGGCGTTCCACAAGGATGTCGACGCCTTCTATTTCGCCGCCGACATGATCGAACTTCTGTCCCCCGCCTCGCGCCGGCTGCGGCCGCGCGACGTGATCGAACATTTCGAAGGTGTGGTGAAGGGCGAACTGGACCTGCGGCTGGAAAGCGCCTCGGCCTCGGAATTCGCGGCCAATACGGCGGATGACGAAGGCTTCCAGCTGCCGCAGGTCAAATGGCACCTGTCGGGCCGCCGGGTGATGACCATGGGCTGGGCCGATGGCGCACCCTTGGGCGACAATGACGCGCTGGACGCGGCGGGCCACGACCGGCGGGTGCTGGGCGAACGGGTGCTGCAGCTGTTCCTGCGCCATGCGCTGCGCGACGGGTTCTTCCACGCTGACATGCATCAGGGCAACCTGAAGGTCGCCGCCAATGGCGATATCATCGCCTATGACTTCGGCATCATGGGCTATATCGACGAATATACCCGCCGGGTGTACGCCGAGATCCTGTTCGGCTTCATCAAGCGCGATTACAAGCGCGTCGCCGAGGTGCATTTCGAGGCCGGTTACGTGCCCGCCTCGATGGATGTCGACGAATTCGCCCGCGCCCTGCGCGCGGTGGGCGAACCGATCTTCGGCATGGATGCCAGCCATATCTCGATGGGGCGGCTACTGAACTACCTGTTCGAGGTGACCGAACGCTTCGGTATGGAAACAAGGACCGAGCTGATCCTGCTGCAGCGCACCATGGTGGTGGTCGAAGGCGTGGCGCGATCGCTGCACCCGCAGATCAACATCTGGGAAGTCGCCAAGCCGGTGGTCGGCGATTACATCAAGGAAAGCATCGGGCCGCAGGCGATCCTGGGCGATCTGGCGAAAACCGTCGCCGTGCTGGGCCGGTTCGGCCCGCGCCTGCCCGGGCTGGTCGAGGCGATCCTGATCCGCCAGGCGGAAACCCATGACGAACCGGCCGGGAACGGCTGGAGAGGTCGCGTGCTATTGCTGCTGACCGGCGGTGTGCTGGGCGTGGCCGGGACAGTTCTGGCGGTGATGCTGGGCTAAGCGACCTTTCGAAAAGAAGAAAACCAAGCCCGGAACAAGGCCGCCGGGCCAGCGCCAGTCCGCCCCCCGGGCTGGCGCTTCTGCGAGGCTTGCTCTGCCATTGAGAAAGCGCATGGGCTTGGCTGGCATAAACTGCCATGCTCAAGGCTGTGCAGCGCCACCCTGCGGATTGGCGCTGGCCCGGCTTGCGTTTGTTCACGCCGTCAGCGCAGCGATCTCCAACGCTTCGGCCGCTTCATATTCCGCGCAGTCCTGCGCCGCTTTCCACGCGCAATAGGCTGCCATGCGCCAGTGATGCCATGGTGCGAGGGCAGCAATACGCTTTCGTATGTTCGGGTCGCCATAGGCGTCGAGGAAGGCGGCTCTCTCGGCCTCCGAAAGCGGTCTGCCGCGATAGATCAGCTGCATCGCCGGGGACAGGAAGATCGCCAGATCCTCGACAGGGTCGCCGACGCCCGGGCATTGCCAATCGATCAGGGTGACCTGCGCCCCGTTCACGATCATGTTGCCCGGCACCGGATCGCCATGCAGCAGGGCCAGCGCGCGGGCGGGCGGAACCAATCCTTCGGGCCGTAGTGCAAGCAGGCGTTTCTGCTCGGGCGCTGGCAAAAGGCCAATGATCCGTTCGATCTCTGCACTCAGGCTTGCCGATCCGCCCTCCAGCCGTCGCAACCCTTCCGGCGCCTCCTGCCGGTGCAGCCGCGCCAGCGCCCGCGCGGCGAGGGCCGGGTCATCTTGCCAGGGCGCCCCTTCGGCGTGTTCATAGATCAGGCAGGACCCGTGCGGCGTTTCCACCTCGTCGATTAGCCGGGGCGCCAACCCGCCGGGGGCCAGCAGGCGCAGCATCCGCGCCTCGTCGCTGGCGGAATTAGGGAACAGGGGATTGTCGTCCTGCCGGGCGAACAGCTTCACCACCCAGGAACCGCCATCGACCTGCACCCGCCAGGCCCGGTTGGTCTGCCCGCCCGGCAGGGCCACCCAGCCCGCAAGCGCGGGCATCGCGTGGCGTTGCGCCAGCAGCGCGACCAGGTCCTGCGGCGGGGGGTGCATAGCGTCTCCGTTCCGTCTGCGGCGAAAATCCGGCGGACGCTATGCGCTTTGGCCCGCAGGGGCAAGCGGTCAGGCGACGCGCTTGCCCTGTACCCAGGTGCCGCGCAGCACCGGCGCGCCGCCGATCCGGGCGACCCGGATCATGTCGCCGCGTTCGCCAAGCGCGATCCGGCCCCGGTCGGTCAGGCCCGACGCATCCGCCGGCGCCTTGGTCACCGTGGCGATGCCGCGCGCGATATTGCCCCACATGTCGCCCAGCAGCAGCGCCGACGACAGCAGGGCGGCGGGCACGTAATCCGACGATACGATGTCCAGCAGGTCCAGTTCCGCCAGTTCCCCGGCCGCCACGTTGCCCGAATGCGACCCGCCCCGGATCAGGTTCGGTGCGCCCATCATCACGGCGATGCCGTGGTCGTGGCAGGCCCGCGCCGCTTCCACCGTGGTGGGGAATTCGGCCAGCCGGATGCCGTAACCCGACGACACCGCGACGTGTTCGGCGGTGGTGTCGTCATGGCTGGCAAGGACGGCGCCGTAACGCGCGGCTTCGGCCACCGCGACGGCTTCGTGCCGGGCGCCGTTGCGGTCGCGCATGTCCTTCAGGCTGGCGACGTGATCGGCGAAATCGTCTTCGCTCATGTTGTTCTTGCCCATCACATAGGCCTTGAGCTTGCTGATATCGCGGAATTGCCGCTGGCCGGGCGTGTGATCCATCAGGCTGACGATGCCGACCCGGTCATCGGGACCGAATTCGGCCATTTCCTCTTCCAGCGTTTCGGAACAGACCTCGGCCCGCAGGTGCAGGTAATGGCTGATCCGCAGGGCGCCCGCTTCGCGCAGGTCCCACAATTCCTTCGACAGGGAGCGTGCGTATTTCAGGTAACGGCCCTTGCCGGTGGGGATCGATCCGACCCGCATCGCGTCGAACACGGTGGTGATACCGACCCCGGCCAGTTCCGCGTCATGTGCCACGATGGCGGCGGCGTGGGGCCAGTCGACCTTGGGCCGCGGCTGGATATGGCGTTCGAGGTTGTCGGTATGCAGTTCGATCAGGCCGGGGCAGAGCAGATCGCCGCCCATGTCCTCGGCCCCGGGCGCGACGGTGCCGCCCTGATCGATGGCGGTGATCACGCCGTCGGTGACGGTGACCGCGCCGTGGATCACCTCGTCTTCCAAAACCACATTTGCGTTCGCAAGGATAAGCTGATTTGTCATTGTCCTGTTACCTTTGGGCGTCATGCCGCCCCGCAGAGAAGATCAGAGGCTGCCCCGTGACCAATTTCAAACGTTTCGCGATTTACTACGCCCCCGAAGCGGGGGCGCTTGTCGATTTCGGCGCGTCCTGGCTGGGCTGGGACCTGGCGGCGGGTGCGCCCGCGGATCATCCGCGGATCGAGGGGCTGGATATCGCCGCGCTGACCGACACGCCGCGCAAATACGGGCTGCACGGCACCGTCAAACCGCCCTTCCGACTGGCAGACGGCACCGATTTCGACGGGCTGGCGGCGGCGGCGGAAAGCCTCTGCGCCGCGCAGGCCCCGGTGGTGCTGGACGGTCTGGCGCTGACCCGGCTGGGCGGCTTCCTGGCGCTGACCGTAACCGGCGACACCACGGCGCTCAGCGATCTGGCCGCGACCATGGTGCGCGGCCTCGATGAGTTCCGCGCGCCTGCGCCCGAAGCGGAACTGGCGCGCCGCCGCAAGGCCAACCTGAGCGACCGGCAAGACGCGCTGCTGCTGCAATGGGGATACCCCTACGTGATGGAGGAATTCCGCTTTCACATCACCCTGACCGGCAAGCTCGGCAAGGATCAGGCCGAAACCGTACGGCAGCGTCTTGACCCGCTGGTCACGCCGCTGCTGCCCGCGCCCTTCGTAATCCGCGACCTGTGCCTGGTGGGCGAGGATGAAAACGGAATGTTCCACCTGATCCACCGCTACGCCCTTTCCGGCTGAAGCGCCGCGCTGAAGGCCGCGACGGCCTCGTCCAACGTGCCGTCGTTGCGGATCACCACCGGGTTCAGCCCCTCGGCCAGCCGGAAATCGGCGCGCAGCAGGCGCTTGGCCTGCTCCTCGGCCGTTTCGCGGCCACGCGCGGCCAGCCGCGCCGCCAGGACGTCGGCCGAGGCGGTGATCGACACGATCATCGAGCGGTCGAAACGTTCCGCCAGTTCGGGCAGCACTGCCCGCGACAGGTTGGCCAGCACATCGCGCCCCTCGGCCAGATCGGCATCGACCGAGGCCGGAATGCCATAACGCAGCCCGTGGGCGTCCCAGAACAGGGCGAAATCGCCACGCTGCGCCCGCGCCTCGAACTCCTCATGCGTGACCGCATCAGCGTCTTCGCCGCCGGCCTCGGCGCTGCGGGTGATCACCCGGCGCACCCGGCGGATTTCGGGATGGCGGGCGCAGACGGCCTCCATCACCGTGTCCTTGCCGACGCCCGAGGGGCCGACAACGGCTATGAACCGGCCCGGTGTCATGCCGCCATCCCGGGGGTAAATCCGGTCACGTCGATTTCGCGGTCGCAGACCCGTTCGCGCGCCGCCTCGTCGTGGAAGATGCCGACGATGGCCGCGCCGCGCGCCTTGGCGTCCTCGATCAGGCTCAGCACCACTTCGCGGTTGGTGGCGTCGAGGCTGGCGGTCGGTTCGTCCAGCAGAAGCGCCGGGAAGCTGTGGGCGAAACCACGCGCGATATTCACCCGCTGCTGTTCGCCGCCCGAAAAGGTCGTGGGCGACAGCGACCACAGCCGTTCGGGAATGTTCAGCCGCCGCAGCAGCTCCTCGGCCCTTGCGCGGGCCGCCGCGCCGTCCACGCCGACCTGCAGCAGCGGTTCGGCCACCACGTCGATGGTCGCCACCCGCGGCACCACGCGCAGGAACTGGCTGACATAGCCCAGAACCTCGCGCCTGAGCGCCAGGATCTCGCGCGGCTCGGCCTGTGCGACATCGACGTCGCCCACCACGATCTGCCCGGCATTGGCCAGGTAATTGCCGTAAATCATCCGCATCAGGGTCGATTTGCCCGCCCCCGACGCGCCCACCAGCGCCACGCATTCGCCGGGCGCCACCGTCATTGCCGCATCCTGCATCACAGGGATCACCGCCGATCCCTGGTTGTGCAGTACGAAGCTTTTCGAAACACCGCTGATCTCAATCATCTCTTCCGCCTCTTCATCTTGGCACAAATACCTCGGGGGTGTGGGGGCAGCGCCCCCACGATCATACCTGCAACACCGAACTGACCAGCAGCTGGGTATAGCCATGCTGCGGATCGTCCAGCACCTGGTCGGTCAGCCCGGTTTCCACCACATGCCCGTCCTTCATCACCATCAGCCGGTCGGCCAGCAGCCGCACCACGGCCAGGTCGTGGGTCACGATGATGGCGCTCAGCCCCATTTCGCGCACCAGTCCGCGCAGCAGGTCCAGCAGGCGCGCCTGCACCGACACGTCCAGCCCCCCGGTGGGTTCGTCCATGAACACCAGCCGCGGCCCGGTCACCAGGTTGCGCGCGATCTGCAGCCGCTGCTGCATGCCGCCCGAAAAGGCCGAGGGCCGGTCGTCGACCCGTTCGGCGTTGATTTCCACCCGGCCCAGCCAGTCGATCGCCTGTTCGCGGATATCGCCGTAATGGCGCGCCCCCACGGCCATCAGCCGCTCGCCGACATTGCCGCCGGCCGACACGCCCATGCGCAGCCCATCGCGGGCGTGCTGATGCACGAAGGCCCAGTCGGTGCGGCCCAGCATCCGGCGTTCCGGTTCGCTCATGCTCACCGTGTCGCGCATGCCGTCGGCGCGGGTGTCGAACAGGACCTCGCCCGCATCCGGGGTCAGGTGGCCCGCCATGCAGTTCAGCAGGGTCGATTTGCCCGACCCGGATTCGCCGACGATGCCCATGACTTCGCCGGGGTAAAGGTCGAAGGACACGTCCTTGCAGCCGATCCGGTTGCCGTAGAATTTGGTCAGCTCCTTGACCTGGAACAGCGGGGTCATGCCACATCCTCCTCATAAGGGACGCCTTGCGCGCCGACATGGCCGGCGGCGCGGCGCGACCGGCAGAAATCGGTGTCGGAACAGACGAACATCCGCCCGCCGGCGTCGTCGACGATCACCTCGTCGAGATAGGACGTTTCCGACCCGCACAGATCGCAGGCGTGATCGGCCTTGCTGGCCTCGAACGGGTAGTCTTCGAAATCCAGGCTGACGACCTTGGTGTAAGGCGGCAGCGCGTAGATGCGTTGTTCCCGGCCCGCGCCGAACAGCTGCACCGCGGCCATTTCCAGCTTGGGATTGTCGAATTTCGGGATCGGCGAGGGGTCCATCACGTAACGTCCCTCGACCTTCACCGGATAGGCGTAGGAGGTCGAGATCGCGCCGTTCTTGGAAATATCCTCGTACAGCTTCACATGCATCAGCCCGTATTCTTCCAGCGCATGCATCTTGCGGGTCTCGGTTTCGCGCGGTTCAAGGAAACGCAGCGGTTCCGGGATCGGCACCTGGTAGACCAGGATCTGGTCTTCGCGCAGGTCTTCCTCGGGGATGCGGTGGCGGGTCTGGATGACGTCGGCCTTCGACGTTTCCTCACTGGTCGCCACGCCCGCGGTTTTCTCGAAGAACTTGCGGATCGATACCGCGTTGGTGGTGTCGTCGGCGCCCTGGTCGATCACCTTCATGGTGTCCTCGGGCGTCAGCACCGAGGCGCTGACCTGCACCCCGCCGGTGCCCCAGCCATAGGGCATCGGCATTTCGCGTGAGGCAAACGGCACCTGGTATCCGGGCACCGCCAGCCCTTTCAGGATGGCGCGGCGGATCATCCGCTTGGTCTGTTCATCAAGATAGGCGAAGTTATAGTCAGACACTTTTCAACTCCGGAGATTTGCACGAATGAGAACCGACGAAGATTTGAAAGATATGCTCTATGAATCTCACAAAAATATTCACCTCAGACTTCGGAGAATCGAGATGATCGTCGGAATTGCAGCTGGCCTTGCGATCGGAATTCTCCTTCGAATTGCCTCGAAACTCGAAATCGATCTTTTGCCCTGGTTTTAAGATCATTCCGCTGCCTCCGGCATCGCTTGTGCCTGTGCTTCGGCCCGCATTTTCCGCACCAGTTCCAGTTCCGATTGGAAATCGACGTAATGGGGCAGCTTGATGTGTTCGAGGAACCCGGTCGCCTGGATATTGTCGGCGTGGTACAGCACGAATTCCTCGTCCTGCGCCGGCGCGCCCATGTTGTCTTCGCCCATTTCCTTCCAGCGCAGCGCGCGGTCGACCAGAGCCATGGAAATCGCCTTGCGCTCGGTCTGGCCGAAGACCAGCCCGTAGCCGCGGGTGAATTGCGGCGGTTCGGTCTTGGACCCGGCGAACTGGTTCACGGTTTCACATTCGGTCAGTTCGATCTCACCGATCTCGACCGCGAAACCGAGTTCCGGAATGTCCATTTCGACCGCGCAGGTGCCGATGCGCAATTCACCGACAAAGGCGTGGTTGCGGGCGTAGCCGCGCTGCGTCGAATAGGCCATGCCGAGGATGAAACCTTCGTCGCCGCGGGTCAGCGATTGCAGCCGTAGCGCCCGGTCGGCGGGCAGTTCCAGCGGTTCGCGGGTCAGGTCGCGCGGGGCGGTGTCGCTATCCACCTCGTTCTGGATCAGGCCCTCCTGGTTCAGGAACTCGGTGATATGGGGCACCGGGCCTGCTTCGGTTTCACGCGAAGGCGCCTCGGGCACCTCGCCATCGGCGGCCAGTTTGAAATCCAGCAGGCGGTGGGTGTAATCGAAGGTCGGGCCCAGAACCTGACCACCCGGCGCGTCCTTGAAGGTCGCGCTGATGCGGCGGTCGCATTGCATCGCCTCGGTTTCCACCGGGTTGGTGTAGCCGAACCGGGGCAGGGTGGTGCGATAGGCGCGGATGAGGAAGATGGCCTCGATCAGGTCGCCACGCGCCTGCTTGATCGCCAGCGCCGCCAGATCGGGGTCGTAAAGCGATCCTTCCGCCATCACCCGGTTGACCGCCAGCGCCATCTGTTCGCGGATCTGGTCGACCGACAGTTCCGGCACGTTCACATCGCCGCGCCGTTCCTCGGCCAGCCATGCGTGGGCGGCATCAATCGCCTTTTCGCCGCCTTTGACTGCTACATACATCAGGCTGCCTCCACTTTCGTGCTGCGCGGCAGGGCCGCGATCCGGTCACCGCTGGTGAAGAAGAAATCCAGACCCAGCGGGAATTGCATCGCGTTGGCCTGGAACGCCGCCAGTTCGGGCAGGTTCAGCGCCGCTTTGTCCTTGATCCCCGGGCCGCTGAGCGTGGCGCCCGCGGTTTCCAGCGCGGACATTTCCACCACCAGGGTGGTCCCACGGTCGGGATATTCGGGGTTGCCGACCGGATAGGCGGTCAGCGGCAGCAGGTCGTCCCAGGTGCCGAAGGCGAAGGCGGCGTGTTCCGGCCCGGTGAAGGGCGCGCCGGTGTGGAAGGTGATCCAGTCGCGCACATCCTTGCAATCCAGCGCCCCGGCCAGATAGACCGGCGTGTTGCCGTCCAGCAGGGTCAGCGCCAGGGTTCCGGCGGCGCTGGACATCGGCGCGGGCGGTTCCGCGCCGGTCAGGGTCTCGATCTGGCCCGGCCGGGCCATCACGTTCATCACCGCGCGGAAGGCGCGGGCGGCATCTTTTGGTGCCTCGGCGAAACCGCCGGTCAATGCGGTGGCGTGCATCAGTCTTCCCCCCTCACCATGGTGAAGAAATCGACCTTGGTCGCCGCCGCCTTTTCGGCGCGGGCGGCCTTGGCCTTGGTCATGTCGTCCTGCAGCGGGGTCAGCACCGCGCCGCGGATCGTCGCGGCGGCGCCGGTCTGCATCAGGGCGTCGATCAGCGCGGCGGTTTCCGCCTTGGCCTTGTCGCGGCCCTGGACATAGCCATGACCGACCTCGCCGCTGTCGAGCCGCACCGAACAGCGCGTCACCGTCATTTCGCCCAGGTTGAACGGCGCGCCGGTGCCGCCCATGCGGCCGCGCACCATCGCGCCGCCCACTTCGGGGGCGCGCAGATGGGTGAATGCGGGCCGGTCGGCCACGTCGTTCCACAATGCGGCCAGCCGCCCTGCCGGCGCTTTTGCCAGCAGGCCGATCCAGCCTTTTCTTTCTTCGATCGCGTGCATCTAGACACCTTGCCGATTTGTCTATTTAACTATACAACTAGACAACTGATACGCCGAATCGTGGCGGAATTGAAGATGTAGATTTGTGAAACATTGGTGACGACATGCCGAAAACCCCGGTCTGGAAATCGATTGCGACGGCCCTGACATCCGAAATCGCCGCCGGGCATTACCGCCCGGGCGACAAGCTTCCGACCGAGGCGGAACTGTCCGCCCGCTTCGGTGTGAACCGGCATACGGTGCGCCGCGCGCTGCAGGACATGCAGGAAAGGGGCCTGACCCATGCGCGGCGCGGGTCGGGGGTGTTCGTGATGGCCGAACCCACCGATTATCCCATCGGCAAGCGGGTCCGGTTCCACCAGAACCTGGAAGCGGCCGGGCGGATGCCGGCCAAGCGCATCCTGACCCTACAAACCCGCCCCTGCGACCGCGACGAGGCCGAGGCGCTGCAGTTGAAACCGGGCGATCCGGTGCATGTCTATGAGGGCCTGTCGCTGGCCGACAACGTGGCGGTGGCGATATTCCGGTCGGTGTTTTCCGCAGACCGCTTCCCCGACCTGCTGGAGGATCTCGATCATATGGGATCGGTGACGCGGGCGCTGGCGGCGGTGGGGGTGAAGGATTACACCCGCGCCTCGACCCGGTTGACCGCCAAGACCGCCACCGCGACGCAGGCGTTGCATCTGAACATCTCGGAAGGCGCACCGATTCTGCGGACGGTGGGGATCAATGTCGATACCGATGGCTGCCCGGTGGAATACGGCCATACCTGGTTCGTCGGCGACCGCATCACATTGGTGGTAGAAGGCTAAATATAAAGGCATTTTGTCACATGCCCGACACAGACCGTCCGTAAAACGCGACAAACCGTTTCGAGGACGGAGTAGGTTCATGTTGCAGATATTGCCCCCCTTGCGCCTGACCGGCGCTACGGTTCTGCGTGACGGGCAGATGCAGGATCGATCGGTGGTGATCGAAAACGGGCGCATTTCCAAGGGACCGCAGCCCGCCGTCGACCTGTCGGGATATTACATCCTGCCGGGGATCATCGATTTGCATGGCGACGCGTTCGAACGCCATATCGCCCCGCGCCCCACCGCGCCGTTCCCGATCGAAACCGGATTGCGCGCCACCGACCGCGAAGCGGCCGCCAACGGGGTGACCACCGCCTGGCTGGCGCAATGCTGGTCCTGGGAAGGCGGCATGCGCGGCCCGGATTTCGCCGAAGAGGTGATGCAGGCGCTGCAACGCTACAAATCGCAGGCGCTGATCGATCTGCGGCTGCAGCTGCGCTATGAAACCCACATGGTCGAAAGCGAAGACCGGCTGCTGTCGGCGATCCGCCGGCACGGGATCGATTACGTGGTGTTCAACAACCACCTGGACGAGGCGCTGGACGCGGCGGAAAGCGACCCTGCCAAGATCACCCATTGGGCATCGAAGAACGGGCGTACGTCCAAGGAACATATGGACATCGTGCACAAGGCGTCGGAACGCAAAGCCGAGGTGCCGCGCCACCTGTGCCACCTGGCCGAAGCCTTCGACACGTTGGGCATTACCTATGGGTCGCATGACGACAGCAGCGCCGAGGCGCGTGAACATTACGCGATGATCGGCGCGCGGATCTGCGAATTCCCCACCAAGCGGGCCCCGGCGGCTGCGGCTGCGGCGATGGGTGACCCGGTCCTGATGGGCGCGCCCAACGTGGTGCGCGGCGGGTCGCAATCGGGCAATATCCCGGCCGCGCAACTGGTGCGCGAAGGGCTGTGCGATGCCTTGGTGTCGGATTACTTCTATCCCGCGCTGTCGCAGGCGGCGTTCCGTCTGGTCGATATGGGGGTGCTGTCGCTGCCCAAGGCCTGGGCGCTGGTATCCGAAGGTCCGGCGCATATCCTGCGCTTGGCCGATCGCGGCGTCATCGATTACGGCAAGCGCGCCGACCTGGTGGTGATCCACAAACGCACCCGCGCGATCGAGGCGACGATCAGCGACGGGCGGCTGGCCTATCTTGCCGGCGAAGCCGCGCATCGTTTCCTGGCGCGGCCTGACTCGTTGCGGATGGCGGCCGAATAGGGTTTCGCGGTTCTGTTACCGAAACATCATCGGGCTGTCAGAATCACGGCCCATCTTGGCCGAGGAACGGAAAACCGGGCGTGGCGTCCCCCATCGCCCGGACCCGTGACGAAGGACCATGTGCAAGACCGGCCTCGGCCAGATTAACGATTGTCCCCCATTTACATGACCAAACAGCGGCCCCCACTGGGGGCCGCGATTTTGTGGCGGGGTTATTCGTATTTTTCCAGGAAGGCCTCGATATCGAGCTGGCGGAAATCCGTCAGCGCGTCGTGCAGCGCGCCATGCGACCAGTCCCACCAGGCCAGCGCCATCAGCCTCTCGGCAATGGCGGCGGGGAAGCGTTCGCGGATCGGCTGCGCCGGAATGCCCGCGACGATCATGTAGGGGGCGACATCCTTGGTCACCACTGCGCCCGAGGCGACGACGGCACCATGGCCGATGGTGACCTCGGGTTTCACCTGTGCGTTATGGCCGATCCAGGTGTCATGCCCGATCACCGCGCGGCGGCTGTGGCGATGGGCGAAGAATTCCGCGTCATGTTCGACGTCGTCCCAGTAATCGGCACTGCGATAGAGGAAATGATGCAGGCTGGCGCGATGCATCGGGTGATCGGTCGCGCCGATCCGCACGAAGCTGGCGATATTGGCGAATTTGCCGATCTCCGCATTGGCAATATCGGCATAGCGGTCGCAATAGGAATAATCGTCGATATGGCTGTGGCCGATGCGGCTGCCCTTGCCCACTTCGCAATAGCGCCCGAAGGTCACCTCGGTCAGCGACACGTCGTCATGGATCACCGGTTCGTCCGCGCGCAGTTTCGCCATGCGCCTGTCCTTTCGTTCTGTCATTGATCCCGCCCGGCGGCTGCCGGGGGATTATCCCTTGATCAGCTTGCGCCGAAGCAGCCCCGAGAACCAGTCCATCAGCATCACCATCAGGATGATCAGGACGATGTAATAGGACACTTCTTCCCAATCCTTCTGGGTGATGATCGCCTGGGTCAGCAGCAAACCGATGCCGCCGCCGGTGATCGCGCCGATGATGGTGGCCGAACGGGTGTTGGATTCGAGGAAATACAGGACCTGGCTCAGCAGCACCGGGGTGATCTGCGGGAGCACCCCGAACCGATAGCGTTGCAGCGGCTTGGCGCCGGTGGACTGGATGCCCTCGATCTGCTTGCCGTCGACGTTTTCCAGCGCTTCCGAGAACATCTTGCCGAAGCTGCCGGTATCGGTGATCAGGATCGCCAAGGCCCCGGTCAGCGGCCCGGGGCCGAAGGCGCGGGCCAGAACGATGGTCCAGATCAGCGCGTCGACGCCGCGGAAGAAATCGAACAGGCGGCGCGCGGCAAAGCGGATCGCCATCAAGGGCGCGAAGTTGCGCGCGGCGAGGAAGGCCAAGGGCAGCGCCACGATCGCCGCGCCCATGGTGCCGAGGAAGGCCATCAGGATGGTTTCAAAGATCGCCCAGGCCACATCGGCATGGCGCCACATCTTGTTGTTCCAGATATCCGAAAAGATCGCCCCGGCTTCGCCGCTAAAGGCACGGCTGATCAGTTCGCCCGCGCCCATGCCGTGATAGGGGCTGTCGAGGGTGAAGAAGAACAGTTCCCAGCCCAGGCTGTAGCGGAACACTTCCGACCGGTTGCGGGTGATGGTCAGGCGGCCGGCGTCGGTGGTGATCGCCAGCCGGTTCTTGGACGCGTTGATCCAGTCGGGAACATCGCCCTCGGGCAGGACGGCCTGCACGCCGCTGCGGCCCGGTTCGGAGGTGATCAACCCATAACCCGGAATGTCATAGCTGACGGTGGTTTCGCCGAAGGTCACGACATGGCCGTCGCCCAGGTCGATCACCGTGTCGTCGCCAAGCGTCACCCAGTCGGGGGCGGTGCCCGGAGCATAGGCGCCCTTGCGTTCGCCTTCGACCGCGATGGAAATATCGCCGCTGCGGTTGTCGCGGGTAACATGGGTCTTGTAGCTGTAGCTGTCGCGGATCAGCGTCTTGCCGTTATCCAGATCGGCCCGTTCGCTCAGCCCCGGCATGTCGAAGGCGAAGAAGATATAGGTCAGATAGGCAAGGATCAGGACGGGCAGGGCGAAGGCGGTCAGGCGCTTGCGCAGGAACAGGGCGTCGGCCTGGCCCTTCAGTTCGGCGGTGGCGGTCATGGTCATAGGGTGGCCTCCATATGCGCGCCATGGGTCAGGCGGTGGCGCAGGATGGATGAGATTTGGTCGACGAGGACGATCGCGCCGAACAGCAGAAGGAAGATCGCGGCGGCTTCGTCATATTGTCCCTTGCCCCAGGACATGGCGTTTTTCAGGTCGTACCCGATGCCGCCCGCGCCGACGAAGCCCAGGATGGCCGAGGCGCGGATGTTGATTTCGAACCGCAGCAGGGCATAGCTGAGATAGTTCGGCGACACCTGCGGCATCACCCCCAGCACCATCCGCTGCGCCCAGCTGGCGCCGACCGATTGCAGCCCCTCGACCGGTTTCAGCGAGGCGTTTTCGTTCACTTCCGAAAACAGCTTGCCGAGCGCGCCGCTGGTGTGGAAGGCGATGGCGATCATTGCCGGAACCGGCCCGCCGCCCAGCACGAAGATCAGCACCAGGGCGATGACGATTTCGGGGATCGCGCGCATGATATCCATCATGCGGCGGAACAGGGGGATCAAACGCGGCCAGCGCGCCAGCCCGTTGGTCGCCAGCAGCGACAGGAAGATCGCGACGATCGCGCCCAGCAGGGTCGAGGCCCCGGCGATATTGATCGTCTCGACCAGCGAGGGGAAGAATTTCACGAAATGCGCCGGCATCTCGGCCAGCTTGCCGCTGGCTTCGCCCAGCACCTCGGCGGGGAAATCGAACAGCTGGTGCAGCCCGTCCCAGAACCCGCCTGCGTTACGGTCGTCGGCGGTCACGAAGCCCGCGGCCATCAGGGCCACGAAGATCGCCAGCATGATGGCGTTATAGGCCCGCTTCTTGCGGGTCATGTCCATATAGCTGGATCGGACATCCTCGACGGGGGAATTGGCGGTCAGGTCTGACATGGGCACCTCGGGCAGAAAAACAGGCCCCGAATCCGGGGCCTGTTTAAAGAAGGTGAAGCGATTAGTTCGACTTCAGTTTACGAGCTTCGATGATCACTTCGTAAGCTTCGTGAGTGATCGGCATGAAGCCTTTGGCTTCGCCCGCTGCAACGCCGTAGAAGCATTCTTCGTCCATCGACTTCAGCGATGCCATCAGGCCGGTCATCTTCAGTTTCACGTCTTCCGGCAGCGCCTTGCGCAGAACGACGGGGCCTTCCGGGATCGGCTTCGACTGCCAGATTTTGACCAGGTCGTTCATGTCGACCAGGCCGGCGTCGACGGCTTTGCGCAGCGCGCCCGAGTTGTAGCCGTCTTCCCAGTTGCCCAGGCCGTCGGCCCAGGTCACGCCGCCGTCGAAGTCGCCGTTATAGACGCCGACGATGGTCTGTTCGTGGCCGCCGGAGAATTTCACTTCGCCGAAGTAATCGCCCGAGGTCATGCTGGCGCCGGTTGCCTGCGGGATTT
The DNA here is from genome assembly GCF_009857745.1 of Thalassovita mangrovi. GTDB lineage: Bacteria > Pseudomonadota > Alphaproteobacteria > Rhodobacterales > Rhodobacteraceae > Thalassobius > Thalassobius mangrovi. Next base: position 537,719 of record NZ_WWEN01000003.1, read on the forward strand.
CGATCGACGGGATCAGGAAGCCCGAGGTCGAGTTCGGATCGCCGAAGCCGAAGACCTTACCCTTCATGCCGGCCAGGTCGGTGATGCCGCTGTCCTTACGGGCGAAACCGATCGAGTAGTAGCCGTAGCCGCCGTCGTTGTTCACCTTCACCAGGATCGGCTCAACCGCTTCGGGGTCCGACAGGAAGGTCTTGGCGTAACCCGATGCGCCCAGCCATGCCATGTCGATGGTGCCGCCCAGCAGGCCCTGGATCACGCCGTTGTAATCGGCCGGGGCGAACAGCTTGGTTTCGACGCCCAGCAGCTCTTCGGTCTTGGCGCGCAGGCATTCGTTGTTGTTCATGCGGTCTTGGGCGTTTTCGCCGCCCAGGATGCCGATGCGGAATTCCTTGATGTCTTCAGCCATGGCCGGGGCGGTCAGGGCGGTGGTTGCCAGAACGGCGGCGATCAGTTTTTTCATCAGTCTCTCTCCGGTTTGATGAAACCCGCGGCCTCATCGCCGCGGGCGATGGTGTGGGCGTCAGGCCAGGGCGGCCTCGCGCTCCAGTGCGTCGAGGCTGGTGCTGGTCGCGGCCTCGCTGAAACTTGCGTCGGCGCCATAGATGTCGCGGGCGACGCCGGTGGTCAGTTGTTCGGGGGTGCCGTCAAACACGATGCGGCCCATGCGCATGCCGATCACCCGGTCGCAATAGCGTCGCGCGGTGTCCAGCGTGTGCAGGTTTGCGATGACCATGCGGCCGTCTTCGTCGTGGATACGGCGCAGGTCGTCCATCACGATCTGGGCGTTCATCGGGTCGAGCGACGCGATCGGTTCATCGGCCAGCACGATTTTCGGGTCCTGCATGATGGCGCGGGCGATGGCGACGCGCTGCTGCTGGCCGCCCGACAGCGCTTCGGCGCGCTTGGCGGCATGGGCGGCGATGCCGAGCCGGTCGAGGATGTCGATGGCCTTGTGGATGTCTTCGGACGGGTAGAGGTTGAACATGGTGGCCAGCGTCGAGCGCTTGTTCAGCGTGCCGTGCAGCACGTTCGACACCACGTCCATCCGCGGCACCAGGTTGAACTGCTGGAAGATCATCGCGCAATCGCGCTGCCAGCGGCGTTTGTCGGCGCCCTTCAGCCCGGTGATATCCCGACCTTCCACGGTGATCTTGCCGCTGGTGGCGGTTTCAAGCTGGTTCAGCATCCGCAGCATGGTGGATTTCCCGGCGCCGGACGCCCCGATCACGCCGATCATCATCGGACGGTCCACCGTGAAGCTGATATTGTCGACAGCGTTCACCGATCCGAAGGTCTTGGTCAGATTTTCGATTTTAAGCATATAGCGCCCCATCCATTCGGGGCCCGGCTTATGGCGGCAGAGAATCGTCAATTTGACAGTTTGATTAACGTTTTGTGACGGATCGGGGCCGTGTTCCTGCGTCGGAAGCCGGCGAAGATACAGAAAACGCGCGGAAATTTCCGATTCCGTTCGGAATTCTGACGCAATTGCCTGTATGATTTCCCGATAGCTACCCTGTCGGCAGGTTTAAAAATTAATCGGGCATTTGCGCCGCAACCGGAAACGAATAACACCCAATGGTTCCAAACGGATACAGGCCGGAAATCGATGGATTACGCGCCATCGCCGTTTTGGCGGTGGTATTTTACCATTTCGGCGTCCCGGGAATTGCCGGCGGGTTTGTCGGTGTCGACATCTTCTTCGTCATCTCCGGTTTCCTGATCGGCGGGCTTTTGTGGTCGGAACAGGACAGGACCGGGCGGATTTCGCTGCGCCATTTCTATCTGCGCCGATTCAAACGGCTGGCGCCCGCCTTCTTCGTCATGGCGCTGGTGGTGTCGGCTGTGTCCTGGAAAGTCCTGCTGCCATTCGAATTCCGCGAATTCGGCAAGAGCCTGATCGCCGCCACGGTTTACCTGTCCAACGTGCAGTTCTACCGCGAAGCGGGCTATTTCGACGCCGCTGCCGAGGAAAAGCCGCTGTTGCACACCTGGTCCCTGGCGGTGGAGGAACAGTTCTATCTGTTCCTGCCTTTGCTGATGCTGCTGGTGGGCATGATGGGGCGGCGGGGCTTGCGGGCGCTGCCGCTGCTGCTGCAGGGGATTTTCCTGCTGTCGCTGTTTTCCTGCGTGCTGCTGACGCTGAGCAATCACACCGCGACGTTTTTCTTGTTCCCGTTCCGGGCCTGGGAACTGTTGGCCGGGGTTCTGCTGGCGATCTGGGGATACCAGACGCGCAGCGATTGGACCCTGCACCCGGCGCTGTCCTATGCCGGGATGGTTTTGCTGATTGGCTCCGTCCTCTTCGTGCAATCGGGCCCGACCTTTCCCGGCGTCTGGGCCACGGTGCCGACGCTGGGCACGGTTCTGATCCTGCTCAACGGACGGCAGGACAACTGGATCAACCGCGCGCTGCGGTCCGGGCCGATGGTGTTTTTCGGGCTGATTTCCTACTCGCTCTACCTCTGGCACTGGCCGGTGGCGGTGTTTTCCAAATACGTGCTGGAAATCTTTAGCGGCCCGATGCTGGAGGCGGGTCTGATCGCGCTGTCGATCCTGCTGGCGATGTTGTCATGGCGGTTTGTCGAACGGCCCACCCGCCATGCCCGCTGGCTTGGCCTGCCGGCGACCTTGGCGGGCGTCGGCGGGGTGTCGGTGCTGACCCTTGCCATCGGCGCCGCCGCATTCCTGCGCGACGGCTTCCCCGACCGGTTCCCGGCCGATATCCGCGCCCATATCGATGCCTCGGGCGATTTCCTGCAGGACTGGAGCCGCTGCGAGACCGCCGAAAGCGGCCCGCTGGCCGGGGTGGAAACCTGCGCCATCGGCCCCGAAGGCGCGCCGGAGGTTCTGTTCTGGGGCGACAGTCACCTGCGCGCGCTGATGGACGGGATCGGCGCGCAGGCGATGCAAAGCGGCACGCCGGGGATGATCATCTGGCATGCGGGATGCCCGCCGGTGTTCGCTGTGCAGAAACGCGAAAGCTATGCCACCCCGGCGATGGATGCCGAATGCAGCGCCGATAACGACCGTATCCGCCGGGCGCTGCCGGGGCTGGGCGTGCGCGACGTGGTGCTGATCGGGCGCTGGAGCTATTACGCCGAAGGCGTGGGAGTGGGCCGCGATGTGCCCAACAAGATCACGCTGCTGCCCGAGGGACAGCCGCAACCCGGGATATTGCGCGACCTGTTGCAGCAAACGGTGCATGAAATCGGGGCCTATGCGCAGGTTCATATCCTGCGGCAAATTCCCGAAATCGAGCGGTACGATTCCCGGCGCACCGCGCGGCGGTTGGCGCATGGGCTCGGTCAGGACGTGAAAGAGACCTATTCGATCCCGCTGAGCGAGGTCGCCGAGCGGCAGGCAAGCTCGGACCCGATGCTGCGGGACATCGCAAGGGCGGAAAACGCCACGCTTCTCGATCCACGCCCCTATCTGTGCGACGCAGAGAACTGTTCGATCTGGTCGGGGGGCAAGGTGGTCTATTTCGACAACAACCACCTGACCAACGCGGGGGCAGCCCTGGTCGCACCGCTGTTCGGGCCGGTTTTGACAGGGGGGGCGGAATGACACTGGACGACGCCCTTGGCCGCGATTGGGACGTGATCGTCATCGGCACCGGGATCGGTGGCGGGGTGGCTGGGCGGCGTCTGGCCGAACATGGGCTGAACGTGCTGTTCCTGGAACAGGGGCCGGCGGGATACCGGGCGGAACAGACCGCGCTGAACCCCGACATGTTCGACCCGGTCGCGCGACGGGTTCGCGGGGCCTGGCCGACACCGATGCAGGCGCGGATCGACGGGCGCGACAGTGTCTTCTTCGGCCCGATCGGCGGCGGGGTGGGCGGATCGTCGGTGTTTTACGCGGCGACCCTGGAACGGCCTGCGCCGCATGATCTGGACGACAGCGCGGAGAAACCGCACCCGACCGGCGGCTGGCCGGTCGGTTTCGCGCAGATGGCAGGGTATTTCGATCAGGCCGAGGACATGTTTCATGTCGCGGGCGATCCCGATCCGCTGGCCGTCGTGCCCAGCAGGAATTTGTGCGATCCCGCCCCGATGTCGGCGGCCGACGATGCGCTGAAAGCGCGGTTGAGCGCGAACGGGCTGCATCCCTATCAGCTCCACGCGGCGCTGCGCCGGGTCGAGGGCTGCAAGAACTGCCTCGGCTTCAAATGCCCGAAACGGTGCAAGATGGATGGCCGCTCGGCCGGGGTGGAACCGGCGCTGGAAACCGGTCGTGCCATGGTGCTGGATCGTTGCGCGGTGCGGCGGCTGATTGCTGACGGTGGCCGCGTGGCGGGGGTGCAGGCGGAACGGGACGGGCAGGCGGTGACGCTCAGGGCGCCCGTGGTGGTGCTTGCCGCCGGGGCCTTCGGATCGCCGCGCCTGCTGCTGGCATCGCACCCGGGCGGGCTGGCCAATGGCAGCGGCATGGTGGGGCGCAACCTGATGTTCCATCTCAACGAAATGATCGCGGTCTGGCCGGGCAAGGCGGTTGCCGCCGGGGGATCGGGCAAGGCGCTGGGGTTCCGCGACCTCTACCACGTCGAAGGCGACCGGTTGGGCATGGTGCAGGCGATGGGGATCGAGGTCAGCTATGGCGAGATCGTGCATTACTTCAACCAGTTGCTGGACCGCTCCGTCCTGCGCCGGATCAAACCGCTGAAACAACTGACGCGCATTCCGGCGCTGATCGCGGCGAAACTGTTCGGCACCGCGCAGGTCTTCGTCGGGTTGATGGAGGATTTGCCCTATCCGGAAAACCGCGTGGTGCTGGACCCCGACGATGCGGATGCGATCCGCTTCGAATATGCGATTTCCGGCGAAATGCGGGTGCGGCGGCGCAAATTCCGCCGCTTGATCCGCACCGCGTTTACGGGGCAGCGGCGCATGTTCCTGGGTTTCCAGCCCGAGTTGAATTTCGGTCATCCCTGCGGCACGCTGCGGTTCGGGAATGACCCGCAGACCAACGTTCTGAACGCCGATTGCCGGGCGCATGAGCTGGACAACCTCTATGTCACCGACGCTTCGGTCTTCCCGACCTCGATGGGCGTCAATCCCAGCCTGACGATCGCCGCCAACGCCCTGCGGGTGGCCGACCGCATCGCCGATCAGTTCGAAAGGAAAGCCGATGGCGCGCAATGATCACAGACTGACCGGGGGCGTTGCCGTCGTGACCGGGGCCGGGGCCGGGCTGGGCCGGGCGCTGGCCGTGGAACTGGCGCATCGCGGCGTGCGGGTGGCCGGGATCGGACGCGGCGAGGCGGGATTGCAAGAGACCGCCGAGCTTGTCGGGGGCTCCTTCACCCCGGTGCTGGCGGACGTGTCGGATGCCGCCGCCGTCGATGCGGCCTTCGACAAGATCGCGCGCGATCTGGGCGATCCGGTGCTGCTGATCAACAACGCTGCCGTCTATCCGCGCCGCGACCTGCTCGACGAAACGACGGACAGTTTCATGGCGACCGTGTCGGTCAACTTGGGCGGCGTGGTGGCTTGCACCCAGGCGGCGCTGCGCGGCATGGTGCAGACCGGGTTCGGGCGCATCGTGAACGTGTCAACCTTCGCCGATCTGCACCCCTTGCCCGCCAGCGCGGCTTATTCCGTATCCAAGGGCGCGGCGCGGATTTTCACCCGCGCGGCGGTGGCCGATCTGGGAGACCGCTTTCCCGATATCGTCATCAACGACTGGATGCCCGGGATGCTGGCCACCAAGATGGGTATTCCCGATGGTCTGCCCCCCGAACAGGCGGCGAAATGGGGGGCGGATATGGCGCTGTGGCACGACCCTGCCCTGACCGGATCGGTGTTCGAGATGGATCGTGAAATCCCGCCCGCGCGCGGGCTGAAGGGGCGGATCAAGGATGCGCTGCTGATGCGCCGGGTGGCGGGGCGGCGGCTATGACTGCCTGCGCGTCAGCGACCGGATGACATGACCCGGCAGGATGGCGAAATTGCGGGCGTAGCGCCCGGCCAGGCGCTTCGGGCTGGACAGCAGCCGCCACAGCCATTCCAGCGCCAGTGCCCGCACCCATCGCGGCGCGCGCACTTGCGACCCGGCCAGGAAATCCAGCCCCGCCCCGACCGAGGCGAAACCGATGCCTGGCGCGACCTCCCGCCCCAGGGAGGCGAAGATTTCCTGTTTCGGCGCGCCGAGCGCCAGGAAACAGAATCGAGCCCCCGAGGCGGCGACCTGTTCAAGGATCGCCCGGGCTTCCTCGCCCGCCGGATCGAAGCCGAAGGGCGGCGCGATGCAACAGGGAATTTCCAGCCCCGGCGCTTCGCGCCGCAACACCTCGGCCGCCTTTTCAAGGTTGTCCTGGGTACTGCCAACCAGTGCCATCGGCACGCCCTGTTCGGCGCAGAGCCGGGCCAATGGCAGAACCAGGTCAGACCCGGGCATCAGGTCGACCGGCCGGCCCGCCAGTTTCGACATCCAGACGATGGGATTTCCGTCGGCCACCACCAGATCCTGCGCGGCATAGGCGGCGCGGAAGGCGCTGTCGCGGCGCAGCTTGTCGAGGTGATCCATGTTCAGCGTGGCAAGGGCAAATCCCTGTCTGGCCGCGAAGCGATCCGTCACCGCCCGTTCCAACCTGGCCCGGTCGGCGATGTTTATGCCGATTTCATAGCTGCCGACCCAGAATTTCATGCCAAATTCCTAAAAAATACCCGGAACTGCCCGAAGGGCTTAGTGAAAGGGCTAACAGGCAAATTCGCTTTTGCACAGGCGGCATTTCCCCGGCAAGGCTATAAGCGGGACAAATTCTTGACACGTTCCTATGATGGAACGGGCGGCATAATGACAGGCATTTGAGCACGATGAGCAGCACCAAAACACACGGCCCGGCGGTGGCATTGATCGGCTGCGGTTTCGTCGCCGACCTTTACATGCGCTCGTTGCAAAGCGTGCCGCAGGTGCGGGTCGTGGGCGCCTTCGACATCGATGCGGGCCGGGCAGGGGCGTTTTGCACCCATTGGGGCGTGCCGCACTGCGCCGCGCTGGACGATCTGTTTGCGGCGTTGCCGCTTGATGGCGTGGTGCTGAACCTGACCAATCCCGGCGCGCATTTCGAGGTGAACAAGGCCTGCCTTGAGGCCGGGTTCCACACCTATTCGGAAAAGCCGCTGGCGATGGATATGGAACAGGCCCGGGCGCTGCACGGTCTGGCGGCGCAGAAGGGGCTGATGCTGGCATCCGCCCCTTGCAGCGTGCTGGGCGAGGCGGCCCAGACCCTGGCCCATGCGGTGCGCCACGGCGTCGCCGGTGCGCCCCGCGTGATCTATGCCGAGTTGGACGACGGATTCATTTCGCAGGCCCCGGTCGAGGATTGGAAAAGCGAAAGCGGCGCGCCCTGGCCCTACGAGGATGAATTCCGCACCGGCTGCACCCTGGAACATGCGGGCTATTACCTCAGCTGGCTGATCGCGATGTTCGGCACGGTGCGCCGGGTGGTGGCGGCCTCGGGGGAAACCATCCCGGACAAGAAGGGCATCACCGATGCCGCGCCGGATTTTTCCGTCGCCACGCTGTTTTTCGAAACCGGGCCGATGGTGCGGCTGACCTGTTCCATCGTCGCGCCGCATGATCACCGCATCCGGGTGATCGGCGACAAGGGCGTGCTGCAGGTGAAACAGGCCTGGGCCAACGGCGCGCCGGTGAAGTTCCACAAACGGTTCCGCATCCGCCGCAGGCTGATCGACAGCCCCTGGGGCAAGCGCGTGTCGCTGCCGGGGCCGACCCATCCGATGGTCGGCCGCTGGGGCGCGGCGTCGATGAATTTCGCGCTTGGGCCGGTCGAGATGCTGGAAGCCATCGCCGAAAACCGCCCCTGCCGGTTGTCCGCCGATTTCGCGCTGCATCTGAACGAGGTGACTTTGGCGATCCAGAACGCGGGCGATCACGCCGGGGTGCAGGACATGACCACAAGATGCGACCCGATGGAGCCGATGCCATGGGCGGTCTGAACCTGCTGATCACCGGCGCGTCCGGATATCTGGGGAAACATACGGTAGCGTATTCTGTGGCGGCCGGTCACCGGGTGACGGCGGTCCTGCGCGACCGCACCGCATTGTTGCAGGGCTGGCCGGACCAGGTTCATGTGATCGCAAGCGACCTGAACGATCTGAAGGTTCTGCCGCACGATATCGACGTTGTGATCCATCTCGCGGCCTCGCTGGAAGGCGATGATGCTGCGCAGCAAAGCGATACGGTCGATGCGACCAAATCGCTGCTGTCCGCCTGTCTGTCGCTGCAGAAACCGCCCGCCTTCGTGCTGGCCAGTTCGATGTCGGTCTATTCCGGCATGAAGGTGAATGCAGGCGATGTGATCGACGAAAACAGCCCGCTGGACGACCGGGCGGACCTGCGCGACGCCTATTGCCGGGGCAAGATCGCGCAGGAAATGCTGTGCGCCACGGTGGCGGCCGATGCCGGTTTGCCGCTGCAGATCTTGCGGATCGGGGCGCTTTACGGCCCGGGGCGGGTGTGGAATGCGCATATCGGCGTCGGGCTGGGGCCGCTGCTGATCCAGGTGGGCAAGGACGGGGAAATCCCGCTGTCCCATGTGCGCCACGCGGCGCAGGCTTTGGTTTTGGCCGCCGAACAGGCGGGGCAGGGCCGGTCCGGCGTGGTGAACGTGGTGGATGACGACCTGCCCGACCGCAAACGCTTCGTCAAAGCGCTGAAATGGCGCGGCTGGCCGAAAGTAACCGTACCCTTGCGTATGGTTGAGCGCGCCGCGCGCCTGTCTGCCGCCTGGCAGGGGCGCCCCGGCTTGCTGCGGATGCCGGTTTTGCGGGCGCGTCTGCTGCCGCTGCGCTATGACAATGGACGGCTGCACGATCTGGGCTGGCAGTCCGAGGGGCGGTTCGAGGATCTGATGAAACAGGCGCGGGAGGGCGGCGATGACTGATCCCATCCGCATCGCCTATCTGACCGGCGAATACCCCCGCGCCACCGACACGTTCATCCAGCGCGAAGTGGCCGAGCTGCGCAAACAGGGGTTCGAGGTCGAAACCACTTCGATCCGCCGCACCGGAGCGGAACACCTGGTCGGCCCGGAACAGAAGGAAGAGGCCGCGCGCACCTTCTACGTGCTGCGCGCCGCGGCGAACCCCTTGATCAGCCTGCGCGCCCATCTGCGCGCGCTGCGCAATCCGGGCGCCTATTTCCGGGCGCTGCGGCTGGCATGGCAAACCTCGCCCGGGGGCATCCGCGCGACGTTGTACCAGCTGTTTTACTTCGCCGAAGCGGTGGTTCTGGCGGCGTATCTGCAGGACAGGGGCGTGCGGCACCTGCACAACCATATCGCCAAGGCCAGCTGCACCGTGGCGATGCTGTGCCATGAAATCAGCGGCATTCCCTACAGTTTCACGCTGCACGGGCCGGATATCTTCTTCGAACCCATACGCTGGCGTTTGGACGAAAAGATCGCGCGGGCCGCTTTCACCGCCTGCATCAGCGATTTCTGCCGCTCGCAGGGGATGGCCTTCGCTCATCGCGACCATTGGGACCGGATGCATATCGTGCATTGCGGGGTTGAACCGGGGCGCTATGCCGGGGCCGGGGATCGGGCGGGCAACCGCCTGCTATTCGTCGGGCGGCTGGCGGCGGTGAAGGGGCTGCCGGTGTTGTTCGAAGCGCTGAAAGCGGTGATCGCGCAGCGTCCCGATACGCACCTGACGCTGATCGGCGACGGACCGGACCGGGCGATGCTGGAAACTGAGGCGCGGGCAATGGGCCTGTCGGATCACGTCACCTTCGCCGGTTACAAATCGCAATCCGAGGTCGCCGGGATGTTGCAACAGGTCGATGCGCTGGTCCTGCCGAGCTTCGCCGAGGGCGTGCCTGTGGTGCTGATGGAGGCGATGGCGGCCGGCCTGCCGGTGGTGGCGACGCAAATCGCGGGCATCCCGGAACTGGTGCAGCAGGGCGAAAGCGGCATCCTGGTGCCGCCGGGCGATGAGACGGCGCTGGAGGCGGCGATTTTGCGGGTGTTGTCCGATCCGGCGAAGGCCGCCGACATGGGTGCACTGGGCCGGGCCAAGGTCGCGCGGGATTTCAATATCGAGAGCGAAGCGGGCTGGCTGGGTCAATTGATCCGTTCCTATCTGGATGGCGCGCCGCCAACGGTAAAACGGCCGGAGGGCGGGGCATGACGGGCACTGTCGCGGCGGTTGCGATTGGCCGGAACGAGGGCGAACGGCTGATCCGTTGCCTGACCACGCTGTGCGAACAATTGGACCGCGTCGTCTATGTCGACAGCGGATCGACGGACGGATCGGTGCAGGCCGCACGCGAACTGGGGGTCGAGGTGGTGGAGCTGGATACCTCCATCCCCTTCACCGCGGCGCGGGCGCGCAATGCGGGGTTTGAGGCGCTGAAGAAAAGCGGCCTGCCGGATTTCGTGCAATTCGTCGATGGTGATTGCGGCGTCGAACCGGGTTGGATCGCCGCCGCCCTGGCCGAATTCGGCAATCAGGAAGGCCTGGGCATCGTCACCGGCTGGCGGTCGGAAATCCACCCCGAGGCCAGCATCTATAACGCTCTGACCGATTTCGAATGGCACCGCCCGGCGGGCGACATCGCGGCCTGCGGCGGCGACATGATGGTGCGCAGCGATGCGTTCGACGCTCTGGGCGGGTTCAACCCGTCCGTCATCGCCGCGGAGGATGACGAATTCTGCACCCGCATGCGCAAGGCGGGGCACCGCATTTTCCGCCTGCCGCTGCCGATGACCCGGCACGACGCGGCGATGACGCGGTTTTCGCAATGGTGGCAGCGCGCTGTGCGCAGCGGCCATGGCTTTGCCCAGGTCGGCGATCTGCATCCCGATTACTTCGTGACCGAACGCCGCCGGGTGATCGTTTTCGGCGCGATCCTGCCCGCCATTGCGCTGGTCGCCCTGATCGCTTGCCTGCCCGTCCTGCTGATCGCGGTGCTGGCGCTTTACGCGCTGTCCTATTTTCGCACCGTGCAGGGGCTGCGGCGCGAAGGGCTGGGGCTCAACATGGCGCTGCGCCAGTCGGTGTTCCTGAGCCTGTCCAAATTTCCCAATATGATCGGCATGATCCGCTATCGCCTGCGCAAGCTGCGCGGCAGCGCCATGAGCATTATCGAGTATAAGTGAGGCCGCCTGTGACCCATTCCCCGATCCGAGTAGGCATCATCGGTGCCGGTTATATCGCCAGCTGGCACGCCGACGCCTTGCGCGCGGTGAAGGATGCCGAGCTGGCTTGTATCTGTGACGTCTCGAAGGATGCGGCGCAGGGATTGGGTGATGCCTACGGCGTGCCGGCCTTCGGGTCGGTGGAGGAAATGATCGCGGCCAAAACCTGCGACGCGGTGCATATCCTGACGCCGCCGGATTTCCACAAGGACATTGCGCTGCAATGCCTTGAGGCCGGGCTGCATTGCCTTGTCGAGAAACCTGTCGCCACGTCTGCCGCCGACACGGCGGAGATGGTCGCGGCGGCGGAAAGGAACGGCGTGCGCTTTGCCGCCGGGCATAACTTCCTCGGCCTGCCCGCCTATCGCCGTCTGAAGGCGGCGAAGGAAGCGGGCCGGATCGGCCGGGTGTCGGCGGTGGAAATCAACTGGTGCTTTCCCCTCGCTCCGCTGCGGTCGGGGCCCTATGGCATCTGGCTGCTGCGCGAGGCGAAGAACCTTTTGCTGGAACTGGGGCCGCATCCGTTTTCCTTTGCGGTCGACCTGTTCGGACCGCTGGAGATTTGCCATCTGGAATTGGGCCAGCCGATCACCCTGCCGGGCGGGGCGGTGCGGCATCAGTCGTGGCGGGTGATCGCCCGGGCGGGGGACGTGGACGTGACGATCAACCTGTCGCTGGTCGAAACCCATGACGACCGGTCGGTCACCCTGCGCGGGTCTTCGGGTGTGGCGCGGATGGATTACGCCGCCGACACGTTGGTGATTTCGCAGGACAACGCCGCCGACCTGGTGCTGAACCCGTTCCTGAAACAGATGAACCTGGCCGGGCAGCACCTGCGCGAAGGATTCGTGAATGCCGGGCGGCAGCTGGTGTCGCTGAACCAGAAATCACCCTATGGGCTGAGCTTCCGTGGCACGGTCGGGGCGGTCTATGCCGCGTTGCGCGAAGGCGCGGCGGAAGACCCCCGTTACAGCGGGGTGTCGGCGCTGCAGGTGATGCAGGCCATCGACGACACGCTGGCCCTGATGCCCGCCCCTGTGGAGGCTGTGCCGGCCAAGGGCAAACCCAATCCCACCGTCATGGTGATCGGCGGCACCGGGTTCATCGGACGCAACCTGACCCGGGCTCTGGTGGCGAAGGGATACGACGTGCGGGTGCTGAGCCGGGGCCGCCACGGCCCCTTCGCCGATATCGCCGATCACGTGGAAACCGTGTCGGTGTCTTTGAAGGACGACGAAGGGCTGCGCGCGGCGATGCAGGGGATCGACGCGGTGTTCAACCTCGCCAAGTCAATGGACAAGACCTGGGACGCGGCGCTGGAAAACGATGTGGGTGTCGCCGTCCGGGTGGCCGAGGCGGCGATGGACGTAGGCGTCAAACGGCTGATCTATACCGGCACGATCGCGTCTTACGACATGTCCGACCCGGGTGTGACGATCACCGAGTATACCGATTTCGGCGATATGAGCGAACGCAACCTCTATGCCCGGTCAAAGGCGGAATGCGAAACGCGGCTGATGCGGATGCACGCGGAAAAGGGCCTGCCGGTGGTGATCGCCCGGCCCGGCATCGTGATCGGCGCAGGCGGGCCGCTGCAGCATTGGGGCATCGGACGCTGGCACGGCGCGGGCGCGGTGCGGATCTGGGGGAACGGCAAACACATCCTGCCCTTCGTCCTGGCCGATGACGTGTCGGACGCATTGATCTCGATGATGGAACAGGATGCGGCGGTGGGCGAAAGCTTCAACCTGATCGGCGATCCGGTCTGGTCGGCGCGCGGCTATTTCGACGCGATCCAGCAAAAGATGGGCGCGCGGATCAAGGTGCGGCCCGGCAACCTGACCGCGTTCTGGATCGCGGATGCGGTGAAATATGCGCTGAAAACAAAGGTGCTGCGCCGCAAGGGCGTGGTGCGCCCGTCGCTGAGCGACTGGAAGTCGCGGGCGCATTTTTCGCCTTTCGACAACAGCCACCCCAAGCAGCTGCTGGGCTGGCAGCCCGAAACCGATCCGGATCGGTTCGCCGAGCGTGGTATCGTTCAAGCCAACCTGTTCGGGCTTTAGCCCCGCGATTGGCTTAATTTTGCCAATTTCTTGGGGTTTGGTGGACCCAAGCAAAAGTGTGATTCATCGAATTACCGATAAGACCCTCCCGTAAAAACGGGGAAAGGCCAGATGGTAGAGCAGTCGAGAAAATTCCGCCGCAAGCAGCGGCCGCAGCAAGACGAAGCGCGGGGATTCCCGCGCCCGCCGCGCCCGCCGCGCCTGTCCGAGGCCGAGGTCGAGGCCGAGGAAAAAGCGCTGCGCGAAGCGTTTGCCTGGATCGACCTGGAAGAGGAACCGGATCAGGAGATCGAGGAAGACCTTCTGGACGCGGATTTCGGGCCGCTGGTGTCGGCGCCGGATATCTGGGCCGACCTGCCGACCATCCCGGTGGATTCGGCGGTGCTGGATCGCAACCTGATCATCGCGGCCCGGCGCAAGGAACCGGCGCATGCGGCCTTTGACGTGCTGCGGGCGCGGCTGATGCAGGCGCTGGCGGAAAACGGCTGGAAACGGGTCGCGATCACCTCGCCCACGCGCGATTGCGGCAAGACCTTCGTGACGCTGAACCTCGCCGTGGCCCTGTCGCGCTATGAAAACTGCCGCACCGTGCTGATGGATCTGGACATGCGCAACCCCAGCGTCGCCAAGACCTTGGGCCAGCAGCATGTCGGCAGCATCGGCGATTACCTGCGCGGGCTGTCGCCGCTGCGGGACCATTTCTTCAAATTTGGCGAAAACAACCTGAATATCGGGTCGAACCTGGCCATCGCGCTGAACGACCGGGTGGAACAGTATTCGTCGGAATTGCTGCAGGAACCCACCACGGCCGATAGCATCGCGTTGATGGAGGAAACCCTGAAACCCAATGTCGTGCTTCTCGATCTGCCGCCCGCTTTGGCGCATGACGACGTGATCGCGTTCCGCGACAATTTCGATGGGGTTCTGGTGGTGATCGACGGCACCAAGACTCAGGCGTCGCAGGTGCGCGAAGTGATGTGGCAGTTGGGCGAGGATTGCCCGCTTCTGGGCGTGGTCCTGAACAAGGCCGAAGACGCCACCGGCGAAGAATACGGATACTGATCCCGATCAGGCCGCGCGCAGGCCCAGTTTCTCGCGCCAACCGTTTCGCGGTTTGCGCAGCACCGGCAGGATAACCACCGGGCGCAGCCCCAGTTCCTGTTCGACCCGTTCGCTGGTGCGCATGACCGGGCTGAACCATTCGAACACGAATCCCAGCCCAAGCCCCGCCAGCAGCGATGCGATGGTGCCGGCCAGGACCAGCTTTTTCTTGCCCGAAGACACCGGGTATTCCGGCACCAACGCGGTTTCCAGCACCTCGAACCGTTCGAACTGGTTCTGGCTTTCCAGCTGTTGCGCCATGGCCGCTTCGGTGCGGCGCGTTGTGATGGCGCCGTATTGTTCCTGCAACTGGTCCAGCCCGCGTTGCATCACGTTGTAAAGCCGTTCGACCTCGGGGGCGGCGGCCAGCGCCTTGTCGACCTCGGCGATGCGGGTTTCCACCAAGGACAACTGCTGGGCCAGGAATTCGGACTGATGCTTGCGTTCATCGGCCCGCAGCCGGGTGCTGTTGGTTTCGATTTCGACGACACGGGTTTCGATTTCCAGCTGCGATTCCTGCAGCCGGGCCAGTTGATCGTATTGCGCTTCGATATTGTCGGGCAGCGAGGCCGCGTTGCGTTCCTTGAACCGGGCGAATTCCAGCGCCAGCGCTTCGATTTCGGCGCTCAGCCGGGCCTCTTCCGCCTCGAGAAAGGCCAGGGTCTGGGAGGCGCGGATTTCGCTGCGCTGCTTGCCTTCGGCCAGGACCTGAGCGAGCAGTTCATTGGCGATATCGGCGGCTTTGCGGGCATCGTTCAGCCGGACGGTGATCGACAGGCCCGAGGGCTGCACATTCGGTCGCCAGGCCTGCGCCGGATCGATCAGTTCGGTGATCTGAATGGCGTCCCGCAGCAGTCCGACCCGGATCGAATCCGACGGTGCGTCGCCACCGTTATACAGGTCGAATTTTTCGATCATCGCCAGGATGCTGTCGCGCGACATCAGTTTCTGCTCGATCAGCTTCAACCGGTTGCCGCTGGTCGTGGTGACGGTCCCGCCGCTGGCCAGGTTGGTGGTGATCTTGGGCGTTTCGATCTGGATGACCGCGGTCGCCTCGTAAACGTCGGGCCGTTGAATCGCGAACAGAAGCGACAGAAGGGTCCCGCAAATGAACACTACGGAAATCAGAAGCGCGCGCCGTTTCAGCGCCCGTTTCAGACCGGAGAGAGAGAGAAGGCTATTCATTGCGGAAACCATAAAGCAGCGAGAGAGAAAACGAACGATTGGAGTCGGAAAAGTGCCTTGATTGCGCCACAAATTACCATTTTCGCCATATTTTTTCCAATTTTTACGCCACATTTCGCGGAAACAAACTATTTCGAAATCCGGGTTTTCCGCCACATTTCCGCCTTATTTTCAGGGGGTTGGTGCGGTTTTCGCGGGCTATTTCCGGTGGTTGCGGCGATTTAGGCCTCAATCTCGCCCTGTCGGGCAGGATTGTTGGCAATACGAGCACAAAGGGGCGGGGACGGTTTCGGCCGGGGTCGGCGGGAATCGCAGGGGGAGCCGCCAAATAAGGCAGGGTTGGCGAGGGATGCGAATCACGCGGGGTCGGGGAATTGGGCCGAATTGTGGCGCCGGCCCGGTCAGGTCTGCGGCAGCGTCGCTCCGGCGATGAAATGCCCGTCCGCTTCGAAGAAACCGCCCGCTATCGCCATGCCTTGCCGGAACGGCGGCACGTCGCGGCGGAACACGGCGCGGAAGCGGGTATCATCCAGCTCCACCGCCAAGGTCTGGAAATCGAAGATCGTCTGGCTGACCGGATATTGCGCCTTATAAGCCGCTTCCTTGATGCAGAAGATCAGCTTGGCGCGGCGCCCGCGCAGGGCCTGCGGCAGGGGGGCGATCGCGGTCCTGTCCTCGGGCGCCAGCACGATGTCCCACAGCTCGTCTGAGAGCGGCGAGGCCTCTTCGGCATCCAGCCCGAGCCCCCGCCAGCTCGCAGTATCGGACACCACGGCAAGGCACAGCTCATCCGTGTGGGTGATCGACCCGATCCTGCCATCGGGCCAGATCGGGCTGCGATCCGCCGCTGCCGGAATAACGGGTTCCGCCAGCCCCAGCTCCGCAAAGGCGGCGCGCGCCGCGGCCCGCCCGGCGGCGAATTCGCGGATGCGTTCGGGCACCGCGTTGGCCACCGCCGCGCGTTCTTCGGGGAAAAGCGGATGATCGGGCGAGGCGGGATCGGTCATGCCGATGCCGATCCCGCCGCCGAAGATTTGCCGCAGCCCGTTGCGCAGGGCATCGCGGTTCATTTCGGATTGCGCGCCATCCGCCGGGCGCGCATTTCCTTGCGGCGCGACATCGCGTCGGAACGCGCCGCCGTATCCTGCGCCGCCGCCGGTTCCACTTTGACCTGGCCAAGCGATTCCGACACCCGTTCGGACAATGCCGACAGCACCGGGAAGCGGAAGATATCGGTGATCCCGAGCTTTGCCGCGCCGAGCTTTTCACGGATTTCCCGATGCGCCTGCACCGCCAGCAGCGAATGACCACCGAGGTCGAAGAAATTGTCGCGCGACCCGATGGCCTGCACCCCCAGGATGCGCGACCAGATCGCGGCGATATCCTGTTCCACCGAATTGGTGGGCGCGACGAAACCGGCGATCGGGGCGCTGGCCTGGCGTTCCACGGGCGCGGGCAGCGCCTTGCGGTCCACCTTCTTGTTCGGGGTCAGCGGGAAGGCGTCCAGCGTCACGAATTGCGCCGGGACCATGAATTCGGGCAACAGATCCGACAGGTGCTTGCGCAGCGCGGTTTCATCCACGGGACCGTTCGCGGTCATGTAACCCACCAAGCGGGTCGCGCCCGGCGTGTCTTCGCGCGGGATCACCACGGCATGGGTGACGTTGGGCTGTTCGGCCATCGCCGCCTCGATCTCGCCCAGCTCGATCCGGTAGCCGCGCAGTTTGACCTGATGGTCGGCCCGGCCCATGAAATCAAGCTTGCCATCGGCGCGCCAGCGCGCCAGGTCGCCGGTCCGGTACATCCGCGCCCCGCCGGGGGCGGCGTGGTCCGGCGTCACGAAAGGATCGGCGAGGAAGCGTTCGGCGGTCAGATCGGCCCGTTGCCAATACCCGCGCGTCACCCCGTCACCGCCGATATAAAGCTCGCCCGGGACGCCCACCGGAACCGGCTGCAGATCGTCGTCCAAAACATAGACCTGCGTATTGGCGATGGGCGCGCCGATATTGACCACGCTTTCACCCGCGGCGGCGGTTTCGGTGGTTGACCAGATGGTGGTTTCGGTGGGTCCGTACATGTTTTCGATGCCCGCGCGGGTGATGTCGGCGAATTCGCCGACCAGAGCGCCGGGCAGGGCTTCGCCCCCGATCATCAGGTGTTCGACCCGGCCCAAGGCGGCGCGCGCTTCGTCGTTCATCGAAATCATCCGCGCCATCGAGGGCGTGCATTGCAGATGGGTCACGCCGTGGCGGATGATCTGGGCCGCGATGGAAAAATCGTCCTCGTCCAGTTCCACCTCGGTATTGGCGCCTTTCAGGACCTCGGCCAGCAGGGTCAGACCGTTCAGCACCGTCTGTTTCTCGATGCCGTAATCGATCAGGCAGGCGATTTCGTCGACCCCGATCCGCTTCAGTTGTTCGACCCGGTTCAGGCAGTCGTCGACCGTGCCGAACAGCCCCGAATCCTCGAAATAGCGCAGGAAGGCGAATTCCAGGATCGCGTCCAGTTCCTCGGCATCCAGCGTGCCGAGGTCCAGCTCGAACGGGTTGGTCACCCCTTCGGGCCGCTTGAAGGCGGGGAAGGCCCAGGCGAATTGCTTGATCAGACCGGCGGCGGAATTGAGGTAATCCTTCATCGGCCCGCGGGCGATTTCGCGGGCCCGTTCGCGGTCCTCGGCCACATAGGTGTGCAGCATCAGCGTGACGGTGAAATCCTTGGGATCATGCCCCGCCTCGCGCAAAGCCGCGTGGTAGAGTTTGATCTTGTCGCCGACCTCGGCGATGCTCTGGCCCAGAAGGTGGGTCAGCACGTTGGCGCCGATCCGGCCCGCTTCCTTCCAGGTTTCGGGATTGCCGGCGGTGGTCACCCAGATGTTCAGCTTTTTCGATACCGGGCGCGGCTGGGTCACCAGGCCGTGCATTTCACCGTTGGCCATCGGGAATTCGACCTCTTCCCCGGCCCAGAGCTTGCGCAATGTCTCGATGGTTTCCAGCATCGCGGGCTTGTTGTTGGGCGGGGTGTTTTCCGGGCGCAGCACGAAATCGTGCGGCTGCCAGCCCGAGGCGATGCCGATCCCGGTGCGCCCGTTGGTCAGGTTGTCGATCACCGCCCATTCCTCGGCGATCCGGGCGGGGTGGTGCAAGGGCGCGACGCAGCTGCCCGCGCGCACGGCAAGGTTTTTGGTCAGCGCTGCAACGGCGGCGCCGGTGACCGACGGGTTCGGGTAGGGGCCGCCGAAGGCGTGGAAATGGCGTTCCGGGGTCCAGACCGCGCAGAACCCGTTGGCATCGGCGATCTTCGCGCCCTCGAACAGCAATTCGTACTTGTCGCGGCCGACGCCATCGTCATTGCCCCAGTAAAACAGGCTGAAATCCATCCCCTTGCCGGTCATCGGCATCCGGCCTTTCGACACCAGCGCGCGGTTTTCGTCGCTGGACAGAACCAGCTTGAAGCCGCGGGCGAGGGTGTAGAACAGTTCCAGTACCGAGATGTCGAAGCTCAGGCTGGTCACGGCCAGCCAGACGCCGCCCTGCGCATGGTCGATCCGGTCGTCCATCCCGGTGAAGAAATTCGACACGTTGCGGTGTTCGACCATCACCCCCTTGGGCCGCCCGGTCGATCCGGAGGTATATATCATATAGGCCATGTCCTGGCCCTTCACGCCGCTGTCGATATTGTCGGTGGACGCCGACAGGATGCGCGGATCGGTATCCAGCGCCAGCACCTGTGCCGCGTGTTCGGGCAACTCGGCCGCCATCGCCTGACCCGTCACGATCACCGGGCAGGCGCTGTCTTCGATATAAAGCGCGATACGGTCGGCGGGATAGGCGGGGTCGAGCGGCACATAAGCGCCGCCCGCCTTCAGGATGCCAAGCGCCCCGATCAGCAGGAACGGGCTGCGATGGGTGTAAAGCCCCACCAGCGTGCCGGGTTTCACCCCCATCTGGGCCAGCACATGCGCCACCTGGTTGGCGCGCGCGTTCAGTTCGGCATAGGTCAGGCTTTCGCCATCGACGACCAGAGCTTCGGCTTCGGGCGTTTTGGCGACCTGGCGTTCGAACATATGGTGGATGCACAGGTCGGGATCGTAATCGGTCTTGGTCGCGTTCCAGTCGTAAAGGATCAGGTTGCGTTCGGTATCGGGCAGGATGTCGAGGGTTTTGATCTGTGCCTGCGGGTCGGCGGTTGCGGCTTTCTCGATCCGATCCGCCATCAGTTTCAGGAAGGCGGGCGTGACCTTCGCCGCATCGCCTAGCAGTTTCACCGCGCCATCGACAGCACACAGGGTGATCGCCGTGCCGGGGATCAGCGCCGCCTGATCGCTCAACCCCAGTTGCGGGGTGTCGATCCGCGCCTGCCCCGGCAGGCGGGCGGGCATGTCGGCGGGCGCGGGGCCATATTTTTGCGCTGTGGAGAGAGAGGCTTGGAAGCCGGAAAGGACGGTTTCGACGCTGGCGGAGGTGTCCAGCCTGACCGGGGCCCAGGGCATCAGGTAGCCCTCGGGCGCCGTGGTCGCGGTGCTCCACGCCAGATCGACGGTTTCGGTCGCCGCCAGCCGCCCGGCGACCAGCGCCAGCGCATCCGTCGCAGTTTCCGCGTCCAGCGACAGGGGCTGTTCCAGCACCCCTGCGGAGGTGGTGGCGGTCAGCGGCAATTGCGCCGGGGTGAAGGCTTCGAACAAGGCGCGATAGGCCGGTTCGCCCTTGATCGCTTTTTGCATCGCGGTGTCGAGTGCGTCGCTCAGCGCCGCGTCGGGGCTGGGCAGCAACTCGCCCTTGGAGACGAGCTTCGGCAGGGCCACTCCCGACCCATCCGGCGCGGAAAAGCCGCGCAGCACCATCGCCCCGTCGCCGCAGGCCACGGTCAGGTGGTCGGCGGTAACTTCCAGTACCTCGCCCGGCTGGCCCGACCCATCCGACAGGGCGGATTTGCCGACCAGGACCAGTTTCCCGCCCGCCTCGATCTTGGCGCAGAACAGCGGGTTCCAGTAATCGCCGTGATCCAGCGCCCGCACCAGCGCGTCGACCTCGGCCGCCGACCTGGTGAAATCCAACCGCCCGGCCGCCGCGGGACGATGCGACAGGCCGAAATAGCTGCGCATTGAGAGGTCCTGTTTCTGCCGCGCGGGCGCGCCGCTGGCCAGCGCGTCGGCCAGTTCCGGGAAACTGTCGATCGCGGCCTCGTAACACCGCGTGTTCAGCGTCAGCGCGGTATCGGCGGGCGCGATGGCGAAGCGGCGCTGGATCAGGATATCGCCCTCGTCGATGCCGCCTTCGATCATGTGCCAGGTGATGCCGTGCATGTCCTCGGCCGCGGCAACGGCCCAGACCGGCGCGTTCAGCCCGGCATAGGCGGGCAGCGGCCCGTCGTGGAAATTCACCGCGCCCTTGGCGGGCATCGCCAGCACGTCGCCCGGGATGATGTCGAGATTGGCGATGCTCAGCAGCCAGTCGAAGTGCAGCCTACCCAGTCGCGCGCCCAGATCCTTGCCCGGCGCTTCGACCCGCAGCCCCGCGCCGGTGGCCCAGGCGGCGATATCCGGGTTGCGGGTGACCACGGCGGAAATGCTATGCCCCTTGCCGCGCAGGATTTCCCCGCATTGGATTACCAGGGATTCGTTGCCGATCAGGACGCTGGAAAACTGCGACATGGGATCACTCCGATACGATCAGGGACCCGTCCGGCCGAGGCAAGTCTTCGGTCAGGCGGGGGACGGCCGCGCGGCGGCGGGGTTTGAACATCGCGGCCAGGTCGTGGCGCAGCAAGGTTCGCAGGAAATGCGGCGGGTCGGCCGGTTTGCGGCCGCGCGCATATTGGCGCGCCCGGTGCAGGACGCCGCCGGTGACATGCGCCAGCGTGGCCAGCGCGGCATAGGCAGCACCGTGGTTCTTGGCGAAATAATAGGACCGGGAATCGAACCAGTAATCCGGCACCCGGCGCCATTCCTTCATGCCGGTGCTGACCGATCCGATATGGGCCACGTCGCTTTCGCGCACGAACACCGTCTGATACCCGGCGCGATGCGCGCGCAGGCACAGATCGGTTTCCTCGAAATAGAGGAAAAACGCCTCGTCAAAGAGCCCGATTTCATCCAGCACCTCGCGCCGCATCATCAGGCTGGCCCCGGCCAGCCAGTCGACCGGGCGGGTGTGGTCGGGAATGTCGACCGGTACCCGCTTGTGCGACAGCAACCTGGAGACCGGGCCGAAGCGGATCGCGCCTTCGAATTCGCTGGCGATCGAGGGGAAGCGGAAGGTGGTCAGATGCGGATCGCCCGTGGGCCCGTGGATATAGCTGCCTGCGAAACCCGCTTCGGGATGGGTTTGCAAGTAATTGAGAAGCTGCCGGATCGCATCCGCAGCGGGGAAGGCATCGGAATTTAGCACGTATACGTAATCGGGTTTGCTGCCGTCGCTCAGCCCAGCCTGAATGCCGAAATTGTTGCCCGCGCCAAAGCCGCCGTTGCGGCCCGATTGCAGCACCCGCACCCGGTTGCCCGTGGTCCAGCCATGCGCCTGCGCATGGTCGATCAGCCGCTCGAACGACCCGTCGCCGGAATCGTTGTCCACCACCAGGATTTCACCACCGATCCCCTGCATCGCGCGCAGCGCCGCATCGACCGATTTCACGGTCATGTCCGGCGTGCGGTAATTCAGGATCACGGTCAGAAGGCGCGGGTCGGTCATCGGGTCACTCCGCCGCCTTGTCGGGGGCAATGGCCTGATCCCGTTCGCGTTCCACCGCGTCGATCCCGGCCCGGATACGCGCGGCCAAAACCCGCACATTGGGTTCCAGCACCATCGAATCGTGATCGCCCGGCACTTCGAACACCTGCAGATGCGCGGCCCATTGAGTCCAGTCGTTATCGGCCAGAACATAGGCGCGTTCGGAATTGACCATCCGGTCCGGGGCCACCTGCCATTTGCCCTGCAACTGCGGGCGGTAAAGATGCAGCGGCCCGTTCCACGGTTCGACCCGATAGCTGGCCACGGCCTGCAGGAAGGCGGCCTCGATTTCTGCGTTATGGAACTGCGCCGGGCCGTCGCCGGTTTCAGCGCCCTTGCGCCGCTTGGCGAATTCCCAGCGGATGCGGTTTGCCGCCCATTGCAGCGGATAAGCCGGGCCGCGTTCCTTCAGCTCCAGCCACTGGATCGCTGCCCGGTCGCGTTTCGACAGTGGCCGGCGCACCGGCAAGGGCGTGTCGAGCATGATCAGCATCGCCACCTCTTCGCCCGCCGCCGTCAGCTGCTGGGCGATTTCATAGGCGGTGATACCGCCGCCGGAGAACCCGCCGATCATATAGGGCCCGTGCGGCTGCACCTGGCGCATTTCGGCGATGTAATCCTGCGCGGCTTCTTCGATGCTGCCATGCGGGTCGGCATCGCCGTAAAGCCCGCGCGCCTGCAGGCCATAGAACGGCCTGTCGGTGCCCAGCAGATGCGCCAGATGGCGCAGGTTCAGAACGTTGCCGAACATCCCCGCGACCAGGAAGAACGGCGTTTTCGACCCGCCTTCGCCCTGATGCATCGGCACCACGTGGGTGAAGCGGCGCTCGGGGGCGGCGGGTTTAACCGCATCCTCGGTCACAGCGCCCTGATCGGGGATCAGTGCTGCGATCTTGCGCACGGTGGGGGCTTCGAACAGGACCGAGATCGGGAAATCGGTGCCGAAGGCTTTCTTGATCCGGGCAAACAGCCGCACCGCGATCAGTGAATGACCGCCAAGGTCGAAGAAACTGTCGTCGATGCCGACCTGATCGACGCCCAGCAGTTCCTCGAAGAACCCGGCCAGGCGCTTTTCCACTTCCGTTTCCGGCGCGGCGTAATCCTGATCCAGTTCGGGGCGCTGGAATTTCTGTTCGGTGTTTTCTGCCTGGGTTTCCCCGGCCTGATCGATCAGCCCGTGCAGGTCGAGCGATGACACCACGATCTGCGATTGCCCGCTGGAAAGCGCACGGAAAAACGCCTCCGCCCCCTCGGTGCGGCGGATGCCCTGAGACAGGTTGTGCTGCAGCCGTTCCTCGGCCGGTGACAGCGGGCGGTGTTCGGGGGCGGGCGCCTGCGCTTCGGTCCGGGCGAAACCGGCGTTAGCGTCCAGCTTGCGGATGGAAAAACCTTCGATGTCCAGCAGCACGGTCCCGTCCGGCGCGGCGATGGTGATGTCGAAGCTCGCCATCGGCCCGGCATCGGTGTTGTCCCCGGCATTGCGGACCCAGCTGATCACCTCGCCCTGCAGCGGGGCAAAGGCGCGCAGCCGGTGATAGGACACCGGCACCCAAAGCTGCGCCGCCTGGTAACCGTCGATCAGTTCCATCGCCCAGCCGGTGGCGATGTCCAGCAGCCCGGGATGAAGCGCGTAATTGTCGAGGTCGCCGCGGAATTGCGTTGGCAGGGACAGTCGGGCGATGCCTTCGTTATTGCCAAGCGACACCGAATGCAGCACCCGCCAGCGCGGCCCGAATTTCAGGTGCTTTTCCTGCGGTGCGCTCAGCGTTTCGCCCGCCAGCGCCACCTGCGGCTTGCCGCAGCGCGCGGCAATCGCCACGGGGTCGAGCTTTCGCGGCTGGCCCAGCGGCAGCAGCGCCACCGACCCTTGCGCGTTGACCTCGAACCGGTCGGAGCCGGCATCGGCGCTCTGGATTTCCACCTCGTAGCCCTGATCGCTGCGCGGCAGGCGCAGGCGCATCTGCCGCGCGCCCTGCGCGGCGACCTGCATCGGCGACAGGAAGAACAGATCGCGGAGCTCGTACGGCCCCGTTTCGCCCTGTGCCTTCAGCGCCTCGTTGATCAGCTCCAGATAGCCGGTGCCGGGCAGCAGGATATCGCCCTGTTTGGTGCGGTGTTCGTTCAGCACCCAGCACTCGCGGGCGTCGAGCGTGCTGGTGAAGATCCGGGCGCCATCGCTGTCGAAGCTTTTCAGGTCCAGCAGGGGTTGGCCCGCCGGTTTCGGTTCCGCCTGCTGCGCCGTGCCGGTGCGCGCGGCCATCGCATCGGCGGCCATGCCGGTATCGGCCCAGATACCCCAGTCGATCGCCAGAACCCGCGTCCGCCCGCCCGCGCGCGATTTGGCGAAGGCGTTGAGGTATTCGTTGGCGGCGACGTAATCGACCTGTCCGGCGGGCGCCGTTGCGGTGGAGGAGGAGGAAAACAGCACCATGAAATCCAGCGATCCGTCGGGGAACAGCCCGTCCAGCACCTGGGTGCCGTGGATTTTCGGGGTGAACACGTCCTCGATATCGGACAGGGATTTGCCCAGGATCGGCGCGTCGGCGATGACGCCAGCGGCATGGATGACGCCGTTGATGTCGCCGAACAGGTCCTTGGCCGTCTGCACCGCGCCGCGCATGTCTTCGACATTGCTCACGTCTGCGGGCAGGACCAGAACCTGCCCCCCGGCCTGTTCCAGGCTCTGCACCGCCCGGATGCGGCGCACCAGCGGATCGGTCGGCGCGGTGTTGTTCACGATCGCGTCCCATTCGACCCTATCGGGCAGCGGGGTGCGCGCCAGCAGCACGATATTGGCGTCCGCGCGGGTGATCAGCGCCTCGGCCAGCGTCGTGCCGATGCCGCCGAACCCGCCGGTGATCATGTAGGTGCCGCCCTGCCGGATCGGCAGGTCCTCGGCCGCGTTGAGCGGGGTTTCGTCGAAATCCAGTTCGAACCGCTTGTCGCCCCGGATCGCGGCGACGGTGTTGGCGGGGGTGGACAGCGCTTCTTCAAGCAGCTGATCGGCGATCTTTCCGCCTTGGCGTTTGCCGCCGCCCTGCGCCATGTCCAGCACCGCACAGGTGATGCCCGGAAATTCGCGCGGGATCACCCGGGCCGGGCCCATCACCGTGGCCTTGTCGGGGTAGCGCAACGCCTCATCTCGTACCTGCGCCGCGTCCGAGGTCGCCACCGTGATATGCAGCGGCGTGGGCGCGTTCTGTTCGCTGATCGCCTGCGCCAGGAACAGCAGCGAATAGAACCCGTGTTCCTGATTGCGGTGGAAGAAGCTGGACCCGGGGCGGAAGCTTTCATCCCCGGTCAGCAGCCACAGATGTAGGATGCGCGTGGGCAATTCGCCCCGCGCCGACAGGTCCTGCAGCAACTGGTCGTAACCGATGCGCCCCTGTTCGGGCGGCAGGACATAGCCGGTATCGGTGCGCGCAAAGGCATCGCCGGGCCGGACCGAGGTCACGGTGTGCCCCGCCATACGCAGGCGTTTGGAAATTTCCGCCCCCGCGCCGGTATCGTCTTCGAAGATCAGCCAGGTTTCCTTGGCGGCCTCGGACAGATCGCCCGCCACATCCACTGCGCAATCGGCATAGCGGGGCTTCCACACCGGGCGATAGGCCCAGCTTTCCATGTCGTCGCGCCGCATCAGCCAGGTGTCGGCGGGGGCGTCGCCCGCCACGGCCGGTTCGATGAAATATTCCTGCCGCTGGAACGCGTAGGAGGGCAGCACCACGCGGTTGCGCTTCGCCGCGCCCCAGATCTGGTGCCAGTCGAAATCGACACCCACGGCCCATGTGCGGCCCAGCATCGCGGCGAAATAGGTGTCGTCGGCGATATCGTCCTGCGGATGGCGCAGGGTGCCGATCACCTGGTTCGGGGTCACGTCGGGGTGCTGCCCGGTGAGCGATGACAGCGCCTTGCCTGGTCCGACCTCGATGAACACCTTGTCGCCGGTTGCGGCCAGCGTGCCGATGCAGTCGGCGAACATCACCGTGTTGCGCAGGTGGCCGACCCAGTAATCGGGATCGGTGGCCTGATCGGCGGTGATGAAAGCGCCGGTCCGGTTCGAGGTGAAGGGGATTTGCGGGGCGTTGAGTTGGATCGATTGCAGGTAGGCGCGGAAGCGGTCGAGGATCGGGTCGAGCATCCGGCTATGCGCCGCGACGTCGATTAGGATGCGCTGGCAATCCACGTCGCGCGATTTCAGCTCGGCTTCCAGCCGGTCCAGCGCCGCCTGCGGGCCGGAGGCAACTGAAAGCCCCGGCGCGTTGACGCCCGCCAGATCGAGGTCATCGCCCAGCAGCGGCTTCAGCTCCTCTGCGGGCAGCGACACGCTCAGCATCCCGCCTGCGGGCACCGTGTCGAACAACTGCCCGCGCAGATGCACCAGTCCGATGCAATCCTCGAAGCTCATTACGCCGGCCAGACAGGCGGCGGTGTTCTCGCCCATCGAATGGCCGGTCAGCGCCGAGGGCTTCACGCCCCAGCTGATCCACAGCTGCGCCAGCGCGTATTCCACGATCATGATCAGCGGCAGCTGGACCGAGGGCGTTTTCAGCTTTTCATCCGCCGCATCCTCGGTTCCCGGTTCGGGCAGCCACAGCGCGCGGATGTCGTAATCGATCTTGCCCTGCAGAACCTCCAGCCCGCGATCCATCCATTCGGCGAAGACCGGTTCGGTTTCATAGAGGTCATGCGCCATCCCGGCATATTGCGCGCCGCCGCCGGGGAACATGAACACGACATCGGGCCGGTCGCCCACCACCTGGTGGGTGAAAACCCGGCGGGGATCGTTCGCCTCCAGCAATTCGGCGGCTTCTTCGTGCGTTTCGGCCACGACCACGCGGCGGCGTTCAAAGGCGCGGCGGCCTTCCTTCAGGGTCCAGGCGACATCCGCAAGCGGCTGTTCGGGATGCGCGCGCAGATGGGTGGCGAGGTTGGCGGCATTGGCCTCCAACGCGGATTTGGTGCGGCCCGATATGGTCAGGATCTGGAACGGCCAGTCGCTTTCCTCCGAGGCCGCCCGTTCGGGGGCTTCTTCGAGCACAACATGCGCGTTGGTGCCGCCGACGCCCAGCGAATTGACCCCGGCCCGGCGCGGACCCTTATGCGACACCCAGTCGGTCAGACGGTCGTTCACGATAAACGGCGAATGGTCGAAATCAATCGCCGGGTTGGGTTTTTCGAATCCCAGGCTCGGCGGCATCTGCCGGTTATGCAGCGCCAAGCTCGCCTTGATCAGGCTGGCCACACCGGCGGCGGTGTCGAGATGGCCGATATTGGTCTTCACAGATCCGATGCGGCAGAACCCGGTCTCGTCGGTGGTTTCCTGAAACGCCTGGGTCAGCGCGGCAACCTCGATCGGGTCGCCCAGATAGGTGCCGGTGCCGTGGCATTCGATGTAATCGATGGTGTCGGCGGTGACATCCGACAGCGCCTGCGCATCGGCAATCGCCGCCGCCTGCCCGTCGACCGAGGGCGCCAGGTATCCGGCCTTGGCCGCGCCGTCATTGTTGACCGCCGATCCCTTGATCACGGCCCAGATGTGATCGCCGTCGGCAATCGCATCCTCCAGCCGCCGCAGTACCACGACGCCCGCGCCGGACCCGAAAACGGTCCCCTGCGCGCGGTGATCGAAGGCGTGGCAATGGCCGTCGGGCGACAGGATTTCGCCCTCCTTGTAAAGATACCCGCGCGCATGCGGCAGCTCGATCGTCACGCCGCCCGCCAAGGCCATGTCGCATTCGCCATTGAGCAGCGATTGGCAGGCGTAATGGGTCGCCACCAGAGAGGTGGAGCAGGCGGTCTGTACGTTGACCGACGGGCCTTTCAGGTCCAGCACGTGGCTGAGGCGCGTGACCATGAAATCCTTGTCATTGCCGGTATGGCGCAACAGGAACATGCCGGTGCTGTCGACCAGATCGCGGTTCGAACAGATGTTGAAATAGAAATAGCTGCCCATGCCGCAGCCGCCGAACACGCCGATGGGACCGGTGAAATTTTCCGGCATGTGACCGGCGTTTTCCAAGGCTTCCCACGACACTTCGAGGAATTGCCGGTGCTGCGGGTCGAGGATCGCCGCCTCTTTCGGGGAAAAGCCGAAGAATTCGGCGTCGAATTCCTTGAACCCGTCCAGAATCGCGGCGGCGGGGACGTAGTCGTCCCGCTCGATCAGGTGGGGCGCTTCGCCTGCAGCGAGTAAGTCTTCCTTCGACAGGGGACGGATGGATTCGATGCCGTCGCGCAGGTTGACCCAATAGTCCTGCACCGATTGCGCACCCGGAAGATGCGCTGCCATGCCAATAATGGCGATGTCCGCCGCGTGGGGCGGAGCAGGGTCCATTGTTTCCGACATTCAAACAAACTCGTTTCTTATAAACACTTATACTAACGATACGGGCAGATTTGGGTAGTTTTGAGGCGCGCGACCGGCTTTTTGGCCTCAATCACCGTGAATCAGGGATTCATTTGGCAACAATTCAGGGCAGAAGTTGCTGTACCTCCCCCCAATGCAGCCACAGGATGAACCCCGCCGCCACCAGGGCGGTCAGTGCGAAGATCGTGTCGTGCAGCGGGTCCCACGCGCCCTGATGGCGCGACAGCCACACCACGACCGGGTAGGCGCAGACATAGGCCGCCCCCAATCCCAGCAGCGCCCCCAGCATCCCGGCCAGTTCCAGCCCGATCAGCAGCCCGGCGAAGATCAGCACCCCGCGCGCCGCCGCCAGCACGAAGAACCGTTTCGAATCCCCCGCCGCCAGCGCCGCCTGATCGTAGGTCAGCACGATGATCTGCGGCATCTGCATGCAGGCCAGCACCACCACCACGGCGCCGGCGCTCTGATAGCGCGGGTCATAAAGCAGATCGACCAGCCACACGCCCAGCAGCGCCAGGGCGATCACCATCGTCATCAGGAAGGCGGTGGCGTAGATTCGCATCTTGCGCAGCCGCAGGAAGTTTTCGGCGGATTCCCGCGGCGGGTTTTCGCGGTAGATCGGGATCAGCACCTTGCGCGTCACCACCCCGCCCAGCAGCAGCGGGAAGGAGGCCAGGAAGAAGCCGATATTGTAGACGCCGAATTCGTCCAGCGACAGGTATTTGCCGATCACCAGCTTGTCGCTCTGGCCGATGAAGAAGCCGCAGATGGTGGACAGGAAAATCCATTTGCCGAAATGGATCAGTTCGTCCGCCGCGCGTTTT
Organism: Thalassovita mangrovi; assembly: GCF_009857745.1. Taxonomy (GTDB): domain Bacteria; phylum Pseudomonadota; class Alphaproteobacteria; order Rhodobacterales; family Rhodobacteraceae; genus Thalassobius; species Thalassobius mangrovi. Next base: position 567,154 of record NZ_WWEN01000003.1, read on the forward strand.
TCCCACCGCAGCCGGTTCGGCGCGCCGGGCAGGAAGGCGCCAAGGAACACCACCTGCGCGATGGCGCTGGCGATGCCGCTGATCACCAGCGCCCAGACCGACCCGGTGATCCAGGCGGCGGTGACGGCGACGATCAGTCCGACCACCTGCACGGCGATTTCGATCACCGTGACCCGGCCCGCCCGCAGGTGCCGGTTCGCGGTTTCCAGCTTGGTCGGGTTGAAGCCGTTGATCAGCAGCGTCAGCCCGGCCACCGGCAGCAGGTGCAGCAGCTGCGGTTCCTGGTAGAACAGCGACATCGGATAGGCCAGGAAGCAGGTAGCGATCCAAAGCCCGGCGCCGCGGATGATCTGGATCGTCCAGGCGGTGTTTAGGAAATCTTCGTCGTCGCCGCGCTCGGATTGCATGATCGACGGGCTGACGCCGACATCGGAAAACATCGCCAGCCCCATCATCACCACCGATACCAAAGCCATCAGGCCGAAGGCTTCGGGGAACAGGATGCGGGTCAGGATCAGGTTTGAAAGCAGCCGCAGGAATTGATAGGTGACAAACCCCATCGTGGTGATCGCCGAACTGCGCAGCGCGCGTTCGGTCAGGCTGCTGCCGAGGCTGAAGCGGCGAAACGTGTTGATCATGTGCGGGGAACCTTCGAACGGGGCGCTGTCATCTTCCACGGCTCCAGGCGGAATTGTTTGGGCCGATTTTCACCATCAGCGCAACCAGCGCGTAGACGGCAAAGCCCAGCGGGTGGCGCAGGATATTCGCGATCAGCCGGGCCAGTTCATAGCGCCGCTTGTCGTCATTGCGCAGAAGATCGGGGTATTTCGCGGCGATTTCGGCAACGCCGATATTCTGCCGCCGCCGCACTTTGACAAGGTTACCTAACCCTTCGACCAGCGGCCAGTCATAGGGCGCGGGCACCAAGACCCGTTCTTCGGGCGTGAAGGACAGGCGGGCGAAGGTATCGTCGGATATGATGTCGGGGAAGGCCTCCCAGCGGGCGCGCCCCGCCGCGTTCATCGCGAACAGCCCGCAGCCCGGCACGCCGTCGGTCATGAAGGGCACGGTCAGGTAAAAGGCGCGATAGGCGCGGCTGGCCCCGCTTTCCGGCACCGGGATATGGACCTCGCCGCTGGCATAGCGCGGCGCGTCGGTTTCAAGCGCCCCGGCGATCTGGCGCATCAGCCCGGGGCTGACCGTGACATCGGCGTCGAGATAGGCGCGGCTGGTCCCGGTGGCGACCAGATCGCCCGCGTTGAGCGCGCCGAGCTTGCCGCCCTCGGTCAGTTCGATCACCTCGAAGCCCCAGCCCTTTTCCTGCGCCTTATCCGCGAAATCGCGGGCGCGGTCGGCGGTGTCGTCGTCGCAGCCATTCGCGACGACAATGATTTCCATCCCGCCCGGCTGCATGTCCGAAGCCAGCAGGCCGGACAGGCAGGCGCCGATCAGCGCGCCTTCGTTATTGGCTGGGATGATTATTGAAATCATCGGTTTACCTAAACAATCTTTCAAATGGCCGCGGGTGCCCCGAGGCGCGGCGGAAGTTGATTCAATATTGCAACAGCGCCCCGTCGATTGCCAGCGTCGCCGATGTTCAACAACACTTTGTGGTTTAACTTTGACCCTGTCGTGGATTTCTTTGTTTTAAGTAATCGTTCATGAAGGTTTAACGCAGAAAGGGATCGGACGTGCCGCCTATTTCCAAGCTTGGATATCTTGTGCCGCAATTTCCGGGGCAAACCCATATCTTTTTCTGGCGCGAAATCCTGAAGATCGAAGAGGCCGGGGTGGAGGTCTGTCTGTTTTCCACCCGCCCGCCGCCGCCCGGTCTGATTTCGCATGCCTGGTCGCAGGCGGCGATGGAACGCACCGAATACCTGGCCAGCACCTCCGTCCCGTCGCTTCTGGCGACCCTGCTGCGGCTGCCCTTGGCGGAACTCTTGCGTGACGGGCTGGGCCGCGATTTCTGGCGCGACGTGTTGATTTCCCTGCCCGCCGCGCGCCGTCTGGCGCAGCAGTGCAGGGCGCGGGGCATTCCCCATGTCCACGCCCATTCCTGCGGCCGCGCGGCGTTGATCGCGGCCCTGGCGCACCGGCTTTACGGGATCAGCTACAGCATCAGCCTGCATGGCGCTCTGGAAGATTACGGGCCGGGCCAGCGCTTCAAATGGCGCGGGGCGAAATTCGCCGCCGTGATCACCGAGGCGTTGCTGGCCGACATCCGTCCCAAGCTGGGCGATGCCCTGCCCGACAGGGTGGTGATCCAACCGATGGGCGTCGATACCGACCGCTTGCGCCGCGATGCGCCTTACGAGCCGCCGCGCCAAGGTGAGACCCTGCGCCTGTTCACCTGCGCGCGGCTGCACATGGTGAAGGGACATCAGGACGTGTTGCAGGCGGTACGGATGATGCTGGATCAGGGGATCGACGTGCAGTTGGAAATCGCAGGGGAGGACGATGCGGGCGGCGGCGGTTTCCACACGGTTCTGGACGAAAAGATCGCGGAACTGGGATTGTCCGGTCACGTGACGCTGCTCGGCGCGGTGCCGGAAGAGGTCGTTCGGGACAAGCTGCTGGCGGCGCATATCTTCGTGCTGGCGAGCTGGCACGAACCGCTGGGCGTGGCCTATATGGAGGCGATGAGCTGCGGGGTGCCGACGATCGGCACCGATGCGGGCGGGGTGCATGAATTGATCAGCGACGGGCAGGACGGCGTCCTGGTGCCGCCGAAATCGCCCGAGGCGCTGGTCGGTGCGATCAAGGCGCTGGCGGAAGATCCCGAAACCTGCCGCCGGTTGTCGGCGGCAGGGCGGCAGACCGTGGTCGATCGCTTTGGCGCGGGACGGGGGGCGGAAACGCTGATCCGCGAAGCGTCGCGGGATTTGTAAGGCGGGGCCTTACCCCTTCGGCGTCACCGCGTAGAGCTGCCCCGGATCGCTGTCGAATTCCAGCCGTTCCACCGACAGCATCCGCACTTCGCCTTCGGGCCCATCCGCCATCAGGAACGGCCCGTCCCAGCTCAGCCGGTAATCGCCGGGGGCGCCGGGCAGGATGGCCGTGTCGGTGCCGTCGCCGCCATGCAGCGCATCTGACCCGCCCCGACCGGCCAGCCAATCGTCGCCCGCCCGCCCAACCAGGACGTCACGCAGCGGCGTGCCCTCCAGCAAGTCGTCACCGGGCAGCCCGCCAAGCACCAGCCCGTTCTGGAACTCGGTGACCGGGCGCGGATCCCAATCGGCTTTCCGTTCGCGGTTGTAGCGCATCAAGGCGTCCCAGCGGGGATTGCGATCGCCAAGGTAGCGCCGCGCGCCCCAGCTGCCCCATTGCGACGCGTTGGCGACATCGACGAACGCGTTGAACAGGGTGCCGCCGGCTTCCGTCCAGGCCGTCATCACCTCGCCGTAAATCGCCGCCATTTCCGGGGTGTAGTTGAAGCGGGTGTAGAAGCCGGTCAGGTCTTCGTCATTGATCCATTGGCCGTGCCCCACCACATGGGTGCCGCCCTCGTACATCACCAGGTCGAGCCCGTGTTCGCGGGCGACCTTGGCGTGATAGGGAAACAGCTCTTTGGTCAGTTCCCGCACCGATCCGCCCCTCAGCGCCTTGGCGACCTGTTCGATCGCTTCACCCTCGCCACGCTTCAGCCAGTCCTTGATGCGCGGCGCGAAATCGTCGCCACCCATCTCGAACCCGAAATACCCGGTCACCGCATAGGCATCGAAATGATCCGCGGGCGGGGTGTCGCCCTTGCCTTCCTCCAGCCAAAGCGGCGCTTGCAGCAACGCCTCCTCCAGCCCCGGCCATCCGGTATGGGTGGCGATCACCCGCACCAGCCGGTCCTTGGCCGCGTCGCCGTAAACCTCCGTCCAGATATTGGCCACCTGCGCCGCGCGCATCCCGGCGAATTGCATCCAGGCATCCTGAGCCTTGGTCCCCGGCCAGCGTTCACCCGCCCGTTCCTGCGCCCAGCGTGTTTGCGCGAAACCGAAATTCCACAGCTCGTTGGAATATTCGACATAGGCCTTCAGCCCCGGTTTCAGCCCCGCCTTGACCGTTTCGGCGAAGCGGCGGACAAAGCCGTCATCGGCCATATGCGGCATGTTGAACCACGGATCGGCGCCGATTTCATTGGCAAGCCGCAGCATCATTTCCAGCGGCACGCCGCGGCGCATGAAGGAATAGTCGGACATAACCGGACGGTCGTCCCACGTGGCGATGGGCGAGCCGTTGGTCCCCATCCAGTCCATGAACCGGACCGCGCGCAGGTCGCGGATCAGGGCGATCCAGTTCGGGTTGAACACCTCGCCCAACTCGTGAAACGGGATGTGGTTTTCATGGATGACCTGGATATCGCGGATCGGGTCGTCCGGGTCGATATCGGTCAGTGAAATCGCAACGATCCCTTCGCCCGGGGTGAAGGAAAACCAGACCTCGCCGGGCTTATATTCCACGTCCTTGGCCCGGCCCAGCAGTTCGAACCTGGCCTTGCCGTTGTAGGTCAGCCGGTAACGGCCGCGAAAACTGTCCGCCTGTTCCGGCAGGTCGGACAGGATGAAGCTTTCCAGCCGGTTGACGCCTTCGGGCATCCGCAGCGGCCAGCCGTTTTCATCCAGGTATCCTTCGGCCTGCAACCGGTCGGCATCCCAACCGCCCCATTGGTCGGGCAGATGGCCGATCCAGGGGCGGGCGGTCTTCATCACGTCGATGAAGGGATATTGGGTCGACCAGTCGGCAATCCCGTTGAGCCCCATCGCCAGCGCGGGCGCTGTGAGGGCCGGAACGGGCGGCGGCGGCACATGGGCGGGGCGCACCGCGGCGGATTTCCCGTCGGACAAGAACGCCGCGATGTCCCGGTAATTCTGCCGCACCAGCGGGTGGATCGTATCGGGCAGCGGCATCGCGCCCGGCAGGCTGTCCTGAAACAGCGGGCCATAGGTGATCAGCGCGGCGAGGAAATAGAGCGTCGGCGTCCCATGCGGCGCGTCGTCGGTGAACAGATCCTGTGCGCTCAGCCCCGACAGCGCGGTGTCGTTCAGCAGATCGGCCAGGGTCGAGGCGACCGGGATCAGCGTCAGGTCCAGGTCGGGGCGGGCCTTCTGCACTTCGCGGGCGTAGTCTTCGTACCAGTCGTGGTAATCACCCTTGTTGGCCCGAAGATAGGTCCGCAGTCCCTTTTCATCGGGCGGGAAAGACACCTTGCCGGCCATTTCCGTCCAGCCTTCGTAGATGAAGAACCGCGCCTCGGGGGCTTGTGCTGCGGCCCAGTCGAACACGTTCAGGGTCGCGCTGACCGGGGTTTCGCGGCGGGGATTGTCGCCATCGAACCGTTTGGTGGGGCGCTGGTATTGGATGAAATTCGCGGTGTTGATCACCACTGCGCCGATCCCGGCCTCGGCAAAACTCTGGCGTTCCGAATTCCACGCATGGGGCAGCGATTTGAACGACCAGTTCGGTTCCGGGGGCAGGTTGGCGCTGAATTGCTGCAAGAACCCCCATGTGCCGTCGGCGGCGAAGCCCCGGCCGCGCGCCTGTGCGATTTCATGCAGCCAATGCGGGACCGAGGTTTCGGGGCTGTCGCTGAGATGCTGAATCAGGGAATTGCCGAAGAAGAACGCCCTCAGGTCCGCCTGCTGCGCCCGCAGCGGCGCGGCGATCAGCAGGAAAAGCAGGCTGAACAGGGGGATAAGTTTCATCCGGTGTCGGGTCCCGTGCTGGCGTCATTGTCGAAAGGGTCCGGTTTGTCGGCGCGTTTGCCAAGGACCCAGTCATAGACTGCCAAGACCTGAGCGGCTTTTCTATCCCATGTGAAATATTCTTCGACCTTGCGGCGGGCATTTTCGCCCATTGCGGCCAGCGGCGCGGGGTCATCGGCCAGTTCGGTCAGCTTGGCGCGGAACCCCTGCACAATGTCATCGCGGCTGCCGATCGGGATCTTGAAGCCGGTATCGCCGGTCACCAGTTCCCCGGGGCCGGCGTAATCGACGATCAGCGGCACCAGGCCAAGCGCCATCGCCTCCAACACCACGCCGCCGCCGAATTCGCGCACCGAGGGGAAGGCCAGCAGTTGCGACCGGGTCGCCACGTCCTGCACCTGGGTGTGATCCAGCCAGCCGTGGAAGGTGACGGCATCGGTGATCCCGTGGCTTTCGGCGAAGAATTTCAGCTCGGGCATCAGGGGCCCGTCGCCGATCAGGTCCAGCTGCAGCTTGCCCGCCTGCAGCAAAGGCAGCGCCGCCTTCAGCAGCATGTCGGGCCCCTTGTAGGGCACCAAACGGCCAATGAAGCAGGCGCGCAATACGCCGTCCGCAGGCGCGGCGCGGGTGTTGAACCGGGCCGGGTCGATGGCGTTTTCGGGGATATAGACCACCTTGCCCTGAAACCGGGACGGGATTTCCGAGCGGGTATGGCGCGACCCGGTGATGATCGCGGCGGCATGGCGCAGCATCGCCTGCCGCCCCGGCAGCAGCTTGTAACCCGCGCGCAGATAGGACAGCCATTCGCGTTCGCGCCGACGTTCCGCGTCAAAACCCTTCGGCCAGGGCACGCCGCCATTCAGCGGGCCCACTACGAAGGGCACCCCTGCCTTGGCGCATTTGCGGGCGATCGGGCTGGAAATCGTCGGGCTGAGCGGGGTGACGCGGTGCACGATGTCATAGGACCCCGCGCGCAAATCGGCGCCGAAGCGTTTCCAGATCAGGTGCTCGAAATAAGGATAGGACAGCGCGTTGATCAGCTGCAGCGCGGTCCATCCCTTGCCTTCGCCCATCCGCAACAGCTTGCCCAGCGACCACAGGGGCCGGGCGATGGCTTCGGAATCCACGGCGGTGAAATCGCGGCCCTCGACCAGCCCCGCGTTCAGGAAGGACTCGTGGTTGCGGATCTGGGTGACGATATGGACCTCCACCCGACGGCCGATGGCGCGGGCCAGCGACCAGCCCACCAACGGCACGCTGACCCATTCGGGATTGGCGGCTTCGGCGATGATCAGAACGCGCAGGGGGCGGTCGGTTTCGCGGTCGGTGGGGGGCGGGGCGGGCGTCATCGCTACATCACGCTTTGCAGTTTCATCTTGGCGGCCTTCGGCGCCTCACGCTGCACCACGCCCTTTTCGGCATAGCCCAGCAGCGCCCCGGCCAGCAGCCAGGTGATCGGCGTCAGCGTCGCGTTGGGCAGCAGGTCCAGCACGTTGATGCCCAGCACCAGGCACATGCCGCCCACATAAGGCGGGATCAGCGCGCCCTTGTCGCCGCGGTGCCTTGCCCAGACCAGGAAGATCGGCGAGGTCAGCAACAGGAACTGCGCCAGGAACCCGACCCAGCCGTAAACGCCGAAGGTGATGACCCATAGACCGTCGGTCACGGTTTCGATCCGGCCGGTCACCGGGTCCAGGATGTGGTTGCGGCCCCAGCTGCCCCAGCCGAAGACGGGCCGTTCCAGCGCGCGGTCCAGCAGGATGTTTTCGTTTTCGAGACGGAACCCCAGCGACCCGGCGCGTTCGGGGTCGATCTTTTCGGCCTGGTGCAGGATGGCCTGTTCGGGCACCAGATCGACGGTTTTCAGAGTCGGGTAAGCGATTGCCAGCAGGGCCAGCACCACGGCGATCCTGATCTGCAGCCCGTTCGGTACGAACAAAAGCAGCGGCAGCAGGAACATCGCGTAAAGGATCGACCCGACCGATTTGCACAGCACCAGCACCAGCGCCATGTAGATCATGGTGATCAGCAGCAATCCCTTCCGGCCGCCCCGTTCCGACCGGAACAGGATCGCGGTCGAGGTCAGCGTGACCAGCGCGAAAAACGCCACCCATAGCCCGTGATACAGGAACACGATGGGCCGGAAGCCGCCATAGCGCACCATCTGGTCGAAATTGTGCTGGAAATAGCCATAGATCCAGAGGTTCAGCTGCGGGCTCAGCCGGACCTCCAGCAGCATCGGCAGGGAATAGACCAGCCCGGCGATGACCAGGGCATAGAGCAGCTCCTTCATGTCCTGTTCGTTGGCCAGCAGGGCGCGGGCCAGCAGCATCGGCGTGGCCAGCAGGATTTGCTGCAGCAGCAGCGACACGATGTCCTTGATCCCCATCCCCGGCAGCCCGACCTGGCCGTAGGAAACCGGGTCGAGATTGGCGAGCCCGGTCGGAATCGGCGCCAGGACGAAGACTACAAGCGCCCCGGCGGCCAGTTTGCTTTCAGGCAGCAGACGCAGCTTGCCCTGATACATCACCAGGCAGATCAGCAGAACCGACAGGCTGGGCAGGGTTTCCTTAGTCATCGGCGGCATCAGCGGTATATCCAAACCGGCGGGCGGCGGCGGCAGGAACAGGTAGGCGACGATCAGGCTGGCCAACAGCGCGCGCCAGGCGGGCAGGCTGCGGAACAGCCCGACCGATACCAGCGGCCACAGCGCCAGAACCAGCAATGCAAACGTGTTTGGCATTCAGCGCCTGTTCGTTCCCTCGGGCCCGATGTCACATTCTGACCCAGTTTCTTTCATATCTATTACGTGATCCGTTTATAGTCACGTTAGGGCAGAATGATGGCGTCGCAGCGGTTTTTCGGAAAAATTTCGCATTTTCCGCTGCTTTGCCGTCAGGATGATATCTACACTCGAATGACGGAACGTCGTAGAAAAGCCAGGTGATTTTGGACAGCCCCGCCACGATACGCCCCCTGAGGATCGCATATCTCTGCGATGCCGATCCGCGTGACCGGAACCTGTATTCGGGTGGGAACGCGCGGATTTTCGACGCGCTGAGTGGCCAGTTCGACGATATCCATATCATGCCGCTGAGCTGGGGATTGGCCGAACCGCTGCGCCGGCTGGTGCTGTCGATGCCCGAACCGATCATCCTGCGGGCCAAGTGGCGGCTGCATCTGCTGTTTTCCCGGGTGATTTCGCGGGCGGTGGCGAAGGAACTGAAGCGGCAACGCTTCGACGTTTTGTTCTGCGCCTACAGCCTGCATTCCCTGCACGGGCTGAAACCGCCCTATCCGATCATCACCGTGTTCACCTCGGACGCGACGCCGACGGTTTATAAGCATTCCGAGGTGGGGCAGGTGTTCGACAGTTTCTTCAGCCTGTCGCGCCGGTTCGACCCGCTGATCCGGCGGGCGGAATCCGAGGTGTTGCGCAACACCGACCTGCTGCTGTGGCCGTCGAAGTGGCTGAAGGCGGAAACCGAAAGCTGGTTCGGGCTCGATCCCTCGCATGGGCAGGTGGTGCCCTGGGGCGCGAATATTCCCGACCCCGGGACGGGCGGGACCGCGCCGCGGATCGGGGCGGGCCAGCCGGTGCGGATCCTGCTGGTGGGGCGCGATTGGTTCGCCAAGGGCGGCCCGGTCACCGTCGAGGCGGTGCAGCTGCTGCGCGACGCCGGCATCGATGCCCGGCTGACCGTTGTGGGCTGCACCCCGCCCGAAACCGGCCTGGGCGAGGCGCTGACCGTTTTCCCGTCGCTGGACAAATCGATCCCCGAGGAACTGGCCCTGTTCCAGGATCAGTACCGGCAGGCGCATTTCATGATGATGCCGTCCTTCGAATCCTACGGCTTCGCCTTCTGCGAAGCCTCGGCCTTCGGCCTGCCGTCGCTTTGCACCGATGTGGGCGGGGTGCCGGTATGCGACGGGGTGAACGGGTTCGCCCTGCCGCCCGATGCCAGGCCGCAGGATTTTGCCGATATCGTGCAGGACCTTATCGCGGCGCCGGAACGCTATGACGCGCTCAGGGCGTCGACCCGGCGCGAATACGAAAAGCGGCTGAACTGGGAAGCCTGGGCAAAAACGACCGCGGCCCTGATCGAGGCGGCGGTCGCTCAGCGCGGGGTATAGCGGCGGTTACCGGCCGGTTGCGGCCAGCACCACCGATACGGTCGCCAGGATCAGCTTGATATCGGTCGTCAGAGACTGGTCGCGGTGATAGGCAGTGTCGAAGCCGGCGCGTTCGCTGAAGCTGCTTTCGTTGCGGACCGAGGTCTGCCAGTAGCCGGTGATCCCCGGGCGCATGTCGTAATATTCGCTTCCGGGATACATCGCGCGCTGTTCGCACATCATCGGGCGCGGACCGACCAGCGACATTTCCCCCTTCGCCACGTTCCACAGTTGCGGCAGTTCGTCCAGCGAGGTGCGGCGGATGAAGCGGCCGAAACGGGTGATCCGGGGATCGTTGCTGAGCTTCTGGTCGCGGTCCCATTCGCGCCGCGCTTCGGGATTTTGCTGCAGGTGCTGTTCCAGCGCCTCTTCGGCGTTGTGGATCATGCTGCGCAGTTTCCACATGCGGAACACCCGGCCGTCGCGGCCGACGCGGTTCTGGGCGTAGAAGGGCGATTTGCCATCCAGCGCGACGCATGCGGCCAGTACGGCGACCACCAACAGGACGCTCGGGGCCATCAGGAACACCAGGACGAGGTCCAGGGCACGTTTGCCGATCGAGCGATACAGGCTGACCGGCGCGGTTTTGACCGACACGCGTGTGGGTGCTTTGACCGACACGCGTGTGGGTGCCGTATTCGCCGGAATCAACGTCGACATATCGATCCGGGCAGCGTCCATGGCTGCATTGACATGTATGTTCATCTCGCACCCTCCCCAGGGTCGTCAGAGCATCGGATGCGGTCTTGCCGTTTTCGGCAGAATGAATATTCCCACCCCGTTGCCGGGCAGTACGGCAACGAGCGACATGACCAATTTGTATTTCTGGACCGCGGGCAGTTAGGCAGCAGCTGCCCGGCAGCAAATCTTCCGGAGGCCAATCCGTAGCCGCCCCCGTTCCCGGAGGCTGTTTCACCCTCTTAATTCGAGTGAAGACTGGCGATAAATTTCAACGAATTTGAACCAATCGGTAAGGCTATTTATGCCCAGCAAACCGGTTTCAGTCAACGTGATCAGAGTATTTGCAACTCAGGGGATACCTTAGTCGGAAAGTACTATTTATCCTTAGATTGTACTATTTTACGGCGGGCCGGCAGGCCGCGGTTTCGCGGCTTTCAGGGCCATTTCGCGGCCTGTATCGCCCCCTTTTGGCCGCCCCTGGAACGGGTGAATGACCGAAAATTGACAGCCTTAACTTGGTTAATGTTGCCGGTTTGAAAACAATAAAGCTGCCGCAATAATTATTGGTAGAGCCAAGAATACAGTCGCGTTGCTTTAGGGTCGGGAAATTGTATGGCTGGGTATACGGGGGAAGGGGCGAAGTATTGACGGGAAATGTCAAAACGTCGTGGCGCGCCGAGCGGGGTGAAACGGCTTTCGCCGATCGGGCTAGGCCAATGGTGCAGCCTCAAGCACGACAAAATTGTGCCAAATTTCGGAAAAAAACAACTATAAGTCTATGAAAACCGGGAAACAGTGGCCTTAATTTCTCCCGATTGTCCGAAATGCGGGGCTGATTTTCTCGAAAGGTGATTCGAAAAACATCCAAAAGTGTAGATTTTGGGGCGGAAATCTGGCCTGATTCTCCCTGTTTCCGGCTATGTGGCGGAAGTGTGGCGACGACCCGGCAAATGTGGCGAAATCGGCCCAAATGTGGCGGCGGAGGCGGGTTCGCGCAGGACGCGCACGCGGTCAGGCCGAAGCGGGGGGGCGGATCGGGCAGATGGGGGTGAGGCTGCCCTTTGTCCGGGGCAAAGGCAGCCCGGGAGACCTGACCGCGTGGCGGCCCCCCGGGCGCTGGTGGGCCGGTCAGGATTTCCCGGTGGCCCGCTTATAAGCGTCGCGCGACCGCATCGCCTTGGCATAGGCGGTCAGCTTTTCGGGGGCGGCGGGGAATTTCGCCGCGAAGGCCCAGTTCAGGCAGTTGGTCAGGATGATGTCGGCGATGGTCATCTTGTCGCCCATCACGAAGGGGCCGACGAAACGATCGGCGATATGGCCGATATTGCGCTCGTATTCCCATTTCAGGCTGTCGATGACGGCGGGCACCCGGCGGTTTTCGGGGTGGATGATCTTGTGCCGTGTCGCCGTCCACAGCACCGCGTCCAGCTCGTCGATGATCTGATGGGTCACAGCATCCTGTTGCGCCCGTTCGATTGTGCCCGCCGGATAGGTCAGCTGCCCGTGCTTGTCGGCCAGATAGGTGACGATCGCGGTGGAATCGGTGATCACCTGACCGTCGACGCGCAGCGCGGGCACCTTGCCCGACGGGTTGCAATCCAGCGCCTCGGGCGAATGCGGCTTGGCGGGGATAAGGGTATAGGCTTCGCCCATTTCCTCCAGCATCCACAGCACCCTGAAGGCGCGGCTGGATGGATGTCCGATCACTTCATACATTTTGTTTCCTCCCTGTTGGGGATCAGCAGACCGTATCCGGGCCGCGAAATCCACCGGAACGCTTCGTTATAGTCAGCGCTTGGCCAGCATCGCCAGCCGGATCAGCATCCGTTCGACCAGGGCCATCGCCGGGGCGCGTTGCCCGGCGGACCGCAGTTGCAGGTCGGTGTCGGTCAGAAGCGTCAGCGCCGTTTCCAGCTTCGGCGCGCCCCAGGCCTGGGCCTGCCGGATCATCCGATCGCGGCGCGGGCCATAGATCGGCGGGCGCATCCGCGCCACGCCCTGCGCCGCGCCGCCAGGATCGGCGGCAGCTGCGTAAAGTGTGCGGAAATGTCGGGTGGCGTTGATGCACAGGCTGACCGCGTTGACGCCCTGCGCCTGCAGCTTGGTCAGCACCGGGCCGATTTCGCCCGCGCGCGCCTCGGCCACGATGTTGAGGATGTCGTCCAGCGCCGCTTCGGTCGTGGCGGGGGCGCAGGCGGCGACATCGTCGGAATTGGCGGGGCTGGAATCGTTCAGCTTGTACAGCGCCAGCTTTTCCAGCGTCTGGCGGAAATCGCCCGGCGACAATTCGCGCGACAGGTTGGTGAGGTCGGTCATCGCCTGCGGATCGACCTGGGTCAGGCCCGACCGGGCCAGTTCCGCCTCGATTTCCTCGCGGGTGGGCGGATCGTCGTAGAGCCCCACCGCATAGGCGTTGGGATGGCCCTCGAACAGCTTGCGCAGTTTCGAGGTGGCCTTGAGCTGCCCGGCGGTGACGATCACCTGTGCGTCGCCCGGCGCCCAGTCCTGCAGCGCGTTGGCGATGGCGGGGGCCACGGCGTCGGTCGCGGTTTCGACAAAGGCCACGCGCGGGCCGGGGAAGAAGCTGATCGACTTGACCGCGTCCAGCAGCATCGCCGGGTCCTTGCGCAGATCGCCCGCCGGAATGCGGGCCAGGCGCATTTCCTCTTCGCCATTGGGGCCAAGAAGAGCCTCGATCACCTCTTGCCGTTTCAGCGCCACCCGCATCGCGTCGGCGCTGTAGATCAGAAGGCCCGTGCGCGACGCATCGGGCTTGGCGAAATAGCGGTTGGCATCGCGGCCGGTCAGTTTCATGGCGTCAGGCCTGGCGAGGCTGCGATCAGCCGGGTCACGATCTGATCGGCCAGGATCTTCGCCAGCCGTTCATGCGCGTCGCGTTCGGCGGCCAGTGTTGCCACCGTGGTGCCGGTGGCGGAATAGCCGGTGAACTGTTCGACGCTGCCCTGGGTCATGACCAGGCCCGATCCCGCATCAGTCAGGGTGAATTGCGCCCGGCCCACCAGGTTGAAACGTGTAGTGATGTTGGTGGCCGAAATCGCCATCCGTTCTTCGCTGATGTCGAGCGTGTAGCCCAGCTGATAGCGGGTGACAGAAGGCCGCCCCAACCGGGTTTCGATTTCGCGCACCAGTATCTGTTCGTCGCGGGTTTCCGGCGCGTCCACCGCGATGGTGCCCAGCAGCGCGTTGCCTGATCCGCTCGGGGCGTAGACCGGCGCGAAGCCGCAGCCCGTCAGGGCCGCGGCGCCAAGCGTCAGAAGGAAATGTCTTCGGTCAGACAACCACATTCACGATCCGTCCCGGAACCACGATCAGCTTTTTCGGCTGGCCCCCGTCGAGGGCCTTTTGCACAGCTTCGTGTTCCAGAACCAGCTTTTCAACCTCTTCCTTCGGCATATCCTTGGCCACGCTGATTTCCGCGCGGCGCTTGCCGTTGATCTGGATCGGCATGGTGACGGTTTCGTCGACCATCAGCTTCTCGTCGGGAACCGGCCATGCGGCCTTCGCGATCAGGTCTTCGCCGCCCAGGATCTGCCAGCATTCCTCGGCCAGGTGCGGGGTCATCGGCGACATCAGCTGCGCCAGGGTTTTGGCCGCTTCTTTCTTCGCCGTCGCACCGGCGTTGGATTTCGCCAGGGTGTTGGTAAAGCCATAGAGCTTCGCGATCGAGGTGTTGAAGCCGAAACTGTCGATGCCGACGGTCACTTCGTGGATCGCCTTGTGCATCGCGCGCAGCAGCGCGTCGTCTTCCTTGGCGTTATCGGCGGCATCGCTGGCCGCGATTTCGGCGCAGATGCGATAGACGCGGGCCAGGTGCTTGCTGGCCGCTTCGGCGCCGCTCGCGGTCCATTCCACGTCGCGTTCCGGCGGGCTGTCGGACAGCACGAACCAGCGCGCGGTATCGGCGCCGTATTGTTCGATGATCTGCACCGGGTCGACGACGTTGTTCTTCGACTTCGACATCTTGGCCGAGGGGATGATTTCCACCTCGGTGCCGTCCTTCAGGAAGCCCTTGCCGTCGCGCAGGTCCACGTCTTCGGGGTAATGATAAACCGGACGGCCATCGGCGCCCTTGGTCTGGTAAATCGCGTGGGTCACCATGCCTTGGGTGAACAGCGCGTTGAACGGTTCCTTGGATTTCTCCGGCAGGTGGCCGCAGATGTGCATCGCCCGCGCGAAGAAGCGCGAATAGAGCAGGTGAAGGATCGCGTGTTCGATGCCGCCGATATACTGGTCGACATTCATCCAGTATTCGGCCTCGGCCGGATCGGTGGGCGTCTCGGCATGGGGCGCGGTGAAGCGGGCGTAATACCACGACGAATCGACGAAGGTGTCCATCGTGTCGGTTTCACGCAGGGCGTTGTCGCCGCATTTCGGGCAGGTGCAATGGCGCCAGGTAAGATGCCGGTCCAGCGGGTTGCCGGGCGTGTCGAAGCTGACATCGTCGGGCAGGGCGATCGGCAGGTTTTCCTTCCTCTCGGGCACCACGCCGCAAGTATCACAATGGACAACCGGGATCGGGCAGCCCCAGTAGCGTTGGCGCGACAGGCCCCAGTCGCGCAGGCGGAACTTGGTCACGCCTTGGCCGATGCCTTTCGATTCGCAGAAATCGACGGCGGCGTTCACCGCGTCTTCGCCTGTCTGGATTTCCTCGCCGGCGAAGCCTTTGGTGTAGCGCACCTTTTCGGATTTCAGCGGCACGTAGGCGGCGCCTTCGGGATAGTCGCCCTCGACCGGTTCAAAGGTCGGGGTGATCGGCAGGCCGTACTTGGTGGCGAAGTCGAAATCGCGTTCGTCATGTGCCGGGCAGCCGAAGACCGCGCCGGTGCCGTAATCCATCAGGATGAAGTTGGCGATGTAAACCGGCAGTTCCCAGCTGTCGTCGAACGGATGGCGCACTTTCAGCCCGGTGTCGAAGCCGAGCTTTTCGGCCTTTTCCAGCGCTTCCTCGGTGGTGCCGCCCTTGCGTGCCTCGGCGCAGAAGGCGGCGACGTCTTCGCGCTCGCGCTCCAGCGTCTTGGCCAGCGGGTGGTCGGGCGAAATGCCGACGAAGCTTGCGCCCATCAGGGTATCGGGGCGGGTGGTGTAAACCTCGACCCGGTCGGCGCCATGAGGGCCGTCGATCAGCGAGAAGGCGAATTGCAACCCGCGCGATTTGCCGATCCAGTTGGCCTGCATCAGCTTCACCTTGGCGGGCCAGTCATCCAGCCCATCGAGCGCGTCAAGCAGTTCCTCGGAGAAGTCCGAGATCTTGAAGAACCATTGCGTCAACTCGCGGCGTTCGACCTCGGCGCCCGAGCGCCAGCCCTTGCCGTCGATCACCTGTTCGTTGGCCAGCACGGTCATGTCGACCGGGTCCCAGTTCACCACCGCGTTCTTGCGATAGACCAGGCCCTTTTCGATGAAGTCGATGAACATCGATTGCTGCTGGCCGTAATATTCCGGGTCGCAGGTGGCGAACATGCGCGACCAGTCGAGCCCGAAGCCCAGCGGCTTCATCTGCGCGACCATCGTGTCGATGTTGGAATAGGTCCAGTCCTTGGGGTGACCGCCCGACGCCATCGCGGCGTTTTCGGCGGGCATCCCGAAGGCGTCGAAGCCCATCGGGTGCAGCACGTTATGGCCGGTGGAAATCTTGTAGCGCGCGATCACGTCGCCCATCGTGTAGTTGCGCACATGCCCGATATGGATGCGGCCCGACGGATAGGGGAACATTTCCAGCACGTAATATTTCGGCTTGTCCGCGCTGCGCACGGCTTTGAAGATTTCAGCCTTTTCCCAGGCCTCTTGCCACTTGCCTTCGATTTCGGCGGCCGAATAGCGGGTCATGTCGTATTCCTTGGCATTATGCATCGCGTCGTCGCTCAGGGTGATATGCGGGCTTTTTCTTGCGGTCCAGTGGGTAAAGGCAAAAATGCGGGTCTTTGCCGTGGCAAAAGGCGCGGTATAAAGGACAAAAGCATTGCAGGCGAGCAGATGAAGATCCTTTTCATTCACCAGAATTTTCCCGGCCAGTACAAGCATCTTGCCCCCGCGCTGGCGGCGGCCGGTCATCAATGCGTCGCCCTGACCCTGCGGGTGAAGGAACCCCAGACCTGGAAAGGGGTGCGGGTGCTGCCCTATGGCATCCGGCGCAAGCAGGGCAGCGGCACCCACCCCTGGGTTCTGGATTTCGACACCAAGGTGATCCGGGCCGAGGCCTGTTTCCACGCCGCCTGCGAATTGCGCGACCGCGGCTTCAGCCCCGATATCATCGTCGGGCATCCGGGCTGGGGCGAAACCATGTTCTTGCGTGATGTCTGGCCCGAGGCGCGGATCGGGCTCTATTACGAGCTCTATCACCTGTCCGATCCGGCCCATCTGGGATTCGATCCGGAATTCCAGGCCAAGACCGGCGAGACCGAAAAGCTGCGCATCCGGCTGAAGAACCTCAACAACCGGATACATTACAATGTCGGCGATATGGGGATCAGCCCGACCGAATTTCAGGCCGGGACCTTCCCGCCGGAATTCCGCGAAAAGATCAGCGTGATCCATGACGGGATCGACACCAACCACGTGGTGCCGAACCCCGACGTGGTGCTGGACCTGCCCGACGGGTCGCGGGTGACCCGCGAGGATGAGGTGATCACCTTCGTCAATCGCAACCTGGAGCCCTATCGCGGCTATCACATCTTCATGCGCGCGCTGCCGCGACTGCTGAAGGAACGGCCCAACGCCAAGGTGCTGATCGTCGGCGGCGACGAGGTCAGTTATGGGTCGAAGCCGCCCAAGGGGCAGACCTGGAAGCAGATTTTCATCGACGAGGTGCGTGGCCGAATCCCGACGCCGAACTGGGAAAGGGTGCATTTCCTGGGCCGCATTCCCTATGACACCTTTATCTCGCTGTTGCAGGTCAGCCGTGTGCATGTCTATCTGACCTATCCCTTCGTGCTCAGCTGGTCCTTGTTCGAAGCGATGAGCGCGGAGGCCGCCATCGTGGCCAGCGACACCGCGCCGCTGAAGGAAGCGATCCGGCACGGCGAAAACGGCCGGCTGGTGGATTTCTTCGACGGCGACGCCCTGGTCGATGAGGTTTGCGGCTTGCTGGAAGACGCCGAAATGCGCGCCGAGCTGGGCCGCAATGCGCGCCAGCACATCGTGCGCAATTACGACCTTCAATCCATCTGCCTGCCGCGCCAGATGGAATGGATCGGCAAGCTGGCGGATATGACCGCCGGGGTGGTCGGGGATTGAAAAAAGGCGCCGGGGTGCGGCGCCTTTTCTAATGCAATCTGAAATCCAACCGGTTGAGGATCAGTATTTTCCGGCCTTGATGCGCAGCTGGCGCGCGCGGGCCAGGATCGCATCCTCGACGGCGCGTTGGGTGTCGGCGCTGACCGGACCGCCGCCGCGGGTCTGCATCGCCACCACGAGCGAGCGCGCTTCCAGCGCCGGATCCTTGATATAGACGGTGGCGCGATAGGCCCGGCCGCCGCCCGGGGGCGTGCCGTATCCCATCACGATCACGCCGGTGAAGGGATCGACCGATTCCACCGGCAGGAAATTCAGCGTTTCGAGCGACGCATCCCAGATATAGCGGTTCACCGAAACCTGCAGGTCGCCGTTCTTCTTCTTGAAGACATCCCAGATGGAATTCGACGTGTCGGGGCGTTCAATCGGGTTCCCGATATTTTCGCGCTTATTATAGGCCTCGATATCGCCGGGAATCAGAGGGTCGCCCGGCGCGCGATTGCGATTGCCACAGGCGGTAACCGCGGCAAGCGCCATGCAGGCGATAATGATCTTTGAACTACGCTTGATGGTCATGCAGCCACCCGGTTTTTTCATTCGTATCCGTCCTACCGAAGGGGAGGAACAGGAGCAAGGGTTTTAGTCTTTTAAGCCCGGGCAGGGCGGCTTCCTCGCGGGATGTTCAGCTTCCTGTGCCGGGTGCAGCCCTGTCACTGTGGCAAAGCTGCATCATCTTCGGCGCGCTTTGCCGATAATCCGGCCGCATTGCTTGCAAACACACCCCGAAAAGAGCGAGAGAAACTGCATACCCAAATCGGATTCCCCGTTTTGGGGGCTTGATTGGAAAACCGAGGGAAAAACTATGAAAAAAGTTCTCTTCGCTACGACTGCTCTGGTCGCAACCGCTGGTGTTGCAGCAGCAGACGTTTCGTTCGGCGGCTACGGCCGTTTTGGTGCCTACTACCAGGAAAACGCAGCTGACGAAATCACTCTGGATTCGCGCTTCCGCCTGATCGTGACCGCAACCGCGGAAAGCGACAACGGCCTGAAGTTCGGTGCACAGACCCGCGTTCAGTTCGACGAAATGGAAGACTCGTACCAGGGCAACGGCGGCTTCAACCCCGTTCGTTTCTGGGTTTCGACCGGTGGTCTGGAAGTCTCCGTGAACCACGTTCAGGGCGCGATCGAATTCATGCCCGGCATGTATGACGGTTCGGTTGGTCTGACCGGCCTGGGCTATGCCAACGTTGTGTACAACTTCGGCGCCGACGCCTACACCTCGGGCAGCACCGGCCGTCAGGGTGTTGACGTTAAGTACTCGTCGGGTGCTTTCGGCGCTCACCTGTCGCACTCGTTCGACAACGCGTTCAACGGCAACGTTTCGAAAACCGCTCTGTACGTTTCGTACAGCATGAACAGCTACGAAATCGCTGCTGGCTTCCAGGACAGCGACGTTGCTGGCGACACCGAATGGGCCCTGACCGCATCGGGCAGCTTCGGCCCCGCAAAAGTGACCCTGCAGGTTGCTGACAACGATGGCGACATGAAGTACGGCCTGGCCGCTTCGGGCAAAATCGGCGCAGCCACCGAAATCCTGGGCTACGTCAACCACGACGAAGCCATCGACGACGAAAACTACGGTCTGGGCGTTTCGCACAGCCTGGGCGGTGGCACCTCGATCGTCGGCGGTGTTGCATCGCTGGCCGGCACCACCCGCGCCGACCTGGGTCTGAAGTTCAACTTCTGATCCCAGAAGTCAGAACGATCCAAAGAGGGGCAGGTCTTCGGACCTGCCCTTTCTTTTTGTCTGCGACTGATCGGGCAGAGGGACGATCCGCTTCGGGTCAGTCCTGCAATTCGGGCCAAAGGGCGGGGTCCAGCCCAGCGATGAACTCTGCCAGCATATCCTGATGTTTTTCCCAGCCGCCCAGCGAACGGGCATGCACGCCTTCGCGCACCTGCGCGGCGCTGGCTGTCAGGACCGGCGCGGTGTTCTTTTCCGGCAGCGCCATTTCGGGAAGCCAGTCGACTCCGCAGGTATTGGCCAGTTTCCGGCTCATCGCTTCGATATCGCGCACAAGCGCCCCGTACGGAACGTCGATCAGGCGATCCTGATACAGCCCGCCCCAGAAATCCATGTAGCGGCGGTACAGGTTTAACTGCGCCGCCATTGCCTTTTGATCGCAGGTAAAGGACATCGCCGGGCTGGAAAAAAAGGTGCGCCACATGGACAGGGCCACGTCGCGCGGATCGCGGGTGACGTGGAGGATGACCGCGTTCGGAAAGGCGGGCAGCAGGAAGCCGACATAGCGATAGTTCGCAGGCATCTTGTCGACGAAGGCGACCGTGTTTTCGGGCATCGGCGGCAGGGTCTTGCGGTAATCCTCGGCGAATTGCGCAGGGTCCAGGTCTTCCGGCGCGATATCCGCTTCGAGAAGATTACGGACGATGCGCCCTGCGGTGGCGAGTTCGCCGCAGCCGAAGATGCCGGGATGCGAGGTGATGATCTGTTCGGTCAGCGTGGTGCCTGAGCGCGGCAGGCCCAGGATGAAAATGGGCCGCGGCTCCGCAGGGTCGGCAGGATCGGGAAGCGATTGGAAAAGATCGGTGATCCGGTCGAATTCGCGTTCCGCCTCGGCGGTGTCGAAGGGGCGTTGTTTGGCCAGTGCCGCGTTGCCGGTCTTGAACCAGCGCGCGGCGTCCTCGCCCTTCCCCAGCTTGGTCAGCAACTGCGCTTTCGCTAGCGCCAGGAAGGGCAGGCCGGGCGCTGCCTTGGCGGTGTGCGACAGCGCGGCGTCCACCTCCGCCAGCAGGGCCTCCCTGTCCTGAGCCGGGGCGATCAGCGATAGGTCCATCATCGCCTCGGCATCCCCGGGGGCGGCCTCCAGCAACCGGCGATAGGCCGCGACGGCGTCGGATTGGCGGCCAAGTTCGTTGAGCAGAACCGCGCGCCGCTGCAGGGCGGCGAGATGCCGGGGATTGATCGACAGGGCGGTTTCGACCGCGCGCATCGCGTCATCCATGCGGTGCAGCCGGGTCAGGACCAGCGACATGTTGGTCAGCGTATCCGGAGCCTTAGGGTCCAGCCGCAGCGCCGCCTCGTAATCGCTCAGCGCCCCTTCTTCATCGCCATGATCCGCGCGCAGCATGCCGCGCAGGGTCAGCGCGCGGGCGTTGTTGGGGGTAAGGCTTAGGGCTTCGTCAAGCGCTGCCATCGCCGCGTCGGGATGCCCGGCATTCATCAGGGCCAGCGCCTTGAAATGCAGCACATTGGGGCGGTCGGGCCGTTTCGGCAGTATTTTCCCGATCAGCTCCAGCGCCTTTTTCGGCTGGCCGATGGAAATCAGCGCCTGGACGAGATTGTTTTGCGCATCCGGATTGTCCGGGTTCAGCCGCAGCGCCTTCTGAAACCAGGTGATGGCTTCGCGTTCGTTCCCCTGCTGCGCCAGGGCCGTGCCGGCGAGGTTGGCGAAAAAACTTTCCCGCGGATAGGACTTAGTCGCCGCCTTCGCCGCTTTGAAAGCTTGCTTGAATTGCCCCTGGTTCAGCAGGGCCAAGATCTTGTCGGCATCGGCGCGGGGGTTCAGGGCCATGATCGTCCTCGTGTTTTGCCGGACTATAGGCAGGCCAGATTGCGCCTTCAATGGCGCTTGCGCTTCTGCGGGGCGGGGTTTTCTTTTTCGGCGCAGTGGTGTTCTGTGCGGACAGGAACAAGAGGATTGCCATGTCTCTGAGTGAAATCAAAAACCGCATCGCCAAGGCCGAGAAAGACTCCGGCCGCGCCCCCGGCAGCGTCAAGCTGATCGCTGTTTCCAAGGTGCAGCCCAACGAGCGGGTCGAGGCGGTGCTGCAAGAGGGCCAGCGGCTGTTCGGCGAAAACAAGGTGCAGGAAGCGGCCGGGAAATGGCCCGATTTCCGCGAACAGTTCGACGGCGTCGAGGTGCATCTGATCGGGCCGCTGCAGACCAACAAGGCGCGCCAGGCGATGGAACTGTTCGAGGCGATCCATTCGTTGGACCGTCCGAAACTGGCCAAGACGCTGGCGCGGCTGGCGGAAGAACTGGGCCATTGCCCCGATCTGTTCATTCAGGTGAATACCGGCGAGGAAGAACAGAAGGCGGGCGTGATGCCGGGGGAGGCCGACGCCTTCATCGCCGAGTGCCGCGACCTGGGCCTGCCCGTTGTCGGGCTGATGTGCATTCCGCCGGTGGACGAGGAACCGTCGCTGCATTTCGCGTTGCTGGCCAAGATCGCCGAGCGCAACGGGCTCAAGGGCCTGTCGATGGGGATGAGCAGCGATTTCGAAAAAGCGATCGCCCAGGGCGCGACCCATGTACGGGTCGGGTCGGCCATCTTCGGCGAACGCGATTACGGTTGAGACGGCGAATTCCGGGGCGGACTTCGCCCCGGAACTGCGTCATTTTCCGCGCGCGTCATCCTCGCCGAGCTTGGGCGACGGGTGATCGAGCTTCAGCTCGGCATCCGAGAACCGGAACGGTGAGCGGATACCGGGCACCCCATCCAGTTCCACCTGCATCCCGCGTGCCTGCACATGCGGATCGGCAAACACTTCGGACATGTCGTTGATCGGCCCGGCCGGAATGCCGCGTTCCTCGCAGCCCGCCAGAAGCTCGGCCTTGCTGCGCTTGCGGGTTTCCCCCATCAGCAGATCGATCATCTTCGGCCGGTTGGCAACCCGGTCGGCGTTTTTCAAAAATTCCGGCGCCTCGGCCATCCAATCCAGCCCCAGCAACCCGCAAAGCCGCTGATACTGGGCGTCGTTGCCGGTGGCGATGATGATGTAGCCGTCGGCGCAGTCGAACACCTGGTAGGGCGTCAGGTTCGGGTGATAATTGCCGGTCCGGCCCGGCGGCGTGCCGGTGGACAGGTAATTCATGCCCTGGTTGGCGGTGACCGAAACGGCCACGTCCATCAGCGCCATGTCGATATGCTGGCCCCGCCCGGTGCGTTCGCGCTGGTAAAGCGCGGCCAGGATGCCCGCCACCGAATAGACGCCGGTGAAGATGTCCGTCACCGCCACGCCGACGCGCTGCGGCTGGCCGTCGGGATCGCCGGTGATCGACATCAGTCCCGACATGCCCTGAATGATGTAATCGTATCCGGCGCGGTGGGCATAGGGCCCGTCCTGACCGAAGCCGGTGATCGAGCAGTAGATCAGCCGCGGGTTCACTTCTTTCAGGCTGTCGTAGTCGAGCCCGTATTTCTTCAGCCCGCCCAGCTTGAAATTCTCGATCAGGATATCGGCGTCCTTGACCAGATCGCGCACCCGCTGCTGGCCCTCGGCCGTGCGGAAGTCGACGGTGATCGAATGCTTTCCGCGGTTGCAGGAATGGAAATAGGCGGCCGTCTTGTCGTCGCCCCGTTCGATGAAGGGCGGGCCCCATTGGCGGGTATCGTCGCCCGCCGGGCTTTCGACCTTGATGACGTCTGCGCCCAGGTCGGACAAGGTTTGACCGGCCCAGGGGCCGGCCAGGATACGTGCGAGCTCAACGACTTTGAGCCCCTCAAGCGGTGAGGTCATTACATTCCCAGTTCTTGGTCCAGAATCTTCTTCAGATCCTCATAGGACATATTGGAATACTTTTCACCGTTGATGATCAGGCTCGGCGTGCCGGTGATCCCGTCCGCGTCGGCATGTTCCTGCGACCAGGTGTAAAGCGTCTGCGCCTTGACGTTGTCCTTCAGGCAGACATCGAGCTGTTCCTTGGTCAGCCCGGCCACCAGCCCGATCTTGCGCAGGTTCTGTTCGATCGTGTTCAGGTTGCCCTTGCCGATCCAGCTGCGCTGATCGGCATAGATCAGATCGGCGATGCCGAAGAACCGGTTCGGATCGCAGCGCGCCACCATCGAGGCCCACAGGCCGGGTTTGTCGAAATAGACGTCGCGATAGATGAAGCGCACCTTGCCGGTGTTGACGTATTCCTGCTTCACCCGCTTCATCGGGCCGTTGTTGAAGTTGGCGCAATGCGGACAGGTGAAGGAAGCGTATTCGATCAGCGTGACCGGCGCGTCTTCGGCGCCCATCGTCATTTCGAGAACGCTCGAGGTATCCACCTTGGCGCCTTCCGCATAGGCGGCGCCCAGATCGCTCAGGCCCGAAGACCGGGGCAACAGCGACAGTGCGCCGGCGGAAAGGGTGGCGGCCCCGATGAGGCCCAAGGCGTATCTGCGGTTCATGTCGAACACCTTTCTTATTATCGTTTCGTCTTGGATAGAACGTTCTGTGCCAGCGCTTCAAGGGCGGCCCGCAAGGCCTGGTCCTCGGCGCCATGGGCGATTGCGGCTGCTTCGCGCCGGATTTCGGGATCGGGCCGCGCCGGTTCCGGCGCCGCTTTTTGCGCGTAGCTGAAATCGGCCTGACCTTCGGCAAAGCCGATGGGCGCGGTCTGGGTGATGCGAATGCGCGAAATCGCGCTGTAGCCATAGACGCTGTTGACCTTCTCGCGCAGCTGTTCCTTCTGCATCTCGACCATCGGGGCCTGGGCGCCGGTGGTCAGGATGGTCAGCGTCGCGCCAAATCCCTGGCGGCCATATTTGACCTCGACCGGGCGGGCGATCCCGGCCAGGTCCTCGCCGACGATTTCGGGCCAGTGGGTCAGCAGCCGGGTGACGGCGAACCCACGCGATTCCCCCGCCTTTCGAATCTGCTTTTGCAGAAGCGAGGCGGTGCGGGAAAATCCCTTCGTGGTGCTGCGTCTCGGGGTCATGGGTTGCATCCTGGTTTCGCGACCTATTCTAGTAGGGCGCGGGCAGGACGCCAGCGAATAGGACATGACAGGAAATAAAGTTTGCGTGACGCGGGAATGAATGGGGAAATGATCCGGGCCGAAGCCGGTGATCTGCTGGACTGGTACGATGTCCATGCGCGGGAAATGCCCTGGCGGGTGGGCCCGTCGGCGCGGCGCGACGGTATCCGTCCCGATCCCTACCGCGTCTGGCTGTCCGAGGTGATGCTGCAACAGACCACCGTGGCGGCGGTCCGGGATTATTTCCACCGTTTCACCGCGCGCTGGCCCACGGTCGCGGACCTGGCCGCGGCGGCGGACGAGGACGTGATGGGTGAATGGGCCGGGCTTGGTTACTACGCCCGCGCCCGCAACCTGCTGAAATGCGCCCGGGCGGTGGTGGCCGATCATGGCGGCGTGTTCCCGGCGACGCGCGAGGGGCTGCTGTCCCTGCCGGGCATCGGCCCCTACACGGCCTCGGCGATCTCCGCCATTGCCTATGACCTGCCCGAAACCGTGGTGGACGGCAATGTCGAACGGGTGATGGCGCGGCTGCACGACCTGCACGTGCCGCTGCCCACCGCCAAGCCCGAACTGACCGAAATGGCCGCCCGCCTGACGCCCGACGCGCGGCCCGGCGATTACGCCCAGGCGGTGATGGATCTGGGCGCCACGATCTGCACCCCGAAATCGCCCGCTTGCGGCATCTGCCCCTGGCGCGACCCCTGCGTGGCGCGCAGCAACGGCACCGCGCCGGAACTGCCGAAGAAACTTCCGAAGAAACCAAAACCGATCCGGCTGGGCATCGCCTATGTCGGGCGGCGCGCCGACGGCGCCTTCCTGCTGCAGCGTCGTCCCGACAAGGGGCTGCTGGGCGGCATGCTGGGCTGGCCCGGATCGGACTGGGCCGAAACCGTGCCGCAAGACACCCCGCCGGTCGCCGCCCAGTGGCGCGACGCAGGCGCGGAGGCGCGCCACACCTTCACCCATTTCCACCTGCGGCTGGCGATCCGGGTGGCGGACCTGCCGATGGGGGCCGAACCGGATACCGGCGAATTCCTCGGCCCGGATCGGTTCCGCCCGTCGGACCTGCCGACGGTGATGCGAAAGGCGTTTGACCTCGCCCGCGCTTCGTTCAAAGATGGCTTCTGACGCGCGAAACCCTGTTTTGATCGGGAAGGACATGCCCGGATGATCGCCGCCGAAAACCTGAGCCGTTTCCGCAATGCCCTGCCATTCTGGCTGTCGCTGAGCCTGGTGCCGGTGGCCGTGTTCAGCGCCGGCATGGGCGGATACTGGGCCATCCTTCTGCCGCTCTGGGCCTGGTGGCTGTTCACGCTGCTGGACGCGGTGCTGGGGCTGAACTTGGAAAACGCCGATCCACAGACGCCCGATGCCGATCTGTTCTGGTACCGGCTGATCACGCTGATCTGGTTCCCGGTGCAATTCGCGGTGATCTACGGGATGATCTTCTATGCCACCCGTGCGGACCATCTTGGATGGACCGAAAAGCTGGTGCTGTTCTTCGGGGTCGGGGTGATTTCCGGCACGGTGGGTATCGTCTACAGCCACGAACTGATGCATCAGAAGAACCGTTTCGAACGCTGGCTGGCGGACCTTTTGCTGGCCTCGGTGCTCTATTCGCATTTCCGTTCCGAACACCTGCTGGTGCATCACCGCCATGTCGGCACCCCGCGCGACGCGGTGACGGCGCGCTATAACGAAGGGTTCCACCGGTTCTTTATCCGGGTGCTGCGGGACTGCCCGGGATCGGCCTGGGCGGCGGAAAAGGCGATGCTGGCGCGGCGCAAGCTGCCCGTTCTGCACCGCTCGAACCCGTTCTGGCGCTACGGCGCGCTGCAACTGGCGGCGATCTTGCTGGCGCTGGCGGTCGGCGGCTGGGAAGGGGTGGTTCTGTTCGCGGTGCAGGCTTTCAGCGCCATCTGGCAGCTGGAGCTGACCAATTACGTCGAACATTACGGGCTGACCCGCAAACATCTGGGCGACGGCAAATACGAACATGTCAAACCGCATCACAGCTGGAACGCGGCGCATAAGGCGACCAACTGGCTGCTGATCAACCTGCAGCGCCATTCGGACCACCATTACAAACCCGACCGGCGCTTTCCGCTGCTGCAGAATTACGCGGAAACAGAGGCGCCGCAATTGCCCTACGGCTATCCTCTGATGGCGCTGATCGCGATGGTCCCACCGCTGTGGCGGCGCCGGATGAACCCGAAGGTGCGAGACTGGCGGCGGACCTTCTATCCCGAGATCGAGGACTGGGCCCCCTACAAGGCCGGCACCCTGCCGCTGCCGCGGCTCTGACCGGGAGGTTGCCAGATTGTCTGCGCCAGGGCGCAGTCATGATATGTCACGAATTCGCCTGCGCCGAATTCGCTCCGGTTTTGCCTCCGGCGGGAGTATTTGGACCAAGAAGAAACAAGGAATGGCCCTGCGTTTCCTCTGTTTAAAAATATCCCGGGGGGAGTCGTGGCTTGCCACGATGGGGGCAGCGCCCCCCTGACCCACCAAGAAAAAAGCCCCGCCGGAAGGGCGGGGCAAGTGAGTGCCATGCGTCAGGTCACAGGCACCGGCGGTAACTTTTGATTTCGGAATGCCTCAGTGGCCCATTTCCGACCGGATCTGCTGGCGCAGCAGGTCGATGGGCACTTCCTTGTCGTCGCGCTTGATGCTCCAGTAGGTCCAGCCGTTGCAGCTGGGCGCGCCTTCCAGCGCCGCGCCGACCTGGTGGATCGAGCCGCGGGTTTCGCCGGAGATCAGCGTGCCGTCGGCGCGCACCTTGGCGGTCTTACCGCGCGGATTGACCAGGGTTTCGCCCGGGCGCAGCATGCCGCGTTCGACCAGCTGGCCGAAGGGGATGCGCGGCTGGGCGCGTTTGCTGGCGGTCACCTGCAGCGCGTCGCGGTCGTATTTACGCGTCGCCGCCAGGCGTTTTTCGGCCACCTTGCGGTAAGCTTCCTCGCGTTCGATGCCGATGAAATCGCGGCCCAGCATCTTGGCCACGGCGCCGGTGGTGCCGGTGCCGAAGAACGGATCCAGGATGACGTCGCCCGGGTTGGTGGTGCCCAGGATCACCCGGTGCAGCAGAGATTCGGGTTTCTGCGTCGGATGCGCCTTTTCGCCGTCCTCGTTCTTCAGCCGCTCGCCGCCATTGCAGATCGGCAGCACCCAGTCGGACCGCATCTGGATGCCTTCGTTCAGCGCCTTCAGCGCCTCGTAGTTGAAGGTGTACTTGGCGCCTTCCGATTTCGACGCCCAGATCAGCGTTTCATGCGCGTTGGTGAAGCGCTTGCCGCGGAAATTCGGCATCGGGTTGGATTTGCGCCAGACCACGTCGTTGAGAATCCAGAAACCCTGGTTCTGCAGCTCGGCGCCCATGCGGTAAACGTTGTGATAGGATCCGATCACCCAGATCGCGCCATTGGGTTTCAGGATGCGGCGCGCGGCGGCCAGCCAGTCGCGGGTAAACTGATCATAAGCGGCGAAGGACGAAAACTGGTCCCAGTGATCGTCGACCGCGTCCACCTTGGAATTGTCGGGGCGGTGCAAATCGCCCTTCAGCTGCAGGTTATAGGGGGGATCCGCGAAGATCAGATCGATCGAGTTCTCGGGAAGACTGTTCATCCTCTCGATACAGTCGCCATCAAGAATCGCGTTTAGAGGGAGCGCTGGCGCGCCCTTTTCATTGTTCATCGGTTTCATTCTCTGCCTCAATACCCGGCGCATTTTTGCGCTCTGTGGTTGGGGACAAAGATGAGTCAAACCGGATTCCGGGTCAATTTCTTTTTTGAATCAGAGGGTTACGATTTACTCTTGATACAAGATATTGTGTACCGGCTTGAAGGAACGCCTATGATGTGGGGTCACGCCCAGATTTCGCAGCGCATCGGTATGCGCTTTGGTCGGATATCCGGCGTTTGTTTCCCATCCATAACCGGGGAACTGTTGCGCCAAATCCCACATCACCTGATCGCGCCTTATTTTCGCCGCAATTGAGGCCGCCGCGATCGACAGCGACAGCGCGTCGCCCTTGACCACCGCGCGCGACGGCAGGCTCAGACCCCGGGGGATCATGTTGCCATCGATCAGGGCGAAATCGGGCGGCACCTTCAGCCCCTCCAGCGCGCGGACCATGGCGATATGGCTGGCGCGGAGGATGTTGTGCTGATCGATCTCCTCGACCGTGGCATGGGCGACCGATATGTCGGCCCGTTCCAGCAGTTGTTCCAGCAGCGCCTGCCGTTTCTTCGCGGTCAGCTTCTTGGAATCGTTCAGCCCCACGGGGATTTGCGCGGGGTCCAGCACCACGGCGGCGGCGGTCACCGGCCCGGCCAGCGGCCCGCGCCCGACCTCGTCAACGCCGGCAACGCGCAGGTATCCCTGCGCGTGCGCCTCTTGTTCGATCGTGTAATCCGGTTTGCTCATGGCTTGGTGAAAGCCTGTTGCAATGGGATTTGCAAGCGCGATTAGTTGCGGGCGATCTCGAAGCCGTTCCGTTTCAGGCAGGGGATCGAATAGCCGCGGCGCTTGTGATCGGCTCCCTTGCCGACGGTGATCCGGCATTGTTGCGGCAGGTCGCGGGCCTGGGAATAGTTTTGCCGCAGGCAGCGCCCGTCGAGGAAACGCTGACGCCCCTGATCGGTCCAGACCGAAGACCGGCAATAGCCGGGCAGCGGGGCGTTGTAGGCGTGGCGCTGCCGGTGCTGGTATTCGTGACGGCGATCACCGTCATACGGGCGGGTGTATTCCGGGCGGGTGTAATCGTAGTTGCGGCTTTGCGGTGCGGCGGCGCGCGCCGGTTTGTCGTTGATCGCCTTACCGATGATGAAAAGCGCAGTGGCACCAGCCAGCAGTTTGACCAGGTCATCCTCCCCGGCCCGCGCCGGGGCGGCGGAAATCGAGGTCACGGCAAGAGAGGCGGCAAGGACGGTTGCGATGAATTTGCGGGACATGGGGCAGTTCCTTTGCTGTATCATGTTGCATGCGCATCGGGCGGGAAGGCCGCGATGGTTGTGCCGCCACGATCGGGCCGGGGCCGCAAGACAGGCAATAACGCTTGGCTGTTATCGGATAACACCACGCGCAAACCCCTTTGGTTATTGAATAACGCCGCCACGGGGCGCATGTTGGCGGCATGAAACAGATCGTCTTTACATCCCTGATCGCATTGGGCTTTGCCCTCGCCGCCCCGGTGCAGGCGCGGGCGGAATGCTATGCCGATTACAAGGCCAAGCAGGACGCGCCGCTGCGGCTGCATTATGGCGTGGCGCAGATCCGCGGCGACTGCAGCAAATCCGCCGCCAAGGCCGAACTGAAGCCGAGGCTGGCCGCCGAGGGCTGGACCCTGCTGAACGTGTTGTCGGTCTTCGGGGCCGAAGGGCTGGAGGAAAGGAAAGGCAGTGCCGGACAATACTTCCTCCGCTACTGAGATACGCCGCTCGGGCAGCCGGGTCGTCACCCTGGGTATCGCCGCCATCGTCGGGCTTCTGCTGGCGGCGGCGGTTTTGCTGTTCTTCACCCTGCCGGACGCCAATGCGTTCAACGCGCGGGTGGAACGGATTTTCGTTGAGAACGACGACCTGACCACGGCCGCCGAAATCAAGCTGCTGGAGATTCTGGCGCAATCGGGTACCGCTTTTGCCGATACGCTCACCAGCTACCGGATGGTGATCTTCGTGTTGCTGATCTTCGCCACCGCGATGCTGATCGCCGCCCTGGTGTTCCTGGTCATGCTGGTGGGCATGAACCGGCGCATGGCGCAGATCGAACAGGCCGGGATTCAGGTGTCGTCGCTGCTGATCAGCCGCGATGAGAACACGGTCTATCTCAACAACATGGGCTTCAAGCTGACCGCCGCCGCGATGGAAACCCTGTCGGTGCTGGCCGAGGCGCGGATGGACGAGGACGTGCTGTCGGGCGCCGAGATCGAAGCGATGGTATCGGGCCGCGACAGCGCCGATTGCGAGGAAGCGGCGGGCGCGACGCGGATCAAGCGGCTGCGCGACACGCTGGGTAACCAGATGGTCAGCGAGCTTCTGGTCAAGAACATCACGCGCAAGGGTTACATGCTGGCGGTCGACAAGGACGTGATCCGGATGATCTAACCGCGCTCCCGCGGGATTCGCTCATCCGTTTCTTCTTGGTCCAAATACTCCCGCCGGAGGCATCCCCGGCCGCCGCAAAACGCAGGCCGCGCTGTCAGCCGCGCCGCAGCGTATCGCCATAGCTGATCGTCGGGGTCAGCTCGATCCGTTCCTCGATCTCCACGTTGGGGTCCTCGGTCCGCGCCACGATGATCTCGGCGGCGCGGCGGCCGATTTCCGACCGGCAGGCATCCATCGTCGCCAGCTTCATCGGCAGCCCTTGCAGCAATTCGACCCCGTTGAACCCGGCCAACCCGATCTGCGTCGGGATGTCATAGCCCTTTTCGATCAGGTAAAGCAGCCCGCCCGCGCCGATCATGTCGTTGGAGTAATACAGGAAATCCAGGTCCGGGGTGCGTTCCAGCATGGCTTGCGTCATTTCACGCCCCTTGGCCAGCGCCGATCCGCCGGAATAAAACTCGTGATCGGCCACTTCGATGCCGCCCTTGGCCAGCGCCTGGGTCATGCCCTCGAACCGTTTGCGGGCGCGGTGATCCAGCGGCATCTTGGTGCCCATGAAACCGATCCGCTTGTAGCCGGCCTTCAGGATCGCCTCGCCGATCTCCTTTCCCGCGCGGCGGTGCGAAATGCCCACCACCGCGTCGACCGGATCGCCGTCTGTATCCATGATCTCGACCACCGGGATACCGGCGGCGCGCAGCATGGCGCGCGACGCCTCGGAATGTTCCAGCCCGGCGATGATCACCCCCGAGGGCCGCCAGGACAGCATTTCGTAAAGAACCTTCTCTTCCTTCTCGGGAAGGTAATCGGTGATGCCCACGACCGGTTGCAGCTCGGTGTTTTCCAGCACCTTGTTGATGCCGGTCATCACCTCGGGGAACACCATGTTGGACATCGACGGGATGATCACCGCGACCAGGTTCACCCGCTGGCTGGCCAGCGCGCCGGCAATCTTGTTGGGCACGTAGCCCAGTTGCTTGGCCGCCCGCAGCACCTTTTCCCGCGTCGCCTGCGATACGTCGCTGCGGTTGCGCAACACGCGGCTGACGGTCATTTCCGAAACGCCCGACGCTTCGGAAACATCGCGCAGGGTCAGGGGGCGGGGGGGCGTGCGGCTCAAATCCGGTGTCCTGAAATGGGAAAGAATGTCTAACAGTTAGCGCGAAGCGCGGGGCTTGTTCAAGTCAGACGACCGGGCTAAGACGAAAGCGCGCGGCCCCGTGGCTCAACTGGATAGAGCAGCCCCCTCCTAAGGGGCAGGTTACAGGTTCGAATCCTGTCGGGGTCGCCAGTTCTTCCATACATGCAGGTCAGAGCGGTGACGCACGGTCGCCGCGGCTTCGTCGAGGGGCGAATGGCACGCAGTTCAAAGCGGCTTGTGTCCGCAAACAGAAACGTGTCAGATTTGATCATATTGTGTTCATGTCCCGTGCAAGACGGCGGGGCAACGACGATCCGCAAGTTGCCGGGGACCTCGAGCAAGGTGCTATCAGTCCCTTGGAAATTGACTCCGCAGGCGCAGCGGCGCGGCTCACCGGAACACGGCAGGTAGGTCAGAAACAGGATGAAACGTCATGACGAATAATGCCAGCGAACATACGCAAAGCTTGCAGTGCAAGGACCGGCATTTCCTGCATCCCTGGGAGGACGTCACCGCGACCGGAACCGCTGCGCGGACGGTGATAGCGAAGGGGGACGGCATCTACATCACCGACAGCGATGGCAAGCGGATGATCGACGGGCCCGGCGGCATGTGGTGCGTGAATGTCGGTTACGGGCGCGAGGAAATCGTTGCCGCCGTCGCGGCGCAGATGCGTGACCTGAGCTACTTTTCACCTTGGTCCGTCACCGCGGCGCCCGCGGCGATTCTGGCCGAGCGGCTGGCCGCGCTGGCGCCCGGTGATCTCAACAATGTGTTTTTCACCACTGGCGGTTCGACCGCGGTCGACTCGGCTCTCCGCTTCGCGTTCTTCTACAACAATTGCCTTGGCCGGCCGGAGAAAAAGCACGTCATCGCCCGGGTCGGCGCCTATCACGGCAGCACCTATCTGAGCGCCTCGTGTTCGGGCAAGATGCTGGAAAAGGCCAACATGGACATGATCGAGGACCGGGTTCACCTGATCCCCAATCCCAACCCCTCGCGGCGTCCCGCGGGCATGTCGGTCGAGGATTTCTGCGATGCGAAGGTTGCCGATCTCGAAAACAAGATTCTGGAACTTGGC
This sequence comes from Thalassovita mangrovi, assembly GCF_009857745.1. Taxonomy (GTDB): domain Bacteria; phylum Pseudomonadota; class Alphaproteobacteria; order Rhodobacterales; family Rhodobacteraceae; genus Thalassobius; species Thalassobius mangrovi. The sequence goes on from NZ_WWEN01000003.1 coordinate 600,051, forward strand.
CCCGACAAGGTCGCGGCTTTCATCGCTGAACCGGTTCTGGCATCGGGTGGCGTCATTATCCCGCCAAAGGGCTATTTCGAACGTTGCCATGCGCTGTGCAGGAAATACGATGTCCTGTTCATCGCCGACGAGGTGGTGACCGCCTTCGGTCGTTTGGGCAGCTACTTCGCCAGCAAGGATGTTTTCGGGGTCGAACCCGACATGCTGACCACGGCCAAGGGGTTGACCTCGGGCTATTTGCCTCTGGGGGCGCTGTTCATTTCCGATCGGCTGCTGGCAGAGATCAAGGCCGCGGGTAATTCCGCCAAGCCCTTCTTCAGCGGGTTCACCTATTCCGGTCATCCGGTCGCGGCGGCGGCCGGGCTGGCCAATCTCGACATATTTGAAAGCGACGGCCTGCTTGATCACGCCCGCAGCGTAGCCCCCCATTTCAGGAAACGCCTGCAAGAGCTTGCCGATCTGCCGGTGGTCTGCGACGTCCGGGTGGCGGGGTTGATGGGTGGGGTTGAATGCAGTCTCGATACCGACCAACCGAACGAGGAGCGCGACATGAATTTCCTGCTCAAGGTCGACAGGATCTGTCAGCAGAACGGTCTTCTGTTGCGGCCGATCTATGCCACTGCCGTGATGTCTCCGCCGCTGACGATCAGCAAGGCGCAGATCGACGAGATGGTCGATATTCTCAAGCACGGTCTGCAGGCTGCCGCGGCCGACTTGTGACGGCGTGCCGGTGTCATCCCAGATAGGGTGCCACGCCGAACAAAGCCGGGTGCAGATGCAGTAGCGCCGCATAGGTCAGGATGCCGAGGATCACCCGGATTGACAGGTCGAGAAGCGATGCGGGGCTGTGGAACGGCGGCCCCGCCCGCAGCTCTGAGCGCAGCCGGTCCCACTCCGCCCCTATCTCGCGCCGCTTGCGGCGGTCGATCAGGCGCATTCCCAGAAAAGCGAAGCCTGCGAAGGTGCCAAACAGGATCACATGGGCCAGATCGCCATTGGGCACGATATGCGCGACGGCCCAGATCGCCAGCGCGGCCAGGATCGGGTGGCGGGTCCAGCGGATCAGGCCGGGGTGGTCGGTGGAAAACCTGTCATTCTGCGCCCCCCCGAAGGAAAACGGATTGGGCCGGGCGATGGTGAGCGCCAGGATGGTGCAGGCGATCCCCATCGCGATCAGCGGCACCTGGTTCTGCCACGGCGCCCAGTCCCACAGGGGCACGACCGGCGCGCGCCCTGCCGCCATTAGCAGCCAGTAGAGCACCGCCAGCGACAGCATCGAATAGGCGATGGTGTAACCGCGCGCGCCGATCGCGGCGGTCAGCCGCGATTTCACCCCGGGCCGGGTCGGCAGGCTGTGTGACAGGAAGAACACCGCGAAGGCCGCGATGAATTCCAGCCAGCCCATTTTCAGACCTCGACCTTCATCGCCTGTTGCGCGCCCACTTCGAACACCCGCTTGTAGCGCTCGATCTCATCCGCCGGGCCCATTGCCTTGTTGGGATTGTCCGACAGTTTCACCGTCGGCCGCCCGTTCGCCGACACCGCCTTGCAGACCAGCGAAAACGGCGCCAGCGCGTCATGCGGCGTCAGCCCGCGGAAATCGTTGGTCAGCAACGTGCCCCAGCCGAAGGAGGGCCGCACCCGGCCCGCGAACTGGGTCTGCAATTCCTCGATCTTGTCCACGTCCAGCCCGTCGGAGAAGATCACCATCTTCTGGCGTGGGTCTTCGCCGCGCGATGCCCACCAGTCGATGGCGGCCTCGGCGCCCTGCGCCGGGTCGCCGCTGTCGATCCTGATCCCGGTCCAGCCGGCCAGCCAGTCGGGGGCATTTTCAAGAAACCCTTCGGTGCCATATGTGTCGGGCAGGATGATGCGCAGATTGCCTTCGTGTTCTTCGTGCCAGTCGGCCAGCACCTGATAGGGGGCCTGCGCCAGTTCCGCGTCACTTTCGGCCAGCGCCGCGGTGACCATCGGCAATTCATGCGCGTTGGTGCCGATCGCTTCGAGGTCGCGTTTCTTGGCGATCAGGCAGTTCGATGTGCCGACGAATTTGTCGCCCAGACCTTCGACCATCGCCTGCACGCACCAGTCCTGCCACAGGTAGGAATGCCGCCGGCGGGTGCCGAAATCGGCGATCTTCAACCCGTCGATCTGGCGCAGCCGTTCGACTTTTTCCCACAGCTTGGTCATCGCCCGGGCATACAGCACCTGCAGTTCGAACTTCTTCATGTGGTTCAGAACCGCGCGACCGCGCAGTTCCATCAGTACCGCCAGCGCCGGGATTTCCCACAGCATCACCTCGGGCCAGTTGCCCTCGAAGGTCAGCTCGTACTGGCCGTCTCGTTTTTCCAGGTGGTAATCGGGCAGGCGGAGGTTTTCGAACCATTCCATGAAATCGGGGCGGAACATCTGCCGCTTGCCGTAAAAGGTGTTGCCGCGGAGCCAGGTGCTTTCGCCGCGGGTCAGCGACAGCGACCGGATATGGTCGAGCTGTTCGCGCAGCTCGCCCTCGTCGATCAGATCGGCCAGGCGGATATCGGTGGTCCGGTTGATCAGGCTGAAGGTCACCTGGGTGTCGCGGCTGTTGCGGAACACCGACTGGCACATCAGCAGCTTGTAGAAATCCGTGTCGATCAGCGACCGGACGATCGGATCGATCTTCCATTTGTGGTTCCAGACGCGGGTGGCGATATCGACCATTCCGGGGCTCCTCACTCGACCGGTTCGGGTTTACGGGACGGCGGCCGGGCTTGGCAAGCGCCCGTCAGTAAGACGTTGGGTCCTGAATAAAGGGCTACAGCCCCTGCAGGCGTTTCGGGATTTTCTTCGGATCGGGCCGCGCGGCATAGGTCGCCCGGACCAGCGGCAGCAGGGTGTCGGGGTCTTCCAGCGCTTCTTCGTCGACCAGGAAATGCGGTTTCGCGCCGGGATAGGGCGGGGCCTGTTCCAGCCCGGCATCGCGGGTGTCGTCGGTGATCTTCAGATACAGCCGGTCGTCGCAGACCAACCCGATCAGCCGCACCCCGCAATACAGCCCGTATTCGCCGAACATCGGCAGGGCGCGGATCGGCCCAGCCGGGGCCAGGATATCGGCGAGGTGGTCGATGGTCGATTGCGCGGTGGCCATCAGCCGATCCTCACCCCGGCGTCCTGCATCCCCGCCATCGCCGCCGCCAGCGATCCGTCGAGGTCTATGGCGCGGCAAAGATCCGTGCGGACAGTGACGTCGAAACCCAGCTTCGCAGCGTCCACGGCCGAAAAGTTGACGCAGAAATCGGTGGCCAGCCCCACCAAGGTCAGCTTTTCGATGCCGCGCGTGCGCAGGTAGCCCTCCAGCCCCGTCGGCGTCGTTTGGTCGTTTTCGAAGAACGCCGAATAGCTGTCGATGGTGCGGCGGAATCCCTTGCGAAGGACCTGATCGGCCCGGTCGGTGTTCAGCCCGGCATGAAACGCCGCGCCTTCGCTGCCCTGAACGCAGTGATCGGGCCACAGTACCTGCGGGCCGTAAGCCATGTCGATCATCTCCAACGGCGCCTTGCCTGCGTGTTGCGAGGCGAAGGAGGAATGATCAATGGGATGCCAGTCCTGGGTCAGCACCACCGCGTCGAAATCATCCATCAGCGCGTTGATGCCCGGAACGATGTCGTCGCCACCGGGAACCGCCAGCGCGCCGCCGGGGCAGAAATCGTTTTGCACGTCGATCACGATCAGGGCTTGGGTCATGGGCGTCTCCTTTGCTCAAGGGGTAGCAGGCTGCGGCAGCGGGTCAAGCGGCGGATTGACTTGTGAATGGTACCAAGGTACCCAAATAGTATGAAGAGAATCGAGAGAGTACAAACCGGGCTGCGGTTGGAAAAGCGCATGCTGAAGGTTCTGAAGGGGCTGGCCGAGCATCTGGACATCAGCATGGCGGAACTGGTCGAGGGCATCACGCTGCACGCGCTGGAGGGCAAGGCACCGCCGTTCAGCTCGACCGTGCTGGAGAAGATCGAGATGTTGAAGCAGGTCTATGATCTGGACCTGACCTCGGAGGATGCCCACAAGATCGGGGAGGCGGAAGATGAGTGATTACGCAGCAAAACTTGCCGCGCTGGATGACGGCACGCTGAACCCGGCCGAGTTTTCCCATCGCGATCATGTCGGCGTCGCCATCTTGGCCCTGCAGCAGGGGGATTTCTACGACGCTCTGGCGCGGATTTCGCGGGGATTGCGTGATCTGACCAGGGCGGCGGGCGTGCCGGAGAAGTTCAACGCAACGCTGACCTTCGCCTTTGTCAGCGTGATCGCCGAGGCGCTGCCGGAAGAGATCGGCGATATCGACCGGGTGATCGACGCCCACCCGGAAATGACGACGCCCGGCGCGATTTCCGCCCTTTACGGGGCCGAGCGGATGCGATCTGATATCGCCCGCAAACTGCCGGTGCTGCCACTGGCCGGCTGACCCCTTGCCGGGCGCGCGGGATTTGCCTAGAACCGGCTCTTTCGCAACAAGGGGTAGGGCACATGGCCGTCCTGGCAATCGACTTCGGAACCTCCAACACCGCTGCCGGGGTCTGCGTGAACGGCGCGCCCTACCTGATCCCGCTGGAGCCGGGCGAAACCACCCTGCCGACGGCGGTGTTTCTGGATTTCGCCACCCGCAAGACGGTCTATGGCCGCCAGGCCGCGCGCGCGATGATGGAGGGCAGCGATGGCCGCTTCATGCGATCGCTGAAATCCGTGCTGGGCACGCCGCTAGCGCGGGAAAAGCGGCAGTTCATGAACGAGAAGCTGACCCTGATCGAAGTGATCGCGCGGTTCCTGCGGGAAATCCGGACCCGGGCCGAGGCGGCGACGTATCAGAGCTATGACCGCGCCCTGTCGGGCCGCCCGGTGCGGTTTCATTCCAGTTCCGATGCCCGCGACGCGCAGGCGCTGGTCGACTTGACCGAGGCCTATCACCTGGCCGGGTTCAAGGACGTGTCCTTCCTGCCCGAACCCGAAGCGGCGGCGCTGGCGGTGGGCGGCGAGGGGCGCAACCTGATCGTCGATATCGGCGGCGGTACGTCGGATTTCACGCTCTGCGACCGGCAGGGCGGCGAAACGCGGATCATCGCCAGCCAGGGCGTGCGCATCGGCGGCACCGATTTCGACAAGGCGCTCAGCCTGTCCCACGCGATGCCGCTGCTGGGCTATGGCGCGCAGATCGGCAATGAAATGGGGCCGGGGCATCATTCAGCGCCGCGGGCGCTGTTCCAGGACCTGGCGACCTGGGAAAAGATCACCTTCGTCTATGGCGCGCCATTGCTGCGCGACGTGCGCAAATGGGAACGGTTGGCGCCGCAGCCCGAATTGTTCGCGCGGCTGGGCGAGGTGCTGGAAATGCACCTGGGCCATGACGTGGCCTATGCGGTCGAGGCGGGCAAGATCGGCGCGAACGGGGCCGAGGACGGCACGATCCGGCTCGACGCGATCGAACGCGGGCTGGCGGTGCCGCTGCCGCGCGGCGACATGCGGGCGGAGCTGGCGGAGTTCGCCGATCAGATCGGTGCATACGCGGTGCAGACGGTGGTGGACGCCGGTTGCGATATGTCCTCGGTGGACCGGATCGTCTATGTCGGCGGGTCGAGCCTGATGTCGGTGATCCGCGATAAGGTCGAAGCGCAATTCCCCGACGCCACCCCGGAAACCTCGGAAGTGTTCACCGCCGTGGTCGACGGGCTGGCGCTGGCGGCAGACGGCGCTTTCGCGCGCTTGTAGGAAAGCGGCAGAAGGCTTAGATCATCCGTCATGTATACCGTTTGCGCGCTCTATCACTTCACCCGGTTTCCCGATCCGGCGGCGTTGAAACCCGCCTTGCTCGACCTTGCCCTGTCGCAGGATGTGACCGGATCGCTGCTGCTGGCCCAGGAAGGGATCAACGGCACCATCGCCGGGTCGCGGGCGGGCATCGATGCGATGCTGGCCCATATCCGGGCGCTGCCGGGCTGCGCCGATCTGGAATGGAAGGAAAGCACGGCGTCTGAACCGCCGTTTCCGCGCATGAAGGTGAAGCTGAAGCGCGAAATCGTCACCATGGGGCAACCGGACGTCGACCCAAAGGCACGAGTGGGCCATTATGTCGAGCCGCAGGACTGGAACGACCTGATCCGCAGCCCCGACGTGGCGGTGATCGATACCCGCAACGATTACGAGGTGGCGATCGGCACCTTCGAGGGCGCGGTCGATCCGCATACCGAAAGCTTCCGCGATTTTCCCGCCTGGTGGGAGGAAAACAAGCAGCGTTTCCACAACAAGCGGATCGCGATGTTCTGCACCGGCGGCATCCGCTGCGAGAAATCGACCAATTTCCTGCTCGGCCAGGGGGTGGAGGATGTCTATCACCTCAAGGGCGGTATCCTGAAATACCTTGAAGAGGTGCCGCAGGAAGACAGCAGCTGGGAAGGCGAGTGTTTCGTCTTCGACGGCCGGGTGTCGGTCGGGCATGGATTGAAAGAAGGCCCGCATCTGCTGTGTCACGCTTGCCGCAGGCCGATCCTGCCGCAGGATCGGCAGCGTCCCGAATACGAACACGGTGTGTCCTGCCATCACTGTATCGGTGAGACCAGCGAGGGTGACAAGGCGCGGTTCCGTGAGCGGCAGAAGCAGATCGAACTGGCGCGAAAGCGCGGCGAATCCCACATGGGCGGATCGCGCGGGGTCTGAGCGGGTTCGGGGGCGCTGCCCCCGCCGCCCGTGTCGGGCGACTCCCCCGGGATATTTTTGAACAGAAGAAGCGCTCAGGCGGGCAAGGGCGTCGGGCGGATCGAACGGAACAGGATTGTCAGCGCGATCATTATGTTCAACAGGTTCCAGCCGATGCCGTTCCAGAAGGCCAGTTGATAGCTGCCGGTCATGTCGTAGATCCAGCCCGACATCCAGCCGCCAAGCGCCATGCCGATCACCGTGGTCATCAGCACGAAGCCGACCTTGCTGCCGGCATCTTTCGCGGGCAGGTATTCGCGCACGATCACCGCGTAGCTGGGCACGATGCCGCCCTGGGCCAGGCCGAAGATGGTCGATACGACATAAAGCGATATCAGCCCGTCGAAGGGCAGGTAGAGAAACAGCGCCATCATCTGCAGCGCCGATCCGATCAGCAGCGTGCGCAGACCGCCGAACCGGTCGCTGAGCAGACCCGAAAGCAGCCGTGACGCGACCCCGCCCAGCAGCATCAGCGACAGCATTTCCGCCCCTACCGCCGGACCGTAGCCGAGATCGACGCAGAAGGACACGATATGGACCTGCGGCATCGACATCGCCACGCAGCAGCCGATCCCCGCGAGGCCGAGCAGGACCACCAGCGCGCCGTTGCTGAAACCGCTCGACCGTGCCCGTTCGTTCGACACCGCGTCGGCGCGGGCGGTGGCCTCGACCGGCACGCGGCGGCGCAGCAGCTGGGCCAGGGCGAGCACCGAAACGGTGCAGATCACCGCCAGCAGCAGGTAGGTGGCGCGCCAGCCATGCGCGGCCTGGTAATCCGACAGCACCACAGGCCAGAACGCGCCGGACAGGTAATTGGCGCTGGCGGCAACCGCCACCGCTATGCCGCGGCGTTTGAGGAACCATAGCGATACATCGGCGATCAGCGGGCCGAAACTGGCCGCGGTGCCGAGTCCGATCAGCAGGTGCAGCGCCGACAGCAGGAACATCGTCGGGCTGATCGCGGCCAGGGCGAAACCCGCCCCGATCAGCAGGGCCGATCCGCTGAGCGCCAGGGTGATGCCGAGCCGGTCGACCACGGTGCCGATCAGGTAATTGCCGAGCGCAAAGCCGATCATGGTCAGGATATAAGGATAGGAGGCCTCGGCCCGGTCCAGCCCGAAATCCGACTGGATGCTGGGCATGACCGTGATGACCATCCACATCCCGGCGCTGCCGATGATGCCGATCAGCAGGGACAGGCCCAGCCGGGCCCAGGAATAGCGGCTGTCGAGTGCGTTTTCTCCCATGCCGGGACTATTGCCCGGAATGCCAGCGGGCGGAAAGACCGTAGTAACCCCGTATCGCCTTTGGTTAGTCGTCGCTGATCTTGCCGCGCAGCGCCTTGACCTCGCCGCGCTGTTTCTTGGCCTCGATGCGGCGGCGCTGGCTGCCCTTGGTGGGTTTGGTGGGGATACGCCGCTTCGGCCTTTCCAGCGCCTTCAGGATCAGATCGGCCAGCCGTTGCCGGGCGATGTCGCGATTGCGCGCCTGGCTGCGGGTTTCGTCGCATTGGATCACCAGCGCGCCTTCCTTGGTCCAGCGCCGCCCGGCCAGCCGTTTCAGCCGCGCCTTCACCGGGCCGGGCAGGGACGGGCTGCGATCTGCCTCGAAGCGCAGTTCGACCGCGGTGCTGACCTTGTTCACGTTCTGCCCGCCCGGCCCCGAGGCGCGGACGAACTGTTCGGTCAGTTCCCAATCGGCGATGGAGATTTGATCGTTGATCCTGAGCATGGCGGGACTCTAATGCGCGGGGGATAAAAGAGTAAGGGCCGCCCGGTTTGGGGCGACCCTCAAGAGAAAAGGAGGTGGGCCGGTTAGGCGCTCACCAATCCGGGAGATTTGCACCCAAGGGCTGCCTCAGATGCTAGCCTTCCGAACTGTTCCGACACCTCTCTCCGCTATCCCATTAGACACTAGAGCACCTCCTTTCTGAGTTTTCGATAGGAGAATCGTGCCACAGAATTCCGATATGTCAAAACAAAATCATGTGGCAGGTGCTGTAAGTTTCCCCACGATGATGCGGAAAGGCACAAGTGCTATCAAAGCGAGCGAAAGTTTCACCAACCAGTCGGCAAAGCCCAGGCTGACCCAGAGCGGCACCATCGGCCCGGCGCCCAGAAGCGGCAGGGCCTCGTTGGCCCAGGACACGTCGTTGGCGGGTTCGATGAAGCTCAGCCCGGACGCAAAAGCGATGCTGAAGAAGATCGCCGTGTCGAGCGAGGACCCGAACAGGGTCGAGACCAGCGGCGCGTGCCACCATTTGCCACCGCGCAGCCGGTCGAATACCGCCACGTCGGTCAGCTGCGCGACGAGGAAGGCCAGGCCCGAGCCGATGGCGATGCGCAGGGTGACCAGCGGGCCGAATTCGCCGATGATCTGGGTGCCGATCAGCGAACAGATCACGCCGGTGACGAAACCGGCGACGACGACCTTGCGCGCGGGGCCTGCGCCATAGACGCGGTTCATCACGTCGGTCACCAGGAAGGCGAAAGGATAGGTGAACGCCCCCCAGGTCAGCCATTGGCCGAACAGGAACTGGACGAGGATATTGGAGGCCAGCACGATGGCGGCCATGGCAAGGATGCCAGGAATATGTGTGCGGTTCATTTTCTCGATCCGTTTTTACATGGTAGCGGCGACATGGTTCCCTTTGCGCGGGAACGAACGGGCGGGCTTTAATGGCTCAATGGGGCTTTGGCAAGCGTTTCCGTCAGGGCGTATTCGACGATCTCGGTGCGCTGGAAGAATTTGAAATTGTCGTCCGACACCATGGTCAGGCGGATCTGTCCGGTCCCGTCGCGCCAGACCGACAACCCTTCGAGATTGTCGTGCTGGCCGAGAGCGGAGGTGAACAGCACCTCGCCCTTCGGGTCGAAATCGGCCAGATCGAAGCGCCGTACCCGGCTGCGAAACCCGATGCCGCCGAAGTTCCGTTCCAGCAGGTAGAATAGCCCGTCGGGCCCGAAATCGGCGCCGACCGGAGCGAAGCGGTCGGACGGTGTGATGTGTTGCACGATGCGCCATTCGGTTCCGTCATAGCGGTAAAGCGGCAGGTCTTCGGAACGGCGCAGCGGCGCTTCGGGAACGGTGTACAGGTGCCCCCGGGCGTCGATGGCCAGGGCTTCCAGTGCCGCATTGCCGGGCATGTCGTTGAAATCGGGATGGTCCGGCAGCCGGGTGGCCGGGCCTTGCGGGTCGGGATAGGCCCAGACCTTGGCCCCGGCTTCGAAGCTGACATAAAGCAGCCCGTCGCCGCGCAGCGCCAATCCTTCGGAATCGCGGCGCCAGCCGGTCAGCGGTTTGCCCGCGGGAGTCAGCAACTCATGCGATCCGGTCAGGGTCACGCCGGTCACCTCGCCACTGTCGCCGCGCTGCAACCGGCCCTGCAGCAGCAGGGTGCGGTCGGTGACGGCGAAGAAGCTGCTGCCGTCGGGGCCAAGTTCCAGCGCCGAAATGCCGCCGAACCCGTCCAGCTCTTCGCTCCAGCCATAGGCGGTCAGCAGGCGCGCCTTTTCCGGCGGCCGGGCGCTGCCCGATACGGTCAGGCCGAAGGCGGCGAGCGCCGTTATTGCGATTGCAAGACGGATACGCATTGGTTCGGCAGGTCGGCCATGGTCAGTTCGCGGCGCGGTTTCGGCGGCGGCGCGTTGGGATCGGGCGGTTTCGGATGCAGGATGTCGTCGACCCAGTCTTCGGCGTCCTTGCAGCCGTCACCGGGCGGCGGCGCGTCCTGATCGACGCAGCCGGTCGCGCCTGCGGGGCAGTTCAGCCGCACATGGAAATGGTAATGATGCCCCCACCAGGGCCGGATTTTGCGCAGCCAGGCGCGATCGCCCTTTTCGTCCTTGCACATCTGCACCTTGGCGCCGGGGAAAACGAAGATGCGCGACACGCGCGGGTCCTGGGCGGCGGCCTTGAGGATTTCGTGATGCTGGCGGGTCCAGTTTTCGTTCACATAGGCGCCCTTGGCGCGGCGCATCGAAATCGACGACAGGTTTTCGCGCTCCTGCGCGGTCAGGTTCAACCGCTTGGGCGGCAGCATCCAGATATCGACATCCATGCCGATCTGGTGGCTGCGATGCCCGGTCAGCATCGGCCCGCCGCGCGGCTGGCTCATGTCGCCGACATACAGCCCCGCCCAGCCGGGTTGGCTTGCTGCCTTGGCCGACAGGTCGCGGATGAAATCGACGGTTTCGGGATAGCCCCAGTTGCGGTTGCGGCTGAGCCGCATCGCTTGCCAGGTCGGCCCAGTTTCGGGCAGCTGCACGGCGCCCGCAAGGCAGCCCTTGGAATAGCCGCCATGCGGTTCGGGCCGCTGCGCCGATCCGTGATCATGCGCGCCGAACAGCTGCTTGGCGGGGACGCCGACCATGGCCTTCGGGATCGCCTGCTGGGTGGAAACGGCAGGTGTCGCGTTGTCGGTCTGCGGGCTGCTTTCGCAGCCCGCCAGGAGCAGCGAAAGCGCTACGAATTTGAGGAATCGTCCTGCCATGCCTTCGGGTCCCCTTCCGGTTTGACCCAGCGTAGCAAGATCAGCCCGATAAGGAAAAGCGCGATCAGCGGAGAAACGCCCAATTGCTGGCTTTGGGTGATCGCGGTTGCCACCCCGATCAGCAGCGGCGCCAGGAAGGACGTCGCCTTGCCCGCCAGCGCATAGAGCCCGAAGCTTTCGGCCATCTTGTGCGGATTGGCCTGGCGCACCATCATCGTGCGACTGGCCGACTGGATGATCCCGCCCGCCGCGCCGATCAGCGCGCCGAGGACATAGAACACGATATCGGGCAATTTCGAATCCGCCCCGACCGGGATGCCATAGACGCTGTCGCGCGATACGAGGACGATGGAGATGCCGACGAAGGTCAGCACCAGGATGCAGACGGTGATCACCGGCTTGGGCCCGAAGCGTTCATCCGCATGGCCGCCGAGCCAGGCAAAGATCGCCCCGGCGATGATGGCGATGATGCCGAAGATGCCGGTGTCGACCACGCTCCAGCCCAGCACGCCGGCGGCGTAGATGCCGCCGAACACGTACATCCCGTTCAGCGCGTCGCGATAGAACATCGACGAGATGAGGTAGGCGAAAAGCGACGGCGTCCGCGGCAGCCGGGACAGGGTGTGCACCACTTCGTTCAGCGCTTGTTTTACCGCACCTTTCGGCGCCCCGGCGGGTTTCGGATCGCGCACCCACAGGAAGAAGGGGATCATGAACACCGCGTACCAGATCGCGGTCAGCGGGCCGACGAAGCGGGTGCCCTCGCGCATTTCGGGGTCCAGCCCGAACAGCGGCGACAGGCCGACGAATGTTTTGCCGGTCGCGGCGCTTTCGGCGAAGAAGACCAGCATCAGGATCAGCGTGATCAGCCCCCCGACATATCCGAAGGCCCATCCATTGCCGGAAATCCGGCCGATTTCTTCCTTGGTCCCGAGGTCGGGCAGCATCGAATTGGTGAAGATGGTGGCGAATTCCATCCCGATCAGCCCGATCGCAAACAGGATCAGGGTCAGGGTCAGGTTGAAATGCCCGGGCGCGGCGATCCACAGGCCCGCGGCGCCGACCACATACATGACCGAAAACAGCCAGATCCAGCGCAGCCGGTTGCCCGACGTGTCCGCCATCGCGCCCAGGATCGGCGCCAGCAGCGCGATCACGATTCCCGCCGCGCCGATGCCGAAGCCCCAGGCCGATTGCGCGGCGGTGCCGTCGCCCATCATTTCCTTCACATATGGCGCGAAGATGAATGTCAGCAGCAGCGTGTTATACGGCTGGCTGGCCCAGTCGAAGAAAAACCAACCCCAAATACGTTTCCGCATCCCTGTCCCCAAATCTCTTATCTCTTGCAATGTGTTATGACAGGCGAATTAACCGTGAGGCAAGTCAATCCTGAATTGGGGGCCATGGACGTGCCTTTTCGGCCTCGATCCATTTCAGCACCCAATCGGGCAATTCCATCGCGACGCCCTCAACCCCAAGCGCGCGGCGCACCCTGTCGGTGCCGACAATACCATCCGTATCGGTGACGGCGGCGCGGTACACGACGTGGTTGGCGCAATCGCCGTTCTTCTTCCACATCGTCTGATCGATATAAAGAAACCGGTCGTCCCAGCCCAAGGCGCGCGACCGCATTTCAAAGCGGTCGAACATGCGGATGCGGCGGCGGTATCGCACGCAGGACCCGGCCATGGTCATGCCCCAGCCTTCGCGCTTGAGCGTGGCGATCAGCCCGACCCGTTTCGCCAGTATCAGCCGGCCCAGATCGAACAGGGTCAGGGTGCGGCCGTTATTGAGCTCCATGAACGGATCGATATCCCAGGGCAGGCACATATGCTGCGACACATGGGTGCCGTCATAGGGCAGGGCGGGGGCGTTGCGGAATTTGACGAATTCCTTGCCCAGGCGGATCAGCGGAAACATTGCGGGCTCCTGTCAGACCGGGCCTGTCTGTCGCCGCACTGCGGCAGGGTCAACAGAAACCCCGCGTCAAAGCTTGCGTCTTGGCCGCGCCGCGCTTACCTGTTGAGCGACCCAAGAAAGAGGTGCCGTCGATGATTTCGCTGATCCAGATCCTGATGCTTGTGCTGGATGTCGTTTGGTTCTTCGTGATCGCCCATGTGATCATGAGCTGGCTGATTAATTTCCAGGTGCTGAACCTGCATCAGCAATTCGTGGCGCAGATCTGGTACGGGCTGAACCGTCTGCTGGAGCCGCTGTATTCGCGCATCCGCAAGATCCTGCCGCCGATGGGCGGGATCGACCTGGCGCCGCTGGTGGTGCTGCTGGGCATCATCGCGATCCGCATCGTGGTGCAGAACAACTTCGGTTACTACTGATCCCCGTCTGACGATCCTGTTCGCAAGCCCCGCGCGTCGCCGCCGGGGCTTGTTTACCGATTCTTAGTGTGGGACAACTCCTGTAAGAGCAGAAACAAACAATCTTACAGGTCCTCATGCCAAGCGCTGCCACGCTTCTGAGCGATGTTTTCGGTTACGACGCCTTCCGCCCCGGGCAGGAAGAGGTGGTCGAGGCTGTCGCGGCGGGCCGCAACGTGCTGGCCATCATGCCGACCGGCGGCGGCAAATCCCTGTGTTTCCAACTGCCCGCGCTGATGCGCGAGGGCGTGACGGTGGTGATTTCCCCGCTGATCGCCTTGATGCGCGACCAGGTGCGCGGCCTGCGCGAAGCGGGGGTCGAGGCGGGCGCGCTGACCAGCGGCAACACCCCCGAAGAAACCGATGCGGTCTGGCAGGCGCTGGAGGAAGGGCGGCTGAAGCTCTTGTACATCGCGCCCGAACGGTTGGGCGCGGGATCGGCCCTGGGGATGCTGCGGCGGATCGGGGTCAGCCTGATCGCGGTGGACGAGGCGCATTGCGTCAGCCAATGGGGCCACGATTTCCGCCCCGATTACCTGCGCATCGGCGAATTGCGCCGCGACCTGAACGTGCCGCTGGCTGCCTTCACCGCAACGGCGGATGCCGAAACCCAGGCCGAAATCGTCACCCGCCTGTTCGACGGGCAGCAGCCCGAAACCTTCCTGCGCGGTTTCGACCGGCCCAATATCCACCTCGCCTTCGCCGCCAAGAACAATCCCCGCAGTCAGATCCTGAACTTCGCCGCCGCCCGCAAGGGCCAGTCCGGCATCGTCTATTGCGGCACGCGGGCCAAGACCGAAACGCTGGCCAAGGCGCTGCGCGATGCAGGCCACGCCGCCTGCCATTATCACGGCGGGATGGAGGCCGAGGATCGCCGCCTGACGGAACAGCGCTTCCAGCAGGAGGACGGGCTGATCGTCGTGGCGACGGTGGCCTTCGGCATGGGGATCGACAAGCCCGATATCCGCTGGGTCGCCCATGCCGACCTGCCGAAATCGATCGAAGCCTATTATCAGGAAATCGGCCGCGCCGGGCGCGACGGGGCGCCGGCGGAAACCCTGACCCTTTTCGGCGCCGACGACATCCGCCTGCGCCGCGCCCAGATCGACGAAGGGCTGGCGCCGCCCGAACGGCGCATGGCCGATCATGCGCGGCTGAACGCCTTGCTGGGCTTGGCCGAGGCGCTGAAATGCCGCCGCGAAACCCTGCTGGGCTATTTCGGCGAGACTGAGGTCACTTGCGGCAAATGCGACCTGTGCGACAGCCCGCCCGAGGTGTTCGACGGGACCCAGCCGGTGCGCATGGCGCTGTCGGCGATCCTGCGCACCGGGGAATGGTTCGGGTCGGGCCACCTGATCGAGATTCTGCTGGGCAACACGAACGACCGTATCCGCGCCAAGGGGCATGACGACTTGCCGACCTTCGGGGTGGGCAAGGAGTACAGCCGCCCGCAGTGGCAGGCGATTTTCCGGCAGATGATGGGCCATGACCTGATCCGCCCCGATCCCGAACGCCACGGCGCATTGCGGATGACGGACACCGCCCTGCCGATCCTGCGCGGCGAGGACACGATCATGCTGCGCAAGGACACCATCGTTTCCGCGCAGCGCCGCCCGGCGGTCAAGGCATTGGTCAGCGACGAAGACGCGCCGCTGCTGTCCGCGCTCAAGGCCAAGCGCCGCGCGCTGGCCGAGGCGGCAAGGGTGCCGGCCTACGTGATCTTCAACGACCGCACCCTGATCGAAATGGCCGAAACCCGACCCGCGACGCTCGACGACATGGCGCGGATCAGCGGCGTGGGGGCGAAGAAGCTGGAACGCTACGGCGCCGATTTCCTCTCCGTGATCACCGGCGCGGTCGAGGAAATGCACCCCACCCGCCGCAAGCTGGCGGGCCGCGATGCCGGGGCAGTTTACGACCGTCTGCTTGAGGTTCAGGCAGATCTGACCCGCGGCAGCGACGGGTCGGAAAAACCGCTGAGCTGTTCGGCGTCGCTGCTGGCCAAGGTGGCGCAGGTCCGGCCCGGCGACGAAGGCACGATGGCGCGTCTGCTGGGCGAAAAGCGGGCCGACCGTTTTGCCACCGCCTTTCTGGACGTCCTGCGCGAAGCAGGTTAGAAACGTTCTAAACAACATTTCTGAGGACCCGTCATGCTGATCGTCGTTTCCCCGGCCAAGAAGATCGACACCACCCCGGTTGAGGGCATCACCCCCACCCAGCCGCAATTTGCCGACAGGGCCGAGGAACTGGCGGGCGTGGCGCGCGACCTGACGGTCGATGACCTGATGAAGCTGATGCATATCAGCGAAAAGCTGGGCAAGCTGAACGCCGAGAGGTTCCGCGATTTCGGCGAAATGGAGGCCAAACCCGCCGCGCTGGCCTTTGCCGGTGACACTTACGTCGGGCTGGAAGCGGGAACGCTGGACGACGACGAAATGGCCTGGGCGCAGGATCATTTCCGCATCCTGTCGGGGCTTTACGGGCTGCTGCGGCCGCTGGATAAAATCCAACCCTACCGGCTGGAAATGGGCAGCCGTTTGCAGAACCCGAAGGGCAAGAACCTCTACGATTACTGGGGCGGTGACATTGCCGAGGCGCTGAACGCGCAGGCGACAGACATCGGCACCGACACGCTGATCAACTGCGCCAGCCAGGAATATTTCGGCGCGGTGGATCTGGGCGCGCTGAAGCTGCGTGTCATCACCCCGGTCTTCATGGAAGAAAAGGCGGGCGTGCCGAAGATCGTCAGCTTCTACGCCAAGCGCGCCCGCGGCGCGATGGCCCGCTTCATCATCCAGCGCCGCCTGACCGATCCCGAGGGGATCAAGGATTTCGACACCGGCGGTTACCGCTTTAGCCCCGACCTGAGCGAAGGCGACCGTTGGGTGTTCCTGCGCAGCGCCGAGGCGGCGGAGGCTGCCGCGGCCTGATCCCGGCCACGCCCCGTAAACACGCGCCCCGTAAATAGGCGCAATCCTTCGCAATCCCCCGCAGCGGCGGGGGGTGTTGCCCTTGCCGAATCCTCGGCCCGCGTGTCACCATCACGGCAATTGATTTGATCAGGAGCCGTTTTGATGCGCCGCGTTCTTTCCGCCGTTTTCGCCGCCCTTTGTCTGTTGTCGCCCGCCGCCGCCGAAGAGGCGGTGCCGCAGCGCCATTACATCCTGACCCGCGATGTGGATTTCTACGGCTCCGACCTGCAGGCGCTGTTCGATACCGATTTCGACGCCTGCGAACGCGCCTGCCTGGCCGATCCGAACTGCAAGGCCTTCACCTTCAACGAAAAATCCAACGCCTGTTTCCCCAAATCCGACATCACCGACCGCCAGCCCTATGCCGGCGCCTGGTCGGCCGAAATCGTCGAGAGTCCGGCGGGTCTTGGCGCGGATGCGGCGGCGCGCGCCGCCGCGGCGCCCTTCCTCGGGGACAGCGACATAAAGGCGGCGCGGGATCAGGCGCAGCGGATCGGCTGGACCCACCCGGCCGGGCAGTATTCGCTGGAAGCTTTGCTGAACGCGGCGCAGGACCGGCGCCAGCAAAAGGACTGGATCAACGCAATGCGCTGGATGGGCGGGGCGGTATCGCATAGCGATGCGCCCGATCAATGGCTGGAATATGCCCGCCTGTCGTTGCTGGCCGCCGAGGCCGACAAGAACAACAAGTACCGCTATCGCAGCCGCGCGCTTTCGGCGGCGATCAACGCCTATCTGCGGGCCGCCAACCCGGCGCTTGCCGCCAACAGCCTGCAGCTGATGGCGCAGGCCTTCGAGGCCAATGATCGCGGCCGCGACATGATCCCGGCGCTGCGTCTGGCGCTGGACAGGCAACCGAACTGGGCCGAGCTGAGCGATGCGTTGGACGACGCCATCGGCAAATACGGCTTCCGCATCACCGAACATGTCGCCGAAAGCGACAGCGCCGCCCCGCGCATCTGCGCCGAATTTTCCGACCCGCTGGTGAAATCCGGGGTCGATTACACGCCCTTCGTCAAGCTGCCTGCCACCGACATGGCGGTGACGGTCAGCGGCAACCGGCTTTGCGTCGACGGGCTGGATCACGGCCAGCGCTACAGCCTGACCTTCCGCGAAGGCCTGCCTGCCGCCAGCGGCGAAACCATGGCCAAGGATGTCACCATCACCCAATACGTGCGCGACCGCAGCGCTTCGGTTCGCTTCTCGGGCCGCGCTTACGTGCTGCCGAAATCGCCCGACGCGGCGCTGCCGGTGGAAACGGTGAATGTCGATGTGCTCGACCTGACCCTGCGCCAGGTCAGCGATCGCAACATGCTGCGGGTGTTCCAGTCGCACTATTTCGGGCGGCCGCTGAATTACTGGGAGGAAACCGATTTTGGCGCCCTGATCGGCGAACAGGTCTGGACCGGCAAGGGTGAGGTTCAGAACGAACTGAACCGCGACATGACCACCCGCCTGCCGCTGGGCGATATCATCGCCGACCTGCCCGCCGGGATCTACGCGCTGTCGGCCGAGGTGCCCGGCGCGGACCCCTACGAGGACCCGCTGGCGACGCAATGGTTCGTGCTGTCCGATCTGGGCGTGACCACGCTGAGCGGCGTGGACGGGCTGCATGTCTTCGTGCGCGGGCTGGGGGACGCCGAACCGGTGACCGGGGCCACGGCCACGCTGATTTCGCAATCGAACCGGGTGCTGGGCGAGGTGCAGACCGACGCCGAGGGCCACGCGCATTTCGATGCCGGGCTGACAAGGGGGCTGGGCGCGGCGGCGCCCGCGCTGCTGACCGTGGCGCAGGGGGATCGGGACCTGACCTTTCTGTCGCTGAAGGACCCGGCGTTCGACCTATCGGATCGTGGCGTCGAGGGCCGTGAACCCAGCCCGCCGATCGACGTCTTCCTGACCACCGATCGCGGCGCCTACCGCGCTGGTGAAACCATCCACGCCACCGTTCTGGCCCGCGACGGCACCGTGGCGGCGATCGGCGGCCTGCCGGTCACCGCGATCCTGACCCGGCCCGACGGGGTGGAATATGCCCGATCGCTGTCGTCGCAGGACAAGGCGGGCGGTCATGTCTTTGCCTTCGGTCTTGGCGACAGCGTGCCGCGCGGGTCGTGGCGGCTCGATATCAAGGCCGACGTGGATCAACCCGCGCTGGCCAGCCAGACCGTTCTGGTCGAGGATTTCCTGCCCGAGCGGATCGATTTCACCCTGTCGCTGCCCGATTACGACCTGCGCCCCGGGGACGAACCGCCGCTGACGGTAGAGGCGAAATACCTCTTCGGCGCGCCGGCGGGCGGGTTGTCGGTCGACGGGTCGGTGGTGCTGTCCGAGGCGGAGGAGCTGAAGGGTTATCCCGGCTATCGCTACGGGCGGCAGGATGAAAGTTTTTACAAACGCACCGAATTCTTCGGTGGCGGCGAAACCGACGATCAGGGCGTCGCGGTGATGCCCTTGCCGCTGCCCGCGATGGAAAATGCCGACCGGCCGCTGACGGCCGAAGTGCGGGTCAACGTCGCCGAAGGATCGGGCCGCCCGGTCGAACGGCGGCTGAAACGCGACCTGGCGCCCGCGAACCCGATCATCGGCATCAAGCAGATGTTCGACGGCGTGGTGCCCGAGGGCGGCGAGGCGCAGTTGCAGGTGATCGCGCTTGGCCCCGACTTGAGCCAGATCGACATGCCGGTGCGCTGGACCCTGAACCGGGTCACCCATCGATACCAATGGTATCAGCAATGGGGCAGCTGGAACTGGGAACCGATCACCACCCGCAAACCGATCAGCAGCGGCGAAGCGATGCTGGGCGCCGATCCCCTGACGGTCAGCGTACCGGTCGAGTGGGGCAATTACGAATTGGTGGTGGAACGGCAGGGTGGCGACTACGTGTCGGCCAGCAGTTCCTTCTATGCCGGATGGTACGCACCCGCCGATGTCAGCACCACGCCCGATACGTTGGAACTGTCGCTGGACAAACCGGCGTATGGAAGCGGCGAGGTCGCGCAATTGCGGCTGGTGCCGCGCTATGCGGGCAAGGCGCTTGTCACGGTGATGTCGAACCGGGTGATCGCGATGAAGGCGGTCGAGGTCAGCGAGGGCGAAAACCTGATCCCGCTCGACGTGACGGATGACTGGGGCGCGGGGGCTTACGTGACGGCCTCGGTAGTCCGGCCGATGGATGTGAGCGCCGGGCGCAACCCGGCGCGGTCGCTGGGGCTGAGCTATGCCAAGGTCGATCCCGGCGACAAGCAGTTGCAGGTGCGCCTCGACGCCCCGGCGGAGGCCGATCCGCGCGGGACGCTCGCCGCATCGGTGCAGGTCGAGGGCGTGAAGGAGGGCGAAACCGCCTATGTCACCGTCGCGGCGGTCGACGTGGGCATCCTGAACCTGACCGGATTCCAAAGCCCCGATCCGTTCGGCCACTATTTCGGTCAGCGCCGTCTGGGCGTGGAGATCCGCGATCTGTATGGCCGGTTGATCGACGGGATGAACGGCGCGATGGGGCAGGTGCGCTCGGGTGGTGATGCCGGGATGGGCGCCGGGTTCCAGTCGCCGCCGCCGACCGAGGAACTGGTCGCCTATTTCACCGGCCCGGTCGAAATCGGCGCGGATGGCAAGGCAAGCGTCAGTTTCGACTTGCCCGCCTTCAACGGCACGGTGCGGCTGATGGCGGTGGCCTGGTCGCCAACCGGCGTGGGGCAGGCCGAGGCGGATGTTCTGGTGCGCGACCCGGTGGTTGTCACCGCCAGCCTGCCGCGCTTCCTGTCGCCAGGCGATGAAAGCCGTCTTCTGCTGGAAATCGTCCACGCCACCGGCCCGGCGGGGCGGATGGGGTTGGACGTGACCGCCGATGGCGTTGTGCTCGATCCCGCCTCGGTGCCGTCGGGCGTGACGCTGGCCGAGAAGGGCAAACAGGTGCTGAGCCTGCCGGTCACGGCGGGCGAGGTCGGCGATCACGCGATCCGGGTGGCGCTGACCACGCCGGAGGGGCGGCAGTTGATCAAGGACCTGACCATCGGGGTGCGCAACAACGATCCTGAGGTGTCGCTGACGCAGCGCTTCACGCTCGACGCGGGCGATACCTTCACGCTGGACGGCGATGTCTTTGCCGGGCTGCGCCCGGGCAGCGGATCGGCGGTGGTGACGGCGGGGCCGTTGGCGCGGCTGAACGCGCCGGCGCTGCTGGCCTCGCTCGACCGCTACCCCTATGGCTGCACCGAACAGGTGACCAGCCAGGCGATGCCTTTGCTGTATCTCAGTCAGCTCAGCGACGCCTTGGGGTTGGGCAATCGCGATCGCATCAACAAGCGGGTCGATCAGGCGGTGGAAAAGGTGCTGACGCGGCAATCCTCCAACGGGGCCTTCGGGCTGTGGCGGGCCGGGTCGGGGGATTTCTGGCTCGACGCTTACGTGTCCGATTTCCTCAGCCGGGCGCGCGCCGAAGGGATCGCGGTGCCCGATACCGCCTTCCGCATGGCGATGGACAACCTGCGCAACCGGGTGAATTACAGCCCCGATTTCGACGAGGGCGGCGGCGACCTGGCCTATGCGCTGATGGTGCTGGCGCGCGAAGGCGCGGCGGCGATGGGCGATTTGCGCTACTATGCCGACGTGAAGGGCGATGCCTTCACCACGCCCTTGGCGGCGGCACAGCTCGGTGCGGCTTTGGCCTCCTACGGGGATCAGACAAGGGCCGACGCGATGTTTGCCCGCGCGGCAAGGATGCTGCAGCGCCTGCCGGATGAAGGCGCGCGTGTGCTGCGCGCCGATTACGGCACCCACTTGCGCGATGCCGCCGGTGTTCTGTCGCTGGCGGTCGAGGCGGGCAGCATGGCGGTGGATCGCGACGCGCTGGTGCAGCGTGTCGGGGCCGCCGGGAGGGCGATGTCGACGCAGGAAGCGTCCTGGTCGCTGTTGGCGGCCAAGGCGCTGGTGCAGGACCCGTCGATGACCGGGCTGGAAATCGACGGGCAGCCCGCGACAGGCCCCTTCGCCCGGATGTTTGAGGATCGGGTCGGCGCGCAGCCGATGGCGATCCGCAACGTGTCGGGATCGGCCACGCCGATCACCCTGACCACCACCGGCGTGCCCGAGGGCGGCGTGGATCAGGGCGGTTATGGCTTCCGCATCGACCGCAGCTATTACACGACAGAGGGCCAGCAGGTGACGCTGGATCAGGTCGAAACGGGGATGCGGCTGGTGACGGTGCTGAAGGTGACCCCGTTCGAGGATGGCGGCGCGCGGCTGATCGTCAACGACCCGCTGCCGGCGGGGTTCGAGATCGACAACCCGAACCTGCTGCGACAGGGCGATATCGGGGCCTTGGATTGGCTTGACCCGGCAGACACCGAATACAGCGAATTCCGCGCCGACCGGTTCCTTGCGGCGGTGGATCAGGACGGCAAGGATGCGTTCGAACTGGCCTATATTGTGCGGGCGATTTCGCCGGGCGAATTCCATCACCCGGCGGCCACGGTCGAAGACATGTATCGCCCGCAATACCGCGCCAATACCGCATCGGGCCGGGTGCGGATCGCGGAATGAAACGGCTCTGGCCGGTCCTTCTGGTGGCCCTGCTGCTGGGTGGGGCGGGCTTGCGTGACGGGTTTGACCGCTGGGTGGACCGGACCGAGCTGCCGCCCTTGATAGTCGACACCTCGGCCGAGGCGCGTGATCGGAACGGCGTGCTGCTGCGCGCCTATACGGTGGCGGATGGTCTGTGGCGGCTGCCGGTGGCGCGGGGTGGGGTCGATGACGGCTATATCGCGATGCTGCTGGCCTATGAGGACAAGAGGTTCTGGACCCATCGCGGCATCGACCCGCGCGCCCTGGCGCGGGCCGGGGCGCAGGCGCTGTGGAACGGGCGGATCGTGTCGGGCGGATCGACCCTGACGATGCAGGTGGCGCGGTTGCTGGAGGATGGCAGCACCGGGTCCTGGGCGGGCAAGCTGCGGCAGATGCGGGTGGCGCTGGCGCTGGAACGGCGGGTCGGCAAGGGGGCGATCCTGGACCTTTACCTGCAACTGGCGCCGTTCGGCGGCAATATCGAAGGAGTGCGGGCGGCGTCGCTGAGTTATTTCGGCAAGGAACCGGGGCGGTTGACCCCGGCCGAGGCGGCGTTGCTGGTGGCCCTGCCGCAATCGCCCGAGGCGCGCCGCCCCGACCGCCATCCGCAAGCGGCCGAGGCTGCGCGGGGCCGGGTGCTGGCGCGGGTTCAGCAGGCGGGGGTTTTGGGCGCCGAGGATGTTGCCGCTGCGGTTTATGACCCGGTGCCCCGGACCCGTCGCGCCTTCCCGGCGCTGGCGGCCCATGCGGCGGACCATGCGCGGGCCTTGCTGCCGGATCGCGGACGGATCGACCTGACGCTGGATGCCACGTTGCAGGCGGGGTTGGAGGAGCTGGCCGATCTGTCGCTGCGCGGCAAATCCGAGCGGTTGTCGATCGCGATCCTGGTGGCCGATCACCGCAGCGGCGAAATCCTGGCATCGGTCGGGTCGCGCCGCTTCGCGCCGGGGCGGGGGCAGGGGTTCGTCGACATGACAAGCGCGATCCGCTCGCCCGGATCGACGCTGAAACCGCTGGTCTATGCGATGGGGTTCGACCGGGGGCTGATCCATCCCGAAACCCTGATCAACGACCGGCCCGTCGCCTTCGGGTCCTACGCGCCGCAGAATTTCGACGGGCGGTTCCGGGGCGAAATCAAGGTGTCGGCGGCGTTGCAGGAATCGCTCAACATTCCCGTGGTGCTGCTAACCGATGAAATCGGGCCGGGCCAATTGATGGCGGCGCTGCGCCGGTCGGGCGCCGATCCGGTGATCCCGGGCGGAAAACCGGGGCTGGCGGTGGCGCTTGGCGGCGTCGGGGTCACGCTGCAAGACCTGGTGCAGCTTTACGCCGGGATCGCCAATGGCGGGCAGTCGGTGGCGCTGCACATGACCGGGGGGGCGGATGGCGGCGAGAGGATCGTCAGCCGGTCGGCCGCCTGGCAGGTCGGGCATATCCTGTCGGGGCTTGTCCCGCCTGACGGCGCGCCGCGCAACCATCTGGCCTACAAGACCGGCACCTCTTACGGCCACCGCGACGCCTGGGCGGTGGGGTTCGACGGGGCGCATGTGATCGGGGTCTGGATAGGGCGGCCCGACGGCACGCCGGTGCCGGGCGCCTTTGGCGGCGATCTGGCAGCACCCGTGCTGTTCAAGGCGTTCCAGCGGCTGAAGCCCGCGCTGGACCCGCTGCCGCCACCGCCGCCCGAAACGCTGATCGTCAGCACCGCCGACCTGCCCCAGCCGCTGCAGCGGTTCCGTGGCCGCCACGCGGTGTTCGAGGCGGAACCGGACGCACCGAAGCTGGCCTTTCCGCCCGACGGGGCGCGGCTGGCGCTGGACGGTGGCGGGCTGGTGCTGAAGCTGCGCGACGGGGCGCCGCCCTTTACCGTGCTGGCAAACGGAGCGCCGGTGCTGACCGGGTATCACCAGAGGCAGGCCGATCTGGGGCAGGTCGGCAAGGGGTTCCTGCGGCTGTCGGTGATCGACGCGAAGGGCCGGTCGGACCGGGTCGACCTGCTGGTCGAATGATCAGGCTTCCAAGAGCGTGATCGTGGTGTCGCCGTATCTGCGCGCGTCGATCTGGGTCAGGCCCTCGGGCACGGTCACGGCGGCGCTTTCTTCCCAGACGATCAGAGCGCCCTCGGCGATCCAGTTGCCCCGCAGCGCCGCTTGCAGGGCGATTTCGCCCAGACCCTTGCCATAGGGCGGATCGAGGAAGATCAGGTCAAAGGGATCGCCCGGGTTTTCCGGCAATTTGCGCGCATCACGGCGGATCATCTTGGTCTGCTTCTGCGCCCCGCAGATCGCGATATTCTGCTTGATCAGGCTGCCCGCCTTGGTGCCGTCATCGACGAAGGTGACGTGGGACGCGCCACGCGACAGCGCTTCCAGCCCCAACGCGCCGGTGCCCGCGAACAGGTCCAGCACCCGCGCATCGGTCACCGGATCGCCGAAGCGCCCGCCCATCAGCATGTTGAACAGGCTTTCGCGGGTGCGGTCGGTGGTCGGGCGCAGATGCGCGCCGGGGTCGCCCTTGCCGACCGAGGCCAGCGCGCGGCCCTTGAAGGCGCCGGCGACGATCCTCATGCCTGCATCAGCGCCTTGAGGTCGGTTTCCGGGTCGGCCACCAGATCGGGCGCGGGCGATTTGCCGCCGTCGATCAGCCGCTTGCCGACCATATAGGCGCGCGGATCGTTGGCGGCGTCCACCGCCAGCAATTCATCGCCCTTGTAATACCAGAAGGACACCGATCCGTCCTTATCGCCGGGCCGCGTGATCACCCGGTCATAGCCGGTGTTCAGTCCGGCGATCTGCAGTTTCACGTCGTATTGGTCGGACCAGAACCAGGGTTTCGGGACGTAGGTCTTGCCCGCGCCCATGATGTTTTCGGCGATGCATTCGGCCTGGTCGATCGCGTTGGGCACCGATTCCAACCGGATACGCGCGCCCTTGTAGGGGAAGGAGGCGCAATCGCCCGCCGCCCAGACATGCGGATCGCTGGTCTGGCCCAGTTCGTTCACCTTGATGCCGTTTTCGATCTCGATCCCCGCCGCTTCGGCCAGGGCGGTGGCGGGGCTGATGCCGACGCCGACGATGACGAAATCGACGTCCAGCTCGCTGCCATCCGACAGTTTCGCGCCCGAAACCCGGCCCTCGCCGGTCAGGGTGTCCAGCCCGACGCCTTCGAGGATGTTCACCCCGTGCGATGTGTGCAATTCGCGGAAGTAATCCGAAGTTTCGGGCGACGCGACCCGCTGCAGGATGCGGTCTGCCATTTCCACCAGCGTCACCTGCAGCCCCTTCTTGGCCGCCACCGCCGCCGCTTCCAGCCCGATATAGCCGCCGCCGACGATCAGCACCTTGGCGCCTTCGCGGAATTCCGGCGCCATCGCATCGACGTCCTTCAGCCCGCGCACCACGTAAACGCCGTCAAGTTCGCCGCCGATGGCGCCGGGCAGGCGGCGCGGCACCGACCCGGTGGTCAGCACCAGTTCGTCATAGGGGATTGCTTCGCCCCCCGCGATCACCACCTTGTCCTTGAGGTCGATCGCCTGCACGGTTTCGTCGAGATGCAGGGTGATGCCGTTTTCCGCGTAGAAGCTTTCGGGCCGCAGATACAGCCGTTCCAGTTCCATTTCGCCCAGCAGGTATTTCTTCGACAGCGGCGGGCGCTGATAGGGGGGAACGTGTTCTTCGCCGATCAGGGTGATGGAACCGGTGAATTCCATATTGCAGAGCTTGGCTGCGAGGGCAGCGCCCGCCTGTCCGGCGCCGACGACAACGACCTTTTTCATGATGGTTCTCCCGGTGAGAAATTGCTGGCTGGTCTTGCGGCGAACCCTATATGAGCGTCTGTAGGAAACGCAATCAGGGACATAAACAGACAATGACCATTTCAGTAGGCGATCACCTGCCCGAAGCCGTTCTGTCGCGGCTGGGCGACGAGGGCCCCGAAACCGTATCGCTGGCCGACAAGACCAAGGGCCGCAAGGTGGTGATCTTCGCGGTGCCGGCGGCCTTTTCGTCGACCTGCCAGACGGCGCATATGCCCAGCTTCATCCGCACCAAGGACCAGTTCGCGGCGAAGGGCGTGGATGAAATCATCTGCGTCGCGGTGAACGATCTGTTCGTGGTGAAGGAATGGGATCAGGCCACCGGCGCGGGCGCGGCGGGGATCACCCTGCTGGCCGATGCCGACGGGTCCTTCACCAAATCCATCGGGATGGAATTCGACGCCCCCGCCTTGGGGTTCTTCGGCCGCTCGAAGCGTTACGCGATGCTGGTCGAAGACGGCGTGGTGACCCTGTTCCAGCCCGAACAGACGCGCGGTTGCGAAACCTCCAGCGGCGAGGCCTTGCTGGCCGCGATGTGACGATGACCGCCCGCAGACCGGAATGGCCGGTTTGCGGGCGATCCCGGACCGGGGCGCGAGCGCCATCGCAAGCCCGTCGAAAATTCAATTAAAGATTTCAGAATAAATACCGTTGCTCGCCCATAGGTAAACTTGTCGGGCTTTCAGCGATCCCCTAGCCTTTCAATTCAATATCCTTTTCCGGCTCCGCTTGCGGGGCCTGCCCGGTCTTTCAGGGGCTTGCATGTCTATTTCAAAAAGGAAAATTCCAATGTCATACATTTCGAAACTCCTTTCGCTTTCCACCGCTGCCGTGCTGTCGCTGCCGACGCTCGCCCAGGCCCAGGATTGGCTGACCATGTCGGACGCGGATTTCGCGATGGCCTATGTCGATCAGGCTTTCGGCGGCAGCCCGGAGGAACGCTACGAGGTGGCCTGGATGCTGTTCGCCCGGGTCAATCAGCAGATCGAAAGCGGCGGTCACACCCTTTCCACTTGGGAAACCTGGCCCAGCGATCCGGACACGTTCCAGCCATCGCCGAAATTCGTCCTGGGGCAGGTCAAGCGCGAAAGCCCCGCCTTCGTGACCAGCAAGGCGGTGCGGTCCGGCATGGTCGACACCAAGGATGTCGGCGTCGGCAAGGAGGAAGTGACCCGCAACATGCTGGGATACGATTACATCGTCGGGCACGGGCTGAACGCGGCGGCGGGCGTGACCGCCTATCTGTCGGCGGGTAACATGGTGCAGATGCCGATCGGGTCGGTCGAGATCAAGGCGCGGTGGGAAGCCGCGAACACCCCCGAAACCGAAGGGGCCTACCTGTTCTACAGCGGGCAATACGCGCTGACCGGCCTGCATATCATGGTGAAGATGCAACAGACCCCGGAAGCGGTCTATACCTCGGACGATCCCAGCTGGTTCTGGACCACCTTCGAATTCGACAAGAACCCGGGCCTTGCCCATGCCCGAACGCTGATCGACCAGCCGCATGACAGCGCCACGGCGGCGCGGGCGGCGATCCTGCAACAGGCCGGGCTGGGCGGGTCGCCGTTCGAGATGTATTCGCCCAACGGTACCCAGATCACCTTTGAAGAAGATGGCGCGTTCAAGGTGCTGGGCCATACCATGATGGAAGATTTCGCCGGGGTGCCGCAGGGGCCGGTGGTCGATTGGACCTCGTGGAATTCTTCCTGCCATGCCTGCCACGCCACCGCGTCCTGGGACATCAAGACCAGCAAGGGCAACGACATGCCCGAACCGGTGGGCAAGCTGACCGCGCAGGACCTGGAGAATCTCGAAGGCTACACGCCGCTCGATTTCATGTGGCCGATTGCATTCAACGCCAAGTGACAATCTGAACCTGCATGGCGAAAGGGGCGGGCGCGCCCCTTTTTTTACTTGGCGATAGGGGGTTAGGGGATCGTCCGGAAATTGACCTAAACTCACCCCGCGTCAGCGCCGTTAGCCTGACTCGTAAGGTTTACGGTGAGGGTTTAACGATGAACATATCGATTTCGGTGTCTATGCCCACGATGATGCGGCACGGCCATTCGCAGGGGCGCAGCGAAGACGCAGCGGCGACGACGATCGGCGACAAGCTGGTGTCGAAACTGGATCAGGATCAGGATGGCGGTCTGTCGGCGTCCGAACTGGAAGGCACCAAGCTGGGCAAGAAGCTCAGCATCGACCAGTTTTCCAAGATCGACGGCGACGGCGATGGCAAGCTGACGGCGGACGAGCTGAATTCCAACCTGAAGGAGGCCGGGCTGCCGGGCCGCCGCGAAGGCTGGGGACGGCACCCGCATTGGGGTGGCGGCCGGCATGGCGGCGATACGGCGAACGCGATTTCGCAGCTTGCCGATCTGCAGGCCGCAACGACGGAAACGACCACCACGGTGGTGGCGTTCGAACAGACGGTAAGCGACGGGACCAGCGAAACGACGACGAGCTTCGTCGCGATCCAGTCCACCACCACCACGACCGGCGCCGCGGGTGACACGGTCGAGGGCACCGCCGTTGCGGCGGATGAACCGGCAGAGACCAGCGACGCCATCGAACTGGCCAACGCGATCGATGCGACGGATGAGCCCGACAACGCGGTCGAGCTGGCTGAGGAAGTCGAAGCGGAAGCCGCGGCTGCAGC
Source organism: Thalassovita mangrovi (assembly GCF_009857745.1). Taxonomy (GTDB): domain Bacteria; phylum Pseudomonadota; class Alphaproteobacteria; order Rhodobacterales; family Rhodobacteraceae; genus Thalassobius; species Thalassobius mangrovi. The sequence goes on from NZ_WWEN01000003.1 coordinate 628,648, forward strand.
GGCCACCGAGGCCGAAGGCGGCGAGGCGGTCGCGGACCCTGCAGTGGCCGAGGTTCTTGCCGAAGCCGCGGCCGAAGAGCTGGGCGATGAAGCGGTGGTTGCCGATCTGGTCGAGGATCTTGCCGAGGACGACAGCGGCGCGGAGACCACGTCCACCGCAGCCACCGCCGCCGGAACCACGACCGTGACGACCAATATCCTGGCGCTGTCGGTCTATTCCAAGACCACTGCCGCCGCCGCGTAAGCGGGCAGAACGGACTGGCGCAAAACAAAACCCGCCCCGGATGCGTTCCGGGGCGGGTTTTTCGTGTCTGTCAGGGTGTCTTTACGATTGGATGACGGTGCGGGTGGGGAAGGGGATGTCGACCCCGGCCTCGTCCAGCGCTTCCTTCACCTTGCGCTTCATATCGGCCTGATAGGCGAAGTAATCCGACGATTTCACCCAGGTTCTGGCCAGGAAATCGACCGAAAAATCGCCCAGGTTGTTGACCTGCAGGAACGGCGCGGGATCGCTCAGCGAGCGGGGATCGTCCATCAGCACCTTGCGGATCGTGTCCTCGGCCAGTTTCAGATCGGCGCCGTAGCCGACACCGAACACCCATTCGGCGCGGCGGGTGTCATAGACCGAATAGTTGGTGATCGTGTTGCCCCAGACCGCGGCGTTGGGGATGATCGTCTGCACGTTATCGGGGCTGGTCAGTTCGATATAGTTGAGCGAGATGTTCTTGACCGTGCCGGTCTGGCCACCCACCACCACGAAATCGCCCAGCTTGATCGGGCGGAACAGCACGATCATCACCCCGGCGGCGACGTTGGAAAGCGTGCCCTGCAGCGCCAGGCCGATGGCCAGGCCGGCGGCACCGATCACCGCCACGATCGACGTGGTCTGCACCCCGAAGGTGTTCAGCACGAACAGGACGGCAAAGCCCATGATCGCGTAACGGGTCAGGTTGCCAAGGAAGTTGAAAAGCGTGTCGTCCAGGTCTTCGTATTTTTCGCCCAGATGGATCAGCCGCCGCCGGGCCCAGCCCGACAGGATGCCCCCCAGCACGAGGATCGCGATGGCGGCCAGCACCGACCCCGCGACAGAGGCGAGGAAGTCGATGGTCAGAAAATCGCCGAGGGTCTGGCCGTTCCAGACCTCGACATTCAAAATATCGGAAAAGGTCATTCTGCGAGTTGATCCATTTTGCGTGCAAGTTTCGCGTCAAGCGCGCTGAGCCCGCCGACATCGTGGGTGGATAGCGTCACTTGAACCGTCTTGTAAACATTGAACCATTCCGGATGGTGCCCCCATTTTTCCGCCCAAAGCGCGGCGCGGGTCATGAAGGCGAAAGCGGCGGTGAAATCGTCGAAGGTGTAGGTCTTTTCGATCGCGTCGCGCCTTTCGACCATCGCCCACCCGGCCTCGAACAGCGGTTCCAGCATGGTCTTGCGACCGGTATCGCTCAGCAATTCACTCATTCCTGTTCCTCCCCTTGTGTCTTGCGAAACGGGCCATAGGCGGTGAGGATCTCGATATCCTCGGCCACCGCGGCCCGTTCGGCCTGCAGATATTGTTCGACCGCCTCGGCAAAGCCGGGGTCGGCGAACCAGTGCAGCGAATGGGTGGTCGCCGGCAGATAGCCGCGCGCCAGTTTGTGTTCGCCCTGTGCCCCCGCCTCGACCCGTTGCAAACCGGCGTCGATGGCGAACTCGATGGCGCGATAATAGCACGCTTCGAAATGCAGGCAGGGGTGATCTTCGATACAGCCCCAGTAACGGCCGAAAAGCGCTTCGGCCCCGATGAAATTCAGCGCCCCGGCGATCGGCACCCCGTCGCGGTTGGCGATCACCAGCAGGATGTCGTCGCGCATGGTGTCGTGGATCAGGTCGAAGAAGGATCGGGTCAGGTAGGGCGATCCCCATTTGCGCGCGCCGGTGTCCTGGTAGAAGGTCCAGAACGCATCCCAATGATGCGGCTGGATGTCGTCGCCGGTCAGCATCTCGATCGTGCCGCCGAAATCACTGGCGACGCGGCGTTCCTTGCGGATGGTCTTGCGCTTGCGCGAACTGAGAGAGGTGAGGAAATCGTCGAAGCTATGATAGCCCCGGTTGACCCAGTGGAATTGCTGGCTGGTGCGGTGCATCAGCCCCATGCGTTCGCCCGCCAGCGCCTCGGCCTCGGTGCAAAACGTGATGTGGAGCGACGACAACCCGTTATCCGACGCCACCTGCACCGCGCCCTGGATCAGCGCTCCCATCCCTGCCGCGTCGAAACCGGGGCGGGTCAGGAAGCGCCGCCCGGTGGCGGGGGTGAAGGGCACCGCGATTTGCAGTTTCGGGTAATAGCGCCCGCCGGCGCGTTCGTAGGCATGGGCCCAGTTGTGATCGAAGATATATTCGCCCTGGCTGTGCGATTTGGCGTAAAGCGGCGCGCAGGCGATGACCTGACCTCCGGCGCGCGCGACGAGGTATTGCGGCTGCCAGCCGGTGCCGGGGCCGACCGATCCGCTGTCTTCCAGCGCTTTCAGGAAACGGTATGTGGTGAACGGGTCCCTCGCCCGCCCGCCTTGGGCGGTCTCGGGGCAGGCGCAGGCATCCCAATCGGCCGGATCGATCTGATCCAGCGATCCAATCAGTTGAATTTCCACGGTTTGATCCGTCATGCCCCGACCCTTTGCGCCCGATCACTATCTGGGGCGGGTGGGGTTTGGATCAACCCGGGATTTCCGCAGCGTAGCCTTCGAAGGTGATATTGTCGGCGATTTTGCGCGCCTCTGCCTCGGCTTCGGGCGACCGGATGGTCCAGCACAGCAGGTCCGCGCCGCGCCGTTTCAGGTCCGTTACCCGGGGCCGGTCCAGATCGCAGGCTTCGTGGCTGATGAAGCAGCAGCCCAAGGCGTCGTAATCGGGAATCTCGCGCAGCCGGTCGCGGGTGCCGCCGGGCAGCAGTTGCCAATCGTCCGACCGGTAGGCCGAGGTAGTCAGCCCGCGCGGAATGTCGGGGCAAAACCCGGCCATCTTCTGTATCGAATGCGGGTTGAAGGACATCAACGCGACCGGGCCTTCGTAGCCCTGCAGCGCGCGCGCCGTGGCCTCTTCGAGCTTGCCGACATTGCCGCCCATCTGGCCGTCCTGATCCTTGATTTCGATCAGCAGCGGTGAGCGGCCCGCGACCTGTTCCAGCACCTGCGCCAGCGTCGGCACGGTGTCGGTGCCGCCCAGCAGGGCGATCTGTCCCAGCTCGTCGGCGCTGCGGCGCTGGATCGGGCCTGTTTCGCCGGTCAGCCGGCCCAGGTCGTAGTCGTGAAACACCATCGCCTGGCCGTCGGCGGACAGTTGCAGGTCGATTTCGATCCCGTATCCGGCCGCGATTGCGGCATGAATGGCCGCCGGAGAATTTTCCGGCCGGCCCTGGGCGATGTCGTGCAACGCCCGATGGGAAATCGGGCGCTGCAGGAAAATGTCGGGAAGCCGGGTCATTTGATCTGGAAAATCGCTTCGATTTCCACCGCGACGTTCAGCGGCAGCGCGGCGGCGGACACGGCGGAACGCGAATGGCGGCCCTGATCGCCAAGCGCTTCGACCAGGAAGTCGGAACAGCCGTTGACCACCTGCGGCTGTTCGGTGAAATCGGCGGTCGAGTTGACGAAGCCGGTCAGCTTGACCACCCGCACCAGACGGTCCAGATCGCCCCCGCAGGCCGCCTTGCATTGCGCCAGCAGCGCGATGGCGCAGGTCTTGGCAGCGGCGGCGCCGTCGGCGGTGGTCATGTCGGCGCCCAGCTTGCCGGTGATCAGCCCGTCGGGGCCGTTGGAAATCTGACCCGAAACGAAGACCAGATCGCCGACCTGGACGAAGGGCACGTAATTGGCGGCGGGCGCCTGGGCCTCGGGCAGTGTGACCCCCAGTTCGGCGAGGCGGGATTCGATTTGTCCGGTCATGATCTTTCTCCTGTCAGGGAATTTCTGGCGGCGACGCTAACGCGCTCAGCCGCGAATGCAACGCCAAACCGGGCGTAACCGGGCCCGGTTCGCGTTGCAGGGGTATCATTCGCGGAAGGCCTTGGCGAAATAGTCGGTCACCGGCTTCAGGAGATAGGCCAGCGGTGTGCGGTCGGCGGTGCGGATGAAGCTTTCCACCGGCATGCCGGGCACCAGAGTAACCCCTTCGGGAAGCTTCTCGATCTCGCCGTCTTCCATCACGATTTCCGCCCGGTAGTAGGAATGCCCGGTTTTATCGTCGGTGAAGGCATCGGCGGACACCTTCGACACGTGGCCCTTCAGTTCCGGCGTCGTGCGCTGGTCCAGCGCCGGGAAGCGCAGCACCGCTTCCTGGCCGGGATAGACCTGGTCGATATTGATCGTCTGCACCTGGGTCGCGATCACCAGCGGGCGGTCCTGCGGCACCAGGTACATGACCGGATCGGCGGGCCGGATCACCGAGCGCGGGGTGTAGAATTGCAGCCCGTAGACCACGCCGGAAACCGGCGCGCGAATGTCCAGCCGGTTCAGCCGGGTCAGCAGCGCCCGGCGCCGTTCGGCCAGTTCCAGTTCCTGGTATTGCAGGTCGCGCAGCCGGGCGACCGCCTCTTCGCGCCGCGCGGTGTCGAGCTTCAGGATTTCGATCTGGGTTTCGGTGATCCGCCCTTCGGCCTGCGCCGACTGGGCGATCAGGTTGCCGACCTGGCCGCTGAGCCGGGCCTCTTCGCGTTGCAGCGACAGCACGCGGGACGCCTGGGCAAGCCCGCGGTCGAGCAGCGATTGCTGGCTGGTCAGTTCTTCCTCGATCAGCTCCAGCTGCCGCGACAGCGCCACGCGCTGCGCTTCCAGCCCTTCGATCTGGCTGCGGATCTGCGCCACGCGCTTTTCAAGCTGGTCGGTTTCCTGCCGTTCGGAATCGTCGCGCGCGCGCAGCAGCCGTTCCTGACCCTCGATCAGGTCCTGTACTTCTTCGTTGTCCTGCGCCGCCTGCAGCAGCACCGGGTCGAAATCGATTTCCGAATTGCCTTCCTGTTCGGCCTCGAGCCGGCCGCGCCGCGCCATGAGTTCGAACAGCTGGCCTTCGACGATGACCAGTTCCGATTTGAGCTCGGTCGGGTCGAGCCGGATCAGCAGCTGGTCGGCCTCGACGAAATCGCCCTCGTCGACCAGGATTTCCTGGATCACGCCGCCATCGGGGTGCTGCACGACCTGGCGGTTCTGGTCGACCTCGATCTGGCCGCTGGCGACGATGGCGCCGGCGATCTGGGTCACCACCGCCCAACCGCCGAAGCCGCCGACCAGCAGGGTCAGGGCCAGCAGGCCGATGAAAAGCGGCCCGCTGACGGGAAAGGTTTTCGGGGTCTTGTTCGGGGTCTGGGCGGTCATTGCACGCCCCCCTGTCCGGCGGTTTTCTGGATCTGCTGGGCGTTTCTCACCACTTCGTTGAGCACTTTATCCTTCGGGCCGAAGGCCTTGACCGCGCCGTTTTCCAGCACCAGCAGCAGGTCGCATTCCTGGATCGCCGCCGGGCGGTGGGCCATGATGATCACCGATTTTCCTTCGGATTTGAGCGTCTTGATCGCCGAGTTCAGGGCCTTCGATCCTTCGTTGTCGAGGTTGGAATTGGGTTCGTCCAGCACCAGGATCACCGGGTCGGAATACATCGCGCGGGCCAGGCCGACGCGCTGAATCTGCCCGCCCGACAAGCGGCCGCCCGAAGCGGTGACGCGGGTGTCATAGCCGTTGGGCAGTTTCAGGATCATGTCATGCGCATCGGCGCGCTTGGCGGCGGTGACGATCTTGTCGGGGTCGGGTTCGGGCGCCAGCCGGGCGATGTTTTCGGCGATGGTGCCGTCGAACAGTTCCACCCGCTGCGGCAGATAGCCGATCAGCTGGCCCAGCACCGTCGCGTCGTATTGATCCAGCGTCGCGCCATCCAGCCTGATCTTGCCGCCCGCCGGGCGCCACAGCCCGGTGATGGCGCGCGCCAGCGACGATTTGCCGGCGCCCGAGGGGCCGATCACGCCCAAGGCGGTGCCCGGCGGCAGCATGAAATTGACCACCCGCAGGGTCGCCTGCGCCTCGCCCGGGGGCACCACGGTCAGGCCCTGGACTTCCAGCTTGGCCTTGGGCGCGGGCAGCGGCGTGCGCGGAACCTCGGCCGGGACCATCGACAGAAGCTCGGCCAGGTTATTCCACCCCTTCGAGGCGCGCTGCACCACCGACCATTGGTTGATCAGCATCTCGATCGGCGCCAGCGCCCGGCCCATCAAGATCGACCCGGCGATCATCGCGCCCGGGGTCATTTCCCCGTGCAGCACCAGATAGGCGCCAAGCCCCAGCATCGCCGATTGCAGGAACTGTCGAAACACCTTGGAGGCGACCGAAAACCCGCCGCCGGAATCATTGGCCGAGATGAATTCGCGCAGCGCCTTGTTGCGGCTTTTCTGCCAGCGGTGGAAGGTCGCGTCGCGCATCCCCATCGACTGCACCGATTCCGCCTCGGCCTGCAATTGCGCGGCGATATGTTCGGATTGCACCACCGCCTGGTTCGCCTGCGCCATCGGCCGCCGGGTGAAGGCCTGGTTGGTGACGGTGATCAGGATCAGGACGACGCCGCCGCTGATCGCCAGATAGCCCAGCCACGGGTGGAAGATCATGATGCCGAACAGGAAAAACGGCGTCCACGGGATGTCGAAGAAGGCGGTCAGCGCCGGGGAGCTGATCAGCCGCTGCACCGATTCCAGGTCGCGCAGCCCGGTGGCGGAATGTTCGTCCGGCTTCACCGCCGCCTTGCGAATCACCGCGTCGAACACCCGCCGGTCCAGCTTTTGCTGAAACCGGGCGCCGACCCGCGCCATGATCCGGGTTCGGGCGATGTCCAGCATCCCCATCATCAGGAACAGGAAGGCGACGAGAAGCGTCAGGCTGAACAGGGTTTCGACCGAGCGGCTGCCCAGAACGCGGTCATAGACCTGCAGCATATAAAGCGGGCTGGTCAGCATCAGAAGGTTTACGAAGAAGCTGAATAAAGCGACGATCCAGTAAAGTCCGCGGCTTTCGCGCCGTGCTTCCAGAAGTTCCTGCCTGCCTTTTTCGGTTTGTCGTTGCTGCATCCGCGTCATTTCGCCATTTTTTCAAAATACTCTCGTTCGCCTCATGGTCGGATAAGACCCACTAGGATATAAAGCGTGCGAAGTATCCCGATGTCTCTAATCTGCCACAGAGGTCGGTTAACCGCTTGAGGCGGGCTGAGATCGGAATATGCATGAATTACAAACGCGTTCAAAGATCAGAGTTTGGTTGAACAATTGACTATTGATAGCAGCAAACACAAGCGTTCCTTTGCGGTTAAGTCGATCCTGTTGTGTTTCGGCTTGGCTGTGGCGGGATGCACCCCGATAGACCCGGCCGAACTGAAGGCTGGTGGCGTGTTCGATCCCTATGAGAAGGCGAACCGCCAGACCCATGAATTCAACCGCGCGATGGACCGCGCCCTGATCCGGCCGGCGGGCAAGGGCTATGCCAGCGTGGTGCCGGACGAAATTCAGACCGCGGTCGGCAATTTCGCCGACAACCTGTCCGAACCCAGCATGGCGGTGAACCATCTGCTGCAGGGCGATCCGAAAGGCGTCGGTGTCAACCTGTACCGCTTCCTGGTCAATGCCACACTGGGCTTTGGCGGCTTGTTCGACGTGGCCGCCGATTTCGGCGTGCACGAGGGCGATACCGATTTCGGCGAAACCCTGCATGTCTGGGGCGCGCCCGAAGGCGCCTATGTCGAATTGCCGCTGCTGGGGCCGTCGAACGAACGCGACGCGGTGGGCAAGTTTGTCGATCTGTTCACCGACCCGCTGTCCTATGTGATTCCCCGTCCCGAGAAATATTACGGCACCGCGGCGCGGGTGGTGGCCAAAGTCGGCGATCGCGGCCGTTATGCCGATACGGTGGATTCGATTCTGTATGAAAGCGCCGACAGTTACGCGCAGGGCCGGCTGATTTATACGCAAAATCGCCGCTATGAACTTGGCGGCGGCGGGGCGGATACCTATGTGGATCCGTATTCGGACCCTTACTCTGACCCCTATTCCGATCCGTATGAGGACCCCTATGCTGAATAAACCGTCTCGCCGGTCGTTCCTGTCGCAGATCAGCGCCGTCGCGCTGGCCGCAGCGATCCCGATGCCGGCCTTCGCGCTCAGCCCCTCAAACGCCAAATCGCTGGTCGACAAGCTTGTCGCTGAAATCAACGCGGTGATCGATTCGGGCAAACCCGAATCCGCGATGCTGCGGGATTTCGAAGGCATCTTCGCCCGCTATGCCGACGTGCCGACCATCGCGCGCTACGCGCTCGGCGTCGATGCCCGCAGCGCCAGCCCTGCGCAGATGCGGGAATTCACCGGCGTGTTCCAGCGCTATATCTCGGTCAAATACGGCAAGCGTTTCCGCGAATTCATCGGCGGTCGCATCGTGGTGGATTCGGCGCAGGCGATCAAAAGCTTCATCGAGGTGAAGACCACCGCCCATCTGCGCGGCGAGGAACCGTTCGAAGTGATCTTCCTGGTGTCGGACCGCAGCGGATCGCCGCGGTTCTTCAATATGTTCATCGAAGGCATCAACATGCTGCTGACCGAACGCACCGAAATCCAGGCGATGCTGGACAAGCGCCGGGGCGATCTGAACGCGGTGATCGCGGATCTGCGCAATACCGTCTGATCCGGGATATACAGGACATGATAAGGGGGGCTCGCGCCCCCCTTTTTCATGCCACGATGGCTTTTCTTACCGATCGCGTGTTCCCAGCAGGTCGCGCAACAGCTGGTTGATCCCGTTGCGCGTGTCGCCGCCGCCCGAAGTGCGGCCATTTCTGGCCGGTGCGCCGTCGCGCAGCATCGGCAGCGGCTTGGGGTCGATCCCTTCATGTACGCGGGTCATGGTTTCGTGCCAGATTTCCGCAGGCAGCCCCGATCCGGTGACCCCGGTCAGCGGCGTGTTGTCGTCATAGCCCATCCAGACCCCGGCGACGTAATCGGCGCTGAAGCCGATGAACCAGGCGTCCTTGGCGCTGGACGAGGTGCCGGTTTTGCCCGCGACCTCGCGGTCGTCCAGGTTGGCGCGGCGGCCCGACCCGCGGGTCGCCACGTTATACATCATCCAGGTCAGTTCGCGCGCAGCGTCTTCGCCGATCACCCTTTCGCGGATGCCGCCCGTCGCGGTCATCAGCGGATCGGCGTCATCCTGCATCCGCAGTTCGACCAGCCCGTAGGGCACCACCGAACTGCCGCCGTTGAGGATGCCGGCATAGGCGCCGGTCATTTCCAGCAGCGTGGTTTCCGACGCGCCAAGCGCCAGCGCCGGGCCCTGCGCCAGGTCCGACTTGATGCCGAAACCTTCGGCCACCCGGCGGACGTTATCCAGCCCCACCGCGCGCGCCACCTTGACCGCCGGGATGTTGAGCGAACTGCGCAACGCCTCGGTCAGGGTGACCTCGCCGTGGAATTTCCGGTCGTAGTTCTGCGGCGTCCACGGCCCCGATCCGGGAATGTCGATGGTCAGCGGTTCGTCCATCACCGTGTCGTTCGACGACCAGCCCAGTTCCAGCGCGGTGGCATAGACGAAGGGCTTGAAGGCCGAGCCCGATTGCCGTTTCGCGGTGGTGGCGCGGTTGAACACGCCCGCGACCTTGGTTTCGCGCCCGCCCACCATGCCGCGCACCGCGCCGTCGGCCGACATCACCACGATGGCGGCCTGCGCCTTGGATCCTTCCTTCACCTTCTCGGTGAAGATGTAGGTCATCGCGTCTTCGGCGGCTTTCTGGATGCGCTGGTCCAGCGTGGTGCGGATCACCACGTCGGAGCGGGTGTTGCGGGTGAAATATTCCGGCCCCGAGGACATCACCCAGTCGGCGAAATAGCCGCCCGCCCGCGCTTCGGCGGCGGAAGACAGTTCGGCAGGGTGGTCCAGCGCGTCCTGCGCAGCAGAGACCGACAGGTAGCCCTGGTCACGCATCAGCCCGACCACAACGGCGGCGCGGTTCTGCGAGCGTTCCAGGTTGTTGGTCGGCGCCAGCGAGGTCGGCGCGGTCAAAAGCCCCGCCAGCATCGCGCCCTCGGCCGGGGTCACAGCGGCGGCGGGTTTGCCGAAGAATCGCTGCGACGCGGCCTCGGCGCCATAAGCGCCGCCGCCCATATAGGCGCGGTTGAGGTAGATCGAGAGGATTTCGTCCTTGCTGTACTTGGCTTCCATCGCCATGGCGAAGATCGCTTCCTTGATCTTGCGCCACAGCGATCCCTGGCGGCAGTCGGCCTCATAGGCGGCTTCGCTTTCCCATTCGTCGGCATCGTATTCGACGCCCAGGCACAGCAGTTTCGCGGTCTGCTGGGTGATGGTCGACCCGCCATGGCCCGACAACGGGCCGCGGCCTTCGCGCAGGTTGATGCGGATCGCGCTGGCGACGCCGCGCGGGGAAATGCCGAAATGGCTGTAGAAACGCTTGTCCTCGGTGGCGACCACGGCGTTTTTCAGATGCGGTGACACCGACGACGCTGTGACAACGCCGCCGAACTGATCGCCACGCCAGGCGAAGACCTCGCCGTTGCGGTCGGTCATGGTGACCGATCCGTTGGCGCGCCCGTCCAGCAACGTGTCAGCGGCGGGCAGGGTGGAATAGATATAGCCCACCGACAGCGCGATGATCAGCGCCGTGACCGTGCCGACGCGCCAGCTGAAGCCCCAGACGATGCGCAGGATCAGACCGATGAGCCGCTTGAAGAAGCGCGTGACCATGTTGCCGCCGCTCTTGGCCGCCGGTTTGCGCTTGGCCGCGCTGCGCTTCGGCTTGGCGGTTTTCGCCGTCTTCGCCTTCGCGGGTTTTGCCTTCGCCGCTTTCGGCTTGGTCCGGGAAGATGCCGGATACCGTCGATCGGCCACAAGGGGCGGCCTTTTGCGACCTGAATCACTCATGCTCTCGTCCTGCTCGGCTCGTCGTTTTGGTCATGATACAGGCCGCGCCTTGGAATGTTGAAGCCCTCAATTCGCCCTAATCGTGTTTTCAGAATGATTGAAAATTGTGCAATTTGCTGTTATCGTCTAAATATTAATCATTGGGCCGCGAGTTTTGACGAAAAATCGGGCTAGTAACTTCACGCAACGCCCCGGACCCGTCTTCCTTGGCCCTGCAATCTGGCGGGTACTCCCGCTGCATAAGGACAAGGGGATCAAGGTGAAACTCATCATTGCAACAATCAAACCGTTCAAGCTGGAGGAGGTCCGCGAGGCGCTGACCGATATCGGCGTGCGCGGCATGATGGTGACCGAAATCAAAGGTTTCGGTTCTCAGTCGGGTCACACGGAAATCTATCGCGGTGCCGAATACGCGGTGAATTTCGTGCCGAAGGTCAAACTGGAAATCGTCGTGGGCGCCTCGATGGCCGACCAGGTGGTCGAAACCATCACCAACACCGCCCGCACCGGCAAGATCGGCGACGGCAAGATTTTCGTGTTGGACGTGGCGCAGGCCGTTCGTGTCCGCACCGGCGAAACCAACGAAGACGCGCTGTGAGTCGCGGAGAGGGGAATAAGGAAATGCAAATGAACCGTATCACGAAACTTGGTCTGGCGGCGGCGCTGATCGCACTGCCCAGCCTTGGCCTGGCCCAGGACGAAGGTCCGGTCCCGGGTGTCAATCCCTCGACCGACATGGTCTTCATCATGAACTCGCTGCTGTTCCTGGTCGGCGGTTTCCTGGTGTTCTTCATGGCGGCAGGCTTCGCCATGCTGGAAGCGGGCCTGGTGCGTTCCAAGAACGTGACCATGCAGCTGACCAAGAACGTCGTTCTGTTCGGCCTGGCGTCGATCTTCTACTACCTGATCGGTTATAACCTGATGTACCCGCTGGGCACCTGGTCGATCGAAGGCGTTCTGTCGGGCGTCTGGGGCCCCGGTGTCCTGGAAGCCGTCGGCGTGACCGCGGATGCTGTTGACGACTACTCCTACGCAGCGACCGGTTCGGACTTCTTCTTCCAGCTGATGTTCTGTGCCGCAACCGCATCGATCGTTTCGGGCACCCTGGCCGAGCGCATCAAGCTGTGGCCGTTCCTGATCTTCACCATCATCCTGACCTCGATCATCTACCCGCTGACCGCGTCGTGGAAATGGGGCGGTGGTTTCCTGGACGAAGCTGGCTTCCTGGACTTCGCAGGCTCGACCGTTGTGCACTCGGTCGGTGGCTGGGCGGCTCTGACCGGCGCGCTGATCCTCGGCCCGCGTATCGGCAAGTACAAAGACGGCAAAACCATCCCGATGCCCGGTTCGAACCTGACCCTGGCAACCCTGGGTACGTTCATCCTGTGGCTGGGTTGGTTCGGCTTCAACGGCGGTTCGCAGCTGGCCATGGGTTCGATCGGTGACGTTGCCGACGTGTCGCGCATCTTCTCGAACACCAACGCTGCTGCTGCAGGTGGTGCCGTGGCTGCCATGATCCTGACCCAGCTTCTGTACAAGAAGCCCGACCTGACCATGATCCTGAACGGTTCGCTGGCAGGCCTGGTGTCGATCACCGCAGAACCGCTGACCCCGACCCTGGGTTCGGCAACCCTGATCGGTATGGTCGGCGGCGTGATCGTGGTCTTCGCGGTTCCGATGCTGGACAAGCTGAAGATCGACGACGTTGTCGGCGCGATCCCGGTTCACCTGGTCTGCGGTATCTGGGGCACTCTGGCCGTGGTTCTCACCAACGGTGACGCAACCATCGGTGCGCAGCTCTACGGTATCGTGGTCGTCGGTATCGCCACCGTGGTCATGTCCGCAGTGGTCTGGTTCATCCTGAAGGCCATCATGGGTCTGCGGGTTGACGAAGAAACCGAGATCAACGGTCTGGATATGGCCGAACTGGGTATGGAAGCCTATCCCGAATTTTCCAAAGGCTGATATCTCCTTCCTATTCAGTCTTTTATCACCTGGCCCGGGCGACTTGTTCGCCCGGGTTTTTTCTGTCCGGGGCTTGTCGAATTGTGCGCCTGCGGCGCGCAGGATGAGCGCTGGCGCGCGGGTGCGAGGCGCTGCCTCGCGCTCCGAGGTATTTGAGCCAAGAAAAAGCGGAATGCGCCGTCAAGAACGGGTGGTTTTCGGTCTTGCGCGGGGAGACGGTAAGGCTATGGTGGCGATCCCTTGTTGCAATATTTTGGGGTTTCCATGGCCACAGCACCCGCGTCGCGCATCCATCGTACCATCGCCACCGACATCGGCGCCCGTCCCGAACAGGTGGGGGCCGCGGTGCAATTGCTGGACGAGGGCGCGACCGTGCCCTTCGTGGCGCGCTACCGCAAGGAAGTCACCGGGGGGCTGGACGATACCCAGCTGCGGCTGCTTGCCGACCGGCTGTCCTACCTGCGCGAGCTGGAAGTACGGCGCGCCGCGATCCTCGAATCGATCAAGGGGCAGGACAAGCTGACCGAGGAGCTGGCCAAGTCGATCGCCGGGGCCGAAACCAAGGCGCAGCTGGAAGACCTTTACCTGCCCTACAAGCCCAAGCGCCGCACCCGGGCGATGATCGCGCGGGAAAACGGGCTTGGTCCGCTGGCAGAGGCGATCCTGGCTGATCGCACTGCCGATCCCGAGGCGTTGGCGCAGGCCTATGTCACCGATGAGGTGCCCAGCGTGAAGGACGCGCTGAACGGCGCGCGCGACATTGTTGCGGAATCCCTGAGCGAGGATGCCGACCTGATCGGGCGTCTGCGCGACTTCATGCAGAAGGAAGCGGTGCTGAGCGCGAAGGTGATCGAGGGACAGGAACAAAAGGGCGCGAAGTTTTCCGACTATTTTGACCATCGCGAAAAATGGGCCGACGTGCCCAGCCACCGGGCCTTGGCGATGATGCGGGCCAGCAACGAAGGCGTATTGAGCGTCGATATCGCCCCCGATCCCGAAACCGGCGCGGCGCGGGCCGAGGCGATGGTCGCCGCCGTGTTGCAGGTATCTGGTGACGGCCCCGGCGATCAATGGCTGCGCAAGACCGCCGGCTGGACCTGGCGGGTGAAGCTGAGCCTGTCGATGATGCTCGACCTGATGGGCGATCTGCGCAAGCGGGCGCAGGATGAGGCGATCAAGGTCTTCGCTCGCAACCTGAAGGACCTGCTGCTGGCCGCGCCCGCCGGGGCGAAGGCGACTATCGGGCTCGACCCGGGTATCCGCACCGGGGTGAAGGTGGCGGTGGTCGATGCCACCGGCAAGCTGCTGGATACCGACACGGTCTATCCGTTCCAGCCGAAGAACGATCTGCGCGGCGCGCAGGCGACCTTGGCGGCGCTGATCCGCAAACATGACGCGGCGCTGATCGCCATCGGCAACGGCACTGCCAGCAGGGAGACAGAAAAGATGGTCGCCGATCTGCTGCGCGACCTGCCCGGCGCCAAGCCCACCAAGGTAGTGGTGTCCGAGGCCGGCGCCTCGGTCTATTCCGCCTCGGAACTGGCGGCGCGGGAATTCCCCGATCTCGATGTGTCCCTGCGCGGCGCGGTGTCTATTGCGCGGCGTCTGCAGGATCCGCTGGCCGAACTGGTGAAGATCGAACCGAAATCCATCGGCGTCGGCCAGTATCAGCACGATGTCGACCAGTATCAGCTGGGCCGTGCGCTGGAAGCGGTGGTCGAGGACGCGGTGAACGCGGTGGGGGTCGATCTGAACATGGCCTCGGCGCCGCTTCTGGCGCGGGTGTCGGGGCTGGGCGAATCTCTGGCCGAGGCCATCGTCGCCCATCGCAACGCCAACGGCGCGTTCAGGACCCGCCAGCAGCTTCTCGACGTGGCCCGCCTCGGCCCGCGCGCTTTTGAGCAATGCGCGGGCTTCCTGCGGATCAGTGACGGGAACGAACCGCTCGACGCCTCCGCCGTGCACCCCGAAGCCTACGACGTGGCGCGCCGCATCGTTGCCGCCTGCGGCCGCGATCTGCGCAGCCTGATGGGCGACGAAAAGCGGTTGCAGGGCCTCGACGCGCAGGACTTCACCGACACCACTTTCGGCCTGCCCACCGTGCGCGACATCCTGTCGGAACTGGCCAAGCCCGGCCGCGACCCGCGCCCCAGCTTCAAGACGGCGAGCTTCGCCGAGGGGGTGGAGGACATCAAGGACCTCAAACCCGGCATGTCGCTGGAAGGCACGGTCACCAATGTCGCGGCCTTCGGTGCCTTCGTCGATATCGGCGTGCATCAGGACGGGCTGGTGCATGTCAGCCAACTGGCCGACCGTTTCGTCAAGGACCCGCATGAGGTGGTCAAGGCGGGCGATATCGTCAAGGTCCGGGTGACCGAGGTCGATGTGCCGCGCAACCGGATCGGGCTGTCGATGCGCAAGGATGGCGGCAAATCGGCCCCGGCGCGCGGCGGCGACGGGCGTGGGCGCGACAAGTTCTCCGGCAAGTCGTCGGCCAAGCCGCCGCAGCGCAAGGCGGAAAGCGCATCGAACGGCGCGCTCGGCGCGGCGCTGGCGGATGCCTTGAAAAAACGCTGAGGGCCCAGGCGGCCCCCTGCCGTTTCTTCTTGGCCCAAATACTCCCGCCGGAGGCGTACCCGAGCGAATTTGGCCCGGCCAAATTCGTGAGACATAAAGCGCGCGCATTTGCGCGCACCTTTTGATCGCGCCTCGCCTCCCCTCCGGTTCCGTGGCATCCTCGGCGCGCAACCGCAGACAGGAGAGCATGATGGCAGAACTGGACCAGCTGATCGATCAGGGGCGCGGCGTGGAGCCCGCCGATATCGTGCTGCGCGGGGGCAAGGTGCTGGACATGGTGACCGGCGAATTGCTCGACGGTGACGTGGCGATCTGCGGCGACACCATCGTCGGCACCTGCGACGCCTACGAGGGCAAGCGGGTGATCGACGTGTCGGGGCAAATCCTGGTGCCCGGTTTCATCGACACCCACCTGCATATCGAAAGCTCGCTGGTCACGCCGTTCGAATTCGACCGCTGCGTGCTGCCGCGCGGCGTCACCACCGCGATCTGCGACCCGCATGAGATCGCCAATGTGATCGGTCCAGACGGTATTCGCTATTTCCAAGAGGCTGCGCTGCGCACGCTGATGAGCATCAAGGTACAGCTCAGCTCCTGCGTGCCCTCGACCGAGATGGAAACCGCAGGTGCCCGCATCGAAGCTGCCGATCTGGCGCCGTTGATGGACCATCCGACCGGCATCGGGCTGGCCGAGTTCATGAATTTCCCCGGCGTGCTCTACAAGGACCCGGGGGTGATGGAAAAGCTGACGCTTTTCCGTGGCAAGCATATCGACGGCCATTGCCCGCTGCTGTCGGGCAAGGACCTGAACGGCTATATCGCCGCCGGGATCCGCACCGAACACGAAGCGACAACGGCCGAGGAAGCGCTGGAAAAGCTGCGCAAGGGAATGCGGGTGCTGATCCGCGAAGGATCGGTGTCCAAGGACATGCATGCGCTGGCCCCGGTGCTGACCGACCGCACCGCGCCTTACCTGTGCCTGTGCACCGACGACCGCAATCCGCTCGACATCGCCGAATACGGCCATCTCGATTACATGATCCGCAGCCTGATCGGGCTGGGCGCGCCGGTGCTGGCCGCCTATCGCGCCGCCTCCCTGTCGGCGGCCGAAGCCTTCGGTCTGAAGGATCGCGGGCTGATCGCCCCGGGCAAGCGCGCCGATATCGTGGTGCTGACCAGCCTCGAGGACTGTGATGTGCAGCAGGTTTTCTGCGGCGGTGTCGAGGTGAGAGAGGAAGCCTTCGCCGCGCGCGACACGATCCCGCCGGTGGGGCGCCATTCGGTCAAGGCGCCCACCGTCGCCGCACAGCATTTCCGCACCGCCGGAAACCGCGAAGATACCGACGTGATCGGCATCATCGAGGGCAAGATCATCACCGAGCACCTGCACGAGGTGATCCCGATCGAGGACGGCGACAAGCGCCCCGATCCGGCCCGCGACCTGATCAAGATCGCGGTGATCGAACGGCACGGCAAGAACGGCAACATGGCCACCGGTTTCGTGCGCGGCTTCGGGCTGCAGCAGGGCGCCATCGCCTCGACCGTCTGCCACGACCACCACAATATCGCGGTGGTGGGCGCCGATTACGATGACATGGCGCTGGCCGCCAACCGGCTGGGCGAGATCGAGGGCGGTTTCGTGGTGGCGCGTGACGGCAAGGTGCTGGCCGAACTGGCGCTGCCGGTGGCCGGGCTGATGAGCCTTGACCCGTTCGAGGCGGTGAAGGAAAAGCTCGAACACCTGCGCGCGGCGGCGCAGTCTTTGGGCGTCACGTTGGAAGAACCCTTCCTGCAGCTGGCTTTCCTGGCGCTGCCGGTGATCCCGAATCTCAAGATCACCGACCGCGGCCTTGTCGATGTGAACCGGTTCGAGATCATTTCGTAACCTGACGTCATAGCTGTCTTCTGCACTGCAAAACTATATTCCACGCGTTGACGCGCCCGCCGCTTGGCTTTAGCTTGGCGGCGAAGGAGGAGAAGGCTGCATTGCGGCCTGCATTCCTCTGTACGACTGCAGGATAGTGAGACAGCCAGATGACCGACGTCACCCAGGTGAATGAAAAGATTTCCATCGAAACCCAGGGCGATATTGCCCTGATCATCATCGACAACCCGCCGGTGAACGCCACCGGGCAGGTGGTTCGGCAGGGGTTGCAGGATGCGATCACCAAGTTGAACGACGAAGGCACCGCCAAGGTCATCGCGATCTATGCCGAGGGCCGCACGTTCGTTGCCGGCGCGGACATCACCGAATTCGGCAAACCGCCGCAGCCGCCGGCGCTGCCGGACGTCTATAACGTCATCGAAGACAGCGAAATCCCGGTGATTTCGGTCATGCACGGTACCGCGCTTGGCGGCGGGTTCGAGCTGGGTCTGGCGACCCATGCGCGGATCGGCATCAAGGGGCTGCGCGTCGGCCTGCCCGAAATCCTGCTTGGGCTGCTGCCCGGCGCGGGCGGCACGCAGCGGCTGCCGCGCCTTGCCGGTATTCCCTTCACCCTCGACATGGCGCTGTCGGGCCGTCAGGTGAAGGCCGAGGAAGCGCTGGAAAAAGGCGTGATCGACCGGCTGGTCGACGCCACCCCGCGCGAAGCCGCGCTTCAGGCCGCGCAGGACGTGCTGGACGGTAAGCTGGCGACCCGCCGCACCTGCGACGTGGATGTCGAAGCCGACGACAAGGCGCTGGAAGACACCGCCGCGATGCTGAAGGCGAAGCAGGCCCATCTCTATTCGCCGCACAAGATCGTCGAAGCGGTCGCCGCCTCGGCCCTGCCGCGCACCGAAGGGCTGAAGATCGAACGCCAGGCCTTCGTCGATTCGATGCAGACCCCGCAGCGCGCCGGTCTGATCCACGCCTTCTTCGGCGAACGCGCCGTGTCCGGCATCCCCGAAGCTAAGGGTGACACCCGCGAGATCGCCAAGATCGGGGTGATCGGCGGCGGCACGATGGGATCGGGCATCGCCACTTCCTGCCTGCTGGCGGGTATTCCCGTGCGCCTGGTCGAAGTGGCGCAGGACGGTCTGGATCGCGGCGTTGCGACCATCACCAAGAACCTCGAAGGCGCGGTGAGCCGCGGCAAGATGAGCGCCGATCAGAAAGACACGGCGCTGAAAATGCTGGAACCCTCGCTGGGTCTCGATGTGCTGTCCGATGTCGATCTGGTGATCGAGGCGGTGTTCGAACAGATGGACGTCAAGAAGGACATCTTCGGCAAGCTCAACACAGTCTGCAAGCCGGGCGCGATCCTGGCGTCCAACACCTCGTACCTGGACGTCAACGAAATCGCCGCCTGCACCGACCGTCCGCAGGACGTGCTGGGCCTGCACTTCTTCAGCCCGGCCCATGTGATGCGGCTGCTGGAAATCGTGCAGGGCGCGAAAACCGCGCCCGACGTCATTGCCACCGGTTTCGCGCTGGCGAAGAAGCTGAAGAAGGTCGGCGTGCTGGCGCAGGTCTGCGACGGCTTCATCGGCAACCGCATCCTGGCGCATTATTCGAAAACCGCCAGCTACCTGGTGCTCGACGGCGCCTCGCCGCAGCAGGTGGATGACGCTTTGGAAGGCTTCGGTTTCGCCATGGGCCCGCACAAGGTGGGCGATCTGGCCGGGCTCGACATCGGCTGGATGACCCGCAAGCGCAAGGCGGCGACCCGCGACCCCAACGAACGCTATGCCGGCGACGTGGCCGATAAGATCTGCGAAAACGGCTGGTTCGGCCGCAAGGCGGGACAGGGCTACTACATCTACGGTCAGGGCGCGCCGGTGCCCAACCCGGAAGTGGCCAAGATCATCGACGACGTGCGCGCCGAGAAGGGCATCACCCCGCGCGCGTTTAGCGATGAGGAAATCGTCGAACGCTACATGACCGCGATGATCGTCGAGGCCACCCGCGTGGTCGAAGACGGCACTGCCAAGCGACCCGTAGATGTCGATATGGTGTTCCTGTTCGGCTACGGCTTCCCGCGCTTCCGCGGCGGGCCGCTGCACTATGCCGACACGATCGGCGCCAAGGACCTGGTCGCCCGCATCACCGAATACGCCAAGGAAGACGCCAATTACTGGCAGGTGCCGCCGCTGCTGCAGAAGATGGCGGACGAAGGCACCACTTTCGCCGATCTGAACAAGGGAGCCTGAGTGATGGATCTGAGCTTTTCCGCAGAAGATATCGCGTTCCGCGACGAGGTACGCACATATCTTGCCGAAAATCTGCCCGCCCATATTTCCGACGCGGTGCGCGCCGGGGGTGAGCTGACCAAGGAAATCATGGAAGAATACCATGCGATCCTGAACGCTAAGGGCTGGCTTGCCACCACCTGGCCCGCCGAATTCGGCGGCCCCGGCTGGACCCCGGTGCAGCGTCACATCTTCGAGGAAGAATGCTGCCGCGCTTACGCGCCGCGCATCGTGCCCTTCGGGCTGTCGATGCTGGGGCCGGTGCTGCAGAAGTTCGGCACCAAGGAACAGCAGGATCACTACCTGCCGCGCATCCTGGACGGCACCGACTGGTGGTGTCAGGGCTATTCCGAACCCGGCGCAGGGTCGGACCTTGCCAGCCTGAAAACCAAAGCGGTGCGCGACGGCGACGAATGGGTGATCAACGGGCAGAAAACCTGGACCACCCTGGGTCAGCACGCCGACTGGATCTTCTGCCTGTGCCGCACCGATCCCGAGGCAAAGCAGCAATCGGGCATCAGCTTCATCCTTGTGGACATGAAAACGCCCGGCATCGAGCTGCGCCCGATCAAGCTGATCGAGGGCGGCCACGAGGTGAACGAGGTGTTCTTTACCGACGTCCGCGTGCCGTATGAAAACCTGGTGGGCGAGGAAAACAAGGGCTGGACCATCGCCAAGTACCTGCTGACCCATGAACGCACCGGCATCGCCGGGGTGGGGTTCTCGATGCAGGCGCTGGAAGAGGTCAAGGCGCTGGCCCGCAAGGTGCAGCGTAACGGCCGCCCGCTGATCGAGGACCCGCTGTTCGCTGCCCGCGTGGCGCAGGCGGAGATCGACCTGGAAGCGATGAAGATCACCAACCTGCGGATGCTGTTCAAGGCGCAGCAACAGGGCGCGCCGGGGCCGGAAACCTCGATCCTCAAGATCAAGGGCACGGTCATCAACCAGGAACTGAAGGACCTGGCACGCCGCGCATTGGGCCCGGCCGCCGCGCCCTTCCCGGGATACGTCAACGACGGCAACCTGATGTTCGGCCCGGCCGACACCGCCAACAACGCGGCGCGGTATTTCAACAACCGCAAGACCTCGATTTTCGGTGGATCGAACGAGATCCAGCGCAACATCCTGACCAAGACCATGCTGGAGCTGTGAGACGATGGATTTCAATCTGACCGAAGACCGCCAGATGCTCAGCGATACGTTGAACCGCTACCTGGCCGAGCAATACCCGGTGGAGCACCGCAACAAGGTCGCCTATGAGGCGCCGTTCCACGATCTCGCGAAATGGGATGAATTGGCCGAACTGGGCGCGCTTTTCGCGCTGGCCCCGGAAGAAGCGGGCGGCTTCGGCGGCACCGGTTTCGACATCTCGGTGGTATTCGAAGCGATGGGCCGTCAGTTGACCCCGGAACCGCTGCTGGGCGCGCTGATGGCTTCGCGCCTGCTGGCGGCGGCGGGCGAAGACCAGGAAGCGCTGCTGTCTGGCGCCACGAAATACGCGGTGGGTGTCACCGAGATCGACGCGCCCTATGAGCTCGACCAGATCGCCTGCACGGCGACGGCGAAGGGCGACGGCTACGCCCTGTCGGGCCGCAAGAGCACCGTCTATGGCGGCCAGGCCGCCGACGTGCTGCTGATCGCGGCCAAGCTCGACGGCAAGCTGGCGCTGTTCGAGGTGCAGGCGTCGGACGCCAACGTGACCGGCTACGCCATGATGGAAGGCGCCGGCGCGGCCGAGGTCCTGCTTGACGACACGCCGGCGCGTCTGCTGATCGCAGACGCAGGCGCTGCCCTTGAGGACGCGATTAATGCCGGCATCGTCGCGCTTTGCGCCGAAGCTGTGGGCGCGATGGATGTGACCCACGCGACCACGGTCGATTACCTGAAGCAGCGCAAGCAGTTCGGCGTTCCGATCGGCAAGTTCCAGGTGCTGCAGCACCGCGCGGTCGATATGCTGACCGAGATCGAACAGGCCCGCTCGATCACCATCAAGGCGGCGGCGGAACTGGGCGGCGACGACGCCTCGCGCTATGCCTCGATGGCCAAGAACATGATCGGCCGCGCCGCACGGCTGGTGGCGGAGGAAGCGATCCAGATGCATGGTGGCATCGCGATGACCTGGGAATACCCGATTTCGCATTACGCCAAGCGGCTGGTGATGTTGGACGCGCAGCTGGGTGATACCGATTATCACCTGTCCCGGGTGATGGCCGCAAACCGCGCCGCCTGACCGGAATTGTGCGCCCTTTCAGGGCGCGCAGTTTTCGCTTCGCCCAAGGGCGAAGCAGATGGGGGCGCTGCCCCCAAACCCCCGGAGTACTGGGGCCAAGAAGAAACGGGAAGATAGTCTCTGTTTCTTCTTGGTGAAAATACTCTGGGGGGTGAATTGGCCAGAGGCCAAGAGGGGGGCAAAGCCCCCCTTTCTCCCGCCCGCGGCACGCGCAGGCGGATTTTAATCCGCCACTTTGACGATCTGCTTGCCGAAATTGCCGCCCTTGAGCATGTTCATGAAGGCGCGCGGGGCGTTTTCCAGACCTTCGGCAACGTCCTCGACCGTCTTGATCTTGCCGCTGGCCACGCGCGGGCCGGCATCGGACAGGAAGTCCGGGAAACGGGCAAAATGGTCGGAGATGATGAAGCCGTGCACGTGCAGCCGGTTGACCAGGATGGTGCGCCACATCTTCGGTAGCTGATCCTTTTCGCCCTGCTGATTGCCGCCGAGCGCCCCGGCATTGTACCAGGCGATCATGCCGCAGACCGGAATCCGGCCGCCGACATTCATCAGCGGCAGAACCGCTTCCAGAACCTTGCCCGCGACGTTTTCGAAATAGATGTCGACGCCGTTCGGGCAGGCCTCCTGCAGTGCCGCGCGCAACGCCTTGGCATTGGCATAGGCACGGTGATCTAGGCACTCGTCGAAGCCGAAAGTGTCCTTAGCGAGCTTGCATTTCTCGGCCCCCCCGGCGATGCCGACGACGCGCAGGCCCAGATCCTTGGCCATCTGGCCGACCATCGATCCGACCGGGCCAGTGGCGGCGGCTACGACCAGGGTTTCACCCGCTTTGGGGCGGCCGTATTCCATCAGCCCGAACCAGCCGGTGAAGCCGGGCATGCCCAGCACTCCGAGCGCGTTGGTCACCGGGCCGTGGGCCGGGTCTAGCTTGCGCAGCTCCTTGCCCGGCAGGCAGCCGTGGCTGGCCCAGCCGAACATACCGAAGGCGAAATCGCCCGGCGCGAAATTGGGGTGGTTGGAGGCGATCACCTCGCCCACCGCGCCGCCTTCCATCGTGTGATCGATCTCGACCGGCTTGGCATAGGATTTGGCGTCGTCCATACGGCCCCGCATATAGGGGTCGAGCGACATGTTGGTGACGCGGACCAGCACCTCGCCGTCGCCGGGGGTGGGCATCGGCGCCTCTTCGAGCCGGAAATCTTCGTCGACCGGTTCGCCCTGCGGGCGGCGGGCCAGCACGATTCTTTGCATCGTTTCTGTCATGGGTCTCCTCCTGTTTTGCGGGCTTAATCCTGCCTTGCGCGGTATCTGAATACGCCGGTTCCCGTCGCGATCAGGGTGCCCAATTCGTCGGTCACCTTGGCTTCGGCGAAGAAGGTCTTGCGGCCGCCGCCGGTGCGGACCCCTTCGCAGATCAGCCGTTCACCCTTCAGCTGGCCGACGTAGTTCACGTTCAGCGACAGCGTCATCGCCAGCTGTTTTTCCCCCGGCACCCCGGTATAGCAGCCAGCGAACCCCATCGCGGTATCCAGCAGCGTCGCGTGCACCCCGCCATGCGGGATGCCATAGCGGTTGCCCAGGTGATCCTGCATCGGCAATTCGACCCGGGCGTAATCCTTTTCCCAGCCGGTGATCTCAAACCCCAGGTGCTTTTGCAGCGCATAGGGGGCTTCGGCCAGGGCGGGGTCGATCTGACTGTCTCTCACATCCGTTCCTTTTCGTTACACGGTCTTGGCGGCGGCCAGCCCGTTTTCGGCGAAGGTGGCAACGTAGCTGCCCAGCGTCTTCGCCCGTTCCGGGTTGGAGGCGTTGCCGTCCAGCGCGCGTTTGTAGACGCCCTGGATGATGCCAGCCATACGGAAGAAGGTGAAGGCCAGGTAGAAGCCGAACTTGTCGATGCCGGGCAGGTCGCGGCGGGCGCAATAGGCGTCGACGAAGGCTTCGTCGCTCATCAGCCCCTGCGCGGCGCGGTCGACGCCGCCCAGCCCGCGGCCTTCGGGGCCCGGCGGCATTTTCCATTGCATGATCACCGCGGCCAAGTCGGCATAGGGGTGGCCGATGGTCGACAGTTCCCAATCCAGCACCGCTGCGCATTCGGGGCGGTCGGCATGGAACAGCATGTTGTCGATGCGGTAATCGCCATGCACCAGCGTGCGCTGGCCGTCTTCCTCGGGGATATTGGTGTCGAGCCAGGTGATCAGCTCCTCCATCGCCGGGATATTGTCGGTTTCCGAGGCGCGGTATTGCTTGGTCCAGCGGTCGATCTGGCGACGGTAATAATTGCCCTGCGGGCCGTAGTCGGACAGCCCGGTGGCGTCGAGATCGACATTGTGGATCGCCGCCAGCACCCGGTTCATTTCATCGACGATCGGCAGCCGGTCTTCCATCGCCAGGTCCGGCAGGCGCGGGTCGTTGAAATGGCGCCCGACGATTTCCTCCATCACGTAGAAGGCCGATCCGATCACACCGTCGTCTTCGCACAGCAGGTACATCTTGGCGACCGGCACGTCGGTGTTCTGCAGCGCGCTTTGCACCCGGAATTCGCGGTCCACCGCATGGGCCGATTTCAGCAGCACCCCCGGCGGTTTGCGGCGCAGCACGTAATTCTTCTTTGGGGTGCGCAGCCGGAAGGTCGGGTTGGATTGGCCGACGTCGAATTTTTCCGCCTCGATCGGGCCTTCGAACCCGTCGAGGTGATCACGCAGGTAAGCGGCGATGACATCGGTATCCAGCTTGGTGGGATCGGTTTTTGTCATGATGGGTTCTCAGCTATAGGTCAGCAGCGGGTCGGCATTGGCGGCGGTGATATGCGGGGTTTCATTGAACCCGTGCAGATAAAAACTGCGGGTCGAAAAGACGAAACGGTTCACCGCACAGTTCTTCATCTGCAGTTGCAGGCGGATCTGTTGTTCGGCCGGGGTGTTCAGCGTGGCCGCGATCATCTGGCCGATGGCGCCGCCGGAACTGACCGCGATGATGGTCTTGGCGCCGCTGTCGACCATCGCCTGGCGGGCGGCTTCGACCCGGCCGGTGAAATCGGCCCAGGTTTCCGGCGGGTCGGTGATTTCGTCGCGCTGCCAGGCCAGCACCGTGTCGCGCAGGGTGCGGAAATGGGATTTGCGTTCGCTGTGCATGTTTTCCGGCGCCGGGCGGTCGCGGTAATGGGCGTCTAGCAGGTTCTTGAAATCGAATTCGTTCAGCCCTGCGTGCATCTGCACATCGGGCAGGTCGCGGCCCAGACCCTTGAAAATGCCTTCCAGCGTTTCGCGGTGGCGGCGCTGCGCCCCGATGAACAGCGTGTCCGGGTCCACCCCTTGCAGGGCCAGCGCCTTGCCCAGGGCCTCGGACTGGTCATGGCCAAGATCGGACAGGACATCGTAATTCGCCGCGCCGAAGGACGCTTGGGCGTGACGGATCAGGTAGAGTTCGGGCATGGCGCTTTCTTCTTGCTGACGGGACCGCACAGGATGCGGCCCCGTATGTTTCTGGTCTTTGGGATCAGAGCACTTCGAACAGGCCTGCGGCCCCCATGCCTCCGCCGACGCACATGGTGCAGACGACGTATTTGGCACCGCGGCGCTTGCCCTCGATCAGGGCGTGGCCGACCATGCGGGCGCCCGACATGCCATAGGGGTGGCCGATCGAGATCGCGCCGCCATCGACGTTGAGCAGTTCATTGGGAATGCCCAACACCTTGGCCGATTGCAGCACCTGGCAGGCGAAGGCTTCGTTCAGTTCCCACAGGCCGATATCGTCCATCTTCAGCCCGTGCGCTTCCAGCAGCTTCGGCACCGCATAGACCGGGCCGACGCCCATTTCATCGGGTTCCAGACCAGCGGCCATCACGCCGACATAGCGGCCCAGCGGCTGCAGCCCGCGCTTTTCGGCTTCCTTGGCTTCCATGATCACCGCGGCAGATGCCCCATCGGACAGCTGCGACGCGTTACCGGCGGTGATGTATTTGCCTTCCTTCACCACCTGGCCGTCCTTGAAGACCGGCGACAGCGAGGAGAGGTTTTCCAGCGTGGTGCCGGGGCGGTTGCCTTCGTCCTTGGAAATGGTGATTTCCTGGTCGGACACTTCGCGGGTTTCCTTGTTCACCACTTTCATCACGGTGGTCAGCGGCACGATTTCATCGTCGAACTTGCCCGCCTCCTGCGCCGCGGCGGTGCGCTGCTGCGATTGCAGGGAATAGGCATCCTGGTCCTCGCGCGACACGCCATAGCGTTCGGCGACGATTTCGGCGGTTTCCAGCATGGACATGTACAGCTCGGGCTTATGTTCCATCGTCCAGCTGTCGCGCAGCCAGTCGGTGCGCATCTTGTCGTTCTGCACCAGGCTGATCGATTCGACGCCGCCGCCGATGACGATATCCATGCCGTCATGCACGACCTGCTTGGCGGCGGTGGCGATGGCCATCATGCCGCTGGCACATTGGCGGTCCATCGACATGCCGGCGATGGTCACCGGCAGCCCGGCGCGGATCACCGCCTGACGGCCGATATTGCCGCCGGTCGATCCCTGCTGGATCGCGGACCCGATGATGCAATCCGAGATTTCGGACCCGTCCAGACCGGCGCGGCTGACCGCGTTGGACACGGCATGGCCGATCAGGGTCTGGGCCGAGGTGTTGTTGAAGGCGCCGCGAAAGGCCTTGCCGATCGGGGTGCGGGCGGTCGAAACGATAACTGCGTCACGCATTTTGAAATTCCTTTTGGTCAGGGGTTATTCGCCGGGCAGGGTGACGCCGCGCGCCGCCGCTGCATTCCGGACGTATTTATTTGTTTGGTCGAAGGCGTTGCCCATCACCTGCTGATCGGCCGGGTCGCGGATTTCCGCCATCCGGGCCAGCACGGTTTCGGGGCTCAGGTCTTCGTCCTGCAAGGTGATGCCCGCGGTTTCATAGACCTTGGTTTCGGTGAAACAGCCCGCACCGGCGCCAAGGATCATCTTGGTCGGGGCATCTTCGCTGACCAGCGCCAGCAGGCCCGGGGTGATGGTTTCGGGCTGCAGCAGCGCCAGCAATTCGGCGGGGATCAACCCTTCGGTCATCCGGGTCGCGGCGGTGGGGGCCAGCATGTTGGCGCGCACGTTGTATTTCGCGCCCTCGATGGACAGCACGTTCATCAGCCCCAGCATCGCCGCCTTCGCCGCGCCATAGTTCGACTGGCCGAAATTGCCGTAAAGCCCCGAGGCCGAGGTGGTGAAAACGATGCGGCCGTATTCGCGTTCGCACATATGCCGCCAAAGCGCATGGGCGGTGTGCACCGATCCCATCAGGTGCACATCCATCACCATCTGGAAATCTTCCAGCGACATCTTGGCGAAGGTTTTATCACGCAGGATGCCCGCGTTGTTGACCAGGATATCGACGTGGCCGAATTCGGCGATCGCTTCATCCACCATCGCCTGTACCTGCGCGGCGTCGGCGACGTTTGCGCCGTTGGCGATCGCCTTGCCGCCGCCTGCGCGGATTTCATCGACCACCGCGCGGGCGGCGTCGGACCCCGACCCGCTGCCGTCGGTGGCAGCGCCCAGATCGTTGACCACGACCCTGGCGCCACGGGCGGCAAGGCCAAGCGCATGGCTGCGGCCCAGACCGGCACCGGCGCCGGTGACGATGGCCACCCGGCCGTCAAAACTTACTTCGCTCATGATTCTCCTCCCATGTAGCGGCGGCCCAGCCACTGGGCCACGAGCGCGGGTTTTTCCTGTCCTTCGATTTCGACGGTCACATCCATCGTGGTCTGGAATTCGCCGGGCTTCAGTTCGTCGAACTTGGCCAGAGCGAAGCGGCCGCGCACCCGCGCGCCGACCTTCACCGGCGATACGAAACGGACCTTGTCGAACCCGTAGTTGACGCCCATCGCGATGCCCTCGATCGAGGGCATCTGGTAAACCATGGCCGACAGCAGCGACAGCGTCAGGAACCCATGCGCGATGGTGCTGCCGAAGGGGCTTTTGGCGGCCGCTTCGGGATCGACATGGATGAACTGATGGTCATGGGTGCAATCGGCGAACTGGTTGATCTGGTCCTGGGTGACGGTGAACCAGCTGGACACCCCCATTTCCTGACCCAGCAGCGCCTCGAATTCGGCGCGGGGCAGCTTTTTGCCTGAAGGAAGCGTCATCTTACAGGTCCTCGTTGAACAAGGACCCCGGCGCGTTCGACTGCATCCCGCCCGACAGCGGCAGGATCGCACCCGACAGATAGGCACCGCCCTTGCCGCAGAGATATTGCAGCGTGCCCGCGATATCCTCAGGGCGGCCGACGCGGCCCAGCGGCACGCCTTGCGCCGATTTCGCCTGGCCTTCCTCGGTACCGATGGCGAAGGCGGTCATTTTCGACACGAAGGGACCCGGCGCGATGGCGTTCACGGTGATGCCCTCGGGCGCCAGATCGTTCGACAGCACGCGGGTCATGTGATGCACGGCGCCTTTCGACACGGCATAGGAATAGGTGCGGGTGCCCTTGGGAATTTCGCCCATGACCGATCCGACATTGATCACGCGGGCCGGATCGTCCGGCGTGCTGGCAGCCTTCAAGAGCGGCAGCAATTGCTGGGTCAGGTGGAACATGCCGGTGACGTTGAGACGCAGCAGCTTGTCCCAGGCCTCGTAGGGGTGTTCACCCATCGCCGCGCCCCAGGTGCGGCCGGCGTTGTTCATCAGGATATGCAGCTTGTCGGTGCGCTTGCCCACTTCGGCGACCAGCGCGTCGATGCCTTCCTCGGTGGCGACATCGCCGCCGAAGCCTTCGGCGCTGCCGGCATAGCCCTTGCCGTTCAGCTCCGCCGCCACAGCTTCGCAGGCGTCGGCCTTGCGGCTGGCGATCAGCACCCGTGCGCCCGCGGCGACAAGCCCTTCGGCAGCCATGCGGCCGATGCCGCTCGACCCGCCAGTGACCAGCGCCACCTTGCCGGTCAGATCGAAAAGATCACTCGGTTTCATCATGTCTTAATTCCCCCTCAAAATCCACGTGCCGCAGCGACCTGCGCGGCGTGATATCCGTAATCGCCCAGCCATTCGGCCCCGACACGGGCGCGCTTCATGAAGAAGCCCATGTCGAATTCATCGGTCATGCCGATGCCGCCATGCATCTGCACCCCTTCCATCACCGCCAGTTTCGCGGTGGCGGTGGCGCGGGCCTTGGCGACGGACACCGCCAGTGTGGCCTGATCCGGCGCCTCGTCCAGCATCCGCCCGGCATTGATCACGGCCGAGGCGGTGACCTCGATTTCGCTCCACAGATGGGCGGCGCGGTGTTGCAGCGCCTGGAAGCTGCCGATGGTGCGGCCGAACTGCTGGCGTTCCTTCAGGTAGCTGACGGTCATCGCATAGGCGCCGCCGCTCAGCCCGGTGAGTTCGGCGGCCAGCGCCGCCTGACCCGCCTGCAGCCCGTGACGCAGCGTCGCCAAGCCGTTGTCCAGTTCGCCGACGACATCTTCGCCGGTGGCTTCCAGCCCGTCGAAGGTGAACCGCGCGTGATCGCGCGAATCGACCGTGCCGGTGACGTCGCGCTGCAGCCCGGCGCGGGTTGCGTCGATATCGAACAGGGTCAGCCCGTCGGCTTCACCCGCGGCCCCGGCGGTGCGTGCCAGCACCAGAACCCGGTCGGCCGATGCGCCGTCGGCGACGAAGGTTTTCGCGCCTGACAGCCGGAAGCCGTTGCCGGATTTTTCTGCCTTCAGAGCGGTTTTCAGCGGCGCGTGCTTGGCCCCTTCATCCACCGCGACGGCATAAATCGCATCGCCCGAGGCGATCTTTTCCAATCCGCCATTGCCCGACCCGCGAAGGGCGGTGGCGGCGATGACGGCGGTGGAAATGAACGGCGAGGCGGCCAGAACGGTGCCCATTTCCTCGGCCAGGATGCCCGCCGCGCGGTGGCCCATATCGGCGCCGCCCTGTTCTTCGGGCACCAGCACGCCGGTCCATCCCATCTGCGCCATTTCCCGCCACAGGGCCGGGTCGAAGGCGCGGCCCTGATCACGGTTGGCGCGCAGGGCGGAAACGGGGGAGGCTTCGCTCAGAAACCCGCGCGCTGAATCGCGCAGCAGGGTTTCGTCTTCGGTTTCAAGAAGACTTGTCATCTGTCAGATCCCTATTTCGACGGCAGTTCGAGGACACGTTTGGCGATGATGTCGAGCATCACCTCGGACGTGCCGCCCTCGATCGAGTTGGCCTTGGTGCGCAGCCATTCCGCTGCCAGCGATCCGTAAGGGCTGTCCCATTCGGCGCCTTCGCTGCCCGAGGCCGACATCAGCAGTTCGTAGCGGCGCTTGTTGATCTCGGTGCCGTAGTATTTCAGCATCGCGCTGGCATTGCCGACGCCGCGCCCCGATTGCGCCTGGTCCTTGTAACGGTCCAGAGTCATGCCGAAGGCCAGCGTGTCCACTTCCAGTTCCATCGCCTGCGACCGGATCACCGGATCGGCCAGCGTGTCGGCGTCGAGATTGCCGAGGAATTCACCGGTGGAGCGGCCCCCCAGCAATCCCTGCGCGCCGCCGCTGATCATTTCGCGTTCATGGGTCAGCAGGTGTTTCGCCACATCCCAGCCGCGATTGATTTCGCCGACCTGCGAAGGAATGCCCTCGCCATAGGATTTCGGCACTTTGACGTTGTCGAAGAAGGTTTCGCAGAAGGGCGACTTGCCGGAAATCAGCCGGATCGGCTTGGTCGTCACGCCGGGCGAGGTCATGTCGATCAGCATGAAGGAAATGCCCAGATGCTTGGGCGCGTCGCGGTCGGTGCGGACCAGCGCGAAGATCCAATCGGCCTTGTCCGCATAAGAGGTCCAGATTTTCGACCCGTTGACCAGCCAGTGATCGCCCTTGTCCTCGGCCCGGGTCTGCACGCTGGCCAGGTCGCTGCCCGCGCCGGGTTCGGAATAGCCCTGGCACCAGCGGATTTCGCCGCGGGTGATCTGCGGCAGGAAATGCAGTTTCTGTTCCTCGGTGCCGAAGGCCAAGAGCGCCGGACCCAGCATCCACAGCCCGAAGCTTTCCAGCGGGCTGGGCGCTTTCAGGCGGGTCATTTCTTCGCGAAAGATCTTTTCCTCGGCCCGGCTCAGCCCGGCACCACCATAGGTTGTGGGCCAGCGCGGCGCGGTCATGCCACGGGCGATGGCGCTTTCCATCCAAGCCCGCTGATCTTCGTGTTTGAAGGTCCAGTTACGGCCACCCCAGACGATCGAATCCTCGTCGATCGGGCGCTTGCGCAGCGACTCGGGACAATTCTCGGTGATCCATTTCGCGATATCCTCGCGGAAGCTGGACAGCTCCGTAGGCTCGTCGGTCATTCAACCCTCCCTTGTTGAATGTTTCGCATTGCAGAATAGAGTTTCACAAAATGATTGACAAGAAGCGAGTAGCCCATTTTGATCGGGGTCGGAAATGACGTTGCGGCGTCATCCACTGACGGGAGGAAAATCTATGAAACGTATTACGTCGGCTGCTTTGGCGGCCGCTATGAGCATGATTGCCGTGTCGGGCGCTTCGGCCGAGACATTGAAAATCGCCTTCATCGACCCGCTTTCGGGGCCGTTCGGTCCGTCGGGGCAGGCAGGTCTGAACGAATGGATCTATGCCGCCGATCAGATGAACGCCAAGGGCGGCATCAACGGCAACCAGGTCGAAGTCACCGGTTACGACAACAAGATCAACCCGAAGGAATCGCTGGTCCAGCTGCAGAAAGCGCTCGACAGCGGTGTGCGGTATATCGCGCAGGGCAACGGGTCCTCGGTGGCCTCGGCGCTGATCGACGCGATCGAAAAGCACAACAAGCGCAACCCCGGCGAGGAAGTCATGTTCCTCAACTACGCCGCGGTCGATCCGTCCTTCACCAATGACCGCTGCACCTTCTATCACTTCCGCTTCGACGCGGATGCCGACATGAAGATGGAAGCCGTCACCAACTGGGTGAAGGGTCAGCCGGACATCAAGAAGGTCTATATCATCGGCCAGGACTATTCCTTCGGTAAGGCGGTTGCCGCCGCAGCCGTCAAGGGCCTGACCGAAAAGCGCCCCGATATCGAAATCGTCGGCAACGAACTGCACCCGCTGGGCAAGGTGAAGGATTTCACCCCCTATGTGCAGAAGATCATCAGCTCGGGCGCCGATGCGATGATCACCGGCAACTGGGGCGCCGACATGGTGCTGCTGATCAAGGCGGCGGTCGATTCGGGCTTCGAAGGGCCGATCCTGACCTATTACGGCGGCTCCAAGGGCGCGGCCACGGCAATGGGTGAAGCGGCGGTTGGCCAGGTCAAGGCGATCGTCGAGAACAACACCAACCTGCCGATGTCGGACGAACAGGCGGCCTATGTCGACGGCTATGAGGCCAAGTACACCGAAGACAACTACTACTATCACCGTATCCACAACGCGATGCACATGCTGGCGATGGCGGCCGAAAAGGCCAACAGCATCGACCCGACCGATGTCGCATTCGCGATGGAAGGCCTGGAATACGAAAGCCCCAACGGCGTCGTCACCATGCGTGCGGACAACCACCAGATCCTGCAGCCGATGTTCATGTCGACCTTCTCGGACGACGTGACCCGCGGCGTCGAGCATCTGACCTTGGGGTGGAAATCGGGCCCGAACGACCGCATCGAAGCGGAAGACACCCGGACCGAAACCACCTGTAAGATGCAGCGCCCGAAGAAATAAGGCCGCCTGAATCTTATTCCAAGAACGGTGCCGCGTGAAACCCGCGCGGCACCTTACTGCTAAGAGGTTTTCATGGAAACGATCGTATTTTCACTCCTCAACGGGGTGATTTACGGGCTCCTTTTGTTCATGCTGTCGAGCGGTTTGACCCTGATCTTCAGCATGATGGGCGTTCTGAACTTCGCCCATGCCAGCTTTTACATGCTGGGAGCCTATTTCGCCTACACCATCTCCGAAGCCAGCAGCTTCTGGCTGGCGCTGGTCTTTGCCCCGATCCTGGTCGGGCTGGTCGGTGCCTTGGTGGAAAAATACGGATTGCGGACCGTTCACGTGAACGGACACGTGGCCGAATTGCTGTTCACTTTCGGGCTCGCCTATCTGATCGACGAGGTGGTCAAGATCGTTTGGGGCCGCAATGCAGTTGACTACCGGGTTCCCGAATTGCTGGATTTCCCGCTGTTCGAATTGTTCGGGGCGCAATACCCGGCTTACCGGATTTTCACCCTGTTCGTGGCGTTGGCCATGCTTGCGGGGCTTTGGTTCATTCTCAACCGCACCCGCTGGGGCCTGATCATCCAGGCGGCGCTGAGCCATCCGCATATGGTGGGCCATCTGGGCCATGACGTGCCGCGCATCTTCATGACAGTGTTCGGCGTCGGCTGTGCGCTGGCCGGGCTGGCGGGCGTGATCGGCGGCAACTACCTGGTCACCGATCCGGCCATGGCGGTGCAGATGGGGCCGATCGTTTTCGTTGTCGTCGTCGTGGGCGGCTTGGGCAGCCTGATGGGGGCCTTTCTGGCCGCCATGCTGCTGGGCCTGCTGCAGACCTTCGCGGTCGCCATCGACGCCCGCTTTGCCGATATCTTCGGCTGGCTGGGGCTGAGCGAGACCACCGAACTCGGGAGCATCACCATCGCTTCGCTGGCGCCGATGATTCCCTTCCTGATGCTGGTGCTGATCCTGATGATCCGCCCGCGCGGCTTGCTGGGGGACCGTGAGCTATGAGCAATGTTGCAACCAATTCCGTAAACGTGCTGGGCCCGACCGGTAGCGAAAAATTCATGCGCCGGATCATGCCGCTGATCGCGCTGGCCGTGGTGCTGGCGGTGATCCCGGTCTTCGGGCCGTCGCGCACGGTCTATTCGCTGCTCAACGCAATGGGCGTGAATATCGTCTTCGCCATGTCCTATAACATGCTGCTGGGCCGGGCCGGTCTGCTGTCCTTCGGGCATGCGGTCTATTTCGGGCTGGGCGGTTACGCCGCCGTGCACGCAATGGGCGCAATCGAAGCGGCATCCTATGGCGACGGCGGGTTCTGGGCGTCCTACCCGGTCTTCTTCCTGCCGGTCGTCGGCTTTGCCGGCGGCGCGCTGGCGGGGGCCGTGATCGGCTGGCCGTCCTGCCGCCGCGCGGGCACGCCCTTCGCGATGATTTCGCTTGGCGTGGCCGAGCTGATCGCGGCGGCCGGCTTCATGTTCGGATCGATCTTCGGCGGTGAAGAAGGCGTGTCGGGCGACCGGATGAACGGGCCGGAACTGTTCGGCCTGTCGCTGGGCCCGATCGAGGAAGTCTACTGGTTCATCGCCTTCTGGACCTTCATCGGCGTGCTGGGCACCTATGCCTTTACCCGCACGCCCTTGGGCAAGATGTCGGAAGCGACCCGAGACAATCCCGAACGGGTGGAATTCGTCGGCTACGACCCGCAGAAGGTGCGCTATCTGGTGTTCATCTTCTCGGGCGGGTTCGCCGGTCTGGCCGGTGGTATGGCCGCGGTCAACTATGAGATTTTCACCCCCGAGGCGCTGTCGCTGGCCCCGTCGGGCATGGTTCTGCTGATGGCTTATATCGGCGGTATCCGGTATTTCGCCGGGCCGATCCTGGGTGCCATTCTGCTGACCTATATGCAGTCGATGATGTCGGATTATTCCGAAGCCTGGCTGCTGTATCTGGGGCTGCTGTTCATCGTGATCGTGATGTTCGCGCCGGGTGGTCTGGCCGGGATTTTCGTCGGGCTGTTCAGCGGGTTGCGCGGCGAAGACGCGGGGGAAAATTTCCGCCGCTGGGCCGTTCAGGTCGCCGGGATCGTGCTGATGATGATCGGTATCATCACCCTGGTCGAAGTTTCGGTGCACTGGTCGAACAATTACGGCGAAGTGTTCCATCCCTTCGGCGTGCAGCTGCCGCATGACGGCGTGCTGACCTGGGCCGTGATCTTCATCCCCTTCGTTGCCGGTGTCGGCATCCTGCGCATGGCGCATAAAAACAAGGAGGGCCAGGCATGAGCATTCCGGCGCTTTCCATCAACGACCTGCACAAAAGCTTCGGCCCGGCGCATATCATCCGGGGCGTGACCCTGGATATTGAACCGGGCGAACGCCACGCGATCATCGGGCCGAACGGGGCGGGCAAATCGACCCTGTTCAACCTGATCTCGGGCGGCTACCACCCGAGCAAGGGCAGCATCAAGCTGCGCGGCGAGGAGATCGGCGGCATGAAGCCGTTCAAGATCAACCGCAAGGGATTGTCGCGCAGTTTCCAGGTGTCGAACATCTTTTCCAACATGACCGTTCGGGAAAACGTGCGCTGCGGCGTGCTGTATTCGATGGGCTATGGATACGGGTTCTTGCGCAATGTCGGAAACCTGCATGACGTGCAGCGCAAGACCGCGGAAATCCTTGAAAGCGTTGATCTTCTCGATAAGGCCAACCTGCCTGCGGCGCTGCTTCCCTATGCCGATCAGCGGACGCTTGAGATCGCGATCACCATTGCGGGGGGGGCGGATGTGATCATGCTGGACGAACCCACCGCCGGCATGTCGCATTCGGAAACCGAACGCGCGGTGGCGCTGATCAAGCAGGCCACCGAGGGCAAGACGCTGCTGATCGTGGAACACGACATGGGCGTTGTCTTCAACCTGGCCGACCGGATCAGCGTGCTGGTCTATGGCGAAATCATCGCCACCGGCAAGCCGACGGAAATCCGCGGCAACGAAAAGGTGCGCGAGGCCTATCTCGGCGACGAGGCGGACGCGATCGAAGGAGATGCGGCATGACCCAGGCGATGCTGTCCGTGAAGGACCTGAACGCGTTTTACGGCAAATCCCACGTGCTGCGCGGGGTGAACATGGAAATCATGCCGGGCGAGGTGATCGCGCTTCTGGGCCGCAACGGGGTGGGCCGGTCCACCACCGCCAAGGCCATCATGGGCGAGGTGCCGCCCAAGGGCGAGATCCTGTTCAAGGGCCAGCCCATTTCGGGCATGGAAAGCCACCAGATCGCGCGGCTGGGGCTGGGATACGTCCCCGAAAGCCGCGATATCTTCCCCTCGATGACGGTGCGGCAGAACCTGATCCTTGGCATCAAGGATATGCGCCATCCTGGAAAATACACGGTGGATCAAATGCTTGACATGTTCCCCAACCTGCGGGCCCGGGCCGATAACTTGGCCGGCGTGTTGTCGGGCGGGGAAAAGCAGATGCTGACCATGTGCCGGACCCTGATGGGCGATCCCGACCTGATCATCATCGACGAACCGACCGAAGGTCTGGCTCCGAAGATCGTGCATCAGATCGGCGACATGATCGCCGAGATCGCCAAGACCGGGGTGGCAATCCTGCTGGTCGAACAGAAGCTGTCGATCGCGCTTCGGATCGCCGATCGGGTCTATGTGATGGGGCATGGCGAAATCGTCTATTCCGGGACCCCGGAGGAGTTCAAGACGCGCGATGACGTCCGCGCCGAGTGGCTAGAGGTCTGAGGCGAGGGCCATCCGAACACGTCAGAAAATTGGCATCGCGTTTTCGCTCCTAAATTTTCGTTGCAATGTGACACTTTGACCTTAAGGTGTGGGAAATTCTGCGGAACGAGGATTTGGGAGGAGACTCGTTTCGCCTTCCCCCATCTTGGGGAATACGCCCGGCTGGTTGAGGGGCCAGCCGGGCGTTTTTACGTCTTGTGACCGGGGCGCGCTTAACCAATTCACGATACAGAAGTTTGTCGGCATTTGCGGGATTTGTATGGCGAAACGGTACGGATGCCCGGGGGTGGCGAATCGGGGGTTTTATTCGTTTCGGTTTGTGCAGGAACCCGGCCCGGAACAGCGGCATCAGCGGCCCGGGCAGTAACCCACCCGCGGTCGGGTGCTGCCCTCTGTTGTGGCCGTGGTTCCGGGCGGGTAGCGTGCGTTCAGCGAAAAGGGGGGCCGGATCATGGCGCTTTGCAGCGACGCGGCGATGGTGCTGTTCTACGACATCGAGGGCGACACGGCCGATCACGACGATTGGCACAGTTATGAGCATTTTCACGAACGGCTGTCGGTGCCGGGGTTCCTGCGGGCGACCCGTTGGGTGGCGACGGATGGCGCGCCGAAATATATGGTCACCTACGAGGTCAGCGGCGTCGAGGTCGCGACCTCGGACGGATACCTTGAGCGGCTGAACGACCCGACGCCCTGGACCAGCGAGATGATGCCGCGTTTCCGGGGCATGATCCGCGGGTTCTGCGGGGTCAGGGCCAGCGCCGGGTTCGGCTTCGGCCGGGCGGCGGTGGCGTTGCGGTTCCTGCCGCAGGACGGGGCGGAGGAACGCCTGTCTGACTGGATCGCGCGCGATGTCCTGCCTGCGATGGCATCACGGCGCGGGATCGTCGCGGCGCATCTGCTGCAACCGGCGCCGCCGCCGATGACCCGCGAACAGGCGCTGCGCGGCCGGGATCAGGCAATGCCGTGGCTGGTGATCGTGTCGGGCTATGACGCGGCGGCGCTGGGCCGGGCCGCGGAGGCGCATCTGGACCCGCAGGCGTTTGGGGACAACGGGGCGGCGGGTGACATGACCCTTGGCCATTATGCGCTGGATCACACCGCGAGCGCGGACGAGGTGGCGCGCACGGCCAAGCCACCGGTTCTGGTACCGGAGGGGCGCAGGGAGGACGGGCCGCGCCGGTAGCCTGTCAGCTGGCGATCTGCAGCGGCTGGATGAAGCAGCTCGTCGTGGCGAGCGCAAGGACCCGGCCTTTCTGATCCTCGATCCGGCCCTCGGCATGGGCGATGCGGCGGCCGCGCGATTGCAGCTTGCCCAGGGCGCGAACCTGCCCGGTATGGGGCGTGATCGGGCGGAGGAATTTCACGCTGGTATCCAGCGAGGCATAGCCTTCGCCCAGTGCCATGACGGTATGGACCGCCGAGCCCAGGGCCGAGTCGAGCAGGGTCATCGCCCAGCCGCCATGCACCTGCCCCATCGGGTTGAGGACGCGGGCCGAAGGTTCGCCGCGAAATTCGGCTTCGCCTTCGGCCACGGCATGCAACCAGAAATCCAGCGCCTGTGCCATCGAGGGGGCGGGAAATTCGCCGCGCAGCAGGGCTTGCAGCTGTTCCAGGCCGGTCATCTTGGCAGCCTGTTCGATGGGCGGGAGTCCGATCGGGAGGTCGGGTCTTGGCACTGTGTCGAACATGACGTAGTCTCCAGGTCGATGCATATGCATGCATAATCCATGCATATGCATGGAGTCAACAGGAGGCCGTATGACGTCGCGTGAAATGCCGCAGGAAATGTCGGAGGACATGTCGCCCGAACTGGCCGAGGTTCTGGCCGGGAACTGTTACTGCCTGGCGATGCGGCGGGCGTCGCGGCGGCTGATCCGGCTGTATGACGCGGAGCTGGAAGAGCAGGGTTTGACGATAACCCAGTTCGCGACACTGGCCTGGATCAAGGCGTTGCGGCGGCCGACGGTGCAGAAAATCGCGGATTACATGGATATCGACCAGTCGGCGCTGTCGCGCGGGTTGGTGCCGCTGGAACGCAAGGGGTTCATCGGGTCGAAGCCGGATGAAACCGACGGGCGCAAGCGGGTTCTGCTGCTGACGCAGGAAGGCGAGGCCAAGCTGGAGGCCGCGTCGAAATCGTGGAAACGGGCGCAGTTGCGGGTGGCCGAGGAACATCCCGATATCGACATGAAGCAGTTGCTGGCGGGTTTGCAGGACATATCGGGCGGCATAGAAAAGGGCGCCTGACGGCGCCCTTTGTCGTTCCCGGTATGACCGGCGCTCAGCGCAGGTCGGGCAGTTTGTAATCCGCGAATTGCTGGCGCAGGGTCAGTTTCGAGGTCTTGCCGGTCGCCGTCATGGGCAGCGCCTCGACCCAGATCACATCGTCGGGCAGCTGCCACTTGGCGAAATGTTCCGACATGTGCTCGTGGATGTCCGCCAGGCTGGGCCGTTCGTCGCCCGAGGGCACCGCGATCAGCACCGGGCGTTCGTCCCATTTCGGGTGCGGCATGGCGATGGCGGCGCAATTGGCGATGGCCGGGTGCGACATGGCGGCGTTTTCCAGGTCGATCGAGGAAATCCATTCGCCGCCCGACTTGATCAGGTCCTTGGAGCGGTCCTGGATCGACAGGAAGCCGCTGGGATCGATGCTGGCGATGTCGCCGGTGCCGAACCAGCCTTCGGAATCGATGGCCTTCTCGGAAGCCTCGGCATTGTTGAAATAGCCGCCGACGATGGTGTTGCCGCGCACATAGAGTTCGCCGATGGCCTTGCCGTCATGCGGCTGGCGGTTGCCGTGATCGTCGACGATCTTCAACTCCACCCCGAAGACGCGGCGGCCCTGCAGCGCCTTCTTGTCGATCATCTGGTCGAAGGGCAGTTCCTTGACCCAGGTCGGCATCACCCCGTGGGTGCCGATCGGCGACATTTCGGTCATGCCCCAGGCATGGCCGACCTCGACGCCCATCTTTTCGAATGCCTCGATCATCGAGCGCGGCGCGGCCGAACCGCCGACCACCACGTCGGCGAAGCCTTCGGGTTTCTTGCCCTGCGCCTCGATTTCCGCCAGCAGGCCCATCCAGACGGTGGGCACGCCCCAGGCCGAATGGACCTTTTCGTCGTTCATCAGTTTATACAGGCTGGGCCCGTCCAGCGCGGGCCCGGGCATCACCATGTTCAGGCCGAGGATCGGCGCGGTATAGGGCAGGCCCCAGGCGTTGACGTGGAACAGCGGCACCACCGGCAGCACGCCCGACCCTTCGGGCAGGGTGCAGCCCATCACCGAGGTCACCAGCAGCGCGTGCAGCACGGTGGAGCGGTGCGAATAGAGCGCGCCCTTGGGGTGGCCCGTGGTGCCCGAGGTGTAGCACAGGCCCGAGGCGGTGTTTTCGTCCAGCAGCGGCCAGTCGAAGCTTTCCGGCTGGCCGGTCAGCAGTTCTTCGTAGCACAGCGCGTTCAGGCTGTTTTCCGGCATGTGGTCGCGGTCGGTCATGATCACATAGACCATGTCCTTGGGCAGTTCGTCCTTCACCGCTTCGAGCACCGGCACGAAGGTGGTGTCGGTGAACAGCAGCTTATCCTCGGCATGGTTGACGATATAGATCAGCTGTTCCGCCGACAGGCGCGGGTTGATCGTGTGGCAGACCCCGCCGACGCCGGAAATCGCGTAATAGAGTTCGACATGGCGGTAGCCGTTCCAGGCCAGCGTCGCCACCCGGTCGCCGAGCCGGACGCCGTGGCCCTGCAGCGCGTGGGCCAGTTGCGACACCCGGGCCAGGGTTTCGGGATAGGTCTGTCGGTGGATGTCGCCCTCGGTCCGGGCGGAAACGATTTCCGCTTTTGGATGCGCCTCGGCGGCATAGGTCAGAATATCGCTGATCATCAGCGGACGATGCATCATCATGCCAAGCATGATCTCCTCCCGAATTGTAAAATCTCCCTGGGCGGAGACTAGCGCGGGGCTTGGGTTTACAAAAGCAGATTCGTCAGGGCGGTCTGGAATTCCGATTTGCGCTCAAGGGATTGTGAGAAAACGGAAAATTATTCCGCAATTGGGTTTGGCGGTGCCAAGGGGCTGGGGAAGTGCCGCACCGTCACTTTGGGCGGCAGCGGCGGAATGATTGCCGGGGCGGGGCGGCAGGCCTAGACTTGCGCCCAGGAAAATCGCCCGGGAGGGGGCGTTTTGCGATCCGGAGGACCCCTGAATGAAAGCCATTATCTGCAACGATTTCGCCCCCTTGGAGCAGCTTGAGTACGGCGACATGCCGGACCCGGAGGCCAAGGGCAGCGAGGTGGTGATCAAGGTCGAGGCCGCCGGGGTGAATTACCCCGACGGGTTGCTGGTGCAGGGGCTGTACCAGTCGAGACCCGAACGTCCCTTCGTGCCGGGGATGGAAGCGGCCGGGGTGGTCGAAACTGTCGGGCCGGATGTGAAGGGGCTGAAGGTGGGTGACCGGGTGGCGACGATTTGCCAGCTCGGCGGTTATGCCGAAAAGGTGGTGGCCGACGAGGGCCGGGTGTTCCCGATCGGCGACATGGATGGCGGCGACGCCTGCGCGCTGATGGTGGCCTATGGCACCTCGCATCACGCGCTGAAGCAGCGGGCGGACCTGAAGGCTGGCGAAACCCTGGTGGTTCTGGGCGGTGCGGGCGCGACCGGCGTGGCGGCGATCCAGATCGGCAAGATCATGGGCGCGCGGGTGATCGCGGTCTGTTCCAGCGACGAAAAGCGCGCCATCGCGCTGAAGGCCGGGGCGGATGAGGCGATCGGGTACGAGAACCTGAAGGACCAGCTGAAGGAGATGACCGGCGGCAAGGGGGTCGATGTCGTGTACGACGTGGTCGGCGGCGAGGCGTTCGACGCCTGTTCGCGGTCGATGGCGCGCAACGGGCGGTTGCTGATCATCGGGTTTGCCAGCGGCACCATCCCGAAATTCCCGGTCAACCTGGCGCTGGTCAAGGAATACGCCGTGGTCGGCGTGTTCTGGGGCAATTTCACCCGGGCCGAACCGGAGGTCTATGCCGACAACATGAAAGAGCTGATCGGCTGGTATCAGAGCGGCAAGGTCAAGCCGGTGGTCGAGGGGCGTTATCCGCTGGCGGAGGCTGCGGAGGTGCTGAAGCGCGTGCTGGGGCGCGGGGCGACGGGGAAGCTGGTGCTGGAGCCGTAAGCTCTCCGGTTGGGAGTGCCCGACCGCGCGGTCGGGCGGGCGCCCGGCGCGCGCCGGGCGTTTTGCTTAGGTCCGGGATTTTGCTTTAGCCCGGAACAAGGCCGTCAGGCCGCCGGGCCAGCGCCAGTCCGCCCGGACGGGCTGGCGCTTTCGAGGGGGGGCGTTCTGTAATAGATGGGGCGCATGAGCTTGGCTGGCATAAACTGCCATGCTCAGAGGCGCGCAGCGCCATCCCGCGGACTGGCACTGGCCCGGCTTGCGCTGGTTTGGCTCAGACGCCCGTTCTGGCGATGTTGTCGCGCATCTCGACCAGTTTCGGGCCCAGTTCGTTTACCAGCCGTTCGCGCGGCAGAATGTAACCCGGACCGCCGAGGTTGAAGGCCAGCATCGGCGTGTCGCCATGCATCGAGCGATAGGGCACCGACACCGCGTGCACGTCGGATTGCCAATTACCCAGGCTGACATAGAAGCCCTGTTCGCGGATCTGTTCTTGGGCCTCGTAAATCTCGTCGCGGATTTCCGGCCATTCCTCGGGGCCGTAGCGTTCCTCGGTCAGGTCCATGATCTGCTTGCGCTCGGCCTCGTCGGTGCCGGCGATATAGGCGCGGCCCATCGCCGAGCGGGCCAGCGAAATGCGCGACCCGACATTGAGCTGCAGCGAAATCATCCCCTTGGCGGCGCGGGCGCAGGCGATATAGGTCATCGCGGTGTCGTCGCGCCCGCCGAGCGCCACCAGAACCCCGTCGCCGCATTCGTCGGCCAGCCGCTGCATGAAGGGCTGCGCGGTTTCGCGGATCTTCATGCCGCCGAGGCAGGCATAACCGAGGCTGAGCACCGGCACGCCCATCTTGTAATGGCCGGTGCCTTCGTCATAGGCGAGATAGCCCAGTTTCAGCAGCGTGTAGGTCAGCCGCGACACGGTGGAATTTGGCAGGCCGGTGCGTTCGGCCAGTTCGCGGTTGCCCAGCCCGTGGACATCCGAGGGCCGGAAGGCGCGCAGGATTTCCAGCCCGCGATGCAGGGCGGTGACGAATTGGCGGTCGCCGCTATGTTCGTTCTCGGACAGCTCGGCTGCCGTATCCGCTGTTCTCTTTCTCACG
This sequence comes from Thalassovita mangrovi, assembly GCF_009857745.1. Classification (GTDB taxonomy): domain Bacteria; phylum Pseudomonadota; class Alphaproteobacteria; order Rhodobacterales; family Rhodobacteraceae; genus Thalassobius; species Thalassobius mangrovi. The sequence continues at coordinate 671,224 of NZ_WWEN01000003.1, forward strand.
CTGCTTCCCCGATCTGGCTTGTTTTCATGGCCTTTTCTACCGGCTGGGTGCTCCTACTTGACCGGGTGCGCGCCGGTCAAGCGGGGTAAATGTCTCAGCCCGCTGCTTTTTGTCCGTTCTGCTGCATTTCCAGTTCCTGCTGCTGCAATTCGCGCCACAATACCTTTCCGCTGCCCGATTTCGGCAGGCTTTCGGTAAAGGCGATGTCGCGCGGGCATTTGTAGGCGGCCATTTCGCCGCGGCACCAATCGATGATCTGATCCGCGGTGGCGTTGGCCCCTTGGGCGCTGCGCACCACGTAGGCCTTGACGGTTTCGCCGCGGCGCGGATCGGTGGTGCCGATGACGCAGGCCTCGGCCACGTCGGGGCATTTCAGCATCAGCATCTCGACCTCGGCGGGCCAGACCTTGAAGCCGGCGGCGTTGATCATCCGCTTCACCCGGTCGACCATGAAGAAATAGCCGTCTTCGTCGTAATAGCCGAGGTCGCCGGTGCGCAGGAAGGTCTTGCCGTCATGTTCGATGAAGGCTTCCTGCGTGGCCTTTTCGTTGCGCCAGTAACCCTGGAAGATCTGCGGGCCCGACACGATGATTTCGCCGGTTTCATTGGGGCCCAGTTCGTGGTGGTCGCTGACCGCGATCACCCGGCAATCGACGTCGAAGACCGGGATGCCGAGGCATTGCCGTTTCGGTGCCTGCTGCGGGTTGATATGGGTCGCGGCGATGGTTTCGGACATGCCGTAACCTTCGAGGTAATCGAGCCCGGTCATGTCCTTGAGCTTCCTGGCGATCGCGTCGGGCATCGCGGCGCCGCCGCCGCCGATGGCTTCCAGGCTGGACAGGTCGTAGCTTTCGATATCGGGATCGTTGACCAGGTCGATCGCCATGGTCGAGATCGAGCGCCAGCGGGTGATCCGGTAGCGTTCGATCAACTTGGCGGCCACGGCGCGGTTCCAGCGGGTCATGACCACTATGGTGCCGCCCGACAGCAGCGGCCCGTTCATCGAGGCCTGCATCCCGGTGACGTGGAAGAAGGGCAGCACCGACAGGCTGAGGTCGTTGCCCTCCATCGGGTTCCATACAATGCCGCCATAGGCGGTGACCAGCAGGCTGCGATGGGTATGAACGCAGCCCTTGGGTTGCCCGGTGGTGCCGGAGCTGTAGGGGATCACCGCCAGATCATCGAGCGTCGCCTGCATGTCGCCGGGGATCAGCCCTTCGGCGATCGCATCGGACCAGCGGGTCACGCCGGGGCCCGCGATGTCGGCGGGGTCGAGGGTGCCCAGCGGGTCGGGCAGCGCGATGTCGTAGCCGGGATCGGCCAGTTCGCCGTAATGGGCGGCGATGACCGTCTTGATCAGCCCTTCCTCGACCACGGGGATCGCGAAGGGCAGCAGTTCCTGCCCGGTCAGCATCACCGTGGCGCCGGAATCGCGGGCGTAATGCTGCAGCTCGGCGTGGCGGCTCATCGGGTTGACCGGGATCACCACCGCGTCGGCGCGCAGGATGGCGTAATAGGCGATCACGTATTGCGGCGCGTTCTGCATGTAGAGAAGCACGCGGTCGCCCTTGGCCACGCCGCAGCGCTGTTGCAGGTACCCGGCCATGCGGTCGACCTGATCCCAGAATTCGTGGTAGCTGATGCTGCGGCCGTGATAGACGATCGCCGGGTGATCGCCCTGTTCCGCGGCCTTGTCGGCGACCAGCCGGACCATGGTTTGTTTCGGCAGGTCCAGGTGAAGCGGCACCCCTTCGGGCCAATGTGCGAAATGTCGGTCGAACATGTCTCCCCCCTTCAATGTTCAGAATTTCATGCCGGGCATGTTCAGCGAGGCGGTATTGCCGCCATCCGCCGCCAGCGCCTGACCGGTGACGAAGCTGGCGTCGTCGGAAGCGAGGAAGGCGATGACAGAGGCGATTTCGCTCGGCTTGCCAAAACGGCGCAACTCTGCGCGCGATCCCAGCTTGTGTTCCTTGCCCTTATCGCGGGCATAGTCGAACACTGGCTTGGTCATGCCGGTTTCCACCAGACCGGGGCAGACCGCGTTGACCCGGATGCCGTATTGGCCCAGGTCGCAGGCGGTGGTCTGGGTCAGGTTGATGACCCCGGCCTTGGAGGCGGAATAGGCATTGCCGCCCGCGCCCGAGCGGATGCCCGCGACCGAGGCGGTGTTGACGATGGCGCCGCCGCCCTGATCGATCATCGGCTTGGCGCCGTGCTTGATGAAATACATCTGGCCGAACAGGTTGACCTCGAACACGCGTTTCATCCGGTCGCTGTCCAGCTCGGTGATCGGATCGTGGGTGCAGACCATGCCGGCATTGTTGCAGATCACGTCGATCCGGCCGTAACGATCCAGTACCGTATGGATGCAGTCCTTGACCGCCGCCTCGTCGGCGACATCGCAGCGGATCGTCATGTGCGGTCCGCCGGTCGTGGGCAGGGCCTGTTCCAGCGCCTGTTCGTTGATATCGACCAGCACCACCGATGCGCCCTCGCTGGCCAACCGCTGCGCGGTCGCCTTGCCGATGCCGCTGGATGCACCGGTCACGATGGCGGTCTTGCCCGCAAATCTCACCAAATTGTCCTCCCTATTGCAACGAAGAGTGGCACAAAGATATGGGCCGATCAATAGAGTGCGGAAGTTAGTTCCGCATTGTGGGAATTGAAAAGCGCCGGGACGGGCGCAAAAGCCGGGCAATAAGGTCGCAAAAGCCAAATGAGGCATTCAAATTTGCGCCAATCTCTGAAATAGCCTTTGGGGTAAGTTTTTCCTGCCCGGAGCGGACATCCACATGACCACGCAAGCCACCGTAATCGCCCCCGACCTCATCCCCGAAGCGCTGTACCCGACGCTGAACGCACTGTGCGCCGTGTCCATCGACGTGGCCGGGGTGATCGCGCGCGGCGCGCTGGGCGGGGCGCTGGCGGCGCAGGTGGGTGAAAACACCGATGGCGACCAGCAGAAGGCGCTGGACGTGATGGCCGACGAGATGTTCGAGGCGGCCCTGCGCGGCGGCGACGTGCGCTGGTACGCGTCGGAGGAACAAGAAGAGGCGCTGAAGACCTCGGAAACCGGCCGCTACGCGCTGGCGATCGATCCGCTGGACGGGTCGTCCAACATCGACGTGAACGTGTCGATCGGCACGATCTTTTCGATCTTCGACGCAAAGGAAGGCGCCGAGGAAAGTTTCCTGCGCCCGGCCAGCGAACAGATCGCGGGCGGTTATGTGCTTTACGGCCCGGCGACCTGCCTGGTGGTGAGCTTCGGCAACGGCACGCAGCAATATGTGCTGGACCCGGCGAAGCGCGAATTCGTGCTGGTCGCAGAGGCGATGCAGGTGCCCACGACGTCGAAGGAATTCGCCATCAACGCGTCGAACGAACGGCACTGGACCAAGCCGGTGAAGGCCTATATCGACGGCTGTCTTGCGGGCAAGGACGGCCCGACCGGGATGGAACACAACATGCGTTGGGTTGGATCGCTGGTGGCCGAAACCCACCGTATCCTGACCCGGGGCGGGGTGTTCCTGTATCCGGGCGATTCGCGGCCGGGCTATGAAAACGGACGGCTGCGGATGGTCTATGAATGCGCGCCGATCGCGATGGTGATCGAACAGGCGGGCGGCAAGGCCACCGATGGCGCCACCCCGATCCTGGAGCGGCAGGCCGACGGGCTGCATGCGCGGGTGCCGCTGGTCTTCGGCAGCGCCGAGATGGTGCAGCAGGTGACCGATCAGCACGTGATGGACCACTAACGGACGGCGTTTTCTGATTCAGAAAACGCGCTCTCAACCGGAGAAACAGACATGACTTTCGACCGTTCCCTCAAGATCGCGCCGTCGATCCTGTCCGCCGATTTCGCCAATTTCGGCAAGGAAATCGAAGCCATCGAGGCGCAGGGCTGCGACTGGGTGCACGTGGACGTGATGGACGGGCATTTCGTGCCGAACCTGACCTTCGGCCCGCCGCTCTGCGCCGCGATCCGCAAGCACATCAACACGGTGATGGACGTGCACCTGATGATTTCGCCGGTCGATCCCTATATCGAGGCCTTTGCCGAGGCCGGCGCCGACGTTCTGACCGCGCATCTGGAAGCCGGGCCGCATATCCACCGCACGCTGCAGGCGATCCGCGGCGCGGGCTGCAAGGCTGGGCTGGCGCTGAACCCGGGCACGGGCGTGGAAGATATCGACTACCTCTTGGACATGGTGGACCTGGTCTGCGTGATGACCGTGAACCCCGGCTTCGGCGGGCAGAAGTTCATCCACAGCCAGATCGAGAAGGTGCGCAAGCTGCGCGCGATGATCGGCGACCGGCCGATCCATATCGAAATCGACGGCGGCGTGACGCCGGAAACCGCCCCGCTGGTGGTGGAAGCCGGGGCCGACGTTCTGGTCGCCGGGTCGGCGGTGTTCAAGGGCGGGTCGGTGGAAAACCCGGCGCCCTATGGCGACAACATGCGGGCGATCCGCGAAGCCGTTAAGGGCTGATCAGCCCAAGCAGACAGAGGGGCGGCGCAAACGCAATGCGCCGCCTCAGGCCGTTCCGCCTTCGCCGAAACCCGACAGCCGGGCCAGCAGGACGGCCACGTTTTTCACCTTGAATTTGCGCAACAGCCGCGCGCGCACGTCTTCGATGGTGCGCGGCGACAATTCCAGCAGCTGGGCGATTTCCTTGCTGGTGCGGCCGCGCGACAGCCAGGTCAGCACCTCGCGTTCGCGCGGGGTCAGGCTGGGCCCGGCGGGGGTGTTGTCGATCGGGGTGAAGCTCAGCACGATGCGCGCCAGCGGGTCCTCGGGGGTCAGGGTGCGGGCGCGGAAGCGGCACCACAGATGGCCGCCATCGGCGGTCAGCATCAGACGTTCGTCGCTATAGGGCAGGTCCTGTTTCAGCGGTTCCAGCCCGATATCGCGGATCTGGTGGAATTCCTGGTCGGTGCCGTAAAGCAGCCGGAAGCTTTGCCCCAGAAGCTGCGATTTCTCGAATCCGAACATTTGTGCGAACGTGTCGTTGCAGGCCCGGATCACCCGGTGTTCGGTCAGCGCCAAACCCATCGGCGCGTTTTCGAAGGCAAGTTGGTCGAGGTCGTGCATGTGTCACCGTGATCCTACGGTATTGGAACCGTAACGGGACTGGAGCATGGTTTTGCTCCGATATGCAAGCGGTGACCCCCGGTCAGGCTGGGGCGCTGCATTGGAACAGAGTAACAGCGGGGGCGGTTGCTATGGGGGGAGGCAGACAGGGGATCGCGACGGTCGTGGTCGACGCGCGCTTGCGCGATCTGACCGGGCGGGTGCGGCAATTCCTGGAACCGCGCTGGACGGCGTGGCTGCGGAGCCAGGGCTGCCCGAAGATGGTCACCCCGAGTCAGGGCACCTGCGGCCGGTCCAGCCTGTTCCTGAGCCGGGTGTTGCAGGACAACGGTTACCCGGCGGAATTCGCGGCGGGCCACCCGGCAGAGGGGCGCAAAGGGTTCCTGACCTCCGAGGGCTGGAAGGGCCATGCCTGGGTGGAAAGCGGCGGTTTGATCCTGGACGTGACGGCGGATCAGTTCGGCCTGCCGCCGGTGGTGATCACCGGGGCGGGTGATCCGCGCTTTGGCCGGGGCACCGACTGGACCGCGCCGGAATTCATTTCCAGACGCCAGCGCATGGTCGAGGAGCTGCTGGCCGACTGGGCGCAGCAATAGCGGGAGGGAAAAGATGAGACTCAAGGGCAAGAGCGCCATCGTTACCGGCGGCGCATCGGGGTTCGGCGCCGGGATCGCGCGCAAATTCGCGGCCGAGGGCGCGCGGGTGATGGTGGCGGACCTGAATATCGACCTGGCGCAAGAAGTGGCCGGGGATATCGGCGGCATCGCCTATCACGTGGACGTGTCGCAAAATGGCAGCGTCGCCAACATGGCGGCGGATGCGAAGGCGGAACTGGGCACGCCCGACATCCTGGTCAACAATGCCGGGATCACCCATCTGCCGACGCTGATGGAGGATGTGAGCGAGGCGGATTTCGACCGGGTCTTCGCGGTGAACTGCAAATCCGTCTACCTGATGGCGCGCCATTTCGTGCCGGTGATGAAGCAGGCGGGCAAGGGGGCGATCCTGAACGTGGCCTCCACCGCCGGGATCAGCCCGCGGCCGCGGTTGAACTGGTACAACGCCTCGAAGGGATGGATGATCACCGCGACCAAGGCGATGGCGGTGGAACTGGCGCCTGCGGGCATCCGGGTCAACGCGATCTGCCCGGTGGCGGGGGAAACGCCGCTGCTGCCGTCCTTCATGGGCGAGGATACGCCGGAGATGCGCGAGAAATTCCTGTCCACCATCCCGCTGGGCCGGTTTTCCACCCCCGAGGACATGGGCAACGCCGCCTGTTTTCTGTGTTCGGACGAGGCCAGTATGGTCACCGGCGTCGCGATGGAGGTCGATGGCGGGCGCTGCATCTGATCCCACCATGCGGTAACGCATGGTTCGGGGCTTGCCGGGCGGGGCGGTTTTGCCCTAGCTGGCCCGGTCTGAGGGAGGAATGAGATGCGGGTCGGATTGGCGCTGCTTTGCGCGGCTTATGTGCTGAGCCAGTTTTACAGGTCGTTTCTGGCGGTATTGACCGAGGCGCTGAAGACCGATGTGGGCGCCAGCGCCGAGGATCTGGCCAATGCATCGGGCCTGTGGTTCCTGGCCTTCGCCCTGATGCAGATCCCGGTGGGTGAGGCATTGGACCGGATCGGGCCGCGCCGCACCGCCGGCATCCTGCTGCTGATCGGCGGCGCGGGGGGCGCGGCTTTGTTCGGCTTGGCGACGACGCCTGCGCATATCTCGGTGGCGATGGTGCTGCTTGGCATCGGGTGTTCGCCGGTGCTGATGGCGAGCTATTTCATCTTCGCACGGGTCTATCCGGCGGCGGTCTTCGCCACGCTGGCGGCGGTGCTGCTGGGGGTGGGCAGCCTGGGCAACCTGCTGGGCGCGCTTCCGATGGCGATGGCGGCCGAGACGTTCGGCTGGCGCGGCACCCTGTTCGGGCTGGCGGCGGTCAGCGGCGTGGTTGCGGTTGGATTGCTGGTCACGGTGAAGGACCCCGAACGGGTGGTGCATGATCTGCGCGGGTCGGTTCTGGACCTGCTGAAGATGCCCGCCCTTTGGCTGATCTTCCCGCTGACGCTGGTGCAATATGCCCCGGCGGCGGGGCTGCGGGGCTTGTGGATCGGGCCCTATATGGCCGATGTGTTCGGCTTCGACACCACGGCGATCGGCAATGTCACCCTGATCATGGGCGTTGCGATGATCCTGGGCACCTTCGCCTATGGCCCGCTGGACCGGCTGCTGGGGACGCGCAAATGGGTGATCTTCGGCGGCAACGCGGCGGCGATGGTGGCGCTGGCGGGGCTGTGGGCGCTGCCCGCGGGGCATGCGTGGCTGTCGGTGGCGCTGTGCGCGGCGGTAGGGTTCTTCGGCGCCAGCTACCCGATGATCATGGCGCATGGGCGCAGTTTCGTGCCCGACCACCTTGTCGGGCGCGGCGTGACGCTGATGAACCTCTTTGCCATCGGCGGGGTCGGGATTTTCCAGGTGGTCACCGGTCGGCTGCACGCGGCGGTGGCGGAAGGGGCCGGAACGGCGGCAGCGCCCTATGGCGCGCTGTTCGGATTTTTCGCGGCGTTGCTGATCGCGGGTTTGTTACCCTATCTGTTTTGCCGCGACCGCACGGATTGACGCGAATCCCCTTTATTTCCTTGGGGCGCTCATGTATGTGCACGTCGTCTTAAGGAAAGGAGACGACCCAAAATGGGCTATAAAGTCGCTGTAGTCGGCGCCACGGGCAATGTGGGCCGCGAAATGCTGAACATCCTGGCCGAACGCCAGTTCCCCGTCGATGAGATTGTCGCGCTGGCAAGCCGCAAATCTCTCGGCACAGAAGTTAGCTTTGGCGATGAGACACTTAAGACAAAGGACCTCGACACTTTCGATTTCACCGGCTGGGACATGGCGCTGTTCGCCGTGGGCTCCGAGGCGACCAAGAAATATGCCCCGAAAGCGGCCGCTGCCGGTTGCGTGGTGATCGATAACTCGTCGCTCTACCGCTATGACCCGGATATCCCGCTGATCGTGCCGGAAGTGAACCCGCAGGCGATCCACGGCTATGCCAAGAAGAACATCATCGCCAACCCGAACTGTTCAACCGCGCAGATGGTCGTGGCGCTGAAGCCGCTGCACGACCGCGCCAAGATCAAGCGCGTCGTGGTGTCGACCTATCAGTCGGTGTCCGGTTCGGGCAAAGAGGCGATCGATGAGCTGTGGAACCAGACCAAGGGCATGTATGTGCCGGGTCAGGAAGTGGAACCGAAGGTGTATCCCAAGCAGATCGCCTTCAACGTGATTCCGCATATCGACGTCTTCCTCGACGACGGGTCGACCAAGGAAGAATGGAAGATGGTGGCCGAAACCAAGAAGATCGTCGATCCGTCGATCAAGCTGACCGCGACCTGCGTTCGGGTGCCGGTGTTTGTCGGCCATTCCGAGGCGATCAACATCGAGTTCGAGGACTTCCTCGACGAGGACGAGGCGCGCGACATCCTGCGCGAGGCGCCGGGCATCATGGTGATCGACAAGCGCGAAGACGGTGGCTACGTGACGCCGGTCGAATGCGTTGGCGATTTCGCCACCTTCATCAGCCGCATCCGCCAGGATTCGACCATCGACAACGGTCTGAACCTGTGGTGCGTGTCCGACAACCTGCGCAAGGGCGCGGCGCTGAACGCGGTTCAGATCGCCGAGCTGCTGGGCCGCGAGGTTCTCAAGAAGGGCTGATTTCCGCCCAAAGCTGAGGTCACGGAGGGCGCCCCTTGGGCGCCCTCTTGTGTTTTGCACCCATTCGGCGAAATGTTGGGCAACTGATTTTACCGGGAGGAATTTCATGCACCGTTTTGCCGCCATCTGTGTCATCCCCGCTTTTGCCCTGATCCCGCTGGCCGCCGCGGCCGATGTGATCCGCGTCGACAGCCGGATCACCGATGTGACCGTCTATCCCGAAGGGGCCAAGGTGACCCGGGTGGCCGCTTATTCAGTTCCTGCCGGCGAACACCGGCTGCGGCTGCTGGACCTGCCGGATACGGCGCTGCTGGACATGGTGCGGGCCAAGGTCGAGGGCGCGCGGATGGGCAGCGTGACGATGCGCGAGGATTTCGTGCCGCCGCGGGGCGATCAGGACAGTGACGTGGTGAAGGCCGCGCGGGCCGAGGTCGAGCGGGCCGAGGATGCGCTGCGCGGCAAGCAGGACGAGGCGGCGGCGCTGCGGCTGGCGCGGGACGCAGCCGAGACGCGGATCGGGTTCCTGAAACAGCTGGGCCAGGGCGAAACGCTGGACGGCGTGTCGGCGGAAACCCTGCGCGACATGGCGCGGATGGTGGGCGAGGAAACCCTGGCCGCGCGGCAGGCGGTGCTGGAGGCCGAGGCCAAGGCGCGGCTGGTCGACCGCGAGATCGACGATCTGCAACAGGCGCTGGACGAGGCGCGCCAGGCGCTGGCGGCGCTGGAAACCGGCGGTGACGATTACAACCTTGTCGAGGTGTCGGTCAGCGCCGAGGCCGCGACCGAGGGCGTGCTGAGCGTGACCTATTTCACCCGCGACGCCGGCTGGGCGGCGGTCAACGACGCCTATCTGTCGCTTGGCGATGCGCCGGGGCTGCGGCTGGATCGTGGCGCAATGATCTGGCAGGGGTCGGGCGAAAACTGGGACGACGTGGCGCTGACCCTGTCGACCAGCGAACCCAGCGGCCAGTTCGAACCGAGCGAGGTGCATCCCTGGCGGCGCCGGATCGAGGAACCGTTCCAGCCGGTGCTGAAGCGCAGCCTGGCGATGGACATGGCCGAGGCGCCGATGGCGGCGCCCGAGCCGATGATCGAGGAAGCGCGCGTGATGTCCTTTCACGGGCTGATCTTCAACTACGCCTATCCCAAGCCGGTGTCGCTGGCCTCGGGCGCCGACGGGGTGCGGATCGCGCTCGGCGCGCTGGACTTCGCGCCGGAGATCAAGGCGGTCGCCGCGCCGCTGTGGGACAGCACCGCCTTCCTGACCGCGGGGTTCACCAACGGGTCGGGTGAGCTGCTGTTGCCGACGCAGGCGACGCAGCTGTTCCTTGAGGGTGAATATGTCGGATCGATGGCGACCGACCAGGTGGCGGCGGGGGCCGAGGCCAGGCTGCCCTTCGGGGCGATCGACGGGCTGCAGGTCAGCCGCGTGGTGACCCGCAACGAGGGCGATACCGGCATCCTGAGCAAGTCCAACGAGGAGAAGGAAACCGCCAGGATCGAGGTGGAGAACCTGACCGGGCGGGCCTGGCCGGTGCGGGTGCTGGACCGGGTGCCCTATTCCGAGCAGGAAGACCTGGTGATCACCTGGCAGGCGCGGCCGACGCCGAGCGTCACCGATGTTGACGACAAGAAGGGCGTTTTGGCCTGGGATTTCGACATCGCGCCGGGCGCGTCGCGGCAGATCGAGCTGAGCCACCGGATTCAGTGGCCGCAGGACATGGAACTGCGCTGAGCCGGGTCAGTGTCGCGCGGGCGGGTTTGACGGCGACAGCCAGTGATGCGGGTGGCCGGGAAAGGGCGCGTTGAGACGGCGCATCAGTTTGAGATAGCTGAAGCCGAGTTCGGACGCCTTGCAGACGCGGCGATTACCGCGCAGCGTATGCAGCGCCAGCCCGCCGCCGGCGGCGCGCAATGCAAAGTCATGTGCGGCAAGCGCCCTTTGCATTTCGTCCCAGGTTTCGGCCTTGGCCAGGATCGGCGCGAGTCGCGCCCGCAAGGGAGCGACGAGCCGCTCATCCGCCCGGCTGGGCGGCCTCGCTTGTCTTGCCTTGGAAATCTCGCGCGCCAGCAGGTCGCGCACCAGTTGCCCCACGGTGATGTCGCGGTCGCGCGCCAGCGCCGCCGCGGCGCGCAGCATTTCAGGATGGAGTTTGAGTTCGACGGGAGTCATGGCCATGCGTCCAGCCTGTGGACGCATGGTTAAGATCGCATGAACGGCAGCGTCAGACCGCTTTGAACACGCCTTCCTCGGGCAGGTAATGTTCCAGGCTGCCTTCGCCGATATTGTGCCAGACGCCGTGCAGCGACAGCTGGCCGCCCTCGACCGCCTGCTGCACGAAGGGGAAGGTCATCAGGTTTGCCAGCGAGGTCAGCACCGCTTCCTTTTCCAGTGCGCGTTTGCGTTCGCTTTCGTCTTCGATGTGCTTCACCTTCTCGTAGCCGGGGCGCAGGATGTCCATCCAGCGGCCCACGAAGGAAGATTTCTCCTCCAGCTCGGGCGCCTTGCCGGAGCACATGTCATGGCAGCCCTGCACACCGCCGCAGCTGGAATGGCCCATCACCACGATATGGGCGACCTTCAGCGCGGTCACCGCGTATTCGACGGTGGCCGAGGTGCCGTGCCGGTCGCCATCGGGTTCATAGGGCGGCACCAGGTTGGCGATGTTACGGTGGATGAAGAATTCGCCCTGATCGGCGCCGAAGATCGAGGTCACGTGGACCCGCGAATCGCAGCAGGAAATGACCATGGCGCGCGGGTGCTGCCCCTCTTCCGCCAATCGGCGGTACCAGCTTTCGTTTTCCTTGTAGGAGGTTGCTTTCCAGCCTTGATAGCGCTGGACCAGGTAGCTGGGCAGGGGTTTGGCATTTTGCATGTCATTTTCCTTGCGTTTGCGTCGTTGCGACGGGGTCATTAGCGGGGGTCATTAGCGCGGATTTAAGCAGCTTTCGAGGGAAAACAACGAAAGCCTCAACCTTTTAAGAACCTGTCGCAGCCTAACCTGCCCCTGCGGGAGGCGTCGATGTCCGGGAATGCCAGCATGAAACAGGTCGTTTTTCTGACGCCGGAGGAAGGTGTCCGGATGAACCGGGACCGGTTGTCGGAGCTTTCTCGCCGCTTCGGCGACAGCGGCGCGGAGGATGTGATCGCCCGCGCGGCGGAGGCCCTGGTGCTGCGGATGGGCAAATGCCAGCGGCTGTACCAGATCGGCGCGCGGGCCGAGATGCGCCGCAACCTGCGTTCGCAGATCGTGATTTCCGAACGGATCGGCATGGTGTCGCTGGCCGAGGCGGCGGACAATGTTCTGCTGTGTCTGGACCGCGACGATCCGGCGGCGCTGGCGGCGACGATGGCGCGGCTTTTGCGGATCGGGGAACGGTCGGTGTCGGAGCTGTGGGAATTGCAGGATCTTTCGGTCTGATCCCCTTGCAGGCGGCGATGGTTGGCGTAGGCTATGGCGGACGATCCGACAGAAAGGCCCGATCCGATGACGCCCCGATTTGCCAATTCCAGCGAAGCCCCGATCCCCGTGCATGTGGTCGACAAACATGCGTTGCAGGATTGGATCGACCGGCAGCCCGCCCGGGTCCAGACCTGGGTGCATGGCAGCGGCTTCAAGCCCGCGATCGGCAAGACCCTGTTGATCCCCGGACCCGAGGGCATGCCCGAGGCGGTGCTGATCGGTTACGGCTCTGAGGCGGAGCGCAAGCGCGGTCGGTTCCACCTGGCCGCCGCGGTGCCGTCGCTGCCCGACGGGGCTTATGAGATTGCTTCGGGTCTGCCCGCCGAGAAGGCCGAGGAAGAGGCGTTGGGCTGGCTGCTGGCGGCCTATGCCTTCGATCGCTATGCCGGCAATGGCGGCGCCAAGGCGCTTCTGCTGCCGCCCGAGGGGGTCGATGCGGCGAAGCTGGAAATCATCGCGGCCGGCGAATGCCTGACCCGCGACCTGATCAACACGCCCGCCTGCGACATGGGGCCGGAAGCCTTGGAAGCGGCGGCGGCGCAGCTGGCCGCCGAGCATGGCGCGCGCTTCGCGGTGGTGCTGGGCGAGGACCTGCTGGACCGTAATTTCCCGATGATCCACGCGGTCGGCCGGGCCAGCGACGAGGACCCGCGCCTGATCGAACTGACCTGGGGCGAGAGCGGCCCGAAGCTGACCCTGGTGGGCAAGGGCGTGTGTTTCGATACCGGCGGGCTGAACCTGAAACCGGGCGCCAGCATGGGGCTGATGAAGAAGGATATGGGCGGCGCCGCCACGGTTCTGGGGCTGGCCCATATGATCATGGCGCTTGGCCTGCCGATCCGGCTGCAGGTGCTGATCCCGGCGGTGGAAAACGCCGTGTCGGGCAATTCCTTCCGGCCGCAGGATATCCTGATGTCGCGCAAGGGGCTGACGGTGGAAATCAACAATACCGACGCCGAGGGCCGGTTGGTGCTGGCCGACGCGCTGGCCTATGGCGCCGAGGGCGAGCCGGACCTGATGCTGTCGATGGCCACCCTGACCGGCGCGGCGCGGGTCGCGGTGGGGCCGGACCTGGCGCCTTATTTCACCGATGACGATGCGATCGCTGCGGCGCTGGATGCGGCCGCGCGCAAGGTGGCCGATCCGGTCTGGCGGATGCCGTTCTGGGACCCCTACGAAAAGGATATCGAACCGGGCATCGCCGATCTGGACAACGCGCCGTCGGGCGGCTTCGCCGGTTCGATCACAGCGGCGCTGTTCCTGCGCCGCTTCGCCGGGGACAAGGCGCGGTACACCCATTTCGATATCTATGGCTGGCAGCCGAAACCGGCGCCGGGGCGGCCCAAGGGCGGCGTCGGCATGGGCGCGCGGGCGCTGCTGGAGGCGTTGCCGGGCGTTTTGGGGCTGTAAGACAATGGACAAACGTCTGATCCCGGCCAATTCGCGGGTGGCCGCCGCATCCTTGCGCGGGCAGGTCGAGGCCCCGCTTTACACCGAGGGCGAAAGGCGGCTGGTGGCGCGCGCGGTGGTCGATATGCTGAACGCGCCGCTGGGGCGGCGCGAGCGGCAGCTGGTGATGGGCGAGGCGGTGCAGCGATTCGAATCGCGCGACGGCTGGGCCTTCGTGCAATGCGAACGCGACGGCTATGTCGGGTACCTGCGGGCACAGGACCTGGAGGATCGCCGCCCGACCACCCACAAGGTCACCGCGCGCTCGACCCATGTCTATTCGGCACCGCATTTCAAATCGCCCGAGCGGCTGTCGCTGAGCCTGGGGTCGAAGCTGCGGGCCACCGGCGAAGAGGACGGGTTTTTGGTGCTGGCCGAGGGCTATGTCCCGCTGCAGCATGTCCAGCCGCAGGATCATTTTGGCTCGGACCTGGTGGAAGAGGCCGAGGGCTATATCGGCGTTCCCTATCTGTGGGGCGGCAACAGCATCTGGGGCATCGATTGTTCCGGGCTGGTGCAGGCGGCCTGCCTGGCCTGCGGCATCGATTGCCCCGGCGACAGCGATCAGCAGGAGGCCGGTCTGGGCCGGTTGCTGCCCGCAGGGACCAAGCCGCGGCGCGGCGATCTGTTGTTCTGGAAAGGCCATGTGGCGCTGGTCGCCGGGCGCGGGCAGATCCTGCATGCCAATGCCTATACGATGACGGTGGCCTATGAGGATTTGGAGGCCGCGATCGTGCGGATCGAGCAACAGGGCGACGGGCCGGTGACGGCGCATCGCCGGTTACCGAAGCCGAAAGGGGCGCAGGGCGAAGGCTAAGCGCCGTTTCGGGTTTGAGGGGCAAGGATTTTCGAAAATCCTTGCTCAAGCGCCTTTGAAGGCACTTTCAAGCCGTTTCGAAACGGCTTGGGTTCATTCCACCGCGCGGATCAGCTTGCGTTCCAGCACCCGCAGCACCGATTTCAGGTCCTGGCCGCGTTTGAGCACCTGCCCGTCGATGCCGACGACCGAATACTGCCCCTGCTTGTTGCGCAGCTTGGGGCGTTTTTCGATCCGGTAGAGCGGGTTTTCGGCGGTGCGGCGGAAGATCGAGAACACCGCCATGTCGCGCAGGCAGGAAATGCCGTAATCGCGCCATTCGCCGGCGGCGACCATGCGGCCGTAAAGGCCGAGGATGATGCCCAGTTCCTTGCGGTCGAAGGCGACTTGTTCGGGAATGCCCTGTCTGGGAAAGGGCGTGGGGTTCTGCACCGTCATACAGACAGATTTGCGCCAAAGCGGGCGCAAATCAAGGGGTTTGGGCCGGGGCGGGGGGTGGCCGGGCCTGAACGGCCCGGCCAGCGTTGTTCTTTGTCGCGCCTCAGCGCTCGTAGCTGACCATGGTCAGCAGTTCGTATTCGGCGACCTGATCACCGTCCTGGTTGGTCAGCGTCACGTTCCAGGCGACCTCGCCATAGGCGTCGGTGCGCTTGGTCTTGCGCTTGCAGGTCAGGCGGACCTTGATGCTGTCGCCGGGGCTGACCGGTTTCTGGAAGGACAGGCCATTGAGGCCGGTATTGGCCAGAACCGGACCCGGATCGGGCTGCACGAAGAGCCCCGCCGCGAAGGACAGCAGCAGGTAGCCATGCGCGACCCGGCCGGGAAAGAACGGGTTCGCCTTGGCCGCTTCTTCGTCCATGTGGGCATAGAAGGTGTCGCCGGTGAAATGGGCGAAATGTTCGATATCGTCGAGCGTGACCGTGCGCGGATCGGTGTGGAGGGTTTCACCGATGACGATCTCATCGAAGGTGCGCTGGAACGGGTGCTGCGGCCCGGTGGTTTCCGCCGCGCCCTTGATCCAGGTGCCGGTGATGGCGCTGATCATGTCGGGGCTGCCCTGGATCGCGGTGCGTTGCATGTAATGCAGCACGCCGCGCACGCCGCCCAGTTCCTCGCCGCCGCCCGCGCGGCCGGGGCCGCCGTGGACCATGTGGGGCAGGGGCGAACCGTGGCCGGTCGATTCGTCGGCCGAGGCGCGGCCGTTGATGTAGATGCGGCCGTGCCAGGCGGCGCTGCTCAGCGTGACGTCGCGCGCGACCTGCGGTTCATTGGTGAACAGCGAGCTGACCAGCGACCCGCCGCCGCGATTGGCCAGCTCGGCGGCATGGGCCAGGTCGCGATAGGGCAGCAGGGTGGACACCGGGCCGAAGGCTTCGACCGAATGCACCACCGTGGCCGCGTCGGGATCGTCGCAGGCCAGCAGGGTCGGCGGCAGGAAGGCGCCGTTCGCGAGGTTGTCCGACAGCGCATCGGGGCCGCCGCAGATCACACGCGTTTCCGGCGCGAGCTGGGCGAGCTTTTCCAGCACGTCCGCTTTCTGATCCAGCGAGGCCAGCGCGCCCATGCGGGTTTCCTTGGACGAGGGATCGCCCAGCACGATATTGCCGAGCTTGTCCGACAGCGCCTTGGCCACCGCTTCCAGCTGCGATTCGGGCACGATCAGACGGCGCATGGCGGTACATTTCTGCCCCGCCTTGGCGGTGATTTCGCTGGTCGCTTCCTTGATGAACAGCGCGAATTCCGGGCTGTCCGGATCGGCATCGGGGCCGAGGATCGCGGCGTTCAGACTGTCCTGTTCGGCCAGGAACCGGGTCGAGTTCTTCACCAGATTCGGGTTCGACCGCAGCATGGTCGCGGTGTCGGCGGAACCGGTGAAGCTGACCACGTCCTGCGCGCCCAGCCGGTCCAGCAGGTCGCCGGTGCGCCCGACGATCAGCTGCGCCGCGCCCTCGGGCAGCAGGCCCGATTCGATCATCATGCGGAAGCAGGCCTCGGTCAGGTAACTGGTCTGGGTCGCCGGTTTGACGATGGCGGGGACGCCCGCCAGCAGGGTCGGGGCGAGCTTTTCCAGCATCCCCCAGACCGGGAAGTTGAAGGCGTTGATATGCACCGCGACGCCCTGCAGCGGCACCGCGATATGCTGGCCCAGGAAGGTGCCCTTGCGCGACAGCTGTTCGACCTCGCCGTCGATATAGACATGGCCGTCGGGCATTTCGCGCCGCCCCTTGGAGGCGAAGACGAACATGGTGCCGATGCCGCCGTCGATGTCGATTGCGCCGTCGCGGCGGGTGGCGCCGGTTGCTGGGTTGAGCGCGTAAAGTTCTTCCTTGCGGGTATCCAGATAGGTGGCCAGCGCCTTGAGCATCTTGGCGCGTTCGTGGAAGGTCATCGCACGCAGGGCCGGGCCGCCTTTGGTACGGGCGTGATCCAGCATTTCTTGCATGTCGAGCGCGGCGCCGCCCGCCACGGCGATCGGTTCACCGCTGACCGGGCCGATGATGGTGGTGGCGGTTTCGCCCGGCGCGATCCAGCGTCCGGCGGCGTAGCTTTCGGGTTTCAGCATATTCAGCTCCTCCTGTTGGCGCGCATCCTGCGCCAAAGCGGAGAGGATTTCAACACTATTGACCGACCGGTCGGTTATGTGTCAGGGTTGCCCCGGGAGCGAGGAGGAAAGCCATGACGCCGCAAGAACGCGCCGAGCGCAGTGCCGAACAGATGTGGTCGACCGACAAGGCGACGCAATTTCTGGGGATGGAGATCACCCATATCGCCCCGGGCGAGGCGGTGATGACCATGCGGGTGCGCGACGAGCACCTGAACGGGCACCATATCTGCCACGGCGGCTATATCTTCACCCTGGCCGACAGCGCCTTTGCCTTTGCCTGCAACAGCTACAACACGCTGGTCGTGGCGCAGCAAAATTCGATCACCTATCTCAGCCCCGGCAAGGCCGGCGAGCTTCTGACCGCCACTGCGACCGAAGTGTCGCGCACCGGCCGGTCGGGCGTTTACGACGTGGTGGTGACCGGCGAGGACGGCCGCAAGGTTGCACTGTTCCGGGGGCTGTCGCGGCAGATCTCGGGCCAGCATTTCGAGGAAGACTGACGCCTGCCGAAGGGCGGCGTTAAGGGAGGAATTCACATGGAAGACCTGTCACCCAAACCGGGCGATCTGGAACATATCGAAACCGCGTCGCGCGACGAAATTTCGGCGCTGCAGCTGCAGCGGATGAAATGGTCGCTGAAACACGCCTATGACAACGTGCCGTTCTACAAGGAAAGCTTCGACAAGGCCGGGGTGCATCCCGACGACCTGAATTCGCTGTCGGACCTGGCGAAGTTTCCCTTCACGGTGAAGCAGGACCTGCGCGACAACTATCCCTTCGGCCTGTTCGCGGTGCCGCGCCAGCAGATCGCGCGCATCCATGCGTCGTCGGGCACCACCGGGCAGCCGACCGTTGTCGGTTACACCAAGAACGACCTGGATATGTGGGCCAGCGTGGTGGGCCGGTCCTTGCGCGCCTCGGGCTTGCGGCCGGGCGACGTGTTGCACAACGCTTACGGTTACGGGCTGTTCACCGGGGGCTTGGGCATCCATGGCGGGGCCGAACAGATGGGCCTGACCGTGGTGCCGGTATCGGGCGGCATGACCCAACGCCAGGTGCGGGTGATCGAGGATTTCGGCGCCACCGGCATCACCGTGACGCCGTCCTACGCTTTGTCGATCCTCGACGAATACGCCAAGCAGGGGCTCGACCCGCGCAAGAGCCCGCTGAAAGTGGGGATTTTCGGCGCCGAACCCTGGACCAACGCGATGCGGCTGGAGATCGAGGACGCCTTCGACATGCACGCGGTCGACATCTACGGCCTGTCCGAAGTGATCGGGCCCGGCGTGGCGAACGAATGCGTCGAAACCAAGGACGGGCTGCATATCTGGGAAGACCACTTCTACCCCGAAGTGATCGACCCGGAAACCGGCGAGGTCCTGCCCGATGGCGAGCTGGGCGAGCTGGTCTTCACCTCGCTGAGCAAGGAAGCCTTCCCGATCATCCGCTACCGCACCCGCGACCTGACCCGGCTGTTGCCCGGCACCGCGCGAAGCATGCGGCGGATGGAAAAGGTCACCGGGCGCAGCGACGACATGATCATCCTGCGCGGCGTCAACGTGTTCCCGACCCAGATCGAGGAACAGCTGATGACCGTCGAAGGCCTGGCGCCGCATTTCCAGATCGAACTTGCACGCCCCGACCGGATGGACGAAATGACCGTCCATGTGGAACTGTCCGATGGTGCGTCGGTCGATATCGTCGAAACCGCCGCCAAGGACCTGAAGGGCAAGGTCAAATCCAACGTGGGCATTTCGATCAAGGTCAACGTGGCCGAGCCGGGCAAGGTGGTGCGCAGCGAAGGCAAGGCCGTGCGGATCATCGACAACCGCCCCAAGGAGAGCTGAATGGCGCGCGGACTGGCACGCGATCACGATGAAAAACGGGCGGCGCTGAGAAAAGGCGCCGCCGCCTATTTCGCCACGCATGGGTTCGACCGCGCCTCGATGACCGGGGCGGCGAAATCCTGCGGCGTGTCGAAGGCGCTGATCTATCATTACTGGGCGTCGAAGGAAGACCTGCTTTACGACATCCTGGACGAACACCTGACCGAGCTTGCCGAGGTGGTCGAAGCGGCGCGGTCGGAGGGAATGCGCGGGCTGATCCGGGTGATCCTGGAAGCCTACGCCGATGCGGATGCCGAACATAAGCTGCAGCTCGACGCGCTGAGCGTGCTGCCCGAGGACAAGCAGGTGCCGCTGATCGGGGCGCAGCGCCGGCTGGTCGAAACCATGTCCGACGCGGTGCTGCAGGAAGCGCCGCAACTGGGCGATGATCCCGACCGTTTGCGCGCCGCGACGATGAGCGTCTTCGCGGTGCTGAACTGGTTCTACATGTGGCACCGCCCGGGCAAGGGGCTGAGCCGCGAAGCCTATGCCGAACTGGCGGCGGATTTCGCCATCGGCGGGCTGAAGGCGCTTTAAGCATCGGAATTCGGACGGAGGAAGCCCCGGCGCGCGGCGGGGCACTGCCCGAGCGCGCGCTCGGGCGTCCCCCCGCGGCGCAATCCGCCGCTTGATGTCGGGTTTGACCCTTGCCGCGCCCGCCGCGTCCTCTAGGTTGCCTCCGAGAACGGATCGATCAATCCGAAGCGCCCGGCCTGGTTCATCGACAAATTCGATGGACCCCATCGAAGACGCTTTTGTTGATCCTTCACCGTATCTGGGGCAGTTTGCCCGCAGCAATTATTGGAGGACGCGAGATGCGCACTACAGCAGCCGTCGCACTTGAAGCAGGCAAGCCGCTTCAAGTGATGGAAGTGAACCTCGAAGGCCCGAAAGCGGGTGAGGTTCTGGTCGAAATCAAGGCCACCGGCCTGTGCCACACCGACGAATTCACCCGTTCAGGCGCCGACCCGGAAGGGATTTTCCCCTGCATCCTCGGCCATGAGGGCGCGGGCGTGGTGCTGGAAGTGGGCGAGGGCGTCACCACGCTGAAGCCCGGTGATCACGTCATTCCGCTTTACACGCCCGAGTGCCGCGAATGCCCGTCCTGCCTGTCGGGCAAGACCAACCTGTGCACCGCGATCCGCGAAACCCAGGGCAAGGGGCTGATGCCCGACGGCACCACCCGTTTCTCGATGCTCGACGGCACGCCGATCTATCACTACATGGGCTGCTCGACCTTCGCCAATCACACCGTGATGCCGGAAATCGCGCTGGCCAAGGTGCGCGAAGACGCGCCGTTCGACAAGATCTGCTATATCGGCTGCGGCGTCACCACCGGCATCGGCGCGGTGATCAACACCGCAGGGGTCGAAATCGGGTCGACCGCGGCGGTGTTCGGTCTGGGCGGCATCGGTCTGAACGTGATCCAGGGCCTGCGCATGGCGGGCTGCGACATGATCATCGGCGTCGACCTGAACGACGACAAGGCCGAGATGGCGAAGAAATTTGGCATGACCCATTTCGTCAACCCGTCGAAATCGGACGTGCCGGTGGTGCAGCAGATCGTCAACCTGACCAAGCGCGGCGCCGACCAGATCGGCGGGGTGGATTATTCCTTCGACGCCACCGGCAACGTGCAGGTGATGCGCGACGCGCTGGAATGTTCGCATCGCGGCTGGGGCGTGTCGGTGATCATCGGCGTGGCGCCGGCGGGGGCCGAAATCGGCACCCGTCCGTTCCAGCTGGTCACCGGCCGGGTCTGGAAGGGCACCGCCTTCGGCGGCGCCAAGGGCCGCACCGATGTGCCGAAATTCGTCGACTGGTACATGGACGGCAAGATCGAGATCGACCCGATGATCACCCACAAGCTGACGCTGGAGGAGATCAATCACGGCTTCGAGCTGATGCATGAGGGCAAGTCGATCCGCGCCGTGGTGGAATACTGATCAGGTAGCTGATAGCGGAACGCGGCGGCCCCCCGGGCCGCCGTTTTTCTTTGCGGGAAAGCGATCGGTTTCTGCCGGGCGGTTTTTGCCCTAGTGTGGCACACTGACAAAGCGGAATGGGAGGACCCCGATGGAAGACAAAAGCGCAAGCCAGTTGCTGGCGGTCCTGATCGACGCCGACAACACATCGCCGAAATGGACCAAGGCCATTTTCGATGAAATCGCCACGCTGGGCGAAGCCTCGGTGCGGCGCTGCTATGGCGATTTTTCCAGCCAGCAGATGAGCGGCTGGAACAAGGTGCAGGCCGAATTCGGTCTGGTGCCGCATCACCAGCCGGCCAACACGGTGGGCAAGAACGCCAGCGACATTGCGCTGGTGATCGACGCGATGGACCTGCTGCATTCGGGTCGCTTCGACGGCTTCGTCCTGGTGTCGAGCGACAGCGATTTCACCCGCCTGGCCAGCCGCATCCGCGAACAGGGGCTGAACGTCTACGGCATCGGCGCCAAGAAGACGCCCGAAGCCTTCCGCAAGGCCTGCCGCCGCTTCATCTTCCTGGAAAATATCGGCGAGGCGCCGCAGCAGGCCGGCGCGGCGGTCTCGAAGGCGCCGGCATCGGCCGATGCGCGCGACCTGATCCTGAAAGCGATGGATGCGATCGGGCAGGAAGACGACTGGTACACGCTGGGCCAGCTGGGCCAGTATATCACCCAGGCCAATCCCGATTTCGACGTCCGCAGCTATGGCAAGAAGAAGCTGAGCGACCTGGTGGCCGAATTCCCGATTTTCGAAGTCAAGAAGACCGGCGGCAACCAGTTGATGGTGCGGCGCCGGGATTGAGGCCGGTAATCAGGCCTCGGCGCCGTAGCGGGCCATGAACATGTCGACCGCGCCGTCCACCACCCGGTCGATTTCATCTTTCGAAAATTCGGTGTCGATGCCGAAGATCAGGCGCGGGAAGATGTCGACCTTGCACAGTTCGATGAACTGGTCGGCGGCGAGATCGAAATCCTCGATCCGCAATTCGCCGCGGGCGCAGCTGCCGCGCAGGTAGTCGCCCAGCCGCTGCCGCCCCATCATCGGGCCGGTCTGGTAGAATTCGCGGCCCAGTTCGGGGAAGCGTTCGGATTCGCCGACGCAGATCCGGAAGATGCGCTGCGAAAACTCCGAGATGAGGATTTCGATCATCTTCTGTCCGGCGAGGTGCAGGATCTTGCGCGGCGGCGCGTTGAAATCGGCCAGGTCCAGCGCTTCGTCGGCCTGCCTGTCGCATTCGCAGCGCGCCACTTCCATGAACAAAAGCCGCTTGTCAGGGAAATAGCTGTAAAGCGTCGCCTTGGACACGCCCGCGACCTTGGCGATATCGTCGACGCTGGCGCCTTCGAACCCGTCGGTCATGAACACCTGCCGCGCCCCCTGCAGGACCTGTTCGAACTTGCGTCCGGTGCGGATGACGGCTTTGGTAGTGGTGGTCATGGGCGTCCTTTGCTTGGAAGAGCGACTATAAACTGATCGGTTCAGTTTCAGCAAGGCGCGACTTGCAGGCCAGACCGGAACCGGATAACTTAGAATCGTTCTAAAAGAGGTGAGCCATGCGTTTTTCCATTCAGCGGCGGCATTTCAAGGATCTGAGCGAACAGGAAATCCTGGCCCTGGCGATTTCGTCGGAGGAAGACGACGCGCAGATCTATCGCAACTATGCCCAGCGGCTGCGCGCCGAATATCCCGATTCCGCGAAACTCTTCGATGCGATGGCGGCGGAAGAGGACGAGCACCGCCAGCTGCTGATCGACCTGCATGATCAGCGGTTCGGCCCGGTCATCCCGCTGATCCGGCGCGAACACGTGGCCGGCTATTACGCCCGCCGCCCGGTCTGGCTGATCGAAAATCTCGGCCTCGACCGGATCCGCGAAGAGGCCGAGGCGATGGAACACGACGCCGAACATTTCTACCTGGCGGCGGCCAAGCGCACCACCGACGCGGCGACGCGCAAGTTGCTGGGCGACCTGGCGGCGGCCGAGGCGGGCCACGCGCATCACGCCGAGGGTCTGGCGGAGGAAATCCTCGACGAAGACACCCGCGGCGAGGAAGACCGCGCCGCGCACCGGCAATTCGTGCTGACCTGGGTGCAGCCGGGGCTGGCGGGACTGATGGACGGGTCTGTGTCGACCTTGGCGCCGATCTTTGCCACCGCCTTCGCCACCCAGGACACATGGACCACCTTCCTGGTCGGGCTTGCCGCGTCGGTCGGCGCGGGGATTTCCATGGGCTTCACCGAAGCGGCCTCGGATGACGGCGAATTGTCGGGCCGCGGCTCGCCGACCAAGCGCGGCTTTGCGTCGGGCATCATGACCATGGTGGGGGGCTTGGGCCACGCGCTGCCCTATCTGATCCCGGATTTCTGGACCGCGACGGTGACGGCTTTCATCGTGGTCTTCCTGGAACTTTGGGCGATCGCCTGGATCCAGAACAAATACATGGATACGCCGTTCTGGCGCGCCTCGATGCAGGTGGTGCTGGGCGGGGCGCTGGTCTTCGCCGCCGGTGTGCTGATCGGATCGGGCTAGGGGGCGCTGCCCCCGTCGCGGCAAGCCGCGACTCCCCCGGGATATTTGAAAACAGAAGAAGTGATAGGATCACCCCCTGCGCTGGAAACGAAACGCAGGGGGCTTCTCCTGTTGCGGTCATCGGCGTCCCCGCCTGTACCGCCTGTCTTGCCTAGCGCATTAACGTTAATGCTTCGTTTCTTCTTCTGTTCGGAAATATCCTCGGGGGTGAATTGGCCGGAGGCCAAGAGGGGGCAGACAGCCCCCTTTCCCCGCCCGCAACAAGCGCAATGGGATTTGACCGGGCGCCAAGCCGTGCTAGGCAGTCGCCATGATTGAAATCTTTCTCAAGACGCTGCCGTTCTTCCTGATCATCGGATTGGGCTATGGCGCAGGGCGGATGCGGTTTTTCCCCGAGGAGGCCACCGCCTGGCTGACCCGCTTCGTGTTCTATTTCGCGCTCTCGGCGATGCTGTTCCGGTTCTCGGCCAACCTGTCGCTGGGCGAGATCTACGATACCGGTTTCGTGCTGGCCTACCTTTGCGGCACGGCGGCGATTTACCTGCTGGCCACCGCCATCACCCTGCTGCGCGGGCGCGGGATCGAGGAGGCGGCGGTCGAGGCGCAATGCGCGGTGATCGGCAATGTCGGGTTTCTCGGCGTGCCGATGCTGGTGCTGCTCTTGGGCGAACAGGCGATCGGGCCGGTCATGCTGGTGCTGGCGGTGGACCTGATCGTGTTCGGCAGCCTGATCGTGATCCTGATCACCGGGTCGCGCGACGGGCGGGTATCGCTGGGCGTGTTGCGCACCGTGGGGCTGGGGCTGCTGAAGAACCCGATGATCGTGTCGATCGCCGTCGGGCTGAGCTGGGCGGCGCTGCAAATCCCGATCCCGGACCCGCTGAACGAATTCGTGTCGATCCTGGGGGCTGCGGCGACGCCGGGGGCGCTGTTCGCGATCGGCGCTTCCTTGGCATCGAAATCGGCCGAGCGGCTGACCACGGCGGGCTGGCTGTCCTTTTGCAAGCTGGTGCTGCATCCGGCGGCGGTGGCCGTTGCGGCGCTGGTCCTGTTCGAGGTGGAGCGCTATGCGGCGGGCGTGATGATCGCCGCCGCCTCGCTGCCGGTGGCGGGCAACGTCTATATCCTGGCGCAGCATTACGGGGTGGCGCCGCACCGGGTGTCGGCGACGATCCTGATTTCCACCGCTTTGAGCATTTTCACCGTTTCGGCGGTGATTGCCTGGATCGGCTAGCGCATAAGCTTGCCGCGCGCCCGGTGCTGGGTTAGCCATGGGGCAAACCGGATCGGAGGGCGCGATGGAAACCATTTCTGAAAACAAATGTTTCGGCGGCATGCAGGGGGTTTACAAGCACCCGTCCAAGGCCACGGGGTGCGACATGACCTTCGGGCTGTTCCTGCCGCAGGAGGCCGAGGATCATCCGGTGCCCGTCCTGTGGTACCTGTCGGGGCTGACCTGCACCCATGAAAACGCCATGGTCAAGGCGGGCGCGCAGGCCTGGGCGGCCGAGCAGGGGATCGCGCTGGTCTTCCCCGATACCTCGCCCCGGGGCGAGGGCGTGGCGGATGACGACGCCTACGATCTGGGTCAGGGGGCGGGGTTTTACGTCAACGCCACCCAGGATCCCTGGGCGCCGCATTTCCGCATGTGGGATTACGTCGCCGACGAACTGCCGCGCCTGATCACCGCGAATTTCGATATCGACGAGGATCGACAATCGATCACCGGCCATTCGATGGGCGGGCACGGGGCGCTGACGCTGGCGATGTCCTTGCCGGGGCGGTTCCGCTCGGTGTCGGCCTTTTCGCCGATCTGCCATCCGACGGCCAGCGATTGGGGTAAGAAGCAGCTGGGCGCCTACCTGGGCGCGGATGAAAGCAAATGGGCGACGCATGACGCGACGCTGCTGATGCGCGACAAGGGGCTGGATATCCCGCTTCTGATCGATCAGGGCACCTCGGATCAGTTCATCGACCTGCTGATGCCCGAAGCATTGGCCGAGGCCGTCGCCGCGCGCCGGGTGCCTGCCGATCTGCGGCTGCAGAAGGGATACGATCACAGCTATTTCTTCGTCTCCACCTTCATGGAAGACCACGTGACCTTCCACGCCGAGGCGCTGTACGAATGACCGTCTACATCGACGCCGATGCCTGCCCGGTGAAAGCCGAGGCCGAACGGGTCGCGACCCGGCATAAGGTGAAGATGGTTCTGGTCAGCAATGGCGGTATCCGGCCACCGGCGAACCCGCTGGTCGAAACGGTGATCGTGCCCGAAGGCCCGGACGTGGCCGATATGTGGATCGCCGACCGGGCGGGGCCCGGCGACGTGGTGGTGACGCAGGACATTCCGCTGGCGGCGAAATGCGTGGGCAACGGGGCGCTTGTGCTGAAACCCAATGGCGAGGCGCTGACCGAGGCCAATGTCGGTAACGCGCTGGCCACCCGCGACCTGATGTATGACCTGCGCGCCGCCGATCCGTTCCGGCAGGGCGGCGGCAGGGCCTTTTCCAAGGCGGACCGGTCGCGGTTTCTCGATGCGCTGGAACGGGTGCTGCGCAAGGCGAAGGGGGCGGGATGATGCCCAAGGCGGTGGTTTTCGATATCGGGCGGGTGTTGATCGAATACGACCCGGAACGGTTCTATGACGCGGCCATCGGGCCGGAGCGGCGCAAGGCGCTGTTCGATGCGGTCGATCTGCATGGATTTAACCTGCGGGTGGACCGGGGAGAACCGCTGCATGACACGATCGGCGAGGCGGCGCGGGCGCATCCCGAGTTCGGCGAGGAAATCGGTCTTTGGGCCAGCCGCTGGATCGAAATGGCCAGCCCCGAAATTCCGCACTCGGTGCGGGTGCTGCGGGCGTTGAAGGCCAAGGGCATCCCGGTTCTGGCGCTGAGCAATTTCGGCACTGAGACCTTCGAAATCGCGCGGGCGCATTACCCGTTCCTGGACCTGTTCGATCAGCGCTACGTGTCGGCGCATCTGAAGGAAATCAAACCCGATCCGGGCATTTACCACGCGCTGGAACAGGGTAGCGGGTTCGCGCCCGGGGACTTGCTGTTCACCGATGACAGGCCCGAAAATATCGATGCGGCCAAGCGGCGGGGTTGGCGGGTGCATCTGTTCGAACACCCGCAGGGCTGGGCCGATTGCCTGGTCGATCATGGATTACTGAGCAAGGAGGAAGCGGCATGAGCATTCCCATTATTCCCTTCGACGAGGGCGAGGCGCTGCTGGACTGGCTGGATTTCATCGAGGCCCTGGCGGCGGGTCACAAGCTGCCCAAGGCCGAGGTGGCGGACAGTTTCCTCTATCGTGGCGAAGACACGCTGCTGAACCGGGCGGCCTGGATCGATGGGCTGGGTCTGGCGGTGAAATCGGCCACCGTGTTCCCCGGCAATCCGAAACAGGACAAGCCGATGGTCAACGGCGGCATGGCGCTGTACGGCGATCGCGACGGCATGCTGGAGGCGATGGTCGATTTCCACCTGGTGACCAAGTGGAAGACCGCCGGAGACAGCCTGCTGGCGGCGACCCGGCTGGCGCGGCCCGACAGCCGCAACATCCTGATCATCGGCGCGGGCACCGTCGGGCGGTCCTTGCGGCAGGCTTACGGTGCGGCCTTCCCGATGGCCGAATTCACCGTCTGGAACCGGACCGCGGCGAATGCCCGGTCGATGGCCGAGGATTTCCCGGGCATGACAGTGGCCGAGGATCTGGAACACGCGGTGCGCCAGGCCGACATCATCACCAGCGCCACGATGAGCACCGAACCTAATCTGAAGGGTGCATGGCTGCAGCCGGGGCAGCATGTCGACCTGATCGGCGCCTATCGCCCCGACATGCGCGAGGCCGACGACGAGGCGCTGCAGCGCGCCCGGGTCTTCGTCGACAATTTCGGCACCACGATCGGCCATATCGGCGAAATCGAGATTCCGCTGAAAACCGGCGCGATCAGCCGCGATCACCTGGTGGCGGATTATTACGATCTCGATGCCTTCAAACGGCAATCGGATGACGAAATCACCCTGTTCAAGAATGGCGGCGGCGCGCATCTGGACCTGATGACCGGGCGCTATATCCTTGACCGCTGGCAGGCGGCGCGGTGACCTGGGTCCTGATCCTTGTCGCGGTCGTGCTGGCCGCGCCCTTCTTGCGCGAGGCGCTGCGCCCGCGCATGGGGGCGCAGGCGCGGCAATCGGCACCGGGGCAGTTCGCGGAGCTGTCGCAGGGCGTCACCCATTACATCTGGCAGGGGCCTGAAAACGGCCCGGTCGTGGTGCTGGTGCACGGGCTGACCACCCCTGCCTTCGTTTGGGGTGGTGTCGCCGAAGGGTTGGTCGAGCAAGGATACCGGGTGCTGAGCTACGACCTCTATGGGCGCGGCTATTCCGACCGGCCCGGTGGCGCGCAGAACCGCGCCTTCTTCCTGCGCCAGTTGCAGGACCTGCTGAAGGATCAGGGCGTCGCGGACGGGTTCACGCTGGTCGGCTATTCCATGGGCGGGGCGATTTCCGCCGCCTTCGCCGCCGCCCATCCCGGCCGGGCCGGGGGGCTGATCCTGCTGGCCCCGGCGGGGACCGAACCCTTGCTGGACCCGACGGCGCGCTTCGTGCGCGGGGTGCCGGTGCTGGGCGACTGGTTGATGCTGACCAGATTCCCGAGCGGCCATCGCAAGGCGACCGAGGCCGAACGCGACCTGCCGACATCGGTGCCCGGCATCGTCGATCTGCAACAGGCCGAGCTGCGCTGGCGCGGCTTCATCCCGGCTGTCCTGTCATCGCTGCGCCACATGCTGGGCCAGGTGCAGGAGGAGGATCATCGCGCCATCGCGGCTTCGGGCCTGCCGGTGCTGGCGATCTGGGGCGCCGAGGACGTTACGATCCCGATCCGCGCCAAGGCGGCGGTGGAGCGCTGGAACCCCGCCGCGCAACACGTGGTGGTCGCGGGCGCAGGCCACGGCGTGACCTATACCCACACGGGCGAGGTGATGGCGGCGATGCAGGCGTTTCTGGCGGAAAGCTAGGGCGCGGCCCTTCGTTGCGCCTGCCTCAGGCCACCGCTGCCGCCCGCTTTTCCCGCACCGGCAGGTGAATGAGCGCCGAAAACGCGCCGACGCCGACCCCGATCCACCAGACGGCCTCGTAAGAGCCGTAAAGGTCATACATCCGCCCGCCCAGCCAGACGCCCATGAAGCTTCCCAGCTGGTGGCTGAAGAACACGATGCCGTAAAGCGTTCCCATGTAGCGCAGCCCGTAGAGATGCGCGATCAAACCGGATGTCAGCGGCACCGTCGCCAGCCACAGCGCCCCCATCGAGACCGAAAACAGGATCACCGTCGCGGGCGTCATCGGGGTCAGGATGAAGGCGGCGGCGACGAAGGTGCGCAGCGTGTAGATCCCCGCCAGCAGGTATTTCTTGGAATAGCGGTTGCCGAGCCAGCCGGCGAACAAGGTGCCGCCGATATTGGCCAGACCGATGAGCGAAATCGCCACCGCGCCAAGCGCCGAGGTCGAGGTGATGCCGACCGAATGCAGCACCCCGCCGGGCAGGATCGGGCCGCACATTTCGGTCACGAAGGCGGGGAAATGCGCGGTGATGAAGGCCAGCTGATACCCGCAGGAAAAGAACCCGAGGAAGATCATCGCATAGGACGGATCGCGCGCGGCGCGCAGCAGGATCGCCCCCATGCTTTCCTGCAATTCGGCCTTGGTGGCGACCGGGGTCGGCGCCCGCATCAGCGGCAGGAACATCAGCACCAAGAGGATCGAGGCCGCGAAGGCGAGGAACACGTTCTGCCAGGACATGAAGCTCAGCAGGTATTCCGCCAAGGGCGCGCCGAACACCTGCCCCGCCGACCCGGCGGCGGTGGCGATGGCAAGCGACATCGACCGGTTTTCGTCCGAGGACGCGCGGCCCACTACGGCCAGGATCACCCCGAACCCAGTGCCCGCGATGCCGAATCCCACCAGGACCTCGTACATCTGATGCGCCTGCGGGGTCGTTGAGAACGACGACAGCACCAGCCCCAATGCGTAGGTAAGCGCCCCCATCACGATGGCGCGGCGGTCGCCCAGCTTCTCGGCGACGGCGCCGAAAATCGGCTGGCCGATGCCCCAGGCCAGGTTCTGGATCGCGATGGCGAGGCTGAATTCGCTGCGCAGCCAGCCGAATTCCTCGGCGATCGGGATCTGGAACACGCCGAAACTGGCGCGGATGGCGAAACCGGTCAGGATGATGATGCAGCCCACGATCAGGACCGGGTTCATCAGGGGGGTGCGCTGTTGCATCGGGGGCTCCTCTTCGCGGCGGAGTGTGTTGGCAAAGCGGCACGGGGTCAATTCACCATTCGGCATACGGAACGTCACGAAACGTGAACGGTATGCCGTGGTGGACTTCGCCCCTTTCGCTTGCCCCATGCTTTGGTTATGTCGATGCCATGACCCGGATTCAGGACATATATGCTTCCCGCGCCGCCGCTGGCGAACTGCACCACGACCCGGCGCAGGAAGCGGTGCTGCCCGAACTGGACCGCATCCGCGCGGCGCTGGACAAGCCGGTGAAGAAGGGGCTGTTCCGCAAGCCGCCGGAACCGCCGAAGGGGCTTTACCTCTGGGGTGGGGTCGGGCGCGGCAAGTCGATGCTGATGGACCTCTTCGTCGAAAGCCTGAACGTGCCGGTGCGCCGGGTGCATTTCCACGCCTTCATGCAGGAAATCCAGGACGGGATTCACCAGGCGCGGCAGCAGGGCGTCGAGGATTCGCTGGCCCCGGTGGCCGAAAAGGTCGCCAAAGAGGT
This sequence comes from Thalassovita mangrovi, assembly GCF_009857745.1. Taxonomy (GTDB): domain Bacteria; phylum Pseudomonadota; class Alphaproteobacteria; order Rhodobacterales; family Rhodobacteraceae; genus Thalassobius; species Thalassobius mangrovi. Next base: position 701,561 of record NZ_WWEN01000003.1, read on the forward strand.
CAAGGTCCTGGCTTTTGATGAGATGCAGATCACCGACATCACCGATGCGATGATCGTCGGCCGGCTGTTCGAGATCCTGTTCAAGGCGGGCGTCGTGGTGGTGACCACCTCGAACCGCGTGCCGGACGACCTGTACAAGAACGGGCTGAACCGGCAGCTGTTCCTGCCCTTCATCGGCATGCTGAAGCAGAAGATGGTGGTCTGGGAACTGATCAGCCCGCGCGATTACAGGCAAAACCGGCTCAGCGGTGCGCCGGTCTATTTCACCCCGGTCAACGACGACAGCCGGCAGAAGATCCGCGAAGTCTGGGAACATCTCAGCGGCGGCGAGGCGGAAAAGCTGGTGCTCAAGGTCAAGGGGCGCGAGGTGGAAATTCCGCAATTCCGCAACGGGGTGGCGCGGGCCGGGTTCTATGACCTGTGCGGAAGGATGCTGGGCGCGGGCGATTACCTGGCGCTGGCCGAGGCGGTGAAGGTTCTGATCCTCGAAGACATCCCGCGGCTGGGCCGCAGCAATTTCAACGAGGCCAAGCGCTTCGTCACCCTGATAGACGCGCTCTACGAGGCGAAGGTGCGGCTGATCTGTTCCGCCGCCGACGTCCCCGAAAGCCTTTATATCGAGGGCGAGGGCGTGTTCGAATTCGAACGCACCGCCAGCCGGTTGCGCGAAATGCAGTCGGAAGACTGGGCCAGCTGATCTTCCTCAGCTCTTCTTCTGTTCAGAAATATCCCGGGGGTTTGGGGGCTGGCCCCCAATCCGCCCTTCCTGCGGCACTACCCGGCCCGGATCAGGCCGCGTCGACCGCGGTTTTCAGCATGTCCCGCACCTGACCGGCGACGCGGTGAAGCTCCGCGTTGTCCACCGCCGCCATCGACGCGACCGGATCGATCGCGCTGACTTCGGTGCCGCCCTCGACTTGGCGTAGGATGACATTGCAAGGCAGCATCGCGCCGATCCGCGCTTCCAGACCGATGGCTTCCCACGCCATCTTGGGGTTGCAGGCGCCAAGGATGCGGTAGCCGTCCATGTCCTGGTCGATCTTCTTCTTCATCGTGGCCTGCACGTCGATTTCGGTCAGAACGCCGAAACCGTTTTCCATCAGCGCCGCGCGCACGCGTTTGTCGGCGTCGTCGATCGCGGTGCCCGCAAGCAGGCGGTCATAGGTGTAGGCCATATCGAATCTCCTGAGCTGTCATTCGCCCTGTCCGGCCAGCTGATGGTATCGCAGGCCGCGGCGATGAAAAGCGAGGGGATCGTAAACTCGTCGTGAGGGCGAGGATTGGGTTTCGCGGAAAACTGTCGCCCAAAAAAGAAAGGGGGCCGTTGGATCGGCCCCTCTTTCCTGTCCTGCCTGTCAACCTGTCGATATTCCGTTCCGGCAGAGTGTGGAACGGAAAGGGCGATGCCCCGCGCCCTCGAATTCCGATGATTCGAATCTAGGCGAATCAGTGCGAATCAGTCAACAGGCACCGATTCGATTTCCCCGAATCGGCGCTGATAATTCGTATAGGGTGCTCTCTTTCAGCCGTTTTCGCGCAGAATGGCGCCCGCGAGGTAGAGCGATCCGCAGATCAGGATGCGGGCATGGGGGTCGGTGGCGGCGATTTTCGCGACGGCCTCGGTGACCGATCCGGCGGTGCTGGCCGTCATCCCGGCGCGGGTTGCGGCGTCTGCGGTGACCTCGGCGGGCAGGGTGTTGGCCTCGCCCGGGATCGACACGGCGGTCAGGCTTGCCGCATGCGGGGCCATCGGCGTCAGGTAGCCCGCGATGTCCTTGGTGTTGAGCATGCCGCAGACCAGATGGGTCGGGCGGTGCGGCAGGGTGGCCAGATGCGCCGCCAGCGCCTGCCCCGCGGCGGCGTTGTGCCCGCCGTCGAGCCAGAGTTCGGCCTCGGGCGCGGCGTCGATCAGCGGGCCCTGTTTCAGCCGCTGCATCCGGGCGGGCCAGAAGGCTTTGCTGACGGCGGCCTCATAGGCGGCTTCACCCATGTTCAGGTGGCGCAAAGCGGCCAGGGCGGCGCTCGCGTTCTGGATCTGGTGTGCGCCGGGCAGGTTCGGCAGCGGCAGGTCGAGAAGCCCGTTCTCGTCCTGGAAGATCAGCCGCCCGCGTTCCTCGAACGCGTGCCAGTGCTGGCCATAGGCGATCAGCGGCGCGCCGAGGCGGGCGGCGGTGGCTTCGATCACATCCATCGCCTCGTCCTGTTGCGGACCCACCACGCAGGGGACGCCGCGCTTGATGATCCCGGCCTTTTCGCCTGCGATCTTGGTCAGCGTGTCGCCGAGGAACTGTTCGTGGTCGATGGACACCGGCGTGATGATGGTCAGCGCGGGTTTTTCGATCACGTTGGTGGCGTCCAGGCGACCGCCGAGGCCGACTTCCAGCAGGGTGTAATCGGCTTCGACCCGCGACATCGCCAAGATCGCGGCGCAGGTGGTGATTTCGAAATAGGTGATGTTGCCGCCGTCGTTGGCGGCATAGCATTCGTCCAGCACCTCGCTCAGGTGCTGTTCGGAAATCAGCTCGCCCGCCAGCCGGATACGTTCGTGGAAGCGCGCCAGGTGCGGCGAGGTATAGGCGTGCACGCGCTTTCCTGCGGCTTCCAGCCCGGCGCGGATCATCGCCTGGGTCGATCCCTTGCCGTTGGTGCCGGCGATATGGATCACCGGCGGCAGCTTGTCCTGCGGATTGCCGAGCGCATCCAGCAGCCGCCACATCCGGTCCAGCGTCAGGTCGATGATCTTGGGGTGCAGCGCCATCATCCTCTCAAGGATGGCGTCGGAACCACTTGTCATTTCTTGGCGTTTTCGGCAGCGGGCTCCTCCGCCGTTTCCGGCGGCGTCGCCTCGTCGGGGGCGGGCAGGTCGCCCTTGATCGCGGGGGGCTGGCCCATCAGCATGCGGATGATGGTGACCAGTTCGTCACGCATCTCGGTGCGCTTGGTCACGCGGTCCAGCATCCCGTGATCCAGCAGGTATTCGGCGCGCTGGAACCCTTCGGGCAGCTTTTCGCGGATCGTCTGTTCGATCACCCGCGGACCGGCAAAGCAGATCAGCGCGTTGGGTTCGGCGATCTGCACGTCGCCCAGCATCGCGTAGGATGCGGTGACCCCGCCTGTGGTCGGATGGGTCAGCACCACGATGTAAGGCAGGTTCGCTTCCTTCAGCATCTGCACCGCGACGGTGGTGCGCGGCATCTGCATCAGCGACAGGATGCCTTCCTGCATGCGGGCGCCGCCGGCTGCGGAAAACAGGATCAGCGGGCGTTTCAGTTCGACCGCCTTTTCGGCCGCCGCGATGATCGCGTTGCCGACATACATGCCCATCGAGCCGCCCATGAAGGAAAAGTCCTGCGCCGCGGCGACTACGGGCGTGCGGCCAATCTCGCCCATGGCGACCAGCATCGCTTCCTTTTCGCCGGTCTTCTTTTGCGCGGCCTTCATCCGGTCGGGATATTTCTTCTGGTCGCGGAAATGCAGCGGGTCGGCGATCGGGTCGGGGACCTCGACCTCGGTGAAGATGCCGCCGTCGAACAGCCCGGTGAAACGGTCGCGCGGGGTGATCGCCATGTGGTGGCCGCAATTGGTGCAGACGTTGAGGTTGTCGCTCAGTTCGCGGTGGAACAGCATGGTTCCGCATTCGTCGCATTTGGTCCACAGATTTTCAGGCACCTCGCGGCGCGAGAAGATCGAGTTGATCCGCGGGCGGACGTAGTTGGTGATCCAGTTCATGAGCTGTTTGACCCCTTGGTCTCGTTTAGAGCAGTCAGATAAGCCCCGCGCGGCGGAAATGCAATCAGCGCCTTAGCACCATTCGCGTCGCAAGCCACATGACCAGCAATGTTCCCAGTTCGACGACCAGCCCCAGCGACGGGAACGGTTCGGCGGTGACAGAGGGCGGCAACAGGTCGGTGGAGGGCGGGAACAGGAACAGCGCCAGCCCCGAATCCGGCGCGCCGCGTTCGGAAAAGAACAGGAAGGCATAGACGTTATTGGCCAGGTGGAACCCGACCGCCGCGCCCAAGCTGCCGGTGCGCGCGGTCAGGTCCGAGGCGACCAGCCCGAAGAAGAAGGCCCAGGTGACGTATTCCATCGCGTCAACTGGATCGGTGCCGCTTTCCCAATGCGCCGCGGCGAACAGGAGGTTCGGCCCGATCATCCAGATCCAGGTCGACGGGAAGCGCGCGGCCAGCTGTTGCTGGATATAGCCGCGATAAAGCAGTTCCTCGGCGGCGACCTGCACCGTCAGACCGGCCAGGGCGAAGGGCAGCAGCAGCAGCCAGCGCCCCACGCCCAGCGTATCGGCCCCGGCGGTGGACCAGTAGGGCGGCAGAATCTCGATCAGAAGGAAGGTGCCAAGCCCGGCGAAAAGCGCCAGCATGAAGCCTTCCTTCGCAGGCTCGACCGGGCCGACCAGGCTCATCGGCGGGCGGAAATTCAGGTAGCGGGCGACCAGCATCACCGACCCGCCCAGCAGCGCGAAGCTGAACAACTGCGCCAGCAGGCCGGCAGCGGTGGTGCCGTAGTAATAGGCGTCGCCGATCTGCGGCGGGAACGAGTCCAGCACCGCGCTGATGATATCGAGCCCCAGCCCGTAAAGCAGTTCGATGGCGATCACGCCGAAGATCAGCCGCGACACTTCGGGGGTCAGCCGGGCAGTGGCGATGAAATCGGAATGGGGGCGATAGGCGCGCATGATCCCCCCTAGCGCCGCAGCGCCAGCCGCGCGGCCAGCCAGCTGACGAAAAGCGTGCCCAGATCGACCAGCAGCAGCGGCGTCACCGTGTCGGCATCGGCAAGGTCGATCGGCTGATGATAGAGCGACAGGCCCGACAGGGTTTCGTCCTGCGAATAGATCAGGATCGCCCAGGCATTGGCGGCGAAATGCAGCGCGATGGCCGGGCCCAGCGTCCCCGCCCGCGCGGTCAGGTCCGACGCGGCCAGCGAAAACGCCGCCGCCCAGCCGATGAAGAGCCAGGCGTTCGCCCCCGCCTCGGGGCGGTAATGCAGCAGCCCGAACAGCAGCGCCGGGCCCAGCATCCACACCGCGGTCGCCTTGAACCGCGCCGCCAGCTGTTGCTGGACATAGCCGCGAAACACCAGTTCTTCGGTCCCGGTCTGGATCAGCAGCGCGGGCAGGGCCAGCGGCAGCAGCAACACCCAGTCGCCGAAAGGCCGTTGCGGCACCAGGTCGGCGGACCATTCGGCGGGCGGCAGCAGCCAGATCGCCAGGAATATCAGCGCGTTCACCCGCAGCACCCGCCAACCCTGCCGCAGCGCCAGCCGGGGCGGCCCCAGCAGCGACAGCGGCGACCGCCCGTGCAGCTGATGCGCCACGGCGCTGACCGCGACGGCCATGCAGACGAAGCTGCCCAGCAGGTACAGCGTACCCGCCGGGCTGTTGCCGGTCTCAAGCATGGTCCTGAAATCGAAATAGCCGTCATCGCCCAGCACGATCATCACGCACGCGTCGAGCGCCTGCAGCAGCCCGATATAGATCACCGTCGCCATGATCAGCCCGGCGATCAGCCGCCAGGCTTCGGCCCGGGGCCGGGCCGGGCTGACGAAAGCCGCGTGGGCGGAATAATCTGGGTGCATGCCTGTGGTCCTGGCGGCGGCGCCGTCTGATTTGCTTTGGCGGTGATCATAGGGGGGAACGGTGCGCCGGAACAGGGGCGCTTTGCGACAAACGGACTTGTGCGGTTGGGGCGGCTTGGCTATCCCAAAGAAAAGACGAAGAAAACACCATGCGGCGGTGTCTGGTGGACCGGCGCATAACGGGTATGGCAGACAGGTATGGCACCGGGGGGATGGCCGCTGCAATGATCGACGGCAAGGCAAAATCCGCATTGCGCGCGGTCGTGGCGGGCGTGTTGCTGATGTCCCTCTCGGGCTGCCTGTCTCTGAGTGGTTTCGGCGGCGAAGAAGACGAGGCGCCGGACCTGGGGCTACACCGGGCCGAACTGGCCGGGGGCGACGTGGTTGTGGTGGCGCCGCAGGGCTATTGCATCCAGCGCGAAACCCTGCGCAGCGGCGCGACGGGCGGTTTCGCCCTGCTGGCCAGCTGCGAAACCCTGACCGGATATATCAGCGGCTACGATGTCGAACCGGTGGTGATGACTATCGCCGCGGTGCCGCGCCATTCGGAGGCGCCGGAACCCGATGCCGAAGAAATCGCCGCCGCCCTGGGCGACCGCAAGCTGCTGCGCCGGATACATGGCGACGGGCTGACCATCGTGCAGGTCGAAGCGCCCGAGGGGCTGACGCCCGAAGACGACCCGCGCCACTGGCGCGCGATGATGGTGCTGAACGGCAAGATGGTGGGGCTGGCGGTCTATGGCCCCAAGGGCAGCGCGGTGACCGGCGAAAAGGGGCTGACCATGCTGAGTTGGCAGGCCGAGCAGTTGCGCGAGGAAAGCCCGCAGATGCAGCCGGTCTATGGCCCGCCTGCCGGGGCCGTGCCGGTGATCGCGGCGGCGGTTGAGCCGCTGCCGGCGGTCGACCCGGCGATCGATGCCGTGCCTGATCCTGCCGCCGATCCGCTGGCGGCGATCCGGCCGGTGGCCCGGCCCGGCACTTCGGATGGCATGGAAGATGAAACGACACCGCCCGGGCGCAAGCGCCGGGGCGTGAAAAAAATCTTTGCGGATTTGTTTAGTTGATCCCTAATCGCTAGAACGGGGCAAGAGCAGTCAGAATGGGGCGGAACAGATGGCAGGCATGAGCGGCCGCAAATTCCTCAGGGACGTCATTGCCAAGCGCGCCCTGCGCCGCTGGGCCAAGACCGCGCGCGACGCCAAGGACACCGACCTGCCGGTGCTGCGGCGGCAGCGGACCCGGGCGCGCGAACTGCGCTATCACCTGAACGAACTGATCCACGTGGCCGACAGCCGGCTGGCGCTGCCGATGATCGGATCGACCAGTTTCCACAAGCCGCAGGGGTCGGACTGGGCCTGGCGGCCGCAGCTGTGGCGCGGGCCGCTGCCGGTGCCGGGCCTGTCCACGGTGCAGAACAAAAGCCAGCTCGGCGACGAGGTGACGCTGTTCCACGATTGCGCCTTTTCCGAACTGACCCTGCGCCAGCTGCGCAATACGCGCGCCGCCGACCTGGCGCCGTTCGGGCTGCGGATGGACGTGTTCAAGTTCGACGGGTCGTTCCTGTCGGTGGTGATCGACCTGCCGCCCGAGGCGGTGCAGGGGCTGAAGCGGCGGCACCTGCTGCGGATGGATACGATCGTGGAAATGGAACAGCCGCTGGAGATTTTCGCGCGGCTGAACATCCGCCACGGCCCCAATACCGAACAGATCGTGCGCGAATTGCCGCTGCACGAAGAGGAAATCATGGTCGAATTCGACCTGGCCTATACCAAGATGAACGAAAAGCGGGTGGAACGCGCCTGGCTCGACCTGATTTTCGAAGGCCCCCAAATGAACCAGGTCATCCTGCGTGACCTGACATTCAGCCGCCGCCCCCGGGCCGAACTGTAAGGACCATCCGCGATGACCGACCTGACACTGACCAAAACGCGCCTGTTCGAAGGGGTTTGGGAAGGCGTGCTGAGCAGCAGCGCGCAGTTTCGCATCCAGCCGCAGATCGAGGTGACCCATCTGGAAAAGCCGCTGTCCGGGGTGGAGCTGATCGAGGATGGCGAAAAGGACCATTGGGTGTTGCGGGTGCCGATCCCGGCCGAACTGCTGTCGGACGGGGTGCAGAGCTTCCTGATCCGCGATGCCGACAGCGGCGAGACGCTGGAAAGCTTTTCGATCCTCGCGGGCGAAGCTTTGGCCGACGATATCCGCGCCGAGATCACCCTGCTGCGCGAAGAGCTGGACATGCTCAAACGCGCCTTCCGGCGCCATTGCCTGGAAACGATGTAGGCGATTGTTTGTAGGGCCGCCCGGTCTGAAACCTGAAAGCACTGTCACAGAAGTTTCACCTTGCGGGGTGTAGTCTGCTGTTGCGTTCCGCCAGTCATATCCATATATCATGAATTATGGATAAAGAAAAAACACTCGCCGCTTTCGCCGCCCTGTCGCAGGCCAGCCGCCTGGATGCCTTCCGGCTTCTGGTGCAGGCCGGACCCAAGGGCATGGCCGCGGGCGAAATCTCGGACGCTTTGGGCGTGAAACAGAACACCATGTCGGCAAACCTGTCGGTGCTGTTCCAGGCCGGGCTGGTGCGCAATCTGCGCGAAGGCCGGTCGATCCGCTATTTCGCCGATATGGAGGGGCTGCGCGGGTTGCTGACCTTCCTGATGGAAGATTGCTGTGGCGGCGAACCCGATCTGTGCCGTCCGGTGCTGGATTCGATTGCCTGCGAGTGCTGAGAAAACTGTGATGGATGAAATGAAGAACATTCTGTTTCTGTGCACCGGAAATTCCGCCCGTTCGCTGATGGCCGAAGCGATCATGAAGCGCGAAGGCCGCGGGCGGTTCCGCGCCTATTCCGCCGGGTCGCAGCCGGCGGATGCGCCCCATCCCTATACGACCGACCTGCTGAAGCGGCTCAATCACGGCACCGAAAGCGTGCGGACCAAGAGCTGGGACGAATTCGCCGGTGTCGGTGCGCCCGGGATGGATTTCGTGTTCACCGTCTGCGATCAGGCCGCGCAGGAGGTCTGCCCGGTTTGGCCCGGCCAGCCGATGACCGCCCATTGGGGTGTGCCCGACCCGGTCAGGGCGGAAGGCAACGAGGCCGAGAAACGGCTGGCCTTCAGCGAAGCCTACCGGATGCTGAACAACAGGATTTCGATCTTCGTGAACTTGCCCTTCGAGGAGTTGGACAAGCTGAGCCTGCAGCACAGGTTGGACGAGATCGGCAAGGGCTGAATGTCCCGGCAACGGGCGCGACATAATCAAGGACAACGGTGAGGACCTCATGGCTGAGACCAAGAACGTGCTGTTTCTGTGCACGGGAAATTCCGCCCGCTCGGTTCTGGGCGAAGTATTGCTGAACGAATTGGGCGAGGGCCGGTTCCGGGCCTATTCGGCGGGATCGAAACCGACCGGGACGCCCAATCCCTTCGCGATCGAGCTTTTGGACGGGCTGGGATACGACACCGGCTATGTCCGGTCGAAAAGCTGGGACGAATTCGCGGGTGAGGACGCGCCGGAGATGGATTACGTGATCACCGTCTGCGCCTCGGCGGCAGGGGAAACCTGCCCCTACTGGCCCGGCGCGCCGGTCGGCGCCCATTGGGGCATCCCCGATCCGGCAGGCGCCGGGGAAACGGATGAGGAAAACCGCGAAGCCTTCCGCGTCGCCTACGCCCGGATGAAGCAGCGGGTCGAGGCCTTCCTGGCGCTGCCGCTGGAGGACATGGACCTGACTGAGCAGAAGGCGGCGTTGGCCAAGATCGGCACGGATTCGGAGGGCGCGGCATGAACCAGGACCTGACACGCCGGTTGCTGGCCGAAGCCTTGGGCACGCTGCTGCTGGTCTGCACCGTGGTCGGGTCCGGCATCATGGCCGAAACCCTGACCGAGGACGTGGCGCTGGCGCTGCTGGGCAACACGATCCCGACCGGCGCGATCCTGGTGGTGCTGATCACTATCCTGGGGCCGATTTCGGGGGCGCATTTCAACCCCGCCGTTTCGCTGGTCATGGCGATCAAGGGCAATCTGAAATGGGTCGAATTCACTCCTTACGTGGTGGCGCAGGTCGTGGGCGCGGTGCTGGGCAGCGTGGTGGCCCACGCGATGTTCGCGCAGGAGCTGATCCAGGCCTCGACCCACTTGCGCAGCGGCGGGCCGCAATGGTTCGCCGAAGGGGTGGCCACGTTCGGGTTGCTGCTAACCATTCTGGGCGGCGTGCGCTACAAGGTCGAAGCGGTGGCGTGGCTGGTGGGGCTGTATATCACCGCCGCCTATTGGTTCACCGCCTCGACCTCCTTCGCCAACCCCGCCGTCACCATCGGGCGGGCCTTCACCGACACGTTTTCGGGCATCTACCCGGCCCATGTGCCGGGCTTCATCGCGGCGCAGATCATCGGCGCTTTGATCGGTCTTGGCGTCGGCGCGATCCTGTTCGTGCCCGACCGCGATCCCGTCAGCGGAAGGAAAGCCGCATGAGCGTCGTCATCCATCACAACCCGGCCTGCGGCACGTCGCGCAACGTTCTCGATATCATCCGCAAGGCGGGCTACGATCCGGTGGTGATCGAATACCTCGAAACTGGCTGGACCCGGCCGCAATTGCTGGCGCTGTTCGCCGCCGCCGATTTGACCCCGCGCCAGGCGCTGCGCACCACCAAATCGCCCGCCGAGGAACTGGGCCTGCTGGACCCCACGGTGCCCGACGAGGTACTGCTGGATCACATGCTGGACCACCCGGTTCTGGTGAACCGCCCCATCGTCTGCACGCCCAGGGGCGTCAGGCTGTGCCGCCCGTCCGAGGTGGTGCTGGACCTTCTGGACAACTGGCCCGAAGGCCCGCTTTACAAGGAAGACGGCCAGATGATTTTGAACGAAAACGGAGACCGCGTTGACTGACACGCCGAATATCGAAGAGCAAAGCTTCGCCCCGATTGATGAAAACAGCCTGTTCCCGACCGAGCGCGCCACGCACAAGCCGCGCATCCTGCTGCTCTACGGATCGCTGCGCGAACGGTCCTATTCCCGGCTGATGGTCGAGGAAGCGGCGCGCATCCTGGAACGGTTCGGCTGCGAGACGAAGATTTTTAATCCCTCCGGCCTGCCGCTGCCCGACGACGAACCTGCCGATCACCCCAAGGTGCAGGAATTGCGCGACATGGTGATGTGGTCCGAGGGCATGGTCTGGTGTTCGCCCGAACGCCACGGCGCGATGACCGGGATCATGAAGGCGCAGATCGACTGGATTCCTCTGGCGCCCATCGGCGGTATCCGCCCGACGCAGGGCAAGACGCTGGCCGTGATGCAGGTCTGCGGCGGATCGCAAAGCTTCAACGCGGTGAACCAGATGCGCATCCTCGGCCGCTGGATGCGGATGATCACCATCCCGAACCAATCCTCGGTCCCCAAGGCGTTCCACGAATTCGACGACGATGGCCGGATGCTGCCCAGCCCGTTATACAACCGCGTGGTGGACGTGATGGAGGAGCTGGTGAAATTCACCCTGCTGACCCGTAGCCAGTCGTCCTATCTGACCGATCGCTATTCGGAGCGGGTGGAGAGCCTGGAAGAGCTGTCGAAACGGGTGAACATGAAATCCGCGACCTGAGCGCGGGTTTCTGTTAACCTCGATTCATGATTACAGAGATCGTGACATTCGACCTGCCCGAGGGCATGAGCCGCGAAGAGGTCCTGGCCAAATACGAGGCCACGCTGCCGCGTTGGCGCGCCAACCCGGACCTCATTCGCAAGACCTATCTCTACGATCCCGCCGGCAATCGCGGCGGCGGGATTTACCTGTGGCCCTCGGTAGAGGCTGCGAAGGCGGCGCATGACGCCGACTGGTGCAGGCTGGCCGAGGAAACCTATGGCAGCGCGCCGCGTTTCGATTATTTCGAGACGCCGCTGATCGTGGAAAACGTCGTGGAAGCGGATTGAGGCCGCGCCCGGCGCGCGCCGGGCGATCCCCCGCCCGCGCGGGCGGGGATGCCGCACCGCCGCTAACCCTTACGCTGCGTTTGGGATGACAAGCCTGCCGCTCTCTGGCCAGATGCGGCCCGAATGCAGGGAGGCACGTCATGACCACATATCCGCACCTACTTGCCCCGCTCGACCTGGGTTTCACCACGCTGAAGAACCGCGTGCTGATGGGGTCGATGCATACCGGGCTGGAAGAAACCAAGGACTGGAACCGGGTTGCCGAATTCTACGCCGCGCGCGCGCGTGGCGGGGTGGGCCTGATGGTCACCGGCGGCATCGGGCCCAACCTGGAAGGATCGGTGCTGCCCGGCGCCTCGATGATGGTCAGCGACGAAGACGTGGCGAACCACAAGGTCATCACCAGCGCGGTGCATGACGCGGGCGGCAAGATCGCGATGCAGATCCTGCATGCGGGCCGTTATGCCTATGGCCCGAAATGCGTGGCGCCCTCGGCGATCAAATCGCCGATTTCGCCCTTCCCGCCGACCGAGCTGGACGAGGACGGGATCGAGAAGCAGATTTCGGACATCGTCAACGCCGCCGTGCTGGCGCAACAGGCCAGCTATGACGGGGTCGAGATCATGGGGTCGGAGGGCTATTTCCTCAACCAGTTCCTGGTCACCCATACCAACAAGCGCGAGGACCGCTGGGGCGGGTCCTACGAGAACCGGATGCGCCTGCCGATCGAGGTTGTGCGCCGCACCCGCGAGGCGGTGGGCACCGATTTCATCATCATTTACCGGCTGTCGATGATCGATCTGGTGCCCGAAGGGTCGACCCATGAGGAAGTCGTGCAGCTGGCGCGGGAGGTCGAAAAGGCCGGCGCCACCATCATCAATACCGGCATCGGCTGGCACGAGGCGCGGGTGCCGACCATCGCGACTAGCGTGCCGCGCCGCGCCTTTGCCTGGGTCACCAAGAAGCTGATGGGCAAGGTCGGCATTCCGGTCGTGACCTCGAACCGGATCAACATGCCCGACGTGGCCGAGGACGTTTTGGCCGAAGGCTGCGCCGACATGGTGTCGATGGCGCGGCCCCTGCTGGCCGATGCCGATTTCGTGGTCAAGGCGGAAACCGGCCAGGCCGATCACATCGCGCCCTGCATCGGTTGCAACCAGGCCTGCCTGGATCACACCTTCGGCGGCAAGCTGACTTCCTGCCTGGTCAATCCGCGCGCCTGCCATGAAACCGAACACGCGATCACCCCTGCCGAACAGCCCAAAAGCATCGGCATTGTCGGCGCGGGCCCGGCCGGGTTGTCGGCGGCGCTGACCGCGGCCGATCGCGGCCATGCGGTGACCCTGTTCGACAAGGCGGACCGGATCGGCGGGCAGCTCAACATGGCGCGCCAGGTGCCGGGGAAAGAGGAATTCCACGGGCTGGTCGATTGGTTCGCCACGATGGTCGCCGATGCCGGGATCACCGTGAAGCTGAACACCGAGGCCGGGGTGGACGACCTCAAGGGCTTCGACGAGGTGGTGATCGCCACCGGTGTCGTGCCGCGCGACCCGGGCATCCCGGGGCAGGAGCGCGACAACGTGCTGTCCTATATCGACGTGCTGCGCGACAAGGCCGAAGTCGGTAACAAGGTCGCCGTCATCGGCGCCGGCGGCATCGGGTTCGACGTGGCCGAATTCCTGGTGACCGGCGACAGCCCGACGCTGGACCTGCCGGAATGGATGCGCGAATGGGGCGTTGCCGACCCCGAGGCGGTGCGCGGCGGGCTGGCCCCGGAAGGGCCGCAGCCGGAACCGCCCGTGCGCCAGGTCACGCTGATGCAGCGCAAGGCCAAGGCCCTGGGCAAGGGGCTGGGCAAGACGACGGGCTGGATTCACCGCGCCGAGCTGAAGATGAAGCAGGTCGAGATGATCGGCGGCGTGAATTACGAGAAGATCGACGACGCAGGCCTGCATATCAGCTTCGGTGAGGCGCGGGAAAATCCCCGGGTGATCGACTGCGACACGGTGGTCCTGTGCGCCGGGCAGCTGAGCGAGCGGTCGCTGGCCGACGCGCTGGAGGCCGAGGGCATCGCCTGCCACGTGATCGGTGGCGCCGACGTGGCGGCGGAGCTCGACGCCAAGCGCGCGATCAATCAGGGCACCCGGCTGGCGGCAGCGCTGTAGGGCGAGGGGCAGGGTGACCCGACCGCGCGGTCGGGTCGTCGCCCGGCGCGCGCCGGGCGGTCCCTGACGGGTTAGGCCGACGCGCTGTCCTTCGGCGCCTGATCCCGGTCCGTCATCCCGTAATCGCGCAGCACCTGCACCACTTTCAGCCGGTAATCGGCAAAGATGCCGGCGCGGCCCTTGGCCTGCGCCACGCGGTGCTCGGCCAGGTTGCGCCAGGTCTGCACCGCCTCTTCATCGCGGAAGAAGGACAGCGACAGCAGCTTGTCGGGATCGTTCAGGCTTTGGAACCGTTCGACCGAGATGAAGCCGTCGACCTGTTCCAGCAGCGGCTTCAGGTCGGCGGCGATGTCGAGGTATTCGGGCTTGCGCCCCTCGGCGATGTGGACTTCGAAAATGATCGCGATCATGGCTGTTCTCCGTGCGGGGTTGAGGCCAGTTTGAAAAAGCAGCGGTCTTCGCGCAACAGGAAGCCTTCGCGTTGGGCGAATTCATAATTTTCCCGCCCCAGCGGATCGGCGGCCAGCCGGGTGCGGTAGGATTCGTAATCGGCAAGGCTGGGGATGTTGTAGATGCCATAGGCGAGCGTCGTCGATCCTTCGTGCGGGGCGTAATAGCCGATCAGTTCGGCGCCGTTGCGCGGGATCGCCTGGCCCCAGTTGCGGGCATAGGTTTCGAATTGGGCCTTCTTGGTCGGGTCGATCTGGTAGCGGATGATGCAGGTCAGCATTTGCGGTCTCCTTTGTCGTGACAGCCGACCTATAGCGGCTTGCCCGAACGCAATGCTTCGGCCATGATCGAACTATGAAAGAAGGTCCCGATATCGCCCGCATCGCCGCTTTGATCGGCGATCCCGCCCGCGCCAATATCCTGACCGCGCTGATGGCGGGCAAGGCGCTGACCGCCAGCGAATTGGCGCAGGAGGCGGGGGTCAGCCTGCAGACGGCCTCGGCCCATCTGGCCAAGCTGGACCAGGGTGGACTGATCGCCATGCGCAAATCGGGGCGGCACAAATATTTCCGGCTGGCGGGGGACGAGGTCGCCGGGGTGCTTGAGGCGCTGATGGGGCTGGCGGCCGGTACCGGGCATCTGCGCACGCGGACCGGGCCGCGCGACGCAGCGATGCGCCGGGCGCGGGTATGCTACAACCATCTGGCCGGGGAAATGGGCGTGCGGATGTATGCCGCGATGCTGGATCGCGGATACCTGCGGCAGGAGGGCGAGGCGCTGGCGCTGACCCCGGCGGGGGCGGATTTCGTCGCCTCGCTGGGGATCGACTTGGGCGCACTGCCGCGCAGCAAGGCGCCGCTATGCCGCGAATGCCTGGATTGGAGCGCACGGCAATCGCATCTGGCCGGGCAGCTGGGCCGGGCTATGTTGAGCCATTTCATCGCCCAGGGCTGGGCCCGGCGGGAGGAGGGCAGCCGGGTGGTCCGGTTCGGCCCGGCGGGCGAGGCCGCCTTCGACAGGTTGTTCGGCGCGGCGGAACCGGCCTGAGCCCGGGCGCTTTGCCCTTGTTCGCGCCCGGCCCGCGCCGTTAGATGCCAACAGGGGGCATCATGGTTTTCATCTCGATCCTTTTGGGGCTGTTGCCCAGTTTCCTGATGGTGGTTCTGGGCGGTCTGATCCGCAACCGTCTGCCGGTGAGCGCCTGGCAGGGGCTGGACCGGCTGAATTTCGAAATCCTGTTCCCGGCGCTGATTTTCGTCGCGGCCTCCAGCCGCCCGATCGCGGTGCGGGATATGGCCAGCATCGGGCCGGCGGTCTGGGCGATCCTGCTGTTCGCGCTGTCGCTGGGATACCTGGCGCGGCGGTTCGGGCCTGACAGTTTCCGCGATTTCGCCGGCGCCTGGCAGACCGCGTGGCGGTTCAACACGGCGCTTGGTTTCGTCGCGGTGGAAACGCTGAGCCCGGCACCGGTGGGCGAATTGGCGGTGGCGGTGGGGCTGGCGATCCCGATGGCCAATGTCTTTGCCGTCACCGCCCTGTCGCGCGGTAGCGGCGATCTGCGGCAAACCGTGCTGAAGGTGGCGAGTAATCCGTTCCTTCTTGCCTCGGTCTCCGGCGTGTTGGTGGGGGTGAGCGGCATCACGATCCCGGCCCCGGTGATCGCGCCGTTGGAAATGCTGTCGCGCGCGGCGATCCCGGTGGCGTTGATTTCCGTTGGCGCAACAATGAACTGGGGCGCGCTGGCGCGGCTGAACCGGTTCAGCGGTATCATCGTGGCAACCAAGCTGATCGCCGCGCCCGCCGCCGCCCTGACCCTGTGCCTGATCCTGCAGCCGGGCGAGGCGGTGGCGCGGACGCTGGTTCTGTTCGCGGCGCTGCCCACGGCGTCGGCGGCGCATGTGCTGGCGGCAGGCTTCGGGGCCGACCGGGAACTGGCGGCGACGCTGGTGGCGCAGTCGACACTGCTGGCGGCGGCGACCCTGCCGCTGTGGATCACCGCGATTGCGCTGGTGTTTTAAGGCGTCGCATCCTGAAGCGGACAGGGGGCAGTCCCCGGGCCACCCCATCCACCGCCGCATTGTTTCGTCGTTTCCGTGTCATTAACGATCCCCGACAATACCGCGATATTGTCCTGCGCCTGCCCCAGTGCTGCCCGATTTCACCCCGATACAGGATCGCAAGAGCAGAACACGTGAAGGGTAAGAACATGGACCGCCTGACTGAAATGGAAGCTTTCGCCACCGTTGTGGATCAAGGTGGGTTCACCGATGCCGCCAAGAAGATGGGTATTTCCAAATCGGCCGTGTCGAAACATGTGTCCAGCCTTGAGGCCCGCCTTGGCGCCCGCTTGCTGAACCGCACCACCCGCCGCGTCAGCCCGACCGAAATCGGCCTGGCCTATTACGACCGCGCCCGCCGGGTGCTGACTGATGCGGGCGAAGCCGACGCGCTGGTCACCTCGATGCAATCGGCGCCCTCGGGTCTACTGCGGATCAGCGTCGCCACCGATTTCGGCGTCAATCACCTGTCGCCGATCCTGGGCGATTTCCTGTCCGATTTCCCCGACATCACCGTCAACATGGTGCTGAACAACCGCTACGTGGAACTGATCAGCGAAGGTTTCGACATGGCGATCCGCATCGGCGAGCTGGAAGACAGCACCCTGCGCGCCCGCAAGCTGACCGAAACCACCAAGCGGATGATCGCCGCGCCCGGCTATTTCGAAAAATACGGCCGGCCGCAGAAGATCGACGATCTGAACGAACACAAGCTGCTGCATTATTCCAACCAGTCGAACGGCAATGTCTGGAAACTGACCGCGCCGTCGGGCGAAAAGCGCCAAGTGCGCACCGCCGGCTGGCTGAGCGTCAATGACGGCCAGTCGCTGCTGAACGCCGCCGTGGCCGGGCTGGGCATCGCCTATCTGCCCAGCTATCTGTATGCCGACGCGATGAAGCAGGGCCTGGTCGAGGATGTGATCCCCGAGCTGCCGATGGAAACCCAGGGCATCTATGCGGTCTACCCGCCGGGCCGTTTCACCCAGCCCAAGGTCCGCGCCTTCATCGATTTCCTGGCCCATGCCTTCGCCGATACCGGCCCGACAGATTGGTAAGTTTTCCCCCCGCGTTTTCCAAGCGCCCCTCTGCCCCGGCTTCGGCCGGGGTTTTTCTTTGGGGGGATGAAGCGTGGTGGTTGGCGATGATCCCGAACGGCAAAGGGCGCCCGTCGGGGCGCCCATCAAGGCCGGTTGGCCTTCTCTCTACGCGAATGAGCCGGGGATCATTCCTGGATCGAGCCCAGGTAATAGACCAGCGACAGGATGCGGCCGCGCACCACCAATTCGCGCGATTCGGGCGTTTCGCTTTCGGCCTCCGACGCGCGCGCCGACACCATGTAGCGATCCCCCCAAACCGGCATGTCGCCGCCGTGGAACTTGATCATGTCGCGCCCGTCCACGATCCAGAGCGCATATTCGAACGGAAAGGTGCCGCCGCCCTTTTCGGAAGTCAGCTTGGTCAGGTCATAGGGTTTGGTCGTCATCGACGCCGCGGCCGGGCCGTCGCCCTTGCCGGTTTCGCCGTGGCAGCCGGCGCAGGCGATCATGTATTCTTGCTGGCCGGTTCGTTCCTCGGCAAGTCCCGCGGTGGCGAGCAGGCTCAAAATCGCGCCTGCGGCTAGTATCGACTTGGTCATAGTAATTCCTCCCATGAAGCGATCACCGGTTCAAAATGAAACCGTAAAATTAAGTTTACCTTGGGTAAGGTTCGGCGCATTGACTTGCATCAAGATCGCGAAGGTGGGTGCGGCCTGCCCCATACGGGGTGCCTTTTGCAAAACTCACGTAAGGTTTTGCGCCGATACCCCCTTTGCGTCGGACCGGTTCTCTGACATTTTTCCGGCCGATCAGGCGATGCCAAGGGAGGGGTTTCAACATGAGCGTCATCACCGAAGACCAGCAGATGATTCAGGACATGGCGCGCGGGTTCGCGCGCGACGTGCTGGCACCGGGGGCGGCGGCCCGCGACAAATCGAAGGTCATCGAACCGGAGGTTCTGGCGCAGATGGGCGAGCTGGGATTCCTTGGCATGACCGTTCCCGAGGAACTGGGCGGCGTCGGGGCCGATTACGTGTCCTATGCGCTGGCGCTGATGGAAATCGCCGCCGGGGACGGCGCGATTTCGACGGTGATGAGCGTGCATAACGCGCCCTTCAACGCGATCCTGCAACGCTATGCCAGTGCCGAACAGCAGGAACAGGTTCTGCGCCCGGCCGTGCAGGGCAAGTTCATCGGCGCCTTCGCCCTGACCGAACCGCATGCCGGGTCCGATGCCTCGGCCATCCGCACCCGGGCGCGGCGCGATGGCGACGATTACGTGATCAACGGCGAAAAGGCCTTCATCACCTCGGGCAAGATCGGCGAATGGGTGGTGGTCTTCGCCCGGATGGAGGGCAGCGAGGGCAAGCGCGGGATCACCGCGTTCCTGGTGCGCACGGACAATCCCGGCTATCACGTCACCTCGGTCGAGGAAAAGCTGGGTCAGCGTTGTTCGGATACCTGCGCCTTGCGGTTCGAGGATATGCGCGTGCCCGCCGCGATGCGGATCGGCGAGGAAGGCGACGGATACCGGATCGCGCTGTCCAGCCTGGAAACGGGCCGCATCGGCATCGCGTCGCAATCGGTCGGCATGGCGCAGGCGGCCCTGGATATGGCCATTGACTATGCCAAGGACCGGCAGTCCTTCGGCCAGCCGCTGATCGCTCATCAGGCGGTCGGTTTCCGCCTGGCCGATGCGAGCACCCAGCTGGAGGCGGCGCGGCAGCTGGTGCTGAACGCGGCGCGGATGAAGGATGCGGGCATTCCCTGCCTGACCGAGGCGGCGATGGCGAAGCTGTTCGCATCGGAAGCGGCCGAGCGGATCATTTCCGACGCGATCCAGACTTTCGGCGGCTATGGCTACATGCAGGATTTCGCGGTGGAACGGATCTACCGCGACGCGCGGGTCTGCCAGATCTACGAGGGCACCAGCGACATCCAGAAACTGATCATCACCCGCGCCCTGGCGGGCTGAGCCTGGCTGAAATCAGGCGGGCACCAGCCCGCCGATTTCCTCGATCAGTTCGACCACCTTGTCGATGCCTTCGCCCTTGCGCAGCGCGGTGAACACGAAGGGCTTTCCTGCGCGCATCCGGGTGGCGTCGCGGTCCATCACCTCGAGCGAGGCGCCGACGTAAGGGGCCAGGTCGGTCTTGTTGATGATCAGGATGTCGGATTTGGTGATCGCCGGGCCGCCCTTGCGCGGGATTTCTTCGCCCGCGGCCACGTCGATCACGTAAAGCGTCAGGTCGGCCAGTTCCGGGCTGAACGTGGCGCTGAGGTTGTCGCCGCCGGATTCGATCAGCACGATTTCCACCTCGGGGTGGCGTTTGCGCATTTCGTCCACGGCGGCAAGGTTGATCGACGCGTCTTCGCGGATCGCGGTATGCGGGCAGCCGCCGGTTTCCACGCCGATGATCCGGTCCTGCGGCAGCACCTGCAGCCGCATCAGCGCCTCGGCGTCTTCCTGCGTATAGATGTCATTGGTGATCGCGCCGATGGAATATTTGTCCGACAGCGCCTTGCACAGGGCGGCGGTCAGCGTGGTCTTGCCCGCGCCGACGGGGCCGCCGATGCCGATGCGCAGAGGTCCGTGAGGGGAAGTCATGATCGGAAAAGCCTCGTGTATTGGGTTTCGTGTTTCATCGCGGCGATATCGGCCATGAAGACCGATCCGCCCAGATCGTCCGGGGTCAGGGCTTCGGTTTCGGCCGCGAGGGTTTCGCACAGCGGCGTGAGAGCAGTCAGCACCGCCTGGCCCTCGGTCTGGCCCAGCGGCACCAGACGGATCGCCGCCGAGGTCAGGTTGCTGGCAAAGGCATGCAGATACATAGCTGAGGTCTGGCGCAGCGGGAAGCCATGCGCCCGGGCCGCGTATCCCACCGCCACCGGATAGGTCAGGTCGGGCATGTCGTCGCCCCAGATCGCCGCGGTGGTCCGGCAGAAGGCGGCGCCCTGCGCTTCGGTTTCCAGCAGCCGTTCCTTCGAGGGCGCATAGGCGCGGGCCAGGTCGTCCAATTCGCGAAGCGCGCCGGGATCGGAGCGATGCGCGCAGGCCAGCAGGATCGCGTCGTTGCGGCCGGTGCCATGACGCAGGATGTCTTCCAGCCAGTCGCGGAAGCTGTCGGCATCGCGCACCTGTCCGGTCTCCACCGCCCATTCCAGACCATGGCTATAGCTGAAGGCGCCCACCGGATAGGCGGGCGACAGCCATTGCGCCAGGGTCAGAAGGGCGGTGTCAGTGATCATGGCCGTGGTCGTGGCTATGCGTGTGGCTATGGTCGTGCGTGTGGTCATGCCCGTGCGAATGATCGTGGTCATGCGCATGGGTGTGCAGCGTCGCCCCGTGTTCGTGGCTGTGGGTGCGGCCATGGCCATAGGCGCCGCCTTCGGGGATGAAGGGTTCGCTGACCTCTTCCACCGTCGCGCCGAGATGCGCCAGCATCGCCTGGATCACGTGATCGCGCTGGATAAGCAGCCGCTCGGCCTCGATCTGGCAGGGGGTGTGGCGGTTGCCGATATGCCAGGCCAGCCGGGGCAGATTGTCGCCGGTGACCTGCAGCAGCGCCTCGGCGGCGGCGGTGACGGCGACGAAGCGCCCGTCCTCCAATTCGAACGCGTCGCCATCGTCCACCGAGGTGGTTTGTTCCAGATCGACGAGGAATTTATCGCCCTCGAGCGTGTGCAGAACTTTGCGGCGCAGGAATCTTTGCTCATAGGTCAGGGACACTCGGTCGCAGGCATCGGCCCAATCGCCCTTTTTTCTCAACATATACGCATTCGGTAGACTCATTACGTCATATCCTGTGTCTTTTCTGGTTGGAGCGGGGTAAATTCCGAGACCCTCGTGCCGTATTAAGAGGATGATAAGCCACTTCTAAACGGTATCTGGGGATATACTTATGATGATGAAATTCGGCCTTGCCGACGATCTTGCTGAAATTCGTGAAGAAATCGCTCGCCTGCGTGCACGGGAAGCCGCCATTCAGGCTGCCATCCTGAGCTTCGAAGGCGGCATTCCGTCCGGGCGCGAACACCGCGTCGAACTGGTGGAGCACCGCGAAATGGTGTTCGACAAGGACCGGCTGCCCGAAGAGGTCCGCGACAATCCGCGTTACTGGTCCGAACGGGTCACCCAGAGCGTGCGCTGCCTGCCGATCCGGTCGCAGACCGACCGTCCCGGCTGGCCGATCCGCCGCCTGATGTCGGATGCCCTGGCGCACTGAGACCGCCTGTCTGATTTCCCGGATCGCACGCGATCCGGCCCGCGCTCGGCCATGTCCCCTCGGCCGGGCGCGACATATTTCGGGGGCGGCGAAACCTGTTTCGCGCACCCCCCGCTGAAGGCTGTCGAAGCTCTTCACGCCTTTTTCCTCAGAACATGAAATACCGCTGCGCCATCGGCAGCTTTTCCGCCGGCTGGCAGGTCAGCAATTCGCCATCGGCGCGCACTTCGTAGGTTTCGGGGTGCACCTCGATATGCGGGGTGGCGTCGTTCAGTTTCAGGTCCTTCTTGCCGATGCCGCGGGTGTGCTGCACCGCCACGGTCTGCTTCGCCAGCTCCAGCGTTTCGCGAATGCCCTCGGCCTCGGCCGCGGCCGACACGAAGGTGACGGCGGAATGTTCCACCGACCGGCCATAGGCACCGAACATCGGGCGCGAATAGACCGGCTGCGGGGTGGGGATCGACGCGTTCGGGTCGCCCATCTGCGCCATCACGATGGTACCCGCCATCAGCACCATTTCCGGCTTCACGCCGAAAAAGGCCGGGTTCCACAGCACCAGGTCGGCGCGCTTGCCTTCTTCGATCGACCCGATTTCATGGGCGATGCCATGCGCGATGGCCGGGTTGATGGTGTATTTGGCGATATAGCGGCGGACGCGGAAATTGTCGTTGTCGCCGGTTTCCTCGGCCAGACGACCGCGCTGTTTCTTCATCTTGTCGGCGGTCTGCCAGGTGCGGATCAGAACCTCGCCCACCCGGCCCATGGCCTGACTGTCCGACGCGATGATCGAAAAGGCGCCGATGTCGTGCAGGATATCCTCGGCCGCGATGGTTTCGCGGCGGATGCGGCTTTCGGCGAAGGCCACATCCTCGGGGATCGCCTTGTCCAGGTGGTGGCAGACCATCAGCATGTCCAGGTGTTCGTCCACCGTGTTGACGGTGAACGGTCGCGTCGGGTTGGTCGAGGCGGGCAGCACGTTGGGTTCGCCGCAGACCTTGATGATGTCGGGGGCGTGGCCACCGCCCGCGCCTTCGGTGTGGAAGGCGTGGATGGTGCGGCCCTTCATCGCCGCCATGGTGTGTTCGACAAAGCCCGATTCATTCAAAGTATCGGTATGGATCATCACCTGGATATCCATCGCGTCCGCCACCGACAGGCAGCAATCAATCGCCGCAGGGGTGGTGCCCCAGTCTTCGTGCAGTTTCAGGCTGCAGGCGCCCGCCTTGACCTGTTCCTCCAAGGCGGCGGGCAGCGACGCGTTGCCCTTGCCGGCAAAGGCCAGGTTCATCGGAAACGCATCGGCGGCCTGCAGCATCCGGCCGATATGCCAAGGGCCTGAGGTGCAGGTGGTCGCCAACGTGCCATGCGCCGGGCCGGTGCCGCCGCCCAGCATGGTGGTCAGCCCCGAATGCAGCGCGTCGTCGATCTGCTGCGGGCAGATGAAATGGATATGGCTGTCGAAGCCGCCGGGGGTCAGGATCTTGCCTTCGCCCGCGATCGCCTCGGTCCCCGGTCCGACGATGATGTCGACGCCGGGCTGGGTGTCGGGGTTGCCCGCCTTGCCGATCTTGTGGATGCGGCCGCCCTTCAGCCCGACATCGGCCTTGTAGATGCCGTTGTGATCGACGATCAGCGCGTTGGTGATCACCGTGTCCACAGCGCCGTCCGCGCGGGTGACCTGGGATTGGCCCATGCCGTCGCGGATCACCTTGCCGCCGCCGAATTTCACCTCTTCGCCATAGGTGGTGTAATCCTTTTCCACCTCGATGATCAGGTCGGTATCGGCCAGGCGCAGCCGGTCGCCGGTGGTGGGGCCGTACATGGCGGCATAATCGGAGCGGGAGATTTTAGCGGGCATCAGAGGTCCCCCATGATTTTCTGGTTAAAGCCGTAAACCTTGCGCGCCCCCGCGATCGGGATCAGCGTCACCTCGCGGCGCTGGCCCGGTTCGAACCGCACCGCGGTTCCCGCCGCGATGTCCAGCCGCATGCCGCGCGCCGCTTCGCGGTCGAAGTCGAGCGCCGGGTTGGTTTCATAAAAATGGTAATGCGACCCGACCTGCACCGGGCGGTCGCCGGTATTGGCCACCATCAGGGTGATGCTTTCGCGGCCTTCGTTCAGGGTCAGGTCGCCTTCGGCGGGGAAAAGCTCTCCGGGGATCATGTCAGCCTCCTCAGCGGATCGGGTCGTGCACGGTCACCAGCTTGGTGCCGTCCGGGAAGGTCGCTTCGACCTGCACTTCGGGGATCATTTCGGCGATGCCCTCCATGCATTGCTCGCGGGTGATCACTTGCGCGCCCGCCTGCATCAGGTCGGCCACCGAACGGCCGTCGCGGGCGCCTTCGACCACCGCGTCGGTGATCAGCGCGATCGCTTCGGGGTGGTTCAGCTTGACGCCGCGCGCCAGCCGCTTGCGCGCGACTTCAGCCGCCATCGCGACCAGCAGTTTGTCTTTTTCTCTGGGCGTGAGTTGCATGTCAGATCATCCAGGTTCGGGGAAGGTTGGCCCCGTTCAGCCGCTGCAGAACGGGGATCAGGGTCTTGCGCAGCTCGAACCCGTCGGGCGCGAGCAGGCGCAGGTATAGCAGGCCGGGCCGGATCACCGAAGCCCCGGCGGTATCGGGCAGCAAGGCGCGGATCGGGGCCAGATGGCTGTCGGCCTCGGAGTCCGACGTCGCCAGCAGGACCGAGGCCATCGCGCCCGCGCCGCCGCCGGTGGCCGTGCGCGCCATGTGCGCCACCAGGTCGCCCGACAGCCGCATCGTGTCGGCAAAGACCGGGCGGCCGTCGCGGGTCACCCGTATATGATCGGTCAGCCGGGCGTCGCGCACCGTTTCGCCCATCGCGGCGCGGCCCAGGATCAGCGGTTCCACCATCAGGAAACGCGCCGATCCGGTCAGGTCGATCCGCAGCTGGCGGTCAAGTGCTGCGCGGTCGAACAGGATGGTTTCCTGCGGCAGCCAGTCGAGCCGCGCACCGTCTTCGACGCAAAGCCGGGTGTCGATCCTGCCCACCTCTCCGGGCTGGGCACGGTAAATCCGTTCCGCCGCCTGGGTCGACAGCCGCAGATGGCTGCCCGCCTGCGCGCTGGCGCTCAGCGCGATGCGGTCGCCGCCGGTGACCCCGCCCGCGGTGTTGACCTGGATCGCGGTCAGTTCCGGCGCGGCGCTGCGCGGGAACAGCATCTTGAGACAGCCCGAGGTGCGGAAATCGGCCAGGGCGGAGCGGTCGCCGCGCGGCTTGGCGGCGATCAGCGCCGTGCCCTGGGCGCGGGGCTGCTGCGAAACATGCCCCTCCGATGGTATTTTGGCCGCGATAGTGATGGTCCCCTCCGGCAATTGCGCCTTGTTGCAGGATTCGGTTGCACAATGTGAAGCCGCTTGGAAGTGGAGCGCTCAAAAATCGGGCTGAGAGCGGTTTTTCGCGAATGTATCGATTAATTGTTATGCATGAAGGGCTTTGCCTGCCTGCAAATTCATCAACTCCGGCGGGTTTGCCGCTTGGCTGCGCTGCA
This sequence comes from Thalassovita mangrovi, assembly GCF_009857745.1. Lineage (GTDB taxonomy): Bacteria > Pseudomonadota > Alphaproteobacteria > Rhodobacterales > Rhodobacteraceae > Thalassobius > Thalassobius mangrovi. The sequence continues at coordinate 726,535 of NZ_WWEN01000003.1, forward strand.
GCAATTGCGCGGTGACGCGCTTCCGACCTCTGCTGAGACTGCCGTCGGGGAAGCTTGGCCCGGATGGCGTGTGACGGCCGCAAGTATGTGGAAATCGAACGGCCGCCACACAGTAGCAACAAAAAACAGATGTTGCGGGGGAAGACGTAGGGAGTGCGGCACTGCCGTTCAAGGCCTGCGTAAATTTCAAATCCCCGCCTGGAGGATTACCATGACCATTCTGAAATCCACACTCGCGGGGGCGATGGTGCTGACCATGTCGCTGCCGGCCTTTGCCGCCGAAGACACGATCAAGGTCGGTGTGCTGCATTCGCTGTCCGGCACGATGGCGATTTCCGAAACCACCCTGAAAGACACGATGCTGATGCTGATCGACGAACAGAACGCCAAGGGCGGCGTTCTGGGCAAGCAGCTCGAAGCGGTCGTTGTCGATCCGGCCTCCGACTGGCCGCTGTTTGCCGAAAAGGCGCGCGAATTGCTGACCGTGCAGGATGTCGACGTGATGTTCGGCTGCTGGACCTCGGTGTCGCGCAAATCGGTTCTGCCGGTGATCGAGGAACTGAACGGGCTGTTGTTCTACCCGGTTCAGTACGAGGGCGAAGAAAGCTCCAAGAACGTGTTCTACACCGGCGCCGCGCCGAACCAGCAGGCGATCCCGGCCACCGACTATTTCCTCGACGAACTGGGGGTCGAGAAATTCGCGCTGCTGGGCACCGACTATGTCTATCCGCGTACCACCAACAACATCCTGGAAAGCTACCTGAAGTCGAAGGGCATCGCCGAGGAGGACATCTTCGTCAACTACACCCCGTTCGGCCATTCGGACTGGTCGAAAATCGTGGCTGACGTGGTGGCGCTCGGCGCCGACGGCAAGAAGGTCGGCGTGATTTCCACCATCAACGGCGACGCCAATATCGGTTTTTACAAGGAACTGGCGGCGGCCGGCATTTCGGCCGACGACATCCCGGTCGTGGCCTTCTCGGTCGGTGAAGAGGAACTGTCGGGTCTGGATACCACCAACCTGGTCGGTCACCTGGCGGCCTGGAACTACTTCCAGTCGGCCGAATCCGACCTGAACGACGAATTCGTCGCCGCCTGGAAGGCCAAGATGGGCGACGAGCGCGTCACCAACGACCCGATGGAAGCGCATTACATCGGCTTCAACATGTGGGTGAACGCGGTCGAAGCGGCCGGCACCACCGATGTTGACGCGGTTTCCACCGCCATGATCGGCCAGGAATACCCGAACCTGACCGGCGGCACCGCCGTGATGCTGCCCAACCACCACCTCGCCAAGCCGGTGCTGATCGGCGAAATCCAGGCCGACGGCCAGTTCGACATCATCAGCCAGACCGCGGAAGTGCCGGGCGACGCCTGGACCGACTTCCTGCCGGAATCGGCGGTTCTGAAATCGGATTGGAAGGACCTGGGCTGCGGCATGTACAACACCGAGACCAAGAGCTGCGTGCAGCTCAAGTCGAACTACTGATCGACTGAACGGGCGGGCGCTGAGCGCCCGTCCACCCCAATTTCAGACTTTCCCGGGTTTCCCCTCATGCGGCCATTTCTGACCCTGTTCGGCGCAGCCATTCTGCTTGCGCTCTCTCTTCCGGTGCAGGCCGGTCCGGTGCAGGACATCCTGCAGGAACACGGCGCGATCATCGAAAAATCATCGCGCAAGACGATCGAACCGGCGATCGATGCCTTGGCAAACAGCGGTCTGCCGCAGGCGCAGCAGGTGCTGGAGGACTGGCAGGCCAAGGACATGTGGCTGCGCAAGGAAGACGGGTTGTTCTTCAAGGGCGAGGTGCTGCCCTCCAAGGCAATCCGGCTGAGTGATTTCGATACCGGCGAGGTGGTCGGCGAGGCCGACAAGACCGCGCTGAAACAGCTCAAACCCAATTCCGGCATTCGCGCGCTGATCGCCACCGCCCTGGTGCAGTTTCAGCTGTCCGATCCCGACCCGGCCCGGCGCGCCGAGGCGCTGATCGCCATCACCCGCGCACCCGATGCGTCCACGCTCGCGCCGCTGCGCGGCTCCATCGAGGGCGAGGTCGATCCGGGGCTGAAGGCGCGCAAGCTGCGGCTGGAACGGCTGCTGACGATTTCCTTCGACCCCGATGAGGCCGCCCGGATCGGCGCCATCGAAAGCTTTGCGGGCGATCTGGGCGTCGATGTGCGCGCCGCGCTGAACCCGATCCTGACCACCAAGCGCCGGGTGTTCGCGGGCGACCCGCCCGGTGATCTCAACATCGCCCGGATGCTGAAACCGGGCTCCGACGCGCTGCCCGAAGCGGAAGCCTACGACCTGATCGTCGCGGCCAAGCTCGGCCCGCCGCGGCTGACCCCCGACGATCTGCGCGCCGCGATGCTGGCCAATATCGAAAACGGCGCGGTCGGCGGCGTGCCGGTGGCCGAGCTGAGCACCGACGCCGCCCGCATCCGCGCCTATGCCGCGCTGGCAAACGCGGGCGCCGTGCCCGCCGCCGTCACCGATGCGCAGGCGGCAGAGGCGGTGAAGGCCCACCGTTTCGCCGATATCTACGACGAGCCGTCAAAGCCGGTGACCGATGCCGCAAGCGCCACGCTGTCGGCGGTTGAGACCAAGGTGGCGCTGAACCAGGCGCTCGACCTGGGGCTCGACGCTCTCTCGCTCGCCTCGATCTATTTCCTCGCCGCCATCGGGCTTGCCATCACCTTCGGCGTGATGGGGGTGATCAACATGGCGCATGGCGAATTCATCATGATGGGCGCCTATACCGGCTACGTGGTGCAGCAGCTGATCCCGAATTACACGCTGTCGATCATCGTGGCGATCCCGATGGCCTTCGCGGTCACCTTCGGCGCCGGGGTGGCGATGGAACGGCTGGTGATCCGCTGGCTCTATTCGCGCCCCTTGGAAACCCTGCTGGCCACTTTCGGCATTTCCATCGCGCTGCAGCAGATCGCCAAGAACATCTTCGGCACCCAGGCGCGGCCGCTGACCTCGCCGGGCTGGCTCGACGGGGCCTGGGTGCTGAACGACGTGGTGTCGATCAGCTATATCCGCATCGCGATCTTCGTGCTGGCGCTGATTTTCCTGGGTTTCTTCCTGTTCCTGATGAAGAAGACGCGGCTGGGGCTGGAAACCCGCGCGGTGACGCAGAACCCGCGCATGGCGGCCTCGATGGGGATCAACCCGGATCGGGTCAACATGCTGACCTTCGGGCTGGGATCGGGCATCGCGGGGATCGCGGGCGTCGCCATCGGGCTTTACGCCAAGGTGACCAGCGAACTCGGCGCCGATTACATCGTGCAAAGCTTCATGACCGTGGTGGTGGGCGGTGTCGGCAATATCTGGGGCACGCTGCTGGGCGCGACCATGATCGGGTCGCTGCAGAAGGGCATCGAATGGCTGAACCCGTCCAACACGCTGGCGGCGCAGACCTACATGATCATCTTCATCATCATCTTCATCCAGTTCCGCCCGCGCGGGATCATCGCCCTCAAGGGCCGCGCCGCAGGAGACTGATATGACCAACATTCCTTCTTCTGTTCACAAATATCCCGGGGGGTGTGGGGGGCTGGCCCCCCACCGGCGCGACGCCAGACAAGCCGCGAAAGGGGCCGGAAAATGAAAAACAGCTTCCTGATGCGCAACCCTTCGGTGCTGATCTTCCTCGGCCTGCTGGCGCTGTTCACCCTCGCCGTCACCCTGATGTCCGAAGCGACCGGCGCCGGGCTGATTTCCACCAGTTTCGTCAAGACGCTGGGCAAGACGCTCTGCCTGTGCCTGATCGCCATCGCGATGGATCTGGTCTGGGGCTATACCGGCATCCTCAGCCTTGGCCATTTCGCCTTCTTCGGCCTCGGCGGCTACATGATCGGCATGTGGCTGATGTATGAACGCACCCGGCAGATCGTCGAAGCGTCGCTCGCCAATGCCGAAATTCCCCCGACGCCGCAGGAGGTTTCCGACGCCATCGGCACGCAGATTTTCGGCGTGGTGGGCGGCAGCGACTTTCCCGCGATCTGGGCCTTCGCCGACAGCCTGACGATCCAGCTGATCCTGGTGGTCGCGGTGCCCGGCCTGCTGGCGCTGATCTTCGGCTGGCTGGCCTTCCGCTCGCGCGTCACCGGCGTCTACCTGTCGATCCTGACCCAGGCGATGACGCTGGCCCTTGCCCTCTACCTGTTCCAGAACGACAGCGGCTTGCGCGGCAATAACGGGCTTTCGGGGCTGCAAAACCTGCCCGGCGCCGACGGCATCCCGCAAAGCGTGGTGTCAATCTGGTTCTTCTGGGCCTCGGCGCTGGCGTTGGCGCTTGGTTATCTGCTGGCCGCCTTCGTGGTGTCGGGCAAGTTCGGCAGCGTCATCCGCGGCATCCGCGACGACGAGGCACGGGTGCGGTTCCTGGGCTATTCGGTCGAGGGCTATAAGCTTTTCATCTTCGTCATCACCGCGATGATTTCGGGCATCGCGGGCGCGCTTTATTACCCGCAGGCGGGGATCATCAACCCGGCCGAAATCGCGCCGATCGCGTCGATCTACCTCGCCGTCTGGGTCGCCATCGGCGGGCGCGGGCGGCTTTACGGCGCGGTGATCGGGGCGGCTCTGGTCAGCCTGGTGTCGACATGGTTCACCGGCGGGCAGGTGCCCGATCTGCCGCTCGGGTTTACCACGATAAAATGGGTCGACTGGTGGCAGGTGCTGCTGGGGCTGAGCTTCGTCCTGGTCACCCTGTTCGCGCCCAAGGGGATCGGCGGGCTGTTCGACCTGTTGGACGGTATCCGCAGCCCGAAACGCCACGGCGCACCTTTGGGCCCCGATGCCGGGGCGCTTCGGGAAAGGGAGGCACAGGAATGAGCACGCTTCTGGAAGTGTCGGGCGTTTCCGTCAGTTTCGACGGGTTCAAGGCGATCAACAACCTGTCGTTCCAGATCGGTCCGGCTGAAATGCGCGCCATCATCGGTCCGAACGGGGCGGGTAAGACCACCTTCATGGATATCGTGACGGGCAAGACGCGCCCCGACGAGGGCCGCGTGCTGTGGGGCGAAAAATCCCTGTCGCTGCTGAAGATGTCCGAGGCGCGGATCGCCCGCGAAGGGGTCGGCCGCAAGTTCCAGCGCCCCACCGTGTTCGAGGATCAGAGCGTTCACGACAACCTGCTGATGGCGCTGAAGAACGACCGCACGCCGTGGTCGGTGCTGTTCTTCCGGCCCAAGTTCAAGGACCTGGCGCGGGTCGAGGAGCTGGCCAGCGAAATCGGCCTGTCGGATGAGCTGAACCGCAAGGCGGGCGAGCTGAGCCACGGGCAGAAGCAATGGCTGGAAATCGGCATGTTGCTGGCGCAGGAACCGCGGCTGTTGCTGGTCGATGAACCCGCCGCTGGCATGACCCTGTCGGAACGCGAACACACCACCGATATCCTGGTCGAGGCGGCCAAGACCCGCGCGGTGGTGGTGGTGGAACACGATATGGAATTCGTCCGGCGGCTCAATTGCAAGGTCACCGTGCTGCACGAAGGCAGCGTTCTGGCCGAAGGATCGCTGGACCATGTCACCCAAAACCAAGACGTCATCGACGTGTATCTGGGGCGCTGAAAGATGCTGAAGATCGACAATCTGACCCTGCATTACGGCAGTTCGCAAATCCTCAACGGCATTTCGATGAGCGCCGAAACCGGCAAGGTGACCTGCGTGATGGGCACCAATGGCGTGGGCAAGACATCGTTGTTGAAGGCGATTTCCGGCAGTCATCCCCGCTCGGGCGGCACGATGGCGTTGGACGGGGAAGACATCGGCAGGCTGCAGGCGCATCAGCTGGCCCAGAAGGGCATCGGGTATGTGCCGCAGGGGCGGATGATCTTCCCGCTGCTGAGCGTGCAGGAAAACATGGAAACCGCCTATGCCTGCCTGCCCCGGTCGGAGCATTTCATCCCCGATGAAATCTATGAACTGTTCCCGATCCTGAAGGATTTCCTGCACCGCCGCGGCGGCGACCTGTCGGGCGGGCAGCAGCAGCAATTGGCGATCGCGCGGGCGCTGATCACCAAGCCGAAATTGCTGCTGCTTGATGAGCCGACCGAGGGCATCCAGCCCAATATCATCCAGCAGATCGGCCGGGTGATCGAATATCTGCGCGAACAGGGCAACATGGCGATTGTGCTGGTCGAACAGTATTTCGATTTCGCCTATGGGCTGGCTGACGACTTCTTGGTGATGCGGCGCGGATCGGTGCTGAAAAGCGGCGCCAAATCCGAATTGACCCGCGACGAACTGGTCGAGGCGGTTTCGGTCTGACGGGTTTGGGGCAAGGGGATGAAAAAGTGCGCCGAAGACGCATTTTCGCCCTTGACGCCAGCGCCCGGCTTGCGTAATTCGCATCCCACTTCGGCGGTGTAGCTCAGTTGGTTAGAGCAGCGGAATCATAATCCGCGTGTCCGGGGTTCAAGTCCCTGCACCGCCACCACTTCCCCCAGATGAAAACAGTTACCGACCCCGGGATTTGCCGTGGGCGGTCATTTTTTTTGTCCAATATCCGAAAATTTTTTTCCACCCTGCCGCCCGTCGTCGCGGCTGGTGGCGCGGCTAGGACTTTGGTCCTGTGCCGTACCCCCCGATTCCAAGTTTCCCATTGGTAGAATCTCCCCTCAATAAGTCGGTATCGATACCGACTATTTCCTGTGAAGCTATTCCGCGGGATGGGGTCCGGTCACATTGGTAAATCGCTGTAAAATCCCAGGAAATATGCCGTTTTTAAGGTCACAGCGCCTCGTGCGTCCGTGTGATTGTAAAAAATAGAGTAAAGGTTTTTCCGGATGTTCGGGGCCGCAGTTTCTTCTCGATTTCTTCGTTTGCCCCATGTGGAGGAAGGCCTCAATTCATGTGGTGGGAGGAGCCCGTCGCATTTCCTTGGAACCCGGCCTGTCCGCCGCGCCCTGACCCCAGCAGCTCTTAAGGATTAAAGATGCGCTTTACGCTCAATGCCCGACTGGCATTCACCTTCCTGTTCATTTTCGCCTCGTTCGCCGGCAGCATGTTCTTTGCCGTGCGCCAATTGCAGAACGCCAATGAGAGTTTCGATCGCGTTGTGAACGGCGAAATGGTCAAGGTGGGCCTGATCGATGAAATCGCCGCAATCGAACAACGCATGCGCAACCAGGTCGCCGAGGTTCTGATCCCGCTGCGGATCGACTCGGATGAACGCATTCCGAACCTGGTGAAACAGATCGAGGCGGAAAACGAACACTTCGGCAAGGTGATCGCCGAGCTGGAGGGGAAGATCGACGAGGAGCAGAAGGAGGCGCTGTCCACCCTGCAGACCATGCATGACCTGGCCTACGAGACCAACGAGTCGGTGCTGCAATACAGCATGAGCGACAGCAAGGCGAAGGGCATCGCGGCCAACACGCTGTTCCAGAACAAGTCGCGTGAATACACCTTCACCTCGCTCGAAGTGACCGCGAAGCTGACCCAGGACCTGAACGAAGGCATGCAGGCCGCCGTGACCGCGGCGGGCGACGCGTTGCGGGAAACCATTCGCAACCTGACCGTCTTCGTGGCCGTCGTCTTCGCGCTGAGCGGTCTTTCGGCGCTGCTGGTGCTGCGGCAGATTTCGCAGGGCTTCAAGCGGTCCATCGACCTGGCCCGCCGCGTTGCCGGCGGCGATCTGCGCGACACCGCCGAGGTCAAGGGCGACAACGAAATCAGCGATTTGCTGAACGCACAGAACGACATGGTGCTGCGGTTGCGCGAAACCGTCGGCAACGTGGCTTCGGCCGTGCGCAACCTGGCCGCTGGCGCGACCCAGATGGCCGGAACCTCCGAAAGCCTGTCCGAGGGCGCCTCGGTCCAGGCCGGATCGACCGAGGAAGTGTCGACCGCGGTGGAGCAGATGTCGGCCAACATCTCGTCGAGCTCGGAAAACGCCGCCACGACCGAGGAAATCGCGGCGAAAGCCGCGCATGACGCCAAGCTGTCCGGCACCACGGTGTCCGAGGCGGTCGCGGCGATGCAGACCATCGGCGAACGCATCATGGTGCTGCAGGAAATCGCCCGCCGGACCGACCTTCTGGCGCTGAACGCTGCGGTCGAGGCCGCCCGCGCCGGCGAACATGGCCGCGGCTTCGCGGTAGTGGCCTCGGAAGTGCGCAAGCTGGCCGAGAACAGCCAGCAGGCGGCGGCCGAGATTTCGGCGATGTCGGCCAATACCGTGACCACCGCGACCAAGGCGGGCGAGATGCTGGAAGCCTTGGTGCCGAGCATCGAAAAGACCTCGAGCCTGGTCAGCGGCATCACCGGGGCGACGCGCGAACTGGCGATCGGATCGACCCAGATCAATGAATCGGTGCAGCGGCTGGACAGCGTGACCCAGTCGAACAATTCCGCCGCCGAGGAATTGTCGGCAGCCGCCACCGAATTGTCGAGCCAGGCCGAACAGCTGGCCGAGGTGATTTCCTTCTTCCAGATCGATGAAAGCGCCGTGGTGCAGGAGGTCGTGATGAAAGCCGAAGAAGGGGCCGAGCTCGATCTCGGCGAAGAAGAAGAGGTCGATTTCAAATTGGCTTCGTAATCGCAGACCCGGCGGCGCTTCGCGGCCGCCGGGTTTGCCGACCACTCTTGAATGAACGCGACGGACATAACGAGGAACCTTCAATGCCCGAAACTGCCCTGCAAATCACCCTCGACGGGTCCAGCACTTTCGACGTCCTGGTGCCGCTCAGAGACGAACTTGCCGGTTTGCCGGAGGGCGAAACGGCCGAGCTGAGCATGGATGTGGCCGAGGACGTGCCGCAATCGGTGCTGTTCGCCCTTGGCCAGCTGCTGTGCGCCGCAAAGAAGGAATCCCGCGTGAGCCCCGAAAACATGTCCTCGCTTGCGGAAACGAATGTGCCGTTCGGCACCCTGCTTGCCCGTACCGGGCTCGGCGCCGAACTGACTGCGGAATAAAACAGAAACCCCTGAAGGTTGACCAAAATGAGCAAAGAAATCCTGATCATCGACGATTCCCCCTCCGTCCGGCGCATGGTGGCCATGACGCTGCAGCAGGAAGGGTTCGAAGTGACCCAGTGCGAAGATGGCGCGCAGGGTCTGGAAACCGCGAAAGCCAAGCGTTTCGACATGGTCATCACCGACCAGAACATGCCGAACATGACCGGTATCGAATTCATCCAGGCCTATCGCAACGATCCCAGCAGCAGCGGCGTGCCGATCATTTTCCTGTCGACGGAAAGCGAAGGCAACCTGAAGGACCAGGCGCGCTCGGCCGGGGCCCTGGGCTGGATCATGAAACCGTTTGAACAGGCCAAACTGCTGGCCGTGGTGAACAAGGTGGTAGGTTAATGATTGATGCAGAAACCCAGGAAATTTTCCGGCAGGAAACCGAGGCTCTGATCGAGAGCCTGCAGGATGCCCTGCTGTCTCTGAACAAGACGCCCGACGATGCCGAACTGGTGACGCAGGTGTTCCGCGATCTGCACACGCTCAAGGGCACCGGCGCGATGTTCGGCTATTCCCGACTGGCCGAGTTCATCCACGATTTCGAAGCCGCCTTCGAAGCTGTCCGTTCGGGCAACGCGACGGTGACGCCGGATCTGATCGCGGTGTCGCTGCGCGCCTATGACCTGATCGTCGCCCTGCTGGAAGGCGAGGAACCGCCGCTGGAACGCGATGCCGAGCTGAAGGCGGCGCTGGCCGCCGTGACTGCGGGCGGCGCGCCGGCTGCGGTTGCGGCCGACGCCCCGGCGGAGGAAGCCGCGGAAGATGGCGAGGTCGAAGCCTGGGTTCTGACATTCAAACTGCCGCCCGATTTCATGGAAATCGGCGGCAACCCGATCGCCATGCTGGACGAGCTGACCGAAATCGGCGGCCCGGACACCAAGGTGCGGGCGCTGACCGACGGGCTGCCGGCGCTGGCCGATCTGAAACCGGCCGCGATGCATACCGGCTGGGAAGTGACGCTGCCGGGCGACGCTTCGGAATCGGACATCATGGATGTCTTCATGTTCCACGAAGATCAGATGGAACTGTCGCTGAAACCGGTGATGAAGGCGAAGCCCGCGGCGCAGGAAGCTGCCGCCGAAGAGGCCAAGCAACCGGAAGCCAAGGCACCCGAAGCCGAGAAGAAGGCAGCCGCCGGGGATCGCAAGGGCGGCACCGCCAAGGTGCAGATGCGCGTTGCCGCCGAACGGCTGGACGACATCATGGACCGGGTCGGCGAACTGGTGATCGCCGAGGCGCGGCTGACCGATCTGGCGTCGAAGCTGGGCGATTCCGACCTGATGGAAGTGGTGGAAACCATCCAGCGCCTGGCGCTTGGCCTGCGCGACACCACCATGGCGATCCGCCTGACCCCGGTGTCCAGCATCACCGGCCGGTTCCAGCGCCTGGCGCATGACCTGGCGGGCAAGACCGGCAAGGATTTCGACTTCGTGATCGAGGGCGAAGAAACCGAGCTGGACAAGACGGTGATCGAAAAGCTGTCCGATCCGCTGGTCCATATCCTGCGCAACGCGGTCGATCACGGTTTGGAAAACCGCGAAACCCGGATCGCCAAGGGCAAGCCGGAACGCGGCACCGTCACGCTGAGCGCGCGCTATTCCGGCGCCGACGTTCTGATCAGCGTCAAGGATGACGGCAAGGGGCTGGACCCCGACTTCATCCGCGGCCGCGCGATCGACCGGGGCCTGATCACCGAGGATGCCGTGCTCAGCCGCAGCGAGATTTTCGCGCTGCTGATGGAGCCGGGTTTCTCGACCGCCGAACAGATCACCGATCTGTCGGGTCGCGGTGTCGGCACCGACGTGGTGAAATCCACGGTCGAAGGGCTGCGCGGGTCGGTGGAAATCGAATCCGAACTGGGTCAGGGCAGCTCCTTCACCCTGCGCCTGCCGCTGACGCTGGCGATCATCGAGGGCCTGCTGCTGCAGGTGGGTGATGAACGCTTCACCGTGCCGCTGGCCGCCGTCAGCGGGATCGTCGAGCAGCCCGAGGAGCTGAAGAAGGGCACCGAGCCGACCACCGTGATCGAGCTGCGCGAGGAACTGATTTCGATCCTGCGCCTGCGCGAAATCTTCGAAGTCGAAGGTCCGACCAACGAGCACCCCAAGGTGGTTCTGGTCGAAACCGGCGGCAGCCAGGTCGGCCTGGCGGTGGACCGGATCATCGGCTCCTACCAGACGGTGATCAAGCAGCTGTCGCCGATGCACAGCCGCCTGAACGTCTTCTCCGGCGCCACCATCCTCGGCGACGGCGATGTCGCCCTGATCGTCGATGTGGCGCAGCTGGTCCGCTCGCAGGGGCTGGACACTCAGAACAAGGAGCAAGCAGCATGAGCCTTGCATTGGTTTCGAACGAAGACGAGTTGAAGGACCTGGTCGCCTTCGAAATGGGCGGCGAGCTGCTGGCGGTTCCGACCCTGATCCTGCGCGAAGTCATCGAGCCGCCGAAGATCACCCGGGTGCCGATGGCCGGCGTCTATTCTGCCGGTCTGATCAATGTGCGCGGCGTGGTCATTCCGGTGACCGACCTGCGCCCGCTGTTCGGCATGCCGCAGAAGGAATTCGACATCGATACGCGCATCCTGGTTCTGGAACTGAACCTCGAAGCGGGCCCGATGACGATCGGTCTGATCGCCGAAAAGGTTCATGCGGTCATGTCGATGGACCCCGCAACGGTGCAGACCGTTCCGACCGTCGGCACCCGCTGGCCGGCGCAGACCGTCAAGGGCATCGGCCGCTGGAACGATCGCTTCGTCAACCTGATCGACCTGGCGCGCGTCGCCGAACAGCATCTGGGCGCGGACCAGGCGGCCGATCACGCAGCATGAGGAAATCCGGTCATGAAAGATCTGTTTTCCCGCCCCATGAATCCGGTCCGGCCGTCGCCCGCAGCGGCTGCCGTCACCGCCCACGCTAACGCAAGACAGGACGTCGAACATGTTTGATCAGCAGAACAAGACGGACGAGCTTCAGAAAACCTACCTGACCTGCAGGCTGGGCGATGAATGCGTCGGTCTGTCGGTGTCGAGGGTGATGGAAATCCTCGATCCCAAACCCGTCACCAAGCTGCCGCGCGCGCCCGAGTTCCTTCTCGGCTATATCGACCTGCGCGGCGAAAGCATCCTGGTGGCCGATATGCGCCTGCTGCTGGCGCTGCCCTACAAGGAAGACACGCCCGACACCCGGATCATCGTGTTGTGGGTGCAGACCGGCGGCAAGGAAGTGCCGATCGGCCTGCGCGCCGACCAGGTGTTCGAAGTCACCCGGCTGGACGACGACAAGCTGGAAACCTTCGCTCAGCAGGGTCTGCTGAACTGGGACACCCGCATGGTCGCCGGTGTCGGCCGCCGCAACGGCAATTTCGTCACCGTTCTGGATCTCGACCGGATGCTGAGTTCGGAAGTGATTTCGGAACTTCATCAGACCGTCGCAGACGCAGCCTGACAGAGGGGAAGCCATGACGTTACCCATCGTAGCCGTCGATCGTGAATTGCGCCAAAAGCTGTGTTCGATCGTAACGCAGAAAACGGGCATCCAACTGCCCGAAAACAAGTCCGCGATGATCGAGGGGCGGCTGCGAAAACGGATTCGCGCCGTTGGGGTGCCGGATATCAGGACCTATCTGGAAATGGTGTTCGACGGTGGTCACCTGGCAAATGAATTGCCGCATATCATCGATGTGCTGACCACCAACAAGACGGATTTCTTCCGCGAGAGCCCGCATTTCGACTTCATGGTGAAACATATCCTGCCGGCACATAGGGCCGGCCGCGCCTTCCGGTTCTGGAGCGCGGCGAGCTCGACCGGAGAAGAGGCCTATACCACCGCGATGGTCATGGCCGAACATGCCAAGCGCCAGCCGGGATTCCAGTTCTCGATCTTGGGCACCGACATTTCCTCGACCGTGGTGACCAAGGCCCGCCAGGGCGTCTATAGCCGCGACGATATCGTCGATATCCCCCGGCCGATGCAGGACGAATACCTGGAACTGGGACATTCCAGCGACGGGCGCGCCCTGGCGCGGGTGATCAAGCCGCTGCGCGAGCGGGTGAAATTCGCCCAGATGAACCTGACCACCGCGCCTTATCCGGTGGAAAAGAACATGGACGTGATCTTCCTGCGCAACGTGCTGATCTATTTCAACGACGCGATGCAGAAACAGGTGGTTTCGGCGGTCACCGATCATCTGCGGCCGGGCGGTTACCTGTTCGTCGGGCATTCCGAATCCGCCGCCGCCACCGATCCCCGGTTGGTTCAGAAGGCCGCCGCCGTCTATCGCAAGGAGGCCGATTGATGACCGTGCATTTCCAGACCCAGGACCAGGTGCGGGTGATGATCGTCGAAGATTCGCTGACCGCGCGCACCATGCTGAAACACATGGTCGAAACCGCGCCCGACCTGCGCGTGATCGACATGGCCAAGGATCCGTTCGACGCGGCCGAGAAGATGCGCAAGGTGCTGCCCGACGTGATCCTGCTGGACGTGGAAATGCCGCGCATGGACGGGCTGACCTTCCTGCGCCGGATCATGTCGCAGCACCCGATCCCGGTGGTGATCTGTTCCAACCACACCCAGCAGGGGTCGGCGGCCTCGATGAAGGCGCTGGAAATGGGCGCGGTCGAGGTGCTGTCGAAGGCCGATATCGGCGCGCTGTCGAAGAATGACGAAGGCACCCAGCGGGTCTGCCACGCGGTGCGCGCCGCGTCGCAGGCGCGGATCACCCCCAAGGCGAAAGCCCGCAAGAAGGTGGTGCGCGACTTCAACCCGCAGAAGAAGCAATCGCCCGACGTGATCATGCCGGCGCGGCTGCCCAATGCGCCGGCGGTACTGAAGACCCCGCCGATCGTCGGCATCGGCGCCTCGACCGGCGGCACCGAGGCGCTGGCCAAGGTGCTGAAGGAAATGCCGAAGGATTGCCCGCCGATCGCGATCGTGCAGCACATGCCGGAAAAATTCACCGAAGCCTTCGCCAATCGGCTGAACAAGCTGTGCGATGTCGAGATCCGCGAAGCCCGCGACGGCGACAAGATGGAACGCGGTCTGGCGCTGATCGCGCCGGGCAGCCACCACATCGTCATCGAACGCCAGGGCCGCGCCTATGTCTGCCGGGTGATCGACGGGCCGCCGGTGACCCGGCACAAGCCGTCGGTGGACGTTCTGTTCCGGTCGCTGTCGATCCAGGCCGGCGGCAACGCGATGGGCGTGATCCTGACCGGGATGGGCGATGACGGCGCCCAGTGCCTGCTGGAAATGCGCCAGGCCGGGGCCCGGACGCTGGCCCAGAACGAAGAAAGCTGCGTCGTCTACGGCATGCCGCGCGAAGCCGTTGAACGCGGCGCCGCCGAAAGCGCGGTCCATCTGTCCAAGATCACGTCGCATATCATGAAGTTCGACGCTGAGCACCAAGCCAAGGCAGCTCTGAAAGGGTAATGAGATGAAACAATTCCGTATGGTGTCAGTGAATGCGCGCGGCCTGAACGATGGCCCGTTCCAGCGCATCGAAACCGTTCTGAGCGACATCCTGGACAAGCTGTTCTTTGCCTTCGACGAGACCAAGAAACTGCGCGAAGGGGTGGCCGATCTGGACCGGCTGCTGGACCCGTCGAACCTGACCCGGGTGAATGCGCGGCTGCGCGCGGTGGCCGACCTGATGGATCAGATCGACGACAACAGCGGCGAGGCCAAGAACTTCGTGCAGGACCTGCGCGACAACAGCCGGCAGATGTCCTCGACGCTCAAGGACCTGTCCAAGATCATCCAGTCGTCGAATATCGTGTCGCTGAACGCGCGGATCATCGCGCAGGGCCACCGCCACCGCCCGCTTGGCGATCAACTGGTGCGGCTGGCCGAAAGCCTGTCGGATATTTCCAATGATGCCTCGGTGCTGGTGAAGGAAATGTTCGAGGTGATCGACAGCATCGTCGATTCCACCCAGGACATGGGGCGCAATGTCGAACAGCGCGCCGCGGCGCTGTTTTCGACCCTGAAGCCCAAGGCGCGGGCGCTGGAATCGGCGCTGACATCGCTGGAAAAGGGGATGACGGCGGCGCGCTCGGCCTCGGTTTGGCTGTCGGAATATGTCGAAGTGGCCGAACGCGACGTGTCGGCGGTGATTTCGGCGCTGCAGGTCGGCGACCGCAGCCGCCAGCGGGCCGAACATGTGCGGCTGATCACCAGCCGGGCATCGCTGTACCCGTCGCAATCGACCGAGGCGCACAGCCTGATGCTGCTGGCGCGGGCGCAGATGCAGCAGACTGTGAACGAAGCGGTGACCGATACCCGCAAGGCCAGCATGCAGTTCGCCTCGCTCGCCGGGCGGCAGCAGGAATTCCTGGCCCGGTGCCGGGAAATCGCATCGTCCTTCTCGGATTGCGAACAGACTCTCGACGGGGGCGCGCCGACCGGCGCGTATGGCGGCTACGGCGCCTCCGAGGGCAAATTCGACTTCGCCGCCAGCTCCGTGGCCGAGGAAAAGGCGCAGCAACGGCTGCAGGATGCCGATAACGCGCTGGTGGAGCGCAGCAAGACCCTGTCCGACTGCGCCTTCCAGATGAAGCTGGCCGCGCTCAACACCATCATCACCTGCGCCCGCGGGTTCCGCGAAGCGATGGACATGATCATGATTTCGCAGCAGATCAACGAAGTGATTTCCGAGGTGCCTGACACGTTCAGCCACTTCGCCGGGATCATGGAACAGACCAAGCAGCGGATGCATGAATGGTCGTCGCGCGAAGCCGGGGCGGTGGATGACGAAATCGAAGGGATGGACGACGAAGACCCGACCCTGACCGAGGCGCGCAAGGTGCTGGGCAAGCTGCTGCCCAGCCTGAACAACGACGCGCCGCAGATCGCACAGGCGATTTCGTCCAGCGCCGACACGTTCTTTTCCTTCTTCCGCGAACTGGAACAGCTGGCCGAGGACGACCCGGTCGCGGTGGCGCCGCTGCCGCTGGCCGACGCGGTGACCTCGGAGGTCTTCGCGCTGCACTTGGAAGAATTGCACAACTGCTACACGATGCAGGCCGAACGCGACATTCAAGACATCATGTTCGCCGAGCTGAAAGGCGAGGCGGAACCGGAAGCGCCGGTGGCGCAACCGGTCGCCGCGCCGGAACCGGCCGCAGCCGCCGAAGACGACCTGTCGGATATCTTCTTCTGATTTCCGCTAGCTGCCCTGCAACGGCCGCCCTGTCCTTCGGGACATCGGGCGGCCGTTCGTTTTTTGGGCTCGGGTTCGTCAGTGCCGGATCGGCGCTATCCGCTCAGGCGTCGGGATGGGCCTTGCCGTTCGAGGCATAGGTCGCCATCAGGGTCCTGAGCTTGTCCGGCGTCAGCGGCTTGGGGACATATTCGTCGATGTCGCAGCGCTGGCACAGCTGCTTGATTTCCATCGTCAGGTCGGCGGACAGGGCGACGATCGGGGTTTTCGGCAGATGCTTGTCGGTTTCCTCGGCGCGGATGTTCGAGGCCATCTGGAACCCGTCCATGATCGGCATGTGGCAATCCGACAGCAGCAGCGTGTACTTGCCGCTGCGCCACAGGTCCAAGCCTTCCTTGCCGTTTTCCACCGCATCGGCCGCGATGCCCAGCTTGTCCAGCATCCGCATGGTGATTTCGCGGGTCATCCGGTCGTCTTCGATCAGCAGCACCTTGCTTTGCGGGATCGCAGCCCCGGCGGGTTTCCTGGCCGGTTTCGCACTCAGCGCGTTTAGCCTGTCGATCAGCAGCGACGGCATCAGTTCGGCCAGCGCGATCCGGTTGCCGTGCGGGTCCTGTTCGGTCGGATCGGGGAGCCCCACGATTTCCAAGCGCGGCGCGCCGGAGCCGCCGACCGACAGCATGTCCAGATCCTCGGCGGTTTCGCCGTAGAGGATGACATAATCGGGTTTCAGGTGGCGGTTTTTCTGCGTCGGCATGTCTTCGGTCACCAGAACGGCGCCGGCGTTTTCGACATAGCAGCGCAGGATCGCGGCGACATCGGGATCGTTGCCGTAGAAAAAGACGGCCTTGCCATGCAGCGCCCGGGCGGCGCCGATATCATGCCCGCTGCGATCCGCGATCGCCTGCATCGGGATATCGATTTCGACGGTCGTGCCTTCGCCGGGGACGCTTTTGACGTCGATCCGGCCATCCATCAGATCGACCAGCCGCTTGGTCAGCGACAGGCCCAGCCCGGTCCCGCCATAGCGGCGGCGGATCGATCCGTCGCCCTGGGTGAACGGGCGGAAGATTTCCGCGATCGTGTCTTCGGTCATGCCGATGCCATTGTCGCGCACCTGCAGCACCACATGCTGGATGCCGTTGCGCATGGCGCCGTTCTGCAGCGATATACGGACCTCGCCGTCCTGTTGCTTCTGCGAACTGAACTTGACCGCGTTACCGGCGACGCTCAGCAGGATCTGCCGCAGCCGCAGCCCGTCCGCATGCACCATCGGCAGGTCGGGGGCGCAGAACGGGATCAGCTTGGTATGGCTGCTCTGGCTTTGCCAGCGCAGCGTATCGACGGTGTCCTGCAGGATGTTTTCCAGCGAAACGTCCTGCGGCGTCAGTTCGAAATTGCCGTTTTCCATACGGGCAAAATCCAGCACGTCGTCGATCATGCTCAGCAGCAGCTTGGCCGACCGCCGGGACGATGAAATCAGGCTGGCGTCCTCGTCCCTGCCAAGCCGGTCGCCGATCAGGTCGAGCGCCGAAATCACACTGATCAGCGGCGAGCGCAATTCGTGGCTGATGGTGGACAGGAAGGACGATTTGGTGCGGTTGCCTTCCTCGGCCTTTTCATAGGCGTCGCGCAGGGTGGCTTCGCGGCGTTCGATGTCACGGTAATCGTGGACCACGACAAGGTAGTTTTCGTCGCTGCTGTCGCTGTCGATGGGATCGACGCGCAGGCCGATGGGAATCCCAGCCTTGCCCTTGCCGATGCCCTGGCCGCGGATCATGGTGTCGGACGGGTAGGCCGCCAGCGCTTTCAGGCCCTTTTCGGTCAGATCGCCCTTGGTTTCGTCCTCGACCCTGGCGAATTCGCCGATCTCGGACCCAAGCGCGAATTGCGGGTCCAGCCCGAACACCGAGCGGAAGGCCGGGTTCACATTGGTGATGGTGCCGCGGGCGTTGACGATGAAATTGACGTCCTTGTTGGCGGCCATCAGCGACATCACGAAGCGCTTTTTGTGCTCGGCCAGCCGGGTGACCCGCAGCGCCGCCAGCGCCGCGAGGGTCGACACCACAATGGCCGCGAAAAGCGACACGATGTCCAGCGTCTTGAAGAAATCGCGCAGCCCATAGGCGGTTTCCCTGTCGATTTCGGTGACAAATCCAAGCCCCAGGTCGGCATTGTACAGCCAGGCCCCGACGACGTCTTCGCCGGCATGGTTCAGGTAACCGTCGGTGGATATGTCGTTGTTGCCCTGTAACGCCTGCCGCACCGGCAGGGTGCGTAGCAGCGGGGTCCGGGATTTGGCGGCGGCCTTGGACAGAAGATTGCCGTCGGAATCGAAGGCATAGGCATTCAGCCGCATCTGCAGCGAGGCGCTTTCGATCAGCGGCAGCAGGTCGTCGCGCGGCGACAGGCGCAGCGCGATCAGGGCGCTGACGACGCCGTCCTTGTTCCAGATCGGCGCGATCACGAATTGCGTCGCGGTGCCGCGCGGGCTGGTGTCATCGTTCAGCGGCACGTCGGAGGGCTGCAGCCGGGTGATCAGCGTCGCCCCGGCGAAGGCTTCGAGAAACTGGTCGGATTGGTCCAGCAGCAGGTTGGGCGTGCCGGTATTGGCGATCCGCGACGAGGCAAGGCTGATCCCGTTCGGGGCAATGATGAAATAGCCCTCGATATGGCCGCTGGCCAGATAGGGGCCGAAATGGTCGCGCAACCGCTGCTGATCCGGATGGTCGAGCAGCGCCTCGCGGTCGTCGGAAACGTCCATCAGGCTGTTGGCCGCGTCCCTGACTATGTCCAGCGTCGAGGCGGCGATCGCTTCGCGCTTGCGCCGGTCGGCCCATTGGTTCACTGCCGCCTCGGTCGCGATCATGTTGTCTTGCAGGCGGGAAACGAGGTTGGCCTGGTATTTGCGGTCAAGCGCGCTTTCGACAAGCAGGTAACCGGTGATCAGGGCAAGGATCACCAGCAGGTAAATCAGCGCGATCAGCGGAACGATGGGGCGAAAATTACGTTCCATGAAACCCCCTGCGGCGGCCTGCAGGCAGGGCCGGGATCGTGGGGCGGTGCGCCACGAAAGGCCCTGAATAGGGTCTGGGTCCTTGCAAATTCTTCACTCCCAAAAACGGGCAAAACGGTAACGCGATTCAAACAACCGCCACCGGAACCGAAACTATCTTCTTTGACTGCTTTAACCATTTCTGACGTTTCGCGAAACGAAATCCTTCGCGAAGGCGCCAACATCAAAACAGACGCATAAAGTTTAGCTGATCTCCGGGAGTCTGCAAAGCGGGTTAGTCGCTATTGCATATGTCTTTTATTATAGATCGTGGGGCGGAATCGCTTATCCTGCCTGTCCCGGTTCCGGCCTGTAGGAGGCGTGCAGTTCCGCCAGTTTATCGCGGCAGTTTTTCACCATGAATTCGGCAAACAGCTGCACCTTCGGATCGCGCAGCCTGCGGCTGGGCGACAGGCAGACAAGCGGCACCGGCAGCGGCGGATTCTTGACCGCCACCGGCACCAAGGCGCCCGCGGCCAGGTGGTCGGCCACCTCGAAAATCGGTTTCATCACGATCCCAGCCCCGTCGAGCGCCCAGCCCGTCAGCACGTCGCCATCGTCGGATTCGAACGGACCGGTGATTTCGAACCGCCGCTGGCCGTTGTCGGTCTGCAGCGTCCACTGGAATTCCCGGGCGCCGGGAAAGCGCAGGTTCAGGCAGTCGTGATCCTGCTCGATCAGGTCGTCGCCGGTTTCGGGCATGCCGCGCCGGGCGATGTAATCGGGCGCCGCGCACAGCACGCGCGGGCAATCGGCGATCACCCGCACCTTCAAATCGCTGTCCTGCAGCGGCCCGAGCTGAAAGGCCAGGTCGAGCCCTTCGCCGGTCACGTCGATGACCCGGTCCGACAGCCGCAGCCGCACGTCGATATCGGGGTAGAGTTTCTTGAACTGCGGCACCAGCGGCGCGATGAAGCGCCGCCCGACGCCCAAGGGGGCCGCGGCGAACAGCGTACCGCGCGGCGATTGGGTGGCGAGCATGACCTTGGCCTCGGCGTCCTCGATCGCCTCGACGATCTTGCAGGCGCCTTCATAGAACAGCTTGCCGTGCTCGGTCGGGTGCAGCGCGCGGGTGGTGCGGTTGAACAGCCGCACCCCCAGATGCCGTTCCAATTCGGCGATGCGCGACGACGCGACCGCGGGCGAAGTGCGCTGATCGCGGGCGGCGGCGCTCATGCTGCCCAATTCATAGACACGCAGGAACATACGGATGTTGTTTACATAGGCCATTTTCAAAGGGTTCTTGAAACTGTTCTTTCGATTTGAAGAATTAACAAACAAGTGCGGCGGGCGATAGCCTGCACGAAACCCAATCCTCAGGAGGTCCCGATGTATGATTTTGCCGCCATGGGCGCATGGCTGGAATTCGCGGTGCGCTGGCTGCACGTGATCACCGCGATCGCGTGGATCGGATCATCCTTCTATTTCATCGCGCTGGATCTTGGTCTGCACCGTGACCGCAACCTTGCCACCGGCGCCGATGGCGAGGAATGGCAGGTGCATGGCGGCGGATTCTACCACATCCAGAAATACCTGGTGGCGCCCGCGAACATGCCCGACGGGTTGGTGTGGTTCAAATGGGAAAGCTATTCGACCTGGTTGTCGGGTTTCGCCCTGCTGGCGGTGGTTTACTACATGGGCGCCGAATTCTACCTCGTCGATCCGGCGGTGATGGAGCTGGCCAGCTGGCAGGCGGTGCTGATTTCCATGGCCTCGCTGGCGTTCGGCTGGGTGGTCTACAACACGCTGTGCAAGCAGTTCGTGAACGCCAACCAGACCGCGCTGATGGTGGCGTTGTTCGTGGTGCTGGTGGGCATGGCCTATTTCTACACCAGCGTGTTCTCGGGCCGCGCCGCGATGCTGCATCTGGGGGCCTTCACCGCCACGATCATGAGCGCCAACGTCTTCTTCATCATCATCCCGAACCAGAAAATCGTGGTGGCCGACCTGATCGCCGGGCGCAAGCCGGACGCGAAATACGGCAAGATCGCCAAGCAGCGGTCGACCCATAACAACTACCTGACGCTGCCGGTCATCTTCATGATGCTGTCGAACCATTACCCGCTGGCCTTCGCCACTGAATACAACTGGATCATCGCCAGCCTGGTGTTCCTGATGGGCGTCACCATCCGGCACTATTTCAACTCGCTTCACGCCCGCAAGGGCAATCCGACCTGGACCTGGCTGGCCACCGCTTTGCTGTTCATCGCGATCATGTGGCTGTCCACCGCGCCGATGTTCCGCACCGAGGAGGTCGAGGAAGCCCACGGCCCCGCCCTGCGCTTCGCCGAGGCCGAAGGGTTCGAAGACGTCGCCGATATCGTCATGGGCCGCTGTTCGATGTGCCACGCCGAGGAACCGGGCTGGGAAGGCCTGCACTGGGCGCCCAAGGGGGTGCGGCTGGAAACCCCGCACCAGATCGCGATGCAGGCGCGCAACATCTATCTGCAGGCGGGGCTGAGCCACGCGATGCCGCCCGCCAACTTGAGCTTCATCGAACCCGAGGAACGGGCGAAGATCGTCGCCTGGTACAAGGCGGCCACCGAAGGGTAAGCCCAAGCCGTTTCCTTGCCCCCGGTTCGCCGGGCGCAAAATACCTGTCGCGCCGGGCCTTATTCCCCGCTAATCAGGCGCAATGGATCAAACCTTCGAAATCTTTCTCGTCGGCCCTCCGGGGCTGGAACCTGTGCTGGCGGATGAAGCCCGCGAAAAGGGCTTTGCCGACGCCGTGGCGGTGCCCGGCGGCGTCACGCTGACCGGCGGCTGGGCCGATGTCTGGCGCGCCAACCTGACCCTGCGCGGCGCGACGCGGGTCTTGGCGCGGATCGGGTCGTTCCGCGCCTTCCACCTGGCGCAGCTCGACAAAAGGGCGCGGAAATTTCCCTGGGGCGATGTGTTGCGCCCCGATGTGCCGGTCCGGGTCGAGGTGTCGACCAACAAGAAATCCAAGATCTACCATGCCGGGGCGGCGAAACAGCGGCTGGAAACCGCGATCGCCGAGGAACTGGGCGCGCCGATTTCGGAAGACGCCGAGGTCCAGATCAAGGTACGGATCGACGACAACCTGGTGATCGTCAGCGTCGATACTTCCGGTGAATCGCTGCACAAGCGCGGCTACAAGGCCGGTGTCGGCAAGGCGCCGATGCGCGAAACCATGGCGGCGCTGCTGCTGCGCGCCTGCGGTTACGACGGGACCGAACCTGTGGTCGACCCGATGTGCGGCTCGGGCACCTTCCCGATCGAGGCGGCGGAGATCGCCAAGGGGCTGCTGCCGGGCCGGGCGCGGTCCTTCGCCTTTGAGAAACTCAACGGGTTCAATGACGCACTTTGGCAGGACATGCGCGGGGCCAGCCAGCCGCATGAAACCGACCTGCTGTTCTATGGCTCGGACCGCAACGTCAACGTGATCGGCATGGCGCAGGACAATGCCACCCGGGCCGGGGTGGCCGATTGCACCCGCTTCCACTGTGCTTCTGTCAGCGATTTGCAGCGCCCCGACGGGCCGCCGGGTCTGGTCTTCGTCAACCCGCCCTACGGGGCGCGGATCGGCAAGAAGAAGGACCTGTTCGCGCTTTACGGATCGCTGGGCAAGGTGCTGACGGAACGGTTTTCCGGCTGGCGCGTCGGCATCGTGACCAGCGAAACGCCGCTGGCCAATGCGACCGGGCTGCCGTTTGAGCCTTCGGGGCCGCCGATTGCTCATGGCGGGTTGAAGGTGAAGCTGTTCAAGACCGGGCCGCTGGCCTAGTTTCTGCAGTCCGGCCCGGGACAAGGCCGAAGGCCGCCGGGCCAGCGCCAGTCCGCCCCCCGGGCTGGCGCTTTGGAGGGATTCGCTCCGATGCTGATGGCTAGCACGGGTTAGGCTGGCATAAACTGCCAAACTCAACCGTCGCAGCGCCACCCCGCGGACTGGCGCTGGCCCGGCTTGCCGTCATTCGGCGGGTTTGGCCCAGTCTTCCCAGTCGTTGCCGTGCATTGCGACATCGCCGTCCCAGGCGAAGGGGATCTGGTGGATCACGACGTCTTCGTCCCGGACCAGCACCACGCGATAGGCCGGGTCCATCGCGGCCATCGGCGACACATCGGACGGGGCCAGGTTCGGAATGGTCTGGTGCAGGGTCGAGGGCACCCCGGAAAACGGAATCCCCGCCAGCGTGCCGCTCAGCGGTTCGTGCACATGGCCGAAGAAGAGATGCACGATCTTGTCGCGGTTTTGCTTCAGCAGCTCCCGCAGCGGGGCCTGATCGGCATCGTTCAGCGACAGCATGTCGGAGGACGGATCGCCCAGATGCAGCGGGTTGTGATGGAAGAACAGGTAAGCCTTTTCGCAGCCCGCCAGTTGGTCCGCCAGCCAGTCGCGGCGGGCGGCGCAGAAATGCCCGGCATGGGTTTGCGGCTCCACCGTGTCGCAATAGATGAAACGCCCGGCGCTCAGGTCCTCGGCATGGTTGACGAAACCGTTGGCGTCGCGCGGGTGATCGGGAAAGGCGGCCAGGAAGGCACCGCGTTCGTCATGGTTGCCGACCATCAGGCGGGTTTCGACCGGCATGGTTTCCAGCGCGTCCTGCAGCGCCGCATAGGCGGCGGGATCGGCCCAATGGGTCAGGTCGCCGGTGATGATCAGACGCTCGGCATCGGCGTGGTTTTCGGCGATATGGGCGAAAGCCCGTTGCAGCCGCTCATGCGGGTCGAGCCCTTCGACCAAGACGCCGGGTTCGCCGAGATGGATGTCTGACATGTGGATGAATTTCATTTCCGGTCCTCGGGCGGCAACGCCTGCCGCGCCCTCTTTCGTGTTGCGATTCGGCGGCTGGATACCGCGCGGGTTTGTCGCTAGGATGACAAACCCCGGCCCCGGCTGGCAGTATTTATACAGGCGCCCCGGGGTGAATTCCGGCGCAGATCGGCAATGGTCGAATCGCGTGCAACTATGCTAGGTCTTGTAACATGGCGCAGGCATCCCCCAACATAAGCGAAAATCAGCCCGTTATCCGGCAACTGGACGAAGGCACGATCAACCGCATCGCCGCGGGCGAGGTGGTGGAACGTCCGGCATCCGCCGTGAAGGAGCTGGTGGAAAACGCCATCGACGCGGGGGCGCGGCGGATCGAGGTGGCGATTGCCGATGGCGGCAAGACCCTGATCCGGGTCACCGACGATGGCTGCGGCATCACCGCCGAACAATTGCCGCTGGCGCTGTCGCGCCATGCGACGTCGAAGATCGACGGGTCGGACCTGCTCGACATCCACAGTTTCGGGTTTCGCGGCGAGGCTTTGCCATCGCTTGGCGCGGTGGGGCGGCTGACCATCACCAGCCGCGCGGCCGGGGGCGATGCGGCGCAGATTTCCGTCACGGGGGGCGCGATGGGGCCGGTGAAACCGGCGGCGCTGAACCAGGGCACGGTGGTGGAACTGCGCGACCTGTTCTATGCCACGCCTGCGCGTTTGAAATTCCTGCGCACCGACCGGGCCGAAACCCAGGCGATCGGTGACGTGGTCAAGCGGCTGGCGATGGCCGAACCCTTCATCGGTTTCACGCTGCGCGACGTGTCGGGCGGCGGCGAAGGCCGGGTGACCTTCCGCGCAGACCCCGAAAGCGGCGATCTGTTCGACGCGTTGCATGGCCGTCTGGCCCGGGTGCTGGGCGCGGAATTCGCCGAAAACGCGCTGAAGATCGACGCTGAACGCGAAGGTTTCATGCTGACCGGCTACGCCGCTTTGCCAACCTATTCGCGCGGATCGGCGGTGGCGCAGTTCCTGTTCGTCAACGGCCGCCCGGTGAAGGACAAGCTGCTGATCGGGGCGTTGCGCGGGGCCTATTTCGATTTCCTCAGCCGTGACCGGCACCCGGCGGCGGCCTTGTTCGTCGAATGCGATCCGCACAAGGTCGACGTCAACGTGCACCCGGCGAAATCCGAGGTGCGGTTCCGCGATCCCGGCATGGTGCGCGGGCTGATCGTGTCGGCGCTGCGCCATGCTTTGGCCGAGGCGGGGCATCGGGCATCCACCACCGTCGCCGGGGCCACCCTGGGCGCGTTCCGGCCGGAACCGGTGCAGCCGGGACCGGCGCGGGTCTACCAGATGGATCGCCCGTCGCAATCGGCGCTGACCCAAAGCTACCGCGCGCAGGCCCCGGAGCCGGGTTTTGCCGAGATGGCCCAGAGCTACAGCGCGCGGGTGGAAGAGGTGATCGAGACCGGCGCGGAAGCCCCGGGCGAGACCCCGATCGAGGCGCTGCCGCTGGGCGCTGCGCGGGCGCAGGTGCATGAGAATTACATCGTGGCGCAGACCGAAACCGGCATGGTGATCGTCGATCAGCACGCCGCGCATGAACGGCTGGTCTATGAGAAGCTGAAGCGCCAGATGGCTGAAAACGGGGTGGCGGCGCAGGCCTTGCTGATCCCCGAGATTGTCGAGCTGTCCGAGGGCGATTGCGCCCGGATCATGGAGGTCGCAGGCGACCTGCAACGCTTCGGGCTGGGCATCGAACCCTTCGGCGGCGGCGCCGTGGCGGTGCGCGAAACCCCCGCCATCCTGGGCGAGGTCAACGCGCGGGCGATGGTTCTGGACATCCTGGATGAACTGGCCGATCTGGGCGACAGCCAGACCGTGCAGGCCCGGATCGAGGCGATCCTGAGCCGGGTTGCCTGTCATGGATCGATCCGGTCTGGCCGCCGGATGCGGGCGGAAGAAATGAACGCGCTGCTGCGGGAGATGGAGGCGACGCCCCATTCCGGCCAGTGCAATCACGGGCGGCCCACCTACGTGGAGCTGAAACTGAGCGATATTGAGCGGTTGTTTGGACGGACATGATCGAAATTAACGGGCAGGTTTACGGTTTGGGCGATCCTCTGGGGATCGCGGTTCTGGCGGCGGCGGGGGCGCTGTTGCTGGTGGTGATCCTGCTGATCATGGCGGTGCGGGCGTCCGGCCGCTCGGCACGGTTGGCGGAACCCTTGGCGATGCAGATGGGCCAGCTGGGCCAGCGGGTGCAGGCGCTGTCGGACGGGCAGCAGCAGCTGGCCGGCGGGCTGACCCATGTGGCCGAGGCGCAATCGGCGTCGCAGACCAACATGCTGCAGCTGATGGAAAAGCGCCTGGCGCAGGTGCAGCAGCAGATGACCGAAAACCTGCACGGCGCCGCGCGCAACACCGCCCAGTCGCTGGGCGAATTGCAGCAGCGGCTGAAAACCATCGACAAGGCGCAGGAAAACATCACCAAGCTGTCGGGCGATGTGCTGAGCCTGCAGGATATCCTGTCGAACAAGCAGACCCGCGGCGCCTTCGGGGAAATCCAGCTGCGCGATATCGTGACCAAGGCGCTGCCCAGCGACAGCTTCACCTGGCAGGCGACGCTGTCGAATGGCAGGCGGGCCGATTGCCTGATCCACCTGCCCAATCCGCCGGGCCCGATCGTGATCGACAGCAAGTTCCCGCTGGAAGCCTACGAGGCGCTGCGCCGCGCCGAAACGCAGGACCAGCTGACCCGCGCGGCGCAATTCCTGCGCCAGACGGTGCGCACGCATATCAAGGCGATTTCGGAAAAATACCTGATCGAGGGCGAAACCGCCGACGGCGCCTTGATGTTCCTGCCCTCGGAGGCGGTCTATGCCGAACTGCACGCCAATTTCCCCGAACTGGTGCGCGAAGGGTTCGACAAGCGGGTCTGGATCGTGTCGCCCACCACCTGCATGGCGACGCTGAACACGATGCGGGCGATCCTGAAGGACGCGCGCATGCGCGAACAGGCGGGCGCGATCCGGCGCGAATTGGCGATGCTGTTTTCGGATGTCGAACGGCTGGGCACGCGGGTGGAAAACCTCGACCGGCATTTCGGCCAGGCGGCCAAGGATATTGCCGAGATCAAGATCAGCGCCGACAAGGCAGGCCGCCGCGCCCGGCGGCTGGATAATTTCGATTTCGAGGAACTGGCCCCCGAAAGCGAAAGCCACGTGGTGCCGCTGGAACGGCCGAAGAGCTGAATTAATCCAAATCAAGGTACTGTGCTGCGCCGCTCTGCATGGTATATTCAATGAATGCGCGTGCAGGAGAATGAACATGCTTGAAATCAGTGTCCGCAAAGTGGCCAACGTGATCCTGATGGCGCGGGAACTGAACCGCGCCGAGGGCGAGCTGCGGGCCTTCATCGACCGGCTGACCGAAGAGGAACAGATCGACCTGGTCACCCTGATGTGGGTCGGCCGCGGCAGTTTCGAAGCCGAGGAATGGGCCGAGGCGCGCGCCACCGCTGCGCACGAGGCCACGACGCCCACCGCCGATTACCTGATCGGCACGCCGCACCTGTCCGATCACCTGGAAAACGGGCTGGATGCCCTGGGGATTTCGGCGATCGACGACGAAGACGACCTGATCCGCGGCGGCTGATCCCGCAAAACGGCAAGATTTTTGAAGGCCCCGCCCTGACAGGCGGGGCTTTTTTATTCTCAAAGCCGTGAACTTTGGCCGGATTTGCGCGATCCGCCTGCATGATCGCGCGTGATCGAAGGCGGCATTCCGACCCCTGTCCCGCCGCTAAGCCGCTGAGTTCCAACATTTTGTGTCATCACGCCTATGTGACGTGCAATTCTGCGCGGTGGGGGTCTGCTTTGTGCACATATTTCAAGGGGTTATCTTCATTGAAGCGCGGGGTTGGCGGAACCATCTCAGGCTCAGGTCGCAACCAGCGACGTACCAAACCAACCCAAGAAAGGACTTGAAATGAAACTTGTTATTGCAACCGCCGCCTTCGCCCTGACCGCCGTTTCCGCCGCCTCCGCGGCTCAGAACTACGCCGCAGATACGGTCATGACCCGCAGCGTGCCGGCCGCCTCCTATCAGGAAGCCCGTGAAAATGCGGTTTACCCGTCGGAGATCGTGACGGTGACCGTGGGTCACAAATCGGTTCTCAACGCGGTTGATTCCCTGTCCGCGCGTGACCAGGCGCAGATCGTCGGTGACAGCGTGAACGTGTACACCTTCGCGTCGAACGGCCTGGGCGAGGTCCGCCCGTCCCGCTAAGTGTCAGCGCGACACTAAAAAAGACGCCCGCCAAATGGCGGGCGCCTTTGCGTCTCAATCCCGGCGGTGATTAGCCCAGGTGATCGACCACTTCCATATGCTGGGCCAGCCCGGCGATTTCGCCCAGCCATTCCTGCACCAGCGGCGCATCGGCAGGCGCGGCGGATACGCCCGGCGCGATCTTGCCCTGCAGGACCGATTCGATGGCCAGAGACACCGGCACCGACACCAGCCGCGCCATCGCGTTGCCGCGCTCGTCGCCCCAGGCATCCATGGTGTAGGTCTTGTGCCAGACTTCCTTGCCGTCCTTCTTCGCGCTCAGCGCGACGCAAAGGATGACGCGGTCCGGTTCGCCGTCGTCATAGGCGTTTTCGGCCCAGAACTGATCCGACATTTCCTTCAGCCGCGCATCGCCCGCCGCGCCTTCCAGCGTTTCGATTTCCTTGAACACGTCCGCCCAGGCCTCGGCCCAGCCGTTCAGCCGCAGGGTGCCGCGCACGAACTGGCGCACCGGCCAATCGGCGTCGAAACCGTATTCGGCCATGAAGGGGATCGAATCGCGGTTCGGGTAGACTTCGAAATCTTCCGCGGTGGGCAGCGGCGCGGTGTAGCTGCTGATCGCGTCCCAGGGGCGGTTCACGTCGAAGGGTTCGAAATCGCGGATCGAGCGGGAGGGCGAGCGCAGCGCCTTCAGCACGCCCAGCGGCGACCAGCTGAATTTGTAGCGGAACGGGTTTTCATTCTTCGGCACGCCGCCGCAATAGGAAATGAAGGACAGCTCGTTGGCCGGATCGAAGGCGTCCGACGCCTTGTAATCGGCCATCAGCGCATGCGCCATCAGGTGGTCGATGCCGGGGTCGAGCCCCACTTCGTTCACCAGGCACAGGCCCTTTTCCTTCGCCGCATCGTCCAGCGCGCGCATTTCCGGCGCGATGTAGGACGAGGACACGAAATGCGCGCCCTTATCCAGGCACAGCTTGGCCAGCGGCACGTGGTGATCGGCGGGCAGCATGGAAACCACCACGTCGCCCTCGGCAACCGCTTCGGCCAGCGCGTCCATGTCGAAGGCGCGGATATCGTCGGTCAGGTCGCCCACGGCTTCCTTGGCTTTTTCGACGGTCCGGTTCCAGACGGTGACCTTGTGGCCGTTATCGATCAGGCGACGCAGGCCGGGAATGGCCGACAGGCCGGTGCCGCACCAGTGAATGGTCATGGATAGCTCCCCTTGTTTATTTATATTTCAGTTTCGCCGCGACGATGCTCAGCACGATCAGAAGCGCGCAGCCATTGGCAAAGATCAGCGGCCAGTCGGTGACCAGCAGACCATAGACCAGCCAGAGTGTCACGGTCAGAAGAAACAGAATGTTCGCCGCCAGCGACAGGCCGGAGGTGTCGCGGGTCGCCCAGGCCTTCCAGGCCTGCGGCACCCAGCAGACGGTGCCGAGAAAACCGGCGAAATACCCGATATAGAGTTCCATGATCAGCCCATGTGACTTGCGAAGGTGGCCTTGGCCCGGCCCCAGACGCCGCTGTCCAGATCGGTCAGCGTCAGAAGCGACGGCAGCAGTTGCGCCGCGTAGTCTTCGGAGCTTTCCACCGGCAGCATCGAGGGCAGGTTGTCGATCGCCATTACGTCCATCACCGGATCGGTCGCCACGCGCAGCGCCGGTTCGGCCCAGCTGGTGGCGCGGTCATAGACCGGGATCGGGTTGTAATCGCTGTCCGGATCGCAGGCCACGTCGCCGATGGCGCTGAGCTTGCGCGGCTGATCCAGCGCTTCGCGCGGGACGAAAACCGGGGTGCCGGGGCGGGCGAAGATGCAGTTGAGGAAAATGTCGTGGTCGAGGATTTCCGGGAACGGCCCGCCGCTGGCGGTCTCGGCCATGTCCCACTTGGTGACCTCGACCCCCATCGCGGTGCACAGGTCCGACGCGCCGGTGCCGACGCGGCCAAGCGCGCCGATCACGATGGCGCGGGGTCGGTCGGTGCCGGTCGCGTCCAGTTCGGCCAGCAGTTCGGCGTTCAGCGCGTCCTTGCTGGGATAGACACCGACGGGCCCACAGATTTCGCCGCGCTGCTGCGCCGCCCAGGTTTTCAGCGTCACCGCCGCCCCGGCATACCCCGCCCAGTATCCGAAGGCCGCAACGCGGCGGCCGTTCTCATCGACCAGGTATTCCAGATCGTAAAGCGTGCCGCCGCCCGCCTTGAACCGCTCCAGCAGCGCCTTGCCCGAATGCTGCCCCTTGAAGGCATGGCCGAACATGATGTGGCGATGGGGCAGGGGCGTGCCGTCCTCGGGCAGTTCCTTCAGCCCGAAGATGATGGCGTCAGCGGGGGCGTCGGGCCAGGAATTTTCCGGCGCGATCTCGGCGCCCGCGTCGCGGTAGCCTTTCAGAGGGATGGCGCGCACGCTGCTTTCCTCGACGGTGACGCGGATGCCTGCCTTGATCAGCGCGGCGGCGCCTTCGGGCGTCAGGCCGACCCGGTCTTCGTTCGGGCGCTGTTCGGCGCGGACCCAGAGATGTGTCATGGTGTCTGTCCTTTCGGTCGGGCAGGGCGTCAGAGATGGGTTTGGGCATATTGCCGGTCGGGATGGTCCAGGTGCGGCACCGCGTTGAACTGGGTCAGCGCCAGGTCGTCGCCGACGCGATGCAGACGATGGACCGAGGTGTTTTGGATGGCAATACAGGCCTTGGCGAAGGCCGGGATGCCGAGCCCCATCACGTGCCGCATCACCATGCCGATCAGCCCTCCGGAAGTGACGACGATGGCGGGGCCGTGGCCCGCGTTGATGTCGCTGATCACCGCGTCGACGCGGGTTTCGAAATCCTGAAACGTCTCGGGCGTGTCGGCGATTTCACCGGCCTGCCACTTGCCCAGCAGCATCGGCATATAGGCGACGAAACCTTCGCGGCTGTCGGGCAGGTTGATGCCCTGCTGATCCTTCAGCAGGGTGGCGAGGGTGAAGAATTCCATCTCGTTGAGCCGTTCGTCCTGCACGATCTCGCCATGCGCGTCGGCCTTCATCGCCTGGGCGGTTTCGATATGGCGGGTCAGGGTGCCGCAATAGACCCGTTCGAAATGTTCGCCGGTGGCGCGGATGTGATCGCCCAGCCAGGCCGCCTGCTGCGCGCCCAGATCGCTGAGCTTGTCATAGCTGGTTTCGTCCTGCGCCGTGGTGTTGGCCTGGCCGTGACGGATAAGCATGATGGTGGACATGGCACTGCCTTTTTCGGTTCGCCGAATGGGTAGGCAAAGCAGGCCGTGGGTGCAATGGCCCACGTCGCGGAAACGGCAGAAATCGGCGGGGTTTGACGATCAGGCCGCGTCGGTGCGGTGATAGCCGCGCTTCAACGCCGCATTGCGCAGCCGGTCGGCCTGTTCCGAGGCTTGGCGCAGATTGCCGAACAGGTCGATCCGCGATTGCCCCTTGCCGCCGCTGATGCCCCATTCGCGCATCACCGACACTTCTTCGAGCAGGTTCATGGCGATTTCGACCCGGTAATAGCGCGGGCGGAAGGATTGGGGTGTTGGACGATAGAGCAGGCAGCTGGTCATGCGGTGATTCTAGGCGGGTGATTCGGGCGGATCAAGCCCGTCCCTACGCCGCCGTAGGGAATTTTCAGCCCCAGTTTACATCGCCCAGGAAAATATAGCCCGCGCCGTAGATCGTCTTGATCAGGCGGGGGTTTTTCGGGTCCTCGCGCAGCTTGGTACGCAGCCGCGAAATCCGCACATCCATCGCCCGGTCGAAGCTTTCGCCCGCAGCCCCGCCCAGCGTTTCCTGCATCACCGCGCGGGAAATCAGCCGTTTCGGGCGTTCCAGGAACAGCCGCAGAACTTCGCCTTCGGCATGGGAAAACGGGGTTTCCACGCCCTCTTCGTCTTCCAGGATGTAGCTGTCGAAATGCGCGGTCCAACCGTTGAACCGGGCGGTGTTGCCCGATTGCGGTGCTGCCTGCCCACGGCGCAGCCGGGCGCGGATGCGGGCCACCACCTCGGCGGGGTCGAAGGGTTTGATGATGTAATCGTCGGCGCCCAGTTCGAGGCCCGTCACCCGGTCCTGCACCTGCGCGCGGCCCGAGATGATGATCACCGTCGCGCCCTGTTCCAGCGCCAGCCGGTGCACCAGGGTCAGCCCGTCCTTGTCCGGCAGCGACAGGTCGACCAGGCAGACATCGGGGGTGGCGGTTTTCAACGCCGCTTCGAATTCGGTGGCACGGCCGAACCCCATGGTGCGGAACCCGGCCTCGTTCAGCGCGTCGGCCAGCATCGACCGGATTTCCGGTTCGTCGTCCAGGATGGTGACAAGGGGCGCGGTCATTCGGGCAGGGCTTCCTGTTGCAAGAAGGTGGTCAGCTGCGACTGGGTAAAGGGTTTACGCAGCAAAGGCGCCCGCGTCGAGGCGATTTGGCAAATCGGGTGGTCGGGCGGCAGCGAGGTCATCAGCGACAGCGGCGGGTGACCGGAGGGCAGCGCGTCGAGAAGATCGAGCCCGGTCTTTTCCCCCGCCAGCGTGATGTCGGACAGGATGCGCCCGATGTCGGGCAACCCGTCGAGCAGCGCCAGCGCCTCGTCCACGGTTTCGGCCTCGATCACCGTGTTGCCGAGCGCGGTCAGCATCGAGCGCACGGTTTCGCGCAGGTCGGGGCTGTCTTCGACCAGCAGCACCAGGCCCGGTTCCAGCGGCGGCGGCGCGGGTTGCAGCGGCAGCCGGATCACCACCCGCCCGCCGGTTTCGGTGTTGGACACGCCGATGCGGCCGCCGGCGAGTTTCGTCATGTCATAGACCATCGACAGGCCCAGCCCCGACCCTTCGCCGCCCTTGGTGGTGAAGAAGGGCTCCAAAGCGTGTTCCAGCGCGGTGTCGGAAAACCCCGGGCCGGTGTCGTCGAGGATGAATTCGGCCCACAGGTTCTGCACCGGGGCGACGGTCAGGCTGATCTGGCCGGATTTGCCGCAGGCATCGCGGGCGTTCAGGATCAGGTTCAGCAGCGAATCCTGCAACATGCCAGTATCGAGCATCAGCCGGTTGTCATGCAGAAGGTTGCTGATGTTGAGCGAAAAATTGGCCGGAAGCGCCGGGGCGGCGAGGATTTGCAGATCGTCCAGCATCAGCCCGACATCGGCCGGGACCGGGTTCCATTCGCGCGCGCCGGTGATGTCGGCGATCCGGTTCAGCAGCGATCCGCCGCGATGCGCAGCCGACAGGGTGGCTTCGATCTGGCGTTTGGCGTCGGCGGGCAGGTCCATTTTCTGCAACCGCGACTGGCTGCCCAGGATGATGGTCAGCAGGTTGGAAAAATCATGCGCCATGCCGCTGGTCAGCTGCGCTGCCATTTCTCGGCGGCGGGTCTGCTGCAGGGCGGTACGGGCCTGGGTTTCGCGGGTGATATCCATCGACAGGATGTAAACGCCGTCGTCGCCGCCATCGGTATCCTGCGCCGGGGTGAAGGCGGCGCGGATGCGGCGGGAACTGGATTCGTCGAAGAATTCGAAGACAGAAGGCGTGCCCGAGTACGCCTCTTCCAGATGCGGGCGGATCGCGGCGTAGATATCCTTGCCCAGGGCGTCGGCGATATGCAGCCCGACGATGTTCGACGGCCGTCCCGGCATCACCGAAGACAGTTTCCGGTTGGAAAAGGTGTAATACCGGTCCAGCCCCACATGGGCGATATGGGCGGGCATCATTTCGGTGGTCTGGCGTGTGCGGGCCTCGGTTTCGGTCAGCTGGTGCTTGGCCTCTTCCAGCGCGGTGACGGTCGCGGCAAGCTTGCGGTTGGCGGTGGCCAGCTGTTCGGCATAGGTCAGCACCTTGTCGGACAGTTCCTCGGACCGGGCGCGCAGCAGTTCCTCCTGCTGCTTGGCGCGGGTGATGTCGGTATAGACCGTGACCCAGCCGCCCTGCGGCAGCGGCGATCCTTCGACCGAAATCCAATGACCGTTGGCGCGTTTGCGTTCCATGTAATGCGGGGTGAAGGTCTTGGCCTGTTCGACCCGGACGCGGATCGCTTCCTCGATATCGTCGATCTCGCCATATTCGCCGCGTTCGACGAGAAAGCGGATGGTGCCCTCGAAATCCGCGCCGGGGCGGACCAGCGCGCTGTCGAGGTCGAACATTTCCCGGAATGGTCGATTGCAGGCGACCAGTTTCAGGTCGCGGTCGTAAATTGACAGGCCCTGCTGAATCAGATTCAGCCCGGCCATGGTCATCGCTGCGGTATCAAAGGGTTTCCGGCCCATGAATTTTCCTCCCGGTATCATGGCTAACATCCTGGGAGGGCGGCGAAAAGCATTGTGATTGCGGCTGTTACAATTCGTTACAATTGGGAAATGATCAGGAAAAAGTTGACGGTGAATTTTTAATTCGATCCCTTGGAGGAGGGAGAATCGCGGCTACTCGGTCGCACGCTCGGACTTATCGAGCATTTGGGAGGAATAGAATTGGCACAACCGTCACAGGCGGCGGGTGGACTTGCGTCCATCCCGGCGTTGTTGCACCGTAACGCCACCGAATACGGCGATCGCCCCGCCTATCGCGAAAAAGAATTCGGCATCTGGCAAAGCTGGACCTGGAAAGAGACCGAAACCGAGATCACCAATCTCGCGCTGGGTCTGATCAATCTTGGCGTCAACGAGGGCGATTTCATCGCGATCATCGGGCGCAACCGTCCTTACATGTACTGGTCGATGGTGGCCGCCGAATCCGTCGGCGCGATCCCGGTGCCGCTGTATCAGGACGCCGCCGCCGAAGAGATGGCCTATGTTCTGGATCACTGCGGCGCGCGGTTCGTGATCGCCGAGGACCAGGAACAGGTCGACAAGGTGATCGAGATTCAGGATCGCCTGCACCAGTTCGAGCACATGATCTATCTCGATCCGCGCGGGATGCGGAAATACGACCATTCCCGGCTGCACGAATTCGCCCATGTTCAGGAACAGGGCCATGCCGCTCGCGAAGAATTCACCCCGGAGCTGCGCCGTCGCGAGGCCAAGCTGGATTACGCCAGCACCTGCGTGATGCTGTATACCTCGGGCACCACCGGCAAGCCCAAGGGCGTGGTGCTGTCGAACCGCAACGTGATCGAAAGCGCCAAGAATTCCGCCGAATTCGACCATCTGCGCGGCAATGAGGAAATCCTCGCCTATCTGCCGATGGCCTGGGTGGGCGATTTCATCTTCTCGGTCGGGCAGGCCTATTGGTGCGGCTTCTGCGTCAACTGCCCCGAAAGCGCCGAAACCCTGACGGTGGACCTGCGCGAAATCGGTCCGACCTATTATTTCGCCCCGCCGCGGGTGTTCGAAACCCAGCTGACCAACGTGATGATCCGGATGGAGGACGCGGGCAAGCTGAAGAAGCGGATGTTCGATTACTTCATGGCCCTTGCCAAGAAGGTCGGCCCGTCGATCCTGGACGGCAAGCCGGTGGGCTTCGGCGACCGGTTCAAATACTGGCTGGGCAACCTGTGCGTCTATGGCCCGCTGAAGAACACCCTGGGCTTCAGCCGGGTGCGCGTGGGATATACCGCGGGCGAAGCGATCGGGCCGGAGATCTTCGATTTCTACCGCTCGCTGGGCATCAACCTGAAACAGCTTTACGGCCAGACCGAGGCGACGGTGTTCATCACCGTGCAGCCCGACGGCGAAGTGCGCTCCGACACGGTCGGCGTGCCGGCACCGGGCGTCGAGCTGAAGATCGATGACAGTGGCGAGGTGTTCTATCGCAGCCCCGGCGTGTTCGAGGAATATTACAAGAACGCCGAAAGCACCGCCTCGACCAAGGATGCCGAAGGCTGGGTCGCCACCGGCGACGCGGGCTTCATCGAAACCGATACCGGGCATCTGCGCATCATCGACCGCGCCAAGGACGTGGGCAAGATGGCCGATGGCAGCCTGTTCGCGCCGAAATACGTTGAAAACAAGCTGAAATTCTACCCCAACATCCTTGAGGCGGTGGTCTTCGGCAATGGCCGCGATCAATGCATGGCCTTCATCAACATCGACCTGTCCGCGGTCGGCAACTGGGCCGAACGCAACAACATCGCCTACACGTCCTATCAGGAACTGGCCGGTCATCCGAAGGTCCTAGAAACGATCCGGGACCACGTGGAAGAGGTCAATCGGTCGGTGGCGCAGGACGAAATGCTGTCGGGTTGCCAGATCCACCGCTTCCTGGTGCTGCACAAGGAACTGGACGCCGACGATGGCGAACTGACCCGCACCCGCAAGGTGCGCCGCCGGATCATCGAGGAAAAATACGAAGATCTGATCGACGCGCTCTATGGCGGCAAGGATGAAATCTACACCGAAACCGAAGTGACCTATGAGGACGGCCGCAAGGGATCGATCAGCGCGACGCTGAAACTGATCGACGCCGCGGTGGTGCCGGTGGCAACCCAGAAGGTGGCAGCGGAATGAGCAACGAAGAAGGATACGTCACCGCGGACGGCCGCAAGATCGGCGGCACCCTGATGGAGATGAAGAACATCACCTTGCGCTTTGGCGGGGTGAAGGCGATCACCGATATCAGCTTCGACATCAAGGAAGGCGAAATTCGCGCCATCATCGGCCCGAACGGCGCCGGTAAGTCGTCGATGCTGAACGTGATTTCCGGGTTCTACGTGCCGCAGGAAGGCGAAGTCTGGTTCAAGGGCGCCAAGCGCCCGCCGATGAAACCCTACCAGGTGGCCCAACAGGGCATCGCCCGGACCTTCCAGAACATCGCGCTGTTCGAAGGCATGAGCGTTCTGGACAACGTGATGACCGGGCGGCTGAACCACATGAACGCCGGCATGTTCCAGCAGGCGATCTGGAAGGGCAAGGCCGAGCGCGAAGAGGTGGAAAACCGCGAAGTGGTCGAAAAGGTGATCGACTTCCTGGAAATCCAGTCGATCCGCAAGACGCCGGTCGCGCGTCTGCCCTACGGTTTGAAGAAACGGGTCGAACTGGCCCGGGCGCTGGCAGCCGAACCGATGCTGCTGCTGCTGGACGAACCGATGGCGGGGATGAACGTCGAGGAAAAAGAGGACATGAGCCGCTTCATTCTCGACGTGAACGACGAATTCGGCACCACCATCGCGCTGATCGAACACGACATGGGCGTGGTGATGGACCTGTCCGACCGGGTGGTCGTGATGGATTACGGCAAGAAAATCGGGGACGGAACCCCGGATGAAGTGCGCAACAATCAAGACGTGATCGACGCCTATCTGGGGGTGGCTCATGACTGATTTTTCGCACGGAATTCAAAAGGGTAGGGGGGCATAACGGATGCCGACGCAATTACTTTTCGGGGCCGAGGTGTTTCTGAACGGCCTGATGGCGGGCGTTCTTTATGCCCTCGTCGCGCTTGGCTTTGTTCTGATCTACAAGGCCAGCGGTATCTTCAACTACGCCCAGGGCGTGATGGCGCTGTTCGCGGCGCTGACCCTGGTGGGGATCATGGATGGCCAGGTGCCGTTCAGCCACCTGATCAACGCCATGCTGGGCACCGACGTGCACCATTTCGGATGGCATGTGAACGCGCTGATTTCGATCATCCTGACCATGGGCGTGATGATCGTGCTGGCCTATTGCGTGCAGCAATTCGTGTTCCGCCACCTGGTGGGGCAGGAACCGATCATCCTTTTCATGGCGACCATCGGCCTGGCCTATTTCATGGAAGGCTTCGGCGACCTGATGTGGGGCTCGGACATCAAGAAGCTCGACGTGGGCCTGCCCCAGGGCGGTAGCTTCTGGATCGAGGAAAACAGCCAGTGGCTGGGCTTCGGCAACGAGGAATTCTACGGCTTCTTCCTGGATCAGCTCGACATCGTGGCGACCGGTATCGCCGCCATCCTGGTGATCGTGCTGGTGCTGTTCAGCCAGTACACCAAGCAGGGCCGGGCGATGCGCGCGGTGGCCGACGACCACCAGGCGGCGCTGTCAGTGGGCATCAGCCTGAACTTCATCTGGGTGATGGTGTGGTCGGTCGCGGGCTTCGTCGCGCTGGTCGCGGGCATCATGTGGGGCGCCAAGTCGGGCGTGCAGTTTTCGCTGTCGCTGATCGCGCTGAAGGCGCTGCCGGTGCTGATGCTGGGCGGCTTCACTTCGATCCCCGGCGCCATTGTCGGCGGCCTGATCATCGGGGTCGGCGAAAAGATGTTCGAATTCATCGTCGGCCCGATGGTCGGCGGCGCGACCGAGAACTGGTTCGCCTATGTGCTGGCGCTGCTGTTCCTGGTGTTCCGCCCGCAGGGTCTGTTCGGAGAGAAAATCATCGAAAGGGTCTAAGCCATGAGAAAGTTCCTCGCCGTGATCAACGTAATCGCATGGGCCGGTTTCTGGTCCTTCGGATATCTCGCGCTGGCCGGGGAGGACTTCTCTGAACGACAATTGATCATCGCGTCGGCCCTGGCATTCGTGGGCTTCGGTGTGGGGATCTTTGCCTACCTGAAACTGTGCTGCTGCGCCGAAGACTGCGGCTACGCCAAAAAGACCAAACAGCTGGACGCCGAGACCCGCAACCGGGCCCAGTCCGAGCATCCGCTCTGAGCGCGGAATTCGAAGAGGATTAAACATGTTCTATCGTGAGGCGGGCGATTTCAAAACGTCCTATGTCGACGACAACCAGACCTTCCCGATCAAGTTCGACCGGTACCGGTATTACTTCGTCCTGTTTTTCGCCTTCCTGATCGTCCCGGTGGTGATCAACGATTACTGGGTGAACGCGGTCTTCATGCCGTTCCTTATCTATTCGATCGCGGCGATCGGGCTGAACATCCTGGTTGGCTATTGCGGCCAGGTGTCCTTGGGGACCGGCGGGTTCATGGCGGTGGGCGCCTATGCCTGCTACAAGCTGATGACCTCCTTCCCCGAGGTGAGCATTTTCTTCCACGTGCTGCTGGCCGGCGGGGTGACCGCGCTGGTCGGCGTGGCCTTCGGCCTGCCCAGCTTGCGGATCAAGGGATTCTACCTGGCGGTGGCGACCCTGGCGGCGCAGTTCTTCCTAGTGTGGCTGTTTAACAAGGTGCCGTGGTTCTACAACCACTCGGCCTCGGGGCAGATTTCGGCGCCGGAACGCACCGTGTTCGGCATCGCCGTGACCGGCCCGCATACCAGCGCCTGGGCGACCTATCTGTTCTGCCTTGTCTTCGTGACCATCTGCGCGCTGCTGGCGCGGAACCTGACGCGGGGCATGCAGGGCCGCAAATGGATGGCGATCCGCGACATGGATATCGCTGCGGAAATCATCGGGGTGGACCCGCTGAAGTCCAAGCTCAGCGCCTTCGCCGTCAGTTCCTTCTTCATCGGCGTGTCGGGCGCACTGTTCTTCTCGGTCTATCTCGGCGCGGTGGAAGTGGGCGAAGCCTTCGGCATCAACAAGTCGTTCCTGATCCTGTTCATGGTGATCATCGGCGGCCTGGGATCGATCTTCGGTTCCTTCGCCGGAGCGGCCTTCCTGGTGCTGCTGCCGGTGCTGC
The DNA here is from genome assembly GCF_009857745.1 of Thalassovita mangrovi. Classification (GTDB taxonomy): domain Bacteria; phylum Pseudomonadota; class Alphaproteobacteria; order Rhodobacterales; family Rhodobacteraceae; genus Thalassobius; species Thalassobius mangrovi. The sequence goes on from NZ_WWEN01000003.1 coordinate 766,210, forward strand.
TGAAGAACGTGCTGGTGGGCATGCTGGGCTGGCCGACCGACCTGGCCGCGCATCTGGAATTCATGATCGTGGGGGCGATGATCATCATCTTCCTGATCGCCGAACCCCATGGGCTGGCGCAGCTGTGGCGCGTCGCCAAGGAGAAACTAAGGCTTTGGCCCTTCCCGCACTGAGGACGGGCCCTGCCATAAGTCCGGGGGCAAACCCCCGGCACCCAACCATCGGATATGCCAAGGGAGGAATTTTACCGATGAAAATGAAACTGATCACGGCAGCTGTGGCTGCTCTTGTGGCGGCATCGCCGGCCATGGCTGACCTGACCTTCTCGTCGCTCAGCTACCGGACCGGCCCCTATGCCGCGAACGGCATTCCGTTTGCCGACGGCTATGCCGACTACTTTACCCTGCTGAACGAACGCGATGGCGGCATCGGCGGCGAGAAGATCAACCTGGTGGAATGCGAAACCGGCTACAACACCGAGAAAGGTGTGGAATGCTATGAATCGACCAAGGGCAGCGGCGCTCTGGTCTATCAGCCGCTGTCGACTGGCATCACCTATCAGCTGATCCCCAAAGCAACCGCTGACGGCATTCCGGTGCACTCGATGGGTTATGGCCGGACCTCGGCCAAGAACGGCAAGGTGTTCAGCAACATCTTCAACTACCCGGCCAACTACTGGGACGGCGCGTCGGTTGCTATCAAGCACCTGCTGGACATCAACGGCGGCGACATCAGCGGCAAAAAGATCGCGCTGGTCTATCACAACTCGGCCTACGGCAAGGAACCGATCCGGACCCTGGAAGAGCTGTCGAAGAAGCACGGCTACGATCTGAGCCTGCTGCCGGTCGACCATCCCGGTCAGGAACAGAAATCGCAGTGGCTGCAGATCCGCCGCGAACGTCCCGACTACGTGATCATGTGGGGCTGGGGCGTGATGAACCAGGTCGCGATCCAGGAAGCCGTGAACATCCGTTTCCCGATGGAAAACTTCATCGGCATCTGGTGGTCGGGTTCGGAAAACGACGTGAAGCCCGCCGGCGAAGCTGCTGACGGCTACAAGGCGTTGACCTTCCACAACGTGGGTTCGGATTATCCGCTGTACGAGGACATCCAGGATTACGTCGTCGATGCGGGCCTGGCGGCCGGCGCTGGCGACCAGATCGGCACCGTGCTGTACAACCGCGGTCTTTACGCCGCGATGCTGGCAGCCGAAGCGGCCAAGACCGCCCAGAAGATCCACGGCACCTCAGCGATCACCCCCGCGATGATGCGCGACGGCATGGAAAACCTGGAAATGACCGAAGGCAAGATGACCGCTCTGGGTCTGCCGAACTTCGGCCCGTCCTTCAAGGTGAGCTGTGAAAACCACGGCGGCGACGGCTTCGGCGCGGTCACCCAGTGGGATGCGAAAGCCGGTGAATGGAAGATGATCACCGACTACATGCAGTCGGATCAGGACGTCCTGGCACCGCTGGTCGCAGCCGATTCCGAGGCTTACGCCAAGGAAAACAACATCACCCCGGGTTGTAACTAATCCTCCCGCTGTTCCGGCCGCGTGCCTTGGTGCGTGGCCGGAACCCTACCAACCGATAACCAGAAAGTTAATGCAGATGCTGGATGCAGGACCCACCGACGAGACCCTTCTGGAGGTCAGCAATATCGAGGTGATCTACAACCACGTGATCCTGGTGCTGAAAGGCGTGTCGCTGAAGGTTCCCAAGGGCGGGATCACCGCGCTGCTGGGCGGCAACGGCGCCGGCAAGACCACCACGCTGAAAGCGATTTCCAACCTGCTGCATTCCGAACGCGGCGAGGTGACCAAGGGCAACATTTCCTATCGCGGCAACCGCGTGCAGGATCTGAGCCCGGCCGAGCTGGTCGACAGGGGTGTGATCCAGGTGATGGAAGGCCGCCATTGTTTCGAACACCTGACGGTGGAAGAAAACCTGATGACCGGCGCCTATACCCGCAAGGACGGCAAGGGTGCGGTCGATGCGGACCTGGACATGGTCTATCAATATTTCCCGCGTCTGAAGGAACGCCGCAGAAGCCAGGCCGGCTATACCTCGGGCGGCGAACAGCAGATGGTGGCGATCGGCCGCGCGATCATGAGCCGCCCCGAAACCATCCTGCTCGATGAGCCGTCGATGGGCCTGGCGCCGCAGCTGGTCGAGGAAATCTTCAACATCGTGAAGAACCTCAACGAACAGGAAGGCACCACTTTCCTGCTGGCGGAACAGAACACCAATGTCGCACTGCGCTTCGCCCATTACGGCTATATCCTCGAATCGGGGCGTGTGGTGATGGACGGCCCCGCCGCGGAATTGCGCGAAAACCCGGACGTGAAGGAATTCTACCTCGGCATGTCCGACGAAGGCCGCAAGAGCTTCCGCGACGTGCGGTCCTACCGCCGCCGCAAGCGCTGGCTGAGCTGAGAAAAAAATGAAACGGGCAGGGCGCGGTCCCTGCCCCAGCTGGATGCCAATCAGCCGGGTGCAACAATGCGAAGACACCCGCACCGGAGAGTTTTGCTATGAGCCGCTTTTTTGACGATCTCGAAACCCGCAGCGCCGACGAACGCGCCGCCGCCCTGGCCACGGCCCTGCCCGGACAGATTGCCCGCGCGCAGGCCCTGTCCGGATATGGCGACAGCCTGAAGGATGTCGATGCGGGCGCGATCAAATCGGTGGCCGATCTGGCCGCGCTGCCGGTGCTGCGCAAATCGGATCTGAGCCGGGCGCAGGGCGGCGATTACCCGTTTGGCGGGTTGACCACGAAACCGGCCAGCGGATTCGCGCATATCTTCCAGTCGCCCGGCCCGATCTATGAACCGGGCGGCACCGATCACGATTGGTGGCGGATGGGCCGGTTCCTGCATGCCTGCGGCATCGGCACCGGCGATATCGTGCAGAACTGTTTCGGCTATCACCTGACTCCGGCGGGGATGATTTTCGAAAACGGCGCTCGCGCGGTGGGAGCGGCGGTGCTGCCCGCCGGGACCGGCCAGACCGAATTGCAGGCCCGCGCGGCGCATGACGTGGGCGTGACCGCCTATGCCGGCACGCCCGATTATCTCAAGATCATCCTCGATAAGGCCGAGGCGATGGGGCTGAAGCTGGACATCACCAAGGCCGCAGTCGGCGGCGGCGCTTTGTTCCCGTCGCTGCGGCAGGAATACAAGGATCGCGGCATCGCCTGCATGCAGTGCTATGCCACCGCCGATCTGGGCAACGTCGCTTATGAATCCGAGGCGATGGAAGGCATGATCATCGACGAGGGCGTGATCGTCGAAATCGTCCGCCCCGGCACCGGCGATCCGGTCGCCCCGGGCGAGGTGGGCGAGGTCGTGGTGACCACGCTGAACCCCGATTACCCGCTGATCCGCTTCGCCACCGGCGACCTGAGCGCGGTGATGGCGGGCGACAGCCCCTGCGGCCGCACCAATATCCGGATCAAGGGCTGGATGGGCCGGGCCGATCAGACCACCAAGATCAAGGGCATGTTCGTGCGCCCCGAACAGGTGGCGCAGCTGGTCGCCAAGCATGACGAGATCGTCAAGGCCCGCGTCATCGCCGGGCGCGACGGCGAAATGGACGTGATGACGGTGCAGATCGAAACCCAGGCGCAGGACCCCGATGCCTATGCCTCTTCGGTGGTCGATCTGCTGAAGCTGAAGGGCAAGATTCAGCTGGTCGCGCCGGGATCTTTGCCCAACGACGGAAAAGTGATCGAGGATCAGCGCACATACGACTAAGCTGGCAGTACAACCCAAGGGGATTCTGCCATGCAAAAAACAATCGTCTTTACCGGCCTTGTCGCCGCCTCTCTGCTTTGGAATTCTCATGCAGGGGCAGCGGGTTACGCGGTGGCCCTGCCCGCCGAACAGGTCAGCGCCCAGCTGAGCGCGCTGCGTGACCAAGGTGCGGCCGGGGTCCATGATTCTCATCCCAACCGTGTTTCTGGCGCGGTTCAGGCGAACAAGCAGGCAAACGAGCCGGAGCGGCTGATCCTGGCCGCTGCGTCGGGCGACCCGCGCGTCCGCGCGGAAGCCGAGGAACGGACCCTGCGCCTGACCCGCAACGAGCGGCTTACCCTTCAGCGCGAGCTGACGCTGCTGGGCTTTTCGACCGGCGGCGTGGACGGTGTGTTCGGACCCAAGACCCGGGCCGCCATCCGGCGGTTCCAGGCCAGCCGGAACTATGCCCAGACCGGATACCTGACCGCGCAGCAGGTGAGGCAGATTCACCGCGAGGCGGAGCAGCATCGTGTGAAACCCGTTCCTGTCCTACCCGTCCCCGTGCCCGTTCCTGTCGTGCCCAAGCCTGTTCAGCCCCAACCTGTCCAACCTCAGCCGGTACAGCCGCAGCCTGTGCAGCCCCAACCTGTCCAGCCTCAGCCGGTTCAGCCGCAGCCCACCCAGCCCCAACCTGTTCAGCCGCAGCCTGACCAGCCCCAACCCGGACAGCCTCAGCCCGGCCAACCCAAGCCGAAACCCGTTCAGCCTTGACCGTGTTCAGTCGGACGGGGATTGGCTCAAGCGCTCTCCGTCCGGCCAGAAGCTGATCGCCGGGCGCGATGGCGAAATGGGCATGATGGCGGTGCAGATCGAAACCGTGGCGCCTCTGTTCTGTCGCGCGTCGAGCTGCCGAAGACGACAGGCAAGATTCAGCGGATTGCGCCGGGATATTTACCCAACGACGGAAAAGTGATCGAGAATCCGCGCACATAGGACTAAGCTGGCGGCAGAACCCAAGGGGGAACTGCCATGCGTATACCATCCGTTTTCACCGCTATTGCCGCTGCGCTGCTGCTCTGGAGCCCCGATGCCAGGGCCGCGGATTACGCGTTGATCCTGGCCAACCGGACCTATGACAACGCCCCGGCGGAGCCGCAGGCGGCGTCCTTCGTCGAATGGCGGGACATGCTGCGCGACGCCGGGTTCGAGGTGTTCGGCGGTCCGAACCGGCAGACTGCGATCATGGTGAGTGCCGCGGAGGAGTTCCGCCACGCTATTGGCAGGGGCGATGCCGACCGGATCGTCGTGGTCGTTTCGGGGCGGGTTGTGGCCACTGCCACCGACAGCTGGCTTTTAGGCAAGGAATATAAAACGCCCTCGGCGCTGTCGGTCGGCCGCCTGGGCGTGTCGCTGGGCGGGCTGAACCAGGTGCTGGGCGATCACGAGGGGCATGGCCTGCTGGTGGTCGCGCCGACCTGGAGCAGCCGCGAAGCGGCCGGGCCCGGCTTGCGGGTGGGCGCGCGGGTCCTGGCGCCGGCAGAGGGCGTCGCGGTGATGGATGGGCCCGCCGACAAGCTGATGCCGCTGGTGCGCAAGGCGGTGACAGGCACCCGGCAGCCGCTGGGACAGATCGCGCGCAACTTGCCCAGTGGTGTCGCGCTGCGGGGCTATCTGCCCAACGACCGCCCACTGGGGCGGGAGGCGGTCAACCGTGTCGATGACAGCGACCGCGCCTATTGGAGCGCAGTGCGTGACCTGGGCACGGTGGACGCCTACCGGTCCTATCTCAACCGCTTTCCGAACGGGCTGTTCGCGGCAGAAGCGCGCCGCCTGATCGCGGCCGCACAGGACGATCCCCGCCGCCGTGCGGAAGCCGAGGAACAGGCCCTGGGCCTGTCGCGCAACGATCGTATTTCGATCCAGCGCGACCTGACACTGCTGGGATTCGGGACCGGCGGCGTGGACGGTGTGTTTGGCCCCAGAACCCGGGCCGCGATCCGAAATTTCCAGGCCAGCCGGCAATATGCCCAGACCGGATACCTGACCGCGCCGCAGGTGACGCAGATCCACCGTGAAGCGGCGCAGCGGCGCAGCGAACTGGAACGGGCGGACCGGGAGTATTGGGGCCTGACCGGCGCGCTTGGGACGATCGCGGGGCTGAACGCCTATCTGGATCGCTATCCCAACGGCATCTATGCCGACGGCGCGCGCCGCCGGCTGGATGAACTGGATCGCACGCGGCGGGAAGAGGCCGCCTGGGACAGGGCGCGGCGGCTCGATACCCTTGCCGCCTATCGCGACTTCGTGCGCAGGTTCCCCGCCAGCCGCCATACCGCCGCCGCCAGGAGACGGATCGCGGAACTGGAGCGGACGACTTTCCCCAATGTCATCCCGCTGGACCGGTTGCTGCTGGATCGCATCAAGCCCGATTGAGCCTAGCGCGGCTGGTCCGGGGACCGGCCGCGCTTATTTATTTCTGGAACACATAGGTGCCCGGCGCGGCTTCCATCGGCGGGTATCCCTTGCCGGGGGCGCCCATCTGCGGCGGCGCGACCAGCGTGTCGCTGCCTTGCGCCTTGCCCAGCCAGGCGGACCATTCCGGCCACCACGACCCGTCCTTGGTGTCATGCGCCGCGACCCAGCTGTCGGGGTCGGTGTAAAGCGCGTCGGCGGGCCGGAACCCGATGCGGTAATGCCGGTTGCGATGCCCCGGTTCGCTGACGATGCCGCCGTTATGGCCGCCCTTGGTCAGAACGAAGGTCAGGTCGCCATCGGTGAACAGCTTGGTCTTGTAGACCGACCGCCAGGGCGCGATGTGGTCCTTTTCGGTGGCGACGACGAAGAACGGCGCCTTGATGTCCTTCAGCGCGATCACCCGCCCGTCGACGGCGAAGCGCCCGGCGGACAGCCGGTTTTCCATGAACAAGCCGCGCAGGTATTGCGAATGCATCCGGTAGGGCATCCGCGTCGCGTCCATGTTCCAGACCGAAATGTCGGCCTGGTGGTCCTCGATCCCCATCAGGTAGCGCCGCACCGCGCGGGTCCAGACCAGGTCTTCGGCCCGAAGCGCCTGGAAGGCGCCGCTCATCTGCTGCCGGTCGAGATAGCCCTGCGACCACATCATGTCCTCAAGGAAGGCGACCTGGCTTTCGTCGAGGAACAGCAGCAATTCGCCCGCTTCGGAAAAGTCGGTCTGCGCAGCCAGCAGCGTGACCGAGGCCAGACGGTCATCGCCGTCGCGCGCCATGGTGGCGGCGGCGATCGACAGGATGGTGCCGCCCAGGCAATAACCGCAGGCGTGGATTTTCCGGTCCGGCACGATGTTGGAAACGGCGTCGAGCGCCGCCATCACGCCGTCCTGCCGGTAATCTTCCATCGACAGGTCGCTTTGATCGGCGGTCGGGTTGACCCAGGACATGGCGAAGACGGTGAAGCCCTGCGCCACCAGGTAACGGATCAGCGAATTGTGCTGGCTGAGATCGAGGATGTAATATTTCATGATCCAGGCCGGCACGATCAGGATCGGTTCGGCATGCACCTTTTCGGTCTGCGGGCTGTACTGGATCAGTTCGAACAAGGTGTTACGATACACCACCTTGCCCGGCGTCGCGGCCAGGTTTTCGCCGACGCGCAGGCCCTCGGGCGCCTCGAACGGTTCTTCGGTGATGTAATGTTCGATGTCCGTGGCCAGGTTCTGCAGCCCGTCGAAGAAGGATTGCCCCTTGGTTTCGCGCGCGGTTTCCAGGATTTCAGGGTTCAGCAGCGGCATGTTCGACGGCGATACCGTGTCCAGGATCTGCCGGATCATGAAGGCGGCCCGGTCGGTGTTCTTCTTCTGCGCGCCGGGGGTGTCGGTGGTGGCATGGTTCCACCAGTCCTGCATCGCAAGGAAGCTTTGCTGCATCATGGAAAACGGCGGCTTGGCCCAATCGGGATGGGTGAAGCGGTGGTCGTTGCCGTTGGGGCGGAACGGCATTTCCGGGTCGTCGGAAAACTGGTTCGCGGCAAATGCGGCGAGCTTGAACATGTTCTTTTGCGCATGGCCGATCAGTTCGGCCTGCCGCCCCGGGGACACGGCCAGATGCGCGGCCCAGTCGACCCAGGCCTCAGAAGCCGCATAGGGCGACACGCCGGAGGTGAGCTTGGCCATCGCCGCCCGCAGCGTCCGGTCCAGCGCGTCATGCGGGTGGATGTCGGGGGCCTGTGCCGCGGCGGGGGGGACCGGCGGCTTTTCATCGGCGACGGGCGGTTGCGGCTTCGCGTCTTTGGAAAGCGGCACAACGGTCGGCTTGGGGTGTTTGGAGGCAGGCGCGGTCATGTCGGATCTCGTTCGCTGAGGACTGCCCGAACATCCATGCGGTGATTCGGGTTATTCTTTTATGACACAGATCAGATGGCCGACGGGACGGTGCGCGGGGGATGCACCGGGTGTTCAAAGGCATAGCGAAACGCCCGCGAATCGCGCAAAGAAAAAGACCGCCCTGAAATCAGGACGGTCTTTTTTCAAGCTCTGGAAGCTTCGCTTAGCCCTGGCGGGCTTTGAAGCGGCGTTGCGTCTTGTTGATCACGTAAACGCGGCCTTTACGGCGCACGACACGGCAGTCGCGGTGACGCTGCTTCAGCGAGCGGAGCGAGTTCTTGACCTTCATGGCCTTTCTCCTTCATTCGCGGCGCGCCTTTGCGCCTTGGTTTGCGGGTCGCTTCCTGTGAAGCGAAGAAATGGTGGGCGATACAAGGATCGAACTTGTGACCCCTTCGATGTCAACGAAGTGCTCTACCGCTGAGCTAATCGCCCGTATTTGTCCGATTTGGCCCCGAGCCCCTAAAGAAAGGGGCGCGGAATTCCGCGCCGGTTCGCGCTCTATAAAAGGAGTCGGCGGGGGGATCAAGGGCTTTTGGCAACAAGAATAATCGGGCTATGATATTTCCTGTAAAGGAGCCCGTCTTGCCCCAGGTCGCATTCGAGATCGTTCACCCCGACAAACGCAGCACAAGCGTCGTTTTCGCGTCGCCCCATAGCGGGCGCGATTATCCCGCATCCTTGATGAAACGTACAGTGCTGGACCGTCTCGCGATCCGCAGTTCCGAAGATGCCTTCGTTGACAGGCTGTTCGACTGTGCGCCGCGGTTCGGGGCGCCGTTCCTGATGGCCGGGGCGCCGCGGGCCTTCATCGATATGAATCGCGCCGCCGAGGAACTGGACCCGGCGCTGATCGAGGGGGTGCGCGGCGGCGGCCACAATCCGCGAATCGCGTCGGGCCTTGGCATCGTGCCGCGCGTGGTGGCCAATGGGCGGGCGATTTATAACGGAAAGATATCGCTGGCCGAGGCGCAGCGGCGAATCAACGGCTACTGGGTGCCCTATCATCGGCAGCTGCAGAAGCTGCTGGACGAATCGCATGCCCGTTTCGGCGAAGCGATCCTGATCGATTGCCATTCGATGCCGCATGAGGCGCTGGACAATATCGTGCGTTCCGGCGCGCCGCGCCCCGATATCGTGCTGGGCGACCGGTTCGGGGCGTCGGCCTCGGCCGAGATTGTCGATCAGATCGAAGCGGCGTTCCGCGATGCGGGGCTGCGGGTGTCGCGCAATGCGCCCTTCGCCGGGGCCTATACCACGCAGCATTACGGCCGCCCGTCGCGGCGCCAGCACACGGTGCAGGTGGAAATCGACCGGTCGCTTTACATGGATGAAAAGGCGATCCGCCCGCGTGACGATTTCGCCGCCTTCCGCCGCTTGCTGCGCGGGGTCATCGCGCGGATCGCGGAAATCGGGACGCAGGACCGGCAACTGGCGGCGGAGTGATCAGCGCAGCGCCCGGCCTTTCCTGATCGCATCCTTGCCGAAGCGTTCGCGAATCGCGTCGGTGGCGCGTTCCGCCTTGCTGCGGGTCGCCGCATCGGGATCGAGCAGGTCACCCGACAGATCGGCTTGGGATTCGGGGCATAGCTCGGAAATGCCGACGCCGATCAGCCGGTACGGCCCGTCGCCGGGCACCTGATCGTAAAGCGCGCGGGCATTGCGATAGATCGCGTCGGCCAGCTGCGTCGCGCCGTGCAGCTTGTGACGGCGGCTAAGCGCCTTGAAATCGGCCCGCTTGAGCTTCAGCGTCACTACCCGGCCCGCCAGCCCCTTGGCCTTGGCCCGGTCGGCCACCTTTTCCGCCATCCGCCACAGATGCCCGTCGAGGATATCGGGGTCGGAGGTGTCTTCGGCGAAGGTCGTTTCGTTGGAAATCGATTTCACCGGTTCATGCGCGGTGACGCGGCGCTTGTCCTGGCCGCGCGCCAGGTGCCACAGCCGGTCGCCCATCGATCCGAAGCGCTGATTCAGATCCTCGCGGTCCCATCGCAGCAGGTCGGTGAAGGTGCGGATGCCCGCCTTGTCCAGCGCCGCCTGCGTCGCCTGGCCGACGCCCCAGATCATCCGCACCGGTTTGTCGCGCAGGAAGTCGGCGGTTTCCGCCTCGCCGATCACCGAAAATCCGCGCGGTTTCTGCAGGTCCGAGGCGACCTTGGCGAGGAACTTGTTATGGCTGAGCCCGATCGACCCGGTGACGCCCAGTTCGTCCTTCATCCGCTTGACCAGCCGCGCCAGCATCACGGCGGGCGGCGCACCGTGCAGCCGTTCGGTGCCGCTGAGGTCCATGAAGGCTTCGTCCAGCGACAGCGGCTGCACGTCCGGGGTCAGGTCCTCCATCATCCGGCGGATTTCGCGCGACACTTCGGCATAGACCTCCATCCGCGGCCGGATCACCACCGCGTCGGGGCAAAGCTTCAGCGCCTGGAACATCGGCATGGCGGACCGCACACCGCGAATGCGCGCGATATAGCAGGCGGTGGACACCACGCCACGCTTGCCGCCGCCGATGATCACGGGTTTGTCAGCCAGTTCGGGATTGTCGCGCTTTTCCACCGATGCATAGAATGCGTCGCAATCCATATGTGCGATGGACAGCGAAAACAGTTCAGGATGGCGCACGATTCTCGGGCGGCCGCAGGCGGGGCAACGCGGGCCGGTGTCATAACTGGTCAGGCAATCTCGACAAAGCGAAGGCATGGCGTCGGTGTTTCCCCGGGGCAGGCAAGGACAGGTATATGGGTATCGAAACGCAGGTTACAGCATTCGCCGGGTCCAAGCTGTTGCTTTTTATCGGTGACCAACTGGCAGTGATCCTGCGCGATGATTTCGCCCATATTCCCTGGCCGGATCACTGGGATTTCCCGGGCGGCGAACGCGACCCCGGCGAAACGCCGGAACAATGCGTGATCCGTGAAACCCGCGAGGAGCTGGCGATCGCGTTGCAGCCCCGCGATCTGGTCTGGAAACGGGATTTCCCGCGCGAGGGCAGCCTGCCGGTCTGGTTCTTCGCGGCGCATCTGGAGGCCTCGCGGGAGTCAGATATCCGGCTGGGCGACGAAGGTCAGTGCTGGCAACTGATGGCGGCGGAAACCTATCTGAACCATCCCCGGGCGATCCCGCATTTCGCCGAACGGCTGCGGCTTTATCTGGGGGAATGCGGGCGCTGAGAGGGGCGGGAAGCCCGCACCACGCTAAAGCTCAGCGGTTGGGCGCCTTCGCCTGCGGGCTGTTCATTTCGGCAAGGATCGCTTCGGCCGCGGCGCGCGGGTCTTCCGCCTGCCAGATGGGGCGGCCCACCACGATGTGATCGACCCCGTCGGCCACCGCCTGCGCCGGGGTGGCGATGCGTTTCTGATCGCCCAGGGCGGCGCCTGCGGGGCGCACGCCGGGGGTGACGATCAGCCGGCCTTGGGATTCGGGCAGGGCGCGGATCATCGCCGCTTCCCGCGGCGAGGCGATGACGCCGTCGGCGCCCGCCTCGAACGCGCGGGCGGCGCGTTCGACCACCAGGTCGGCCACCTTGCCCGGCTTGATCAGGCTGGCATCCAGGTCATCGCGGTCGAGCGAGGTCAGGATCGTCACGGCAAGGATTTTCGTGTCGCTGCCCGCCGCGCCTTCCTTGGCGGCGCGCACCACATGCGGGTCGCCATGCACGGTCAGGAAATCCAGGTCGAACTGCGCCAGCCCGCGCACCGCGTTTTCCACCGTCGCGCCGATGTCGAAGAGTTTCATGTCGAGGAAGATGCGCTTGCCGAAATCCTGCTTCAGCTCATTGGCCAGGGCCAAGCCGCCGCCGGTCAGCATGCCAAGGCCGATCTTGTAGAAGGACACCGCATCGCCCAGCTTTTCGGCCAGTTTCAGCCCTTCGAGGGCGTTGGGAACATCGAGGGCTACGATAAGACGGTCATCGGACATGGGGGGCGCTCCTGCTGGAAGGTTTCGCCCTTTTCGCGGGATATGGCGGATGCGTCAAGCAGCGGCCGGGATGGCAGCCAGAATCCCCAGAACCTCGGGCGCGAAGGACAGCTTGCGTGCGCCGCTGCGGAATTCCGGCATCCGTTCCAGTTGCCGAACCGCTTCGGCGATCAGCGCGTCGCGGCGGGTCGATGGGGTGGTGTCGGGAACCGCGCAATGCATCTGGACATGACCCTGATCCGACTGCAGCGATACGAAGCCCGCTGCCGGACCGGCCCCGGCGGGGCCGGTCACCTGCGATACTTCGATCTGCGTGATATACATGGCCACGCCCCCACACTGGTTCAAAATTGACTTAGCGCAGGGAATTCAGCCCCGGCTGTACATAAACTACGACACGAATCGACGTTAGTTGAGATCAGCCGCGGGTGAGGTCTTGAACTATCCTTAAGGAGTAACCACCTCACTCATGAGGCCCGAAAAAGGGGCGTGCCGCGAAGCGGGCGCAACACGGATTGGGCGCTTGTAGAAAAGGAGAGAAGGATGGACTTGAACAAGTTCACCGAACGGTCGCGTGGTTTCATCCAGGCGGCGCAGACGATTGCGATGCGGGAAAACCATCAGCGTCTGGTTCCCGAACATATTCTCAAAGCATTGATGGACGACGATCAGGGGCTTGCCGCCAACCTGATCAAGCGCGCCGGTGGCGCGCCCGAACGCGTTGTCGAAGCGGTCGAGGCCGCATTGGACAAGCAGCCCAAAGTGTCGGGCGATGCCGGTCAGGTCTATATGGACAACACCACCGCCCGGGTTCTGGACGAGGCGGAAAAGATCGCCACCAAGGCGGGCGACAGTTTCGTGCCGGTCGAACGTATTCTGATGGCGCTGGCGATGGTCAAATCCAAGGCCAAGGACGCGCTGGATGCAGGCGCGGTGACGCCGCAGAAGCTGAACGCAGCGATCAACGACATCCGCAAGGGCCGCACCGCCGATTCCGCATCGGCCGAAGAAGGCTATGATGCGCTGAAGAAATATGCCCGCGACCTGACCGAGGCCGCCGAACAGGGCAAGATCGACCCGATCATCGGCCGGGACGAGGAAATCCGCCGTTCGATGCAGGTGCTGAGCCGCCGGACCAAGAACAACCCGGTTCTGATCGGTGAACCCGGCGTGGGTAAGACCGCGATCGCGGAAGGCTTGGCGCTGCGCATCATCAATGGCGACGTGCCCGAAAGCCTAAAGAACAAGAAGCTGCTGGCGCTGGACATGGGCGCTTTGATCGCCGGTGCGAAATATCGCGGCGAATTCGAGGAGCGCCTGAAGGCGATCCTGAAGGAAATCGAAGCGGCAGCGGGCGAAATCATCCTGTTCATCGACGAGATGCACACGCTGGTGGGCGCGGGCAAGACCGACGGCGCGATGGATGCCGCCAACCTGATCAAGCCGGCGCTGGCGCGGGGCGAACTGCACTGCATCGGCGCGACCACGCTGGATGAATACCGCAAATACGTGGAAAAGGACGCCGCACTGGCCCGCCGGTTCCAGCCGGTGATGGTGGAAGAACCCACCGTCGAGGACACGATTTCCATCCTGCGCGGCATTAAGGAAAAGTATGAGCTGCACCACGGGGTGCGGATTTCGGACAGCGCCCTGGTGTCGGCGGCGACACTGTCGCACCGCTATATCACCGACCGGTTCCTGCCCGACAAGGCGATCGACCTTGTCGACGAGGCCGCCAGCCGTCTGCGGATGGAGGTCGACTCGAAGCCTGAGGAGCTCGATCAGCTCGACCGGCAGATTCTGCAGATGCAGATCGAGGTCGAGGCGCTGAAGCTGGAAGACGACGCCGCGTCGAAGGACCGGCTGGAAACCCTGGAAAAGGAACTGTCGGACCTGCAGCAGCGCAGCGCCGAGATGACCGCCAGCTGGCAGGCCGAGCGCGACAAGCTGGCTTCGGCCCGCGATCTGAAGGAACAGCTGGACCATGCCCGCGCCGAGCTGGAAATCGCCAAGCGCGAAGGCAACCTGGCCAAGGCCGGTGAGCTGTCCTACGGCGTCATCCCCGGGCTGGAAAAGCAGCTCGCCGAAGCCGAGGAGCAGGAAGAGCAGGGCATGATGGTCGAAGAGGCCGTGCGCCCCGAACAGATCGCCGCCGTGGTCGAGCGCTGGACCGGTATTCCCACCGCGAAGATGCTCGAAGGCGAACGCGACAAGCTGCTGCGGATGGAAGATGAACTGCACCGCCGGGTGATCGGCCAGAATGCGGCCGTCAAGGCGGTGTCCAACGCGGTGCGCCGGGCGCGCGCGGGTCTGAACGACGAAAACCGTCCGCTGGGATCGTTCCTGTTCCTGGGGCCGACCGGCGTCGGTAAGACCGAGCTGACCAAGGCGGTGGCCAATTACCTGTTCGACGACGACAACGCGATGGTACGCATCGACATGTCGGAGTTCATGGAAAAGCACAGCGTCGCCCGTCTGATCGGCGCGCCTCCGGGCTATGTCGGCTATGACGAAGGCGGGGTGCTGACCGAGGCCGTTCGCCGCCGTCCTTACCAGGTGGTGCTGTTCGACGAGGTCGAAAAGGCGCATCCGGACGTGTTCAACGTTCTGCTGCAGGTGTTGGACGACGGTGTGCTGACCGACGGTCAGGGCCGCACGGTCGATTTCAAGCAGACGCTGATCGTGCTGACTTCGAACCTGGGCGCGCAGGCGCTGAGCCAGCTGCCCGACGGCGCCGACGCGGCGGATGCCAAGCGCGACGTGATGGATGCGGTGCGGGCGCATTTCCGCCCCGAATTCCTGAACCGTCTGGACGAAACGATCATCTTCGACCGGCTGGGCCGGGCCGATATGGACGGGATCGTCGATATCCAGCTCAAGCGCCTGGCCAAGCGCCTGGCGGGCCGCAAGATCACGCTGGAGCTGGACGAGGCCGCGAAGAAATGGCTGGCCGACGAAGGCTATGATCCGGTGTTCGGCGCGCGTCCGCTGAAGCGGGTGATCCAGCGCGCGCTGCAGGACCCGCTGGCGGAACTGCTGCTGGCCGGCGACGTGAAGGATGGCGATGCGATCCAGGTGTCCGCCGGGGCCGAGGGGCTGATCATCGGCGACCGGGTCGGATCGTCGAACCGGCAACCGCCCGAGGATGCCGTGGTTCACTGATCCAGACACCTGAGAAATAACGAAGCCCGCCCCTGATCGGGGCGGGCTTTTTCATGGACGGGTCATGACCCTAAGGGGATGGGGAGACGGGGCTCAATCGGCGTCCATGATATAGTGTTGCGCCGGGGTGACCGAATAGCTCCAGTCGAGGCCGGCATTTTTCCAGCCGTTCACTTCGCGGTGGCCGGAATGAGGGCCGTCTTTCGCCTTGTCACCTTCGAACCCGTCGATGACCGAGTAGATGTTCTTGTAGCCCAGCTCGATCAGCATGTTCGCGGCCTTGGCGCTGCGCGACCCGGAGCGGCAGATCAGCACGATCGGCGCCTCTTCGTCATAATCGCGATCGGCGAGAAGGCTTTCGAAGGCGAAGATGAAATCGGGGTTGAGCTGCAGCTTGTAGGTCTGCTTCTTGGGATCATAGGCCGCGTCCTTGGGCATCAGCATCAGCGGGATATTGGCATCGACGCGGGTCGGCAGGCCGACGAAGGACACCTCGGCGCGGGTGCGCACGTCGACGAACAGGATATTCGGATCGGCCAGCATGTCGGCGGCTTCGAGGGCGGTCAGATAGAGACCGGCATTCGTCTGCTTCTTGGCTGATATGTCAGTCGTGGAGATGTGCGTCGCGGATGCGACACCGGTAGAAAGCAGGATGCCGGAAAGAACCAGCACCGAGAGGGGTCGTAGAGAGATAGGCATGGCACTCATGCGCCTCCTGTTGGAAGGGTTGCTTTTGTCCGTCACGTTCCGGAACTGCCGGGGGGGCGATGATCGGAGGCTTTGTTTTCCTCCAATCGCGATGCCCGGCCCCCTCCCATAGAGGGGGGGAATGGGCGTTAACGGCGCAAAGGTAAGGGATTCCCGACCTGATCCGGGCAGGCATTTCACGCTTTGATTTCAAGGGATTTTGGCGATCTCTCGCAAAAGGGGTGCTCAGGCGGGGAGGGATTGGAAGTTCCGCACCAGCGCCACGACCTGTTCGATTCGCGAGGTCCCGGTTTTCTGCTCGATATTCTTCAGGTGCCAGCGCGCGGTCGAGGGCGCCATGCCCGCCGCTGCGGCGAAATCGCAAAGCGCGGCGCCCGACCCGATGAAATTGGCCAGCCGGGCCTCGGTGTCGGTCAGATCGTAGGCCTGGGCCAGCAGACAGGCCACATCCGTTTTCGGGCAATCCACCGGGCGGACGACGGCGGCGATATGGCCCGCAGCGCCGCCGGTTCCCGGCTGGGGTAGCGGGATGAAATGCATCACCGCCAGTTGGCCGCCCTTGCCGTGGATGACCATCGATTCAAAGGGGGTGTCCGCGCTCTCCCCATCCGTCCGTGCCGCGCGGCGGAGCTTGCGCATCAGTATATCGTTCCGGGCCCCCTCGATCGTCAGCCGCCCGTCGCGCGACAGGTGGACGAAACAGTCGTCCGCCTGCAGGCTTTCGGCGGCGTCGTTCATGGCGGAGACCCTGAAATCCTGCTGCAACAGGAAAACCGGCAGATGCAGCCTGTCCAGCACGGCATAGGCTTCCATCCGTTCCTCGTCGGTCTGGAAAAGACGGCGGCGCAGCCGCATCATCCGCCGCAGATGCGGCAGAAGATCGGTGAGGAACCGTTCCTCGGACCCGAACCCGGGGCTGCCGCTTTCCCGCACGAATCCGATCCAAGTATATTGTCCCCGCGCGCAGTCCAGCACCGCGCCCAGCGACTGGTCGAAATGCTGCGGCCGGACCCATTCGTTGAAATAGCGGGTGTCGCGCAAAACCGGCGCGCGGTCCTCGACGGTGTGAAACCGGTCCGCCGGAAGACGGCGCAACGCGCCGAACCAGGTGTTTTCGCCAAGGAAATCGCTGTCGTAATTTTCCAGGAAGGCGGGGTCGAAGCCGAAACTGGAATGGGTGACGATCAGGTCGTCTTGCGGGCGTTCGGTCACGATGTCGCCGGCATCCGCGCCGATCATCCGGCCCAGCCGGGGCGCAAGGCGCGACAGCGCGGCGTCGTCATCGACCGAGCGGTAAATCAATTCGAGAGCGTCATTCAATACGGCGAGGGGCATGGGAAACACCGTCATGCTAATGCCGACAGAATACCATGAGGGGGGATGGTGCCCAAAGTAAGGTTTACCTTACGTTAGTCATATCCGCCGAAAATGGCCGATGCGATCTGGCCAGGCATGAAAAACCCCGCCGGTTCGGGCGGGGTGTTTCCAAGGCAATATATCTGTCCCGCTTCCGGGGGCTTAGTCCATCCCGATCGCCGAACGCACGATGGTATCCACCAGCGCCTGGACTTCCTGCATCGGACCTTCGGGGAATTGCCGGTAGCCGATGATGGTCTTGCCGTCGCCATCGGGCATTTCGGCGACGAAGATGTCATAGGGGCAGAACCGGATATTCATCGGGTCGGCTTCCATCACCTTGCGCGACAGTTTCGCCGAACAGAAGCTGTAGACATCGGCCCGGGTGAAGACTGTCACATCCGATCCCACATCCGCCTTGGTCCGTTCCAGCATCTCGCCGACATGGCTGGTGCCGTCGACCACCAGCCCTTGATCGAGGATCGCGTTTTCCAGCCCGAAGACGACATCGTCGAAACTGTCTTCGCTGGTATAGCTGATCAACCCGTCGGCGCTGACGGTGCTCGCGGCCAAAGCAAGGCCCGCGGCCAGAATGAAGGACTTCATATTAACTCTCCCTTGGTCGGCCGCCCCGGGCGGCGCTTCGGCGCAGGTTAACTTGCGCTTGGTTTACCTCTTTGACGCAGGTCAAAAAAACATCTGTCTTTAAGCATGTATCGAACAGGAAGGGGGAATATTTCAACCCCGCCACGGGAATGTGAGGCGAAGTGGTTTGGCAGAAAGGGGCGGTGCACGCTAGCGTTTGGCCGAACGCGAAACAAAGGACGGCCCGATGGCAGGACGCTGGAAAAACACTCTGACCGAAAACGAAGTCACCTCCGAGGCGGATTTCCTGAACCGCCGCCAGATCATGGCCGGACTGGCCGGGGTCGGTCTGGCAGGGATCGGCGGTGCGGCGCAGGCGGCGCCGCTGCAGCCCAACAGCTGGGAAGAGATCACCAGCTACAACAACTATTATGAATTCGGCACCGGCAAGGACGACCCGTCGCGCAATGCCCATACGCTGACCACAAGCCCCTGGACCGTGAAGATCGACGGCATGGTCGACAAGCCCGGAGATTACGACCTCGACGACATCCTGAGCAAGATGACTATAGAGGAGCGCATCTACCGCTTCCGCTGTGTCGAGGCCTGGTCGATGGTGGTGCCGTGGGACGGGTTCGAACTGGCCGATCTTCTGACGCTGGCCGGGGTGCAGTCCGGCGCCCGTTACGTGGCCTTCGAAACCCTGTACCGGCCCGAGGAAATGCCGGGGCAGAAAGCGCCGATCCTGGACTGGCCCTATGTAGAGGGTTTGCGCCTGGACGAGGCGATGCACCCGCTGACCATCATGGCGACCGGGATCTATGGCAAACCGATGCCCAACCAGAACGGCGCGCCGCTGCGGCTGGTGGTGCCGTGGAAATACGGCTTCAAGTCGATCAAGTCGGTGGTGCGCATCACCCTGACCGACCGGCAGCCGCCGACCACCTGGAACAAGACCAATGCGCGCGAATACGGGTTCTATAGTAACGTGAACCCGCAGGTGGATCATCCGCGCTGGTCGCAGGCCAGCGAACGGCGGATCGGGTCCGGGCTGTTTTCCAAGCGGGTGCCGACGCCGATGTTCAACGGCTATGATGAGGTCGCGTCGCTTTACGGCGGCATGGACCTGAAGAAGAACTTCTGACGCAGGCCGCCGATGAAGGACCTGATCAACAGATATGCCCGCAAGCTGCCCACATGGGCGCTCTATTGTATCGGGCTGCTGCCGATCCCATATATGTTCTGGCAGGGCTGGACCGGCGCGCTTGGCGTCGATCCGGTCAAGGCGCTGGAACATGCCTATGGCGAATGGGCGCTGAAACTGCTGATCGTTGGATTGGCGATCACGCCGCTTCGCCGGCACGCCGGGATCAACCTGCTGAAGTTTCGCCGCGCGATCGGGCTTTTGGCCTTTGCCTATGTGGTGGCGCATCTGTCGGTCTGGGCGGTGCTGGATGTGCAGACGCCCGGTCGGGTCTGGGCCGATATTGTCAAGCGCCCCTATATCACCGTCGGCATGGCCGCCTTCGTGCTGATGCTGCCGCTGGCGCTGACCTCGAACAATGCGTCCATCCGGCGGCTGGGGCAGGGCTGGCGCAGGCTTCACCGGCTGACCTATGCGGTGGCGCTTCTTGGGGCGGTTCACTTCATCCTCCTGGTGAAGGGTTTCCCGGTCGAGCCGCTCATCTACCTGGCCGTCGTGACCGGTCTGTTGCTGCTTCGGCTTCGAATCCCGCGCCGGACCCGTTTGGCCTGAGGTTCTTTCGCCGTCTCCCGAGTCGCCCCTGTTCCGGGTGGGAACCTGGGCCGCTCAACTCGATTCCGGGCGGAGTTTGGGGGTAACTCTGTGGGTAACCCAAGATGTAGTGAGGTCACGTGCTGCAAAGCGGCATTTTTAAAGGGCCAAGTCAGGCTGACCGAGAAAAATTAACATCTAAGCAATTGATTTCATTCGATTTCATAAAAAGTTCGAAAAAAATGCGCTTTAACTGGAAAAAGGGGTTGCGGGTCCCCCGGGATAACCTTAGAACCCCCTTCACCGGCGGCGCTGAGGCGCTGGACGGGACGCCAAGCGGAACGACGGAGCGATGCT